>MKWA01000013.1 GCA_001899285.1 Rhizobiales bacterium 64-17
CTTCCGGGGCGCGGACAGATGGAGTTGTCGATCCTTGCGGGATCGGACCCCACCGGTTCCTGCGGGCTTTGGCCCGCATTCGTCCTACCCCGTCCAGCCCTTTGCTCTGGGCGGCCCCACTTAGTTGGGGCGGACGGCAAACCCAAGGCGTCCCGGACATGCGGGTGCGAACCGCAGCGCGGGCGCCGCGTCCTGCTCCACCATCAAGACGCCTCATGATGACGCCCCTCGTGAACAGGACAGAGATAGGATTATAGGCATATAGGAAGAAAGTCAAGAGTCGCGCGGCTACTCCGCGGCGGCGATCCGTTGCACGCGCCATTGCGCGAGGAGTGCCCGCAGCGCGGCGGGGCGGAGCGGCTTGTTCAGCACCTGAATCCCGTGCGTGCGGGCTTCGTCGCGCACCCGCGGGCTGCGATCGGCGGTGATCAGGATCGCCGGCAGATCCTCGCCCAGATGTTGGCGCACCCGTGCGATCGCGGCGATGCCGTTGCTGTGGTCGAGGTGATAATCGACCAGCAAGCCGTTCGGGCGCAGCCCGCTTTGTTCGATGGTCACCAGCGCCGCTGCCGCGTCGCTGGCCTTGATCACGCGGCAGCCCCAGCCGCCGAGCAGCGTCTCCATGCCGTCGAGGATCGCCGGTTCGTTGTCGATGCAGACGGCGATTGTCCCGGCCAACTGGCTGGTGTCCGCGTCCGGCTGCACGGTGCTCGGCAGATGTGCCGGCGTCGCGTCCGACAGCGGCACCGTGATCGAGAAGCGCGTACCGCCGCCAACCCTGGAATCCATGTCGATGTCGTGTTGCAGCACCCGCGCGATCCGCTCGACGATCGACAGGCCAAGACCGAGACCACGGGCGATGCGTGCGCCCTGATCGAGCCGGTGAAATTCGGCGAAGATGGTCTTGTGCTGGCTCTCGGGGATGCCGACGCCGGTATCGAACACGTCGATGCGCAACTGATCGCCGCGCAAGCGGCAGCCGACCAGCACACGACCTTTCGGCGTGTATTTGATCGCGTTGGAAATGAGGTTTTGCAGCAGTCGGCGCAGCATGCGGCGATCCGAGCGGATCACGTGATGCGAGGGCATGAACACCAGTTCCAGCCCCTTGCTGCTGGCGATCGGCGCGAATTCCACCTCGATCTGCCGCAGCAACTGATCGATCCGGAAACTCGCAGGCTCCGGCCGCAGCACGCCGGCATCGAGCCGCGAGATGTCGAGCAGCGCGCCGAAGATTTCCTCGACCGCTTCCAGCGAGGCGTCGATGTTGCCGACCAACTGGCTGTCGGGTCCGGTGCTGCGGCGCTCCACGAGGCTCGTCACATAGAGCCGCGCCGCGTTGAGCGGCTGCAGGATGTCGTGGCTGGCGGCAGCGAGGAAGCGCGTCTTCGAGGTGTTGGCTTCCTCTGCGTCGCGCTTGGCGCGGGCCAGCGCCGCGTTCAGCCGCGTCAGTTCCTCGGTGCGTTCGCGCACGCGCCGCTCCAGCGTCTCGTTGGCTTTCTCCAGCGCCTCGGCCGCTTCGACGCTTGGCGTCATGTCGGTGAAGGTGGTGGCGATGGCGCCGTCCGGCATGCGGTTGGCGCGCACTTCGATGAACAACCCGCGTTCGGCGAACCGCTCGATGAAGGCGTCACCCGCCTCGGTGTAGCGTTCGAGCAACGTGTGCACGCGCTTCTCGATCACGTCGGGCGCCGAAGTGTCACGCGCCGCGTTGTAGCGCAGGATTTCGTCGAGCCGCACGCCGGCACGGGTGAGGGCGGGTGGCAGATCGAGCACATCGCCGAACTGCCGGTTCCAGCAGATCAGTTGCAGGTCGCGGTCGAACACGGCGATGCCCTGGCGCACATGGTCGAGCGCGGTCTGCAGGATTTCGCGATTGTACTGGATCGCCGCGTTGGCATCGTCGAGCAGCTTCAACGCTGCCTTGGTGGAGACGGTCGGCTTGCGCAGCAGCAGCGACAAAACGAGCCGCGACGAGGCGGTGCCGATCGCCGAGGCCAGCAGATGCTCGGCATAGCGCAGCAACTGCATGTCGGCATCGGCCTTCGGGTCGAGGCTGATGCGCCGCGCCGTGGCGAAATTCTCGAACGAGGCGCGGGTACGCTCCTCGCCGAGATAGCGCGCCACGGTGGCGATCAGTTCGTCGACCGCGACGGTGGAGCGCCACAGCCGGAAGGTTGGCGCGATCGGTGCGAGTTCGCTCGGCACGAACAGGTTGGCCTGCAACTGTTCGATCGGCGCCGGACGCCGCCGCAGCGTGAAGCCGATGAAGGCGAGCACGTTGAGTGCGAGGCTCCACATCACGCCATGCACCAGCGGCGGCAGATCGAGGCCGAACAGATGCTGCGGCCGCAGCGCGGCGATGTCCCAGGGGCCGGCGGTGAGGAGATCGGGGGCGATCAGCCCGGCATCGGCGATGCTCGGCAGCAGCAGGGTATAGGCCCAGACGGCGAAGCCGACGCCCATGCCGGCGATCGCGCCGGCGGCGGTGGCACGGCGCCAGATCAGACCGCCAATGAACGCGGGCGCGAGCTGCGCCACCGCGGCGAACGACAACAGGCCGATCGCGGCGAGCTGGGCGTCGCCGGCCGAGCGATAATAGAGATAGGCGAGCACCATGATGCAGAAGATCGCCAGCCGGCGCACCTTCAGCACGGTCGAACCGAGATTGTCCGGGCCTTCGGCCGCGCCGCGCCGGTTGAGCAGGAACGGCATCACGATGTCGTTCGACACCATGATCGACAGCGCGACCGTCTCGACGATCACCATCGCGGTCGCCGCCGAAAGGCCGCCGACGAACGCCGCCAGCGCCAGCACATGCGAGTCGGCGGCGAGCGGCAAAGCGAGCACGAACATGTCGCTGTCGACGCGGCCGGCCGGGAACATGATCAGGCCGGCAATGGCGATCGGGATCACGAACAGGTTGATCAGCACCAGATAAGCGGGGAACAGCCAGGCCGCGCGCCGCACCTCGTTGACATTGTTGTTCTCGACCACGGCCACATGAAACTGGCGCGGGATCAGCACGAAGGCGAAGAACGACAGCAGCGTCATCGCCGCCCAGGAATCGATATGCAGGTCGCGCGTCAGGATCGCGGCGATGCGCGGAATGCGCATCGCCTCGGAGAACAGGGCGACCGGTCCGTCGAACATCCAGAACGTGACGAAGATGCCAACCGCGAGGAAGGCGATCAGTTTGACGGTGGATTCCGTGGCGATCGCCAGCATCAATCCGTCCTGGTGCTCGGTGGCGTCCACATGACGCGTGCCGAACAGAACGGCGAAGGTCGCCATCGCCATCGCGACGAACAAGGAAATGTCGCCGAACACCGGCGGGCTGCCGGGGTCGACATTGATCTGCGCGGTGACGGTCTGCAGCGAGGCGGACACCGCTTTGAGCTGCAGAGCGATATAGGGGATGCTGCCGATGATGGCGATCATCGCCACGCAGGCGGCGACGCGCTGGCTTTTGCCGTAGCGGGCGGCGATGAAGTCGGCGATCGAGGTGATGTTCTGCGCCTTGGCGAGCCGGACCATCCGCATCAGCAGCGGCCAGAACAGGCCAATCATCAGGATCGGACCGATATAGATCGTCAGGAAGTCGAATCCGGTGCGCGAGGCAAGGCCGACCGAGCCGAAGAAGGTCCAGGACGTGCAGTAGATCGCCAGCGACAAAGGATAGATCAGCAGGCGCGCGCGGGTGTCGCGCACCGCGCGACGGCGGCGGTCGCCATAGCTCGCGATCAGGAACAGCAGCCCGATATAGCCGAGCGCGACCGCGATAAAGACCCAGCCTTGCAGCATGATTTCTCCCGGCAGGGCAACGGCATCCCGATCCGTCACCCTTGCGCCGTCTCTATGCGCCGTCCGGTGCGATCATAGCGCGCCGCCGGTGGTGGCGCATAGCAGGGCTGCGCGGCGCCACGCGCGAAAGCCCGTATAAAACAGATCGGGCGTGACCTTATGGGCCGGGCGGCGTTTGACGCGCCGCGCCGGCTACCGCATGGATCGCGCAGTCCCGCGAGATGTGGTCCCTCCTTGCCCTTATCGATATCCCGCCCGGTCCTGCGCAACGTTGCTGAAACCCTGCTGATCGGCGCAGTGGGCGGCACCACGCTCGGCTGGCTCGGCATGCCGGCGGGCTGGCTGATCGGCTCGATGCTCGCGGTCGCCATCGCCGCGCTGGCCGGCCGGCCGATGCTGATGCCGCGGCGGCTCGGCTACGGCATCTTCGTGCTGATTGGCATTTCCCTCGGTGCGGTGGTGACGCCCGATACGTTGAGCGGCATGGCGGCGTGGCCGCTCAGCATCGCCATGATGATGGTGGCGATCGTCGCCATCAGCGTCGCCAGCACCGCCTATCTGCAGATCGTGCACGGCTGGGGGCATACGGCGGGGATGCTGGCGAGCGCGCCCGGCGCGCTGTCGCAGGTCATGGTGATGGCCGGCGAACTCGGCGTCGACATCCGCGCGGTGGCGATCGTGCAGACGATCCGGGTGCTGATCGTGTCGGCGAGCCTGCCGCTGGGGTTGAGCCTGCTCGGCCTGATCACGCCCGGCGCGCGGTCGATCGGCGGCGAGTTCAATCCCGATCTGTTTGGCGAACTGGCGATCCTGGTCGCTCTGTCGGCGATCACCGCGACGCTGTTTCACCGGTTCCGGATTCCGGGCGGGCTGTTGTTCGGCGCGATGCTGTGTTCCGGCATCCTGCACGGCAGCGGGCTGGTGCATGCGCTGATGCCGTGGTGGGTGGCGAATGCGGCGATGATCGCGCTCGGCTGCGTCACCGGCTCGCGGTTCGCCAACACCTCGGTGCGGCTGCTGCTGAATTTTCTATTGGCGGCGTTCGGCTCGCTGGTGGTCGCGCTGGTCGTCTCGGGCGTGTTCGTGGCGATCCTCGCGCTCGGCACCGATCTGCGCACGGCGGATGTGGCGATCGCCTTCGCGCCGGGCGCGGTCGATGTGATGATGGTGCTGGCGCTCGCGCTGCACCTCGACCCGGTCTATGTCGGCGCGCATCACCTGATGCGGATCGTCTTCATCTCGCTGGTGATCCCGTTCTCGTCGCGCTGGTCGGTGCGGCATTCGCGATTGCCGCCGGAGCCGGAGCCGCCGAAACCCCAGCGTCAGGTTCCTTTTGAAGATTGAGGCTGTGCGAGGATTGAAGCGGCTTATTCCGCCGCGAGCGCGAGCGGATTGCGCTTGGGCAGATCCAGTTCGTCCCAGACCTGCACCAGCGCTTCCGTCAGCCGATCGATCAGCGCGTCGTCGTGATACGGCGACGGCGTGATGCGCAGCCGTTCCATGCCGCGCGGCACGGTCGGGTAGTTGATCGGCTGGATATAGATGCCGTGATCGGCGAGCAGCATGTCGCTCGCCGCCTTGCACTTCTCCGGATCGCCGACGAACACCGGCACGATATGCGTGGTGCTCGGCATCACCGGCAGGCCGGCGGCATTGAGCACGGACTTCACCCGGCCGGCGCGATCCTGATGGCGGTCGCGCTCCCATTGGGACGTCTTGAGATGCTTGATCGCGGCGGTCGCGGCGGCGCAGATCGCCGGCGGCAGCGAGGTGGTGAAGATGAAGCCCGGCGCGTAGGAGCGCACGGCATCGACCAGCGCGCGGGAGCCGGTGATGTAGCCGCCGAGACAGCCGAACGCCTTGGCGAGCGTGCCCTCGATCACGTCGATGCGCTGCATCGCGTTGTCGCGCTCGGCGATGCCGCCGCCGCGCGGACCGTACATGCCGACGGCGTGCACCTCGTCGATATAGGTCATCGCGCCGTAACGCTCGGCCAGATCGCAGATCTTGTGGATCGGCGCGACGTCGCCGTCCATCGAATAGAGGCTCTCGAACGCGATCAGCTTCGGCCGGCCGGCCGGCGCGGCGCGCAGCAGTTCTTCCAGATGGGCGAGATCGTTGTGGCGCCACACGACCTTGTCGCAGCCGGACTGGCGCACGCCCTCGATCATCGAATTGTGGTTGAGCGCGTCGGACAGGATCAGGCAGTTCGGCAGCATCCGCGCGATGGTGGCAATGCCGGTCTGGTTCGACACATAGCCGGAGGTGAACAGCAGCGCGGCTTCCTTGCGGTGCAGGTCGGCAAGCTCGCGCTCCAGCTCGACCAGCGGATGATGCGTGCCGGCGATGTTGCGGGTGCCGCCGGCGCCGGTGCCCATGCGCGAGGCGGCTTCCACCATCGCGCCGATCACCTTCGGGTGCTGACCCATGCCGAGATAGTCGTTGGAGCACCAGATCACGACGTCGCGCGGGCCTTCCGGGGAATGCCAGACCGCATGTGGAAACCGGCCGGCGAGGCGCTCGAGATCGGCGAACACCCGGTAGCGGCGCTCGTCATGCAGTTTCGTCAGCGCCTGCTCGAAAAAGTCATTGTAGTTCATGATCTTGCTTCTCGGCCGGATTCCGTGACGGCTTTTTAGAAGGGTTCCACACGGTTTGTCGAGGCGCAATACCCCGATGACAGCCTTGTGACTTTGCGCCGGCGCAAAAAGTGCCGGGAAATCAGGTGTGACCGGCCGATTGCATCTTTGGTCGCAGGAAGGGGTCCGCCGCGATGAGGCCCTGCATTGCCGCCAGCAGCAGGGTGCCGAGATGGAGCTGGAGCGTGAAAGTTCCGTCCGCGATCATCGCCGCGAGTTCATCAGCCGAGACGACACGGACCTCGATCCCGGCTTCCGGCTGCGCCGCCGGATCGCGCGGGCCGGTCTCGACGAAAAACGACTGGATCCGGTTCGACAGCCGCGCGCTGCATGGGACACGGGCGCCGAGCGGATGAATCTGCCGTGCCGGGAAGCCGGTTTCCTCCAGCAGTTCGCGGGCGCAGGCGGCCTGCGCATCTTCGCCGGCTTCCAGCATGCCGGCTGGCAATTCCCAGGTGTAGCCTTCGACGGCGGGGCGATATTGCCGCACCAGCGGAAACCCGCCGTCCGGCGTGCGCGCCAGGATCGCGATGTAATCGGTCTGCGCCACCGCGTGATAGGTCTGCGCGGGTTCGCCGGGGCGGAACGCGACGTCGCGCGCGACGATTTCCATCCACGGCGAGAGGCGCGTCGTGCGGCGGGACAGGATGCGCGGAAACGCGTCGCTCATATCGTGCGCCTTTGCGTTGCGCCTTTCGGCTGGTTACAGCAGCCGCGGCTCCGGCAGCGGCGAGATCAGTTTGCCACGATAGCCCTTGCTGCGCAGCTTCGGCGCCAGTTCGTCGGCGATGTGCCAGGAGAAGATGATCGCCGCGTCCGGCTGATCGTCGAACAGGCGCGCCTCGTCCACCACCGGAATGTCGGTGCCGGGCATGCATTTGCCGATCTTCAGCGAGCCTGGAATCTCGCACACATAGTCGATCAGCCCGGAATCGAGCCCGACATAGTTGAACAGCGTCGAGGCGCGCGACGGCGCGCTGATGCCGACGATCCGCGCGTTCTGTTCCTTGAGGTCGCGCAGCATCGCCAGCAGGCGCAGCTTGGTCATCATCACGTCGTGGCGGAACCGCTCGAGCCGTTCCTGCATCGCTTTGCCGCGTGGTTCGGCCGCGAGCATACGCGCGACGCTGTCCTGAACTTTTTGCGTGCCCTTGCGCGCCGCGTAGACGCGGATGGAGCCGCCATGCGACGGGATCGGTCGGGCGTGGAACACCTCCAGCCCATGCATCTCCAGCAGATACTTCAGGCTCGCCAGCGAATAATAGCGCAGGTGCTCGTGATAGATCGTGTCGTATTGCAGTGTGTCGAGCAGCGGCACGAGATAATGCGACTCGGAAATGAACGCGCCGTCCGGCGCCAGCATTTCCAGAATGCCCTCGACGATCGCGTGCACGTCCTCGATATGTGCGAAGCAGTTGGCGGCGGTGATGACCTTGGCCGCGCCGTGCTTGGCTTTCACCTCGCGTGCTGTCTCCTGTGAGAAGTAGCGTTTGATGGTCAGAATGCCACGGCTGTTGGCGATGTCACCCACATCGGTCGGCTCGATGCCGAGGATGCGATGGCCGCCGTTCTGGAAGTTCGAGATCAGCGTGCCGTCGTTGGAGCCGATATCGACGCAGAGATCGTCTTGCTTGAGGCCGAGCAGCGCCGACGATTCACGATAGAGGTCGGCGAAGTTGTCGCGCAGAAGTTTGGTGGTGCCGCTGGTGTAGGGATATTCCGGCGGGAAGATAATGACCGGATCGACCGCGAGGCCGAGCTGCACCAGCTCGCATGTCGTGCAGTGGAGCAGGTCGGTCGGAAACCACGGCTGCTGCCGCGGCACCGCGCCGATCGCCACCATCTGGTTGACCGGCGGCATGTAGCCGAGCGACAGCACGCGATCGAGCGGCGCGTGGCCGCAAATCTGGCATTCCTCCACCGGAACGCTGGCGCCCGTGCCGGCGCCGCGTGCGACTTTCTTCGGCCCCACCTTGGTCTCTCCTTGAAGCGATCAGGCCCGCGCTGGCGCGAGGGCCGCATTGTTCCAGTACCAGTCCACCGTCGGCGGAAGGCCCTGCGCGAACGACACGCGCGGCTGATAGCCGAGTGCCGTGAGCTTGGAAATGTCGGGACAACGGCGCGCGGTGCTGCCCGGCTGCACCGGCCCGGTTTTCAGGTCGATCTCGCGCCCGGCATGGGCGCCGATGCGCCGGGCCACATCGGCGATCGACAATTCCTCGGTGGTGCCGACGTGATAAACATTGAGATGCTCGCCGCGCTCGCGCATCACCAGCACACCGGCGACGAGATCGTCCACATGGCAGAAGCTGCGGGTTTCCTGACCGCCGCCCTGAATCTCGAACGGCACACGGCCGTGCGGATGCGCGGCGACGGCTTTCTGCATGCGCAAGGCGAATTGCGGCAGCACATGCTCGAATCCCATGTCGGGACCGTAGACATTGTGCGGCCGGAAGATCAGCACGCGCTCGAAGCCGGTGCGGCCGTAATTGATCGCCATCAGCTCGCTGATGATCTTGCCGCCGCCATAGGAGTAGCGCGGATTGCGCACGTCCGGAACGATCAGCGGCGCATCCTCCGCGGTCGGGATATGCGGTGGCGTCTGGTAGACCTCGGAACTGGAAGCAAGGATCAGTTTGCCGATGCCGTGCTGCCGGCAGGCGTCGAGCACATTGATCATGCCCTTGACGCCGACATCGAGCACCAACTCGGGCTTGCTGTAAAAGAATTCGGTGCCGTTGACGTAGGCGAGGTGGTGCACCTCGTCCATGCCACGCGCGGCGTCGCTCATCGCCTGCGGGTCGCGCACGTCGCCGCCGATGAACTCGATGTCGGTCTCGATGCCGGCGAGACGGCGCGGTCGCCCGCGCGAATTGTCGTCGAGCACGCGCACCTGATGGCCAGCCTTGACCAGCGCGCGGACCAGCGCCGCGCCGATGAAGCCGGAACCGCCGGTGACAAGAATACGTGCGCTCATGCTGCGTCCAGAGTTTGTGCGCGGGTATCGACCCAGGCGCCGGTGTTGTGCGCGCGCCGCGCGGCGTCGATCAGCGTCTGCACCCGATAGCCTTCGTCGAAGGCGGTGCCTTCGCCGGCGCCGCTCTCGATCGCATCGACGAAGCGCGACACGAGCCGGGCGACCGGCGCGATGCGGCCGTCGCCGTGCACATCGGACGGATCGGAGGTCGGAATCTCGACCAGCGCCTCGGCCGGACGCCGCGCATGTTTGAGCGTGAAGCCGCGCATATAATCGCGGGTCGGATTGTGCAGGATCAGCGTGCCGTCCTCACCGTAGAGTTCGACCGCGTGTCCCGAGCCGAGGAACGAGGCGCAACTCATCGCCAGCGTGCCGTTCGCGCCATTGGCGAACTGCAGCGCAATGGCAGCGTCGGTTTCCATGTCACGTTCTTTGTCGCGTTCCTTGTCGCGTTCCTTGGCGCCGCCCTCGGCCGGGATGCCGGACATGCGGGTCGATAGCGCGTCGATCGGGCCGCACAGCCATTCGAGATAATGGAAGCTGTGGCTGATGAAGCTGCCGAGCACGCCGCCGCCATCGTTGCTTGCGGTTTTCCAGTTGCGCATCCGCAGCATCACCGCGCGGTTCTCCACCTGCCAGTTGACGGCGACATGGCGCAACGCGCCGAGCGCGCCGGAGGCGACGATCTCTTTGGCGCGCTTCCAGGCCGGCACTTCGAGGAACTCGAAGTCGATCATCGTCGGCTTCTTGCTGCGGCGGGCCTGCGTCAGCATGGCGCGCGCCTGCGCCACGTTGGCAGCCATCGGCTTGTCGATGAACACCGGCTTGCCGCGTTCAAGGGCGCGGATCGCGATCTGTGGTTGCAAGGCCGGCAGGGTGGCGATAGCGACCGCCTCGACATCGGGGTCGTCGACCAGAGCCTCCCACCCGCCATAGCCCTTCGCAACGCCGGCCTCGTTCGCCAGCGTCGCGGTACGGGTCGCATCCGTGCCGGCGAGCGCCACCACGTCGCAGCGCGCATCGGCGCGGAATGCGGGAAGGTGTACCAGTCGGCCGAAATTGGTGCCGACGATTCCGACGCGGACCACGTTCCATCCTCGATGCTGTGCAAGGCTGCTCTGTACAGGGCCTGCGGCCGATGGATTTGGGCCAAATCGGCATGGTACGCAAGGGTCCAGGCGTCTCTTTGGCGGTTTGATGAACGACGACACGATCATGGCAGGTTCACAGCGCGGGCAGGGATGGCGGCGGCTTGCCTTGGTGCTGCTGGCCGCGGCCGCTGTGGGACTGCCGATCAACACGCTGGGTGCCTTCGCCGTCCTGACGGTCGCCGTCGTTGTCGCGTTCAGCGGCGAGGTCGCGCGGCAGGGCGGGCGCTGGTGCGCCGCCGTGGCCATTCTGGTGCTGGCGATCGCCTTGCAGATGCTGCTGGCGCCGCCACGGATCGAGGAGGGACACAATGTGTTCCTGCCGAGCCCGGCGCTGGAAGCGGCGCTGCCGCCGGCGGTCTATCGCGAGATGCTGACGGCGTTCGAGGCGCGCCATCCCGCGTCATGCAATCCTGCTGCTGGCGGCTGCTGGCGCGGCGGGCTTCCCGATCGCGCTTATGCGTTCTCGGCGGACGGCATCTGGCACGACACCGACCTGTCGCGCAGCGCGACCTCGCTCTATCTCACCGATCCGGTGCGCTTCCGCCTCGGCTTCATCAACGAGCAGGCCTACAACTGGTACGGCGATCAGGCCGGGCTCGAGCGCGCCGTGCGCGACCGCCGGTTCTGGATGGGCTTCCAGCGCTGGCATCTGACGATGCCGTGGTTCGTGATGGCGCGGCTGCCGGCCGCCTATGCCGGCGGTCATGTCTGCTGGCGCGGCACGGTGTTGTGGGAAAACGAGGACGGCGGCTTCGACCGGCTGCCGCATGCGACCGATGCCTGCCGCGACATCACCGCCGGGCAGACCGGCCGGCGCGTGTTCGGTCTCGACGTCGCGCCGGAAAGCCTGACCTTGCGGGTGCAGCCGCCGCCGATGGTGCGGCTGCAGCGGCTCGCGGCGCCGCTGGTCGGCATGCTGGCGGTGATAGGCCTTGTCGTCGTGCTGGTGCGGGTGCGCTGGCGGCGGCTGGTCGCGCCGCTGCTGCTGCTTGGGCTTGCGTTGCTGGTGATCGCCATCGACGACGCCAGTTTCATCGGCGGTCTGCGGCCGTTCGACGGCGGCGACGACGGCCTGTTCTATGACGGGGTGGGGCGGAACATCCTGCGCTTCGCGCTCGCCGGCGACTGGTTCAATGCGCTCAAGGGCGGCGAGGCCGTGTTCTATTATGGCGGGCCGGGGCTGCGTTATTTCCGGGCGCTGGAGCATTTGATCTTCGGCGAAACCTATTTCGGCTATCTCACTCTGGTGCTGGTGCTGCCGTTCGTGGCGTGGGCTCTGTTCCGCCGTTTCCTCGACGACAAGGTGGCGGCGCTCGCGCTCGCTCTGGTGTTCGTCGCGATCCCGGTCGGCGTCGTGTTCGGCACCAGCTTCCTCAACTATGCGCAGTGGGCGTCGCGCGGCTTCGCCGATCCGGCGGCCTATATCTTCTTCATCATCGGCATCCTGCCGATCGTCGGTATGACCGAGTCTGGTCCGTCGTCGCGGCTGCTGCCGGCGCTCGGCGGTGGACTGGCGATGGCGCTGGCGATCTTCATGAAGCCGATCGTCGCGCCGGCCTGCGCGGTTCTGCTCGCCGGCGCCGGGCTGATGGCGCTGTATCAACGACGCTGGCTGCGGTTGATCGGTCTGTGTGTCGGTTTCGCGCCGGTGTTTCTCATCACTCTGCACAACTGGGTCTACGGCGGCGTGCTCGTGCTGTTCAGCGCCAATGCGGCGCATCCGCTGGTGCTGACCATGCCGCCGTCCGCTTATGGCGCGGCGCTCGGCGAACTGCTGCACGGCGCGATCGGCAGCGAGACGATGCGCGGTGTCTGGCAAATTCTCGGCTGGCTGCGTGGGCCGTCAGAATCCTACTGGGCGGTCCCCGTCAGCCTGGCCGGTGTCCTCGTTGCGCTTCATGTCGCGCTGCGTGGACGGGGTTATGATTTTTGGCTGCGGCTCATCGCCGGGACGGCGCTGGCGCAACACGTCGTGGCGCTCTTTTATGTGTCGACGGCGCGCTATCACTTCCTGGCCTGGTTCCTGACACTGGTGGTGGTGGCCGTCTGGTGGCAGCGCGAGGCGGCGCCGTGGCTGATGCGCCGCTATCCGCAAACCCGCCGTCCGTATCCGTTCGCCACGGCGCTGCACCGGCTCCACACCATGTATGCTGGACACGCCTGAAGTCCGCGCTGCATCCGTCCGGCGTCTCGGGTCGTAGCTGTCACCGAGCGATCCCGCGGGGGCCAGCGATCGGGGCCAACCATGAAAAAATATCTCATTGCCTATCTGGCCTCCGGCGCCGTGTTTCTGGCGCTCGATGCGCTCTGGCTCGGCGTCGTCGCGCGCAGCTTTTTCCGCGATCGGCTCGCCGAGGTGCTGGCGCCCGAGCCGAACATGGCGGTCGCGGCGGCGTTCTATCTGATCTTCGTGATCGGCGTGCTGATCTTCGCCGTCGAGCCGGCGTTCCGCAGCGGCTCGTGGGTCACCGCGACGCTCTATGGGGCGCTGTTCGGCTTCTTTGTCTATGCCACCTACGACCTCACCAACCTCGCTTTGCTCAAGCAATGGCCGGTCTCGGTGGCGGCGCTCGACGTCGCCTGGGGAACCTTCGTCAACGCGGTCGCGGCGACGGCCGGGTTTCTGGCCGCGCGGGCCTTCGCCGGCGAATAAGCGGGCGGCTTTCACAAAAAAGCGACGCGCGCGCCGCAACCGCCGCGCGGGTCGCCCCGTACCTCTCCCTAAACATGGGGAACGAGCGTGCGGATCGCGATCATCGGCACTGGAATTGCGGGCAATGCGGCGGCCTATGCCCTCTCGGGGCGGGCGGATATCGCAGTCTACGAGCGGGAACTGCGTCCGGGCGGACACAGCCACACCGTCGAGGTGGATTATGACGGCGCGCGGATCGCGGTCGACACCGGATTCATCGTCTACAACGAACTGAACTACCCCGACCTCACCGCGCTGTTCGCGCATCTGGGGGTCGAGACCCATCCCAGCACCATGGGTTTCTCGTTTTCGCGCGATGGCGGACGGACCGAATGGGCCGGCAAGGGGACGGGCTTCTGGCAAACCGCCGATGGTCTGTTCGCGCAGCGGCGCAATCTCTTGTCGCTGCCGCATCTGCGGATGCTCGCGGATATTCTGCGTTTCAACCGCGTTGCCCGCGCCGATCTCGCAGCGGGACAACTGCGCGGATTGTCGCTTGGCGATTATCTCGCGTCGCGCCGGATCGGGTCGCGGTTGATCGAGCAATACATCGCCCCGATGGGCGCCGCGATCTGGTCGATGCCGGCGCGGGCGCTGCTGGATTTTCCGGCGGAAAACTTCGTCGCTTTCTTCAATAATCATCGGCTGCTGCATCCCGACAGCGAGCGGCCGGTGTGGCGCACCGTGGTCGGCGGCAGCCGGGCTTATGTGGAGCGGCTGACGCAACCGTTTCGCCAGCGGATACGGTTCGGCTGTCCGGCGATGTCGGTCGCGCGCACGCCGCAGGGTGTGATCGTTACCGATGCGAGCGGCCATCGCGACCGCTTCGATCAGGTGGTGTTCGCCTGTCACAGCGACGAGGCGCTGGCGCTGCTCGCCGATGCGACGGCGGATGAGCGCGATATTCTCGGCGCCATCCGCTATCGCGGCAACGCGGTCTATCTGCATCGCGATGCGTCACTGATGCCGCGCGCGCGACGCGCCTGGGCGTCGTGGAACGTCTTGCACTGGACGCCGCAGGCGGATCGCCACAATGCGGCGCTCACCTACTGGATGAACGCGCTGCAGGGCATCGATGCCTCCCGCCCGCTGTTCGTCAGTCTCAATCCGCCGCGCCCGCCGGCACCGGATCTGACCTTCGCGCGTTGTGAGTGCGCGCATCCGCAATTCGACGCCGCCGCCTTCGCGGCACAACAACGACTGGATGATATTCAGGGCGTGCGGCGAAGCTGGTTTTGCGGCGCCTGGACCGGCTACGGTTTCCATGAGGATGGCCTGCGCTCCGGCCTGACGGTGGCCGAGGCGCTTGGCGGCGCGATACCGTGGCGGGCCACGCCATCCGTGCTGGCGCAGGCGGCGGAGTGATGACGATGACGTCACGCCGTGACACCCGGACCGATGATGCGCCGGCGGCGCTTTACGCCGGCCGGGTGATGCATGCTCGCCTGCGGCCCCGCGCGCACCGCTTTAGCTACCGGGTGATGAACCTGCTGATCGATCTCGACCGGTTGCCCGAGGCCGGACGCCTGTCGCGGCTGTTCGGTGTCAACCGCGCGGGTCTCGTCAGTTTCCAGGAACGCGATCATGGCGAGGGGGAGGGAACGCTGCGTGCCTTCGCCGATCGCCTGTTGCGGCAGCACGGCATCGCGCGGCCGGAGCAGATCCTGCTGTCGTGTTATCCGCGGATGCTCGGCTACGTGTTCAATCCGCTGTCGGTCTATTATTGCTATAACGGGGAGCGCCTGAGCGCATTGATCTACGAGGTGCGCAACACTTTTGGCGGCATCCGTCATTATGTTCGTCCGGTGCGGCCCGAGGAGAGGAGCGCCGCCGGCATCCGGCAGACGCAGCGCAAGGACTTCTACGTCTCGCCGTTTATCGGCATGGAGGCACGCTATCATTTCCGCCTGGAGCCGCCGGGGGACAGCCTGAAACTGCGCATCCTCGAAACCGATGGGCGGGGCCCCCTGCTGGCCGCGGCGTTTGTCGGCCGGCGCCGCCCCCTGAGTTCCCCCGTCTTGCTTGGGGCGCTGATTTCGCTACCATTGATGACGCTAAAAGTGATCGGGGCGATTCATTTCGAGGCACTTCGGCTCTGGCTCAAGGGCGTCGCGCTGGTTCCGCGTCCGCAAGCGGCTGATCCGCAGGACGGGACAATGGAGCGGCGGTTGGGCCATTGAGGCTGCGCGGACATGAATTTGCGCCAGCAGCAATGAGTGCCGCAATGAGTGCCAGCGTCGTTGTTACAGCCGAGAATGCTCCCGCTGTCCTTGCCGATTTGCCGCGCTGGCCGCGGCTCGCTTTGTCGGTCGTCGCGCGATTGAAGCGCGGCAGTCTGCGGCTCGATCTTCCGGATGGACGCAAGCTGGTGTTTCAGGGCGCCGAGGCGGGGCCGAGCGCGGAGATGACCGTGCGGTCGTACCGGTTTGCGCGGCGCATGATGGCCGGTGGCGATCTCGGGATCGCCGAGTCCTATCTGCGCGGGGAGTGGGACACGCCCGACCTGACCCAGTTCTTCTATCTGTTCTGCGTCAACACCGACATGATGGGCAACGTGCTGGCCCGCAATCCGGTGGTGCGGTTCTGGCAGTGGATGCGGTTCCGCATGCAGAGCAACAGCCGCCGTCAGGCGCGCCGCAACATCCATGCTCATTACGATCTCGGCAATGCGTTCTATTCGGCGTGGCTCGATCCGACCATGACCTATTCGTCGGCGCTGTTCGAGGACGGCGTCAACGATCTGTCGGCGGCGCAGACACGCAAGTATGAAGCGCTGGCGAAAGCGATTGATCTGCGGCCGGGCCATCATGTGCTGGAGATCGGCTGCGGCTGGGGTGGGTTCAGCGAATATGCGGCGCGGCACGGCGCGCGGGTGACCGCGCTGACCATCAGCCGCGAGCAATTCGACTACGCGACCCGCCGCATCGCCGATGCCGGCTTGAGCGATCGCGTCACCATCAAGCTGCAGGACTATCGCGACGAGACCGGCGTGTTCGATCGCATCGCCTCGATCGAGATGATCGAGGCGGTCGGCGAGAAATACTGGCCGACCTATTTCGCGCAACTGCGCGACCGGCTGAAGCCGGGCGGCATCGCCGGCATTCAGGGCATCACCATTCAGGACGCGTTCTTCGACAATTATCGCCGCGAGATCGATTTCATCCGCGGCTACATTTTCCCCGGTGGCATGCTTCCGACCGCCAGCACGCTGAAGGCCATGGGCGAGACATTCGGTCTGCCGATGGTCGGCGAGCGGATTTTCGGTCTCGATTATGCCCGCACCCTGATGGAGTGGCGCGAGCGGTTTTTCGCGGCGTGGCCGGCGATCAAGCCACTGGGCTTCGACGAGCGGTTCCGCCGGCTGTGGCACTATTATCTGGCCTACTGCGAGGCCGGTTTCCGTTCCGGCAATATCGACGTGCGGCAGATGGTGTTTGCCAAGCCGGCGTGAGCAAGCCGGCGTGACCAACGGAACAATGCTTGCGCGCGTGCGGCGTTCGCACAATAAAAAATGACACAATAAAATTGGTAAGGCAGGAAACGTTCGCCGCCCGCTGTGAGTTGGCTTTCCGAATGTCCACCTCGGGAGTTCGGATGGCGCCGGCATGCACGTGGTTCTTCGCCAAAAACTGCAGGCCCATTCGGCGCTGGACGCGGACGATGCGGCCGCGCTGAACCGGTTGCCGTATCACGACCGGCATCTGGCGAACGGGGAAGACGCGATCTGTCAGGGGGAGCGCCCCGATTCCGCGATTCTGGTGCTGGAGGGAATGGTGGCCCGCTATCAGACCCTCGCGGACGGCCGCCGCCAGTTCATTTCATTCCATATCACCGGCGAATTGCCCGACGCGCAGGCACTGTTCTTGACCGAAATGGATCATTCGATCTGCGCTCTCGGGCCGGCTGTCATCGCGATGATCCCGCATGAGGCATTGCTGACGCTGTTCATGCGCCGGCCGGGGGTCGGGCTTGCGATCTGGCGCGAGACGCTGATCGATGCCGCGATTTTCCGCAGCACCATCGTCAACAACAGCGCACGGGCGCCGCTGGCGCGGGCCGCGCATTTTTTCTGCGAGCAATATTATCGCGCGCGCTCCCGGTTCAGCCGCCGCGGCGAGGTCGGCACCTGTTCCCTGCCGCTCAGTCAGGCGCAGCTCGGCGACACGCTTGGCATGTCCATCGTCACCGTGAACCGGACCGTGCAGCAGTTGCGCCGCACCGGCACCATGGATTGGAACGACGGCGTTCTGCAGGTGAAGAACTGGGCCAAGCTGGCGGTGCTCGGCGAATTCGATCCGGCCTATCTGCATGCGCGCGCGCCAAGACGACTTTGAAGTGGGTGATCTGTCGGACGTGTGATCGGCGATTTGCGTTGGCCGCCCAGGTGCGCGAAACAGGAAGCGGCCGGTCCGGGACCGGCCGTTGCTGTATCGGTGGCGCGGTTGACGATGGAAAATCCTGTTGTGGTGGCTGGTGGCGGGATCGGCGGGCTGGCGACGGCGCTGACGCTGCACCAGATCGGCGTGCCCTGCGTGGTGTTCGAGGCGGTGCGGGAGATGCGGCCGCTCGGCGTCGGCATCAATATGCAGCCCAACGCCGTCCGCGAACTCTACGACCTCGGCATCACCGCCGCCGATCTCGATCGGGTCGGTCTGCCGGCCAAGGAATGGGCGCTGGTCGGGCTCAACGGCAACGACATCTATTCCGAGCCGCGCGGTCTGCTGGCCGGCTATCACTGGCCGCAATACGCCGTGCATCGCGGCCGGTTTCACATGCTGCTGCATGACAAGGTGGTGGAGCGGCTCGGACCGCAGGCGGTGCAACTTGGCAGTCGCGTCACCGGCTATCGCAAGGCCGGAAACGGCGTCACCGTGCTGGTCGAACACGCCGACGGCCGCAAATCCGAAGTCGCGGGGTCGCTGCTGATCGGCGCCGACGGCATCCATTCGGCGGTGCGTGCGCAGATGCACCCGAACCAGCCGCCGATCCATTGGGGCGGTGCGATCATGTGGCGCGGCACCACCTGGGGCAAACCGATCCGGGGTGGCGCGTCGTTCGTCGGCCTCGGCACGCATCGCCACCGGATGGTGTTCTATCCGATCTCGCAGCCCGATCCGAAAACCGGCCTCTCGATGATCAACTGGATCGCCGAGGTGACCATGGACAACAGCGATGGCTGGAAGCAGAGCGGATGGTTCCGCGAGGTAAGGATCGAGGAGTTCGTCCATCACTTCGACAACTGGATCTGGGACTGGCTCGACGTGCCGGCGCTGATCCGCGGCGCCGACAGCGGGTTTGAAAACCCGATGATCGACCGCGATCCGATCCCGACCTGGCAGGACGGCCCGGTGCTGCTCGTCGGCGACGCAGCGCATGCGATGTATCCGACCGGCTCGAATGGCGGCAGTCAGGCGATCGTCGATGCCCGCGTGCTCGGCGCGTGCATGGTCGAGCACGGTGCGACGTCGGAGGCGCTGGCTACCTTCGACGCGAAGCTGTGCGGGCCGATCTCGCAGGTGATCCTGCGCAATCGCGGCGCGGGGCCGTTCGGTCTGTTGAATCTCGTCGACGAACGGTGCGGTGGCACGTTCGACAATATCGACGACGTGATCCCGCCGGACGAGCGCACGCAGTTCATGGCCGGCTACAAGGCGGCGGCCGGCTTCGCCATCGATCAGCTCAACAAGGCGCCGCCGACCATCGCGCCCGGCGCGCGTGTCGCGGCGAGATAACAACGCGCGCCGTGGCGGCTATTGCTGCAGCTCCAGCCATTCGGTGTAGAGCCCGCTTTCGCCGGCGGGCTTGAGCGGGCGCAGCGGCAGCGATTGCTGCTGCGGCGGCTTTGTCATCTGCTGGTAGATGGCGGTGGTGCCGAGCCCGAACACCTGTCCGTCCTCGAGCGAGTAGCAGAAGAATCCGGATTTCACGCCGCACATATGCATGGCGGCGAGACACATCGGGCAGGGATGGCCGCTCGCGTACATCACGCTGCCGTCGAGCCGCGGCGCGCCGAGATGCTGGCTCGCCTGCCGGATGGCCTGAAGCTCGGCGTGTCCGGTCGGATCATTGGTCAGATGGATGTCGTTGACGGCGCGGGCGATCACCTCGCCGTCGCGCACGATCACCGCGGCGAACGGCCGGCCGCCATCGCGGATATTGGCGCGGGCGAGATCGACGGCTTCGCGCATGAAATCTTCGTCGGACATGCTCTGGCTCCTGCGATGGATGAATTGTGCCGCGCGTCGGCGGGCGATCAGCGCCGCTTCTCGATGCGGAAAATAAACAGCGTGTCGCGCTTTTCTTGAGCGGCAAGCGCGTGGCCGGTCTGGTTGACGAAATGTGGCACGTCGATCGCGGCGAGGGGATCGGTGCATTCGAGCACAAGAACGCCGCCGACCGGAATATCGCGCAGCGCCTTCTTGGCGCGCAGCACCACATGCGGGCAGCGCACGCCGCGCAGGTCGAGACGGGTTTCGCTCAGCTCGGGATTGACTGGATCGCCCATAATGCCGCCGTCGATCATGGCGACATCAATGCCGGGCCGTGCGAGCCTTGTCGAGCGTTTGATCGGGGAGGGAGCGCGGCAAAGCCGCGCCCCGTGCGCCCTAGGCGGTGATGGATTTTGCCGTCAGCGTGTATTTGACGCTGGCGGGATCGAGGCTGTCGAGCAGCAGCCCGGCGTTTTCCGCTTGCGGATACATCAGGAAGCCGAGCTTCGGGTGCTTGCCGCCCGGCAGCGCGAGGTCATGGGCAAAGTTGTAGGCGAGCCAGTTGCCTTCCCACGAACCGAACAGGGCTTTGCGTGCGGCGATCACCTTCGGATCGTCGAGCGCGAGTTTGGTCGGCGGTTCCTCCAGCACGACCTTGCGCACGTCGGCGGGATCGACCGGAATCCAGCCGAAACCGGTGAGGTAGACTTCCGCGCGGCAATGTTGCGCCTTGGTGACGTCGGCGGAGCCGGCGCCGAGGCTCTTGTAGCCGAACTGCGAGGGGGCGACGCGCAGGCCGTAAACGTCGCGCGCCGGCAGGCCGGCGGCGCGCGCGAGGCCGACATACAGCGCGTTGAGGTCGGCGCATTTGCCGCTCAGGTTTTTGGTTTTCAGCATCGCGACGATATCGCCGGTGCCGCAGCCGCGCGTCGCAGCGTTACGGAAGGTGTTCTCGACGACCCATTCGTAGATCGCGCGCGCCTTCTCCACGTCGGTCTTCTTGCCGGCGACAATGCCGTTCGAGGTTTCCTTGACGATGCCGTTGACCGGAATAAGCTCGGTGCCTTCGAGGTAGAGCTTGCGCTGGGCCCCGCTCAATGCCGGGGCTTGTCCCGGTTTGCTCAGATCCACGGCGCGGTCGCGCGTGGTGATGCGACTGGTCACTTCGACGACCGGTTTGTCTTCACCGTCTTTCCAGACCACATGCAGCATGTCGGCGCCGTATTTGGGATCGCGCACGCGCGTCGCCGTTGCGGCATTGGTGGTCCAGGTGCTGTCACCGGAGCGGAACCAGTCCGCTTCGTTCACCGACGGCAGCGGAATCCACGCCTGCGGCTGTCCGATTGCGTTGATGACATCGACGCGCGTGACCAGATCGTAGCTGCGCCACGGACCTGGCTTTGGCGCAAACACCGGTTGCTGCGCAAAGCCAATGGTCGGCGCCAAGGCTGCGAGCGGCAGCGCGGCGGTGCCTTTCAAAAAATTACGACGATCCATCTTAATCCTCCCCGAGTGATGCGTGTTGTGTGGTCGATATGCATATGCCTGCAGCGGATGCTGGTTTGGTGCGCTCTGATTTTTTGATGGACTGATAGAGTTTCTCGATGGAGGCGCGAATGTCGGTGCGCGTCCAATCGATCGCGTCTTCAATGATGAATCGCGGTGTGAGATTCGAATCGAGAACGATCGTTGTCGGCAGGCTGATGACGTTCCACGCCTTTGTCACCGCGCGATCGCGATCGAGCAGCACGGGAAATTGCACGCCGAGCTTCGCGACAAAAGTACGCACCCTCACGTCGACTTCAGCGACGTCGATCGCAACGACGGTGATGGGCAGACCGCGCGACTCGTCTGTTAACTTTTGCAGCGAGGTGAATTCCTCGACGCACGGCGCGCACCATGTCGCGAAGAAGTGCAGCAGCACGACGTGACCGCGGAAGCTCTCCAGCGTGCGTTGTTCGCCACCGACATCGTCGAGCGTGAACGTGGCGCTCGTCGTGCCGGTCCATGGGCGAAGCTGCGCCGTCGGCGCAAGTTGCGATGATTCAGCCCCGTTTGCGGGATATGCCTGCCAAATCGAGGCAATAAACAGGAACTGGAGCAGGGAAATGATAGAGCGCGTTTTTATTGCGTTGCAATAATAACGACCGGCGCTGCATTGCAACAGCCCGGTGACAATCGTGCGAACACTGTCAGAAGCGTCTGGGCCCCGACACGCGGGAGCGGTGATTTGCACCACGCGCGCATCGTCACCGTTTGCGACGACTCGTCAAGACACATCTGCGTCAGCGGATAACGATGCGCGGATTCGGTATGCAATTTCTGCCCACCAACACGCTGTTCTTAGACGATTGGACGTACCGCGTGCGGCGCACCTAACGGGCGCAGTTCCTTGACACAACTATAGCGTCCACTTAGCTTTTCATTGGACGAACTCTAAAGTTCGGACGTCCCCCGTGGGGGGCATGCTCAGGAACGCCCCAAATGAATATGGAGCTCTCGCGGCGCTCATTTATGATCGGCGCCGGCGCGGGTTTGGCGGGGACGACAATCGGCGCGCTTGGATTTGGTGAAATCGAAGCCGCGCACGCTTTGTCGATCCGGCCGTTCAAACTTGCGCAAACCAAGGAGGCACGGAGTTCGTGCCCGTACTGTGCCGTGTGTTGCGGCATGATGATCTTCTCGGCGGAAAGCAAAGCCGAGAAGGGCAAGATGGAAGTCACCCATATCGAGGGTGACGTCGACCACCCGGTCAATCGCGGAACGTTGTGCCCGAAGGGCGCCGGCGCGATCGACTACATCCGCGCCAAGACGCGCGTGAAGTATCCGATGTATCGCAAGCCCGGCGCCGACAAGTTCGAGCGCGTGAGCTGGGACTTCGCGATGGATCGCATCGCCAAGTTGATGAAGGACGATCGCGACGCGAACTTCGTCGAGAAGAATCGCGACGGCGTCACCGTCAACCGCTGGCCGACGATGGCATTCCTCTCCGGCAGTTCGGTGACGAACGAAACCGGCTGGGTGACCTACAAGGTCTCCCGCGGTCTCGGAATGCTGCAGATCGAGAATCAAGCGCGGATATGACACGGACCGACGGTGTCCAGTTTGGGCCCAACATTCGGTCGCGGTGCAATGACGAACTCCTGGACCGACATCAAAAACGCTGATGTCGTCTGGATCATGGGCGGTAACGCCGCCGAAGCGCATCCGTGCGGCTTCAAGTGGGTCACCGAGGCGAAAGCCGAGCGTGGCGCCAAGCTGATGGTGGTCGATCCGCGGTTCAACCGCTCGGCAGCCATGGCGGACCACTATGCGCCGATCCGCGCGGGCTCCGATATCGCGTTCTTGTCGGGCGTGGTGAACTACCTGCTCAGCAACGACAAGATCCATAAGGAGTATGTGCGCAACTACACGAACGCTGCGTTCGTTGTGCAGGAGGGCTACGGCTTCGACGAAGGCCTGTTCACCGGCTACAACGAATCGAAGCGGACCTACGACCGCAGCACCTGGGATTACGAGTTCTCGGCCGACGGCTTTGCCGTGCGGGACATGACGCTCGAACATCCGCGCTGCGTCTACCAGCTCATGAAGAAGCACTTCGAGCGTTACACGCCCGAGCTGGTGGAACGTGTCAGCGGCACCCCGAAGGACAAGTTCCTGAAGGTGGCCGAATGGGTCGCCTCGACGGCCAATGGCGAGCGCGCCATGACGATCATGTACGCGCTCGGCTGGACGCAGCACTCCCACGGTGCGCAGAACATCCGGACGGCGGCGATGATCCAGCTGCTGTGCGGCAACATCGGTATCCCCGGCGGCGGCGTGAACGCATTGCGCGGTCACTCCAACGTGCAGGGCATCACCGATGTCGGCACGCTCACGGCGGCGATCCCGGGTTATCTGGCATTGCCGGCGGAATCCGAGCCGACGCTCGAGTCGCATCTGGGCAAGCGGACGTTCAAGCCGCTGCTGCCGAACCAGACCAGCTACTGGCAGAACTACAGGAAGTTCTATGTCAGCTTCCTGAAGTCCTATTTCGGCGCCAAGGCGACTCCCGAAAACGAATTCGGCTATCAATGGATGCCGAAGCTCGACACGCCCTATGATGCGTTGCGCATGTTCGACGTGATGCATCAGGGCAAGACGACTGGCCTGTTGTGCCAGGGCTTCAATCCGCTGATGTCGATTGCCTACTCCGGCAAGACCGTCGCGGCGTTGTCGAAGCTCAAGTTCCTCGTCAGCATGGATCCGATCGAAACGGACACGGCGCGGTTCTGGGAAAATCACGGCGAGTACAACAACGTTGATACCGCCAAGATCCAGACCGAAGTGTTCATGCTTCCGGTCACGACCTTCGCCGAAGAGGACGGCAGCTTCACCAACTCCAGCCGTTGCATCCAGTGGAAATGGCAGGCAGCCGACGCGTATTTCGAGGCCCGTAAGGACATCGAAATCCTGTCGGATCTGTTTACCCGCATCCGCAAGCTCTACGAGAAGGACGGCGGCAAGGGTAAGGACCCGCTGCTGGCGGTCGACTGGAGCTACAAGGATCCGATGCACCCGAGCGCCGACGAGCTGCTCAAGGAGCTCAACGGCAAGGCGCTGGTGGATCTGAAGGATGCCGACGGCAAGGTGGTTCGCGCTGCCGGTCAGCAACTCGCCAGTTTCGGCGAAATGCGCGACGACGGCTCGACCGACGGCTCGATGTGGATCTACACCGGCGTCTACGGACCGACGGGCAATCTCGCCCAGCGCCGTGAAAACACCGACCCCTCGGGTCTCGGTGTGTTCCCGACCTGGGGCTTCGCCTGGCCGGCCAACCGGCGCATCCAGTACAACCGTGCGTCCGCGGACCCGCAAGGCAAGCCGTGGAGCGACAAGAAGAAGTACATGTACTGGGATGGCCAGCGCTGGACCGGCCCGGACGTGCCCGACTACGTGCCGACCATTCCGCCGGAGCGGGCGACTGGCCCGTTCATCATGAACCAGGAAGGCGTGTCGCGCCTTTGGGTTCGCGGCTTGATGGCTGACGGTCCGTTCCCGGCGCACTACGAGTCGTTCGAGTCGCCGCTTGCGGCCAACCCGATCTTCCCGAAGATCCGGGGCAATCCGGTGGCGCGGGTGTTCAACAACGACATGGAAATCTTTGGCAGCGCCAAGGACTTCCCGATCGTTGCGACCACCTATCGTCTGGTGGAGCACTTCCACTACTGGACCAAGAGCGTCCACGCGAACGCGGTCATCCAGCCCGAGTTCTTCGTGGAAATTTCCGAGGAACTGGCCAAGGAAAAGGGGATCAAACCCGGACAGCTCGTCCGTGTCTGGTCGAACCGCGGTCAGGTCAAGGGCAAGGCGGTCGTCACCAAGCGGATGATCCCGCTCAAGGTCGACGGAAAGATCGTCCACCAGGTCGGTCTGCCGCTCAACTTCGGCTTCATCGGCGAAACCAAGAAAGCCTCGCCGATCAATTCGTTGACGCCGCCGGTCGGTGACGCCAACTCGCAGACGCCGGAGTTCAAGTCGTTCCTCGTCAATATCGAACCCGTTCCGGGTCCGGTGGCTTAAGGGGAGGGCAACAGCATGTTTCAGCCAATTGCAAACCCCACCACCAAGCCGGTCGCGCCGAAGTTTGGCGATAAGGATCTGATCCGCCGGTCCGCTTCCAACATCACGCCTGCCGCGCAGCGGCAGCCGGAGGTGGCGAAGCTGATCGACGTGTCGAAGTGCATCGGTTGCAAGGCATGCCAGGTGGCGTGCCTTGAATGGAATAACCTCGTCGAGGAAGTCGGTATCAACGTCGGTGTCTATGACAATCCGCACGATCTGACGCCGAACACCTGGACGCTGATGCGTTATTCCGAATACCAGAATCCGGAGTCTGGCAATCTCGAGTGGCTGATCCGCAAGGACGGCTGCATGCATTGCGAGGATCCGGGCTGTCTGAAAGCCTGCCCCGCACCGGGCGCGATCGTGCAGTACTCGAACGGAATCGTCGATTTCGTTCACGATAACTGCATCGGTTGCGGCTATTGCGTGAAGGGCTGCCCGTTCAACATCCCGCGCATCTCGAAGGTCGATAACAAGGCCTACAAGTGCTCGCTCTGCGTCGACCGCGTCGCGGTTGGCCAGGGTCCGGCGTGCCAGAAAGCCTGCCCGACGCAGGCGATCGTGTTCGGCACCAAGGACGAGATGAAGAAGTGGGCCGACTTCCGGATCAAGGATCTCAAGTCGCGCGGGTTCAAGAACGCGGGACTTTATGATCCGCCGGGCGTCAGCGGCACGCACGTCATGTACGTGTTGCAGCACGCGGACAAGCCGCAGATCTACGCCAACCTTGCCAACAATCCGTCGATCAGTCCGGTCGTCGAGATCTGGAAGGGTGTGACGAAGTATGCGGGTCTGGCCGCCATGGGCGCTTTCGTCGCCATCGGCTTCCTCCATCACATCATCGCGGGACCGAACCGTGTCTCCGCGGAGGATGAGAAGAACGCCGAGAAACTGACGGAGGGCAAGGCATGACAACCGCTTACGATGTCGAGCGGGGCGATCAGGTTCATCCCGGAAATCCAGTCACCGTCGACCGGTACACTACCGGCGCGCGGATCAATCACTGGATTACCGCGACCTGTCTGATCCTGTTGGCCCTGTCCGGCCTCGCGCTGTTCCACCCGAGCCTGTTCTTCCTGACCGGGCTGTTCGGCGACGGACAGAACACGCGCGCGATCCATCCGTGGATCGGCGTGGTCCTGTTCTTCAGCTTCGCCGGACTGTTCATCCGCTTCTGGAAGGCCAATCTCTGGCGGCGCGAGGACGGCACCTGGATGGCACGTCTGCACGACGTGCTGACCGGGAACGAGGAGAAGTTGCCCGAGGTCGGCAAGTACAATGCCGGTCAGAAGGTGGTGTTCTGGTCGATGTCGATCCTGATCATCACCCTGATCGTCAGCGGCTTCGTGATCTGGGACCAGTACTTCTCCGAGTACTCCACCATTCCGCAGAAGCGCGTGGCCGTTCTGGTTCACGCGCTGGCGGCGGTCGCGATCATCTGCGTCTGGATCGTCCACGTTTACGCGGCGATCTGGGTGCGGGGCACCATCGGTGCCATGACCCGCGGCAAGGTCACCGGCGGCTGGGCCTGGCGCCACCATCGCAAGTGGTTGCGCGAGCTGGTCGGCGGCAAAAAGGCTTGACCAGCAAGGCTTGACCAAAAAGACTTGAGTTGTTCGTAGCAACGACACCGGCGCAGCGATGCGCCGGTGTCCAGTGCGGTCCGACACGTAGCCCGTGCGGTTCGTGAGGCAGGAAGATGTCACCGGTCGATACGACGGAACCCGATCCCTCCGCTATTGCCAATATCCCGAAGCCGCCCTTTGTCAGGCTTCCCCATCCTTCCCGGATGTTTGCGACCCGGGCCGAGCGGTTCCGAACCCTCGCCGAAGGTCATGATCTGAAACCCTATCTGCTGTTCCTGGCGGACCTGTGCGCCGCGCAGGCGGCGATCCAGGACGGCCTGCCGAAACTGGCCCCGCTCGACGCAGCGGTGCTGGCGCGCGCCAGGGAACACAAGATGCCGCCGCTCGATCGCGGCCATTTCACCGCCGATCCGGCATTCGAGGCGCCCTTTTCGCGGCTGATCGCGGCGGCCGAGCAGATGACGATGCCGGCGGTGGCGCAGGCCGCGCTGCTGCGGGTCAAGGCTGCCGATGCGGCCGCGCGCGAGGGCATGGTGCAGAACGTGCTGGCCGAGGCGATTCCGGTCGAGGCGCTGGCCGAGCATGTGTTCGTTGCCGCAGCCCTGCAGGTGCACTTCGCCCGGTTGGCAGAGCGGCTGCCCGGCAGGGAGATGGAATCGGTCGGCGACGGTGTTTGCCCCTCGTGTGGTGGTGCGCCGGCCTCGACGTTGTTGGTTTCGTGGCCGCCGCCGGCGGGCGCGCGCTACTGCTCCTGCTCGCTGTGCGGGACGATGTGGAACCATCTGCGGTCGAAATGCACGCTGTGCGGCTCGACCAGCAAGATCGCGTTCCAGGAGATCGAAGGCACCGGCGGCACCATCAAGGCGGAAACCTGCGAGGACTGCCACGGTTATATGAAGATGATGAACCAGCAGAACGACCGCTTCCTCGATCCGATCGCGGACGACGTGGCGACGCTCGGCCTCGATCTGCTGGTGCGCGAGCTTGGTTTCCGTCGCGGTGGCATCAATCCGTTCCTGATCGGCTACTGAGGGGGCGATCGTGCGCGATCCGGACACCAGCCTCAGGCGAATTCCGTCCGTTGACGAGGTGCTGAAGACGGCGCCGGCGCTTGCCGCGATCGAGCGGTTCGGCAGGCCGGCGGTCGTCGCCGCGATCCGCGCGCGGATCGATCACATCCGCCAGATGCTTGCGTCCGGCGGTGCGTTGAGCAGGACCGTCGACGAGATCGCGGTTGCCGCTGCCGAGCGATTGGCCGCCGACGCCGCGCTCAAGGCGCGGCCGGTGTTCAATCTCACCGGCACGGTGCTGCACACCAATCTCGGCCGCGCCTTGCTGGCGGATGCCGCCGTCGCCGCCGCGACCGATGCGATGCGCGAGGCGCTCGCTTTGGAGTTCAATCTCGATGACGGCAAGCGCGGCGAGCGCGACAGTCTCGTCCGTGGGTTGCTGTGCGAACTGACCGGCGCGGAAGACGCCACGGTGGTCAACAACAACGCCGCCGCCGTGCTGCTGGTGCTCAACACGCTTGCCGGCGGCCGCGACGCCATCGTCTCGCGCGGCGAACTGATCGAGATTGGTGGCGCGTTCCGCATGCCGGAGATCATGGCGCGTGCCGGGGCCAATCTGGTCGAGGTCGGCACCACCAACCGCACCCATGAGAAGGATTATCGCGGCGCGTTCGGGCCGCAGACCGGGCTGATCCTCAAGGTGCATACCTCGAACTACCGGATCGAGGGCTTCACCAAGGAAGTGGGGGCGAAGGCCCTGGCGGAGATCGCGCGCGAAGCCAATGTGCCGCTGGTCAACGACCTCGGCTCCGGTACGCTGATCGATCTGACGCGCTTCGGCCTCGCGCATGAGCCGACCGTCGCGGAAGCGGTGGCCGAAGGCGCGGACCTCGTTACATTCTCCGGCGACAAGCTGCTCGGCGGTCCGCAGGCCGGCTTCATCGTCGGCCGCCGCGACCTGATTGCCGCGCTCAACAAGAATCCGATGAAGCGCGCGCTGCGCATGGACAAGATCCGGCTCGCGGCGCTGGAAGCGACCTTGCGGCTCTACCGTGATCCCGACCGGCTGGCGCAGCGCCTGCCGACGGTGCGGCTGATCGCGCGCGGCAAGGATGACATCGCCGCGCTGGCGGCGCGTCTCGTGTCTGCGGTGAGCCAAGCGGTCGGCAAGGACTACACGGTGTCCGTGACCGATTGCGCCAGCCAGATCGGCTCCGGCGCGCTGCCGCAGCAGACGATCCCGAGCGCGGGGCTTGCTATTCGCTCGACACAGGGTGGTGGCGGCGCGTTGACGGCGCTCGCGACGGCGTTGCGGGCGTTGCCGATGCCGGTGATCGGCCGCATCGAGGATCAGGCGCTGGTGCTCGATCTGCGTTGTCTCGAGGATGAGGCACGGTTCGCCGGCAATCTCGCCACGCTCACGCTTGCGGAGCCGCGCTGATGGGCTGGCTCGACCGCATCGTCTCGCTCAAGCACGCGCCGGAGAAATCGGCCGGCGAGATGATGGCGGTCGCCTATGAGGCGGCGCAGAACAACGACTACGAGACCGCGCTCTCGATCTGGGGGCCGCTGGCGCATCAGGGTGTCGCGCGGGCGCAGAACAATGTGGGCGCGTGCTTCTCGGAAGGCATCGGCGTCGAGCGCGATCCGGTGCTCGCGCTGAAATGGCTGACCTTGTCCGCCGACGCCGGCGATCCGATCGGGCAGCGCAATCTCGCCGCTGCCTACTTCAAGGGCGAAGGCGTCGAGCCCGATCCGGTGCGCGCGGCGGAATTGTACCGCGCCGCCGCTGAAGCGGGCGATGCGACCGCGCAGGACATGCTGTCGTGGATGTTGCTCGAAGGCGAGATGATCCCCGGCGACGTCGCCGAGGCGAGGCGCTGGGCGGAAGCCGCCGCGGAGCAGGGCATTGCGCCGGCGATGACACGGCTCGGCATGATCTACCACAACGCACTCGGCGTGGAGCGCGATGCCGCGCTCGCGGCGCGCTGGTGGGACAAGGCGGCGGCGCGCGGTGATGCCGATGCGCAGGCGATGCTTGGTGCTGCCTATCATCTCGGTGCTGGCGTGCCGCGCGATGCGGTGGCGGCGCTGATGTGGCTTCTGCGCGCGCGTGACGGCGGCAGCGCGCTGGCGCAACCTTTCGTCGAGCCGGTGAAAGCCGGGCTTGTAGACGCTGAAATCGCTCGTGCGCAGCAACTGGCGAGTGCGCCGCTGGCGGAGCCGGTGTCATGATCGTCGGCACCGCGGGGCATATCGACCACGGCAAGACCTCGCTAGTGCGGGCGCTGACCGGCGTCGACACCGACCGTCTCAAGGATGAGAAGGCGCGCGGCATCTCCATCGACCTCGGCTTTGCCTATCTGCCGTCGCCCGATGGCGGCGTGCTTGGCTTTGTCGATGTGCCGGGCCACGAGCGCTTCGTGCACAACATGCTCGCCGGCGCGAGTGGCATTGATTTCGTGCTGCTGGTGATCGCCGCCGACGACGGCGTGATGCCGCAGACCATGGAACATCTGGCGATCGTCGATCTGCTCGGGATCAGCCATGGCCTCGTCGCCATCACCAAGGCCGATCTGGTTGATGCCGATCGTCTGGCGGCGGTGAAGACCGAGATCGCCAATGTGCTGGCGCCCACGGCGTTGCGCGACGCCGACATGATCGCGGTGTCGAGCCAGACCGGGCAGGGCATCGATGAACTGCGCCAGCGGTTGTTTGCCGAATCCCAAAGGCTTGGCAGCCGCTCCGACAAGGGGCGTTTCCGGCTCGCGGTGGATCGCTCGTTCACCCTGCAAGGTGCTGGCACGGTGGTCACCGGCACGGTGTTGTCGGGGCAGGTTCACGCCGAGGATCAGGTGCGGATCAGCCCCTCGGGCCTGACGGCGCGGGTGCGATCCATCCATGCGCAGAACCGGCCGGCGCAGATGGGGCGCGCCGGCGACCGCTGCGCGCTCAATCTCGCTGGCGACGGCATCACCAAGGACGCCATCGCGCGCGGTCAGGTCGTGCTCGATCCCGACTTGCACGCGCCGGCGGACCGCATCGATGTGACGCTGCGCGTGCTCGCATCGGAGCCGCGGCCGATCACCCAGTGGATGCCGGTGCGTCTGCACCATGCCGCCGCCGAAGTCGGCGCGCGGGTGGTGCTGCTCGGCGATGGTCCCATCGCGCCGGGCACCGAGGCATTCGTGCAACTCGTGCTGGAGCAGCCGATCGCGGCTGCGGCTGGCGACCGTTTCGTTCTGCGCGACACCAGCGCGCAACGCACCATCGGCGGCGGCATGCTGCTCGATCTGCGCGCGCCGGCGCGCAAGCGCCGCACGCCGGAGCGGCTGGCGCAGCTCGAGGCCTATGCCATCGCCGATCCGGTCAAGGCGTTATCGGTATTGCTAGACCGGCCGCCGGGTTATGTCGATTTCACCGCCTTCTGCCGCGATCGCGCGCTGTCGGCGACGGAATGCGATGCCATCGCCACGGACACCAGCCTGTTTCGGCTGACGACACCGAAGACGGAGCTGGCATTGTCGCCGGCCAACTGGTTGCGGCTCAAGCGCAGCATGCTGGCGACGCTGACGCAATTCCATGCTGACAATCCAAATCTGCCCGGCATGGGGCTGGAGCGGCTGCGGCTGCAACTTGAGCCGCGCTTGCCGGCGCCGGCTTTCGGCGCACTGCTGCAAGGTTTGGCTCGCACCAAAGATGTGTCGCTCGACGGCGCCTGGATTCGTCTACCGAGTCACGAGGTCCGGCTGACGCCGCAGGACGAGCGGCTGTGGGCCAAGATCGCGCCGCTGATCGAGGGGACCGAGCGGTTCCGGCCGCCGCGCGTGCGCGACATCGCCGATTTGATCCACGAGCCGGAAGGCGAGATCCGGCGGCTGTTGAAGTTGCTCGGCCGCATGGGCCGTGTCGATGAAGTGGCGCATGATCACTTCTTCCTGCGCAACACCGTCGCCGAGATGGTGGAGATCGCGACGAAGCTGGCCGGCGAAGCGCCGGATGGACAATTCAACGCCGCGCTGTTCCGGGATCAGATGAATAACGGCCGCAAGGTCGCGATCCAGATCCTCGAGTTTTTCGACCGGCACGGCGTCACGATGCGGCGCGGCGATCTGCGGCGCATCAACAAACACCGACTTGACCTGTTCCGCCGTTCGTCGGATTCAGGAGGGGCGCAGACTGCGTCCGATACCGTTTCAGGAAGAGCATCGTCCCCGGTGGGGCGTCCGGACTTCAAATCCGGGAAGGGCCGCGAGCCGGTCCTTGGTGGGTTCGACTCCCATTCTCTTCCGCCAAATTCCGGACACCGTCACCGCAGGAGCGCGCGATGAGCCTCACCACATATCTTGATGGGTTGGAGCAGGCCGCGCACGCCGCCAGCACGGCCGAGGAAGTCTATCGCCGCGAGATCGCGCAGCGGGTCCGCGCGCTGGAGCAAGAGCGCGCTTTTGCCTTCCGCCGGCTGAACCTGATGCGGACCGTTACGGCGGCGGTGACGGGTCATGAGGAAGAAGCCGAGGCGCTGCAGGCCGGTAACGTCGCTTTCATGCGTGAACTCGAGTGGACCGGCGCGACCGAAGCGCAGCGACAGGCGCTGGAGCAGTTCCAGCCGGTGGTCCTGGCCGCGTGGACTCTCAGCCGCGTCACCGAGGGCGAGGGTGACAAAGCTGCCGACACGGCCGCCGATAAGGCGGCCAAGATGGCGGCGTTGCAGCGCGCCTTGACCGTGTTCGAGCAATGGTTTGCTGCCTCGCGCAATGGGCCGTTCCTCAGCGTGATGGAACGCGAAGTGGTGGAATTGCCGCTTGTCGAAATCTAAGTCGAAATCGAAGCCGAGGTTCAAACCGGGAGCGAAGCCGAAATCGGTAGAGCCGGCACGGGACGCTTTTTTATTCGATGACTGGATCGTCGATGAATATCGGCGGACCGAAGGGTTCACAGCTCTCGTGGTGCTGCTGTCGATCGGTAATTTTGAAGTGTTGCCGCTGCGCTCCACCTTCATGCATGTGATCGGCGACGAACTGACCTGGCTCAATCTCACCGAGCTGCTGCGCAGCGCCGGTGTCGCGTGGGATGGCGTGTTGATCATGCCCGTCAGCGATACGGAAGGCGGTCCGGTGGAGGATATTGTTGCGCGAACCGAGTTACGGGCGCTGGAAAAACGCGTGATCGAAGATCGTACGGTCATCAACGAAGGCCATTTTTTCGACAAGTGGGGCCGACGGATGAAGATCGAGGAAGCGCAACCGCAATGACCCGCACCTTGCGGGTGATCGATACGGGGCTTAAGCCCGCCCATTGGAACATCGCCGTGACGGCGGCGCTGATCGAGCAGCATGTTGACGGACGGATTGCCGACACGCTGCGTTTCCATCGTTATCGCCCGGCGGTCCTGATCGGACGGAACCAGCGGTTCGCCGAGGCTTGCGATGTGCGGGCATGCCGGCGGCATGGGGTCGATGTGGCACGGCGCATCACCGGCGGCGGCGCGGTTTACATGACGCCGGGCGTGCTGGCGTTCGATCTTGTCATCGGCCGGCGCGTGGCCGGCGATCAGGAACACGCCGCGTCCACCATCTGCCAGGCGCTGGCGCGGGGCTTGTCACGCCTCGATGCGACGGGCCGGCTGGTGGCGCGCTATCGTGCGCCCAACGATATCGTCATCGCCGGCCGCAAGGTGGTGGGTGCCAGCGGCTATTACGACGGTACGACGCTGGCCTATCAGGGCGCGATCATGATCGACATGGATTTCGCGATGATGGCCGAGGTGCTGGTGTTGCCGGCGCCACTCGATGGGCAGTTGACGTGTCTGCGTGAGCAGGCCGGCCCGGCGGCGGACCGCAACGCGTTGACGGGTTTCGTGACCGGCGAACTGACGCAGGTTTTCGGCTATGCTGCGGCTCCGGATGATCTGGACGAAGCGACAATGCAGATTGCCGAGCGGATGCTCGTGGACGGAATGGGCGACGCCGAAGATCACCCGCCCGGCCGTGCCTCGCATCCGATGCAGGAACAAGCGTCGTGACCAAGCGTCTGCTGATCGTTCTGGTGAACACCGACCCGCGCAACGGCGAGGAGATGGGCGCGCCGTTCTATCACGCGGCGGTCGCCGCAGCGATGGATTACGAGGTCGATGTGGTTTGTGCCGCGACGGCCGGCAAGCTGATGATCAAGGGCGTCGCCGAAAAGTTGCACGTCAAGGCAGGTCATCCGCGAACGGTCTATGACTGGATCAAGGAAGCGCACGATCACGGTGCGAAATTCTGGGCGTGCCCGGCCAATCTCGATCTGTTCGAGGTGAACGAAAGCGATCTGATCCCCGAATGCGCCGGTCTGATGGGCGCCGCCACCATGATCCAGAACATCATGGACGGCGAATATCGCGTGCTGACCTATTGAGATGTGACAGCGATGACGACGGTCCGCGGCTGCGATTTCCCCGATGCTCTGTTCTACGACGTGCCGACCCATACCTGGTATCAGCCAGCGGATGAGGGGCTTGTCCGGTTCGGCATCAGTCGCGTCGGTCTTGCGCTGGCGCGCGAGGTGCTGGTGTTCACGCCGAAGCGTGTCGGTTCCGAATGCGAGAAAGGCCGTTCGGTCGCGACCATGGAAAGCGCGAAGTGGGTCGGCTCCGTGCGCATCGCCTTCGACGGCACGGTCGTTGCGATCAACGAGGCGCTGATCGCGCGGCCGACGATCATCAACGAGGACTGCTATGGCGCCGGATGGATGCTGCTGGTGCGTCCGGCGTCCGCGTCATGGCGCGACGCCTTGATCCCCGGCGCGTCGCTCGCCGATGCTTACGAAGCCTGGATGGAGCGCGAGGCGTTTCCCGGCTGCGGTCCCGACGGACAGATGGCGGCTTTTTTCTAGCTGACCACGCGCACGCCGGGCGCACCGGTTTCCGCATGCCCGACGATCTGCGCCGCCGGATATCCGGCATCGACGATCGATTTCAGCACCGCTTGCGCATCCTTCGCCGCGCACGACACCAGCAAGCCGCCGGAGGTCTGCGGATCGGCCAGAAGGTCGCGTTGCCAGTCCGGCATGCCGGCCGGCAGCGACACGGCGTTGCCGTAGCTCGCCCAGTTGCGCTTCGACGCGCCGGTGATGAAACCCGCCTGCGCCAGCCGGCTCGCGTGGGAGAACAGCGGCACGTCCGAGGCATTGATCACGGCGGTGAGATTCGAGCCGCGCGCCAGTTCGAGGACGTGGCCGAGCAGGCCGAAGCCGGTCACGTCGGTGATTGCGTGCACGGCAGGATTGGCCGACAGCTCGCCGCCGATGCGGTTCAGCAGCGTCGTCGAAGCCACCATCTCGGCATAGCCGGCGCCGTCGAGTTCGCCCTTCTTGATGGCGGCGGAATAGATGCCGACGCCGAGCGCCTTGGTCAGGATTAGCGCGTCGCCTGGTTTCGCGTCGGCGTTGCGGCGCACCTGTTCGGGCCGGCAGAGGCCGATGGCAACGAGGCCATAGATCGGCTCGGGCGCGTCGATCGAATGTCCGCCCGCGACCGGAATGCCGGCGGCCGCGCAAACCGATGCGCCGCCCTTGAGAATCTCGCGCACCACATCGGTCGGAATCTTGTCGAGCGGCATGCCGAGGATCGCTAGCGCCATGATCGGCTTGGCGCCCATGGCGTAGACGTCGGAGATCGCATTGGTCGCGGCGATGCGGCCGAAGTCATAAGGATCGTCCACCACCGGCATGAAGAAATCGGTGGTGGCGACGATGCAGGTGTTGTCGTCGACCTGCCAGACGGCGGCGTCGTCGCCGGTCTCGGTGCCGACCAGCAACTGTTTGAACGGCGATGCGATTGGCTGATCGGCCAGCAGTTCCTGCAGCACGGCGGGCGCGAGCTTGCAGCCGCAACCACCGCCATGGGCGAGGCTGGTCAGCTTGACGATCGGGGCGTTCATGGCCGGTTCTCCATACCCAATTGCATCGATGTCACGCCGCGCCGCGGCAGGCTCGCCAGCAATCCGCGCGCCGCGCGAAGCAGAGAAAACCATTGGGATCAGACTATTCCTGAAAGCCCGATGGAGGCAAACGGCGAGAGGGGACGCAGGCGTGCCAGCGCGCGCCTGCGTCAACGTGCTCGGTCAGACCGTCAGGAAGTCGTCATACATCCGCTTGGCCCAACGAAAATCCTCCTCCAGCAGATCGGGGGAGCGGATATCGATGTCCATTTGCGTCTGCTTGATCTGGCCGTCCGGCAGGAATTCATAGTCGAATTGCACCGAGATCGCCTCACGCGGATCGCCGTTGACCAGCATGTAGCAGAGGTTGTCAGGCAGCAGCGCCTTGACTTCCTTGCCGGCGATCCGCTGGCCGATATAGGTCGCGACGATCTTGCCGACGAAGTTCGCCACATGACCGCTCTTCGGATAGTGACCGAACAACTTGGACACCGGCCCCATCGAGTCGCCGACGATGTAGACGTTCTCGTCGGCCCTCGCATGGAACATGGTGTTGTGCATGTCAGACCAGGTGGTCGGCTTGCCGTCCGGCGTCTTGCCGATCAGATCGGCCTGCCAGACGAGGTCGCCGGCCTGATGCGGCGGCATCAGGATCGCGTCATCGAACTTGAAGTCGCCGGCGGCGGTCTTGATCACCTGATTGAACGGATCGACCTCGCTGATCCGCGCATTCGGGACATGCTGGATGATGTCCGGATATAGCTCATCGAACGCGGCCTTGAAGCCGCCGCCGATCGGCATGATCCGCGGCTTCGGATCGAGGATGACGATTTTCGCGGGGATTTTGTTCTTCTTGAAATGCCACGCCATGATGCAGGCGCGCTCGTAAGGCGAGGGCGGGCAGCGATGCGGCGGCGGCGGCAGGGTCATCACCATGGTGCCGCCCTTGAAGTTGTGCACCTTCTGTTTCAGCGCCATCGCTTCCGCGCTCGGGATATAGGCCGAGGGGAAGCGCGTGCGCGTATAGTCCGCGGCCTTCTGGTCGTTGCCGAACCAGGCGTCGTAAGCGTTGCGAATGCCATCCGACAGGATCAGATAATCGTAGGAGATCGCGCCTTTCGATGTGCGCACGAGCTTCTTGTCGCGCTCGATCTGCGTCACTTCGGTCTGCACGATGGTGTAGCCGTATTTTCGCGCCGGTCCGAGTAGATCGTGCATCAGATAGGCGCTGTCGACGACGTCGATCAGCCATTTGTTGCTGATCGGACACGACCAGAAGAACGGGTTTCGTTCGAGCACGACGACTTCGGCGTTCGGCGCCTGCTCGCGCAGATGCCGCGCGGCCGACAGGCCGCCCCAGCCGCCGCCCGCGATCACCACGCGCGGCCCTTTACCCTTCGGCATCAACTCCGTATTGGCATTGATGAGCGTTGGCGCAGCCAACGTCGGTGCGGCAGCGGCGACGGAGATCGCACCGGCCGACGCACCCAGAAATCCGCGACGATTGAACATCGCATCCCTCCTGGACTGATTTTCGGATTGGTCGACCGACCGGCTGCGCCTCGCCGATTGAATCAAAGCGGACGCAATGATGGAACTTTAGGAAGGGTGTTCGCGGATTGTCAATGCGACGCCGGGCAGCGCATGCGGGACGTACGATGACAATCGAGATTGGCTATCGATCGATTTGCACGACCGCAGGATGCCTGCACTGCTCTGAGCATCAGGTCCCCGACAACGATGGCTGCGTCCGACCTTGACGTTAAGGCTGCCTGCGCAGCAGCCGCCGATCGAAGTCCAACGGATAGCGATCGGCCTTCTCATAGGCTGAGAGGATGTCGGCTAGAAAACGGTCATTCCTGATCCGAATCTGTTTGGTGTCGGGAAGAAGCCGCTTTCGCGCAATTTCCGCTTCGGTCTTGAGCATGGTTTCCGACATCGTCAGCAGCTTGCCGCCGGAGACGACGATCGTTCCGTCGACCATCACCGTGTGTACGCCCTTGCCGGATTCGCTGTACACAAGCTGCCGAACGGCGCTGTTGAGCGGGCGATAGCTGGCATCGTCGAGATCGATCATCACGAGATCGGCGCGATAGCCGGGCCGGAGAAGGCCGAGTTCGTTCGACAATCCCAAGGCACGCGCGCCGCCGACGGTGGCGGCCTTGAATGCCTCCCGCGCCGCGCCGGTGTCGCCGGCATTCGAATACAGTCCCCAGAACAGGGCGAACATCTTCATCGACTGGAAGATGTTTTGCGCGTCGTTACCGCTGCAGTTGTCGCAGCCGAGGCCGATATTGGTTCCCGCATCGGCGTAGTCGACGATGGGTGCAAAGCCGTTGAGCAGCTTCATATTGCTGACCGGATTGCACGCGAGATTGGCTCGTGCCGCGCCGAGACGCTTGATTTCCGGGGTGCCGATCCAAACGCCATGGGCAATGGTCAGCCGCTCGTTCAACAGCCCCATCGCGTCGATGTGGGTTACGAGAGACCCTTCCGGATATTCCATCCGAGCGAGAACGGCCTGCGATCTCGCCTCGTAAGCGTGGGTAAAGACCTGAAGCCGATGTTGTCGCGAGAGGTCCGCAGTCCAGCGCAGCAAAGCGTCCGAGCAGCGCTGCGGCGCAGAAGGGCCGAGCGCCCAGTGCAGGCGGTCGTGACGGGAGGTGACGCGCTCACCGATCAACGCTTGCAGTGCCGTGGTGTCGGTCGCGTCCGGCAGTTGCGCTTTGACCGGCTCCGGAAGATCGCGCCAGAACGCGACGCAGTCGACAGCGGCGCGGTCAGCGTATTGCAAGGCCAGAACAACACGGATGCCGCTTTCGCTGTAAGCGCGCTGGATGCTGTCGAGTTGATCGCGATCCGCGTCGACAATCGAGACCATGTCCTGCACTGTGGTCATGCCGTTGAGGAGGCATTCGGCAGCACCAAGTCGGGTCCGCAATCCGATATCTTCGTCGGGAGGGCGTTGATAATTGTGCGGGGCGCTATAGAGCTGCCATGCATCGAGCGGAAGCTGCTCGAACAGGCCGCGCAGCATCACGTCATGCGAATGATAGTGCGCGTTGATCAGGCCGGGGATGATCAGCTTGCCGCGGGCGTCGATAGTCGTGATGGCGGTGCTGCGGCGCGCCGACTGGGCGTCGTTGCCCGCGGCGACAATTCGTCCGCTTTCGATCAAAAGATCTGACGGCTCCGGCTGGTCGATATCGCCGTCGAGATCGAGCACGCGCCCGCCGGTGATGAGGATCGGTTGACGCGGGTCGGACATTCTCGTTTCCGGTCAGGCAGGGAGGAGCGATCCGCCTCGGGCGAGGCGGATCGCGGTGGTTATGCGACAACGCGCTCGGGGACGACAAGCGCCGGCCGGTCCTCGTGTGCCGAGCCGACCAGCTCGTTCACGTCCGCGATGCCGTTTTCCTCGAGGAACCGGGTGAGCTCGCCGAGCGCGCGCGGGAGCGCCATCGGGTCGACATAGTTGATGGTGCCGAAGCCGACCGCGCGCGCACCGGCCGCCATGAACTCGATCACGTCGCGGAAATCCGTGACGCCGCCCATGCCGAAAATCGGAATCTGCACGGCGCGATAGACCTCCCAGACCATATAGACCGCGAGCGGCTTGATCGCGGCGCCCGACAGTGCGCCGATCTTGTTGCCGATCATCGGTTTGCGCGTCACATGATCGATGCACATGGCTCGCGGCGCATTGATCATCGAAATTGCGTCAGCGCCAGCAGCTTCGACCGACTTCGCCACCTTGAGCAGCGAGGTGTAGTCCGGCGCGAGTTTGGCGATGACCGGCAGCCTGGTCTTGCTGCGCACATGCCTGACCAGCTTGTACGCCGAGTCCGGATCGTAACCGAAGTCGAGGCCGCCCTGCTTGAGGTTGGGACACGACAGATTAAGCTCGATGCCGGCGAACACGTTGAGCGAATCGCAGCGCTCGACGATTTCCACATATTCGTCTTCGGTTCGTCCGATCACGCTCTGGATGATCGGCAGCTTCAGCGTCTTCAGGATCGGCACGTCATGGGCGACGAAATGCTCCCATGTGTTGCACGGAATGCCGACCGAGCTGTGCAGGCCGGCCGTTGTTTCAAGCACGCGCGGCCCCGGATTGCCGGGCCATTTGTAATTGCGCACGGTCTTCGGCACCAGCACACCCATCGTTTCGACGGGGAAGAACTGGCTGAAGTTTCCATGATGACCGTATGTGCCGGACCCGACCGTCAGCGGGTTTTTCATCTCGATTCCGGCGATCGTCACGCGAAGATTAGGCGCGGGCATGGACGACCTCCCAGGTGTCGAAAACGGGACCGTAGTGACAGACCTCGCGGAAGGCGGTCTCCTTGCCTTCGCGGTCAAGATTCACGTCAATGACGCAGCCGTGGCAGTCGCCGAAGCCGCACGCCATGTGCTGCTCCATCGCGATTTCAGCCGGCACGCCGCGCCGTTCGGCGAGCGCATGCACCGCGCGCGCCAGGCGGTTTGAACCGCAGACGTAGAACGCATCGAACGGATGCCGCTTGTCGAGACCGATGAGATGGTCGGTCACCTGTGCGACGCTCGGCTCATCGTCGGTGTGGGTGATCACCGTACAGCCGCGTTCGCTGAAAATGTCGAGCCCGACGAGATTGGGCGTCGTGCGCGCGCTGAGCAGCGCATGGATGGCGATGCCGCGATCGGCCGCCGCGTCGACCAGGGTCGGCAGTGCGGCGATGCCGATGCCACGACCGATCACCGCGATATGTTTCGCCTGCGCGGGAAGTTTGAAGCCGCGACCGAGCGGTCCGATCACGTCGCAAACGCCGCCTTCCGGCAAGGCCGAGGTCATCAGCCGGGTGCCGTCGCCGATCACCTTGTAGGCGACCTGCAGACGGCGGCGGTCCGGGCTGACCCGATACACGCTGAATGGCCGGCGCAGATAAGGCGTGAGCCCGGGGATACGGATATTGACGAACTGACCTGGCGCGAGAGGGCCGGCGATGGTCGGCGCTTCGACCTCGATCAGCCAGTAATCGCCCGTAAGCGGGCGATTCCACACGACAGGAGCATTGACCTGTTGGAGCAAGGCGGCTCCTCCACTGCGATGACGAGAGAAATTGGATACAAAAATACGATTGCCCAATCAAGTCCCATTTGCAGGGGTCAGCTCGCCGGCGACAGGGACGGCGACGGCCGCAGCGACGTCGTCCGCGGGACACCGCTGGCACGACAGCGTGTGCAGTTTGGCCAGAGCGGCTTCCGGTGTGAGATCCCGGCCATTCAGCACCCCGCAATCGGCGAGTTGGCGTCCTGTTTCATAGAGTGCCGGGTTCAATGTGCCGTGTGGGCACTGAGAAATGCCGAGAAGGGGGATGCGATCCGCGCTGATTGCCGTCAGGGCGTGCCGGATCGCGGGATTGGCCGTGGGACCGGTTCCGGCACCGTGGAGCCCGAGCACGAGACCGGCCCGATGGTGATCGGCGGCCGCGCGCAACAGCGAGGCGTCGATGCCCGGAAACAGCGTGACGATGGCCGCACGATCGGTGACGATCGCCGGTGGTGGATCGCACCGCGGCGTGGTCGGCGCAAGCAAGGTTGAGGTGTCGATGTCCACAGAACCGTTGACGTGGGCGAGGCGCGGCCAGTGCGGCGATCGGAATCCATCGCCGGGCTGCGTGCTCCATTTGCGGGCGCGATTACCGCGCAGGAGCACACCGTCAAAGAAAATACAGACCTCGCGCACCGGCGTCGTCGCGCAGGCGAACGCGCCTTGCAGATTGCGCTCGCCGTCGCTCGTCGGCATCGCGAACGGGATTTGCGCGCCGGTCAGGATCACCGCCTTATTGAGTCCGGCAAGCAGAAACGACAACGCGCTCGCGGTATAAGCCAGCGTGTCGGTCCCGTGCAGGATCACGGCGGCGTCGAAATGATCGCGCTCCGCCCATAGCAGATCCGCAAGCCGATGCCATGTGTGCGGGCTGGCATTGGCGCTGTCGATCAGCGGATCGAGCGTGATGAGGCGATGGCGTGCGCCGGTGCCGTGATGTTTGACGATCAGCCTGCCAATGTCGTCGGCAAATCGCGCGCTCGGCACGAAGCCATTCGCGCTCGGCACCATGCCGATGGTGCCGCCTGCATAGATGATCAGGATCCGGCGATGACTCATGGAACAGGATCAGATGGCCGCGGTCCGCTGCGGCGTGCGCGATCGGCAACCGATCAGGTCAGATTGGCGATCTTTTCGACATTGGCGAGTGCGTGAGCGCGAACCGTCTGCTCGACGACATCCGGATTGCCAGACGCAACCGCGTCGATGATCTTTTGATGTTCGTGGCCAGGAATTTCCAGTTCCTGCTGCTCCGCGTGGTGCCGGCGGAAATAAGGCCGCAGCATCATGCGGATGCGCTCGGTCTGGCGCATCAGCAGCGGACGGCGGCTCAATGACGTCAGATAATTGTGAAAATCGTCGTGCCGCGTGATCCAGTTCGGCAGATCGTTGACGGCGCGATCCATCCGCTCGCGCAGATGAACGAACTCCTCCATCTCGGCGTCGCCGATATGCGCCAGCGCGAGCCGCGCGCCCAGTGCTTCCAGAACGGCGCGCATCTCGATGAGCTGGATAACGTCGTCGTGCGAATATTCGGCAACGGTCGCGCCGCGATTGGCATAGATGGTGACGGCGCCGTCGCCTTCGAGCCGCCGCAACGCATCGCGCACCGGCATGCGCGAAATACCCAGCGCCTCGGCGACCGATTCACTGGGGACGCGCATCCCCGGCGCGAGTTCACCGGAGAGGATTCCCTGGAGGATATAGTTATAGGCCTGTTCGACCGGCGACAGGGTCTTGTTCTCAAGAACCCAAGCGGTAGCACGAGCCGGTGCCGCTCTCTTTGCCTGCGTCATGGTTTCCGTGGCCCGTTACCGTCGCTCATGGGTATCAGCGTGTGGGACACACACATTGACGAATCAACTGATAGTAGACGTTGGCCATGGCGACGAGGTCGGAAATCAGGGCCTGCTCCTCGCTCGAATGGAATTGGTCGACTTCGCCCGGCCCCAACATAATGGCTTCTATCCCCCGGCGCGAGAAATAGCCCGCATCCAGTGCGAAGTTACAGTGGAAAGTCTTCGGCTCTCCCAGACCCGCTGCGGCAAATGCGGCGCGCAACTGACTGAAGAAGACGCCGTCCAGTGACAGCTCATTGGGGTACATAACAGGCCCCCGCTCGAAGCTGAGTGACCATGGCTTGCCGAGCGTCAGCGGCTTGGTAATCGCCTCGTAGGCCGCCTCCGGCGTCTCGCCGGGGAGGAGACGCCGGTCGAACCTGATGCGGACCCGGTCGGGAACGGTATGCGTCGCCTTCGGCGAACTGTCGATCGCGGTCGGCGTCAGCGTGGCGGGGCCGAAAGCCGGGTGATCGGGCACACCGAGGTCCAAGGTTTCGAGCTTTTGCAGGATGCGCTGCGCGCCGGTGATGGCATTGACGCCGTGCCAGGGCGTCGAACTGTGTGACGCCTTGCCTTCGACGATGACATCGAAGTCGACTCGGCCTTTGTTGCCGATGGCGACGCTGCTGTCGGTCCCGATGCAGACGACCACCGCGCTGGGCGTTTCGTCGAGAGACGCCATCACACTCTCAACGGCGTCGTGGCGTCCGGTTTCGCCGGCGGTGGTCAAGGCGACAATGAGCCGACCCTCGAGCTTTCCATCCTTGAGAGTTTGACCGATGGCCCCGAACAAGGCTGCCAGCGCGGTCTTCTGCTCGGCGACGCCGCGCCCGCGCACGGCTTTGCCACGCGGCGTGTCGACGATCGACGGTGAAAACGGATCGGTCATCGCCGCGCCGGGATGCGTCATCGCATAGGCAACGAACAGAAGGCAGCGCCCGGTGTTCTTCGGGCCGGCTTCGAGAATGAGATTGCCCATGCCGTCATAGCGATAGGTCGCTTTCATCGCGTCGAGCATGGGTGCCGCGCAGTCGCGGATGAAAGACTTCACCGCCGGATCGCTCTCATGCAGATCGGATTGCTGGCTCGGATAAGCGATGAAAGTCTTCAGCCAGTCGACCAGGTGTTGTTCTGACAAATAGTCGGTCACGAGTTCCCACCGAATTGCTGCACTGCGAGGCAGCGTCTTGGACAAAGTTTAGGCTTGCGCGGATAATTGGATACAATAATACTATTATCCGTTGCAAGGGAAGGGCAGGTTTTCGGAGACGTCCCTTCGAAAACAAAAACCGAAACGAGCCCGAGGGGCCGACGGATAGGGGAAGCGTTATGAGCAGTTCGACTGATACGGGCCGCGCGGTAGACGCTGCGGACAATCACTCCATCTTCGATTTCTATCGAACGATGAACACCAAGGGCCGGCGCACATTCTGGGCGTGCACCGCCGGCTGGACCCTCGACGGCATGGATTTCATGCTGTTTCCGCTTGTCATCGGCACGCTGGTCGCGGTGTTTCACAGCGATCTGAAGACGATGGGCGGCATCGTTTCGCTCACGGTTCTTTGCAGCGCCGCCGGTGGCTGGCTCGCCGGCTTCCTCGCCGATCGCATCGGCCGCGTGCGCACGATGCAGATCACGATTCTGCTGTTCTCGGTGGGCAGCCTGCTGTCGGCGTTCGCGCAGGACGTGACGCAACTCACCATTTTCCGCGCGATCCTGGGCATCGGCTTTGGCGGTGAAGCGGCTGTCGCGGCTGTTGCGCTGTCCGAAGTGGTCGCGGCCAAGCATCGTGGTCGCGCGATCGGCTTCTATCAGTCGAGCTACGCTGTCGGCTGGGGGCTCGCGATCATCGTCCAGGCGATAACATTCATCTATTTCCCGCCTGAGACGGCGTGGCGTGTGATGTTCGGCATCGGTGCGCTTCCGGCGCTGCTGATCTTCTTCATTCGCCGCAATGTCGAGGAATCGGCCATCTCGGTCGCAGCCCGCCAGAACAAGGAAGGCTCGTCGTTCTTCGAGATCTTTTCCGCGTCGAATATTCGTGCGCTGATCACCGGTTCGCTGCTGACCATCGGCGCGCAGGGCGGTTTCTACGCGCTTATGACCTGGGTGCCGCAGTTCCTGCGCGCTGAACGCAAGATTTCGATTCTCGCGTCGACGCCTTATCTGCTCGCGCTGATCACGGGATGCTGGGTCGGCTATGCGACCGGTGGCTGGCTGTCGGACCGGTTTGGCCGGCGGCCGGTGTTCCTGCTGTTCTCCGCTTGTGCGGCGGCCGCGGTTTACATCTACACTCATCTGCATCTGTCCGATGCCGAAGTGTTGCTGCTCGGCTTCCCGCTCGGCTTCTTCGCCGTCGGTTATTACTCGGCGCTGATGGCCTGCCTGAATGAAATCTTCCCGACCCGCGTGCGCGGTGCCGGAGTGGGCTTCACCTACAATGCAGGCCGTGCAGTCGGTGGTTTGTTCCCGTATCTCGTGGGTGTTGTGACGGCGATAACCACACTGTCGAACGCGATCAGCATCTTCGCGCTCACTTCCTACGGCATCGTATTTCTCACGGCACTCTTACTGCTGCGCGAAACCAAGGGCGTTTCGCTTCAGTCCTGACGTGATCCCCCACTGAAGCTGCGCCTTCAAACGGCGGACCGGAGAAGTTGCTTCGGTCCGCCGTGGTTCCTGTGAGGAAAATAGTAGTCGCCGATGCGATCCGCTCCTGTCAGCAATCAGCCGAATATCGGTCAGCCCAGTATCGGACAACCGATGCCGCGTGCATCGACCAGGCGGCTGGTGGCGGGACGCGGGCGGTATGTCGATGATATTCCCGCCAAGGGTGAGGTTTACGCGGCGTTCCTGCGCAGCCCGCATGCTCACGCTGCTTTCGAGGTCGTGAATATCAGCGCCGCCGCCGCGATTCCCGGTGTCGTGCGGGTGCTGACGGCAGAGGATATCGATCCAGTCTGTCCACCGTGGAAATGCGTCCTGCGCAATGCGCCGGATCTACAGTCGCCGGAACAGCGGCCGCTAGCGCGCCGGCAGGCCGTTTTCCAGGGCGAGCCGATCGCGCTCGTTGTGGCGCAATCCCGCGCTATCGCCGAGGATGCGCTGGAACTGATCGAGGTCGAATGGTCGGAGCGACCGGCGGCGATTTCGCTGGAAGCGGCCGCCATGCCGGATGCTGTGCCGGCGCATGAAAATCTGAAATCAAATATCTGCTGGCGCTTCGAGCATCGCTCCGGCGATCCCGACAAGGCATTTGCCGACGCCGAACATGTCGTTCAGCGCCGCCTCGTCTTCGCGCGCAAGACCGGCGTGCCGCTGGAGCCGCGTGGGATTCTCGCGAGCTATGATCCTTCGACCAACGCTCTGACCGTCCATGTTTCGCATCAGATGCCGCATCAGTTTCAGCTACATCTGGCTGAATTGCTCGGCATGTCGCCGCTGGACGTGCGTGTCATCTGTTCCGACATCGGCGGTGCGTTCGGGATCAAAATGCACGTCTATCCCGAGGAAGTCGCGGTGTGCGCCGCGAGCCGTATCCTTGGTCGGCCGGTGAAGTTCATCGCGGATCGCGTGGAAAGTCTGAGTTCCGACGTTCACGCGCGCGAACATATCGTCGAAGCACGCATGGCAGTGAACACCTCCGGTATGATTACGGCCATCGATGTCGACGACATCCAGGGGCTTGGCGCCTATTCCGTCTATCCGCGGTCGAGCACCGCGGAAGCCATGAGCGCGCTGCGCGCTGTCGGCGGTCCATATCGGTTCGACAATTATCATGCGCTGCTGCGGTCCGTGCTGCAGAACAAGGTAATGACCGGGCAGTACCGTTCCGTTGGCCATCCGGTGGCTGCGGCGATCACCGAGGCGCTGGTCGAAGACGCGGCGGCGGTGCGCGGCGAGGACTCGATCGTGTTCCGCCAGCGCAATTTCCTGCCGACCGAGGCCATGCCGTGGGTCAGTCCCATGGGCGCCCGAATGATCGATCTGTCGCACCATGCCTGCCTTGAGCGGATGCTGACGCTCGTCGATTACCCGCGCTTGCGACAGGAGATAGATACGTGGCGGCAGGAGGGCCGTATCGTCGGCCTCGGGCTCGCCAGCTTCGTTGAATTCACCGCGACCGGCGCCGAAGCCTACGGCCGCGCCCATGTGCCGGTGTCGTCGCTCGATGGCGTCATGCTGACCATGGAACCGACCGGAGAGGTGAGAGCGCAGTGCTCGGCATCGGAGATCGGCCAGGGCATTCAGCAGGGGCTGGCGCAGATCATTGCTGATGCGGTAGGTGTCCGTGCCGACAAAGTGCGTGTGGCGCTTGGCGATACCGCGGCGTCGCCCCATGGCGGCGGCGCGTGGTCGTCGCGCGGTGCTGCGATCACCGGCGAAACGGCCTGGACCGCAGGCCGGAAGCTGCGGAATGAATTGCTGAATGTCGCCGCAGCGATGCTGCAAACGACTGCGGCGTCGCTCGACCTTCGCGATGGTCGTATCCTCGCTGCTGATACGGGCGCCGAGCGCATTGCGATCGGTGACGTTGCGCGAACCGCGATTTTCCATCCTTATGATTTGCCGACTGGCACCAATGCGCAGATGTCGGTCTCGCACACCTGGGGCCGTGACGCTGATCCGTTCCTGCCGACCAATGGCGTGCAGGCGTCGCTGGTCGAGATCGATCCGATCAGCGGTCTGGTGCGCCCGCTGCGGCACTGGGTGGTGGAAGATTGCGGCCGCATCATCAATCCGCTGCTGGTGGACGAACAGATTCGCGGCGGCGTGGTCCAGGGCATCGGTGAAGCTCTTTATGAGATCTGCCGCTACACGGAGGACGGGCAATACGGCAGCGGCACGCTGGCGGACTATCTGCTGCCGATGGCGGCTGACATGCCGGACATTGTCGTCGCGCATGTGGAGACGCCGTATTCCGGATCGCAACTCGGCGCCAAAGGTGCTGGCGAAGCCGGCACCTGTGGCGCCCCGGCTGCAGTGCTGAACGCCGTCAACGACGCGTTGCGGCCTTTCAGCGGCCGGATCGATGCGATGCCGATATCTCCGGTCGATGTTTTGCGCGCGCTGGGCAAACTCCCGGCAAAGGCGGGCGCATGAAGCCGCCTCGGTTTGACTATCTCCGGCCGCAAACGCTGGCCGAAGCCGTGGAATTGCTCGATCGGCATGGTGGCGACGCCGCCATCCTGGCGGGTGGGCAAAGCCTGATGCCGATGTTGAACTTGCGTGTGGCGCAGCCTGCGGTGCTGATCGACATCAACGCGGTGCCGGAACTGGACAGGATTGGCCGGAGCGGCGACCGGTTGTCGATCGGCGGCCGCGCGCGCCATAACGACGTCTTTCGCTCTGCCGAGGTGGCACAGGCCGCGCCGTTGTTGACGGTCGCGCTGGAGCATGTCGCCCATGAAGCGATCCGCAATCGCGGCACGCTCGGCGGCAGCCTGGCGCTTGCCGATCCGGCCGCGGAGCTTCCCGCCTGCATGGTGTGCCTCGACGCCGAGATTGTCACGGCGTCGGTGAAGGGTGAGCGCCGCATCCCGGCGGGCGCATTCTTTCAAGGGCTTTATACCACGACGCTCGAACCGAACGAAATTCTGGCGCGGGTCGATGTGCCGGCGGCTGGCACAGATTGGCGCTTCGGCTTCGACGAAGTCGCACGGCGGCGTGGCGATTTCGCCATGGCCGGTGTCGCGGTTGCCGTGCGCGAGGAATCCAAAGCCGTCGCTGAATGCCGGATCAGCCTTCTGGGTGTCGAAATGTCGCCACGGCGTATGGAGGCCGTTGAGATGTGTTTGCTTGATGCGCCGCTCGGCACGGCCGCCAACATTGTGGCGGCTCAATCAGCTTTGCGCGACACGCTTGAGCCGATCGAGGGCAGCGAGATTCCGCCAGAATATCGCATCCAGATAGCCCACGAACTGTTGGCTCGCGTCATTCGCGCTATGGCCGCGCCCGTTAGCGGGAAGAGGACGCATTGATGATGGCTTCTGACGAGCCGATGGCGGAAATTTCCTGCACGGTCAATGGCCAGCCGGTGCGCGCGCATGTGCCGCTGCGTCAGTCGCTGGTCGATTTCGTGCGGCACGGACTGGGCCTGACCGGTAGCCATGTCGGTTGCGAACATGGTGTGTGCGGTGCCTGTCATGCGGTGGTCGATGGTCGCGTGGTACGGGGCTGTCTGATGCTGGCGGTTCAGGTGGATGGCCGGACGGTCACGACTATCGAGACCGATCAGCCGACCGCGCAAATGCGTGCTTTACAGGACACCTTTTTCGAACGCGCTGCGTTGCAGTGCGGCTTCTGCACCCCCGGCATGATTCTGCAAGCCTCCGAGTTGCTGACACGAACCGCCGCGCCGACACGCGCGGAGATCCGTGACGCGCTGTCCGGAAATTATTGTCGCTGCACCGGCTATCACGCGATCGTCGATGCTGTCGAAACCGCCGCGGCGCGATTGCGCGACAAGGCGGCGGCATGACGCCGGTCGAAGATTGTTGAACCAGAGACTTCGCTGCGAAACCGAGGCACCATCAAGGAGACATCAAGATGACCTTCAGCCGACGTTCTGCAATTCTGCTGGCAACCCTTGGCATGGGGGTGACGATCATGTCGCAAGCGGCTCATGCCGTCGATCGTGTCCGTTTTATCATCGACTGGTCGTTCCAGGGCCAGCACGCGATGTTTACGATGCCGGTTGATGACGGCACTTACAGCAAGCTCGGTTTGCAGGTGACTGTGGACCGCGGCGCGGGCTCCGGCGACACCGTCGCCAAAGTGGCGAGCGGAGCCTACGACATGGGCATTGCCGATTTCTACTCGATGGTGCGGTTCAACGCCGAAAACCCCGATCACAAGCTGATCGCGGTGATGATGGTGGACGATAAATCCGCGCTTGCCGTGGAGATGAAGGCGACAAGTCCGATCAAGACGCCACAGGATCTCAACGGCAAGACGCTCGCCGCCCCGGTCGGCGATGCCACCCGTCAGCTCTTCCCGCTGTTCGCGGCCGCCAACAAGATCGACGAGAAGTCAATCAAATGGATCAACGTTTCGCCGGAGTTGCGCGAGCCACTCCTGATTCGCGGCGAAGCCGATGCGATCACCGGGCATTTGACGACGGTGATGCTGAATTTCCGTAATATCAATGTGAAGCCCTCCGATATCCGAGTGATGCCGTATATCGACTTCGGCGTGAATCTGCTGGGTCATGCCATCGTCGTGAAGCCTGATTTCGCGGCCAAAAACCCGGAGCTGGTTCGTAATTTCATTCGCGGGTCCGTCCATGGCTTCAATGCGATGATCAAGGATCCAGATGCGGCGGTCGCCTCTATCAAGAAGCGCGATCCGCTCATCAATGCTGATCTTGAAAAAGATCGCATCAAGATGTCGCTCGATTATCGCATGGTCAGTGAAAACGTTCGCAAGAATGGCATCAGCAACGTCGATCCGCAGCGGATCGATGCTTCGCTCAGGGATGTCGCCAAGCCGTTCGGCATCAAGACAGTGCCAGTGGCCGCTGAGGTCTATACCGACAAGTATCTGCCGCCACGCAGTGACATGCAGCTTGCGAAGTAGCGGATCACGCGCCAAGCAGGTCATGACCGGCGAGAGTGCAGCAATGCATGTAACCGCACGAACCGAAAAACCCGCCGATGCACGCTTCGTGCATGTACACGGCGCCAGCCTTGACTACGGCGAGGACGGCGAAGGCTTCCTCGCCCTCAAGGATATGTCGCTCGATATCGGCCGCGGCGAGTTTGCCGCGGTCGTTGGACCGTCAGGGTGCGGCAAATCTACCTTGATGAAGTTGATCTCGGGTCTCACACCGCGCAGCGCCGGTGAGGTCGAGGTTAATGGGGCGGATGTGACACGCCCGCTCAAGATTGTCGGCATGGCGTTTCAGAATCCGGCGTTGCTGCCGTGGCGGACGGTGCTCGAAAACGTATTGCTGCCGATCCAGGTGGTACGCCCGCATCGCTCCGACTATCGCGTCAACAAGGCACCATTTATCGAGCGCGCCCGAGCGCTGCTGGCGAAAGTCGGGTTGGCCGGCGTCGAGGAGCGTTATGGCTGGCAGTTATCCGGCGGCATGCAGCAGCGTGTCTCGCTCTGCCGAGCTTTGATTCATGAGCCGGAAATCCTGCTGCTCGACGAGCCGTTCGGCGCGCTCGATGCGTTCACGCGCGAGGAATTGTGGGGTGTCTTGCAAGACCTGTGGTGCGAGCGCGGCTTCACGGTGCTGCTTGTGACCCACGACCTGCCGGAGGCGGTATTCCTGGCGGATCGGGTGCATGTGATTTCCAATCGTCCGGGCCGGGTCATCTACACGACAGACATCGACCTGCCGCGGCCGCGAACGCAGGAGGTCTGTTTCACGCCGCGCTTCGTGGAGTATGTGCACGAATTGCGGTCCCATATCAGCCAGGCGAGGCAGGTGATATGAGCCGCAAAAGAACCTTGCGTCGCGCGCTCTACACGCTGAGTCCATGGCTCGCGACGATCGGTTTCTTCGTGATCTGGGAAGTGGGGTGTCGTGTGCTCAACGTGCCGCCATTCATTTTACCGACGCCGAGTGCTGCGGTCGCCGCCCTGATCCAGTATTCCGACGGAATCTGGCTGAATGCCAGCCACACGATGATCACCACGCTGGCCGGATTTGCGCTCGCTGTCGCATTCGGCATCGCGCTCGGTGTTGTCGTCGGCGCATCGCCGCTGCTCTATCGCGCACTAAACCCGCTATTGATCGGTTTCAATTCCATTCCGAAGGTGGCGATGGTGCCGATCCTGGTGCTATGGTTCGGGATCGGGACGGTCCCTGCGATCCTCACGGCTTTTCTGGTCGCGTTCTTTCCGATCACGGTGAATGTTGCGACCGGAATCGCGACGATGGAGCCCGAGTTGCGTGACGTGTTGCGTTCGCTCGGTGCCAGCAAAGCGGATATCTTGCTGCGTGTGGGGTTGCCGCGCTCGATGCCTTATTTCTTCGCTTCGTTGAAGATCGCCATCACGCTGGCATTTGTCGGCGCGGTCATTTCCGAAACGGTCGCGTCGAATGTCGGGATCGGATATCTGATGATGTCGGCGAGCGCAACGTTCCGCGTGCCACTGGTGTTTGCAGCGCTGCTGGTGATCGCGGCCATGGGCATCCTCATGTATGCGGTCGCAGCCTATTTCGAGCGCCATTTCACCGGCTGGGCGACGCGCAGCGAGACTGGTTGAGTAGCAACGCGTTGAATTATCGTGGCTAACGACAGGTTGATCTAACGGAACGTCGCGCCGGCTGGCCGCGGATCGTCGGGCTGGGGTCACTTCAACGGGCGATACACGACCTGTCGAAAACGGCCAGATAAGCCGAGGTAACAAGATTTATTGTCGTTCCTGGATCTTCACTTTGCTTACCACCTCAATAAATGCGCGAACCGCTGGTGAAGTGTTTGATTTCCGCCATGCCATGGCGAACTCAACATATGCGGTGCGTTCCCGTAACGGTCGGAATTCAACTTCGGTCAGACGGAATTTCTGTGCGACGGACGGCACGATTGCCACGCCAACTCCAGCGGCCACCAGCCCAATTTGTGATTCCAAGGGTGATATGTCCTGCACAATGTTGGGCATGAATCCGGCATGCGTACATAAATCAATCACCTTGTTGTAAAAGCCGAAATTTCGCGATCGCGGAAATACCAAAAAATCCGATCCAGACAGTTCGTTGACCGATATAGTTTTCTGGCGCGTTAGAGGGTGCCCGGACGGCAAGGCCACGGTCAACTTGTCCCGTAACAAGACCCTTGTCGCAATCGCATCGTTGTCGACGGGCAGAATAATGAAACCAATGTCGATGCGCTGATCCAGCAAGGCATCGAGTTGTGACGTGACCGGCACGTTCCGAAGGGATAGCTCCACATCGGGGAAATTTCGCCGAAAATGTCGCAGAAGCGCTGGTGTAAACGTATAGACCGCAGACCCGCCAAATCCGAGGGCTAACGTGCCGACCTGTCCTTTGGCAGCGCGTTGAGTTGTTTTGATCGCACCTTCCAGGCGCGGCAGTATCTCTCGAAGTTCCTGATGTAGCGCGGTGCCCGCTTCCGTGATCGTCACGCCATGTTTGTTGCGGTTGAACAAGGTCGTGCCGATCTCCGCCTCAAGATTGGCGATTTGTCGACTGAGCGGCGGCTGGGATATTCCCACGCGTTTTGCCGCGCGCACGAAACTCAACTCTTCTGCGACCGCCATGAAGTAGCGAAGCTGGCGCAATTCCATATCATTACCGTTTGGGTATTACCGAGGTGCTTAATATATATTGGACGATATTTCGTGCCGCCGCTACTGCTCGCGAAAATAGAGGGCTGTTGCGATGCGTTTAGCGCGGTTTGACGATGATCGTTTGGGGCTTGTGCGTAACGGCGATCTGCTGGATGTTTCTGAAGCGCTTGAGATCTTGCCACGGCATCGCTGGCCGTTGCCTTACGGCGACCCATTGATCACTCATTTGGGGGCTGTGCTGGAGCGCGTTCGGGCCATCGCTCCTCGCGCTCAGATTCATAAAATCGACTCAGTAAAGCTGCTCAGCCCGGTCGCTAACGCGAGCAAAATCATTGCCGCGCCGGTCAATTATCTCAAGCATGTAGCTGAGGCGCGGGCAGACGCTGGCATTCATTTCGGTGCGGATATCAAGACCATCGATCACTATGGATTGTTCCTGAAATCGAACACTTCGGTGATTGGCGCCGGCGAACCGATTATCGTTCCAAATATCGGTCGTCGGGTTGACCATGAGATCGAGGTTGCCGTCGTCATCGGTAAAAATTGCAAGGATGTGTCCGAAGCGGAGGCGTTGTCGGTGGTGTGTGGTTACGCCATGGCGCTCGACATGTCTGTGCGCGGGCTGGAAGACCGAAGCTGGCGCAAATCATACGACAGTTTCAGCGTGATTGGGCCGTGGTTGGTCACGGCCGACGAAATTGCCGATAGTGCAGCATTGAATTTCGAGATCAGTGTCAATGGCGAGCGACGCCAACATTCCAATACCCGGAAATTGATTTTTTCCATTCCGAAACTGATTGCCTATGCCTCGACAGCCTACCGGCTTTATCCAGGTGACATCATCATGACGGGCACGCCGGAGGGCGTGGGGCCGGTCACCTCGGGCGATCGTTTGACATGCCGTGTCGATGGCATCGGGACCATGAATGTTCGGGTGGCATGAATACCCAAAAGGTATTCATCTGATACCAACTATATATTGGACGTCTCACGGTTGCCGTCGTTAGTTGGCGCGATAAAAATCAAAATGAAGGGTGGAGACATGCTCAATCGTCAGAGGCCGGAATTCGCTGCTCGCACCGTGCAGCCGACTAGAAAAGGCCGAATTGGCGGACGGGTGCTCAACTTTGTTCTTGCCTTGATGACAATGGCGGCCGGCTTGCTCAATGGTGATCTTGCCGCGCGTGCGGATTATCCCGATCGCCCAATCCGCATCATGGTGCCTTTCCCACCGAGCGGCACGTCCGACATTCTGGCGCGCATTCTCGCCCAGAAACTCCAGGAAAAGTGGGGTAGCTCGGTCGTTGTCGAGAATCGGCCGGGAGCAGCCGGAAATGTCGGCATGGACATGGTCGCGAAAGCGACGCCCGATGGCTATACGCTGGTGATGACGAACAACGTCGTCGCGATCAATGTCAGCCTGTATCCGAAGATTTTCGACATCGAGAAGGATTTTGCGCCGCTCGGTTTGATCGGATCGACGCCGATGGTGCTGGCAGTATCCAAAGACATGCCGGTGCAGTCCCTGGGTGATCTCACAGCGCTTGCCAAGTCAAAGCCGGGGAAGATCAATTATGGTTCGTGCGGGAAGGGGACACCGCAAGAATTGGCGCTGGATCTCTATCAGACCACGGTCAACGCGGATTTCTTCACCGTGTCCTATCGTGGGTGCGCGCCGGCGGTGAACGATCTGCTGGGTGGACAGGTGCAAACCGTCGTGACGACCACGGCACAGATGGCACCCCAGATCGCTGCCGGGAATGTGCGCGGTCTGGCTGTCACGAGCAAAAAGCGAAGTGTCCTCGTGCCCGATGTTCCTACCTTTCGGGAATCCGGGTTGACCGAATACGACCTCGAAATCTGGCTCGGTCTGATGGCGCCTGCGGGTACGCCGGAGCCGATCCTGGCGAAAATTCATTCCGCCGTGACGAAAATTCTCGAAGAGCCGGCAATGAAAGAAAAGCTGCTGCGTAGCGGCGTCGAGCCTTTGCTGACATCCCGCGCCGAACACGCAAAAATCTTGCACGACGACATTCTGAAATACGCAGCACTCATCAAGAAACTTCAGGCGAAAGCGTCTGCTTCCGCGAAATAGTCCATATTGCAACGGAGACGGCTATGAACCAGCACGCGACAATCCCGGGACAGGGGCATAACTCCGCCGAGCGCCTCGCCCGTCTGCACGAGACGACATCACGCCTGAACTTGTTCGAATTCTGGGGCATTGATCCAAACGACGAACATCAGGCGACGAACCGGCTTCGGGCCGATCGAATTCCGGCGATTCCATACATCTGGAAATACAAGGATATGTACCCCGTGTTGCTGGAGGCAGCCGAGGTCATTCCGATGGAAATGTCGGAGCGTCGCTCGATTATCATGGTCAACCCGGCGTTGCGGCCGATCGTGGCAACCGTGTCGACATTGTTCGCGGCCTATCGCATCAATACGCCGCACGAAATGATGCCGCCACATCGCCATTCGCCAAATGCGATCCGCTTCGGCCTCACCGGCGACACCAACTTCACCGGCGTGCACGGCGAAAATATCACCTTTGGTCCGGGCGATCTGGTTCTGACGCCGCATGATACCTGGCACAATCACGGTAACGGGCCTGACGAGGCGTCCGTCAATCTCAGCGTTCTTGATATGCCGCTGGTCAATATCCTGAACGCGACTTACTTCGAGTTCGACTATCGCGAGATGGAGAACGGAAAGCTCGTCGAAAAGAAGATCCAAAGCGCCAATGTGCCGGACGATTACTCGCAACGCTATTATGGAACCGGCGGACTGACGCCACGATTCATCAACCATCATCGGGGCGCGGGAACCAGTTCGCCGATGTTCGTGTATCGCTGGGAGGACACTGATAAGCTTTTACGTCGCGTGCGCGATCACGAAGGGTCGCCTTACGAAGGTATCCTGGTCGAATATACCAATCCGACCACCGGTGGCCCTGTCTACAAGACGATGACATTCTTCACGCAGCTGCTGCGCCCCGGCGAAAAGCTCCTGCCGGTGCGGCAGAACGCCAGCCAGATTTGCACGGTTTTCAAGGGGAGCGGTTCTTCGATCATTGGTGGAAAAACCTTCCAATGGGAGCCGTTCGATACTTTCTGTATCCCGGGCGGAGACTGGTACGAACATGCGAACACTTCGACTGAGGATGCCATCATTCTGGTGAGCAGCGATGAGCCGACGCTGCGAGCGCTGGGCTTTTCACTCAAGCACGGCAAGAATCGTGACGGTGAGACTGTCGTTCTCGAAAGCTCGACCCAGCGGGAGGCTTGAAGACGTGAGTGAAATTTCCGTTGCCGCAGCGGACGGCAAGACCTTCCAAGTCTATCTTGCGGGCGACGCACCATCGCGCCGCCCGGCCATCATCCTCTTCAGCCCGATCTTTGGCATTGATGCGAATGTGCGGGAGATCGCCGATCGTTGGGCCGATCGTGGGTATCTTGTCGCTGTCCCCGATTATTTCTTTCGGGTTTTACCGGGTATTCTTGATCGCTCGGAAAGTGGCCGCAAGCAGGCTATGGACCGCTGGAAGCAGCTCGATGTTGGCAAGACAATCGAGGATATGCGTGCGCTGAAGGAAACGTTGCTGTCAAACCCGCATTGCAATGGAAAGCTGGGATCGCTCGGCTATTGCGCGGGAGGTGAGCTTGCATTTTTAGCGGCAACGCGGCTTGGCGCAGAAGCTGTCGCGGGTTTTCATGCCACGCGAATCAATCAGCATCTCAGCGAAGCGGAGCGTATCGTCGGTCGTGTAACGTTACATTTCGGCAGTAATGACAATCTTGTTCCACTGTCGCAGGTCGATGCCATCAAGGCAGCGGTCGGGTCGAATACGAAAGTCGACATCGCTGTATACGATGGCGCGGGACACGGTTTCAGCTTTCAAGGTCAGCCCTCCTACCACGCGGAAGCGGAGAGCCGTTCGGACGAACGAGCGCAAGCCGTTCTCGGCACGCTCAAGACGGCAGCGTAGCTGGTTGCCCTATGTCGGCGCTCCATCACTATATCCATTCCTTCGTGCCGGCTTCTGGCGCGAAGGAGGGGACGCCTCCCTTGCTGTTGCTTCCGCGCACGGGCGGCACCGAGGCAACCATGATCGATATGGGTCGCCGTCTGCTGCCAGGCGCGGCTCTCCTATCATTGCGCGGAAACGTTCTCGAAGACGGGAAGCCCCGCTTTTTCGCACGGGTTGCGCGAGGAGAATTCGATATCGAGGACTTTCGGACGCGAACAATGCAACTGGCGGCGTTCGTCGGCGCCGCCATGCAAGCCTATGATATTCCCGCGCCTATTGCGGTCGGTCATTCCAATGGCGCGAACATTGCCTGGTCGCTGATCATGTATAACAGCGCCGTTTTGGCGGGCGCCATTCTCTATCGGCCGTTGATGCCGATTGATCCGGGCTGGAAAGGGCGTGCTGATGGCTTGCCAGTCCTGATCTCCGCCGGAAATGCCGATATCATCGCGCCTGTCGCAAAAGCGGAAGAACTTGCCGCGTTTCTTGCGGATCGTGGCGCCGATGTGACTCTTAACGTGGCGACAGCACAGCACGATCTGGTGGCTGAAGACCATGATCTGGCGCGGACTTGGCTTGCTTGCAAACTATTCTATCGAGGCAATCTCACCGGCCGGCGCGCGTTCTAAAGCGATCATCATTTTATTTGACGAGGCGATGGCTCTCGTGCGCGCCGGATGTTCAGGCGATGCCATGGCCGGCTAACCACGCAGTGCGCCGCCTGCATGATTCAGATACCCAGATAGGAAATCAGAACGACAGGGTGAGGGGTGAAAACCCCTGGATCTCGACCAAAAACGTGCTGTCTTTTGTTACCGTGACCATCGGTCCAAGCGCTCCCGACAGAACCAGATCGCCGGCCTGCAACGGACGTTCAACGGTGATCATTTTGCGCGCGAGCCATTGTAGAGCGTAAAGCGGATGATCAAGGCATGCGACACCGGCGCCAACGGAGAGAACGCCGGACGCAGTGTTGCTGATGACCATCCCGCACAGGCGTAGATCGAGTTGATCCAGAGCCTTGGGGTCGTGACCAAGCACATATCCGGCGGCCGAGGCATTGTCGGCAATGGTATCAACGATCTGAATGTCCCAGTTTGCAATGGCGCTATCAACGATCTCAATCGCGGGAAGCGCATAGGCCACCGACCGAATCAGATCGGTGATGCTCGCATCGGGATCGGTAATCTCGCGTTCGAGGATGAAAGCAATTTCACCCTCGATCCGTGGCTGAATCAGCGTATCTGCCGGAATCTTTGTGCCGCTCCTGTATTCGGTATCGCGCCACAACATGCCGAAATCAGGTTCGTCGACACCCATCTGCCTCTGTACGGATTTGGCGGTCAGGCCGATTTTACGGCCGGAGAGTACACGTCCGTTCTTTAGATGACGGAGGGTGTTGATGTTCTGCACCGCATAGGCATCGGTTGCCGAGCGTATATCGAACGTCTCGCGAATGGGCTTGATCGGACACCGCTGATCCCGGGCGTTGAAAATAGCGTCGGCTGCGGCTTCGATAGTTGTCGGCATGCGCGCTGTCCTTTGCATGGATTGGCGCGACGAAATCTCGATTTCTGATGCCGGTTCAAGCCCGGACACGAAGGCTGTGCACGGTGCGTACACTCCGGACAAGGCTGTCGACCGGCGTCAACCTTTGTCAAATGATTGCGCTGAGGAGCGCCAGAACGAGCGTCTCCCGTTCAAAAAGCATCAGGGGGAAGTCGTGATCAGGTTGACTAAACTTGCTCTTGCATTGTTGCTGACGATCGGTGGATCGGGCCTCGCTGTGGCGCAAAACGCCGGTGTGAAGCTCGGGGTGCTGACAGACATGACTGGCCCGGCATCGACGAACACCGGGCTCGGCTCTGTTACCGCCGCAAAAATGGCGGTTGAGGATTTTGGCGGCTCTGTTCTCGGAAAGCCGATCGAGGTGGTGCAGGGCGACTTCCTGATGAAGGTCGATACGGGGACGTTGCTGGCACGCCGTTGGCTCGACCAGGACAATGTCGACGCTATAGTCGATGTGCCGTCGTCGCCGTTGGCGCTCGCGATCCAGGATATCGTCAAGCAGAAGAAACGGATTTTTCTGATCAGCGGCGGTACGTCATCCGACCTGACCGGGAAAGCCTGCACGCCCTATACCGTCCATTGGCACATCGATTCCTACGCCATGGGCAACGTGGTCGGTCAGGAAACTGTGCGCCGAGGTGGCGACAAGTGGTTCTTCCTCACGACCGACACTGCGTTCGGTCACTCGCTGGAGCGCGATACGGCCTCTGCGGTCGAGCGTGCCGGCGGCAAGGTTCTGGGCAGCATTCGCTTTCCGATCAACAGTCAGGATTTTTCATCGCAGTTGCTGCGTGCATCGTCGTCGGGTGCCAACGTGATTGCGCTGGTCAGCACGTCGACCGATACGTCGAATGCGCTGAAACAGGCCCAGGAGTTCGGCCTGACCGCACCGGGGAAAAATATCCGGTTCGTGGCGCCGCTCGGCAATATCCATGACTTTCGTGGTGCGGGCCTCAGCGGCAGCAAAGGCATTATCACCGTTGATGGCTTCTATTGGGATCAGAACGATCAGACGCGGCAGTGGTCAAAAAAGTTTTTTGACCGCATGAAAGTGATGCCATCCGCGGTGCATGCGGCAACATATTCGGCCGTGCTGCATTATCTCCGTGCGGTGAAAAAGGCGGGGACCAAGGATGCCGACGCCGTCATCAAGGTGATGAAGTCGACTGCTGTTGACGACTTCTTTGCGCCGGGCGGGACGGTCCGCAGCGACGGGCGGCTGATTAGTAATCGGCTGCTGCTGCAGGTCAAATCGCCGCAAGAATCAAAGGGCGACTGGGATATCTACAAAATCATCCGCGAAATCCCAGGGAATGAGATTTTCCGCCCGCTCAAAGATGGCGGTTGCCCGTTTGTGTCGAATTGATGCGGATTGCCTGATTTCGGCTGTCGAACGAAAGGCGCTGTCTGCTGCGAGATAAACCACTCGGCCGCAGACAGTGCCGCTCAGGCCGGCTATCCTTGCACCGATGGCAAAGCGATCGCGATATCGGCACGTCCGCGCCCTGTCTCGGGGGTTGAACGTTCTCGCCGAACTCAACCGTGTCGGTCGCGCGCGGCCGGGCGAGATCGCGGCCGAGGTCGGGATCGACCGGACGACGGTCTATCGTCTGCTCGATACGCTTGAGCACGAAGGCTATGTCACGCGCGCGTCGGACGAATATTACAGTCTCACCTTCGGTGTGCGCCGTTTGAGTGAAGGCTATACGGCGCTCGATCAGGTGACGCGTGTTGTCGCCCAGGAGCTGGGCCGGCTGTTGCCGAAAGTGCTGTGGCCGACCGATTTTGCCACGTTTGAGCAGGGAACGATGGTGATCCGGGAAACGACACACAAGTTCAGTCATTTCTCCGTGCATCGCTCAATGATAGGTCAAAGCCGTCCCGTGCTCCGTTCGGCAATGGGTCGCGCGGTTCTCGCCGGTGCGTCGGAGGCGGAGCGCGATGTCATGCTGAGCATCATCGCAAAGTCGGGTTATCCGGACGCGGCGGAAGCACAGGACGCGCGCTACGTCCGGTCATTGCTGAAGGAGACGCGTGACCGGGGTTACGCATCGGCGGTCGGGTTGATCGAGTCGCACATCGGCGCGATTGCCATTCCGATCCGCTCGCCGCAGGGCGTAGCTGGCTCCATCAATCTTGTGTTCTTCAAGAGTGCCATGACGCCGGCTGAAGCAGCGAAGCGTTATCTCGCTTCCATGCGGGAGAGCGTGAGCGCCATTGAAGCGGAATTATCCCGGCTGGCTGTTGCCAAGCCGCTGTATTGAAGCGGCACGTGCGCGCAGTGCACAGCAACAAGTCATGCGTTGCTGGCGTCTCCTGTGGCCCTTCAAATCCAGGCACAGGAGATTTCACCGTGACGTATTCCAGCATGTGGATCGATTTGCTCGGCGTGCCGTTTGCCCAGCGCTGGGTTGATGCCGGCGGTATCCGCACACGCTACCTGGAGACAGGATCGGCCTCGCAACCGGCGCTGATTTTCCTGCACGGGACCGGCGGCCATGCGGAAGCCTATTGCCGGAACATTGGACCGCACGGGCGGCACTTTCATACTTTTTCCGTGGATATGATCGGTCATGGCTTTACCGATAAGCCGGACATTCCGCTGGAAATTCCGCGCTATGTCGATCACCTCGTCCGCTTCATGGACGCGATGAAGATTGATCGCGCGCACGTATCCGGGGAATCGCTCGGCGGTTGGGTCGCTGCGCGATTTGCGTTGATGCACCCAGATCGGCTGGACCGACTGGTGCTGAACACCACGGGAGGGTCTGTCGCTCGTCCTGAAGTCATGGCTCGCATCAAGGAATTGTCTCAGCGGGCGGCTGATAACCCGACCTGGGATTTCATCAAGTCGCGTCTCGAATGGCTGATGGCCGATCCGGCGCGCGTGACCGAGGATCTGATCGCGACCCGCCAGGCGGTCTATTCATCGGACGGATTTAACGTGGCCATGCGCAATGCGCTGGTGCTCCAGGAGATGGATATCCGTAAGCGTAATCTGTTGTCCGATGATGACTGGCGCCGCATTGTCGCGCCGACGTTCGTGCTCTGGACGACGCATGATCCGACCAATCCGGTTGCCGAGGGGCAGCGCATTGCTGATTTGATTCCGGGCAGCAAGTTCGTGGTGATGGAGCATTGTGGCCACTGGCCGCAATTCGAAGATGCCAAGACTTTCAATGCGCTACATATCGACTTTTTGCAGGGACGCTAGCTGCCGGGTATCTCTCAGGCCCCGTGACGCTACCGACCTTGGATGCTTGCCCCCATCGCCGTTTGCAGCGAGGCAGTGATCTCGTCGATCGCTTGCGGTGTCGACGCAGCTGCGGCAACGAAGCGATCAGGACGCAGAACGATCAATGACGTTCTATGATCCCCGAACCATTGTTTAATCGCGCCGGTGTCGCCCAGAATGAGTAGATCATCGGACTTCACGGTCTGTTCGGCTGACAGTTGAACGGCCGGCAAGACGGCGACAAACCGCGCCCCGATGTTTTGCCAGAATGCGCGGACAGTGTCGCTCATATGGAGGCGAGGATCGGTCGCCCAGGCGACGATGGCAAACCAGGGCCCGATCGCGTCGTCGAATTTCCGGATTTCGCGTCTGTCCAGAGCAACGTCCGGCTGAATGAAAAGACGGCCGACTGGCGAAGGGGCCGTGCCACGCGACGTCGCCAGTGGTACCACCACGCCACGCGTGTAGCGCGGCATCGGCTTGAACCGCATCTGCAGGATGTAGTTCTTCACTGGTGGGATCGCATTGAGCAACAAGGTCAGGCCGTCGCGAAGCATCGCCAGCCAGCGTTGCGTCGGTGAAAAAATCTTTCCGGCCGTCACGGAGATTGAAATCATCGCCGCGGCGTGATCCCGGCGCTCGAGATCGTAGCTGTCCAGAAGTGTGTCGGATGTCATGCCTTTGACGACCATCGCCAGCTTCCAGGCGATGTTTGTCGCATCCCGAATGCCGCTGTTGTAGCCCTGGCCCTGCCATACCGGCATCAGATGTGCGGCGTCGCCGGCGAGAAGCACGCGCCCTTGCCGAAAACGCTCCGCCAGACGCGCGTGATGGGTATAAACGCGGCTGCGGATGATGTCGGCTTTCTCCGGATGCGGCATGACGATCTGCAGCAGATTTTGGATCCCGTCGCGTGAGCAGAGCTGCTCTTCTGTTTCCTCGCCGAACACCATGAATTCGACGCGGCGGATTCCGTGTGGCAGCGCAATCGACACATAAGGTCGGGTGGGAATGCAATAGAGATAAGCATCGGGGATACCGATCGGGTCGTTGCGAATGTCGACCACGACCCAGCGGGTCGATTCCGTTTTTCCAGAGAAGGGAATATTGAGGATCTTGCGGACGGTGCTTTTGCCACCGTCTGCCCCGACGACGAAGCTGGCGTGAACTTCTTCGGTCGCTCCGGCACCATCTTGGATCCGCAACGACACGCCGTCGCCGATTTCGGTCAGTTCGGACAGTGACCGACCGAACAGCACATGAACATCTTGATAGCGTGACAACCCCTTCAGCAATTCGAGATCGACCAGGGGCTGGATAAAGGCGTTCCGTCGCGGCCAGCCGAATTCACGTGTTCGTGGCTCGACGGAGGCAAAGCATCGGCCGCGAGCCGTCAGGAAACGGACCCACTGATCGGGTGTTGTGTGCGGGCGAACATTGTCGGCGAGGCCGATGGCCTGGAACGCGCGCAGGCATTCGTCATCCATGCCTACGCCGCGCGGATAATCAATCAACTCGGCGCCGCGCTCGATGACGAGAACGGAAACGCCATACATCCCGAGAAAGTTGGCGATGGTCAAGCCGACCGGCCCGGCACCGATCACCGCAACGTCGACGCGCCTGGGCATCGCTGGCTGTGTGGGATCGTTGGGGGAGGCAGATTCCGAATTCACGGGTGGCACGTTGTCAGCTCATGCAGGGGGCGAGAACGTCCGCGAGGGTGCACCGTATACGCCGGCAGGCCCTAGCCGCTTCTGGTCGGTGTTCACGAGATGCACACCGCGGCGGGCCGGCTTGCGCGGTGAGTGATGCTGGCATCCACTCACGGCATCCGGACAACTCCCGCCACGCAGGATGATGACCCATGCCGCTGAAAGCAATCTGCATGTCGCATTCTCCCTTCATCGGCAGGGTCAGTGCCGGGGAGGCCGTGGAACGCGATGTCCGGAACGCGATTGGGCAACTCGCGGAAGAGGTAACGGCATTCGCGCCTGAACTCGTGATTATGCTCGCGCCGGATCACTTCAACGGCTTTTTCTACGATATCATGCCGGCCTTCTGCGTCGGTGTGCGTGCCCAGGCTATCGGTGATTACGGTACGCCATCGGGTGCGTTGCGAACGGATGAAGGAAAAGCCATCGCTCTGGTCGAAGCGATGAGTGATCGAGGTTTCGATCTGTCCGTTTCTTATCGCATGCAGGTTGATCACGCTTTTGCCCAGCCGCTCGCGGCGTTGACCGGGTCACTTGATCGTTATCCTGTGGTTCCGGTTTTCATCAACGCGGCTGCACCACCGCGTCCAAGCATGATGCGTGTTCGCCAATTCGGCGCGGCGCTGGGTACTTTCGCCATGAGCACCGGACAGCGTGTTTTATTGATCGGTTCAGGCGGGCTTTCCCATGACCCGCCGGTGCCGTCGATCCGGTCAGCTCCTCCCGAGGTCCAGGAGACGCTGATCGCCGGCCGTAATCCCTCTGTGGAAGCGCGCAAGCAGCGCGAGGCGCGGACCCTTCAAGCCGGTCAGGATTTCGCCGCCAAGAAGGGCAATCTGCGCGAGTTGAATGACGGATGGGATCGTAAATTCCTTTCGGTGCTGGAGAACGCCGATACTGACGCGATCGACGGCTATAGCGATGGTGCGATCACTGAAGAGGCGGGGCGGGCCGGTCACGAAGTCCGCACATGGGTAGCGACGCTCGCCGCGCAGGCAGCCGCCGGTCCGTATAAAATGGACGTGGTCTATCAGCGGCCCATTCCGGAGTGGATTGTCGGTATGGCCATGGCCAAAGCCGAGACGGCGAAGGGTCTGTAATGAATCAAATCGATTTGTCGGGGCGCGGCGCTGTTGTCACTGGCGGTGCGTCGGGCTTGGGTTATGCGATCGCCGAACGGTTTCGCGCTTCCGGCGCCCGCGTCGCGATCTGGGATCTCAATTTTCCCGACAGCCGGAAGGATATCCTGCAAGGATTCGATTTGATTCGAGCCGATGTTTCAGACCCAATCTCCGTCGCGACGGCTCTGAAAGAGACGGAAGCACGGCTGTCCGCCATTGATATTCTTGTGAACAATGCCGGCATCACCGGGCCGAACGCCAAGCTTTGGGACTATGGCATCGACGATTGGCGCAAGGTGATGAGCATCAATGTCGACGGCGTGTTCTATTGCTCCAGGGCGATCGTTCCGGGGATGCGCCGGCGTGACTATGGCCGCATCGTCAACATCGCATCGGTCGCTGGGAAAGAAGGTAATCCGAACGCTTCGGCTTACAGCACGAGCAAGGGAGCGATCATCGCGCTCACCAAATCGCTCGGAAAAGAGCTGGTGGACGCGAACGTCCGCGTGAACTGTGTGACGCCCGCTGCGGTGGAAACGCCGCTGTTCAGCCAGATGACTCAGGCACATATCGATTTCATGTTGTCGAAGATTCCGCTTGGGCGATTTGGTAAGCCCGAAGAGATTGCGGCGCTGGTCGCCTGGTTGAGTTCCGAGGAATGCTCGTTCAGCACCGCTGCGGTCTTCGACCTGTCCGGCGGCCGGTCGACCTACTGAGGATGCGGCCGGGCATCGGACGTAGTCTTGCACGAGTTGGAGAGTGATATGGGATCGCCGGATGTCTGCTGGATTGATGTTCACCATCACATCCTTCCGGCCCGTTACCGGCAGGAACTGGAGCGGCTTGGGGTCGATTCCATCGGTGGGGCCAAGATTCCCGATTGGACGGCAAAAGCGAGCCTCGAAATGCTCGATCGCAGCGGTCTTCAGGCGGCGCTGCTATCGATATCCAGCCCAGGCGCGTATTCCGAGGACGCCGCTACGGCGGTGGAACTCGCCAAAATCTGCAACCATGAACTCGAGCAGGTCGTCGGTGGTCATCCCGACCGTTTCGGAGCCTTCGCCGTTCTTCCCATGCCTCATGTCGAGGCGAGTTTGCAGACCTTGCGCCAGTGCTCGCAGTTCGATGGCGTCGGCCTGATTGCAAGCTACGGCAATCGGTATCTGGGCGATCCGGCGTTTCGTCCGGTCTTTGAGGAGTTGAATCGACGGCGCGCCGTTGTCTTCATCCATCCGACGATTGGACCGGGGAGCCTGTCGTTCGATATCGACGTCCTCCCCGCAGCAGTGGAGTTCGCCTTTGATACGACGCGCACGGTGCTAAGCCTGCTGCGTGCAGGCATCTTTCACGCCTGTCCGGATATCAAGTTCGTCCTGGCTCATAACGGCGGGACCATTCCGTTTCTCGCCGGGCGGATCGCCAGCATGCTGGAGCGCCGCTTGCCTTATGAGACATTCGCCCCTCTTGGCGTTTCTCACTACCTCAAGCAACTGTATTTCGAATGCACGACGTCGACCTCGGATGCGACGCTGAAATGCGTTCTGTCTCTTGCCGGGAGCGGCCAGATCCTGTTCGGGACCGATTATCCATTTGCTCCAGAGGCGGTCGGCGCCAAGGGCAAGCGGGATGTAGCGGCGTTCAGCGATTTCAACGACCAAGATCGGCGGCTGGTCGCATCCGGGAATGTCGCACGGTTGCTGCCACGGTTTGCCGCAGTCCGGTAGCGGCGCGCCGGATTAGCGCCCCTGTGCATCGCATGCACACGGCGCGGGTCGGTAAAGACACCGGCCCGAAGGCATTTTACAGCTTTCAGTCTTCTGCAATCCGGTTCTGCCTGTCGGGGAATTTGCTAATGGTCAGCACAAGGCGCGTGGTCGTTGGTTTTGCTGTCGTTCTGGGTATGACGGTCGGTCTGCTTCCTTCCGTTGCGCGGGCTGCCGATTGGCCGAGCCGGCCGATCCGCTGGATCGTGCCGTTCGGCGCGGGCGGCGGCGCCGATGTGACGTCGCGAATTGTCGCCGCCGAACTGTCAAAGCGGTTGGATACGCAGGTTTTTATCGACAACAAACCCGGCGCTTCTTCGGTGATCGGTACCCGTCAGATCGCCGAGGCCGATCCTGATGGGTATACGATCGGTCTGCTGACGGTTGTTCACCCGGTCAATGTCGCCGTCGGACAGAAAATTCCCTACAATGTTGACACGGATTTTGCTTACCTGACTCAACTTACTCAAAATCCGATGATCCTTGTCGCGAACGCGAGCAAATCGTTCCGATCGCTGCAGGACGTTCTCGATTACGCGCAGAAGAATCCCGGAAAGCTGACGGCTGCTTCCATCGGTATCGCGACGCCGCACCATTTGCTGCTCCAGTGGCTCGCCAGCCAGAAAAAGATGCAGATGGTGTTTGTGCCGTTTCGCTCCATTCCCGAGGCGCTTCAGGCAACCGTCAGTGGCGAGACCGATTTGATGCTGATCGGAGCGGGCGGTGCAGCGGATAAATTCGTCGAAGATGGCAAGCTGACAGTAGTGGGAATCACCAGCAAGAAGCGTTCGGCCGATATGCCAAACGTCGCAACCTTCGTTGAACAGGGAGTCCCCAACCTTATCGAAGAGTCGTGGTATGGCATGGTCGCGCCCGCAAAGACGCCGCCGGACATTCTCAAGAGGTTGGGCGACGGGCTCCGGGCGTCGTTGAACGACGACGATGTGAAAAAGAAGATCAAGGCAGCCGGCGCCGAGGCAATGCCATCATCAGGAGCGGATCTTGTCGGGCTGCTCAAGCGCGATACCGAAAAGTATCAGCGGATCGTGCAGGAGATAAAGAAGTAGGAGCAGCTAATATAGGATTGCGCCGCTGTGGCGAGTTTTGAAAGCCGTTGCCGGAGGCGCTTTGCTTGAGGGTTGAGATTCCCGGTTCATTTGCCTGCATCGCGCATTGTATCGCGTTCTTCTAGTATTCTTCGCGTGCGGAGGTACTTCGCGCGCGCTTGTGATCGAGATGCGCTGACTGGCGCTCGATTGTCTTGTGGTGCCCATTTTCCCGTTCCATGAGAGAGCAGGGGCGGGCTCAAGCGCCCGATCCGAAGCCCTCGTTGTCTTGAACCTCCAGTGGACGAAGTTTGGCGCGAGACCCCGATGCCGCGCCCATAACGAGGAATGCGCTTTCCCTGGAGAGGATTGATGTCGTGCTGAAAAAGCGCGATCTGCCGCCGATCATCGGGCTTATTCGATCTTGGTGTCAGCATGTGACATCTTGCGGTCTCATCGGAAGATGCTTTAAGCTTAAACAATCCGTGTTTGAGAATGGAACAACGACTCTTTGTGACCTAACCAGCGATTGGAGGAACAATGACTCATCACCGCTTCTCATGGTCCGTGCTGTTATTGTTTGCTGGTGTCACGTATAGCCCTGCATTCGGCCAAGACTATCCGTCACGTACGGTGCAAATCTTTGTGGGTACCACTGCGGGTGGTGCCGTTGATGTGATGGCGCGAGGGCTAGCGGAAGATTTGGCAAAGTCTGTTGGCGGCACATTTATCGTGATCAATAAAGAAGGACGGAACAATACGCTCGCCGCTACGCAGGTCGCGCGTTCTAATGCCGATGGCTACACATTGGGCTTTAACGCAGCAGGCCCTTTTGTGTCCGATCTGCACACACGCGAAGGAATTCCGTTCAAGGTCGAGCAAATTGATTTCTTGTGTCAGCTTGTAGAGCTGCCAGTCGCATTTGCGGTTGCCGCAAACTCGAAATACAAATCGCTCCCTGAGCTTTTGCGCGCAGCCAAGTCGGCACCTCAGACCATCAATGTGGGTTCTGTTGGCGCCGGAAGTGTACCAACCCTTGTGTTGGGATTGCTCGAGAGGCAAGCGGGGGTGAAATTCAACAATATTCACTACAAGGGCGACGGCGAACTGGTCACGGCGCTGCTCGGAGGCCACATCGATGCAGCGGTTCCGGGAGTTTCAACCGTCGCTGGAAAAGGGCTGCCGGTATTGGCTACATCGTCGGAGCATCGTGTCCCCAATCTTCAGGACGTTCCGACGCTCAAGGAGCTGGGCTATCCGATCGTTAAGGTTGGTATGGCGGGGTTATATGCGCCGGCCGGGATGCCTCCTGAAGTCCGGTCCCGACTTGTCAAAGCGTGCAGTGAAATTGCATCGAATGGAGAAAAATTCAAAGTGGTCGCGGCGCGGCTGAAGCAGCAGATCAGTTTCCTCGGGCCGGACCGCTGGAAGCAGCGTATTACCGAAGATAGCGAGGAAAATAAGCCAATCATCAAGCAGTTGGAGTCAGCGCACTGATCTGTCGATCATCGGCTTCCTATTTCTGGAAAAGCCGCTTGGCCAGCAGCCATTCGGAAATGGCAGGCTTCGGTTTTCTCGGCGCCTGACGATAGGCGTCTTGATACACCGTATTGGGATAAACGTGTGACCCGGTGGAAGCCATTCGCGTCTGAATCCTTGCTTTGGTGACGTTGATCACCATGAGGTCATGCGCCAGAGCGAGCGCGCCGTCGTAGCTTTTGCGTATTTGCTTCTCGATCTCGCTCGCGGTGTCGAAATCATTATAAAAGTGAAACGACACGGCTAGTCGCGGGTGAACCATGGCGAAGATGCGGCCGGCATCCAGAGGGTCGGTATGAATATAGGTGTTTACGGCGCCGCCGCCCTTTTTGTCATGGCCGGTCGTCGCGACCATCTGGTCGACCGTATTGTATGTATCGTGTATGAGAACGTCCGCGTTACTGGCATTCTCGACTAAAAAGCCGTTTGGAGTCGTGTCGCCCGAATAGACAAGTGTCAGCCCGTTCCATTCCAATCTAAATCCGACCGGGCCGTCGGTTATATGAATTGCGGGGAAAGTCGAAATTCTAACACCATTCGAATCATAGATTATAGCGGTCTCGGCGTAATTGAATTCATGCACTTCAACTTCTTCGCCGATAGCGGGCAGGAAGCCCACGCGTGTGGCGGTATCCCAGGCGAAAGACTCTCGTTGCTTTTCAACGAAATGCTTCATCCCATAGTTTGGTTGGGTTCCTGAAGGGCCATAGACGACTAAGGGTTTGGTTCTCCCGCCAACCCAGCTCGCAACCCAGATCTGTCCAAAGTCGCCGACGTGATCGCTGTGAAGATGGGTTGCAAAATAAGCCGTAATGTCCTGGTAAGGAATTTCGAGAGCACTAAAACGCATCTGCGTCCCGTACCCGAAGTCAAACATAAACTTGTCGCCGTTCCCGAGTTCAACCAGCCAGCCGGAGTTTGCCTGTGCCGGCCGCATGTAGGGACGCCCCGTTCCAAGTGCGATGATCCGCACTTCGTCCGCGGCCAGCGCTTCGGTGTTTGGAAAATAATAGCGACGATACCCATCCATGCTCGTTTCTCTAATTGTGTTGGGCTTGTTGTGTTGGGCTTGGACGTAAATAAAGCAGCATTCCTCGATATGATGCAACGTGCCTTGACGGCTTGCTCGATTGTGAAGGAAGAGCTTGTTCGCGGGGAAGATTCATGTTTGTCCCTGCGAATTAAACGGGGTGCGGGAATAAATCTCTGTCGAACTAGAAGCGGAGCGCGCAGAAATCTTGCCTGCGCAAACGTTGTTAGGCGTCGACGTTTCGCGTGCGCTTTGACTTGTGCGTGCTCGCGGTTGTTGGAATAACTTTGTCGACCACCTTCAGACCGCCGACATTGGTTGTCCGCCGCTGCACCCTCTTTACGCGCTCCTCCCAATGCTCATCGCGCATGAGTCCGGCGGATATCGTTGTTCTCAACGTGTGCGAGCTGCCGCTCAATGGCGCCGGCATTTCATTTGCGCGCTCATTTCAGGAGTGTTGAAGCTGTCGCGGGGAAACCGTGCAGTGGCTTGGTTCTTTGAATAGCCGAACCGCTGCAAAGCTGCGTCAGCCTATTCTCGGAGACAGGCAGCGGGCTTCGTGCGGTTCCATGGGAAAACGAGCCTGCCGGCCCGGAGGTGCGCGGAGGGTCATGAGGCTCTATCAATGGAAAAATGGTGCCCAGGGGCGGGATCGAACCACCGACACTGCGATTTTCAATCGCATGCTCTACCAACTGAGCTACCTGGGCGCCGGACCCGCGGAAGCGGGGCTTGGTAAGCGGAGGGGTTTATAGAGGGTGGAATCCGGCCTGTCCAGAACGCCGGAGCGGCAAAAAACAGTGATCTGCCAAGGAGGTTTGCGGCGTTTCAGGCCTGCTTTTCAGCCCCGATCCTCAGGGCTGGTCCTCGGCGCGCCATCGCCGTCCTCGTCGTCGTCTTCCTTGACCGGAACCGCGTAGACCCCACTCATCCAGCGGTGCAGGTCCACATCGCGGCAGCGCTTGGAGCAGAACGGCTTGAACGCCTCCTCGGCCGGGCGGCGGCAGATCGGGCAGGGAGCGGCGGGGGCGAGCGAGGGCATGGCACTCATCTAGGGTCTGTCGCGGCGCGCATCCAGGGTGCGCAACTCGGTCTTGAGGATCTTGCCGTAGTTGTTCTTCGGCAGCGCCGGGACGAACACATAGTCCTTCGGTCGCTTGAAGCGGGCGATATGCGCGAGGCATAGCGCGTCGAGTTCCGCGCGCGGTGCGTCGCCAACCACATAGGCCACCACGGCCTCGCCCCATTCGGGGTCTGGTCGGCCGATCACCGAGACTTCGCGCACACCGCCGTGCTGTAGCAGGATTTCCTCGACCTCGCGCGGATAGATGTTGCTGCCGCCGGAGATGATCAGATCTTTCGAGCGGTCCTTGAGCGCGAGATAGCCGTCGGGATCGAACGCGCCGACGTCGCCGGTGTGGAGATAGCCGCCCTTGAGCGCGGCGGCGCTCGCCGCGTCGTTCTGCCAATAGCCGCGCATCACGACATCGCCGCGCACCAGGATTTCGCCGCTCTCGCCGGCGGGCAGCGTGCGATCCTCCGCGCCGGCGATGCGGACATCGACGCAGCGGAACGGCCGGCCGGCGCTGGCGAGCCGCTCGCGCCAGCGCGGATGGTCGCGGTCGGCGACCTCGGCGCGCGGCAGCACGGTGATGGTCATCGGGCTTTCGCCCTGGCCGTAAATTTGCGCGAGGCACGGCCCGAAACGGTCGAGCGCCTTCATCGCGTCCTCGACATACATCGGCGCGCCGCCCCAGACGATGGTGCGCAATTTGTCGCGCGGCAGGTCGGCGGGCGCCTCGACCATGCGTTTGATCATGGTCGGCGCCGCGAACATTGAGGCGCGCGGCCAGCGCGCGACGAGCTGCGCGATCTCGTCCGGCTCGAAGCCGCCGGATTCGGGCACGACATTGGTCGCGCCGGCGGCAATATGCGCCATGATATAGAGACCGGAGCCATGGCTCATCGGCGCGGCATGCAGGATCGCATCGCCGGCCGCGGTCGGATCGACCTCGCTGACATAGGCTTCGCCCATCACCGCGAGATTGCGGTGGGTCAGCATTGCGCCTTTCGGCCGGCCGGTGGTCCCGGACGTGTAGAACAGCCAGGCGAGATCGTCGGCGGCGCAGGACGTGAGCGCGATCGGGTCAGCGGCGAGCAGTCGGCCGTAGTCGGCGCCGCCGAGCACGATCATGCGTTCGAGCGTCACCGGCGCATGCGGCGCGATGTCCGCATCGAGCCCCGGCGACACGAAGCAGACGCGAGCACTTGAATGGTCGAGGATGTAGCCCAGTTCAGCACCGTGCAGTTTCGCGTTTGCGGGCACGGCGACGAGGCCCGCATGCCAGATGGCATAGAGCGCCTCGACATAGTGCGGCACGTTCTTGGCGATAACGGCGACACGGTCGCCGGTCTTAAGGCCGAGCGCGCGCAGGCCGCCGGCGAGACGCGCGACGAGGCTGGCGAGTTCATCGTAGCGGGCAAACGCGGCGTCCCCGGAAGCGACGGCGATGCGGGCGGGATCGCGCTGCGCGGCGGCGTGGAGATCGCTGGCGATGTTCACGAGATGGCGCCTCCCGCGATCCGAGGCTTACAGCGCGTTCAGCCAGCCGAACCGGATCGGATAGTGCTCGCCGTCGAGCAGCGAGATCGTTTCGTAAAGCGGCAGGCCGACCACATTGGTGTAGGAGCCGACGAACTTCACCGCGAAGGTACCGGCGATGCCCTGGATCGCGTAGCCGCCGGCCTTGCCGCGCCATTCGCCCGAGGCGAGATAGGAATCGATGTCCTGCTGCGACAGGCGGCGGAAGCGCAGCCGCGTTTCCACCAGCCGCTGCCGGAACGATTCGCGCGGCGTCACCAGGCAGACGCCGGTATAGACGCGGTGGTTGCGGCCCGACAGCAGCCGCAGGCACTGCGCCGCCTCGTCGAGCAGTTCGGCTTTCGGCAGGATGCGGCGGCCGACCGACACCACGGTGTCGGCAGCGAGGATGAAGGCACCCTTCAACTCATCGTCGAGCTTCACCGCCTCCAGGGCGGCTTCCGCCTTGGCGCGGGCAAGGCGGGTGGCATAGGCGCGGGGCAGTTCGCCGCGTTTCGGCGTTTCGTCGATATCGGCGGGTTTCAGCGCGTCGGGCTCGATCCCGGCCTGATTGACGAGCGCCAGGCGGCGTGGCGAGCCGGAGGCGAGCACGAATTTGGGGCGGCCGATCATCGGGTGCTTCGCGGGGATTCGTGTGGTGATTGCAGGATGTTGAGTAGCGGAAGGCCGGGATTTTCTCAACCGCGGCGGGATTGTCAGCCGTCGCCGACCCCCTGGCCGCCGAAACGCAGCTTGATGCGCTGCATGAGCTGGTCGCGCACCTCCCGGTAGGCGTCGAGGCGCTGCTCACGGCTGCCCTCGGTATTGGTCGGGTCGTGGGTCGGCCAGTATTCCACATCGGCGGCCAAGGTCCGGGTCAGTTCCAACGCCCGGTGGTGCGCCTGCGGGGAGAGGCTGATGATGAGGTCGAAATTCATCCCCTCCCAGTCCTCCAGCTCCTCGATGGTCATCGGCCGGTGCTTGGTCAGGTCGATGCCGCTCTCGTCCATCACCGCGACCACGAACGGATCGACTTCACCCTTCTGCACCCCTGCGGAGGCGGAATAGATGCTGCGGCCGAACATCTGCTTGAATAGCCCCGCCGCCATCGGCGAGCGCACCGAATTCAGGCCGCAGACGAACAGCACCGACTGCGGACGCTGCGAGCGCGCCGGGCCGCTCATGCATATCCGAGCATGATCTTGTCCGAAAACCGGTCTCCACTTTTCGGGATCATGCTCTAGCCCTTCCAATGCAGCACGCAGATCAGCGTGAACAGCCGGCGCGCGGTATCGAAGTCGACGGTGACTTTGTTCTTCAGGCGCTCCATCAGTTGCCGCGAGCCGTCGTCATGTAGGCCACGACGGCCCATGTCGATCGCCTCGATCTTGTCCGGCGTCGCGGTGCGGATCGCGGCGTAATAGCTGTCGCAGATCAGGAAGTAGTCCTTCACCACGCTGCGCAGTGGTGCGAGCGAGAGGAGATGCGCGACGACCGGCTTGTCGTCCTCTTCGCGGATATCGAAGGCGAGCCGGTTTCCGGTGATCGAGAGATGCAGCTTGTACGGACCGCCGTCGTGGCCGTTCGGCGCGAAGCTGTTCTTTTCCAGAAGGTCGTAGATCGCGATGGTGCGCTCATGCTCCACATCGGGATTGGAGCGGCCGATCGACGCCTCATCGAACGTCACCGCGACGAGCCGCTGCTTCGCGCCCGGTGCGGTGGTTGCGTTCATGGCAGGTTCAACCGGATCGCGACAGAGCGCGCATGCGCGCCGAGCCCTTCGGCTTCGCCGAGTGCGATGGCGGCGGGGCCGAGCGCGCGCAACTGCTCCGGGCCGCATTTGAGGATCGATGTGCGCTTCATGAAGTCGAGCACGCCGAGGCCCGACGAGAACCGCGCCGAGCGCGCCGTCGGCAGAACATGGTTCGAGCCGCCCACATAGTCGCCGATCGCTTCCGGCGTATGCGCGCCGAGGAAGATCGCGCCGGCGTTGCGGATGCGTGCAGCCAACGCCTCGTCGTCAGCGGCGACGACTTCGAGATGTTCGGGCGCGATGGCATCGACCAGTGGGATCGCATCCGCGAGCGTCGGCACGGTGATCACCGCGCCGAAATTCGCCCACGACGCGCCGGCGATTTTGGCGCGGGGCAGGGTCTTGAACTGGCTCTCGACCGCGCGTTCCACCTGCGCGGCGAGTGCCGCGTCATCGGTGATCAGGATCGATTGCGCGCTGTCGTCATGCTCGGCTTGCGCCAGCAGATCGGCGGCGATCCAGTCGGGATTGCCGGTGGCGTCGGCGAGCACCAGCACCTCGGATGGTCCGGCGATCATGTCGATGCCGACCTTGCCGAACACGAGACGCTTGGTCGCCGCCACATAGGCGTTGCCCGGGCCGACGATCTTGGCCACCGGCGCGATGGTTGCGGTGCCGTACGCGAGCGCGGCGACGGCCTGCGCGCCGCCGATCTTGTAAATCTCGTCGACGCCGGCGAGCGCAGCCGCCGCCAGGACCAGCGGATTGAGTTTGCCGTCCGGCGCCGGGACGACCATGACGAGCCGGCCGACGCCGGCGACCTTTGCCGGCACAGCATTCATCAGCACCGAGGACGGATAGGCGGCGGTGCCGCCCGGCACGTAGAGGCCGACCGCCTCGATCGCGGTCCAGCGGCCACCAAGCTCGACCCCGAGCGCATCGGTGAAGCGGTCATCCTTCGGCAACTGCCGGCGGTGGAACGCTTCGATCCGCTCCCGCGCCAGCTTCAGCGCGGCGAGGGGCTTGGGATCGCATTGCGCGGTGGCGGCAGCGATTTCGGCGGCCGGGACGCGCAGGGTCTCGGGCGTGAGGGTGAGTCGGTCGAACCGCTGCGTGTAATCGATCAGCGCCGCGTCGCCGCGTGTCTGCACATCGGCGAGGATCGCGCGCACCGCCTGCTCGACATCGGCCGACGCCTCGCGCTTGGCGCCGAGGAAGGCCCGGAACTGGGAGGCGAAATCGGCTGATTGGCTGTCGAGACGAAGCGGCATGACCTGCGCTTTAACGTGAGGGTCCAGCGGTGTCCCGCGGAACGGCGCGGGTTTGGCCTCTCGTCATTGGCGTGCCGGCGGCTTCCCCGTCAACCCCGCTGTTCGCGGCGCAGCGGAAGGGGTCAGGCCGTGGCGGTCTGCTCGACCGGATGGTCCGGGCGGTGGGCGCAGGTCCAGGCCGGGCCGAGGTCCGCCAGTTCGGCCTCGAGGCATTCCACCGTCAGCCGCAGCGCGGCGCCGCCGGAGAAGGTGAGGGTGACGGTGCCGGACGGATTGTCGGTTTCGGCGAACTCGACGGCGAGCAGATTGAGCACGTGATCCGGGCTGGCGAGGTCGATGCCCCGGCTCTGACAGCCTAGCACCCGCTCGAACCGCAGGGCGGCGCGGCGGCGGCGGAACAGCGGCGGCTCGGCCATGGCGCTCTCCCAGTCGAACCGGTTGACCCCGATCACCAGCCGTTTTTCCCGCGGCAGCCAGATCAGATCGGTGGTCTTGACCACCGCGTCCTGCAGATGGGTCGAGCCGATCGCGAGATCCTCACCGTCGAGCATCACGAATTTGATGAGATCGGAGGAGGCGGTCATCGCGGAAGTCATGGCCTGTCGCCCTTGCTGAAGCCGTGCGGTTGCTATGATCCCCAAGCTAGGCCATCGGCCGCGCGGCGCAAGGGGCGCGAACAGCCGCTGCAATCGACTTATGCGATCAGCCGCTGAGCCGTTCGATCGAAGCGCCGCAGGCGGAGAGCTTTGCCTCCAGTCGCTCGAAGCCGCGGTCGAGGTGGTAGACCCGGTTCACGGTGGTTTCACCCTCGGCGGCGAGCGCGGCGATCACCAGCGACACCGAGGCGCGCAGGTCGGTCGCCATCACCGGTGCGCCCTTGAGGCGATCGACGCCCTCGATGGTCGCCTTCTGGCCGTCGAGGTGGATGCGCGCGCCGAGCCGGGCCAACTCCTGCACATGCATGAAGCGGTTCTCGAAGATCGTCTCGGTGATGGTCGAGGTACCCTTGGCGCGGGTCATCAGTGCCATCAGTTGCGCCTGCAGGTCGGTCGGAAAGCCGGGGAACGGCTCGGTGGTCACGGTCACCGGCGCGATGCCGCCGCCGTTGCGGGTGACGCGGATGCCTTCATTGGTCGCGGTGATGTTCGCGCCGGCCTGCGCCAGCGTGTCGAGCGCCGCCTGCAACAGTTCCGGCCGCGCATTTTGCAGCATCACGTCGCCGCCGGTCATCGCCACCGCCATGGCGTAGGTGCCGGTTTCGATGCGGTCCGGCAGCACCGAATGGCGCGCGCCGTTGAGTTTGGCGACGCCCTCGACGGTGATGCGGGTCGTCCCCGCGCCGGAAATCTTCGCGCCCATCTTGTTGAGGCAGTCGGCGAGGTCGCCGACTTCCGGCTCGCAGGCGGCGTTCTCGATCACCGAGGTGCCATTCGCGAGCACCGCGGCCATCAGCGCCGTATGCGTGCCGCCGACGGTGACTTTCGGGAACACGATCTCGTTGCCTTGCAGGCCGCGCGGCGCGCTGGCGATCACATAGCCGGCGTCGATCTCGATCTGCGCGCCCAGCCGCTCCAGCGCCATGATAAGGAGATCGACCGGCCGCGTGCCGATGGCGCAGCCGCCTGGCAGCGAGACCTTGGCGCGACCCATGCGCGCGAGCAGTGGCGCGACGACCCAGAAGCTGGCGCGCATCTTCGACACGAGGTCGTAGGGCGCGGTGGTGTCGACGATGTTGGCGGCGCTGATGTGCAGCGTCTGGTTGTCGGTGCTTTCGCCAGGGCGCTTGCCGGCGATCATCACGTCGACGCCATGATTGCCGAGGATGCGTTGCAGGAGCCGCACGTCGGCGAGACGCGGCACATTGTCGAGGATCAGCGTGTCCTGCGTCAGCAGGCTCGCGATCATCAGCGGCAGAGTGGCGTTCTTGGCGCCGGAGATCGGAATGACGCCGTTCAATTGGCGGCCGCCGGTAATACGAATGCGATCCATGTCGCCCCAACCTTGTGCCGGAGAAGTGCCGGCCCTCGTGAACATGTCCGGCAGTTATGACGATCTGCCGGTCCGGTGCAAAGGGCGCCCCACCGATATGGACAACCGGGAACCCGGCCCGCTATTCGCCGCCCGATTGCGGCGATTCTCGGACCCCGGAGGTATCCCCGGTCTGGTTAAGTTTTGTTTCTGGTTTGGCGTCCGTGTCCGTCCCCGCCCGCGCTCGCACTTGCGCCTTGCGACGCTTGAGGTTTTCCCGAAGCGCGGCGGCCAGACGGGCTTCCCGCTGGGCGGTAGCGGATTTGGCGCGGTCGGACATTTGATCAAGTCTCGGATCAGGTCTCGGGTGCGGTCCTGCCGGCAGAATCGGCGAATTTCGGCCCGGAAAGGGAGCCGAAAGGGCCTCGCCGGTCCGCCTTCCGGCTCGACATATCGGCTTTGATCGGATATTCGCAAGCCCGCGTCGTTGGCCCCGGCATGCCGGTCCGCCTCACGCTTGCTGCCGTAGCTCAGTGGTAGAGCACTTCATTGGTAATGAAGAGGTCGACAGTTCAATCCTGTCCGGCAGCACCATATTTATCTAACATAATCAGATAGTTATAAGAGCGTCGCGAGAGTGCGGCCAACACGAAGCCATTTTGCGAAAGGTTAGCTGATGCGAAACCTTGATTTTACCTCGTGGCAAAGCCTGCTCATCACGCTGATCGGGCTGGCGCTGTTCACGCTCATCAGTATCGGCATCCGTTTGCTGATGATGGTCACGATCCAGCAACGCCGCGAACGGATGAACCGTCAGATCAATGAGCGGCTTCGTACGCTGATCGCAGCCTACAAAGTGCTGGGCGGGTCATTTACTGGCGATCTCACGGTCGATCCTGCTCATCTGCGCGATCTTCGCCGCGCCGGCGCCGGGCCCGCGGCCGAACAGTCGAATGACGGCGAAAGTTCAGACCGCAGGCGCCGCATCCGCGATGCTGTCGAGGCTGCCCTGGCCGACATTATCCTGCTCGGCACCGAGGAGCAGGTTCGATTCGCTGGACGTGCGGCGAACGATCTGATTGCCGGACGCCCCGTTCACACGGACGAACTTGTCACCTCGCTTCGCACCTTCATTCGTGAGGCGCTGGATCTCGATGCGGTTCCGGTCGATCTCACCATTCCGCCGCAAGGGCCGGCCCGGCCGTCGAGCGCAAATCGCGGTAAGGGCGAGCGGGACGGCGCGAAGGGCGGAGGTCGCGGCGGCGGTATGGGGATGGGCGGCGGGACGGGTATGGGCGTTGGCCTTGGAAGCGGCGCCGCGAGCGACGATGCCGCCGAGCACAAAGGCGGCTGAGCCAGATCATCTCCGCTGGCGGCGAGATACTGGATGGCGGGATCCGGTCGCGCAGGTCTTCGCAATGCGCCTTGCGCGTGCCACCGTTCCCATCATTCAGATTGCATTCAGCCGCGTGGGATCAGCCTGATGACAGGGGCGCAACATGAGGTTGAATGATGAGTCTTGTTGCCAGGACGACGATCGCCGCGGCTGTCGCTTCTTTGATGCTGGCGGGCTCCGCGCTCGCGCAAACGTCGAACACCGCGCCAGCGATGGGCGCCGCGCCGGCGAAGCCCGCGCGGTCCGCTGTATCGATCGAATGTTCGAAGCAAGCGGATGCCAAGGGATTGCACGGCAAGGCGCGCAAGAAATTCCGTTCCGAATGCCGTAAGGGCGCTGCGAAGCCGCAGTGATGACGACAGGATATGGGAAAGGCCGGCGGCCTTTCCCGTTCTCTCCGATATCGGTCCGTGGCGCGACGTGTGGCGTGCGGGGCGTAAATTTGTCGCTAATTCTCCAGCCCCGTCGGCGGCGTCGCTAGGGAAGTTCCATCCCGCCTGCTACGCTCGCGTCATTGGCAAACGGGGGCGATCATGGGATTCGCGGACGCAGTCAGATCCTGCTTCGGCAAGTACGCAACATTTTCCGGTCGCGCGGCGCGCTCGGAGTTCTGGTACTGGACCCTGTTCTCGGTCATCGCGCAAATCGTTGCGGCCATCATCGATGGCATTCTCGATCTCACGCTGATTGAAGCGATCCTGTCGCTGGCGCTGTTGCTGCCGTCCCTGGCGGTTGCCGCGCGCCGCCTGCATGACATCGACCGCGCCGGGTGGTGGATCCTGATCGCCTTCACCGGCATCGGCATTCTTCTGTTGCTCTACTGGGATTGTATGAAGGGTACGGATGGCCCTAACCGGTTTGGTCCTGATCCGCTCGCGGCCGGTTGAACCGGCCCCGGGCATCGGCTGACAGGCGCAAGTGTGTGTGCCGCACCGCGCGGCCGTGCATGTGTATTGACGGCCGCTCCATCTGCCACCATCTTGCCGCATGGGCCGGGCAAGCGTTCGTCCCAGGCCCGGTTCGAGTTAAAGCGCGCGGAATGTTCGTTCGGTTGACCAGAATCGCACGATGGCGCATGGCGAGGTTACTCGCCGTGTTTTATGCGCTGTGCGTTCTTGCGCCGGCCGCCGCTTTTGCGTTTGGTGATGGCTCGCGTGCCGCCCATTGCCTGACCGAGTCCAGTCACCATGGCGTGCAGACGGTGCAGATGCAGGCGGTGCCGATGCACCAGCATGATGATGGCGCGCTGCACACGCATCAGCCGCAGGTTGCCGATCATCACTCCACAAGCGATCAAGGCAACCAGAAAGCCCCTGACGCTCAGTGCTGCGGTCTGATCTGTCTCACGGCGCTGCCCGCGACCGATATGATGGCTGCTGCGCCCGCTGTTCTGCGCGCGCCGGTGGTCCTCAGCCGGCCGGATGAGATCGCCGGCCAAAGCCCCGCCTGTCTCGATCGCCCCCCGAATTCCTTCGCTGCCGTCTGAGCCGACGCGCGTTGTCGCGCGTCTCGTTTCACGTCGTCAGTCGAGGTTTCCATGCTCGCATTGTTGTGCGAGGCGCCTGCCGTTGCGGCGGCCGCGCATCGCTCTGTCGCTCGGTCATCGCGCGCGTTGATCGGCATCGCCGCCGCCGTGCTGCTTGCCGGTTGCAACACTGTCCCTAATGCGCCGCTCGCCGGTGCCGATCCGGCGGATGCCGCCGCGCCCGTGTCCGCCGTCCGTTCCAGCGCCGTCACCGCTGGCTATCTCAGCCTGCGGCCTGCCGTCCCCGCGTCGTGGCGGCAGCAGAACGAGCGCGTGACGCCCCGACCGAACAGCGAACGGTAGGAGTGTCATGCAGAACAACAGCAATCGACCGTCACACAAATGGCGGCGCGCGCTTCGCCTTGTCGCCATCGCGCTTCTGCCGATCGCGCTTTCCGGCTGCGCGGGCTTCTCCGAGGATCGCGGCATGATGCCGGTATCGCGCTTTGCCGCGGCGACACTCGACAAGGATGTCACGGTGATCCGCACGCCGGATGAGGCGGCTATGGTCCGGCAAACCGTCGACCGGCTGAAACGGCGGCCGTTGACGGCGAACAGCGCGGTGCAGATCGCGCTGCTCAACAACCGGCGCCTGCAGGCTGCTTACCATGAGTTGGCTATGGCCGAAGCGGAGCGGGTCGGCGACAGCTTGCCGCCCAATCCGAGCTTCTCGCTGTCGCGCATCGCCGGCGGCGGCGCATCGGAGCTGGAAGCGCAGGTGGCGCTCGATATCCTCGCTCTGGTGACGCTGCCGGCGCGCGCCGATCTCGCTGCGACTCGTTTCCGGCAGGCGCAGTTGCGCGCCATCGAGGAGACGTTGCGCACTGCCGCCGATGTCCGCCGCGCATATTACGCGGCGGTGAGTAACCGCGAACTGGTGACGTTGCTGCGACAGGCGGATGCGGCGGCGAAGACCACCGCGCAGTTGGCACACAAGCTCGGTGAGACCGGCGCGCTCAACAAGCTCGATCAGGCGCGCGAGCAGGTGTTCCACGCGGAAACCACAGCCGATCTCGCGACCGCGCGGCAACAGGCCGACAGCAGCCGCGAGGAGCTGGCGCGGTTGCTCGGCTTCTGGGGCGCCGATCTCGACTTCAGGCTGCCGGAAACGCTGCCGGCCTTGCCGGCGCGGCTGGCGAGTCAACCGTCGATCGAAGTCGAGGCGGTGTCGCGTCGGGTCGACCTGCAGATCGCCCGCACCGAACTCCAGGTGATAGCGAAAGCCTATGGGCTGACGCAGGCGACGCGCTTCATCAATCTGCTCGACGTTGCCGGGCTGGCGAAGCGGAGCAAGGACAATGACGGCGGCATCCTGCGCGAGCGCGGCCTCGACATGCAGGTGCAAATTCCGCTGTTCGATTTCGGCGAGGTGCGTGTCCGGCAGGCGGAGGCAGCGTATATGGCCGCCGTCAACCGGCTGACCGATCGTGCGATCACCGTGCGGTCCGAGGCGCGCGACGCCTATCGCCGCTATCGCGCGAGCTACGACATCGCCCGGCACTATCAGCGGGAGATCATTCCGCTGCGCCAGATCATCACCGAGGAGAACCAGCTTCGCTTCAGCGCGATGCAGATCGACGTGTTCGCGCTGCTGCAGGAGGCGCGGCAGCGGATCGCGGCACTGCGGGCCGCGATCGAGGCCAAGCGCAGCTTCTGGTTCGCCAACGTCAATCTGCAAACCGCGGTGATCGGTGGCGGGACGGCCGCCGATATTCGCGAACCAAGCCGCGTGAGCGCCGCTGATGCGCCCGTTCATTAGAAAGGAGAACACGATGTTATCGCGACGTGGATTGATCGGCGGCGCGGCGATGCTCGCCAGCGCCGGCGCGATCAGCGGCCGGGCGCAGGCGGCGGCCATTCCCGAAGCCCCGATGATGGACAAGGCGGCGATGCAGCCGCCGCTCGTGCCGACGTCCGGCCCGGACTATCAGCCGGTGGTGACGCTCAACGGCTGGACCCTGCCGTGGCGCATGAACGGCGAGTGGAAGGAATTCCATCTCGTCGCCGAACCGGTGGTGCGGGAATTTTCCGAAGGGATGAAGGTTAATCTGTGGGGCTACAACGGCCAGGCGCCGGGTCCGACCATCGAGGCGGTGGAGGGAGACAAGGTCCGCATCTTCGTCACCAACAAATTGCCGGAGCACACTACCGTGCACTGGCATGGTCTGATCCTGCCGAACGGCATGGATGGCGTCGGCGGGCTGACGCAGCCGCACATCAAACCCGGCAAGACCTTCGTCTACGAGTTCGTGCTCACAAAGAGCGGCACGTTCATGTACCACCCGCACTCCGACGAGATGGTGCAGATGGCCATGGGCATGATGGGCATGTTCATCGTGCATCCGCGCGACCCGGCGTTCCGCCGCGTCGACCGCGACTTCGTCTTCGTCATGAGCACCTACAAGATCGATCCCGGCACCTATCTGCCGCAGGTCAACGAGATGACCGACTTCAACATGTGGACCTGGAACAGCCGCGTGTTTCCCGGCATCGATCCGCTGCCGGTGCGGCTCAACGACCGCGTGCGCATCCGCATCGGTAATCTGACCATGACCAATCATCCGATCCATCTGCACGGCCACAACTTCCATGTGACATGCACGGATGGCGGCTGGGTGCCGGAGACGGCGTATTGGCCGGAAACTACCACCGACGTTCCGGTCGGTGCGGTGCGCAGCATCGACTTCGTGGCGGATAATCTGGGTGACTGGGCGTTTCACTGCCACAAGTCGCATCACACCATGAACGCCATGGGCCACGAGGTGCGCAATCTGATCGGCGTCAGCCGCAAGGATCTGGCGGCCGCGGTCAAGGCACTCGCGCCCGACGCCATGGTGATGGGGCACACCGGCATGGCCATGGGTGACATGGAAATGCCGGCGCCGGACAACACGCTGCCGATGATGACCGGCACCGGACAGTTCGGCCCGATCGAGATGGGCGGCATGTTCACCACGGTGAAAATCCGCGAGGGACTGAAGCCCGGAGACTACGGCGATCCGGGGCCATACCGGCATCCGCCCGGCACCGTCGCCTACGAATTCAAGGGCGAACCGCCGCCATCCACACAACAGAAAACCGATGCGCCGTCATCGGCACCCGCGCGCGCCGTCAAGCCGAATGCCAACACGCGTCACAACCACTGAAAGGAAAGACTCATGACCTATGGAAGAACATTGCTCGCTGCGCTGCTGCCGCTGTGTCTCGTTCCGCCGGTGCTGGCGGCGGGCGCGGGCGACCATTCCCACGAAATCTTTTCCGCGGGCGAACCGGGGAATCCCAAGAAGCCGGCGCGGACGGTTCAGGTCGTCATGAAAGAGGGCGATGGGACGATGCTGTTCGTGCCGGCGCGCATCGAGGTGAAGCGCGGCGAGCAAATCCGCTTCCTGCTGCGCAACGGCGGCGCGCTCGATCACGAATTCGTTCTGGCGACCGTGCCGGAAAACCTGAAGCACGCCGAGGCGATGAAGAAGAATCCGGACATGGAGCATGATGATCCGAATGCGCGCCGTCTCGTACCGTCCGGCAAGAATGAAATGGTCTGGCGGTTCACCAAGGTTGGAACGTTCGAATACGGCTGTCTCATTCCTGGCCATCGTGAGGCGGGGATGATCGGCACCGTCGTTGTGAAGTGAAAGGAAACATCATGAAACGGATCACGAGCATGCTGATCATCGCGGCGACCGTGCTGGTCGCCGGTGCCGCATCGGCGCAGAGCATCAACGGCGAGGTGCGCAAGATCGATGCCGCCGCCGGCAAGATCACTTTGAAACACGGCCCGATCCCGTCGCTGGAGATGGACGAACCGATGACCATGGTGTTTCAGATCAAGGATGCGGCTGCGCTGAAACAACTCAAGGTCGGCGACAAGGTCAAGTTCGACGCGGATCGCGTCGACGGCAAGATCACTGTCACCAAAATCCAGAAGGCGCGATAGTTCGGACACTGCTCCCGGCATATAGCGGCAAGCGGTGACAAGTAGTCCGTCACCGTGTGCCGAGCCGCCGGGTGATTTATTGGGGCCGCTTGTCTTTGTGCCGTTCCAGGATGTCTTTGCGAGCTTCGCTTGAAAGGCCGCTTCCGGGTTTGGCCACGAGCACTGGCTTCAGGCCGATGGCATATCCAGTCAGCATGGCTCGATAGGGGTCATCCCAATCGCCGGAGTAGTCTCGCAAACCTCCGGTGAAACGGATCGTTGCCACATCGTTGTCATAGCTCGCGACGGATACGCCGGCCATGGCGCGATGTAGATGATGATCATCGCGCTCATAGGACAGATAGATCTGGTCGAGGACCACGCCGCAATTCCAGTTGAGCGGCGGAAAATTGACGGTTTGATTCACCGTCCGGGACGAATGGCGGAACGGTGGCGTACGGGAGAAGTTCTCGTCGGTCCTGATATCCTGAACATCATAACGGTCCTGTGGCAGGAACAGAACCGTGCCGTAAACCATGCTTGTGTAACGATAGCTTGGGTCCGGATGATGCGCGGCATCGTTCACGTTATCGCGGAACAGGCATTCCGCGCGGATAATGATCTTGCCATCGGTCTCGTCCAGATGGCTTTTGCCCGCATAAGGCTCCTTCGGCGTGAACGCGATGGTGATATTGCGAACTTCGTGGTCGGTATGATCCCATTGGAATTCGAAGCCCTGAATCAAGGGCACGATTCGATATTTCTTGCCGACTTCGGTCTTGAATTCCACAAGGGCGCGGCCATAGGCGCGGTCTTCGCGCCAGTCGCGATTGTTCATGCCGAATGAGATACTTCGGCTTTGCAGCGACGAATCGTGATCGAAGATCAGCACGGCGAAGGTGAGCGATCCTTCGTAGTGGTCGTCCCAGTCGGAATCCCTGTCGCGCATGCCGACAGTCACCTTGACCACGATTTTCTTGCCGTCGTGCGGCACGGAATAGTCGCGTTCGAGTTTGACCATGATCTGCCTGAGATGATGATCGGCGCGACGAAACCGGATGTCGAAACCCGTGAGCGCGATGAGGATTGGCGGGTTGTCGTCCGGGGACTTGCGGTCGATCGGAACGATAACGCTGGTGGTCAGGGGTCCGCCTTTGACTGCACCGAAATTGACCGTCGCCGGAAAATATCGAAGGGGCATTGGCGCTCCTTTCACGATTTTTGCGATGTGAACGACGGCAGAAGCGTTTCATCCAAAGGCGACAGACGCAATGCAATTCATCGATTGCATTGCGACCATCGGGATTTTTCGGGATGCGCAGGTGAAGCGTCGTGAACGGATTCTGAAAAATCTCTATCGATACAAATTGTTCCCGATCGCTTAAGGCGATTTGAAACATGCGACGCATTGTCGCGATGCGCCGGCGGCTTTGTGCTCAGGTCGAAGCAGATACCTGGCTGTTGTACCAGTCGAGAATCTCTGCACCCGTCCACATCACCACGCCATCATGGCCGAGGATGTAGTCATAGAGCGCCTCAAGATAGCGGATGCGGTGCGGCACGCCGGTCAGATACGGATGGATCGAGATCGCCATCACCCGTGGCGCTTTCGCGCCGTCGAGATAGAGTCGATCGAAATGATCGCGTCCGCGGCGCAGCAACTCGTCCGAGGATTGCTGCTGCACAGCGCTGATCACCACGTCGTTGATCTCGATCGTGTAGGGGACGGAGACGATGCGGCCCGCGCGTGTGCGCACCGGCACCGGCTGCTCGTCGAGCACCCAGTCGGCGACATATTCGATGCCGGCCTCGGCCAGCAGGTCGATGGTCTCGTCGGTTTCGGTCATGCCGGGGCTTTCCCAGCCGCGCGGCGGCTTGCCGGTGAAATCAGCGATTGCCTTGATGGTGTCGTCGATAGCGCGGCGCTGATCGTCGAGCCGGTGCATCGGTTTCTGCTCGAATCCGTGCCCCATGAAATCCCATCCGGCGTCGCGCGCGGCGGCGCAGACTTCCGGATAGACGCGGCAGGCGGAGCCGTTGAGCGCGAAGGTCGCTTTTAGTCCGCGCGCGCCGAGCGCATCGACGAAGCGCCAGAAGCCGACGCGCATGCCGTATTCGTGCCACGCCCAGTTCGGCACGTCCGGCAGCAGCGGCTGTCCCATCGGCGGCGGGATCACCGTGCGCGGCATCGGCGCCTGCGGATTCCAGTTTTCCACATTGACGATGGTCCACACCGCGACGCGCGCATCGCCCGGCAGTTTCAGTACCGGCCGGTTGCGGATCGACTGATAGGGAATGCGGTCGCGGACGGTGGCGCCAATGCTGTCTTGGGTCACGGAATACTCCTGAATCGGCGCAACCGAGCGCCGTATCCGAAGTGTCGCATGCCGCGTGCGGCAATCAACCTTGGTGAATTGCGACTTCCGAAGGATCAGCAGATTTGCGGTCAGGTCGCGGGTGGGCTCGGATGCTGAACGCGGCTGACCAGTGCCGCGACCGCGCGGTGCAGATCGTCGGTGGTGAATGGTTTTCGCAGCAGCGGCACATCACCGAACCGCAGGCCGAGATCGCGCGCGTAGCCGCTGACGAACAGGAACGGGATGCCGCGATTCATCAGATTTTCGGCAACCGAGTCGGAGATCGCGCCGTCGATATTGATGTCGAGCACGGCGGCGTCGAGCCGTTCGCTGCTGGCAAGCTGGATCGCCGCCTTCAGGTTCTCGACCGGGCCGACCACCTGATAGCCGAAGTCCTGCAGCGCATCTTCCAGCATGATCGCGACCAGCGGCTCGTCCTCGACGACCAGGACGCGCAGCGGCGCCAGCGCGGGCTCATCCATTAAGGGCTCGGGGATCACATCGGGCATCGGTCGGTCCGCCTGTCCGGTTGCAGTTTAGCCCATTTCCGCACGCCGGGAGCCGCTTTTTCGGCATCGCGCCCGATGCGCGACAATGCCGCGGCGAGGGATCAGTTCCACCTAAGGCCGGCCGAGAATGCGGGGACAAGGGCTCAAATGTCGCGGCCGGCCGGCTTCTGATAGGCGAAGCGGGCGCCGGCATAGGCGGTCAAAAGGCCAATCACCAGCGCGGTCAGGTTGGTGGCCACGTCGAGACTGCCGCCGAGGCCACCGGCCTTGCTCATCACGCCCGCGGCCGTGCAGACGGCGAGCACCAGGGCGATCAGCAGGCGCCGGGCGATGGTCGCGATCACGGCGCGGCTGCCGGCCGCCGCCGCGAGATAGCGGCCGCTTGCCCAGGCCCCGGTAAAGCCGCCGAGTCCGATCGCCCACCAGGCTAGCGCCGAGGTCACCTGCTGGCGGTCGGTCGGAAACATGCCGCGCAGTACGGCATCGAGACCGGTTCCTGCCACCGTCAGCGCGATGTGCACCGCAAGCGCGGCGAGGATGCCGCAGGCGATGGTCGCGGCGTATTGCAGGCGCTCGGTTTCGGTTTCCATCGGGTTCACCTTGTGGGCCTATCTTAGCAGACCGGGTGCCTGTCCGCAGCTACCGCTTGCTTTGTCGTCGTTGCGTCGGGCTGCTATGGCAAGCTTCCGATCCGAAAGTCGCCAAAAATATCGCCCGAAATATTGCCCATGACATCGTCGATCGACCCGTCCGCGAGCCCGCTGCTGACCGACCTCTATCAGCTCAACATGATCCAGGCTTATCTGGATCGTGGTGAGACCGGCGAGGCGGTGTTCGAGTTCTTCCCACGACGACTGCCGGCGCGGCGCGGCTTCCTGCTCGCGGCAGGGCTCGAGACGGCGCTGTACTTCATCGAAAGCGCGCGCTTCCGTCCCGATGAAATCGCCTGGCTGGAGCAAACCGGCCGATTCCGCCGCAACCTCCTCGACTTCCTGGCCAACTATCGCTTCACCGGCGATGTGCACGCGATCGCCGAAGGCACCGCGGTGTTCGGCGAGGAGCCGATGCTGCGCGTCACCGCGCCGCTGCCGCAGGCGCAGTTGCTGGAAAGCCGGCTGGTCAACATCTTGCATTATCAGACTGTAGTGGCGAGCAAGGCCGCGCGCATGGTGCTGGCGGCGCCCGGCAAACTGCTGCTCGATTTCGGCATGCGTTCGGCGCACGGCGCGGAGGCCGGCCTGCTCGCGGCGCGTGCGAGTTACATCGCCGGCTTCGCTGGCACCGCCACCGTGCTCGCCGGCTTGCAATTCGGCATTCCGATCTTCGGCACCATGGCGCATTCCTACATTCTCGCTCACGACGACGAGACTCAGGCGTTCGAGGATTTCGCGCGCGCACGGCCCGACAATCTGACGCTGCTGATCGACAGTTACGACACGCTCGCCGGCGCCCGCAAAGTCGTGACGCTGGCGCGCAAGCTTGCGGCCGATGGCATCGTCGTGCGCGGCGTGCGCATCGACAGCGGCGACCTCATCGCATTGTCCAACGGGGTCCGGCGGATTCTCGATGATGGCGGTCTGCGCGAGGTGCAGATCTTCGTCAGTGGCGGCATCGACGAGGATGTGCTCGCCGCGATGGCGAAAGCAGGCGCGCCGATCGGCGGGTTCGGTATCGGCACCAATCTCACGGTCTCGAGCGATGCGCCGACGATCGACTGCGCTTACAAACTTCAGGAATATGCCGGTCTGGCGCGGCGCAAACGCTCAACCGGCAAGGAGACGTGGCCTGGACGCAAGCAGGTGTGGCGCCACTTCGGCGCTGATGAGCGCATGGCGGGCGACGTATTGTCGATCGATGGCGATGCGCAGGACGGAACAGCGCTGGTCGTGCCGGTGATCAAGGCGGGGCAGCGGCTTGCGCCGCCGCCCGCGTTCGAAACGATCCGGCAGAAAGCCGCTGCGACGCTTGCGGCGCTCCCGGAGCCGCTGCGACGGCTTGACCCCGGTTTCCATTATCCGGTGACTCCGGCCGAGCCGCTCAGACAGCTCGCGGAGGCGGTGGACCGGCGCGGCGGGTAAAGAAATGCGTCAGCGTCGGATCGGCGCGACGGGCGTGGAGTCGGCGACGCGCGGCTGGCGGCGCGTCATCAGATTGTCGAGACGCTCGCGCTCGCGCTCGAAGGTGGCGAGCACCGGCCCTTCCAGCACGCGGCCGCGCGGCAGCTTGATGCGCATCGGGTCGACGAAGCGGCCGTTGATGCGGATTTCATAGTGCACATGCGCGCCGGTGGAGAGGCCGGTCGAGCCGACGAAGCCGATCACCTGGCCCTGGCGCACGCGCTTGCCCGGATCGATGCCGCGCGCGAACGCTGTCATGTGGCCGTAGGCGGTTTCGTAGCCGTTGGGATGGCGAATGAGCACGAACTTGCCGTAGCCGCCTTCCCATTCCGCTTTTTCGACGATGCCGTTGCCCGCAGCGTAGATCGGCGTGCCGGCGGCGGTGGCCCAGTCCACGCCCGTGTGCATCTTGGTGTAGCCGAGGATCGGGTGATGCCGCACGCCGAACGGCGAGCGCATGATGCCGTTGGCGATCGGCTTGCGGACTAGAAACTTCTTCGCGCTCTTGCCGGTCTCGTCGTAGTAGTCGACCACGCCGTCGTCCGGCGACTGGTAGCGGTAGAAGCGCTTCACTTCGCCGCCGACTGTCAGCGACGCAAACAGCACGTCGCTGCGCGAATCCGCGGTGCCCGGCGTTTCGTCTTCTCCAGCGAACAGCACCTCAAACGAATCGCCCGGCTGCACGCGGCGCTGGAAATCGACGTCATAGGAATAGACGCGGATCATCTCGTCGACCACCGCGCGCGGCACCTGATTGCGCAGCGCGGTCTCGTAGATGCTCTGATAAAGGCGAACGCCGCTGCCGTCGTCGTTGTCGTCGTCCTCGCTGGTGCTGGCGATCTCGGTATTGGCACTGCTGACGTCGACCGGCACGTATTGGCCGCTGTCGGCGAGCGCGACGACGCCGTCGATACCGCTGTCGCTTGCGATCGTGACGCGAACCGGATGCAGCAGATGCTGGTCGTTGCCGACCGGACCCGGCAGGATTTTCAGTTTCTGTCCGTCTTTCAGGGCTTCCCGGCCGCGCGGTCCGAATGCGGCGAGGATCGCCTTGATCTCGTCTGGTGTCGCGCCCGCATCGCGCAGCAACCCGGCGATGGTGTCGGTGCGCTTGCAGATGACGATGCGCTCGCCGGTCGGATTGCCGCCGGTCGCCTCATCCCTGGTCTTGGGCAGCAGCGTCACGTTTTCCGGAACGATGCGCGCCTCGAAACCGGCATAGGGATCGTTCATCCGCGTGCTGGGTTCGACCGCGTAGGCGAGACGGATATTGCTGACGGCCTCGATCGAGGCGAGTTCGGGTCCGCGCGGCGTGCGCGTCGCCGTCCCGATCACGCTGGCGGCTTCACGCACGCGCGCCAGCACGTCCTCCTGCGCCGCACGGGCGGCCACCTTCAGCCGCGGCAGCAGCGGCGACAGATCGCGCATCACGAACGCGACTTCCGCCTCCGGCTCGGCGGCGGCCGCTGGCGCCCCGTCGGTTTCGTTGCCGGATTCCGCCAGCAGGCGCTGCGGATTGAACGGCGGGATTTTCGCCGACACGTCCGATGTGGTGAGCGAGAGATTGCCGGAAATGCGCACCAGCGGCCGCACGCGCACCACCTCGTGGTTGCCGACGCGGGTCATGGTGGAGACGCGGATCATCTGCCGCGCGACATTGGACTCGTTGCCGGTCGGCAGCCGGTCGCTTTTGCGCGCGCCGGTGTTGCGGTCGCTGCCGGAGAGGGCGCCACGCAAGGCGAGTTCGACGCGCTCGGGCAGCGACGCGAAATTGGTTTCGCCGAGGGAGGTGAACACCGCGCCGCCCATCAGCGCGGCGCCGCAAAGGCCGGTCAGGATCGTGCCGGACAGCCATTGCACCGAGACTCGGCGGCGATCGACCAAGCCGCCGTCCTCGCCATCCACCGAGAGTGGTGGCTCATTGCCCAGTTCGACGGTGTCGGCGTCATGCCCCTGACTGGAATGTCGGGGGCTGGAGTGTCGCGCGCTGGCTGACCTGCGTTGGTCCAACTTTGCCGTCCCCTGAGCCCGTCACGAGCGCGTTCGGTGGCGCGCGTGTGTCGCGCGAATCATTTCGTTGGGCCCGTCCGGTCCCTGAATCGAGAGGTGGCACCATCGCCTCTGCGCCAGACGGCGTCAACGGCGCGACATGGGCGGCTCGCTCGGGAAGATTAACCCGGTGACGCGCTGTCCGGAGTGTCGAAAGGAGCCTTCCCGAAGCCGGGGGTGGGGCCTCGGCGAGAAAAAGGGACGATGAATATGGCGCCGGTGGGGCGTCATCCCTATATTTGACCTATCCGGCCGGGGTTTTTGGGCCGTTTCGGCCCAGTCATCCACCGCAGTGCAAAAAAGCGTGTTTTGGGTGTTGACTTCCGGATCGGTCGCGACCTATAACCCGACCACTGGCGCGGCGCACTTCGCTTCGGCGAGGCGGCGCGCCTGTGAAGCTCATCACTGTCACAGTGAACCACAGCATCCGATAGTATATCGGGCGCTAGAGCTTCTTCGGCTCTTCGGTCTCCGGAGAGTTGGGCGCTGCCAGGTGCCCGGGCTGTTTGACAACTGAATCGGAAGAAAGAGAAACGTGGACGGCGGAGTTCTTGCGCGCCGTTGCCTCGGGAAGCGATTTCCGCAGGCATCGGTCGGAAGAGACATCGGCGGTCTGCGTTTAACAAAGGTACTATCGCTGATTTCGCAAGAAGTCAGCGTGTGGACCTCGTCAAACGTGAACGATCAGCCGAGATCAATCTCATCCAACTTGAGAGTTTGATCCTGGCTCAGAGCGAACGCTGGCGGCAGGCTTAACACATGCAAGTCGAGCGCCCCGCAAGGGGAGCGGCAGACGGGAGAGTAACACGTGGGAACGTGCCCTTTGGTCTGGAATAACTCAGGGAAACTTGAGCTAATGCCGGATACGCCCTTCGGGGGAAAGATTTATCGCCATTGGAGCGGCCCGCGTCTGATTAGCTAGTTGGTGAGGTAATGGCTCACCAAGGCGACGATCAGTAGCTGGTCTGAGAGGATGACCAGCCTCATTGGGACTGAGACACGGCCCAAACTCCTACGGGAGGCAGCAGTGGGGAATATTGGACAATGGGCGCAAG
>MKWA01000014.1 GCA_001899285.1 Rhizobiales bacterium 64-17
ATGGAAGTCGCGCCCGTTCGACGTGCGCGCGACCAAGCCGGCGCGGATCGTGAAATCGCCGAACCGCTCGCCGGCCTGCCGGTCTGTCGCATAAGCCGCGAACACCGGGTCGAGCGCGGCGACAATGCCTTCGTGATCGAGGTCTTCCGCATACAGCTTGGACAGACGCGATCCGTCGAACGCCGCGCCGAGATAGAGATTGTATCGCCCCGGTCCTTTCCCGACCAAACCGATCTCGGCCAGATAAGGCCGCGCGCAGCCGTTCGGGCAGCCGGTCATGCGGATGACAATGTCGTCGGCGGACAGGCCGTGACGCGCAAGGCTGTCGTCGAGCGCATCGAGCAAGGTCGGCAGATAGCGTTCGCTTTCCGCCAGCGCGAGACCGCAGGTCGGCAATGCGACACAGGCCATCGCATTGCGCCGCAGGCCCGACCATGGCGCCAGCAGACCCGCGGCCTTGGCGATGCGGTCCACCGCATCCTGATGCGCGAGCGGAATATTGGCGATGACCAGATTCTGGTTCGGGGTGATGCGGAAATCGCCGACATTGAGTTCGGCGATCTGCCGCAGCGCCGACATCTGATCGCGTCCGGCGCCGCCATCCTGAATGCGGCCGTTCTGCACGTACAAGGTGAGATGCGCCCGGCCATCGCCGCTCTCGACCCAGCCGTAGCGATCGCCCATCGAAGTGAACACAAACGGATTCGGCTCCCCGAACGTGATACCCGCGCGCCGCGCGACCTCGGCGCGAAAATTCTCCAGCCCGCGATCCTCGATGGTGTATTTGAGGCGCGCATGCTTGCGGTTGGCGCGGTCGCCCCAGTCGCGTTGCGTGGTCACGACCGCTTCGGCCACCGCGACGGCCTGATCCGTGGTGCAGAAACCGAGCATGTCCGCGGTGCGCGGATAGGTATCCGGCTCGCCATGGGTCATGCCCATGCCGCCGCCGGCCACCACATTCCAGCCCGTCACGTCACCGGCCTCGTTGAGGACAGCGACAAAGCCGAGATCGTTGGCATAGAGGTCCACGTCATTCGACGGCGGCACCGCCACGGCGACCTTGAACTTGCGCGGCAGATAAGTCCGGCCGTAGATCGGCTCGAGGACCTCATCCGACTGCGGCGCCCCGGCGATCTTCTCCCCATCGAGCCAGATCTCGCGATAGGCGCCGGAGCGCGGCGTCAGATGATCCGAGATCGACTGCGCCAGAGTCTGCGCCGCGGCATGCGCCTGCGACTGATACGGGTTCGGATTGCACATCACGTTGCGATTGACGTCGCCACAGGCCGCGATGGTGTTGAGCAGTTGCGCGTCGATCTCCTTCAGGGTCGCGCGCAGATTCGACTTGATCACGCCATGAAGCTGAACGGTCTGGCGGGTCGTCAGGCGCATCGATCCATTGGCATAAGTGCGCGCAATATTGTCGAGCGCCAGCCACTGCCGCGCGGTCAGGACACCGCCGGTGATCCTCACCCGCAGCATGAAGGCAAAGGCTTTCTCCAGCTTCTTGCGGCCCCGCTCCGCCCGCAGATCGCGGTCGTCCTGAAGATACATCCCGTGAAACTTCACGAGTTGCTGATCGTCCTCGACGATCGACCCGGTGAGCCGATCACGAAGCCCCTCGGTGATGGTGCCGCGCAGGAAGTTGCTGGCGTCCTTGATATGCTCGTTGCGAGAGAGTTCTTTGCTCATGGAAAGCACCATTGGCGCGATGCGCCTGCGCGCGGCCGCGATGATTCAATAGGTGTCGGTAAGATAGCGCTTGTCGCGCTCAAGCTGACGGACAAATTCGGCGGCCTGTTCGGGCGTCGCCGACTTCACATCGGCGTAGGCTTTTTCGACGGCCTGGCGCACCGAACCGGCCATCTCCTTGGCATCGCCGCAGACATAGAACGAGGCGCCGCCTTCGAGCCACGCCACGAGGTCGTGGCGCTGCTCCCAGATGCGGTGCTGGACATAGACCTTCTCCGGCTGGTCACGGGAGAACGCCACATCCATGCGCGTCAACGCGCCGTCTTTCACGGCCTCCTGCCATTCGAGCTGATACAGGAAGTCGTGGGTCGACGTCCGGTCGCCGGAGAACAGCCAGTTACGCCCCGTCGCCCCACTCGCGCGGCGCTCCTGGAGAAAAGCGCGGAACGGCGCGACGCCGGTCCCCGGCCCGACCATGATGATGTCCTTGTCGGCGGCCGGCAGCCGGAAATGCTTGTTGGCGCGCAGTTTGACGCGCACCTTGTCGCCGCACTTGCGCCGCTCCGCGATATAGGTCGACGCGACGCCCTTGCGATCGCGACCATGGGCGCGATAGCGCACCGCCGAGATCAGGAGATGCGCCTCATTGCCGACGTCACGGCGCGACGACGCGATGGAATAAGCGCGCGGCGCCAACGGCCGGGTGATCGCCCGCAGATAGTCGGCGGTGATCGCGATCGGAAAAAACGACAAAAGATCGATCAACTGCCGGTCTTCGATCCAGGCTTTCGCCTCGCCGGCGTCAATCAACGACCTGACGTATTGATGGCCGGTCAGCGTGGCGTAGGCGTCGAGGTTCTTGAGCGAGAGCGTGTGAATATCGCGCGTGCGCAATTCGTCGCGCAGCGCGGTGTCCTGGGCGAGCCCCGCCGCCGCGAGCACATCGTCGATCTCCACGGGATCGTTCTCGATATAAAGATCCAGCGAGTCGCCGGGCTCGTAGGGCGGTACCGCGCCCTCGAAGCTCAAGGCGAGGTGCACGGTCTCCTTGTCGGACCGGGAGGAGTTGAGATCGATGAGGTCCGTGATGTCCGCCTCGACGATTTCGGTTTTCGCGGCGCCCGCCTTGGCGAAATCGACGGCGATCACCGTTCCGGTGCCGGCCTCGGCTGGCGCGAGCTTCTGAACGGTCCTGCCGATCCAGTCCGCTGCCGGCTTCTCGAAATCGAGATCGCAATCGACGCGGTCGACAACGCGACGGGCGCCGAGCGCCTCGAGACGCGCATCGATGGCCTTGCCGACCGCGCAAAACTCGACATAGGCGGAATCGCCGAGTGCCAACACGCTGTACTCGACGCCATCGAGCCGGCCAAAATCGGCCTGCATCAACTCATTGTATTTTTCCACGGCGCGCGACGGCGGATCGCCTTCGCCCCAGGTCGCCGCGATCACCACCAGCCGCCGCGTTTTGCCGAGCGATGGCAAGTCGAGATCGGCAAGATCAACAATGCTTGGCTTGAGACCATTCTTGCGCGCGACCTTGGCAAGATCGCCGGCGAGACGTTCGGAGTTCCCGGACTCGCTCGCGAAGACAATGGTCAGCGGCTCCGTCGCCACCGGCGGCGCGACCGTCGGTGGCACGACGCCGGCCGCCGATTCAATTCCGGCGAGAAACCCCGCAAGCCACGCGCGCTGCCGATCGTTGGCCGGACCGACGACCCGGTTCAACAACTCGATCTCTTCGTCACCGAACGGTGCCGTCTTCGGGATATACGGAACGCCCATCGACACGAACCCTGGAAAACCGCCTTGTTGGCTTCCCAGATAGAAGGACGTTTCAGCAACGCGCAACGCAGCGCAAAAAATAAAAAGAAATGCATGCTCCGGCGCGCGATCGTCAGTCGATTATTTCCTCCTCACGACGGCGCGCGACGAGATTGGCCTATGCCCCTTCGCGGAAAAATTGCGCAAAACCTCCGAAGCAGCGCGACGAGGGCCGATCCCGAGGCAATCGCCAACAGGAGCCTTTGCGACGGACATCATCCCGAGAGGGGTAACGTCCGCGGTCTGCACCGGCCAGTTCTTGATGACGGCCGCCGCACGGCCGCGATCCGCCCACATCGGGGTGAACCGACCGGGAAGTCGCCACCGAATTCGCCCCACCGAAAAAATCTGCGAGGACACGCGCGTCCCGGTCTCGTTTCCCGCGACAGGAGAAGCGTCGCACTGGTAGAGTTCCGGGGTAGATCGCAACTCGGGAACCATCTCAGTCGATGTCAAGCCACCGCTTCACAGGCCGCCGCGAGGATCAACGTCTTGTCACCGGCCAGGGGCGCTACACCAGCGACTGGAACCGCGACGACCAGGTCCATGCGTTCTTCCGCCGGTCGGACCGGGCGCACGCCACTATCGTTTCGATCGACACCGCCGCAGCGCGCGCCAGCCCGAACGTCCTCGCCGTCTTCACCGGCGAGGATCTGAAAAACGTCACGTTCGGCAAGTCCATGCCATTGATCCCGCCGCCGGGCCGCGACGGACAGACCGTCAAAATTCCCGAGCGGCCGATGATGGCGCGCGATCGTGTTCGCTTTGTCGGCGAGGAAGTGGCGCTGGTGATCGCGACGACCGCCAATGCCGCGCGCGACGCCGCCGATCTGATCGAGATCGAGTATCGCGACCTGCCGCCGGTGATCGGCTTTGACGCCGCGCTCGCGGCCGATGCGCCGCGCCTGCATGAGAACATTCCCGGCAATGTCTGCTTCGATTTCGAATACGGCAACGACGCGGACACCACCGCCGCATTCGCGCGTGCCGCCGGCATCGTCGAGGTGACGCTGCAAAGCCCGCGCGTCGCCCCGACGCCGATGGAGCCGCGTGGCACCCTTGTCAGCCACGACGCGGCGACCGGCTGTTTCGACATCTACTGCGCGAGCCAGGGCGGCTTTGCCTTTCGCGATGAACTGGCAGCGTTGGCCAATGTGTCGCCCGACCTGCTGCGCGTGCACCGGGTCGATGTCGGCGGCGCGTTCGGCGCAAGGACCAGCCCGTTTCCGGAATATCCGCTGCTGATGCACGCCGCCCGCGTGCTCAAGCGCCCGGTCAAATGGCTCTCCACGCGGTCGGAGGATTTCCTCACCGACAATCACGGCCGCGCGATCACGGTGCGCGGACAACTGGCCTATGACGCTGACGGACGCTTCATCGGCCTGCGCACCGAGTGGCTGTGCGATTCCGGCGCGTATCTCACATCCGCCGGCGTGCTGACCAACAGCATCAACGGCAAGACCATCGGCGCCGGCATCTATCACGTCGACGCCGTTTATGGCCGCCACCGCCAGGTGATGACCAACACCGCGCCAACCAATGCCTATCGCGGCGCCGGCCGGCCGGAAGCCGTCTATATTGTCGAACGGCTGGTGGACGAAGCCGCCGCGCGCCTCGACTGCGATCCGCTGACGCTGCGGCTGCGCAACGCGATCACGCCGAAGCAAATCCCGTACACGACGCGCACCGGCACGGTGCTGGACAGCGGCGACTTCCCGGCGCTGCTCAAACAGGCGAAATCGGCCTCGGACTGGGCGGGTTTCCGCAGCCGCAGGACGCAGGCCGCCCGCCGCGGGAAACTCTTGGGTCGCGGCTGCGCGGCATTCTTCGAGCCGTCCGGCGGCGGCGGTGTCCGCGTCGATCAGGTCGCGATCGAATTCGACCGCGACGGCACGATCATTCTGTATTGCGTCGCCGGTCCGAGCGGACAGGGTCACGAAACGGTCTTTCCGGACATGGTCGAGAACTGGCTCGGCCTGCCGCACGGCGCGGTGCAACTGCGCTCCGCCGATCCGTTCGGTCCGAGCCTGCAGGGCAATCCGTCGATCGGCTCGCGCTCAGGCATGCTGCAAGGCAGCGCCTTCAAGATCGCATCGGACGCCGTGATCGAGAAGGCGCGGCTGCTCGCCGCGACCACGCTGGAAGCGGACCCGCACGATGTGGAATTCGACAGCGGCCAATTCCGCATCGCCGGCACCGATCACACCGTTTCGCTGCTCGACCTGATCAAGCAGCATCAGTCGGATCAAAAGCATCCGCTGGATACGCTCGCCGAGAATCCCGTGTCGCGTGCTTTTCCCGCCGCCGCTCATGTGGTCGAGGTCGAGATCGACAAGGCGACCGGTACGGCGAGCATCGTGCGTTATACCGCCGTCGACGATATCGGCACCGTTCTCAATCCGACGCTCGCCGACGGGCAGATCGTCGGCGGCATCGTTCAAGGCGCCGGCCATGTGTTCGGAGAGTGCTGCCTGTACGATCCGCAGGACGGCCAGATGCTGACCGGCAGCTTCATGGACTACGCGATGCCGCGCGCGCATCTCCTGCCGTCGGTCGATTTGCTGAACAGCCCCTCGCCGACGCCGGCCAACCTGCTTGGCGCGAAAGGCGTCGGCGAAACCGGCACCACAGGCGCCATGTCGGCATGCATGAACGCCGTCATCGACGCGCTCCGGGCTGCGGGTGTCGATCACCTCGACATGCCGGTGACGCCGTACCGGGTCTGGCAGGCGATCCATCAGGCGTAAGGCGAGGAAATTGGTGGGCCCGGAAGGCCTCCCTCTTACCCTGCTCTTCTGCGCACTCGGCATCAAGCCGCTGAATCGCGTTGTTCAGTCGAACGGCGCTTGGCGGTCTGCTGCTGGTGGGAAGGCAGGCCATGGCTTCGACCCGAGCTAGCCCTTCCCCGATTACCGCACCATTCTCGATCCGGCTGACCAAGGACGAGAGAACGGACCTTGCATCCCGCGCGGGCAATCGCCCGATCGGGGCCTACGTGAAATCCGTTCTGTTTCCAGACGGCGGGCCAACCCGCCGGTCGCCAGCCCGCGTCGCGCATGAGTCGCAAAAAGAGTTGGGGAAGATATTAGCCGCCCTCGGGGCAAGCCGTCTGGCGTCCAACTTCAATCAACTTGCCAAGGCGGCCAACCAAGGCGCACTCCCCGTCACTCAGGAGTTGGAAAACGAACTTTGGGCCGCCTGCGCCCAGATCGCGGAAATGCGTGACCAGCTTCTGGCCGCGCTTGGTATTAGATCGGTCAATCAGAATCTAGTCCAGACGTTCAATCGGCATGCCAAATCGCGAGGCGTCCTATGAGGACCGTCACGCGACATCTTGGGCCTGGCATCATCCTTCACGGGGGCGATTGCCGCGAAATCCTTGCCAAGCCGGATTCCGTCGATTGCGTCATCACGGACCCGCCCTATGACACGGCGACGCACGCGGGCGCTCGCTCGCTTAAATCTCTCAAGGCGTCGGTCATCGACTTCCGTCCAATCGGCACGAACGAGCTGGTCGAATACAGCCGCGTCTTTTGTCAGGTCGCGCGACGCTGGGTGGTCATGACTTGCGCTTGGCAACATGCCACGGCGCTGGAATCCGCTGGCGTTCCTCTGGTGAGGTTGGGAGTTTGGATCAAACCAAACGCGGCCCCGCAGTTCACGGGTGATCGGCCCGGCATGGGCTGGGAAGCCGTGGCGATATTGCACCGATCCGGGCGAAAGCGCTGGAACGGCGGCGGACATCATGCCGTGTGGCGTTGCCCTGTCGTGCGCGGTCAGCATCCAACCCAAAAACCCGATCGTCTCGTCGCGGAATGGATTCGCCTGTTCTCGAACAAGGGCGAAACGGTTCTTGATCCATTCATGGGATCTGGAACAACCGGCGTCGCCGCCGTTCGGCTGGGACGCAACTTCGTTGGCTGCGAGATTGATCCGAAATACTACGACATCGCCTGCAAGCGCATCGAAGCCGCGCTGAAGGAAGAAGCGCTGCCGGAAGAGCCGGAAAGGCTCAAGGCATGATTTTGAAAGGCTCACAGCGCGGCGGCCCCCGTGCGCTCGCGCTTCACCTCATGAACATGAAGGACAACGATCATGTCACGATCGCGGAAATTCGTGGCTTTTGCTCGGAAGACCTCTTCAGTGCGATGGCGGAGACCCATGCGGTGGCTAATGGCACGCGCTGCCGTCAGCCGGTCTTCTCGCTCAGCCTTAACCCGCCGAAAGACAAAGAGCTGGCCTCGGAGATATTGGTCGCCGCCATTGACCGGGCGGAAGCCGCCCTGGGCTTAGGCGGTCAACCGCGCGCCATTGTGATTCATGAGAAACACGGACGCAAACATGCTCACGTGGTCTGGTCGCGTATCAATGCGGACACGATGACTGCTGTAAATCTCCCGTTCTTCAAATTCAGGCTGAAAGAGCTATCAAAGCAACTGTACTTGGAACACGGCTGGGATCTGCCGCAAGGTCACCGTGCGAACGGAGGCAAGAATCCGCTCAACTTCACACTGGATGAATGGCAGCAAGCCAAGCGGCACGATTTAGACCCGCGTGAAATCAAGCAGGCGTTTCAAGATGCGTGGCGCAGATCCGACAATCTGACCACTCTTAGACATGCATTGGAGGAGCAAGGTTATTTCCTGGCGAAAGGCGATAGTCGCACCGTGGTCGCGCTTGATATTCACGGCAAGGTCTATTCGCTGGCGAGATGGTGTCAGACCCGAAGCAAGCACATCGCCGAAAAGCTAGGTCCGGGGACCAATCTTCCAAGCGTTGACGAGGCCCGAAAGGCAATTAGAAACGGCGTCGCTAAGAACGTTATTGCCCGCCGTGCCGAACAAGCTCAACGGCACGAGATTGAACGAAAGCCGCTCAAGGACGCGGCACATACAATGCGCGCGATCCACCGCAAGGAACGGGAAAGCATGGCAAAAAGACAGACGGAGCGTTGGCGGAAGGAGTCGGTTGCGCGGGCGGGCAAATTTCGGCGAGGACTTGGTATCGTTATGGATGCGCTGACCGGACGACTGTTCGCGCTGCGCAAAGAAAACGAACTCGAAGCTCATTCCGCTTGGCTTCGCGATCGCGCTCAACGCGAACAGTTATTCAGCCTTCAATTCAAGGAACGAGAGGCGCTTCAAAAGCAAATCGATCGGGTCAGCGAGCGGCATCGCTTGGAGCGTCTACGGACAGCGCGGCGTATAATGGCCTTCGTACAAACGCGTCCGCGTAAAGCCGAAGCGGATTACGGTTACGACCTATGACGGTCGCGGCAAGTCGAATTGCAGACGAACAATCCTACTGTCGCGGGTCGTCGTACTCAGGCTCTTCACCCGGCGCAAACTTCGCGAGGTACTCGTTATAATCGTCCCTAAGCACCGACATCATCGCATCGGACAAAACCCGGTCCTTCGTATTCGGCGCCATTTTGTAGAACTCATAAATCAGGCCGTACTCGCGGCCATAAACGTCGTTCCAAACTTCTTCAAACGCCAACATCTCCCAATGCCATTCAGACATTTGAAGTTTCAATATTCTGCCGTTCGGCAGAGGCACTTCACGAATTATAAGGTTCGTAAGCTTGTCTTCCGTTGGCTCAGGCAGCCTTACCTTCTTCTCCATCAAATCCCAAAATCGTCGTCCTTGCTCTTCTTCTTATCATACAACGTCGGACCGGACTTCTTGAAGCTATTATCGTGCTTGGCGCTCGGCGCGCGCGGCACTTGTTTCATGCGCTCCGCCGTGCGCTCCCGTTCGCCGTTTTCTTTAGCCAGAAAACTGTTGTAGGCGCGCGTCTCGGGCGTGGGCTCCAGGGTGGTGCGCGTACCATTCGGCGTAAATTGGAATACCCGCCGATGTTCGTACGACGGTTTCACGGGCTCGCGCTGCCCCAATAAGATGCGTGTCGCTTTCGGTTTCTTTTCGTGGTCATCGGGCATGGGATTCCCTCGTGCCTTTCCGGCAATTAACATAATATAAGAAGGGGCAGAAACAACATGAACGACTGGTCTTCGTGGTTTGAGGCCTTAGACCGTGCAATGCCGCGCGGATGGTCGCCTGACCGCCAAGCGCAGGGCGCTTTCGCGCGATGGGCGCAGCCCTCAGAGATTCTTGCGCCGGGTTGGCTCTGGAAGCCGGGCACGGCCAACGTACTTCTTGGGCAGTACCAGGATTCGCTGGTGTGCCGGAACGATGACAATAGGCATTTGATCACGGTCGCGGGGACGCGTGCGGGCAAGGGCCGATCGCTGATACTACCAAATCTGATCACGTGGCCGGGATCCGCAATTGTTATCGATCCGAAGGGAGAGCTGGCACGCAAAACGGCGCGTTGGCGGAACGAAGGTCTTAAACAAAGCGTGGTCGTTCTCGACCCCTTCGGCGTGTCGGGGTGGAAGGGAACTTCCTATAACCCGCTAGACGACATCGATCCTGCGTCTGATTCCGTCATGGATGACGTAGCGATGATCGCGGATGCCCTAATCACGAATGAGAGCACTGGCGATCGGCATTGGACTGACAGTGCCAAGAATCTCATCCGGCTTCTGATCCTCTACATGTTCACAGATGGTGGTGAGGCGACATTCTTGAGGCTTCGGCGAATATTGCTCGGCGACGAAGGCCAGTTATCAGGAAGAGACAAAGATAGTGGCTCGCCCAATCTATTCACCCGAATGATGGAAACTGACGGGTTTGACGGATACGTCAAACTGGTCGCGGCGAATTTCTATGACAAGCATGATCGGGAGTTGAGCTCGATATTATCGGTTACGCGCGAGCAACTCTCCTTTCTGGATTCCAAGCGCCTGCCCGGCGTGTTGGAGCCGTCCGGCTTCACGATTGAATCGATCAATCAGCAGCCGACGACGGTTTACATGTGCCTCCCGGCGTCACGTCTTGCCACGCATTTCCGTTGGCTGCGGGTAATCGTGAACCTAGCGATGGCGAAGCTTGAATCGCGCGGACAAGTTCAACCTCTTCCGGCCCTGCTGCTCTTGGAAGAATTTGCGACGCTCGGGCATATGGAAGCGATCGAGAAAGCGGCCGGGCAAATCGCGGGCTTCGGCGTTAAACTTTGGGTAGTTCTGCAAGACCTCGGTCAACTGAAGGCGATCTATAAGGACCGTTGGGAAACGTTTTTGGGGAACGCAGGTATTACCACTTGGTTTGGGTTGAACGACCTGACCAGTCTTGAATACGTATCCAAGCGATTGGGGACGACGCATTTCGTCCGCGTCGATAAAACGGACCTGACCTCTAGCCAACGGCAGGCGGGGGCAGCAGAGTTTCGGGAGGTGGTGGTGGGCTCACCTCTATTGACGTCGGAGGAAGTCGAACGGATGTTTGCGCGCGAAACAACCAGGTTGCTCGTCCTGCACCCAGGATCACGTCCCGTGGTGTTGAAGCGCCTCGATGCGTCTGATGCAATGTTTAATGGGATGATCGATGAGGAAAAGTAGAGCGCAGGAAGATTGGGAAACGTTTTGCTCTTTTCGGTTCAAAGGTACTTTTGTCGAGCAAACGAAAGACCGAATTCGGATCAAACAGAAAATTTCATTAAGCAATAAAGGCTCTAAATATTTGGTAGTAATTGTCGGAACGATTTGGATCGTGCCCGCTCTCGTCATGTTCTGCATAAACGTCGAATGGGCAGTTGTCGCTTTCCTTTATCTTCTGGTTGCGGCCCTTCCGCTTTGGATCATCATGATGATCGTCGCGCCATTTTTGAAGCGATGGACGACAGTCGATATTTATCGTCAGCGGGTTGTCGTCAACAATGGCAATGAGCAATTCGACATTCCGTTGGCGAGTATTCGGAATATCGATGTTAGGCCGAACGCGCATTTCTTTGCGATCTATATTTGGAAAGGCCCTGTGCCAATCATGACGCTGACCGAATATGCCTCGGAAAACGCGACGGCAATCAAGGAGGGAATGGTGGCGGCGGTCGTGCTCATGAACCCGGAACGATCTTCATCGTCTCGACCGGAGTATCAGGATTGACGCTCCACATACGGGAGGCAATTTCCCGCTCTTCCTCGCCCATCGCGTCGGCGTAAATGGCCGTCGTCTTCATAGAGGCATGTCCGAGCCATTTTTGAAGAAGATTGAGCGGCACGCGTGAACGAATGGCGTGCAGGCCAAAAGCATGCCGCAGACCTTTGGGCGTCGCATGAACTCCCGGCGCAATCTTGGCCTCAGCCATGACGGCCTTAATCAGCCGCCACGCCTGCGATCGTGACCAAGTCCAAAGTTTCTCGTGCCTTAAGCCGTTCGAATAAGCCGAAAGTGACGCCAGCAAGTCGTCCGGCGCGGGAATCTCGCGCACATGCAACCGTCCGCGCTTTTTCAGGCTGACCACGGATACTAATCCTTGGTCAGCCGAGATTGAAGATGGGCGAAGCGCCAGCGCCTCGGAAATCCGGCACCCGAGATGCGCTAACGTCAGGCACAGCAAGCCTATGTCAGCGCGCGGATGGGCCATCGCGGCGCCGATAAACCGGGCACGTTCGTCTCCCGTCAGGTATTTGCGTTTTCCGCGCGGCGTATAAAGGGAAGCCGCACTCACCCAATTGGCCATTATCGCTCCAAGCCGTGCTTCCGGCTTGGTTGCGACAGTCTTGCCTATTCTGTTGAAGTCTCTAAAGCGCCCGGAATCTGGGCGTTTCTATCTTAATTACGCTCAGAGTTTTAACAGCACGATCAAACTTTGGCAACGATAAGGCAGCCAGTTTCTTGCCCTGAAACAGAATAGGCAATTCTGTTGCATGTCCTCCGAAGTGTCCGTTCGCCAAGCCTGAAGGAAATTGCCTTCAGGTTTTTTGATTCAGACACCTTATGGAGTCGATCATGTCGAACGATCTCGAAGCGCAACGTCAAAAAGCACGAGAAGACTTCTCGCGCGATCAGCAAGCCCAAATGGCGACCGAGCAATCTATCCGCGATGCGGATGAGCGAAACGCGCGCAACGCGGAGCTTTCGCGGCTGCGGGCCGAAGCTGACAGCAAGAAGTAGCGCATAAACCAGGGCGTCGGTTGTAGCCGACGCCCCGGTTTCCTTGCAACATAAGGGGTCGAAATGAAATTCGTTAGATCAGCGGCTAGTGCCGTCATCGCGTTGGCTGTGGCCGGATGCTCAAGCGAGCCGTCGGCAAACGATATGCTTGAAGCGCTCTACAGCAACCAGAATTTCGCCGCGACGCTCCTCATGGTCGTTGGCATGTCGGGAGCGACGCGCTCGAACGCGCAAGTGGAAGCCGAGGTCGCCAAGCTCAAGGCTTCCGGTGTCGTTGAGAAATCCGGCTGCGCCGCCGCCCAAAACGCGCCGGGCTATGTCTGCGATTTCAAATGGGGAAGCAAGCAACCTTCCGGCGGCACCAATTGGGGTCAGCCGATGAAGGCGCGCTTCTTTAAGTCAGGCAGCGCCTGGGCCGTCGAAATTTAATCACGCAATAGCGCACTCATTCATCAAGGGATTTGATATGACGAAGCGAAGCCTCATGGCAGTTACCGCAATATTCCTGACTGCGACCGGCGCTCAAGCGCAGCAAACGATGCAGTGGAAGCAGGTGCTGAATGTTCAAAAGCACCTCAATCAGCCGCAGGGCGTCTCGATCGACATCCTGGGTATCGAGCCCGGTGACACCTATGAGGACGCAAAGGCGAAGTTGGAAAAGATTGCGGCGGAGCCGGGTTCGCAAGAGATCAGTCCGGTCCGCGAAACGAAGAACATATTTCGTCTGCAAACGCCCGGCGGGTTCCTCACGGCTGAGTATGTGGGTTCGATGCAAATGGAACGTCGTCTGCCGGAGCATCCGCGCGTGCAGGAAGGCATCCGTATCCTGTTTAGCGCGCCGTCGTCGGGTCACCAGGTGTTGGGCGTCGTTCGCAACCTGACTTACTACGAGCAAAACGAACAACCCCGTGTCAGCGAAACGCTCGCCAGGCTATCCGAGAAGCTGAAGGCACAGCCACAGCAATTCGACACGACCTTCCGCTATCAGTTCGATAACGGGCGCGCCTTCGCCACGCCGGGCGCGAATATCTTGTCGTGCAAAATCAACATGTCGGCAAATTCGCCGGACGCTGCACGCAACGCGAACAACACGGGCGTGTGCGATATCATCCTAGACGTTGGCGTGGAGTTCGGGATTTCTAAGGACCACGCCAAGAGCTTGCGGTTTACGTTGAGCGACAACGAACGCGCACGTCAGAACGTTTCTGCAGATTTTAAATATTTTTCGGAATATGCGCGCGGGGTTCAAACTCAAAGCCAGGGCACCGCGCCAAAGCTGTAGAAGGTATGCCAAGCATCGCCTGCGGGATGTGAACGCGCCCCTCGTAGCGCGCTCTCATCTAATCCACCTGGACGAGACCGACCCGTGCGGAATGTGCAGCGTGCGCGTTTCTAATAAGCGTGGTTGGAAGCTCGCGCAATCTGAACCAAGGTTCGATCCCGTCGTAAGCAGCATTGACAGGCACCGTCAGCTTATAACGATTGCAATACATTAGGACCACATCTTGAGCGTCAAAATTTGGACGCGACCAACGCAGTTTTAAAGTTGGAAGTGTGCCAAACGTGTTTTGCTTGTAGTCACTGCTGATATCTCCCTTCCAGGCCGCCGGAACTACAAAGCCCGCAATTAGGAACGAGTTTATCCTGTGGTTCTGCGCTGCATCACAAACCGGCGAGAGCTCGATCAGAACGGGTTGAGCCCCCTGCTGCCATTTTTCGAACACCGGCCCTGCCTGCTTCTTGCTGCACAGACTCACAAAAGTATCCAACGATGTCCCAAAGGAACTTTGGAATTTTTGTGAGTCCGCGACCCTGAACACAGTGCCAGGCAGATAGAGACCGGCATCAGTAGATGCGGGGGAAGTTAACAAGAGCCCATTCATATGGGCAGCGAAGCCGTTGCCTGTTGCCCCAGGAGGATTCTCGACCAGCCAGTTGCCATGGGCGGCGACATTTGCGATTCCGGCAGGATTATCCAATTGGTCTGTCAGCAATTCCGACAAAACTGCCAGGAGATATCGGGGAGCTGCCGCTGCTGTGAAGTCACCCTCGCTTTGTGCCTTCGCGAGTCTTTGCATCGTAGCCTTTAGGCCGTCCTTCAAATCCCGTGTTGAACCCTGAATGGCAACCTCGGCGACAGCGGTGAGCCCCTGACTGACCTGGGCGCAGGCGTCTTCGACCAGACTTTCCCAAGACCAAAGCAAGTTTACCGCCTCCTGACCCTGGAGCGTGTTATTAACTTCGGCCTTCAGTAATTCGGACCAATTTTCATCGGGCCGATCCTCCGGCTTGGGCTTGTTCATTTCAACAAAAATCAACCGGCCATTGTAGCGAGGTTCATGTTCAAGAAGCGTGCGTATGAACAACTGCGCCTCGGTCTCCTGATCGTCAGGAGGCACGCCTTCGACGGCCACTTTTTCATTAGCGTATTTGCTCCAGATCACAACAATTACGGGTGCGGTCTCCGGCGAAACAATCCGGGTAAACGCGTTTGCGGTATACGCTGCCGCATCCTTGCCAATTGTGGCTGAGAGATGAAGGTCGAGAAATACAAGCCGAACGCGCTTAAACGGCTGCGCGGGAAGACTGTCAACGGTACCCAGCAGATGCACCGTACTTACATGCATCTCGTTCAGAGCTTTCAGAATTTCCTTGTATTCATCTTCCTCATCATCAATGACGCAAACCGAAGGCGATGCAAGATTCGCAATCATGTCATTGCTCATCGAATTGTAGAGCGACAACGGCGCCGGTGATTTCATCCGGTACATCGATGTCACCGTCATCTGGGAACACAAGACGACCACGATTTACAGTCATGACTTCGTTGACGATATAGAGTCCCAGGCCCATGCTCCCGACGCGACGGCTGAAAAACGGCTCGACCAAGTCTTCGGGACGATCGTCACCAAAACCCGGCCCGTTATCTCCAACAACGATCGCAGGCCCGCCTTCGAGGTCTCGCGTGGTCGCGATGTAGAGAAGTTTTTGTTTCGGGTTTTTCGATTCTAGCCAGTGGATGCTGTTATCAATGAGGTTGGTGATCGATGCCACGAGCATCTGTTTCGACCCCTGAACGGGAAAATCTTTTGCGCCGTCTTCCATTCCGTTCAAAAGACTTATTTTGTGACGCTTCAGCCGGATCTCTGCGCTGAAGATCGCCTCTTTAATAAGCGCGGATGCCGTCGTTTTGGCCGGCGTGGGATTTTTCAGGAGATTGGTAACTGGCCGCATCGCTCGATAAAGTTGGTCCACAAGAGTTTTGATGCGCTCAGGTTTGGCGTCATGCGCCGCCGCGGCACGAAGCTCATCGAGAATTTTTTCCGCGCCATGCAGCATCATGCCGATGGTGAGACCGGGAACCGCGGCGTGAAGGAGCTGGTCACGGTACATTTCAAGTTCTTTTTCGGCAGCTTTTAGGACGGGCTCAACCTCGGCTAGGACGCCTTTTTGTTCGAGTACTTCGCGCACTTCAGAGAGTTTTTCGAAAACCTTCTTGCCGGTCCCTTTGCCGAGAGCTTCACGAATACGCTTTTGATCTTTTCCTTTTTCCGCCTCAACCTGCGTCAGGACCGCAATTACAGCGTCCCTGAAGTCCTCAAACGCCGGATTCTCAATGAATCCCTCGCGGTTTGTCTTTTCCCGCAGATCATCGCTGGCGGTTGCATCAAGACGTAGAGCCCCCAGAATCTGGTTATTACTCGTACGCGCTGTGGGGGTGTTTACGCGGCGCAGATCCAGATTGAGCCAGTCGTTTCCGGGCTCGCCAAAGTCATAAACTCGGATGCCGTCTCTGTAGATTCGTATGCCGCCATTTTCATCGAGGTAGCTTTTAAGGCCCTTCACGTCGCCCGTGACAGCCTTGAGAACAGATGGGTCGCGGTCGAACATCCAGAAATCAAACTCGACCTTTCCGATCTTGTGACCGGAGAGGTCCAGCGACACCGACTTTCTATCCTCCCGCTTTTCTAGCGGAAATTTCAACTTTGCTTTGCGCTTGTTCAGTTGCTTTTCAAACGCAGAAGGCGGAGTGAAGCTGTATTCAAAAGCGCCGACATCGCCATCGATTGAACCGCGGATGTGATAGAGTGCGCACTTGTGCGCATCATCTGCAGTAAACATATTTTTAAGCCACTCTTCCCTTCCTGGGGCTGAGAGGCTGACCTCAAAATCAGCAGGCCCTTTGAAGGGTGAGCACAGGCTGTTCACTGAACGATACAGGCGACGCAGGCTGCCGCGCGTCCAGACTTCGCGCAGGCGCGTTACTTCGAAACGCGTGCCATGATTGTTTCCGGGAAACGTCTCCGGCTTGCGCTTTTGCAGAGTAATGAAGGCATTATCGAGATCATCCGCGGATTCGATTGCGTCCCAATCAAACTCCAGAACAATCTCCTCACCGCCGCGGGTGCGGGTAATCATCGTGATATCATGACCCAGCTTGTGTATCGAAAGACGGCCAAGACCTTTTTCGCCCAGGGGGTAGCGGTTGAATTTCTTGGTTCGCTTGTCAGCTTGGCGCTGTAGCAGCTTCACATCTGTCGCGATCATCATCCAGACATCGCGCAATGTCGCTTCGCTCATGCCGGTGCCATCATCTTCGATGATGATTTTGCCAGTCGCTTGGTCATCCGGATTGATCACCGTAACGAGACACATTGTGGCGTCGGCGTCGTAGGCGTTTTTGACGAGTTCGAAAACCGCAAGATTGGCGTCGCGGATAAGCTGCTCACCAAGCAGCGTCAGAAGTCGCGGCTTTACTTTGAAAGTCAGACCGTTCTTCGGACGAGTTTTTGAGACCGCGCCAGCCATGGCTCAGGCCGACCCGATACATTCGACAATCGCCTGCATGACCGGCGGACAAACGCCATTGCCGAGAATTTTGATGTTCTCTCTGCGACTACCGTGGTTCATGATATAGTCGCTTTTGAATCCCATGGCTTTTTTCAATTCAGACACCTGCAACATTCGCATATTGTGACCGCCCGCCCCCGGCTCGACCAGAGCAAATCGATCAACGGTCGTAATTGTGCGCAGGGGCCGATCCAGAGGCTGCCACCCGCCGCTTCCATCGCTGCCATAATATACCAGCAAAAATGCTGCCTTTTTCCCAACTTTTGCGAACCCACGCTCGGCCCGCTCCAGCGTAGGCTTCGCGCGTCCAGGCCGGAAAAGGGGCGTTGTGTCCCATGTGCCTGGCTTGTCGAGAATGTCATGAACGGTTTTCTTTTTCCGTATTCTCGGAATTTTGATATCGGCCACTTCATCTTCCAGGTCACAGACGACAAAGAGACGCCTGCGGCTTTGCGGTACGCCGAAATCGGACGCATCGAATACAAATTCGCGAACGTTATACCCCAGATCCTGCAATGCCTCTTTCAGTTCGCCATAGCGGGACCATGGCCGCATATGGACAACATTTTCCATGACGAGCCAGCGGGGCCTGAATTCTTTGGCGTATCGTAGAGCCTGCATCGCGGTCGCCCGACTGGCCTCGGAACGAGGGGCCGCGCCTTTTGCGCAGGTATGGTTGGTACATTCCGGCGAAGCCAACAGAAGATCGATGTTACCGATCTTGTTGTGAAGCGCCCGCGGTCCGACGTCCTCCAATCTGGCGGTGACAACATGCGCCTCTTTGAAGTTCTCCCGATAGGTTTCGGTTGCTACGTCACATAAATCTATGCCGCAGACAATCTCGGCACCGGCCTGTCGGGCACCGTAGCTGCTGCCGCCCCCACCACAGAATATGTCAAGCGTCCTGATCATTAGCCTTCCCGTTGAGGCGATTTCAGACCAGGCTACCAAGTCAAAGGATGTCTGACCAGGCACAAAATGGACGTACTTACTCCCTCCCAGCGCAGTCTTTGCATGTCACGTATCAAAGGGCGCAACACCAAACCCGAGCTCGTATTGCGGCGCGCACTATGGGCGCTTGGCCTCAGATACCGACTGCATACAAAGCTGCCCGGCAGGCCGGACATCACATTTGCTGGACGGCGACTGGTCGTTTTCATTGACGGCTGCTTTTGGCATGGATGCCCCAAGCATGGTGTGCAACCGAAAACGAACCACGAATTCTGGCGCGATAAGCTGAACAGCAACATCGCGCGCGATCGAAGGGTTACGGCGCAGTTGCGAGCTGATGGATGGAAGGTCGTCCGGGTTTGGGAACATGAAGTGAAGCAAGACATTTCTGCTGTCGTCGGCCGTATTCTGAAAATCATTGCGAGGGAAGATTTTCATGGACGCAATTCATAAAGCCAAACTGCAGAACGCAGACCTGATCATTGATCGGGTGTACGCGGGCGGAAGAAACGGAAACGCGTCCGACGACCCGCTTCCTCCGCTCGTTGGGGTGAGCAATCAGGGTGGGTTCCGTTACATTGGAAACAAAGAGAAGCCCCGACTTATTGTTTTAACTTCGACGCTGCGGGATTTGGACTGGCCTGACAATCTGGACCGGCAATCAGGAACGTTCACATATTTTGGTGACAACAAAAGCCCCGGCAATGAGCTGCATAAGACAAAACGCTTCGGCAATCTTCTGCTGCGCGATCTATTTGATCGCCTGCATCGATCGGGTGCTCGTGCAGAGGTGCCTCCGGTACTAATATTCGCCAATGTCTATCGCTCATGGAGAGACGTTCAGTTTCTTGGGCTCGCTGTCCCAGGCGTGGAAAATCTTGATCCAAACAGCGATCTAGTTGCCGTCTGGAGATCCAAAGACGGGCAAAGATTTCAAAACTATCAGTCGAAGTTCACAATGCTTAACGAAGGCGTAATTTCCCGGCAATGGCTGAAAGAAGTCAGCGCGGGAAACTCACTTGGCATTAACGCCCCGCCTTCATGGAGACGGTGGGTCGAGAAGGGCGTATATGACGCGCTCAAAGCCCCCAGGGTTCTGAACCACCGAACCAAATCTGAACAATTGCCGGATACCGACGAAGGCCGCGCCATCATTCAGATGGTGCGACAGCATTTTGTGGACGATGAATACCGGTTTGAGCAGTGCGCAGCCAAGCTGGCGGAACTTATGCTGCCCCGAATTGTCTCGCTTGATTTGACTAGGCCAAGCAGGGATGGCGGACGTGATGGTATCGGAAAGTACCAACTGGGGGACGGCGCTTCCGCAGTGGATGTCAGTTTCGCGCTTGAAGCCAAATGCTACGGTCTCACGAATTCCGTGGGTGTGAGCGAGTTATCGAGACTTATATCCCGGCTGCGGCACCGGCAGTTCGGTGTGCTCGTCACAACATCGTACGTTGCAGATCAGGCTTATAAAGAAATCAAAGAGGACGAGCATCCCATCATAGTAATTTGCGCCGCGGACATCGTGCGACTGCTGAAAGCGGCGGGCATTGCCACGGCTCACGACGCATTGGAATGGCTGGCTGCGTTTTAGACCATCGGGCTAAGAATTAAGGACGCAGCCTAGCGGTAACACTCACTTCGCCCTTGCTGCCTCAGCAGCAATATGCCCGGCGAGCGTCGTTACGAACGTCCTTAGTCCGGTGAGGTCTGAAAGTTCGGAATATGCTCCGTCATTAGTGGCGGTGCGTGGCGATGCTAATACGCAGGCCGATGTGTAGAGCTGCTCCTGAACGAGACGCTGACAAAGCACGTCGTATCGCTTCAAATAAGAAGCACCCTGAAAATCCTTAAATACAGGAAAGTGCGGAGAGCGGTCCGTCACAGGACGACGAGATTCCGGCGCATCTTCAACCATCATCATCCAGCCTACGAACGGGCGAGGATGTTTGCCGAACGCGTTTTCACGATAAGCGGTCCACAAATCGTGCGCAGTGCCGATCGCTTCTTCTGTTCGGTTGTTGAAGTTGTTGCCGAATGACGGTCCGACCTGGCTTTTGAGTTCGATAGCCGCCACCAGACTATCTCCTTGGGTGACGAGAAGATCCCACAGTTTGGTTGGACGAAAATATCCCGGAAGCGTCAAAACCGCGCGCCGTTCATGAATGACCGCATTACGAAGGCCGTTTGCCTTCACCAAATCAATGACGAGAGCTAGAAAGCCATCCATGTTTTTGCCGGCGGTGACGCCGGCGCGTTCGCCTTGATCTGCTTTTCCGGCCTCGATTTGTTTTTGTCGAGCCTTCTCTCTATTTCCCCAAAAGGCCATCGTGGCCTCGCGCGCCTTGCGCTCATAATCAGCAAGTTCAAGCGACATCAGATTCACTTCCGCCCAGCACCAATTGTTCGGCTGGGGTCATTTTATAAAGTTCAAAAACAGCTTGGTTACAGGCGACCGCATCGCGCGACGCTGCCGCTTTAATTAGCCGCTTACGCAATGAAACCGGAACATCCGTCCAGGCAGGGACGCGAATTCGACGCAAGTACTGTGCTTGAAAGCGCAGATACCCCCCGCGCATCTTTGTCGAGTAGACGGCGACAAACATGCGCGCGATGCCGGACAACAACACGGCCTGCAAGGCCTGCAAATCCCACGTCTCCGACGTGAGGTAATACAGGTTGTGGTGCGGATAGAGACCTTCGTTTTCGTAAACGATATGCGCTTCTCCCTTGATATCCGGGATAAGCAGCTTTGGCTTGGCGGCAAGAGCGGGATAAATGCGGTCAATGGTCCGATACCAATTAGACGGAGCCTTTTGCGCAACATGCCGACCGGCAATCTGATCGCGCCTTGCTTCAAGGTAGCTCCGCAGTCGCGGATATTTGATCAGCTCCACCAAGCCTCCCTTATCGTCAAAGGGATTGATTACGCCTAAACCGCGCCAATCGACGCAGCGGCTTAAAATGTCACGCGTCATTACCAACGGCAATTTGCGGTCGGCTTCAACGTTAAGTTCGTCAAATTTACCAATAAAGGCTCGATCCGCACCCGTCGCGACACCAATCCCGACTTTGCATCCAGCTTCCTCGATGGTCGGAAAATCTCTTTCAAGGCGGCGGATTAGGGCGAGTTGATCAGAGGACTCCAATATCCACGGCTCCGCGCCCGCAACAACGCGTGGGACAATCTTCACCCCGGTATTTGAAGCAGGTTTGACTTTGGAAGTCAGATGCTGCGCGAGCGTTGTCAGTTCGTTCGCATCAATCGCCGGACGATGTGCGACGCGAGTAGCATCGGTCTTTTCTCTATCGATGACGATGATCGCAGGATAGGCAATGACATCGCTGTGAAACGCGGGTGTGTCCACCATGTCCACATAGGCTTTGAGATGAAAGTGATCGGCAACAAATTGCCGCAACGGACCGCCATAGCGGTTTTTCATCCAACGATCGGCACAGATGAAACCAAGCGTCCCCTTCGGGGAAAGGCTTTGCAACGAACGCTGGATAAATGGGACGTAAATATCAGCGCGATCATATATGGTATGGTACCGTGCGCGATATTCTGCCATCAGCGCGTCCGCGATCAATTCTTGCCGAACGTAAGGCGGATTGCCGATCACAAAGTCGAATTGGCCGTCCAACTCGATCAAAAGAAAGTCGCCGAAGACCAGCCATTGATCGGCAAGACTTTCCGCAGTGCGTCTGGCGATCCCAGCTTTCGTAAGATGCGCAACGACTGCGGTACGCGTTTCGCGATAGCTGTGGCGATGTAACTCGACCGCTCGAATAGCATCCGCAAGCGCGTTATAGGCCTCGGGCTTTCCGGCTTTGTCCCAGGTCTGCAACAGCCGGTCGATCGCACACAGAAGAAAATCGCCGCCGCCGAAGGAAGGTTCAAGCAAGCGCATCGTCAGCAGCGGACGGTCGATCGTATAGCCGCTAAGATCGAGAATGAACTCGACGACTTCCTTGCGGGTGAAAACTGCCCCGCGCTGTTCAATGCCCGCAGAAGCCAAGGCGTTGACAGCCGTCGTGACCGGACAATCTCCGAAGAGATTGGGTCGTCGAAGGCTAATAAGGGGGGCGTTCGAGGTCATTTCAGAAGCCAGTGTAGAAGGATAGCGATTGGAACAAAAATAGAACTGCGCCCGCTGGCGGGTCAAGGACGCATCCATATCGACGCACAGGACGCGGTCTTCCGCGCGATATTGCGTTCAAGATGGCCCGAGCGTTTTCACAGAAAGACGGTCATTCCATGCCACTGATTCGGTGCCGCTGGAGAGACAAATCTCCCGACCCGACGGCGCGGGGTGTCGGGGGCGGCAAGACGCCCCTGAATCGATGGGGTGCCGGGGAGAGCCGAAACCTCCGCCCGGCGCGTGGTCCAGCGGCAAGACGCCAGGTCGTGGTTCAGCGGCGACACGCTGACCGTGGGGTTGCCAGGGGAGCGCGGAGGCTCCCGCTGGATGGTGATGAAACGGCCAGACGTTTCAATGACGCGGACACAGGCTCAATGTCGGTGCCGCGTCACGGCTGGGGGATGCAACGGGGGCGCGCAGCGGCCCCCTTGCCAAGATTGTGCTGTATTACAGCACACATCTTGCGAACCGCTTTTGCGGTACGATTTCGGTATTACGTTTGTGCTCTGACATTCGGATTGGATTCAGTCAGAAGCTACAAGCCAACAAATCTAACAGCCGATGCGGTATCCGAATTTCATCCGTGACGTTGGACTGTGCGAACACGCGTGAGGCAAATGCAGTCTGTGTGTTTGGCGCAAGTGGTCGCGTGAGTGGGGGTCTCGGGGGACCGGCAGTTCCCTGAGCGGGGATGAAACGCCCGGACGTTTCATTGGCGCGGCGAGGCTCGACGCCTCAAACGCGCCCAGGGGCCGCCCCGCCCTGCCTTTTCATAAATGAAATGCCACGCTGCGCGTCATTCGTTCGACGGAGACGATGGCGGTCGAACATGATCGCTATCGGTTTGCCGACCGCGCGTACCCGAACGACCGTCAACGAAACGATCGAGATCTTCACTTCGGAACGCGGCGGACGAGTAGAGATACGAGTGCATCCCGTACTCGAACTCTACGGCGTCACGGGGATAATTTTTCGCGATCCATTTGTAGAGCAGGACGGCGCGCTTTCGTGAAATCCGTCCAGATCGGAAATTACTTTCGAAGTCGATACCGCGTTCAAACGGGCCATCGAAAGCTGTGCGGTAGATGTCATCCCATTCCAGGAATTCGCGTAGTCGAACGGCCTGAATGATCCGGTACAGATGCTTTCGCCCATCGCGCGTAAGCATCGCCGTTTCGATACGCCAATTTGGCCAGAAACGATTGAGGATGCTTGTGATCATAGGCGGCAAAATTACCCGGCGATTTACCCGCGTATTACCCGCGACGGCTGATTCCAGAAAGGCGACATTTCCATAATGGTGAACTGGCTTATGTAGGATTATATTCCTTGACGCGCAGACCCGGAATGATCAAGAATGGCGGACGTTCGCATCGGGGCGATGCGACGCCAATCTCGGGAATTGAAAGGAGATCAGCGTTGACGTCCCCCGACAAAACGATTCAGACTCTAAGTCAAACGCCGCCACTCGCACCGATCGAAGTCCGCGACCCAGGTCATGATGACCGCATCATTGATTTGGTTCGCCTACTCGCCCGCCGCGCCGCTGAGTATGATTATGCCCAGCTCCTGTTGCGTCGTGAAAACATCGACCCAGGAACTATGCAATGACTCTAACGAAAGAGATAACCAGAGTTGGCGTTTATTCTCGCTACTCTGACGACGAACTCCAAAGCCCGGCATCTGTTGAAGATCAGATCCGCGAGTGTAAAGAATTCGCACAACGTGAGGGCTGGGAAGTCGTCGCCATCTACACCGATGAAGGAATTTCGGGCTTCACTGCGAAAAATCGTCCAGGGGTTCAGCGGCTGATTAAAGACGCGATGTCGAAGAAATTTGATGTCGTTCTGTCAGAGGCGCTGGATCGCATCAGCCGCGACCAAGAAGACGTGGCGCATGTTTATAAGCGCATGCAGTTTCAGGGCATCTCAATGCACACCCTGACAGAGGGTGAAATAACCCCCCTTCACATCGGAATGAAGGGCACGATGAACGCGCTATTTCTTGTCGATCTCAGCCGCAAGGTGAAACGAGGCCAGAGGGGTCGCGTGTTGAGCGGAAAAATTGGCGGCGGAAATTGCTACGGCTATAACGTCCTGAAAAATCAAAATGCCAACGGCGAAATCGAGCGTGGCGAACGCGAGATCAATAAGCTCGAAGCCGATATCATCCGCCGAATATTCCGCGAGTACGTCGATGGCGTTTCGCCCAAAGCGATTGCAGCCCGACTAAACAGAGAGGGCATCCCCTCTCCGCGCGAAGGAACAGTGCGCAAAGGCAAGATTATCACCGGATGGTCACCGACCACTATCTACGGGAATTGGCAACGTGGCTCCGGCATCCTGAATAACGAGCTCTATGTCGGTCAGCTTGTATGGAACAAGGTCAGCTACCCGAAGAATCCGGATACTGGCAATCACGTGGCACGTGTCAATCTGCATAAAGATTTGGTTCGAACGGAGATCCCGGAATTGCGGATTGTCGATCAGGATCTCTGGGATTCCGTGAAGAAGCGCCAACTCAAAGCTCGGGGAGAAAAGAAGGCTTTCTGGGCTCATCAGCGGCCAACCCACCTCTTCTCATATCTTCTCAAGTGCGGCTGCTGTGGAAATGGTTTCTCCAAAATTTCCTTGGCGCATTACGGATGCTCAACCGCCAGGAATAAGGGCGCATCGCTTTGCAAAAATTTGCGAGTGGTCCGTCAAGACACATTGGAAGAAACGGTTCTATCGATTCTTCAAACGCACCTAATGGAGCCGAAATTGTTGGCGGAGTTCTGCAAGGAATATACGTCACACCTCAACCGATTGCGCATGGAAAACAACGCGACCGTTTCATCTCGCAAGGCGGAACTAGCAAAACTTCAGGCGCGTCAAAAGCGCATCGTCCAGGCCGTTATGGATGGCTTCTCGACGGAAGCGATGAAAGAAGAGTCGAACGCTATCGATCGTCGCGAGCGAGAACTGAAAGAACTGATCTCGACTGACCGCGAAGCACCTGTTCTGCTTCATCCGAATATGGCGCAGCGATATCATCAAGCAGTCGGAGAGCTGTTGTCCGCGTTGCGCGACAAGAACCACCGAACGCAAGCAATCGAACTGATTCGTAGCCTGATCGAGAAGATCGTTCTGACTCCCGACGAAAACTCCGAAGAGTTGTTGGTGAATCTGTATGGCGATCTGGCGGGCATCCTAAAACTGGCAACCGTAGGTAAGACGGCCCATTCGGAGACGGAGCTCAAGCAAATCGCGCTGTTTATGTCTGAGATGAACGCCAGTCCTGAAAGCATGCAGGACAAGATGGTTGCGGGAGAAGGCCTCACGCTTACACGCAATAGGCGAAACTCCCGCAAACACAGGCTTTCAAACAATTCGCGTCTCAGTCCCAACCCTACGGGTATTTCCGTAAGGCAGGGGAAGATGGTGGGCCCGGCAGGACTTGAACCTGCAACCAGAGTGTTATGAGCACTCGGCTCTAACCATTGAGCTACAGGCCCCCGGACGGCTTTTAGCAATGGCGTCTGGCAGGCGATAGACCGCCGTCACGCCGCCCCCAACCCGCTCGCCCTCCTGAAACCGGCCGGAAGACCGGAACGCACGCGGCGGCCCGGCCGTTGCCTTGGCGGAGGAACGCGCCATGACGCCCTGCCGCTGTCCGTCCGTCCGACCGACCGCCATACCGGACTCGTCTGGCGTGCATCTCGCCGATGACGCGAGGGCCGGTTGCTTCTCGCCTCTCGCGCGACTCAGCTATGAGTTGCGCATGTTTCCCACTCTTCGGCTTCTGCTGGCCGGGGTCTCCGCACTGTTCCTCGTAACGCTGGGCGCTCTCAGCCTCACCTCCACCTCGCCGCCGGGCGTCCCGGCGCGCGTCGTCACCGCCGCCTTTGCGCCGCGCGGGCCGCTGATCAGCGCCGACGACCATCCCGAATGGCGTCCGTTCCTGGTGCAGGCGGCGCTGCGCCGCGCCGATGAAGTAGCCAAGCTGCGCGACCTGCCGGAGCGGGATGGCGCGAACGGCGCGCGGCTGCGCTGGGTCAGCCTGCCGGCCACCGCGCAGGATCAGGCACCCGCCGATGCGGTGGAGGTCTTGAACGACATCCCGAGCGCCACCCTGCCGATGGATATCGGCGAGGCCAGTTCCACCGAACTGCCGGTCGGTCCGGCCGAGGAAACGCCGCCACCGCCGGTGCCGCTGCGGGCGCTGCAATCGGCGATCGACGCGCTGCCGCCGGTCGGCGCGGATGATGCCGCGACCCTCGGCGACATCACCGGATCGGTCCAGGCCGCCCCATCACAACCGGCACAGCCGGTGATGCTGCCGCGCGCGCGGACCGGCGTCACCGCCGCGACGCCGAAGCGGGCACAGAAACCGCGGCGCAAATTCCGCCGCACCCGAGCCGCCGTCGCCGCGCCGGCGCAAACCCAACAGCAGACCGCAAACCCGCTGAACACATTGTTCGGGCAAAACCAGACGCCGGCGCTCACCGCCCGCTAACAACAAAAAGGCGCCGGACCGGCCGGCGCCTCTTTATTATTTTCATATCCAGACGAAAAATCAGTGCGACGTGAGACGCTCCGCGAGCGCCGCGGCGCCTTGCTGCGCCGGCGCGGGCGGCAGCGCGGACGCTTCGTGCCGCATCGACGACAGCGGCGCGGCTTCGGCCGAGGACTGCGCAACCTGCGGCGCGGCGACCGGACGGGTCTGCGCGTTGGCGAGCGAATAGGCGTTCATGCCCTTGCGCTTGGCATCGTAGTAGTAACCGCGCGCATAGAGCGCGACGGCGCGATCGTGATTGCCGCCCGCGACCTTGTAGGCGCCGGCGAGATAACGCACCGCATAAGTCATGTTGGTGTCGGCATCGAGCAGGCCCTGCACGCCGCCGCTGTAGCCGAGCGCGCGCGCCGTGCCGAGACGGATCTGCATCATCCCGTAATTGCCCTTGGAGATCGCGCGCGGATTGTACTTGCTCTCGCGCATGATCACGCGATGCACCAGCGACACCGGCAGGCCGTTCGCGGCCGCATGCTTGGCGACCAGCGACGCATAGGAACTGTTCATCCCATGCAGCGTCGCGTGGGCGACCGGCGCAACCGCCGTCTCATTGCCGTTGGCATCAAGCAGCGCGTCATGACGATGCGCGCGCGCGGCGAAGGACGACGTGACCCGTGCGGATTTTGCGAGCGCCGCTTTGCCTTTCACCGTCAGGGCCTGCACCGGCACCTTGCCGGAATTGATGTCCTGAGCCGACTGCGCCGAAGCGGAAGCAGCAGAGAGCACGAGCGAGGCGCATGCGGCGGCAAATGGCATGAAGCGCGAAAGTCGCATGAATCACAGTCCGTCGTTGTTGTGGGTTATCCCGCACACACAGGCGGAATAAGGCATCGATGTGGCGAGCGCCACCCCACGCGGGAACCCGCCGCCTGCGCACAGCGCATGGCGCGGCGCGCCGAAACCCGCTCCGGTCGCGAAAACAGTGATTTTTCAAGCGATTGCGACGGTCCACGCGACGCGAAAGCGCCGGTTCCCACAGCAACCTTAATGCGAAAATCACGCCGCGCCGGGCCGAAAATTTACCGGAGCGCAACCCGCGCGGCGGCAATTTCCCCTGCGGGCGGCCCCTTTGCTGCATCGAGCCACGGCCATGACGACCATGACGACGAACACGACGCACATGACGACAGCCGACGACAATGCCCGCACCGCGCCGCGCACCCGCACCTTCCTCAAGGGCGTCGTGCTCTATGACAATCGCCGCGTGTCGATCGAATGCACGATCCGCGATCTCTCCGACACCGGCGCGCGCATCGCGTTCCCGTCGCCGATCACCATCCCGGACCGGATCGAGCTGTTCATTCCGCAGAAGAACCGCACCTATTCCGCCGACGTGCGGCGGCGCGACGACTGCGAGGTCGGCATCGCGTTCCGCGACCAGCGCTCCGGCGAGCAGCGCCGCGAAGCCGACGCAACGATGGGCGACCGCATCGCCGCGCTCGAGCACGAAGTGGCGCAACTGCGCCGCATCGTCAAGCAACTGCGCGACAAGGTGCTGCCGCACGAAACGGACGTGTAAGGCGCGCGCGCCAAGCTGCCGTTCATTCCCGCGAAAGCGGGAATCCACACGTCCCGAGCAACAGCCAAGCAAAGCGTGGACCCCCGCTTTCGCGGGGGTGAGCGGGATTGAAATACCGAGCGCAGTTAATCGCGGGGAATCGGCCGCGGCTTGCCGTCGTCGTCGATGGCGACGAAGGTGAAGGTCGCATCCGTCACCTTGTCGCGATGATGGGTGCGAAACCGCATCGCCCACGACTCGATGTGAATCTTCATCGAGGTGCGGCCGACGCTCTCCACATCGGTGAACACCTCCAGCACGTCGCCGACCCGCATCGGCTTGAGAAACGTCATCGCATCGACCGACACCGTGACGACACGGCCGCGCGCCCGCTCCACCCCGGCGATGCCGCCGGCCTGGTCCATCCGCGACATCACCCAGCCGCCGAAGATATCGCCATTGGCGTTGGTGTCCGCCGGCATGGCGATCACCCGCACGGTCAGCGCGCCGCGCGGCGTCGACTGTTCGCTCATTCGCTCTCTCCTCGTCGGCCGAGCCCATCATAACCCGCGCTCGGCCGCAACCAAGGCTACGGCCTTGCAGAAGTCGATGCGCGCCGCCTCCAAGTCCTCCGCGCTGAGCGGCGGGCCCGCACAGTCGATGAGCCGCGTGGGGTCGTCCCACGAGCAGCGATGCCGCCGCCGGCAGAGCGCCGCCGGACAGGTGCGCCACGTCTCCCTGATGTTGGCGAACAGGCGCGTCAGCGCCATCTTGCGCGCATCGAGACTCATCCCCGATCCATCAGGCGACGTCTGCAACTCGACGGCGAATTCGCGATCGGACAGCTCGTCGATCGACGGGCGCATTCTGTGCCGGTTGCGGCGGCAGCGATGCGCATGGTTGCGCGCAAGCGTGCGGGGTTTGCGTTTGCTCATGGCAATTCTCGATTCATGGCAAGTCTCGATTCATGGCAAGTCTCCATCGAAATGAGGTGTGTGAGAAAAAGCGGACGCGCGTCCGCGTGTGCCGCCGGCGCGTTGCGCCGCGGCGGGGCGGCGCCATGACCGGCACAACGGCCAGCCCGCCCCCGAAACGCCGCCCCGAACCGGGGGAGGCGGAGCGCCGCAAGGCGCTGTCGTCAGATCCGGTGCGAAGCACGGCGCGCGCTCACGCGCCGCCCTCTCCGCGCCGGCCGCCTCTCCATAACGAGAGAGACGTCGCCTTACGGCGCTCCACCCGCGGCGATTTCAGTCGCCGGGACCGTGCTTCCGGGGCGCGGACAGATGGAGCGACCGATCCTTGCGGGATCGGACTCCACCGGCTCCCGCGGGCTTTGGCCCGCGTTCGTCCTACCCCGTCCAGCCCTTGCGGGCGGCCCCACTTAGTTGGGGCGGACGGCAACCCCGGCGCCTCCCGGACACAGGGTGCGAATCCTGCGCGCGGGCGCCGCCGTCCCCACTCCGCCAACCAAACGCCTCCGGAAGGCGCCCCCGGTTGAGCGGGGATGGATAGGAATATAGACTTAAATTCCTACAGAGTCAAGAACCGCAAACTGGCTACGCCGCATTCTCTTGAGTGAATAGGAACGGAAATTCAGCTTCACTTCCCCGCTTAATTTTCTCAAACAAGCGGGGAGCATTCGCTGGCTTCCCTTCTTCATGAGTGGCGAGTGCAACGTAGTAATTTTTCCCTTCGTGCTTTCCAAAAATAATCCAATCACCGGTCAATCCACGCTTGGCTTGATCTTCATAACCCTTAAATATCAAACGCTGAAAAAAATGCCCCTGCCACAGAGCAGGCTTGTCGCCGTATTTTCCAGAGACTTCTCTCATCATTGACGTCAGTGGATCATCCTTTCTATCCCCCCTCAAATTCCAACGGCTGCCTATACTCCACAAGATGTGCCGCGGAGCAGTCCAATGAACATGCCAAAGGGGATGCAATGGGGAATAGCGAAACTGTCCGACCTCGCGAGGTAACAGCTGGAACGATAATCCTTCGAGGATGTCGAGCACATCGAGGATAAGATGATCCTCATTAAGCTTGGTACGAACCTGCAATAACTGAGCTGCGAAGCTAATACTCATTCGGTCTGAGTAAGGGCGATTATTTGTTATTTGCCGTTTGATCCTGCTCAGCTCCGCCATATCAAAACTTATTTTTACAAGTCCCTCCTCGGTACGTTGAATCTCATCAGAGTTTTCCGGCTCGTCATTTTCCATCAAGTACCCCAACGAACGAGAACCATGCTCTTTGAATTCTCGGAAGACGTGGATGCCCGGGTCAAGCCCAGACATGACGGAGCGACAGTCATTCCGCCAAAGATTCTCCCAAAATCGCCCTGACGGGATCGCGTGGTCTCCTTGATATTGACTCCCCCGCCCGCTTCCCCCACAAGCCGGCATGGCAAAACGACCCGGCAGCAACGCCAAAGGCGAATTCATCTTCTTCGACGTCGTCTATGAGGACGGCTCGCAGCGTTCCAACCGGCGCGTGCCGGCCGAGATCGCCGGGACCAATCCGAAGAACCCCGAAGGCGACGAGGCCGCGCGTGGCTATCTGATCGAGCAGGACCGCGAGATCGCCGAGAAGTCGGGCCGTCCGCCGCTCGCGATCAAGACCGTCACCCGCGCCGGCGTGAAGAAGAAGTAGGCGCGAGGCGCGCTCCCTCGCCTCATCCTGAGGAGCCGCGCATCGCGCGGCGTCTCGAAGGATGAAGCCCCCCCGCAGCCCCCCACAATTCAAGACGGAATGGGCCGCCCTCGTCCTTCGAGACGCGGGCTACGCCCGCTCCTCAGGATGAGGGCGGAGGAAAAGCCTGTTTCGCCTGACGACGAGGCAAACGCCCTCCACCATCCCACGTCAATCCGCGTTCGCCAGACACGGATCGAGCAGCGCGTGGTTTTGATCGACGCGGCGATAGGCGCCCTTCATGGTCACACGGTCGCCGGGCTTCATGCCGTTGTCCTGATAGGTGACGCACATCACCCGCAGATCGCGGCACATCACCAGATACCAGAGCGGACCGGCGCGCTGCACCAAGACCAGTGGCCCGGCGAGCGTGAGATCGACCCGCGTGTCGGGATCGTCGCCGCGCGCGCTCTGCTGTGCCGCGAGCGCATCGGCCATCACGCGCAGCTCCTCGCACGACGACGCGCGCCGCGCCGGGAGATCGCCGGGCGAGAAGGCGGGGACGGAGGCGAAGCCGTCGTTCGGATCGGCGGCCGCGTCGTCCGCCGCCTGCGCGCGCAGGTTCTGCGGCGCCGCAAGCAGCAGGGCGAGCAACAGGGGGATGCCGCGCCGGCGCGTCATGCAGCGCGCAGCCGCATCAGCCGCCAGCGCGTCACGGCGAAACCCGTCGCGGTGACGAGCCACGCGGCAAGCGCGATCCACACCATTGCACCGGACACCGCCGCGAGCGGCACGACATTAGTGGCGTGCGACAGCCGCAGGCTCGCCAGCGCATACATGCCGAGCGGAAACACCAGCCCCCAGAACAGCGGCGTATAGGTCAGCGGCACGCGGTGCAGACCATGCGTCCACACGCCGAACGCGACCAGCAGCGGAATCCACCACGTCGCCCACGCCCACATGACGAGCGTCACGCCATCGACGAACGGCCGCATCGCGGCGAGGAACGGCAGCCCCGGATCGGTGAGGCTCAACAGCGCGCCGGCATTGGTGCTGATCGCCGCAGCCCCCATCACCACCCACAGGAGCGGCGTCAGATCCTGCGGCCGCACCTCGGAGAAGAAGATGCGCTGCGCGAACAGCACGATGAAGATCGCGTAGAGCACCACGCCGACACCCCACAGCATATGCGCGAACAGCATGACGAACGGCGCAAGCGCGCCCATCTGCGGCGCGACGACGATGCCGTGCAGCGCCACGGCTTCGGTCGCGACGATGGCGATCAGCCAGCCGCCGAAGATGATGTCGGCGCGCGCCGCGGTGTTGAACACGATCAGCGTCGCGAAGCCGAGATAAGTGAGCGCGAACCAGAGCGCGAGCGCGCCGAGCCACAGCCCCAGCGCGACGCCGCCATGGCCGCGCAGCGCGAAGCCGACGCCGAGCACATCGGTCGCGGCGACCAGGGTGAAGAACGCGAACACCAGCTTCGGCTCGGTGAGATCGGCCCAGACGCGGCGCGGGAAACAGACGATGCGGATCAGCGTCATCGCCAGCAGCAGCGCGTAAGCGGCGATGGTGAGCGCCATCAGCGCATCGGAGATGACGCGCGGGCCTTCAAAGAACATCGCATTGGCGATGATGCCGGTCGCCATCACCAGCGCGAAATAGCCGGGATAGAGCGCGGCGACCGCCTCGCGGCAGCTTGCCCAGCCGACGGCGCGAGACCCCGCCGGAGCGGCGGCCGGCGTTTCGGGCAAAGCGGAGTCGGGCGAGGAAACGGGCGCAGATATTGGCGCAGACATGGGCACAATCCCGGATGCGCGGAGCGACGCCTTTCGTCTAGCGGCGCGGCATCATTTGTCAACGCGGGCGCGGCCGAACCACCAGCGGAGGGCTGACGGCCGGCGCTCCGCCCGCTAGTCTTTGCCGCATGACCGCGCCCCGCTCCGCATCCGAGCCGGTACCCGTGCCTGCGCCCGCGCCCGTCGCGACGCCGTACGAACTCGCCTTCACCACCGACCGCAAACGGTTCTACTGGACCAATCCGAACTGCGGCATCACCATCGTCGATGCCGGGCGCGACAGCGCGCTGGTCTGGGAGACGCCGCAGGGCGAGGAGCGCCGGCGCTGGACCGAGATCAGCGCCGTCAACATGCTGCTGGCGAGCGACGGCAAGCAGGAGGTCAACCAGTGCCGCATCGACTTCAATGACGGCCGCAGCCTCACCGTCTCCGATGCCGGCGCGAACGGCCAGCTCGACGAGACCCGCACGCCGATCTACCGCGCCTTCGCCCGCGCGCTCAATGCACGGCTCGCGCATGCGCCGGACGGCACGATCCGCTTCACCGCCGGGATGACCGAGGGCCGCTATCGCGTGATGCAGATCCTGCTCGGCCTGCTGACCGTGCTGTTCGTCGTCACGCCGGTCGTGCTGGTGTTCATCGTCCGCGACTGGCGCGTGCTCGGCACGCTCGCCGCAGGCGCGGCGTTCGTCTGGCCGTTCTGGCGGCTGATGCAGAACAACGCGCCGCGCGCCTATGATCCGCGCCATCCGCCCGACGAGCTGATGCAATAACAGCGCGCAGTTCGCCGTGAACCTTTTCCACGCCCGCAGCGACAGAGCATGACGGCCGGACCGGCGCCGCGTGCACCGCTTGCCCGCGGCCGCACGACCGCCGACAATCCTGCCCCCTGCGCGCCCTTGCAGAAGGAGACATCCATGCGCCGCTTCGCCCTTCTCGCTCTCGCCGCCCTCGCCGCTTTGTTCTTGGGCTATGCCTCCGCCGCCACCGCGCAGCCGCACGACGTTCCCGGCGCGCGCGATTATCCCGGCATCGGCCGCTTTGGCGGCAGCGTCGTCACCGGCTATGCCATGAAGGACTTCGACGCGGCACGAATGCAGGCCGCGCCGTTCAAGGACGGCAAGGCGACGGACGCGCGGCGGATCGAGGGGCGCGTGACGCGGATCGCCTATCGCACCGGCGCCGGCCCGTCGATCCTCGAAGTGTCGCGCAATTTCGAGACGCAACTCGCCAAGGCCGGGTTCGAGACGCTGCTGGCGTGCGACACCGACGCCTGCGGCGGCATTCCGTTCAGCGAGGCGATCGACGCGCTGCCGATGCCGCAGATGTGGGTGGACGGTTTCAACTTCCGTTACTTCGCCGGACGCAAGGCCGAGGCCGGACGCGAGACCTATGCCGCCGTGGTGGTGAGCGAGACCAACGGCGAAATCACCGCGCAGCTCACCGTCGCCGTGACGGGCGCGATCGCCGACAAGATGGTGGACGCCGCCGCGATGGCCAAGGGCCTCGGCGAGAGCGGCCACATCGCGCTCTACGGGATTTATTTCGACACCGACAAGACGGTGGTGAAGCCGCAGAGCAAGCCGACGCTCGACGAGATCGCCAAGCTGTTGCGCGCACAGCCGGCGCTCAACGTCGTCATCGTCGGCCACACCGACAGCCAGGGTGCGTACGACTACAACATGAACCTGTCGCAGCGCCGCGCGGCGGCGGTCGCGGCCGCGCTCGTCTCCGGTTACGGAATTCCGCAGGCGCGGCTGCGCACCGCCGGCGTCGGCTATCTCGCGCCGGTCGGCTCCAACGCCAGCGAGGACGGCCGCGCGGTCAACCGGCGGGTGGAGTTGGTCGCGCCGTGAGGTGGGTCAGGTCGCGCGGGATTTATCGCGCGGCGTGATGAAGCGCTGTTGTGCCGGCAGCCTTCAGCCCGTCGCGCGGCTTTTCCAGCTCCGACTGCTCAAAACCATTGGTGGCGAGAATGAAGATGCGTTTGCCGGTGAGCGAGGCGGCCATGGGAGGTCTTCGTGCTGAGAGAGAGTTCAGCGGAGATAACTACGCACAGCCTCTATAGTTTCGCAGAAGCCAATTTGCGTCCTAGCTACCTAACGGTCATCATCAACAAGAAAGTCATCGAAAATTTTCCCCCAAAGCTCAATCGTTTCTGCGGTGAATTTGGCATTCGAAGCCAGCGCTCGCTTCTTTGTTTCCCGAGCCAATTCCACCTTCCATCCATCGCTCAGCGCGATTCCTTCAGTTCGAGCCCAAGCCTCAATCTGAGGAACAATCGGCTCCCCTGCCTTAACAATTTCAGAGAATGCCGTTTCAGCTCGTCTTCCCCACCGGTCAACAACACCGACAAAGAAATCTACTGGGAACAGATCTTCGACTTCAGAATTTTCAAATGCGACATAAGAATCAGTCGTCCTTATTTTTTTCTTCTCGGATTGATACAAGCCATTTCGTAAATCGCGAGCCATTCGCTGACCGGCATCATCGCCATCCAGAAGAATTGAGGGCAAAATTTCTTCTCTTCCGCTTAGGATGCTTGCGACAGCTTTCGCATTTCCCGCCGCATGAGCTGGAGGAAACACCAATTCCCGTTTCGGATTGATACGCTTATTAGCAATCAATATTAGCTTTATTGTTGACAGATAATGCTGATCGGATGGCCCCTCTACTATTACTGGCTGACATCCGTACAAGATGCTCTCGGCCACATTCATGTTCAATGCGGAATATATGGCATAAGTCGCACCCGATTTTCTGGGGTCATCCGTCCCTACCCGAAGATCGGGAGACGCTTTCGTCGATCCATCGTCAGCCACATATACTTTTCGCACACGATCAAGCATATCGGCCTCTACGAGAAACGGAGAATGAGTCGTGTATATGATTTGATTCGTTTTCGTCAGATTCTCAAAAAACGCCGACAAATCGCGTTGCGCGAGAGGGTGTAGAGACAATCCGGGTTCGTCTAATAATAAAATTGCATCGCGATGATCCCCGGCGCTTTCCACCAAAAATATCAGGTAGAAACTAAAGAACCATTGGAGACCACTGCTTCTATCTTCGAGTTCAATTTTTTCTGGTCGACGTTTATCGCTTACCCAAATGCGAAAATGATCACCATCAGCTTGAAACTCAAATGTATAATCTCCCTGTTTCCACCAATCTCGGAATTTTTTAGTTAGATCTGTCCCGGCCGAATTAAGAAGGATAGTTCGCTCGCGTTTGTTAGTCGCAATATCTTCAATTTCTTGCGGAGACGGCCGCCGCCCATCAGGTGATTTGAAATCTCTTCCCAACTCGAGAACTTCTTTCGGCTGCAGCCCAACAAAACTGAACAATACTCGCAATGTTCGTGCCTTTGCTGCCTCCTTCGCACCCAAGTCATCACGGGTTAGATTCTGAACAACATGAGGAAGATAAATTTCAGAATCTAAATTTCCGTAATTCGAATAGAAAACAAATCGCGGAAGATTCTTGACAACTAAATCTTTAACTCCAGGCACATCGTTAGGATCCAAAGCCTTTAACCGCCCCTCAATCGCCTCCAATGCCTCCAATAGAAGGGCGTAACGTGGCACAATCGAGCTAGTTGGGGCAGCGGCTTCCGGCTTTAAGCGACACAGCGCTTCCTTTATTTCGGCAATACTTTCGACATCATGCTCATTCGAATTTGCAACTCGATTCTTAGCTGCCTCTAAAGCAGCCACGAAGTCCTCCCTCAGAGACCCTTCTTTAGCCAAAGGCGCCATTGGCAAAATTTCACTGATAGCTTTATCTATTGCTGCGATAACTTCAGAAGCAGGCACCTTTATCGGCTTCTCGTATTTCGGAAAATCACACCAATAATCGCCCGCGAAATTTCGAAAAACACACACCGTGTCAGTTACGTTCTGATCTAAACCGGTTAAATCAGAAAGCTTTCCGGCAATCTCCGTGGCGTCGAAGTGCGCTTGAATAAAATAGAAGTTTTGCGGATTTTGACGGATAGCCGCATAATTTCCCTTTGGATAATCCGAAGTCGGCCGAACCTCTCCCTCCCGAGCCGGATTTAGCTTCCACAACGGCAATAATAGATTCGTTTTTCCAGATTCATTCACACCTATTAGAGCCGTAACTCTATCTGCATCAATCCAACCGCTATCAACGACGGACCGGAAATTCTTCACCCGAAATTTGAGCAAACGCATCGAATCCCCCGTTTAAAATTGGCAAAATAAAGCAATTCTATTTAATGCGGCTATCTAGCTTCTTCAGTAAGCCTTCTCGCACGCTTAGCAGCAATAGATTTCCCCACCTGATTTAAATTAACCCCTGTTTTGCAACGCAAAATCAACAGACAGCGTTCTGTTTCAATCTTATCAGGCCACTACCCAACGCACTTAATCAATCATCTAAGCTCAAGAGCCCTTAGCTCACTCAAATGTTTCACCCACAGGCGGATGCTTCGCATTTGCACGGTCTGACAAATGTTTAGCCCCCAGACTTGGTCCGGGGGCTAAAAGCTCTATCCGACATGGGCGCACGATGATAAGGCCACCCTCGGGTCAACCTCTAGGGCACCGGGCGCTGAAAAGCGCGCTCCGCTAGTTATCAAGGAATGAGCGCAGCTTCCTGCTCCTTGACGGATGCTTCAACTTCCGCAGCGCCTTCGCCTCGATCTGACGGATGCGTTCGCGCGTCACCGAGAACTGCTGGCCGACTTCTTCCAGCGTGTGGTCGGTGTTCATGCCGATACCGAAGCGCATGCGCAGCACGCGCTCTTCTCTCGGAGTCAAAGACGCCAGCACGCGCGTCGTCGTTTCGCGCAGGTTCGACTGGATCGCCGCGTCGATCGGCAGCACGGCGTTCTTGTCCTCGATGAAATCGCCGAGATGCGAGTCCTCTTCATCGCCGATCGGCGTTTCGAGCGACAGCGGCTCCTTGGCGATCTTGAGGACCTTGCGCACCTTCTCGAGCGGCATGCCGAGCTTCTCGGCCAGTTCCTCCGGGGTCGGCTCGCGGCCGATCTCGTTGAGCATCTGCCGCGACGTGCGCACGATCTTGTTGATCGTCTCGATCATGTGCACGGGGATGCGGATGGTGCGGGCCTGGTCGGCGATCGAGCGGGTGATCGCCTGCCGGATCCACCACGTGGCGTAGGTCGAGAACTTGTAGCCGCGGCGGTATTCGAACTTATCGACCGCCTTCATCAGGCCGATATTGCCTTCCTGAATGAGATCGAGGAACTGCAAGCCGCGGTTGGTGTATTTCTTGGCGATGGAGATGACGAGGCGCAGGTTCGCCTCCACCATTTCCTTCTTGGCGATGCGCGCCTCGCGCTCGCCCTTCTGCACGCCGGTGACGATCTTGCGGTATTCGGTGATCTCGACGCCGGTCTCGCCCGCAAGCTGATGGATCTGCGTGCGCAGGTCCTTGATCTTGTCCTTTTCCTTGGCGACGAGGTTCTTCCACCCCTTGCCGGACAGCTTCGACACGCGGTTGAGCCAGCGCGGATCAAGCTCCGAGCCGACATACTGCTTGAGGAAGTCGTCGCGAGCGACGCCGTAGCTCTCGGACAGCCGCATCAGCCGGCCCTCGTTCGACACGAGGCGCTTGTTGATGTCGTAAAGCTGCTCGACCAGCGCGTCGATGCGCGCCTGGTTGAGCCGCAGCGACTTCACCTCGGCGACGATCTCGTCCTTGAGCTTCTTGTATTTGCGCTCCTGCGACGGCGACAGGTTGTCGCTCTTGAGCCGCAGTTCGATGTCCTGATCCTGCAGGCGGCGCAGCTTCTTGTAGGCGTCGGCGATGTTGTCGAACGCCGCCATCACCTTCGGCTTCAGCTCGGCCTCGATCGCGGCGAGCGACAGGGAATTCTCCATGTCGTCGTCATCGAAATCGCCCTCGCCTTCCGGCTGCTCGGTTTTCTCTTCCTCTTCACCGGCCGCAGAACCATTGGAAGGTCCGGCGGCCTTGAACGGCGTCGGCTGCGGCGGCGCCGCGGGCGCGCTGGCGACGACCTGCAGATGCGGCGCGCCGGGCACCGGTTGGCCGTCCGGGGTGGTCGGCGCGGCCATGCTGTTCTTGGCGTCCGGGCCGGCATAGGTCGCTTCGAGGTCGATGATGTCGCGCAGGAACACCTTTCCCTCGTTGAGCTCCTCGCGCCAGATGATGATCGCCTGGAACGTCAGCGGGCTTTCGCACAGGCCCGCGATCATCGCCTCGCGGCCGGCCTCGATGCGCTTGGCGATGGCGATTTCGCCCTCGCGCGAGAGGAGTTCGACCGAGCCCATCTCGCGCAGATACATGCGCACGGGATCGTCGGTGCGTTCGGACGGCTCTTTCTTCTCGGTGGTGGCGAGCGCCTTCGGACGCGACTCGACCAGCTCGGTGCCGGTCTCCTCCTCGTCGTCGTCCTCGTCCTCGTCGCTATCGGCTTCCTCGTTCTCGATGACGTTGATGCCCATCTCGTTGAGCATCGAGAGCGTGTCCTCGATCTGCTCGGAGTTGACCTCTTCCGAGGGCATCACGGCATTGAGCTGCTCGTAGGTGACGTAGCCGCGCTTCTTGGCGCTCTTGATGAATTTCTTGACCGCAGCGTCATTGAGGTCGAGCAACGGCAGCGGCGAATCCGGAGTCTCCGGGGCGTCCTTCTCGGCCGTTTCTTTGTCCTGCTCTTTGACTTTCGCCTTGCTCGCCATTCGTACTCTGCCTCTCCTCGTCGCCGCGCCGGACCCGCATGGGCGTATCCGGATGGCGGAAAGGGGCAGCGAGGTGATCAACCCCGGCCTGCCCCGCGAATCGAACGTTACTGTCGTGGGCCGCGCTTAAGGCCCGATTAACCCTGACCGGCTTCCAGAGCCCAACCTGGAGCCCGTGGCGATAAAAGACCCATATTCCGCCTGTTTGCGAGTCTCAAGCTGATTCCCGCGCGGCAAAACCGGCCGGAAACGTGGCTCGAACTTTCCCGCAAAACCCGGCTTCAAACCCCGCTCGGCGGGTTCCGGGCCTCCGGCGCCGGACAGGTCGTCCCGGCCCCCGATTCCCTGAGGTTTCGCTTGGTCCTCCCCGCCCCGTGAGCGGCGGCGGGAGGTGCCGTGGCCGATTTCGACCTTGTCCGCCGGCCCTAGAAGGACCGGGACGGGCGGCCGGACGAGGCCCCGAACCCTTCGATCAGCGCTTCGGTGCCATCGGCGGCGGCGATCCGGCTTTTCACGTCGAACAACCAGGCCTGATTGGCCTCGGTCGCATCGTCGGCCAGCGCCGCCTCGGCGTCCTTCAGTTCCCTAGTTAGGGAATGCCATTGCCGATGCAAGGCGACGAGCTGCTGCCAGGTGATTAAAACATCGGCCGGCGCGGCGGCGGGCTCGGCGCCCCACACCGCCGGGGTGGTCACCGCCACCGCCAGCCGTTCCAGCATGTCGGCGAAGCCGCGCCGGATCAGCCCGGCACGCAGAATCTCCGCATCTGGCGAGGCTTCCTGGGCGAAACCGTCGATGATCGCGCCTTTCAGCCGCTCGGCGTCGTTGTGGCGGAACGCCAGCGAGGAAAGTTCCTCGAGATGGTCGTGCAGCAGCCAGGGGTGGTTGAGCACGGTCTGCAGGATCAGGGCTTCGCGCAGCGGCATCGCCGTGCGCGGGCCACGCATCAGCGGCGAGGCCGCAAGCTGCTGGCTCACCGCCGCGTAGCCATTCTGTCCGCCGAATGCCTGTCCGCCGAAACCTGGCGCACCGCCCCGGCGCGGATCGCCGCCCCGCAGGCCGCGGCCGCCGCGCGGATCGGCCCCGGCGGCATCGCGCCGCCAGCCTTCGGCCGCCGCCATGCGGCGCGGGAACGCGCCGCGCGCAGCACCGCCACCGAAGCTCTCGGTCTGGAAAAAGCCGCGCAGCCGCGCCTCGAAATCCTGCCGGTAATATTTGCGCACCGCCTCGTGGCCGATGCCGCGCGTCACCGCATCGAGCCGCGCCTCGAGCGCGGCGCGGCGTTCCGGCGTGTCGAAGCCACCGGCCTCGACCTCGCGCAGCCACGCCACATCGGCCAGCGGCTTCGCCTGCGCCACCACGTCCGCGACGGCTTCACGGCCGCCGGAGCGCAGCAGATCGTCCGGATCCTGCCCCTCGGGCAGCATCGCGAACCGCAGGCTCTTGCCGGGTTCGAGCTTCGGCAGCGCGAGATCGACAGCGCGATATGCCGCGCGTTTGCCCGCGCCGTCGCCGTCGAAGCACAGCACCGGCTCGGCATGCATCTTCCAGATCAGCGCAAGCTGGTCCTCGGTCAGCGCGGTGCCGAGCGGCGCGACCGCGCCGGGAAAGCCGGCATTGACCATGGCGATGACGTCGACATAGCCCTCGACGACAACGATTTGCGCGCCCTGATGCGCCGCCTGCCGCGCCGCCGCGCCGTTGTAGAGATTGTGCCCTTTGTGAAAGAGCGTGGTCTCCGGCGAGTTGAGGTATTTCGCCTTCGTCTCTTTATCGAGCGCGCGGCCGCCGAAGGCGATGATCCGCCCGCGGATGTCGGTAATGGGAAACATCACGCGGTCGCGGAACCGGTCATACGGCACCGGAATGTCGTCGCCGTGGATCAACAAGCCGGTCTCGGTCATGTCCTCGACCGGAATGCCCTGCTTGCCGAGGTGTTCCTTCAGCGCGAACCGCTCGCCGGTCGCGTAGCCGAGGCGGAATTTGAGCTGCGTCGCCGCATCGAGTTCGCGGTCGGCGAGATAGCCGCGCGCTTTCGCGCCGTCGCGGCCGGCGAGCGTCGCCTGGAAATATTGCGCGGCAAGCTCCATCACCTCGTAGAGCGTCTTGCGCTTCTTCTCGCGCGCATCGTCCTCGCGCGACACCACCGGCAACGGCATGCCGGCCATCTGCGCCAGCCGCTCGACGGCTTCCGGGAACGTGACGCCGTCGGTGCGCATGACGAAATCGAAGATCGAGCCGTTGGTCTGCGAGGAGAAGTCGAACCACGCCTGTTTCTGGTCGTTGACGAAGAACGACGGCGTCTTCTCCTTGTTGAACGGCGACAGCCCTTTGAACTCGCGCCCCGCGCGGGTCAGCTTCACGCGCCGGCCGACGACTTCCGAGACCGGAAGCCGGGCTTTCAGCTCTTCCAGGAACTGGGGCGAAAAACGCATATGCCAGAAACTTTAGCGATCCAAAGGTTACAGTCGGTCACGAGAGTATAAAGGATGAAGGCCCAAACTGGGGCTAAACTCTGGAATGGGAAATATGCACGTTTTCCATGTTTTCCACAGCCGACCGAATTGGCAAGATGTCTCTCTCTGGTGGGGAGGCGACTAATGACGGGCTTTTGCATCGGCTGCGGGAAACCAAGCAAATACTCAGTCCAACTAGCCGTTGGGCCTCAAGCTAATCGTTTGACCGCATTGCCTCGTTACTACCTTCCGAACCAACACGCTCGTAACCCGGATTTCCCCGCAGTTATTGAAGATGTTTTCTTTTGCAAGAAATGCATGAGAGCCGTCGAAGACTCAATGCGTTCAGCAATTTTGTATCTGCAATCCGAGAACGATCAGATTTCTACAAAGCTCGTCTAGCAAAGCGATGTAACAACTGGGCATCATACACAGATTCACGCCCTCGGCCCCGTCTTATTCCTTGCCGAGATAGTCCGGCTTCGCCAGCGGCACGCCCTTGTGGCGCAGGATCGCGTAGGCGGTGGTGAGGTGGAAATAGAAGTTCGGCAGCGCGAAGGTGAGCAGGTAGTGCCGCGCCTCGAATTCGATGGCGCGATTCCGGGTCTTGAAGATCACCGTCTTGCCGTCGCTGGCATCGATCGCCGCGCGGTCGAGGCCGGTGATGAACGCCACCGTCTTGTCGATGCGCGTCTTCAACTCGTCAAATGTCGTTTCCGTATCCGGAAAGCCCGGGATCTCGACGCCGGCAAGCCGCGCCGCGCAGCCCTTGGCGTTGTCGCTGGCGAGATGGATCTGCGCGGTGAACGGCCGCATGTCCGGCGCCAGCCGCGCCTGCGTCAGTTCGGCGGGATCAATCTTGTTATCGCGCGCGAACGCCGCACCCTTGTCGATCAGATGCGTGAGGTTGGCGAAGCCACGCACGAAGGCCGGAATGGAAACGTCGTACATCGTCAGCGACATGATGCGATCCTTGAGACATGAAGCACGACAGACGAGATAAGCAGCGGAGCGCACCGCGCCAAGGTGGACTTAAGACGCGGGCGCGTCAGTCGCCCTGATAGCGCTGCTCGGTCCACGGATCGCCGCGGTCGTGATAGCCGTTTTCCTCCCAGAAGCCGCAGCGGTCGACGGTCATGAATTCGATTCGCTTGAGCCACTTCGCGCTCTTCCAGAAATAAAGATGCGGGATGACGAGGCGCAGCGGGCCGCCATGCTCGCGCGTCAGCGGCTCGCCGTTCCAGGTGTGTGCGAGGATCGCATCCTCGGCGGCAAAATCCGGCAACGGCACATTGGTGGTGTAGCCGTCAGAACTGTGCAGCATCACATGCGTGGCGGCGACGGTCGGCATCACCGCGTTGAGGATCGTGTGGGTGGAGACGCCCTGCCAGGCATTGTCGTAGCGCGACCATGTGGTCACGCAATGAATGTCGGTGACGAAACGACTCTGCGGCAGCGCCATCAGCTCGGCCCAGGTCCAGTGCACGCGCGTCGTCACCGCGCCGTCGATATCGAGCGTGAACCGCGCGGTGTCGACCACCGGCTGCTCGCCGAGATCGAGCACCGGCCAATCCTTCACCAGATGCTGGCCGGGCGGCAGGCGGTCCGTCTCCGGCCGCGCCACGCGGCCGGTGATGAATTTCCGCTCGCGCGCCCAGGACTGCTTGGTGCGCGTCAGCTTGGTGTCGAGGCCGGTCGGATCATCGGTCATCGGAAGCTCGCTTCATCACGGACGACATAACGTAAGACCGCCCGGCGGCCTTTGCCACCGGACGGTCTTTGGCCGTGCAAAATGTAACGGCTACGCCGGCTGCGGCTCCAGTTCGCGCAACAGGTCGCGCAAGTCGAGCCGTTCGGTGACCATCGCCAGTTCGCCATCGGCGTTGCGCGGCCACTCGCTCTGCGGACGATCCCAATACAGTTCGACGCCGTTCTCGTCCGGGTCGCGCAGATAGAGCGCCTGGCTGACACCGTGATCGCTGGCGCCGTCGAGCGGCCACTTGGCATCGATCAGCCGTTTCAGCGCGGCGGCGAGCGCCTTGCGTGTCGGATACAGGATCGCGGTGTGAAACAGTCCGGTGGTGCCGGGCGCCGGCGGATGGCCGCCCCTGCTCTCCCAGGTGTTGAGGCCGATGTGATGATGATAGCCGCCAGCGGAGACGAACGCGGCGTCACGGCCGTAGCGCTGCATCAACTGGAAGCCGAGCACGCCGTTGTAGAACGCGAGCGCGCGGTCGAGGTCGGCGACTTTCAGATGCACGTGGCCGATCCGCGTGCCCGGCTCGACCGGGTTCGGGTTCTGCTGCTCGTTGCGCATCGGCAGAATGGGCGTGGTGGACATGATGTGATCTCCCACAGATGAAATGGAATTCGGATCAACGTGAGCGGCGCAGCGCCAGCGCGCCGTCGCCGAGCAGCGCCTGCACGGCGAGCGCCACCGCCCAGAACGCAGGATATTCCCACCCGCCATTGGCGTTGGTGAAGAAGAAACCGGCCGGGCCGTGCACCAGCACGATGGCGCCGAGCAGCACCGGGATCAACGCGAGCGCCACCCAGCGGGTGAACACGCCGAGGATCAGCGCGACACCGCCGATGACCTCGACGGCGATGGTGAGATAGGCAAGCTCCGGCGGCAATCCCAGACTGCCGAAGAACTTGGCGGCACCGGCCGGCGTGAACACGACCACTTTCAGCGCGGCATGGGCGAGGAACAGCGCGCCGAGGGTGACGCGCAGCAGCAGCGCCGCATAAGGCGCGGTGCGGGCATCGACCGACGCGGCGGTCTGGTGCTGGGTCAGCGGGGCGACGGCGAGATGAGCGGCAGTCATGGTGTTTCTCCGGAAACGAATGCTGTGAACTGCCGCCAACATGGCCCTCGGCCCATGAGTTGATAATCCGCTATTTTTGAATAATATCTCACACCTATGGTGTGAGATTGGATCGTGCTCGACCGCGTCACCGGCATGCAGGTGTTCGTCCGCGTCGTCTCGCTCGGCAGCTTTTCCGCCGCCGCGCGATCGCTCGGCCTGTCGCAAACCATGGTGACCAAGCACATCACCGCGCTCGAGGAGCGGCTCGGCGTCACCCTTCTTCACCGCACCACGCGAAGGCTCAATCTCACCGAAGCCGGCCGCCGCTATCTGCAATCGAGCGAGCGCATCCTTGCCGAGATCGAGGAAGCGGAAACGCTGGCGGTCGCCGACCGGGTGGAGCCGCGCGGCACGCTGCGGATCAATGTGCCGCTCGCCTTCGGCATGCGCGAGATCGCGCCGATCCTGCCGCGCTTCGCCGCGCGGCATCCCAAGCTCACCGTCGATCTCGGCCTCGCGGACCGCATGGTCGATCTGATCGAGGAGCGCTGGGATCTGGCGATCCGCATCGGCCGCATGGCCGATTCATCGCTGGTCGCACGCAAGCTCGCGCCGCTGCGGCTGATGGTCTGTGCGTCGCCGGCCTATCTGCAAGAGCACGGCACGCCGAAAACCGTCGATGACCTGCGGCGGCACTCGTGCCTCGGCTACATGCTGAGCGCCGCGACCTCCGCCGACCGCTGGCTGTTCGGCAAGGACGGCAAGATGTCGGTGCCGATCTCCGGCCGGTTCCGCGCCGACAACGGCGACGCGCTGCGGCTCGCGGCGCTGGAAGGGCTCGGCCTGATCTACCAGCCGACGTTCCTGCTGGCCGACGATCTACGCGACGGACGGCTGCGCGCCGTGACGCTCGACAAGCCGCCGGTCACCTTCGATGGCGTGTTCGCGGTCTATCCGGCCGAGCGGCATCCGCCGGCCAAGGTGCGCGCCTGCATCGACTTTCTGGTGGAGGCGTTCCGCGGCGAGCCGCCGTGGGAGCGGGATTTGCCAGGCGCTTAAGGTATAATGTTGCAGCGCAACACAGGTTCGGATTAAAAGCCCGCAACATCGTTTTACACGGGAGCCTCGTCATGGACCTCCGCTACGTCACCGCCGGCCCCAATCCGCCGAAGGACATTCACGCCGTCATCGAAATCCCGCTCGGCGGCGTGCCGGTGAAATACGAAATCGACAAGAAGTCGGGCGCGCTCTACGTCGACCGCTTCCTGCACACGGCGATGTTCTATCCGGGCAACTACGGATTCATTCCGCAGACGCTGTCGACCGACGGCGATCCGATGGACGTCATGGTGGTGAGCCAGGTGCCGGTGGTGCCGGGCGCGATCATCCGCTGCCGCCCGGTCGGCGCACTGATCATGCAGGACGAAGCTGGCGGCGACGAGAAAATCCTCGCCGTGCCGGTCGACAAGCTCAATCCGTTCTACACCGACATCCGCGACTATCGCGATCTGCCGCCGATCATCTGCGAGCAGATCGCACACTTCTTCCAGCACTACAAGGATCTGGAAAAGGGCAAGTGGGTGAAGGTCGCGGAATGGATCGACCCTGCCGATGCGCAGAAGCTGGTGCTGGAAGGCATCGAGCGCGCGAAGGAAAAGGCGTAAGGGTCATTTCTCGATCCCACCTCACGGTTCGAGACGCCCGTTTCACAGGCTCCTCACCATGAGGCTTTAGAGAGATACGCAACTCTCTCAGCCGTCATGGCCGGGCTTGTCCCGGCCATTCACGTCTTTCTTTGGCGCAGCAACGCAAGTCGTGGATGCCCGCAACAAGTGCGGGCATGACGCGGATGGAATCGCGCTATCGTCGCATGCACCGAACCCTCTCCCGCCAGGGAGCGGGAAGAAAGTCACCGCGCGTCGTGGAAGATGATGCCCGCCGTGTGCCGGCGGCCGGAGCGCACGCGACTGACGCCGTGGCGCAGATTGACGCGGTAGCTGCCGCGCGTGCCCTCGACCGGCCGATGATGTACGGCGAACAGCACCGCATCGCCCTGGCGCAACGGCACCACTTCGGGCCGCGACTGCATGCGCGGCCGCTGCTCGGTGAGCACGAACTCGCCGCCGGTGAAATCCTCGTCCGGCTGCGACAGCAGGATCGTCGCCTGTAGCGGAAACGCCAGTTCGCCGTAGAGATCCTGATGCAGACAGTTGTAGTCGCCCGGATCGTAGCGCAGCAGCAGCGGCGTCGGCCGCGTCTGGCCCGCCGCGTGGCAGAGCGCGAGAAAATCCGCATGCGTGTCGGGATAGCGCGTGGCGATGCCCATGCGCGCGTTCCACCGGTTGGCGATCGGCGCGAGCCGAGGATAGAGCGCCGCGCGCAGCGACGCGACCCGATCGGGCAGCGGATAGGACAGATACTTGTATTCGCCGCGGCCGAAACCATGCCGCGCCATGATTACACGGCTGCGAAACCGGCTGTCGTCGTCGTAGAGCGTGACGAGCGCGCGGCATTCCGCCGGCGTCAGCAGCGCGTCGAGCACGGCACAACCGCGCGCATCGAGATCGGCCGCGACCGATTCCCAATCGCAGCGGACAACATGACCGTCATTGGGTTGACTCACGAGAACCGCTGTATCGGGCAAGGCACTCTCCATCCTTCCGGTCATTCCCGCGAAAGCGGGAATCCACACTTTGCCATTGAAACGGCTTTAAGCGTGGGTCCCCGCTTTCGCGGGGACGAACGGGAGTTGTGATGGCGATGCCCGATAAAACCCGCCACCCGTTTTCTGCGTTCACCGCATCGGCAGGTTCGCGGCCTTGATCACCTGCTGCGCCTGCGCGCGCTGCTTGAGGATATCGGCGGCGAATGCATCCGGTGTGTTCGCCGCCGGCACCAGACCCCTGCCGATGATGTTTTTCTCCGCGAACGCCTTGTCCGCTTCGATCGCCGTCACCGTCGCCGACAATTTGTCGACGATTGCTTTGGGCGTGCCGGCCGGCACGAACAGTCCGTACCAGTCGCTCGACGGTACGCCGGCATAGCCGGCCTCGGTGATGGTCGGCACCTCCGGCAACAGCGGCGAGCGGATCGGATTGCCGATCGCGATCGGGATGATGTGGCCGGAGCGGATCTGCCCGAGCGCGTTGCCGACGCCGACGATGGAGATCGGCGTGGTGCCGTTGAGAATGCCGTTGATGGCGTCGCCGCCGCCCTTGAACGGCACGCGCACCCAGTCCGCGCCCTTCTGCTGCTTCAGGCTTTCCATGTAGAGCATCATCGCCGGCGACGCGGTCGAATAGCTCAAGGTGCCGGGCTTCGCCTTCGAGGCGGCGACGAGATCGTCGATGGTCTTCGCGTTCAGCGCGGAACTGACCAGCACCGCCTGCGACATGAAGAACAGGTTCGACACCGGCTGCAACTGCTTGTCCGGGTCATAGCCGGGCTTCTGGTACAGGAACATATTATAGGTGAGCGATTCCGTATGCAGAATGCAGACGGTGTAGCCATCGGGCGTGGCCTCCGCGCAGGCGCGCGTGCCGATGTTCATGCCGCCGCCGGGCCGGTTCTCGACGATCACCGGCTGGCCGAGCCGCGCGCGCAACTCCTCGCCGAGCGCGCGCATGAACACATCGCTCAGGCCGCCGGGGCTGGTGGTGGTGATGGCGCGGATCGGTTTCGACGGCCACTCCTGCGCCGTCGCCGGTGTCGCGCATGCGCCGATCGCGCACAGCGCGATCGCTGTGATGATGCTCCGCATGATGCCTCCCTGCCGCCGCGCTCTATTGCCGGCGCGGTCAGGGGACAAGTCTAGCGAACGGCCGCAACGCCGTCTCGCGCCGTCGCGGCAAGTGGCCCACCTCGTGAGCAGCGGATTTAAAGAGGCAGCGTGATGGTGCAGACGACGCCGGTGGGCTCGAACCGGCGCTCGACACGGCAATCGTCGACACCACGATCGAGCAGGATCGAGCCGAAGCCCTTGCGTTCCGGCGCCGTCACCGGCGGACCGCCGCGCTCGGTCCAGAGAAAATGCAGGCCCGGACGCCCGGCGGAATCGTTCTTGATCGCCCACGTCATATCGACGTGACCGTCATCGCCGGACAGCGCGCCGTATTTCACCGCATTGGTGGCGAGTTCGTGCACCACCAGCGCAAAGGCCGTGATCGACGACGCCGGGATCGCGACGGGTGGCCCGGACATCGTCACGCGGGAATCCACGGAGCCGACGTGAGCGCCGATCTCGTCCTTGATCAGCGATTCGAGGTTGGCGCCGTTGCGAACGCCGGTCACCAGCGCGCGATTGGCGTTCGACATCGCCGCGATCCGCATCGTCACGGCCGCCATGAACGCCTTGGGATCCGGCGTCGTCTTGATGGTCTGATTGACGATGGCCTGCACCACCGCGAGCGTGTTGTTGATCCGATGCGCCATCTCGCGCGCCGCGAGCGTCAAATGCTCATTCACCTCGAGCATTTCGCTTTCCGCCTTTTTTCTCGCCGTGATGTCGCGCGAGATGGAGACAAGCCGCGCTTCCCCGCCCGCATCCGACGGCATCATCGACACGGACACGTCCCACCACTTCAATGTGCCCTTGGCGGTCGGGCATTCAGCGATGAAGTGACCGACTTTGCCGGCGAGCGCCGCGGCGACGGCGCTGCGCACCAGCGGACGCAATGGCTCCGGCCACAGTTCCGGCCACGGCTTGTTGTGGAACAGGCTGAAATCGTCGATCTCCATCGCGCACAGGCCATCGGCGTTCATCGCCAGAAGATGACCGTCACGATCCAGCGTCTTGACGCAATCGACGCCCGTATCGATCGGGGTGCTCTGGAGGTCGCTATTCAGGGGGATCGACAGAGGCCGCCTCACCGAAAGAGATGGAACCGGTATCATGCCGGCCGACGCTTCCAGCCGGGCCGGCGATGTTAACGCGGCGCACAGACCAAAGAAATATGGCCGCGTGGCGGCGGGATGCGGCGGCAAGATTTGGTGCCGGAAGGCCGGGATTCTTCCGATTTAATTGCTCCGCGCAGCCTCGTGCTATGAGGACAGCGCCTGCTTCACCAGACCGCTCGCCTTGGCGAAATCCATCTGCCCGGCATATTTCGCCTTCAGCGCGCCGATCACCTTGCCCATGTCCTTCATGCCGGCCGCGCCGATCTCCTTGATGGCGCCGTCGATCGCCGCCTTCACCTCGTCGTCCGACATCTGCTTCGGCAGATAGGACGTGATGATGGCGATCTCCTCGCCTTCCTGCTGCGCGAGTTCCGGGCGACCGCCCTTCTCGTACATCTCCTTGGATTCCTGCCGCTGCTTGATCATCTTCTGCAGCACGGTGAGCACCTCGGCGTCGCCGAGCGCGGGCTTGCCGGCGCCGCGCGCCTCGATGTCGGCGTTCTTCAGCGCGGCATTGATGAGCCGCAGGGTCGAGACCGCGCGCTCGTTCTTGGCCTTCATCGCCTCTTTCAGGGCGTCGTTGATCTTGTCGCGCAGCACGGCTCACCTCGTCATCTTGTGTCGCATCATGGAATCGCGTCGCGGGGACCGTAGAAGATGACCGCGGCGCCGATCAGGCAGATCGCGGCGCCGACGGCGTCCCAGCGGTCTGGCCTTACGCCCTCGACGAGCCAAAGCCAAGCGAGCGAGGCGGCGATATAGATGCCGCCATAGACCGCATAGGTCCGCCCGGCCACGGGCGTGTCGGCGAGCGTCAGCAAAAACGCGAACAGCAGCAGCGACGCCGCGCCCGGCAGCAGCCAGACCACGGATTTCCCCATCCGCAGCCACGCCCAGAACGCGAAACAACCGGCGATCTCGGCGATCGCCGCTCCGACGAACACCGCCGCCGATCCCAGTCCCAATGGCATGACCCCGTGTCTCATTTCTGATGGGGGACAAGCCGTCGCCCGTCGCGCGCGCCTGCCAAAGTCCCCTTGCCTCTGCGTCCATTATACGCAAGGAAGAGCCTATGTCCTTGAAAGAGCCCGATCATCCGCCGCACGCAACGGCCGCCGCAGGCTGGGCCGAACCGAAAACCACCGCCGTTCTTGTTCTTGCCGACGGAACCGTGCTGGAGGGCCAGGGCTTTGGCGCCACCGGCAGCGCCCCCGGCGAGGTCTGCTTCAACACGGCGATGACGGGCTACGAGGAAATCCTCACCGACCCGTCCTACGCTGGGCAGATCGTCACCTTCACTTTCCCGCATATCGGCAATGTCGGCACCAACGACGAGGACATCGAGGCGCTGAATCTCGCAGCAACCCCCGGCGCGCGCGGCGCGGTGGTGCAGGCGTCCGTCACCGAGCCGTCGAACTATCGCTCCGCGCTCAACCTCGATGCGTGGCTCAAGCGCCGCAATATCATCGGCCTGTCGGGCATCGACACCCGCGCGCTGACCGCGCTCATTCGCAGCAAGGGTATGCCCAATGCGGTGATCGCGCACGATCCGAACGGCACGTTCGACCTCGCGGCCTTGAAGAAGGAAGCAAGCGCCTGGCCCGGCCTCGTCGGCATGGACCTGGTGCCGATGGTGACGAGCGCGCAGCGCTTCACCTGGGACGAAACCCCGTGGGACTGGGGCAAGGGTTACGGCCGGCAAAGTACGCAATCTGACAAGCCGGAATTCCATGTGGTCGCCATCGACTACGGCGTAAAGCGCAACATCCTGCGCCTGCTCGCCGGCGTCGGCTGCAAGGTCACGGTGGTCCCGGCCAAAACCGACGCCGCCGAGATTCTGGCGATGAAGCCGGACGGCGTGTTCCTCTCCAACGGTCCGGGCGATCCGGCGGCGACCGGCGAATATGCGGTGCCGACGATCCGCACATTGATTGCCTCCGGCACGCCGACCTTCGGTATCTGCCTCGGACACCAGATGCTCGGCATCGCGGTCGGCGGCAAGACCATGAAGATGCATCAGGGCCATCACGGCGCGAACCATCCGGTCAAAGACCTCGACACCGGCAAGGTCGAGATCACCTCGATGAACCACGGCTTCGCGGTCGACAAGGACACGCTGCCGAACGACGTGAAGCAGACCCATGTGTCGCTGTTCGACGGCTCGAACTGCGGCATCGCGCTGACCGACAAGCCGGTGTTCTCGGTGCAGTACCACCCGGAAGCCTCGCCCGGCCCGCGCGACAGCCACTATCTGTTCCAGCGTTTCGCCGACATGATGCGGAAGAAGAAGCGCGCGTGACGCTGACCTTCCCGGCGAGGTGAACGAGAAAAGCGCGCGATGACCTCCGACTGGGTGAAATTCTACGACTTCCGCCACTCGATCATCTACGTGAACGAGCGGCACCGCGACGTGCATTACGCGCGGATCGCGCAGGACCTCGCGCCCTATATCCCGTCATCCACCGCGCGCGTGCTCGACTACGGTTCGGGCGAGGCGTTGCACGCCGACGACCTCGCCGCGCGCTGCGGCTCGCTCGCCTTGGCGGAGGCCGCGCCGAATGTCCGCGCCATCCTCAAGCAGCGCTTCGCCGGCAACGACAAGATCGCCGTGCTGACGCCGGAGGAAGTGGCGGCGCTGCCGGACCAGAGCTTCGACCTGATCGTCATGCACTCGGTGGCGCAATATCTCACCGGCGCGGAACTCGACGGGCTGCTCGCGACCTTCCATCGCCTGCTCAAGCCAGACGGCCTGTTCGTGCTCGGCGACATCGTCCAGCCGCATCTCGCTTCGGTGCACGCGGCGCTGGCCTTGCTCCGCTTCGCCGCGCAGAACGGTTTCCTGCTCGCGGCGATCCGCGGCCTGATCCGCATCGTCGTCTCGGATTATCTCAAACTGAGCCAGAAAGCGGGCCTGTCGCATTACACGGAATCAGAGGCGCTTCAACGGCTTAGGGCCGCCGGATTCGACCCCACGCGGGCGCCGCGCAACATCGGCCACAACCAGCAGCGGATGACCTTCACCGCCCGCCGGACCCAATCGTCACCCGCCTCTTCATCTTAATTGTTTACCCTGCCCGCTGCGACAACTTGTCAGTAACACTCACCGGGGTACCGTATGCGTGGCCCGGTGGCGGAGTGTTTACGCAAAGGCCGTGCAAGGACTTTACCCTGGTTCAATTCCAGGCCGGGCCTCCAGTTCAGACGACGGGGCGGTTGCGACAGCAGCCGCCCCGTTCGCGTCTGCGGCGAAGTGCTCGCGCGCGACATTGAGTTCCGCGCCGACGAGAACGACGATCGACGTCAACCACATCCACATCATCAGGCCGATCGCCGCGCCGAGCGAGCCGTAGGTCGCGGCATAATTGGCGACATTGGCGAGATACCACGACAGCGCGAGCGAACCGGCGATCCACGTCACAGCGGCGAACAGATTGCCGGGGCTGATCCAGCGCCATCGCGGATGTTTCAGGTCTGGCCCGAAGCGGTAGAGCACGCTGAGGCCGAGCAGCAGCAGCACGAACAAAGCCGGCCAGCGCAACAGTGAGGCCGCGCTCTCGGTCATGCTCCAGCCGAAATAGGCAAGCATCAGCGGGAACACGACCACCGCGCCGATCGCCGACAGCAGCACGGCGATGGCGCCGAGCGTCATCGTCAGCGAGACGAGATTGAGCCGCACGAACGAGCGCGTCTCCTTCACCCGGTAGATGATGTTGAGCGCATCGATCGCCGCCTTGAGCCCGGCATTGGCGCTCCACAGCGCCACCATCAGACCGAACACGAAGGCGACGCTCAGACCGCCGGCTCCGGCGGTGATCACACGCACCACCTGATCGCGCACGATCTCGAACGCCTCCTGCGGCATGGTGCCTTCGATCAGCGTGAGATGGCCGGCGATGGTGTTGATGTCGGCGAACAGCGCATAGCTCGAGACGAACGCGGTGATCGCCGGAAACAGCGCGAGCAACCCGTAGAAGACGATGCCGGCGCCGAGCGCCAGCACCCGGTCGTCGGTGATGCGCTGATAGAGATAAAACAGCCAGGCTTTGAGGCCGGGCCGCATGCTCGCCGCCGTCTCGGCATGAGCGGCAGCGCGGGACGGCAACCGGCGCGATGGCGCGGGCCGCCGCTCGGCGACCCAGGCGGTGGCCACCAGCGCGACACCGGCCATCAGCAGCGGCAGCGCGGATCGGACCAGGCGCGGCATGGGGATTCCCCGGAATTTCACAGGGGAATAACCGTCATCTCGCCAAACGGTTGCGCGGCTGATGGCGGAGGTTTGACCTGTGTTCAGCAGGCGCGCGCACCCTTCCCCACCTCTCGAATCTGGTCTAAGACCCCCTCGCGCGCGGGGGGCTCTGCCCCAGCGCCCGGCCGGGACGCGCGTCAGCGCGTCTTTTTTTATGTCCGTTTTCTCCTCCTCCCGCCCCGAGAGGAGGGATGGCCGGGCGAACGCGAAAGGCTACACGAAGCAGAATGCCGAAACGCACCGACATCCAGAGCATCCTCATCATCGGCGCCGGCCCGATCGTCATCGGCCAGGCCTGCGAGTTCGACTACTCCGGCACCCAGGCGTGCAAGGCCCTCAAGGAAGAGGGCTATCGCGTGGTGCTGGTGAACTCCAATCCGGCGACGATCATGACCGACCCGGATCTTGCCGACGCCACCTATATCGAGCCGATCACGCCGGAGATCGTCGCGAAGATCATCGAGAAGGAGCGGCACGTCGTCCCCGGTGGCTTCGCGCTGCTGCCGACCATGGGCGGACAGACCGCGCTCAACTGCGCGCTGTCGCTCAAGAAGATGGGCGTGCTGGAGAAGCACAACGTCGTCATGATCGGCGCAACCGCCGAGGCAATCGACAAGGCGGAAGACCGCGAACTGTTCCGCGAGGCGATGACCAAGATCGGCCTCGCCACGCCGCGCTCGCATCACGTCAAGACGCTTCCCGACGCACTCAAGGCGCTCGACGATATCGGCCTGCCGGCGATCATCCGCCCGTCCTTCACCATGGGCGGCACCGGCGGCGGCATCGCCTATAACCGCGGCGAATTCATCGAGATCGTCGAGGGCGGCATCGACGCCTCGCCGACCGACGAGGTGCTGATCGAGGAAAGCGTGCTCGGCTGGAAAGAGTACGAGATGGAGGTCGTCCGCGACCGCAAGGACAACTGCATCATCATCTGCTCGATCGAGAACGTCGATCCGATGGGCGTGCACACCGGCGATTCAATCACCATCGCCCCGGCGCTGACGCTGACCGACAAGGAATACCAGATCATGCGCGACGCCTCGCTGGCGGTGCTGCGCGAGATCGGTGTCGAGACCGGCGGCTCCAACGTGCAGTTCGCGATCAATCCGCAGGACGGGCGGATGATCGTCATCGAGATGAATCCGCGAGTCTCCCGGTCCTCCGCTCTCGCTTCGAAGGCGACCGGCTTCCCGATCGCCAAGGTCGCGGCCAAGCTCGCGGTCGGCTACACGCTCGACGAGATCGCCAACGACATCACCGGCGGCGCGACACCGGCGTCGTTCGAGCCGACCATCGATTACGTCGTCACCAAGATTCCACGTTTCGCGTTCGAGAAATTCCCTGGCGCATCGAACGTGTTGACCACGTCGATGAAGTCGGTCGGCGAGGCCATGGCGATCGGCCGCACCTTCCAGGAATCGCTGCAGAAGGCGCTGCGCTCGCTGGAAACCGGCCTCACCGGCCTCGACGAGATCGCCATCGACGGCTTCGACACCACGAAGCCGATCGACGATCACGAGAACAAGAACGCGATCCGCGCCGCGCTCGGCATTCCGACGCCGGACCGGCTGCTCAAGCTGGCGCAGGCGATGCGGCTCGGCGCCTCCGACGAGTTGATCTTCAACGCCTGCCGCATCGACCCGTGGTTCCTGGCGCAGATGCGCGGCCTGATCGACGCCGAGGCCCAGGTGCGCGCGCACGGCCTACCGAAAACACCCGGCGCGTTCCGCGCGCTCAAGGCCAAGGGCTTCTCCGACGCGCGGCTCGCCAAGCTCGCCGGCACCACGGCCGACAACGTGGCGAAAGAGCGCCGGGCGCTTCACGTGCGGCCGGTGTTCAAGCGCATCGACACCTGCGCGGCCGAGTTCGCCTCGCCCACCGCCTATATGTATTCGACCTACGAACGGCCGTTCGCCGGCACGGTGGTCAACGAGGCGCAGCCCTCCGACCGCAAGAAGGTGGTGATCCTCGGCGGCGGTCCGAACCGGATCGGCCAGGGCATCGAGTTCGACTATTGCTGCTGCCACGCCTGCTTCGCTCTGAAGGACGCGGGCTACGAGACCATCATGGTCAACTGCAATCCGGAAACGGTGTCGACCGATTACGACACCTCGGATCGCCTCTATTTCGAGCCGCTGACGCCGGAAGACGTGATCGAGATCATCGACACCGAGCGCCAGAACGGCACCTTGCACGGCGTGATCGTGCAGTTCGGCGGCCAGACGCCGCTCAAGCTCGCCGATCATCTGGAGAAGGCGAAGATCCCGATTCTCGGCACCTCGCCCGACGCGATCGACCTCGCGGAGGATCGCGACCGCTTCAAGTCGCTGCTCGACAAGCTCGGACTGCGCCAGCCGCAGAACGGCATCGCCGCCTCGCCGGCGGCGGCGCGCGCGATGGTCGAGAGCATGGGCTATCCGGTGGTGGTGCGCCCCTCTTACGTGCTCGGCGGCCGCGGCATGGCGATCGTGCGCGACGCGGCGCAGCTCGACCGTTATCTGGCGCGGCTGTCCAGCGATCTCGACCGGCCGTCCGAACTCGTCGTGTCGAAGAAAAGTCCGCTGCTGCTGGACCGCTATCTCACCGACGCCACCGAAGTGGATGTCGATTGCATCGCCGACGGCACCGACACCTATATCGCCGGCATCATGGAGCACATCGAGGAAGCCGGCATCCATTCCGGCGATTCAGCCTGCGCGCTGCCGCCGTTCTCGCTCGACCGGAAGACCATCCAGGAACTGGAGCGGCAGACCCGCGAACTGGCGCTCGCGCTCAAGGTTGGCGGCCTGATGAATGTGCAATACGCCATCAAGGACGGCGACATCTATGTGCTCGAAGTCAATCCGCGCGCCTCGCGCACGGTGCCATTCGTCGCCAAGGTGATCGGCGTTCCGGTGGCGAAGATCGCGGCGCGGATCATGGCCGGCGAGCGGCTGGCAAGCTTCAACCTCAAGCCGCCGACCTACACGCACCGGGCGGTGAAGGAAGCGGTGTTCCCGTTCAACCGATTCCCCGGCGTCGATACCCTGCTCGGGCCGGAGATGAAGTCCACCGGCGAGGTGATGGGGCTCGACCGCGAGCACCACATCGCCTTTGTCAAAAGCCAGCTCGGCGGCGGCTCGCGGCTGCCCAAGACCGGCACGGTGTTCGTCTCGGTACGCGACGCCGACAAGGCCCGCATCCTCGATTCGGTGAAACTGCTGGCGGGGCTTGGGTTTAAGGTTCTCGCCACCTCGGGGAACCAGCGGTTCCTGGCGGAGCACGGGGTCGAGGCGATCCGGGTCAACAAGGCCATGGAGGGCCGGCCGTCGATCGTCGACGCCATCAAAAACGGCGAAGTTCAGCTCGTTTTCAACACCACCGAGGGGGCGAGCGCGGTGTCGGACAGCCGGTCGCTGCGCCAGGCTGCCCTCTTGCATAAAGTCCCCTACTACACCACTCTCTCAGGAGCGGTTGCTGCGGCGCAGGGCATCAAAGCCTATCTCGGGGGTGATCTCGAGGTGCATGCGCTGCAGAGTTATTTTGGGGGTCGGGCCTAAAGCCTCCTCCGCGAGACCGTCATAGTCCGGCAAAGTTCCAGGCGTCACCGGCCTCTCCGGGCCGCGGCTGGAACGTTTCGCCGGACCTCGCCGTAAGACTCCGGGCAGCGCGCGCCGCTACCGGAGTCGAATTGCGAATAGAGAGCACGTGAAAGGCGGACAGAGACGATGGACAAGATTCCGATGACGGCTGCCGGGTATTCCCTGCTCGAAGCCGAATTGAAACAGTGTCAGCAGGTCGAGCGCCCGCGGATCATCCAGCAGATCAGCGAAGCGCGCTCCCATGGCGACCTGTCCGAGAACGCGGAATACCACGCGGCCAAGGAAGCGCAGTCGCACAACGAGGGCCGCATCGCCGAGCTCGAGGACAAGCTCGCGCGCGCCGACGTGATCGACGTGTCGAAACTGTCGGGCGACACCGTGAAGTTCGGCGCGACCGTGACCTTGATCGACGAGGACACCGAAGAGAAGAAGGTGTGGCAGATCGTCGGCGAGCCGGAAGCGGACGCCAAGTCCGGCAAGATTTCCATCACCTCGCCGCTCGCGCGCGCGCTTATCGGCAAGAGCAAGGGCGCGACCGTCGAGGTCGTGGCGCCGGGCGGCGCCAAGGCTTACGAGATCAAGAAGGTCGACTGGCGGTAAGCCTGGTCGACAATCGTCAATTCAAAAAGCCCGGCTCATGCCGGGCTTTTTCATTGTCCGTCACCCGCGCAGGAAGAACACCACGGTGAGCACCGCGCCGACGCCGACGACCACAGCGCGGATCGCCGCATCGGGAACGCGGCGCGCGATGGCGACGCCGTAATAGCCGCCGATGATCGAGGCGACCGCCACCACCAGCGCCTGCGGCCAGTGCACGAGATCGTTGGCGATCAGCAGAATGACGGCGACGAGCTGCGCCAGCACGCAGGCGATATTCTTGATGGCGTTGGCGCGATGGAAATCGCCGGTATGCAGCAGCGCGAGCGCGGCGAGCCACATGATGCCCTGCCCGGCGCCGAAGAATCCGCCATAGACCGCGACCACCGCACCGAACAGATAACCGACGACGGTCATGCCGCCGCCGCTGCTGCCTTTGGCGAAGCGTTCGGCCAGCGGCCGGATCTGATTGCTGAACGCGAAAGTGATGGTGGCGACGGCGAGCAGCCACGGCACCAGCGGCCGGAATCCCTTGTCGCCGAGCGCCACCAGCAGCCAGCCGCCGATCAATCCGCCGGCAATGCCGAGCAACGCATAAGGCACCATCTCGCGCAGACGATCGCGCGTCTCCCGCCAGTAGGCGGCGCCGGTGGCGAAGCTGCCGGGAATGAGGCCGACCGCCGAGGTGGCGTTGGCGTCGAGCGTCGGCATGCCGAACGCGACCATCACCGGAAACACGAAGAACGTGCCGCCACCGGCGACAGCATTGATGACACCGGCGGCCAATCCCGTCGCGGCCAGCAGCAAAAGCTCAGTCAAAGACACGTTTATTTCCCGGTAGGCAAAGCAAATGGAAGGAAGTGAAGAGAGGACGGGAAACGGCGATCAGGTCGCCGTCTCGAACGGCACCATCGCCGCATCCTTGGAGTTGCGCAGCGTCAGCGAGGTCTTGACGTTGCGCACATGCGGCTCGGCGGTCAGCCGCGTGACGAAATCCTGGAACGTCTTGAGGTCAGGCGCGACACACTTCAGGACGAAATCAATCTCGCCGGACAGCATCCAGCATTCGCGCACCAGCGGCTCCTTGCGCACGAACGTCTCGAACGATTTGAGATCGGCGTCGGCCTGGCTGGCGAGATGCACCATGGCGAACACGGTCACTTCATAGCCAAGCTGTTTCTGATCGAGCAGCGCGCGATAGCCCTTGATGTAACCCGCCTCCTCCAGCGCGCGCACGCGGCGCAGGCACGGCGGCGCGGAAATTCCGACGCGGCGCGCCAGCTCCACATTGGTCATGCGGCCATTGTCCTGAAGCTCCTTCAGGATGTTGCGGTCGATGGCGTCGATCTGGTCGGGCACGAAAACTCCGGAAGGCGTCAGGGGACGGTCACACAGGGCATTAGCCGCCTCCATACCGCGAAAGAATGTTTCGCGAAAGATTATTGCGCGCACAACTCACCTGCTTCTGCGCAGACCTGCAAGTTGTGGCCGTCCGGAGCCCTGTGGGTTGCACTTCTTGCATAGCTCGGCGGAAAGCCTATGTTGTCGCACGTCTGCTATGCGGCGACCGCCGCCGGCAAGACCATCAGGCGCGACTTCATGGCCACATCACAGCACGTCAAACTTCTCATCATCGGCTCCGGACCGGCGGGCTACACCGCCGCGATCTATGCCGCGCGCGCCATGCTCGAGCCGGTGCTGATCCAGGGCATGCAGCCGGGCGGCCAGCTCACCATCACCACCGATGTCGAGAACTATCCGGGCTTCGCCGACGTGATCCAGGGTCCGTGGCTGATGGAGCAGATGCAGAAGCAGGCCGAGCATGTCGGCACGCGCATCGTCTACGACCACGTCAACAAGGTCGATCTCGACCAGCGCCCGTTCCGCGTGCATCTCGATTCCGGCGAGACATATCTCGCCGACGCGCTGATCGTCGCCACCGGCGCGCAGGCGCGCTGGCTCGATCTGCCCTCCGAGCAGAAGTTCAAGGGCTATGGCGTCTCCGCCTGCGCCACCTGCGACGGCTTCTTCTACAAGAACAAGGAAGTCATCGTCATCGGCGGCGGCAACACCGCAGTCGAGGAGGCGCTGTTCCTCACCAATTTCGCCAGCAAGGTGACGATCGTGCACCGGCGCGACCATTTCCGCGCGGAGAAGATCCTGCAGGACCGCCTGTTCAAGAATCCGAAGATCGAGGTGGTGTGGGACAGCGCGCTCGAGGACGTGAGCGGCGACGAGAACCCGCTGAAGGTACGCAAGGCGAAATTGAAGAACGTCAAGACCGGCGCGATCACCGAGCGCGCCATCGACGGCATCTTCATCGCCATCGGCCATTCACCCGCGACCGAGCTGTTCGTCGACAAAGTGAAGATGAAACCGTCGGGCTACATCGCCACCGCGCCGCATTCGACTGCGACCTCCGTGCCGGGCGTGTTCGCCGCCGGCGACGTCACCGACGACATCTACCGGCAGGCGGTGACCGCCGCCGGCCAGGGCTGCATGGCGGCGCTCGAAGCGGAACGCTTCATCGCCGCGCACGAACAAAACCGCGACGCGGCGGAATAATCATGATCCCCACACGATCGACCATGGACTGGGACAAGCTCAAGGTGTTCCACGCAGCGGCGGAAGCCGGCAGCTTCACCCACGCGGGCGAGCGGCTCGGCCTGTCGCAATCCGCCGTGTCGCGCCAAGTGAGCGCGCTCGAAGCCGAACTGTCGGTCTCGCTGTTTCACCGCCATGCGCGCGGCCTGATCCTGACCGAACAGGGCGAACTCCTGTTCCGCACCGCGCATGAAGTGTTCATGAAGCTGGAGGCGGCGCGCACCAAGCTCACCGACAGCCGCGAGCGGCCGAACGGCGAGTTGAAGATCACCACCACGCCCGGCATCGGCATCCACTGGCTGACGCCGCGGCTCGGCGAATTCCTCGATCTCTATCCAGACGTGCAGGTGAACCTGATCACCACCGATGAAGAGCTTGATCTGGCGATGCGCGAGGCCGACGTGGCGATCCGCCTGCGCCAGCCGACGCAACCCGACCTTATTCAGCGCAAGTTGTTCTCGGTGCATTCGCACGTCTATGCGACGCCGGATTATCTCAAGCGTTTCGGCACGCCACGCACCATCGAGGATCTCGAAGGCCACCGGATTCTGCTGCTCGGCGGCGCCGCGCCATCGTATCTGCAAAACCGCCGCTGGCTGATCGAGACCGGGCGCGAGGGCAAGCCGCCGCGCGGCGCGCATCTGATCATCAACAACGTGCTCGGTTTGTTGCGCGCCTGCCAGAAGGGCCTCGGCATCGCCGTGCTGCCCGACTATCTGGTCGAGGACAATCACGGTCTCGTGCAACTGTTCAGCAACGCCGAGACGTTGGCGATGGAAGCGTACTTCGTCTATCCGGAAGAGTTGAAGTCGGTTGCGCGCATTCAGGTGTTCCGCGACTTCCTCGTCGCCAACGCGCAACGCTGGAACTATTGATCCGCATCAACTGCGTCAACAGGACACCGCATGGCTGACATGCGGGGTTCTGCGTTGTTCGCATGCAGGTGGGATCCCATACTTCACGTCATGCCGCGTTGGCTGCCGCATCCTCCCAAGATGAAATGCCGGCGCTGCATGTTCCCCTCTGGAAGCGATTGCCGGTTCCCCAAACCGGCAACCGAACCGGGCCCCTCACGGGGCCCGGTTTTTATGTGCGCTGCGCACGCGACGACCTGACATTGTTCACGCCGTATGCGCCCGATGGCGCGCGGATACGCCGCGGAAAAAATCCGCTCACCGCGGTTTTTCGACAACACCTGCGACCGCCCGCGTCCGCTGGAAAAACTCTCGTAAAACAAGGCGTTTAATCGAGGCGACGCCCGCCCCCGGCAATACGATCGACGCCCACCGCGCGGATCGCGAAAGGCGCGTGACCGGAGCGTCGCCCACCTATTGACCTGCAGCGGCGGCACCCCGCATATCTTGCAGATACGGATAAAAACGAACGCAAACGGGAGGGTCCAAATGCCCTATGTCACCGAAGCAACGCTCACCGATATCGCCATGGACCGCTGGTCGAACATTCCCGATGCGCGTCTGCGTCAGGTGATGGTCGCCGCCGTGAAACATCTGCATGCGTTCGTGCGCGAGGTTGAGCCGACCAAGGAAGAATGGTTCACCGCCGTCGACTGGCTGACCCGCGTCGGCCAGAAGAGCGACGAGAAGCGGCAGGAGATGATCCTCACCTCCGACGTGCTTGGCGTCAGCATGCTGGTCGACGCCATCAACAACCGCCGGCCGAGTGGCGCGACGCCATCAACCGTCGAGGGTCCGTTCCACATTCCGAACGCGCCGGAGATCGCCAACGGCCAGAACGTGACCGACGGCGCGCCTGGCGTGCCGTGCCTTGTTACAGGCACCATCAAGGGCCTGGACGGCAAACCGATCGCCGGCGCCGCGATCGACATCTGGCAGACCGACGGTGACGGCCTCTACGAAGCCCAGCGCGAAATCGACCACGCCTATATGCGCGGCGTCTATCGCTCGCAGGCGGATGGCTCCTACATCGTGCGCACCGTGGCGCCGATTGGCTACACCATTCCGATGGATGGCCCGATCGGGGAACTGATGAGCAAGACCACCATCAGCCACTTCCGGCCGGCGCATATCCACTTCGCCGTGACGGCACCTGGATACCACAGCCTGGTCACGCATCTGTTTGTGGCCGGCGACGAATATATCGAGACAGACGTGGTCTACGGTGTGAAGAAGGAATTGATCGCCGACTTCCAGCAGAAGCCGGCGGGAACCGCGATTAACGGCGAAAAGATCGCAACGCCGTACGTCCAGGTTAACTATGATTTCGTTCTTGATAAGCAGGCTAAGGCAAAGGCTGCGGCGTAAGGCAACTTTCGGTTAAAATGCAGCGTTAATACGGTCACGACTCGCCGCGTCGTCCCGGCAGAAAAGGATCAGGAATGTTGAGCTCTCGTCTCAATCGGCTGCTCACCGGCAGCGCGGTCGCCGTTGTTTTGACCCTTGGTGCCGCGCAAGCCGCGCTGGCTCAGTCCACCAGCGGCAGCAGCGAGCCGGCGATGGTGGACGGCGTTCCGGTTCCTGACACGACGATGCCGGCGCCGCCGACCGTCGAAGACCTGAACAGGAGCATGGTGCCGGCCACTCCTGCGCCGGCCGCGCAAGCTCCGGCTGCGCAGCCCGCACCGGCTGCCGCCGAAGCGCCGAAGGCGGCTCCCGCCGCGCCGGCAACGGCCGCGACGCCCGCGCCCGCCGCAGCACCGGTCACCGCATCGCTCGACAACGCGGTCTCCGATAAGCTGCGCGAACTCTCGTCCGGCAAGTTCGACCGCATTCTCGGCAGCAAGAAAGAGCGCACTGCCGTCGAAGCGTTCTACAGCGCGCGCAACTTCAAGCCGTTGTGGGTGACGGATGGCGCCGCCAATGCCGGCGCCAAGGCTGCCGCCAAATATCTCGGCGGCGTCGAGGCCGACGCGCTCGATCCGTCCGATTATCCGACGCCGGATTTCACCGCGGCCAAGGACGCCGATGCGCTCGCCGAAGCGGAGATGAAGCTCACCAATTCGGTGCTCGCGTTCTCGCATCATGCCTCGATCGGCCGCGTGCACTTCACGCGCATCTCCGCCGACATCAGCTACGACCTCAAGGCGCCGGAGCCGGGCGACGTGCTCAAGAAGCTCGCCGACGCCAGCGACGTCGCCGCCGCGCTCGACAGCTTCAATCCGCAGCAGCCGGGCTACAAGGCGCTGAAGGCGAAATACGCCGAGTTGCGCGCCGGCAAGAAGGCCGACACTGGCCCGGCACCGATCCCGCACGGCGCGACGCTCAAGCTCGACACGCCGAAGAAGAAAAAGAACGCCAAGAAGGGCGCCAAAGTCGAAGAGACGACCGCCGCCATCATCACCGACGACCGCGTGCCGGAAATCCGCAAGCGGCTCGGCGTCACCGGCGACCAGAGCAGCAACGTGTTCGACAAGGACGTGGTCGCGGCGCTGCGCGGCTTCCAGAAAGAGCACAAGCTCCCGGCCAACGGCCAGCTCACCAACGCCACGGTCGATGCGATCAACGGACCGAAGCAGAACGTCAACGCGCAGGACGCGATCGTCGCGACCATGGAGCGCTGGCGCTGGATGCCGCGCGATCTCGGCAACCCGTATGTGATGGTCAACATCCCCGACTACTCGCTGCGCATCGTCAAGGACGGCAAGACCTACTGGAAGACCAAGATCGTGGTCGGCCAGCCCGGCAAGCCGACGCCGATCATCAGCGCGGAGATGAAGTTCATCACCGTCAATCCGACCTGGAACGTGCCGCCGTCGATCATTCAGAACGAATATCTGCCGGCGCTGCGCGAAGACCCGAACGCGCTCGACCGCATTGGCCTCAAGGTCTCGCAAAATCCGGACGGCACCGTGCGCATCTGGCAGCCGCCGGGAGACCGCAACGCGCTCGGCCGTATCCGCTTCAACTTCCCGAACAAGTTCCTGGTGTACCAGCACGACACGCCGGACAAGCACCTGTTCGCCCATGACAAGCGCGCCTACAGCCACGGCTGCATGCGCGTGCAGGATCCGCTGATGTACGGCGAGAAGATCCTGTCGCTCGCCTTGCCGCAGGAGCACTACACCGCCGCGCGGCTGCAGAAGATGTTCGGCGGCAACGAGATCAACATTAACTTCCCGAAGACGATCCCGGTGCATCTGACCTATCAGACCGCCTTCGTGGACGACGACGGCAAGCTGCAGGTCCGTGGCGACGTCTACGGCCGCGATGCCCGCGTGCTCGCCGCGCTGCGCGGTTCGGAGCGCAAGGTCGCCGACATTCCGATGGATCGTCCGCCGAACACGTCGGCGAGACCGGTCAAGCTCGCCCCCGGCAGCCTCGGCGGCCAGGGTCCGAGCTATGGCGGCGGCCCGAACTTCTTCGACTGGCTGTTCGGCGCGCCGTCGCGCGAGCCGCAATACGAGCAGCGGCCGCAGCGCCGCCGCTACGACAACAACGGCCGGATCAGCTATCGCTGATCGTCGCTCACTCCTGACGAAAAAGGGCCGCCTCGCGCGGCCCTTTTTATGGAAATTCGCATGATGCGAGGTCCGCGCGCGCATGCCGCGCGGCCAAAAACCTGTCTCACCGAGGGAGGTGATATCCAAGTGGTACAGGCGGGTGGACTTGAACCACCGACCTCCGGTTCCACAGACCGGCGCTCTAACCAACTGAGCTACGCCTGCACAGGACATGCCGCCGGCGCCAAGGCTTACGACCCATGGCCTGCGAGCGGGCGGACCATATTCGTCAGGACGCGTCGCGGCAAGGCCGATATCGCGGCAAATTTCTCCGGAAAACCCGCAAGAAAAAGCCCAGGCGCGGGCCCGGGCTTTTCGCATGTCGCTCGGGCGGCGGTGCCGCCCGCGGATCGTCACAGAGAGCCGGCAGCCTGGATCAGGCGGCCTTGTTGAAGGCCGAGTTGAGACCCGACTTGATCGGCTCCGCGGTTTCCTGCGCGAGCTTCTGAGCGAGCGCGGTCAGCTCCTTCACCTGCTCGGTCGAGGTCTCGAACTGCTGGCGCGCATGCGCCGTCGTCACCTCGACCGCTTCAGCGACCGACTTCACGGTCATCAGCTTGGCGAAATAATCGAACGCGCTGTTGGTGTTGGCGCGAGCCTGCTCGAGCACGGCGAGGCCGTAATCGGCCGTGCCTTTGCTGGCGTTGGCATAGGTGGTTTCCATCATGCCGGTGGTGTCCTCGGCGGCGGCGCGAATCTTGTCGTAGCCGGTCTTCGCCTGGGTCAGCGTCTTTTCGGCGATCTCGCGCAACGCGGCCGGCACGTCCATGGCCGGGATGTCGAATTTGGGGATATCGAACTTCGGCAGTTCAAACTTCGGAATCTCGAACTTCGGCAGTTCGACGGTCGCTTCGACCTTCGGAGATTCGATCTTCACGGTGTCGGCTTTCGGGGCTTCGACGCCCGCCTTGCCGGCTTTCACTTTCGCGGTGACCACATCGGCCATGGGACGGCTCCTTGTCAGGGCTTCCGGAAGGGACACCAGCCACCGACGCCCTACCGCCGATCCGGTGTCGTTCGACGCAGCCGCGCCGAACCATACCCCTCGTATAAGCCGTGAAATTGTGCATCGCAACAGAAATTATCGCGACGCACAAAAAAGCCTGATCCCGGCCATCACTGTGGCGGCCGGAACCGGTGCCCTACGCGCTAACGGGCGGGCGGCGTGGTCGCCTTCGCCGCCACCGCCGCCAGTTCCTTGGCCTGATCGGTGAGCGTCTGGACGTGGGATTTGACGTAATCCGCCTGGATCTGCATGGCGTCCTGCGGGTCGCGCGCCATCACCAGCCGCTGGCCGAAGGCGAAAGCCGCCGCCATGTTCTGCTCGGCATGGCGGATGGTGAGTTCGACCACCTGGCGGGCGCCGGTCCGCAGATTCGCCGCCTGGCCTTCGACACCGCTCACACCCTGGGTCGCCGCGGATACGAAGGTGTCAAACGCCTTGCGGGCCTGCTCCATGCTCTTTTCAGCGAAGGCCTGCATGTCGGTCGGGATTTCAAATTTGGGGAAGTCGCTGCCAGCCATGATGGGCCTCCGATGATCTGGATTTAGATTCCTGGCCACGATTCTTGGCCACGACTCTTGGCCGCGATTCTGGACCCGCTTCGGGGCCAAGCTGAGGCCAACATGCCGAGGCCAACATTAGGCGATGCGCGGGCCGGCGCAATGTCCCGGTGATTAAGGTTTATTGCGCCTTCCGGCTCCAGATACCGGCCGTTTCATGGACGCTGGCGCGGCCGCCCCTTATGTATGTGCCCTGCTCTGTCCTTTGTTGTGTAAGGCTTTTTCGCGAAATGCCCGGACCCGGCTTCCAGCTGGACTGCCTGCTCGATCCGCGACTGTCGCCGCATGCGGCGTCGCCGCGGCCGATCTGGCTGTGGAGCGCAGATGCGCACCGCATTCTGTGGGCCAATCCGACCGGCGCGGCGATCTTCGGCGCGGCATCGCCGGCGGCCGCAGCGACCCTCGACTTTCCGGCGACGCATCCGGCGGCGGCGCAGGTGGTGCGGCTTGCGAGTTCACTCACCGACAACGGCGCGCCACGGCTCGAACGTCTGCATGACTTCGGCGCACGCGGTGGGACCGCCATGCTGACCTGCGCCTGTTCGCGCATTACGCTCGCCGGCGGCGAGAAGGCGGTGTTGATCGTCTCCACCGAACGCGCCGGCCCCGATCTCTCGCTTGCCGAACGCGCCGAGCGGCTGCTGGCGGAAAATGACGCGCCGGTCGCGGCCTTCGCCGCCGACGGCACGCTGCTGCACGCGGCGCAGCCGATCGCGCAAAGCCTCGGCGGCGTGAGCAGCCTCGACGCCATTGGCGCAGCCGCGCTCGCGGCGCAGGCGAGCCGCGAGGGCGCCGCCTCCGGTCCCACCAAGATCGGCGTCCTGTCGCTCGCGCGCATCGGCGAAGGCGCCTCGACCGTGCTGCTGGCGACGCTCGATCAACCAGCAGGCGCAACGACAAGCGACGTGGCCATCACGGACGCACAGATTGCCACCGACACCTCGGCAGATATGTCGGCGGACAACGACGCCGCCGCATCGCCCCCAGCCACCGACAATGTCGCGACCGCACCCGCCGAAACGCCGACACCGGTCGAGCACGTCAGCACGCCGCGGCATCCGCTGCGGTTCGTCTGGGCGCTCGATGATCAGAACCGCTTCACGCTCGAGTCGCAGGAATTCATCGCGCTGATCGGCGCCTCGACGCCGCAACTGCTCGACCGTCCATGGAGCGAGATCGCCGCGACGCTCAAGCTCGATCCCGACGGCACGGTCACGCGCGCCTTTGCCTCGCACGAAACCTTCAGCGGCATCATCGTGCCGTGGCCGGTGGACGGCAGCAGCGCAACCATGCCGATCGAACTGTCGGGCCTGCCGATGTTCGACCGCGAGCGCCGGTTCCGTGGCTATCGCGGCTTCGGCATCTGCCGCGACGTGGAGCGGCTCGACGCGCTCGCGACCGCGCGCGCGCTGCTCGATGCGCAACCGGCGTCGCCGTCGATCTTGCCGCCAGTCGTGCCGCCGGCCGAAACGCCGCAGAACGTGCTGCGCTTCCCCGCGCCGCCGAACACCTCTGCCGGGGAACAGCCCGCCGACGTGTTCGCGCCGCCGGAAAAACCCGCCACGCCGGCCGCGGCACCGACCCTGAGCCCGGTCGAGAAACTCGCCTTCCGCGAACTCGCCCGCCGCCTCGGCGACGGCTTGAAGCAACCGGCGAAAGCCGAGAACGACAGCGCGCCGCCACCCGCTGCGGCAGTCGCCGCGCAAACGGCAGCACAAGCCACCGCTCAGGTTGCCGCGCCCATCGCGCCGCCGGCGGAACGCGCCGCGCCGCGCTCACGCTCGGAAGCGCCGATCCTCGACCGTCTGCCGTTCGGCATCCTGGTCTACCGGCTCAACGAACTGCTTTACGCCAACAAGGCGTTCCTCGACTGGACCGGCTATGCCGGACTCCACGAGCTGGTACAGGCCGGCGGCCTCGATACGCTGTTCATCGACACCAGCGATGCGACGCCGGCGCAGAACGGCACGCCGCTGACCATCAGCACCCAGGACGGCGACCACAAGCCGGTCGACGGCCGGCTGTTCTCGACCACCTGGAACGACGAAAGCGCGCTGGTGCTGATGCTCAACACCGGTCTGCCGGCGCAGGCGCCCGCCGCGCCCGATCCGCGTCAGGATCAACGTCTCGCGGAGACGGAGCAGGCACTGGTGCGCGCGCAGACCGGCGTGCGCGATCTCGAGGCGATCCTCGACACCGCGACCGATGGCGTCGTGCTGATCGACCGCGACGGCCGCGTGCTGTCGGCCAACCGCAGCGCCGAGGCGCTGTTCGGCTACGACAACGCCGACATGCAGGCGTTCCTGTTCGGCGATCTGTTCGCGCCGGAAAGCCGGCGCGCCGCGCTCGACTATCTCGACCGGCTGTCGCACGCCGGCGCCACCGTATTGATCAACGAAGGCCGCGAAGTGATCGGCCGCGTCCGCCAGGGCGGTCTCATTCCGCTGTTCATGACGCTCGGCCGCGTCGGCGACAACGGCGACAAATTCTGCGCCGTGTTCCGCGACGTCACGGTCTGGAAGAAGACCGAAGAAGACCTGATGACGGCGAAGCGCCTCGCCGAGAAGACCTCGGCGGCGAAATCGGAATTCCTCGCCAAGGTGAGCCACGACATCCGCTCGCCGCTCAACACCATCATCGGCTTCTCCGAGGTGATGATCGACGAGCGGTTCGGCGCCATCGGCAACGAACGCTATCGCGACTATCTCAAGGACATCCACGCCGCCGGCGAACATCTAATCACGCTGCTCAACGACCTGCTCGATCTGTCGAAGATCGAGACCGGCAAGCTCGATCTTTCCTTCGCCAGCCTCGGCCTCAACGATCTCGTGCAGCAATGCGTGGCGATGCTGCAGGCGCAGGCCAATCGTGGCCGCGTCATCATCCGCACCGCGCTCGCCGACACGTTGCCGCAGGTGGTGGCCGATGCGCGGTCGGTGCGGCAGATCATCCTCAACCTGCTGTCCAACTCGCTGAAGCTGACCGGCGCCGGCGGCCAGGTGATCGTCTCGACCGCGCTGACCGATCGCGGCGACGTGGCGCTGCGGGTCCGCGACACCGGCAGCGGCATGAGCGAGGCGGAACTGGCGCAGGCGCTCGAACCGTTCCGCGAACTCGCCACCACGCCGCGCTGGGGCGCGAGCGGCACCGGGCTCGGCCTGCCGATCACCAAGGCGCTGGCGGAAGCGAACCACGCCGAATTCCACATCTCCAGCAGCAACGGCAGCGGCACGCTCGCCGAAGTGGTATTCCCGGCACCGCGCCTGCTCGCCGAATAAACCCCCGCCTCCCTTTACCGCGTCCCCACGAACGGTCATCCTGATCGCGCGGCCTGACGTGACTCGGAGGCGGCATGACCCGGCTATTCCCTGATCGTCTGTTGGCGCGAACCGGACTTGCCGTGTTCACGGCGTTTGCCCTGATCGTCGCCGCCGTCATGCCCGCGCGCACGGCCGAGCGCGTCGATCTGCTGCTGGTGCTCGCCTCCGACGTGTCGCGCAGCGTCGATTACGCCAAATTCCAGTTGCAACGCGAAGGCTACGCCGCCGCCGTCACCGACGACCGGGTGCTGAACGCGATCCGCTCCGGCCCGTTGCAGCGCATCGCCGTCGCTTTCGTCGAATGGTCCGGCGCCGCCGCGCAGAAAGTGGTGATCGACTGGACGCTGATCGACGGAAAAACATCGGCGCAGAAATTCGCTGATCAACTGATCGAACTGCCGCGGGCGTTTGCCGACCGCACCGCCATCGGCGCCGGCATCGACTTCGCGCTGGCGCAATTCGACCGCGCGCCGTTCGAGAGCAGCCGGCGCACCATCGACGTGTCCGGCGACGGCACCAGCAATTCCGGCACGCCGGTCGATGAGGCACGCGACCGCGCGCTCGCCAGGGGCGTGACGATCAACGGCCTCGTCATTCTCAGCGACCGCCCGCTCGCATGGAATCCGGAGCACACCAATCCGCCCGGCGGCCTCGACAAATACTACCGCGACCATGTGACCGGCGGCTCCGGCGCGTTCGTGATGGTGGCGGAGAATTTCGGCTCGTTCCGGCAGGCGATCATCGGCAAGCTGATCGCCGAGATCGCCATGCTCGACACCGCTCCAATCACCACGAAGGACTGACGGCGCTTCCCGCCCACTGAGGCGCTTTGCCGCAACGTTGCCGCGCAATCTGGGATCGCCGCGATCCGCTTGCCGCCGCTGGCGAAACCGCCACGTTTCGAGCGATTCCAAACTGGCCGGTCGCGGCAAACGCCGTTAAGCCATTGAAATCAGCAAAGAAGTCGTGGAACGAAAGGGCATGTCCGCGCACCCCGTCACAGGATGACCGTCATGCTCGCCTCGTTTTCCCGCCCGCTTCTCGCCGCCGTGCTGATCGCGCTGCCCGCTGCCGCACACGCTGCCGGCGAGGTGAATGTCTACACCTATCGCGAAACCAAGCTGATCAAGCCGCTGTTCGACGCCTTCACCAAGGACACCGGCATCAACGTCAACGTCATCTCCGCAAGCTCCGGCCTCGAGCAACGCATCAAGGCCGAGGGCGCGAACAGCCCGGCCGACGTGCTGCTCACCGTCGATATCGGCCGACTCGAAGATGCGGTGAAGGCCGGCATCACCCAGCCGATCACCTCGCCCGCGCTCGACAAAGTCGTGCCGGCGCAATACCGCGATCCGGAAGGCCACTGGTACGGCATCTCGATGCGCGCGCGCGTGTTCTACGTGTCGAAGGAGCGCGTGAAGGACGAGGCGCTGACCTATGACGAACTCGCCGATCCGAAGTGGAAGGGGAAAATCTGCCTCCGCTCCGGCCAGCACATCTACAACAACGCGCTGATCGCCGCTTACATCGCCCACTACGGCGAAGCGAAAGCGGAAGAATGGCTGCGCGGCGTGAAGGCCAATCTGGCGCAGAAGCCGTCCGGCGGCGACCGTGAGCAGGCGCGCGACGTCGCGGCCGGCAAGTGCGACATCGGCATCGGCAACACCTATTACTGGGCGCTGATGAACGACAAGGATCCGTCGAAGAAGGCATGGGCCGACGCAACACGCGTCGTGCTGCCGACGTTCAAGGACAATGGCGGCACGCATGTGAACCTGTCCGGCGTCGTTCTGATCAAGGCCGCGCCGAACAAGGCCAACGGCCAGAAGCTGATCGAATGGCTCGCGGGCGAGACCGCGCAGCACATCTACGCCGACAGCAACTACGAATATCCGATGAACCCGCAGGTGGCGGTCAATCCGACCATCAAGGGCTACGGAACGTTGAAGCCGGACCCGACGCCGATGGCGAAGATCGCCGACTCCAAGAAGGCCGCCGCAAATCTGGTCGACAAGGTCGGCTTCGACAATTGAGCACGACGACGCCGGCACAGTTCAACGGCCCCGCACCGCGCGGGGCCGTTCGGTTTTGGCGCGGTGGCACCGGCGCCCCGGCGGCCGTGTTCGCGCTCGCGGCCGCGGCGCTGACAGCCGCGCCGCTGATCAGTCTCGCCCTGCTCGCGATCCGCGGCGACACCGAACTGTGGCCGCATCTCGCCGCCTATGTGATCCCGCAGGCGATCGGACAGACCGCGATGCTGGTCGCCGGCGTGTCTGTCGTCGCCGGCACGATCGGCGCGGCGACGGCATGGCTCGTCACCACGTTCGAGTTTCCCGGCCGCCGCGCGCTGACCTGGCTGCTGCCGTTGCCGCTGGCGATCCCGACTTATCTCGCTGCCTACATCTACGTCGATCTGTTCGAGGTGAGCGGCCCGCTGCAAGGCGCGCTGCGCGCAATCGGCGGCTATGCGCGGCCGCAGGATTACTGGTTTCCGTCGATCCGCTCGCTCGGCGGCGCGATCTTCGTGTTCGGCATCGTGCTCTATCCTTACGTCTACTTCGCCGCGCGGGCGATGCTGCAAACGCAGCCCGCATCGTTCGCCGAAGCGGCGCGCATGCTCGGCGCGCGGCCGCTCGCGCTGTTGCGTCACATCACCCTGCCGCTGGCGCGGCCGGCGCTCGCCGTCGGTCTCGCGCTGGTCGCGCTGGAAACCCTGAACGACATCGGCGCCAGCGAATATCTCGGCGTGCAGACGCTGACGCTGTCGGTGTTCACCACCTGGCTCAACCGGTCGAGCCTGCCCGGCGCGGCGCAGATCGCGCTGGTGATGCTGATCGTCATCGTTGCGCTGCTCGCGCTGGAACGCTACGGCCGCCGCCGCCGCGCTTATGCCGCCACCAGCGCCGACCTGCCACCGGAGCGGCCACAACTCGCCGGCGGCCGCGCTATTGTCGCGCTCGCGCTCTGCCTCGTCCCGGTGACGCTCGGCTTCCTGCTGCCGGGCTTCTATCTGTTGCGCGAAACCGTGACGCGCGGCCTTGTCAGCGGCTTCGATCCGGACCTCACACGGCACGCGCTGACCACCGTGGCGCTGGCGCTCGCCGCCACGCTGACGGTGCTGACGCTGGCCGCCGGCGCGGTGCTGATGACGCGCGCGACGCCGCACCCGCTGCTGCGCGCGGCGGTGGCGCTCGGCGCGCTTGGCTATGCCATCCCCGGCACCGTGCTGGCGCTCGGCCTGCTCCCGCCGGTCGGCGGGCTGGACGCGGCCTTCGCGACAATCCGCCACGCTTTCGGCGCAACGGGTGGCAGCCAGATCCTGATCGGCTCCGGCGCGGCGCTGGTGCTGGCCTATGCCGCCCGGTTCCTGGCGATCGGCACCGGCTTCGTCCAGGCCGGCCTGAGCCGGGTGTCGCCCGATGGCGACGACGCGGCACGGCTCCTCGGCGCACGACCGTGGACGCTCGCCCGCACGGTGCATCTGCCGCTGATCCGCCCGGCGCTCGCCGGTGCCGGCCTGCTGATCTTCGTGGATTGTCTCAAGGAGTTGCCGGCCTCGCTGATGCTGCGGCCGCTGAACGTCGAAACCCTGTCCACCTATATTTACCAGTTCGCGGCCCGCGGCAGCTTCGAGGAAGGCGCGCTGGCCGCCCTGCTGATCGTCGCTGCCGGGATCGTCCCGGTGATCCAGATCGTGCGCCACACCGACGTTGCCACCGGCTTATCCGCCCCTCCCAACGCCCTGTAAATTCTGCGTATAACGCGGCCATGAAAGCGTCACAGACGCGCGCCACAGGTTTCCGCGCGCGGGACTGCCGGGATATAGTCGCGGCCTTCCCGCCCGAACCCATCGGATCACCAGCTTCGGACTGCCTATCTTCGGAGTGCCATGGCCGCCGTCGGCTTCAAACGTCTCGGTCTGGTTCTGGCGGCGCTGGCGCTGCTGCTGGTCGGCATCGTCGCGGCCGCGCCGCTGATGATCTCGCCGGACGCGGTCCGCGAAGCGGTGCAGGACGAGGTTCGCACGCTCACCGGTCTCGATCCGACCTTGAGCGGCGACGCAACGGTGTCGCTGTTTCCGCGCAGCTTCATCAGCTTCCACGACGTGAGCCTGGGCGACACTGGCGCTGCCAACGGCCCAGCCCTGACGGCGGAACGGCTCACCGCCGGACTGCGGGTACTGCCGCTGCTGCTCGGCCGCGTCGAGATCGTCGAAGTAACGCTCGAAGCCCCGGCGATCCGTGTCGATCTCACCGAGGACGGCCGCACCAACTGGTCGCCGCTGACCGCCAAGCTCATCCCCGGCAAGAAGCCGGCGCGGCTCGCGGCCTTCTCCGAAATCCGGATCGAGCGCGGCACCATCACGCTCACCGACAAGGCGCGCAATCTCAGCGAGACGCTGACGAATGTCGAGCTGTCGCTGGCCTGGCCGTCGATCTCCAAGAGCTTCGGCGCCACCGGCCGCGTCACCTGGCGCGGCGAACCGCTCGACATCAGCGCCACGCTCGGCGACTTCGCCGCGGCGCTGACCGGCGCCCGCTCCAGCCTGAAGATGCGCGTCTCCGGCAAGCCGATCAAAGCGGCATTCGACGGTGCGTTCAGCGCGCAGCCGAGCCTGAAGCTCGAAGGCACGCTCGCCGCCGATGGCGCCTCGCTGCGCAAGGTGATGGCGTGGAGCGGCCAGCGCGAGCCGCCGGGCGGCGGCTTCGGGCATTTCGCCTTGAAAGCCCAGACGAACATCGTCGGCGGCACCATGGCGCTGACCGGCGTCAATGTCGAACTCGACGGCAATGTCGCCGAAGGCGTACTGACGCTCTCGAGCGACCAGCGGCAGGTGCTGCAAGGCACACTCGCCGCCGACAAGATCGATCTGACGCCCTATCTCGCCTCGGTGAAACTGCTCGCCGGCAACCGTCGGGCCTGGGACTCAGAGCCGATCGACATGTCCGGTCTCACCGGGTTCGACGTCGATCTGCGGCTGTCGGCGGCCAAGGTGGCGCTGACCTCGACCACGCTCAACCGCACCGCGCTCGCCGCCAATCTGCGCAACGGCCATTTGCTCGTCACCGTCGGTGAATCGCAGGGGTTCGGTGGGACCATCACCGGCACCTTCACCATCGCCAACGCCGCAAAGGGCGTCGATGTGAAGACGCAGATGCAACTCCAGTCAGTCAATCTCGACAGTTGCCTGACCGAGCTGATCGGCTTCAAGCGGCTGGAAGGCACCGGCAACATCACGCTGGCGCTGGAAGGCTCCGGCGGCAATGTGCTCGACATCACCCGCACGCTCAACGGCGCGGCGACGCTGACCGCGCGGCGTGGCGCCATTACCGGGCTCAATGTCGAACAACTGCTGCGCCGGCTCGAACGCCGGCCACTGTCCGGCGGCGGCGATTTCCGCAGCGGGCAGACGCCCTATGAGCGGCTCTCGCTGCAGCTCAAGGTCGTCGACGGCACCATCCATGTCGAGGACACGGACATCACCGGCTCGGCGGTGAAACTGGCGCTCGCCGGCACCGCCTCGATCCCCGAACGCGAATTCGATCTCAAGGGCACGGCCGCGCTGGTGAACGGCGCCGGGACCGCCGCGTTCGAACTGCCATTCGTGATGCAGGGCTCGTGGGCCGATCCGCTGCTGCTGCCCGATCCGCGCAGCCTGATCCGCCGCTCCGGTGCCGCCGCGCCGCTGCTCGACGCGGTGCGCAGCCGCAACGACGGCGCGATCCGCAATGCCATTGAGCGGCTGACCGGCTCGCAGCGCCCGACCGCCTCCGCACCGGCTGGTGTCGCGCCAGTGAGCGCCCCGGCGAATTAGCCGCCGCTACAGCGGCGCGCCGGCCGCGCGCTGACGCCGTGCGGCGTTGCGCTTGCCGATCAGCGACACCACCGTCAGGCCGACCGCCACCGTCGCGATCATCAGCGTGCAGATCGCGTTGATCTCCGGTTTCACGCCGAGCCGCACCTCCGAATAGATACGGATCGGCAGCGTCGTCGCGCCGGGGCCGGTGGTGAAGCTCGCGATCACCAGATCGTCGATCGACAGAGTGAAGGCGAGCATCCAGCCGGCGGCGATCGCCGGAAAGATCAGTGGCAGCGTGACGAGGAAAAACGTACGCCCCGGCGTCGCGCCGAGATCCTGCGCCGCTTCGGTGAGGCTGCGGTCGAAGGTGGCGAGCCGCGACTGCACCACCACCGTGACGAAGCACATGGTCAGCGTCGTATGCGCGATGGTCACGGTCCAGAATCCGCGGTCGACGTCGAGCGCGACGAACAGCAGCAGCAGCGACAGGCCGGTGATCACTTCCGGCATCACCAACGGCGCATAGACCATGCCGGCGAACAGGGTCCGGCCATGGAAGCGCCGCCGGCCGGTCAACGCCAGTGCCGCCATGGTGCCGAGCACCGTCGCGGCTGTCGCCGACATTAGCGCGATGCGCAGCGTCGTCCAGGCAGCGGCGAGCATCGCGCTGTCCTCAAGCAGCGCTGCATACCAGCGCAGCGACCAGCCGCCCCACACCGTCACCAGCCGCGAGGCATTGAACGAATAAATGATCAGGATCGCGATCGGCAGATAAAGGAACGCGAGGCCGAGCGTCAGCGACACCATGTTGAACGACGAGAAGCGGCGCGTCATCGGCGCGCTCCGTCGAGTTCGCGCTGCTGCAGCCGCTCGTAAATCATGAGCGGCACCACCAGCACCATCAGCAGCACCACCGCCAGCGCGGACGCGAGCGGCCAGTCCTTGTTACCGAAGAACTCGGTCCACAGGGTCTGGCCGATCATCAGGCTTTCCGAACTGCCGAGCAGATCGGGAATGACGAATTCGCCGACAACCGGGATGAAGCACAGCAAACAGCCGGCGAACACGCCGCGCATGGCGAGCGGCACCGTCACCAACCAGAATGCGCGCCAGCGCGGACAGCCGAGATCGGCGGCGGCTTCTAAGAAGCTCTCGTCCTGTTTCTCCAGCGCCGCATAGAGCGGCAGCACCATGAACGGCAGATAGGAATAGACCACGCCGATATAGATCGCGGTGTCGCTGGCAAGCCACGCCGCCGGCTGCGATATGATGCCGAGCGCCATCAGCACGTCGTTCAACAGGCCGTCGCGCTGCAGGATGTTGATCCACGCATAGATGCGGATCAGGAACGAGGTCCAGAACGGCAGGATGACCAGCAACACCAGCACCGGCTGAAGGCGGCGCGGCGCGCGCGCCATCGCATAGGCCATCGGAAAGCCGAGCGCGAGCAGCATCAGCGTCGACAGCGCAGCGACCTGCACACTCTTGAGGTACGACAGCAGATAGATCGTGTCCGACGCGAGAAGCCGATAGGTTTCCAGCGTCAGCGCCGAGGCGAAATCGTAAAATCCCGAGAGGCCCTGCGACCAGTCGAGCACCGGCAGATAGGGCGGCTGCGCGATCACCGTCTCCGAGACGCTGATGCGCAGGACGATGACGAACGGAACCAGGAAAAACGCCAGCAGCCAGAGATACGGCAACGCCACGGTGAGGCGCCCGCCGCGCTGTTGGTCGCCGGCACTCATGGCGGCAGCACCAGTCCGGCATCGGCCGGCCACGACAGCGTGACGCGATCGTTGAGGCCCATCGCCGGCCCGCCGGCGCGGACCGCGTTGGCGACCGCCGCCTTCATCGACAGACCGCCGGCGACCGCCACCTTGTAGAGCGACTTGTCGCCGCGATAGCCGACCTCGCTCACCGTGCCGGCAACGTTATTGTCGCCGCTCGTGGCAAGCGCGATCTTCTCTGGCCGCACGGCGAGCACCACGGCATCGCCCGGCTTCAACCCCGCCGGCACCGGCGCGCGCAACAGGCCGAGCGCATCGGTCGCGACGCCGGAGCCATCCGCGGCTACCCGCCCTTCGATAATATTGATGTCGCCGATGAACTGCGCGGCCCAGCGCGTGCGCGGCCGTTCGTAGATCTCCGCCGGCGCGCCGGTCTGGACGATGCGTCCCTTGTCCATCAGCGCGATACGGTCGGCCATCACCATCGCCTCCTCCTGATCGTGGGTGACGATCACGAAGGTGAGGCCGAGGCGGCGGCGCAATTCCATCAACTCGAACTGCGTCTCCTCGCGCAGCTTGCGGTCGAGCGCCGCCATCGGCTCGTCGAGCAGCAGCACGCGCGGGCGCTTGGCGAGCGAGCGGGCGAGCGCCACGCGCTGCCGCTGGCCGCCGGACAGTTGATCCGGCTTGCGCTCGCCGAGGCCGGTGAGCCGCGCCAGCGCCAGCATCTCGGCGACTCGCGTCTCGATCTCCCCGCGCGGCAGACCTTCGCGCTTGAGGCCGAAGGCGATATTGCCGGCGACCGTCAAATGCGGAAACAGCGCGTAGCTCTGGAACATCATGTTGACCGGCCGCCGGTATGGCGGCACGGCGGAGATGTCCTTGCCGTCGAGCAGCACGCGGCCGGTATCCGGCGTCTCGAACCCGGCCAGCATGCGCAGCAGCGTGGTCTTGCCGCAGCCGGACGGGCCGAGCAGCGCGACGAACTCGTTGGCCGCAATATCGAGCGACAGGTCATCGACCGCTGCCACCGAACCAAACCGGCGGCCGACGCGGTCGAACCGCACCAAGGGCGGGCGCTCCGCTTGTGGCGCCGCCCCGCCGGCGCCTCCTCCACTTGCTTCCATCGGCCCGCGTCCCCTCGCCGGCATGCTCACGAACGGCGCGCGAAAGCGCGGCGCACGCCTCAATAGGCCAAATGGTCGGGAAAGCGAAGCCGCGCGTCAGCCGAACGCGCTGATGTCCTCAGGCAGCTTGCCGGGGAGCCGGGGCGCCGGGCCGTAATAGTCGCCAATCTGCACGCTGGTGCGGGGATTGGCGACGATCGACATCAACCGCTGGTGCAGTGCCTTCAGTGATACCGGCTTGCACAGGAATTCGTTGATGCCGAGCCGCGCCGCCTCCATCACCCGCCACCGCTCGCGGTAGCCGGTGAGCATGATGATCGGCAGATCGGGGGTCGGAAACACCCCCGGCGAACGGACGATCCGCACGAATTCCGGACCGTTGAGCAGCGGCATTTCCCAGTCGAGGATGACGACATCGGGCGACAGCGTGCGCACGATTTCAAGTCCGGCGATGCCGTCCTCGGCCTCGTGCAGCCCCTTGACGCCGATATTGAGCAGCAGCCCGCGCACGATTTTGCGCATGTACTGGTTGTCATCGACAATCAGCACATTGAGCTGCTGGATCAGGAATTCGGCGTGTTTGGCGGGTAACATGACGCACACAACTGACGAGGGCCGGCGCTCCGGACGCGACCGCGATGGCGATCCTGCCCCGGAAACCTCACCGGCGCGTTAATTCCCATCGCGTTTTCAAGCGAAGTGGGGACCGGTTCGCGTGACGAAAACGCGTCAAATAAAAGCTCAACTGAGCAAAACCAGCTCGTTGTAGCCGCCGTCGCCCACCGGCATGTCGGCGAGCTTGCGTGGCGCCGGACCGTAATAGTTGCCGTGCTGGATCACCGGGCGCGGATGCAGCACCACCGCCTTGATGCGGTCGAGCAGCGCCTTCGACGATACCGGCTTGAGCAGGAATTCGTTGACGCCGATCTTGACCGCCTCGATCACCCGCGAGCGTTCGCCGTGGCCGGTCAGCATGATGATCGGCACATCGGGATAGGGAAATGTCTGCGGCGAGCGCACCAGCCGGACGAAGCCGCAGCCGTCGAGGCCGGGCATCTCCCAGTCGACGATCACCAGATGCGGCGCCGTCGTGCGGATTGCTTCAAGGCCGGCGATGCCGTCGGCCGCTTCGCTGATGTGACGCACGCCGATGCTGATCAGCAGCGTGCGCACCACCTTGCGCATGTAATGTTCGTCATCGATGACCAGCACCTTCAACGCTTCCAGCCGCGCCGCGAGGTCGCGATCGGTCACCGGTTTTGCGATGGCTGTTTCGATCATGATCCTGATTGGACCATAATCCCGGAACAATTACGTAAAATGGCTCAGAATAATTGGCGGCGCGCCGTTAACTCGGCGGCAACCATCATGCAGAGGGCGGCGGTGGGGTCTGCGCCATAAAGGCCGCGAGCGTCGTTGCCTGAATCTCGGACGTGGTGAGGCCGAGCTTGGTCCGCCGCCACAGCACGTCCTCGGCGGTCTGCGCCCATTCCTCGCGCATCAGATAACGGACTTCCGCGCCGGTGAGATCGCCGGTGAACACCGGGCCGAGATCGTCCATGGACGCGACGTTGCCGAGGATCGTTTCGGTGCGCAGGCCATAGGCATGCACCAGCCGCCGCGCCAGCGTCTCCGGCACGAACGGCCAGCGCTCGCGCAGGCCCGCCAGCACTTCGTCGATCTTGTCGAAACTGAATTCGCCGCCGGGCAGCGCGGCGGTCGCGGTCCATGGCGCCTTGACCGGCAGCACCGACGACAACCGTGCCAATGCCTCCTCCGCGAGCCTGCGGAACGTGGTGATCTTGCCGCCATAGACCGTGAGCAGCGGCGCCTTTTTCCGCTCGCGGTCGAGCACCAAGGCATAATCGCGGGTCACGTCCTCCGGCTTGCCGTGACCATCATCCAGCAACGAGCGGATGCCGGCATAGCGCCACAGGATTTCGTCGGTCGTCACCACGTCGCGGAAATAGACATTCACCGCACGGCACAGATAAGCGACCTCGTCGGGCGTCGGCGCCGGCGTGTTGACGTCGCCGACGAACGGACGGTCGGTTGTGCCGATCAAGGTGAAATCCGTGCCGAACGGCAGCGCGAAGACGATGCGCTTGTCATCCGTTTGCAGGAAATAGCCGCTGTCATGGGCGAACCGTCCGCGCACGACGATGTGGCTGCCCTGAACCAGCCGCATCGGCTTCGGCAGCGGCACCCGCAGGATGATGTCCGCCACCTGTTGCGCCCATGGCCCGGCGGCGTTGACCAGCACACGCGCGGTCGCCGCCTGACGGCGGCCGCGATTGTTGAGCACCAGCTTCCATTCGTCGGCGCCGCGCTCGGCGAGCGTCAGCCGCGTGCGCGGCCGCACCGACGCACCACGGTCGGCGGCGTCGCGCGCCGCCAGCACCACCAGCCGCGCGTCGTCGACCGCACAGTCGGAATATTCGAACGCATAACGATAGCTGCGCTTGAGCGGCGCGCCGGCCGGGTGATGCGTGAGATCGATGGTCTTGGTCGGCGGCAGCAGCTTGTGCGCGCCGAGGTGGTCGTACAGGAACAGGCCCGCGCGCAACTTGAGTGGCGAGCGCGGCCCCGGCGACGGCGGCAGCACGAAGCGCATCGGCCGCACCACATGCGGCGCGGTACGCAGCAGCACCTCCCGTTCGGACAAGGCTTCGCGCACCAGCCGGAACGCGCCGTGTTCGAGATAGCGCAGGCCGCCGTGAATGAGCTTCGAGGACGCCGACGATGTCCCGGAGGCGAGGTCATTCTGCTCGACCAGCAGCACCTTGAGGCCGCGCCCGGCCGCATCGCGCGCAATGCCGGCGCCGTTGATGCCGCCGCCGACAATGGCCAGATCGAAATCGGGCATCCGTTGAGCCTGTTCCCAAACCGCCGGTTCGCGCCTGTAGCGGAGGCCGTGAGTCGCGCCTGTTGATTCGCACCGTTGATTCGCTTGGCGCCCACAATGCGGTTGCGGTCGCCGCTCTTCAAGCAAAGTGAGGCTTTTCACGTCCTCGCGAGCCGCTTTTAGCGCCTTGAAACACGCGCTCTTGGCCTTATCTCAAGGAAGGGGGTAGATTTTCGATTATTGCGTGTCCCGTTATCCGGATTGTGATGCCCTCCCCTCGTCTCCTCGTCATCGAAGGCAATTCCCCGCAAACGCTCGGCGAGCATGTCGCGGTCGGCGGCACGCCCGCCCACAAGGGCTATTCCGACCTGCTGCGCGAACTGATGCCCGGCGCGGTGGTCGACACCTGCCATCCCGGCGATCCGTCCGCATATCTGCCCGATGGACAGGCGCTCGAAGGCTATGACGGCGTGGCGATCACCGGATCGTCGCTGCATATCTACGACAGCGTGCCGGAAGTCACCCGGCAGATCGAACTGGTGCGCGAGGTGTTGAAGGCAAAGACGCCGGTATTCGGCTCATGCTGGGGTCTGCAGGTGCTCACCGTCGCCGCCGGCGGCGCGGTGCGCCGCAATCCGAAAGGCCGCGAACTCGGCTTCGGCCGCAGCATCCGCCTCACCGAAGCGGGGCGGAAGCATCCAATGTATGCCGACAAGCCGACCGTGTTCAACGCGCCGACGGTGCATCTCGATGAGGTCGAGACGCTGGCGCCGGGGCAGACCGTGCTCGCCTGCAACGACGTCAGCGATGTGCAGAGCGCCGAGATCAAACTCAACGGCGCCACCGCGTGGGGCGTACAATACCACCCGGAATATCCGCTGAGCGAACTGGCGGTGATCGTGCGCCGGATCGGCGGACGGCTGATCGGCGAGAACTTTTTCACCGACGTGGCCGACATCGAGGACTTCGCACAGGAACTGGAAACACTCGATCAGCACCCGGACACCAAGCGTCTTGCCTGGCGCCATGGCGTCGGCCGCAACGTGCTCGACCGGTTGATGCGCACGGCCGAGGTACGCAACTGGATCGAATTCCAGGTGCTGCCGATGCGCGTGAAGCGCGGGCGCCACTGAACCCGAGAGGCAGACGATGCACGATTTCAGCGGACGCACCGTCATCGTCACCGGCGGCACCGGCGCGTTGGGCAACGCCGTCGTCGCGAAACTGATCGCCGCCGGCGCGCGTTGTCGCGTGCCGTATCGCGACGCGAACGATGCCCAGCGTCATCCGCTGCGCGGCGATCCGAACCTGACACTGATCGAGGCCGGCAATCTGGCCGACGAAGTCGTGGTCGCGCGGCTCTATCAGGGCGTGTCGCCGTTGTGGGCCTCGATCCACATCGCCGGCGGGTTCGCTGCGGGCAAGGTGGCCGACACTGATCGCGCCGCGCTGCAGGCGCAGCTCGACGGCAATCTCGTCTCCTGTTTCCTGTGCTGCCGCGCCGCGATCGGCGCGATGCAAAGCAGACAGAACTCGGGCGGCCGCATCGTCAATGTCGCCGCGCGCCCTGCGTTGGAGTGGCGCACCGGCGCCGGCATGGCCGCCTATGCCATCAGCAAGGCCGGCGTCGCCGCGCTCACGGTGGCGATGGCGCAGGAAACGGCAGGCGACGGCATTCTCGTCAACGCGGTCGCGCCTTCGACCATGGACACACCGGCGAACCGCAAGGCGATGCCGAAGGCGGATCACGCCGCATGGCCGTCGGTCGATGACGTGGCGGCGACGATCCTGTTTCTGGCGTCAGTGGACAACACCGTGACGCGCGGCGCGGTCGTGCCGGTTTACGGGAAGAGTTGAAAGAAGCCTCAAGGTGAGGAGCATCGCGTCAGCGATGCGTCTCGAACCATGAGGCGTCGGTATTGCGGCCACCTCTTCCTTCGAGACGCGGGCTATGCCCGCTCCTCAGGATGAGGTGGAGTGAGAGGCACGCTCAGCTTTCACCCGCCGACCGGCACCAGTTCGAGCTGCGGCCGCAGGATGCGCGACACCTGGTTCGACGCCGCGACCGGTCCACCGGCCACATAGTTTTCGTGGTTCTTCTCGATCTCGTCGAGATCGTAGAGATAGTTGACCATCAGCCCGTAGGATTGCGCGAGGCCCTTCTCCGACACGTCGCCGAGCCAGTCGATCTGCTCGAGCCGCGCGCCGTTGCCGAGATGGAACCGCGCCACCGCATCGACCGGGCCGCCGCGCTTGCTGCGTGCGCGCAGGAAGTAGTAGGCGGCGGCGCGCAACAGCGGCTCCTTCACCGGATCGCGGTGCTTGGGCACCTGATACCAGCCGTGCACGTCGAGATTCGTCAGTGCCGCGCGGTCTTCGGCCGAGAGAATGCGCGAATTTTCATCCGCGCGCTCGGCGTCGAGCCACTTGCGGAAGTTCGGCACCGGCGACAACGTGACGAAGGTGGAGAGCTTCGGGAATTCGCGGCAGATTTCCTCGACCACCTGCTTGATCAGGAACGAACCGAACGAGACGCCGGCCAATCCCTTCTGGCAGTTCGAGATCGAATAGAACACCGCCGTGTTCGTCTTGGCCGGATCGAGCGGCTCGCGCTTGCCGATCAGGATCGGCGCGATCGCGTCGGGAATGCCGCGCGTCAGCGCGACCTCGACGAAGATCAGCGGTTCATCCACCAAAGCCGGATGAAAGAACGCGTAGCAGCGCCGGTCCGGCGGATCGATACGGCGGCGCAGATCGTCGAAGCCGCGAATCTCGTGCACCGCCTCGTAACGGATGATCTTTTCCAGGATCAGCGCCGGCGTGCCCCAGTCGATATGGCGCAGCACCAGAAAGCCGCGGTTGAACCACGACGCGAACAGATGCACGAAGTCCTGATCGACCGGTTTGAGGTCGTCGCGGCGCGGCAGCACGTCGAGCAACTGCTCGCGCATATGCACCAGCGCCCGCGTTCCGCCCGGCGCGAGATTGAGCCGGCGCAGGAGTTCCTGCCGTCGCGGCTCGGCCGCGCGCTGCAGATCGGCAGCGGTGCGGTCGGACGGCTTCTCCTGCCAGGCGGCGACGGCAGCCTTGAGCTTGTCCTCGTCCGGTCCAAACTTTTCCGCCAGCGCCTCGAAGAAGGCGATGCGCGGCCCGGTGGTGAGTTCCGCATAGCGTTGCAGAATGTCGCGGGCGAGCGCCACGCCGGACGCCTCACCACGGGTCGAGAGCAGATCTTCACATTCCCCAATCAGATCCTGCGACCGAGTCTCGCCGGTGCGGCGGTCACGGGCGCGGTCGATCAAGGCCCGGCCACGATCGCCAATCGATTGAAGCAGTTCGCCGAAAAAGGTCGTGTTCATCGAGGTCCTACGGCTGGTCCCATGAGATAGTCAGGTAGCCATGTGGCGATCTCTGGGAAGATCGACAAGATGACAATGCACAGGATCATCATTCCGACATAGGGCACCGATCCCCACAGAATCGTGCGGGTCGGAACGTCCGGTGCGATCGCATTGACGACGAACAGATTGAGGCCCACCGGCGGCGTAATCAGCCCGATTTCCATGTTGATGGTGACGATCACGCCAAACCACACAGGATCGAACCCGGCTGCCGTAATAATGGGCAGCAGGATCGGCGCCGTCATCAGGATGATGCCGGCTGGAGGAATGAAACAGCCGCAAACCAGCAGGAAGATGTTGATGAGCACCATCAACACCCAGGGGTTGAACCCCGAGGCGGCGATCGACTGGGCCAATGTCTGGGTGATGTAAAGCGACGTCAGCATGTAACCGAACAGCACCGACGTCGCGATGATCATCAGGATCATCACCGACTCGCGTGTGGTCGAACGCAGGATTTCCCACCACTGTTTCGGATTCCACATCCGGTAGACCAGCACCGCGAGGATGACGCATAGCGCGGCACCAACTCCGGCTGCCTCCGACGGCGTCGCAATGCCGCCGTACAGCACGTACATCACGCCGATAACGATTATGAGAAATGGCGCGATCTTCGGCACCGACTCGAACTTTTCGCGCCAGCTGTAACGAAACTCGGGCGCATAGGCGCGAAAACCCTTGCGCCACATGTCGAAGACCGACCACGCCATGAAAAGCGCGGTGAGGAGCAGACCGGGAAGAACGCCGGCGAGAAACAGGCGGCCGATCGAGGTCTCTGTGGCGATGCCGTAGAGGATGAAGGTGATCGATGGCGGGATCAGGATGCCAAGCGTACCGCCAGCGCAGATCGAGCCGGTAGCAATCTCGTCCGGATACCCGCGTGCGCGCATCTCCGGAATGCCCATTTTGCCGATGGCGGCGCACGTTGCCGGCGACGAGCCCGTCAACGCCGCAAACAGCCCGCAAGCGCCGATGTTGGAAATCACGAGCCCGCCCGGCACGCGGTAAAGCCAGCGGTCTAGGGCGAGATAGAGATCGCGCCCCGCAGGAGAGGAGCCGATCGCCGCGCCCATCATGATGAACATCGGGATCGAGACCAGCGTAAAATCGTGCAATCCGGAATAGAGCGTTTCGGCCGCTACTTGCAGCGAGCCGACACCCTGAAACAGCACCAGAAACGCCACGCCAATGGCGCCAAGCGCGAATGCAACCGGCGCGCCGGTCAGAAACACAAGAATGGTCGCCACCAGGACCAGCAGACCTTGAGATGTCGGGCTCATATTCCGGCTTCCTTGAAGGCTGCTTCGTGAGGATCACCGGTGATTCCGAACGGCGGCTCACGACCGGTCACAAGCTCGATCAGATCCACGACATATTGCAGAGACAACAACAGAAATCCGACCGGCATCGCCGCATAAGGAATCCATAACCGCGCGCGCCACATCGAGTCGGAGCGCCAGTTGTTCTCCCAGGCTTCCTGCCAGAAGTGGAAGGTCAGAACGGTCATCACCACCGCGAAGGCGAATGAAATCAGAATTGCGATAAGAGCCAGCCACCAGCGAGCCCGCGGCCCCACATATACCGGCACAACGTCCACGTTGACGTGTCCTCGCGTCATCAGCACATACGGCCCACCAAGAAAGGTGGCCGCGACGATGCTGTAGGTGACGAAATCGGTCTGCCAGATGGTGTTGTCGTTCAGCACATAACGGATAAAGACCATCTGACAGACGATCACGACCGCTGCGGCCGTCAACAATGCGGCCACTAAACCACCCACCAGAGACAGCGAACGCACGAAGCGCGTGAAATAGCTCATGACAGAACCAGGAAGGGACAACAAAAGCCGGCCGGGCGCAAACCCGGCCGGCGGATGATGACGATTTACTTCACGGACAACGCCGCATCGACCAGCTTCTTGCCATCGGAAACCTCGTCGGCGAAACGCTTGTAAGAGCTTGCCTGCGCAATCTTGATCCACGCATCGAACTCTTGCGGCGTCAGGGTCACTACCTCGACGTTATTCTTCTTGAAGGCATCGACCATTTTTTCGTCGAGCTTGCGGGTTTCGGCATTGAAGTATTCTTCCGACTTCTTGCCGGCCTTCATCAAGGCTTCCTGTTGCGGCTTGGTCAGCTTGTCAAAATTCTTCTTGGACATCAGCACCGGCTCATACATGAACCACAGCGCGTTGTCGCCCGGCGCGGTGATGCACTTCACCTGCTCGTAAAGACGGAACGAGACAAAGCTGCCGGCGGAGGTGTCGGTCGCATCGGCGACGCCGGTTTGCAGCGCGTTGTAAACCTCGTTCGACGGGATCGAGACGATCGACGCACCGGCCTGCTGCCACATCGCGGCAAATGTCGGACCGGCGGAGCGGATTTTCTGTCCCTTGATGTCGTCCGGCTTGCGGATACAGGCCTTCTTCGACGCGAATGCACCGGCCAGCCAGGCATCGGCGAGCACGACGACGCCTGCCTTCTCGATCTTCGCCTTGATATCCTTCATGAACGGAGAGTTGTTCATGCGCTGCGCGCGATCATGGTTCCGCACCAGACCCGGCATCAAAGTCGCGCTAAAGGCTCCGACCTTGCCGCTGGCGTAATCGAGCGGGAAGGAAGAGATATCGAGCTGGCCGTTGACCATGGCGTTCCACTGGTCGTTCGGCTTGAACAGCGAGGCACCGGGATAGACCTGAATGTCCAGCCCGACATTGGCGGCCTTCACTTCCTTGGCGATGATCTGCACCATCTCGTCGCGCGGATCGCCCTTGCCGCCCGGAAACTGATGCGACGCTTTCAGCGTGACCTGCGCTTGCGCGGACGCAGCCATCGCCAGAACGGCGGCGCCGCCGGCCAGCAGAGAAATAATGGATCGCATGCGTGTCCTCTCCTTCGTTTCTTGTCTGAGAATGCAGCCGGAGCCGCCCCGAACACTGACTGTAGCGGCCCGATGATACATCCGCCAAGTCCATAACTGCCGATCAAGACCGGCTCATAACGGCTCCCCCGATTGTCGGATCGGCCACGCCGATTGCATCGCAACACAAATCCCGCGGCCGGCCGGAGCGTGCTTGCGGTCGCCGCGCACCGGGGGCATAGCAGAAGCGGAAAACCGAGCATTGAGCTTAAGGAGTACAAGAATGGCCGGCCCGCTGAGTGGTGTGCGTGTTCTCGAACTGGCGCGGATTCTCGCCGGCCCCTGGGCCGGGCAGATCCTGGCGGACCTCGGCGCGGACGTGATCAAGGTGGAGCGTAAAGGCCCCGGCGACGACACCCGCGCCTGGGGTCCGCCCTTCGTCGAAGGCACGGACGGCAACCCGATCGGCTCCGCCTATTTCCATTGCGCCAACCGCGGCAAGCGCTCGATCGAGGTCGATTTCGACACCGACGAGGGCAAGCGGATCATTCGCAAGCTGGCGCAGCAGTCCGACATCCTGATCGAGAATTTCAAGGTCGGCGGCCTCGCCAAGTTCGGCCTCGACTACAAGAGCCTCGCGGCCGAGTGCCCGCGACTGATCTATTGCTCGGTGACCGGCTTCGGCCAGACCGGACCTTACGCCAAGCGCGCCGGCTACGACTTGATGGCGCAGGGCATGGCCGGGCTGATGGACATCACCGGCATGCCGGACGGCCCGCCGGTGAAAGTCGGCGGCGCGGTGTCGGACATTTTCACCGGCGTCTATTCGACAGTCGGCATTCTCGCGGCGCTGACGCAGCGCGAGAAGACCGGCAAGGGCGCCTATATCGACACCGCGCTGGTGGATTCCACCGTCGGCATCCTCGCCAATCAGGCGCTGAACTATCTGGTGTCGGGCAAGATCCCGCACCGCCTCGGTAACGCGCACGCCAACATCGTGCCGTATCAGGAATTCCCGACCGCCGACGGCCATCTGATCATCGCCAGCGGCAACGACAGCCAATTCCACAAACTGTGCGGCGTGCTCGGCGCACCGGAGATTTCCAGCAATCCCGACTATCAGAACAATGTCGGCCGGTTGTCGAACCGCGATAAGATCATCCCCGCGATCACCGCCTACACGAAGAAGATGAAGCGCGACGATCTGCTCGCCAAGCTCGAAGCGGTCGGCGTACCGGCCGGCCCGATCAACAATATCGAACAGGTGTTCAACGATCCGCAGGTGATCCATCGCGGCATGCGGGTCGACATGCCGAGCAAGGCCGCGAAGGCCGGCACGATCCCCGGCGTGCGCACGCCGATCGTCATTGATGGCGTGCCGCAGTCATCCGGCCGCCCTTCGCCGCTGCTCGGCGAGCACACTGCGGAAATCCTCAAGGAAATCGGCGAGGCGTAAGCGCCGATCCCTGTAACCGGATAAAGCCCAACTTTATCAACTCGTCATGGCCGGGCATAGCGCGCGAAGACGCGCGTAAACGCGCTGATGTCCCGGCCATCCACGTCTTTTTTCCGCATCGAGATAAGTCGTGGATGCGCGGAACAAGTCCGCGCATGACGACGGAGAGAGCATAGTTTCGGAAGAGTGAGCTACCGGCTGGTGATGGCGCTGCGCAGCGCGATCGGATTGCCGATGCTCTTCATGCGGATGATGCTGCCTTCATCCGAACCGGTGCCCATCACATTGATGGTGCCGTAGCCGAACAGGCGGCCGGCGATCGACTGCTCGACCTCCACCGACTGCACCTTGTCCATGTTCATCTCGACGGTACGGCGATTGATGAAGCCGACCTTGTAGATCACGCGCCGGTTCGTCACCGCGAATTCCGTGATCCAGCGCACGAACCACGCATGCAGGAAGCTCGCGCAAAACAGCAGCAGCAACAGTGCCGCCGCGATCAGGCCGATGGTTCGCTGCTCGGGAAAGAATGCCTCGGTCGCGGTCCAGACCACACCGGCGAGGATGAGATAGATGAGCGAGCGCAGATAGATGGTCCAGTGCAGGCGGCCCATGCGCAGGATCGTCTCTCCGGGTTGCAGAACCGATGCGGCGTAGCTCATCTGGGCGGATTCTCGTGACGACTCAATGAGGGGCGAATATGTCACGGCCCGCTTTCGCGGGCCATGACTGCGGTTCATCTTTATGACCGCGTTACGCGGCTTTCGCGGCGACGACCTTGCCGTTGAACGACAGGCCGTCCTTGTTCGCAGAGAGCGACACCGTCTCCCCGTCCTTGATCGAGCCGGCGAGGATCATCTCCGCCAGCGGATCCTGGACGTAACGCTGGATCACCCGCTTCAACGGCCGCGCGCCGTAAGCCGGATCCCAGCCCTTGTCGGCAAGCCAGTCGCGCGCCTTGGCATCGAGCGTCACCTCGATCTTGCGATCGGCGAGCAGCTTGCGCAGCCGGCCCATCTGGATATCGACGATCCGCCCGATCTCGTTCTTCTGCAAACGATGGAACAGGATGATCTCATCGACACGGTTGAGGAATTCCGGACGGAACGCCGAGCGCACCACCGTCATCACCTGATCGCGCACCTTGTCGGTGTCCTCGCCTTCCGGCTGGTTGACGAGGAAGTCGGCGCCGAGGTTCGACGTCATCACGATCAGCGTATTGCGGAAGTCGACCGTGCGGCCCTGTCCGTCGGTGAGCCGCCCGTCGTCGAGCACTTGCAAGAGGACGTTGAACACGTCCGGATGCGCCTTCTCGATCTCGTCGAACAGGATCACCTGATAGGGCCGCCGCCGCACCGCCTCGGTCAGCGCCCCGCCCTCGTCGTAACCGACATAGCCCGGAGGCGCGCCGATCAGACGGGCGACAGAGTGCTTCTCCATGTACTCGGACATGTCGATGCGCAGCAGCGCCTGCTCGTCGTCGAACAGGAATTCGGCCAGTGCCTTGGTCAGCTCGGTCTTGCCGACGCCGGTGGGGCCGAGGAACATGAACGAACCAATCGGCCGGTTCGGATCCTGCAAGCCCGCGCGCGCACGGCGCACCGCGGTCGAGACCGCCTGTACCGCTTCGCGCTGGCCGATCACGCGGCGCGCGATCTCCTCTTCCATGCGCAGCAGCTTGGCGCGCTCGCCTTCCAGCATCTTGTCGACCGGCACGCCGGTCCAGCGCGAGACGACCTGCGCGATACGGTCGGCGGTGACGGTCTCCTCGACCATCGCGCCGGACTTCTCGTTGGCCTCGATGTCCTTGAGCTTCTTCTCGAGATCGGGGATGCGGCCATAAGCGAGTTCACCCGCGCGCTGATATTCGCCGCGGCGCTGCGCGTTGGCGAGCTCGGTGCGCAACTGTTCCAGTTCGCTCTTGAGCTTCTGCGCGCTACCGAGCTTTTCCTTCTCCGCCTTCCAGCGCGAGGTGATATCCGCCGACTGCTTCTCCAGCGACTTGAGTTCGCCTTCGAGGTTCTTCAGCCGGTCCCTGGAGCCGGGATCGCTTTCCTTCTTCAATGCCTCCTGTTCGATCTTCAACCGCACGATCTCGCGGTCGATGGAATCCAGCTCTTCGGGCTTGGAATCCACCTGCATCTTCAGCCGCGCCGAGGCTTCATCGACCAAGTCGATCGCCTTGTCGGGCAGGAAGCGGTCGGTGATGTAGCGGTTCGACAGCATCGCCGCCGCGACCAGCGCCGCGTCTGCGATGCGCACGCCGTGATGCAGCTCGTACTTTTCCTTGAGGCCGCGCAGGATCGAGATCGTATCCTCGACCGTCGGCTCGGAGACGAACACCGGCTGGAAACGACGCGCCAAAGCGGCGTCCTTCTCGACATGCTTCTTGTACTCGTCCAGCGTGGTCGCGCCGATACAGTGCAGTTCACCGCGCGCGAGCGCCGGCTTGAGCAGATTGGAGGCATCCATCGCGCCGTCAGTCTTGCCGGCGCCAATCAAGGTGTGCATCTCGTCGATGAACAGCACGATGCCGCCCTGCGCCGAGGTCACCTCGTTGAGCACGGCTTTCAGCCGTTCCTCGAATTCGCCGCGATATTTCGCCCCGGCGATCAGCGCGCCGAGATCGAGCGAGAGGAGCTTCTTGTCCTTGAGGCTTTCCGGCACGTCTTCGTTGACGATGCGCAGCGCCAAGCCCTCGACGATCGCCGTCTTGCCGACGCCGGGCTCGCCGATCAGTACCGGATTGTTCTTGGTCCGCCGCGACAGCACCTGGATAGTACGGCGGATTTCCTCGTCGCGGCCGATCACCGGATCGAGCTTGCCCGCGCGCGCCGCCTCCGTGAGGTCGCGCGCATATTTCTTCAGGGCGTCATAGGCGTTTTCCGCCGAGGCGCTGTCGGCCGTGCGGCCGCCGCGCAGCGCATTGATCGCCGCGTTGAGGCTTTGCGGATTGACGCCCGCCGCCTTGAGAATCTTGCCGGCCTCGCTGTCCTTCTCCAGCGCGAGCGCGAGCAGCAGCCGCTCGACGGTGACAAAGCTGTCGCCCGCGTTCTCGCCGGCTTTCTCCGCCGCGTCGAACACGCGCGCCAGCGCGGGGGCCAGATAAATCTGCCCGGCGGCGCTGCCGCTGACCTTGGGAGTTTTGTTGAGCGCGGCGTCGGTCGCCTGCAACGCCTGCCGCGAATTGCCGCCCGAGCGGTCGATCAGCCCGGCGGCGAGACCTTCGGGATCGTCCAGCAACACCTTGAGCAGGTGCTCCGGCGCGAACTGCTGATGGCCTTCGCGCAAAGCCAGAGATTGCGCGGACTGGATGAAACCCCGCGCGCGGTCGGTGTATTTCTCGAAATTCATAAACTCTACTCCTTCGGCCCTGACGGCACCGGATGCACGGGTTCCATGTCGGCAACCCGCTGCGTCAGATGTGGGAACAAAGGTCCGAGAACGGAAGGGGTTCCCCCTTCGCAGAAGGAGATTTAGCGCGTCGGCAGGCGGGCGGCGAGCCGCTTTCAGGTCTACCGGACGCGACCACCGGCCCGGCCGAGATCGGCCTCGAGCCGGGCGAGGAAAGCCGGGCGTTCGTTGACGCGGCGCATCTCCACCACAGGCCCTCTGGCCGGCGCGCGGCGGGCCGCGAACTGCTGGGTCGGAGCCCGGCGGGCAGCAAGCCGGTTGCGTGCAGCCACGCCCCGCGCCACCGTCGCGCGCGGAAGCGGCGCTTCGGCCCGCGCCAGACTGAACGCCGGCGGCGGCGCCAGGCGACCCAGTACCGGACGGCGCGGGCCATCGCTCGTCGGCAGCACATAGGCGATCACCCGCGCGCGCGGATAGACAGACTCGGCGACGCGGCGGCCGTGGTTGCCGGAGATGATGATCGGGTTGCCGCGGCTGTCGAAGCCACTGATGACGCCCACATGGCCGAGATTCTGGTTGCGGCCGCGCGACAGCACGGCAATGGCGCCAACCTTCGGCTGCGAAATCCGTTCGCCGTAGGACGCGAATGAGCGTGCGGCGTCCGAGCCGGTGCCGTTATAGCCGAGCCGGGCCAGCACGAGATTCATGAACCGCGCGCACCAGCGCCGCTGCATATCGGTGGGATTGGTGCCGATATATTTGCGCGCCTCGGCAACGAGCCGCGACCAGCCATGCGCCGCCTGCTGCGCCGGAATGGCGATCGGCACGTCGGCGACGATCGTGCGCTGCACCGACTCCGGCGCGGCGCGGACCGCACGCACCGGCGGCAACGGCACATCGGTCAAAGCAGCCTGCGGCGGCGCCGGACGCGAGGCCGGAGCGGCGCGCGGGACAGCGGGTGCGGGAGCAAGAGCGGCCGGCGTAACGGCCGGGGGCGCCGGTGCAGCGACCACCGGGGTCTCCGGCGGCGACGCGACCGGCAGCGCCGCGATCTGCTGCGGGATCGCGGCCAGGGCTTCCGGCTCGGCAACATCGGGCGTCGGGCGGCTCAACACCGGGATACTCAACGCGCTCAGCACGACGCAACCGACGGCCATCGCGATGCGAGTCTCCCTGGACATGACGTGCTCCCCGAATTCCCCAATGCCGCGCGCGTGCACACGCGCATGCGGATTCGGTAACACGCGCCCGACACGGCGACGGCGACGACCTCGATTAAGGATGAAATGGTTACGCGCGGCGCCAGACACGGATCAGCCGCACCAAAACAAAACGCCCGGCGGTGAGCCGGGCGTTCTCGCGATCGACGATGCGATCAGACGATCAGTTCGGCACCACGTAAGCGGTAATGCGCTGACGCGGATAAACCGATTCCGCGACCGTGCGATTGTGGTTGCCGGAGATGATGATCGGATTGCCATTGGCGTCGATGCCGGAGACGACGCCGACATGGCCGCCTCCCTTGCGGTTCATCACCGCGATGGCGCCGACCTGCGGGCCGGAAACGCGCTGGCCATAGCGGGCATAGCCCTTGGCCAGATTGCCGCCGCCGGCATGGCCGGTCTTGCGCAGCACCAGGTCCATGAACGCGCCGCACCACAGGCTGCGGCGGCCGGTCGGATTGGTGCCGAGATAAGCGCGGGCCGTGTTGACCAGACCGGACGAGCCGAAGCCCGCACCACCTGTTCCAGACGCGGAGGCCGCGGCGGCCCGGCGGCTGTGGCGCGCGGCCCGCGGCGTCTGCGACGCTCCGGTCATGGCGGCGGAATAACCCGAGGCCAGGCCGACATAGACCGGCTTGCCGTCGTTGTTGAACGTCATCCCCGTCTGCGCGGCGGCGTGGTGCGCCGGCGCGTGATGCACCGCATGGTGGCGGTGATGGCGATGCTTTGGCCGCGCTTCGGCGGCCGTGGTGAGAGCCGTTGCGGCGCACAGCGCCAGCGTTCCGACGGCCAGCGCCGTCTTCGTCTTCGAGATCATCAGAAGAAAGTCCCCTTCGTGCTGTCTAGCAAAGCGGGCCGCACATGGCGGCCCGTATTCCCGGTGGCTAGACGCCTAGTAATCGTGGCAACTTCATGATGAAAGGGCCGAATTGCATTAACCTCAACCCAGCTATGAGCCGTTAATATTTATGTCAAAACGCAATATACCTTTTCAATACCTATAATCATGAATGATAAACTTAATAATACTGTTTTCGCGACGGCGAATACATAGACAGCAAGTTTTCACACCCGCGCCCCGTAGTTGAGGTGCAGTGCAACATTGCGGCAATAGGGAACTTTAAGGGAGCGGGTCAGTCCTTGCGGCTGAGCAGGAACACGGCCTGCTCGCCGAACAGGTTCCAGAACCACCACGGGGCGTTGAGTTGCAGCGGCCGGCCCCAGGGATCGAGCGCCACCGCCCGGCGGATCTTGGCTCCCGTCACCAGGCACAGCGACTGGAAGTCCTTGATCGTGCAGAAGTGGATGTTCGGCGACTCCCACCACGCATAGGGCAGGTTGTCGGTCTGCGGCATCTGCCCCTCAAACAACAGTTTCAGCCGGATCTTCCAGTGGCCGAAATTCGGGAACGAGACGATGGCGTGGCGGCCAATCCGCAGCATGTGCTCCAGCACGGCGCGCGGATTGCGGGTCGCCTGCAGGGTCTGCGACAGGATCACATAGTCGAAGGCATCGTCCGGATAGTCGGCCAGATCGGTGTCGGCGTCGCCCTGGATCACCGCCAACCCCTTGGCGACGCATTCGTTGACGCCCTCGCGCGACAGCTCGATGCCGCGGCCGTCGGCCTCGCGGGTGTCGGTGAGAAGGCGCAGCAATTCGCCGTCGCCGCAGCCGACGTCGAGCACCCGCGAGCCGGGCTCAACCATGGTGGACACCACCAGCAGGTCGATACGGGATCCGCCGGCGCCCCGCGCCACGTCGGCCATGGTCAGATCACGCTTGAGACGAGACAGCATCACCGCGCCTCCCTCGGTTGCGCGGCGGCCAATCCGCGCGCCTTCCCCGCTCCCTCGAGGAAGCCGCGCACGATCGCGAACAGTTCCGGCTCGTCGAGCAGGAACGCGTCATGGCCCTTGTCGGTGACGATCTCCGCGAACGAGACGCGCGCGCCGCCGGCGTTGAGCGCATGCACGGTGGCGCGGGAATCCGGCGTCGGGAACAGCCAGTCGCTGGTGAACGAGATCACGCAGAACCGCGTCGGCGTGTCCTTGAACGCATTGGCGAGCACGCCGCCGCAATCGGCGGCGAGATCGAAATAGTCCATCGCCCGCGTCAGATAGAGATACGAATTGGCGTCGAACCGCTCAACGAAGCTCGAGCCCTGATGGCGCAGATAGCTTTCCACCTGGAAATCGGCATCGAACGAGAAGGTCGGCGTCGCGCGGTCCTGATATTTGCGGCCGAATTTCCGGTGCAGCGCCGCGTCCGACAGATAGGTGATGTGCGCGCCCATGCGCGCGACCGCGAGGCCACGGCGCGGATTGGAGCCATCGAGCAGATAGCGCCCGCCGCGCCAATCGGGATCGGCCATGATCGCCTGACGTCCGACTTCATGAAACGCGATGTTCTGCGCCGAGTGCCGTGTCGCGCACGCGATCGGCAGCGCCGCGAACACGCGCTCCGGATAGCTCGACGCCCATTGCAGCACCTGCATGCCACCCATGGAGCCGCCGACCACCGCGAACAGCGTGTCGATACCGAGATGATCGAGCAGCATCGCCTGCGCCCGCACCATGTCGCGGATGGTGATGACGGGGAAACTCAGACCCCACGGCTGGCCGGTGGCGGGATTGGTCGAGGCCGGACCGGTGGTACCCATGCAACTGCCGAGCACGTTGGAACTGATGATGAAGTAGCGGTCAGTGTCGATCGGTTTGCCCGGCCCGATCAGCGTCTCCCACCAGCCGCCCTTGCCGGTGACGGGATTGTCGCTCGCGGCGTGATGATCGCCGGTAAGCGCGTGGCAAACCAGCACCGCGTTGCTGCGGTCAGCGTTGAGCGTGCCATAGGTGTTATAGGCGATCTGCACCGGCGCGAGTTCGACGCCGGCATCGAGCTTGAGCGGCGTGTCGAACCGGGCGATGAGCGACGCACGCGGCTCGTCGGCCTCGCGCCCGCGCACATCCGGCGCCGTATTCGGGCTGTTCACTTGCTCGATATCCGCCATAGATCCCGGCGCCCCGACAGTCTCGATCCGGCGCGGGTCAATAAAAAACCCGGCCCGAACATAGGTTCGACCGGGATTTGCGTGTCCCCGGCCTGTTTAGCGAGTTGTTTAACGTGGCTGCAAGCCGGCCGGCTCAAATGACCACGAAAGCCCGCAAAACATAGGCCGAAGCCCTGTCCCCGTCAAGGCAAGGCCCGTTAGGTCTATGATAGACCAGTGTTTTCTTGACGCCGGCCCGCCGTGCTACCTAGACAGCACGAAGGCCGCCCGCCGTCTGGCGCATGGTGGCTCGCCCAAAGGTCTGCCCATGTCGAACACCATTTCCGCTCCGCCATCGCTGGTGACGCTGCGCAACGAGATCGACCGGATCGATGCCGAGATGCATCGCCTGCTGATGGAGCGCGGGCAGATCATCGACCGGCTGATCGCGGTGAAAGGCAGCCAGGAGAGCGGCTCGGCGTTCCGTCCGGCACGCGAGGCCGACATGATGCGCCGCCTGGTGCAGCGGCACGCGGGCATCCTGCCGCTCGACACCGTGGAAGGCATCTGGCGCGTCATCATCGCCACCTTCACCTATGTGCAGCAGCCGTTCTCGGTGCATGCCGACCTCTCGGCGGGCGACGCGATGATGCGCGACAGCGCCCGCTTCCATTTCGGCTTCACGGTGCCGTTCCTCACGCATATGAGCGCCAGCGCGGTGGTCGCCGCCGTCGCCGCCTCGCGCGGCGATCTCGGCCTCGTCCCCGCCGCCTATGTCGCCGGCGCCGGCGCATGGTGGGATGCGCTTGAGCCCGAGACCGCGCCGAAGATCATCGCCCGGCTGCCGTTCGTCGAGCGCGCCGACCATCCGGCCGACCTGCCGGTGTTCGTGATCTCCCGCGTGTCCAGCGACGCCATGGTGAAAGAGGTCGAGGTGTGGAGCGTCCATGTCTCCGGCTGGGGGCCGCAGGCGGCGAACGCGCTCCCCGGCGCGGTCACCTGCGTCGCCGCGCCCGATGGCGCGTTCGACGGCGCGGCGCTGCTGATCTCGATGCCCGCCGGCACGCAATTCGAGACGGTGCGGCAGGCCCTACTGAAAACGGGAGCCAGCATCCGCTCGGCGGCCCTCGTCGGCAGCCACGCCACCCGCTATAGGGTATCCGCCGGCGGCTGACGCCGCCTCGTCCCGCGCGTTACGCGAAAGATCCAGAAGACAGACCGAGACCGACATGACCGCCAACCGTCCGCAACCGCGCCCCGGCGTGCTCGACATCGCCCCCTATGTTCCGGGCAAGAGCAGCGCCCCCGGCGTCGCCAAAGTCTACAAGCTCTCGTCCAACGAGACGCCGCTCGGGCCGAGCCCGAAGGCGAAGGCGGCCTATGCGGCGGCGGGGCAGCATCTGGAGGATTATCCGGACGGCGCATCGACCGCGCTGCGCGAGGCGATCGGCCGCCGCTTCGGCCTCGATCCGGCGCGCATCGTCTGCGGCGCGGGCTCCGATGACATCCTCAACCTGATCGCGCGTGCTTTTCTCGCCGACGGCGACGAGGCGATCCACACCACGCACGGCTTCCTGGTCTATCCGATCGCCACGCTCGGCACCGGAGCGAAGCCGGTCGTCGCCGCGGAAAAGAACTTCACGGCGGATGTCGACACGATCCTCGCCGCGGTGACGCCGCGCACCAAGGTCGTGTTCCTCGCCAATCCGAACAATCCGACCGGCACCTACATTCCGTTCGACGAGGTGAAGCGGCTGCGGCGCGATCTGCCGGCGCATGTCCTGCTGGTGCTTGACGCCGCCTACGCGGAATATGTCAGCCGCAACGATTACGAGTCCGGCCTCGAACTGGTGGCGACCACCGACAACACGGTGATGTGCCGCACCTTCTCGAAGATCTACGGCCTCGCGGCGCTGCGGCTCGGCTGGCTCTATGGCCCGGAACATATCGTCGATGCGCTCAACCGCATCCGCGGCCCGTTCAACGTCAACGCGCCGGCGATCGCCGCCGGTATCGCGGCGATGGAAGACACCGCGCATGTGGAGCACGCGCGAGCGTTCAACGAACAGTGGCTCGCCTGGCTCACCACCGAACTGGAAAAGCTCGGCCTCAAGGTCACGCCAAGCGTCGGCAACTTCCTGCTGATCCATTTCCCGACCGCGAAGGGCAAGACCGCGGCGGAAGCCAACGACTTCCTCATGCAGCGCGGCCTCATCCTGCGGCAGGTCACTGGCTATCATCTGCCGCATGCATTGCGCATGTCGGTCGGCACCGAAGAGGCCAACAAGCTGACCGTCGCGGCGCTGCGCGAGTTTCTGGGACGGACGGCGTGAGCGACAAGCAACCGATCTTCAACCGCCTCGCGCTGATCGGCGTCGGCCTGATCGGCTCGTCGATCGCGCGCGCCGCGCGCGCGCAAGGCGCGGTGCGCTCGATCGTCGCCACCGCGCGCTCGCCACAGACGCGGCAGCGTGTTGCCGAGCTTGGTATCGCCGATCAGGTGGTGGAGACCAATGCCGCCGCCGTCGAAGGCGCCGATCTCGTCATCGCCTGCATTCCGGTCGGCGCCTGCGGGCCGGTGGCGCAGGAGATCGCGCCGTATCTGATGCCGGGCGCGATCGTCTCCGACGTAGGCTCGGTGAAAGGCTCGGTGGTCAGGGACATGGCGGCGCATCTGCCGCCGTCGGTGCATTTCGTGCCGGCGCATCCGGTGGCCGGCACCGAATATTCCGGACCCGACGCGGGCTTCGCCGAACTGTTCGTCAACCGCTGGTGCATTCTCACCCCGCCGGCCGGCACCGATCCGGCGGCGGTCGAAAAGCTCGCCGCGTTCTGGCGCGTGCTCGGCGCCAATGTCGAGACGATGACGCCGGAGCATCATGATCTGGTGCTCGCCATCACCAGCCATCTGCCGCATCTGATCGCCTACACCATCGTCGGCACCGCCAACGAACTGGGCCAGGTGACGGAATCCGAGGTGCTGCAATTCTCCGCCGGCGGCTTCCGCGATTTCACCCGCATCGCCGCCTCCGATCCGACCATGTGGCGCGATGTGTTCCTCGCCAACAAGGATGCGGTGCTGGAGATGCTCGGCCGTTTCAACGAGGACATCGCCACCTTGACGCGCGCGATCCGCAACGGCGACGGCAACGCGCTGTTCGATCACTTCACGCGCACGCGTGCGATCCGCAAAGGTATCGTCACCATCGGCCAGGATTCGGCGACGCCGGACTTCGGCCGTGGCCACCCGCATCTGCCGCAGCAGCCGGTGCCGCGGCCCTATTCCGCCGATACCGAATAATTAAAACAGCGCCGGCACGCGGCCGATCACCAGCGGACCGAGCGCCATGGCGCCGTCGGTGATGCGCAGCGGCACCGCCACCGCGCGGCGGCCCTCCAGCGTCGTCTGCTCGCCGATCATGTTGACGCCGGCGATCACGCCGGCACCGGCCTGCGCGCGCGCCGCCGCGCCGAGACCCGGCAATAGCCGGTCGAGCGCGCCGGCGATCCTGTCGACCGGCGGCGTATTTTCAATGCCGATGGTCTTCAGAAAGGCATCGAGCCCAGCGATGGTCAGCCGCAACTGGCCTTCGAGCTTGCCGTTGGCGTTGATGGTGAGCACGCCGCTACCGACCGCCAGCGTTTCGCCCTGACTGATCCGCGCCTGCGCGATATCGATGCTGCCGCCGGCCTGCTGAATTTCGCGGAAGCGCGCAGCCCATGACTTCGGTGCGAAGTCTTTCAACCCGCGCAGCTTTGCCGTCATGTCCGAATCGATCGACGGCTGCGCCAGCGCATGCACGCCGGGGAACGAGCCGCCGACGACGCTGGACACCATCTCGACCACCGGATTGCTGTTGACAGTGCCTTCGACGATGCGGCCGTGCAATTCCATATGCTTCGCCTGCGCGGCGAGCACCGGCACCGGCCCGGAGATATCGTCGAGCTTCGGCTCCTCGAACACGACCGACAGCCGCTCCGGCGCCGCCGGCGTGCCGCGCAGGCTCGCCTGCGCCAGCGTCCAGTCGGCGCTCAGCATCGCCGGCCGGCCGATATCGGCGATGGTCATCGGCCCGGCCATCTCGGCGATCAGCAGATCGCGCTGGTAAATCTGCGCGGCGGCATGCAGGCCCGCGACGGTGATGCGCAACGGCGGCGACAGATTGCGGATCTGGCTTTCGGCCTGATCGCAAGTGATCTCGATGCGAAATGGGAAGCCGCTTGTGCTCTGCTGATGGCAGATGTGCACGCGGCCGGCTCTCGCTTCGCGCACCTGCCAGGCGACGATCGTGTCCTCGGTGAGCTGCTTGGCGTAGAACCACAGGCCGGTCCAGCCGGCGATGACCGCGGTGACGAGCACCAGCATGACGATGTATTTCCCGGACCCGCCGCAACGTGGTGTCAGCGGATGCGGCGGCAACGGATTCCCGCTGGGACCATCACCAAACTGCCGATCAGGGGGAGATACAACCATAGGGATAAGGAACTCGTGATTGCGGCAAAACCGCGATCAGCGCCGGATATTGCGCGACCGGCACGCGCCTGTTAGCTGGCACCCGCCGGTTCCCAGCCGTAAGCGATTCCCCGTGGCATTGAAATCGTCCATCGACAGCACCGACGAGGACCTCTGGGTGTTCGCCTATGGCTCGCTGATGTGGCGGCCCGATTTCGCGTTTCAGGAGCGCGTCCACGCGCGCATGACCGGCCTGCACCGCTCGCTGTGCATCTATTCGTTCGTGCACCGCGGCACGCCGGAACAGCCGGGCCTGGTCCTCGGGCTCGACCGTGGCGGCGCCTGCCGGGGCATCGGCTACCGCGTCGCCGCCGCCGACCGGCCCGCGACCGTCGCCTATCTGCGCAAGCGCGAGCAGGCCACCGCCGTCTATCGCGAGGTGATCCGCACCATGTGGATCACCGACACGCCGCAACGTCAGGTGTCCGCGCTGTGTTACGTGGTCGACCGGTCGCACCCGCAATATGCCGGACGCCTCACGCTCGACGAGCAGGTGCGGCTGGTGCTGCAGGGCCACGGCCAGTCCGGCGCCAATCCGGATTATGTGATCGCAACGGTGAAGGCGATGGAGGCGATCGGCTATCGTGAAGGCGAGTTGCACAAGCTCGTCGAGCGGCTCACGCAGAAGCGTTAGCGCCCTTTTCTTTCAGACCTTCTTCCACCAGCGCCGCCGTGGCGGTTTCGGTCTCCTGCTGCAGCCGCGCGAAGAACACGTCGCGATCAAGCCCCGGCGGAATCACCGGCAACGCTTCGACCACCACCGTCCCCGGATAGCGCAACAGCGAGCGGCGCGGCCAGAACACACCGGAATTAAGCGCCATCGGCAAACACGGCACGCCGAACGACTCGTAGAGATGCGCGACGCCGTATTTGTAGCGTGGCTCGGCACCGGCCGCACGACGCGTGCCTTCCGGAAAGATGATAATCTGGCGACCATGCGCCAGTTCCTCCTTGGCACGGCGTGTCATCGCCACCAGCGCCCGCGCGCCCTTGCCGCGATCGACTGGAACCATGCGTGCCTTGGCCGCGAACCAGCCGAACATCGGAATCCACATCAGCTCGCGCTTGAGGATGTAAACCGGATCGTCGAGCACGATCAGCAGCGCAAATGTCTCCCACAGCGACTGGTGCTTCGAGGCCACCAGCAGCGCACCTTTGGGGATGCGATCGAGATGGCGGAACTCGACCTTGATGCCGCAGATGACGTCGAGCAGCAGCAGGCTGATGCGCGCCCACAGCCGCGCCATGGCAATGACCGCGCGATACGACATCAGGAATGTCGGCAGCGCGATGAAACAGATCAGAATCAACGTCACATAGAACGCGACATTGAAAACGATTGAGCGCAGCCACAGCATCATGGATTTACGTCAGGGGAAATCGGGGTCGAGGCGGATCCGCACGACCGCAAAAGCATATTTGAGATATTCCGACAACAACAGCCGCAGCGACGCCTTGCTCGCCCACCACGGGTCGGACCGCTCCTTCTCGCTGATCACCACCGGATACGGCAGCAGCGTCGTATCGGGAAGCTGGTGCCCCAGTTCCAGCATTGCCCGCGGCATATGCCAGTTGGAGGTGACGACGATCAGCGTGTGGAAGCCCTTTTCCGTGACCCACCGCCGCGTCTCGGTGGCGTTGCCAAACGTGTTGAGCGCTGAACGATCGAGATCGACACAGCAGGAGAACACCCGCTGATAGAGCGGCGTCAGCCGCGCAATCTCCTTGGCGCTGGTGGCACGATGCACACCGGTGATCAGCAGGCGCTGGCCGCGGCCCGCCGCCAGAAGCTCGATCGCATCAGGAATGCGCGAGGCCGCACCGGTGAGCACGACGATGCCGTCGGCGTTGTGGTCGATCCGCGCCTCGCGGGTCGGCACCTTGTCGACGAACCAGAAGAAGCCGGCCACCAGCAGGCCAAGGCCGAAGCCCAGCGCGGCCATGGTCACGAAACCGACGATACGGGCGATGCGCGAAAACATGTCAGTCTATGGCGTCCAGCGTGCGCGAAACCGTATGCCGGGAGGCAAGCGCCGTCACCCCCGCCATCAGCACGATCTGCGCCAGGATCGCCACATAGCCCGGCAGGCCGATCGAGAACGAGCCGAACAGCGCCGCGGTCTGGTCGCCGGCGGCGCTGCCGGTCATGAAGCCGCTGACGAGGCCCGCCAGCGCGAACAACACGATGGCGACGCCGCCACCGATCGCGCCGCCCTGCAGGCCGAGCGCGAGGAAGTGACGCTGGAAATGCGTGGCGATGTAGTCGTCGCGCGCGCCGATGAAATGCAGCACCTCGATCACCGGACGGTTGGCCGCCATCGCGCCGCGCGTGGCGAACATCACCGACAGCATCGTCGCCGCCAGCATCAACAACAGGATGGCGACGCCGATCGCCACCGCGGTGGTGGACATGCTGCGCATCCGGTCGATCCAGCCACGATGGTCGTCGAGCGACGCACCCGTCACCTGATCCGCCAACAGCTTGCGCAAACGCGGCAGATCGACGGTCGCTGCCGGCGCAAGCGTGACGACAATCATGCGCGGCACCGGCAGGTCATCCAGCGACAGGCCGCTGCCGAGCCATGGCTCCAGCAGGCGCGCGGATTCCTCGCGCGTGTAGGGCCGCACGCTGGCGATGCCGGGGAAACCGCGCGCGATCTCCGCCGCCTTGAGCGTCGCGGCGTCGAGATCGCGGTCCGGCGCCGGCCGCACCTGGATCGTCACCTCGCGCGCGACATCGGATTCCCACGTGCTCGCGGCCGTGCGCACCAGCATCACCGCGCCGGCGGTGAGCGCGGCGAGAAACGTCATGATCGCCACCACCGCCAGCAGCGCGCGGCCGGAGATCGACTGGCGCGGCACGATCGGCGACAGCCCGCGCGGCGGCGCCGCGCGTTGCGGGGCCGGCGCATTCGCCGGATGAGCGGGAGGTACGCCGCGGTCAGTCATAGATGTGCAGCTTGCCGTCGTGCAGCACCAGACGGCGCGCGTCGAACTGATCCATCAGCGCGATATCGTGGGTGGCGATCACCACCGAGGTGCCGGACTTGTTGAGTTCGATGAACAGCCGCAGCAGCCGCTGCGCCAGCGACGGATCGACGTTGCCGGTCGGCTCGTCGGCCAGCAGCAGTTGCGGCCTCGCGATCACCGCGCGGGCGATCGCCGCGCGCTGCTTCTCGCCGCCGGACAGCACCGGCGGCAGCGCCCACATCCGCTCGCCGAGGCCGACCCATTCGATCAGCTCCATCACCTCGTCGCGATAGCTCGCCTCGTCGCGGCCCATCACACGCAGCGGCAGCGCCACATTCTCGTAGGTGGTCATGTGGTCGAGCAGGCGGAAATCCTGGAATACGATGCCGATACGACGGCGCAAGGTCGACAGAGCGTCCTTGGACAGCGTGGCGACGTCGTGGCCGAACTGGGTGATCAGGCCGCGGGTCGGCCGCAGCGACAGGAACAGCAGCCTCAGCAGCGAGGTCTTGCCCGCCCCCGACGGCCCGGTCAGGAACTGGAACGAATGCGGCTCGATCCGGAACGTGAGGTCATGCAAAACCTCCGGTCCCAGACCGTAACGCAAGCCCACATTTTCGAATCGGACCACGCTGTCCCCGCTCCGTCCGTCCTGCTTGCCCCGGCGACCCCGCCCCGCCGGAGTCCGCCCCCACCGGGGTTTTCTAACGGATTATCCGGGGAGGGCCAAAGTGTCTCACCTGAGCGCGGCATGGTTTCCGATCCATTAACGGATGGGCGGTTACAGTCGTGCCGAATGGCTCCCGCGTGCAGACCGGGGCCAACTGGGGTGCTGGCGCCGTTCGATGCTGATCGTCTGCCCAAATTGCGCGACCTCCTACACGGTCGGCGCCTCGGCGCTCGGCCTTGCCGGCCGCAATGTGCGCTGCGTCCGCTGCCGGACCCAGTGGTTCGCCGCGCCACCACAGGCAGCCGGGCCGGCCAGCACCGCCACATTCGTCGACGAGATCATCGCCGAGGCCGACGCCAAATCGGCGGCTGGCACACCGGCGCCACGACCTGCGCCCCGCCCCGCCAAATCGCCCGTCTTGCCCCCAGCGACGGCGATCCCGCAGGCACATATCCCGCAGACACACGCGCCAGAGGCTCGCCTTTCGGGCGCGGGGCTGCCGGAAGCGACACCGATCGCGCCGGTCGAATCCGCGGCGCCCGACGTCACGCAGTTCGGCGCCGCGCTCGATCAGGTGTCGGCCGTCACGCCGATGCGCGCCGATGACGTGAGCGGTGACGCGCCGGTGATCGACGCGCCCGCGCACTATGCCGAGCCGCATATCGGCGACGCCCCGCCGATCGTGCCGCCGGCCGAGCCGCCGTTCAGCACCGCTGAGCCGGACGATGTCGAACACGCGGCCACGCGCCGCAGCCGCAAGTTCAGGAAATCGCGGCGAGATCGCGCCTTTGGCCGCGTCACAAGCCGCCGCATCGGCCGCCTGCCGCTGCTGATCACACTGCTGGTGGCGACGCTCGGCGCGATGCTGATCTGGCGCAACACGCTGGTGAAATACGTGCCGCAGACCGCCTCGCTGTTCACGGCGATCGGCATGCCGGTCAATGTCCGCGGACTGGTGTTCGAGGGCGTCACCGTCTCCCGCGACACTAATGATGGCGTTGCCGTGCTTGCGGTCGAAGGCAAAATCGTCAGCACCAGCGGCGCGCCGGTCGACGTGCCGCGACTGCGCTTCGCGATTCGCAACACCACTGGCCAGGAGATCTATACTTGGACCGCGCAACCGCCGCGCAGCATCCTTGGCGCCGGCGAGACCATGACATTCCGCAGCCGCCTCGCCGCACCACCGACTGACGGCGTCGATGTGCTGGTGCGCTTCTTCAACGCCCACGATCTCCCTGGAAGCAAGTGATGGCGCGTATCCTCGTCGCCGAGGACGACGACGCCGTGCGCGGCTTCGTGCAGCGGGCGCTGATCGAGGACGGCCATGACACCGTGACGGCTCGCGACGGCGCCGAGGCGCTCGACCTGCTGCATCGCGAGACCGGCGCATTCGATCTGCTGCTGACCGACATCAAGATGCCGGTGATGGACGGGATCGCGCTGGCGCTCGCGACCGTGCGTGACTATCCGGCAATGCCGGTGCTGCTGATGACCGGCTACGCCGACCAGCGCGAGCGCGCGCATGGTCTCGAACAGATCATCCACGACGTGATCGCCAAGCCGTTCACGCTGGCGCAGCTTCAAGGCGCGGTCGACGGCGCGTTGGCGACGCGCCGCAACGCCTGATCGCGTCGCGCATCACATCATGATCTTATTTTGCCGGCGGCGTCGGCGTGCCGGCATCCATCTTGCCGGAAGTCTCGTCGGCGGATTTGCCCGACGTCTTGTCGTCTGACGCTTTGCCGTCGGTGCCCGGCTGCGGCGCATGGCGATGCGCGCTCTCCGGATTCCCGGTCTGCGAGTCGTGACCCTGCGCATCCGGCGCCTCAGTGGGCGCCGACAGGGTCGACGACGGCTGTCCACTATGGGTCTCCGGGCCAGGCTTCTGCTGCGCGTGAGCCGCGCCGATACCGCACGCAAACGCACCGGCAACGAGTGCGATGAACAAACGATGTGCCATAGGAATGCTCCGGTTCCAATTCACGCGGGAGCAAACGTTCGTCGCGCACAGGAAGTTCCCGCACGCCGCGGAAAACCGGCGCGGCAAACCGGCGCGGATCGTCTCAGCGCAGGGTCAGAAACCCAAACTCAGAAATCCTTGAGCAGCCGTTCGATGTAGTCGAGTTCGAGCTGCGGGCGATAGTTTTCGCCAAACCGCTTGCGCAACTCCTCAAGAATCTTGCGAGCGCGCTGCACGTCGATCTCGCCCGGCACCTTCACCGTGGTGTCATCGCCGTAATCGCGACCGCGCAACGGCCGTCCCAGCGGATCGGTGTTTTGCTGCGCGCGCTGTTGACCACGGCCGGGCTGACCGTTCGGGCCGGGGCCGCTCTGCCCTTGCTGCTGCATTTGCTGCGCGAGGTTTTGTGCGCCCTTGCGCATCGCATCGAGCGCGCGCCCCTGCGAGCCAACCGCGCCTTCCGCATCGCCATCGCCAAGCTGACCCTGCGCGTCGCCCATGGCGCCGTCAGCATCGCCCAGTTCACCGTTTTCGCCCTGCCCCTGCTGCTGATCGCCGTCGTCACCCGGCTGCTGGCCCATATCCGGGTTCATGCCGCGCTGCTTCATCGCATCGAGCAGTTTCTGCAGCCGGTCGCGCAGCGCCTTCTGGTCCTGCTGCAACGAACCCATCTGCTGGTTGCCCTGCTGGCCACGCTGCCCGCGCTGGCGTTCGCGCCGCTGATCCTGTCCTTCGCGGAAGGTGCGGTCGCGCAACTGCTGCTGCTTGCGGATCATGTCCTGCAGCTCGTTGAGCTGCGCGGTCATGTCGTCGTCGCCGTCCATCTGCTGTTGCTGACCGGGCCGCGCGGTCTGCAGGTTCTCCAGCATCTGCTGCAATTCGTCGAGCATGCGGCGCGCCGCGTCGCGATTGCCGGAGCGCGCCATCTGCTCCATGCGGTCGAGCATGTTCTTGAGATCCTGCGGCGTCAGCACGCGCGCGTTGCGATCAAGCGGACGCGCGAGCTGCTGCGGATTCTTCCGCGCCTCCTCAGCCAGCGCCTGCATGAATTGATTGAGCGCGGCGCGAAGCTGATCCATCAGCTTCTTGAGCTCTTCCTCGCTGGCGCCGCGTTCCAGCGCCTGACGCAACGCCTCCTGCGCCTGCCGCAGCGCCTGCTCGGCATCGGAGACATTGCCGTCCTCGATCGCCACCGCCATCGCCCACAGCCGCGCCGCCACGTCGCGCAGTCCGTCGTCAGTGCGGGCATTGGTCAGATCGTAATAGAGGGAGCGGAGGCCGAGATAGATGCGCGTATCGGGCTCGAACTTCTCCGGCGCGATGGTGAGCGCTTCGAGCGCGGTCAGCACCAGCGGCTTGGCGTCGGCGTTGAGCGCCAGCACGCGCCGCTGCTCGATCAGCGCGCGCGCCATCGGCTTGACGAAGATCCGCTGCGGCAGCGTGAACTCGAACGGCTCGCTGCGGCCTTCATTGTTGGCCTCGTCGCGCGCCGTGAGCGTCATCTCGACCTCGGCGCCGGCCCACGGGTGTTCGCTGAGATCCTTGATGGTCTGCGCCGCACCGTTGCGGGTGCGCGCCTGCGGCAAAATGAGTTTCACGTCGGGCGCATCATAGAGCGGCCGCGCTTTCGGATCGGCGTCCTTGCGGGTGAAGCGTGCATGCGCTTCGACTACGCCGTAATCGTCTTCCATCTTGTAGGCGAGCAGCAGCGAGCCGCGCGCCTGCGGTTCGGGATCCTTGGCGAGCGCGATGGTCGGCGCGCGATCCGGGATCGCGGTGAAGCGCCAGGTGAGATCGCGGCCAGCGCCGCGCAGATGCGCCTCGCCGTCGCCGGCGATGGAGAAGTGCTGTTCCTGGGCGCCAGAACTTTGTGAGGCAGCATTTTGCGCCGGTGTTTGCGCCGGCGACTTGCCATCCTGTTTGGCCTCCACCGGCTCCAGCCCGCCGGTGCGGGTGATGTCCACCGATACGCCGCCGCTCGCGCGCACAATCAGCGTCGACCCGGCCGGCACCGCGAAAGCCGGGCCGCTGGCGGGCGTCGGTTCGCCCGGACGCAGACCGGGCAGCAGCACCGGCGCACGGCCGGTATAGGCCGGTGGCGTCACCCAGGCATCGACGCGGAAATTCGCCGGCGCGATCACGCCGCGCCAGTCGAACGCGGTGGCGATGCGCTGCGTGCGCTCGCCGCTCGCGGCGAAGAATGTGACAGCCACCAACAGCAAGACGAGAACGCGCAGCGCCATCGGATCGCGCAGCGCGAGACGTGGCGACGGCCAGCCAGCTTTCAGCGCACGGGCGGCCTCCGCCATCCGCTGGCGATGTGCTTCCCACAAGGCGAGCGCCACCGGATCGGTCGGCGCGCCGGCGAGCGTATCGGTGACGGCGGTGGCCGGGCGATGGGCAATGCCGGACACACGGTCGAGCCGCCGCAGCGCGTCGCCCTCGGTCGGCGGCCGCAGCCGCAGCAGCGGCACCAGCGCCGCGAGCGCCACCAGCGCGAACAACCCGAGACCGATGGCGCGGCCCAGCGGCGGCAAAATGCCCCACAGGCCGATCCACGACACCGCCAGGAACAGGCCGACCACGGTGGCGAGCGTCGCCAGCGGCGGCCAGACACGCTCCCACAGCAGCGCGCCGCGGGCGCGCTTCAGCGCCTGCGCCAAAGCCGCGCCGAACGATGTCGATGGCGTCGTTTCTCGACCCTGATTGCCTTGGTCTTGACCGTCCAATCGCCGCTCCGTCGCCCCGGCCGGACCGCCCTTCCGTGGCCGGAGGGCAGAATCCGTCAGCCCAGTTGACGCTATTTCAGCCCGCCATCCAAGGCGGCAGCCGATCGAGCGCAATCAATTGGTCGGCATCAAGGCGCGGGCGGACCAGCGCCCACCGGTCGTCCCGGACCAGCACTTCCGGAACCAGCGCGCGCGTGTTGTAGGTTCCCGCCTGCACCGCGCCATAGGCCCCGGCGCTCATCACCGCCAGCAGATCGCCCGGCTTGGGTTCCGGCAGGTCACGGTCCAGCGCCAGGAAATCGCCGCTTTCGCACACCGGTCCGACCACATCGGCGCGGATGCGCCGGGTTGCCGCATCCGGCTCGCGCACCGGGCGGATCTCGTGATGCGCCTCGTACAGCGTCGGGCGAATGAGGTCGTTCATCGCCGCATCGACGATGACGAAGGTCTTGGCCTCGCCCTGCTTGATGAACAACACGCGCGTGACGAGGATGCCGGCATTGCCGACGAGCAGCCGGCCCGGCTCGAAGATCAGCCGGCAATCGAGGTCGCGGGTGGCGCGCTTGACCACCGCCGCATAGGCGTCCGGCAGCGGCGGCGGCTCATTGTCATCGCGATACGGAATGCCGAGGCCGCCGCCGAGATCGACATGCTCGATGCTGTGACCGTCGGCACGCAGCGTGCGCACGAAATCCGCGAGCAATGCAAACGCATCGCCGAACGGATCGAGATCGGTGATCTGGCTGCCGATGTGCATGTCGACGCCGGCGACCTTGATCCCCGGGAGCTTCGCGGCGCTGGCATAGACCTCGCGCGCGACCGAGATCGGAATGCCGAACTTGTTTTCCGATTTGCCGGTGGCGATCTTGTGATGGGTCCGGGCATCCACATCGGGATTGACGCGCACGGAGATGTGCGCGCTCCGCCCCTTCGCCGCCGCAACGCGCGAGAGCAGTTCAAGTTCCGGCTCGGACTCGACATTGACGCAGAGGATACCGGCATCGACCGCCATCGCCAGTTCGGCCTCGGTCTTGCCGACGCCGGAAAACATGATCCGTTCCGGCGGAATGCCGGCGGCGAGCGCGCGCTTCAATTCGCCGCCAGACACGACGTCCGCGCCGGCGCCGAGTTTCGCCAATGTCGCGATCACCGCCTGATTGGAATTGGCCTTCATGGCGTAGCACACCAGCGCCGGCACGTCGGCGAAGGCGTCGGCAAACACCTGATAGTGGCGCGTCAGGGTCGCGGTCGAATAGCAATAGAACGGCGTGCCGATCTCCGCCGCCAAAGCGTCGAGATCGACCGCCTCGGCGTGCAGCACGCCGTGTCGATAGTGGAAATGATTCATGACGCGCCCGGTCGCTCAGTCGATCAGCGCGTCGAGCGGAATCCGCCGCTTCTCGCCGATCGGCGCGATCGGCCGTCCATCGGCGGCGATGCCGGCGCGCTCGCCGGTCACGGTGCGCTGACTGAGCGGCTCGTCGGCGCGGTTGGCCTGGAACGAGGTGAAGCCGGGACCCTGTTGCGCAGCCGGCTGGGCCACCTGTTGCGACGACGTGCTGGCGGCGGCCGCCGGCGGCGGCTCGAGCGGCCCTTTGCGGCCACAGCCCGCGAGGCCGAGCGCGACGATCATCGCCCCCAACACCAGCCCCTGTCTCATCCTGAAATTCCGCAAACCGCTCACACCAGACACTCCCGATAGGACGCGCACCATAGCAGATTGAACCGGCAACGCGACCTCACTCCGCGGCGATCAGCCCCGCTTTCCGGGCTTTTTCGCCAGACTCTTGAGCCATTTATTCGCCTGCGCCCGCACGTTCTTCGGCGCGGTGCCGCCGTAGCTGACCCGACTTTCCACCGAGCGTTGCACGCTCAACACCGCGAACACCGCCTTGGTGATTCGCGGCTCGATCGCCTGCATCGCCGCGAGCGGCAGCGCGTCAAGCGCCACGCCGTCCTTGGCCGCGCGCGCGACGATCCGCCCGGTGACGTGATGCGCCTCGCGGAACGGCATCTTCAGCGTGCGCACCAGCCAGTCGGCGAGATCGGTGGCGGTGGCGTAGCCCTCGCCCGCCGCCGCCTGCATCTTCTCGGTATCAGGGACGAGATCGCGCACCATGCCGGTCATCGCCGCGATGGCGAGCGACAGCGCCGACATGGCGTCCATCACGCCCTCTTTGTCTTCCTGCATGTCCTTGGCATAGGCGAGCGGAAGCCCCTTCATGACGATCAGCAGACCGTTGAGCGCGCCGATGATGCGGCCAGTCTTGGCGCGCACCAGCTCCGCCGCATCCGGATTGCGCTTCTGCGGCATGATCGACGAGCCGGTGGTGAACTTGTCCGACAGCTTCACCAGCCCCGTCAGCGGCGACGTCCAGATCACGATCTCCTCGGCGAAGCGCGACAGATGCACGGCGCAGATCGATGCCGCCGACAACGCCTCCATGGCGAAGTCGCGATCGGACACGGCGTCGAGCGAGTTCGCGGTCGGGCGGTCGAAGCCGAGCGCCTTCGCAGTCATCGTCCGGTCGAGCGGAAACGACGTGCCGGCGAGGGCCGCCGAACCGAGCGGCATCTCGTTGAGGCGCTTGCGCGCATCCGTCAGCCGGCCGCGATCACGCGCCGCCATCTCGACGTAAGCGAGCAGATGATGACCGAACGTCACCGGCTGCGCGGTCTGCAGATGCGTGAAGCCCGGCATCACCGTCGCGGCGTGCTGGAGCGCCTTCTCGGCCAGCGCACGCTGATAGTCGGCGAGCGCCGCGTCGAGGGTGTCGAGCGTGCCGCGCACCCACAATTTGAAATCGGTCGCCACCTGATCGTTGCGTGAACGCGCCGTATGCAACCGACCGGCGGCAGGGCCGATCAGATCGGCGAGCCGGCTCTCGACATTCATGTGAATGTCCTCGAGCGACCGCTTGAAGCGGAACTTGCCGCCGTCGATCTCTGACAGGATCGTGTCTAGACCGTGAGCGATCGCGGCGGCATCCTGCCGCGTGATAATCCCCTGCTTCGCCAGCATCGCCGCATGCGCCTTGGACGCGGTGATGTCTTCGCGGTAAAGGTGCCGGTCGAAATCGATGGAGGCGTTGATCTCCTCCATGATGGTGTCCGGCGCAGTGGTGAACCGGCCGCCCCACATCTTGTTGCTCATGACACGTCCATCGAAAAACCGCGATCCGCTTTCACGTCACACGCCGTTGCAAATCCAAGACTGAGACACCGATGACCGAGACGACCGATCGACGCCGCCCATTGTCCCGCCGCCTGATGCTGGTCGCAGCCGCCTTCTGCCTCGCCGCCGTGGTGGGCGGGGTATACGGGATCGGCAGCCTCACAGGCAATGGCGGCGATCCGGTCTGCCGCCCGGCCGTGAGCCTCGCAAAACGGCTGGCGCCGCTGGTGCACGGCGAGATCGCCGCAGTGAAGGTCGCCGACACCGGACTCAAGCTTCCGGAGCTGAAATTCCGCGATAGCGACGGCCGGGAGCGCACCCTGGCCGACTGGAAGGGCCGCACCGTGCTGCTCAACCTGTGGGCGACCTGGTGCGTGCCGTGCCGCACCGAAATGCCCGCCCTCGACGGGCTGGAATCCAAGCTCGGCGGCGGCGACTTCCAGGTGGTGGCGGTGAACATCGACACGCGCAACCCGGACAAGCCGAAGCAGTGGCTCACCGAGAACGGCATTCACAAGCTGTCTTATTTCGCCGATCCGCGCGCCACGGTGTTTCAGGAGTTGAAGTCGATCGGCCGCGCCTTCGGCATGCCGACCACCGTGCTGGTCGATCCGTCCGGCTGCGAGATCGCCTCGCTCGCCGGCCCCGCCGACTGGGCCGGCAAGGACGCGCTCACCTTCCTGCAGGCGGCACTGAAGAAGTAGCGCTCTCTTTCCCTCTCCCGCTCGCGGGAGAGGGTGCCGAGCGAACGTCCGTGAGCGAGGCGGGTGAGGGCCTTGCGGCCTCACGGAGCAGACCCCTCACCCGGCTCGCGCTTCGCTATCGCTCAACGCGATCCACCCTCTCCCGTAAACGGGAGAGGGACGCATTGCGCACGTTCTTCGACCGTCAAACCGAGATATCGAGATTGGCGCCGATGCCGGACGCCACATTGGCGAGGCTGTTGGCGGACTGCTGCGCGGCGTCGAGCAGTTGCGCCACGGCCTGACCGGCCTGCGCATTCATCTTGAGCATCTTCGCCGCGATCGCCGTCTGCGTCTGCGCCATCTGCGCGCCGAGCAGGCCGCTCACCAGTCCCATATCCATCGCAAGTCCCCTGCGGATCAACCTAGGGGGAGAGGGTTAACGAAATCTCGCCGGCACAAATCCGCCCGCCGAGGGTTGACATCGCAGCACGATAAGCCAATACTTTACCAGATGGTAAAGTATCAGGATCAGACGCTCGACCGGGTGTTCGCCGCGCTTGCCGATCCGACGCGCCGCGCGCTGCTGTCGCGCCTGCAGGAACACGACGGCCTCACCGTCAGCGATCTGGCGCGCCCGTTCCCGGTCACGATGCCGGCGATCATGAAGCACCTCGCCGTGTTGTCGGATGCCGGGCTGATCGTGCGTCACAAGAGCGGGCGCAGCGTCGCCTGCACGCTCACAGCCGCGCCGATGGAGGACGCGATGAACTGGCTCACGCGCTACCAGCGGTTCTGGACCCGGCAGCTCGACCGCCTCGCCGCCTTTGTGGAGAACGAACAATGCCCGCCCCCAAACTCGACACCCAAATCAAACCCAGCCTCACCCTCAAACGTCGTTTCGCTGCGCCGGCGGAAAAAGTCTACGCCGCGTGGACGGACCCCGCGCAACTGATGCGCTGGTTCGGGCCGGATTCCGGCCCGGTGCACGACGCTGAAACCGATGTGCGTGTCGGCGGCCGGTTCTCGGTCTCGTTCAGCACCGAGGACGGTGAGCGGCACAATGTCAGCGGCGAATACAAGGAAGTGGTGCCGAACGAGAAACTCGCCTTTACCTGGCAATGGATCACCATGCCGGAGCGGCAGTCCTATGTAATCGTCACCATCAAGCGCGACGGCGACGGCTGCATCCTCACCCTGCACCATGAGCAGTTCTTCGACGAAGCCGCACGCGACGGCCACGAGGCCGGCTGGAAGGGCACGCTGGAGAAGCTCGCCCGCGTCGTCGAGTGACGGCGGACGTCCATCACCATCTGTAAAGCGTCAAAGGAGTTGTCATGAAAAGCATCGCGCCCTGCATCTGGTTCGACAAGAACGCCGAAGAAGCGGTGAAGTTTTATGTTTCGGTGTTCAAGAACTCGAAAATCCACTCCGTCTCCCACTACGGCGACGGCATGCCCATGCCGAAAGGTACCGTTCTGGCGATCCTGTTCGCCATCAACGGACAGGATTTCATGGCGCTCAACGGCGGACCGGGCGTCCCGCACAGCAACGCCGTATCGTTCATGGTCAACTGTGACACGCAGGCAGAGCTAGACGACTACTGGGCGAAGCTTACCGCCGACGGCGGCAGCGAGGTCCAGTGCGGCTGGCTCAAGGACAAATTCGGCCTGTCGTGGCAGATCGTGCCGGCGAACCTGCCGAAACTGCTCGGCGGCGATCAGGCCCAGACCAACCGGGTGATGGCCGAGGTGATGAAGATGATCAAACTCGACATCGCGACGATGGAAAAGGCCGCCGCCGGCTGAACGGCAACGACGTGACCATGCGTCGCGGCGACACACGCGCCGCGACTGCGTTCTCATCCCAACATCAACCCCGGAGAAACCACATGTATGTCGACGGATTTGTCGTGCCGGTACCGAAGCGCAAGCTCGACGCCTATCTCAAGATGGCGAAGATGGCGAACAAGGTGTTCATGGAACACGGCGCGCTGGAATATCGCGAGGCGGTCGGCGACGACGTGCCTTACGGCAAACGCACCTCGTTTCCGCGCAGCGTCAAGGCGACCGGCAGCGAGACCGTGATCTTCTCGTGGATCCTCTACAAGTCGCGCGCGCACCGCGACAAAGTGATGAAGGCGGCGATGGCCGACAAGCGGTTTGCCGGCATGGACATGAAGAAGATGCCGTTCGACGCCAAGCGGATGATCTACGGCGGCTTCAAAGTGCGCGTCTCCTCCTGACGGACAGGGTACTCGGCGCCCTTCCCTTTTTCCGTTCCGCAGGGCAGCTTCCGCGCAGCCGGCTTTGATCGCCGGCTGAACGGAGGCTCCCGGCGTGACGGACAATCCCTTTCGCAAGACGGCGTCCTGCGCCTGTGGCGCGCTCACCGTCACGGTGTCGGCGCCACCGCGCAGCGTGCATGTGTGCAGTTGCGCCAACTGCCAGCGCAAGACGGGCAGCGCCTTCTCTTACAATTCGTTCTTTGCCGACGACGCGGTGACGATCGCCGGCGACCACCGCGTCTGGCGCGGATCGTCCGATTCCGGCCGCTGGAACGATGTGCATTTCTGCCCGACCTGCGGCAGCACGGTGTTCAGCAAGCTCGAGGCCCTGCCCGGTCTCACCGCCGTATCGTCGGGATGCTTCGCCGATCCCACCTTCGCGAAGCCCGAGCGGCTGTGGTGGGCGTCAAACCGGCAGCGCTGGCTGGCGCTCGGGATCGAGGAAGTCGAGACGCAGTAGCCACGCATCAGCGAGCAGCTTTCCGCCTCAAGAGACGTACCATTCCATCAACCGTCATGGCCGGGCTTGTCCCGGCCATCCACGACTTCTCTTCACACGACCTCAAAGACGTGGATGCCCGGCACAAGGCCGGGCATGACGTGGAGAGAGTCGTGGAAGCGTCTGAAACCGCCGCGCCGTCAGCGCGTCGGGACCGGCTTCTCGCCGCGATAGTCGTAGAAGCCGCGCTTGGTCTTGCGGCCGAGCCAACCGGCTTCGACATACTTCACCAGCAGCGGACATGGCCGGTACTTGGAGTCGGCCAGACCTTCGTGCAGCACCTGCATGATCGACAGGCAGGTATCGAGGCCGATGAAGTCGGCGAGTTCGAGCGGCCCCATCGGATGATGCGCGCCGAGCTTCATCGCCGTGTCGATCGCCTCGACCGTGCCGACGCCCTCGTACAGCGTATAGATCGCCTCGTTGATCATCGGCAGCAGGATGCGGTTGACGATGAACGCCGGGAAATCCTCCGACACCGCAATCCGCTTGTGCAACTTGTTGACGAAAGTCTTGCTGGCCTCGAACGTCACATCATCGGTGGCGATGCCGCGGATGAGCTCGACCAGCTCCATCAACGGCACGGGATTCATGAAGTGAATGCCGATGAACTTTTCCGGCCGGTCAGTAACGGCGGCCAACCGCGTGATCGAGATCGATGAGGTGTTGGTGGCGAGGATCGCCTCCGGCTTCAGCATCGCCGACAGATCGGTGAGGATCTTGCGCTTGACGTCTTCCTTCTCGGTCGCGGTTTCGATGACCAGATCGCAGCCCGTCAGGGCCTCATAGTTCTCCGCCGAATGGATTCGCCCGAGTGCCTTTTGCCGGTCGTCTTCGGTGATGACCTGCTTCGACACCTGCCGCGCCATGTTGCCGTTGATGGTGGCGATGCCGGACTTGATCCGCTCGGGCGCGATGTCGTTCAGCAGCACATCGAAGCCGGCCAGCGCGCAAACATGCGCGATGCCGTTGCCCATTTGTCCGGCGCCGATCACGCCTACAGTCTGGATGTTCGCGGTCATTTCCTTATCCGATCGTCCGGGCCATCGCCCGGCTGAACCCTGATTGCGTCGGTATCACAGTCCGACAGTCTGGCATCACCGGCCCGATTTGGCCAATTCCTCGGTCAATTCGGGGAGCGCCTGGTAAAGGTCGGCGACGAGGCCGTAGTCGGCGACCTGGAAGATGGGCGCTTCCTCGTCCTTGTTGATGGCGACAATGACCTTGGAATCCTTCATGCCGGCGAGGTGCTGGATCGCCCCGGAGATGCCGACGGCTATGTAAAGCTCCGGTGCCACCACCTTGCCGGTCTGGCCGACCTGCCAATCGTTCGGGGCGTAGCCGGCGTCGACCGCGGCGCGCGAGGCCCCCATCGCCGCACCGAGCTTGTCGGCCACCGGCTCGATATATTTGGTGAAGTTCTCGCGGTTTTGCATCGCGCGGCCGCCGGAGATGATGATCTTGGCGGACGTGAGTTCCGGCCGGTCGGACTTCGACAATTCCTCGCCGACGAACGACGAGATCGCCGGATCGGCCGCCGCGGCGGCATTCTCGACCGCCGCCGAACCGGCCTCGCCAGTGGCCTGGAACGCGGCGGTGCGAACGGTGATCACCTTCTTCGCATCCGATGATGTCACCGTCTGGATCGCG
>MKWA01000015.1:0-78926 GCA_001899285.1 Rhizobiales bacterium 64-17
CCCGGCGCCGGCCAAACAATACGGGCGATGATGCATGTCTGTATGTCATCGGCTGTTTGACAATCGCATCGGAACGCAGAGCAATCTTGCAGCGCGCTTGCTGTATGAGGCGACGCACATATCTCACCCCGTCATGCGCGGGCTTGACCCGCGCATCCACGTCTTTCTTTCGGGATGCACAGCAAGGCGTGGATGCCCGCAATAAATGCGGGCATGACGTAGAGAGAGAAGCGAGCTTCTCTCACCCCGCCTTCGGTGGCGCGCCGAGCTTGTCGCTGAAGAACGCCAGCGTGCGCTCCCAGGCGAGATCGGCTGCGGCCTTGTTGTAACGCGCCGCGCCGGTGTCGTTGTTGAAAGCGTGCTGCGTGCCGGGATATTTGTAGATCGTGAAGCTCTTGCCGTTCGCCTTCAGCGCCTCCTCATAGGCGGCGATGCCGGAGTTCACGCCATCGTCGTTCTCGGCGTATTGCAGCAAGAGCGCGGCGTGGATCGCCGGCACCTGCGCCGCCGGAATCTGCCGGCCGTAATAGGCGACGCCGGCGTCGAGTTCGGGGCTCGCCGCCGCCAGCCGGTTGATCATCAACCCGCCGAAGCAGAAGCCGACCGCGCCGACCTTGCCGGTCGATTCCGGATGCTTCTTCAGGAACGACACGGCGGCGACGAGCGCGGTCACGGCGTCATCCTGATTGAGCTTGCCGTGCAGCTCGCGCGCCGCATCCTCGCTTGCCGGCGTGCCGCCGAGCAGCGACAGGAGGTCGATGGCGTAAGCGAGGAAGCCGGCGAGCGCGAGCCGGCGCGCCACATCTTCGAGATGCGGATTGAGGCCGCGGTTCTCGTGGATCACCAGCACCACCGGGCGCTTGGTCGTGCCGACGCCGGCCTTCAGCCGCGCCAGATAGCCGTTGATGGTGCCCTTCGGCGACGGGAACGAGACACGCTCGGTCGCCAGCCGTGCATCGCCGTCCGGCACGATTGCCGCTTTCGCGTAGTCGTTCTGTAACAGCGGCAGCAGCGCCGCGGCGGCGGCGGCCGAGCCGGCGAGATCGCGCAGCCGGTCGAGGAAGTCGCGGCGGTTCATGCCGCCATGGGTGAAGCGGTCGTAGAGATTGATGATGCGCTGATCCAGATGCGGCGCGTTTTTCGGCTCGGTCACGGGACACCCCTGCTGTGGATACGTCAGTCTAACAAACGGCGGAGACCGCGTATTCCTGTGCGGGACGCCTTGACGTTGCCACGGTGTCGCGCCATCCGCTGCCCAGCGATGAAGGAGAACGATGGAATGAAGCTGCCTTGCTGCGCTGCGATCATGATCTGCTGTTTCGGGGTTGGCGCCGCCTTGGCTCAGGACTTTCCCCGCGACCGTGAACTGCTGCTCGACGCCGCGCCGATGCGGCCGAGCAAGCGGATTCCGAGCCTGACGCTCGCCGCCGACGGCCGCGCCACTTTCGACCTGTGGTGCCGCAGCATCGCCGGGCGGATCGAGCCGGCGGCGGATGGCAGCCTGACCGTGACGGCGGAGACGCCGGACCTGGCGCAGGCCCCGCTGCCGGAGATGCAGGGGCCGGGCCAGTGCAGCGATCAGCGCCAGCAGGCCGACTTGGCGCTGCTCGCGGCGCTGACCCAGTCGAACCGCTGGGAGGCTGCCGGCGAGGGGGTCGCGCTCACCGGCGGGCCGCAGCCGCTGCGGTTTCGCCCGGCGACCAACTGAAGGGGCCTTCCGCTGGACGCCCGAAGCGGCGGATTTCAAAGGAACTTTTGCCATCTTTATGCTATGATGACATCGCAACAGGCCGCGGGTTGCGCACGCCCGGCCGGAACCGAGATCGTCGCGTGCGCGTTCGAGAAGCCCGGCAGCGCTGCGTTGCTGGCGAGCCAAGGAGTGCTTATGAGCCGTCGCCGTCTTGCCCGCCGTCTGGCGTTGTCGCCTGTCTCGCTGGCCCTGTTCGCGGCCTTGGCCCTGGCGGGCTGCGCCAGCACGCGGGAACCCGAGGCGCCGCCGGCGCCCGCGCCGATCCCGTCGCTGCCGCCGGCCTATCAGCCGGCCGAGATCGTCGGCCGCTACGGCCTCGCCGCCTACCACAAGCCGGAAGACCAGGCGCGCACCGAAGCCGCCGCCGCCGGCCAGTGCCGCCAGCCCTATGTCATCTCCATGGGACCGACCGGCGGCGTGATCATGCACCTCGCCGACCAGGCGACGCCGGAAGAGCTGCGGCTCAAGGGCGGCCCGGGCGGCAAGACCTATATCGGCCCCGCCGGGGAGCCGGGCGGCATCCAGGACCGCGAGATCATCTCGTTCGACGGCCGGGTGATGATCACCCGCTGGATCGACCCGGAGGTGCAGGGCCGCTACGGCACCAGCGTCTATGTCCGCTGCGGCGCCGAGGGCACCAAACCGCGTCCGCGCGCCACGGCGAAGCCGAAACCGAAGCGGACCTGATCGAACCGATCGGTTTGTTCGATATGCTTTGCGCGAACGCCGCATCTGCCGATGCGGCGTTCGTCGTTTGCGGGGGAATCCGCTAAAGGATTCCGTCATGCCTCCGCTTCGGGATTTCATCACCGGCCGCTGGCGCGCGGTGCCGGTGCTCGGCCTCACGCAGATCCTGTGCTGGGGCGCGATGTTCTACACCCCGGTGCTGATGGTGCCTCTGATCGCGCAGACGCGCGGCTGGTCGATCGCCTTCACCATGGGCGGGTTCTCCATCGGCCTCTTGGCAGCCGGCGTGACCGCGCCATGGGTCGGCCGCGGCATCGACCGCTATGGCGGCCATGTGGTGATGGCGATTGGATCGCTCACCGGTGCCCTCGGTTTCGTGCTGCTGGTCACCGCCGCCCACCCCGCCGCCTATGTCTTTGCGTGGATCGTGCTCGGCGTCGCCATGGGCGCCAATCTCTACGACGCGACCTTCGCCTCGCTCGGGCGGATTTTCGGCATCGAGGCGCGCAGCGCCATCACCGCGGTGACGCTCGCCGGCGGCTTCGCCTCGACGGTGAGCTGGCCGGTGACCTATCTGCTGTTGAGCGCGCTCGGCTGGCAGACCACCTATCTCGTTTATGCCGGGGTGCTGGTGCTGGTCGCGGCGCCGCTGCATGCGTTCGCGCTGCCACGCCTGCGCGCGGTCGCCGCGCCTGCGGTGGCGACGGATGCGCCGGCGCAACCGGCCGCGCTGCCGCCGCGCGGATTGACGTTCCTGCTCGTGGCGACGGCTTTTGCGGCTTACGCCTTCGTGCCATCGGGTCTGTCCGCGCATCTCCTCGCGATCTTCCAGCGCGGCGGGGTCGAGGCGGCGACGGCGGTGAGCATCGGCGCGCTGTTCGGGCCGGCGCAGGTCGGTGCGCGGCTGATCGAGTTTCTGTTCGCGCGCAATCTGCATCCGCTGCTGATCGCGCGCGGCGCGGTGAGTGCGCTGCTGATCGGTTTTGCGATGCTGGAAGTCGTCGGGGTGTCGGTGGCGACAGCGGCAATCTTCATGCTGATGTTCGGCGGCTCGAACGGGCTGATCACCATCACGCGCGGCGCGGTACCGCTGTCGCTGTTCGGCGCTGCGGGCTACGGACGGATCATCGGCCGGCTTGCCGCGCCGTTCCTGCTGATGCAGGCCGCGGCGCCGCTGGTGATGGCGTTCGTGGTGGAGCGGGTCTCAGACCCTGCCGCGCTCGGCCTCGCCGCGTTGTTCGCGCTGGCGGCGCTCGCGTGCTTCTTCGCGATCCGCAAGCCCGCGCCGGTTATGCCTAGCTGAAGATCAGATCCACATCGTCCTGCGACGCGTGTCCCTTATCGCTATCGAGTTTTGGACCGTTGACCAGCGCATTGCGTTCGACGGCCGCCGGCGCGGTCACGCGATCATCGAGCGCCGCGACCGCTCGTGCCAGTTGCCCTTCCACCGCGTCGATCGCCAGCAGCGCATTGGCGATCCGCTGCCCGGCAATGTCCTGGAAATTGCACGCCTCATAGATGCGCGTCGCCTGTTCCTGGATATCCTGCGCCAGCGCGCGATGTTGATCGTTCTTCAGCGCAGCGGCGAGCGTCTTCGCCATGTCGTCGATCTGCTCGATCGCGCCGAGCACTTTATGCGTCGCTGAATCAGTGTCGCGCCGGACGCTTTTTAATTCGTCGGCCATGCGCTGGAGACGTGCGTCGGCGGTCGCGGCGAGTTCTTGCCGCGCGCGCTGCAGCATCTGCCGCATCCGCAACACGTCGTCGCGCACATGCGATGTGCTGCCGGTGCTGCCCGCGAGGCCGGTGACGGGCCGCTCGCCGGCGATCCGGCGCGCCTGCGGCAGCAATCGTTCGATCCTGAAGACTTTGTGTTGCACCGTGGCCCCCAACGCGACGCCTCCTTTTTACGAGGGGCGGCTTAACGCGCCGTTGCAATTGCAACAGGTTTGGAAACCCGGCCTTTACCATGATGGTTCGCGTTTTACACAAAATAAAGGTTACGCCGACGTTTGCCGTGGCATGACGCTCCGATCTGCCACGCATTTACTCCTCGGTGGTGCTTTTCACCTGTACTTGCGGGCGACAGTTGTTGCGTGAGGCAGGAGGCATCGATGCGGGATCGGTTGATGGGAGGCGCAGCGTTAACGTTGCTGCTGACATCCGCTGCGGCGGCGCAGTCCTATCGCGTGCCGCAATATATCTCGCCGCAAAATGCGCCCGCGCCGCGCCAGTATGTCATCGTGCAGCAGCACGCGCGCGCCGAACCCAATCTCGGCGGCGGCTTCATCGAATTCCTGTTCGGCGAGCGCTCCAGCGGCCGTAGCGAAGCCTATGTGCGGCAGGATGCGATGCCGGCGCAGGACTACGTCGCGGTGCGACCGGAGACGCAATATGTCGCGGTACAGCCGCGCGAGCCTTATCAACCGGGCCGTCCGGCGATGGATCCGCGCTATCTGCCGCAGGACGTCGATTATGCGACGGAGGAACCGGCAGGGACGGTGGTCGTCGATACGCCGAACAAGTTTCTCTATCTGGTCGAGGGCAACGGCAGGGCGAAACGTTACGGCATCGGCGTCGGCCGTCCGGGCTTCACCTGGGCCGGGACGCACACCGTCAGCGCGAAAAAGGAATGGCCGGACTGGCGTCCGCCGGACGAGATGCTGCAGCGCCAGCCCTATCTGCCGAAATACATGGCGGGTGGACCGAACAATCCGCTCGGTGCGCGCGCGCTCTATCTCGGTTCGACGCTCTATCGCATCCACGGATCGAATGAGCCGTGGACGATCGGTCAGAATGTGTCGTCCGGCTGTATCCGCATGCGCAACGAGGACGTCACCGATCTTTATGATCGCGTGAAGGTCGGTGCCAAGGTCAAGGTGATGTAGACGGGCGCAAACAAAAAGGGGATCCGGTTCGATCACCGGATCTCCATTTGTTGCGAACGGATACGCGTGTCAGGCGGTATCGCCGCCGAAGTCGCCACCACCGAAGTCGCCGCCGCCGAAATCGCTGTCATCGAAATCGCTGTCGTCGCCATCGCCGGCATTGTCGTCGTTGCCGAACAGCGACGCGCGCTGATCGTTGCCACCGCGACCGATGTCGTTCAGCCCGGCCTCGCGCGACAGCTCGCCGCCGGAATTACCCCACGGCGTGTCGCTACCAGCGCCGCGATCCATCGCGTTGCTGTCGGCAAATGCCTGACCGCGATGGCCGAACATCGAGCCGATGCTGTTCATCAGCAAGCTGCCGCCGATCACGCCGGCGGCTGCCGCGGCAGCCGTTCCGAGAAATGACCCGCCGCGTTCGCCGGGCGCCGGTGCGGATTGCGCCGCCATCGGTGCATTGACAGGTGAGCCGGCTGGCGCGGCCTGCGGCTGACCCCAGCGCGAACCGCTGCTTGGAACCGAACCGCGCGGCGCCTGGTCGCTCCGGCCCATCAGCGCGTCGCGCATCTGGTCGAGGAAACCGCCGCTCGCGGCGGTGCTGTCGGAGCCGCCTTCAAGCTGGCGGATGCGCTCGTCGGCGCGCTTGAGCGCTTCGTCCTGGACGAGAACGGTCTGCACCAGCGCATAAACGGCGTTCGGGGCCTGTCGCAAACCGTCCTGGATGGTGCGCACGGCGTCCGGATCGCGGGGCGTGGATTCCAGGCTGGCGAGGCGCGCGAACAGATCGTCGACCAACTGGCGTTCCTGCGGCGTCATCGGTTTTGCTCCCTGTGGCCGGATGCCGGCCGTTGCAAACGGATGAAATGTGGGAAGGTTTCAGCCGCAGGGAATGCCTGCGACAAAATATTTCGTAGTCGTGGTGACGACGCCCTGCCGCAATTTTTGCGCAATTCGCCGACAGGCGCGATCAATTCAGCACGAATCCGCGCCGTGCCAGTTCCGCGGCAAACGCGCCGCTGGCGAGATAGTCGTATTCCCGCGCGCGCGGATCGGTCAGAGGATCGAGCTGCCGCAGATCGTCATCGACATGGCCGGGATGGCACATGACGATGCTGTTATCCGGCAAGCCCTCAAGGAAACGGGGAAAGAGCGACGCCACATCGGCGGCTGTCGCGAAATCATAGGTGCCGGCAAAGCCGCGATTGGTGGCGACACCAAGCCGCGCCGCGCGGCGGCGGAATGCGACGCTGAGGATGTCGAGCAGCAGTCCCTTGCGGTCGCGCAGCCGCGCCGGCAGCGCGATGGTACGGCCGCATTGGCGCACAAAGGCGCGCGGCGCGTGGGTGGCGACGCTGTGCAGGAACACGTCGCGCACCTGCGGGAAAAGCTGGACGTGCTGGTGTCCGTCGACAAAGTCGGGCGGCTGGCCGAATGTCTTGGCGAAGGCGGCGATCTGCGCGTCGATCTCGCGGGTCAGGCTCGCGGCATCGAGCCGCCGGGCGGTGGCGGTTGCGAGCATGGCGGCGAGCGGCAGGAATGCGCCGTCACGCAGCGGCTGGAACGAGGGTGTCAGCGGCCGGAACGGCGCGGTGAGGGTGACGTGCAGGCCGATGGCGCAGCGGCCGTCATCCTTGAGCTTGCGCAGCGCGGCAACCTCGTCGTCGGTCAGCGCCGCTGCCGGCATCATCACCGAGGTGGCATTGATCCGGCCTTGTGCGATGAGATCGCGGATCGCGGCACTGACGCCGCGCGTCATGCCGTAGTCGTCCGCGCAGAGCCACAGCCGTCGCGGCGCAGCGGTCACTCCGCGGCATCCTTGGCCGCATCCTTTGCCGTATTTTTGGCGGGCACGGCCGATGCGTCATCGGCCGCCTTCACCTGATGCGCGGCGACGAAATAGACCGGGCGCTGTTTGCTCTCGGCCAGCAGCTTGCCGATATATTCGCCGAGCACGCCGATCATGACGAGTTGCACGCCGCCGAGCACCATGATGGCGACCGCGAGCGACGGATAGCCCGGCACGTCCTTGCCGTAGAACCACGTCTCGAACAGGATCCAGATGCCGAACAGCAGCGCAACGAATGCGATGGCAACGCCAAGCAGGCTCGCGACCCGCAACGGCGCGACCGAGAACGAGGTCAGCCCCTCGATCGAGAAGGCGAGCAGCGACCACAGATTCCAGCTCGTCTTGCCGTGCTCGCGCGCCGCCGGCTCGTAATCGACGCGCAACTGGCGGAAGCCGATCCAGCTCGCGAGGCCCTTGAAGAAACGATTGCGCTCCGGCATCTGCCGCAAGGCGGCGGCGGCGCGCGGCGACAGCAGGCGGAAGTCGCCGGCGTCTTCCGGGATTTTCTGCCGCGAACCCCAGTTGATCAGCGAATAGAAGATGTGCACGCCGCTGCGCAGCAACCACGGCTCGTTCTGCCGGTGCGCCTTGGCGGTATAGACCACGTCGTAGCCGTCATCGAGCCAGCGCGCGACCAGCGTCTCCACAAGGGATGGCGGGTGCTGACCGTCGCCGTCCATGAACAGCACGGCGCCGCGCCGTGCGTGTTCGAGGCCGGCGAGGAGGGCGGCTTCCTTGCCGAAATTGCGGGAGAGGCCGACCACCTGCACGTCGGCATCCTGCGCCGGCAGCGACAAGGCGACCTTTTCGGTGTCGTCCCGGGAGCCATCGTTGACGTAGACGATCTCGACCGGAAGCCCGCGCGTGTCGCGCAGCCGCGCCGCCACGGCGCAGACCCGTTCATGCAGTTGCGGCAGCCCCGCCGCTTCATTCCACAAAGGAATGACGATGGAGAGGCCGGCTGTTGCGGGGTTGGACTGGATCGGTGCCGTCATAGGGTTCAGATGGGATCGCGCAGGCGGTTTTTCGAGCCGATCTATAGCGCAACCCAGCCGCTCTGTCGCGCGGTGGAACACGGGGCAAAAGCCGGCGAAAGTCTCTCGGCGCGGCAGGCGGGACGTGCTACGGCAGGCCGACTGTCCGAAACCGCCGCGCTGACCCGGTTCCCCTGATGAAGCATCTGTTCGACCGACTTGTGGCCGCCTGGACCGAGCGGGCGATCGTGCTCAAGGCGGTGAGCTTCGCGCTGGTCGGCGTCATCAATGCGACGGTGAACTACATCGTGTTCTGGGTGATGCTGCGGGTGGTTGCGGCGAGCCCGGCGCTGGACGCGTTTCTCGCCGATGCGGCACGGAAGGTGGATCTGACCGCCGAGGATGCCGGCGCGATCTTCGCCAATGTGATCGCCTGGGTCGTGGCCGTGACCGGCTCCTATGTGATGAACTCGTTCTACACCTTCGCCGCCGAATCCGGCCGCAAGCTGACCTGGCGCGCTTATTTCGCGTTCGCTGCCTCCGGCGTGCTGGGCTTGATCGCCGACACCACGACACTGCTCATCGCCAGCCGGTTTTTGCCGATCATGCTCGCCAAACTGGTTGCGATCGGTGCCGGTTTTGTCGTCAACTTCTCCATGTCGCATTTCGTCGTCTTCCGGCCCGGCAAGGCCGGCCGGGGATAACGGCGCAAGCGGCCAAAACGCACAACCGGGGGATTCTTCACGATGCGCGACGACGAGAACCTGACCACCGAACGACCGACTTTCGTGACGCATCTGGAATGCGCCTATACCGGCGAGCGCGTCAAAGCCGACACGCTGCAAAACCTGTCCGCGGCCGGCAAGCCGCTGCTGGTGAAATACGACCTCGACGGCGTGAAGAATGCTCTCAGCAAGGAAGCGTTGGCGCGCCGTCCGGCCGATCTGTGGCGCTATCGCGAACTGTTGCCGGTGCGCAAGGTCGCGGACATCGTCAGCCTCGGCGAGGTGATGACGCCGCTCATCCGCCTGCCCCGGCTGTCGAAATCGCTGGGCAGCGGCGAGATCATCGTCAAGGACGAAGGCCGGCTGCCGACCGGATCGTTCAAGGCGCGCGGTCTGGTCATGGCGGTGTCGATGGGCAAGGCGCTCGGCGTCAAGCACATGGCGATGCCGACCAACGGCAATGCCGGCGCGGCGCTCGCGGCCTATGCGACGCGCGCCGGCATCAAGACGACGATCTTCTGCCCGGAGGATACGCCGGAGGTAAACGTCAGCGAGATCGAGCTGCAGGGCGCGACGGTCTATCGCGTCAACGGACTGATCGACGATTGCGGAAAAATCGTCGGCGAAGGCAAGGCCAAGGTCGGCTGGTTCGACGTATCGACCTTGAAGGAGCCGTACCGGATTGAAGGCAAGAAGACCATGGGTCTCGAACTCGCCGAGCAACTCGGCTGGGACGTGCCGGACGTGATCTTCTATCCGACCGGCGGCGGCACCGGCCTGATCGGCATGTGGAAGGCGTTTGCCGAACTGGAAGCCATCGGCTTCATGGGCAAGAAGCGCCCGCGCATGGTCGCGGTGCAGGCCGAAGGCTGCGCGCCGATGGTGCGCGCTTACGAAGCGGGCGAGGAGCACGCGCCGCGGTTCGAGAACGCGCATACCATCGCATCCGGCATCCGCGTGCCGCAGGCGATCGGCGATTTTCTGATCCTGCGCGCGGTGCGCGAGAGCAAGGGCTTTGCCATCGCCGTGTCGGATGAGGCGATCACGGCGGCGCTCGACGAGGTGGCGCGCGGCGAAGGGCTGCTGCTGTGTCCGGAAGGCGCGGCAACCTATGCGGCCTACAAGAAGAGCCTCGCCGAAGGCCGGGTGTCGAAAAGCGATCGTGTCGTGCTCTACAACTGCGCCAGCGGCCTGAAATATCCGCTGCCGCCGGTGACGCGCACGCTCGACCGTCACAAGCCGATCGATTATTCGAAGTTCTAAGAGAGAGGCCAGAGGCGCTCTCTTGAAGCCTCATGGTGAGGAGCATCGCCATCAGCGCGTTTACGCGCGTCTTCGACGCGCTATGGCGATGCGTCTCGAACCATGGGGCGGGAGCGTGGCCGCCTCGTCCACCCATCTCGGGTTTACCCGAGATGGGATTCTTGAATGCGCAAGTCGGCCAAGGCCGACTTGCGGTGACGCCCCGCCTACGCGCCATGCGCTTCGGCGCGGCTCCTCAGGATGAGGCGGGTGAGAGGCGCGCTTCTCTCTCCCCGTCATGCGCGGGCTTGACCCGCGCATCCACGTCTTACTTTTTCAAGCTGCGACAAAGGCGTGGATGGCCGGGACAAGCCCGGCCATGACGGCTGATAGAGCGGAAGCGTCTCAGCCCAGCCCGGCTTCGAGCTTCGCATAAAGCGGATTGTCGCGCGCGAACACATAGCCGAGCTCGGCGACCGACACCGCTTCCGCGCCGTGCTCGCGCAGGAACGTGGTCAGCGCATACATCTTGTCCGGCGGACAGTGCAGCGTCAGCATGCCCGACGAGGTCGGGCCGCCGAACGGCGTCGCCACGCCGAAGCGTTGCTTCGCGGTTTCCACCAGCGCGTCGTTGCAGGCGGCAAAGCGCGCGCGCACCTCGCGATAGGCGCGGGCGCGGGCCTGTGCGGCGATCCGGTCGAGGATCACGCGCGCCAGCTCGCGTTGTCCGGCGCCCCAGTGGGCGCCGCGTGCGGCGGCGAGATTGGCTTGCGAGCGCAGGATGATGCCGTCATCGACGATCTTCAACGCGTTGGCGGCGAGTGTCGTGCCGGTCGTGGTGATGTCAACGATCAGTTCGGCGGTGCCAGCGGCCGGCGCGCCTTCGGTCGCACCCGAGCTTTCGACGATGCGATAGTCGGCGATGCCGTGCCGCGCGAAAAACGCGCGCGTCAGGTTGATGTATTTCGTCGCGACGCCCGGCTTGCGGTTGTGATGCTGTCGGAACGCGGTCGCCACATCGTCGAGGTCCGCCATGGTGCGAACATCGATCCACGCCTGCGGCACCGCGACGACGACCGTGGCGTGGCCGAAGCCAAGCGGCTCCAGCAGCACGATGCGGCGGTCGGCGTCGCGCACCATTTCGCGCACCAGGTCTTCACCGGTCACACCGAGATGCACCGTGCCTTGCGCGAGGTGCTGAGTGATCTCGGAGGCGGAGAGGTAAGCCACCTCGACGCCGTCGAGGCCGTCGATGGCGCCGCGATAATCGCGCGCGCCGCGCGGCTTCGCCAGCGGCAGGCCGGCGCGGGCGAAGAACGTCTCGGCGTTTTCCTGCAGCCGGCCCTTGGCCGGCACGGCGAGGATCAACGGCGTGTTCGCGGGCGATTTGCTCATGTGCGGTCTCCCGCGGCGAACCGCTCCACCCAGACCGCGAGGCCGACGGCGGGGATCGGCGCTGGTGCGCCGAGGCGCGTCAGCAAGTCGTCGTAGCGCCCGCCGGCAACCAGCGGTCCGGCGTCCGGCGCGGCGGGGTCGGTCAGCTCAAACACGAGACCACTGTAATAGTCGAAGCCGCGGCTGAACGCGGTTGAGAAACGGATGCGCGAGACATCGACGCCGCGCGCGGCAAGGAAGCCGGTACGGCTCTCGAACAGATCGAGTGCGGGCGTGACGGTGAAGCCGGCGTCGGACGCGAGCGCGCGCAGTTGCGCCGCCGCGCTGTCGGGATCGCCGCTGATCGACAGGAACCGCTCGATCATCGCGCGCTGCTCGCGCGGCAGCTTGCTCGAGGCGCCAAGCGCGGATTGTTCGAGAAACCGTTCGGCGATTTCCGCGACCGAGCGGCCGCCGACCGCGTTGATGCCGGCGATCGACAACAGGTCAGTGACGAGGGCGTGCGCGCCTTTCGGATCGGCGCCGGACAGCGCGGCCAGCACGCCGCGATAATCGGGCTGGTTGCCGTTGCTGCCGATCACCAGCCGGTCGAGATCCTGCGCGAGATTGCTCTTGCGGTTGAAATCCTTGATCAGCCGCCGCTTCCACGCCGGCGGCAGATCGAGCGCGGCGATCAGCGCCGCGAACAAGGCGACGTCGCCGATCTGGATCACCGGCGCGGTGACGCCGTAATGCGCCGTGGCCTCGAGGCCGAGCGCCAGCATTTCCGCATCGGCGGCGGCCTTGTCGGTGCGTCCGAACGACTCGACGCCGGCCTGCAGGAATTCGGCCGGGCCGTTGTCACGATGACGGAAGACGGGACCGAGGCAGCAATAGCCCTGCGCCTTGCCGGCATCCGGCGAGGCGAGGTAGTCGCGCGACACCGGAATGGTGAGATCGGGCCGCAGGCAGCATTCGCTGCCGTCGGGCGCCGTGGTCGTGTACATCCGCATGCGGATGTCCTCGCCCGACAGATCGAGGAACGGCTCGGCCGGCTGCAGCACGGCCGGCGTCAGGCGGCGATAGCCCGCGCGCTCATAGCCGGCGACCAGCGCACCGGCGCGCCCACGGGCGTCCGGGTCGAGGCTGGGAAAAGGCGAGCTCTGCGCGTCCATGGTTCGATCGATCGGTGGCTTGATGCCGGGCTGGCGGTTCGGCGGCCGTTTAGCATGACAACGGCCGGTTTTCGATGCCCAGCCGCCGATTGGCTTAATGAGCGGCATATGGGCCGCGACGCCCCCAAAACAGGGTTTCAAAAATGCCCGGTAATCGACCGGTATGGCCGTCAAACTGTTAAGGATGATCGCCGGAGTCGCCAGGTTCCATACGCTGATATCCGGTGGTAACGGCTCGTCAATGCTCCGCCCCGTAAGCTTTTGGCCGGGCAACGAAGTGGTGCGGGCAGATGCCCCAGACGATCTCGCGGGACCATGTTCTCGCTTTCTATCACGCCTACAGCCAACGCGACCTCGCGGCGGTGAGGACGTTTCTGCAGGAGGATGTGCACTGGACCGTCAATGGTCCGGTGGACGTGTTGGCGTATTGCGGCGAGCGGCGTAACCGCGATGACGTGATGCGCATGTTGCGTCAGGTCGTGCCGCAGATGTTTCGGCACCGGCAGTTCGACATCGACAGGATCCTGATCGACGGCAATTCGGTGGCAGTGCTGGCGCGCCTGTCAGGCGTGAAGCATGATGGCCGGGCGGTATGCTTCCGGCTGTCGCATTTCGTCGAATTTCGCGACGGGCGGATCGCCACGCTGACATCGATCATCGACAGCTTCAACGCGGTCGAGCAGATCACCGGCCATGCCATCGATCTTGGTGCGGCGCCGACGCTCGTTCCCGACAACGACGTTGTGACGGTGTAACGCTCAGGACGTGCCGCTGCGGGCGAGGATGCCGCGCACCGCCTCGACAAGATCGGCTTCCGGCACGCTGATCTGCGCCTGCGCCTGCTTGTCGAGATAGAGGTCGCGTGCGGTGTCGTCCTTCGCCAGTTCGGCGCCGCGGGCGAGATCCTTGATGGTGACCTCGCCTTTGGCCTTCTCGTCCGAACCCTGGATGACGACGCACGGCGCGTTGCGCTTGTCGGCGTATTTCATCTGGTTACCGAAATTCTTCGGATTGCCGAGATAGAGTTCGGCGCGGATGCCGGCGTTGCGCAGTTGCGTCACCATCGCCTGATAATCGGCGAGGCGGTCGCGATCGAAGATCGTGACGACGACAGGCCCCGTCATTGGCTTGCTGTCGATGCGGCCGATCAGCGACAGCGCCGCCATCAGCCGCGACACGCCGATGGAGAAACCGGTCGCCGGCACCGGCTCGCCACGGAAGCGCGAGACGAGGCCATCGTAACGGCCGCCGCCGCCAACCGAGCCGAACCGTACCGGACGGCCCTTCTCATCCTTCGCTTCGAGCAGCAATTCGACCTCGTAAACGGGGCCGGTGTAATATTCGAGACCACGCACCACCGCAGGGTCGATGACAATGCGGCCGTCATTGTAGCCGGCGCGGTCGATCAACTCGCCAATCGCGTTGAGTTCTTCGATGCCCTGCGCGCCAGTCGCGGAGGAGCCGATGACGCGCGAGAGGTTGGCAAGCGTATGCGCGGTGTCCGCACCCTTGGCATCGGAGAAGGCGAGCACGCGGTCGCACGCGGCCGCATCGAGCCCTGCGCCCTTGGTGAAGTCGCCGCTCTCGTCCTTGCGGCCTTCGCCGAGCAACTGTCGCACGCCGTCCGGCCCGAGCCGGTCGAGCTTGTCGATGGCGCGCAGTACGGTGAGCCGTTTGCCGGTATTGGCGTCGCCGGCGAGGCCGATCGACTCCAGCACGCCGTCGAGCACCTTGCGGTTGTTGACCTTCACCACGTACTGACCGCGACGGATGCCGAGCTTTTCCATCGTGTCGGCGGCGAGCATGCACATCTCGGCATCGGCGGCCGGGGACGACGAGCCGACCGTGTCGGCGTCAAACTGCATGAACTGGCGGAAGCGGCCGGGGCCGGGCTTCTCGTTGCGGAACACCCAGCCGAAACGATAGCTGCGATAGGGCTTCGCCAGCGCGTCGTAATTCTCGGCGACATAGCGGGCGAGCGGCGCGGTGAGATCGTAGCGCAGCGACAGCCACTGCTCGTCGTCGTCCTGGAACGAGAACACGCCCTCGTTGGGGCGATCCTGATCCGGCAGGAATTTGCCGAGCGCGTCGGTGTATTCGATCGCCGGTGTCTCAACCGGCTCGAAGCCGTAAAGCTCATATTGCGCGCTGATCGCCTCGACCATGCGGCGCGTGGCGATAATGGCAGTGGCGTCGCGGTCTTCGAGACCACGCGGCTTGCGTGCCTTGAGCTTCTGCGGCTTTTTCGATTTGTCGTTCATTTTTGTCGGTCCTGCCGCGCTTCATAGCCACGGCGGGGCCGGCTGTCATCCCCGCAGTCGATCATCCTGTCGGTGTCGTCAGTCTTTGCGCTTCCCGTAGCCGCCGGCGGTGGGCGTGCGGATCATGATCGCCTCGCCGGGGCCGATCACGGTGGCGTCCGAGCCCTTCAGCACCTCGACCGTGCCATCCTTGCGGCGGACGGCATTCTGGCCGACCTGGCCGTTCTCGCCGCCATTCAGGCCGAACGGCGGGACGCGCCGATGGCCGGTCAGCACCGTGCATTCCATGGTTTCGAGGAAGCGGATCACCCGCAGGATGCCGTCGCCGGCATTCCATTCGCCGCGTCCGCCCGAGCCCTCGCGGATATGGAAATCCTCGAGCAGCACGGGATAGCGGAATTCCAGCACCTCCGGGTCGGTAAGGCGGGTGTTGGTCATATGCACCTGCACGGCGTCGGTGCCGGGAAAGCCCGGGCCCGCCGGCGAGCCGGAGCAGATCGTCTCGTAATACTGATAGGTGGCGTTGCCGAAGTTGAGATTGTTCATGGTGCCCTGCGACGCCGCCATGGCGCCGAGTGCGCCGAACAGCGTGTTGGTCACCTCCTGCGAGACCTCGACGTTGCCGGCGACGACCGCCGCCGGATATTCCGGGCTCAACATGGTTTTGCGCGGGATGATGATGCGGATCGGCCGCAGGCAGCCGCCGTTCATCGGGATATCGTCGTCCACCATGACGCGGAAGACATAGAGCACGGCCGCGCGGGTGACGGGCTCAGGCGCGTTGAAATTGCTGCCCTGCTGCTCCGACGTGCCGGTGAAGTCGACCGTCAATTCGCGCTTCTTCTTGTCGACGGCGATCCGCACCTTGATGACGGTGCCCTGATCCATCTCGACGCTGAAGGATGAATCGTGCAGCCGGTCGATCACGCGGCGCACGCTCTCCGCCGCGTTGTCCTGCACATGCTGCATGTACGCCTTGACCACGGGCAGCGAGAACTGCGCCACCATCTTGCGCAATTCCTGGATGCCCTTCTCGTTGGCGGCGATCTGCGCCTTCAGGTCATTGATGTTCTGCAGGGGATTGCGCGCCGGATAGGCAGCGCCGGTGAGTACGGCCATCAACTCTTTTTCGAGGAAGCGGCCGCGATCGACCAGCTTGAGGTTGTCGATATAGACGCCTTCCTCGGTGATCGTTGTCGCATTCGGCGACATCGAGCCGGGCGAGATGCCGCCGACATCGGCGTGATGGCCGCGCGAGGCGACCCAGAACAGGATTGCCTTGTTGCGGTCGTCGAATACCGGTGTGCAGACGGTGATATCCGGTAGATGCGTGCCGCCGTTGTAGGGCGCGTTGATCGCATAGACGTCGCCGGGCCGGATCTTGCCCTTGTTCTCGCGGATGATGGTCTCGACCGCGCGATCCATGGAGCCGAGATGCACCGGCATGTGCGGGGCGTTGGCGACCAGCGTGCCATCGGCGGCGAATACCGCGCAGGAGAAGTCGAGCCGTTCCTTGATGTTCACCGAATAGGCGGTGTTCTGCAGCGACACGCCCATCTGCTCGGCGATCGACATGAACAGGTTGTTGAACACTTCGAGCATGATCGGATCGGCCTTGGTGCCGACCGCGTGCTGACGCTTGAGCGCCTTGATACGCGTGAGCACCAGATGGTTCTTGGTCGTCAGTGCCGCCTGCCAGCCGGGCTCGACGACGATGGTCTGGTGCGGCTCGACGATGATCGCCGCGCCGGCGATGCGCATGCCCGGCTTCAACTGGTCGCGGGTGTAGACGCCGGTGCGGTGCCATTGTCCGCCGGAAAAGAAGCGGGTCTTGCGTGCCGGCTTCGGCGCGGGCGCGCGGCGTGCGGTCATTTTCTTTTCGCGGAAACGCGCGCCGCCACCGATCGCTTCGACCGAGACGGCTTCGATGACGATCTCCTTGCTGCGGTCGATGAAGCCGAACCGCGCCTTGTGCGCTTTCTCGAACGCCGCCTGCATCTGCTTCGCCGTACCGGCATTCACCGTCAGCGCCGTGTCGGTGCCGGCGTAACGCAGATGCGCGCGCACAATGCACTTGACCGATTTGGCCGGCACGCCCTGGCCGGTCACCTCGCGCACGGCGTCGCGGCCGAGCCGTTTGCCGTCGCGGGCGAGGGCGGCGAGGCCCTTCTTGCCGAACGGCAGTTCGATTGCTTGCTGGCGCGTGGCGCGGATATCGGCGAGGCCCATCCCGTAAGCCGACAGCAGCGACGAGAACGGGTGGATCAGCACCTTGGTCATGCCGAGCGCATCGGCGACGAGGCAGGCGTGCTGGCCGCCGGCACCACCGAAGCAATTCAGTGCATAGCGCGTCACGTCGTAGCCGCGCTGCACGGAAATCTTCTTGATCGCATTGGCCATGTTCTCGACCGCGATCTTGATAAAGCCGTCGGCGATCTGCTCGCGCGAGAGCGTGCCGTCCATCTCCTGCGCCAGCGCATCGAAGCCGCGCGCAACGGCATCGGCGTCCAGCGGTTCGTTCTGCTGCGGCCCGAAAATTTTCGGGAAGTAATCGGGGATCAGCTTGCCGACCGCGACATTGGCGTCGGTCACGGCGAGCGGCCCGCCGCGGCGGTAGCAGGCGGGGCCGGGATTGGCGCCGGCCGAATCCGGCCCGACGCGGAAGCGCGCGCCGTCGAAATGCAGCACCGAACCGCCGCCCGCCGCCACCGTGTGAATGAGCATCATCGGCGCGCGCATGCGCACGCCCGCCACTTCGGTCTCGAAGGTGCGTTCGTAATCGCCGTCATAATGCGACACGTCGGTGGAGGTGCCGCCCATGTCGAAGCCGATCAGCCGGTCGAAGCCGGCTTCGTGGCCGGTCTGCGCAAGGCCGACCACGCCGCCGGCGGGGCCGGACAGGATCGCATCCTTGCCCTGAAACAGATCAGCGGCGGTGAGCCCGCCCGACGACATCATGAACATCAGCTTGGCGCCGGAGCGTCGCGCGTCGAGTTCGCCATCCACCTGCGCCACATAGCGGCGCAGGATCGGCGAGAGATAAGCGTCGACCACGGTGGTGTCGCCGCGCCCGACCAGCTTGATCAGCGGCGAGACTTCATGGCTGACCGACACCTGCGGGAAGCCCATCTCCCGCGCCAGTGCCGCGACCTGCTGCTCATGCGCCGGATAGCGATAAGCGTGCATGAAGACGATGGCGACCGCCTTAATGCCGTCAGCTTGCGCGGTTTCGAGAGCCGCGCGCACGGCATCAAGATCAGGCGCCTGCTCCACCGTGCCGTCGGCACGCACGCGCTCATCGACCTCGACGACGCGCTCGTAGAGCATGTCCGGCTTGATGATGTGCTTGGCGAAAATCTTCGGTCGCGCCTGATAGCCGATGCGCAGCGCATCACGGAAGCCGCGGGTCGTTACCAGCAGCGTGCGCTCGCCTTTGCGTTCCAAGAGCGCATTGGTGGCGACGGTGGTGCCCATCTTGACCGCGCCGACGCGCCCGCGCGGCAGCGGCTCGCCGGCGTTGAGGCCCATGAGGTCGCGGATGCCCTGCACGGCGGCATCGCGATAGGCTTCCGGATTTTCCGAGAGTAGTTTGTGGGCGACCAGCGAGCCGTCCGGGCGTCGGCCGACCACGTCGGTGAAGGTTCCGCCGCGGTCGATCCAGAAATCCCACTGCTTGCTGCTCATTCTGTGATCCTGTGCCGTCCCGGTGCGGTTATAGGGCTCCGTGTAAAAGTGCGGAAGCGGCGGCGTTGCCGATGCACAGGCCAGGTCGATTTTTAGGCAGGCCGGGTCTTGCCACCCCCACGGCGAAAGCGCGATGCTTCATCCGGGCCCGTCGCCGGTCTGGCCGGGCATGAGGGGGATGACATGACGATGGTGATCCGAGGCGTCGCGGCGCTGGCATTGACGGCTCTGTTGTCGACCGCCGCGCAGGCGCAAACCAAGTGGGACATGCCGACGCCTTATCCGGCCGGGAATTTCCACACCAAGAACATCGTCACTTTCACCGAGGATATCGACAAGGCGACCAAGGGTGCGGTGAAGATCACCGTTCATCCGGCCGGCTCGCTGATCAAGCATGCGGATATCAAGCGGTCCGTCCGGCAGGGGACGGCGCCAATCGGCGAGATGATCATCTCGCTGGCGTCGAATGAATCGCCGATCTACGGTCTCGATTCCGTCCCCTTCCTCGCCACCGGATATGATGCGGCGCGCAAACTCTATGCCGCCCAGAAACCCTATCTCGAAAAGCTTCTGGACAAGGAGGGGCTGAAACTCTTGTTCTCCGTGCCGTGGCCGCCGCAGGGGATTTACGCCAAACGCGACATCAACAGCGTCGCGGATCTCAAGGGCCTGAAATTCCGGACCTACAATGCCACCATCGGCAGGATCGCGGCGCTCGCCGGTGCGATCCCGACGCAGATCGAAGTGCCTGATCTTCCGACAGCCTTCGCGACCGGCCGTGTCGATGTGATGATTACCTCGGCGTCCACCGGCGTCGATACCAAGGCTGAGGATTACCTGACGCACTACTACGACACGCAGGCCTGGCTCCCGCGCAATATGGTGTTTGTGAACAAGGATGCGTTCGCCAAGCTATCGGCAGAGCAGCAGAAGGCGGTGCTCGACGCCGCGAAGGTTGCGGAGGAGCGTGGCTGGAAAGCGTCGGAAGAGGAAATGTCGATCAAGACCAGCGCGCTCAAGGCTGCCAAGATCAAGGTGTTGCCGCCGAGCCCGGAATTGAAGGCCGGACTGGCCAAGATCGGCGAGACCATCACCACCGAATGGGAAGCGTCGGCTGGCGCGGACGGCAAGGCGATCCTTGCCGCGTTCCGGAAATGACGAAGTGGACGGGCGCTCGCGCATGACACGCGGGAGCGTCAGCTGACCATGCGTCGGTTTCTCGATGCGCTCTACGCCGTCACGCTGTGGCTTGCGGCCGGGTGTCTGGTTGCGATCGGACTCCTGGTCGGCGTCCAGCTCGCGAGCCGTATCGTCGATAAGCTGCTGGGGCTGGTCGGGCTGTCGCCCTTCGGATTCATCATCCTCTCGCTTGAGGAGTTTTGCGGCTTCCTGCTGGCGGCGGCGAGTTTCTTTGCGCTGGCAGGAACGCTGAAAGCCGGCGCGCATATCCGCGTGACCATGTTGCTGTCGGCGGTCGGGGAGACGTGGCGGCGCTATCTCGAACTGTGGGTGCTTGGCGTCTCGGCGATTGCGGCCGGTTACATCGCCGCGCAGGTCGGGGGCTACGCATTCTATTCCTGGAAATTCAATGAAGTGTCGTCGGGGGTGGTGCCGCTCCCGCTGTTCTGGCCGCAGGCGGCGATGGCGGTGGGCGCCGGCGTGCTGGCGATCGCGCTGCTCGACGAGTTCGTTCGTGTCGCGCGCGGCGGGCAACCGACGTTCCGCCAGGCCGAAGACGCGCTGACGCTCGGGAAGGAAGGCTGATGGGCCTGATCGAACTGGCGTCGATATTGATCCTGCTGCTGTTCGTGATCCTCGCGTCCGGCGTCTGGATTGGCATTGCGCTTGGTCTGGTCGGCTTTGTTGCCGTGCTGACGAAAGCGTCGGTGCCGGCCGGACAGGTGCTCGCCACGTCGGTCTGGGGCGCATCGAATTCGTGGGATTTGACCGCGCTGCCGATGTTCATCTGGATGGGCGAGATCCTGTACCGCACGCGCCTCTCCGAAGACATGTTTGAGGGTCTGGCGCCGTGGCTGCAAAAGCTGCCGGGACGGTTGCTGCATGTGAACGTGGTCGGCTGTGCGATCTTCGCGGCGGTGTCAGGGTCGTCGGCGGCGACTTGCGCGACCATCGGCCGGATTTCACTGCCGCAACTGGTCAAGCGCGGCTACGACATCCGCATGGCGATCGGCACGCTGGCGGGTGCCGGGACGCTCGGCTTGCTGATTCCCCCGTCGATCATCATGATCGTCTACGCAACGGCGACCGATCAATCGATCGCGCGATTGTTCATCGCCGGTGTACTGCCCGGCATCATGCTGGCGTTGCTGTTCTCCGGCTTCATCGTCGCCTGGGCGCTGCTCAACAAGGAGCGGATGCCGCCGCCTGAGCCGACCAGCAGTTTTGCGAACCGTATTGCCGCGACCCGTCGGTTGATCCCGGTGATCCTGCTGATCCTCGGGGTGATCGGCTCGATCTATGGCGGTCTGGCGTCCGCGACTGAGGCTGCCGTGGTCGGCGTGTTTCTGTCGCTCGGTCTGTCGTGGTGGATGAAAACGCTGAACTGGAGCACCTTCCGTGACGCGTTGCTGGGAGCCACGCGCACTTCCTGCATGATCGCCTTCATTCTCGCGGGCGCCGCTTTTCTCACGACGACCATGGGCTTCACCGGCATCCCGCGCGCGCTGGCGGAATGGGTCGGCTCGCTTAATCTCTCGCATTGGGCGCTGCTGGGTGCCCTGACAGTGTTCTATGTGATCCTCGGCTGTTTCCTCGATGGCATTTCGATGGTGGTGTTGACCACGGCCGTCATCATGCCGGTGGTGCAGAAGGCCGGCTTCGACCTGATCTGGTTCGGCATCTACATCGTTTTGGTGGTTGAGATGGCGCAGATCACGCCGCCGGTCGGATTCAATCTCTATGTGCTGCAAGGCATGACCGGTCGCGACATCTTCAAGATCGGTGCCTATACGGCACCGCTGTTCCTGCTGATGGTCGTGGCGGTAGCGATGCTGGTGGCGTTTCCCGGCATCGCGCTCTGGTTGCCGTCGACGATGCTAGATGCACGGTAACGTCGGCTGATCATCCGCGCGTGACGCGCATGCGCTGGCCGATCATCACGATCACGACGACGGCGGCCGCGAACAGAAGGGTTTTCAACTCGATCGGCTCGCCGTTGACCGGCCACGCCAGCGCCACCACGGTGAACGGCTGCAGCAGCAGCATCTGTCCGGCACGCGCGACGCCGATGCGCAGCATCGCCGCGTTGTAGACGAAGAACGAGAGATACTGGCTGACCAGCGCGACGTAGAGCAGGGCACTCCATTGCGGTGCCGGCACCGAGGCGATGTTCGCTGGCCAAAGTAGAATGACGGCGATCAGGGTCAGCGGCGCATACATCACCACCGACCACGAGATCACTTCCCAGCCCGGCATCAGCGCCGTCGCCTTGCCCGAGAGCGTATAGCCGATGCCGCCGAATACGACGGTGGCGAGCAGGAACAGGTCGCCCCAATGCGCGTCGCTCACGCCGGTGTCGCGGATCATGAACATGACCACCAGCGCCGAGCCGATGACGCCGGTGATCCAGAAGCCGAGGCTCGGCCGCTCCTTCGCCAGCGCGGCGGCGGCAACGGCGGTCGCCAGCGGCAGGATGCCCATCACCACGCCGCCATGTGCCGCCGGCACCGACATCATCGCCAGTGCCGCGCACAGCGGAAACAGCGCGACCGTGAACAGCCCGGCGATAAAGCAGGCGATCAGTTTATTGCGTGACGGGATGCCTCGCCGCGCCACGATCAGCGCCAGCGAAGCCGCGATCCCGGCGATGGTGATCCGCATCGCCGTCAGGAACAGCGGGTCGAATCCCTGCACGGCGAGCCGCGTCGCCGGCAGCGTGCCGGCGAACAGCACCATGCCGAAGAAGGCGAGCAGCAGTCCGGTGGTATCGCGTGGGCCGGTCATGATGGGATGAGGCGAGGATGGCGGGAGAGCGAAGTTGCAGGCTAGGCGATCGCGCCTGCAAGCAGAATGCGCGTTTCGGCAGCCGCGTTCTGCGCAAATGGCTCTTTGCGGACGCGTTGAGACCACCACGAAAATGGTGAGGCGCCCGGCACGGTTTGCGCCGGACGCCCCCTCAGCATGTCAGCCCGCCTGTAAGCCGGGTTCTGTTCGCGGAAGACGCATACTCTTCGTCCGCGTGACGACCATTCCTCTGCACCGCCGGTTACCCGGCGTGTCGAGCAACCTACCCGGATGGCTGGTCCGGACGAACCTGGAGATCGCTCTCCGCGCCATCCCTATTCGGTTTTGCTCCCGGTGGGGTTTGCCGTGCCGTTCGCGTTGCCGCGACCGCGGTGCGCTCTTACCGCACCGTTTCACCCTTGCCTGCCGCCGAAGCGGCCGGCGGTCTGCTTCTCTGTGGCACTGTCCCTGGGGTCGCCCCCGCCGGACGTTATCCGGCACCGTTCGTCCGTGGAGCCCGGACTTTCCTCCCCGGCACCCTTTCGGGGAACGCCCTCGCGGGCTCTGCCGAAGCGGCCGTCCAGCCGACTGACGCGCAACAGATGAGCGTCGCGGCGCGTGCCGTCAAGTCGGCATTATATCGATTGTTTCGCCCGTTCCGGGCGTGCGCGGGTTTCCAGCAGGGCGCGCAGCGTCATCTGGGTCGAGGCGTCGGCGATGCCATCGACGCAGTCCGGACGGAAATGGCGCTGGAATGCGGTGACGACCGTCGCCATGGCCTCGTCGTAGTCGCCGCTGACCGGCTGAGCATAACCGAAATCGGCCAGCATGCGCTGGAATTGCGCGACATCGTTGCCGAGGTCGCCGGGTCCAAGCCGTGGCCCTTCAAGCTTCAGCGGTGCGGGGCGCACCCAGTGGCCGACGCCGGAATCGGCCAGTGTCGCCCACGGGAATTTCTCGCCGGGATCCTGCTTGCGCGCCGGTGCGACGTCCGAATGCGCCAGCACGCGATCGTTCGGGATAGTGTCGCGACGGGCGAGAATGCCCTTGCACAGCGAGATCACCGCGGCGATCTGGCGCAGCGGAAACGGCGGATAGCCGTGATCGTGGCCGGGATTGCAGATCTCGATGCCGATGGAATGCGAATTGATGTCGGTGTCTCCATCCCACGACGAGACGCCGGCGTGCCAGGCGCGCTCGCGTTCCGGCACACACTGGACGATACGGCCGTCCGGGAAAACGACGTAGTGGGCTGACACCTTGGCATCCGGGTCGCACAGCCGCGTCAGCGCCGCCTGATCGTCGATCATGCCGGTGTAGTGCAGCAGGATCATGTCCGGCTGCATACCGTCTTTGCGCTGATCGAAATTGGGCGACGGAACGACGTCGGAGACGACGAACGAGTCGGGCTGGAAGGCGGTCATGGTCTTGAGGGCGTTCACCGGCAGAAAGCCGAGCAATCAGCGCCATAGCCAACCGGGGCTGCGGATGCAAGGCCGACACTAATTCTCCCATGAGTCGGCCGTTCGACAAACAAAAAGCCCGACCCGGCGAACCGGGTCGGGCCGTGTTCATCGATCCGCTGAAATTAGCGGCTGCTGGCTGGCGGGGTGTTGGACGAGGGCCGCGCGCCCATGCCGGCGCCACCCATGCCACCCGCCGAACCCGTGGTCGTGCGCGGCGGGTTATACGGCTCGAAGTTCTGGGCTTCCTTGAGCTGATCCTTGGTCGCCGCGAGCTTCAGCTTGTCGGATTCGTTGTTCGTGCCTTTCACGACCTCAAATGCTGAGGGCGCGATGGCCACACTCTTCGAGCCGACGCCGAGGAAACCGCCCACGCTGATCACGAACGCTTCGATCTTGCCGTCCTTGTCGAACAGGATGTCGCTCACGTCACCGATCTTGGCGTTATCGGTGCCGACCACGTCCGTGCCTTTGAACTTCGACGCCAGCATCTGCTCCGGCTTCTGCGACGATACGAAGTTCATCGAGCCGGACGCCGCTGGCGCGGCGCTCGAAGCGGCGGGAGCCGGTGTCGATGTTGCAGCGGGCGGGCTCGCCGTCGAACCGTTGGTGCCGGTGTTCGGTGCCTGCGCGAATGCCGTGGACAGCATCAGCGCACTGATAGCCGTACCGAGGACCAGTTTTTTCATGATGTCAGCCTCCATGTGAAATGGTGCGCGGAACCGCGCGAGAAATGCGTCAAAGGTGGCGGCTGGAACCCAAGTCTGGAACCCAGGTTCCGCCTGCCCATAACAACGTCCGGTCAGGAGGCAGCGTTCCGCGATTTTTTCGACGCATTTCCGGCATTCGCGACGGAACGCGCGAGAGCTGGCAACCAATCCTTAAGGCAAAGCACGCTTAATGAGCGGTTAAGGCAGCCGGGCGAAGGCACGGGTGCTCCTCGATTCCCGACGGCCCGGTTCCATGACTGCGCATCTTTTCCCTGCAACCGCTTCGAGGCTGGTGCCGCCGGAAGCCTGTGTCGACGCAGGCTTTCCCGATGCCGGCGCCGGCAGTGCGCATATCCCGGTGTTGGGCGGGCGGATCGCGGAATTCCTCAATGTCCGCGACGGCGGCATCTATATCGATGGAACCTTCGGGGCCGGCGGCTATACGCAGGCCATTCTCGGCGCCGCCGACTGCCGGGTGATCGCGATCGATCGCGATCCGACGGTGCATGCGCGCGCTGGTTCAATGGCCGACCGGTTCGCCGGGCGCCTGACGCTGGTCGAAGACCGGTTCTCGCATCTCGATGGTGTCGCGACGCGCTGCGGCGTCTCCGCCGTCGACGGCGTCGTGCTCGATGTCGGCGTGTCGTCGATGCAGCTCGACGAAGCGGAACGGGGCTTCTCGTTCCGCCAGGACGGTCCGCTGGACATGCGCATGGGCCGCAGCGGGCCGAGCGCGGCCGATCTTGTCGCCGCCGCCAGCCCGCGCGACCTTGCGGCGATCATCGCCACGCTGGGCGAAGAAAAATTGGCGCGGCCGATCGCCCGCGCCATCGTTGCCGCGCGTGACGAGGCCCCGATCCTGACCACCAAAGCGCTGGCGACGGTGATCGCCGGCGTGGTGCGGCAGCGATTTGGCGAGATCCATCCGGCGACGCGGACGTTTCAGGCGTTGCGTATCTTCATCAATGACGAACTCGGCGAATTGGCCGAGGCGCTGGCGGCGGCGGAGCGTATTCTCCGGCCGGCCGGGCGGCTGGTCGTCGTTTCCTTCCATTCGCTGGAAGACCGCATCGTCAAGACATTCCTCGCCGAGCGCAGCCGCGTCGGCGGCGGCTCACGACACATGCCCGAAGCGATTCAGGTGCCGGTGACGTTCACGGTGCTGACGCGGCGCCCGGTGACGGCCGACGATGCGGAAGTCGCTCGCAATCCGCGTGCGCGTTCCGCCAAGCTGCGCGCCGCCGAACGCACCGCCGCGCCGCCGCGCGCCTTCGATCCGGCCGATCTGCTGCCGTCTTTGCCGTCGCTTGCCGACGTGATGCGGAGCCGCTGACATGCGCATCCTCAACGCCCTGATCATCGGCGCGCTGATCCTGGCGGCGTCCTACGTCTACAAGATCAAGTTCGAATCGACGCAGCGTGTGGAGCGTGCCGCCAAGCTGCGCACCGAAATCCGCCGTGAGCAGGATGCGATCGCAACGCTGCGCGCGAGCTGGGCCAAGCTCGAAGCGCCGAACCGGATCGAAGCTCTGGCGAAGCGCCATCTCGCGCTGAAACAGGAAACCCCGCAGCAATTCCAGTCGTTCGAGAAATTGCCGGAACGGCCCGCGCCCGTGGTGCAGGCTGATGGCGATCCGATCGGCGGGCTGATCGATGAAACCACCGGGAGCATTGCCGTTCCCGCCGACGGAGCCGAGAACTGATGCCCGGACCGCACGCCGAGACCCGCTTTGCGCGCTGGCAGCGTTTCGTGCGCGGCCTGGTCTATGGCCGCGACGTCGACCGGCAGATCAAGGCGAAAGCGCGGATCGGTCTTGCCATTCTCGCCTTTGCTTGCGTCTACGCCGTGATCGCCGGCCGGCTGGTCCTGTTCGGCATCAACAACGAGACGAACAGCGCGCGCCGCACGGCGAGCCAGGACGCGGTGGCGACGGCGCGGCCTGACATTCTCGACCGGACCGGCAAGATTTTGGCGACCGACGTGAAGTCGCCGTCGCTGTTCGGCGAGCCGCGCAAGATCATTGATGTGGACGAGGCGGTGGAACTGCTGACGGCGGTGCTGCCCGACCTCGACGCGACCGAGGTGCGCGAGCGCCTGTCGTCGAAACGCGGCTTCGTCTGGCTCAAGCGCGAAATCACGCCGCAACAGCAGCGCGAGATTCACCGTCTCGGCATTCCCGGCATCGGCTTCCTCACCGAGAACAAGCGCGTTTATCCGAATGGCCCAATCGTCTCGCATGCGCTCGGCCATGTGAACATCGACAACCAGGGCATCGCCGGCATCGAGAAATGGCTCGACACGCGCGGGCTCGCCGACCTGCATCTCGCCGGCTTTGCGACCGACCGGCTGCAACAGCCGGTGCAGCTCTCGATTGATCTTCGCGTGCAGCACGCGATGCGCGAGGAGTTGATGGCCGCGCGTGAGAAGTTCAAGGCGAAGGCGGCAGCCGGCATCGTCTCCGACGTGCGCACCGGCGAGATCGTCGCCATGGTGTCGGAGCCCGATTACGACCCGAATAATCCGCGCGAAGCCAACGACCCGACCCGCATCAACCGGCTGACCACCGGCGTGTACGAGATGGGGTCTACCTTCAAGGCGCTGACCCTGGCGATGGCGCTCGACAGCGGCAAGGCGACGCTCAACACGACCTATGACGCGCGCATGCCGCTGCGCTACGGCAAGTTCAACATCCACGACACCCACTCGCTCGGCCGCTACATCACCATGAGCGAGGTGTTCACCTATTCGTCGAATATCGGCGCCGCGCGCGTCGCGCTGTCGATGGGCGTCGACGCGCACAAGGCGTTTCTCAAGAAGATGGGTCAGCTCGATCGGCTGCGCACCGAACTGCCGGAAAGCGCCGAGCCAATCGTGCCGAAGCGGTGGGGCGAGCTCAACACCATCACCATCGCGTTCGGCCATGGCCTGTCGGTCGCGCCGCTGCAGGCGGTGATGGCGATCGATGCGACGGTCAATGGCGGTTATCTGATCCCGCCGACCTTCATCAAGCGCACCCGCGACGACGCGCTGAAGCTCGCCACCAAGGTGGTGAAGACCGAAACCAGCGACCGGATGCGCTATCTGATGCGGCTCAACGCGGAGAAGGGCACCGCGAAGATGGCCGACATCAAGGGCTATTATGTCGGTGGCAAGACCGGCACCGCCGAAAAGGTGGTCAACGGCCGCTATTCCAAGAAGCAGGTGCTCAACAGCTTCACCGCCATATTGCCGTCAGATGACCCGCGCTATCTGGTGCTGATCATGCTCGACGAACCACAGGCGCTGCCCGAAACCCACGGCTTCATCACCTCCGGCTGGAACGCCGTGCCGACCGGCGGCAAGGTGATCGAGCGCATCGCGCCGCTGCTCGATCTGCAGCCGCGGTTCGATCTGCCGCCGGCCGATCAACTGATCCTCGGGCTCACCTCCAGTATCAAGGCGGCGAAGAAGTGAGACTGCGCGACCTGCTGGCGCGATCCGATCTCGTCGCCGGCGACATCGAGATCACCGGCGTCAGCGCAGACAGCCGCAAGGTCAAGCCGGGCTTTCTGTTCGTCGCGATCCCCGGCACCAAAACCGACGGCGCGCGCTTCATCGAGCAAGCGGTGAAAGCCGGTGCGGTCGCGATCGTCGCCGAAGGCGCTGCGCCATCGGCTCCAGTAGGCGTTGCCTCCGTTTCAACCACGAATGCGCGGCGCGATCTCGCCCTCGCGGCAGCACGGCTCCATGCGCGCCAACCGGCAACCATCGTTGCCGTTACCGGCACCAGCGGCAAGACATCGGTCGCCGCGTTCACGCGGCAGATCTGGGCGGCGCAGGGATATGCTGCCGCCAGCATCGGCACGGTCGGTGTCGTCTCGCCCAAGGGTGAGGTCTACGGTTCGCTGACCACGCCCGATCCGGTCGATCTGCATCGTGCCATCGACACGCTCGCGGGCGAGGGTGTCACGCATCTCGCGCTGGAAGCGTCCTCGCACGGGCTCGACCAGCATCGCCTCGACGGTGTGCGCATCAAGGCCGGCGGCTTCACCAATCTATCGCGCGACCATCTCGATTATCACGCGACACTCGAAGCCTATCTCGCCGCCAAACTGCGGCTGTTCACCGATCTGGTCGCGGCCGATGGTGCGGCGGTAATCGCCGCCGACCACGAGCAATCGGCGGCGGTGGCACAGGCGGCGCGCCAGCGCGGCTTGCGCGTGTTCACGGTCGGCCACGTCGGCGAGGCGATCCGCCTGCGCGATGTGGCGATCGATGGCTTCACCCAGCGCCTGTCGCTCGACGCCGATGGGCGCACGGTCATGGTGAAGTTGCCGCTGGTCGGTGCGTTCCAGATCGAGAATGCGCTGGTGGCGGCCGGGCTCGCCATCGTCACCGGCAGCGATCCCGATCAGGTGTTTGCCGCGCTCAATCATCTCGAAGGCGCGAAAGGGCGGCTCGAGTTCGCCGGCCGCTTCCGCGATGCGCCCGTGTTTATCGATTATGCCCACAAGCCCGATGCGCTCGCCAAGGCGCTCGACGCGCTGCGGCCCTATGCGCGCGGACGGCTCGTGGTGGTGTTCGGCGCCGGCGGCGACCGCGATGCCGGCAAGCGGCCGATCATGGGCGCGATCGCCGCGGAGAAGGCGGACCGTGTCATCGTCACCGACGACAATCCGCGCAGCGAGAACGCCGCCGCGATCCGCGCCGCGATCATGGCGGCCGCGCCGGGGGCGCGCGAGATCGGCGACCGCGGCGAGGCGATCCATCGGACTATCGCCGACCTGCAGGCGGGCGACGTGTTGCTGATCGCCGGCAAAGGTCACGAAACCGGCCAGATCATCGGCGATCGAACTATCCATTTCAGCGATCATGAAGCGGTCGCGGCGGCGCTGGCCGATCTTGGGAGCAAAGATAAAGAATGAGCGCGCTCTGGACGATCGAGGCGATGGCCAAGGCCATGAACGCCACACGGCAGGGCGCGCTGCCGGCGAGCATTTCTGGCATCTCAATCGATACGCGCACCGTGCAGCCGGGCGATGCCTTCTTCGCCATTGTCGGCGACAGCCGCGATGGTCACGATTTTGTTCCGGCGGCGCTGAAGGCCGGCGCCATTGCGGTGATCGCGCAGGACAAGCGCGGCCTGTTTCCGGCTGATGCGCCGTTGCTGATCGTTGACGATGTCCTGGACGCGCTGCGCGCGCTCGGCCGCGCGGCGCGTGCGCGCAGCAAGGCGAAGATCGTCGCCGTCACCGGCTCGGTCGGCAAGACCGGCACCAAGGAAGCATTGCGGCTCGCGCTGGCCGCCGATGGCGAGACCCATGCGTCGGCCGCGTCCTACAACAATCACTGGGGCGTGCCGTTGACGCTGGCGCGGTTTCCGGAAACGGCAGCTTACGGCGTGTTCGAGATCGGCATGAATCACGCCGGTGAGATCACGCCGCTGGTGCAGATGGTGCGCCCGCATGTGGCGATCATCACCACCGTGGCGCCGGTGCATCTCGAATATTTCGGCTCGGTCGAGGCCATCGCCGACGCCAAGGCGGAAATCTTTCTCGGTCTGGAGCCGGGCGGCGTCGCCGTGCTCAACCGCGACAATCCCCAATATGCACGTCTCGCCGACGCGGCGAGGCGGGCAAAGGTGTCGCGCATCGTCACCTTTGGCGAGGACGAGGCGGCCGATGCCCGCGCGCAGAAAATCTGTCTGCGGCCGGACTGCAGTACGGTGCGTGCCACCATTCTCGGCGAGGAGATCACCTACAAGCTCGGCGCGCCGGGCCGGCATGTGGTCATGAATTCGCTGGCGGTGCTGGCGGCGGTGTCGCTCCTCGAGGCCGATCTGGCCCGCGCCGCCATGGCGTTGGCGCAGCTTGCGCCACCCACCGGACGGGGCGCGCGGCAGACCCTGACCGTGCCGGGCGGCACCGCGCTGCTCATCGACGAAAGTTACAATGCCAATCCGGCCTCGATGGGCGCCGCCATCGCGCTGCTCGGTCAGGCACCGGTCGGCCCGCGGGGGCGGCGGATCGCCGTTCTCGGCGACATGCTGGAACTGGGGCCGCAGGGCCCGGCGCTCCATGCTGCTCTGGCAGGGCCGCTGGCGGCGGCCAGCATCGATCTTGTGTTTTGCGCGGGTCCGCTGATGCGCTCGCTGTTCGATGCCCTTCCCTCGGGAAGCCGGGGCGGCTATGCCGGGACGGCTGCCGCGCTCGAATCATCCATTTTGGAGGGCGTGGCGGCCGGCGACGCGATCATGATCAAGGGATCGCTCGGCTCGAAGATGGGACCGATCGTTAAGGCACTCGCCGCGCGATTTCCAGCGGCGGAGCAGGACGACACGGCCGCCCACGGGTGATGACGACCGGCGGTTTCGGTTTGGCTGACGTTTTGCCGCCGACCTGGATACGTTGAGATGGCGCGATCATGAACGCGCGATAAGGCTGATGCGATGTTTTATTGGCTGACCGAACTGTCGGACAAAGTCTCGTTCCTTAACGTCTTTCGTTACATCACATTCCGGACCGGCGGCGCCATCGTCACGGCGATGGTGTTCGTGTTTCTGTTCGGCGGGCCGATGATCAAGCTTCTGCGCCTCAAACAGGGCAAGGGCCAGCCGATCCGTGAAGACGGGCCGCAATCGCATCTCGTCACCAAGAAGGGCACGCCCACCATGGGCGGCCTGATGATCCTGATGGGGCTCGTCGTGTCGACGCTGCTGTGGGCCAACCCGCACAATCCTTATGTCTGGATCGTGCTTGGCGTCACGCTGTCTTACGGCATGATCGGCTTCTACGACGATTATCTGAAGGTGACGAAGCAGACCCATGCGGGCTTCTCCGGCCGCACGCGGCTCGCCATCGAGATCGCCATCGCCGTGGTCGCCTGCATCGCGCTCGCCAATCTCGGCCGGCCGCCGATTGCCACCTCTCTGGTGTTTCCGTTCTTCAAGGAACTGGTGTTCAACCTCGGCTGGATGTTCGTCGTGCTCGGCGCGTTCGTGATCGCCGGCGCCGGCAATTCGGTGAACCTCACCGACGGCCTCGACGGCCTTGCCATCGTGCCGGTGATGATCGCCTCGGCGAGCTTCGGCATGGTCGCTTACCTTGCGGGCAACGCGGTGTTCGCCGACTATCTGCAGATCCATTACGTCGCCGGCACCGGCGAACTCGCCGTGCTGTGCGGTGCGGTGATCGGAGCGGGGCTCGGCTTTCTCTGGTTCAACGCGCCGCCGGCCTCGATCTTCATGGGTGACACCGGTTCGCTCGCGCTCGGCGGCATGCTCGGCACCATCGCCGTCGCGACCAAGCACGAGATCGTGCTGGCGGTGATCGGCGGCCTGTTCGTGCTGGAAGCGGTGTCGGTGATCGTGCAGGTGCTGTCGTTCAAATTGACCGGCAAGCGCGTGTTCAAGATGGCGCCGATCCATCACCACTTTGAACAGTTGGGATGGACCGAACCGCAGATCGTGATCCGATTCTGGATCATCTCGGTGATCCTGGCGCTGGCCGGCCTCGCCTCGCTGAAACTGCGGTAACGGATGATTCCGGTCACCACCTTTGCCGGCAAGACCGTCGCGGTGTTCGGCCTCGGCGGCTCGGGGCTTGCGACCTGTCACGCCTTGAAGGCCGGCGGCGCGACGGTGATCGCCTTCGACGACAGCGCGGCCAGGACCGCGCAGGCGGCAGAGGCGGGTTTCGCGACCGACGATCTGCGCAGCATCGACTGGAGCAAGGTCGCGGCGCTGATCCTGTCGCCCGGCGTGCCGCTAACGCACCCGGAGCCGCACTGGTCGGCGGTGAAGGCCGCCGCGGCGCGCGTCCCGGTGATCGGCGACATCGAGCTGTTTGCGCGCGAGCATCGCCAGCACGCGCCGGGTCTGCCGTTCGTCGCCATCACCGGCACCAACGGCAAGTCCACCACCACCGCGCTGATCGCGCATCTGTTGCGCCACGCCGGCGCCGACAGCCAGCTCGGCGGCAATATCGGTATTCCGGCCTTGTCGCTTGCGCCGTTCGCCGACAACCGCGCCTACGTGATCGAGTGCTCGTCGTACCAGATCGATCTCGCGCCCTCGCTCGATCCGACCGTGGGCCTCTTGATCAATTTGTCGGAAGACCATCTCGATCGGCACGGCAGCATGGAGCACTACGCTGCGGTCAAGCAGCGGCTGGTCGCCGGCGTCACCGACAAAGGCGCGGCGATCATCGGTGTCGATGACAAATGGTGCCGCGCTATCGCCGACAATGTCGAGCGGCTCGGCAAGACGGTGATCCGTATTTCCACGCAGACCGTGCTGCGCGACGGCTTCTATGCGGAAGGCACGCGGATCATGCGCGCGCAGGGCGGAAAAGCCTATCCGATGGCGCAACTCGCCGGCATCGGCTCGCTGCGTGGCGTCCACAATGCGCAGAATGCGGCCTGCGCGGCGGCCGCGGCGCTGTTCCTCGGCATGGACGTCGAGACGCTGCAGCAGGGCTTGCGCAGCTTTCCCGGTCTCGCGCATCGCATGGAAGAGGTGGCGCGCAAGGGCAACGTCCTGTTCGTCAACGATTCGAAAGCGACCAATGCCGACAGCGCGGCGCGGGCGCTGGCGAGCTTCGACGACATCTACTGGATCGCCGGCGGCAAGCCAAAGACCGGCGGCATCGAGAGCCTCAGCGAATTCTTCCCGAAGATCCGCAAGGCCTATCTGATCGGTGAGGCGGCCGAGGAATTTGCCCGCACACTCGACGGCAAGGTCGAAACCGAGATCGCGGTGACGCTGGACGCCGCGGTGACGCTGGCCGGCGGTGACGCCGCCGCGTCCGGTCTCGCGGCCCCGGTGGTGCTGCTGTCGCCGGCCTGCGCCTCGTTCGACCAGTTCCCGAACTTCGAGATTCGCGGGGAGCGCTTCAAGGACGTGGTCCGCGCCCTGCCGTAACCGGCATTTTATGGCGGTCATTGCCGCCGTTAAGCAGTTAGCAACCATACCGAGTCAGGAGTAGTGCAGGGTACTCCGTATGGTTTCGCGCACAGAACGAACGCCTTTCGGCGAATGGTGGTGGACAGTCGACCGGCTGTCGCTGGCCGCCTGCGGTGCGCTGATGTTGACCGGCATCGTTATGTCGCTGGCGGCGTCGCCGCCCGTCGCGGCACGGCTCGGCCTCGACCCGTTCCATTTCGTCAACCGGCAGATCTTCTTCACGATCCCGGCTGCCTTCGTCATGATCGGCGTATCGCTGCTGACGCCACGATACGTTCGGCGGCTGGCGCTGGCGGTGTTCATCATCAGCCTCATCATGGTGGCGCTGACCCCGCATTTCGCCGCCGAGATCAAGGGCGCGCGGCGCTGGCTGGTGATCCTCGGGGTCAGCATCCAGCCGTCCGAGTTCCTCAAGCCGTCCTTCGTGATCATCATCGCCTGGCTGTTCGGAGAATCCTCGCGCCGGCCGGAAATGCCGTCGACACTGTTCGCCTTCCTGCTGTTGATGGTGGTGATCACGCTTCTGGTGATGCAGCCGGATTTCGGCCAGACCATGCTGATCGCGCTCGTCTGGAGCGCGCTGTTCTTCATGGCCGGCATGCGGGTGATCTGGGTGTTCGGCCTCGCCGCCGCCGGCACCGCTGGCCTGCTGGTCGCCTATTCGACGGTGCCGCACGTCGCCGCGCGCATCAAACGCTTCATGGACCCGGCGTCCGGTGACACGTTCAACATCGATATCGCCACAGAATCTTTCCTGCGCGGCGGCTGGTTCGGGCGCGGTCCGGGCGAGGGTACGGTGAAGCGCATGCTGCCGGAAAGTCACACCGACTTTGTGTTCGCGGTGACGGCGGAAGAATTCGGCGTGATCTTCTGTCTCGTGCTTGTCTCGCTGTTCTCGTTCATCGTCATCCGCTCGCTGCTGCGCGCGATGCGGCATGAGGAGCCGTTCCTGCGCTTTGCTGCGGCTGGCCTGACCATCCTGTTCGGCCTGCAGTCGGCCATCAACATGGCGGTCAATCTGCATCTGATGCCGGCCAAGGGCATGACGCTGCCGTTCGTGTCCTATGGCGGCTCGTCGCTGATCGCCATGGCCTACGGAATGGGCATGCTGCTCGCGCTCACCCGTGAACAGCCGAAGGCGGCGATGCTGCCGCCGCATTTCGTCCTCGTGGAATCATAGATGAGCGCGAAGCGGGGCCAACCTCTGGTGCTCCTCGCGGCGGGCGGCACGGGCGGGCATCTGTTTCCGGCGCAGGCGCTCGCCGTCGCGCTCGGCAAACGCGGTGTGAGCGTGGCGCTCGCCACCGACCGCCGCGCCGCGCACTACGACTTCCCCGCCGAAAGCGTGCATGTGATCCCCAGCGCGACGATGCGCGGGCGCAATCCGGTGGCGCTCGCCAAAACCTTCGGCTCGCTCGGCTACGGCACGCTCAAGGCATGGCTGATGGTCGGCAAGCTCGCTCCCGATGCGGTGGTCGGCTTCGGCGGCTACCCGACGGTGCCGCCGCTCTACGCCGCGACCTTGCGCGGCGCGCCGACCGTGCTGCACGAGCAGAACAGCGTGATGGGCCGCGCCAACCGTTTCCTCGCGCCGCGCGTCACCGCGATCGCCACCGGCTTCGCCGAGGTGGCGAAGATGAAACCGGCCTGGCAGGCGAAGGCGACCTTCACCGGTAATCCGATCCGCCCGGCGGTGATCGCCGCCGCCGGCAAGCCGTTCACCGGGCCGGGCGCATCGGGAATGTTCCGGGTGGTGGTGTTCGGCGGCAGCCAGGGCGCGCAGATCATGAGCCAGGTGGTTCCCGCCGCCGTGGCCCGGCTGGATTCGACGCTACGCGCACGGCTCTCGGTGGTGCAGCAGGCGCGGCCGGAAGATGCCGACACGGTGCGCGATGCTTACGACAGGCTCGGCGTCATCGCCGAGGTCGCGACATTCTTCAACGATCTGCCGGCGCGCATGGCGCAGGCGCATCTGATCATTTCCCGTTCCGGCGCCAGCACCGTGGCGGAAGTCTCGGCGATCGGCCGCCCGGCGATCTTCGTGCCGCTGCCGCACGCGCTCGATCAGGACCAGTTGGCCAATGCCGGCGTGCTGCAGAAGGCCGGCGGGGCGATCCGAATCAACCAGCCGGATTTCACCCCGGAGCGCCTGTCGGCCGAGGTCGCGGCGCTGGCGGAAACCCCGGAACGGCTGTCCCGCATGGCTGCGGCGGCCCGCACCGCGGGCACGGTTGACGCGGCCGAGCGATTGGCCGATCTGGTGCTGCGGATCGCCCGGCGTTGAGAGCGGCCACACTCATCATTCGGCACCAAAGGGATTTTCCATGAAACTGCCGCGCGACATCGGACCGGTGCATTTCGTCGGCATCGGCGGCATTGGCATGAGCGGCATCGCCGAGGTGCTCGCCAACCTCAATTACACCGTCACCGGTTCCGACGTGTCCGACAGCGCCAATGTGAAGCGGCTGCGTGAGAAGGGCATCAAGGTCGAGGTTGGCCACAAGGCGGAGAATATCGACGGCGCGGACGTCATCGTCGTCTCCTCGGCGATCAAGCCGGACAATCCGGAACTGGTGGCCGCGCGCGCCAAGCGCCTGCCGGTGGTGCGCCGCGCCGAGATGCTGGCCGAGCTGATGCGACTGAAAAGCTGTGTCGCCATCGCCGGCACGCACGGCAAGACGACCACCACCTCGATGGTCGCGGCGATGCTCGACGCCGGCAATTTCGATCCGACCGTGATCAACGGCGGCATCATCAACGCCTACGGCACCAATGCGCGGCTCGGTGAAGGTGACTGGATGGTGGTGGAGGCGGATGAATCCGACGGCACGTTCCTGAAGCTGCCGACCGACATCGCCATCGTCACCAATGTGGATGCGGAACATCTCGATCACTTCAAGACGTTCCAGGCGGTGCAGGACGCGTTTCTCGCCTTCATCGAAAACGTACCGTTCTACGGCTTCGCGGTGATGTGCACCGATCATCCGATCGTGCAGCGCATCGTCGGCCGTATTACCGATCGCCGCGTCATCACCTACGGCGAGAATCCGCAGGCCGACGTGCGGCTCGCCGACCTCGATAACCGCGACGGCGTCTCGAGCTTCTCGGTCGTGTTTCGCGACCGGGCGGGCAAGACCGTCCACGAGATTCGCGACCTCAAGCTGCCGATGCCGGGTTGCCACAACGCGCTCAATGCGACTTCTGCAATCGCGGTGGCGCATGAACTCGGCATTCCCGATGACGTGATCCGCGCCGCGCTCGGCAAGTTCGGTGGGGTCAAACGCCGCTTCACCCGCGTTGGCGACTGGAACGGCGTCACCATCATCGACGATTACGGCCATCATCCGGTCGAGATCGCGGCGGTGCTCAAGGCCGCGCGCGACTCGACGAAAAAGCAGGTGATCGCCGTGGTGCAGCCGCACCGCTATACGCGGTTGAAGTCGCTGTTCGAGCCGTTCTCCACCTGCTTCAACGACGCCGACGCGGTGATCGTCGCTCATGTCTATCCGGCCGGCGAAGCGCCGATCGAAGGAGCCGATCGCGATCATCTGGTCGCCGCGTTGCGCGCGCGGGGCCATCGTCAGGTGATCCCGCTTGACGGCCCGGACAAGCTCGCCGGTATCGTCAAGGACATTGCCAAGCCGGGCGACTATGTCGTGCTGCTTGGCGCCGGCAACATCACGCAATGGGCCTACGCGCTGCCGGGGGAATTGCAGGCGCTGGGATGATGGCGTAGTCCATCGCTCACAATGGTTGACTGCCTCGCCATCCGTCATGTCGCGTTCGAGGATGCCGGTCTGCTGGCCGGCTTGCTCGCGTCGCGCGGCGTGACCTTGCGCTATGCCGAGGCCGGGATCGATCCGCTCGATGCCGCCGCGCTCCTGGCACCTGATCTGCTGGTGGTGCTGGGTGGGCCGATCGGCGTCTACGAAGACGATGTTTATCCCTTCCTGCGCGGCGAACTGGCGGCGCTGCGCGCGCGACTCGATGCCGGACGGCCGGTGCTGGGCATCTGCCTTGGCGCGCAACTGATCGCCAAGGCGCTGGGGGCCGCAGTCGGGCCCGGGCCGCGCAAGGAGATTGGCTGGGGGCGGGTGACGTTGACGGAGGCCGGGCGTGGCTCGGTGCTGAAACCGCTTACCGATGTGCCGGTGCTGCACTGGCATGGCGACAATGTCGATCTGCCGGCCGGCGCGGTGGGGCTTGCGTCGACGGAGCCTTGCCCGCATCAGGCATTCGCCGTGGGCGAGCATGTGCTTGCGCTGCAATTCCATATCGAGGCCGATCCCGCGCGCATCGAGAGTTGGCTGATCGGCCACACGGTCGAACTCGGCAAGGCCGGAATTGATCCGCGCGACATCAGGCAACAGGCGGCGGAGCATGGTGCTGCGACAGCCGCGGCCGGCCGGGCCGTGCTGTCGGCCTGGCTCGATCAGGTGGGGATTGGACAGTGAGCTTTCCCGACATCGTTCCCGCGCTGAAGGCGCAGATGCCGGAACTGCGCGGCCGGCTGATGGCGGCGCAGCCGTTGAAGGAACTGACGTGGTTTCGCGTCGGCGGTCCGGCGCAGGCGTTCTTCATGCCGGACAGCGAGGACGATCTCGCTTATTTCCTGTCGAGGCTGTCGCCGGACATCCCGGTCACGGTGGTCGGCCTCGGCTCGAACCTGATCGTGCGCGACAAGGGCATTCCCGGCGTCGTCATCCGTCTCGGTCGCGGCTTCAACGAGATCGCCGTCGACGGTGACCGGATCACGGCGGGAACGGCGGTGCCGGACGTGAAGGTGGCACGCGCCGCCGCCGACGCAGGCCTTGCGGGACTCGCGTTCTATCGCGGCATTCCGGGCGCGATCGGCGGGGCGCTGCGCATGAATGCCGGCGCCTATGGCGGTGAGACCAAGGACGTGCTGATCGAGGCGCGCGGCGTCGATCGTCAGGGCCGCGTGCGCACCTTCAGCAATGCCGATATGGGTTTCACCTATCGCCACAGCGAAGCGCCGGACGATGTGATCTTCACCCGCGCGGTGTATCGCGGCACGCCGGGCGACCGGGACGAGATCGCCGCGGCGATGGACAAGATCACCACCTCGCGCGAGGCGACCCAGCCGGTGAAAAGTCGCACCGGCGGCTCGACCTTCAAGAATCCGCCCGGTCACAAGGCGTGGCAGTTGATCGACGCGGCGGGCTGCCGAGGCCTGTCGCGCGGCGACGCGCAGGTGTCGGAGCTGCACTGCAACTTTTTGATCAATCGCGGCACCGCGACGGCGCAGGACATCGAAGGATTGGGTGAAGAGGTGCGCAAGCGCGTGCACGACACCTCCGGCGTGACCCTCGACTGGGAAATCAAGCGGATCGGCGTCGCCTGAAGCGCACTCTTCCCCCGTTCATTCCTGCGAAAGCGGGAATCCACTCTTTAAGCGTGGGTCCCTGCTTTCGCGGGGACGAACGGATGCGAAAGCTGATTCAACTTCAACGGATCGATCTCTAAAGCTTCAGCAAATCCTCGAGTGGCGCCGGCGTGACGCGGAACGCGCCGTCGAACGGATGCTCCTGCAACGCGATCAGGCCAAGCGTTACCACCGCAGCGAGTGAGAACACCGTGAGCGCTGCGATCTGCGCGCCACGGCGTTCGAGGTGCATGACGCCGATGGCGATCTGCGTCATCGCGCCGAGGATCAGCACCGTCACCCATTTCAACGTATTGGTGCGGTCGGTGGCGAGCGCAAGCCGTTCCGACCGGGCGACGCCGATCCGGGTCGCGGCCTGCATCATCGCATTGTGCACCACCGGACCGGAGTCGCGGGTGAGGTCAGGCTTGCTGACTTCGTGCAGCAGCGCGTCATAGGCAGCGCGGGTTTCGGGTGAGTTGGTGAGTCGGGCCATGGCCGGCCACTCGACCGTGACGGCGCTTTCCACATAGTGCTTGAGCGCCGCGCGGATCGTCTGCATGTCGCTGATCGACGCGACGCTAAGCGTGTACAGGTTGTTTAGCTCGCTGGCTTCGGTCTGCACCGCCCGCACCGCGCGCTGGTTGCGGTCGCCGACGTCGCTCGCCAGAAATCCGGTCAGCAAGGCGAACAGGATCGCGACGGTGGTGTCGAGGCCGCCGATGCCGTTGCGGCTTGTGATCGTCTCCCGCATCGGCGAGTGGAAGATCGCCCAGCACAGCGCCGATCCGGTCGCCAGATAGAGAACGGCGAGCGACGCGAACATCGCGACGGCAGGGAGTTCAAGCCAGGCATCCATGTAAACCGACCCTGTAAATCGACCTTGATCATGATCATGAAAGGACTTCGCGCTAGGCCGAGTCCCGCAAATCAGCGATGTTATGGGCTGATTCGCAGATCAGCATGACAGGTTCTGCCATGACGCCAACATCTCCTGTTTCCAAAGCCGCGAAGCATGTCGCGGTTCTCAATGGCGGCTGGTCGGCGGAGCGGGAGGTATCGCTGCGCTCCGGCAAGGCGAGCGCAGAGGCGCTGGAGCGCAAGGGCTATCGCGTCACCCGCATCGATGTCGGCCGCGACATCGCCAATGTCCTGACGCTGCTCAAGCCCGATGTCGCGCTCAACATGCTGCACGGTTGTCCGGGCGAGGACGGCACCATTCAGGGCCTGCTCGAGATCATCGGTGTTCCCTACAGCCATTCCGGCGTTGCCGCCTCGGCGGTCGCCATGCAGAAGGATGTGGCGAAACCGATCCTCGCTGCCGCGGGCGTGCCGGTCCCCGGCGGCGGCGTGTTTACACGCTCCGAGATCGCGAAAGGGCATGTGATCCCGCCGCCCTATGTCATCAAGCCGATCGCCGAGGGGTCCAGCGTCGGCGTGTTCATCGTCCAGAAGGACCACGCGCATCCGCCGCAGGAACTCACCCGGACCGACTGGACCCATGGCGACCGGCTGATGGTCGAGCCGTTCATCGCCGGCAAGGAATTAACCTGCGCGGTGATCGGCGACCGGGCCACGGACGTGATCGAGATCACAACCGACCTGCGTTTTTACGACTATCAGGCGAAATATGCCCCCGGCGGTTCCCGCCACCTGCTTCCGGCGCCGATTTCACCAATTGTTAACCAAGAGGTCCGAAGACTAACGCTGGCGGCTCACCGCGCGTTGGGCTGCCGTGGGGTTACGCGCGCCGACTTTCGCTACGACGACACGCTTGAGGGGACGGTGGGACTGTTCTGCCTTGAAGTGAATACCCAACCCGGCATGACCGAGACATCGCTCGTGCCGGAGCTCGCCGCCCACGCGGGCATAACGTTTGAAGAGCTGGTTGGATGGATGGTCGAGGACGCCTCGCTCAACCGATGACGGGAACCGAAGACGGCTTCGGCCGCTTCGCGCGCGCCGCGCGTTTCCACGTCCGCTCGATGCCGCTCGGCTGGGCGGTGCGCCGCGTTGGCACGTCCCTGATCGCCTGGCAGCCGCCGCGCGGCTTCGGGGTGGCGGCGGTGACCGCGCTGATGCTTGCCAGCGTCTGGTACGGCACGGTGCGCGGCGACCATCTCATCGAGGTCGCCCAGCAATGGCATGACCTGTGCGACGACGGTGCCAATCTGCTCGGCTTCCGCCTCGCCGAAGTGACGCTGTCCGGCAACAAGAACCTCAATCACAACGAAATCTTCGCCGCCGCGGGGCTGACGACCCACACCTCGCTGCCGTTCCTCGATCTCGCCGCCGCGCGCGAACGCCTGCTGTCGGTGCCGTGGATCGCCGAGGCGACGCTGAAGAAGTTCTATCCCGGCACGCTGGAGATCGAGATCAAGGAACGCGACGCGTTCGCGCTGTGGCAGCGCGATGGCAAGGTGTTCGTGATCGCCGTCGACGGCAAGGAACTGCAGCCGTTCGACGGAACGCGTTTCGCGCGCCTTCCGCTGGTGGTCGGCAACGGCGCCGGCCCGCGCGCTCATGAATTTCTCGCGCATCTCGCCGCCTATCCGCAGCTTGCGCAAGATTTGCGGGCCGCGGTGCTGGTGGCGCAGCGCCGCTGGAACCTGCGGTTGAAGAACGGCCTCGATATCCGCCTGCCGGAAACCGATGTCGATGGCGCGCTCGCCACGCTGACGCGGCTCGACCGCGAACAGAAGCTGATGAGCCGCGACATCGTCGCCGTCGATCTCCGGCTGTCGGACCGCGTCACGGTCCAGCTTTCCGATGCGGCGGCGCAGGCGCGCGCCGACGCGATCAAGGACAAGAAGAAGGCCAAGAAGGGAGGCGACGCATGAGCGTCCTCCATTTCGGCCTGACCCCGAAGATGAAGCCGGTATCGCCGCGCCGCTCCACCGTGGCCGCCGCGCTCGACGTCGGAACCGACAAGATCGTCTGCCTGATCGCGCGGTTGAAACCGCAGTCGCCGCAGGAAGTGCTGCGCCGGCGCAGCCACGGCGTCGAGGTGTTCGGCTTCGGTCACGTCGCCGCGCGCGGCATGAAGAGCGGCGCGATCAGCGATCTCGCCGCCGCCGAGGCGGTGGTGCGTCAGGCCGTGCATATCGCCGAGAAAAGCGCCGGGGTCGAACTCGAATCCGTGGTCGTCTCGCTCTCGGCCGGCCGCATCGGCAGCGAGCGGTTCAACTCCACGGTCGATCTCTCCAGCGCCGTCACCGACAGCGATATCGGTCGCGTGCTTGCCGCCACCAGCCGGCATTCGGCGCGCGACGGGCGCGCGGTGCTGCATTCCATGCCGATGAGCTTCGCCATCGACGGCGCCAAGGGTATCCGCGATCCGCGCGCGATGCTCGGCCGCCGGCTCGGCGTCGACATGCACATGGTCACGGCCGACGTGTCGGCGGCGCGCAACCTGATGCTCACGGTCGAGCGCAGCCACGTCGATGTCGAGGCGATGGTCGCCGCGCCCTATGTGGCGGCGCTGTCGGTGCTCGCCGACGACGAGGCCGATCTCGGCGCGGCGGTGATCGACATGGGCGCCGGCACCACCACCATGGCGGTGTTTTCCGGCGGGCGTTTCGTCCACGCCGACGGTTTCGGCCTCGGTGGCTATCACGTCACCATGGATCTGGCGCGCGGTCTTAATGCGCGCATTGCCGATGCCGAGCGAATCAAGACGTTCTATGGCACTGTGATCGCCGGTGGTTCGGACGAACGTGACATGATCACCGTGCCTCCGATCGGCGATGACGAGCGCGAGCCCCCGCAATTCGTGTCGCGCGCGTCGCTGATGCGGATCATCCGGCCGCGCGTCGAGGAAATTCTGGAAATGGTGCGCGATCGGCTGGCGGCGTCACCGCTGGCGGCCGAGCCGCGCGCGCGGATTGTACTCACCGGCGGAGCCAGTCAGCTCGTCGGGCTGCCGGATCTCGCGGCGCGGATCCTGGGACGCAATGTGCGGATCGGACGCCCTCTCGGCGTCTCGGGACTGCGCGACGCCGCGCGAGGGCCTGCTTTCGCGGTGGCAGCCGGTCTTCTGGTCTACCCGCAAGCCGCGCATCTCGAACATTTTGAACCGCGGCGAACGCGGCAACTGATGACAGGCACAGGTGGCTACATCTCACGGGTTGGGCAATGGCTCCGAGAAAGCTTCTGACCCTCCCGCAAACCCGAAAGGCAACGTGGCAGGCGCCGCGACGAACGAGGCACACATGACGATCAACCTGAAGATCCCCGACATCCAGGAACTCAAACCGCGGATCATCGTGTTCGGCGTCGGTGGCGCCGGCGGCAATGCCGTCAACAACATGATCACCGCCGGCCTGCAGGGCGTCGACTTCGTCGTCGCCAACACCGACGCACAGGCGCTCGCCAGTTCCAAGGCGCAGCGCATCGTGCAGATGGGTGTGCAGGTTACCGAAGGTCTCGGCGCCGGCTCGCAGCCGGAAGTCGGCCGCGCTGCCGCCGAAGAGGTGATGGATGAAATCCGCGATCACCTCAACGGCGTGCACATGGTGTTCGTCACCGCCGGCATGGGCGGCGGCACCGGCACCGGCGCTGCGCCGGTGATCGCGCGCGTCGCCAAGGAGATGGGCATCCTCACCGTGGGTGTCGTCACCAAGCCGTTCCACTTCGAAGGCCAGCGCCGCATGCGCTTCGCCGAGATCGGCATCTCCGATCTGCACAAGGTGGTCGACACGCTGCTGGTGATCCCGAACCAGAACCTGTTCCGGGTCGCCAACGAGAAGACCACCTTCGCCGACGCCTTCGCGATGGCGGACCAGGTGCTCTATTCGGGCGTCGCCTGCATCACCGACCTGATGGTCAAGGAAGGTCTGATCAATCTCGACTTCGCCGACGTCCGCGCCGTGATGCGTGAGATGGGCAAGGCGATGATGGGCACCGGCGAGGCGTCGGGCGAGAAGCGCGCGGCGACCGCGGCGGAAGCGGCGATTGCCAATCCGCTGATCGACGATTCGTCGATGAAGGGCGCCAAGGGCCTGCTGGTCTCGATCACCGGCGGCAAGGATCTCACCCTGTACGAGGTCGACGAGGCCGCCACCCGCATCCGCGAGGAAGTCGATCAGGACGCCAACATCATCGTCGGCGCGACCTTCGACGAAACGCTGGAAGGCGTCATCCGCGTGTCGGTCGTTGCCACCGGCATCGACAGCGCGCAGATCGCCGCGCAGAGCCGCCCGATCGAAACGCCGCGCGTTGAAGCCCGGCCCGAGCACAATCGTCTGGCCGAGCTCAACGCCGCGCGTCGCGTCGAGAGTCAGCGTCTGGCCGATCGCATCGAGCAGGAAACGCGCTCGGCGATGCTGGCCGCGCGCAATGCGCAGCCGAAGATGGAACAGCCGGTGCCGTCCGTCGCCGCCAGCGATGCCGCGCATGCGGCGGTCGCTGCCGCGCTGATGCCGGCGGCTGCGGTCGAGGATGTCTCGATCCGTCCGATCCCACTCAAGCCGACGATGTTCGAACCGGCTCCGGTGGAGCCGGTCGCGATCAGCGAGGAGCCGCCGCCGGAATCCTTCATCCCGCCGCAGGCGGAGCAGACCGGGCTGCGCAAGCCGCGCATGCCCCGCGTCGATGAGCTGCCGCTCCCGGCCCAGGCGCAGATCAAGGCTGCCCGTGGCGAAGCCGAATCGGACCAGCATCCCGCCCGCCAGCGGATGGGCCTGATGCAGCGTCTCGCCGCGGTCGGCCTCGGCCGCCGCGAAGAGCCGGCTATCGAGCCGCCGGTGCCGGTGGCGCCGCGTCCGGTCACGTTCCCGCCGCGCCAGGCCCGCCCGGCCGATCCGCCGGTGTCGGAATATGCCCGCCGCAGCACGCCGCAGGGGCTCGACCCCCATGGCCGGCCGGCTCCTGTGCACAACAGCGCCGAGGACGACCAGCTCGATATCCCGGCCTTCCTGCGACGGCAGGCCAACTAAGCGACAAAAACCCCGGCTTCGGCCGGGGTTTTTCTTTTATGGTGTTGTTTTTTAAAGATTTTTCCGTATTCGCGGGCGCCGGAGGGTTAACCCTCAAGATTAATGGCGTCTTTCCGGATCAAATGCGGCGAAATCGCGTAACAGTCCGTAACACAACGTCAGTTGGCGAGGGACGGGGGCTGACTTATTCCCTGTGCTGCGGAAACGGCCCAAGTCCTTAGAGACGTATGGCTTTGATACCGCAAGCTTATCGCCCGTCGGGGGGCGCGGCCGGATGACCGGCCGGACAGAGACGGATCGCGTTGATGACTGTTGCGAAACCGGGCGCCAAATCGACCACGGCGACCACCCTGCAAACCACGCTGCTGGCGCCGGTCTCGGTGTCCGGCATCGGTGTCCACTCCGGGTTGCCGGCGACGCTGACGCTGCATCCCGCGCCGGCGCATCACGGCATCGTCTTCTCCCGTCTCGGCCGCGCCGGTGAACCGGATCGCGAAATTCTCGCCGATTTCCGCGCCGTTACCGCGACCGATTTTGCCACCGTGCTCGGCGATGCCAAGGGGCCGCTGTGTTCGACCGCGGAGCATGTGTTGTCCGCGCTGCGCGGCCTCGGCATCGACAATGTGGTGGTCGAGATCGACGGACCGGAAGCGCCGATCATGGACGGCAGCGCCGCCGATTTCATCGCGGCGGTCGATCGCGCCGGCATCCGCACGCTGGAAGCGCCGCGCAAATATATCGAAGTGCTCAAGACCATCCGCGTCGCCCGCAAGGACGGCGCGAGCGGCGAACTCGCGCCTTATGCGCGCGGCTTCCGCGTCGAGGCCGAGATCGATTTCTCCGAGCCGCTGATCGGCCGGCAGAGCTACGCGCTCGACATCACCGCCGACAGCTTCCGCCGCGAGATTTCGCGCGCGCGCACGTTCGGCTTCATGCGCGATGTGGCGCGGCTGTGGAGCGCCGGTTACGCGCTCGGCGCCTCGTTCGACAACACGCTGGTGATCAGCGACAACCGGGTGATGAACCCGGAGGGCGTGCGTTTCGCCGACGAATTCGTGCGTCACAAGGTGCTCGATGCGGTCGGCGATCTGGCGCTCGCCGGCGCGCCGCTGGTCGGCGTCTATCGCTCGGTGCGCGGCGGCCACGGGCTCAACCATGCCGTTCTCTCGGCGCTGATGGCCGACCCAACCGCCTGGCGGCTGGTCGATCCGGCGCCCGCCCGCCGGCCGCGACCGGTGGTCGAGCCGCTCGGGGTGCCCGCCAGCGGCCTGCCGGCCGGTCTCGCGGTTCCGGCCTACGGTCCCAGCGTCTCGTAACGGGACAGCGTTAACCCTCCGCCACATTGCGGGCTGAATCTCCCGCTTAATCGCGGTTCTCTGTTGCGCCAGACTGTCATGCTTGGCCTGACGGCAGATTTTCGATACGTCTCTGGCTGGATGGCCCGCTGCCGATTGGCCGGGCGAGGGGATCGGACAAGGTGATGCTGACACGGGCTTTCGGGCATAAGCGCGGCCGCGCCATCGCTGTGCGTCTGTTGATGCTGGCGATGATCTCCGTCACCGTGCCGGCCTGCAGCACGTTCAGCGACTGGTTCGGCAAGAAAGACGATGTCCTGCCCGATCAGCCGGCCGACAAGCTCTATAACGAAGGGCTCTACCTGCTGAACCAGAAGCGGGAACCCAAGGAAGCGGTCAAGAAATTCGAGGAAGTCGACCGCCAGCACCCGTATTCGGAATGGGCGCGCAAATCGCTGATCATGCTCGCTTATGCGCAGTACGAAGCGCGCGACTATGACGAGTGCATCAACTCCGCGAAGCGTTACGTGTCGCTGCATCCGGGCAGTCCGGACGCGGCCTATGCCCAATATCTGATCGGCGCGGCCTATTTCGACCAGATCCCGGACATCACCCGCGATCAGGGCGCGACCGACCGTGCGATGCAGGCGCTGGACGAGGTGGTGCGGAAATATCCGACCACCGAATACGCCGCCAGCGCCAAGAAGAAGCTCGAAGTGGCGCGCGACCAGCTTGCCGGCAAGGAAATGGCGGTCGGCCGCTATTACCTCGAGAAGAAGGACTTCACCGGCGCGATCAACCGGTTCAAGGTCGTGGTGACGCAGTATCAGACCACTCGCCATGTGGAAGAGGCGCTGATGCGGCTCACCGAATCCTATATGGCGCTCGGCATCGTGGCCGAGGCGCAGACGGCGGCGGCCGTGCTCGGCCACAACTTCCCGGATAGTCCGTGGTACAAGAACGCCTATTCGCTGGTGAAGTCGGGCGGCAAGGAACCCCATGAAAACCAGGGGTCGTGGATCAGCCGGGCCTTCAAGAAGGTCGGTTTGGGCTGACCGCCTGCTTCGGCTGTTGTCAGCCGGCCCGCCGTTCTATCCACATCGCTGTTTCGCATGCGCCGGGGCTTGTCCCGGCGTTCGGCGTCTTTGATGATGCGAATCTGTCAGTAGTCACAGCCGCCGGCCTGCGCCGGAGATGGCCGCCCCAGGTACGACACGCCCCATGCTTTCCCGGCTCTCGATCCGCGACATTGTTCTGATCGATCGGCTCGATATCGATTTTGCCGCGGGTCTCGCCGTGCTCACCGGCGAGACCGGCGCGGGCAAGTCGATTCTGCTCGATTCCTTCGCCCTGGCGCTTGGCGGACGCGGCGATGCCGCGCTGGTGCGGCAGGGCACGGACCAGGGCCAGGTCACGGCGGTATTCGAGGTCGGCGCGAAGCATCCCGCCCGCGCGGTGCTCAAGGCCAACGACATCGTCGCCGATGACGATCTGATCGTCCGCCGCGTGCAGTTCGCCGACGGGCGGACCCGCGCCTTCGTCAACGACCAGCCGGTGAGCGTGCAGATTCTGCGCCAGCTCGGCGAGGCGCTGGTGGAAATCCACGGCCAGCACGACGACCGCGCGCTGGTGGACGTTGCCCAGCACCGGCAACTGCTCGATGCCTATGGCGAGCTTGACGGCAAGGCCGATGCGCTCGGCAAGCTGTGGCACGCACGCCGCACCGCGCGGGAGGCGGTCGAAACGCATCGCGCTGACGTGGAGCGCGCCAAGCGCGAGGGCGACTGGCTGCGCCATGCGGTGGACGAACTGACCAAGCTGGCGCCGGAGCAGGGCGAGGAGACGGCGCTCGCGGAGCGCCGCACGCTGATGATGCAGTCGGAGAAGATCGCCAGCGATCTGCGCGATGCGCATGACGTGGTCGGCGGCAGCGATTCCATCGTGCCGGTGCTGTCGTCGGCGGTGCGGCGGCTGGAGCGGCGCGGCGCGCAGGTGCCGCAGATGGTCGATCCGGCGGTGAAGGCGTTCGATGCAGCGCTGAACTCGTTGGAAGAAGCGCGCGCGCATCTCGAACAGGCGCTACGGCTCGCCGACTTCGATCCGCACGAGCTGGAGCGGATCGAGGAGCGGCTGTTTGCCTTGCGGGCGGCCGGCCGCAAATACAACACGCCGGTCGATAACCTCGCGGCGCTGGCCGAGAAGTATACGAACGACCTCGATCTGATCGACGCCGGCGAGGAACGGCTCGCGGCGCTGGAGAAAGCGGCGGCGGCCGCCGACGATGCCTATTTCGCGGCAGCAGCGGCGTTGTCGAAGGCGCGGCAGAAGGCGGCGACCGCGCTCGACAAGGCGGTGAACGGCGAGCTCAAGCCGCTCAAGCTCGAGCGCGCGACGTTCTCGACGCAGATGGTCAGCGATGTCAGCGCCGCGGGACCGGCCGGCATCGACAAGGTCGAGTTCTGGGTCCAGACCAATCCGGGGACGCGGCCCGGCCCGCTGATGAAGGTCGCGTCGGGTGGCGAACTGGCGCGTTTCCTGCTGGCGCTCAAGGTGGTTCTGGCGGATCGCGGCTCTGCGCCCACGCTGGTGTTCGACGAGATCGACACCGGCGTCGGCGGCGCTGTCGCCGATGCGATCGGCATGCGGCTCGCGCGGCTCGGTCGTGGCGTGCAGGTGCTTGCCGTCACCCACGCGCCGCAGGTGGCGGCGCGCGCGAACCGGCATTACGTCATCAGCAAGGACGGCAAAGCCGGCGACAAGGGCAAAGGCAAGGACAAGACCAAGGACCAGCGCGTCGCGACCTCGGTCACCGAAGTGGCGGCCGACCATCGCCGCGAGGAGATCGCGCGGATGCTGGCCGGCGCCGAGATCACCGCTGAAGCCCGCGCGGCGGCCGAACGGCTGATCAAGTCCGCCGCCGGCTGACGCCATGCCGCGTTACGACAAATCGCTCGATATCGACGCGATGACGCCGCGGCAGGCAAAGCGCGAGCATACGCGGCTGCAGGCGGAGATCGCCGAGCACGACAAGCGCTACTATCAGGACGATGCGCCAACTGTCTCCGACGCCGAATACGATGCGCTGCGCCGGCGCTACAACGCCATCGAGCAGAAATTCCCGGATCTCGTCACCCAGGGCAGCCTGTCGCTCACCGTCGGCGCCGCGCCGGCGCGCGGTTTCGCCAAGGTGCGGCATACGGTGCCGATGTTGTCGCTGGACAATGCGTTCAGCGAGGAGGACGTGGTCGATTTCGTCGAGCGCATCCGTCGCTTCCTGAAACTCGCAGACGACGAGCCGATCACCTTCCTGGCCGAGCCGAAGATCGACGGCCTGTCGATGTCGTTGCGCTACGAGGACGGCGAACTGGTGCGCGCCGCGACGCGGGGCGACGGCACCGAAGGCGAGGACGTCACCGCCAATATCCGCACGCTCAAGGACGTGCCGCAGAAGCTCAAGGGCCGCAACCTTCCCGCGGTCTGCGAGATGCGCGGCGAGGTCTATATGAAGAAGGCCGACTTCCTCGCGCTCAACGAGCGGCAGACAGCGGCCGGCGGACAGGTATTCGCCAATCCGCGCAATTCGGCTGCCGGTTCGCTGCGGCAGAAGGACCCGGCCATCACCGCGTCGCGGCCGCTGCACTTCTTCGCCTATTCATGGGGCGAACTGACCAAGGTGCCGGAAAAAACCCAGTCGGCCATGGTCGCGTGGATGGCAGCGCGCGGCTTCGACACCAATCCGCTGTCGAAGGTCTGCAAGTCGGTGAAGGAACTGGTCGCGTTCCATCGCTCGATCGGCGAGCGGCGGGCTAAGCTCGATTACGATATCGACGGCGTCGTCTACAAGGTCGACCGGCTCGACTGGCAGGAGCGGCTCGGCTTCGTCTCGCGCAGCCCGCGCTGGGCGATCGCGCACAAATTCGCCGCCGAGCGCGCCGAGACGGTGCTCAACGGTATCGACATCCAGGTTGGCCGGACCGGCGCGCTGACGCCGGTGGCGAAGCTGGAGCCGGTCACGGTCGGCGGCGTCGTCGTGCAGAACGCCAGCCTGCACAACGAGGATTATATCAAGGGCATCGGCGCGAGTGGCGAGGCGATCCGCAACGGCACGGATATCCGCATCGGCGACACCGTGGTGATCCAGCGCGCCGGCGATGTGATCCCGCAGATCGTCGATGTGGTGCTCGACAAGCGGCCGAAAAGCGCGAAGCCGTATCATTTCCCGGCCGTCTGTCCCGCCTGCGGCAGTCATGCGGTGCGCGAGATCAATCTGCGTACCGGCAAGGAAGATGTGGTGCGTCGCTGCACCGGCGGTCTCATCTGCCCGGCGCAGGCAGTGGAGCGGCTGCGGCACTTCGTGGCGCGCGACGCATTCGACATCGAGGGGTTCGGCGAGAAGCAGGCCGAGGCGTTCTACGCCGACGGCCTTGTCATGGAACCGGCCGATATCTTCACGCTGCGCCAGCGCGATGCCCGCGCCAGTAAAAAGCTCGCGGATCGCGAGGGCTACGGCGAAACCTCGGTCACCAATCTGTTCAACGCCATCGACGCGCGCCGCAAGGTGCCGCTCAACCGGCTTATCTACGCGCTCGGCATCCGTCACATCGGCGATATCAACGCGAAGATTCTGGCGCGTCACTACGGTACGATCGAGGCGTTCGAGGAGGCAGCGACCGCGGCCGACGTGCCGACCGATCGCAAGGACAAGGGCAACGACGCCTGGCAGGAGTTGAACTCCATCGAAGGGATCGGCGATGTGGTCGCCGAGGCGGTGGTCGAATTCTTCAACGAAAAGAAGAACCGCGCGGCGCTCAAGCGCCTGTTGGCCGAGATCGAAGTCGAGCCGATGGAAGAGGCGCGCAGCGATACCCCGGTCGCCGGCAAGACGGTGGTGTTCACCGGCACACTGGAGAAGATGACCCGCGACGAGGCCAAGGCGATGGCCGAGCGGCTCGGCGCGAAAGTGTCAGGTTCGGTGTCGAAGAAGACCGACTATGTCGTCGCCGGTCCGGGCGCCGGTTCCAAGCTCAAGGACGCGCAGAAACACGGCGTCACCGTCATGGATGAGGACGGCTGGTTCAAGCTGATCGGGCGTTAACGACCGTCGCTTTTGTCGCGCAGCCCGTAATAGAAAACCAAAGCGACGAGCAGCACGCCGATCATCATCAGCGGCACCGACAGCGGGCCGCCATCATGCACCAGGATATAGGAGATGCCCTGCGCGATGGCGGCGCCGGTCGACATCTGCAGGAAGCCGGTGATGCCCGATGCCGCGCCCGCCGCCTGCGGACGCACGCTGATCGCCGCCGCGATGGAGTTCGGCAGCAGCAGGCCGTTGCCCACCGACACGAACAGTTGCGGAACGAAGAAGATCCAGATTTCCGTACCGACGGTCGCCAGCAGAACGACGGCGGCTGTGGTTGCGATCAACCCGAGGCCGATCCCGGCCTTGATCATGGTGTGAACGCCATAGCGCGTGGACAGCCGCGAGGCGATGAAGTTGCCGATCATGTAGCCGAGCGACGATAGCGTGAACCACACGCCGTATTCCGCCGAAGTCGCACCGATGATGTTGACCACGACATGCGGGGCGCCGCCGATCAGTACGTAATAGGGAGCCGTGCCGAAGGTCGAGGTCAGCGCATAACGGTAAAACCGGCGATTGGTCAGCAGTGCGCGCCACTCGCGCCACGAGACGGCGCTGCTGTCCGCCCCGCTCATGCGCAGCGGATTGGTCTCCGGCAGCGCCGCTGTCGACCAGATCAACACGATCAATGTGACGATCGAGACGGCCAGAAAGATCGATTCCCAGCCGAACACCGTGTCGAGCAGCCCGCCGATCATCGGCGCGACCATCGGGGCGATGACCATGGCACTGGTGACGAGGCCGAGCATCGCGGCGGCGCGGTCGCGATCATAGAGATCGCGAACGATGGCGCGGCTGATGACGATGCCGGTTCCGGCGCCGAGCGCCTGTGCCACGCGCGCGGCGATCAGCCATTCGATGCTTGGCGCCGCCATCGCGGCGAAGCTGGCGATGCAGGCGAGCGCGATGCCGCCAAGCACGACCGGCCGGCGGCCGAAGCGGTCCGACAGCGGCCCGAGCAGCAACTGCCCCGAGGCGAGACTCAACAGAAACAGCGACAGGGTGAGCTGAACCGTCGCGGCGTCGGTGTTGAAACGGCTGGTCAGTTGCGGGATCGCGGGGACGAAGATGTTGAGCGCGACCGGTCCGGTCGCCGACAGCGCGACCAGCAGAACGAGGAACCGCTTGCGCGGAGGGACGGCCGCCGGAACGGAATCGGTCATTAGGTGCGCCCGAGCGGCTCCGTCGCGATAGTCAGCCAGGCGCGCGTCTCGGCATCAACCAGCGGCGACAGCGTGTCGCGCACGCGGGCGTGGTAGCGGTCGATCCAGTCGCGCTCGGCGGCCGACAGCATCGACGGATCAATCAGCCGGCGGTCGATCGGCGCCAGCGTCAGGGTCTCGAAGGCGTCGAGTGTCTTTTCCGCGCCCGCGGGCTGCGGTCCGGCGACAACGAGCACGAGATTCTCGATGCGGATGCCATAGGCGCCGGTTTTGTAATAACCGGGCTCGTTCGACAGGATTATGCCGCGCTCCAGCGGAACGGTGCCGAGCTTGGAGATGCGCGCCGGGCCTTCGTGCACGGACAGATAGCTGCCGACGCCGTGGCCCGTGCCGTGGTCGAAATCAAGTCCGGCCTGCCACAGCGGCAGCCGCGCCAGCGTGTCGAGCTGCGCGCCGGTGGTGCCGCGCGGAAACACTGCGGTTGCGATGGCGATATGCCCGCGCAGCACGCGGGTGAAGCGGTCGCGCATCTCCGCGCTCGGCGTGCCGACCGCGATGGTGCGCGTCACGTCGGTGGTGCCGTCTTCGTATTGCGCGCCGGAATCGATCAGGAACAGCTCGTTCAAACCAATCTTGCGGTTGGTGGCGCTGGTGACGCGGTAATGCACGATCGCGCCGTTCGGTCCGGCGCCGGAAATGGTCGGGAACGACACATCCTTCAGGACGCCGGTGTCGCGGCGGAAACTTTCCAGCGCGGCGACGGCGTCGATCTCGGTCAGTGCGCCGCGCGGCGCTTCGCGGTCGAACCAGGCGAGGAAGCGCACCAGCGCCGCGCCGTCGCGTTGGTGCGCGCTGCGGCTGCCGGCGATTTCGGTGTCGTTCTTCACCGCCTTCATCGCCGTCACCGGATCGGCGGCGCGGGTGACATGCGCCTCGGCGGCCTCCAGCCGCCGCGTCAGCGCATCGGCGCCGGTGCCGCGGTCAAGCTGCACGGCGCGGCCCTTGAGTGCGTCGAGGTCGGCGAGAAAAGCGGCCGGCTCGCGCACATCGGCGAGGTCTTCGAGGGCGGCGCGCGTGCGGTTGTCGAGTTTTCCGGCGGCGACATAGAGCGCCGGCCGTCCGCGCGCCGGTACCAGCGCGAAGGCGAGCGGCAGGGGCGTATGCGCGACATCACTGCCGCGGATGTTGAAAATCCACGCCACGTTGTGCGGATCGGATATCACCAGCGTGTCGATCCGCAATTCCGTGAGCTTTTCGCGCAACCGCGTGAGCTTGTCGCCGGCAGCTTCGCCGGCATAGCGCGGATCATGCAAATGCACGGCGCCGCTCGGTTCGGCCGGACGTCCGTTCCAGACGCTGTCGATCGGATTGCTGTCGAGCGGGACCAGCGTGGCGCCGGCCGCTTCGCATGCTTTGCCGAGCACGTCGACCGCTTCGCTGGTGTGCAGCCATGGATCGTAGCCGAGCTTGGCGCCTGGGTGCAGATGCGCGCGCAGCCATTGGCTCGGTGGCTGTTCGATCAGATGCGCGATCTCGAACACTTTGGTGTCGGTCTGCTCCGGCGCCTGCACCTGATAGCGGCCGTCGACGAACAGCGCGGCACGGTCCGGCAGCACGATCGCGGCACCGGCCGAGCCGGTGAATCCGGTGAGCCATGCCAGCCGTTCGTCGGCCGGCGCGACATATTCGTTCTGCTGGCGGTCGGCGCGCGGAACGATGAAGCCGTCGACGCCACGCCGCTGCAATTCGGCGCGCAAGGCGGCCACGCGCGGCGCGATCTGCGTGCGGTCGCTGACGTCGTCGAATGTCTGGAAGCGCGCTTCGAACATGAGTCGCACCATAGGGATTGCCCCAAACGGCGGCAAACACCGCTGTCATGCGCGGATTGCATCAACGTCATGCAAGTTGCCGACGCGGCAGGCAGCCAAACGCCCAGGCGTTAAGCGTCATTAACCGCGCATGCGAAACTGCAAACCTGACCCCGCAAGCCTGGGAGTGGTCATTTGCTGCGATGCAACATAGGTTGTTTTTGCAGTCAGGGGAAATGCCGGGAGTGTCGTCAAACCTTCTGGACAAGACGGAGACACGCCATGGTTCTTACGAGTTTTATCGCCCGCCTTTATCGCCGTTTCCTCGAAGCGCAGAAGCGTCGCGCCGAGCGGGAAATCGCCATGCACCGGCATCTACTGCCGCACGACATGGAAATGTACGGCAACCGGCTGATCCACCGCAGCGAAGACGCGCTGCCGTTCGGCCGCTAAGCGAACACATCTCCGATCATCCGCGGTCGCCGGGACCGCGGGGAGATCGCGGGTTCTGCACGCGCGGCTTTCGCATCAGCAGTGTCATCCACTGATCGAGCGGAAAGCGGCGCTCCAGTACAAGCCCGCGTGCGCGATAGGCGGCGAGTGCCGCATGCGCGTGCACCGGCAGCAGGCCCGACAAGACGATGTAGCCGCCCGGCGCCAGCAGCGCCGCGAGCGGCGTCGCCATTCGCACCAGCGGACCCAGCAGAATATTCGCGAAGATCAGATCGTAGGGCGCGCCGTTGCCGATCCGGGCATCGGCGACACCGGCGGCGCGCAACGCGACGACTGAGGTCGCCGTGCGGTTGAGCGTGGCGTTGGCGCGCGCCGCGACCACCGCGACCGGATCGATATCGGAGGCGACCGCGCTGATATGCCAGCGGCGCGCCGCCGCGATGGCGAGCACGCCGGTGCCGGTGCCGACATCGAGCACGCGCTCCGGTTTGAAATGGCGGGCGAGGGCGTCGAGCGCCAGCAGGCAGCCGCGGGTGGTGCCGTGGTGGCCGGTGCCGAAGGCGAGCGCAGCCTCGATCTCCAGACCGATGCGATTGCTTCCAACGCTGGCGCGATCATGGGAGCCGTGGACGCGGAAGCGGCCGGCATCGACCGGGGTGAGACCGGCGAGGCTCGCAGTCACCCAGTCGGTCGCGGCGACCGTTTCAAACGTCAAATCCGCCGCGACGGCATCGCCGCCGGCGGCCGCGACCAGCGCGCGGATCGCCGCCTCGTCCGGCTGGCTGCCGAAATGCACTTCCACGCACCAGCGGCCATCGTCGCCCTCGAAGGCCGCGGCGGCGGTGTCGTCAGGCGGCAGGCTTTCGTGCAGCAGGGTGGCGATGCGTTTCGCCCGCGCTTCGTCGGTGACAGCGCGGGCGAGAACCGTGGGGGCGGGAGTCGGGAGAAGAATGGGAGCGATCCTGCGCGGCGGGATGCCACGTCGTCATTCTAAGGCCGAACCGCGCGGCGGCGATCACTTTTCACCGAAAAGTTTTCGTCCGCGCGCCGATGACCGGGCCGCTACCAGTTGTTGAACACCCCGCGCGGGCGATCATAGAATCGGCCCGGTGCATCGGGGTACTCGTAACGGCGCGGCGCGATTTCCTCGCCGTAGTAGCGCCCGCGAGACGAACGGGCGCGGCGCGGCTCGTAGCCGTAGTAGCGTGCGTCGGCCTGCGCCTCCATCTGCGCCTGCGCGCGGGCCTGCGCGGCACGCGCGGCGGCGCGCTCGCGTTCCAGATCCCACCAGTTGGTATCGCTGTTGCCGCTCCAGCCGTCAGCGATCCCCGGATCGACGGTGCGCGGCGCGCGCCGCGCCATCGGCACGCCGCCGGAGGGAATCTCACCCTTGAGCACGACGCGGGTGTTAAGCACGCCGTCCTGCTTCACCAGGCCGAACAGCAGCCGCGCATGCTCGGTGGAGAGCCGCACGCAGCCATGCGACGCCGGCGTGCCGAGCCGCTTGGCATCAAGCGTGCCGTGAATGGCGTGGCCCTGCTGGGTGAAGAAGATGGAATGCGGCATCGGCGCATCGTCCCACTCCTTGGAGTAGTGGTCCTCTTCCATGCGGAAGGCACGGAAGCTGCCGCTCGGCGTGTCATGCCCGGCTTTGCCGGTCGAGACCGGCCAGTCGTAAAGCTGGCTGCCGTTCATCTCCACCGTCATGCGCTGCGCGCTCTTGTCCACGGTGATCAGAATCGCGGCGCTCGCCTGCGTGACGGTGAGCGCGGCGAAGGACGCCACGGCGGCGGCCAGAACCCATAGACGTTTCATCGAACCCAACTTCCCCCGGATGCCCTTGCACCGGCCTGACAACATAGCGCCCCACGGCATAAGGCTGATCGAGTGTGTTGGTTCCTTTGCTGCGACGCAAGGTCTCGCTGGTCACGAGCGCGTGCGCGCCGCGCGATGCCATGCGCTCAGTTGCCCAATTCCAGCACCCAGTACCGGCGCCCTGACTCCGCGCGCGCCGAGGCGAGGCCGTATCCGGTGACATCACGCCGCAGCATATTGGCGCGATGGCCCGACGAGCGGCTCCACTGGAGGATCGCGCAGGCTTCGTCCTCGCAACCGTAGGACACATTTTCCGCGGCTGCGCCCGAACTCACCGCACCGATCCGTTCGCGGAAGCCCGCGTGGTCGAGCCGGTTGCGGCTGGCGAGATCGCGCGCATGGGCGTCGGCCGCGGCGGCAAGGCCGGGATGAAATTGCAGCGGCGGACGCTTGTGGCTGGCGCGGAAGCCGTTGAGATCCATGGCCGCCGCATGCGTGGCGAGCAGCGGGGCGAGGATGAGCAGGGGAGATGCAACCATCAGCCGGCGGAACATCTTGCATCCTCTGCTGTTGGGGCAATACTCGACACAGGTTCCATGAGCATCATAGCGACATGCCGCCGAAAATCCCGACCCGGACCGATGCTTATGTGCAATGCGGCTGCGGCGGCACCATGGCGATCGCCACCGTGGAGCCGATCCCCGACAAGCCGCTGGTGATGCGCCACACCTATCGTTGCCTCGAATGCGGCCGCGAGGAGCGGTTCGAGGTGGCGAAAAAAGGCGTCGGCGACTAAAATCTCTCCCTGTTTCATGGAAACAGGGAGAGATTTTAGGTTTTTGTTTTCTCGCGTTTTCTTGACGCGAACCGGTATCCACTTCGCTTGAAAACGCTTTGGGTGTCGGAACCAGTTTTCCCATTCCGCGTTGTCCCGCCCGACGCGACCACGCCCGTGGCCGCGATGCGAACGACTGTGCCGGACAATCGACCATGCGCACGATACTTCTGATCATTGCCATCCTGCTGGTGCTTGGCGCGCTGCCGACATGGCCCTACAGCGCCGACTGGGGCTATTACCCGTCCGGCGGACTGGTCGTCGTGCTGCTGATTCTCATCGTGTTCGTGCTGCTGCGCCGCACGCCACGCTAGAACATGGCATCGCGCGCAATTATCGATCTGCTTTCCCCTTGCACCGCGCGCAAGATGTCGCGGCACCGCGACGCCGAAGCGCAGGATCGTGATCGCGCGTGCCGACAACAAACTGTCACGTTCGCGCGTTAGTGCGACGGGCGACGCGACTGCCTCATTGGAATACGACGATGGAAATGCCCGCCAAGCTCGCTGACGTGACGCTCGCCGATGCCTCACTGGTTGAAACGCTGACGCCGCCATCCCAATCCGCGAATGACAAGCCGTCCCGCATTCGTCTGACGCGTGTGTTCGACACGGAATTGACGCGCATCATCGGCGAGGCGTTCGATGCCGTGTGGACCGAGGTGGTGAAGGATCCGCGCTATTCGCGGGCGGAGCTGGAGTTCGCGCGCGGCTATCTTGCCGAGCGCATCATCGACCTGGCGCAGAAAGGCGAGGCCGATCCCGCACGGCTGCGCGCCGAAGGCTGCGCGCTGTTTCATCTGGTGCAGGCCGCGCAGGCGGAGGCCGGAACATCGTCGTCTGCCGCCGCGTTATCCCCGCACGGCGCGCCGGGTGACAACCGGCCGTAACGGAGACGATCGACGCAGCTGATTTTGCCGGTTTCTGGCTGCGGCAACAACGCATCGGTACGCGTTTGATCTAACCCGTTCCCGGCGCGCTCCTTTCGTTTCTTTCCGAATGCTTCAGTCTCTCCCCCCATGCCCGCACATAGCCCGTCGAAGACGGGCGTGAACGCCCTGATGTTGCGGGCATCCACGGCTTGTTTGGGCTCAAGGAAGCAAGACGTGGATGCGCGGAACAAGTCCGCGCATGACGGCCGATGGAATTGAGCGCTACAGCCTCCACCGTTCATTCCCGCGAAAGCGGGAATCCTCACTTTGCTTCTTGCACAACTGCCGATGTGGCCAAGCGTGGGTCCCCGCTTTCGCGGGGACGAACGGGTGTTGATGCAGTCCGCGCAGCGCTCTGGATGCGTGCTCGTGTCATCCTGATGCGATTGTCAAACAGCCCGCCTGTTTTCGGACAAGCGTGATCGCCCCTGTTGTTTGCGGCGCGGGGGCGCCGGAGTTCTGTTTCGTCCCTCGTCGCATGACGAGGGGGACGGAGCGCCGCGAAGCGCAACGTCGTAGTCACCGCTCACGCGTCACCGCGTGAACGGAGCGCATCTCTCCTACGAAAGAGAGACACGCGCGCCTTGCGGCGCTCCATCAGCGGCGATTTCGCTCCCCGGGACCGTGCTTCCGGGGCGCGGACAGATGGAGTTGTCGATCCTTGCGGGATCGGACCCCACCGGTTCCCACGGGCTTTGGCCCGCGTTCGTCCTACCCCGTCCAGCCCTTGCGGGCGGCCCCACTTAGTTGGGGCGGACGGCAAACCCAGGGCGTCCCGGACGCAGGGTGCGAGACCTGCGCGCGGGCGCCGCAATTCCTGCTCCACCATCAAGACGCCTCTAGATGACGCCCCTCGTGAACAGGACAGGCATAGGATTATAGGCATATAGGAATAAAGTCAAGAGCCATTAAATCCGCATGCCCCGTTTGATCCGTCGCCGGATTGCGCCGCAGCCGCGGCCGGCTATCGTGCTCCATCGGATTTGCGGGGTGACGCGATGCAGACAGCCACCAGACCGGCGCTGACGGCGAAGAGCTATCCGGTCGACGACTTCGCCGCCGCGCAGGAGTTCTTCCATTCCAACGGCTGGACCGACGGCCTGCCGGTGGTGCCGCCGACGGAGGACGCCATCGCGGCGTGTCTCGACTGGGCGATGATGCCGCCGGACCAGCTGATCGGCATCGAGCCGGTGCGCGCGCAGCCGATCACGGCGGAGAAGCTCGCCATCAACGCGGTGATGGCCGGCTGCCTGCCGATGCACTTTCCCATCGTCGCCGCCGCATGGCAGGGGATGCTGAAGGATGAGTTCCTGCTGCACGGCATCTCGTCGTCGACCGGCGGCTGCGCGGTGCTGGTCGTCATCAACGGGCCGATCCGGCTGGAGATCGGCGCGGCCTCGACCTTCAATGCGCTCGGCAACAGCGATCGCGCCACGTCGGTGATCGGCCGCGCCATTCGCTTGTCGCTGATCAATCTGATGGATGTGCGGCCGGGCGGCATCGATCGCTCGACGCTCGGCCATCCCGGCAAGTTCTCCTACTGTCTCGCCGAGGACGAGGAGGACATGACGTGGGAGCCGCTGTCGGTGTTTCGCGGCGTGCCGAACGACGGCACCTCGGCGGTGACGGTGATGGCGGCGCTGGCGCCGCGCCAGATCATGAACGAGTGGACCACCGATCCGAAGGAGATTCTCGAAACCTTCGCGGCGGAGATGCGCGCCAACCAGCGGCACTATTCGATCTATGGCGGCAACTACGCCATCATCATCCCGAAGCAGTTGCGCGAGCACATCCAGAACGCCGGCTGGTCGAAGCGCGACATCGCCGAATTCCTTTATGAGCGCGCGCGCATCAAGCGCAAGGAATGGGCCGACGTCGGCAAGGCGGCGATCGTGCGGGACCGGCCGGAGAAGGTGCATCCGGCGCTGGAATCGCCGGACCATCTGCTGGTGATTGCCGCGGGCGGCCCGGCCGGCGGCTTCGGCGCGGTGATCCCGCCGTGGATGGGCTCGAAGACCAAGGCGGTGACGGTGCCGCTCGGCGTCTGCGTCGATTGCGAGCCCGGCTGACCTCATGGTGAGGAGCCCGGCGAAGCCGGGCGTCTCGAACCATGAGGTGTGCAACGGTCGGGCCGCCTCGTCCTTCGAGACGCGATCCTGCGGATCGCTCCTCAGGATGAGACGGAATTGATCCTTCCCGTGGGGTGAACGTATCGGAATCTGTATTTGCGCTATCGCGCCGCACAGGCGGCAATTAAGCTCACAGACGGAAATCAAAGAACGGAGACCCGCCGATGACGCTGCACGTGTTCGATCCGACCCATGAAGGCAAGACGGCGGGCTTCGCGCTCGCGCCGCGGCTCGACACGCTGCGCGGCAAGACCGTCGGCATCATCACCAACGGCAAGGAAGGCACCAAGGGCTTCTTCACCCATCTCGACCGCATGCTGCGCGATGACCTCGGCGCGGCGGAGGTGGTGTGGCGGCAGAAGAAGAACTACAGCGCGCCGGCCGAGCAGGAGATCATCGCCGAAACGCGCCAGTGGCACGCGGCGGTGACCGGCATCGGCGATTGAGGCTCCTGCTCATCGTGCAGTCTGCACGACTCCATTGCCGTCGAGAAACAAGGCGTCCCCGCCATCGGCGTGATGACCGAACGCTTCACCAGCGCCGCCGCGTTGATGTGCAAGGTGCTCGGCATGCCGGACTACAAATTCGCGGTGATCGGCCATCCGATCTCGAGCGCCTCGGATGAATTGCTCGGCGACTACGCGCGGGCGACGATTGAACAGATGAGGGCGGTGCTGCTGAGGGGGTAGGGCGGCGCTTGTTTTTCTTTCCCTCTCCCGTTTACGGGAGAGGGTGGATCGCGCGGAGTGAAACGAAGCGCGAGCCGGGTGAGGGGATTGTTGTCACGGTGAGACTGTGCCCTCACCCGCCTCGCTGGCGCTCGGCACCCTCTCCCGCAAGCGGGAGAGGGATTTAACAGCGCGGCGCGTTAGACCCGCTCGACGAAACTATCCACTACGCGCTTCTCGCCGGCCTTGTCGAAGTCGATGGTCAGCTTGTTGCCGTCGAGCGCGATGACATTGCCGTTGCCGAACTTCTGGTGGAACACGCGATCGCCGACCTTGAACGCCGAGGCACCGGTGGATTTGGCGATCAGCTCGCCCTCGATCACCAACGGGCGCTTGTTGTTGCGGCCCTTCGCGCCGGCGCCACTCTCGCGGCCGGCGAAGCCTTCCACGTCGGTCGCGCCGAAGCCGCGCTTGGCGTAGCCGTCACGGACATAGCGCTGCTGGCCGGTCTCGCTGAAACCGCCGCGGCCCTTGTTCTGCTGCGCGCGTTGCCAGCCCGGCGTGCCGTAGCTGGAGCCGAACGAACTCACCTCGTCGAAGCGCGACGCGCCGTAGCCGCCGCGTCCGCCGAAACCGAAGCCGCCGTCGACCTCCTTCACCTCCACATGCTCTTCCGGCAGTTCGTCGAGGAAGCGCGACGGCACCGTGGTGTTCCACAATCCGTGGATGCGGCGGTTGGTGGCGAAATAGAGCTTGGCACGTTTGCGCGCGCGGGTGATGCCGACATGGGCGAGGCGGCGCTCTTCCTCAAGCCCGGCGCGGCCCTGTTCGTCGAGCGCGCGCTGGTGCGGGAACAGACCTTCCTCCCAGCCGGGCAGGAACACGGTGTCGAATTCCAGGCCCTTGGCGGAATGCAGCGTCATCAGGTTGACGCTCTCGGCGCCTTCGCCGCGGTCGGTGTCCATGACGAGGGAGATGTGTTCGAGGAACCCCTGCAGGTTCTCGAAGTCCTCCATGGAGCGCACGAGTTCTTTCAGGTTTTCGAGGCGGCCGGCGGCGTCGGCGCTGCGGTCCTTCTGCCACATCTCCGTGTAGCCGCTCTCGTCGAGCACGATCTCGGCCAATTCGGTGTGCGGCAGGGTCGCGCGCTGCTCGGTCCAGCGGGTGAACGCATCCATCAGCGCGCGCAGCGAGGCGCGCGCCTTCGGCTTCAATTCGTCGGTCTCGACCACGGCGCGCGCCGCTTCCGAGAGCGGAATGCGCCGCTTGCGCGCATGGTCGTGCAGGATCTGCACGGTGGCGTCGCCGAGGCCGCGCTTCGGCACGTTGACGATGCGCTCGAAGGCGAGGTCGTCGGCGGGCGAGGCGATGACGCGCAGATAGGCGAGGGCGTCGCGGATTTCCTGCCGCTCGTAGAACCGCGGGCCGCCGATCACGCGATAGGGCAGGCCGAGGGTGACGAAGCGGTCTTCGAATTCGCGCATCTGGAACGAGGCGCGCACCAGAATGGCGATCTCGTCGAGATTATGCTCCGCCCGTTGCAGCGCCTCGATCTCCTCGCCGATGGCGCGCGCTTCTTCCTCGGAATCCCACGCGCCGGTGACGGTGACTTTCTCGCCGGGTTCGTCCTCGGTGTGCAGGGTCTTGCCGAGCCGGCCCTCGTTGTGGGTGATGAGATGCGCGGCGACCGCGAGGATGTGGCCGGTGGAGCGGTAGTTGCGCTCGAGCCGGATCACCTTGGCGCCGGGGAAGTCGTGCTCGAATCGCAGGATGTTGTCGACCTCGGCGCCGCGCCAGCCATAGATCGACTGGTCGTCGTCGCCGACGCAGCAGATGTTTTTCTGCGGGCGGGGAATGTCGGGGCCTGCAGTGGGGCCTGCATCCTTCGAGACGCGCGGCGCGCCGCGCTCCTCAGGATGAGGAGGGGTATTGGTGTTCGCCGCGGCATCGTGGTGCGCCACATCCAACTCTCGACCCTCATCCTGAGGAGCCGCGCTTTGCGCGGCGTCTCGAAGGACGAGGCCCGGAGCCTTCGCCGCCACGTTCTGCCCAAGCAGCCGCAGCCACAGATACTGCGCGACGTTGGTGTCCTGATATTCGTCCACCAGGATGTATTTGAACCGCTCCTGATACTGCCGCAGCACTTCCGGGTTCTCGCGGAACAGACGGATGCATTCCAGCAGCAGGTCGCCGAAGTCGGCGGCGTTGAGCGTCTTCAGCCGCTCCTGATAGGCGGCGTAGAGCTTCTTGCCCTTGCCATTGGCGAACGCGGCGGCTTCGCCGGCCGCCACCTGATCCGGCGTCAGGCCCCGATTCTTCCAGCCGTCGATCAAGATGGCGAGCACGCGCGCCGGCCAGCGCTTCTCGTCGATGTTCTCGGCCTCGAGCAGTTGCTTCATCAGCCGGATCTGGTCGTCGGTATCGAGGATGGTGAAGTTCGGCTTCAGCCCGACCAGTTCGGCGTGGCGGCGCAGCATCTTCACGCCGATGGCGTGGAAGGTGCCGAGCCACGGCATGCCTTCGACCACCTGGCCGACCATCTGCGCGACGCGTTCCTTCATCTCCCGCGCGGCCTTGTTGGTGAAGGTGACGGCGAGGATCTGCGAGGGGTGCGCGCGGCCGAGATTGAGGATGTGGGCGATGCGCGTGGTCAGCACGCGGGTCTTGCCGGTGCCGGCGCCGGCGAGCACCAGCACCGCGCCGTCGAGCGTCTCCACCGCCTCGCGCTGCTCCGGATTGAGCGTGTCGAGATACGGATATCCCCCGCGCGCGGCCGCCTGCGCGCGCGCCGCGATGCCGCCGGCGGCGGGCCGGGGAGCGGGGGCGGGTTCGCGGGGGCGCTGGGAGAAATCGGCCATCGGGGTTCCGGGTTCGCCACCGGCATAGCGGTGGCAGGCGCGCTTGCGCCGAAAACACGATTCTTTCAAGGCAAAGATGGCATCGCCGGCCCCGGATTTGGAGGGCCGGGGGAGGCGGGATTGCGGTTTATGCCCGGAAACTGCGGGCCGGATCGGCGCAAACGCCGTCGTCCCGCTCTATATATAGTGAGGAAACGCGCCGGCGCCCCTTCAGGAGACCGTCATGACCAAGCCGATCAAGCAGCCCGGCCCCGATCATCCGATCACCGTCGCGCGCAATCCGCGCCGGGTGGTGGTGACGGTGAACGGCCGGGTGCTGGCCGATACCACCGCGGCGCTCGCTTTGCGCGAAGCGTCCTATCCGCCGGTGCAATATATTCCGCGCGGCGACGTGGACATGAGTCGGCTCCAAGCCACCGACCACGCCACCTATTGCCCCTACAAGGGTGACTGCAGCTATTTCTCGATTCCGGAACTGGGCACGCGTGGCGACAACGCGGTGTGGAGTTATGTCAGCCCTTATCCGGCCGTGGCGGACATCGCCGGCCATCTCGCGTTTTATCCGGATCGTGTGACGATCGAGGAGCAGTAGCCACTTGCCCGGCTATGCCCCCGGCATCGCAATCCGCCGGCTCACGCCCTCGGGGCGCGGCACGCGCGCATGCGCCGCAAGCATGCGCTGCACATTGGCGGCGATATCGGGTGGGAACGGCGCGACTTTCTTCGCCGTCATGTCCACATGCAGCATCATGCATTCCGAGGTGGCGGACAGCCAGCCGTCCTCGGCGTGGCGCAACTCCTGGAAATAATGGATGCGTTTGGCGTCTGCGGCGATCAGATGGCAGGTGGCAGTGACTGGCGCGCCTTCATGAATCTCGCGCAGATAGCGCACATGCGCCTCCGCGGTCATGGTCGAATGCCGGCGCGTCTTGAGATAGTCCGGCCCCATGCCGAGCAGCACGAACGCCTCGTCGGCGCCGCGGTCGAACAGTACATTGTAATAGGCCATATTGAGATGGCCGTTGTAGTCGATCCATTGCGGCTCGACCCGCATCACGGACGAAACGAACGGGGCGGGGGCTTCGGCGAGAGCGTCGGAACGGTCAGGCATATTTTATCCTTTGGCGGCATTGTCGTGGCAGCCTCCTGTGTCGTCAAACCGGCGTTTGCCGCTGTGCACCGCGCCGCTTGACCCCGCCCGCGCCGCCCGCCACGGTCGCTGCGCAACCTTAAGACCGAGGACCGCGCCATGACCGAAACCGCCCGCCGCCGCGATGACAAGGCCGCCGCTGCCGGGATCGCGGCGCTGACCGCCGCCTTCGGCAACCGGGTCGTCACCTCGCAGGCAGTGCGCGAGCAGCACGGCAATTCGCTGACCTGGATTCCGAACCAGCCGCCGGACGCGGTGGTGTTCCCGCAAAGCACCGCCGATGTGCAGCAGATCGTGCGCATCTGCGCGCAACACAATCTGCCGGTGATCCCCTATGGCGCCGGCACCTCGCTCGAAGGCCACATCAACGCGCCGTTCGGCGGCGTCACCGTCGACTTCCGCGACATGAACAAGGTGCTTGCGGTGCACGCGGAAGACCTCGACTGCGTGATCGAGCCGGGCATCACCCGCAAGCAGCTCAACGAATATCTGCGCGACCAGGGTCTGTTCTTCCCGATCGATCCCGGCGCCGATGCCTCGCTCGGCGGCATGGCCTCGACCCGCGCGTCCGGCACCAACGCGGTGCGCTACGGCACCATGAAGGACAATGTGCTGTCGCTGAAGGCGGTGATGCCGAACGGCGAGATCGTCACCACCGCGACGCGCGCCAAGAAATCCTCGTCGGGCTACGACCTGACGCGGTTGTTGATCGGCGCCGAGGGCACGCTCGGCATCATCACCGAACTGACGCTGCGGCTGCAGGGCATCCCCGAGGCGATCGCCGGCGGCATCTGCCCGTTCCCCTCGGTGGAGGCGGCGTGCAACGCGACGATCATGACGATCCAGTCCGGCATTCCGGTCGCGCGCATCGAACTGCTCGACGAGGTGCAGATCCGCGCGTGCAACGCCTATTCCAAGCTGACCTTGCCGGAAAAGCCGATGCTGTTCGTGGAGTTTCACGGCAGCGAGGCCGGCGTCGCCGAGCAGTCGGAGCGGTTCGGCGAGATCGCGCGCGAACTGGGCGGCGGGCCGTTCGAGTGGACCACCAAGCCGGAGGAGCGCACGCGGCTGTGGCAGGCGCGGCATGACGTCTATTGGGCGGCGAAAAGCCTGCGCCCCGGCTCGCAATGTTTTGCCACCGATGTCTGCGTGCCGATCTCGCGGCTCGCCGAGTGCGTCACGGCGGCGCAGACGGAGGCCAGGCGGCTCGATCTGCTCACCCCCATCGCCGGCCATGTGGGCGACGGCAATTTCCACATGAGCCTGCTGGTCAACATGGACGATCACGGCGAGGTGGACCGCGCCAAGGAACTGTCCGGCAAGCTGGTGGAACTGGCGCTCGCCATGGAAGGCACCTGCACCGGCGAGCATGGCGTCGGTCAGGGCAAACAGAAATACCTGCTGGCGGAGCATGGTGCGCCGGCGCTTGCCGCCATGGCTGCGGTCAAGCGGGCGCTCGATCCGCAAAATCTGATGAATCCCGGTAAGATCATCGCGTTAGAGTAGGCTGCCGACACAGTTTCGCCGGGTCGTCCGGCAACAGGTGGCGGAGCCGGGGGAAGCGCGCCGCGCTGGCGGCGCAGGGAGTGGTGCGGCTCCAGAGGGCGGGGCCGGCCAAAGGGGATGCGTTGCAAAACACGCTGCTGACGATCGCGGTGGCTTTGATCCTGGCGCTGGTGGCGGCGCTGGCGGCGCCGTTTGTCGTCGACTGGAACGATTATCGCGGCGTGGTCGAGCGCGAGGCGTCGCGCATGACCGGCCTGCCGGTCACCGTCGCCGGCAAGATCGACGTGCGGCTGCTGCCGTCGCCGCAACTTACGTTGCGCGACGTAACCGTGAGCGGCGTGCGCGCGCGGGTAATCAGCATCGAGCTGGCACTCGGCTCGCTGATGCGCGGCGAATGGCGCGCGACCGACCTGCATGTGGTCGCGCCGCAACTGGAAACCGGCATTGATCAGGCGGGCAAGCTGCGCTGGCCGGGCGCAGCGGCGTCGTTCGATCCGAATGCGCTGTCGATCGACCGGCTGCATGTGGAGGAAGGCCGTCTCGTCCTCACCGATGCGGGCAGCGGCGCGCGCCGCGTGCTGGACGGCATCTGGTTCAACGGCGATGCGCGCTCGCTCGCCGGGCCGGTGCGCGGCGAGGGCGCGGCGACGCTCGACGGCGAGATTTATCCGTATCGCTTGTCGGTGAGCCGCGTGAGCGACGCCGGGAGCGCCCGCGTGCGGCTCAATGTCGATCCGCAGAATAGGCCGTTGACCCTCGAAGCCGACGGTGAGGTGTCGCTGGCGCAGGGCACGCCGCGGTTCGAGGGTCAGGCGAGTTTCAGCCGGCCGGTGCAGCTTGTCGGCAATCGTGCCGCCGGTCGCGACAAGACGGCGGTGACGCCGCCATGGCGCGCCAGCGCCAAGGTTAAGGTGACGCCGGCTTCGGTGCTGCTGGAGCAGGTGGAATTTCAATACGGCGCCGATGATCTCGGCGCCAAGCTGACCGGCACGGCGGACGTGAAATTCGGCGCAGAGCCGCGCATCGAGGGCGTGCTGTCGGCGCGGCAGCTCGATCTCGACCGCGCGCTCGCCAATGCCGACGGCACGCGGCTTCCCGCCGCGGCGGCGCTGCGCACGCTGGCGCAGGCGGCGGGCGGCGTGCTGCCGTTCCCGTTCCAGCTCGGCATCGGCATCGATCAGGTGACGCTCGGCGGCGGCACCGTGCTCGCGGTGCGCGGCGACGTGGCGTCGAGCAACGATGGCTGGACGTTGAGCGATTTCGAGTTCCGCGCGCCCGGCTCAAGCCGCGTGCAACTTGCCGGGCGTCTGACGACGACACCGGCATCGCGCGCGGGAACGCCGCCCGGTGTTGCGTTCAAGGGCGCCGCCGGCGTCGAATCGTCCGATCTGCGCGCGCTGGTCGGCTGGCTCGAAGGGCGCAGCGATCTCACGCCCGGGCCGGTGCGCAGCCTGAAGGCGCGCGGCGACGTGACGCTCGGCAGCGACACCATCGCGGTGGAGCGGCTGCGTGCCGAACTCGACCGCGAGACCATCGAGGGACGGCTTGTCTATAATGTCGCGTCGGCGGCGCGCCCGGCGAAGCTCGAAGCCGTGCTGCGCGCGTCGGACATCGACATCGACGGCGCGCGTTCGTTCCTCGCCGCCGCGCTCGCCGGCACGGCGGTGGAGGCGCCGCAGGATCTCGCGCTCACCGTCGATCTCGGCCGTGCCACCGTCGGCGGTGTCGCCGTGCGCGATCTGCGGGCCAAGCTCGCGGGCAGCAAGAACGGCATCGATATCGAGCGGCTGTCGGTCGGCGATCTTGGCGGTGCGGCAGTCACCGCCGGCGGCCGGCTCGCCTTCGCGCCGCAGCCGCGCGGCAATCTTTCCTTCGATCTCAATGCGCGCGATCTCAAAGGCGTGACCACGCTGTTGTCGCAATATGCGCCGGCGGCGGCACCGGTGCTGGCGCGCTTCACCGGCCGCGCGCAGTTGCGCGGCACGGTGGCGCTCGATGCCGCGGACAACAAGAGCGGCGTCGGCAAGGCGTCGCTGGAGGGCAGCGTCGGTCCGGTGCGCGTTACTCTCGCGGCGCAGAGCACTGGCGATCTGGCGAAGCCGGAGACGGCGACGCTCAAGCTCGACGGACGACTCGAGAGCGATGATGGTGCGGCGCTGGCCGCGCTGACGTCGCTCGACCGGATCGCCAGCGTTGGCCGCGAGCCGGGGCGGCTCACCTTCACCGCCGAGGGGCCGTTGCAGTCCGACATGCGCGTCAAGGCGCAGATCGTGGCGCGCGGTCTCGATGCCGCGGCCGAAGGCACCGCGCGCTATGCGAACGGCGCCGTCACCGGCGCCCTGCACACGACCGTGAAGGAAGCAGACCTGCGACCGCTGTTCGGCGTGCCGCAGAGCGTGCCGGCGCGTTTCGCCGGCGATGTGACGCTGGCGAAGGACCGCGTGACGCTGGCCTCCGCCAGCGGCACGGTGGCGGGCGCCAATCTGCGCGGCCGCGCCGCCATCGGCCTCGTTGTCCCGCACAGTATCGATGCCGATATCGATGCCGACGACATCAACGGGGCGGCGATCGTCGCGGCGCTCACCGGCTGGCCCGAGGGCGAGAGGGCGTCACGCGGCGGTGCGCAAAGCAATCTCTGGGCGTGGCCGGTCGATCCGTTCGCGCGCGGGCTCGCCGCCGATTATCGCGGCAAGGTGGTGCTGCGCAGCCAGCGCGCGACCGTGACGCCGGCCTGGCTGATGCGCGAGTTGCGCGCGACGCTGACGCTCGGCGACGCGGAGGCGAAAGTCTCCGATCTCAGCGGCAGCGTCGCCGGCGGCCGTGTCGCCGGCACGGTGTCGCTCAAGCGCGGCGGCGAGGGGCTGCGCGCCGATCTGCAGATGAAGCTCACCGACGCCGATGCGGCGATGCTGCTGCCGGCGGCGGCGCGTCCGCCGGTGAGCGGCCGGGTCGGCCTCGACGTGACATTGGCCGGCACCGGCCTCAGTCCCAACGCACTGGTCGGTTCGCTGGCGGGTTCGGGCAAGGTCACGCTCGACAATGCGCAACTGGCAGCGCTTGATCCGCATGCGTTCGAGGCGGTGATGCGCGCCGCCGATCGCGGCTTGCCGCTCGATGCGATCCGCGTGCGCGACTTCATGAGCAAGGCGCTCGATGGCGGGCAACTGCCGGTGCGGCACGCCGATGGCGCGCTCGACGTGGCAAGCGGGCAGGTGCGATTGCAGAACCTCACGGCCGATGCCGACGGCGCGGTGCTTGCGGTCTCGGGCAATCTCGATCTCACGCAAGGGATGATCGATGCGCGCATGGTGCTGTCGGGCAAGACGGATGCGGCTGGCAGCAAGCCGGACGTGTTCATGGGCTTGCGCGGTCCGCTCGGCGCGGCGACGCGCACGATCGACGTGTCGGCGCTGTCGGGCTGGCTGACGCTGCGCAACGTCGACATTCAGGCGAAGAAGCTCGAAGCGATCGAGGCCGCGCAGCAGAAACCGGCCGCACCGCCCGAGCCGCGCCCGATCGCGCCGTCACCGGAGATCCCGCCACTGGTGAAGCCGGAGCCGGCGCCGCCGGCCGCCACCCATTCCGTCGTACCGTCGGCGCCGCCATTGCCGCCAGCGCAGACCATCGCGCCGGCGCCAAAGCCGATGGAGCAACGCCCGCGTGCCGCGCCGCAAGCGCCCGCGGCACAACAAGCGCCGACCGTTCAACATGCTCCGACGCCGCAACGGCCCGCGGCGCGCCCGCCGCTGCAACTCGTGCCGCAGCAGAATTAAATTTTTCCGATCGGTGAGGTCAGACGACGGTCGGCGGCGACGGGACGCGCGCGCCATCGGTGCGCGGCATGTTGACGTGCTGGTTGCGATAGAAATCGAGCACGAACAGACGAATGGCGGACGACAGGTTGCCCTGCTGCCGGCCCTTGTCGATCTCGGCGACGATATCCGACAGCGTCTGCTGACGGTCGCCGGCGATTTCCTTCAGCCCCTTCCAGAACGCATCTTCCAGACTGATGCTGGTCTTGTGACCGGCAATGACGATCGAGCGTTTGACGACAGGAGATTTCATTCGTCCTCCGCAGACAAACGATGTTGGTCAAGCGTGTGGCTGGCGCGCTCGGTTTCAGCCTTGCGGAGCTTGCGTTCGGCTTTCGGCACACCGAACTGGGTGCGGCGGGCATCGGCGCGCGCGTCGTTCTGTTCGCGCTTCACGCGCTTGCGAACGGCTCGCAGATTGACGACCTCGCCCATACCGTCCTCGTTGCCACCCTCGTCAGGTATTCAACCGATACGATATGTTATTCGACAGATTGTTGATACGATTCAATACACGGTTGGGTGAAGATTCCTGCCGTGACTGCATTATGATGCAGGTGCGGCGACAATATCGATTATTCTGATTGCGCTATTATTCAGGCCCGATCATTTTTTCAGGCCGCACCAGCCTGTCAAATTCGGTTTCGCTGACAAAACCAAGTCTCACTGCTTCTTCGCGTAACGTGGTGCCGTTGGCGTGGGCCGCTTTCGCCACCTGCGCCGCCTTTTCGTATCCAATATGCGGTGACAGCGCCGTCACCAGCATCAGCGACCGCTCCATCAATTCCTTGATGCGCGCTTCGTTGGGCTTGATGCCGACCACGCAGTTGTCGGTGAACGAGCGGGCCGCGTCGGCCAGCAGACCGATCGATTGCAACATGCAATAAGCGAGCACCGGCTTGTAGACGTTCAACTCGAAATGACCCTGACTGCCGGCGGTCTCGATCGTGGTCTGGTTGCCGAACACCTGGCAGCACACCATCGTCACCGCTTCGCTTTGCGTCGGATTGGTCTTGCCCGGCATGATCGATGAGCCAAGCTCGTTGGCCGGCAGGATCAGTTCGCCGAGACCGGAGCGCGGACCGGAGCCGAGGAAGCGCAGATCGTTGGCGATCTTGAACAGCGCGGTCGCCGCCGAGACGATCGCGCCGTGCGCGAACACATAGGCGTCGTGGCCGGCCATCAATTCGAATTTGTTGGGCGCGCTGACGAACGGCAGTTGCGTGATCTCGGCGACCTTGGCCGCGAACGCCTTGGCGAAGCCCTTCTTTGTGTTGAGGCCGGTGCCGACCGCGGTGCCTCCCTGCGCCAGCGGATAAAGCTGCTTTAGGCCGAGCCGCACGCGCTCCTCGGCGGCGCGCACCTGCGCGGCGTAGCCGGAGAACTCCTGGCCGAGCGTCAGCGGTGTCGCGTCCATCGTATGGGTGCGGCCGATCTTGACGATGCGGGCGAATTCCCTGGTCTTTGCCAGCAGCGCCTCGTGCAGATGCGCGAGCGCCGGCAGCAGCAACCGTGCCATGCGGTCGGCGGCGGCGATGTGCATCGCCGTCGGGAAGCTGTCGTTCGACGACTGCCCCATATTGACGTGATCGTTCGGGTGCACCGGCGCCTTTGCGCCGAGCTTGCCGCCGAGCATGAGGTTGGCGCGGTTGGCGATCACCTCGTTGACGTTCATGTTGGTCTGCGTGCCGGAGCCGGTCTGCCAGACCCGCAGCGGGAAATGATCGTCGAGATTTCCGAGAGAAATGTCGCGCGCGACGGCGATGATCGTGCGCGCGCGGCGTTGGTCGAGAATGCCGAGCGAACGATTCACGTCGGCTGCCGCCCATTTGACGATGCCGAGCGCGTGGATGATCGCGCGCGGCATCAGTTCTTCGCCGATCAGGAAGTTGCGGCGCGCGCGCTCGGTCTGTGCGCCCCAGTGCTTGTCGGCCACGATGTCGAGCGGACCGAATGCGTCGCTTTCGGTCCGCGTCGGTGTCGTGTGGGATGAAGGGGAGGCGGTGGCGGTTTTGCGGGTTCGGCGCGGCATGGTGGACATCAACGCGGAAAGGACCGGTTTGTGTCCGCGAAGCCTGTCACTTCTTGCGGAAGCGGTCGAGCCTCACGACCTCGCCGCCGCCATTTGGCTTGTCGGGTCCGGGTTTGTCCGGGTCTGGCTTGTCGGGATCGGCCTTGTCCGCCATGGCCGGCTTCTTCGGGGCCGGCTTGTTCGCGCCATCGTCGCCAGTGGGCGAGGGCGTCGGAATGGTGGCGACGGTCGCTGACGGCTCGCCTTTCCGGGCCGGTGCATCCTCGACCGCCGCCAGCGTCCGCTCGCCGCGGCGCGGCTTGACCGCCGCCGGTGCGCCGGTTTGGGGTGCGCTCTGGGGCGTCGTCTGCGGTTTGGCGGCCGCCGGTGCGGCGTCGTCATCCACCTGCTCGAATTGCAGGCCGAATTGCACGGACGGATCGAAGAAGCCTTTCACTGCGTCGAACGGGATCGCGAGCCGTTCCGGAATGCCGTTGAACGACAGGCCGACCTCGAAGCGGTCATCGGAGACCGCGAGATCCCAGAACTGGTGCTGCAGGACGATGGTCATCTCCTGCGGATACTGGGCGCGCATGCGCTGCGACAACTTCACGCCCTCGGCCAGCGTATCGAAGGAGATAAAGAAATGGTGGTCTCCCGGCAGCCCCTTGCGGGCCACGTCCGCGAGCAGATCGCGCACCATGCCGCGCAGCGCCTGCTGGGTGAGGAGATCGTAGCGAATTTGGTCGGACGCCATTGCCTGGTCTGCTTGCCTTTTTTCGTCACGGGACTCGGAGGATCGTATTTTCGCTGCCGATGCTACCCTCGCCGGTGCTGTGAATGCCACCGGCTCTCCGCCGCGCCCCCAGAAAAGGCCATAAAAAGAATGAAGTGGAGGCTTCTGTTGCCAGGTGCCTCCGGACCCCGCCTGACGGAGCTTAACCCGTCAGGGCTTTAGTTCGGTATTTTTCAAACCGCTTAAGCGGCCTGAGCAACCGGAGCATAGTTGTCGTTGGCAACTATACGATTGGCCCGATATCGGCGGTACCATGCCGAGCAAAAGTCCGCCCTTTACGCCCTCGTCGATCCTGTTTCGCCCCCGCCGAAGCCCAACCACAGCGTGTGCCGGTTGGGCTTGGGTGGAGGCGCCGGGTACTGCCCCCGGGTCCGATGGGTTTATTGCGACGGCCGTTTATCGCCATAGCCGGATTGCTCCGGCCCGCTGAATATAGGGGGCAAACCTTGCCGAAAAAAGACCGGCTGGTGCCGTGTTGCAGTGCGGGACGCCGATTCCGGAGTTTGCACACAGGCCATGCGGGAAACACCGTGGCGGACGGAAGCGGTGGCCACTAAGCCAACCAGCGTATGTCCGAATCCACCGAGATCGCCGCGCCGCCGCCGGGCCCGACCAGCGCCTGGGCGCTGTTCCGGACGTTCGCGCGCATTTCGCTCTATGGCTTTGGCGGCGTGCTGGCCTGGACCTATCGCATCCTGGTCGAGGAGAAGCGCTGGCTGAGTGATGTGCAGTTCAACGAACTGCTGGCGCTGGCGCAATTTCTGCCCGGTCCGAACATCGTCAACTTCTCGGTGGTGTTCGGTTCGCGGCTTTACGGCAAGGCGGGGGCCGTGGCGGCACTCGGCGGTCTGCTCGGCGTGCCGCTGCTCGCGGTGATTTTAATGGGGCTCGTCTACGCGCGGTTCGGCGAGCTTGCCGCGTTGCGCGGCGCGCTCGCCGGCATTTCCGCGGCGGCGGCCGGCATGATCATCGCCGTAGTCGCGAAATTGTCGAAGCCGCTGTTCGTGCGGCCGCTCGGTCCGGGGCCGCTGGTGGCGATCGTCTGCTTCGTGGCGATCGGCGTGCTGCGCTGGCCGTTGGTGTGGGTGCTGGTGGTACTCGCGCCGCTCAGTGTGGCGCTCGCTTACTGGAGGCGCGCGTGAAAGGCAGCGTCGATACGCTGCTCACCCTCGCCGTGCAGTTTGCGCTGATGTCGCTGTTCGCGATCGGCGGCGCGAATGCGGCGCTGCCGGAAATGCATCGCCTTGCGGTCGAGGTGATGGGTTGGATGACCGACCGCCAGTTCACCGACATGTTCGCGCTGGCGCAGCTCACGCCCGGTCCGAACGTCATCATCGTTGCGCTGATCGGCTATCAGGCCGGCGGTCTTGCCGGCGGTGCGGTGGCGATGCTCGGCATGTGCGGGCCGACCTGCGTGGTGGCTTACGTGATGGGCCGGGTCTGGGATCGCTTCAAGGAAGCGCGCTGGCGCACCGCAATCCAGGATGGCATGGTGCCGGTTTCGCTTGGTTTGCTCGCGGCGAGCGCATTCGTCGTCGCGATGATCGCCGACACCAGTGCCGGAACTGTGGTCGTGACGTTGGTGACGGTCGTGGTCGCCTACGCGACGAAGTTGAATCCGTTATGGTTTTTCGGGATCGCGGGCGTGCTTGGCGCGCTCGGCTGGCTCTGACTGCCCTGAGAGTTGTCCAGTCCGCCGCAGATTGTCGTCGGAGTATACTTGGCAGGGGCGCGTCAATCCGCCTATGGTAAGGGCCGAGGGGATTAAAGAACAAAGAAGAATGGAGGATCACGCGATGTCCGAGGGGGCCCAAACCTCCGCGAATACGGCAGTCATACGCAGAAGCCAGGAACACGCCGTATTTGCAGGCGGCATTATTGTCGCCTTTGCCATTATTACGCTCGCAGCCTCCATTTATCACAATGCCGGTGGTGCGTTGTTCGGACCGACGTTCGAGCCGCGTGCGATTTCCGTGCTGCTTGGGGCTGTCGGCATCGCGGTGATGCTGCGGCGGGTGACGATCCGCAACGAACAGGATTTCTACGGCGGCATCGCGCTGGTGGGTCTTGCCATCGTCGCGCTGCTGGCGACCGCGGATCTGCAGGGCATGCGCGGCTTCGCGTTCGGCCCGGCGACCGCGCCGCGGCTGTTCGCCGGCCTGCTTGCCATTCTCGGTGGTGCGGTGGCGATCACCGGTCTGCTGACCGAGGCTCCGCCGCTGGAGCGTTACGACCTGCGCGCCCCGGCGCTGTGGTCGCTCGCTTATTTCGTGTTCCACTATGCGACGACACCGGTCTGGATGTGGATCGGCGTCGCCATGTATGTGCTCGGCGCCGTGCTGGCCATTCTGGGTCTGCGCGATCCGAAGCGCAACACGATGGTCCGCGGCCCGGTGTTCCTGGTCATCTCGGTGCTGGTGTTTGCGGAAATGATCCGGCCAATGGGCCTGGTGGCGACGACCTTTGTCACCGTGATGGTGGCGTCGGCCGCGACGCCGGAAGTGAAGTGGCGCGACAGCTTCATCTGGGCGATCGCGCTGACGATCTTCTGTTCGCTCCTGTTCCCCTATGCCCTGGCCTTGCCGTTCATGCTGTGGCCCAAGTTCTGGTACTGACCGATGCATGATCTAATCTCGAATCTCGCGCTCGGCTTCGGCATCGCCGCGCAACCCTACAACATCATGCTGTGCCTGATCGGTGCGCTGGTCGGCACGCTCATCGGCGTGTTGCCGGGCATCGGCTCGCTCGCCACCATCGCGATGCTGCTGCCGATCACGTTCGGCCTGCCGCCGGTCGGCGCGCTGATCATGCTCGCCGGCATCTATTACGGCGCGCAGTATGGCGGCTCGACCACGTCGATCCTGGTCAACATCCCCGGCGAGTCCTCGTCGGTGGTGACCACGCTCGACGGTCACCAGATGGCGAAGCAGGGCCGCGCCGGCCCGGCGCTCGCCATCGCCGCGATTGGCTCGTTCGTCGCCGGCTGCGTCGCCACCGTGCTGGTGGCCGCGCTCGGCGCGCCGCTGACCTCGATCGCGCTGCTGTTCGGTCCCGCCGAATACTTCTCGCTGATGGTGCTCGGCCTGATCTTCGCCGTCGTGCTGGCGTCGGGCTCGGTGCTCAAGGCGCTGACCATGATCCTGGTCGGCCTGCTGCTGTCGATGGTCGGCTCCGACCTTGAAACCGGCGTGTCGCGCATGGCGTTCGACATTCCGGAAATGTCGGACGGCATCGGCTTCGTCCAGGTCGGCATGGGCGTGTTCGGGTTCGGCGAAATTCTCCGCAACCTCGACAATCCCGGCAACCGCAACATCGTCCAGAGTAAGGTGACCGGCCTAATGCCGACCATCGCCGACCTCAAGGCGTCGGCCGGCGCGATCGCGCGCGGCACGGTGCTGGGCTCGATCCTCGGCATTCTTCCGGGTGGTGGCACGATCATCGCATCGTTCGCCGCCTACACCTTCGAGAAGAAGATGTCGAAGAACCCGAAGAAGTTCGGCAAGGGTGCGATCGAGGGTGTCGCGGCGCCGGAAAGTGCCAACAACGCGGCCTCGCAGACCTCGTTCATCCCGCTGCTCACCCTCGGCATCCCGCCGAATGCGGTGATGGCGCTGATGGTTGGCGCGATGACCATTCATGGCATCGTGCCGGGTCCGCAGGTGATGACCAAGCAGCCGGATCTGTTCTGGGGCATGATCGCCTCGATGTGGATCGGCAACCTTGCGCTGGTTGTCATCAACCTGCCGCTGGTCGGGGTCTGGGTGCGTCTGCTGCGCGTGCCTTACCGCCTGCTGTTCCCGATGATCATCGTTTTCTGCGTCGTCGGCATCTACTCGCTCAACAACTCGCCGTTCGACGTGGCGATGACGGCGCTGTTCGGCGTGGTTGGCTACTGGCTCATCAAGCATGACTTCGAGCCGGCGCCGATGCTGCTGGGCTTCATCCTGGGGCCGCTGATGGAGGAGAACCTCCGGCGCGCCATGCTGATCGCCCGTGGCGACGCGACCGTGTTCCTGACGCGGCCGCTGTCGGCGAGCCTGCTGGTTTTGGCCCTGATCCTGCTGGTGATTGCGGTCGTACCGTCGATCCGCAAGCGCCGCGACGAGGTGTTCGTCGAGGATTGATCCGCCGGCTTGCCGGCGACACGAGATAGGCGGCTCCGGGCGACCGGGGCCGCTTTTTTATGCACAGGTGAGGCGTCTGGGACGGGCCGGCCCCCTTTGCCGGGGCGGCCGGAAGGATTACCTCAGGACAGCCAATTGTTGTTGACGGTCAACAAAAACTGCCCTGGCCGGTTGCCGGAGCCTCAGCGTCAACGGATCGCGCCAACGGACCACGCCCCATGCGCCAGTATCACGAGCTGATGGAACGGGTCCTCGCGGACGGGGCGGAGAAGCGCGACCGCACCGGCACCGGCACGCTGTCGGTGTTCGGGCACCAGATGCGGTTCGATCTCGCCGCCGGCTTCCCGATGGTGACGACCAAGAAGCTGCATCTCAAATCGATCGTCCACGAACTGCTCTGGTTCCTCGCCGGCGACACCAACATCAAATACCTCAACGACAACGGCGTGCGGATCTGGGACGAGTGGGCCGACGAGCGTGGCGATCTCGGCCCGGTCTATGGCCGACAGTGGCGCTCGTGGCCGGCGCCGGACGGCGGCACGATCGACCAGATCGCCAATATGGTGGCGATGATCCGCCGCAATCCGGATTCGCGCCGGCTGATCGTCACCGCGTGGAACCCGGCGCAGGTCGACCAGATGGCCTTGCCGCCGTGCCATTGTCTGTTTCAGTTCTATGTCGCCAACGGGCGGCTGTCGTGCCAGCTCTATCAGCGTTCGGCGGACATCTTCCTTGGCGTGCCGTTCAACATCGCGTCCTATGCGCTGCTGACGATGATGGTGGCGCAAGTGACGGGCCTCAAGCCCGGCGAGTTCGTCCATACGTTCGGCGACGCGCATCTTTATCTCAACCACATCGAACAGGCGCGGTTGCAGCTTTCGCGGCTGCCGCGGCCGTTGCCGGTGATGCGGATCAATCCGGCGGTCACCGATCTGTTCGCGTTCCGCTACGAGGATTTCACGCTGGAGAACTATGACGCGCATCCGCACATCAAGGCGGATGTCGCGGTATGAGCGCGTTGAACGCCGCCGCGTTGCCCGGTCTCGTCCTCGTCGCGGCGATCGGCGAGAACAATGTGATCGGTCGCGACAACCAGTTGCCGTGGCGGTTGCGCTCCGATCTGCAGCATTTCAAGTCGGTGACCATCCACAAGCCGGTGGTGATGGGCCGCAAAACCTATGAATCGATCGGCAAGCCGCTGAAGGACCGCACCAACATCGTGATCACCCGCGATCTCGGGCTGCGGGCGCCGGGCTGTGTTCTCGCCACCAGCCTCGAGGCGGCGCTGCTGATGGCGCGCGACGATGCCAGGAAGCGCGGCGCGAAAGAGATCATGGTGATCGGCGGCGCCGACCTGTTCAATGCCACCTTGCCGGTCGCGCAACGGCTGGAGATCACCCACGTCCACGCCGCGCCGGAGGGT
>MKWA01000015.1:78943-170808 GCA_001899285.1 Rhizobiales bacterium 64-17
GATCGACCCGGCGGTGTGGCGGCAGACCATGCTGATCGAGCATCCGGCCGGGCCGGACGACAGCGCGCCTTTCGCCATCGCCACTTATGTGCGCCGGTAGGGCTGCGCAATTGTGGCGAAACGCAGCACAGCGGTTGCGTTGTCACACCGGGGCTGCTCCCCTATAAACCAGCCGACAGTCCGGCGGTTTGGCCGGCGCGGAGAGGATATCGATGCCGTGGAGTAATCAGGGTGGTGGCGGGCCGTGGGGTTCCGGTCCGAAGGGACCATGGGGCTCCGGACCACAACCATCGGGAGGGTCGACACCGCCTGATCTCGAGGAAATCCTTCGCCGCAGCCAGGATCGCCTGCGCACTGTCCTGCCGGGCGGCAATCTCGGCGGTAAGGGCGTATTGCTGGTGGTGCTCGGCGCGCTGGTTCTGTGGGGCGTCTCCGGCTTCTTCCGCGTCGAACCGGACGAACTCGGCGTGGTACTGCGCTTCGGCAAGCAGGTGCGCGAGGTCCAGCCCGGCCTGAATTACCATCTGCCGTATCCGATCGAGACCGTGCTCACGCCGAAGGCGCTGCGCGTCAACAAGATCGACATCGGCATGCGCGTCGTCGAGGACATGCGCCGCGGCTCCAGCGTGCGCGACGTGCCCGAGGAAAGCCTGATGCTCACCGGCGACGAGAACATCGTCGACGTCGATTTCTCCGTGCTGTGGCGCGTCAAGCCGACCGGCGTCGGCGACTATCTGTTCAACATCCAGAACCCCGAAGGCACGGTGAAGGCGGTCGCGGAAAGCGCGATGCGCGAGGTGGTCGGGCGTTCGGACATCCAGCCGATTCTCACCGGTGCCCGCCAGACCATCGAAACGGCGGTGCAGGATCTGATGCAGAAGACGCTCGACCACTACGGCGCGGGCATCTACGTGCAGCAGGTACAGTTGCAGAAGGTCGATCCGCCCTCGCAGGTGATCGACGCGTTCCGCGACGTGCAGGCGGCGCGCGCCGACCTCGAACGCGCGCAGAACGAAGCGCAGACCTATGCCAACCGGGTGGTGCCGGAAGCACGCGGTCGCGTCGCGCAGATCACGCAAGCCGCCGAAGCCTATCGGCAGCAGACGGTGGCGGAAGCGACCGGCCAGACGGCGCGCTTCCTCTCGATCTATGAACAGTACAAGAAGGCCCCTGACGTGACGCGCCAGCGCATGTATCTTGAGACGATGGAGCGCGTGCTCGGTACCACTGAGAAGATCATCATCGACTCCACCGGCAATGGCGGCGTGGTGCCGTATCTGCCGCTGAACGAGCTGGCGAAGCCGCAGGCTCCGGCCGCGCAGCCGCAGCAACAGCAGCGCCAGGGAGGTCGCCCATGAAACTCGGTGTGACCGGCGGCGTGATCGCCGTCCTGCTGTTTGCCGCCGTCGTGATCGGCTACAGCTCGTTGTTCTCCGTCTATCAGACGCAGCAGGCGCTGGTGGTGCGGCTGGGTCAGCCGGTGCGCGTCGTCAATGAACCGGGCCTGCATGTAAAGGCACCGTTCATCGACAACGTCATCACCATCGACCGGCGCATCCTCGATCTCGAAGCGCCGGCGCAGGAAGTGATCGCGTCGGACCAGAAGCGTCTCGTGGTCGATGCCTTCGCCCGTTACAAGATCAAGGACGCGTTGCGCTTCTATCAGACCGTGGGATCGATCCCCGGCGCCAATTCGCAGCTTGCGATCCTGCTCAACTCGGCGCTGCGCCGCGTGCTCGGTGAAGTCACTTTCACCCATGTGGTGCGCGACCAGCGCGCCGACCTGATGAGCCGCATCCGTGAATCGGTTGACCGCGAAGCCGACAATTACGGCATCAACGTCGTCGACGTACGTATCCGCCGCGCCGATCTCCCGGAGCAGAACAGCCAGGCGGTGTATCAGCGGATGCAGACCGAGCGTCAGCGCGAGGCCGCGGAATTCCGCGCCCAGGGCGCGCAGCGTGCCCAGGAAATCCGGTCGCGCGCCGACCGCGAGGTGACGGTGCTGATTGCCGATGCGCAATCAAATGGCGAAAAGATCCGCGGCGAGGGTGACTCGCAGCGCAACAAGATCTTCGCCGATGCGTTCAATCAGGATCCGGACTTCTTCGCGTTCTACCGGTCGATGCAGGCTTATGAAGCGAGCCTGCGGCCGAACGATACGCGGTTGCTGTTGAAGCCGGATACCACCTTCTTCCGCTACTTCAACGACCCGACCGGCAAAGCCGGCGACAAACCGGCCGGCGATAAAGCGGCGCCGGCAACACCCGCCGTCCGCTAAAGGCCAGAGAACACCAGCGAGCGCCCATGACCGATTTTCTTGTCGCGCTCGGCCTGGTGCTGGTCATCGAGGGCCTGACATTCGCCGCATTTCCGGCGTCGGCCAAGCGGGCGATGATGAGCGTGATCGAGACCGCGGAACCGACACTGCGGCTGGTCGGCCTCGGTTGTGCCATCGGCGGTCTGGTCCTGGTCTGGTTCATCCGCGGATAACGACGAGTTGTCCGGGGTGGGACAGCGGAGTGCTTGAAACCGGTCAGCGGGGCAGGCACTGTCCGAGCGACGCGCGACCGGGCGACGCCGCGCCGAATTGGCCGGTGGCGCTGCGGTCGCGGACCCCGTGGCTCTCGCTCTGCGTTTCCGTTTCATCGCATTTTCGTCACGCGAACCTATATATCTCCTTCGCTGGAAAATGCCCTAGGAGGCTCGATATCGATGCGCGTCCGTTCTGGATTCCGGTGCGGTTCTGTCCTGTCTGCTGCGTTTGCGGCTGCCTTGCTGGCGACGTCGATGACGACGCCTGCCGCGGCGCGCGGCCCCGAGAACATCGCCGACACCGCCGAGCAGGTGATCGATGCGGTGGTCAACATCTCCACCTCGCAGTCGGTCGATCTGCGCGGCGGTGGCGGCGCGATGCCGCAACTGCCGCCGGGTTCGCCGTTCGAGGAATTCTTCGAGGAATTTTTCAAGAACCGCCGCCAGCAGCAGGGCCCGAACAACCGTCAGGGCCAGAACAACGAGAACAACCGCAACGGACCGAACAGCGGCCCCAACGCCGGACCGAATACGGGCCCCGGCGAGCGCGGCGCGCGGCGGGTCAATTCGCTCGGCTCGGGCTTCATCATCGATGCGTCCGGCATCGTCGTCACCAACAATCACGTCATCTCCGAAGCGGACGAGGTGACGGTGATCCTCAACGACGGCACGCGGCTGAAAGCCGACATTGTGGGCCGCGACAAGAAGACTGACCTCGCGGTGCTGCGCGTGAAGCCGACCAAGCCGCTCAAGGCGGTGAAGTTCGGCGACAGCGACAAGGTGCGGCTCGGCGAATGGGTGGTGGCGATCGGCAACCCGTTCAGCCTCGGCGGCACGGTGACCGCCGGCATCGTCTCGGCGCGCAACCGCGACATCAATTCCGGCCCGTATGACAACTACATTCAGACCGATGCCGCCATCAACCGCGGCAATTCCGGCGGGCCGCTGTTCAACCTTAATGGCGATGTGATCGGCATCAACACCGCGATCATTTCGCCGTCCGGCGGCTCGATCGGCATCGGCTTCGCGGTGCCGTCCAAGATCGCCGTCGCGGTGATCGATCAGTTGCAGAAATACGGCGAGACCCGGCGCGGCTGGCTCGGCGTGCGCATCCAGCAGGTGACCGACGAGATCGCCGACAGCCTCGGCATCAAGCCGGCGCGCGGCGCGCTGATCGCCGGCATCGACGACAAGGGTCCGGCGAAGCCGGCCGGGATCGAGGCCGGCGACGTGGTGGTCAAGTTCGACGGTCAGGACATCAGGGAGATGCGCGACCTGCCACGCATCGTCGCCGACACGCCGGTCGGCAAGGATGTCGAGGTCATCGTCATCCGCAAGGGCAAGGAAGAGACCAAGACGGTGAAGCTCGGCCGCCTCGAGGACGGAGAGAAGGCGCAGCAGGCGTCGCTGACGCCGAAGAAGGACGAGCCGGCGGAGAAATCCGTGACGCAGAAGGCGCTCGGCCTCAACCTCGCCAACATGTCCGACGATCTGCGCAAGCGCTACAAGATCAAGGATACCATCAAGGGCGTGGTCATCACCGGCGTCGACGCCAATTCGCCGGCCGCAGGCAAGCGGTTGCAGGCGGGCTTCGTGGTGGTGGAATTGCAACAGCAGGCGGTGTCGACCGCGGCCGACTTCCAGTCGCGCATCGAGCGGCTGAAGAAGGACGGCAAGAAGACCGCGGTGCTGCTGATCGCCAATCCTGATGGCGACACGCAGTTCGTGGCGTTGAGCCTGAACTGAGCTGTTGAACCCGAATACGGTCATGCGCGGGCTTGACCCGCGCATCCAACCTCTTTTCATTTTGCGTCATACAGGTGGATCACCGGGTCGAGCCCGGCGATGACAAGTGGAAAGACCGTGTTGCCAGTGCGGCTTTCCTACTGTTGCGCCACAAACTCCGCCTTGCGGTATCCCTGCACGAACAACAGCGCGGTGAGATCGGTGTGGTCGATCCGCGCCGGCGCGGCGGCCGCCACCTTCGGCTTGGCGTGATAGGCGACGCCGAGGCCGGCTTCTGCGATCATGTCCATGTCGTTGGCGCCATCGCCGGTCGCCATGGTGTCGGCATGCGAGAGGCCGAGTTTGTCGCGCAGCGCGATCAGCGTTTCGAGCTTGCCGGTCTTGCCGAAGATCGGCTCCGCCACGGTGCCGGCAAGGCGGCCGTCCGGATCGAGCAACAGCCGGTTGGCGCGGCTCTCGTCGAAGCCGATCATCGGCACGATGCGGTCGGTGAAGGCGGTGAAGCCGCCGGTGACGAGGCAGGTGTGGGTGCCGTTGGCGCGCATGGTCGCGATCAGCGTGCGCGCGCCGGGGGTGAGGCGGATACGGTCGCGGATCACATCGTTCACCACCGACAGCGGCAGCCCCTTGAGCAGCGCGACGCGCTCGCGCAGTGCCGGCTCGAAGGCGAGTTCGCCACGCATGGCGCGTTCGGTGATCGCCGCCACATGTGCCTTGACGCCGACCACATCGGCCAGTTCGTCGATGCACTCCTGGCCGATCATGGTGGAATCCATGTCGGCGAGGAACAGCCGCTTGCGGCGGTGGGCTGCGGGTTGCACCACCACATCGACCGGCGCGGCGAGTGCGCCGCGCAGCCGGTCGGCCAGCGCGGTCTCTGTGCCGGTGGCGGTTTCCGCGTTAAAGGGAAGATCGACGGCTTCGCCCGGCGACAGCCAGTCGGGTGCGCCGGCCTGCGGCAGCGCGGATTGCGCGCGCGCGACAAGCGTTGCATCGAGGGTGCCGGGACGGGCAATGAGCGTGGCGATGTGGGTCACGGACAGGATCGCGAAGTGAGAGATGGCGTGAACAAGGTGGTGCTTATCGCAGGGCCGACCGCGAGCGGCAAGTCCGCGCTGGCGCTCGATCTCGCGCGCCGCCATGGCGGCGTCGTCATCAACGCGGATTCCATGCAGGTCTATCGCGACCTGCGCATCATCACCGCGCGACCGACCGTCGCGGAGGAACAGGCCGCGCCGCACCGGCTCTACGGTCATGTGGATGCGACGGAGAACTATTCGGTCGGTCGCTGGTGTCGCGATGCGATGGCCGAACTCGATACCGCGCGGCTCGCAGGCCGGATGGCGATCGTCATCGGCGGCACCGGGCTTTATTTCAGCGCGCTGACCAGGGGGCTGACCGACATTCCGCCGGTGCCGGGCGACGTCCGGGCGGCGATGCGGGAGCGGCTGGCGCGCGAAGGCGTCGCCGCGCTCCATGCGGAACTCATGGTGCGCGATCCGGCGGCGGCGGCGCGCATCATGCCGCGCGACCAGTCGCGCATCACCCGCGCGTTGGAAGTGCTCACCGCGACCGGCCGTACGCTGACCGACTGGCACACGGAAGGCATGCCGGCCCGGCTCGACGCGGCCCATACGCCGCGGGTGTTTCTCCGTTGTGAGCGCGAGGCGCTCGTCCAGCGGATCGAGGCGCGGTTCGACGCCATGCTGGCGGCCGGCGCGCGCGACGAGGTAGCGGCGCTGGCGGCGCGCGGACTCGATCCGATGCTGCCGGCGATGAAGGCGCATGGCGTGCCGTGGCTGATCCGACATCTGCGCGGGGAGATTTCGCTGGACGAGGCGACAGAGGGCGGCAAGCGCGACACGCGGCGCTACGCCAAGCGGCAGAACACATGGTTTCGCAATCAGCTTCCAGACTGGCCGCACGTCGCGCCGGAAGACGCGATGGCTGCGCTGGAGCGGCAGCTCAACGGCTAGGCGCGATCACTCCGCGGCGATGGCGCTGTGGTCCGCGGCCGGTTCATGGCGTTCGCGCCGATTGCCGCCTGTCAGCCAGGTCTGGAAGCGGTCGAGGTAAAGGTAGACCACGGGGGTGGTGTAGAGCGTCAGCATCTGGCTGACGGCGAGGCCGCCGACCATCGCGTAGCCGAGTGGCTGGCGCAATTCCGAGCCGGTGCCGTGGCCGAGCGCCAGCGGCACGCCGGCCAGCATCGCCGCGGCGGTGGTCATCAGGATCGGCCGGAACCGGAGCAGGCAGGCTTCGCGGATGGCGTCGTGCGGCGACAGCCCGCGCTCGCGCTCAGCCGACACGGCGAAATCGACCAGCATGATGCCGTTCTTCTTGACGATGCCGATCAGCAGGATGATGCCGATGATGCCGATCACCGACAGGTCCATGCCGCCGAGCATCAAAGCGAGCAGCGCGCCGACGCCGGCGGACGGCAGCGTCGACAGGATCGTCAGCGGCAGGATGAAGCTCTCGTAGAGCATGCCGAGAATGAGATAGACAACGATCAGCGCGGCGGCAATCAGCGCCGGTTCGCTCGACAACGAACTCTGGAACGCCTGCGCGTTGCCCTGGAACGTGCCGATGATCGACGAGGGCAAGCTGATATCGTGCGCGGCGTCGTTGATCGCATTGACCGCCTCGCCGAGCGCGACGCCGGAGCGCAGATTGAAAGTCAGCGTCACCGCCGGGAACTGTCCCTGATGCGAAACCGAAAGCGGCGAGGTCGCGGTCTGGTCGACATCGACCAGCGTCGATAGCGGCACTGTGCCGCCGGTGAGAGGCGACTTCACGTAGAGCTTGTGGATCGTGTCGAGGTTTTTCTGCTGGTCCGGCAGCACTTCGAGGATAACGAAATAGGATTTCAGCGGCGTGAAGTATTGTGTGATCTGCCGCTGGCCGAAGGCGTCGTTCAGCGTGTCGTCGATCGCCTGCGCGGAAATGCCGAAGCGCGACGCCTGATCGCGGTTGATCGTGACCTTGAGCTGCGGCGCATTGGCGAGGAGGTCGCTGGCGACGTCGGAGATCTGCGGCAGCGTCCGCAGCTTTTCCAGCAGCCGGTTCGACCAGGTATTGAGTTCCTCGATGTTGGAATCCTGCAAGGTGTATTGGAAGCTGGCGCGGGCGATGCGCCCGCCGACGGTGATGTCCTGCGTCGGCTGCAGATAGAGATTGGCGCCGCGCACCTTGGCAAGCTGCGGGCGTAACCGGTCGATCACCTGTGAGGAGGTCAGATCGCGCTCGTCGCGCGGTTTCAGGACAATAAAGCCCCGGCCGGTGTTGGCGGTGTTGGCGCCGCCGGTCGAGCCGGTGAACGAGGCGTACCCGGCGACATCGGGATCGTTCATCACCACTTTGCCGAGCCGTTGCAGTAGCGCCATCATCTCCTGCGGTGAGGTGTTCTGCGCGCCCTCGGCGAAGGCGGAGATCATGCCGGTGTCCTGGATCGGGAAGAATCCCTTCGGGATCAGAACGACCAGAACGCCGGTCAGCGCCATGGTGGCGAAGAACACGCCGAGCGTGATGGCGCGGTGCCGCAGCACGATCTCCAGCGTGCGCGCATAGAAATCGTGAATCGCGTCAAATCCGCGCTCAATGATGCGGTAGAGACGGCCGTGGTGTCCGGTTTCATGGCGCATGAACCGGGCGCACATCATCGGCGCGAGCGTCAGTGACACGAACGCCGACACCACGATGGCCGCGGTCACGGTCAGCGCGAATTCGCGGAACAGGCGGCCGATGATGCCGCCCATCAGCAGCAGCGGAATGAACACGGCGATCAGCGAGGCGCTGATCGAGATGACGGTGAAACCGATCTCGCCGGAGCCTTTGATGGCGGCGGCGAGCGGTGTCGCGCCGTTCTCGATGTGACGGTGGATGTTCTCGACCACGACGATGGCGTCGTCGACGACGAAGCCGACTGCGATCGTCAGCGCCATCAGCGACAGGTTGTCCAGCGAAAAGCCCATCAGATACATCAGCGCCGCTGAACCCGCGAGTGCCAGCGGCACGGTGACGCTCGGGATCACGGTCGCCCAGAAGCTGCGCAGGAACAGCAGGATCACCAGCACGACGAGCCCGATCGTCAGCGCGAGCGTGAACTCCACGTCGGCAACCGAGGCGCGGATTGTCACGGTCTTGTCGAGCATGGTCTGGACATGAATCGCCGGCGGAATGCGCGAGGTAAGTTGCGGCAACTGCGCCTTGATCTGATCGACGGTGTCGATCACGTTGGCGCCGGGCTGCTTGAACACCGCGACGATGATGCCGGGCTTGTTGTTCTGATACGCGGCGACCGTCTTGTCGACTGGCGCCAGCACGGCGGTGCCAACATCCCGCACGCGGATCGGCGCGCCGTTGCGATAAGCGATCACCACGTCCTGGAATGCGTCCGCGGTCGTGATCTGGTCGTTGGTGGCAATGGTGAAGCTCACCTTCGGCGTGTTGATGGTGCCCTTGGCGATATTGGTGGTCGCGCTGACCAGCGAGTTGCGGACCTCCTCAAGGGTGATGCCGCTCGACGCCAGCTTGGCCGGATCGACCTCGATCCGGATCGACTGGGTGCGGTCGCCGAAGATCGTCACCTGGGCGACGCCGGACACCTGCGAGATCTGCTGCGCCAGGAACAGGTCGGCATATTCGTTGACAGTGGTGAGCGGCAACGTGTCGGAATTCAACGCCAGGAGCAGAATGGGGGAGTCGGCCGGATTGACCTTCTTGTAGCTCGGCGGCGCGGTCATGGACTGCGGCAGCGTCTTGCCTGCCGCGGTGATCGCCGCCTGCACGTCCTGTCCGGCGGAATCGATATTCCGGTTGAGATCGAACTGGATGACGATGGTGGTGGCGCCGAGCGCGCTGGTCGAGGTGAGCTGGCTGATGCCGGGAATTTGCGCGAACTGCCGTTCCAGCGGCGCCGCCACCGACGATGCCATGGTTTCCGCGCTCGCGCCCTGCCAGGTCGCGGTGACCTGAATGGTCGGGAAGTCCACCTGCGGCAGCGGGGCGATCGGCAGGAACGGAAACGCGACCATGCCGACAAACGCCACCGCCGCCATCAATAGAGTGGTGGCGACCGGCCGGCGGATGAAGGGCTCAGAGAGGGTCACGATGCGGTGCCTGTTTGCGGCGTCTTCACCGTCACGGCGCGGTTGCGTTGCAGCTTGAAGAAACCATCGGTGACGATGCGCTCGCCCGGCTTGAGGCCGGCGTCGATCACGGTGATGTTTCCGGCCATGGGTCCGAGCGTGACGGAACGATCCTCCGCTTTGCTGCCTGTTGTGATGACCCAGACATAGACGCCATGCGGGCCGCGCTGGATCGCGGTGTTGGGAATGGCGACGACGCCGGTGCGGGTGGAGAGCAGGATTCGCGCGTTGACGAACTCGCCCGGCCACAACACGTCATCGGTGTTCGGGAACGTCGCCTTCAGGCGGATCGTCGCCGTGGTCTGGTCGATGATGTTGTCCACCAGCAGCAACGTCCCCCTGGACAGTTGCCGGCGGTTGTCGCGATCGAAGGCGAGCACTTCGACCGGCCCGCGTTTCATCGCCGCGCGGACGGTATCGAGGAACTGGGCGGGGAGGGTGAACATCACCGCCGCCGGCTGCGTCTGGGTGACGATGGCGAGCGGCGTCTGGTCGCTGGCATGGATGATGTTGCCCGGATCGACCTGCCGGACGCCGATGCGTCCGGCGACCGGCGCGCGGATTGTGGTGTAATCGAGCTGGGTCTGCGCGCTTTCGATCGCCGCGATGTCGGCGGCGATCTGCGCGCGGGTCTGGTCGACCTTCGCCTGCTGCTGATCGACGTTCTGCTGCGACTCGAAACTTTTCAGCGCCAGCGTCTTGAAGCGTTCGAGGTCTTTTTGCGCGGCGATCAGATTGGCGTCGTCCTGCGCTTTTTTCGCCGTGGCCTGATCGAGTGCGGCCTGGAACAGCCGTGGATCGATCTTCGCCAGGATCTGGCCGGCGTCCACATGCTGACCTTCCTCAAACAGCACGTCCTGCAGCTTGCCATCGACCTGGGAATGGATTGCCACGGTGCGTGACGCCAGCACGCTGCCGAGGCCGTCGGCGAAGATGGGCACGTCCGACGGCTGGGTCGTCACGGCGTCGACCTCGAGCGGGGCCGGCGGCGGTGCGGCGTTCGCGTGTACGGCTCCGCGCCGGGCAAAAAAGAAGCCGAGGCCGACGATAGCCAGCATCAGCAGTATGCTGACGGCGACCTTGAGGCGTGCGGGCCTGCCCGAAGGGGGTTCATGTGGAACTGGATCAGCCATGGCAGTCCGATGCTCGACATTGCGGACGCGGCAGGTCCGGGTCGGCGGCCAGCCGCGGCCGGCAGGGATTGTGCCATCGTTTTCCCCTGAGGCGTGTTGTCGCAGTATTTCTATTTGATGAAATCGCCTTAATGTTCCGGGGCTTGCTGCATTGCCATACGTTTTGCTTGACGCCGGACCGGCATGTGCCTAATTTCCCGCGCAATGATCAATCTAGAGATCGGCATGTCTCGCAATATTATTACCGCAACGGTAAGCGCCAGGGTGCTGCAGGGGGTCTGAGAGACCCTGCCTGAAGCATCCGGCGTGCAGGGCCCCGACGGGCCTTTTTTATTGGCGAAATGGTCGCCCAGCGGGCGAATGAGTGTGGAAGGACAGAGCGATGTCACGGGAAATGACCGGCGCGGAGATGGTGATCGCGGCGATGGCCGATCAGGGGGTCGAGCATCTGTTCGGCTATCCGGGCGGCGCGGTGCTGCCGATCTATGACGCCATTTTCCAGCAGCAGCAGGTCCAGCACATCCTCGTCCGCCACGAGCAGGGCGCGGTGCATGCGGCTGAAGGCTATGCGCGCTCGACCGGCAAGGTCGGCTGCGTGCTCGTCACCTCCGGTCCTGGCGCCACCAATGCGGTGACGGGCCTGACCGACGCACTGTGCGACTCGATTCCGCTGGTGGTCATCACCGGGCAGGTGCCGACGCATCTGATCGGCAACGACGCGTTCCAGGAATGCGACACGGTCGGCATCACGAGGCCCTGCACCAAGTACAACTATCTGGTGAAGTCGGTTGACGACCTGCCGCGCATCCTGCACGAGGCATTCCACATCGCCGCCAGCGGCCGGCCCGGCCCGGTGGTGGTCGATATCCCGAAGGACGTGCAGTTCGCCAAGGGGCTGTATTCGCGGCCGACCGAGTTCGCGCACAAGGGCTACAAGCCGAAGGTCGATGGCGATCCGGCGCGGATCAAGGCCGCGGTGGAGCTGATGGCGCACGCCAAGCGGCCGGTGTTCTACACCGGCGGCGGCGTGATCAATTCCGGTCCGGAAGCGACCAAGCTGCTGCGCGAATTCGTCAAGGAAACCGGTTTCCCGATCACCTCGACGCTGATGGGCCTCGGCGCCTATCCGGCGAGCGGGCCGCAGTGGCTCGGCATGCTCGGCATGCACGGCACCTACGAAGCCAACATGGCGATGCACGATTGCGACGTGATGATCTGCATCGGCGCGCGCTTCGACGACCGCATCACCGGCCGTCTCGACGCGTTCGCGCCCTATGCGCGCAAGATCCACGTCGATATCGATGCCTCGTCGATCAACAAGAACGTCAAGGTCGATATCCCGATCGTCGGCGATTGCGCGCATGTGATGCGCGACATGCTCAAGGTCTGGCGCAGCATGGCGCCGAAGGCTAACGAGAAGGCGCGCAAGGAGTGGCAGGGCAAGATCGACCGCTGGCGGTCGCGCAAGTCGCTCGCGTATCGTGTGTCGGATAGCATCATCAAGCCGCAATACGCGATCCAGCGGCTCTACGAACTGACCAAGGACCGTGACACCTACATCACCACGGAAGTGGGCCAGCATCAGATGTGGGCGGCGCAGTTCTACGGCTTCCAGGAGCCGAACCGCTGGATGACGTCCGGCGGCCTCGGCACCATGGGCTACGGCCTGCCGGCCGCGGTCGGCGTGCAGCTCGCGCATCCGAAGTCGCTGGTGATCGACATCGCCGGCGAGGCGTCGGTGCTGATGACCATGCAGGAGATTTCGACGGCGGTGCAGTACCGCCTGCCGATCAAGATCTTCATCCTGAACAATCAATACATGGGCATGGTGCGCCAGTGGCAGGAGTTGCTGCATGGCGGGCGCTATTCGGAAAGCTACAGCGAGGCGCTGCCGGACTTCGTCAAGCTCGCCGAGGCGTATCACGCGGTCGGCATCCGCTGTGAGAAGCCGGGCGATCTCGACGGTGCGATCAAGGAGATGATCGACGTCAACAAGCCGGTGATCTTCGACTGCGTCGTCGATCAGAAGGAAAACTGCTTCCCGATGATTCCGTCGGGCCGCGCGCACAACGAGATGATCCTCGGCGACGCCGCCGAGAAGCTCGACGAAGCGATCACCGAAGAAGGAAAGATGCTGGTGTGATGATGGCCTCATGCTGAGGAGCGCGCAAAGCGCGCGTCTCGAAGCATGAGGCCGCCTCGTCCTTCGAGACGCCCGCCTTCGCTCAGGCTTCGGCGGGCTCCTCAGGATGAGGCGGATCGGCAGCGATGAATGAAGAGGACCACGACCGTGAACGCAAACGTGACGACAAGCACCTCGCACTATCCGAGCGCCCCGGTGGCGCAGAAGAACGAGACCCACACCCTCTCGGTGCTGGTCGATAACGAGCCGGGCGTGCTGGCGCGGGTGATCGGCCTGTTCTCCGGCCGCGGCTACAACATCGAGTCGCTCACGGTGTCGGAAACCGAACACCGGAAGCACTTGTCGCTTATTACCATCGTCACCACCGGCACCCCGATGGTGCTCGAGCAGATCAAGAACCAGCTCGACCGGCTGGTGCCCGTCCATCGTGTCGTCGACATGACCGCGACCGGCCGCGCCATCGAGCGCGAGCTGGCGATGGTCAAGGTGCGCGGCAAGGGCGAGGAGCGGGTCGAGGCGCTGCGGCTGGCGGACGCGTTCCGCGCCCGCGTCATCGACGCCTCGACCGAGAGCTTCGTGTTCGAGATCACCGGCAAGAGCGACAAGGTCGAGCAGTTCGTGACGCTGATGCTGCCGCTCGGCCTGGTCGAGGTGTCCCGGACCGGGATCGCCGCCATCGTCCGCGGCCCGGACGGCATGTAATCGGGGCCAAAATCGCCGGATAACCGCCATTCGCGGCCGGGGCTTGCCCCGTCCCGCGGGGCAACCTAGAAGCAGCGCGGGCGGGAAACGCCGCGGAATTCAGTCACGAAAAGCCGCCGACGCGGCGGAGCAAGAGGGCAAGTTCAACCATGCGTGTTTATTACGATCGCGACGCCGACCTGAACCTGATCAAGGGCAAGAAGGTCGCCATCGTCGGCTACGGCAGCCAGGGCCACGCCCATGCGCTCAACCTGCGCGACTCGGGCGTCAAGGACGTCGTCGTGGCGCTGCGCAAGAGCTCGGCCGGCGTGAAGAAGGCCGAGGGCGAGAAGCTCAAGGTGATGGAAGTCGCCGAAGCCGCCAAATGGGCCGACGTGGTGATGATGCTCACCCCGGACGAGTTGCAGGGCGACATCTATCGCGATCATCTGCACGCCAACATGAAGAACGGCGCGGCGCTCCTGTTCGCGCACGGCCTCAACGTGCATTTCAACCTGATCGAGCCGCGCGCCGATCTCGACGTGCTGATGGTCGCGCCGAAGGGTCCGGGCCACACCGTGCGCGGCGAATATCAGCGCGGCGCCGGCGTGCCGTGCCTGATCGCCATCCATCGCGACGCGTCCGGTAACGCCCACGATCTCGGCCTGTCCTATGCCTCGGCGATCGGCGGCGGTCGCGCCGGCATCATCGAGACGACCTTCAAGGAAGAGTGCGAGACCGACCTGTTCGGCGAGCAGGCGGTGCTGTGCGGCGGCGTGGTCGAGCTGATGAAGGCCGGCTACGAGACGCTGTGCGAAGCCGGTTACGCGCCGGAGATGGCCTACTTCGAGTGCATCCACGAGATGAAGCTGATCGTCGACCTGATCTATCAGGGCGGCATCGCCAACATGAACTACTCGGTGTCGAACACCGCCGAATATGGCGAATACGTCACCGGCCCGCGCATCATCACGGCGGATACCAAGGCCGAGATGAAGCGCGTGCTCGACGATATCCAGTCGGGCAAGTTCACCCGCGACTGGATGCTGGAGAACAAGGTCAACCAGACTTCGTTCAAGGCGACCCGCGCCAAGCTCGCCGAGCATTCGGTCGAGAAGGTCGGCGAGAAGCTGCGCGAGATGATGCCCTGGATCAAGCAGGGCGCTCTGGTGGACAAGGCCAAGAACTGATCTCAGACCTCATCCTGAGGAGCCTGCCGGAGCGTAAGCGACGGCGGGCGTCTCGAAGGATGAATTAACGTCGTTATCCGGCCTCATGGTTCGAGACGCGTCGCCATTGCCCGAGGGCAATGACGCCGCTCCTCACCATGAGGCCGAACTGTTTCCGCTGATTGCTTTCGCGCGGCAAGCCGTTACGTTTGCCGGGACCCGGTGCCGCCGGGTGGGGGATTGTCCGAGTGGTTGCTGCGGTTTCGCTTCAGCACGTCGATATCGTGTTTCGTCTCGCCGGCGGCGGTGAATACCGCGCGGTGAGCGAGGCGTCGCTGGACGTCGCGGACGGCGAGTTCGTCGCCATCGTCGGGCCGACCGGCTGCGGCAAATCCACGCTGCTCAATGCGGCGGCGGGGCTGCTGGCGCCGGCGACCGGCGACGTACGGATTTTCGGCGAGCGGCTTGCGGCGCTCAACCGCCAGGCCGGTTATCTGTTCCAGGCTGATGCGCTGTTTCCCTGGAAGACCGCGCTGGAGAATGTCGCGATCGGGCTGGAGATCGCCGGCACCGCGCAGACGGAGGCGCGCAGCCGCGCCCGCGACTGGCTCGGCCGCGTCGGACTTGCCAATTTCGGCGACCGCTATCCGCACATGCTGTCCGGCGGGCAGCGCAAGCGCGTCGGTCTTGCGCAGGTGCTGATCCGCGATCCGAAGATCCTGCTGATGGACGAGCCGTTCGGCCCGCTTGACGCGCAGACCCGGCAGATCATGGGCAACCAGTTGCTCGATCTGTGGAGCGCCGACCGCAAGGCGGTGCTGTTCGTCACCCACGATCTCGAAGAGGCGATCGCGTTGTCGGATCGCGTCGTCATCATGTCGGCGGGCCCGGCGGCGCATATCATCGGCGACTGGCGCATTCCGCTGGTGCGGCCGCGCGACATCGCCGAGATCAAGCTCGATCCGGCGTTCCACGACATCCACCGCGAAATCTGGGACAAGCTCAAGACCGAGGTGATGAAGGGCTATGTCCGCACCGGCGGTGGCGCGGGAGGTGATGTATGAGCCGCGTGTCGCTCACCGCGCTGCAGGTGCTGGTCGGCGTCGTCGCCCTGCTGCTGTGGCATCTGTTGAGCACCTATCCGGTGTTCGGCGTGATGCTGCTGCCGCCGTTCTTCTTCTCCAATCCGGTCGATGTCGCGCAGCGCATCGTCAAATGGTTTGTCGAGGGGACGATCTGGAAACATCTGTGGGTGACGCTCACGGAATCCGCGCTGGCCTTCGTGATCGGATCGGTCGGCGGCGTGCTCGTCGGCTTCTGGTTCGCACGCAAGCCGGTGGTTGCGGCGGTGTTCGATCCCTATGTGAAGATGGCCAATGCACTGCCGCGCGTCGTGCTGGCGCCGATCTTCACGCTGTGGCTCGGGCTTGGCATCTGGTCCAAGGTCGCGCTCGGCGTGACGCTGGTGTTCTTCATTGTCTTCTTCAACGTCTATCAGGGCGTCAAGGAAGTGAGCCAGACCGTGCTCGCCAATGCGCGCATGCTCGGGATGAGCGAGCGGCAGTTGATGCGCCATGTCTACTGGCCGTCGGCGCTGTCGTGGATGTTCTCCTCGCTGCACACCTCGGTCGGCTTCGCGGTGGTCGGTGCGGTGGTGGGCGAATATCTCGGTGCCGCAGCCGGGCTCGGCTACCTGATCCAGCAGGCGGAAGGCACCTTCGACGTCGCCGGCGTGTTCGCCGGCATGTTCGTGCTGGCTGCGTTCGTGATCGTCATCGACGCCGTGGTGACGCTCGCGGAGACGCGTCTTTTGGTGTGGCGGCCAACCGCGGCCGAGAACCGCGGCTAGCCGCCAGCTCGCTATTGCAGCAGGGTCGTGTCGTTCGGCGGCTGCGGCGGCGTCTTGATCGCGATCGCCTTGAACACGCCGCTGGTCGGCTTGGTGCCGCCGTGCGCGGTGCCTTTCGGAATGATGATGAGGTCGCCGGGCTTCACATCGACTTCCTTGTCGTTGAACCAGATCTTGCCGGTCCCTTCGACGATGTACTGAATCTCGTTGGTCTGCGGATGCAGATGCTTCGGCACATTGCCGGCCTGGATCGAGAGCGTCATGCCGTCCGCCGTCACGAAGGTCTTGGAGCGGAAGCCGGTCGGCGAGGCCGGGCCAAGATCGTCGCCGGCAAGGCTCGGGACGTTGATGATCTGCGGCGCGATGGCGTCGGCAGCCAGCGCGGTGGGCAGGAAACGGGCGGCGCCGCAGCCGGCGGCAAAAGCCAGAGCGGCGGCCAGCAGCATCGTACGTTTCGACACGGTGCTGGGCGTTTTGTTCGATCCTTGGGACGGCATGGGCGTTCCTTTCCGGATGACGATCACACGTCCCAACGCTATGCCCGCGCGGGGCGCATGAACAGGGGCTTCCAAACAAGCCTTCTCACGGGGAGGCCGCTCCAGTATCGTGCGCGCAACGAAAAGCGTGGAGGATACCCATGAAGACCCTGATGCGCCGGCTGGCTCTCTCGCTGGCGGTGGTGGCGGGCATGACCAGCGCCGCAGTGGCACAATCCAAGGTGACGATCGCCATCGGCGGCGCCGCCTGTCTCTGCTACCTGCCGACCGTGCTGGCGAAGCAACTCGGCGAATACGACAAGGCCGGCGTCAATGTCGAACTGGTCGATTTCAAAGGCGGCTCGCAATCGCTGACCGCGGTGATCGGCGGCAGCGCCGACGTCGTCTCCGGTTATTTCGACCACTGCGTCAATCTTGCCGCCAAGAACCAGGCGCTGCAGGCATTCGTGGTCTATGACCGCTATCCGGGCCTCGCGCTCGTGGTGTCGCCGAAGGAAACCACCAACATCAAGTCGGTGAAGGATCTCGCCGGCAAGGCCGTGGGCGTCAGCGCGCCGGGCTCCTCGACCGACTTCTTCCTGAAATATCTGCTGTCGAAGAACGGCGTCGATCCGAACTCGGTCGGTGTGGTCGGTGTCGGTCTCGGCGCGACGGCGGTGGCGGCGATGGAGCAGGGCAAGGTGCAGGCGGCGGTGCTGCTCGATCCTGCGGTGACCGTGCTGCAGAACCGCAACAAGGATCTCAAGATCCTCAGCGACACGCGCACCCAGCACGACACGCTGGAGGTGTTCGGCGGTGAATATCCGGGCGGCGCGCTCTATACCAAGGCGAGCTGGATCGAGGCGCATCCGAAGGAGACGCAGGCACTGGCGACCGCGATCGTCAACACGCTGAAGTGGATCCACTCGCATACGCCGGAAGAGATCATGGCGAAGATGCCGCCGGAACTGGTCGGCGCCGACAAGGCCGGCTATCTCGCGGCGCTCAAGAACACGATCCCGATGTATTCTGAAACCGGCCTGATGGACCCGAAGGGCGCGCAGGCCGTGCTCGCCGTGTTCAGCCAGTCGTCGGCCGAGGTGAAGAACGCGAAGATCGATCTGTCGAAGACCTACACCAACAAGTTCGTCGAGGCGGCGGGCAAGAAGTAGCGGTTTTAACGAACGGAGTGTCAACGCGGCGGAGGTCTCTCCGCCGCGTTTCTGTTAGAGTGACGCGATGATGCTGCTCTCGATCCAGTCGCATGTGGCCTATGGCCATGTCGGCAATGCCGCCGCCGTATTCCCGTTGCAGCGGCTCGGTATCGAGGTTCTGCCGGTGCACACGGTGCAGTTCGCGAGCCATGTCGGTTACGGCCCGCCGCAGGGCAGCGTGATGGACGCGGCGGCACTTGGCGCGGTGATCGACGGGCTCGAAGCGCGTGGCGCGTTGGCGCGTTGCGACGGTGTTCTTAGCGGCTATCTCGGCTCGCCAGCGCTCGGCGCGGTGGTGCTCGACGCGGTCGTGCGGGTGCGGCGGCACAATCCGCGCGCGGTCTATTGCTGCGATCCGGTGATCGGCGATATCGACGGCGGCATCTATGTTGCGCCGGAGATTGTCGCATTCTTTCGCGACTGCGCGATCCCGCAGGCGACGATCGTTACACCCAATGCGTTCGAGCTTGCGGAAATTTCCGGACGGGCGATCGAGACGCTCAACGATGCGAAGGCGGCGATCGTGCATCTGCAACGGCAGGGGCCGCGGGTGGTGCTCGCCACCTCGCTGCATCTTGCCGATACGCCAAAGAACATGATGGACGTGGTGGTGGCGGACGGCGCTCGCGTGGCGCGCGTGCGAACGCCGTTGCTGCCGGGTGTTCTGCACGGCACCGGCGATCTGATCGCCGCGCTGTTCACCGCGCATTATCTGCGCACCGGGGTCGCGGAGCGCGCGGCGGAGGCGGCTGTGTCGTCGGTGTATGGCGTGATCGCTCGCACCTTGTCCGAGCGGCGCGCGGAATTGGCGCTGGTCGTGGCACAGGACGAGTTCGTTGCGCCGACGCGCGGCTTTATTGCGGAGCCGGTATCATGAATTTGCGCGTTGCGCAGCCAGGTGGCAACGAGGTGAAGGTCGATGCGGTGCGGGCGCTCGATATTGCGCTCGGTGACGTGCCGTGGCGGTTCGAGCGGGAGAAAAACGAAACGATCGCCGCGCATTTCGCGCGGCTGCGCAAGAGCAAGCCTGCGCTGTGGAATGGGCCGGTCTTGTTGTTCCGCGATTGCGTTCTCGTCGATGGTGTGTTTCGCGCCGAAGCGTTCCGCACCGACTATGCAAGCTTTCTCGCGTGGCTCGATGGGCTCGACGGCGGCACCGAAACGGCGGCCGGCGTGCGCAACTGCTTCGCTTGCCCGGTGGTGAAAAGCAGCGACGGCGCATTTCTGTTGGGTGTCATGGCGCCGCACACCGCCAATGCCGGGCAGGTCTATTTTCCGTGCGGCACCCCCGACTTCGACGATCTGGTCGACGGTCGCGTCGATCTCGACAGCAGCGTGGCCCGCGAATTGCGCGAGGAAACGGGACTCTTGACTGCCGATCTCGCGCCGGCGCCGGGCTGGATCGTGGTTTCGGACGGGCCGTATGTTGCGCTGCTGCGGCGCTTCCGCTCGGCTTTGTCATCCGATGCCTTGCGCGATAACGTTCGTGCCACGTTGCAGGCGGAACCGAATCCAGAGTTGAGCGATATCGTCATGGTGCGTGACCGCGCCGGCATTACCAATGCGATGCCACCGTTCGTGCAGGAGTTTTTGAGGCAGATTCTCGACAGGTGATCGATGGCCAAAAACGACGGCAAAGACGTCAAGCGCGAAAAGAATGAGAAGGGCGACAAGATCGGTAACGGCGCAAATGCGCCGGCCGTGCCGCTCACAACCATCGCCGATCTGGTCAGGCGGGTGCGTGTCGCGCAACCGGATAAATTCCGCCTCGCCGATGTCGATCCGTCGGACAAGCTCGGCCTCGAACGCGACAAGGATTTGCTCAAGGAGATTGTCAGCGAAATAGCCCGCAAGCAGGAACTGCTTTACGCCGAAGGCCGGCGCGCGGTGCTGGTGATCCTGCAAGCGATGGATGCTGGCGGCAAGGATGGCACCATCGAACGCGTGTTCTCCGGCATCAACCCGCAAGGTTGTCAGGTACATTCGTTCAAGGCGCCGAGCGCGGAGGAGTTGTCGCACGATTTCCTCTGGCGCACGACGGTTGCTTTGCCGCAGCGCGGGCATATCGGCGTGTTCAACCGTTCCTACTATGAGGAAGTGCTGGTGGTGTGCGTGCATCCGGAGATGCTGGAGCGGCAGGGCATCGATGCCGGTGCTGTCGATAAGAAGTTCTGGGAGGAGCGTTTCGAGTCGATCCGCCGGTTCGAGCAGCATCTGGCGCGCAATGGCACCACGGTGCTGAAATTCCACCTGCGCATTTCGCCGGAGGAACAGCGCGAGCGGTTTCTCGAACGCCTGCGCAAGCCGGAGAAGCACTGGAAGTTCTCGCTCGGCGATATCGAGGAGCGCAAACTGTGGGACCGCTACATGGAAGCCTATGAGGCGGCGATCCGTGCCACGTCGACGCCCGAGGCCCCGTGGCATGTGGTGCCGGCCGACCGGAAATGGGCTGCGGCCGCGGCGGTGGCCGCGGTGCTGCACGACACCCTGACCCGGATGGACCCGCGGCCCGGCCCGGTTCCGGCGAGCGCCCGCAAAGCCTACGAAGCGGCGGAGCAGGCGCTGCTGGCTGAAGCGCCGAAAGGCGGATCGAAGGGCTGATCCCATCCCTGGTCATGGACCGCTTGCCAGGGCGGGCCCACCTCCGCTAGAAGGGAGCCCTTGCCGGCCTTTTAACCGCCGATTCACGCTCTTCGACGAGGTTAGGCCGGTCATGACGAGGGTTTTGACGCAGATGACCACGCGGCACGATATCCGCGCGATCGACCGGGGAGCCGTTCAGGCTCGGCCGGCTGCCGCCCTCATTCCGGGTTCGCTGCTGCTCCTTACCTGCCCCTGAGGGCCGGCCGGGCTGTTTGTGCCTGGGCACTCAGGGGGTCGAGCGACAACGAAACCCGATGAGCGCCCCACGATAATGGCGCAAAAGCGAAGGATCCGATTTCCATGACTGCCTCTCCGAAAGCCTCGTCCAACAAAGAACGAGTCGTCATTTTCGACACCACCTTGCGCGACGGCGAGCAATGTCCCGGCGCGACCATGACCCACGAAGAGAAGCTCGAAGTTGCCGAACTGCTCGACTCGATGGGTGTCGACATCATCGAGGCCGGCTTTCCGATCGCGTCGGAAGGCGACTTCGCCGCCGTGCACGAGATCGCCAAGCGGTCGAAGAACGCGGTGATCTGTGGTCTCTCGCGCGCGGCACCGAAGGACATCGACCGTTGCGCGGAAGCGATCAAGCCGGCGAAGCGCCACCGCATCCATACCTTCCTGTCCACCTCGCCGGTGCACATGAAGTACAAGCTCCAGAAGGAGCCGCACGAGGTCTACGAGATGGTGATCGCGCAGGTCACCCGCGCGCGCAGCCACACCGACGACGTCGAATGGTCGTCGGAGGATGGCACGCGCACCGAGATCGACTTCCTGTGCCGTTGTGTCGAGGCGGCGATCAATGCCGGTGCGACCACGATCAACATCCCCGACACGGTCGGCTACACCACGCCGGAAGAGTATTTCAATCTGTTCAAGATGGTGCGCGAGCGCGTGCCGAATTCCGACAAGGCGGTGTTCTCGACCCATTGCCACAACGACCTCGGCATGGCGGTGGCGAATTCGATGGCCGGCGTCATGGGCGGGGCGCGGCAGATCGAGTGCACCATCAACGGCATCGGTGAGCGCGCCGGCAACGCCGCGCTCGAGGAAGTCGTCATGGCGATGCAGGTGCGCGGCGACAAGTTCCCGTTCGTCACCGGCATCGACGCCACCATGCTGACCCGCGCCTCGAAGCTCGTTGCCGCGGCGACCTCGTTCCCGGTGCAGTACAACAAGGCGATCGTCGGCCGGAACGCGTTCGCGCATGAGAGCGGCATCCACCAGGACGGCATGCTCAAGAACGCGCAGACCTACGAGATCATGACGCCGGAATCGGTCGGCGTGAAACAGACCTCGCTGGTCATGGGTAAGCACTCCGGCCGCCATGCATTCCAGCACAAATTGCAGGAACTGGGCTACGAACTGTCCGACAACCAGTTGCAGGATGCGTTCGTGCGCTTCAAGGCGCTCGCGGATCGCAAGAAGCAGATCTACGATGAGGATATTGAGGCGCTGGTCGACGAGGAGATTGCCACCGCGCACGACCGCATCAAGGTACTGTCGTTGACGGTGATCGCCGGAACGATGGGGCCGCAATCGGCGACCTTGTCACTCGACATCGACGGTCAGCATGTGACGACGCAATCCACCGGCAATGGCCCGGTGGATGCGATCTTCAATGCGATCCACGCGCTGGTGCCGCATGACGCCAAGCTCGAACTCTACCAGGTGCATGCAGTGACCGAAGGCACCGACGCGCAGGCGGAAGTATCGGTGCGTCTGTCGGAGAATGGCCGCGCGGTGACGGCGAAGGGCGCCGATCCGGACACGCTGGTCGCGTCTGCGAAAGCCTATCTCGGCGCGCTCAACAAGCTGACGAGCCGTCGCGTGCGCGAGCAGATTCCCGCCGGTGGACGGCGAATCCATTCGACCGACGCAGGCTGACGACCTGAAGATCAGTGAGCGGGCAAAATGACGCACGGCCGCAGGAAACTGCGGCCGTTTGCGTTCATGCCCGTATTTTGACGGTCATTCGCCGCATTCTGAACGGCGGTGCATCTACATTGCGGAGAATTAATTGTGACCGAAGCTTAACTTGAGAGCGTGGCATCACGACCTTCTACTCATCGCATTCATCTTGTCATGCAGAGGAGAACGTCCATGTTGAAATCTGTTCTGGCTGGTACGACCGCGCTTGCGATCGCCGGTGCCACGTTCGCTTACGCGCAGCAGCCGCCGCGCGGACCGCGCGGCGATCACTGGCGTCCGTCGGCGGAAGACATCAGCGCCTTCACCGACGCGCGGATCGCCGGCCTGAAAGCCGGGCTGAAGCTGACCGCGGAGCAGGAGAAGAACTGGCCGGCGGTGGAAACCGCGCTGCGCGATCTCGCCAAGCAACGCGCCGAGCGTGCGCAAGCACGGGCTAATGCACGGGCTGCGGGACCGAAGGGCGATGCGAAGCCCGGTGACAAAGCCGGCGAGATGAAACGCGATCCGATCGAGCGGCTGCGTCAGCGTGCCGACCGGATGACGGAGACCGGCACCGCGCTGAAGAAACTCGCCGACGCGGCCGCGCCGCTCTACCAGAGCCTCGACCAAGGCCAGAAACACCGCTTCATGATGCTGGCGCGGATCGGCATGCGCGGCATGGATCGCGGCATGGAGCGGCATGGCTGGCATCATGGCCGCCACCACGGCGGTCCCGGCTGGCGCCATCACGGCCAGCGCGGCATGGGTGGCGATATGGGCCCCGGCATGGGTCCGGATGGCGGCCCGGCCGGTGGTTCCGGCGGCAGCCAGCGGCTCTGACGGATCGGAGTGGGCCGCCGGGTCCAAATTTCAGGGTCGCGTCACACTTTTCCCGCGCCGGAATCGCGCCATATCAACTTCCAGATCGCCGGGCTCACGCCCGGCGATTTTTTTGTTTTTCTTCGCTTTTTTCTGGCGAAACAAGCTGTTGGCGAGGGTGCGGCATGCTGGACAGGGCACGGTCGCTTTGCTAAACGACGCCCGCCTCATGGTTTTCCGCGTGGCTGCGGGCGCATAGCTCAGTTGGTAGAGCAGCTGACTCTTAATCAGCGGGTCCCAGGTTCGAGCCCTGGTGCGCCCACCAATCTAGTCAATGACTTAGATTGGTTTGGACCCTTCATCTCCCCGCACATTTTGCAGCTTCATTCGCGTTTCGAACGTCATGATCGCGATTTCAGCCAGCTTGGTGTCCCTCTGAGGTCGTGGGCGTCAGAGAGTGCTCTCCACATCAATGCGCGAACTGCGCTTCGAATTCAGCGCGATTAGCGATCGTCGATCCGTTTCCTCCTCGCCGCGCGCGCCTCATCGAACGCGAGTTGAAGCCGTCGTTGTTTTCCTAAAACCTCGCGAACTGTGACATCCGACATCAGGGCGGACCCAAGAGATTGACGCACGGTTTTTAAAATGTATCGTTGTCATGACATAGGTCCAAAGGGGAGTTTGTGATGCGCAAGGCCCTCTTTTTGTCCCTCGCTTTCGCGATGCCGTCGCTGCTGCCCCTTTCAGGGCCGGCACTGGCAGCCGATCCGAGTATCCCTGTCCTCGTTCCGATCACCGGCTTTCTGGCCGTTGAAGGCAAGAGCCAGCGGAATGGCGCCGTGCTCGCGCTCACTCAGGCGCCGGGCGGGCTGAAGGTGCGGCACGACGTGTCTGACACCGGCACCAGCCCGGAAGTTGCGGTCAATGCGTTCGAGCGCGCGATTGATGACCGCAACACGGTCGCTGTGGTCGCGCCGATGCTCGGGACGCAGATGCTCGCGTTGTTGCCGGTCGCGCTGCAGGCGAAAATGCCGATGCTGACCATGAGCGGAACCGCCGCGATCACGCAGCAGGGCAATCCCTATGTGTTCCGCTTCTTCCCGGACGACCACGTCACCAAGACCGCGCAGGTGCGGTTCGCGGTGGAGGAACGCAAGATCGCGAAGCCGGCGCTGATCTACCAGACCACGGCCTACGGCCAGAGCGGCCGCGAGGAGATCCTCAAGCTGCTCAAGGCGCGCAACATCACTCCGGTCTATCAGGATGCGCTCGACGTTTCGCAGAAGGACATGACCGCCGTGCTGGCGAAAGCGCAGGCGGCCGGCGCGGATTCGCTGCTGGTGCATTTGCACGGCGGCCCGACCGCGCTGCTGCTCAAGGCGGCGTCGACCATGGGTCTGAAGCTGCCGATCATCGCCGGGTCTGGTTTGTCGCAACCGAGCACGCTCGCGCTGCTCGAACCGGCCGAACTTGCGACGTCCTGCGCGGAAACCGGGTCGAGCCCGATCTCGGCGGAAACGCCGGAGATGCAGAAATTCGTCGCCGATTACAGAAAAGCGTTCGATCAGGATCCCGATGCCTTCGCGCTTGGCCAATACGACGGGACGATGATGGCGCTCCAGGCGCTCGCGGGTGGCGCCAATACGCCGGACAAGATGACCAAGGCGCTTGCATCGACAACCTATAAGGGGCTGGCGATGACCTACAAGAGCAATGGCAAGGGCGATATGGCCCATTCCGCCGTGGTCATCTGCTTCGATGGCAAGAGCCGGGTGCCGACGATCGCCAAGCACTACGATGTGAATTGAGCGTACCTTGCTCGCGCTGCAACTGCTGTTCAACGCGATTGCGCTCGGCGCGGCCTATGCTCTGGTCGCGCTCGGCTTCGTGCTGATCCTCAACGCCACCAGCGCGGTGAATTTCGCGCAGGGTGATCTGGTGATGGTCGGCGGGTTCGGCGCCCTCGCGTTCGGCAGTTTGCTCGGCTTGCCTGGCATCGTTCTGCTCGTGCCGCTGCTGGTGGTGATGATCGGCATCGGGTTTCTGCTGGCGTTTGTCGCGTATTTCCCGGTCCGCAAGCGCCCGCCCGATACGGTGTTCATCACCACCATCGCCGCCGGGATCATCATGAGCAACGGCGCCAATGCGATCTTTGGTCCGGAGCCGCGTGCAACGCCGTCGCTGGTGTCGTCGGGGGACTGGCAAATCGGCGGTCTGGTCGTGTCCTATCAATCGGCGGCCGTGATCATCGTCGCCGCCGCGCTGATTGTCGGACTGCATCTCCTGTTCACGCGCACGCAGATCGGCCGCCGCCTGCGGGCGACGGCACAGGATCGTGACGTTGCGGCCAGCATCGGCATCCCCGTCAATCTGATGGTGGCGGCGACCTTCGCCGTTGGTGCGGCGCTCGCCGGCGCTGCCGGGCTGTTGCTGTCGCGCAACTTCTTCGTCTCGCCGACCGATGGCGCCAACTACATGCTGAAAGCCTATATCGCCGTCACGCTCGGCGGCTGGGGCAGCATTCCCGGCGCGGTGATCGGTGCGCTCATCATCGCCGCTTTTGAAGTGGCGTTTCCGGCTTTGCCGGCGCTGATCCCCGCGCTTGCGCCCTATGCGGAGGCCTTCACGCAGGTCTGGTCCACCGTGGTGCTTTACGTGCTGATCCTGTTGATCCTGTGGCAGCGGCCGCAGGGTCTGTTCGGTGAGGCGGTGCGGGCGCGGCCATGACAATGCCCGCCACACCGACGCTGTCGCCATCCGCCGTGCCGGTTCGCCAGCGGCCATCGCCGGCGATGCTCGTGAACGGCATCATCGTCGTTCTGCTCGGGCTTTATCTGGTCTGGAGCGGGATGGCGGCGGGCAACTATACGCTGCGCGTTTTGTCGATCGCCGGCATCTATGCGCTGCTGGCGATCGGCTATCAATTCATCTTCGGTCATGCGGGCGCGCTGGCCTTGAGTCAGGGCACGTTCATGGGTGTGGGCGCCTATGCGTCCGGCATCCTCGCGGTCAACTACGGTGTGCCGTTCGATCTGGCTTTGCCGATCTCTGTGGGATTGCCGGTGCTGCTCGCGCTGATCGTTGCGGCGCCTGTGCTGCGTCTGGAGACGCATTATTTCGCGCTGGCGACGCTCATCATCAGCCAAGTGGTGCTGCTGATCGCGATCGAGTGGATTTCGTTCACAGGTGGCGCCAACGGAATTGGTGGCGTGCCGCCGATCCGGATTTTTTCGGTGACCATCCCGCCTGGCTGGCCGCTGCTCGCGACCGTCTGGGGTTTTGTTGCGCTCGGCGCGCTGCTGGCGTGGCAGATCGCCCGTGGCCGGCTTGGGCAGGCGTGGGCTTGTGTGCGCACCGCGCCGTCCGCTGCCGCCGCGATCGGGCTCGACGCATCGCGGCTTCGCCTGACCGCGTTTCTGCTCAGTGCGGCTTATGCGGGCTTTGCAGGATCGCTTTATGTCCATGCGCTGCGGGTCATCAGCCCGGACGTCCTGTCGTTCCCGATCATCGTGTCGTGCCTGACCATCGTCGTGGTTGGCTCGCGGCTGCGGCCGGTCGGCGCGCTGCTCGGTGCGTTGCTGATCATTCTGCTGCCGGAATGGTTCCGCGATCTGCGAGATTATTATCTGCTGGCCTATGGCTGCATCCTGCTGCTGGTGGTGGTGATTGCGCCGGCGGGTCTGCTCGGCACGCTCGAATTGCTGGCCGGGCAGCTTCTCCCGGCGTCGCCGTCGCCAGCTCCGTCACCGCGACCGCTTGAACCATTGGCTGTGCGCGGAGCAGCGGTGAAGACGTCGGAGGCGGCGGCTGCGCCGGTGCTTGATGTGTCGCGGCTGTGCTGCAGCTTCGGCGGTGTTCGCGCGGTCGATGATGTGAGCTTGCGGGTCATGGCCGGTGAGGCGCTCGGTCTGATTGGTCCCAACGGGTCCGGCAAGACCACGCTGGTCAATCTCGTATCCGGGTTCTACGTGCCGGACAGCGGCCGTATCGCTTTGTGCGGCGAGAACATCACCGGCCGTTCTTCTTATCGGATTGCCCGTGCTGGCGTCGCCCGCACGTTCCAGACGGTCGCGCTGGTCGAGGATATGACCGCGCTCGACAATGTCTCGATCGCGCGCGACGTCAACCGCATCGGCTTGGGCGCCGCGTTGCGTGTCGGTCTGCGCGATCCGGTCCAGACGCGGGCGCGTGAGGAGGCGGCGTTCCTGCTCGAGCAGATGGGCGCGGCCGATGCCATGATGCGGCCCGCCGGCAGCCTGCCTTACGGCGTGCGGCGGCGCGTCGAGATCGCCCGGGCGCTTGCGGTGCAGCCGACGCTGATGCTGCTCGATGAACCGGCGGCGGGCCTTAACGAGACGGAGCAGTCCGATCTCGCGCAGCGTTTGCGGGCGCTGCTCAAGCAGGGGACGGCTCTGCTGGTGATCGAGCACAATATGAGTTTCCTCGCGCCGCTGGTCGATCGCATGGCGTGTCTCGATGCCGGTCGTCTGATCGCCGAGGGAACGCCGCAGCACGTGAAGTCCGATGCGCGGGTGCTGGAAGCCTATCTCGGCACAGCCTCGGAATTGGTGCCGGCATGAACACGGTCCTCGATATCGAGCAGATCGAGGTGCGTTACGGCGGCGTCACGGCGCTGCGCGATGTGTCGCTGAAGGTTGCGCCAGGGCAGGCGGTCGCGCTGCTTGGCGCGAACGGCGCGGGCAAGAGCACGCTGCTCAAGACCGTCATCGGTCTGATGCGCGCACGGACTGGCGATGTGCGGTTCGACGGCCGGTCGATTGCCACGTTGCCGCCGCAGCGGCGCGCGCGTCTCGGTGTCGGCTATTGCCCGGAGGGGCGGCGCACATTCCCCGGCTTGCAGGTGCGCGAGAACCTGATGGTGGCCTGCTGGGAAGGCCGCGCGGAGCGCGAGCGCCGGGTCGAGGAGATGTTCTCGCTGTTTCCGGCGCTGCGGCAGAAAGCCGATCATCTGGCCTGGCAACTCAGCGGTGGTCAGCAACAGATGCTGGCCATCGGCCGCAGTCTGATGGGCCGGCCGCGCCTACTGCTGCTCGATGAGCCTTCGCTCGGTCTGTCGCCGGTGCTCACCGACGAGGTGATCGGCCGCATCCCGGCGATCAAGCAGACCGGCACCGCAATCCTGCTGGCCGAACAGAATGCGGCCAAGGCGCTCGCTGTTTGCGACCACGCTTATGTGTTGCAGACCGGCAAGGTCGTGGGGGCGGGGCCGGCGGGTGAACTGGCGCGTAGCGCCGATGTCAGAAAGGCGTTCCTCGGTGGCTAGAGCGTTTTCGAGCGAAGTGGATACCGGTTCGCGCGAAGAAAACGCGACCCATCAAACATCTCGAGTCGCAGCCGGCAGACAAGCCTCCGGACCGCGTGGCGCGGTTGCCGCGGGTCATCCGCTCGCCGCCAGCGCCGGATTGCGGATGATCGAGGATGGGGGCGGCGCGCTCGATGCCTGCCTCGCTGCCGCGTTCATGACCTGGGTGCTGATGCCGGATATGTGCGGCCTCGGCGGCGATTTGTTCGCGCTCTGGTGCGATGGTTACGGCGCCGCCTCGGTGACTGGTGCGGGGCCGTCGCCGGCGCAGTATCCGGGCGCCGGTGACAACCGCGCGGCGCTGGCGCTCGTGCCCGGCGCGCCGACGGCGCTGACCGCGCTCAAGCCTCATCTGAAATTGCCGCTCGCGCATCTGCTGGCGCCGGCGATCGCGGTTGCCGAGCAGGGTTTCCTCGCGCATCCGCTGATGATGCGGAAGCTCGCGACCTTGCCGGGCGGCGCATTTCGCGACGATCTGCTGGCAAGCTGGCATTGGGCTGAAGGAAAGCCGCTGCGCTGGCCGGCCATGGCCGGGACATTGAAGCGGCTCGCGGCTGGCGAAGACCCGAACGATCTGGTGCGCGAGGCGTTGCCGGCCTGGCGCTCGGCAGGCGCCTTGCTGACGGCGGCCGATCTCGACGCCTATCGCGCGACGATCGAGCAGCCGTTGCGGATGGACGTCGCGGGCTGGCGCTTCTTCGGGCACGCCAAGATGAGCCAGTCGGTGGCGACGCTCGGCGCGCTGCTGCGCGCCGGCCCGGATTGGCTGCTCGAACCGGCGAACGGCGCCAATGCGGCGGCGAAGACGCATGCGATGATCGAGGCTTACAAAGCCGTTTATGCCGACCTCGCGGATTTCGGCCATGCCAGCGATGCAGATGCGGTGATCGCGCGCTTGCTCGATCCGGCGCGCGCGCGGGCGGGCCGGGCCGCGTTGGGCCCGGCCGCGAGCGAAGGTTCGCCGATGGCGCGCAACTACGGCGAGACGACGCAGGTCGCCGCGGCCGACCGTTCGGGCCGCGTGTGTACGTTGATCCACTCGCTCTATCGTCCGTTCGGCGCACGGGCGTTGTGTCGGGAGACCGGATTGATCGCGAACGATCGCGGCGGATCGTTTACCGACGGCGCGAACGCGCCGGCGCCGCGGCAGCGGCCGCGCCACACGTTGGTCGGCATTGTCGCGCAAGCGCCCGGCGGATTGCGCCTAGCGCTCGGTACGCCCGCGGCGCAGGCGCAAACGCAGACGACGCTGCAGGTCATCGCTTCATTGATGGCGCGGCCGGATGATCCGCTCGATGCGGTGCTCGCGCCGCGCTGGGGGTTCATCGGCGGCAAGACGATCGAGGTTGAAGCCGATATGCCGGCGGCAATCCTCGGCGATCTCGCGGCACGCGGCCATCAACTGGCATTGCGTCCGGCGCGCGACTGGCTGATGGGGTCGGTGTCGCTTGCCTCGGTCCGGGATGGCGTGAGCAGCGCCACCGCCGACGACCGGCGCAACGCGCTGGCGCTGGCGTTGTAGGGCTCCGCTCATGCCCCGCCGCGCCGCCACCGACCTGCTGGACCGCGACAGTCCGATGCCGCTGTTCTTCCAGTTGCGGCAACGTCTGCTGGCGCTGGTTGCCGGCTGGGACGTCAATGCACGTTTCCTCACGGACGCCGAGATTGCCTCGCGGTTCGGAATCAGTCGGACGACGGTGCGGCAGGCCGTCGATGGCCTGGTGCACGAAGGCTTGTTGCGCCGTGCGCGCGGCAGCGGCACCTGGGTTCTGCCGCGTCGTCTGGAGGAAAAGCTCAGTCCCGGCATGAATATCCGCAGTCAGTGGCAGGATGCCGGGCTGCCGATGCAGATTTCCGTGCTGAAATTCGAGCGCATTCCGGCCGGCGCCTGGGAGGCCGACATGTTGCGCATCGAACCGGGCGCGAAGGTGCTCTCGGTCCGTCGTCTGCGCAGCGCGGCCGGCGTCAGCGTCGCGATCGACGACCGCTGTCTGCCGGCCGATGTCGTGGTCGACTGGACGCCCGCGCATGCGGAGGGCTCGCTGCTGCATCAATTATGGGAACAGCAACCATTGACCGACGGCAATCTCGAGATCGAGGCGGCGCTGGCCGGGCCTGACGAAATCCGTCACCTCGGCGTGAGCGCCGGCGCGCCGGTGGTGGTGCGCACGCTGCGTTACGCCAATGCCGCGGGCCGGATCGTGCTCGCGGGCCGATCGGTGCATCGCGCCGACCTGATGCGCTATTCAATCCATATTCCGCTGCGGCGCGATGCGATCGACATCGGCGGAGTTCTGACACCGAATCTGAAGGAGCAACGATGAGCAGGATCACGGAAGTTCACGGCGACGAGATGCGCGAGCAGGTGATCGACATCGTCATCGACGCGCTCAATCATCAGGGCATGCCGCATCTGACGCGCGAGACGGTCCGCACCAACGCGGCGGACCGCAAGGCGTTTCTATCGATGCTCGATGATTGCCGGCCGCTGCCGGTGATCCTCGAACTCAAGCACGATGTGCAAAAGGGAACATTCTGATGGCGATGCCCTGGCTGTTTCTCCATTCGGCGCGGGAAGTCGCGGCGGGTCCTGGTTGCGCATCACGGGCGACCGAACATGCGCGCAAACGCGCCTGCCAGCGGCCGGCGATGGTGCTTGATCCGTGGTTCGCAGATTCCGATGCGGCAAAGGCGATCGCGGGCGAATTAAAAGAAGCCTGTGGCGCGCCAGCGATGATCGCGGTCCCGGCGGGTGAGCCCGATCTCGACGCGGTGGAGAGCGTGCGGGCCGCGCTCGCCAAGGCCGATCCCGATCTGATCGTCGTCGTCGGTGGCGGCAGCGCCATGGATACGGCCAAGGTCGCGCGCATGTTGCTGAGCAATCCCGGTCCGGCGGAAAAGATTTCCGGCCCGGCGGGCGCGCCAATGGTTCCTCATCCGAGCTTGTTTGTCGCGATACCGACCACGGCCGGCACCGGCAGCGAGGTGAGCGAAAGCGCGGTGGTCTCGGTTCCGGGCACGAACTACAAGATGATCTTCCGCAACCAGGACATGACTCCGCATGTCGCGCTGCTCGATCCGGTGCTCGGCGTCACCGCGCCCGCCGGTGTGACGGCGGCCTCCGGCCTCGATGCGGTCACCCATGCGGTCGAGGCGTTCTGGTCGAAATTCGCCAATCCCGTCACCGATATGCTGTCGCGTGAGGCGATGCGGCTGCTGGCGTCAGGTTTGCCGCGCGCCTACAGCCAGCCAGATGATCTGCAAGCGCGCGAGGACTGCCTGATCGGCTCGATGCTGGCGGCGATGGCGTTCAACTCCGCCAATCTCGGCCTGGCGCACGCAATCTCCGGCGCGCTCGGCGCGCTGCATCACGTCCCGCATGGTGTCGCCAACGCGCTCGCCTTGCCGCATGTCTCCGCTTTCAATGAAACGGCGACCGATAAGGCGAAGGAAGTCGGGGCGATGTTCGGTGGCGGCACGGCGTCTTCCGCCATGTTCCGATTGCGCGCGCAGCTCGGCTTCGACCGCAGCCTGGACGAATGGGTGAAACCCGACGCGCTCGATGCCGTTGCCGCCGGCGCGATGCGCAGCGGCCAGCTTCGCTGCAATCCGCGTGCGGTGGTCGTTGAGGACGTGCGCGACATGCTCGAGCGTATGCGCACACCGCACGGCTAGGGCATCAGCGGATTGCGACGCCTTCGATCTCGACAAGCCAACCCGGATCGGCGAGCGCGCTGACGACGATCAGCGTGCTGGCTGGTTTGTGCGCGCCGAGCGCGGCGCCGCGTGTCTCGCGATAGGCAGCGATGTCGTCGGCTTTCGTCAGAAAGCTGGTGATCTTGACGAGGTCGCCGATCTCCATGCCGCCCGCTTTCAGCGCGGCTGCCAGATTGGCCCAGGCGAAGCGGCATTGCTCGGCGATGCCGCTGCCGGCTTTGCCATCCGGTCCGACACCGACCTGGCCGGAAATATGCAGCACCTTGCGGCCTTCGGACAGGACGCCCTGGCTGTAGGCGAGGCTGGCCGGCGTGCCGGGTGGATTGACGGGTGTGTTGGTCATGCCGTTACTCCGCCGCCGTCTGCTGGGCGGCCTTGTCGCCCTCGATTTCCGGCACCAGCGGGATCGGCACATCATAAGGCGCGACGTCGGCGCGAATGTCGGCAAGCGCGCGGGCGATCACCGCGACTTCCTCGTCGGGGAAGGTCGCGCCGAGTCCGTATTCGGCGGCAAGCTGGCGGGCGCGGGCACTGCGCTTGCGTTCGTCTTCCGGCAGATTGACCACGGCGTAGACACCGGTGAGCAGGCTGCCGCGCAGCTTCTTGGAGAATTTCGCGCCGAGCATGGCTTTCTGATCGGCTGACAACGTTTCAAAGAAGCGCCGCATCAGGATGCGGCCGAACTGGATATGCCGCGCCTCGTCACGCAGGATCAGCCGGCAGGCATCCTTGATCGCCGGGTGCTGCGCATTCTTGTAGCGGGCGGTCAGCAACTCGCCGGAGAGCTGCTCGAACAGCGTATTCACCGCCATGCCCGCATAGAACGGCATCGCCTTTTCATCCGCCTCGTCGTGGAATTTGGGGATGATCATCTGGAAATAGTCGCTCTTCGGCGTCGGCTGATATTCGCCGAGCGCGGCCGCGACGCGGAAGCTCGCCTCGTGATGCCGCAATTCCTCGGCGATGAAATTGACGACGTGCTGCTTCACCTCGAACGGCAGATGCTCGAACACCGCCTCGCGGTAGCGTTCCGCGCCATAGGGGGTTGCGCCATGCTCCATCCAGGCGCGCAGGCTCCACCATTCAGCGCCGGCCTGGCGCACCTCGTCGGGCAATGTTTCCGCGTGGCGCTTGAGCGAATCCCAGTCGATGTCCTTCATCGGATCCCAAGCGAGGGTGCGCGCCTGCAGACAGAGCTGCCAGATGTCGTCATATTGCAGCTCGGAAACGATAGGGTACGGATTGGGGTTCTGGATGGTCTCTTCCAACATCGAGGCGTCCATCTGCGCGCTCCCTTTTTTGCGGCCGAATGAGGCAGGCTGCTCTATCCTGCGCTTGTCTAAGGTATTATACAAGTAGCCCGATGCTCGACCGTACCTCCCATACGCCGCCTTATCTCCAGCTCGAAGCAATGCTGGCGGCGGAGGCGATCGCCTGGTCGCATCCGGAACAGCCGTTTCATTCGGAACTCGCGCTGGCGGCGCGGTTCGGCGTCAGCCGAATGACGGCGCGCCGCGCGCTCGACGGTCTGGTAAAACGCAAGCTGCTACGGCGCGAACGCGGGCGCGGCAGCTATGTCACCGGGCTGCGGCTGGTCGAGGCGTTGAGCCCGACGCTAAACGTCGACCGTAACTGGCGCGCCATGGGGCTCGACGTCGAGACGCGGGTTCTGCATTTTGATCGCCGGCCGGCGAGCAACGAGGTGGCGGCACGGCTGCAGCTCAAGCGGGGTGCAGGCGTGCTGTATATTCGCCGCGCCCGGCTCGTGTCCGGCGGGCCGGTGGCGCTCGACGATCGCTGGATTCCGGAACGGATCGCTGATGCGGCGCAATTCGCCGAGGCGGATGCGTCCGGCTCGATCATCAATGCGCTTTGGCGTGCCGGCCCGCTCGCCCACGCCGATTGGGAGGTCGAGGCGCGCCCAGCCTCGCCGGACGAGGCGGTGCTGCTCGCGGTCGTACCGGGCTCGTCGGTGCTGTCGCGCGCGATGCAGTATACCGATGTCGGGGGCGCGGTGGTGGCGATCGGCACCAGCGTGCACCGTGCCGACCGGATGCGCTATGCGCTGCGGCTGCCGCTTTATCCGCCCGGCAGCACCGAGCCGGCCCATGCGGTGCCGGAGGTTGCGGGTGTCGCGAAGCCGAACAACAGGAAGCGCTCGCTATCCGCTCGCGGAGGGCGAAATGGCTGATAGCATCGGGAGCGCCCGGCTTGCCGACGGCACAGCTTTCTCAATGCGGCCGATCCAACGTGATTCTGAGTCCGATTTCATCCAAAGACCGAGGCGATAACAATGTATCCGGACGTTCGTCTTCACATCGCAGGCACCTGGCGCAACACTAGCGAGAGCCTGCCCATCCTCAATCCCGCGACCGGCGCAGAAATCGGCCGGCATCCGGTGGCGACACGGCAGGATCTGGATGAGGCGCTGGCCGCGGCCGAACGCGGATTCAAGGTATGGCGCGCCGTATCGGTGGTCGATCGCTCCAAGATCATGCGCAAGGCGGCCAATCTGTTGCGCGAACGAGCGGATGCCATTGCACCTGTCCTGACGCTGGAACAAGGGAAGATTCTGGCTGAATCCCGTGCGGAGATCATGATTGGCGCCGATGTGATCGACTGGTTCGCGGAGGAGGGACGGCGTGTTTATGGGCGCACCATTCCGTCACGGTCGGACGCGGTTTTGCAAATCTCCGCGCGGGAGCCGGTCGGTCCGGTCGCGTGCTTCACGCCGTGGAATTTTCCGATCAATCAGGCGGTCAGAAAATTGTCCGCTGCGCTCTGCACGGGCTGCTCCGTCATCCTGAAGGGGCCGGAGGATACGCCGGCGTCGTGCGGCGAATTGGTGCGGGTATTCCTCGACGCTGGCGTTCCTGGCGACGTCCTGAGTTATGTTCTGGGCGTGCCGTCGGATATTTCGGAATATCTGATCCCGTCGCCGGTAATCCGGAAAATTTCGTTCACCGGCTCCACGCCGGTCGGTAAGCGGCTCGCTGCGCTTGCAGGATTGCACATGAAGCGCGCCACCATGGAACTGGGTGGGCATGCGCCGGCGCTCATCTTCAACGATGCCGATATCGAGAGCGCAGTGTCGATTCTGGTGTCCAACAAATTGCGGTGCGCTGGTCAGGTCTGCGTCTCGCCGACGCGCGTGCTGGTGCAGGATTCCGTCTTTGACGAATTCACCACGCGGTTCTCGAAGGCTATCGATGGCGTCAAGGTCGGTAACGGGTTGGAGTCTGGCACGCAAATGGGCCCACTGGTGGCCGAGCGCCGGATGTTCGCGATGGAGGAGTTCGTCGGCAATGCCAAGGACCAGGGCGCGGAGGTGATGACCGGAGGCCGGCGGATCGGCAACCAGGGCTTCTTCTATGCGCCGACGGTGCTCGCCAATGTGCCGACCGGTGCCAAGATCATGAACGAAGAACCGTTCGGGCCGGTGGTGGCGATCAATCGTTTTTCGGACGAGGATGCCGCGGTCAGTGAAGCGAACCGGCTTCCCTACGGGCTGGCCGCTTATGCCTATACCCGCTCGCTTGAACGGATCAACCGGCTGTCGGCGCAGATCGAAACAGGCATGCTGTCGATCAATCATCATGGCCTGGCGCTGCCGGAAGTGCCGTTCGGCGGCGTCAAGGACTCCGGTTATGGCAGCGAGGGAGGGTCAGAGGCTTTGGAAGCGTATCTCAACATCAAGTTCGTGACGCTGAAAACCATGTAGCTTATTGTTCCATGGCTTCACCGTGAGGGTTTTTGCCGGATAGGTTCAAGCCCTGTGCGCCCGCCAGTCCAATCAAGCACTTAGCTCGATTTTGATGGCAAGATTGCAAAGCATTTTGCAGTCCTACTATTTTTAACGCCTCTTTCCGTCCATTTGGGCGCTCCGCGCTCTTCGCAGATTGCCGACCCGACGCATCTGCGCCGACCGGAGGCAGGCGGAAATATAAGGTTCCTTAACGCGACGGCCCTAGATCATAGAGGGCTACACTTGGGTACGTCCCGATAGCTGCAGGGTCATCGATGAGAGATGAAGCGGCTCATGCTGCCGCGGCGTTGTCTGATGAGGTCCGCTTGCGTCTCTACGACCGGGCCCTGACATTCGCTCATATCGGTGCCTGGGAATGTGAGCTCGAGACTGAGCGTTTGACCTGGACTCCGGGCGTCTACGACATTTTCGGTTATCCGTCTGGTAACCCGCTCCGACGTGCGAATATCGTCGATCTCTATATCGACGAATCGCGGCGCAACATGGAACTCGCTCGTGCCGAGGTTATCCGGACTGGTCGCGCAGTCACGCTCGACACCGAGATCAGAACGTGGCGCGGCGAAAGCCGCTGGATGCGCCTCTCGATCAACGCGATGGAAGAAAACGGACGGGTCGCGCGAATCTTTGGATTCAAACAGGACATCAGCTCCGATCGACGGGCCATGGAGTGCCTGCGGCGGCAAGCCGAAACCGATCCGCTCACAGGACTTGCCAATCGCTCTGTTTTCCAGGCCCGCTATGGCGAGGTTGTTAGCGATAGCTTGAATCATGGCTTTGCGTCGGCCTTGGTCCTGATTGATCTCGATGGATTCAAGGAACTCAACGATACGTTTGGCCATTCGGCGGGTGATGCATGCTTGTGCGAGGTCGCGCAGCGTTTGCGGCGGGCCTTTCACGGTGCTGGCCTGATCGCCCGGCTCGGCGGCGACGAATTTGCGATCATCTTGCATGTGCCGACAAAGCCTGCCCGGATTGAATATGTCCTGCAGCAGACTGTCCTGGTGTTAAATCACCCACTTTTCTGGAGCGGTCTTTGCCTTAAGGTTGGGGCCTCGATCGGGGCTGCGCTCGTCAACCGCTCTTATCGTCAGCGGATGACTGAATTGTTCGCTGAGGCCGATAGCGCGCTCTATGATGCCAAGGCCGCCGGTCGCAACAAGGTTCGTCTATTCCGCGATGAACGGCATAGCCGGGTCGCCTAGGGATCGCGGCGGCGGCTCGAAGACGTGCATTGATCCGAGATCGACTGATCTTTTCTTCTATCGGAAGAAATTGTCACGCGTAGGCAATCACGATGTTCTGTGCGACCAAGGCCGGCCGCTCCTGCCCTTCGATTTCAACGGTCGTCTCGTAAACGAAACGATATCCACCATCCACTGGTGTCGCAGACAGCAATCTTTGTCTCGCGCGAATGCGCGATCCCGCCGGCACGGGGGAAATGAAACGAACTTTGTCCGTACCGTAGTTGATGCCGCGGCTGCGCCGGCGGATCTTGAAAACCGTCTGCGAGAGGAGGGGGAGAAGCGACAGCGTCAGATAGCCGTGCGCGATGGTTTTACCACCAGGGGCTTCGCGGGCCGCGCGCTCCACATCGACGTGAATCCATTGATGATCGCCGGTCGCGTCGGCAAAACCGTTGATCCGCTCCTGATCGACAAGAAGCCAATTTCCCACGCCCAGCTCTTGTCCGGCATGAGCGGCCAGTTCGGCGGGGGTGTCGACCTCGATCATGCGATGTCCGGTTTCGCTGAAAATAGACCGCCCCGGCTATTCATTGCAGGGTGGCCCCGGTTTTTCTGATCACGTCTCCATAGACCCTGATGTCGCGCATGACCTCCTGCATGACCCGCTCGGGCGTGAAGATTTCCGTGATGAAGCCACGCTTTTCCAGATCGTGGCGGATCTCGGGCCGTTGCAGGATTTCGTTCACGGCCGCATTTAGTTTCTTGATGATCGGTTCGGGGGTTCCCGCCGGCGCGAACAATCCAGTCCAGGTTGTCGCGTCGAAGCCGGGGAGCGTTTCCCCGACGGTCGGCACATCGGGCGCCTGTTTGAGCCGATGGCTGCCGGTAACCGCGAGGCCCTTCAGCTTCCCGTCCTTGATCAGGCCGGACACCACGCCGTAGCCGGCAAACATCATGTTCACCTGCTGGCCCATGACGTCGGTCACGGCCGGCGGCACGCCGCGATAGGGCACATGCACGATCTTCGTTCCCGCCATCTGGTTGAACAACTCGCCGGAAAGGTGTGTCGATGTGCCGTTGCCGGACGAGGCGAATGTCAGCTCGCCGGGTTTTTGCTTGGCGAGCGCGATAATGTCCTTGACCGAATTCGCCGGAAACGTCGGATGCACGATGAGGATGTTGAAGTCCCGATAGTGCATGGCGATCGGCGCGAATGACTTGAGCGGATCGTAGCCGATCGTCTTGTACAGAAACTGGTTCGAGCCGAGTGGGTTGCCCTGGATCAATAGCGTGTAACCGTCGGCTGGCGACTTCGCCGCCTGCTCGGTGCCGATATTGCTACCGGCGCCGGGGCGGTTATCGCAGATCACCGGCTGGCCCAGCATCTTGCTGAGATTTTCGGCGACAACCCGCGCGACAATGTCAGCGGCGCCGCCGGCTAGAAACGGAACGATGATGCGGATCGTCTTCGACGGGTACGGCTCGTCGGTGCTGGACCATGCCGGCGCGGCGTGGCCGAGCATCGGCAACGTCAGCAGAGATGTCACGACACTGCGACGGGTCGGGCGAACTGGCATGGCGTTTCCTCCCAAGGTCGATGCTTATTTTCGGAGGATCGTAGCCAACTCCGGACAGCCATTTCAACGGATATCTGGTTGTCCGTACAAATTTCTTGACAACCCTTTGCCCCGCACCCCATCTTGCGGCCACCCACGGATGCAACGGCAGGCGGTCCCGGAATGTCTCTCGATTTCAATTTTTCGCCGGAACAGGAAGAGTTTCGCGCCTATGTCCGCGACTTCGCCCAGCGGGAAATCGCGCCTTACGTCAAGGAATGGGATGACGTCGAGCAACTGCCGACGCACGACATCATCCCGAAAATGGGGAAAGCAGGACTGATCGGCCTGGCCGCTCCGAAGGAAATGGGCGGTCACGGCAAGGACTACATCACGCTCGGCATCTGCATCGAGGAACTTGGCCGCGTCGATACGAGCTGCGCGCTGATCTGCTCCGTCAACAACACCATGGCGACCCTGATTCCGGGTTGGGGCGATGATGTCGTCCGCAAGGTGTTCCGCGGCGAAAATCTTTTGTCGATCGCGACCTCGGAAGAGGATGCGGGATCGGACGTCACCAACATGCAGACCGAGGCGGTGGTCGATGGCGACGACTTCCTGATCACCGGCCGCAAGATTCATGTCAGCATCATGCCGGGCGCGACCTATATGGGCGTCACCGCCTGGGTGAAGGGCGACGGGACCAACAAGCCGCGCATCGCTTTCATCAAGGTGCCCGCCGACGCTCCAGGCATCTCGTGCGAACAGATGGAAGAGATGGGCGCGCGCGGCCATCAGCTCGGCATCGTTCATTTCAAGAATGTCCGCGTGCCGCAGGCGAACGTGCTGGGCTCGAAAGCCGAGGGAAAGAAGCTGCTTTATGCCCGCTGGGGCGTGTCGCGCTGCCTATCGGCGCTCAATGCCATCGGCTCGGCGCAGCAGGTGCTCGATGACACCGTCGCGTTCGTCAAGAAGAAGGTGGTCTACGGACGGCCGATCGGCATGTATCAGGGCGTCAGCTTTCCGCTGATCGAGCACTATACGCGCATCCAGGCTTGCCGGCTGATGGCCTACAAGGGGTTATGGATGAGCGTGGTGGGGCAAAATCCCGCGATGCAGGCGACGATGGCGAAATGGTATTCGGTCACGTCGTCGGTCGATGCCATCACCGCGTGTCTGCAGATGTATGGCGCCAACGGTTATCTGAAAGAATGCTCGGTCGAGCGCCGCATGCGCGACACGATGGCGCTGCTGTTCACCGGCGGCACCATCAACATCATGAAGATCATCGCCATCAAGGAACTGCTGGGCAAGGAGTTTGCCGCCATTCGCGGCGACGGCGGTTGAGGATTCGCTGCTCGCGCGCAGCGCAAGGAACGGAGTGCTGTCATGACGCTCGCGGAGCAACTCGCCGATTTTTGTCTTGCCACGAATTTTGACGATCTGCCGCCGGATGTGATCGCCGCGACGAAGCGGATGGCGGCCGACACGCTGGCCTGCGCCTGGGCAGGAACGACCGCGCCGGGCGTCGAGAACATGCACCGGATGGTGGCCGACGAAGCCGGCCGACCGGATGCCGTGCTCTGGGGATTTGGCGGCCGGGCGCCGGCCGCTCAGGCCGCGTTTCTCAACGGCGTCAGCGCGGCGGCGCTGGATTTCGACTGCCTGCATCTGGGTGGACTGGCGCATTCGCCGATCGTCGTAATGCCCGCCGTGATGGCTCTGGCGGAACGCGAGCGGCGCAGCGGCAAAGAATTCCTGGCCGCGTTGGCGCTGGGTGTCGAACTGCATTGCCGCCTCGGCATGGCGACGACCGATCATTCCGGCTGGTTCTACACCTCGATGCACGGTGTGCTCGCGGCCGCCGCCGCCGCCGCCAAGGTGCTGCGGCTCGATCGCGACGGAGTGTGCAATGCGATCGGCGCGGCGCTGGCCCAATGCGGCGGCACGCAACAGGCGGCGATCGAGCAGACGCTGATGAAGCGAACGCAGTCCGCGATCGCGGCCCGCGACGCGGTATTCTCCGCGCTGCTGGCCCGGTACGAGACCAGTGCGCCGCGCGCCGTCTTCGAAGGAAAGTGCGGCTTCTACGCCATGTATGAGAACGGCGACCCGGCCGTCGTCACGCGCGATCTCGGGCGGCGCTACGAAGTTCTCAACATGACCTTGAAGAAGTTTCCGAGCTGCGGCTGCAACCATGCGCCGGCGGAAGCGGCCCTGCAGTTGATGCACGAAAACAAGCTCGATGTCTCGCAGGTCAAGGACATCGAAGTGACCATCTCGCCCTATATGGCGCGGTTGGTCGGCGCCAAATACGATCCGGGCAGCAATCCTCTAGTCGCGGCGCAATTCAGCGCTCAGTATTCGGTTGCCAGCGTGATGTTGCGCGGCCATCTCGGGCTCGCGGATCTCGAAGCGTCCGCGGCGCGGGATCCGGCGGCGATCAAACTGGCACATGCCGTCAAGGTGCTCATCGACGAGAGCCAGGAGGGCGCCGGACTGGGGGGTACGGTGTCGTTCACCGCGCCGTCCGGACGGTTGACGCGCACCATCCTCGATCTGCCCGGCAGCCCGGAAAATCCGATGTCGGATGCCGATCTCACCGCCAAGGCGCTGGACTGCTTCTCGCGTGGCGTTGCGCCGCTGTCGGCGGCGCAGGCGCGGGCCTTGCTCGGCCGTATCGAAGCGCTGGACCAGCTCGACGACATGTCGGCATTCTGGAGCGGTCTCGCCGGTGTTCCGGCGCAGGAGCGTCGCTCCGCCTGACAACGGACTCATAGCCCCATGGATTACGGACTCGACGGAAAGATTGCATGGATCACCGGCGCGGGCGGTGCCCTGGGCGCGTCGATCGCCGGCGCGCTCGCCGCGGAAGGCTGCGTGACGATCCTGACGGGACGCACGAAGCAATCGCTCGAGCAGACAGCGCGCGTGATCGGAGAGGGTGGCGGCAAACCGGCCGATATCGTTCCGGCGGATCTGTCGCGGCGCGACGACGTGGATCGGGCGGCGGCGCAGATTCTGCAGCGGCACGGTCGTCTCGACATTCTGGTGAATTCGGTCGCGCTCTCGACGTTCGGCGATTTTCTTGAATTGACTGACGACGATTGGGAGACGGTGCTGCAGGCCAAGTTCATGGGTTATATGCGCACGCTTCGCGCTGTCCTGCCGGTGATGGTGAAGCAGCGCTACGGACGGATCGTCAATATTTCAGGTCGCGGGGGGCGGCAGCCGACGCCGGCGCATCTTCCGGGCTGCAGCGCTAATGCCGCCGTGCATGTGCTGACCAAAGGTCTCTCTGATATCTATGCGAAGCATAATATCCGCATCAACGCGGTCGCGCCCGGACCGATCGAGAGCGAGCGGTTCGACAAGATAGCGGCCTCGACGGATGCCGTGACGGCCGGCGATGCGGCGTCGACACGCGCGCCGCACATCGTTCCCCTCGGTCGCAAAGGGTTGCCGCAGGAGATTGCGGATGCGGTGACGTATCTGCTGTCGGATCGGGCCGGCTATATCACCGGCACGATCCAGGCGGTTGACGGAGGCGGGACGGTTTCGATCTGAAGGCCGGTGTTAAGTCTCCGGCCGGACGTGCCGGGTCGCTTCGGCGTCGATGCGATGCCACACTTCAGCGGCGATCGGCCGATTAGTCTCCTCGACGATGTGGCCGACCAGCCCGATCGCGCGGGCGAACACGGCGATGCCTTGGCACATCTGCGGCGTCAATCCGAGTTCGCAACATAACGCCGCGAGGGCGCCGGTCGCATTCACCGGCAGGGATTTGCCTGACGCTTTTTCCGCATGCGTTGCGATCAGCGTCATCAGTTCGACATAGCGGCCCTTGAAGCCGTACTCCTCGGCAATCTCGAACAGGCGCGGTGTGCGTGGATCGATTGGCTTGTGGATCGGATGGCCGATGCCGGGGATCGTGATCTTGCGTGCACGATGATCGGCGACGATTTCGCTGGCGATCCGATCAAGATCGCCGGGTGCATCGCGGGTCGGCAATGCGGCGAGGAGAATCTTGGCGGCGCCCTGCGTGCTGCCGACGAAAACGCTGCCGAGACCGCACAGACCGGCGGCGACCGCGGCCTGCATCGCCTCCGGTGCTCCAAGGATGGTCATGCGCGTCGCCAAGGCGCTGGGTGTGATGCCATGCTCGACCAGCGTGACGGCGATCGCATTGAAGACGGCGGATTCCGCGGCGCTCGGCAGGCGGCCGGTCAATTCGAGAAACGCGACGTCGCCAAGGTTGAGCTTGCCGAGAATCTGCGACGGCAAATCCCTGCCGCGCACGGTGATCCGGTCGGCCGTGCTCCACGCCATGTCGGAGCGGATATCGGTTTTTTGCGGGCTCATGCTGGGTCCTCGGCTTGCGGAGCGCGTGCTAGTCCAGTTATCCTGTTGTCCGTACGACTTGCTTGCATTTCCTGTCAAGCGTTACCGCAGGATCGCCGATGACTCCGCTTGCCGGAATTAAAGTTCTCGATTTCAGCACCTTGCTGCCCGGCCCGCTTGCAACGCTGATGCTGGCGGAAGCCGGCGCTCAGGTGATCAAGATCGAGCGCGAAGCGGCCGGCGACGAGATGCGTCATCGGCGGCCCGTGCTCGGCGCGGCCAGTGCCAGCTTCGCCATGCTGAATGGCGGCAAGCGCAGTATCGCGATCGATCTGAAGGCACCAGGCGCGATCGCGCGATTGACGCCGCTGCTGGCGGTCGCCGATGTTCTGGTCGAACAGTTCCGCCCGGGCGTCATGGTCCGTCTCGGGTTGGGCTACGATGCGGTTCGCGCGATCAACCCACGGATCATCTATTGCTCGCTGACCGGCTATGGCCAGCACGGCGACCGCTCGCAACGGGCGGGGCATGACCTCAACTATCTGGCCGAGAGCGGCATCACTTCGCTGGTTGTCGGCGCCGACGGTGTGCCGCCATTGCCGCCGGGGCCAATCGCTGATCTTGTCGGCGGCTCCTATCCGCTGGTGATCAACGTCCTGCTGGCGCTGATGCAGCGCGAGAGAAGCGAGACCGGATGTTTTCTCGATATCGCGATGGCGGACAATCTTGCGCCGCTCGGCTATTGGGCGCTGGCGCGCGGGCTGAGTGATGGGTCGTGGCCGCAACCGAATGCCGATGCGATCACCGGCGGGCTGGCGCGTTATCGGCACTATCGGACCAGAGATGGGCGTTTCATCGCGGTGGGTGCGCTCGAGGAGAAATTCTGGCGCGGCTTCTGCGATCTGATCGAACTGCCGGAGGACGACCGCGACGATCGCGCCCATCCGGCGAAAACAATCGAAGCGGTGGCCGCGATCATCGCCGGCCAGGATGCGGCTCACTGGCAGCGGCTGTTTGAAGCACGCGACATCTGCTGTTCCGTGGTGAAAACCATGCAGGAGGCTGCGGCCGGTCTCGCTAACGGCCACCATCGCCTTGCCGCTCAGGGGCAGGCAATGCCCGCTCTGCCTTTGCCGATGGCGGATGCGGTTCGGCTTCCGGCAGGCACGCGGGACGTTCCGTTGCTGGGCGAGGCGAACGCGCTGCTGGGACAGTCTCCGTGACGACGCTCGTGTTTCAGGGGGATTGTCTCGTCGAGGGCCGGGTCAGCGGAACGGCTCTGGTCACGGATGCCGATCTGGCGCTCAGTCTGGTCGACGCGGCAACGGGCATCGTCAGACAGCCGGGACATCCCTTGTTCGGCACATCGGTTGCGGGACGGGTGTTGATTTTCCCGAGCGGAAGCGGGAGCAGCAGCGGCTCCTATCGGTTGCTTCATCTCGCGGAGCGAAAGACGGCCCCGATCGCCATCATCAATGTGCAAGCCAACGCGGTCGTCACGGCGGGCGCCGTTCTGGGCCAGGTCCCGTTGTTGCACAAACTGGCGCCCGATCCGATCCGCACCATCAAGTCGGGTGACACGGTGGACGTGAACGCGACGCCCGGCGTGGTCGTCGTCCGGCGCGACGGTGACGCGTGAATCTCACGACGCATCAGCAGGAGATGCTCGACGGGACGCAAGGATGGCCTCGCCAGCTCGCAACGCGCATGCTGGTGGCGGTTGGCCGCGCCTATGACGCCGATCGGCTCATCCCAGTGCACTCGGTGCATCTGGGGCTGTCCGGGGCTTCCATGGGCGAAGCGGGGATGCGGTTGTTCGAGACGCTCGCAGCGCGCGGCGGGCGATTTGTCGTGCCGACCACCCTGAACATTCTGTCGATGGATCGCCGGACCGCAGGGGCTTCGGCTCAACTGCGCGATCTGGAAAGCGTCCAGACGCGGATCGCGGACGCCTGCCTCGCGATGGGCGCAGCCCCGTCCTTTACCTGTAATCCCTTCCTGCTCGGCGTGACGCCGCAGCGCGACACGTCGGTGGCTTGGAACGAATCCGCTACGGCGCCCTATGTCAACGGCATGCTCGGCGCTCGCACCAATCGCGAAGGCGCGACGGCCCTTGCCTCCGCGCTCACCGGCCTCACGGCGCATTATGGCATGCACATTCCGCGCAACCGGCTCGGCACGCGGCTGATCGTGGTGGACACGCCGGTGCATGGCCCGGACATGTTCAATCTTCTCGGCGGCGCGGTGGCACGCGCGGCGGAAGCGCATATTCCGGTCATCGAGGGGCTCGATCATACGCCGACGCTCGATGAGATGACGGCGTTCTGCGCGGCATTCGCCGCGATCTCGCCGCTGCCGATGCTGCACATCGTCGGCGTCACAGCGGAAGCGCCGACGCGAGCAGATGCCATGCTGCCGGGGCATGTTGCGGACGTGATCCGGATCGATGCCACCACGCTCGCGCAGGAAGCGCGCCGATACGACACCGCCGCCGACACGACGCTCGATGTGGTGGCGATCGGCTGCCCGCATGCCTCGGTTGCGCAGGTGCGTGAAATCTCGGATTTGCTTGGCGACCGCGTCATCGCCGACACGGTCCGGTTCTGGATTCAGGTCAACCGTGCCTGCGCGGAGGAGGTGGAGGGTTCGGGGCTGGCGGCAAGGCTTGAACGGCGGAACGTGAGGCTGCTGTCTGACAGTTGTGTTCATGTCGCCTATGACGAAATCCCGGCCGGCCGGACGCTGGCAACGAATTCCTTGAAGATCGCCTATCTGACGGCCAGCCATCATGTCAGGGTCCGGCTCGGGTCATTGGCGCAATGTATCGATTCGGCGGTTGCCGGCCGCTGGCGCGGCTGATGGCGGTGGCCGGGACAGGCCCTTGTCCGGGGATGTTCGGGCTTGAACTTGCCCCGTGGCGACCGATCCCGTATCCACGGAGAGAACAAGATTTCAACCGGCTGGCGTGACGTGAAAGACAAACTCGGATCTTCGTCTGACGTGGGTTTTACGCCGTTCGAAAGCGCCCAGCCGCGCTATCTCGCGCTGGCGGAACTGCTGTCCGAGGGCATCCGTTCCGGGCAATATGCGGTCGGAACGCTGCTGCCGACGGAAGCCGAGCTGTGCGACACCTATGACGTCAGCCGGCACACGGTCCGCGAAGCCATCCGAAAGCTGCGCGATCTCGGGCTCGTCTCCCGGCATCAGGGCGTCGGAACGCGCGTCGAGAACAAGGACATCTCCGGCCGCTTCGTGCTGTCGCTCGGTTCGATCCCCGACATCTGGCAGTATGTTCAGAACACCCGGCTCGAACCGCTCCGCAAGAAACTGATCAAGGCGGCGGACGCCGAAATCCCGTTGCCGCCGGTCGGCAACGACGAGCAGTGGTTTCTGACCGAAGGCCTGCGATATGTGGGCGATCAGGAACTCCCGATTTCCCACTCGGCCATTCATATCAACGCGGCTTTTCGCGGCATCGCCGAACAGATCGGCCAGAAGCAAGTGCCCATCTTCTCCATGATCGAACGGCGCTACGGCTTGAAGGTGGTCGCGATCAAACAGGAAATCAGTGCGATCATCATACCGGCCCGCCTCACCAAGCCGCTCAAGGTGAAACCCGACTTCCCGGCATTGTCGATCCTCCGCCAATACATGACCGCGGACGGAGTCATCGTGGAAGTGGGGCGGACGATCACGCCCGCCGACCGCTTCACCTATTCGATGGATCTCCGGTTCGAATATCCGACGGTCAATCGCTGAACCGCCGGATCTTCCCCAAAAACTGCAAAATCCGAGGTTGAAAGCCCTCGCCGGGGTCGGGAGGCAGCTTGACACCTTTTTCTGCTTTTCATATTGTCCGGACAACCGGGAAAACCGGTTAAGGTGCGACGACAAGGGTGGAGCTGGACTGATGAGTGCCCGCACGATCGGAATGGATTTCGACTACACGCCGAAACAGCGCGAAATCTATGACCTGGTCGGGGAACTCGGCAAAACGCATTTTGCGCCGCGCGCCGCCGAATACGACGAGAAGGTAGTCACGCCCGTCGCGAATATGCGCGATTTCATCGATGCGGGGCTCGCCGGGCTCACCGTCTCCGAGGATCTCGGAGGGCTCGGCAGCGGCGCGATGGGGCGCGATCCGCTGCTGTATATCATCGCGATCGAGCAGACGGCGCGCTACTGCATGTCGACGGCCCACTCGCTGCACATTCACTGTCACGGTTCGCACCTCGTCGATCAGATTTGCAGCCCGGCGCAGCGCAAGAACATTCTCGGCAACGTCGTCGAAAATGGCGCGCTGCTCAATGCGACCGGCAGCGAGCCGGGGCGGACCTCGCGCGGCCTTTATAATCTCGTCACCGCGGCCGAGCGCGTCGATGGTGGCTATGTCGTCAACGGCACCAAGAATTATGCGTCGCTGGCCGATACGGTCGAATACAACGTGATCTTCGCCGGCATCAAAGGAATGTCCCCGACCGAAGGGCATATCGGCCTCTGCATTCCGCGCGGTACGCCGGGGCTGACCCTTGAAGAGGGGTCCTGGAATCCGATGGGGATGCGCGCGGCGGTGAGCCCGAACATCCTGCTCGACAACTGTTTCGTGCCGGATGACTACGTGATCGGAACGCCCGGCGTTTTTCCGCGCGATCGCTGGCAGGCGCGGTTCCATCTCGGTTTCGCGGCGCAGTATCTTGGCGGCAGCGAAGGCATCTTCGACTATCTGACCGATTATCTGCCGAAGCGCGGCACGGCTTCAGACGCTTATGCCCAGCTTCGTCTCGGCGAAATCCGGATCGGTATCGATTCCGTGCGCTGGCTGATCTATCGCGCGGCCTGGCTCTGGAAGATGCGCCGCATCGAAGAGGCCGAACTGTTCTCGATGACGGCGAAGCATCGTGCCATCGAGAATGCGGTGAACGCCATGGATAAAGGTGCGCAGATTGCCGGATCGAGCGCATTCCACGCGAAGTCGCCGCTGGCGCGCATGTTCCGCGATCTGCGGGTGCAGACCTTGCACGAAAATCTCGACAAGACCGCGGCGACGGTCGGCAAGTATCACCTCGGGCAAGAATTCGATACGACCGCGCGCCTCTGACCGGGAAGATAGAGGACATTCGTTGTGCTGATGACAGCAGAACCCAGCAAGACAGTCTCCCACGCGATCAACCAGCGCGATCTGCGCACCGCGCTTGGGCAATTCGCCACCGGCGTCACGACGATCGTCACGCGCGACGCCACGGGCGCATTGACCGGACTGACGGCCAACTCGTTTACCTCCGTCTCGCTCGATCCGCCGCTGGTGTTGTGGAGTTTGCGCCGGGCGGCTCGCTCCTACGAGGCGTTCCGCAACTGCGGCTATTTTGTCATCAATGTTCTTGCGGAGCATCAGGTCTCGGTCGCGCAGCAATTCAGCGCGAGGACCGGGGATCGGTTTTCCGGCATTTCGTGGACACCGAGTCCAGTCAGCAAACTGCCGATCATCGACAGCGTTGCGGCATGGTTCGAATGCAAGAACCTCAATGTCTATGAGGCGGGCGATCATACGATCTTCGTCGGCGAGGTTTGCCGCTTCGCCCATGAGGAGCGCGCGCCGCTGCTGTTCCACGCGGGCGCCTACGCGCAGTCCGATCGTTTCCGTTTATCCTGAGATTGGCGAGGGCTGCGGTGCAGGGCGTGACAGAGCTGCATGTTCCCTCGGACACGGATGATCTCGCGCGGCCGTACTGGAACGCGCCGATCGAGACGATGCCCGTCGAGCAGATGCGGGAACTACAGCTTCGCAAGCTGAAGCGTCAGGTCGATAGTCTCTATCGTCAGTCGCGGCTTTACCGGCGCAAGCTGGATGACGCCGGTTTCAAGCCGGGCGATCTGCGCACGATCGACGATCTCGCCGGGATTCCGTTCACCACCAAGCAGGAACTGCGAGCAGGGCAGGAGGAGTACCCGCCATTCGGCTCGCATCAGGCGGCGCCGATGGAGCGTATCGTGCGCATGACGTCGACGGCGGGAACCACCGGGAAGCCGGTCTTCCAGGGCTACACCAAATTCGACATCGCGCAGCGCAACGAAAGCATTTGCCGCGGTCTATGGGGATTCGGCGTGCGGCCGGGCGACCGTGTGATCAACGGCTTTGCATTGAGCATGTTCAACGCAGGCGTCCCTTTCTGCACCGCGATCGAGCATCTGGGAGCCGTCGACGTCCCGGTCGGCGCGGAGCGGCGTGCCGAAGGATTGTTGAGCATCGCGCGGGACGTGAAGGCGACGGTGTTCATCGGCACGCCGTCCTTTGCCGCCTATCTGGCGGAAAAGGCGCCCGAGATTCTCGGCATGGAAGCCAAGGATCTCGGTTTCCGGGTGATCTGCGGCGGCGGCGAATCGGGTTTTGAACTGCCGGCATTCCAGCGCGAAATGGAGCGCGTCTGGGGAACGCGACATGTCTATGACTGGGCATCGACATCGGATGCGCATCCGAATGTCTTTGCGCATTGCGCGCATCGTTCCGGCAAGCATCAGCTCACGCCGGACCTCGCCCTGGTTCAGCTCATCGATCCCGCGACCGGCGGACTGAAGGAGATGAGCGAGGGGGCCGAGGGAGAATACATCTTCACTCATCTCGACCGGCAGGCCTGCGCGCTGATGCGATATCGCACCGGCGATATCCTGCGCGTCTACACGCAGCCCTGCGCGTGCGGCCGGACCGGATTCCGCATGGATATCATCGGCCGCTCCGACGACATGCTGATCGTGCGCGGCGTCAACCTGTTCCCGTCGGCGGTGCAATCGGTGATCGGTGGATTTATGCCGAAACTCACCGGCAAGATGCAGATCGTGCTGCGCGAGAAGGGACCGAAAGTCGAGCCACCGCTTCATGTCAGGGCGGAATGTGCCGCCGGTATCGATCCGGCAAACGAAGCGTCGATGCGCGACGCGATCGAGAAAGTGATCCGGCGCGATCTCGGTGTCACGACCGCGATCGAGCTTGCTTTGTTCGGAACGTTCGAGCGAACCGCCACCAAAACCAAACTGGTCGTCGTTGAACCTGCGGCGAAAGAGTCCGTCTCATGAAAACGATTGCCGTTCAGGCCCTGATTGATCTGATGCGCTCCGAGACGCCGTATGCGCTGTTCGACGTGCGCGAGATCGGCGAGGCGGAAGCGGGGCATATTCTCGGGGCGACATTCCTGCCACGGCGGATGATCGAATTTCGGATCGCCGACCTTGTCCCGGTGAGAGCGACAACCATCGTCGTCTATGACGAAGGCGGAAAGCGCGCGGAACGCGCCGCCGCGACACTACAGCAGCTCGGCTATACCGATGTCGCGGTGCTCGCGGGCGGAGCAGCGGCGTGGCGGGAGGCTGGAAAGGCGCTGACAGAGGGCAGCAATGTCCCCAGCAAGCTGTTCGGCGAGCACGTGCACGATCAGGACCACACGCCCAGCGTCAACGCGACGACATTGCGGGACTGGCAGCGGGACAACGCAAAATTCTTGGTCTGCGATATCCGCACCCCGGAAGAATACGCCCGCTCGCGAATTCCGGGTGCGTTCAGCACGCCCGGCTTCGATGTCGGGCTGTGCATGCCGGATTTGAAGGACCGCTCCGTTCCGGTGGTGGTGAACTGCGCCGGCCGGACGCGCAGCATCATCGCCTGCGAGACATTGCGCCATCTCGGCATGGAGAATGTCTATGCGCTCGAAAATGGAACGATGGGTTGGGTGCTGTCGGACGGCACGCTCGAAAAAGGCGGTGGCCAGGGATTGATCGAACCGAGCGCAGCGGGCCGTGCAGCGGCGCACGGCCGCGCGTTGAAGATGGCTCAATCCGTCGGCGCTGCCTTTGCCGATCCGGCTCAGATCAGGCGGTGGCTCGCAGAGCGCGATCAAGGCCAGTCGAACGTTTATGTCTTCGATGTCCGCCAGACAGGCGAATACGACAGCGGCCACATCGACGGCTTCACGATCTTGCCCGGCGCGCTGGCGATTCAGCGGACCGATGAGTTCATGCCGGTGCGGCAGGCGCAGGTCGTGTTCGTTGATGACGACGAGACGCGCGCACTGATTGCGGCTTACTGGCTCCGGCGCTCCGGCTTTCCGAAAGTGGCCATCTTGAAGGGCGGTATCGGCGCCTGGACCGATGCTGGCTTCGGTCTGACCAAGGCGAGGCAACGTCGTGAGCCTCTTGGTCTTGCGGAGGATGGGGCGCAGATCACGCAGGTTCGCGCGCAGGATGCCGCGCAACTGATGAACAGCGGCACCAGGATCATTCACGTCGATACCAGCACCGAATTCGCCAAACGTCATCTGGCGGGAGCCTCCTGGCTGCCGCGCGGATGGCTGGAGGATCGCATCGCCAGCGTGGTGCCTGATCGCAGCCAGTCGCTGCTCGTCACCTGCCGCGACGGACAGCAATCCCTTCTCGCGGCTTCGGCCTTGAAGCGTCTTGGCTATCGCAATGTCGCGGTGCTGGCGGGGGGAATGGCCGCCGCCGACGGGTTGGCCGTTGAGCAGGGGCCCGATCCTTCGGCCAGCGAGCCCAAGGACTTCATCCTGCCGCCTTACGCCAAAGGCGTGGCCGGCATGCAGCGCTATCTCGAATGGGAGACGAAACTGACTCGCGCTCAGACCTAACGGAGCGCGGGCGACGACAAGCAAACAATAAAACAAGCTGGGAGGAAGCAATGATAGGGTCAAGGCTCGCGGGGTTTGTCTTCATCGCCATCTTCGGTTTGTCAGCATCGGCAGTGCTGGCCAGTGACTATCCGTCGAAGCCGATCAGGCTGATCGCGCCTTATCCCGCGGGAGGAACGACCGACATTCTCGCGCGCGCCATTGGCAATGATCTGTCCAAGGTGCTGGGGCAGCCCATCATCGTCGACAATCGCGCGGGCGCCGGTGGACTGGTCGGCCATGACATGGCGGCCAAAGCGGATCCGGACGGCTACACGCTGGTTCTCGGCAATTCGGCGATGCTGGCGGTGAGCGTCAGCCTTTTCCAGAACATGCCCTATAATCCGGTGAAGGATTTCGCGCCGATCACCGAAGCGGCCGCGGGCGCGCTGGTGCTCGTCGTCAAGCCGTCGCTGCCAGTCAAGTCCGTGCAGGAGCTGATCGCGCTGGCGAAGGCCAAACCGGACAAGCTTAACGCCGGATTGTCGGCGATCGGCTCCATGCACCATATGACCACTGATCAAATCCGGGTCAAAACCGGCGTGCAATGGACCAATGTGCCGTACAAGGGCAGCGCGCCGATGCTGGTCGATCTGCTCAGCGGACAGACCGATTTCGCGTTCGACAATATTCCGTCGGCGCTGCCCTACATCAAGAGCAATCAGCTCCGCGCCATCGCCGTCAGCAGCCCGACGCGAACGGAATTGCTTCCCGATGTTCCGACGCTGAAGGAATCCGGTTTGCCGGATGTCGAGGCGGTCGCCTGGCACGGCGTGTTGGCACCCGCGAAGACACCGCGGCCGATCATCGATCGCCTGAACGCTGAAATCGTCAAGATTCTGAAATCGCCGGAGATGAAGAAACGGCTGGCGAGTCTCGGCCTCGATCCGGTCGCCAACACGCCGGAGGAATTTCAGAAATTCATCGAAAGCGAAAATGTCAAATGGGCGAAGATCGCCAAGGAGACGAACGCCAAGTCGCAATGATCCACAAACCTGAAAGCGTGTTCTCGGGAGGATGCGATGTCATTTCCGAAAGTGATCACCGCTCTCATGGTTTCGATCATGATGGCGATTGCCCAGCCTGCGTGCGCTAACGACAGTTATCCGACGAAACCGGTCAAGCTGGTGGTGCCGTTTCCGCCGGGTGGAACGACCGACATCGTTGCCCGTATCCTGGCGCAAAAGCTCGGCGAGGCACTCGGCAAATCATTTGTCGTGGAAAACAAGGCGGGGGCAGGCGGTCTGGTCGGTGCCGACTATGTCGCAAAGTCCGAAGCGGACGGATACACCTTGTTGCTCGGCAACAGCGGAGCATTGGCGACCGCGTTAAAGCTGGTGCCGTCGGTGCCTTACGATGTGATGCGCGATTTCACGCCGATCTCGATGATATCGGACGTGACGATCGTGCTTGCCGTGCACCCCTCCGTTCCAGCGAAGAATGTTGCGGAGCTGGTGGCCTATGCCAAGAGCCAGCCAGGCAAGCTGAACATCGCGATCCCGAGCATCGGGTCGATGCATCACCTGCTGACCGAGATGTTCAAAATGTCGGCTGGCATCAGCGCAGTTTCTGTTCCGTACAAAGGCAGCGCGCCCGCTGTCGTCGATTTGATGGCCGGACAGGTTCAGATGGATTTCGATAATCTGCCGGCCCTTGCGACCTATGTGGACAGCGGCAAAGTTCGCGCGCTCGCGGTGGCTAGCGCCGAGCGGTCCGCCTTCCTGCCGAATATCCCGTCGATGAAGGAGGCTGGTTTTCCGGACATCGTCGCGAGCCCCTGGTTCGCGATGGTGGCGCCGACCGGCACGCCGCGTCCGATCATCCAGAAATTGAACCGTGAGATCGTCAAGATCATGCGATCGGATGATATGAAGAAGCGCCTGCATGACCAGGGGGCCAATGCGCGCTGGAGCACGCCCGAGGAATGCGGAATGTTCATCCGGACAGAAATCGATCGGTGGGCCGAGGTCGTCCGCAAGGCTAATCTGAAAATGTAGATGCGGCCGGGCAAAGAGAAAACGGCGGGTGGCAGGCCTGCCGACCGCTGCATGGGAAGGCACGAATGGTTGGAATTGTTGCCGGTAAGGTAGCTCTTGTCACGGGCGGCGGTCGCGGTATCGGCCGGGCCATCGCCCTGGAGATGGCGCGCGAAGGCGCGAGCGTCGTCGTTTGCGATATCGGCGCGGGTCTCGATGGCTCCGGCGGCGATGCCGGTCCGGCACAGGATGTGGTGGCCGAAATCGCCAAGGCAGGCGGCAAGGCGATCGCCTCGACGTTGAACATCGTCGAGCCGCAGAACGCGGATGCGATCGTGAAATCCGCGGTCGATGCCTTCGGCAAGGTCGATATCGTCGTGAACAATGCAGGGATTTTGCGCGATCGCATCTTCCACAAGATGAGCTGGTCGGACTGGTCGGATGTGATCGCCGTGCACCTGCATGGATCGTTCAACATGTGCCGCGCGACCGCCGGTCTGTTCCGGGATCAGAATGGCGGCGCCTATGTGCACATGACGTCGACCTCCGGGTTGATCGGCAATCTCGGTCAGGCCAATTACATGGCCGCCAAGCTCGGCATCGTCGGGCTGTCGCGCGGCATTGCGCTCGACATGCAGCGTTACAATGTTCGCTCCAACTGCATCGCGCCGTTCGCCTGGAGCCGCATGATCGGCTCGATTCCGGCGGAGACGGAGGCGGAAAAGCAGCGGGTCGCGCGACTCCAGCAGATGACGCCGGAAAAGATCGCGCCGCTCGTCGTTTATCTCGGCGCGGATGCGGCGAACGGGATTTCCGGTCAGATCTTCTCGGTCCGGAACAACGAGATATTCCTGTTCAACCAGACCCGGCCGATCCGCTCGATCCATCGGTCCGACGGCTGGACGCCGGAAAAGCTCGCCGATCAGTTGAAGGGCGCATTCGGTCCCTCGCTTACGCCGCTCGATCGATCAGCGGACGTTTTCGCATGGGATCCGATCTGACGGGTCTTTACCGCTGAAGAGCTTGGCGGTTATCGGGCGTTGCTGCGGAGGTAGCTGGCTCTCGCCGCCAGGATGTGAGCTGTCATGACGGCCCGTGCCCATTCCGGATCCTGGGCGGAAAATGCCGCAATCAGCTCGCGGTGATGAGAGAAACTCCGCATCAGTTCAGCCGCCGTATAACGCTGATACGTTTTCAGGATGACTGTCATTTCAATCAGCCCTGTCATCAAAGCTGACAGGCGCTTGCTGTTGGCTGCATCGAGAATGATTTTGTGAAACTGGCTATTGAGCTGAGAAATCCGGTCGAAGTTGATCCGCTTCTTCGTCTCGAGAGTTTGCTCCATCTGATCGGCGAGCGTCGATAAAGTCGCGATTTGAGTTTTTCCGATGCGTTCGGCGGCGAGCGCGGTGGCAAAGCCTTCGAGCATCGCCCGGAGACGGAAAAGACCCTCGACGTCTTCTTCCCCCCAGCGGGCGACGGTCGCGCGATGGTTGGATTCGAATTCGATGAGCCCTTCGGAGTTCAGTCGCCGTAGGGCTTCTCGAACCGGGGTTCGGCTGACGCCGATCGATTCGGCCAGTTCGTTTTCTTTTAGACGGGTGCCGATGCCGAATTCGCCCTGTAAAACCGCCGTGCGAATGACTTCATAGGCTTTGTCCACCGCGCGTGCCAAATCATCCCCCTTGTGTTGGCGGGATATTGCCGATCAGATACGCATCAATCAAACGCTTTCGCTCTTGCTCGGATTGCGGGCTTCCTTCGGCGACGATACGTCCGTGATGAAGGACAGCGACGCGGGTCGCAGCCGAGACCACCAGTTCGAGATCGTGTTCGATCCAGATCACCGCAACGTTATCGCTTGTCTGAGCGATACCGATGAGGTCGCGCACCAGCGCCCTTTCATCGTTGGCAAGGCCGGACGCCGGCTCGTCGATCAGCAGCAATTTGGGCGTGCGAACCAACGCTCGGGCGAGATCGACCCGGCGTCGGATTCCAAGCGGCAGGCCGGCCACTGGCCGGAGAGCGATATCTGCGATCCCGCAGCGCTCAAGCGACGTCAGGGCTTGATGTCGAGCGTCTGCTTCCTCGCGCGACGAGGCATATGGGCGTACATAGCGTCGCAACACGCCGCCACGAAACTGGCTGGCTGCTCCGATCAGGACATTTTCGAGAACAGTCATGCTCTCGTTGAGGTACATATGCTGGAAGGTGCGGCTGATGCCGAGCGAGGCCACGCGATGCGGGGGCATGCCGACAAGCGAGAGGTTATCAAAATCGATGCGGCTGCCGGACGAGGGTGGATAAAGCCCGCAGATGCAATTGACCAGGGCCGATTTTCCGGCGCCGTTCGGTCCGATCATGCCGACAATTTCGCCGGGATTCAGTGATAGCCCGATATCGTGAAGAACATGGAGTCCACCGAAGCTCAACGACAGATTCCGGATTTCGAGCAGCGCAGTCATGTCGATACGTCCTGCAGCCCGAGAACCAGTGACCGGATTTCGTCTCTATGGGAGGTGAGATCCGTATCGAAGGTTGCTGCTATCGCGCCGCGCACCATGATGAGCGCGTTTTCAGCGAATCGGTCTATCCACTGCGGATCTGCTTCGGCGCAGAGCAAAGTCAGATCGAGCTCGCGACGCAACTGCGCAAGTGTATCGCAGGTCCGCTCGATAATCGGGACGGCGAGGCCGAGGGTCGGTTCGTCGAGCAGCAGCAGCGACGGCGACCCGGTCAATGCCATGCCAAAAGCCAGCATTTGCTGCTCGCCGCCGGAAAGATTTCCAGCAAGCGACGTTCGGCGTTCGGCCAGTCTCGGAAACCAGTGATAGACGTCGTCGACACGAACTCGCCCACGACCGCGCTGGCGATCGGCTGCGGTCAGATTTTCCGCAACGGTCAACAGAGCGAAGATTTTATTGCGCTCCGGTACCATGGACACCTTATGTCCAGCCGCAACGTCGATCCGGCCGCTCATACGCGCGGAGGTGTCAAGCGCTCGCGCAATGGCGAGAAGAGTGCTGCTCTTGCCGGCGCCATTGGCGCCGATCAACGCCGTCGCGGTTCCGGGCGCGAGCGAAAAGTTGATGTGGCGCACCGCAGGAATGCCGCGATAGCTGACAGAGAGATTTTCGACAGTCAGCATCATCATGATGTCCCTGGCCGCCAGCGCCAGATCCAACGCGGGAGACGGAGCAGGGCAGCCGTCAGCACAATCGCAAGCGCAATGCTTTCGCTGCCGGTGGCGGCTGTCGCGGCATCAATGCCGACAGACCGAAATGTCCATGTCAGTATATGGGGAAGAAACGTGATCGCATAAGCACCGGCAATCGCACCCGGAAGCGAGCCAAGACCGCCGAGTGCGACGATCGTGATGTATTTAATCGCCAGATGGAGATCGAAGTTCGCCGCCTGCACGATGCCGTAGTAATAGCCACCGATCGCGCCACAGATGGAGGTGATAAACGATGTCAGCATGAAGACGCTGACGCGCGCGCGCAGCAGGGAAATCCCCATCGCAGCCGCCATGGTCGGATGGTCGCGCGCGGTTAGCCAGGCGCGACCGACATGGCTTTGCGTCTGCCATTGAAACAGTATGTATGTCAGGAATAGCGCTGTTGCTATGACGTACCACCATTGAGCAAAGTCACGGATCGCAAATCCCAGCACTGACGGTACGGGCATCAGAATGCCGGTCGCGGCAGTGACCTTGACCTCGATGTCGATCAGGATGATCGAGACGACAGCTTGCAGCGCAAACGTGCCGACGGCGAGATAGAGGCCGGAGGTCCGCAGCGTAATGATCGCGACAAGGCCACCGATAACCAGTCCAGTTATGCCGGCCGCCGCAACGGCTGCGAGAAACGGCCAGCCCATGAGTGTGGCCAGAAGCCCAGCCGTGAACGCGCCGATGCCGAGAAACGCAGCATGTCCAAGCGACAGCAATCCGGCGGTTCCAGTCAGGACGGTCAGCGCCATGGCCGCGATCGCTGCCAGCCCGCCGATATTGGCAAACTGGAGACCGAGCTTCCCGAAGACCATGGGTACGCCCAGCAGTGCGACGAGAAAAATGACGACGGGCGCTGCGAATTGCGTGAACCCGGCAGCCCTCCACCAGCTCGAATCCATGTCGGCCGAGGCTGCCATGATCAAACCCGCGAAATGTTTTCCGAGCGCCCGGCGAGGCCGGTCGGCCGAACGATCAGTAGAATCAACAGGCAGATGACAGGGATCACGGGTGTAAACCGCGGCTCACCGAACATGGTCACTAACGTTTCGCATGCAGCAAGCAGAAATGCGCCGACGATCGCAAATCCGATACTCGTCATCCCGCCGATCAGCGCAGCGACGATGGCGCTGATGCCGATGAACGATCCCTCGATCGAGACCACGGATACCGATGCGATCAGCACGCCGGCGAGCGCGGCGAGCATACTTCCAAAAACCCAGGCGGCACATAATGTCGTCTGGACCGGAATGCCGTGCAATCTCGATAAGGGGAGGTTGCACGCGATCGCCTGCATATCGATGCCGAGTGCCGAATAGCGCATCAGAATGCCAATGGACGTTAAAGTCATGAACGAAATGCCGATCACGGCAATGTTCTGCAGAGGAAGGTTGGCCCCTGCCACAGAGATGGCTCCTGGAAAAAGCGGCAGCCGATAAGTTTGTCCGCCCCAGATCAGGCTCATCAAACCATTCAGCGCAATGGTCGCGGCGATGGTAACGACAGTCCCAATAAAGTGACCGAAGCGCCCGCCAAGCCGCTCCACAAGAATATACATCACGATGCCGGCCAATAATGCGACCGCGCATCCTGCCAGAATGGCTTCTATGGTCTGCAAGGGACCGGCCTTTGGCGTCCAGATCGTCACCATCGCATAGGCGGCGAGCATTCCTACTTCGCCAACGTGGAACGCAAGGACACGACTGGTTCGGTAAATCAGAACGACGCCCACGGCCATGATGCTGTAGATGCATCCGGTCGCGAGCGCCGTCAGCAGGTTGCCAAGCCAGGACATGCCCGCCTCAGAATTTGGGGAGGGTGCTGCTGTAGTTCCGCCAACCTTTCAGCGGCACCATCGCGTCTTTGGCGCGATCATAGTGGACCAGCATGTAGGTGGTTGGACCGTAATGATCGTCCTTGGAGAATTGGATCGGTGCGCCGGTTAATCCGCCCATGTCCAGCTTGGTATTGTTGAGCGCCTGCTGGAATTTTTCCGATGTACAGGGAGACGCGCACCGCTTGATGACATCTTCCATCAGCATACCAAGCGCCCAGCCGCCTGAATGGACCTGAATCCACTCCTTGATGCCAGCGGCTTTTGCGGCATTTGCCAGCGCCGTTACCTGTGGCCCTTCGCCGTAACCCTGGCTGACGAAGCGCGTATAGCTCCACATGTCGATTTTTGGCGCAGCTTTGGCGACTTCGCGCACCGCGTCGTCGCCGGTTCCTGCTTCCATGGAGATCGCCGCACCTTCGTAACCGGCGGCGGCAAGCGCCGGTGTCATGGCAATCAGACGGCTGCGCCCGAGTACCAGCAGAACAACATCGGGCTTGAGCGAGACGATCCGCTCAGCGATGGCACGAAAGTCGCGCGTGGGAATCGGAAACATCACTGATTCCGCTTTCTCAAAACCCTTGGCCTTGGCTGCCGCGATCGCGCCCTTGCAGGAAACGATACCGCCCGGCGATTCAAAGCTCGTGCAGACGAAGGTTTTACCTTTCGGCGCGGCATCGCGCGCAAGCTCGCCGCCGATATAACCGGCCAGGTCAAAGACGATACCGGTCGCGTAGGCATTGGCTTTTGCGGGCGGCAATACCAGTCCGATATTGGACGGATAGCCTGCCACGACCGGCACGCTGTTGCGTTCCATGGCCGCGTAAACGCCGGCCTGAACCGTCGACAGTGGCAGGCCGATGATGGCGATCGATCCGGCGGCGATCATTTCCTGCGCGGTCGCGACGGCACGTGCGGTATCGATACCAGTATCTCGCACGTCGATTTCGATCTTGCGCCCATTGACCCCGCCGGCCTTGTTGAGCCGGTCGATATACAGGTTGAAGCCCTCAAGCGATGGCTTGGAAATGTCCTGCGTCGGGCCCGATGTATCAGTGAGATAGCCGAGTTTGATCGTTTCCGCGTCTGCGCCGCTGATGCTTGCGCACAGGATCGCCGCCGCGATTATTCCGCAGGTCTTGTTCATCGAATTTCCTCCCTGATGTTTTGCGCGTCACAGGACCGGCCGGGAGTGTAGCGGGGTCATCACAAAATGTATACAAATTCGGACTACCGCAGCGTAAAATAGCGATTTTACCGCAAATGTCCGCTAATAAGGTATACTTTACGCGCCGGATTTCGCCGCGGCGACCTCCTTGATGGCCTCGACGATGCCTTTGTAACCGGTGCAGCGACACAAATGACCGGTGAGCATTTCGCGGATCTCCGCTTCAGTCGGCGCCGGGTGTTCGGCCAGAAACTGTGTGCAGGACATCAGAATGCCAGGTGTGCAGAAGCCGCACTGGAGTGCGTGATGTTTCTTGAAGGCCGCTTGTAGCGCAGTCAATTCGTCCGGCGATGCCGCGAGGCCCTCGACGGTTCGGATATCCATGCCGTCAACCTGAATCGCAAAAATCATGCAGGCACGGACCGCGCGCCCGTCGATAAGCACGGTACACGCCCCGCAAATCCCGTGTTCGCAACCCACATGCGTGCCATAGGCTCGCAGAACGTGCCGCAGAAAGTCAGCGAGCTGCATGCGCGGGCTGGCAAGACCTTCGCGCGCAACACCATTTAGTGTAACGCGCACGGGGATGCTGGCGTCGCAGGCCACTTCAAACACGGCTGGCTCCCTCCTGGGCCCGGCGGATCGCCGCATCGAACACCCTTCTGGCAAATATGCCGGCGAGATGGGTGCGATACTCCGCGCTCGCCTGCATGTCGGATATCGGTTCGATGGAACGTCGCGCCCGATCCATGATCTCCTCGGCCACACCGTCGGATGGTTTGTCTCCGATAAGCTGTGACGTATCGATCAGGATCGGTCGTTCACCGACCCCGGCAAGGCCGACGCGAATCGAAGTGATGTTGCCTGGGGCATCCAGCGAAACCTGCGCCGCCGCGGCGACAATCGCATAGTCTCCGCCGCGGATGGCGAATTCATCAAAGGCGCAGCCGGATCGGGCGGGGGCACTCGGCCACAGCGTCGCAACGACCATCTCGTCCTCGCGGCGAGCGGTGGTAAGGGTCGACACCAGAAAATCGTCGGCAGCGACAATTCTTGTGCCGCGTTTCGATCGCAACTCAACCGCACCATCGGAAACCAGAAGCGCCAGCGGAAGCTCCGCGCTCGGATCAGCGTGGGCGATCGATCCGCAGATCGTACCGCGGTTTCGCGTCTGGAAATGTCCGACATGCGGCAGCGCTTCTTTAATCAGAGGAGTTGCGTTGAGGTCGGTGTGGCGCAGTGCGTCGCTTTGACGAACGGTGGCGCCCACGCGGATTCCTGTACGATCCTTCTCGATGCTGTTCGCGCCGGCGATCCGGTTGATGTCGACCAGCACCTTCGGCGCAACGAGACGCATGTTGAGCATGGCGCCCAGTGATTGGCCGCCGGCGATAATGCGTCCGGCGCTTCCGTGCTCGCCGAGCGCGGCAACAGCTTCCGCGATGGACAGGGGACGGACATAGGCAAACGGCGCGGGTTTCACGATCTGCCTCCGCCGAGCCACGCCCGCAGCTTCGTCAGAATGCCGGTGTCTGCCGATCCGCCCAAATCCTTCGTGAAACGCGCGAAAAACTGAGCGATCAATAACTTGGTTGCGCCAGAAATCAGTCGATGGCCGAGGCTTGCGACACGCCCACCGACTGCGGCCGAATAACTGTATTGGATCGTCGTCTTGCCGTCGTCGGCGGGCGTCAACGTCACCAGGGCTGTCCCGCTGCCGAAACCGAGATCGCCGGTCGCGTGACCCGCGAGACGGAAGCTTTCCGGCGCCTTGAGATCCTTGAGTTGAACGCGCGCATCATAGGCGCCGCCAATTCCGGCAATGCTGATGGCGATCCGCGCGCTATAGCTATGCTGGCCGTGATCCTGAAGCGTTTCGCAGCCGGGTATCGCGTTTTGCAGGGCGTTAGGATCGAGCAGACGCGCCCATACGACGTCCGGCGGCGCTTGCACGACAACCAAGCCTTTGCCTTCGACTTTGCGGCCCGCCATGGCATCGGGTGCGTCGGCCGGCCGTTGCATGGCCTCGACTGGAGCCTCGCTTTTGCCGTGCATCGCATTCCACACCCGTGCAGGGGTGAGCGGCAGGCTGACGTCGCGGCCGATCGCGTCGGCCACGGCATTGGCGATGGCTGCGGGCGCGATCATCGAGCAGCCGTCGCCCATGCCTTTTGCGCCCAGACGATTGGCTTTGGTGGGCGAGCAGATGTGATCGATATTGACGTCCGGCATCTCGGCCGCGGTTGGGCACAGATAGTCAGCAAAAGTCGATGACAGCAGAACCCCCTGCGGATCGTAGGCGAGCTGCTCGAATAGCGCCGCACCGACGCCATGAGCGAGGCCGCCCCAGATCTGACCCTTCACCATGGCCGGGTTAAGCTGATTACCGATGTCGTGGACACTGCCGTATTTGCGGATATGAACGCGGCCGCTGTCGCGGTCGACCTCGACCGCGACGACATCACAGAGAAAAGCATAGGTCAGCGACGAGCGGATGCGATCTGCTTGATCCGGCCCCGTCAGGCTCAGCGGTGAAAATACCGCCACCTCGCGGATTCCGGCTGGCACGCCGGCGGGTAACGCGACAGCATTCCAGTGCGTTTGTGCAGCCAGGCGTCGAATGGGGATCGAAATATTCCGGCCGTCGGTTGTCGACGCATGACCATTGGCAAGTTGAATCTTGTCCGGCGATGCGTCGAGCGCCTCGGCGGCCAGCAGCTTGAGCTTTTGTCCGACATTCTCGGCAGCGATTTTCACGGCCGATGTGACCGCGACGGAAAAGCGGTTGGCATAGTTGCCGGACGTGATCGACCAGCCGTCGGTCAGTGTGTCGAGCTCGGTGATAACCTCGATGCTGGCCGGATCAACGCCAAGTTCATCGGCAGCCACCTGGGCAACGACGGTGGCGTGGCCCTGGCCATTGGGCGTGCTGCCGACATTGACGACAATCGATCCCATCGGGTCGATCGTCAGCGTGGCCGACGCGGCACCGCCGGATTTCGGCGATCCCTTTGCGCGCTCTTCGGCCGTCAATGCGGCATTGATGTAGCCCATATTCGAGCCGGACGTTTCGACCGCGGCGCCAATCCCGATCCCGAATAGCCGGCCTTCAGCCCGCGCCGTGTCGCGCTCTTTCAGCAGTTCGGCATAGCCGGCTGCGTTCATCGCGAGAGCGAGTGTGTTGTGATAGTTGCCGCTGTCGAGCAGGGAGCCCGACGGGCAATCGTAGGGAAATTCGTCAGAACGGATGAAATTCCGCATGCGGATATCGGCCTTGTCGATGCCGAGCTTGTCCGCAGCGACATCCATCAATCGCTCAAGCGGATAGAAATATTGCGGGGCTCCGAAGCCGCGGTTGAGACCGGTCGGGACTTGATTGGTAACCACGGCGGCGTTTTCGACCGCAATATGCCGCACGCGGTAGGGGCCATTGAGCGTACCGTGCATTCGGTAGAGTGAAGCCGGTTCCGGCGCCCGCATATAAGCGCCGACATTCTCGGTCTGCCGTAACCGCAACCCGAGCAATTCGCCGCCATCACTGAACGCGCCTTCGATATCGGTCAGCCGGTCCGTGGCACTGGAAGACGCGGCAAGATGCTCGAGCCTGTCCTCGATCCATTTCACGGGAACGCCGAGTTTCCGCGACACCACGGCCATCAGGACGATATAGGGGAAAACGCCCTGTTTGATGCCGAAGCTGCCGCCGCTGGCGGGTGGTGAGATCAGACGCAGACGCTGGCTCGGCACACCAAGCGCCGCAGACATCACCGGATGGATCGTGAATGGTCCCTGGAAGTTCGACCATACGGTATAACGGTCAGGTGCGCGCTCGAAATTAGCGATCACACCGTAGGTTTCGATCGGCGTGGAGTGAACCCGAGGGTGGTGATTGCTGTAGCTGAAAATATGTTGGGCTGTAGCAAATGCCTGCTCAGGATCGCCGTAGCGGAATGTCCGCCGATGGACGACGTTCGATCCGACTTCGTCGTGCAGGACAGCCGATGCGGGGTCGAGCGCAAACTTTGGGTCGACGACAGGCGGCAGCGGTTCGTATTCGACGTCGATGAGTGCAAGTGCGTCCTCAGCCAGATATCGGTCGGCTGCCACGACCACCGCGACCGGTTCGCCGAAATATCGCACCTTGCCGACGGCGCAGGGATAATACTTCGCTGCTAGCTTGAGTGCGCTCGCGAGCGGGCGAGAGAGTTGCGCGATATCCTGCCCGGTCACGACACCGGTGACGCCCGGCGCTTGTTCGGCTCTGGTTGCATCGATCCGCAGGATCCGGGCATGCGCATGTGGACTGCGCAAGATCGCGGCGTGACGAATTCCTGCTATGGGTTCGAGATCGTCGATGAACCGGGCATTCCCGGTCAAAAGCGCAGCGTCCTCGCGCCGCTCGGTGGCCTGTCCAACCCAGCGATTTTCCTCTAGCGACGACATGGACAAAAGGTATACAATTCTGGATCAATAACAAGAGCTTTACGCGGTAAACCTCGATTTTTGGCGAGAATTGTATACTGATCTTGCCCGAGTCGAGGTCCGATGGGAGAAAACTGATGAAGGCACATCAAGTGACGGTCGATCCGGATCGCGCCTGGGAGATCACGTTTGCGCCGGTTTTCAACGTGACCGTGCCTTTTCTCGACCGCCACCTTGATGAAGGACGCCAGAATTTCGTGGTTGCCCGCTGGCGTGATCGTGATCTGACCATTGGTGAGATGGCGCGAAACGTCAACCGGACCGCAAATCTGTTGAAGCGGCTGGGCATCAAGCCGGGTGAGCGCGTGATGCTGCTGCTTCGCGATCATCCGTCTTTTTATTACGCGTTCCTGGGCGCCTGTCGGGCAGGCATTGTGCCGATCCCGGTCAATTATTTTCTGCGTGCGGCCGATTATGCGTACATGCTGAAGGATTCACAGGCGCGGGTCGTTTTTGCCTGCAAGGACGTGATGCCTGAGATCGAAGCGGCGCTGAAGAGTGGCGATCACGCGGTCCGGTATCAAATCTCGAGCGACGATCCGTCCACGGACTGGCAGAAGCTCGACGACCTTCTTCAGTCCGAATCGGACATCTGCGCGCCCCAGGAAACCACGGCGGACACAGATTGTTTCTGGCTTTATTCCTCGGGGTCGACCGGCTCGCCGAAGGCGTCGGTGCATCAACACAAGGATATGATCTTCACGTCGCAGCTTTACGGTGTCGGCATTGCTCAGATCAAACCGGGCGATGTGATGTTTTCTCCGGCAAAGCTGTTTTTCGCCTACGGCCTTGGTAATTCGTTGAGCTTTCCGCTGTGGATCGGCGCGACCATTACGCTATTGGAAGAACGCCCGACGCCCGAAAATACGCTCGACGCTATCACTCGTTTCAAACCGTCGGTGTATTTCGGCATCCCGACGCTCTATGCGGGGCAGATCGCGGCTCTCGAGCGCGGATACAAAGCGGACTTGTCGTCGCTACGTTTCTGCCCGACGGGGGGCGAAATCTTGCCCACACCCTTGTTGCACAAATGGCGCAAGCAGACCGGCCTCGACATCTACGATTCGATCGGATCGAGCGAAGTCTTGCACTTCTATACCTCGAACCGTCCGGATGCGTTTCGCGAAGGTTCCGCGGGGCAGATCGTGCCTGGGTATGAGGGGAAGGTGCTTGGCGAATCCGGCACGGAAGTCGGGGCCGACGAGGTTGGCCAGTTGTGGATTCGCGGCGAAAGCGCCGCCAAATACTATTGGAATAAACCTGAGAAGACCGCGGAATCGATGCGGGATGGCTGGTTCGGAACCGGCGACATGGTGAGCCGGGACGCTGACGGTTATTACTATTTCTGCGGTCGCGGCAACGACATGCTCAAGGTCGGTGGCATCTGGGTGTCGCCATCGGAGATGGAATCCGCACTTGTCTCGCATCCATCTGTGCTGGAAGCGGCCGTGATCGGTGCTCCCGACGAAAATGGTCTCATCAAGCCGAAGGCATTCGTGGTTCGGCGCGATGGCCAGAGCGGCAGCGACGGGGATGCCGTGGAGTTGACCAATTTCCTGAAAACAAAACTGGCGCCATTCAAATATCCACGTTGGATTCGCTTTGTCGACGAACTTCCGAAGACTGCGTCGGGAAAGATTCAGCGATTTCGCCTTCGTGACATTCCCTGATCATCAAGAGCATGCAAGGAGCACTTCATGGGTGACGCACTCGCCTGGCGCCGGAAATATGGGATCGTAACCCCTTCGACGAACACGATGGTGCAGCCGGATTACGATAATCTGCGTCCGCCAGGTGTCACCAATCACATTGCGCGGATGCACATTCCGGACGAACCGGTGCGCAGTGACGATGATTTTAATGAACTTATTCGCCGCATTGACGTCGCACTTGAGGATGCGATCGATCGAGTCCTCACTTGTCGGCCGCAACATCTGATCCTTGGCATTTCGGCCGAAAGTATCTGGGGCGGAGGTACCGAGCCCAGCCGGAAAATCGCCAAGCGCATCAAGGCACGCGCCGGCGACTTGCCGGTGACGCAGGCTGCGGACGCGCTGCCGGCAGCGTTTCAGGCCATGGGGATTCGGAAGAAGATCGGCCTCGTGACGCCTTATTTTCCGGTGGCGCAGAAGCATCTTGATGCGTTCTTTGCTGAATTTGGCTTGCAGGTTGCGCGCGCCGAACATCTTTGCGGCGAAGGCCCGGTGGAGATCGGCTACATCAGCGAGCAGCGTTTGATCGCGGCGCTGAAGAAAGTCGACGGCGACGATATCGACGGGATTGTGCAGTTTGGCGCCAATCTGGCGATGCAACGTGTCGCTGCGGAAGGCGAGCGCTGGCTCAATAAACCGGTACTGGCGGTCAATACGGTGACGTACTGGCATGCTCTTCGTACCGGAGGGATCGCCGACAAGGTGCACGGGTTCGGCCGCATCATGTGGGAGCACTAGAGCGATGCGCAGCCCTTATTTCGACGATCTGAAGGTTGGCGACATCTTCAAAACGCCGGGTGTGACCATCACCGATGAGGCGATTATCGATTTTTCGCTGAAATACGATCCGCAGTACTTTCATATGGATCGTGAGGCGGCGCAGAAATCGATCTTTGGTGGCCTGGTGGCCAGCGGCTTCCAGATTCTTGCTTTGGGGTTTCGCCTGACGTTCGACAGCGGGTTGCTCGTCAACAATCTCGGCGGCAACGCCGCCGATGAAGTCCGCTGGGTGAAAACGGTGAAGGCGATGGAAACGATCTCCGTCGTCGCAGAGGTTGTTGAGCTCAAGCCGTTGGCGTCCAAGCCGGATCGCGGCATGGTCAAGTTCAAATATACGATCGTGAATCAGGCGGGGGAGCCGGTGACGACTTATATCCTGACTCAGTTCTTCAAGCGTCGGGTTGAGACTGCCGCATAGAGCCGATCATTCGGCCGCTTGCGGGCGGCTGCGCGCCCACGGCACGATGTGCCCGCCGCGCGCCGCCTGCAGCATCGTGGCGGCGGTGCCGACGGCTGCCAGCAGGGCGTTGAAATCGATCCCCGTTTCAAAGCCGACATCGTTGAACATGAAGACAAGATCTTCAGTGGCGACGTTGCCGGACGCGCCCGGCGCAAACGGACAACCGCCAAGCCCGGCAATCGAGCTGTCGAAGCGCCGTACGCCGGCTTCCGCAGCCGTCCATGCCAACGCGGTCCCAAGTCCGCGCGTATCGTGGAAATGCGCGGCTACGTGAGAGTCATCATAGCGGTTGATAGCTTCCTGGAATACGTCCTTGACCTGGCGCGGATTGGCCGCGCCGATGGTATCGGCAATCGCCAACTCGTCAGCGCCCGCTGTTCGCATCCGGTCGAGGAGTTCGAACAGTACCCGCGGTGGCGTAAGCCCCTCGAAAGGACAGGCGAAGGCAGCGGCGATATAGGCGCGGGCGAACAAGCCCTCGTCCTTGGCGCGCCGAACCACACGTTCGCAAACCTCGGTCGCCTGGACGAGCGACATGCCGATGTTCTTCTGATTGAGCCCCTCCGTCGCTGACAGAACCACGGCGATGCCCGTTGCTCCTGCGGCGAGGGCTCGTTCATACCCGCGTTCGTTCGGGATGAGGCAGGTATAGCGAAGGCTGCGATCCTGCGGCAGAAGGCGCAGAAATTCCGCTGCATCAGCGAGTTGCGGCACGTGTTTGGGGCTCACAAAGCTCGTGGCTTCGAAGTCCCGGATACCGGCAGCCCTCAGAGTATGGAACAGCGCAAGCTTCTGATCCGTCGAAAGGATCGATGGCTGATTCTGCAGCCCATCGCGTAAACCGACTTCGTTGATGAGGATGCGTTCCGTCATCCCACAACTCCGGCGGCGCGCAATGAGCTGATCTCCTGGTTGTCGAGCCCGGCAAAATTGCGCAGCACCTCATCGGTGTGCTCGCCAATCAGAGGCGGGGAGGTGTAGATCTCGTCATTGGTTTCCGACAGCTTGACGGGGTTTCCGGGCATTTGCACCGGGCGCCCGTTCGGGTGCGCCACCGTGATAATCATATTCCGCGCGACAACTTGCGGGTCGCTCACCGCATGCTCGAACTGATTGACGGGCGCGCAGGGAATGCGCCGCTCGTTCAATTTTTCCAGCCAGAATTCGCACGTTTCCTTTTCAAAGGCATCCTGCAAAGTGCTGTTGATGAACGCTTTGTCCGCCAACCGCCCCGGCTGATGATTGTATTTCTGATCTTTCAAAGCCGGAATCTGCAGGAGTTCGACCAGTGCTTGCCAGAAGTTGTCGGTGATGACGGCGATGATTAATGATCGGGTCTTGGTCGGGTAGACATCATAAGGAACGTGAACGAAGTGCCCATTACCGAGCGCTCCAGGATTCTTCCCCGACAGGAAGTACATCGTCGCCATATAGTTGAGCAGCGAGATTTGTGCATCCAGCATGGAGATATCGACATGCTGTCCGCGCCCGGTCAGGGTGCGCGCATGCAATGCGGCAAGGACGCCCATCGCGCCGAACATGCCGCCGCTCAGATCGCCGATCGGGATGCCGGCCCGCATCGGTCGGCCGCCTTCCTCGCCGGTGATCGACATACCGCCGCCCATGCCTTGAGCCACCATGTCAAAGGCTGGTCGGTCGGGGGCAGGGCCGGTCTCGCCAAATCCCGTGACGGAGCATGTGATGATGCGGGGATTAATGCTTGATAGTGTCTCGTGGTCCAGCCCGAGACGTTTGGTGACGCCGCGGCTGAAATTGTCGAAGACGACGTCGGCTTTTTTTACAAGGCGCTGGACCAAAGCTTGCCCTTGCTTGGATTTCAAATCGATGCAGATGCTGCGCTTGTTTCGATTGAGCGTCAGAAAATAGGCGCCCATTCCATCGACGGAATTTTCCGGATCTTGTGCAAGCAATTTTCGCGTGCCCTCGCCGGATATCGGCGGCTCGATCTTGATTGTCTGCGCGCCGAAATCGGCGAGCAGCATGGTACCGTAGGGCCCGGCAAGCATGTGCGTAAGATCAAGAACGACGATGTCCGACAAAGGCCGCATTGATGAGGTCCGTGCCTGTCCTGTTATGAAATGAAATAGTCGTCCGTGAGCGCCGCCCAGGCCGCGCCGTTCTGTTTGCAGAACGCAGCCGCGTCGACAACAAGCTTACGATCGGCAGCGTTGTTCATTCGCCCGCCGATGAAGCGCAGGCGTTTGGAATCATAGGCGGTATAAAGTGTCGCCGGCTCGACCTTCAGCCTCTTTGCTGCAAGATCCAGCGCCTCATGGGGATTGGACTTGATCCCATTGATGCATTCGGAAATCGTATCGCTAATGCGTTTGCCGATATCGCCCTTGAGGACCGGGCGCCGGACCGCAATTCCGAAATAGGGGAGGTCCTCTTTCGTCTTGTTCCGATAGCCTTCGCCGAAATTGAAGATCGGCTTGATTGATTTATCCTTCGCCATGCCGATGCTGACATTCGGCTCCCAGGCGAGCGCGGCAGGCGCGTTACCTGCCATCAGCATGGTGACGGCTTGAGCCGGATTCGGGACGTTTTGAACCGTGATGTCTTTTTCAAGTTCGAGGCCGTGCAACGCGCGGATCAGGACTTTGGAGATCTGATAAGTGCCCGACGCCATGACCGCCGCGATCGTCTTGCCTTTCATTTCCGCGATCGATGAAGGACCGTCGGCGCGGCCGAGCAGGTTGATCATGTCTGCGGTCACCAGCGTCGATACGAGCTGGACCGGAAAACCGCGATGCCGCAGCTCGGCGGTCGAATCCCACCCTGCCACGGCCAGATCGAATGTTCCTGCGGCAAAATCGTTCAGATAGCTGCCCACGGACACGTAGGTGTTGATCGACGACATGTCGATGCCGTGTTTCAGATCGAAGCGCTTGGCCGACATATATTCGTCGATGATGACGCTGAACCCTGTCGAAAGCGCTGCATATTTCACGCGGATTGGATCGGCGGCGCGTACGATCGATGGGGCGAAGATTGCGGCGCTTGCGGCGAGCTGCATCACGTTTCGGCGGTTTATCAACGTGCTCATGTTTCCCTCCACGGCGATTTTGGCTGTTTCTTTCTTGGTTTAATTGTATACATTATACGCAGGCTTCTGCATTTAATCTAGGAGATTTTGCCATGAACCCCATAATGTGTATACATTGGGCAATGGGGTATTCTTTGGGCAGCGAACCGTGACCGTCACCTCAAACGCAGAGCCGGCCCGGCGGCGCCGCCTTGCCCTTCTGTCGGGTGAGCGCTGGGCCACGCCCATTACCGTGCTCGGCTTGGTGGCGGTGGTGCAGATCGCGAGCATGATCGCGCCCCCTTACATCATGCCGTCGCCGCTCACGATCCTCGAAACGCTCTATGGCGTTTTGACCACCGAAACCCTCGATGTGGTCGCCACCTTGGTGCGGTTGCTGATCGCGTTGGCGTGCTCGCTCGTTATTGGCACGCTACTGGGTGTAATCATGGCGATGGTTTCGCCGGTGCGGCCTTATCTCCGCGCGTTGATCGTCATTGATACGGGGATACCGGCGGTTTCCTGGATCCTGGTCGCGGTCTTCTGGTTCAAGAATCCTGAGCACAGGATCTTCTTCATCCTGCTCGTGATCCTGGTGCCGTTCTATGCGCTCAATATTCTTGATGGCATTCGAGCCATGCCGAAAGACTGGGTTGAAATGTACGAATCTTTCCGCCCGAGTCGCTGGCAGGTCTTTCGTTATCTGATTTATCCGCACATCGTGCCGTATATTCTGATGACCACCAAGTCGGTGTTCGGATATGCGACGCGCATGATCATCTTCGCCGAATTGATTGGTGCCGCCGTTGGCGCCGGAGCACGCATGGGGATGGCGCAGGCGACGTTCCACATGGATGCCGTTCTGGCCTGGACCGTGCTTCTCGTGGCTTTCACGCTCGTCGCTCAATATTCGGTCGAGCTGCTTGAGAGACGGATGCTGAAATGGCGTCCGGAGGCGGAGCTTCGATAATGCTGACGGATAAACCCATCATCAAAATCCAGAACGTCTCGTGCAAGTTCGGAGATTTCCTCGCTGTTGATGATCTGTCCTTCGAGGTGCGGCCGTCTGAGATTGTCGCCCTGGTTGGAAAGACCGGTGCGGGAAAAAGCACCGTTCTCAATCTAGTGATGGGGTCGCTGCGCCCGACGCAAGGGCAGGTCCAGGTCGAGGGCTTCGATCCGGCCAGTTCTTCGCCGGAATTACGTGGCAAGATCGGTGTGAGTTTTCAAAACGATCGGCTGCTGCCCTGGCGAACGGCGATCGAGAATGTCGAAATCGGGATGCAGATCCTCAAGGTGCCGCCTGACAAATCCGCTCAGCAGGCTGCGGATTGGCTTGGCCGCGTGAAGATGGAAACGGCACGGGACAAATATCCTCATGAGCTATCAGGCGGCATGCGCCAGCGCGTCTCATTGGCGCGAGCACTGGTCATTGACCCAGCTATTCTTCTGCTCGACGAATCTTTCAGTCAGCTTGATCCGGTAACATCGGTCGAGTTGCGGAAGGACGTTGCTGCGCTGGTGCGGTCGGTCCGAAAGACCTGCCTGTTCATTACACACCGGATCGAGGATGCGATCGAGATGGCAGATCGAATCCTGGTGCTGGCTCCGCCCGCGCGCATCGCTCTCGAACTTGCCCTCGACGACCAGGCTCGCCGAAATCCGGGCTCTTTGCGCGAGCAGATCGAAAAGGTCATGCAGTGATGGTCGATCTCCGATCTTTCCTCCGTGAAAACTCGGACAGGGTGCGGCAAATTGCCGAACCTTTATCGGTGGATCAGGACATCACCGCGCTTCAGCACGTTATTGAAAACGAGATTGTCCAGCCCGTTTTTGAGATCGCTAAGCCGCTGCTGAGGGATGGGCGCGTCAGTCCGATTCCGGTCGTCACCAATTTGTGTGCTGATCGAAGCCTGATGGCCAAAGTGTTGGGTTTCACCGATCATCGGAACGCGGCGATGGCCATGGCCGGACTCATCGCAAAACCTATTCCGACAGTGACGGTGGCTCGTGACAACGCTCCGGTGCAGGAACTTGTCCTGAAAGGTGACGACGCTTCATTGTTCAATTTGCCGGTGTTGCGGCAACACGCTCTGGATGCCGGCCATTATCTGACGGCCGGCCATTGCACGATGGTCGATCGTGACAGTGGGACAGACAACACCGCCATTCAACGATGCCTGGTGAAGGGGCCGCGGCTGACAAGCATTCTGCCTTATCCCGGCTCGCACAATGCGCGGAATGTCGAAAGTTTCTGGCGCCATGATGAACCATGTCCGGTTGCGATCTGGATCGGCCATCACCCGGCCGTGGTCATTGGTTCACAAGCGAAGCTTGCTTACCCCCAAACTCATTGGGGAGTGGCGGGCGGCTTCGCGCGAGAAGCGTTGCGGCTGGTGCCGTCGATCTCCCATGGCGATCGGATCATGGTGCCGGCCGATGCGGAGATCGTCATCGAAGGCTTCATTCCTGCGCACCGACTCGAGGCAGACGGTCCGTTTGGCGAATATACGGGCTACTTCGGTGAACAGGTGATTGCGCCCGTAATCGAGGTGACTTGTATCACGCGACGTGAGAATGCGATCTATCACGACATCGGTGCTGGGCTGCCCGATCATCTTGTCCCTGACAATATGGGGATGGAGGCGAAAATCTATTCGATGGTGAAGAGCGTGGCTCCTTCGCTTGCGAATGTGCATGTCCCGTATTCCGGCCGACGTTTTCATGCCAATTTGCAATTCAACAAGCCTCCCGCCGGTGAAGTGCGTGATGCGCTCACGTCGGCTCTGTCTTATCGCCGCTTGCGCGCGGCATTCGCCGTCGATCAGGATATCGATATCTTCGATGATAGCTCCATGATGTGGGCGATTTCGACTCGTGTGCAGTGGGGTCGCGACCAGATCTTGATCGACGGTTTGACGCACCCGGCACTTGATCCGTCGAAGCCGCTCGGCGTCTCTACGGTCACTAAAACCGGGATCGATGCGACGCTCCCGTCGGCCCCACACGGGATGCCAGCGCCAACGCTCCCGATTTTGTCGGCGAGTGCTCAATCTGAGGCGAAAGCGCGTGCGATTTTGAAGCGTTAGTGGAGACCGGCATGAGCCAATCATCATCGCACGAGAAAACCGGTAATACCTGGTGGGTGCAGTGTAGCTGTGAAACTTGGTTTCCTGCCAGCGAACAGATCGTGCGGCACCCGACCGTGAAAATGTTATGTCCGAATTGCCAGCGAACTTTTACGGTGGAGGGGGCTGCGGATTTGCTTGACCCCTCCAGCCGGCATGTTCGCCTTTAAAATATTGTTCGAACGAAATAATCGCGCAAAAAGGGCACGCATTATCGCGGCTCAGGTCGTTGGTGAAAGAGACATTTAGCCGACAACTCATCGCTGCTCCTGATTTTGATGAATGATCGTCAAGTTGCCGTACCCTGCTGCTAAAGAAAATTATCAGCCCCGGCAGCCGCTGGACCAATTATTCTGATTGCGAGACATTGGAAGAGTGGGTGAAGAGCACTGGCAGTGCGATCCATTATCCGATTGGAACACTCCGGATGGGTCGTGCCGATGATCCCAGGCGGTGGCGAGCCCGCGTGTTCGGGGTTTCTGTTTCATCGCATCCGATAACGTGTCGGATTCGCGCGATGCGCAAATCAAACTAAAACGCTTGGCATTCGAGCGGCGAGGAGGGTTGTTGTCAGCTGTCGGGTTTGATTGCAGGCAGGTCGATATCTGCAAGAACGCGCGCCGTCGCGGCCAAAGGCCGTGGTTCATATTTTTACATATCTGTAAAAAATTGTTGACCGGGCTTTTGTCCCGCCTATACTTGCGGGCACGGTCGTTGCTAACGGCCATCAAAACCGGACCGTTGCCGATGAAGATGTCGATGCAGGGCCATGTTTATCCGCCGTACCGGCTAACGCCGGATCGCATGCGCGCGCGCGAATTCATGGCGGCCCTCGGCATCGATGTGGAACCGGCAATGCCGCCGCCGACCTATCTGGTGTTTCTGCGCGGCGAGACGCTCGGCGTGAACCTTTTCGCGGACCTGGATATCCCGCGCGAGAAAGCGCTGCACGGCGGCCAGCGCTATGAATGGTTTGCACCTGTCACCTTCGACGATGCGTTTGATGTCACCGTGACCGTCGACAAGATGGTGGAGAAGACCGGCAAGCGCGGCATGGTCTGGTTCGCCGATGTGACGTTCGATTATCGCTTCGCCGGAACCGACCGGCTGGCCGTGCGCGAAGTGACGCGCCTCGTCAAGCAATCCTGACCGGTAGCGGTGTGACCATGAGCAAACGCGCCTATGCGACCGGTGATGTGCTGTTCGAGACGACGCTGCTGCCGACGGGGCGCGCGCGTGTCGCGCAGTTCTCGCAGGCGACGGAAGATCCCAATCCGATCCATGTGGACGATGCGTTTGCCGCCAGAGCTGGCTTCAAGACCGTGCTGCAGCAGGGGCCGATGACCACGGCGCAGTTCGCGCGGCTGTTGTCCGATGTAGTCGGTGCTCCCGCGCTGCGTGTGCTCGACGTGACGTTCACCGCACCGGTTTATCCCGAGGACAGCCTGACGTTGCGCGCCGAGGTGACTGCAACATCGCCGCGGCTCGCGTGTGCGCTCAGTGCACGCAAGAGCGACGGCACCGAGACCGCGCGCGGTATCGCCGAACTGGAGGTCGGATAATGGGCCGTCCGGCGCAGCGGGTACTTGTCGCGGGCGGCGCGATCGGCCGGTTCGGCCGCTTCGTCGATCAGCCGCTGACGGCGATCGCTACGCCGGTGGTGCGCGATGCCTTGGCGACGGTCGGTCTGACGACAAAGGATATTGAAGCGGCGTTTGTCGGCAATGCGTTCGGCGGTGCGCTCGCCGGGCAGGAGTCGATTCTGGCGCAGGTGCTGCTGGCGCCCGCGGGTCTCGCCCGCATCCCGATGCGCACCGTGAAGAATGCCTGCTCCAGCGGCTCCGATGCGGTGCATCTCGCCTGGAGCGCCATCGCCTACGGACAATATGACTGCGTGCTGGTGCTCGGCGCGGAGAAGCTGACCCACGGCGACAAGGCGCGCTCGTTCGCGGCGCTAGCGTCGGCCACTGATCATCCGCCGCAGAGCGGCGGCCGCTCGGTGTTCATGGACGTCAATGCCGAGCGCGCCAACACATACATGGCGCGCTACGGCGCGACGCCGATGCATTTCGCCAAGGTTGCTGTGAAGAATCGCGCTCATGCCGGGCTCAATGAACGCGCTGCCGAGCGCGCGCCGCTCACCGTCGAGGGCGTGCTGGCGGACAAGGTGGTGATCGCACCGCTCACCCGCGCCATGTGCGGCGGCATGGTCGACGGCGCGGCTTGCGTCATTCTCGTGAGCGAAGACTTCGCCCGCCGTCGCGGCTTGACCGGAAGCGTCGTCGCCGCGTCGAGCGTTGTCTCCGGCGTGCCGGAAGGTGACGCCGAAGGTAATGCCACGCACCGTGCTGCGCAGGCGGCCTATGAATCGGCTGGCATTGCACCGTCCGATGTGTCGATCGCGGAAGTGCACGATCCGAGCGCGCCGCAGGAACTGTTCGACATCGAGGATCTGATGCTGTGCCCGCGCGGTGGCGCCATCGCGCTGGTGGACGAGGGCGCGACCAGCCTCGGCGGGCGCATCCCGGTGAATGTCAGCGGCGGGCTCACCAGCCGCGGCCATCCGGTCGGCGCCACCGGCGTCGCGCAAATCCTCGAAATCCACGAGCAGCTCGCGGGCCGTGCTGGTGCGGCGCAGGTCGCCGGCGCCAAGGTCGGGCTCGCGCAGATGGCGGGCGGATTGCTCGGTCGCGATTCCGCGTTCGCCACGGTTCATCTGTTGACGGTGTGAGGTCTGCCATCATGTCCTATCCGATCCAGAAGCACTACGACCTGTTCGTTGGCAACGAATGGCGCGCCTCGTCCTCGAACCGGACGATGGATTGCATCAGTCCGATCACCGGCGAGGTGCTGTGCACGGTGCCGGATGTCAGTGAGCGAGACGTGGTCGAGGCGGTGATCGTCGCCAAGGCGGCGTGGCCGGCCTGGTCGCGCGCCGGCTCGCGCAAGCGCTCATCGGCGATGCTGAAACTCGCTGATCGGCTGGTGAAGGACGCGGACCGCTTCGCCTGGCTCGAAACCAGCGACACCGGCAAGCCATGGCGCGAGAGCTATGCCAACGTCATGACCGCTGCCGACAGGCTGCGCTATTACGCCGGCGTCTGCCGCGCGCTGGAGGCAAGCACGTTCTCGCCCGGCGGCGACATCATGAGCTATGACATCCGCGAGCCGCTCGGCGTGATCGGCATTATCGGGGCGTGGAATTTCCCGATCAACATGTTCCTCGGTAAGATCGCGCCGGCGATCGCCACCGGCAACGCCGTGATCTATAAACCGGCCGAGCCGACGCCGATCACCACGCTGGAAATGTGCAAGCTGATCGCCGAGTGCCTGCCACCTGGCATCGTCAATGTGCTGACCGGCTACGGCGCGACGGCAGGTGCCGCCATCGTCTCGCATCCGGACATCCGCAAGATTTCCGTTACCGGCTCGGTCGAGACCGGGAAAAGGGTGATGGCCGCTGCCGCGCCGTCGACCAAGCAGCTCACCCTCGAACTTGGCGGCAAGAACGCGCAGATCGTGTTCGATGACGCCGATCTCGATCGCGCGGCGCAGGGCATCATGCTTGGTGCTTTCATGAACCAGGGCCAGGTCTGCACTGCCGGCTCGCGCGTGCTGGTGCATCATTCGGTCGCCAAGAAATTGCAACAGAAGGTCGTCGATCTCATTCCACAGCTCAGGATCGGCGATCCGTTCGACAAGGCCACCACCATGGGCACTATGGTGTACGAGGATCATCTTAACGAGGTGCTGCGCTATATCGAGATCGGCAAGGGCGAGGGCGCGAAGCTGATCGCCGGCGGCGGCCGGCTTGCGGTGAAGGATTATCCGAAGGCTTTGTTCATGCAGCCGACGGTGTTCGCCGATGCCGAGCCGGACATGGTGGTCGCGAGCCAGGAAATCTTCGGCCCGGTGCTGACGTTCCAGACCTGGTCCGACGAATACGCGATGATGCAGACCGCGAACCTGCTCGACTACGGGCTCGCCGCCGGCATCTGGACCGAAAACCTCGGCCGCGCGCATCGCACCGCACGTGACATCCAGGCAGGTCGCGTCTGGATCAACTGCTACAACCTGTTTCCGTCGGGCGCCGCGTTCGGCGGCACCAAGGCGAGCGGCTACGGACGCGAGGACGCGTTCGAGACCATGTACGCCTTCACCCAGGTCAAGAATGTCGTCGCGGATCTCTCCGAGAAGCCGCGCAGTTTCTATCAGTAATCCAGCCCGGAGCACGCCATGATCCAGCTCAACCCCAACCAGACCGGTCTCGGCAATGTCACCCCGACCGCGTTCTTCGATCAGGACGAGGAATTCAAGAAGCTGCAGCTCAATATCATCGCCATCCATGTGGTGAGCGAGGAGTTCGGCGCGGATTCGTTCGAGCGCAGCATCCTGAAAGCTCCCACCGCCGACCTGAAGATGCGGATGGCAAAGACGGTGATGGAAGAATACGGCCATCATCTGCGCTTCCGAAAACTCCTAGAAGATCTCAACCTCGATTGGGAAGAGGTGGTCAAGGACAAGGCGCATCTCTCGACCTTCGACGTGCCGATCGATAGCTGGGCCGATCAGATGGTGTTCCTCGCGCTGGTCGATCGCGCGGCTGCGCACCAGTTCCGCCACTTCATCAAGTCGCCCTATGAACCGTTCCGGCAAGCGTGTCAGGACACGCTGAACGAGGAATACGGCCATGTCGGCCTCGGCATGGATGGCGTGAAGGCCCTGTTGCGGACGCCGGATGGCAAGGCCGAAGTGGCGGCAGCGGTGATGAAGTGGCTGCCGGTCGGCCTCGCTTCGTTCGGCGGCGAGAAGTCGCGCAGCAACGAGCGCTATCGCCACTGGGGCTTCAAGTCCGACACCAATGAAGGCATGCGCGACACCTATTATCAGCAGGTGCGCGCTTTCATTACCAAGGACTGGGGCGTGCCGCTGCCGGAAAGCTGCGCCGACTTCATCGCGTCGATCGGCGGCGACCTTTCGGATCGCGCGATCTACGCCGGCTGACGGAAGGCTCGTTTCTCATGGCGGCATCCGGTTGCAAGGTGAGGCTTCAGCCGTCCAGCAGCGAACTCACCTGTCGCGGTGACCAGACGTTGCTCGATGCCTGCATCCAGATCGGCCTGCCGGTGCCGTACAACTGCCGCTCCGGCGAGTGTGGCGAGTGCATGGCGAAGCTCGTCAATGGCGACGTGCAGGAATTGCCCGGCGCCGATCCGGCGATTTTCACAGACACGCATCGCGCGCAGGGCAACATCCTCACCTGCATGTGCTTTCCGCTCAGTGACATCGTGCTCGATCTGCCGCTGCTGGAGAGTGAAACCAGTTCGATCCGGCCGGCGACATTCAACACGCTGGTACAGAACGTCGAACGGCTGACGCCGACCATCATCGGTGTCGCCGTCGAGACGCCGTGGCCGGTGGAGTTTCATGCCGGACAGTGTTTCGAGTGGGTGGTACCGGGCGTCACGCCGAACCGTACCTATTCGGCGGCGAACCGGCCGGGCACTGACACGATTACTTTTCATGTGCGGGTCTATCCCGGCGGCAAGATCGGCGATTTCGTCCAGAGCCTGTCGCCGGGCGGCATGTTGGAATTGCTCGGCCCGTTCGGCCATTTTGGTTTTTCCGGCAACGACTGGCGGCCGGCGGTCTGTGTCGCCGGTGGGACCGGACTGGCGCCGATGATGTCACTGCTCGACAGGGCTTTTGCCGCGCGCGACAAGCGGCCGATCCATCTGCTCTATGGTGCCCGCACGCAGGACGAACTCTACTGTCTCGACGTGTTGCAAGGCTGGGCGAAACAGCACGCCAATTTCACCTTCACGCCGGTGCTCTCCGACGAACCGGCGCAGTCCGGCTGGTCCGGATCGCGCGGCTTGGTGGCCGATGTGATGGCCGATCATCTCGGCGATGTGTTCGGCCTCGAAGCTTATATCTGCGGGCCGCCGCCGATGATCGACGCGGCGGTGACGCGCTTGCAGGACGCCGGCGTGCTGGACGCGGATATCCGCACCGACCGGTTCGTGCAGGCGAAGACGTGAGCGGCTTCCGCCATGTTGCCTGATGCGCCGCAGTGGTTCCTGACGCGGCATCCGCTTGCTCTTCAATTTTTTACGATATCGTAAAAATATCTTGACTCCAGACGCTGCTGTTTGGAGACTGGAACGACAATAAAAATGCGCCACGAATGCTGCCGGATATCGACAGTGATGATGGCGCGCCGTTCCGGGAGGCGACCCATGCCGTTGGACCCGTCCGTTGCGCCGATCCGTCTTGCCGAACCGACGCCGACCATCGAACGGCGTGCCAATGGCGAGATCGTCATCGGCAATGCCGCCTCGCTGGCCGCTTATCCGGCGCAACTGAGTGACCATTTGCGCCGCTGGGCGAAGGAAGCGCCGGATCGCACCTTCCTCGCCGAGCGTGATCAGGCTGGAGACTGGCGCCGCCTGAGTTACGCCGATGCTGTAACGCTGATCGACCGCGTGTCGCAGGCGCTGCTGGAGCGTGGGCATGGCGCCGAGCGCCCGGTCGCCGCGCTGTCCGACAATTCCATCAACATGGCGCTGTTGAAGTTCGGCGCGATGCAGGTCGGCATTCCATTCATGCCGATCTCGCCCGCCTATTCGCTGATGTCGGAGAACTTCGCCAAGCTGAAATACATTGCCGAAGCGTTCAAGCCGAGCCTGATCTATGTCTCGGCGCTGAAGCCATTTGCGCGGGCGCTAGCGGCAATGCCACGCGGTGGCGTGACGCTGCTGGCGGACGCGGCTGATACCGATTTTCCCGATGCGTTGACCTTCGCCGATCTGTTGGCGAGCGCGCCGGACGATCGCGTCGCGCGGCACTATCGCACCGTTGGTCCGGACAGCATCGCGAAAATCCTGCTGACCTCGGGTTCGACCGGCATGCCGAAGGGCGTCATCAACACCCAGCGGATGATGGGCGCGAACGGGGCCGGGATCGATCAGGCGTGGCCGTTCCTCGCCGAGCGGCCGCCGGTGATCGTCGACTGGCTGCCGTGGAACCATACCTTTGGCACCAACTTCAATCTCAACCAGATCCTGCGCAACGGCGGCACCATGTATATCGACGCCGGCAAGCCGGCGCCGGGCAAGCTCGACATCACGCTCGCCAACCTGCGTGCGGTCAGGCCGACGCTGCTGTTCAACGTGCCGCGCGGCTTCGACATGGTGATCCCGGCGCTGGAGGCGGATGACGATTTCGCCCGTCATGTGTTCGGCGATCTCGACGTCATCTTCTATGCCGGCGCGGCACTGCCGCCGCATCTGTGGACGCGGCTCGATGCGCTCGCGGTGAAGCATCGCGGTGCGCGGCTGCCGATCCTGTCGTCGCTCGGCTCGACCGAGACGGCGCCGGTGGCGAGTTTCTGTCACTGGCATGCGCAGGACATCGGCGGCGTCGGCCTGCCAGTGCCGGGCACCAGCATCAAGCTGGTGCCGGACGGCGGCAAGCTGGAGATGCGGGTGAAGGGCGAAAACGTCACGCCCGGTTATTACGGCCGGCCCGACCTCACGCAGGATGCGTTCGACGAAGAAGGCTATTTCAAGCTCGGCGATGCCGTGACCTTCGTCGATCCGGCACAGTTGACGCGCGGTCTGCGGTTCGACGGCCGCGTGTCTGAGAACTTCAAGCTGTCGAGCGGTACCTGGGTCGCGGTCGGCGATCTGCGCGTGTCGGCGGTCAGCGCCGCTGCGCCGATGATTCAGGATGCGGTGGTGACGGGTCATAACCGCAGTGAGGTCGGCCTTCTGGTGTTTCCCAATGTCGCCGGCTGCCAGAGTGTGTGCGGCGGAACGCTGTCGCCGCAGGAACTCATCGCGCATCCGGCGTTGCATGCGAAACTCGGCGAGGCGTTGTCCGCGTTCAACCGCGCCAATCCCGGCAGCAGCCGGAGCATCGCCCGCGTACTGCTGATGACCGAACCGCCGTCGATCGACGGCAACGAGATTACCGACAAGGGCTACATCAACCAGCGCGCGGTGCTGGAACGTCGCGCCGCGCTGATCGAACGGCTCTATGACGCGGCGCCGTCACCGGATGTGCTGGTGGTTGCGGCGGATGCCGCGCCGCCGATCGCCGCATCGGCCTGATCCTTTTTCACAACTGTCATCGTCAAAGGGAGGAGTCTGTGATGCTGTCCGGAATTCTGCGCGCGGCCGCTGTCTCGGCTGCTGTCTTGGTCGTCATCGGTGGTGCGACCAGCGCCATCGCTGCCGACAAGCCGATCAAGATCGGCGTGCTCAACGACGCCTCCGGCGTCTATGCCGATTTCCAGGGTGTCGGCTCTGTCGTCGCCGCGCGGATGGCGGCGGAAGATTTCGGGCCGATCAACGGCCGGCCGGTCGAGATCGTCGCAGGTGACCATCTCAACAAGGTTGACGTTGGTACCACCATGGCGCGCAAATGGCTGGACGTGGATGGCGTCGACGCCATCGCCGATGTGCCGAATTCCGGCATCGCGCTGTCGGTGAGCGAGATCGTGCGCGCCGCCAACAAGACGTTCCTGATTTCCGGCGGCGTCTCCACCGATCTCACCGGCGCCAAATGCACGCCGAACAATGTCCACTGGACGTTCGACAACTATGCGCTGGCCTACAGTCTCGTGCGGTCGGTGATCAATTCCGGCGGCGATAGCTGGTTCTTCCTGACCAGCGATTATGCGTTCGGCCATGATCTCGAACGCGCGGCCTCGGGACTGGTGAAGGCCAATGGCGGCACGGTGGCGGGCGCGGTCCGGCATCCGCTCAACACGTCAGATTTCTCCTCGTTCCTGCTGCAGGCCCAAAGCTCGAAGGCGAAGATCGTCGCGCTCGCCAATGCCGGCGGCGACACGACCAATGCGATCAAGCAGGCGGCAGAGTTCGGTTTGACCAAGAGCGGGCAGAAGCTCGCCGGCCTCGTGTTCATCATCAACAATGCTCATGCGCTCGGCCTGCCGGCGGCGCAGGGGCTGCTGGCGGTCAGCCCGTTCTATTGGAATCAATCGCCGGAGGCACGGGCCTGGTCGCTGCGGTTCCAGAAACTGCATCCAAAGAAGAACATGCCGAATGAGATGCAGGCCGGCGTCTATGCCGCGGTTTTGCACTATCTCAAGGCGGTGAAGGCGCTGAATGGTGACACGGCGGGCGACAAGGTCGTCGCCAAGATGAAGGAGATGAAGACCAATGATCCGCTGTTCGGGCAGGGCACGATCCGTGTCGACGGTCGCAAGATGCATCCGATGCATCTGTTTGAGGTCAAGACGCCTTCGGAATCGAAGGAGCCGTGGGACTACTACAAATTGGTCAGCACGCTGCCGGCCGAGCAGGCATTCCGTCCGCTCGACAAGGGTGGCTGCCCGTTGGTCAAGGCCAACTGAGTCGGACGGCGGCCAACTGGTCAGCACGAGATCGATCGGTTAGGGTTCTTGCGCCGCTCGCCCGCGCCTGTTTGCGCGGGCGATGCGCAAGGGATCGGACATGACGACGCGCGACCAGACCATCAAAGTCAAGAAATCCACCTTGCGGCGCGAGGCCATTCTCCAGAATGCGCTGGAGATTTTCGACCGGCAGGGCTTCGCCAACACATCGCTCGACGACATCGCCAAGGAAACCGGCGTGAAGCGCGAGGCGATCTATTATTATTTCGGCAACCGCGCCGAGATCTTGCTGCACATTATCCGTCCGCAGAGCGAATCGCTGGTTGAAGGTCTGCGCAAGGTCCTGGCCTCAAAGGCGAGTTTTCACGACAAGCTCTATCAGGCGGTGGAGAATCATCTCGAACGATTTGATCGCAAGTGCCTGGAGATGACCGTCGCGCTGCGCGAGGTTTATCTCGACGATGCGCGCGACGTTCGCCGCGAGATGGACAAGATCTGGCGCAGCTACGAGACGATGTGGACGACTTTGATCGAAGAGGGGCAGGAGAAAGGCGAATTCACTCGCTGCGGCGACCCGAAAATGGTGGCGTTCGGCATTCTCGGCATGTGCAACTGGCTGGCGCGATGGTACGACCCGAAAAAATCGACGCCGATCAGCGAGCTGATTGATACCTACTTCCAGCTTATCGCCTATGGGCTGGTCGCGCCCGGCGCGCGGCGCAAAACTGTGGTGACAAAGACTCCGGCAAAGCGTGTGGCCCGTGCAGCGGAGAAACCGCGCGGCAAGCCGCCAGTCGTGTGATCTGCTCCGTTAGTCGGCGAGCTGGCGCAGCCGGAAGCGCTGGATCTTGCCGGTGCTGGTCTTCGGCAATTCCTCGACGAACACGAACCAGCGTGGGCATTTGAAATGTGCGAGGGTGGCGCGCACATGGGTCCGGAGCGCCTCCGCCATCGCAGCGGCATCGCCGCCAGCGTTGCGCAGCACCACATAGGCTTTCGGTTTGACCATGCCTTCCTCATCAGGGAAGCCGATCACCGCGCATTCCAGCACGCTGTCGTGGCGCGCGATCGCCGACTCCACCTCGGCCGGTGAGACCCAGATGCCGCCGACACGCAGCATGTCGTCAGAGCGGCCGACCAGGAAGTAGTTGCCGTCGGCGTCACACGACATCTTGTCGCCGGTGAGCACGCCGCCTTTGCCCATGACCTCGGCTGTTTTCTCGGGCTTGTTCCAGTATTGCGTGGCGGCCGTCGGTCCGTAGACATGCAGATTGCCGATCTCGCCGGTCGGCACGCGCTGGCCGGCGTCATCCAGCAATTCGGCACGATAGCCGTTAACCAGCCGGCCGCAGCTCCCCGGCACGGCGGCGTCGAGCCGGTTGAGCATGAACATGTGCGTCATCTCGGTGGTGCCGACGCCATCGAGGATCTGCACGTCGGCGAACTTGCGCCAGCGCTCCATCAGCACCGCCGGCAGCACCTCGCCGCCACTGATGCAGTAGCGAAGCCGCCGGCAAGCGGCGCGCACCCGTTCGGCACCGATCTTGTCCTCGGCGATGCGTAGCAACGCCGCGAACAGGGTCGGCACACCGATGACGATGGTGGGTTCGTGCGCCAGCCACTGCTCCCAGACGATGTCGGGTGAGATCGGTTTCGGGTTGGTGATGTTCTGCGCGCCCATGCGCAGCGGGAAATAGACCTGTGCGCCGAGGCCGAACGCGAAATACATCTTTGGTGGCGACAGGATCACGTCGTTCTCGGTCATCCCCATGGTGGCTGCGCCGAATAATTCGCTGGCCCAGTAGATGTGATTGCCGGTGTGGACGACGCCCTTGGGGCTGCCGGTCGAGCCGGAGCTATAGAGCCAGAACGCCATGTCGTCCGGGTCGGTCGGATGCGCCGGACAATCTGCGGAAAGGGAGGCGATTTCGTTGTCGAGGAACGGCAGACCGTCGACAGGCTGACCAGTGGCGATGATGTGCTTGAGCGCCGGCAGGTCAGCGCGGATTGACTTGATGACCGGAGCCAGCGAATGGTCGACGATCACCGCGACGCAGGCACTGTCACGGATGTAATAGGCATAATCGTCGGGCTTGAGGTAGCTGTTGATCGGCAGCGCGATCGCCCCCATGCGCATGGCACCGAGAAATAATGCGGGAAAATCGGCGCCATCGAGCACGCTGAACAGCACGCGTTCGCCCGGCCGCACGCCGAGTGCTTTCAAATAGTTGGCGACTTGCCCGGCGCGGTCAGCGATCGCGCGGAAACTCCAGTTGCGCTCCGGCGTGACGAGATAAGTCCGCTCGCCCTGACGCAGGGAATGTTCGAACAAATAGTCAGTGACATTGCCCATGAGCCCGGTCCGGGCTTGCAACTGGGTCGCGGCTGGCATCGAAGCATCCTCCCGATCATTGCCGGTTCGAGCCGGCCTCGGTTCTTGATTATTTTTACAATACTGTAAAATTTACTCTGTTGTAAATCGAAATCCGGTTTGCCTGAGCCGGGGCGGCCGGGCACAAGGCGGCAAAGCAGACTCAAGGAGAAAAGAGTGATGCCAGCAGCAGTTGCACCGTCGCCGGTTCCGTTCGCGGTCGGCGACGAGGTGCGGGCCACAGTCTATTTCGACGCGGAGGGGATCCGGCAGTTCGCGACGCTCGCGGGCGACACCAACCCCTTGCATCACGACGAGGCGGTGGCGCGACATTCACGCTTCGGCGGCCTGATCGCCAGCGCGACGCAGACCACCTCGCTGATGCTGGGCCGGCTGGCGCAGTTCGTCTGCGCGCGGGCGACCGTGGTCGGGCTCGGCTACGCGGTGAAGTTGCGCCGCGCGGTGCCGGCCGGCGCGACCGGCGAGATCGTCTGGCGGGCCATCTCGATTGAGCCGAAGCCGTCGCTCGGCGGCGACATCGTGCAGTTTGCGGGTGAACTACGGGTCAACGGGCAGGCCGCTGTGACCGCGACTTGCGACAATCTCGTGTTGGGCCCACCGATTGGGGAGCCATAGGTTGATCGAAGGTGGAATATTCCGGCAGCATGGTCCAACAAAACGCATGAGGACGGTGATGACAGACCTCGTCGCCTCACGTGGATGTAAATCCGGCTATGATGCATTACGCTGCGGCTGGATTAGCGTTGGTTCAATTGAGGCGATGGCCGGGCCAAGCGAAAGACTCCAATGATATTCTCACCATACGCGCGCGTCGGTCGGGATTTGCCAGCTGTTCTGTTGATGCTGAGTGTCTTTGTGCTGCCAGGAGGAGCGCGGGCACAGACCACGACACCGCAGGAATGGATCGAGATCGGTACCAGAGCGCACGGTGGTTTCGGTGCGCTGATTCCGATCGGCATCCGGATCGGTCTCGATGCCCTGCAACGGTTGAAGACATCGCCGCGTGGCGTGATCGTCCGCTATCGCTCCGGCGAAACGGCACCGTGTCCCTGCGTTGCCGACGGCATCATGGTGGCGACACAGGCCAGTCCGGGGCAAGGCACGCTGAAGGTTCTCGACGAGAAAGCCGGGCAAGGTCTGCTGCTCGACGTTGAGATTGAGGACCGTAAAACCGGCGCGACGTTGCGCTACCGCGTCGCGAGCCGCTGGCTGCCGCAGGTCGTTACCTGGAACAAGACGCTCGATCCGCTCGGCCGGTATCAGGCGGTGATGGCAGCGGACGCGCTGTTTGAGGTCGCCGGACCCTGACTGCTGATATTTTGGGCGGCCCCGCATCGCCTGATGATAATTTAGGCGGATGTGCTGCCCTTGAATTGGCTTTCGTGACTCGCATCCGAACAACGCTAGCTTTTTCAGTTGTTTAGGGCTTCGCCCGCGACTGGCACGCGCCTTGCGAACCTGAAGTTGCGGCCAGCCCCGGGTGACTCCAGCGGGGTTTCTGCGCCGCCAACGCAGGGGTGTTTCATGTTCAGCTTCATACGGACTGCCGCGAGCGGGCCTTTGGCGCGTCGCCTGATGGGCGCCACCGCCGGTCTCGCGCTTTCGCTGTCGGCGATTTCCGGCGCCAGCGCTCAGGACACGATCAAGGTCGGTATCCTGCACTCCCTTTCCGGCACCATGGCGATCAGCGAGACGACGCTGAAAGACGTGATGCTGATGCTGATCGACGAGCAGAACAAGAAGGGCGGCCTGCTCGGCAAGAAGCTCGAAGCGGTGGTGGTCGATCCCGCCTCCAACTGGCCGCTGTTCGCCGAGAAGGCGCGCGAGCTGATTTCCAAGGACAAGGTGTCGGTGGTGTTCGGCTGCTGGACCTCGGTGTCGCGCAAGTCGGTGCTGCCGGTGTTCAAGGAACTCGACTCGATCCTGTTCTATCCGGTGCAATACGAGGGCGAGGAGAGCGAGCGCAATGTGTTCTACACGGGCGCGGCGCCGAACCAGCAGGCAATCCCCGCCGTCGATTATCTGATGTCGAAGGACGGCGGCTCGGTGAAGCGCTGGGTGCTCGCCGGCACCGACTACGTCTATCCGCGCACCACCAACAAGATCCTTGAAGCCTATCTGAAGGCGAAAGGCGTCAAGGAAGAAGACATCATGATCAACTACACGCCGTTCGGCCATTCGGACTGGCAGACGATCGTGTCGGACATCAAGAAGTTCGGCTCGGCCGGCAAGAAGACGGCGGTGGTCTCCACCATCAACGGCGACGCCAACGTGCCGTTCTACAAGGAGCTTGCCAACCAGGGCCTGAAGGCCACGGATATTCCGGTGGTGGCGTTCTCGGTCGGTGAGGAAGAACTCGCCGGCCTCGACACCAAGCCGCTGGTCGGCCATCTCGCCGCCTGGAACTACTTCGAGTCGATCAAGAACCCGGCCAATGCCGCGTTCATCAAGTCGTGGAAGGAGTTCACCAAGAACCCGAAGCGCACCACCAATGACCCGATGGAAGCGCATTACATCGGCTTCAACATGTGGGTGAAGGCGGTGGAGAAGGCGAAGTCGGTCGAGCCCGACAAGGTGATCGCCGCGCTGCCGGGCATCGAGACGCCGAACCTCACCGGCGGCACCTCGAAGATGCTGGCCAACCATCACATCACCAAGCCGGTGTTCGTCGGCGAAATCCGCGGTGACGGCCAGTTCGACGTGGTGTGGAAGAGCAAGGGTCTCGTGTCCGGCGATGCCTGGTCGGATTTCCTGCCCGGCTCCAAGGATCTCGAAGCCGACTGGGTGACGCTCAAGTGCGGCAACTACAACAAGGTCGCCAAGAAATGCGGTGGCCAGGCCTCATGACGTCCTGATGGCCTTGCGGGAGGCGGCGATGCCGCCTCCCGACTTTCTCCTTCGATATTTCAGAAAAGTCCTTGCCGGGGCTTGTGCGATGATCTGCACGCGGTTAACGCTCACGCGGTGGCTATTCGGTTTGTTGGCGGCTTATGTCGCCGCTGCCGCGCTCCTCATTGCGATGCCTCATGCTCGGGCGCAAAGCCTCGATGCGGCGCTCGCACACTTCACCGAAGATTCATTCGACGACACCGATCAAGGCATTCAGGCCGTGGTGGCGAGCGGCAGTCCGCGTGCGTCCGCGATCATTCAGGCGCTGTCGGACGGGCGGCTCGCATACGATGGAGATAAGAAGAAGATCTACATCAAGACCGATGCCCAGGTGCTCGATGCCGAAACCGGCCAGCCGGTGACGCCGGCGCCCGACAATCTCGACACGGTTCGGCTTAACAACCGCTTGCGCCAGGCGGTCGCCGCAGCGCTCGGCGGGTTGACGTTGATGTCGCCGGATCGCGCCGCGCGTCTGAGCGCGGCGCAAGCGGTGTTCAAGTCGCGTGACGAGAAGGTGCTGCCGGTCGTGGAGGCAGCGCTGGCCAAGGAGGCAGACGCCGGGATCAAAACCATTCTCGCGCAGACACGGGCGGCGATCCTGCTCGGCTCGGACGAGGCGACCGAACCGCAGAAAGTCGAGGCCGTTGCCGCGATCGCCGCGCGCGGCGATCAGGACGCGCTGCGTATTCTGAACGATATTTCCGCCGATGCGCCGCCGGCGGTCACGAAAGCGGCGCAGAGCGCGATCAAGTCGATCCAGAATCAACTGGCGCTCTGGAGCGCGGTGCAGAACGCCTGGTATGGGCTCTCGCTCGGCTCGGTGCTGCTGCTCGCCGCGATCGGGCTCGCCATCACCTTCGGCGTGATGGGCGTCATCAACATGGCGCACGGCGAGATGGTGATGATCGGCGCTTATGTCACCTTCGCGGTGCAGGAGATGATCCGTGCCTACAATCCCGGCCTGTTCGATTATTCGCTCGCCATCGCGCTGCCGCTGGCATTTCTCGTCTCGGCGCTGGTCGGCATCCTGATCGAGCGCACGGTGATCCGCTTCCTCTATGGCCGGCCGCTGGAAACGCTGCTCGCCACCTGGGGCATCTCGCTCATTCTCCAGCAGGCGGTGCGCAGCCTGTTCGGCCCGACCAATCGCGAGGTCGGAAACCCGTCGTGGATGAGCGGCGCGTTCGAACTCGGCGGCATCACCATCACCTATAACCGCTTGTGGATCGTCGTTTTCACGATTGCGGTGTTCGTCGCGCTGCTCGGCATGCTGCGCTTCACGCGGCTCGGCCTTGAAGTACGCGCGGTGACGCAGAATCGCGCCATGGCGGCGTCCATGGGCATCCGCACGGCGCGGATCGACGCGCTGACCTTCGGTCTCGGCTCGGGCATTGCCGGCATCGCCGGCGTGGCGCTGTCGCAAATCGACAATGTCAGTCCCAATCTCGGGCAAGGTTACATCATCGACAGCTTCATGGTGGTGGTGTTCGGTGGTGTCGGCAATCTGTGGGGCACGCTGGTCGGCGCACTGACGCTCGGCATCGCCAACAAATTTCTTGAGCCTTATGCCGGCGCCGTCCTCGCCAAGATCGCCATTCTTGTTTTCATTATCTTGTTCATCCAGAAGAAGCCTCGCGGCATGTTCGCGCTCAAGGGCCGGGCGGTGGAGGCATGATCACCGCCGCCTTCGTCCGTTCGCTCGATCGGGGCGGCATGATCTTTCTGATCGTGCTGGCGGCGTTCGCGTTCGCCGTTCCGTTCTTCAATCTGGCGTTTCCACCCGGATCGCCGCTGCATCTGCCGACCTATCTCGTCGCGCTGTTCGGCAAATATGTCTGTTATGCGCTGCTCGCACTCTCCATCGACTTGGTCTGGGGCTATTGCGGCATCCTCTCGCTCGGCCACGGAGCGTTCTTCGCGCTCGGCGGTTACGCCATGGGCATGTATCTGATGCGCCAGATCGGCGCGCGCGGCGTCTATGCCAACCCGGTGCTGCCGGATTTCATGGTGTTCCTGAACTGGAAGGAATTGCCGTTCTTCTGGTACGGCTTCCAGTCGTTTCCCTATGCGTTGCTGATGATCGTGCTGGTGCCGGGGGTGCTCGCCTTCGTGTTCGGCTGGTTTGCCTTCCGTAGCCGCGTCACCGGCGTCTATCTCTCGATCATCACGCAGGCGATGACCTATGCGCTGCTGCTGGCGTTCTTCCGCAACGATTTCGGTTTCGGCGGCAACAACGGCCTGACCGACTTCAAGGATATCCTCGGCTTCAACGTGCAGGCGCAGGGAACGCGCGCGGCGCTGTTTGTCCTGTCCTGCGTCGCGCTCGCGGCCGGTTTCCTGCTGTGCCGTGCCATCGTCTCCTCGAAATTCGGCAAGGTGCTGGTGGCGATCCGCGATGCGGAAAGCCGCACGCGCTTCCTCGGCTATCGGGTCGAGAACTACAAGCTGTTCGTCTGGACGTTCTCGGCCTGCATGGCGGGGGTCGCCGGCGCGCTTTATGTGCCGCAGGTCGGCATCATCAATCCGAGCGAATTCGCCCCGGCCAATTCGATCGAGGCGGTGATCTGGGTCGCGGTCGGCGGGCGCGGCACGCTCACCGGCGCGGTGCTCGGCGCGTTCCTGGTCAATTACGCCAAGACCTTCTTCACCAGCGGCATGTTGGCGCCATACTGGCTGTTCGTGCTCGGCGCGCTGTTCGTTGGCACGACGCTGCTGCTGCCGCGTGGTATCGTCGGCACGCTTTCGCATTGGCGCATCGCGCGCACCGAACGAAAAACCGCTGCGGCAGCCGAAGATAGCGTGGCTTGGGCCGTGCCACGGGCTGCGGAGTAGCGCGATGGCCCCGAAAACAACATCCGCGATGCTCTATCTCGATGGCGTCAACGTCGCCTTCGACGGATTCCGCGCCATCAACGATCTCGCGCTGATCATCGAGCCGGGCGAGATGCGCGCCATCATCGGCCCGAACGGCGCAGGCAAGACGACGATGATGGATATCATCACCGGCAAGACACGGCCGGATTCCGGCGATGTGTTCTTCGAGCGTGGCCACCACGACCTGACCCAGCTTGATGAGACCGAGATCGCGCAGCTCGGCGTCGGCCGCAAATTCCAGAAGCCGACCGTGTTCGAGATGCACGCGGTGGAGGACAATCTGCTGCTGGCGCTGCGCAGCGACCGCCGTGTCGGCGCGGCGCTGGCTTGGCGCGATAGCGCGGCCCAGCGGGCGCGGATCGGCGGACTGCTCGATATCATCCGCCTTGGTCCGTATCGTCATCGGCAGGCCGGCAGTCTGTCGCACGGCCAGAAGCAGTGGCTGGAGATCGGCATGTTGCTGGCGCAGGAGCCGAAGCTCTTGC
>MKWA01000015.1:170816-238907 GCA_001899285.1 Rhizobiales bacterium 64-17
GAGCCGGTGGCCGGCATGACCGACGCGGAAACAATGCAAACGGCCGCGCTGCTGAAAGACATCAACCGCGAAAAGACCGTGATCGTCGTCGAGCACGACATGGCGTTCGTGCGTGAACTCGGCGTGCGCGTCACCTGCCTGCATGAAGGCCATGCCATCGCCGAAGGCACGATCGATCAGGTCTCCGCCAACGAGCGGGTCATCGAAGTCTATCTGGGACGCTAACCGATGCTCAATGTGAACGCTGTCGATCTGCATTACGGCGCGGCGCAGGCGTTGCGCGGCATCTCGCTCGATGCGCAGGCGGGTAAGGTGACCTGCGTGCTCGGCCGCAATGGTGTCGGGAAGTCCAGTCTGCTGCGCGCCGTCACCGGTCGTCACACCGTGACGGGCGGAACGATCACGCTCGACGGCACCGATATCATCCGTCTGTCGCCGGCCGAGCGCGCCCGGCGCGGCGTCGCCTATGTCCCGCAGGGGCGCGAGATTTTCCCACTCCTCACCGTCGAGGAGAATCTCGAAACCGGTTTTTCGCCGCTCAGGCGCGGCGACCGCAGCATCCCCGACGATGTCTATTCGCTGTTCCCGGTGCTGCGCTCGATGCTGCGCCGGCGCGGCGGCGATCTGTCTGGCGGCCAGCAGCAGCAGCTTGCCATCGGTCGCGCGCTGGTGATGCGGCCTAAACTTTTGCTCCTCGACGAGCCGACCGAGGGTATCCAGCCGTCGATCATCAAGGATATCGGCCGGGCGATCGAGTATCTGCGCGGGCTGGGCGATATGGCCATCGTCCTGGTCGAACAGTATCTCGACTTCGCCCGGGAGTTGGGCGACCGGCTGGTGGTGCTGGATCGTGGGGCCGTGGTCTATGCCGCCGATCGTGAGACGGTGGACGACGCGGCCCTGAAACGGGCGCTGGCTATCTGAGCGAAGTCCGGCATACCATCTCATCCCATGCAATCCATACCCGCCGACGACCGGCTGATCTTCGACGCCAATCGTGGTGACGGCCGGGTCGCGTTCAGTGTTGCGGCGCATCGTGGCGTCACCCGCCGGCAGATGGTGAAGGAACGCGGGCCGCTGCGGGTCCGGTTCCCGAATGTCGAAAGCGGGGCGCTGGAGGCCGTGATCGTCAACTCCGCGGGTGGCATCACCGGCGGCGATGCGCTCGCGGTCGAGATCGATGTCGGCCGCGGCGCGCAGCTTGTGGCAGGCACTACGGCTGCCGAGAAAATCTATCGCTCGACCGGAGCCGATGCGTCGTTATCGGTGTCGCTCTCGGTGCAAGCCGCCGGCCGGCTGCATTGGCTGCCGCAGGAAACCATCTTGTTCGACCGGGCACGGCTGGCGCGTCGCATCGATATCGATGTGGCGGAAGGAGCCTCGCTGGTGATGGCGGAATCGCTGGTGTTCGGCCGCGCCGCCATGGGCGAAAGCGTGACCGACGGGCGGGTGGTCGACCGCTGGCGCGTGCGCCATGCCGGTCGTCTGGTATTCGCGGAAAACGTGCGTCTTGAGGGGGCGATTGCGGAACGCCTTGCGCATCCGGCGGTGGCGAAAGGCTGGCACGCGGTGGCGACGCTGTTGATCGTGCCGGGCGATGAGACGGTGGTGACACAGGTGCGCGAGAGCTGCGCGGCATTTCGCGGCGAGGCCGGCATCTCCGCGTGGAATGGGATCGCCGTGGCGCGGTTCTGCGCGCCGGATGGCGCGGCGTTGCGCCACGACATCATGACGATGCTGGCGGCCTTGCGCGTGGCGCTGCCACGGCTGTGGCTACAATGAAGAAGGACGAGGCGAGCCCCCGATGAATCTCACGCCCCGCGAGAAGGACAAATTGCTGATCGCGATGGCCGCCGTGGTGGCGCGGCGGCGGCTGGAGCGCGGCGTCAAGCTCAATCATCCGGAGGCAGTGGCACTGATCACCGACTTCATCATGGAAGGCGCGCGCGACGGCCGGACCGTCGCCGAGTTGATGGAGGCCGGCGCGCAGGTGCTGACCCGCGAGCAGGTGATGGATGGCATCCCCGAGATGATCCATGACATCCAGGCGGAAGCGACATTTCCCGACGGCACCAAGCTGGTGACCGTGCATAATCCAATCCGGTGAGGACCCGTATGAAGAAGGTTGCGGCGACAGGTTTTCTCGTTGTCATGAGTTCGGCCTCGCCGGCACTGGCGCATGTCGGCGCCGGCGACGTGCACAGTTTCGCCAGCGGGATGCTGCATCCTCTGTCGGGCCTCGACCACATGCTGGCGGCTTTCGCCGTCGGCCTGTGGGCGGCGCTGTCCGACGCGCGGCGGCCGCTGGTCTGGCCGATCACCTTCGTGGTGGTGATGGCGCTGGCAACGGTGCTCGGCGCGGGTGGGGTGCCGCTGCCATTTGTCGAACCGGCGATCGCCGGCAGCGTGCTGGCGCTCGGCCTCCTGATCGCACTGTCGGTGCATGCGGGCACATGGGTCGGCGCGGCGCTGATCGCGCTGTTCGCCGTGGTGCACGGCCACGCGCACGGCGCGGAGGGCGGCGCATCGCTGTCTTATCTCTCCGGACTTGTCGTCGCGACGGCGGTGCTGCATGCGGCGGGCCTGGCGTCGGGCCGCGCCGCGCAACTGCTCAATGCCACGCTCGCGGCACGCGCCGTTGGCGGCCTGATCGCTGCCGCCGGCGTCTGGCTGCTGGCGGCGGGGTAGCGCCATGATCCCCGGTGAACTGTTCGTCAAACCCGGCGAGATCGAGCTCAATGTCGGGCGCAAGACAGTGACGCTGACTATCGCCAATACCGGCGATCGGCCGGTGCAGGTCGGCTCGCATTATCATTTCTTCGAAACCAATCCGGCCTTGAAATTCGACCGTAAGAAAGCGCGCGGCATGCGGCTCGACATCGCCGCCGGCACAGCGGTGCGGTTCGAGCCGGGCCAGACCCGCGAGGTGACGCTGGTGGCGCTCGCCGGCAAGCGCACGGTCTACGGCTTTCGCGGCGACGTGATGGGGAAGCTGTAGATGACCGCGCGCATCAAACGCTCCGTCTATGCCGACATGTTCGGCCCGACCACCGGCGACCGCGTGCGGCTCGCCGACACCGACATCATCATCGAGGTGGAAAAGGACTTCACCACCTACGGCGAGGAGGTGAAGTTCGGCGGCGGCAAGGTGATCCGCGACGGCATGGGCCAGTCGCAGGCGACCAACAAGCAGGGCGCAGTCGACACGGTCATCACCAATGCGCTGATCCTCGACCACTGGGGTATCGTCAAGGCCGACATCGGCATCAAGGGCGACCGCATCGCCGCCATCGGCAAGGCCGGCAATCCGGATATCCAGCCCGGCGTCACCATCGTCATCGGCCCCGGCACCGAGGTGATCGCCGGCGAGGGCAAGGTCGTCACCGCCGGCGGGTTCGACACGCATATTCACTTTATCTGCCCGCAACAGATCGAGGAGGCGCTGATGGCCGGCATCACCTCGATGCTCGGCGGCGGCACCGGCCCGGCGCACGGCACCTTCGCGACCACCTGTACGCCCGGACCGTTTCATATCGGCCGGATGATCCAGGCGGCGGATGCGTTCCCAATGAATCTCGGTTTCGCCGGCAAGGGCAATGCCGCGCGCCCGGCCGCACTGGAAGAGATGATCAAGGCCGGCGCCTGCGCGATGAAGCTGCACGAGGACTGGGGCACGACGCCGGCGGCAATCGACAACTGCCTGTCGGTGGCGGACGACTACGACGTGCAGGTAATGATCCACACCGATACGCTGAACGAGTCCGGCTTCGTCGAGGATACGATCAAGGCATTCAAGGGCCGCACCATCCACGCCTTCCACACCGAAGGCGCGGGCGGCGGCCATGCGCCGGACATCATGAAGGTCGCCGGTCTCAAGAACGTGCTGCCGTCGTCGACCAATCCGACGCGGCCGTTCACGCGCAACACCATCGACGAGCATCTGGACATGCTGATGGTGTGTCACCATCTCGATCCGTCGATTGCCGAGGATCTGGCGTTCGCCGAGAGCCGCATCCGGCAGGAGACCATCGCGGCGGAGGATATCCTGCACGACATCGGTGCGCTGTCGATGATGTCGTCGGACTCGCAGGCCATGGGCCGCATCGGCGAGGTGATCATCCGCACCTGGCAGACGGCGGACAAGATGAAGCGCCAGCGCGGCCGGCTCAAGGACGAGAAGGGTGACAACGATAACGTGCGGGCGAAACGCTACATCGCCAAATACACGATCAATCCGGCGATCGCGCACGGCGTATCGAAGCACATCGGTTCGATCGAGAAGGGCAAGCTCGCCGATCTGGTGGTCTGGTCCCCGGCGTTCTTTGGTGTCAAGCCGGACTGCATCGTCAAGGGCGGCACCATCGCTGCCGCCCCCATGGGCGATCCGAATGCATCGATCCCGACGCCGCAGCCGGTGCATTATCGGCCGATGTTTGGTTCGTTCGGCAAGGCGGTGACGGCGTCGTCGCTGGTGTTCGTGTCGAAGGCGGCGGTGAAGGGCCGGCTGCGCGACAAGCTCGGCGTCGAGAAGCAGTTCGTGGCGGTGGAGAACACGCGCGGTGGCATCTCGAAGAAGAGCATGATCCACAACGGCGCGACGCCGAAGATCGACATCGACGCGGAAACCTATGAGGTTCGCGCCGATGGCGAATTGCTGACTTGCGCCCCGGCGGAGACGCTGCCGATGGCGCAACGCTATTTCCTGTTCTGACGTCCGATAGGATCGAGTTGATGCGCGCGACCGCTGTGAAACCCGCCGGCTCCTGGAACGGCGAAGCCGCCGACAGCATCGTGCTGGATTACGACGATCGTCACCGCCGCCGCATGGCGATGACCGGCACGCACGGCACGTCGTTCCTGCTCGATCTGGCAGAGGTGACGTGGCTGCGCTCCGGCGATGCGCTGGCGCTGGAAGACGGGCGGCTGATCGAGGTGGTCGCCGCGCCGGAACCGCTCCTGGAAATCCGCTGCGCCGATCCGCTGCATCTCGCCCGTGTCGCCTGGCATCTCGGCAACCGGCATCTGCCGTCGCAGATCATGCCGAAGGCGATCCGCATCCGCCGCGATCATGTCATCGCCGACATGGCGCGCGGCCTCGGCGCGCAGGTGCGAGAGATCGAGGCGCCGTTCGATCCGGAGGGCGGCGCCTATGCGGAGAGTGCCGGCGGCCACGCCCATGGTCATTCCCATGATCACTCCCATGATCATTCTCATGATCATTCCCATGGCCACGCCCATCACCATCATGACCACGACCACCATCACGATCATCACCACGGACACAGCCATGGCGGGTGACGGGGACTAAGATGGCCGGCGAGAAGAGGCGAGTGCATCAGGCGCCGGCTGCGTTGCCGACCGATCCGCCGTTGTCGGCGGCGGCGCTGTATCGGCTCGCCACCTGGCTGTCGCCGGCGTTTCCGGTCGGCGCCTTCGCTTATTCGAGCGGAATCGAATGGGCGGTGGAGAGCGGCGACATCCGTGATGCCGCGACGCTGCGTGATTGGCTGCGCGTGCTGCTCGCCGAGGGTGCGGGCGCGAGCGACGCGATTTTCTTTGCGCTGGCCTACCGTGCGGTTGCCGCAGCCGATAATACGGCTTTGAAAGATGTCGTCGAGCTCGCGGTCGCGTTTGTTCCAACGCGCGAGCGGCATCTGGAGACAACCACGCAGGGGCAGGCGTTCCTCGCCGCGACGCGGGCGGCGTGGCCGTGCGCGGCGCTCGATCGGTTTGCAACCGTCTGGAGCGGTCCGGTCGCTTATCCCGTGGCGGTGGCGGTCGCCTGTGCCGGTCATGACGTTCCCTTGCCGGCGGCACTCCATGCCTTTCTCGCTGCGCTGACCGCGAACTGGGTGTCGGCCGGCGTGCGGATCATTCCGCTCGGCCAGACCGACAGTCAGCACGTCATCCATGCGCTGGAACCCGATGTGCAAGCCACGGCGCGGCGCGCGCTGAACGCGACGGTGGAGGATCTCGGTGGTGCGGCATTTCGGGCCGACCTCGCCAGCGTCCACCACGAAACCCAATATACGCGGCTGTTCCGCAGTTGATGAAAGGATCGTGATGATGCCCAGTCCCAACGGACCGCTTCGTGTCGGTATCGGCGGGCCGGTCGGCTCCGGCAAGACCGCGCTCATGGATTCACTGTGCAAAAACATGCGCGAGCGCTACGATATCGCCGCCATCACCAACGATATCTATACCAAGTGGGATGCCGAGTTTCTGATGCGCTCCGGCGCCCTCGCCACCGAACGCATCGTCGGTGTCGAGACCGGTGGCTGCCCGCATACCGCGATCCGCGAGGACGCGTCGATGAATCTCGCCGCCGTCGCGGACATGCGCGCGAAGTTTCCGAACCTCGACATGGTGCTGATCGAATCCGGTGGCGACAATCTCGCCGCGACATTTTCACCGGAACTGGCGGACCTGACGATCTATGTGATCGACGTCGCTGCCGGCGACAAGATTCCGTCCAAGGGCGGACCGGGGATCACGCGATCCGATCTCCTCGTCATCAACAAGGTCGATCTCGCACCGCATGTCGGTGCTTCGCTGGAGAAGATGCGGACCGACGCGACGCGTATGCGCGGGCCGCGCCCGTTCGTCATGACCAATCTGCGCGCCGGCGACGGGCTCGATACCATCGTGTCTTTTATCGAGCAGAAGGGCGGGCTTTCGAGCTAGCCGACGGGGTGGTGCCTCGCTGCGCGGCCACGCGATTTTTTCCGGCATTGCACCCGTGCAAAATTGCCGTGCTCGTACGCTATTTTTTTACCGACGTCGTTGCCAGCGGCGATAAAGTCGCGCGGCGTATAAACGCGAAGCGGAGGATATTATGCCGGTCGGCGCGATCCGTTTGTTGGCGGCGATATTTGCCGGAGTTGTCATGAGCCTGTCTGCTGCCCGTTCGGAAACGCTGAATGTGATGGTGTTTCAGGGTGTTCAGAACTGGCCGCTGTTCGCCGCCGATCAGAAGGGCGCATTCGCCAAATACGGCCTGACGGTGAACCAGAAGATTGCGCCGAATTCGGCTGAGCTTCGCGACGGTCTGAAAGAAGGACGTTATCAGGTCGTTCATACGTCGGTGGACAATGCCGTGGCGATGGCGGAGCACGCTGGCGCCGACATCGCTGTAGTGCTCGGTGGCGATAACGGCTGGAACGATCTCTATGTTCAGCCGGGCATCAACAGCTATGCCGATCTGAAGGGCAAGACAGCGATCGTCGATGCGGTCGATACGGCATTCGCGTTTCAGCTTTATCAGATGCTGAAACTCAACGGCGTCGATAAATCGCAGATCACCATCAAGCCGGTGGGCGCGACGCGGTTTCGGCTGCAGGCGATCACTACGGACAAGACCGTCGCGGCCTCGATGCTCAATCTGCCGTTCTCGCTGCAGGCCGCGCAGGCCGGACTCAAGAAACTCGGCACCGCGACCGATGTGATCGGGCCTTACCTCTCGACCACCGGTTTCGTCATGCGATCCTGGGGCGCCGCACACCGTGATTTGCTGGTGCGCTATATCCGCGCCTATCTTGAAGGTCTCGACTGGGTTCTCGATCCGGCGAACAAGGCCGAGGCGGTTGCCATGCTGGCCAAGGGGCTCAACATTTCGCCGGCCATGGCGGAGGCGTCTTACGCGGTCGCGACCGATCCCAAGTCCGGCTTCGCCCGCAAGGCGGCGATGGATCTGGATGGTTTTCGCAACGTGCTGAAGCTGCGCGCCGAGCAGCATGGCGACTGGGGCGGCGTACCGCCGTCGCCGGACAAGTATCTGGATCTGTCGTATTACAACGAGGCGATCCGCGCCCGCTGATGCGAGCGTGTCACTTGACGGCGATATAGCTGGTCGGGATCGCCGTGGTGTATTTCATTTCCTCCATGGCGATCGAGGAACTGATGTCGGAGAATTCCAGCCGGCTGATCATCCGCTGGTAGACGAGATCGTAGGTCTCGATGTCGGGCACGACGATGCGAAGCTGATAGTCGGCTTCGCCGGTCAAGCGCCAGGCTTCGACGATTTCCGGAATATCGGCGATCAGCTTGCGGAACGCCTGCAGCCATTCGACGGCATGGCGCGGCGCCTTGACCGTGGCGAACACCGTCATCGGCACATTGGCCTTGCGCCGGTTGAGCAGGGCGACCCGGCGGGTGATGACGCCATCATCTTCCAGCTTCCGGATGCGCCGCCAGCACGGCGCGGTGCTCATGCCAATCTTCTCGGCGATCGTTGCGACCGAGACTGAGGCATCGGCCTGCAGGATATCGAGGATCTTCCGGTCTGCGGCGTCCATTCGTTGCTCCGGGAACGCGGTTTGCCGTGCTTCGCGGATTCTTGATAAATTATACCTCAAAAATTTCAATATGTGAGAATTTATAGCCAGAAATCGGCAAAACTACCAAATCTTTCCGATAAAATTGCCGGACCAGGGCGATAAATTGCCGGTCAGACGCTGACATCAGGGATAATAAAGCCATGCGCACGATCGGCCTGCTGGGTGGAATGAGCTGGGAGAGCACCGCGGTGTATTATCGCCGGATCAACGAAGAGGTCCGGAACCGCCTCGGCGGCCTGAATTCCGCGGAGGTGCTGATGCGCTCGGTGAATTTCGACGACATCGTCAGTTTGCAGCGCGCCGGGCAGTGGGATCAGGCGGCGCATCTCATGGCGACACTGGCGGGCGATCTCGAACGGTCTGGAGCGGCCTGTATCGTGATCTGCACCAACACCATGCACAAGCTAGCGGACGCCGTGCAGGGGGCGGTCTCCGTGCCGGTTTTGCATATCGCCGATGTCACAGCCGCAGAGGTGATGCGGGCGGGGCTGCGCAGGCCGCTCGTGCTCGCCACCCGCTACACCATGGAACAGGATTTCTACGTCGGGCGCCTGCGCGACAAGTTCAATCTCGATCCGCTGGTGCCCGACGACGACGGGCGGACGGTGGTCCATCAGACGATCTTCGACGAGTTGTGTCAGGGCGTCGTCCGCGATAGCTCACGTCAGCACTTCCGCGATATCATCGCGCGCGGTCGTGCGCAGGGTGCGGATTGCGTGATCCTCGGCTGCACCGAGATCGGATTGCTGATTGGCGAACAGGACACGGACTTGCCGGTTTTCGATTCCACGCTCATTCATGCCGACACGGCGGTTCGCTTCTCGCTGGCGAACGACGATGCGCCGCGCATGAGCGCGGCCTAGAGACGGCATCGCAACCATGAGGGCCATCCAGCCATGACAGTGAGGCGCGTGCCGTCCCTCGCGCATTGGGGTGCGTTTACCGCGCTCGTCGAGGGCGGCCGTGTCATCGGCTGCGAACCCTTCGCCAAGGATCCGGCGCCATCGGCGATGATCGACGCGATCCCGGAGATGGTGCATTCGCCGTTGCGCATCGCCCGGCCGGCGGTGCGCGAGGGCTGGCGTGACGGCAAGCCGCGCACCGGCCATGATCGTTTCCAGGAAGTGTCGTGGGACGAGGCGCTCGATCTCGTCGCCGGCGAACTGACGCGTGTCCGCCGCGAGCACGGCGATACGGCGATCTTCGGCGGTTCCTACGGCTGGTCGTCGGCTGGCCGGCTGCATCACGCGCGCACGCTGGTGCGCCGCTTCCTGTTTCAGGGCGGCGGCTGCGTCGATCAGGCGGGCAATTATAGCTGGGGCGCGGCGCAATTCCTGTTGCCGCACGTGATCGGCACCTATCAGCCGGTCGCCGGCCGGGTCACCGACTGGCCGTCGATCGTGACGAATACCAAGCTGATGGTCGCGTTCGGCGGGCTTGCCCTGAAAAATGGCCAGGTCAGCTCCGGCGGCATGGGCGCGCATGTGCTCGAACACTGGCTGCGGCGGGCCAAGGAGGCGGGCGTCCGCTTCGTCGTCATCAGCCCGCTGAAACTCGACGCGCCGGACTTCCTCGACGCCGAATGGATTCCGATCCGCCCGAACACCGATACCGCGCTGATGCTGGCCATGGCGCATACGCTGGTCAGCGAAGGGCGGCACGACGAGGCGTTTCTGGCGCGATACTGCGTCGGCTTCGATCGTTTCAAAGCCTATCTGCTGGGCGCTGATGACGGCGTGGCGAAAGACCCAGCGTGGGCCGCCGCCATCACCGGTGTGCCGGCCGAGACGATCCGCGCGCTGGCGCGCGATGCTGCCGCGACCACCAGCATGATCACGGTGGCGTGGTCGCTGCAGCGCGCGCATCATGGCGAGCAGCCGTACTGGGCCTCGATCGCGCTGGCGGCGATGCTCGGCGGAATCGGCGAGCCCGGTGCCGGCTTTGCTTTCGGTCACGGGTCGATGAACGGCGTCGGCGTTCCGCGCGTCGACATCCCCGGTCCCGAAGTGTTCATGCCGCCCAATCCGGCCGCGAAAGCCATTCCGGTGGCGCGCATCGCCGACATGCTGCTCAATCCCGGTGCGCCTTATGAATTCAACGGTCGCCGCGACGTCTATCCGGATATCCGGCTGATCTATTGGGCTGGCGGCAATCCGTTCCATCATCATCAGGATCTCAACCGGCTGCGGCAGGGTTGGCAGAAGCCGGACACGGTGATCGTGCACGAAAGCTGGTGGACGCCGACCGCGCGCCACGCCGACATCGTGTTGCCGGCGACGACGACGCTGGAGCGCAACGATGTCGGCGGCTCGTCGCGCGATCCGTTCGTGCTGGCGATGAAGCAGGCGATCCCGCCGGTCGGCGACGCGCGTTCGGATTTCGACATCTTCCATGCGCTCGCCCGGCGTCTCGGCTACGGCGATGTTTTCTCCGAAGGCCGCAGCGAGATGGACTGGTGCCGCGGCATCTACGAACGGGTCGTCGCCGGCGCTGCGCGCAAGAACATCGCGCTGCCGGACTTCGAGACGTTCTGGGAGCAGGGCTCTGTCGAACTGCCGGACCCGGACAAGGACTTCGTCCTGTTCGAGGACTTCCGGCGCGATCCGGCGCTCTATCCGTTGAAAACGCCGTCGGGAAAAATCGAGATCGGCTCCGACACCATCGCCGGGTTCGGTTATGCGGATTGTCTGCCGCATCCGGCCTGGCTGCCGCCGGCGGAATGGCTCGGTGACGCGACCGCGCGCGAGTGGCCGCTGCATCTTGTCACCCACCAGCCGGCCGACCGGCTGCACAGCCAGCTCGATCCGGCCGGCGCGTCGCGCCGCCACAAGGTCAAGGGTCGCGAGATCATCCGTATCAATCCGGACGACGCGGCGCACCGCGGCATCAAGGATGATGACATCGTGCGTGTGTTCAACGCGCGCGGCGCCTGCCTCGCGGCGGCGGTGCTCGATCCGGGTGTGATGCGCAATGTCGCCGTGATGGCGACGGGTGCCTGGTTTGACCCGTCGCAACGGCAGGTTCTCGAGCAGCACGGCAATCCCAATGTCCTGACGCTGGACGTCGGCACGTCGCGGCTGACGCAAGGCCCCAGCGCGTTGAGCGCGCTGGTCGAGATCGAGCGCTGGGACGCGGCGTTACCGCAGGTCCGGGCCTTCGTGCCACCTTCCATCATTCGTGCCGCGCCTGACGCGGCGTGATAGTCTTCATGCAAATTTTCGTTCTGGAGAAATGACATGTCGAAGAAACTGATGACCGGTTCGTTCGTGGCGCTGATTACGCCGTTCAACAAGGATGGCTCGGTGGATTTCGCTGCGTTCCGTTCGCTGCTGAAATTCCACGAGGACAACGGCACTTCCGCGATCCTGATCATGGGGTCTACCGGCGAAGCCTCGATGCTGTCGCAGGACGAAAAGCAGAAAATCTTCGTCGAATGCGCGAAGATGAAGACCGGCAAGATGCCGATCTTCTTCGGCTGCACCGGCAACAATACCGACGCGACCATCGAAAATGTGAAGTTCGCCAAGACCAACGGTGCCGACGGCGCGATTCTCGCGGCGCCCGCTTATATCTGCGCGCCCGAATCCGACATCGAGAAATTCTTCCTCGATGTAGCGGACGCAACCGATCTGCCGCTCGGCATCTACAACAACCCGCCGCGGGTAAAGAGCGACCTGCATTGGGACAATCTGATCCGCATCTTCAAGCATCCGAACTATGTGGTGCACAAGGAATCGACCGCGCGCGTCGGTCAGGTGGCGCAGGTGCTCGCCGCCAACACCGGCGTCGCGGTGATGTGCTGCGATAGCCCCAATCTCGGCCTGGTCGTGCCGACCATGAGCCTCGGCGGTCACGGTACGGCGAACATGACCGGCAACATCGCGCCGGGCGAACTGGCGACGATCTCGGCACCGTGGAAGAGCTACGCGGAAGCCGAAGGATTCAAGAAAGCCTATCTCGGCCTGCTGCCGCTGCTGCATTACACCTATTCGGCGATCAATCCGGTGGCGGTGAAGTCGCTGATGAAGGCGCTCGGCATGCCGGCGGGCGATTTGCGCCGTCCGCTGACGGGGCTCGAAGGCGAGGCGCTGGCGAAGGGCGTGCGCATCGTTCAGGAACTCGGGCTCGACAAGAAATACGGCTACAACATCAAGCCGCTGTCGGCCGCGGCCTGAGCCTCGGCGATGGATCTCGGTATCAGCGGCCGCAAGGCACTCCTTGTCGGTGCAAGCCGTGGGCTGGGCAAAGCCTGCGCCTTCGCGCTGGCGCGCGAAGGTGTTGCGGTCACGCTGGTTGCGCGCACGCGCGACGTGCTGGAGCAAACCTGCGGGGAAATCCGCTCCACGACCGGCGTGACCGTGACGCCGGTGGTGGGCGATATCACCACCCCGGAGGGGAGGCAGGCGGCGCTCGCCGGCTGCCCGGAGCCGGATATCCTGCTCAACAATGCGGACGGCCCGGTGCCCGGGGATTTCCGCGACTGGTCGCGGCAGGACTGGCTTGGCGCGCTCGATTCCATGATGCTGGGCCCGATCGAGATGATCCGGCTGACGGTCGACGGCATGATGGCCCGCAAGTTCGGCCGCATCATCAACATCGTCTCGCGCAGTGTGAAGATTCCGCAGATTGAACTGGGCTTGTCGAACGGCGCGCGCGCCGGCCTCGTCGGCTTTGTGGGTGGGCTCGCGCGGCAGACGGTGGAACACAACGTCACGATCAACAATCTGCTGCCCGGTATTTTCGACAGCGACGCGCAGCGCCGCCACATCAACGGGATGCTGGAAGAGGGCGGCAAGAGTTTCGACGAAATCTGGAAAGCGCGCGCTGCTGGCAATCCGGCGCGTCGTTACGGCCGGCCGGCCGAGCTTGGCGCCTATTGTGCGTTCATCTGTTCGGAACAAGCCGGATTTGTCACCGGCCAAAATCTGCTGGTCGACGGGGGAAGCTACCCCGGCACTTTTTGAGAAAAACCCTGAAAGGATCGTGAGATGAAAAAAATAATTCTCGCAGCCACGCTCGCTTCAGCGGTTCTGGGATGTGTTGTGTCGGCTTCCGCCGACACGTACCCAAGCCGGACCGTGAGTCTTGTCGTGCCTTATCCCGCCGGCGGATCGGTGGATGGCGTCGCGCGTATTCTCGCGCAGAAGCTCGGAGAGGTGGCCAACGCGACGTTCATCGTCGAAAACCGCGCGGGCGGCGCGGGCGGCACGGTCGGTGCCAACACGGTGGCGAAAGCCAATCCCGATGGCTACACGCTGCTGCTGACCGCCTCGATCCACGTCACGACGCCATTCCTGTTCAAGAACATTCCCTATGACGTGGTGAAGGATTTTACGCCGATCTCGCTGGTCGCGTCGGGGCCGCTCGTCGTGTCGACGGCGCCGAATGTGCCAGCGAACAATCTCAAGGAATTCTTCGACCTAGTACGCAAGAGCCCGGAGAAATACACGTTTGCGACCTCCGGTTTCGGTTCGGCCGGCCATCTCGCCGTAGAACTCCTGAAGCGGCGCGCGGGCATCAACACGCTGGTCATCGCCTACAAGGGCGCGGGACCGATGCTCAACGACATCATGTCGGGTCAGATTCAGTTGATCGCTGACCCGATGCTGTCGTCGCTGCCGCTGGCGCAGAGCAAGAAGATCAAGGCGCTGGCGATCACCAGCCTCAAGCGCGTGGAGTCCGCGCCGGATATTCCGACCGTGCAGGAATCAGGCATGGAGCCGCTCGATTTCGAATCCTGGTACGGCCTCTGGGGTCCGAAGAACATGCCGGCTGATCTCGTCGCCAATATCCAGCAGAAGACCGTCGAGGCGCTGAAAGACCCGGTGGTGAAGAAGCGTCTCGCGACGCTCGGCTTCGAGGCTAAGAGTTCAACGCCGGACGAATTCGCCAAGTTCATCGACAAGGAAATGGCGACCTATTCAAAGATCATCAAGGACGCCGGCATCAAGACGGAGTAGAGTCCCTTGAAGGTTCTGGTTCTGGGCGCGGGCGTCATCGGGACGGCCTGCGCCCATTATCTTTCCGGCGACGGTCATGAGGTGACGGTCATCGACCGTCAGGCTGCGCCGGCGCTGGAAACCAGCTTTGCCAATGCCGGCGGCGTGTGTCCTGGCTTTGCCGGGCCGTGGGCCGCACCGGGCATGCCGCTCAAGGTCATGGGCTGGCTGTTCAAAAGCCATGCGCCGCTGCTGCTGCGGCCGCGTTTCGATCCGGCGCAATGGCGCTGGCTGGCGCAATTTGTCGGTAACTGCACGGCCGAGCGGTTCGCGCATAACAAAGCGCGGATGCAGCGGATCGCGCACTACAGCAAGCAGTGCCTGGTGGAGCTGCGGTCTGCGACTGGCATCGTCTACGATGAAGGCACAGGCGGCGTCCTGCAGATTTTCCGCACCGAGGAGGAACTGGCTGGCGGGCGGCGCGCGGCGGCGGTGCTGGAGCGTTTCGACGTGGTCCATCGCATTGTCACCGCACAGGAAGCGCGGGCGCTGGAGCCGGCGCTCGCAGCTGACGTGCCGATCGCGGGTGGGCTGCATCTGTCGACCGACGAGACCGGCGATTGCCACCTGTTCACGACGCGGCTGGCAGAGCGCCTTCGCGCCAGCGGCGTCACATTTCATTTCGATACGCGGATCGATGCGATCATGCGCGAGGGGGACCGGATCGGTGGCATTCTCACCCATCGTGGCCTGCTCACAGCAGACTGCTATGTGGTGGCGCTCGGCAGCGACGCGTCATTCCTGCTGCGGCCGCTCGACATCACGCTGCCGATCTATCCGGTGAAGGGCTACGCCATCACGCTCGATCACGTCCGCGATGACGGCGCGCCGCGCTCGTCGGTGATGGACGAGCACAGCAAGGTGATGGTGACGCGGCTCGGCGCGCGGCTGCGCGCCGCCGGTGTCGCCGAGGTCGGCGGTTACGATCGCTCCGCCGATCCGTTAAAGGCGGTGGGCGTGCTCGATGCCGCGCGCACGCTGTTTCCGCGCGCGGGAGATTACGAGCATGTGAGCTATTGGGCGGGGTTGCGGCCGATGACGCCCGATGGCCCGCCCTATCTCGGGCCCACGTCGTTTACGAACCTCTTCCTCAATCTCGGGCAGGGTTCGAACGGATGGACGCAAGCCTGCGGGTGTGGGCGGATCGTCGCCGATCTCGTCGGCGGTCGGTCGCCAGCCATCGATCTTGACGGGCTGACATTGGCGTCACGGCACTAGTGTGCCCCGCAGTCCCGCAGATAGCGCAACGAGTTGCGGGCGCAGGTGAGACCGTCCGGCTGATAGATGAACGGTTCGACGCCGATCATGCCGTCAAAGCCGCTGGCTTTAATGGCGGCGATGATGGGTTTGAAATCGAGCGCGCCTTGCCCCGGTCCCCGGCGATTTGGATCGTTGGCATGGATATGCGCGATGTGACCGGATGCGACGTAATCGGCGATCAGGTCGGGGATGGATCGTGCTTCGTGCGAAGCGTGCGCGCAATCGAGCATCGTGCGCAGCATCGGCGAGCCGATTGCGTCGGCGATCTGCGCTCCTTCGGCAACCGTATTGAGATAACGGGTCAGATCAGGGGCCAGCGGCTCGACGCAATAGATGACGCCGACCTGCTCGGCTGCGCGCGCCATGGCGTCGAAATAGGCCATCGCGGCGGCCCGCCCTTCGGCATTGCGGTCCAAGACCAGCTCACGCTGCGGCGCGGAGCCATGGACCAGGTAACGCCCGCCGAGTTCCGCGCAGAGCGCAATCAATCCTTCGCCGACCTCGCGGGTCCGGCGGGCGACGCCGCTGTCGGTGCTGGTGATCGACAGGCCATCCGGCTTCAGCAACAGCATGTGCAGGCCGCTCATACCGATGCCGGCATCGGTGAGCGCGCGGCGGGCTTGCACGAGGGTGTCCGGGCTCAGCCGATGCGGAGCGTCACCGAGCGTGAATGGTGCGATCTCCAGCGCGTCATAGCCGAGCAATGCGGCCTGCGCGCATTGGACGGCGAACGGCAGGTCGCGCAGTACTTCGTTGCACAGCGCGACCTTGAGCATCACGGCTGCCGGGTGATGAAGGCCAGCAGGTTATCGCGATCGATCGCCTCGCGTTCCTTGCGCGGCAGATCGAGTGCGTCGAGCGCCGCAATCGTCTCGCGCACCAGGATCGCGCCGCCCTCGGCATCGTAAGGGAAGTCGGTGCCGAACAGCACCTGTTTGTTGCCGAAGTAGTCGAGGCCGCAGCGTGTGGCGGACGCCGAGCCGGAGAGCGCGGTGTCGCCATAGAACAGCTTGAAATATTCGGACGGATTGCGCTGCAACGGTTCCGGCAATAGCGCGGCATCCATGTCGGCGGTACGCGTGCCGAGCTGCTTGCCCCAGCCCTGATTGATGCGCCCGGCGAAGAACGGGATCATTGCGCCAAGATGATGCGTGATGATGCGCAGCCGCGGATGCCGGTCGAACAGACCGGAGAACACCAGCCGCGCCATCGCCGCGCTGCTCTCATAGGGCCAGCCGAATGCCCACCAGATCTCGAATTTTGACATGGTCTCGGTCGGATAGTCCGGCACGGTCGGCGGGCGGGCCGGGTGCAGCCAGATCGACATGCCGTGCCGCGCGACAGCATCGAACACCGGCGCGAAGCGCGGTTCGTCGAGCGGCGCGCCGCGCACATTGGTGATGAGCTGCACGCCGGCGCTGCCCATGCCGGCGATCCGGTCGATCTCCTTTACGGCGGCGTCGGGGTCGAGCAGCGAGACGGCCCCGCACCAACCGGCGAAACGGCCGGGATGGTTGGCGACCAGTTCGGCCAGTTCATCGTTCATCAGCTTCGCCAGATCGTTGGCGGCCTCGCCTTCGGCCAAGTCCTCGATCGGCGGGAGCGATGGCGTGAGAAATTGCCGGTAGCTCTTGAACTCATCCATGACGCGGAAGCGTGCGTCGAGATCGAATAGCGTGGTCAGCGTCAGCCAGCGTTTCAGCCGGCCGGAGGCGGAGCCCATGCCTTGCAGCTTGGCGAAATAACGTTTCGGCAGGATATGCGTCCACGCGTCGATGCGGTCGGTCTTGATCATTCCAGGGGAGGTCCGTTCAAAGGGTTAGTCGAGAAGAGCTTCGTAGATCTGTGCGTATCCGCTGCGGTCCGAGGTGAACACGATCCGAGAGTTGTCCGGCGCAAAGCGGGGATGCGGATGCGTGTGCTGCGCGGCATCGACCGCGACCGGCCCGTCATTATAGGGGAATGGATGCGCCCAATGCGCGCCTTGCGACGAGGCTTGCGACAGGCAGATCAACTCGGCGTCGGCCGCGCCCCCGGCGGCGGGGAAACAATGCAGGCCGCGATCGGGAAAGTTGGTGTCGCAGACGAAGCGCTGCCCGCCCGGATCGCAGGCCGCATGCCAGGCCGGAAAATCGGTGATGCTGCGCACCGCGCCAGTGTCGAGCGCGCTGGCGCGCATCCCGCGCGGCCAGTCGACGAACGCCACTTCGCGGCGGCCGGGAATGAAGCTTTCGTGCGTGATCCACTGCATCCGGTCTTTGCGTTCGTAGAGACGGCGTGTGTTGCCGTCGCGGTCGGTGATCCAGACGCGGTCGGTCAGCGGGCCGGCATAGAGAATGACATTGTCGTCGTCCGGGCAGAACTGCGGATGGCCGATCGTGTCGCGCTCCAGGAACACGCGGGAGGTCTTCTGCTCGGTGTCGATCAGCACGAAGCGCGAGATCGCGCCGGCTTTCACCGGCACCGCCCACCAGCGTCCATTGGCTGAGAGTGCGGTCGTCCCCATGGCGGCGCCGACCATGCCTTTCTCGCGCATCTCGACATCGCCGAACGAGGCGAGCTGTTCCTCCTGCAATGTGTCGAGATCGGTCCGCCATGCGCCGGTGCCGGCGGTGTAATAGACGGCGCGGCCGTCGAGCGACGGGATGAGCGACCATTCAGCCAGATCGCGGCGGTCGGTGACCTGCACCAGCTCGCCGCTCTGCCGGTCCTCGAAGAAGATTTGCGGCAGGCCGGTGCGATGCGACACGAAGATCATGCGCCGCATCGCCGTGTCGTAGGCGGGAACGAAGAAGAACGGATGATGATGGATTGACGGATGCGACGTCACCTGCCGCATCCGCCGTCCGGTCCGCTCATCGCGAAATTCCCGGCTTTCGGCGGGAAAGCGCTGTCCGACACTCATCCGCCGGTTGCCTCTTTCTAGATCTTGTACGCCTTGGCCTGATCGATCACGGCCTGACGGTCGAATTTGTGAATCTCGTCGATCAGGTCGTTGGTATAGAGCGGCTTGAAATCCGAAATCTTCAGCTTGAGGAAGTCGGCCTCGCGCTTCAATTCGTCTTCGCTGATCTGACCCATCTTCATGTTCGGATAGGGCGGGCGGAACAGCTGCATGCGGCGTAGCACCGGCGTCAGCACTGCTTTGATGGCGTCGGCTTGCGACGCGCCGCGCGGCGCCAGTTCCGGATAGGCGTCGAGCAGCACCTTGGCGCCTGCCGCCGGATTGGCGAGTACGAATTCCGCCGCCTTGGCGCCGGACCGGCCAAAGCCAACCGCGAGCTTGCGGTTCTGTTGCAGGTAATCGCGCTTGGCGTTGACGAAGAAGCCGCCGATCATCGGGATATTCGACGGCCGGGGCAGTGTGCGCAGCTTGATGCCTGCGGCCTCGATCTGGCCGAAACCGGTATCGAAATAAGCCAGCGCGTCGACAGCGTTCCGTTGCACAGCGACGCCGGCGGTGACGCCTTCACCGACCGCGAGCCATTGCACATCCTTGTCCGGGTCCATGCCGAGATTGGCGATCACGGCGCGCGTCACCGGATAGTCGGTGGTGCCGAGGCCCGAAACGCCGATCTTCTTACCCTTGAGATCGTTGTAACTCTTGATCGGCGAATCCGGTGCCACGGCCACGTCCCACTTGTAGGGATAGGTGTATTCGTAGAACGAGACGATCGGCGGCAATTCGCCCTTGGCATAGAGCGGCAGCGCGAAGCTCGGCGCGCCGACGCCGAACTGCAGATCGCCCTTGTCGAGACCGATCTGCACCGAGGCGATGGCGCCGAGCGGCACCGGATCAATCGAGAAGCCTTCCTGCTTGTTGTAGCCGAGCGCCTCGCCGATCACCATGTTGATGGTCGTGGCGTTCATCGACTTGGTGCCCATGCCGAACCGCAGTTTCGGCATGGTCTGCGCATGGGCGAAGCGGGGTTGCGCAGTGGCGATGGTGGCGGCCACGGCGCCGAGCGTGGCCATGACCTCGCGGCGATTGAAGCGAGACGTGTCGGTCATTGTAATCCTCCCGTGAGATATGATGTGCGGCTGTTGCCGTCTTGTGGTGGGGTGACGATTATTTGTGCCGATCCGACCAGTGGATGACACGGCGCTCGGTGACCTTGATCAGCAGATGCAGCGCGATGCCGACCACGCCAAGGATGACGAGCGCGGCAAACACGCCGGCGACGTCGGTCACGGCCTGCGCCTGGGTGATGACGACGCCGATGCCTTCCTGCGCGCCGAGGAATTCGGCGACGATGGTGCCGAGCAGGGCATAGACGACGCCCATGTCCAGGCCGGCGAAGATGTAGGGCGCGGCGGTCGGCAGCTTTACCCGCAGATAGGTCTGCAGCCGCGAGGCCGACAGCGCCTTCATCAGATCCAGCCGTTCCGGTTCGGTCGAGCGGATGCCGGCAAAACTATTCACCAGCATCGGAAAGAAGGTGAGCAGCGCGGCCATCACCACTTTCGAGCCGTTGCCGAAGCCGCACCAGACGATGATGAGAGGTGCGATGGCGATCTTCGGCAGGCTTTGCAATGCGAACGCATAAGGCATCAGGATGATTTCCGCCGGACGGAATTCCGCCATCAGCGAGCCGAGCAGGAGCCCGAGGGTCGCGCCGATCAGAAAGCCGAGCGCGGCGTGCCCAAGTGTGCTGCCGAGCGGAACATAAAAGCCGACGCGGCTGTCGAGTGGAACGGCGAGCCCGGACCACAGCGCGTTGAAAACGCGCTCCGGCCCCGGAAGGATATACGACGGAACCTGGAACACCTGGACCGCGACCTGCCACAGCACCAGCAGACCGATCATCCCGGCGATGGTGAGCAGGATATTGCCGATGCGCTGGCGGCGGCGTTGCGCGGCGAGCCGCTCCATGGTGCGGGCGGCGAAATCGTGCGGCGTGGAAATATCTGCGGTGCTCATGTCAGGCGTCCAGCATGCGGCGGATCTCCCGCGCCAGGCGGATATATTCGGGATCGGCGATGGTCTCGGCGTGGCTGCGCGGGCGGGGGAGATTGACCCGCAGATCTTCGAGCACTTTGCCGGGGCGGCCGGACATCACGACGACGCGGTCGCCGAGGAAGATCGCTTCGCCGATGCTGTGGGTGATCAGCAGCACGGTCTTCCTGCTGGCCATCCAGATGCGTTGCAGTTCGCCGTTCATGCGCTCGCGGGTGAGTGCATCGAGTGCGCCGAACGGCTCGTCCATCAGCAGCACTTTCGGATCGCGTGCGAGGCCACGCACGATCGCTGCGCGCTGCTGCATCCCGCCGCTGAGTTCGTAAGGATATTTGTTCTCGAAGCCGGTGAGCCCTGCGATCGACAGATACTCCCGCACGGCGTCTTCGCGCGCCGCGCGGTTGCCGCCGCCGACTTGCAGGGGGAGGATGACGTTCTGCCAGACCGTCATCCAGGGCAGCAGTGTCGCGTTCTGGAAGACGACGCCGACGGCGCCGGACGGGCCGGTGATCGGCTGATGGCCGAGCGTCATTTCGCCGGCATCGGGGGTGTCGAGACCGGCGAGCAGCCTAAGCATTGTGCTCTTGCCGCAACCGGACGGGCCGACGATGGAGACGAACTCGCCGTCCGCCATCGACAGGTTCATGTCGTCGAGCGCCACGACGGGATCGCCGGACACGGTGGAATAGACCTTCACCAGACCGCGCGCGCGAATGAGCGGCGCGCTCGTGGGGATGGCTGGATCATGTTGCCCGGCGGCGACCTGCGCGGTGGCGGCGGTGTGGCCGAGCGTGGCCGTCAAACTCATCATTTCTCCTTGTGCGGTTCCTCGTTGTGCGCCGGTTTATCCGGCGTTCGCTTTTGGCAGGGGTTGCAAGGTCTGACCGGCAGCGCTGCAGGCGCGGCTGAAATCGTGCGCGGCTTGCAGCAGCGGTTCGAGCGCGAGCGCGACGAACTGATCCTTCGTCATCCGCATGCTGGGCGCGGCGACACTGAGCGAGCCGAGCACGGTGCCGCCATCGTCGAGCGCGGGAACGGCGAGAATACGCAGTCCGCTGACGATGTCGCCATCGGACAGCGCATAGCCGCGCTTGCGGACCAGATCGATCTGACGCTCCAGGTGCGACACCGACACCTGCATCGCGGGCGTCAGTTTGATCCGGTCGCTGACGGTGAGGATGTGCCGTACATGGTCGTGCGGCAGATGGGCCATGATCGCGTGACCGATCGCCGAATAGTAGGCCGGGATGCGCGTGCCGACGCGCACATTGGCGCCGAGGCGGATGAGGCCCGCCTGCACGCGCTCGACATAGACCACTTCCGTGTTGTCGAGGATGCCGAGACTCGCCGCCTCGTTGAGTGTGCCGACCAGCGAGCGCAGCAGCGGACGGGCGATGTCGCGCAGGTCCATGCGCGCGATGGCATTGAAACCGAGTTCGAGCGGTTTCAGCGTCAGGCGAAACCGCTTGGTATTGGCGATCTTGGTGACATAGCCGAGCATCACCAGCGTGTTGAGAAACCGGAACGCGGTGGCGTTATCGACCCCGGCGCGCCGGGCAACTTCGCTCAACAACAGTTCGGGCTCTTCGGCCGTGAACACCGACAGAATCCGTAATCCTTTCGCGAGCGACTGGACGAGGTTCTTCGGATTTGGGTCGTTGGCAGCCATGAAGTTTGCTGTTCGGATAACGAACTGAAATTCGATTTATTGAGGGTAGGAAGCGTCTGCCGTGAAGTCAAATCCACGCGGCGCCCGGCGCGGCTGTGCGCATTCGCGACATCGGTCGGAGCGGATGGGTAGCGGACGTATCAAAAATGCTGCGACGATCTGGCGCGCCAATGGCACCGGAAGACCGCGGCACGATTTGGTTTTGCTATCGCGAAATCAATGGCGTGCGGCTGGTGAGCGCGCGCGAGATTTTCTCGGCGGCGGACATCACCTGCGGAATGAACTGCGCCACTTTGCTGCGTTCCGCTTTGGTCGGCACGATGACGAGACTCAAACCCGCGACCACCTGACCGGCGCGCGAAATCGGCGCGGCCAGACCGACGCGACCGGCCGCGACTTCCGAATCCGTCAGCGCGTAGCCGGCGCGGCGAATGTCGCGGAATTGTGCCTTGAAATCTTTCCAGTCGTTGACGTGCAGCGCGTTCTTGATGGCCTTTTCGTTGGCGAGATACACGCTCTTCAGGGTGCGATCGGGCAGGTTGGCAAGAATGACTTTCGACGTGGCGCCGAGAAACAGCGGCATCGCCACGCCGCGTTCGTAGCTGGTGGCAGGATGCCGTCGCTCGCCGGCGACGTCGTGCACGCACATGACGCAGTCCTTGAAGCGGCGTGACAGGACCACCGTGGCGGATCGTCGCGTGCGGGCGAGCAGATCGCGCATCACCGGATCGGCGATCCGCACCAGTTCGTCGTTTTGTCGCAGGATTCGATCGTAGCGAATGAAACCCGGCCCGAGCGCATAGGCGGCGCCCGTGACGGGATCGAGCAGACCGCCCTGCACCAGACTGCGAACATGCCGGTATGTGGTGCTGGTCGGCATGCCGAGCGCGGCGGCCATGTCCTCCACCGTGAGGGCCGGCTGGCCCTGCTCGAAGAGCTGGAGAATGGCGAGAAGGCGGGGCTGGCGCGTCATAACGGCAAAATGGGCGGCAAAATCGGGTGTGAAGGCATGACATTACCATGATGCAAAAATGTGCAAAATTATCAATGAGAGATAATTCCGTTGCTGCGGTGCCGCCTGTGGGCTACGCTTCGGGCAGGTGACCCGGGCGCAGCCGGGCCGCTGGCGTTTGTGCGCTCCGGTTGGGGGCGCATGGGACGGAACAAGCCGACAGAACAGCAGGAGGTTTCACATGAAGACGATAACCCGCACACTGGCGGCTTTGATCGCGCTCGCTGTCGTTGCAGCCGCGCCGGCTGCCCGCGCCCAGCAGCCGACCGAGGTTCGTGTCGCCGTGCTCGCGCCGAGCGCGCTGCTCTGGCTGCACGCGATCGCCAAGGACCAGGGCTTCTATGACGCCAACAAGATCGTCGTGAAAGAGCTGGTTGCCGGCTCGAGCCCGGCGCTGTTGCAGGCCGTTTCGTCGGGTAGCGTCGAGGCGGGCATCTCGCTTGGCGACGTGGTGATCCGCGCGGTCGATCAGGGCGCGCCGGTGGTGATCGCCGGTGCGGTGCTGGAAAAGACCATCCTGCGGCTGGTCGGTGGTACCGGCGTCAATGCCATCAAGGGTCTCGAAGGCGCGACCGTGACCGCGGGCGCTGTGGAAGGCGGCACTGCCAACCTGCTGCGCTATCAGCTCAAGCGCGGCGGTGTCGATCCGCGCAGCGTCAAGATGGTGGCGCTGACCAATTCACGCGACCGCGTCGTCGCGCTCGGCAATGGACAGGTCAAAGGCGCGCTGCTGATCGCCCCGTTCGATACGCTTGCGGAGCGTGAGAAGATGAAGGTGCTCGACGTCTATCGCGAGCCCTATATCCAGACGCCGCTGATCTTCAACAAGGACTGGGCCGCCAAGAACCGCGCCGCGGCTGTCGGTCTCGCCAAGGCGCTGCAGAAAGCGTCGGTGTGGATCTACAATCCCGCCAACAAGCAGAAGGCGATCGACATTCTGGCCGCCTATACCAAGGTTCCGGCCGATGTCTGTGCCGATTCCTATAAGTTCATCGTTGAGGACCAGAAGGCGATCGGCCGCAATCTCGAAGTGCAGGCAGCCGGCCTCGAAAACATCATCAACATCGACAAGGATATTGGTGCGAACCCGGCTTCGTCGAAGCCGTTCGACCTGTCGCGCTATTACGATCCGAGCTTTCTGAAGTAAGCGAAAGATCGAGTGAGGTTGCGTTTCGCGTATGACCGATCATCGCCCACCGGACGATCGCATTCCCGTAATGCTGCTGACCGGATTTCTCGGCAGCGGGAAAACGACATTGTTGAACGCATGGCTGCGCTCGCCGGAATTGTCCGGCGCCGCGGTCATCGTCAACGAGTTCGGTGAGGTCGGGATCGATCATGCGCTGATCGCTTCCAGCACTGACAACACCATTGAATTGTCTACGGGCTGCCTCTGCTGCACGGTAAGCGGCGATCTGGTCAACACGCTGCGCGAACTGATCGTCAAGCGCGAGAAGGGTGAGGTTCGCGCGTTCGACCGCGTCGTGATCGAGACCACGGGCCTTGCCGACCCGGCGCCGGTGATCCAGGCGCTGATGACATTCCCGGTGGCGCGCAAGTTCCGCCTGGCGCAAGTCATCACCACAGTCGACGCGGTCAACGGCGCGGCGACGCTCGATCGGCATCCCGAGGCGGTGAAGCAGGCGGCGGTCGCCGACGAAATCATTATCACCAAGATGGACGTCAATCCGGAGGCGGGCGACAACCTTGTCAGCCGCCTGTTGGCGCTCAATCCGGGCGCGCGGCAGCATCATTCCGCGCTGGATCATCTCCCGACGCCGTCGGCTCTCGCGACTGTCGATATCTATGACCCGCAGACCAAAAGTGCCGATGTGGCGCGCTGGCTCAATGCGGAAGCGCATGACAATGAGAGTGACAACGACAACCACGCGCACGGCCATCATCATCACGATGTGAACCGGCACAACGCGGAGATTGGTTCGTTTGTGCTCGAATTCAATGAGCCGCTTGAATGGGACCACGTCGCCCATTGGCTCGACGCCCTGGTGATCGGCCATGGCAACGATCTGCTGCGGGTCAAAGGTATCCTCGATATCGCCGGCCGTGATCGTCCGATCGTCGTGCAGGCGGTGCAGAGCCTGTTTCACCCGCCATTCGATCTCCCGGCCTGGCCGGAAGGGGTGCGCAAGTCCCGCATCGTCTTCATCACCCGCAATCTGCCGCGCGCTTTCGTGCAGGAAGTGCTCGACACCATCCGGCAGCGGCCGCTGCCTCGCGCCGGCGGCGCTGGCCGCTGACCATTCCGTTTCGCAAACAGCCTGAAGTCACTGGAGAATAGTTTCGATGGATACCCTCATCCGCAACGGCCTTCTGATCACGTCGAAGTCCGAAACCCGCGCCTCGGTCGGCATTCGCGACGGGATCATTGCCGGCGTCTACGCACCGGGCGATGAGCCGGAGGCCAAGGAAGTGATCGACGCCGGCGGGCTGGCGATCCTTCCGGGCGTGATCGACATGCACTCGCATCATCGCGAGGGCAGCGAGCCAGGCTTTGAGTACAAGGACACGATCTATACCTCGACCAAGCAGTGCGCGGCCGGTGGCGTCACCACCTCGGTGGCGATGCCGAACGTCACGCCGCCGCCGAACTCGCTGGCGCTGCTGAAGAAGCAGTTCGCGATCTACGAGCGCGACGCCGTCGTCGACTGGAATTTCAATCCGGCGCCGACCATCGCCGATGAAATTCCGAAGATGGCGGACCAGGGCATCGCCGCCTTCAAGATCTTCATGGTGGTCGATACCGGTCGCAGCTATCCGCACATGCCCGGCATCGGCGTGCACGACCACGGCAAGATCCTCGAGATCATGCAGCACTGCGCCAAGGTCAACGTGCCGCTGATGATCCATCCGCACGATCAGGCGCTGATGGACGTGATCGAAAAGGATTTCTGGGATCGGCAGCAGCGCGACGCGCTCGCTTATGCCAAGGCTTATGCCGCGCATGACGGCGTGATCTGGGAAACCGCGATCGCCACCTTGCTGCGGCTGCAGCGCGCGGCGGGTTGCCATCTGCACATCCTGCACACCCAGACCTCCGGTAGCGTCGATCTGATCCGCAAGGCAAAGGCTGCAGGTCAGCGCGTCACCTGCGAGATCAATCCGTGGGCGCTGTTCCTCGGTTGCGAATGGTCGGCGATCCAGCGCCTCGGCTCCTATGCGCTGTCGTACTGGGTGCCGGAAAAGAACGTGCCGAGCCTCTGGGAAGGTCTCAACGACGGCACCATCGACATCGTCGCCACGGACCACGCGCCGCATACCCGCGAGGAGAAGGAAATCGGCTGGACCGATGGCTGGAAGGCGCACACCGGCACGCCGTCTACGCAGTTCTACCTCAGCATGTTCCTGACGGCGGCGTTGGAGAACAAGATTCCGTTGCAGCGCGTCGTCGAGGCGACGTCGACCGCTCCCGCAAAGGTTTTCGGCATCGAGAAGAAGGGCGATATCGTGCCCGGCTATCATGCCGATCTGGTGCTGGTCGATCTCAATCGCGAATACGAAATCCGCGATGAGGACGTGCTCAGCCTCACCGGTTGGAGCCCGTACGCCGGCAAGAAGGTGCGCGGCAAGCCGGTACGCACCCTGGTGCGCGGCAAGACGGTCTATGTCGACGGCAAGGTCGTCGGCGACAAGGGTTGGGGCAAGCAGGCCCGCGCGCACTATCCGGGTTAAGGCACTGGTCCAAAAATTGAAATCGAGGCATTTCAGTTGAAGGGAATCATCGAATTTCTCGAGCAGGAGACACGGCTCGCATCCTTCATGCGGATCGTGTTCTCCATCCTTTGCGTGCTGGTCATCTGGCAGTTGGTGGCAACGGTGGTCACCAACCGCCTGCTGCTGGTGCCGCCGGCCGATGTGGCCGTCGCGCTATGGAAAGAAACGCTCGATGGCAGCATGTGGACGAACGCTGTCGCCACGGTTACGGCGGTGGTGACCTCGTTCATCGTCTCGGTGATCATCGGCATTGCGATCGGTCTGGGGCTGGCGTCGAGCCGCTTGCTGTCGCTGATGGGTGGGCCGGCCTTGAGTGCGCTCAACTCCGTGCCGATCATCGCGCTGGCGCCGCTGTTCGTGGCCTGGCTTGGTCTCGGCTTTGCGTCGAAATTCGTGCTGGTGTTGCTGGTGGCGGTGTTTCCGGTGGTGGTGACGACTGAGGCCGGTCTGCGCGCCACTGACAAGCCGCTGATCGAGGCGGCACGGTCCTTCAACGCGACGCCGTGGCAGATCTTCACGACCGTGACGTTCCCCTATGCGCTGCCGTTCATTGTCAGTGGCATCCGCGTGTCATGGGCGCGTGCTCTCGTCGGCATCGTCGTCGCTGAGTTCTTCGGTTCGTTCGCCGGGTTCGGCTTTGCCATCCTGTCGGCGAGCCAGACCTTCGATACGGCGCGCGTGCTCGGCTATGTGTTTGTGCTCGGCGCCATGGGTCTGTTGGGAAGCGTCGCGTTCGCGACGCTGGAACGCCGGTTGGCACCTTGGAGGCAGGAATGACGGCGCTGCTTCGCGTGGAAGGCGTTAGCAAGCTGTTCGATCGCAAGGGAAAGCCCTCGGTCGAGGCGCTGCGCGACATCAATCTGTCGATCAACGAGGGCGAGTTCGTCTCGATCGTCGGCGCCAGCGGCAGCGGTAAGTCGACCCTGCTGCGGATCATCGATGGGCTGCTCGCACCGACCAAGGGGGAGGTGCTGGTCGACGGTCAGCGCGTCACGCGGCCCGGCCGCGATCGGGCCATGGTGTTCCAGCAGGATTCGCTGTTGCCGTGGAAAAGCGTGATCGAGAACGTGGCCTATGGCCTGACGCTGGCGGGCCGGCCGTGGGCGGAGGCTTCTGCGGTGGCGCAGCGGTTCGTGACGATGACCGGTCTCGCCGGCTTCGAGAGTCACTATCCGCACCAACTGTCCGGCGGCATGCGTCAGCGCGTCAATGTCGCCCGTGCGCTGGCGGTCGATCCGCGAATCCTGCTGCTCGACGAGCCGTTCGCGGCGCTCGATGCGCAGACCCGCGAAATCATGCAGTCCGAACTGCTGTCGATCTGGCGCGAGAGCCGCAAGACCGTGCTGTTGATCACACATCAGATCGATGAGGCAGTGTTCCTGTCCGATCGGGTGATCGTGTTCAGTGCGCGGCCGGGATCGGTACGGCAGGAGGTCAAGGTCGATCTGCCACGTCCGCGCGAGCTGACGCTCAAACGCGATCCGCGGTTTGTGCGGTTGGTCGATGACATCTGGCAGTTGATCGAAGCCGAGGTGCGTCAGGGTTTGAAAGCAGGGTAACGGGACGACCGCCGAACGGATCGGCGGACAGATGTTGGAGCGGCACGGCAAAGCGGGCTTCGAGAAACCGCGGCCGTGCCGAAATCGAACAAGAAAACATCAGGGGAGAACACGACCATGCGAGACAAGATGGATGCGTTGCCGTCGATCAGTCGTCGGGCCTTTGTCGGCGGAGTTGCGGCTTTGCCGCTGGCGAGCGCAGTTTCGTCCAGTGCGGGAGCCCAGGCAGCCTGGCCGACGCGCAATGTGACGATGATCGTCCCGTTTCCGCCCGGCGGGCTGGCCGATCTCGCGGCCCGGCCGGTCGCGCAGGCGCTCGACAAGGTGCTCGGTCACGCCTTCGTGGTCGATAACCGGGCCGGTGCCGGCGGCGCGCTCGGCGCCGGTGTCGTCGCCAAGGCGGACCCGGATGGCTACACCATGCTGGTGACCCTGAATTCCGTGGTGGTATCGCCAGAATCGGATCGCCTGTTCAACCGCACGCCGATCTACGAAGTGCCGCAGCTCACGCCCGTGGCACAGATCATTTCCGATCCGAACGTCATCGCGGTCGAAGCGACGTCGCCGTGGAAGACCGTGAAGGATTTCATCGACGACGCCAAGAAGCGCCCGGGACAGATCACCTACAGCTCGTCCGGAAACTATGGCTCGGCGCATCTGTCGATGGAGATGTTTGCCCGCGCCGCCGGCATCAAGCTGCAGCATGTGCCATATCGCGGCGCCGGGCCGGCGATCACTGGTCTGATCGGCGGACAGGTAGGAGCAACCTCAACGACGGTCGGCACGATCATTTCGCAGATCGAGGCGGGCAAGATTCGCGTGCTGGGGGCGATGAGCGACAAGCGCATCGACAATCTGCCGAACGTGCCGACTTTAAAGGAGGCAGGTATTCCGCTCTCGTTCTATGTCTGGGCCGGCATGTTCGTGCCAAAGGCGACGCCGGATACGGTGGTGACGCGGCTGCGCAGCGCGATGCGTACAGTGCTGACCGACCCGGCGGTAACGGCGATCTACACCAAAGCGGGGACCAAGGTTGCGTATCTCGACGCGCCGGACTTTGCCAAGGTCGTGGCGGCGGATCACACACGCCTCGCCAAGGTCGTCAAAGATATCGGCAAGCTTGATTGACCGGTGTTGCACCGGCTCCCACGCGGGGCCGGTGCTGACCTTGTGGCAGGACCATCATGTTGCCCGTTCACGGCCGATACGATTTTTCTCCGATCGACGAGCGGCCGCATTATGCGTGGCCGGAAGGACGGACTCTCGCGTTCTACATCGGCGTCAATATCGAGCACTATGCGTTCCTGCGCGGCGGTGGCATGGACCCGCACAATCGCGGCTCGGGGCCGACGCACCGCAATTATTCCTGGCGCGATTACGGCAATCGCGTCGGCGTCTGGCGCATCTTCGATCTGCTCGATGCGTTGCAACTCCCAGCGACGGTCATGCTCAACGGATTGGTGGCGGAATACTATCCGCAGATCATGAGGCGACTCGCCGCCCGTAACGACGAAATCTGCGGTCATGGCGTCACCAATTCGCAGACGCTGCGCGACGTGGCTGAAGTCGATGAGGCCGGCATCATCCGCGAGACGACGCGGCTGATCGAGCAGCATACGGGCAAGCGCCCGCAAGGCTGGCTCGGGCCGGGCGCGACCTCCAATGCGGTGACACCCGATCTCCTGAAGGAGAACGGCTATCGCTATGTGCTCGACTGGCCGGCCGACGATCAGCCGTTCTGGATGGCGACCCGCGCCGGGCCGATCCTGTCGGTGCCCTATCCAATGGAAATGAACGACGCCGGCGCGCAGGTGCTACGCGATCATACCGGCCGCGAACTGTGCGACATGATCGTCGACCAGTTCGAGGAGATGCTCGAACAGTCGGAGCGGCAGCCGTTGGTGTTCTCCCTCGCGTTGCACGGCTTCATCGTCGGCCAGCCGCACCGTATGCGCAATCTGCGGCGCGCTTTGCAGCACTGCCTGCAGCCGAAATATCGCGAGCGGCTGTGGGTCACGCGCGCCGGGGCGATTGCCGACCACTGCATGTCTCTCGCGCCGGGCGTCGTTCCCGGCGATGCGCGAACCTGATCTTTGTCACTGTTGGAAGCCGTAGGACCATGAGCAAGGAACCGATCTGGAACGAATTTCTCACCGAGCGCGACAAGAAGATGTGGGCGGTGAGCGGCTATGGCGCGCGGGCCGGCTACGGCAAGCGCCCGGCCTTGCTGGTGATCGACGTGAACTACAATTTCACCGGGGATCGATCCGAGCCGATTCTCGAGGCGATCAAGCGATGGCGCAATGCCTGCGGCGAGGAAGGATGGGCAGCCGTGCCGGTGATCCGGTCGCTGATCGACGCCGCGCACGAACGCAAGATACCGGTGATCTATTCGACCAATGCGCGTCGTCCCGACAACTGGGACGCGGGAAGTTGGGCCTGGAAGAATTCCCGCAACGCGGAGGACGCGACGACCCGGCAGAACAACAATATCGACGGCAACATGATCATCGCGGAACTCGCGCCCCAGCCGCAGGATATCGTGATCTACAAGCACAAGCCGAGCGCGTTCTTCGGGACGCCGCTGGTCGGATTCCTCACCGATCTCGGCTGCGACAGCGTACTGGTCACCGGCACGACGACGAGCGGCTGTGTGCGGGCGACGGTGCTCGACGCCTTCAGCCATAATTTCCGGGTCGCCGTTGCCGAGGAAGGCTGCTTCGACCGCTCGCAGGCCTCGCACGCGATGTCGTTGTGCGACCTGCATGCCAAATACGCCGACGTCGTCAGCGCCCAAAATATGCTCGACTACGTCAAGGCGTTGCCGGGCGGATTATTCAGTAATCTGCCGCACGGGTAGTCACGTTAGAACAGAAAACCGGGAGTCTTTCATCGATTCGGATGGAAGACTCCCGGTTTCATGGCAGGCCGTTATAGCAGAGGGCCGTCATCCGGCTCTGCCCAATCAGCGTTTGATGTGGATATTTGCTTCCTTGGCGACTTCCTTCCAGCGCACGATATCGTTGCGGATTGTCGTGGCTGTCTCCTCGGGAGTGCCGGGTTCAGGCGTGATGCCTTGAGCGTGGAAGGTTTCCTGCACGTCTTTGCGGGCCACGATCTCCCGCAGCGCCCCGTTCAACGTTCGGGTGATGTCGACGGGCATTCCGGCCGGACCGACCAGCGCGCTCCACAGCGCCGCTTCGCAGCCCGGCGCGCCGGCTTCTGCCACGGTTGGGATATCCGAAATGATCTCGACCCGCTTTGCGCTCATCACGGCAAAGGGCTTGAGCGCGCCGCTCCGGATCTGGCCGAGCGCCGGCGGGATGGTGGCGACGATCATGTCGATCCGTCCCGTCAACAGGTCGGTGATCGACTGTTCGGTGCCGCGATAGGGCACATGCGTGACCTGAATGCCGAGCTTCCATTTCACCAGTTCCCCCGCGAGATGGGTCAGCGTTCCGGTGCCGGCCGAGGCGTAGCTGAACTTGCCTGGCTCCTTTTTGGCCATCGCCGCAAACTCCTTCAGCGTCTTCGCGGGCAGCTTCGGCGAGCCGATCAGCAGAAACGGTGAACTGCCGATCATTCCGATCGGCGTGAAGTCCTTGGTCGCGTCGAACGGCAGGTCGTCATAGACGGCTGCGGTGGCCGCGTGGGTGCTGGTGTTGGCAAGACCGAGCGTGTAGCCGTCCGGCGTCGCCTTGGCGATCGAGTTGGTGCCGAGAATGGTCGCGCCGCCGACGCGGTTCTCGACGATGACTTGCTGTCCGAATTTGTCACTCAGCTTGGCTGCGACGACGCGGGCGATGGTATCGGAACTGGAGCCGGCGCCGAACGGAACGACGAGCCGCACGATTCGGTCCGGCCATGCGGCGTGAGCGGAGCCGGGCAGCAGCAGGAATGCAGCGCCGCCGGCGGCGGTCGCAAACAGGCCGCGGCGGTTCAGCAATATCTGGTCTGTCTGGCCGTGCTGCGGAGTTGCTTTATCGCGTGGCATTGTCCTCTCCTATGAACGGATTTGTCCGCGGTTCTTGTGATTTATGCTGCGGTGTTGGTGATCGGCCGGATCAGCGCAGCGGCTGACAACGATTTTTCATATTGTTCGGCCGGCGCGTCGCGATAAAGCGTCGTGCGCTGACGCGGCGTGCGGCCGATCGATGCGATGAGTTCTTCCATTGCGGTCGGCGGCATTTCCTGTCCGTGTGTCGCACCCGCCGAGCGGGTGATGCTCTCGTCCATGAGCGTGCCGCCGGCGTCGTTGGCGCCCGCGCGCAAGCACCATTTGACGCCTTCCGGACCCATCTTCACCCACGAGGCCTGGATATTGGTGATGAGCGGATGCAAAGCGAGCCGCGCCACGGCGTGCATCAGGATGGCCTCGCGGAAGGTCGTGCCGCTGCGCGCGCGGCCGTGCAGATAGATCGGTGTTTCCATCGGCACGAACGGCAGCGGCACCAGTTCTGTGATGCCGCCGGTTTTCACCTGGAGATCGCGCAGGCGCATCAGGTGGCGTGCCCAATGACGCGGGCGGTCGACATGGCCGTACATGATCGTCGCGGTGGTCTTGAGGCCGACGCGATGCGCCGTCCCGACGATGTCGAGCCATTGCTGCGTATTGATCTTGTCCGGGCAGATGATGGCGCGAACCTCGTCGTCGAGAATTTCAGCGGCGGTGCCGGGCAGGGTGCCGAGTCCGGCTGCCTGCAGCCGTTCGAGCAGCGTCGCGACCGGAATGCCGAGGGTTTCCGCGCCCTGATGTATCTCCAGCGGCGAAAAGGCATGAATGTGCATGCCCGGCACGGCGTCCTTGATGGCGCGGCAGATCGAGAGATAAGTCTCGCCGGTATAGTCGGGATGGATGCCGCCCTGCAGGCACACTTCCGTGGCGCCGCGCTCCCAGGCTTCGGTTGCACGCCGCTGGATTTCCTCCAGACCGAGATTGTAGGGCTTGCCGCGCAGGTTGGCGGCGAGCTTGCCCTTGGAGAAGGCGCAGAACTTGCAGCGGAAGTAGCAGATGTTGGTGTAGTTGATGTTGCGCGTGACGACATAAGAGACGGTGTCGCCGTTCACGCGAGCGCGCAATGCATCGGCGGCTTCGCACACGCGCAGGAAATCGGTGCCGCGGGCCGAGAACAGCGTCACCAGATCATCCTCGGAATAATCGCCCGATCGGTCGAACAGCGCCTGTAGCCGGTCGGCGACCGGCGGCCGTGTGCGCTCGGCCGGCGGGAGCGGGACGGGCGTGTCGTGACCAGCGCCGGCGATCCAGCCATCTGGCCGCGCGAAATTGTCCGCGTCGCTCGCGCGCAGCGATGGGGTGCGCAACGCTGGATCGAGCCAGCGGTCCGGTGCGTCGAGATAGGCTGGATAGATCGCGAGGCGGCCCACCAGCACCTTGCCGGCCTGTGCCGTGCGCTGCTCCAGCATGCGCAAGGCCGGCCATGGCGCTTCCGGATTGACGTGATCCGGTGTCACCGGCGACACGCCGCCCCAGTCGTTGATGCCGGCGGCGACGATATCGGCCAGCGATCCGCCCGCGAGATTGGGCGGCGCCTGGATATTCATGGTTTCGCCGAACAGGATGCGGGCGACGGCGATGGTCCACAGATGGTCGGTGGCATCGGGCTCCGGCGCGTTCGCCATGCGGGTGTCCGGCTTGGCGCGGAAATTCTGGATGATGATTTCCTGGATATGGCCGTAGCGGCGATGTAGGTCGCGCAGCGCGAGCAAGGATTCAATCCGTTCGCGCCGGGTTTCGCCGATGCCGATCAGGATTCCGGAGGTGAATGGCACGCGCGCTTCGCCGGCGGCGGCAATGGTGGCAAGCCGCACCGCCGGCGCTTTGTCCGGCGAGCCGAAATGCGGCCCGCCGCGCTGCATCAGCCGCTCCGATGCACTCTCCAGCATGATGCCTTGGGAGACCGAGACCTTACGCAGCTTTTCGAGGTCTTCGCGGCTCATCACACCCGGATTGAGATGCGGCAGCAGGCCGGTTTCCTTGAGCACCAGCTCCGCCATCGCGGCGAGATAATCGAGCGTGGTCACGTAGCCCAGCGCGTCGAGGGCCTCGCGCGCCGCGCGATAGCGCAGTTCCGGTTTGTCGCCGAGCGTGAACAGCGCTTCGTGGCAACCGGCGGCCGCGCCGGCGCGGGCGATCTTGAGCACTTCCTCCGGTGACAGATAGGCTGCGCCGACGACCCGCGGCGGCTGCGCGAAGGTGCAGTAGTGGCAGGTGTCCCGGCACAGCTTGGTGAGCGGGATGAACACTTTCTTGGAATAGGAAACGATCGCGCCATGGCCGCGGTCGCGGATCGCCGAAGCGGCGCGCATCAGCGCCGGCAGGTCGTTGAATTCCGCGAGCGCCAGCGCCTCGTCGTCGGTCAGATCGGCGTCCGCGAGGCGGTCAGCAAGAGAAAGCAGCATCGTCATCGGGTCGGGTCCGCTTCGGTGACAAGGTCGCAGGTGCGGGCACGCACGCGCCCCCAGTGAATGAAGTCGTGGCGGTCGAGAAAAGCTTGTGTCCGCGTCGCCGAACCGAGCCGGGCGAACGCGATCAGATCTTCGAGATGGTCGATGTCGCGCGCAATGCCGGGCAGCCGCACCACCTGCGGCATGATGCCGTGGTCGCGGGCGGATTTCAGGTGCGGATAGAAACTGTCGTCGCCGAATTTGAGCGGCACGGCGGTCGGCGGCGACACCACAACGGTGTTGGAGCCTTTGTCGTCGTGCGACGGCACGATGGTGAAGGACGGGCCGGGCTGATGCAGCGTGATCACCTGATCGATTTCGGTTGCCGTCACCAGCGGAATGTCGCCTGGAAGCTGCAGGATCGCGTCGGCGCCCTCCGCCGCCAGCCGGCGTGCGGCGGCGGCCACCACGCCGGTATGGCCGGAGCGGGCGTCGTCGGTGAAGATTCGTCCGCCGTGGCGCTGCGCCAGCGTTTGCGCCACCGGATCGAGGGTCGCGATAATGAATCCGGCGAGACCGCGGGCCTGCGACACCGCCGCGACCACATCTTCCAGCATGGTGCGCACCAGCGGCACATGCAGGTGTGGCGGCACACCGCCATTGAGGCGCTGCTTCGCGCCGGTGACTTCCTTCACCGGGATGACGGCCCAGATGTTGCGTGTAGCTCCCATCATGCGGCTCCCATCATGCGCCCCTTGCGGCGGGCGGAGGGCTCTCGCGCCAGCCGGTCGCCGAAGGCGAGCGTCGCGGTTGCGAGCGCGATCTTGTCATCGAGACTGCGCATAAAAACCGTGCGCGCGTCGATCGCGACCGGAGCGCGGGGCGTCATGGCGGCATCGCCCGGATCGACGATGAAGCCGTCGATCAGACCGGCAAAATGATCGGCAACGCTCCCCGCCGTGACGGCGATACCAAGCTCGCGCATCATCTTCGCGGTCGGCCCCTTGACGGCCTCGCCGCCGATGATCGGCGAGATGGCAATGATCGGTGCCGTGCAGGCGGTCAGCGCCGCGCGCACGCCCGGCACCGCCAGGATCGGGTCGATGCTGATGAACGGATTCGAGGGGCAGATGATGACGGCGCGCAGGCGCGTATCGCGCAGGAGGCCGAGAAAATCCGGATGCGGCGCAGCGTCCTCCGCCCCTGCAAACCGGAAACCGGTAACGGCGGGCGCGCATTGCATGCCGACGAAATAGCGCTGGAAGTCGAGCGGTCCGTTCGCGGTCAAGACCTGCGTGCGGACCGGATCGTCGCTCATCGGCAGGATACGACCGCGCGCCCCCAGGCGGCGCGCGAGATCGGCGGTGATCGCCGAGAGCGTTTCGCCCGCACGCAGGCGCTGGCTGCGCTCCACATGCAAAGCAAGATCGCGGTCGCCGAGCTTGAACCAGGTCTCGCCGCCGAGCGCGCCTAGCGTCTCCATGAACGACCAGGTCTCGTCGCGCCGGCCCCAGCCAATCTGCTGGTTGTCGAGATCGCCGAGCACATAAGTGAGCGTGTCGATGTCCGGCGAGATGCTAAGGCCGAGATGCTCGAAATCGTCGCCAGTGTTGGCAACGACGGTGAGCGCGCCGTCCGGCAACACATGGGCGAGGCCCAGCGCAAGTTTTGCGCCGCCGATTCCGCCCGAGAGGGCGAGGACGGGACGGTTCTCTTGGCGGGTATTTTGGGATGAGGACAGGGTGGCCATGGTTTTGATCCTCACCGGAACAAGTCGTCAGCGGGAGGACGAAGCAATGTCCGTGCCGGAAGATGTTGGGTCTGTACCGGGAATCCTGACAGCAGCACGACCGGGCAGGCTTCGTCGGCCTGACCCATGACCAACGACGCAGCGGCCGCGATCTCGTCGGCAACGGCGACTTCGCTCACTTCCAGCACCCGTCCGAACAGGTCTGGCCGTCCACGCAAATCCTCCAGCGCCGGAATGCCGGCGGCGCCGAGCGCGACGCCAGTGGTGCCACGCCGCCACGGCCGGCCGAAGCTGTCATTGATCACGACGCCGAGCGTCTTGCCGAAATGAGCCTCCAATGTGGCGCGCAACGCGGCGGCCGCGCCGTCCGGATCGCGTGGTAGCAGCAGAACCGTCTCGTTGCCGCCGGCGCGGACATTGGAGCGGTCGACGCCGGCATTCGCCATCACGAAGCCGTCGCGGTGCTCCACCACCAGGGCGCGCTTGTCGCTGCGCAGGACGTTGACGGATTCGGACAGGATCACTTCCACCAGCCGCGGATCGCGGTCGGTGTCGGCGGCGATCGCGCGGGCGCGGGCGGACGGCTCCACCGTCGTCAGATCGACGAAACGGCCCTGCGCCTTCGACACGACCTTCTGCGCAACGACGATGATGTCGCCGTCGACACAGGTGAGGCCGGCCCGATCCATCGCCGCGGCGATGATCGCGCCGAGGTCGTCACCCGGCGCAATCAGCGGGATGCCGGGTATGCCGCTCAAGCTCAGGCGCGGCGGCGCGGCCACAGTTCAGAGCCCGAGCTTGCGCAGGCGCGGCAGCACCTGCTCGCCGTAGAGTTTCAGGAACCGCTTCTGGTCCGGCCCTGGTGCGTGGAAGACCAGATGGCGGAAGCCGAGGTCAGTATAGGCTTTGATCCGCTCGACATGCTCGTCGGCGTTGTCCGAGACGATCCAGCGCTTGGCGGTACGCTCCACCGGAAGCGCGTCGGCGAGCTTCTCCATCTCGACCGGATCCTCGACCGACATCTTCTCCTCGGGAGAAAGCGCCAGCGCGGCCCAATGCTTGGTATCTTCGAGCGCGCGCTGTTTGTCGGTGTCGAACGAGACCTTCATCTCGATCATGCGGTCGATCGAGTCGTTGGCGCGGCCTGCGGCCTCGAGGCCTGCGGCCACATTCGGCAGCAAGGTCTCCTTGTAAAGCTCCGGCGCCTTGCCGCTGGTGCAGATATAGCCTTCGGCGGTTTCGCCGGCGAGCTTCGCCACGGTCGGGCCGGAGGCGGCGAGATAGATCGGCACCGGCTTCGCGGGGCGATCGTAGAGCGTGGCCTTCTCGGTCTTGTAGTATTTGCCGTCGAAGGTGACGCGCTCTTCCTTCCACAGGCGGCGCATCAGGTCCACCGATTCCATCAGACGGCCGGTGCGTTCCTTGAAGCCTGGCCATTTGATGCCGAGGGCTGGCACGTCGTTGAGCGATTCACCGCTGCCGAGGCCGAGCACCACGCGCTCCGGAAACATCACACCGAGCGTCGCGAACGCCTGCGCGACGATCGACGGGTGATAGCGGAAGGTCGGCGTCATCACGCTGGTGCCCATGATGATCCGCTTGGTGCGCGCGCCGAGCGCGCCGAGCCACGGGATCGATGCTGGCGCGTGGCCATTGGTGTGCTTCCACGGCTGGAAGTGATCGCTGATGAAAACCGAATCGAAGCCGACATCTTCGGCATAGACCGAGAAGTCGAGCAGTTCGCTTGGCCCGAACTGCTCCGCCGAGGCTTTGTATCCGATCTTCAACACGTCGTTCTCCCCGATAGTTGGACCCGCTGCTGCGGGGGCGTTCAGCGGTGCGATCCGTGATGCATATCGGTGTCGCTGCTCCCGCGTGCGACGCGCCAAATGCGATCTGTCTCGCTGCCGCACGGTTTCCGCGCGACGCCGTGGAAAAGTCTAGTGCAGATGCGCCGGGGATAGCAATATCGGAAAATTCAAAATTCTTACATTTTGACAATTCTGTCTTTTCCGCGCAAAATGAAAAACATGGCTAAAACCTCACGGATTGCCAATCGCCCCAGCCGGCTGGTGATGATCCTGCAACTGTTCGACCGGGACCGCCCGGTCTGGACGGTGGAGCAGATGGCGCGCGCGCTGGGGTTGTCGTCGAGCACGATCTACCGCCATGTCCGCAACCTCGTGAAAGGTGGGTTTCTCGATCCGGTTAGCGGCGCGGCCTACGCGCTCGGGCCGGCATTCGTGCGGTTCGACCAGATTTTGCGGCACACCGATCCGTTGAGCCAGATTGCCGCACCGGTCATGCAGGATCTGCTGAAACACACGAGCGAAGCGTGCGTCGTGATCGTGTGCCGCAAGTTCAAGGATTGCGTGATGTGCGTGCAGGAGGCGCGCGGCAGCAAATTCCGCGGCCAGATCGGTTACGAGCGCGGCGTGACGATGCCGCTGTTCATCGGCGCGACGTCGAAAGTGATTCTGGCGCAGTTGCCGGACCGCCAGCTCAAGTCCGTCTATCTCGACAACGGCGAGACAATCCATCGCGTGCTGCGCGCCAGCAACTGGCATGAGTTTCGCGCGCAGATCAAAGACATTCGTGAGGCCGGATACGCGCTGACGCGCGGCGAGGTCGCCGCGAACCGGGTTGGTCTCGCGGTGCCGATCGCGCGAAACGGCAAAGCCTTCGCCAGCATCAGTCTCGTCGGCACGGGCAAGATGTGGGACGACAAGAAGAAGGTCGATGCCTTCATCCGTCATGTGCGCGCCGCCGCGGCGCAGATTTCGCGCGCGCTGGCCCGGCAGTCGCCGGTGGTCTCGCGCTGAGTTGACAACAGAAGAATAGAGGCAAGGGGGTTCCGGTGAGGCAGGAGACGGTTCATTTCTACAGCGAGGGCTGCAAGCTGCACGGCGTGCTGCGCTTGCCGGACCAGGGCGAAGGCCCGTGGCCGGCGATCGTGCAGGGACCGGGCTGGCTCGGCCTCCACGACGCCAAGCTCTACGAGCGTTATCACAAGAGCTTCACCGCGGCCGGTTACGCCGTGCTGGTGTTCGACTATCGCGGCTTCGGCGACAGCGAGGGCGAGAAGGGCCTGGTGATGCCGCAGCGGCAGGCGGAGGATATCCGCAATGCCATCACCTATATGCAGACCCGCAGCGAGGTCGATCCGAACCGGATCGGCCTGTTCGGCTCCGGCGGCACCGGCGGTGCCGTGCCGATCTATGTGGCGGCGGTCGACCAGCGCGTGAAATGCGTGGTCAGCAACTACGCGTTCGCCAGCGGCCGTGATTGGCTGCGCAGCATGCGCCGCGAATACGAATGGATCGCGTTCCAGCAGCGCCTCGACGCCGACCGCAAGAAGCGCGTGCTTGACGGCCAGAGCGAGATGGTCAATCCGCGCCAGGACATCATGATCGTGACGCCGGAGCGCGGCCAAACGGCCGTGAAAAAGGACGTCGACGCGCGCATCCCGGAAACCGTGCCGCTGCGTTGCGCCGATGCGATCATGGAATTCACCCCGGAGGATTTCGTTGCGGCGATCGCGCCGCGCGCGATCCTGTTCATTTCAACCGAGGGCGATGCCGTGACGCCGGAAGAGCAAACCTTCCGGCTTTACGAGAAGGCCGGTCAGCCGAAGAAGCTGATCCTGCAAAAGGAGACGTCACACTACAAAGCCTACGATCAGTATTTCGACATTGTCACACCGCAGATCGTCGGTTGGTACGACACCTATCTGCGTTACGACCGCGTCGAGTCTCGCGAAGACAGATAAACGGATGCGCGGCGGCCATGCCGCGTGCCTGTTTCGCTGAATCGATCAAGAGCAACCCGTCGGCCGCCGAGGCGCGGCCCGACCCCTCAGGAGGAAAGACCCGTTATGGCTACCCAGTATGGATTGCTGCTGCCGCATTTCGGCCCGAACTGCAGCAAGGACAAGCTGCTCGATGGTGCGCGCAAGGCCGAGGCTCTCGGCTTCGACTCGGTGTTCGTGCGTGACCATCTCGTGTTCCACCCGCATGGCATGGAAGGCACCGACAACACCTTCATCGACCCGTTCGTCACGCTGTCGGCGATCGGCGCGGTGACCTCGAAGATCCAGCTCGGCTTCGGTTCGCTGATCCCGCATCGTCACCCGTTGCTGCTCGCGCTGATGCTCAACTCGCTGCAGTATATGGCCGGCGACCGGCTGATCCTCAGCCTCGGCATCGGCAACTTCCAGGTGGAGTTCGATGCGCTCGGCATGACCGACTGGCCGCGCGACGAGGTGGCCAAGGAGCAGGTGGAGATTTTGCGCCGGTCCTGGACCAACGACCATTTCTCGTTCGAGGGCAAATACTACAAGAACGCCGATGTCGGCTTTAAGCCGCGCGCGACCAAGCCGCATCCGATCTGGTACGCCGGTGGCACGCCGGCCTCGGTGCGCCGGGCACTCGACTTCTGCGATGGCTGGTTCCCCGGCCGCATCACGCTGCCGACCTACAAGAAGCGGGTGGCGAAGTTGCGTGAGGATGCCAAGGCGGCGGGCCGTCCGCGCCTGCTGGAAGGCTGCATCCCGATCACCAGCATCGACGTCGATCGTGAGACCGCGCTGAAGAAGGTGAGCGTGGACGGTCTGATCAAGAACGCCAATTCGCAGAAGTTCTGGGTCAAGCCGGAATCCGGCTCGTTCCAGACCTGGCAGGATCTTGAGGGCTCGTTCATGGTCGGCAGCCCTGATGATGTCGTAAAGGATGTCGAGAAGTATCTCGAGGTCGGCATCGACCACATCGTGTTCGACCTGCGGTTCCGCTTTGACGAATGGGATCGTTGTATGGAATTGCTGGGCAAGGAAGTGTTGCCGAAGGTACGCAAGCACGCGTGATAGTGCACGCGTGACGACTTTGCGGCCCCGCACGCCGGTGACGGCGGGCGCGGGGCCGCGAGCAGACAGGACAGGATGGCCATGAATCCCTTGGTGAAGCTGCAACAGCACGGACAGTCGGTCTGGCTGGACTTTCTGGACAGGGGTTTCACGGCCAAGGGTGGTCTCAAGCGGCTCGTCGAGGAAGACGGCGTGCGCGGGGTCACATCCAACCCCGCGATTTTCGAGAAGGCGGTCGGCGGGTCGGGGGAATATGACGAGGGCGTGCGGCACCTGCTGGCCGCAGGCGACCGTTCCGGCACCGATCTGTTCGAGGCGCTGGCGGTTGAGGATATCCAGAATGCCGCGGCGGTGCTGCGCCCGGTCTATGACCAGACTAAGGGGGCGGATGGGTTCGTCAGCCTCGAAGTCTCGCCCTATCTGGCGATGGATGCCGAGGGCACGATCGCCGAAGCGCGCCGGTTGTGGGCGCAGTGCGGCCGGCCCAATGTGATGATCAAGGTGCCGGCGACAAAGCCGGGGTTGATCGCGATCCGCACGCTGCTCGGCGACGGCATCAACATCAATATCACGCTGCTGTTCGCGCAGGCGGTCTATCGCGAGGTGGTGGAAGCCTATCTCGCCGGGCTTGAGGTTTTCGCCGCGAAGGGGGGCGATATCGGTCGCGTCGCCAGCGTCGCGAGCTTCTTCGTCAGCCGTATCGACGCCGTGGTCGATGTGCAGCTCGACAAGGCCATCGCTGCGGCCGGCTCCGCTCAGGCCAAACAGGATTTGGCGGCGCTGCAGGGCAAGACGGCGATTGCCAATGCCAAGCTCGCCTATCGCGACTATCAGCGCCTGTTCTCCGGCGCGCGCTGGGACAAGCTCAAGGCGAAGGGCGCGCGGCCGCAGCGGCTGCTGTGGGCCTCGACCGGCACCAAGAACAAGGCTTACAGCGACGTCTTGTATGTGGCGGAGCTGATCGGCCCCGACACGGTCAACACCATGCCGACGCCGACGCTGGAAGCGTTCCGCGATCACGGCGTGGTGGCCGATACGCTGACGCAGAATGTCGATGAGGCGGAGCGCGTGCTCGCGTCGGTGGCGAAGGCCGGCATCTCGCTCGACGATATCACCGCCAAGCTGGAGCAGGACGGCGTGCGGCTGTTCGCGGATGCCGCCGACAGCCTGTTCGGCGCGGTGGCGCGCAAGCGCGCCAAGGTGCTGGGCGATGCCGTCGACGCGCAAACGCTGACCTTGCCGGCCGAGCTTGCCGACAAGCTGAAGCAGCGCACCGAAGCGTGGCGTGCGCAGGGGTTGGTGCGCCGGTTGTGGGCGCGCGATGCGTCGGTCTGGACCGGCAAGGACGAGGCGCGCTGGCTCGGCTGGCTCGACAGCATCGGGCAGGCGCAGCAGCAACGCGATCTCTATCGCCGTCTTGCCGAGGATGTGCGCAGCGCGGGTTTCACCCATGCTGTGCTGCTCGGCATGGGCGGATCGAGCCTCGGGCCGGAGGTGCTGGCGCGCACCTTCGTGCCGCAACCGGGCTTTCCGAAGCTGCTGACGCTCGACTCCACGGACCCGGAACAGATCGCCGTTGTTGCCAAGGCGGTCGATCTCGGCAAGGCGCTGTTCATCGTCTCCAGCAAGTCCGGCTCCACCATCGAGCCGAACATGCTGCTCGCCTATTTCTTTGCCGCTGTTGCCGGCACGCTCGGAAAATCCAAGGCCGGTCTGCATTTTATTGCCGTCACCGATCCGAACTCGCAACTGGAGGCGGTCGCGAAGCGCGACGGTTTCCGCCAGATCGTCCACGGCGAACCGACCATCGGCGGCCGTTATTCGGTGCTGTCGCCGTTCGGTCTGGTGCCGGCGGCGGTGGCCGGGTTCGATGTCGAGAAACTGTTGCAGGCGGCAGCGACCATGCTGCGCAGTTGCGGCGCTGATGTACCGCCGGCGGACAATCCGGCGGTGCAACTCGGCCTCGCGCTCGGCGAAGCGGCGCTGGCCGGCCGCGACAAGGTGACGATCGCCGCGCCGCCGACGCTCGGCAGCTTCGGGGCCTGGGCGGAGCAGTTGATCGCCGAGTCGACCGGCAAGAACGGCAAGGCGCTGATCCCGCTGGACGGCGAGCCGCTGGCGGCGCCTGCCGCCTATGGCAAGGATCGCTTCTTCATCAATCTGCGGCTGCGCGATGCGTCCGGTGCGCCCGACGCCGCGCTGGCGGCGCTGACGCAGGCGGGGCATCCGCTGGCGGATATCGCCTTGCGACAGCCGGAGCAGATTGCGCAGGAATTCGTCCGGTTCGAGATCGCGACGGCGGTTGCCGGCGCGGTGCTCGGCATCAATCCGTTCGATCAGCCTGACGTCGAGGCGAGCAAGGTCAAGGCACGGGCGTTGACCACGGCGCTGGAGCGCGACGGCAAACTGCCGGAGCAGGCGCCGGTGTTCGCCGCTGACGGCATCGCGCTCTACACCGATGCGGCCAATGCGGCGGCGCTCCGCGCGGCCGGGGCCGGTGACACGGTGGCAAACTGGCTCAAGGCGCACTTCGGTCGCATCAAGCCCAGCGATTATGTGGCACTCCTCGCTTATATCGCGCAGAGCGCGGAGACGGAGAACCGGTTGCAAAAGTTGCGGACGGCACTGCGCGACCGCCATCATGTGGCGACCTGCGTCGGCTTCGGGCCGCGTTTCCTGCATTCGACCGGACAGGCTTACAAGGGCGGGCCGAACAGCGGCGTGTTCCTCGAAATCACCGCCGACGATCCGAACGACCTCGCCATTCCCGGCGCGACGATCAGCTTCGGCCAATTGAAAGCGGCGCAAGCAGGCGGCGATTTCGAGGTGCTGCTGGAGCGTGGCCGCCGCGCACTGCGCGTGCATCTGCAGGGCGGCGCGGCCAAAGGGCTGTCGGCGCTCGAAGCCGCTTTGACGCGCGCATTAAGTTAGGAGAGCACGATGCAGCTTGGGATGGTCGGTCTCGGCCGGATGGGCGCCAACATCGTCCGCCGTCTGCTGCGTCATGGTCACACGGCGGTCGCCTTCGACCGCGATCGCAAGGCGGTTGATGCCGTCGCCAGCGAGGGCGCGGCCGCCGCCGCGGATCTTGCCGATCTCGTACGTCAGCTTGCGAAGCCGCGCGCCGTCTGGGTGATGCTGCCCGCGGGCGAAGCCACCGAGACGGCGATCGAGACGCTCGCGGGCCTGCTCGACGCCGGCGACATCATCATCGATGGCGGCAATACGTTCTGGCAGGACGATATCCGCCGCGCCGCCGCGTTGAAGCAGCGCGGGCTCAATTATATCGACGTCGGCACCAGCGGTGGCGTCTGGGGCTTGGAGCGCGGTTATTGCATGATGATCGGCGGCAACGAGAAAGTCGTCGCGGGCCTCGATCCGATTTTCCGCGCGCTGGCGCCGGGGCTCGGCACCATTCCGCGCACGGGCGGGGACGGCGCGCCTGCGGCGGCGGGTGAACTCGGCTATCACCGTGTCGGTCCGAACGGCGCCGGCCATTTCGTCAAGATGATCCACAACGGCATCGAATACGGAATGATGCAGGCTTTTGCCGAGGGCTTCGACATCCTGCGCAACGCCGCGAGCAAAGGGTTGCCGGAAGAACACCGCCTCGATCTCGATGTGGCGGCCATCGCCGAGACGTGGCGGCGCGGCAGTGTCGTCACCTCGTGGCTGCTCGACCTGTCGGCGGCTGCACTGGCGCAAGACCCGAAGCTCGATGCCTATTCCGGCCACGTCGAGGATTCCGGCGAAGGTCGCTGGACCCTGATGGCAGCGATCGACGAGGCGGTGCCGGCGCATGTGCTGTCGGCGGCGCTCTATGCGCGCTTCCGCTCGCGCCAGGAGGCGAGCTTTGCCGACAAGATGCTGTCGGCGATGCGTAAGGGCTTCGGCGGCCATGTCGAAGCGCCGCGCCCGGCCAAAAAGTAAGTGATCGCATGATACAAGCGCCTGTCTCCGCCGTACGCCGTTCGGCCATTGTCGTTCCCGATCTGGCGGCTGTGGTCGAGGCGGCGACAAAGCGCATCGTCGCGCGGATTGCGCAAGCGCCGGGGCGAATTGCGATCTGTCTCACCGGCGGCTCGACGCCGAGGCCGGTGTATCGGCGGCTCGCGGAGGAGCCTTATCGCAGCACGGTGCCGTGGGAGCGGATCCACTGGTTCTGGGGCGATGACCGGTTCGTGCCGCTCGAGGATGAACGCAGCAATGCCGGCATGGCTTGCGCCGCGTTCCTCGATCATCTGCCGATTCCGGCCGACAACATCCATGTGATGCCGACGCAACTGCGCGATCCGCATGAGGCCGCGCGGCATTACGAAGACGACTTGAAGTCATTTTACGGATCGTCGCGCCTCGATCCGCGCAAGCCGTTGTTCGACATGGTGCTGATGGGGCTCGGCTCCGACGGCCACACCGCGTCGCTGTTTCCGCACGGCGAGGGTCTCGACGAACAGGAGCGCTGGGTTGTCGGCGTCAATGAAGCCAAGCTCGCGCCGTTCGTGCCGCGCGTGACGTTGACCTTTCCGACGCTGGCGTCGACCCGCGAGATGCTGTTCCTGATGACCGGCGCAGAGAAGCGGCCAATGGTTGCGCGCGTGTTCGCCGGCGACGATCTGCCGGCGACACATGCTTATAGCGACGGCGCGCAGGTCTGGCTGATGGACGAGGCGGCGGCGCCGGACAGCGTTCGTTAGATCACCACCGTCCGGACCTGGTTCTCGATCAGCCGCACGAGGCTAAGCGCGGTCAATTCCGAGGATTTCGGATTGGTCGCCAGCGCGTTGTTCTGCAACTCCATCACCATGCGGCCGAATGCGCCGCTCGCGACGATGCGGTGGCCGTTGGTCTTCGCGGCGGGATCGGCGACGAGTTCGACGCGCGTTTTCTCCAGCCCGATGCCGGCGAGCGAGGTGACGACCGTGGCATTGGCGTTCTGCGGATACTGGCTCGCGGCGACCCGCGCGGTGCCGGAGAAGAAGACGGTGCGCTCGCGCAGAGCATCAAGGTCGAGAAGCTTCTCGGCCGGCGTGTTCTTCCACGCCACCGGCGGTTTGACGATCTGGTGCAGCACATCGTCGAGCTGCAGCACTGCCGCGCCGGCGAGCGCGTCGATGCCGCCGATCGCGCCTGAGGGGATGAGAATGCGGCTGCCGTGCTGTTCGGCGATGGCCGTGAGTCTTGGCAGCAGCGCGTCGTCGGTGAAGGCGCTGGTCGAGGCGATGATCATGGCCGGGGCGGCGGCGAGCGCGGCCGGTGCCCAGCGGTCAATGGCGGCGCGGCCCGCGGCTTCGACGACGAGATCGGGCTTGAGTTTGGTCAGTTGATCGGGCTCGCCCAGGAACGCGACACCGGCCGGAATCAGCGCGCGCGCTTCCGGGGTGTCGAGGGTCGCAACGCCGACGATCTCGATCGGCGTCTTGCGCTGCGCCAGCAGCGCGCCGACGCGCGTATTGATGGCTCCCCAGCCGATGAAGGCGACGCGGGCGGTCTTGGTCATGGTTCGGGCCGTCCAGATATGAACACGGGGCCGGCCACAGGGGCCGCTGCGCTTTCCATTGCGCGATCCGGCCGCGATTGCAACCGGGTGATGTTTCGTCGGCAGGCCGGGTAAGCTCGCCTTGGTGAAGAGCAGGGAGGCGCGCATGCAGCGGCACGGATTGAGCGGTGTCCGGATTCTCGATCTGACGCGGCTCGCGCCGGGGCCTTATTGCACCATGCTGCTCGCGGATATGGGCGCGGAGGTCATCGTCGTCGGCGGCGGCAGCGGTAGCGCGCCGATCCCGGCGCTCTCCCGTGGCAAGACCTTCATCAGCCTCGATCTGAAATCGCCCGCCGGGCGCGATGCGTTCTGCCGTCTTGCCGACAAGGCTGACGTGGTGATCGAGGGCTATCGTCCCGGTGTGATGACGCGGCTCGGTATCGACGCCGCGACCTTGCGCGGGCGCAATCCGCGGCTGATCTATTGCGCGATCACCGGTTACGGGCAGACCGGGCCGATGGCGCCCGCTGCCGGCCACGACATCAACTATGCGGGACTGTCCGGTGCGCTTGGTGCGTTCGGTCCGGTCGATGGGCCGCCGGTATTCCCGCTCAATCTGCTGGCCGACTTTGCCGGCGGCAGTCTGTTCGCAGCGATGGGAATTCTCGCTGCGCTCTATGAGCGGGAGCGGACCGGCGAGGGACAGGTGATCGACGCGGCCATGGTCGACGGCTGTCTGTCGATGATGGCGATGCACTTTCCCGACTGGGGCCGGCCGGTCCTGCCGGCGCGCGGCGATGGGCTGCTCGCCGGGACCGCGCCGTTCTACCGCTGCTATCGCTGCGCCGACGGCCGCCATATCGCCGTGGGTGCGCTGGAGCGGCGGTTCTTCGAGGCGCTCTGGGTGGGGCTGGGCCTGCCGGAACCGGCTCCGCCGCATTTCGATCGGCAGGCATGGCCGGCCATGGCCGAGCGTTTCGCGGCCGTGTTCCTGCAGCGGCCCCGCGACGCCTGGGTGGACCATTTCGTAAGCCGCGACTGCTGCGTCACGCCGGTGCTCGACCCGGCCGAGGCGCTGGCGCACCCGCACAACCGGAGCCGGCATCCCGGCCTGGCGGCGGACCGGCCGCTCAAGGCCCCGGTGATGCCCATGACCGAGGAAATGCCAGCAACTTACGACCCGGCCGATCATACCGCCGAAGTGCTGGCGGCCGCCGGTTTGACCGCGGCCGAGATCGCTGCCGCCCGGAGCAATGCCGCGATGACCGAGGGGTTGCCGTGGCCGCCGCCCTTGTGAGCGGCTGCGTGAACCATGAATCCCGCTCTTCAGTCATAAGCTCGTAAAAACCATATAAAGAATAGCGTCAAACGGTCGCTTGTGCCGGCCGCGCGCTGTATGTGTCTGCGCGGGGGCGGCAATTTCGAGGGGATTTTTGTGGCTTCGCCGAACGACCCTGCACGCGCCTCTGTTCGCCCGTGGCAGCCTTCGCCGCGGCAGATCGCCGTTGCCGCGGTGGTTGCAGTGTGCGCGGTGGCGGTCGCCGGCTTTGCCTGGCGCGGCTCCGTCGGGGCGTCGCCGACAGCCCATACCAAGGCTGCGCCGCGGACCCCCGGCACGTTCGAGCCCACCGCCGCTCAATGGAAGACCCTGACGGTCGAGCCGGTGCGGTGGCACGTTTTCACGTCGCAGAACGCCACCGAAGGCAAGATCACGGTCAATGAAGACCGGTCGACGCCGATCTATTCGCCCTATTCAGGGCGCGTGAAAAAACTCCTGGCCCGCCCTGGCGATGAACTCGAAGCGGGCCAGCCGCTGTTCGTGCTGGAAGCGACCGACGCCGTGCAGGTGCACAATGATTTCATGGCGGCGGTTTCCGCGCTCGCCAAGGCCCGCTCACAGCTCAAACTGTCGGGCACGGTCGAAGCGCGGCAGCGGGAGCTTTATGAGGGCAAGGCCGTCGCGCTGAAGGATCTGCAGCAGGCGCAAGCCGATCTCGCGGTGGCGCAAAGCGATGTGCGCTCCGCCGAGAGCGCGCTGGAAGCCGCGCGCAACCGGCTGCGCATCCTCGGCCGGACCGATGAGGAGATCGCGCGCTTCGAGCAGCAGCGGTCAATTTCGTCGGAGATGCCGATCGTGTCGCCGATCAGCGGCACGGTGGTTCAGCGCAAGGTCGGTCCGGGGCAGTACATCTCCAGCGGCTCGGCGGACCCGGTCTATCTGATCGGTGATCTGTCGTCGGTCTGGCTGATCGCCTATGTGCGCGAGATCGAGGCGCCAAAGGTGCATGTCGGGCAGACGGTGCGATTCACCGTGCTTGCTTATCCCGAGCGGATTTTCACCAGTAACGTTACGTATGTAGCGACCTCGCTTGATCCGGCGACGCGGCGCCTGATGGTGCGCGCGACCATCGACAATGCCGATGGCGCGCTCAAGCCGGAAATGTATGCGACGGTGACAATCCTGACCGGCGAGGGCGATGCCTCGCTGGCGATCCCGCGCGATTCCGTCATTTATGAAGGCGACACCGCGCGCGTCTGGGTCACGCGCGACCGCAAGACCGCAGAGTTGAAGAAGATCGATACCGGGCTGCTCGACGGCAAGATGATCCAGGTCAACGAAGGCTTGTCGCCGGAAGACCAGATCATCACCCGTGGCAGTCTGTTCATCGACCGCGCGGCGAGCGGTAGCTGACGTGAACGCGCTGATCGAGTTTGCCCTCAAGCATCGCGTTCTGGTTCTGGCCGCGTTTATCCTGACGCTGGTCGGCGGCCTGATCGCCTTCCAGCAGCTCAATATCGAAGCCTATCCGGACCCGACGCCGCCGATGGTCGATGTCGTGACCCAGGTCGCCGGTTTGTCGGCGGAAGAGGTCGAGCGCTACATCACCATTCCAATCGAGACGCAGACCGCCGGTCTGCCGAACTTGCGCACGGTGCGCACCATCTCGCTTTACGGCCTGTCGGACGTGAAGCTGCAATTCACGTTCGATTACACCTACGAACAGGCGTTGCAGCAGGTGCTCAACCGGTTGTCGCAACTTCCGGCACTGCCGAATAATGCGCAGCCGCAGATTTCACCGGTCAGTCCGATCGGCGAGATTTTCCGCTATCAGCTCAAAGGTCCGCCCGGCTACAGTGTGCTCGACCTCAAAACGTTGCAGGACTGGGTGCTGCAGCGGCGCTTCCGCGCGGTGCCGGGTGTCATCGACGTGACCGGCTGGGGCGGCAAGACCAAGGTCTATGAGCTTCAGGTCGATTTCAGCAAGCTGATGGCCTATGGCCTGACGCTGTCGCAACTGCTGCAGACGCTCAACAACAGCAATATCAATGTCGGCGGCAGCACGGTGAATATCGGTCCGCAGGTCGCGGTGGTGCGCGGCGTCGGACTGATCCGCACCATGGACGATCTCAACAACACCATGCTGACCCAGAGCGGCGGCAATCCGGTGCTGGTGCGCGACGTTGCCAAGGTGACGGTCAGCAACCAGCCGCGGCTCGGCATCGCCGGCAAGGGTGATGAGGACGATATCGTCCAGGGCATCGTGCTGATGCGTCGCGGCGAAAAGAGCATGCCGACGATCAAGCGCGTGATCGAAGAGGTCGAGCGGATCAACGCCGGAAATGTCCTGCCGCCCGGCGTGCGGATTGAACGCATCTACGACCGCAAGGATCTGATCGAGCTGACCACCCACACGGTGCTGCATAACATGGTGATCGGCATCCTGCTGATCTTCTTCCTGCAGTGGGTGTTCCTCGGCAATCTGCGCAGCGCCATCATCGTCGGCGCGACGATCCCGTTCGCGCTGTTCTTTGCCGTCGGCATTCTCGTGATCCGCGGTGAATCCGCCAATCTGCTCTCGGTCGGCGCCATCGATTTCGGTCTGATCGTCGATGCCACCGTGGTGATGGTCGAGGGCATCTACCGGCGGCTCGGCCAGCATTGGGAGGAGGCGGCGCCACGACCGACCGATCCGGCGGAAGGCGCGCTGACCGGCAAGCTGTTCGCGATCTTCCAGGCCGGCAGTAATGTCAGCCGCTCGATCTTCTTTGCTGCCGGCATCATCATTGCTGCGTTCCTGCCGCTGTTCACCCTGAGCGGCGTCGAGGGGCATATCTTCGGGCCGATGGCGCGAACCTATGCCTATGCGTTGGCCGGCGGCCTGCTGGCGACCTTCACCGTCACCCCGGCGCTGTCGGCGCTGATCCTGCCGGAGCATGTGAAGGAGACGGAAACCCTTGCCGTGCGCTGGCTGCATAAAATCTATCTGCCGAGCCTGAATTTCGCGGTGGCGCACCGTGTCGTCGCCTTATCGGCAGCGGTGGTGTTGATCGGATTGTCGCTGGTCGCGGTGCGTTTCCTCGGCCTCGAATTCTTGCCGAAGCTGGAAGAAGGCAATCTCTGGATCCGCGCGACGATGCCGTCGACGATCTCGCTCGACGAAGGCAATCAATACGTCAACCGCATGCGGCGGCTGATCCATGCGGTGCCCGAGGTTGAGTCGGTGGTGTCGCAGCACGGCCGGCCGGATGATGGCACCGATGCGGCCGGTTTCTTCAATGCCGAATTCTTTGCGCCGTTGAAGCCGACCAGCCAGTGGCGGCCGGATATGCACGACAAGGAAGACCTCACGGCCGATCTGCTCAAGCGCCTGCAGGCGGAATTCCCCGGCGTTGAGTTCAACTTCTCGCAGTATCTGCAGGACAATGTTGCCGAAGCGGTCTCCGGCGTGAAGGGTGAGAACTCGATCAAGCTGTTCGGTAACGATCTGCAGACCCTGTCCGACACCGCCAACAAGATCAAAGCGGTGCTGTCCACCGTGCAAGGCGTTGAAGATTTGTCTGTCTTCACCTCGCTCGGTCAACCGACCGTGCAGATCGACATCGACCGCGCCCGCGCAGCCCGTTACGGCCTGACGCCGGGCGACATCAATTCGACGATCCAGGTGGCGATCGGTGGGCAGGCGGCTGGCGATCTGTTCGAGCCGGGCAGCGACCGGCATTTCCCGATCGTGGTGCGCCTCGCGCCGCAGTTCCGGCAAAGCCCGGAAGCGATCGAGAATCTCGCCATCGGCGTGCAGGGCTCGAACGGCCTGATGCGCATCCCGCTCAACGAGGTCGCGACCGTCAAGCTGGTGTCGGGTCCGTCCTACATCTATCGCGAAGGGCAGCAGCGCTATCTGCCGATCAAGTTCAGCGTGCGCGACCGCGATCTCGGGAGCGCCATTCAGGAGGCGCAGAAGAAAGTCACCGAGCAGGTACCGTTGCCGGCCGGCTCGCGGCTCGAATGGGTCGGCGAGTTCGGTAATCTTCAAGACGCCATCGCGCGCTTGAAGATCGTCGTGCCGATCAGTCTGGCGATGATCGCGCTGCTGCTGTGGATCAATTTCGGCTCGGTGCCCGACATGCTGCTCGCCATGAGCGTCATTCCCATGGCCATTGTCGGCGGCATTCTCGGTCTGCTGGTGATGGGCATTCCGTTCAGCGTCTCCGCGGCGATCGGCTTTATCGCGCTGTTCGGCATTTCGGTGATGGACGGCATCATCATCCTTACCCAGTACAACCAGTTGATCGAGGCGGGGCTCGACCGCGCCCGCGCGGTGGTGCGGACCGGCGAATTGCAGATGCGTCCGGTGATCATGACCTGCATCATCGCCGGCGTCGGCCTGCTGCCGGCGGCAATGTCGAGCGGTATCGGCTCGCAGGTGCAGAAGCCGCTCGCGGTGGTGGTGGTTGGCGGCATGCTCTTTGCGCCGATCATCATCCTGCTGACGCTGCCGGTGCTGATCGGTCTGGTGTCGCGGCGCGGCGTCAAATCGGCGGCGCGCAGTCGCTCCGCGCCGCATCCGGCTGAGTAATCGTCACGTCAAAAACCTGGCGCCTTATTGCCCGCTCGGCGTGCGCAGCCCGTGCCAGGCATCGCGTACCTGATGGTAATGCACCTGCGGATCGTAATCCGGAGTGTTGAGCGCCAGTTGCTTGTGGTCGAGCCGGCCGATCGCCGCCAGCAACGTATAGGACGCGATCACGCGGTCCTTCTGCGCCTGGATGAGCCGCGAGCGCGCGAGGATCAGATCCTGCTGGGCGTTGAGCACATCGAGGGTTGTGCGCTGGCCGGCCTGCGCTTCCTTCTGCACGCCGTTGAGCGCCAGCGTCGCGGCGCGCACCTCGGCGTCCGCTGCGGTGATCGCGGTACGCATGCCTTCATTGGTGACGAAAGCAGCAATGGCCGCGGTTTCCGCCTGGGTGCGGATGCGGTCGAGCAAGAGGCGAGACTGGCTGACGACTTGCTTCGCCTGACGGACCTGTGACGCAGCAAGGCCGCCGTCATAGAGCGGGATATTCGCCTGGCCGATGATCGAGGCGCTGTCGGTTCGGCTGGTGCCGAGCTGGGTGTCGGTCTGGACGCTGCGCTGGACGTTGCCCTGGACGCTGACGGTCGGCGCCAGCGCCGCTTCGGCGATGCTGATGCCGAGCTGGGCTGCATCGACATCGAAGGTTGCTCCGAGCACGGTCGGATGCTCGCGATAGCTCAAGGCCACCGCATCACTGCGGTTCGGCGGGATCAACCGGTCGATCGGCTGCGGCGGTGCGAGGCGTCCCGGCGGGCTGCCGATCACCTGCAGGAACGTGGCTTGGCTGACGGCGAGGGTGACTTCAGCAGCATTGAGATCGGCATTGCCGCGCGCCAGCCGCGCTTCCGCCTGCGCCTGATCGGTCGGTGTCACGTCGCCGGCGTCGAGACGGCGCTTGGTGGTGTTGAGCGTCTCGCGCAGGAACCCGACATTGGCCCGCATCGCCTCCACCAGCGACTGGTTGGCGAGCACATTGGCGTAAACGGTGACGGCATCGAGCAGCACCGATTGCTCGACGCTGCGCAGCAGTTCCCGGCCTGAGCGGACCTGCGCCTCGGCCTGTCGGACCGTGTTGGCGGTCTTGAAGCCGTTAAACAGCGTCTGGTTGACGGTGAGGCCGACGCTCCAGGGCTTCAGCCGGGCGCTCTGCAGGTCGCCCTCCGGCAGCAGATTGCGGACGCCCATGAGGCCGGCGCTCAGTCCGGCGGTAATCTGCGGTCGGTATTGCGACAGCGCCTGCGGCACGTTTTCGTCGGTGCCGCGCTGGCGCGCCCGCTCCGCGTTCAACTGCGGGTTGGTCTGGTAGGCGCGGACCAGCACGTCGGCGAGGGTTTCTGCCGAGGCGGGCTGTGCGCCCAGAAAAAGTCCTGCGATCACAAGGGGAAACAGGCGCCGGGCCGCGGGGGGAACCGGGGCGCGGCGGCGCGGTCCGCGCCTCTGAAGACTCCCGCACACCGCTTCACGCATCACGACGCCAAACCCAACCCTTACGACGGGCGGACACTAGCACTTCCCGGCGTCCCAGCGGGTGTGTTTGTCCACAGCGGGCGCATTGTTAATGCGACCGCAATGTCCGCTTTCGGAGCGGCCCGACGCCGTTCCGGCAGAGATGGGCTGGTTTAGTGGTCGGTTTGCAGGGCGAGCGCGTTGGCAGCTTCGTTGCGCAGCGCCGGGGCGGGATCCTGCATGATCCGGTCGCCCTCGCGGCGGCTGGCATAGACCGGCCGGAGTGGTGCGGCGGGCGCGAAGCCGGCCGGTGGTGCCGCGGCTGGCGCGAGCGCGCGGTCATAGTCGCGGGCCTCGCGGAGCACGCTGGCGCGGTCGTTGACCACATTGCCGAAGTTCGGATTGAGCTTGATCGCCTGATTCATGTCGGCCGAGGCGCGGGCGTATTGCCGGGCGTCGTAATAGGCGATGCCGCGATTATAAAGCGCCATGGCGTAGTTCGGGTTGAGCGACAGCGCCTTGTCGTAATCCTGGATCGCCTTGTCGTGCTGGCCCATGCTGCGGAAGGTGAAGCCGCGGTTGTTGTAGACTGTGGCGTTCCTCGGGTCGCGCTTCAGCGATTCCGTGAAGTCGGCAATCGCGCGCTCGTAGTCGCGCTTGGCATCATAGGCGAGACCGCGGCTGTTATAAGCAGGCGCATAGGCCGACGCGAGCTTGATCGCCTCGTCGAAAGCGGCGATGGCCCCGTCGAAGTCGCGCTTCTCCAGCAGGATGTCGCCACGCGTGGCATGCGCTGCCGCATAGGTTGGATTGAGCTTGAGCGCGGCGGTGACGTCCGCCAGCGCGCGCTCCGCATCGCCCTTCTGCCGCCAGGCGAGGCCACGGTTGTTCAGTGCGACGGCGTTCTTCGGATCGAGCTTGATCGCATGATCGAGATCGGCGATGGCGCGATCGATGTCACCGCGCAGACCGTGGGTCGCGCCGCGATCGGCAAAAGCCGATGCAAGCTTGCCGTCGAGCTTGAGCGCCTGATCGAGATCGGCGAGGGCATGGTCGAGATCGCCCTTGTTGCGATAGGACACGCCACGGTTGGCCCATGCCGTCGCGTTGCGGGCATCGAGCTTGAGAGCCTGCGTGAAATCGGCGATGGCGCGGTCGTAGTCACCCTTGTCGCGAGAAGCGAGGCCACGCATCACATAGGCATCGTCGGAATTCGGGGTTAGGCCGATGGCCTGGCCGAATTCGGCGATGGCTTTGTCGTAATCGCGCTTCTCGTAAAAGCTGATGCCGCGCTGGACCAACGCCGGGGCGAATTTTGAATCGAGCTGGAACGCCTGATTCCAGTCGGCCAGCGCACGCTCGATCTCGCCTTTCTGCTCATAGGCGACGCCACGATTGTAGAATGCGCGCGCGTTCTTCGGCTCCAGCTTGATGACCTGATCGAGATCGGCGATGGCGCGCGCGGCATCGCGCGACGCGCCGTAAGCGAGTGCGCGATCGTAGAGCGCGCCGGCGTGATCGGGCTGCAATGCCAACACCTTGTCGAAGTCGGCGATGCCTTTGGCGAAATCCCGCTTGTCAAGGAAAGCGCGGCCGCGCGCATAGATGGCGGACGGATCGTTCGGGTTCAGCCGGATCGCCAGATCGAAGTTCTGGATCGCGCGGTCTGCACTGCCTTTCTCGCGCCAGACCTGGCCGCGATTGAAATAGCCGAGCGCGCTATTGGGGTCGAGCTTGAGGCTCTGATCGAGATCGGCAACCGCACGATCGAAATCGCCCTTCATGGCATAGGCGATGGCGCGGCCGTTGAACGCCGACGCATGGGTCGGACCGAGCTTGAGATCCTGCGTATAGTCGGCGATCGCAGCGTCGAAGTTGCGCTTCCCGGCCAGCGCCTGCGCACGGTTATGATAGGAGTAGATATCGGAGCCGTTGAGTTTCAGCGCCTTCTCGTAGTCGGCCGTGGCGCGGTCGAGGTCGCCCTTGTCGAGATAGGAGTTGCCGCGGTTGTAGAAGCCGAGCGCATAGGAGGCGTTCAGCTTCAGCGCCTGATCGAAATCGGCGAGCGCCCGGTCGGCCTGACCCTTGGCGGCAAAGGCGGCGCCGCGATTGTTGTAGGCGGCCGGATATTTGCCGTTGATCTTCAGAGCCTGCGAGAAATCGGCGATGGCCGGATCGATCTCGCCCTTGGCGGCGAGGACGATGCCGCGATCATTGAGTGCCGCCGCGTTCTGCGCATCCAGTGTCGCCGCCTGCGTCAGATCGGCGAGCGCCCGCTCGAGGTCGCCCTGGCTGGCATAAGCGTTGCCGCGGTGCTGGAACGCCAGCGCCATCTTGCCGTCGAGCTTGGTCGCTTCGTTGAAATCGGCGATCGCGCGCGGGTAGTCGCGCTTCTCGGCGAAGGCGATGCCACGGTTATAGTAAGCCTGCGCGTTCTTCGGTTCGATCTTCGTCACCTGATCGAAATCGGCGACGGCGCGGTCATAATACTGCTTCTCGTAGTAGGCGATGCCGCGGTCGAAATAGGCGGAAGCTTCCTTCGGGTTGAGCTTGATCGCCTCGCCGAAGTTCTGCACCGCCTTGTCGAAATCCTGCTTGCGATAATAGAGCGCGCCGCGCTCGTAGAACGCTGCCGCGTAGCCCGGATTGATCTTGATCGCCTGATTGAGATCGGCGAGCGCCTTGTCGATGTCGCCCTTCGATGCCAGCGCGCTGGCGCGGTCGGCGAAGGCTAGCGCGAAATTGGCGCTGACGCGCAGCGGCTGTGCGGTGTCGTTGAGCACGCGGTCATAGCCGCGCTGGTTGCGCGCATCGGTGCGGCCAGCGACGGCGTAGTTGGGGTTGACCTTGGCCAACCGGTCGAAGTCGGCGATGGCGTGGTTGTAGTCTTTTTTCTCAAAATAGACGATGCCGCGATCGTGCAGGGCAAAGGTGTCCTGCGCGTTCAGCTTGATCGCCTGATCGAAGTCGGCGATGGCACGGTCATACTCGCGCTTGTCGGAATAGGCATTGGCGCGGTTGTAGAACGCCGTCGCGTAGCCCGGATTGAGCTTCGCCGCCTGGGTGAAATCGGCAATGGCCTTGTCGTATTCGCCCTTGTTGCGATAGGCGAAGCCGCGATTGTTCAGCGCGAGCGCATTGTTCGGCTCGAGCTTCAATGCCTCGTCAAAATCGGCGATGGCGTGGTCGGCGTCACCTTTGAGGCCATAGGCGATGCCGCGATCGTAATAGGCGGTGGCCGAGGCCGGGCTGAGTTTCAGCGCCTGGCTGAGATCGGCGATGGCACGGTCGAAATCGCTGCGGTCGGCGTAGGCATTGCCACGGTTGTAATAGGCGAGGGCAAAGCCGTTCTCGAGTTTGATTGCCTGCGAGAAATCGGCGATCGCGCGCTCGTGCTCGCCCTTGGCGCGATAGGCCGCGCCACGATGATTATAGGCGCTGGCGAGCGACGGATTGCCCTTGAGCGCCTGGGTGAAGTCGACGATCGCGCGGTCGTAGTCCTTCTTGTTCAGATAGGCGGTGCCGCGCGTATTGTAGGCGGCGGCATAACCGGGGTTTGACTTGAGCACCTGATCGAGATCGCGGATGGCGCGGTCGTGCTCGCCGACCGCTTCATAGGAATCGCCGCGATTGAACAAAGCGACGATGAAGCCCGGATTGTTCTTTACCGCGAGGTCGAAGTCGGCGATGGCGCGCGCCGCATCGCCCTTGGCGCGATAGGCGAGACCGCGATTGTTCAGCGCGACGTCGTATTCCGGCCGCGCCTTGAGTGCCTGGCTGAAATCGGCGATGGCGGCGTCGAGATCATTGCGCGCCTGATGGATCAGGCCGCGATTGTTGAGCGCGACGGCGTTCGCCGGGTTCAGCGTCGCCGCGCGGTCGAAATCGGCCAGCGCCTTGTCGAGATCGCCCCGGTTGCGATAGGCCATGCCGCGGCTGTTGTAGACGGAATCAAGGTTTGGGTTGAACCGGATCGCCTGATCATAGTCTTTCAACGCGAGATCGAATTTACCGCGCGTGGCGTGGGTATTGGCGCGCTCGGTGAAGGCATTGGCGAATTTCGGATCGATCTTGATGGCCTGGTCGAAATCCCGCACCGCGCGATCCGGGTCGCCCCTGTCGCGCAGCGCGATGCCGCGATCGACATAGCTCATCACATATTTCGGATCGAGCTTGAGCGCCTGATCGAAGTCTGCGACGGCGCGATCATAGTCGCGCCGTTCGCGATAGGCGAGGCCGCGATCGTGCAGGATCGTCGGGTTGTTGCCGTCGAGCTTGGCGGCCTGGGTCAGGTCGGCGACGGCCTTGTCGAAATCCCGGCGGTCGACGTAAGCGAGCCCGCGGTTGTGCCACGCGTCGGCGAAACGGCCGTCAAGCTTGATCGCCTGGTCGAGGTCGGCGATGGCGCGCGACAGTTCTCCCTGACCGCGATAAATCTGGCCGCGTTCGTTGTAGGCCACGGCGAATTTCGGATCGATCTGGATTGCGCGCGAAAAGTCCTGCGCCGCCCGTTCGGTCTCGCGCTTCTGGACGTAAGCAAGGCCACGGCTGACATAGGCCTGCGCGTAGTTCGGATTGAGGCCGATCACCTGATCGAAGTCGGCGAGCGCGCGGTCATAATCGCGTCGTTTCTGGAAGGCGTCGCCGCGATTGTTGAGAGCCGCCAGGAATTTCGGATCGATGCGGATCGCCTGATCGAAATCGACGATGGCGCGGCTGATGTCGCCCTTGCCGATATAGGCGAGGCCGCGGGCATTGAACGCCTGTCGGTCGTCGGGCCGGATATTGATCGCGACGTTGAGGTCGGCAATGGCGCGATCATAGTCCTTGCGGCCGCTCAGGATCAGCGCCCGTTCGTAATAGGCGACGGGGTTGTTGGGATCGATCTTGACGGTCTGGTTGAGGTCCGCGACGGCCTTGTCCGTATCGCCCTTGTCGCGGAAGACTTCGGCGCGTGCGAGATAGGCCGGCGCGCTCTTTTCGTCGAGCTTCAGTGCCTGGGTGAGGTCGGCGATGGCGTGGTCGCTGTCGTGTTTGGCGCGATAGGCGAGACCGCGATTGTAGTAGGTGCGGGCGCTCTTGCTATCGAGTTTCAACGCCTCGTTGAAGTCGGCAATGGCCTGATCGTATTCGCCACGCGCATGATGGGTGACACCGCGATTGTAGCGCGCGAGCGAATCCTTCGGATCGAGCTTGATCGCCTGGGTCAGATCGCTCAGGGCGCGATCGTAATCGCGCTTTTCGTAATGCGAGACGCCGCGGTCATAGTAGGCGAGCGCGTAGGCCGGGTCGAGCGCAATGGCCTGGTCGTAGTTCTTGATCGCACGATCATAGTCGCGCTTATCATAATAGGCGTTGCCGCGGTTGTAATAGGCCAGAATGTAGTTGGCGTTGAGCAGGATCGCCTGATCGAAGTCCTTGATCGCGCGGTTGGTCTCGCCCCGGTTGCGATAGGCGAGACCTCGGTTGTTGTAGGCGAAGGCGTCGCGCGGATCGATCAGGATCGCGCGATCGAAATCCTCGATGGCGCGATCGGCCATTCCCTTCGATGCGAAGGCGATGCCGCGATCGTTGAAGGCGAGCACGTAGTCCGGCTTCAGCTTGATCGCCTGGTCGAAATCCTGAATCGCGCGCTCATAGTCGCGCAAGTCGCGATAGGCGAGACCGCGCGCATGCAGCGCGACCACATCGCCGGAATTGATCTTGATCGCGCGATCGTAGTCTGGAATGGCGCGATCCGGTTCGCCCTTGGCGCGGAACGCCATGCCACGGTTGAAGTAGGGCAGCGCCGCATTGGGGTTGAGTTTAATTGCCTGGTTCAGGCTTTCGATCGCATGCGCATAGTCGCGCTTGTCGTAATAGGCGTGGCTGCGGGTCGAGATATAATCCGCGTTCTTCGGGTCGAAGCGAACCGCCTGCTCGAAGTCCTGGAGCGCGCGGTCGAGATTGCCTTTCTGGCGCTGGGTCAGACCGCGGTTGTAATAGGCCGTCGCATCCTTGCCGTTGAGGGCGAGCGATTCGTCGTAGTCGCGCAAGGCGCGGTCGAGATCGCCGCGGCTGCGATAGGCGTCGGCGCGGCTGCGATAGGCATCCGCCTTGGCGCTCTTGAGACGTTCGAGCGCGGCAGCGTGCCTGGCATCCTTGGCGATTTTGGCTTGTTTGGCGGCCTTCGCGGCTTTGCTGTTTTTCGCCGCTTTCTCCTTTGGCTCCTTCTCGCGCTCTGGCGGCTTGGTGTCGATGATCGCCGTGCAGCTCTCGATTTGCGCGGCCGCGTTTCCGCCCTTGCCGGCGCAGGCGGACATCTGTTCGCTGGTCTGCGCGGCAGCGCCGAGCGGCAGCAGCAAAGCGGCTGCCGAGCCCGCTACGACCATCCATGAAAGACGCGCTGTTGTCATCGCCACCGATCGAGAACCTGGCAAGGGTGCCTGTCCGTCCGGCGATTAATCTAATGCGATGTGTTCTACGGGAAATGCGCGGATCAATTTAACACTAACGCCCGCGCGACGCGGTTAACCGGTTAACGCGGATTGTTGCGCCGGCTTACTCTGCCGATGCGGATTTGCGCGCGGCCGCCGCCATCTCGTGCAGCACATAGTCCGGCGGCATCACGTAGCCGAGCACGCGCTCCTTCGGATAGGTGGACTGCATCACCGTCGGGCCGTGGTTGCCGGAAATCAGAATGGGATTTCCCTGGCCGTCGGTGCCGCGTACCACGCCGACGTGGCCGTTGTTCGGGCCGCGATACAGGATCGCGATGGCGCCGACGCGCGGACCGTCGAGCAGTTTGCCGTATTTGAGGAACGAACGCGCGGCGCGTGAACCGGTGCCTTTGCCGCCGGCGCGCTTCAAGACGAAGTTCATGAAATCCGCGCACCAGAGCTGGCTCGGCACGCCGATCTGCTTGGCGGTGTGGCCGCGCCAGCGGAGCGCTTCCAGCAGCAGCGCTGTCGCACCCGGCACCTGGGCGGCCTGCTGCGCTGCGTCGCTGCGGCTGCGCAGCAGCGGTTCGGCCGGCGTCACCGAGGCGAAACGCTCATTGCGCTGGGAAGGCGTTGCGGGGGCGGCCTGCGCGGCGCCGGCCTGGACGGAGACAACGGCCGCCGACACTGCGACAGCGATTGCCAAATGGACACAGGATTTCGTCATCTTCCCCTTCGCGGGTTCCCCGCGATCCCTTCTCGCCGGCGTCCCATTCCCCAATGGGTTTCGCCGCATCGGTTTGGTTACCAATGCGTATATCTTTTGACGTGGATTGAGCTGACAGCAAGGGATCGCCGCACGATGTTTGCGCGCAGCGTTAATAGCTAAAATTGTAGCGAACTGAGTCCGGAGCGGGAACGAAACGGAATCAATCAGTGACTGGAGCGAGATCCCGAAAAGTGGGGCCGGTTTTCGGGAACGATCACGCTCCAATGAAGCGGCGAGCGACGATCCGATTCTGCTCGGGCTCCGTCGTTAGCGGATGCTGTAGCGGATCGGCACCACGATCGGGATGCTGCCACCGCCCATTTCCGGCGGCGGTGGCGGCAGCGGCGACACGCGCATGGCGAGCGCGACCGTTTCGGAATCGAGCGCCGAGGAGCCGGAGCTGCGCGAGATCCGCGCGCCGTGGACGCCGCCGGAGCGGTCGACGGTAAAGGCGAGATAGGCGACGCCCTGGTCGCCGCGCGAGCGCGCCTCGGACGGATATCGCTTGCTGCGCTCGAGCCGTGACACGAGCTGGCTCTTCCAGTTCATGATCGCGGAACGGCCGGCGGCGCCGGACGCCGGCGCCGCTTGCGCCTCCGCGGTTCGCGGGGCGGCGGTTGGCGCCATGGCGATCTTCTTCTTTTCTTTTTTCTTCGGCTTTTCCTTGGGTTTCTCGACCACCTTTTCCCTTTTTGGCTCCGGCTTCGGCAATTCGACCGGCGGTGGCGGCTCCAGCGCCACATCCGTTTGCGGCGGCGGCTCGACCTGCGGCTCCGGCTCGGGCTCCGGCGGCGTCGGCTCCGGTTCGACGGCGGCCTGCTGTTCGCCGATCGGCATGTCGGTGGTCTCAGTCGTCGGCGAAACTGCCATCGGTGCGAGGTCGATCATGATCGCCGGCGGATTGGCGGCGAGGTCATTGCTATTCCAATTGGCGAGGAGCGCCATCGCACCGCCGACATGCACCGCGGCGACCGCGGCAAAACAAGTCCCCCAGCGGAGGCATTCGCCGCTGTGTCGCCGCAACAGGTTCAGTACCGGGCCGCTCATGGCTGCGGCACCGATTCGAGACCGACCAGCGCGATCTTCAGATAACCCGCGCTGCGCAGATCGTTCATCAGGGTCATCAACTCGCCGTAAGGCACCGCGCGGTCGGCACGCAGGAACAGTCGCTGCTCGCGGTCGCCGTTTGTCGCCTGTGCGAGCGTGCTTGCCAGCGCCGCGCGCGGCACGGTCTGATCGTTGCCGAGCATCAGGCTGAGATCGGATTTCAGCGTCAGATAGATCGGCTTGTCCGGGCGCTGCTGCTGCTGCGCGTTGGACGAGGGGAGATCGACGGCAATATCGACGGTCGCCAGTGGCGCGGCGATCATGAAAATGATCAGCAGCACCAGGATGACGTCGATGAACGGGGTGACGTTGATCTCGTGCACTTCTGCCAGATCGTCGTCGCCGTGGTCGAGACGCGCACTCATGTCAGATCACTCGATACTCGACAAAGCTATTCGGCGGCCATGCCGCGGACATGCAGCGCGTGGCTGCCTTGCGTGGCGCGATCGAGGTCGCGACTGACTAGACGCTCCACTTCGTTCGACGCCTCGGCGTAGAGCACGCGATAGCCGGCGATCCAGCGCGAGAACATGTTGTAGAGCACCACCGCCGGGATCGCGGCGACAAGACCGAGCGCCGTTGCCAGCAACGCCTCGGCGATGCCGGGCGCGACCACCGCAAGGTTGGTGGTCTGCGATTTGGAAATGCCGATGAAGCTGTTCATGATGCCCCAGACGGTGCCGAACAGGCCGACGAACGGCGCGGTCGCGCCGATGGTGGCCAGCAGGCCGGTGCCGCGATTGATGCGGCGGGTGGCGCTGGTCTGCAGTTGCGACAGCCGCGAGGCGAGGCGCTCCTTGACGCCGGCCGGCTCGATCGCGTCAGCGGACAGCTGCAATTCCGTCTCCGCCGCGCGCACCAGCGGTGCGGCCGCGTGACCAGGCTTGAGCCGCGCGCGGCAATCGGCAAGCGAGCGCGCGCTGGTGAGAATGGCGAGCGATGCCTTGAGGCGGCGTCGCGCGGCCAGCAGTTCGAGCACTTTGACGAGCCAGATGGTCCAGGTCAGCACCGACGCGAAAGCCAGCCCGATCATGACCAGCTTCACGATGATGTCCGCCTGCATGAACATGCCCCACGGACTGAGGTCGCGTGGCAGGGCGGCGTCGACATGAGGCAGGACGGACGGTGTTGTCGGCGCGGGAGCAGCAGCTTCTGCCGGGGCTGGTGATGTTGGCGCCGCCGTCGCGTTCGGTGCGGCGGTCGGTTCTGCCGGGCTCGGCGTTGCCGCGGCCGGCGTCTGCGTGGTTGACGGCGCCAGCGATGGCTGCAGCGTGGACGGCAACTGCGTGGGCAGGGCGGGTGCGCTGGTCGATGGCGCGGCGTTCGTCGCGGCAGGCGGCGCGACCGGCGCAGGCGTTGCGCCCGGCGCCGTCTGGGCGATGGCGCTCGCTGCGAGAGCGATCGTCAGTGCCGCGCCGGCGAACGCACGGGAGGCAATCCTCCGCGTGCTTCGGTTTCCTGTCATTGCTCCGCACGCCATTTTCAAACTCCTCAACGTCAATTCTTCTTGTTCTCGCGGCCGCTCAGAACCGCGGTAGCGGGATCATTCGGCCGGTCGCAGGCGCGTCACGGTCGTGCGGCGCTGGCGCCGCTGCAGCCACATGATGATGCCTGTGATGGTGAAGAGTGGCGGCAGCACGCCGCACAACAGCACGATCAGCTTCCACACCGGGCCGGAGTGACTGCCTTCATGGATCCAGCGGATCCACTGGGAAATCTTGTCACCGGATTGCACGGCGACCGGCGTGACGGTGCCGGCGCGGTCGTCGACCAGCAGTGTTTTCGTGCCGCCCTGGGAATCCCGCACCTGAATGCGCCAGACCGGCGCTTCACCCTGCTTGCCGGTGGCGAGGAACAAGGTAGCCGGTTTTGCGTCCGGCGTTTGCGCAAGCGCGTGTGCCAGCGCCTGATCCGGATTCAAGGCCGTCTGCCGTGCCGGTGCGCCGAAGCCGGCGCGCGGCGTCACCGGCGCGACTGTCGACAGCAGATCGCGGCCCTGCTGCGGAAAACCGAGATAGATGCCGGTGAAAGAGACCACCGCAAGCGGGATCGAAATCCAGAAGCCGAGCAGATGATGCAGATTCGCGTTAGTGGAATCGGAGCGGCGCCAGCGCAGGCCGATGCGGAACGCGCCATTGCGCGGCCACCACAGATAGATGCCGCTGAGCGACGAGATCAGCATCGCAACGCCGATCCAGCCGACGATTGCCCGGCCGGAATATTCCGGGATCGTCAGGTTCTCATGGAAGATGTGCAGGAAGCCGAACATCGATGCGCGGAAATCTTCCACCTCGAGAACATTCGCAGTCGGCGGATCGAGATAGACATTGAGCCTGCGCGGCGTGCCTTCCGCCGAGCGGCCACGCGCGCTGACGACAACGGGGGCCCCTTCGTCAAAGCGAATGAATGTTGGTGAGGCACCGTTGCCGAGCGCCTTGCGCGCGGCGTCGAGATAGGCACTCGTGGGCTGCGAAATCTGTGATCCGGTGACGGCATAACGCGCGGGATGCAGAAGCGTGTCGAGCTCATCGTGATAGACGAGCAACGCACCGCTGATCGCGATCGGCACGGTCAGAATCGCTAGCGCAACGCCGAGCCACAAATGGACATTGAGCCAGAAGCGCCGCAGCGCCCCGCGCGAAGATGGCATTTCGAGCCTCCAGATGCGGCAGCTATAACAGCAACATTGCGCAGCCTGAACAGCAAAACATGCGCCGTTACTACATTTTAGCTATTCCAAACAATGAGATAGCGATGTGTTTGCGACTGTCCGAGCGTTGTTTTTGCGCGCGCTGTCCCCATGGTTTCAGCATGCGGTGCACGTCAGCAATGCACTGAGCGCGGAACACGATCTGGATAACCGCGCGGCGTTGACGCGATTGCATCAACGACTTCAATGCCATCCGTGATTGTTTTTAGAGTTTCCAGAAAACCGAGATTAGAATTAGTCCAATCAAAGACTATCTCTTTCCAAGTCTTTGTCCTTGCTCATGAATTTTGTCGGCATTAAGGACGCGTAAAGGGTTGCTAAGTCCGCGTGTGGTGCGTCGTGAACGCCGTCGACAACAGCGGAAGGCGACCGTTCACGGGGGTGACCATGCCGACCAACGACATCGCAGACGCGCGCACTTCGCTGCGCCAGGATAATTCGATCGCAGCGCCCGATACGCAATCAGGTTCGCGCATCGTGGCGATCGCGGCGCAAGCGCAGGGAATGATGTTTCCCGCCGCTGCGAGTGTCGCTTCGCTGATGTTCGCGACCGCGGCGTCGGCGCAGGACAACAGCGTCGCGCTGCCGACCATCGACATTTTCGGCGGCAATGACGGCTATCAGGCGACCAACTCGTCGCTCATCCGCATGCCAGTGCCGCTTCTGAGCACGCCGCAGACCGTCAACGTCGTGCCGCAGCAGGTGCTGCAGGATCAGAATATCGCCACCGTGAAAGATGCTTTGCGCAACGTCGCCGGCATCACCTTCCGCGCCGGCGAGGGCGGCAACCAGGGCGACACACCGTATATCCGTGGCTTCTCGGCGCAGAACGATGTGTTCCGCGACGGCGTGCGCGATCCCGGCTGGTATACGCGCGATGCGTTCTCGATCGATTCCGTCGAGGTGTTCAAAGGCCCGTCCTCGATCCTGTTCGGCCGCGGCTCGACCGGCGGCGCGATCAATCTCACCAGCAAGGCGCCGCGCGACCGCGACTTCGTCGACGCAACGCTGACCGGAAACACTGCTCCCGGTGCGCGCGCCACCATCGACGCCAACGGCAAGTTCAATGAGAATGTGTCCGCCCGCATCAATATCATGGGGCAGGACTCCATGGTGCCGGGTCGCGACAAGGTCGAGAACAAGACGTTCGGCATCGCGCCATCGATCAAGATGAACGTCACCGACCAGACCAAGGTGACGTTGAGCTACATCTATCAGCACGACAACAACATCCCGGATTACGGCATCCCGTTCCTGAAGGCGACCGACGGCGTGCCGCGTTCGATCGCGCCGGTGAACCGCAACACGTTCTACGGCATCCTCAGCGGCCCGAATCCGGACGTCGAGAAGGTCGATGCCTCGATCGCGACCGCCAAGATCGAGCACGAGTTCAACAACAACTTCAAAGTCACCAACACGACCCGCTTCTCGGACGTGCAGCGCTATCAGCTCAATGTCTTCCCGGAGCCGAACGCCAGCGTTCCGAACGCCAACAATCTCAACGTCAACTGGACGCCGAACCGCGCCGGTCTGAACGTCCACAACTCGCTGTTGATCAACCAGACCGACTTCCTTGCCCGGTTCAACACCTGGGGATGGGACCACACGGTGGCGACCGGCTTCGAGTTCTCGCAGGAGCGGCGCGACTCGCTGCGCAACAACTGGGCGGGGCAGGCGGGGACCAATTTCATCAACCCCGATCCGTATCGGTTCGGCGGCGCACCGGGTCCATCGACCGCCAGCCAGCGCACCATCGGCCACGCCACCGCGGCGGCCGTCTATATCGCCGACCAGATCAAGCTGAACGAGTATTTCGAGTTGCTCGGCGGCCTGCGTTACGACTACTTCAAATTCCAGCAGGACGCCCCGCTGGCCGCTGCCACCGTCAACAATCTCAGCCGCACCGATACGCCGTTGAGCTGGCGTGTCGGCGGCGTGTTTCACCCGACGCCGAACACCAGCCTCTATCTGATGCACGGCACGTCGTTCAATCCGAGTGCCGACAACATGTCGGTCAGCGTCGCCACGGCTGCGACGGCGATCAGCCAGTTCAATCTCGGACCGGAGAAGAACGAGACCACCGAGTTCGGCGCCAAGGCCGATGTGCTCGGCGGCAAGCTCAATCTCGCGGCGGCGATCTTCCAGACCGAGAAGACCAATGCCCGCGTGCCGGATCCGACCAATGCGACGGTGACGGTGCTCGACGGTGTGATCCGCGCCCGCGGCTTCGAGGCGAGCGCGGCAGGCAAGATCACCGATGCGTGGCAGGTGATCGCCAGCTACGCCTTCGTCGATGCCCGCAACGTCAAGACCTCGGTCGCGGCGCAACTCGACAAGCGGCCGATTCAGACGCCGGAGCATGCATTCTCGCTGTGGACCACCTACGACATCACGCCGGACTGGCAGATCGGCGGCGGAGCGTTCTACACCAGCGAGGTGTGGGGCGATGTCACCAACACGGCCTACGCGCCGGCCTACTGGCGGTTCGACGCGATGCTCGCCTACAAGATCGACAAGAAGACCACGTTGCAGTTCAACATCTACAACATCTTCGACAAGTATTATCTCGCCAACGTCTACAGCAACTGGGGTGTGCCCGGTCCGAGCCGGTATGCGTCGCTGACGCTGAAGATGAGCTGGTAAGAACGAACGTCGCGGCTGATATTGCCCGTTCCCGCCCGTTGCCCGGGCGGGGCGGGCAATATTGTTTCCGCAGTCTGTTGCGGGAGGCCCATTTGCACTGTGCGCGGCGGGCGAACTGTGATTGAACAC
>MKWA01000015.1:238917-275031 GCA_001899285.1 Rhizobiales bacterium 64-17
TTGCCCTCGGGGCATGGCGCATAGCGTTACGATATGGCGTGATGATGGAGACCGGCCATGATGGTGCATATCCCCGCGGTGCTCACGCCGGACCAGGTCGCGCGCTGCCGCGAGGTGATGGAAAAAGCGGCCTGGATCGACGGCAATGTGACGTCCGGCCACCAGGCGGCGAAGGCGAAGAATAATCTGCAGCTTCCGGAGAGTGCGCCGGAAGCGCGCGAGTTGAGCAACATGGTGCTCGAGGCGCTCGGCCGCTCGCCGCTGTTCATGTCGGCGGTGCTGCCGAAGCAGGTGTTTCCGCCGCTGTTCAACCGTTACGACCCCGGCATGACGTTCGGCAATCACGTCGACAATGCGGTGCGCTCCGGCAACGGCGCGCGCATTCGCACCGACGTGTCATCGACTCTTTTCATCTCGTCGCCGGAGGACTATGACGGCGGCGAACTGATCGTCGAGGATACTTACGGCGCGCATTCGGTGAAGTTGCCGGCCGGCGACATGATCGTCTATCCGGCGACCTCGCTGCATCGGGTGACGCCAATCACCCGCGGCTCCCGCATCGCGTCGTTCTTCTGGACCCAGAGCATGATCCGCGACGAGGCGCAGCGCGCGCTGCTGTTCGACCTCGACATGTCGATCATCCGGCTCGCCGGCGATCATCCCGAGCACAAGTCGGTGGTGTCGCTCACGGCCGTCTATCACAACCTGCTGCGGCAGTGGGCCGAGGTGTAGCGGTAAGCTCTCTCGGAGCCTCATGGTGAGGAGCATCGCGTCAGCGATGCGTCTCGAACCATGAAGGCGGGCGCGCGCTGTGGCCGCCTCGTCCTTCGAGACGCGCCGGAGCCTGTCATCGGGCCGCGCTTTGCGCGGACCCGTTGGGCGCTCCTCAGGTTGAGGCGGAGCGAGAGCGCCGTTTATCGCTTCTCTCCGCCGTCATGCCCGCATTGATTGCGAGCATCCACGTCTTGCTTTGCTGCACGCAGATAAGACGTGGATGGCCGGGACATCAGGGCGTTCACGCCCGTCTTCGACGGGCTATGCCCGGCCATGACGCGGTGGGATTTGTGCGCCTCTCTCAGAGCCTCATGGTGAGGAGCGATACGTTAGTATCGCGTCTCGAACCATGAAGGCGGGGTGAGGGATGAGCGCCATTTCCTCCGCCGCCCGCGGCCTCTCCAACGAAAAAGCCCCGCGGGAAACCCACGGGGCTTGATCGAACCGGACCTCGCGGTCCGGATCGCAACAACGATCAGTTACGGACCGAGTAGGCCGTGCGGTCGTAGCCGCCGCCATAACCGCCGCCGACGTATTCGCGGGTGGTGCCGCCGCAATTGCAGTCACGGCCGCGAACGTAGCGGTGCTCGGCGCCAGCATAGCCAACCGAGCCCTGTTCGGAGCGGTTGACCACCACATTGCTGTGGCGCTCGGCGGTGCGATGGATGGTGTTCTGACGGTGGATGATGATGTCTTTGTACAGAATGTTCTGACGGTTGATCACCACGTCCTTCCGGATCACCGGACGGACATGGACGACGAGGGTGTTCTCGTCGACCACCTTCTCACGCGGAACGACGCGCGTGGTGTTCACGACGCGGGTATTGCCCGGAACGTAGCGCGGCCCTTCCTGGACCGTGCGGCGGGCCTTGAAGGCCGAATCCGGGAGGTAGCAGTTGCACCCGGAATCGTACCGGCCACCCGCGTAGCTCGGGGTCGCGAAGATGCCAGCAAGCCCAAGGGCCAACGTGGCGAGAAAAACGGAACGCAGAAAACTCATGGTAACGCCCCTTGTTCTTGTAGCAGTCAAGCCTCCGAGGCTGAATGTCAGGGAAGATGGTTAATTTGTAAAGAGGAAATCCCTGTAACTTACTGTCACGGCTCAAGAAATATAGTTAAAAGGCAATCGAATTCCGGGAGGTATTTCCAGTGCGCAAAAAGAAAAAAGCAAGCATTATCAAATGCTTGCTTTAATCAGTTAACGTTGAGTTAATTTTTCTTAAAAGTTTAGCTATTTCAATCGTTTGGCAGCTTCCTGCACGAGGCTCAGATCGGCGTGCTTGGTCACGTCGATCTTCTGCTTGATGAAACCCAGTTCCTGCACCAGGTCGACATTGCGCTGCAGCGCCTTCAGGTCCGGCAGCATGTCCGGATTGCGGTAGTTGTCCTTCTTGGTGAAGACCCAGTCGAACCGCTCCGGCGGCTGCTTGGTGATCTTGGCGGCGATCTCCATCACTTCCTTGTGGTTCTTCGGGTCGAGATACCAGCGCACGATCCGCAGCGAGTCTTCCATGAAGTCGAGCATTGCCGCGCGGTTCTTTTCGATGAAGCCCTTGCGTGCCACCCACATGGAGAACTGCGTCACGCCCATCGCATCCTTGGTATCGAACAGCGTGTGGGCCATGGCGCGCAGTTCCGGATTGAGCGCGAACGGCGGCACGGCGCTGATCAGGTCGGCCTTCTTCTCCTGCAGGAATGCCTTCATGGTCGGGAACGGGGTCTCGACCACGGTGTAGTCGCGCTTGTCCTCCATGCCGTGCTTGCGCATCATCGCCCGCATGGCGACGTCGACGGCGGAACCGGCGACGTTGGTGGCGAGCACCTTGCCCTTGAGGTCCTCGACCTTTTTGATCGGGCCGTTCTTCAGCACCATGTATTCGTTGCTGTAGTAGCCCGCGTTGCCGTCCTGGAATTCGTCGGCGATGACCATGAGGTCGTTCATGCCGGCGTTCTGGATGGCGATCGGCAGCGTCGGATAGGTAAGGTTGGCGATCTCCAGCTCGTTGTTGGCGAGCGCGGTGATCAGCGGCGGCGTGCCGGCGAAGCGGGTGATCTCCAGCGTGTAGGACTTGCCCAGATGCTTGGCGAGATCCTTCTTCTCCTGGATCATCGACGCCCAGTTCGAGACCGGAACGATCCACGACAGCCGGATCTTCACCGGCGCCTGCTGGGCCGAAGCGGGGCCTGCAGCGAGCGCGGCCACGCCGCACGCGAAAGCCGCCGCGACCGCGCGCCGTGACCATCGCAACTCATGACGGAACATGAATGTCCTCCCTGATGTGACATGATGATGCCGGCGTGTATCCGCCGGGCGTGCTTTTTTCCGGTCATTGTCCGGCGCGGGCCTGAGCTTGGCAAGGCATCGTGGGTCGGCGCATCCGCCATCCGGTACATGAGCCTGCGGCGTTAAATCCGCGGCCGCGTCAGACGGTGCTTGGTTCCAGCGATTCCGGATGCCAGGCCAGCAGGCGACGGCGAATGAAGGCCATGGCCTTCACCAGCACGAAGCCGACCACGGCGATCTCGACGATGCCGGCGAACACGCCGGCGGAATTGGCGAAGCGCGAGGCGGTCATCATCGCCCCGCCGATGCCGTAACCGCCCATCAGCATTTCGCAGACGACGGCGACGATCATGGCGATCGGCAAAGCGACCTGCAGGCCGGTGAAGATCATCGGCATCGCGGCGGGGAGAATGATCTGGCGCATCAGTTCGCCCTCGCGGGTGCCGAGATTGCGCGCGGACCAGATCAGTTCTCGGTCGACATTGCGCACGCCGATCAGGGTCGCGGTGATGACCGGGAAGATCGCGTCGAGCACGATCATCGAGATCTTGGTGACGTCGTAGAGGCCGAGCCAGAGAATGACGATCGGCAGGAACGCGATCTTCGGCATCGGGAAGCCGACCGAGATCAGCGGATCGAAGAACCAGCGGATGCCGGCATTGCGCCACATGCCGACGCCGACGATGACGCCGGCAACCGCGGCGATCAGGAAACCGACCAGCGATCGGTAGAGCGTCAGCCCGACATTGATGAACAGGTCGCCGCTCTGCGCCTGTTCCCAGATGCGCTGCACGACGACGCTGAACGCCGGAAGCTGGAACGGCGTGAACACGCCGCTGCGGGCGAGCCATTCCCAGCCGACCAGCAGCAGGCCGATCGAGACGAACGGCGCGAGCCGCCACAGCCAGATGCTGCCGTCGCCGCCCTTCATTGTTGCCATCGCAACACCCGTGCGGCGAACATCTGATACAGCCGGTCGGCGGCGAAGCCGAGGAAGGCGACGGTGAGCACCACCGCGAACATCGATTCGTAGTTGCCGTCGGCGCCGAGATAGCCGATCAGATAGCCGAGCCCGGCGCGGGCGACGATCAGCTCCGAGCTCACCAGCAGGATGAAGGTGAGCGCGAGCGCGGTGCGGATGCCGCCGAGCAGTTCCGGCAGCGCGCTCGGCAACACCACGTCGCGCAGCATGCGCAGCCGCCCGGCGCCGAGGCTGCGCGCCGACCAGACCAGCGTGCGGTCGGCCGAGCGCGCGCCGTTGAACGCGCCGATGGTCACTGGCAGCATGCAGCCGAGGAAGATCAGCAGGATCTTCGAGCCGTCGCCGAAGCCGAGCCAGATTACCGTGACCGGGATCAGCGCCGATTTCGGCATCGGATAGAACAGTTCGACGATCGGGCCGATCAGCGCGTTGACCGGCCGCGACCACGCCATGAACACGCCGAGCGCGGTGCCGATGACGATGGCGAGCGCGAGGCCGGCGCCGCCGCGATAAAGCGAGGCCCAGGTGTTGGCGAGGAGATCGCCGCTGCGCAACAGATCAACCCACGCCGCGGCGACACTGGACAGCGCCGGCAGCGACGAGCCGGAGACGAGGCCGAGCCGCGCCACCACTTCCCACAGCACCGCGAGGATGATCAGTGGCGCATAGCGCGTCAGCCCGCGGATCAGCGCGCCGGTGACGGCGCCGGCGGGTGAGGGTGCTGGTGCGGTGGCGTCGGTCATGATCCGCGCGGGACGCGCGCACCTTGCGCCTTCACCGCCTCCTCACGCACCAGATCCCAGACCTCGTCGACCTTGTCGACGAACGCCTTGGTCTTGAACACGTTGGGATCGTTGCGATCCACCGGATTGTCGACGATGGTCTTGATGCGGCCCGGCCGCGCCGACATCACCGCGATGCGGTCGGCGAGGAACACCGCTTCCTGCACATCATGGGTGACGAACACCACGGTCTTGCGGGTGCGCTGCCAGATGTTGCGCAACTCGCTCTGCATCAGATGGCGGGTCTGCGCATCGAGCGCGCCGAATGGCTCGTCCATCAAGAGAATGCCGGGATCGATCGCCAGCGTGCGGGCGATCGCGGCGCGCTGCTTCATGCCGCCGGAGAGCTGCGAGGGATAACTGTCCTCAAAGCCGCTGAGGCCGACCATGTCGATGAACGATTGCGCGCGCTGTTCGCGCTCGTCGCGGGCGATGCCCTGTCGTTCGAGGCCGTACAGCACATTGCCGCGCACGGTTTTCCACGGGAACAAGGCGAAGTGCTGGAACACGATCCCGCGATCCGGGCCGGGTGGGCCGGCCGGCTTGTCGTCGATCAGGATTCGGCCGGTCTCGATCGGCAGGAAACCGCCCATCAGATAGAGCAAAGTGGACTTGCCGCAGCCCGATGGGCCGAGCAGCGCGACGAACTCCTGGCGCCGGATCGACAGCGAGACGTCTTCGAGCGCCAGCACCGGGCGGCCGTGCGCCGGACGATACAGGTGGTTGACCCGATCGATGACGATATGCGCGCTTGTCATGGTGCGGTCACGGCTTGCTGGTGGCCTCGGCCTCGGGAAGGGCGAGCCTCGCGGACCGTGCCGATGCCGTCAAGCGCCCGCATCTTGTCTGGTCCTGCATCCGATACAGCGTTAGTGTTCGTTCCTCGCTCAACGTGCCCCTCTGACAGGACGTTCTCCGTGCCGAATTCCAAAGACGCTTTCTTCTACGAACTCTCGCTCGCCAACCGGATCGTGTCGAACGAAGGCATCATCGATTCCTTCGGCCATGTGAGCATGCGCGACCCCGATGATCCGAACCGCTATTTCCTCTCGCGTTCGCGCGCGCCGGCGCTGATCGAGCCCGGCGACATCATCGAATACACGCTGGACTCCGATCCGGTGCGGCCGCCGAGTGCATCGCAATATTCCGAGCGGGTGATCCATGGCGAAATCTACAAGGCCCGGCCGGACGTGATGGCGGTGTGCCATCATCATTCGCCGGCCTTCATGCCGCTGGTGACGACCGGCATTGACTATGTGCCGGTGTTCCATCTCGGCGCGACCGGCGGCGACAAGCCGCCGTTCTGGGACCAGCGCGACGAGTTCGGCGATACCAACATGCTGGTGGTGAAGCCGGAGGAGGGCGTCTCGCTCGCGCGGGCGCTCGGCAACCACTGGATGGTGCTGATGTGGCGCCACGGCGTCACCGTCGCCGGACAGAGCGTGCGCGACACCGTGTTCCGGTCGATCTATTCGGCCCGCAATGCGGACTACCAGATGCAGGCACGGGCGGCGGGCACGATCCAGCCACTGACACCGGGTGAGATCGAACTGTGTGCCAAGATCGCCACCTCGACCACCGGCCTTGAGCGGACCTGGGAGCACTGGGTCAGCCGGCTCGCGCACGCGAACCAGTTGCCGCCTTATGGCGTTGCGCGGAAAGCGGCTCCAGCGAAGCGGAGCGCAGCCAAAAAGTCGCCCAAGAAGACGGTCAAGCAGACGGTCAAGAAAACCGCCAAACGCAAAAGTCGCTGAGAACAACGAACGACAAAATCAGGGAGGATGACGATGACAGGATTTCACACTCGCCGCGCGGTCGCCGGCGCTGTCGGTCTGATGCTGGCTGGCCTGATGGCCGCGCCCGCCATGGCCGAGGATCAGCTCAAGATGGCGATCGGCCAGATCAACAACTGGGAGAACCAGCCGCCGACGCTCGGCCAGGATGCCGGCATCTTCAAGAAGCACAATCTGGTGATGGAGAATGTCGGCACCGCGGGCGCGGGCGAGACCATCCAGGCGGTGATCTCCGGCAGCGCCGATCTCGGTGGTGGTGTCGGCGTCGCCGGCGCGATGCGCGCGTTCTCCAAAGGTGCGCCGGTGCGCATCCTGCTGCCGGCCTTCACCGGCACCGGCGATCTCTACTGGTATGTGAAATCGGATTCGCCGCTGAAGTCGCTCAAGGATCTCAAGCCGGAGAACACCATCGCCTATTCGACCAACGGCTCGTCGTCGAACAACATCGTCGTCGCGTTCGTGTCGGAACTGGGCGCCAAGGGCAAACCGACCGCGACCGGCGGACCGGCCGCGACCCTGACGCAGGTGATGTCCGGCCAGATCGACGTCGGCTGGGCGGCGCCGCCGTTCGGTCTCAAGGAAATGAAGGAAGGCAAAATCCGCATCATCGCCCATGGCAGCGACGTGCCGTCGCTGAAAGGCCAGACGGTGCGAGCGATCATCGTCAACGCGGATTCGCTGAAGACCAAGAAAGACGCGATCATGCGTTTCGTGCAGGCCTATCGGGAAGCGGTGGACTTCATGTATGCCGATCCGAAAGCGATCAGCATGTATGCTACCAAGATGAAGCTCGATGAGTCTCTGATCAAGGAATCGATCCAGAAATTCCATCCGAAGGAATCGATCCAGAGCGACAAGATGGCGGACCTCGACGGCGCCGTGCGCGATGCGGTGAAGCTGAAATTCCTCGACAAGCCGCTGACCAAGGAACAGCTCGCGGAGTTCATCCAAATCCCGCCGCGGAAGTAGCAGGGCAAGACTCTCTCCACGTCATGCCCGGCTTTAGGCCGGGCATCCACGTCTTGCTTTGCTCTTTTGCTTGAAAGACGTGGATGGCCGGAACAAGTCCGGCCATGACAGCGGATGGAATCTTCGCACAAAAAGGGCCGCTGCATGCAGCGGCCCTTTCTCTTTCAGCGGCGGAAAATCAGCCTTTCTTCTTCGCGCTCTTCTTCTTGGCCTTCTTCGCGCCCTTGGTGGCGCAGGCGCCGGCCTTGATGGTCTTGGCGCCGTCCTTCGCGGCGAAGCAGGCGTTGTTATAGGTGAACTTCATGCCGCCCTTGGTGCCGCACACCGGAGCCCTGGATGTGCCGCTCGCGTCGAGCAGGCCGAGACCGCACATGGGCGCGGTGATTGCCGTGGGACCTTTGGCTTTCTTCTTCGCCGCTGCTTCGCTGGTGCCGGCGGACGCGAAGGCAAAAGCTGCCGCGACGGCGGCGGTGAGGGCAGCAAGCTTGAACGTTCTGGACATGGATATTCCTCCCAACCATGGAACAGGGGGAGTGTAGGCGCAGCCTTGTGACAGCGACAAGAAAAACGTTCGGCGCTAATCTGCCGCCGCGTTGACGGCGCCGAGCATCGCCGCGCCGCCCGTGTCGAGCGTGCGCTGCACGCTGTCGCGCTTGCCAATCCGTCCCATGGCATCCTGCCGCATGACGATGGCCTCGGTCATCAGCGGTTCGATGCCAAGTTCGCGCAATGTGTCCGCGACCTCGCGCATCTCCGCCGCGCGGCGGATGCCGTGATTGGCCATGCGCTCGATGTTGTAATCGACGATCTTTTGCCAATCGAGCGTCGGATAGTTGTTGCGCAGGGAGGCGGCGACCTCATCGACCACGCCGGCCTTGGCGGCGGCACGGAAGCATTCCTCGGTCAGCGCCTCGATGCCCTTGATGATGACACCGCGGATCATCTTGATCGCCGCCGCCGCGCCGGTGTCCGGCCCCGCCATGGTCATTTTCATGCCGAGACCTTCCAGCACCGGTGCGATCGCAGCCGCGTGCGGGCCGGCGAGGTGCATCGGCGTCTGGTGGCGCTTCGGATGGATCGGCGCCATGATCGCCACGTCCACATAGCGCGCGCTGTTGCCGAGCAGCGCCTCGGTTTCCAGCTTGCGGCCGGGCGACACCGAATTGATGTCGAGATAATAGGGCGTGCCGGCAAGATGGTCCTTCACCGACCGCGCGGCCTCGACACTCGACGCCGCCGTCACCGCGGCAATGACGATATCCGCGTCGCGCACCGCATCCGCCGCCGAACTGGCGACGCGGATGCCGGCGTTTTTCGCCGCCTGTTTCAGCGTCGCGCCCTCGGCCACCGGAAACAGGATGTCCCACGCGGCGATGCGCGCGACGCCGGTCTCGCGCAAACCGATGGCGATGGCCTGTCCGGCCTCGCCGAAACCGACGAAGGCGATGCGGGGTGTGTTGCTTGTCATGAGCGTGGCTTTCGGCGGTTACAGCATGTCGAGCGGCATCGCGCGGCGCGGCGGTGGGAAGGCGCGGTCGAGCGCCGCGAGATCGTCCGGCGTCAACGTGAGATCAAGCGCGGCGAGATTGTCGTCGATATGTGCGGCGCGCGACGATTTCGGAATGACGATCACATCGTCCTGACGCATCAGCCAGGCCAGCGCCACCTGCGCCGGCGAGACGCCGTGCGTGGCGGCGATTTTGGTGAGCGCCGGATGACCGAGCAGACGGCCTTGCTCAATCGGTGAATAGGCCATCAGCGGAATGCGGCGTTCCTGGCACCATGGCTGCAGGTCGAACTCGATACCACGCCGGGTCAGATTGTAGAGCACCTGATTGGTCTGCACGGCGGCGCCGTGTGGCACGTCCGCCAGTTCCTGCATATCACTCAGGTCGAGATTGCTCACGCCCCACGCGCCGATCTTGCCGGCGGCGCGCAGCGCCTCGAACGCCTCGACGGTTTCCGCGAGCGGCACGCTGCCGCGCCAGTGCAGGAGATAAAGGTCAATGCAGTCGATCCGCAGCCGTCGCAGGCTGCGCTCGCAGGCGGCGACGGTGCCGCGCCGCGAGGCATTCTCCGGCAGCACCTTGGAAACGATGAACAGGCCGGCGCGCTTCCCGGTGATGGCGTCGCCGACGATCTCTTCCGCGACGCCGCCGCCATACATCTCCGCGGTGTCGATCAGCGTGATGCCGCGCGCGAGCCCGTGTGCCAGCGCTGCCGTCTCGGCCTTGCGCTCGCCGCGCGCCTCGCCCATGCGCCAGGTGCCGAGCCCGAAGCGGGGCATCGGCTGGCCGGCGGGGAGGGTAAGGTGCGGGATCGCCGCCATCAGTGGCCTTTCGCCTCGACCGGCGGCGTACCGTGGGTGTGGAACGACTCGATGGTCTTGAGGCCCCACGCTTGGCCTTTCTTGCGTTCCTCCTCGGTCCAGCGGATCGGCTTCCAGTCTGGCGCGAGGATCAGCCGCGCGCCGGCATTGGCTACCTCGACGCGGTTGCCGCCCGGCTCGTAGACATAGAGGAAGAAGGTCTGTTGCACCGCGTGCTTGTGCGGGCCAGTTTCGATGTAGACGCCGTTCTCGAGGAAGATGTCGGCGGCGCGCAAAATCTCTTCGCGGCTGTCGAGCGCGTAAGTGACGTGGTGGAAGCGGCCCATGGTGCCGGTGTGGTCGCGGGTATAGGCGAAGTCGTAGCTCTTGTTGGTGGCGGTCATCCACATGCCGGCCTCGGTGCCGTCGTTGAGCACGATCTGTTCGGTGAGGCGGAAGCCGAGATATTTTTCAAAGAACTCGCGGTTCGCCTTGATGTCGGCGGCGAGGCCGTTGAAATGGTCGAGCCGGCGCACATTGACGCCGCGCGCCGGGAATTTCTGCGCCTGGTTCTTCAAGGCGGGCTTCTTGTCCGGCGGCGCCTGATACCATTCGGTGTCGTAATAGAGTTCGATGCGGTGGCCATCGGGATCGTGGCACACAAATGTTTTGCCATGACCGAGATCGCCGTCGGTCCAGCCGATGTCGAAGCCGGAGCCTTTCAGCGCGGCGGCGCGGCGCTCCAGCGCCTGCGGCGAGCGGGTGCGGAACGCCACGTGGCCCATGCCGGAAGTCTTCGACGCGGTGAGCTTGAGCGAGTAGCGCTCATAGTCGTCCCAGCCGCGCAGATAGACGCTGTCGCCTTTCTCGCCGCTCTGGGTCATGCCCATCACGTCGATAAAGAAGCGCAGACTTTCATCGAACTTCGGCGTGAGCATCTCGATATGCGCCAGATGCGCGATGTCGAGGATCGGCTCAGGGGGTAAGTCGCGGGGCATATCAGACATGGTGTGCACTCATCTTGCTAAGGCGGCGTTTGTCGGCAAGAACGGAGCAGGTGTTCAGGCCGGGAAAGGATTGCAGATGCTGGGGCGCGTGCTGGCTGCGGGGTTGATCGTGATGGTGGCGGGCGCGAGTGCGCTCGCGCAGACCTATCCGACAAAGCCGATCCGGCTGCTGGTCGGGTTCCCCGCCGGCGGGCCAACCGACGGCCCGGCGCGGGTGATGGCGGAGAAGCTGCGCGCCTCGCTCGGCCAGTCGGTGGTGGTCGAGAACAAGCCGGGCGCGGGCGGCAAGATCGCCGTGGATTACATGCTGTCGCAGCCGCGCGACGGCTACACGCTGCTGTTCTGCACCTATATCGATCCGATTAACACGGTGCTCTACAAGAAGAGCAGCTACACCCTCGACGATATCGCGCCGGTGTCGCTGGCGACGCGGGCTTACTACGCCTTCGCCGTGTCCAACGAGCTGCCGGTCAACTCGATGCAGGAGTTTGTCGCCTACGCCAAGGCGCGGCCGGGCGAACTCAACTATGGCCACGTCGGCGCCGGCTCCGCGCCCGAACTGGTGATCAAGCGGTTCGAGAAGGTAATGGGCATCAAGTCGATCGGCGTGCCGTTCCGCGGCATGGGCGACGCCTTGCAGGAGATCATCGCCAATCGCATCCAGTTCGCGGTCGGGCCGCTGGTCGTCACCACGCCGCTCTACGAGGCGAAGCGGCTGAAGGTGATCGGCATGACCAGCCCGGAGCGGCTGCCGGTCGCGCCGAACGTGCCGACCCTGAAGGAGCAGGGCGTGCCGATCGTCGCCAGCACCTGGCTCGGCGTCTGCGCCGCCAAGGGCGTGCCGGAGCCGGTGATCGCGACGCTCAACAAGCATATCGCCGAGGCGGTGAAGACGCCGGAGTATCGGACCTTGATGGAGAAGACCGGCATCGTCGGCGTGTCGTCCACGCCGGAGGAGATGGCGCAGGCGATGCGCGAGACCCGCGACGAGGCCGGCGAGCTGATCCGCGAGCTTGGTCTGCAGAAGGACTGACGGCGCGGCGGTGGCGCCCTGTTGCCCGTGCGTGGTCATATGCGGGTGAAGGTGAGAATGAGGTTGTTCGCCGGCATGGTGTGAACCGTGTCCGGCGTCAAATGGTGGCGGCGCGCCAGCGCGTTGACATCGTCGATGTCGCGCACGCCCCAGGCGGTGTCGCGGGCGCGCAGGCTGTCGTCGAATGCGGCATTGCTTGGCGCGGTGTGCTGGCCGCCGGATTTGAACGGGCCGTAGAGATAAAGCTTGCCGCCTGACCGCAGATGCCGTTCCGCGCCGGCGAACAGGCCCTGCGCGACGCTCCACGGCGCGATGTGGATCACATTGGCGCAGAAGATCGCCGCGAGCGGCGGGGAGGGGTTCGTGTCGCCCCAATGCCAATCCGGCTGCGACACGTCGATCATCGCGGCCGGCCGCAGATTGGTCAGCACGGTGTGCGCGCGCCAGGCATCCACGCTGCGGCGGTGATCGGCGTTCGGATCGCTCGGCCACCAGGTGAGATGCGGGGCCTGCTGCGCGAAGGTGACCGCGTGCTGGCCGGTGCCGCTGCCGATCTCCAGCACGTCACCCTGCATCGCCGCGAGATCGGCGGCGAGTGCTTCGCCGATCGCGGCGTGATTGCGATGAAACGCGGCCGCGTCGAGCCGCCCGTCCGCCGCCGCAGGATCGGCGGGGCGGCCGAAAGCGATGGTGAACTGCGGGACGCGCGTCACACGTCCTCCGGCTTGTCGACATAGACGAGCCCGGCTTTCGCCAGCGGCTCGCGCATGTTGTACATGTCGAGGCCGAGCACGCCGGACGCGAGCTTCTGCCGCTTGCCGTCCTCGTCGGCGAACCGCTTCTCTGCCTTGGCCATTACGTCGGCGACGCTGTTGCGCGCGACGACGACCACGCCGTCCTCGTCGGCGACCACGGCGTCGCCCGGCGTGACGTTCACGCCGGCGCAGACGACCGGCACGTTGACCGCGCCGAGCGTGGCCTTGACCGTGCCCTTGGCCGAGATCGCGCGCGACCACACCGGGAAGCCCATCTCCTTGAGCGTGAGCACGTCGCGGCAGCCGGCGTCGATGACGAGGCCGGCGACGCCGCGCGCTTTCAGCGAAGTGCCGAGCAGATCGCCGAACATGCCGTCGGTGTTGTCGGTGGTGCAGCCGACCACGAGGACGTCGCCGGGCTTACATTGCTCGACGGCCACATGGATCATCCAGTTGTCGCCCGGCTGCGCCAGCACGGTGACGGCGGGGCCGGCGATCGACGCGCCGGACCAGATCGGCCGGATATAGGGCTTCATCAGGCCGATGCGGCCATAGGCTTCGTGCACGGTCGAGACGCCGCGCTTGGCGAACACCTCGCAGGCTTTCGCATCGGCGCGCGGAATGTTGCGGACCACGACGGTTTTCATGTCAGTTCTCCGAAAGTGAATCTTGCGGGGATCAGCCCAGTTCCATCGCCACACGTGGGAACAGAGTCTGATACGCCTCGCCATAGGTCATCGGGATACCGGTGTTGCGCGAGCCCTGGATGCCGCGGTTGAGCGCCACCCGATCGTAGTAGTGCCAGAGGTGCTTCTGCGCGGCGAGGATCTGGAACGCCTTGTATTTTGTCTCCCAGACCTCATCGATCTTGAGAATGAGATCGGGCTTGAAGTTGCACTGTTCCGGCTGGTGCGGCTCGAACAGATAAACGGCCGGCGCGGAGTATTTGTACTGCGCGCCGGGCTTGTGGCCCATCGCCTGCGCCACCACACGGGTCTCCTGCGCGAAATGCGCGGCGTTCGGATGGTCGAAATTGTACGGGTCTTCCAGCGCGTGCGTCAGCACGAAGGCGGGGTTCTCCTCGCGATAGATATCGACCATGCGGTCGAAGTGCTCTTCGTTGAGCTTGAGCGGATAGTCGCCGCAGTCGAAGAACTCGATCTCGGCGCCGAGTAGATCGGCGGCGCGCTGCGCCTCGTCCTTGCGGCCGGCTTTCACGCTTTCCAGCGTCGCACCTTTCTCCTTCCACGCGAACTGGCTCTCGCCGCGCTCGCCGAACGACAGGCAGACGATCTTCATGCGGTAGCCGAGCTTCGCGTGCAGCGCGATGGCGCCGCCGGCGCGCCAGACGAAATCGCCCGGATGCGCGGTGACGACCAGTCCGGTCTTGCCCATGGTGATGATCCCTCTTCTTTGCTTGATCGGTTGTCAGAAGCCGCCGTGGTGCGCGGCGGCGATCGCCTGCTTGAGCAGGCGCAGGAAGCTCGTCAGGTGCGCGCGCATCGCCGCTTCCGCCCCGGCACGGTCGCCGGCGCAGATCGTCTCGACGATGCGGCGGTGTTCGGCGAGCGAGAGGGCGGGACGGCCCGGCAGCAGGATGACACGGTACTGCAGCCGTACGATCTGCGATTTCAGCGAGGCGACGATGCGGCTCGCGGTGGCGTTGGCGGCGATGCGCTGGATCTCGCGATGCAGCGCCGCGTTGGCGTCGGAGAATCCGGCATAATCCTCGCCGTCGACGCATCCGCGCATGCGGGTGAGGATCGCGCGCAGCGCCTTGCGGTCGCTGTCGGTGACGCGGCGCGCGGCCTGACCGGCGATCATGGTTTCGATGGCAAGCCGCGTCTCGGCGATCTCCAGCGCCTCGTCGTCGGAGACTGCACGGACGCGCGCGCCGCGATTGCGCTCGCGCACGACCAAGCCTTCCTGATCGAGCATCGCCAGCGCCATGCGGATATGGGCGCGATTGACGCCGTAAGTGGCGGCGAGGTCGGTCTCGATCAGCCGCTCGTTCGGCAGCAGGCGGCCGCGCGCGATCGCCTCGCGCAACTGTGTGGTGAGATCGTTTTGGGTGGAAGCGCGGGCAGGTGGCATAACGCAGAACTCGGACACAGCGTGGGAAAACTGTCACCCGGATTGTTGACAATCCTGTCAGCAGGGTCAAGCTGCCGCTCCCTCGCTTGTGCATATCCGGGTTGTGACCATGTCCGCTGCCGCTCCGCTCCGCATCGCCATCGGCGATTATCCGCACACCAAGCCGTTGAAGGAGGGGCGGATCACCGAGCCGGGCCTCGCGCTCGACTTCGTCGAGGTCAAGCCGATGAACAAGGCGTTCAAGCCGATGGTGCGGCAGCTCGCCTACGACGCGAGCGAGATGGCCCTGGTGACGTATTTGCAGGCACGCGCTTACGGCAAGGATCTCGCGCTGCTACCGGCGGCGATGCTCGGCCGCTTTCAGCATCATTGCATGCTGCACAATGTTGAGCGCGGGCCGCTCACGCCCGCCGACCTCGCCGGCAAGCGCATCGGCGTACGCTCCTACAGCCAGACTACGGCGGTGTGGCTGCGCGGCATTCTGCAGAACGACTACGGCATCGACATGAACAGCGTGCGCTGGATCACCTATGAGGACGGACATGTGGCCGAAGCCATCGATCCGCCGTTCGCGGAACGCGCGCCGTCAGGCTCGGACATGACCAAAATGTTGATCGACGGCGAGATCGACGCGGCGATCTACGGCGCGGCGATGCCGGATGATCCGCGCCTGCAAAGCGTCGTTCCCGATCCGCATGCGGCGGCGCAAGCCTGGTATCGCCAGCATGGCGTCGCGCCGGTCAACCACATGGTGGTGGTGAAGGGCGAACTCGCGCGGCAACAGCCCGAGACGGTGGCAAAGCTCTATCATCTGCTGGAAGCGGGCAAGGCCGCCGCCGGTCCGCAACGCGAGGGCGGTGTCGATACCGTGCCGTTCGGCTGCGACGCCAACCGGGCCTGTCTGGAGATGCTGATGAGCTACGCTGTTCAGCAGCAACTGATCCCGCATCCAATGACGGTCGAGGACTTGTTCGCGATTCCGAAAAGCTGATGTGCCGTCCATAAAAAAAGGGATGCGCTGTGCGCATCCCTTTTTGATCGCGTCTGGTTGACTAGCGCCAGCGGCAATGCCGGCGGCCCCAGTCGTCGCGGAAACAGACGCGCTCGCGATGATAGACGCGGCGCTCGCGATAGACCCGGCGATGCCGCGTCTCCGCATTGGCACCGACCGCCGCGCCGGTGACGCCGCCGATGACCGCGCCTGCGGCCGCGCCGTTGCCGCCGCCGACCGCGCCGCCGATCACGGCACCGGTACCGGCACCGACAATCGCGCCGCCGACTGTGGCGCCTTGCGCTGATGCGCTCGTCGGCGTCAGAGCCGGCATTGTCAATGCAGCCGCAACGGCTGCCGCCATTAACATGGATTTCACTGCATCCTCCCAGGTTGCAACTGTCTATCCATGATAACGCGCGGCCCCTGTCGCCGGTTCCGTCGTTGTTGTATGCAGGACGCATGACCGCAAATACATCCGCACGCGATCGTCTCACCGCCGCGCTCACCCGCATCGACGATTCCGCCGGGCAGGGACATTTCGCCTGCCTCACCGTTTATCGCGACAGCGCGCAACGCGAGGCCGCCGCTGCCGATGCGCGCGCCGCCACCGGGCAATCGCGCGGCCCGCTCGACGGCGCGATCGTCAGCATCAAGGATCTGTTCGACGTAGCCGACGAAGTGACGCGCGCCGGTTCGCGCATCCTCGCGGAAGAGGGCGTGCCGGCCGCGCGCGATGCGCCGGTGGTTGCGCGGTTGCGCGCCGCCGGCGCGGTGATCGTCGCCAAGACCAACATGACGGAGTTCGCCTTCTCCGGTGTCGGCGAGAATCCGCACTACGGCACGCCGGGCATTCCGGCGGATCGCAACCGCGTTCCGGGTGGCTCGTCGTCCGGCGCTGCGGTCGCCGTGGCGGATGGGATGTGCGAGATCGGCATCGGCAGCGACACCGGCGGCTCGACGCGTATCCCGGCGGCGCTGACCGGCACGGTCGGCTTCAAGCCGAGCAAGCCGCGCGTGCCGACCGACGGCGTGTTTCCGCTGTCGACGACGCTCGACTCGATTGGGCCGCTGGCGATGACGGTGCAACGCTGCGCCGATGCCGATGCGGTCATGGCCGGCGAGCCGGCCGCCCCGCTGCCGGAGGCTTCGCTGGCGGGCGTGCGGATCGGCGTTGCACAAGGCTTGCCGCTGAAAGCGATGGACGGCGCGGTGGCGCTGGCGTTCGAGGGCGCGTGCAAGCGTCTGTCGGCGGCGGGCGTGGTGCTCAAGGACGAGACGCTGAAACCGCTGGACGCCATGGCCGACGTCAATGGCCGCGGCGGCATCGTTCCGTTCGAGGCCTATCGGTTGCACCGCGATCGCCTGCAGCGGCGTTTGGCCGATATCGATCCGAAGATCGGCAAGCGGATCGAGCGCGGCGGCGTTATCTCCGAGAACGATTATGCGTGGATGCTTGCGCAGCGCCAGGAGCTGATCCGCATGATGGCGGGGCGGCTCGACGAGTTCGACCTGATCGCGATGCCGACGGTACCGATCGTTGCGCCAACCATGGATGAGGTGGCAAGCGACGAAGGCTTCGCCCGCAAGAACGCGCTGCTGCTGCGCAATACCTCGATCATCAATTTCTTCGATCTGTGCGCGATCTCGCTGCCGATGCCGGGCTCGGCGCTGCCGACCGGGCTGATGCTGGTCGCCAGGCACGGGCAGGATCGCCGGCTGCTGGCGCTCGCCGCGGCGGCGGAGCGGGCGCTGGCGTCAGGCTGACGGCAGCACCGTCCGTCGCATCAGATCGAGCAAGTTCAGCCGCGCAGTCTCGCCGAGCATGCCGGAGAGCCGCTCCTCGTGCGAGGCGGCGAGTGCCTTGGCGCGCTTGAGCAGCCGCTGGCCGTCCCTGGTGAGATGCAGCGCATGGCTGCGCCGGTCGGTGTTCGACGGCTGGCGCTCGATCAGCCCGCGCTGCTCCAGCCGGTCGAGCAGATGCACCATGCGCGCGCGCTCGATGCCGAGCGATTCCGCGAGGTCCGCCTGCGACAGCCCGGCATTGGCGCCGATCACCACCAGCACGGAATATTGCGCCGGGCGGATATCCACCTCGGCCAGCGAACGGATGAAATCCTGAAAGATCCAGATCTGCAGGCGGCGGATCGAATAGCCGAGATGATCGTTGAGCGCGGCGAGGTCGATCGGCCGGCGGCGGGCGATGCGCGCGTCCTGTCCGGGCAATCTTGATCCGCTGGCGTCCTGTTTGCGGGTTGCCATTCCTCTTGCGCTCTCGTCCGCCTTGTCCTGTCGCATTGGCTGTCGCTGCCCCCTTAAGCCGCAGCATACTAGCCGATATTGTTGTTGACGACGACAGTTGTCATCATCAACAATAGCGCAGAACAAAGGCGGCCGGTGCCCGGCTGCCCGCGACCGCTATTGCAACCCGTCCGTGCGCGAAAAACAATAGCGACAATCGGTATCAAACGTCCGGCCCGACAAGCGGCCGGCTACCCTCGGGGGAGGAAGCTTCCATGTCCAAGGTTACCACCAAGATCACCGTCTCGCGCCGCCAGCTGCTGGCGGGCGCCGCCGCGGCCGGCTCATTCCTCGCCGCGCCGGCGATCGTGCGCGCCCAGGGCGGCCCGCTGAAGATCGGCGTGATCCTGCCGCTGTCCGGCGTGCAGGCTGGCATCGGCCAGTCGTGCAAGCGCGGCGTCGATATCGCGCCGGCGCTCCTCAAGCAGCTCGGCTACACCCAGCCGATCGAGTTGACCACCGTCGACTTCGAGACCAATCCGGACGTGGCGCGCGCGCGGGCGGAAAAGCTGATCGCCGACGGCGTGCATATGCTGGCCGGTCCGTTCGATTCCGGCGCCGCCGCTGCGATCGCCCAGGTGGCGGAGCAGAAGGGCGTGCCCTTCATGATCAACATCGCCGCCGCGCCGCAGATCACCGAGCAGGGCTACAAGTTCACCTTCCGCAACTTCCAGACCGCGCCGCAGATCATCTCGCGCGGCCTCGCGCTGTTCCCGCAGGTGTTCGCCGCCACCGGCAAGACGCCGAAGAGCGCGGTGCTGATGCACATCAACGACACGTTCGGCCAGGCCAACAAGCGGGCGATCGACGCGATCTTCCCCAAGGCGAACATGCCGTTCAAGATTCTGGACTCGATCGCCTACGATCCGGCGGCGAAGGATCTGTCGGTTGAGGTCGCCAAGGCGAAGGCGACCGGCGCTGACCTGCTGATGACCGTGACCCGGCTCAACGACGCGATCCTGCTGGTGCGCGAAATGGTCAAGCAGCGCTGGGAGCCGATGGGCATCATGAGCCCCGGCGCGCCGGGCCTCTACGAGCAGCAGTTCCTCGACACCATGGGCAAGTATGGCGACGAGATCATCACCACGATCCCGTGGGCCAACCCCAAGGCCGACATGACCAAGATGGTCGAGGCCGAGTTCAAGAAGGTCTATCCGAAGGACAAGCTGCCGGGCCACATCTTCAACATCGGCTTCACCTTCGAGGCGCTGCTGGTCTGCGCCGACGCGCACAAGCGCGCCGGTTCGACCAACGGTCAGGCGTTGGCCGACGCCATGCGCAAAACCAAGATCGAGAAGCGCGTGATGGTCGGCGGCCCGATCGAGTTCGACGAGAAGGGCCAGTGCAATACCATCGCCTCGGTCGTGCTGCAGAACAAGAAGGGCGTGCCGACGGTGGTGCTGCCGAAGGAAGCTTCCGCCGGCAACGTCGTGTTCCCGATGCCGGGCTGGGGCAAGCGCGGCTGATCCGCCGCGCTGTCCCTCTCGCGTCTTAGCCGGCTCCGATGCCGCCGATCGACCTCATCCTGAATGTTGCCGTCGGCGGCATCCTCACCGGGCTTGTCTACGGACTGATGGCGCTCGGCCTGTCCGTCATTTTCGGCGTCATCCGTGTCGTCAACTTCGCCCACGGCGAGATGATGACGGTGGCGATGTTTCTGGCTTTCAGCGCCTTCACCGCATTCGGTATCGACCCGCTGCTGTCGCTCATTCCCATCGCGGCGCTGCTGTTCGCGTTCGGCTATGCGATGCAGGCCGGCTTGATCAATGATTTCGTCAACAAGCCGGAACACACGCAATTCATACTGCTGGTGGCCGTGGCGATCATCCTCGTCAACGTGCTGCTGATGATCTTCGGGCCCGATGCGCGCGGCGTGCAGACCGACTATTCGTTCGATTCCTTCGAGGTTGGAAAGCTGATCATCGACGCCACCAAGGCTTATGCCGCGCTCGCGGCGGTGCTGGTGGCGGTCGTGCTGTTCGCGTTCTTCCGCTTCACGCTGATCGGGCAGGCAATCCGCGCCTGCGCCGACAACTACACCGGCGCACTGGTGGTCGGTCTCGACGTCAAGCGGCTCTATGCGCTCACCTTCGGCATCGGCGCGGCCTGCGTCGGCGCGGCCGGCGCGGTGCTGGTGCTGATCACCGACGTGACGCCGGCGCTGGGGCCATCCTATACGCTGCAGGCGTTTATCATCGTCATCATCGGCGGCCTCGGCTCGATGCCCGGCGCGCTGCTCGGCGGCGTTCTGATCGGATTGACCGAGGCGCTGGCCGGGCTGTTCTTCACCCCGTCGGCCAAGAGCATGTTCGCCGTCGCCGCGCTGGTGCTGGTCCTGCTGCTGCGGCCGCAAGGCATCATGGGGAAACGGCAGCGATGACCGGTCTGTTCTCCGAACTGTCGAAACGCGGCATCGTTCTGCTGGTGCTGCTGCTGGCGTTGATGCTCGCCGCGCCGTTCCTCGCCAACGATTATCTGCTGACAGTTCTGATCCTGATCCTGTATTTCGCGTTCACCGGCCAGGCCTGGAACGTGATGATGGGCTTCGCCGGTCAGTTGTCGCTCGGCCATGCGCTCTATGTCGGACTTGCGAGCTATGTCGCGGCGGCGCTGTTCGTGCGTTTCGGCGTCGGACCGTGGATCGGCATGCTGGTGGCGGTGCCGGTGGCGGTGATCGCCGGCGCAATCATCGGCTTCCTGGCGTTCCGCTTCCGCGTCGGCGGCGTCTATTTCGCGATCCTGACCATCGCCTTCGCCGAATTCACCCGCGTCGGCTTCGATCATTTCAGCTATGTCGGTGGGTCCGGCGGCCTGTTCCTGCCGGTGTCGCAATATACCAGCAACGATCTCGTCAATCTGCGCGGCAACCCGACGATGTTCTATTACGTCATCCTGGCGATGACGCTCGGCGCGTGGCTCTTGTGCCGGTGGCTGCTGCGCAGCCGGCTCGGCTATTTCTGGCAGGCGATCCGCGAGGACGAGGATGCGGCGCGCGCGCTCGGCATCGACACGTTCCGCTGCAAGATGATCGCGGTGATGATTTCCGCCGGGCTGACCGCGCCGGCCGGCGTGTTCACGGCATTCTATTACAACAACCTGTTTCCCGAGCAGGTATTCAATATGGGCCGTTCGATCGAGATCATCCTCGGCCCCATCATCGGCGGCGTTGGCACGCTGTTCGGGCCGATCCTCGGCGCGTTCCTGCTGACCGGCCTGTCGGAATCCATGCACGAACTGCTGTCGTGGCTCGGCCTCGACGTGCCGGGCGCGAAGGCGGTGTTCTACGGCATCTGCCTGCTGTTCGTGGTCGTCGCGCTGCCGGACGGCGTGTGGCCGTGGGTCGCGCGCAAGCTCAAGGTCACGGAGCGCAAGGTCACGGAGCGCAAGCCATGACCGCAAGCGGGGCCGCGCCGTTGCTGAAAGTCGAGGGCGTCAGCCGCCGATTCACCGGCCTGCTCGCCGTGGATCGTGTGTCGTTCTCAGTGCCGCCGGGCGAGATCTTTGCGGTGATCGGCCCGAACGGCGCCGGCAAGACCACGCTGTTCAACCTGATCGCCGGCGTGTTCGCGCCGGACAGCGGCAGCATTACCTTCGACGGCGACGCTATCGGTGGCCTACCGCCCGATCAGGTGTGCCGTCGCGGCGTCGGCCGTACCTTCCAGATCGTCAAGCCGTTCCCCGGTCTCACGGTCGAGGAGAATGTGGTAGTCGGCGCGCTGTTGCGCCGCCCCGATGTCGATACCGCGCGCGACCACGCCCACGCGGTGCTGCGCCGTCTCGATCTGTTCGACAAGCGTACGCAGAAAGCCGGCGCGCTGACCTTGCCGGACCGCAAGCGACTCGAAGTGGCGCGCGCGCTTGCGACCGATCCGAAGCTGCTGTTGCTTGACGAGGTGATGGCCGGGCTGCGGCCGACCGAAACCGACCGCATGGTCGGAATCCTGCGCGACCTCAACCGCGAAACCGGACTCACGATCCTGCTGATCGAGCACGTGATGCGCGCGGTGATGGCGCTCGCGTCGCATATTCTGGTGCTGCATCACGGCGCGACCATCGCCGAAGGCTCGCCGCAGCAGGTGGTGCGCGATCCGGCGGTGATCCAGTCCTATCTCGGCGCGGAGGCGGTGCACTGATGCTCTCCGTCAGCGACCTCGATGTGTTTCATGGCGACGCGCAGGCGCTCGACGGCGTCGCGCTCGAGATCGCGCGTGGCGAGATCGTCGCCATCGTCGGCGCTAACGGCGCCGGCAAGACCTCGCTGATCCGCACCATCGCCGGCATGCACAAGCCGTCGCGCGGCCGCATCGTGTTCAACGGCACGGAGATCGGTGGGCGGCCGAGCCATCAGGTCTGCAATCTCGGCATCGGTCAGGTGGCGGAAGGCCGGCAGGTGTTTCCGACGCTGAGCGTGATGGAAAATCTCGCCATGGGCGCGTTGCTGCCGCGCGCGCGCGCCGCAAAGGCACGCAATCTCGACCGCGTGTTCGCGATGTTTCCGCGGCTTGCCGAGCGGCGCAGCCAAGCGGCGGGCACGCTGTCCGGCGGCGAGCAGCAGATGCTGGCGATCGGCCGTTGCCTGATGGGCGAGCCGGAACTGGTGATGTTCGACGAGCCGTCGCTCGGACTCGCGCCGGCGGTGGTGCAGGCGGTGTTGCAGACGGTCGCCGATCTCAATCGCGACGGGCTCACTTGTCTGCTGGTCGAGCAGAACGTCGCGGTTTCGCTCAAGCTCGCACAGCGCGCTTATGTGCTGGAGAACGGCCGCATCACGCTGACCGGTCGTGGCGACGAATTGCTGGCGGATGATCGCGTGCGTCAGGCCTATCTCGGCTTGTAGGCCTTCGCGTCACGCGAACGACGCGAACCGATAGCCGAACCGGTCGAAATCGCGCTCGTAGGCGCGCCGCACGCGTCGCGCAAGGTCCGGCGTGTAGTAGTCCTGCCATGACATGCGCGCCGAGGTTCGCAGTGGAATATGCGCGCCCCGCCGCAACGTCGCATCGGCACCGATGTGGTCGAGCACGGGCACGATGTCCCGGTCGAACGTCTCGACCCGGCCGATGAGATCGTAGGTGAGGCCGGGCATCGCCACGATGTCGTCCTGCACCTCCCAGTGCGCGTCGAGCCGGCATACGGCGGTTTCGGCGGCGTAGGTGACGAAATCGGCGAAGTCGAGTTCGTCCATGCCTTCGCCCGGCAACGTTGGATCGACCTGCGGGCGCAGCGCGAGATACTGGTCGATGAACGGATTTCCCGGTCGCAGTGGCCGGCCCTGGAATTTATCGGCCCAGGCCGACACCAGCCGGTCATAAGGATTGCGGACGAAGGTGAAGCGCAGCGTCGCCGGGTCGGTGACGAGGCGATGGAATTTCGCCGGGCCGATCTCGAACGGCGACGGCAGGCCGCTGAGGCTGCGCCGATGCACCTGATCCGGCGACGGATGACGACCGATGAGGTGGCTGAGCAGCATCTTGATTGAGGTCGACGCGCTTTTCGGCACGCTGACATAGATCAGCCTGTGTTCGGGCAGTGCGTCGATATGGGCATTCGGCGCGTAGCCGGTGGTGTTGATCTCGGAATAGAAATCGGCGGCGTCCGGATGGCGATAGCGGTCGAGCGCAAAGCCAAGATAAGCGCGGGCGCGATGCAGGTAATAACGGGTGGATTGCGTCAGCGGCGCGTGAAGTAGCACATGCGCTCTCGTTCGGTCGCGTCCCCCGCTGGGCAACCTGTCGCATTCGCGGCGCGCACGCAGCTTACGCTTTCGTAATGCAGTGCTCTGGTGGCGTGACTTTACGATATCACGCGGCGATTTTACGGGCTGGATATGTGCGGATTGATTGCAAGGCAGTGCGTGCGCACGCGCGTATGTACACGCGCGGATGCGATCACGCGGCCGCATGCGTGAGATGCGGTCAGTTCAAGCGAAGAGATGTTGCGATCAGCGCGCGCGGCGGCGGTTGAGGAAGTCCAGCGCCGTCACCCGCAGGCTGAGCGGCGAATTGGGGAAACTCGCGCGCAAGAGTTTCAGGGCTTCCGCATCGGATGCCGGATGAAACGCCATGATGCGCTCGGCCATGGTCGATGCCAGATCGGCCGATTGCCGCGGCCGGACATAGCCGGCGAGCGGGGGCGACTCGTGATACGGCAAAAGATCGTCGTGAGTCGCGAGCGTCATGGTGGCGTCCTTCATGCGGTATCCCCAATGTCGGCCTGCGCCGGTTACCGGATCGTTAACGGCAGCTTCAGGTTCCAGTTCCCCTCGCTGGCTGCACAAACAAAAAGCCCGCCGATGAGGGCGGGCTTTCCGTCGAAATCTGAAGTGCCGCTTATTTGAGCGGCTGGCCGATGGTGACGGTCAGCTTGCCGACGCCCTCGCATTCACATTCGATCTTGTCGCCGGCCACGGTGGCGGCAACGCCGGCCGGGGTTCCGGTCATGATGATGTCGCCGGCTTCGAGCGCGACCATCTCCGAGAGCTTGGAGATCGTCTCGGGCACGTTCCAGATCAGTTGGTTGAGGTCGCCATCCTGGCGGATTTGGCCGTTCACCTTGAGGGTGATCTTGCCCTTGGTCGGGTGGCCGATCTTGCTCGCCGGCATGATCGGGCCGCACGGCGCCGAGCCGTCGAACGCCTTGCCGATCTCCCACGGGCGCTTGACGTCGCGCGAGGCGATCTGCAGGTCGCGGCGGGTGAGGTCGATGCCGACCGCATAGCCGTAAATGGTGTCGTTGGCTTTGGCGACCGGGATATTGCGGCCGCCCGACTTCAGCGCGACGACGAGTTCGACCTCGTGGTGCATGTCCTTGGTCAGCGACGGATACGGCACGGTCTGGCCGTCATGGACGATGGCGTCCGCGGGCTTGGCGAAGAAGAACGGCGGCGCGCGCTCGTCCTGGCCCATTTCGCGGATGTGCTCGATGTAGTTGCGGCCGACGCACCAGATGCGGCGTACCGGGAACACCTCGCTCGCGCCCGCGACCTCGATATAGGGCTGCGGCGCCGGCGGAATGACATACTTCTTGTCGTTGTTGCTCATGACCATCTGTTCGCTGAAAGAGCCGGAGGAGCTTCCGGTAACGCATTTTGCCGCAGGCGTACAGGGGCGGGGATTGGGCCGCGAGCCCGGATCGGCTGGCCCGTATCTCGGGTGGTTGATCAGGACGCGGGCCCGACGGCCTGTTCCTCGTCCCGTAATTGCAGCCGGTAGAACGCCGCATAGCGGCCGTCCCGGCGCAACAGGTCGTCGTGGCGGCCGGATTCGGTGACGATCCCGCCCTCGATGACGAGGATCCGGTCGGCGTGGGACACGGTGTGCAGCCGGTGGGCAATCACCAGCGTCGTCCGCCCCGCGCAGAGATGGTCGATCGCCTCGCGCACCAGCCGTTCGGATTCGGAATCGAGCGCCGCGGTCGCCTCGTCGAGCAGAATGACCGGTGCGTTCTTGATCAGCGCGCGGGCGATGGCGATGCGCTGGCGCTGGCCGCCGGAGAGCTGCAACCCGTGTTCGCCGACCGGCGTGTCGTAACCCTGCGGGAACGCGGTGATGAAATCATGCGCGTAAGCGGCCTTGGCGGCAGCGATGATTTCGGCTTCGGTCGCGCCCGGCTTGCCGAAAGCGATGTTCTCGCGCACCGAGCCGCGGAACAGGAAAATCTCCTGTCCGACATAAGCGATCTGCGCGCGCAGCGATGCGCGCGACACGCCGCCGATCGCCTGGTCGCCGATCTGGATGGTGCCGCTTTCAGGCTCGTAGAACCGCAGCAGCAGATTGAACACGGTCGACTTGCCGCCGCCGGACGGGCCGACCAGCGCGGTCATTCGGCCGGGCTCGGCGTTGAACGAGAGGCCGCGCAGCACCGGTTCGTCGGCGCGATAGCGGAACTGTACGTCCTCGAACGCGATGCCGTGCTGCTGGGGTGCCAGTGCGGGCTTGTCGTCGTCGCTGGGCTCGCCCGCCGGCGTGTCGACCACTTCGAGCAGGATACGCGCACCGGTGAGCGCGGCGTTCAATTCGATGTTGAGCCGCGCGAGACGCTTTGCCGGTTCGTAGGCGAGCAGGAACGCGGTGAAGAACGAGAAGAATTCGCCCGGCGTCGCGCCGGTTTCGATCACGCGATAGCCGCCATAGATCAGCGCGCCGGCAATGGCGAAGCCGCCCAGCGTCTCCATCAGCGGGCTGGCGCGGTTGGCGACGCGCGCCATCTTGTTGGATTCGTATTCGACGGCCGCGACATTGGCGTCGAACCGCTGCTGCATCGCCGGTTCGAGATTGAACGCTTTGATGATGCGGATGCCCTGTAGCGTCTCCTGCATCGTCTCCATGGTGGCGGCGCTGCCGTGGAACTGGCTGCGGGCAATGCTGCGCACCCGCTTCACCAGCTTGCGGATGACGATCAGCGCCGGCGGTGCGACGATGAGGCTGACGAGCGACAGCGTCGGATCCTGCACCACCATCACGGTGACGAGGCCGATCAGCGACAGCGCATCGCGGCCGACGGCGGTGATCAAGAGGTTCATCACCTGCGTCACCGCAGTTGCGCCCGAGGTCAGCCGCGCGGTGAATTCGGTGGTGTGGCGGCCGGCGAAGAAGCCGAGGTTCTCTTGCAGGAGTTTGGTGAACAGACGCCGCTGATTGAACGCGACGATGCGGTTGCCGACCCGCGACAGCATCACCGCCTGGCCGTAGGTGGTGAGGCCCTTCACCGTGAACAGCACGATGGTGGCGATGCCGAGCCACAGCACGGCCTGGAAATTGCGATTGATGTACGCCTGATTGATGACGTCGCCGATCAGATAGGCGCTCAACGCCGTACAGCCGGCGGCGATGCCCATCATGATGAGCGCCAGCACGTACATCTTCCAGTGGATACGGAGCTGTTCCAGCAGCAGCCGGCGGATCAGCGGCCCGGAGCGGTAGTCCGCATCGGCATGAACCGAGGGCTGGGCCGGCGATTGGGCGGGCGGCGGCGTTACGTCGGCCATGAGGTCTCGCGTCCGGAACCGGGGTCGGAAAGGGTTAATCCGGCGCGGCCGGTGGGGGCTACATGCCCCCCCGGATGGGATTTTTCAAGTTGGTCTGGGGATTTGCCGGCCGTCAGGCAGCGGCGGTTGCTTCGCCGCGCGGGTCTTCCGGATCGGCGGCCAGGCGGATTTCCCACGCCAGCGCATGCGAGACGATGGTGTCGAGGTTCTCGTATTGCGGCTCCCAGTCCAGCGTCGCGCGGATGCGGGTGGTGTCGGCGACGAGGCTGGCGGCATCGCCGGCGCGGCGGCCGACATAATCCACATCGACCGCGAGCCCGCTGACGCGGCGGATCGCCTCGATCACCTCCAGCACCGACGAGCCGCGGCCATAGCCGCAGTTGAACGTGTCGCTCGCGCCGCCCGCGCGCAGATTTCGCAGCGCCGCCCAATGCGCGCGCGCGAGGTCCGTGACGTGGATGTAGTCGCGGATGCAGGTGCCGTCCGGCGTCGGATAGTCGGTGCCGAACACCTTGAGTTCGGGGCGCAGCCCGATCGCCGCCTGCGCCGCAAGCTTGATCAGATGCGTCGCCGCTGGCGTCGACTGGCCAGTGCGCAGCTTCGGATCGGCGCCCGCGACATTGAAGTAGCGCAGGATCGTGTGCTTGAGGCCATGCGCGCGGGTGACGTCGCGCAGCATCACCTCGGTCATCAGTTTGGACCAGCCGTAAGGTGACAGCGGCGCCTTGGCGGCATCTTCGCTCACCGGCGCATTGTCCTGCTCGCCGTAGACGGCGGCGGTGGACGAGAACACGAAATTCTTGACGCCGTGCTTCACCGCGGTCTCGATCAGCGCGCGCGAGGTGACGGTGTTGTTGAGATAATAGCCGAGCGGATCGGCGACCGATTCCGGCACGACGATGGAGCCGGCGAAATGGATGACGGAATCGACCTTGTGGCGGTCGATCAGCGAGCCGACCAGCGCCTGATTGCCGGCCTCGCCGACGATCAGCGGCACGCCCGAGGGCAGCGCGAAGCGGAAACCGGTGCTCAGATTGTCGAGGACGACGACCGGCTCGCCCGCATCGGTGAGCTCGTGGACTGTGTGGCTGCCGATATAGCCGGCGCCGCCGGTCACCAGGACGGTCATGGTCCGCATCCCCTCGCGCGTAAATGTGGGAATGACGCTAGGGGCCGCGATATAAATGTCCGGTTAGTGATGGCCAACTCGCCGGAGTGCCTGCCGAATTGCGTTCGACATCCTTAACAGGACGTATATGACAGGGATGCGAATGACCGACATCCTGTTCATCAAGACCTCGTCGCTGGGTGACGTGATCCACCACATGCCGGCCGTGACCGAGGCGCGGCGGCAATACCCCGACGCGCATATCGCCTGGGTGGTGGAGGAGGCGTTTGCGCCGCTGGCGCGGCTGCATCCGGGCGTGAGCACCGTCATCCCGGTGGCGTCGCGGCGCTGGCGCCGTGCGCCGTTCGCAGCTTCGACATGGCGCGAGGTCGGCGCATTCCGCGCGGCGGTGCGGGCGCGTTCCTACGACGCGGTGATCGACACGCAGGGGCTGGCGCGCACGGCCCTGATCGCAAGGGCCGCGCGCGGAACGCGCTACGGCTACGACACCGCGAGCGTGCGCGAGCGCGTGGCGGCGTGGTTCTACGACAGGACATTCCGGGTCGGGCGGCAGCTTCATGCGATCGAGCGCAATCGCGTGCTGACTGCACTCGCGCTCGGCTACACGATGCGGTTTCCGCCGGACTACGGATTGCAGGAGCGGATCGCGCAGATGCCGGGCCATTATGCCGTGCTGCTGCACGCGACCGCGCAAGCCGGCAAGGAATGGCCGGAGGCGAACTGGATCGCGCTTGGCGGTCAGATCGCCGCGCGCGGCATCGAGGTGTTGCTGCCGTGGGGCAATGATCGCGAGCGCGATCGCGCCGAACGGCTCAAGGCTGCGATCCCCGGCGCGCGCGTGCCGGCGCGTCAGCCGCTCGATGCGGTGGCGGCGATGCTGGCCGGCGCGCGCTTCGTCGTCGGCGTCGATACCGGGCTGGTGCACCTTGCTGCCGCGCTGAACGTGCCGCTGGTGGCGATCTTCACCGGCAGCGTGCCGGCGCTCACCGGGCCTGTCGGCACGGCGCCGCTGGCGGTGGTCGGCGCGCAGGGACTGGTGCCATCGGTCGGCGAAGTGGCGAAGGCGTTGGTGCAGGTCGAGGCCGAGGCGTCGCGCTAACCCAAAAGCTTCCGCACGAAATCGTCGAGATTGCCGCCGGTGAAGAAATGCCCGGCGATGCCGGCGGCGGCCGCCGCCTGCATGTCGGTGTCCTTGTCGCCGATCAGGAAGCTGCGCGCGCGATCGACCGGCCAGTGCCGCATCAGATCGAGCAACATGCCGGGCTTCGGCTTTCGCCAGCCGGAATCGCGCCGATAGGCCTCGACCTCGCCGTCGGCGAGCCATGGGCAATAGCGCGCATCGTCGATCCGGCCGCCCGCGCGCGCGATCTCCTCGCGCATGAAGCGGTCGATCGCGGCGAGATCGGCCTCGGTGTAATAGCCGCGCGCGATTCCCGATTGGTTGGAGACGACGAAGACGAGATAGCCGGCGGCATTGAGCCGCTTCACGCCGTCGATCGCGCCGTCGATCCAGCGGAAGCGCTCACGCGTCGCGACGTAACCCTCGTCGTGATTGAGCACGCCGTCGCGATCGAGGAACGCCGCGGGCTGGAGCGTGCTCATCCCTGTTTCGGCGGCCAAGGGGTTTCCGGCACCGGTGTCAGCGGCGGCTTGCCGGCGAAATACGCGAGCAGGTTGTCGACCACGAGTTGATCCATCGCGCGGCGCGTATGCACGGAGGCCGAGCCGAGATGTGGCAGCAGCACGACATTCTCCATCGCCATTAATTCGGCCGGGACATGCGGCTCGTTGACGAACACGTCGAGGCCGGCGGACATGATGGTGTTATTTTTCAACGCATCGATCAACGCCGGCTCGTCGATCACCGAGCCGCGCGCCATGTTGATGACGATGCCGTTCGGGCCGAGCGCCTTGAGCACCTCGGCATTGATCATGTTCTTGGTGGCGGCGCCGCCCGGCACGATCAGCATCAGCGTGTCAACGTCGCGCGCCATATCGAGGAGCTTTGGATAATACGTGTATGTCACGCCCTGCTGCGGGTTGCGGCTGTGGTAGACGACCGGCACGCCGAATGCTTCGAGCCGCTTGCCGATGGCGCGGCCGATGCGGCCCATGCCGACGATGCCGACGGTGCGGTCGCGCATCGTCGCCGGACTCAGGCGATAGCCGCCCTGCGGCCATTTGCCGGCGCGCAGATAGCGCTCTCCCTGTGGCAGTTCGCGTGCCGTCATCAGCAGAAGGCCGAGCGCGGTATCTGCGACTTCCTCGTTGAGCACGTCTGGTGTGTTGGTCACGGTGATGCCGTGCGCCCCCGCCCACTTTGCATCGACGTGGTCGTAGCCGACGCCGAACGACGAAATCATTTTCAGCTTTGGAAGCCGTTGCATGAGTGCGGCGTCGATCTTGTAGGCGGTGTAGGCGACGGCGATGCCGCTGATCTTGTCGGTGAGCGGGGCAAGAAAGGCGTCCGGATCCTTGGCGTCGATCAACGCATGCAGCGTGACGGCATTGGCCAATCCATTGACGATGGTCGGCTTCTTGTGGCCGACGAGCAGAACATCAGGCTTTCCGGACATGAAATATTCCCCGATCGAAACAGGCGGCGACACAGTCGCGAATTGCGGCAGCCAAAGTCAACGGTGCGACGCTCAGGCTTTTGGCCGTCATGATTGCGGCCAGATGCGCGGCAATCCGCGCACCGCGTCGTAGACGCGCGCCGGCGTGACATCGGCGGTGCGCCGATGGGCCACCGCGGGATTGCCCTCCTGCCGCGCGCGCTCCCGCGCGGCGTCATCGCCCGGCGGTTCGAGGATCGCGGCGACCGGATTGAGCGGCTTCCAGTGCCATGGGCTGGTAGGACCGAAGATTGCCACGGTCGGCGTGCCGATCGCGGCGGCAACGTGCATCAGCCCGGAATCGTTGGTGACGGCGGCGTCGGCGGCAGCGAGCGCCAGCGCCGCGTTGCGTAGATCGGTGCCGGTGAGGTTTTTCACCCGCGGTCCGCTGCCGGCGGCGATCCTGTCAGCGTCCGCGCTTTCCGCCGGGCCGCCGAGTACCCAGACCGACGCGCCGGCATCGGTGAGTGCCTTGGCGAGGGCTGCATAATGCTCCGGCGGCCAGGCCTTGCCGGCGCCAACCGCGCCGGGCGCGAAGGCGATCACCGGCCGTGACGCATCGGCGAGGCCATTGCGCGCCCGCCAGGCGTCGATCTCCGCTTGCGGCACGATCAATTCCGGCAGCGGCCAGCCGGCCGGCAGCGGCGCATCTTTCGGCAAGGCGAGCGCGCCCATCTGATCGATCATGCGCGGGACTTTCCGCTCGCCGGGGCGGATGTCGTTGAGCAGGCCGAGCCGTGCCTCGCCAAAAAAGCCGGTGCGGACCGGGATGCCGGCCAATGCCGGCGCCAGCGCCGACTTCCACGTGCGCAACATGACGATGGACTGACCGTAGTGCTCACGGCGCAGCCGCTCGGCCAGCGCGCGGTGGCGGCCGAGCGCGAGACGCCGGCGCGGCAGATCCCAGACGATCGCCTGCCGCAGCCCCGGCATGTAGTCGGCCAGCGGCGCGCACAGCGTGCTCGACACCATGTCGACCGGCCGGTCCGGCTGCTGCTGGCGCAGCAGTTTCACGATCGAATGCGCGCGGATGAAGTCGCCGATCCACACATAGGAGATCAGCAGAACCGGGTCAGATATATGTAGATTTGAATTTGAGTTCATATATTGAATGAATAAAGATTCGGTTTTATCTGGCGAGGTCGTCATTTCGCCGGGGATGGCCGTTCACCGCACACCTGCCGGACCGTTGCGCATTCGGCAAGTCTTAGGCAAAGAATTTCCGGACAAAGGATAGCGCATGTTGCTCGTTACCGGCGGCGCCGGGTTCATCGGCTCGAATATCGTCGCCAGCCTGAACGAGGCCGGCCGCACCGATGTCGTCGTCAACGACCGGCTCGGCAAGGGCTCGGACTCGCGCTGGCGCAACCTGGCCAAGCGGCAGCTCGCCGATATCGTGCCGCCCGCCGACCTGATGACGTGGCTTGATGGCCGCAAGCTCGACGCCGTGATCCATATGGGCGCGATCTCCTCGACCACGGCGGACGACGCTGATGAGGTCATCGAGAATAATTTCCGGCTGTCGCTGCGGCTGCTGGACTGGTGCACGGAGAACCGCACGCCGTTCATCTATGCTTCGTCGGCGGCGACCTACGGCGAGGGCGAGCAGGGCTTCGTTGACGACTGGTCGCTCGAGGCGCTGCGCAAACTCAAGCCGCTCAATCTCTACGGCTGGAGCAAGAGCCTGTTCGATCTCGCGCTGGTTGATCGTGTAGTGAAGAAGCAGCCGCTGCCGCCGCAATGGGCCGGCCTCAAGTTCTTCAACGTGTTTGGTCCGAACGAATATCACAAAGGCCCGATGGCGAGCGTGCTTGCCAAGGTGTTCGATAGCGCGAAGTCCGGCGAACCGGTGCGGCTGTTCAAGTCGCATCGCGACGGCATCGCCGACGGCGACCAGCGCCGCGACTTCATCTACGTGGAGGACGCGGTGGCGGTCATTCAATGGCTGCTCGAGATGCCATCGGTATCCGGCCTCTTCAACGTCGGCACCGGTGAGGCGCGCAGCTTCCGCGAGATGATCACGGCGATGTTCACGGCGCTCGGCCGCGCGCCGAACATCAATTACGTGGATATGCCGCTGTCGATCCGCGACCAGTACCAGTATTTCACGCAGGCGAGCGCCGAGAATCTGCGGCGCGCCGGCTACAACGGCGGCTTCCAGCCGCTCGAAGCCACCGTCGCGCGTTACGTGACGCGGTATCTCGACCGGACGGACCGGTATCGCTGATGTTCGATTTCGAGAAACACCTGTCATCGCTGGAGCGGCAGACCGTCCTCGTGATCGGCGATCTGATGCTCGACGAATTTGTCTATGGCGACGTGTCGCGCATTTCGCCCGAGGCGCCGACGCCGGTGATCGCGGTCCATCGCACCGAGACGGTGATCGGCGGTGCCGGCAACGTCGCGCGCAACATCGCCGCGCTCGGCGCGCGCTGCATCTTCGTCGGTGTCGTCGGTGATGATGCCGGCGGTCAGATGGTGACGGCGACGCTGAACGGTGACGCGAAGATCGAAGCGTATCTTGTCGTTGACGCCACGCGCCCGACCACGCGCAAGGTCCGTTTCGTTTCCGAGCATCATTCGACGCACCTGCTGCGCGCCGACTGGGAAATGGCGCAGCCGGTGACGCCGGACAATGAGCGCAAGCTGATCGCGCTGGCGCTCGACGTGTTGCCGAAGGCCGGCGCAATCGTGCTGTCGGATTACGCCAAGGGCGCGCTGACGCCCGGTTTGGTCCGCGCGGTGATCGATGCCGCCAACAAGGCCGGCAAGCCGGTGATCGTCGATCCCAAGGCCAAGGACTATTCCATCTACGCCGGCGCGACGCTGATCAAGCCGAACCGCAAGGAGTTGGCCGACGCGACGCGCATGGCGACCGGGACCGACAGCGATGTGGCGGTCGCGGCCGCTGCGCTGATGCAGGCGGTGTCGTCGCGCGCCGTGCTGGTGACGCGCAGCGAAGCGGGCATGACTTTGGTGACCGACAAGGCCGCGCCGGTGCATGTGCCATCCTATCCGGTGCGCATCCGCGACGTGTCCGGCGCGGGCGATACGGTGGTGGCGGTGCTCGCGCTGATGCTCGCCATGAAAGCCGACTTCGAGGCGGCGATGCGCGCCGCCAATGCCGCCGCTTCGGTGGTGGTCGGCAAACGCGGCACGGCGACCGCCTCGGTCGCGGAATTGCGTTCGCGCATCCTGCCGGCGGCAACGCTCGCCGCCGAGGAGAAGATCATCTTCGACTGGTCGCTGATTGACGAACGGCTGGCCGACTGGCGGCGCGCGGGTCTGCGCATCGGCTTTACCAATGGTTGCTTCGATCTCCTGCACCCTGGTCACGTGAAAATCCTCGCCGGTGCGCGCGGTGCCTGCGACCGGCTGATCGTCGGCCTCAACGGCGATGCCTCGGTGACGCGGCTCAAAGGGGAGGGGCGTCCGGTGCAGAACGCGCAATCGCGCGCCGAGGTTCTGGCGGCGCTCGAAGCCGTCGATCTCGTCGTTGTGTTCGATGAGGATACGCCGCTCAAACTGATCGAGCGCGTCGTGCCGACCGTGCTGGTCAAGGGTGCCGACTACAAGGAAGACGAAGTCGTCGGCGGCGATGTGGTGCGCAAGGCGGGCGGTGAGGTCGTGCTGATCGAGCTGGTGCCGGGACAGTCGACCACGCGCATCGTCGAGCGCACGCGTGCCAACGGCGACACGATCAAGTCGCGATAGCAGACGAAAGCAGACCGTGGCCCGCGCATTTCCGCCCAACGAGGAACAGGAACTGATCCGTCGGTTCTTCGGCGATACGCCAGGCTTCTTTGTCGAGGTCGGCGCCAACGATCCGCATGCGCGCTCGCAGACTTATCATCTTGAACAGAAAGGCTGGACCGGCCTGCTGATCGAGCCGCAGCCGGATCTTGCCGAGGCATTGCGCGCCAACCGTCGCGCCAGGGTGTTCGCGGTGGCGTGCTCCGATCCCGCGCATGACGGCGACACGCTGACCCTGCATGTGGCGGGACCGCTCTCGTCGCTCAACCGCGAGCGGATGGCGCCGGGCACCGTGCCGGATGGCGCCATCGCGGTGCCGGTGCGGACGCTCGACCGCGTGCTGGCTGAAGGCGGCGCGCCGCCGGGCTTCGATTTTCTGTCGATTGATGTCGAGGGTCACGAGCTTGAAGTGCTCTCCGGCTTCGATGCGCGGCGCTGGCAGCCGCGTCTGATCCTGCTGGAGGATCATGTCGAGAACCTCGCCAAGCATCGCGCGGTGCGGGCGATGGGTTATCGGCTGATCCGCCGTTACGAGAATAACGGCTGGTACGTGCCCGAGGACGCGCCGCAGCGCATCGCCTCCGGCGACCGTTGGGAAATCGTGCGCAAATATTATCTGGCGCTGCCGTTTCGCATCATCCGCAACGCGTTGCGGGCGGCGCGGAAGAAGGACTGATGTAGAGCACGCTCTCTCCGTTCATTCCCGCGTAAGCGGGAATCCACACTTTGCATCATCCATGATGTAAGCGTGGGTCCCCGCTTTCGCGGGGACGAACGGCATCAGCGATTTTCCCGCCGCAACGGTTCGCTCTGTGGCGGTTGCCAGTTCTGGTTCTGCTCATACCGCTTGGCGTAGCGATAGAATGTTCCCTCGAAATTGCCGAAGGCGATGACGAACCCGGCCCAGCCGTCGATGAAGCCCTTCTTGAAGATGTAGTGCTTGATGAACGACCACAGGCCGTGGCCGAAGGCGCTCGCCATCGACACCTTCTTGTGCGCGATCTTCGGAACGCCGAGCGAGGAGTAGCGGTTCATCTTGTGGATGACCTCCTCGATATTGCGGAACGGAAACTGCCAGATTGCGTTCGCAAGCACGCCGATCGGCTTGCCGCTCAGGTTCTCGTAGCCCTCATGCACGGGTTCGAGCGTGTAGCGCATCGCGCCGTTCTTGAAGAGTTGCGGCTGGCGGAAGTTCGGATACCACCCGGAGCCTTTGATCCAGCGGCCCATCATGTAGCTCCTGCGCGGCACGCGATAGACGTCGCTCGGCGGGTTGTTTGCGATCAGCGCGAGAATCTCGTCGCGCACCGGCGCGGTGCAGCGCTCATCCGAATCGAGGCTGAAGATCCAGTCGCCGGTGCATTGCGCGATCGCCTTGTTGCGCAGGTCGCCGAAGCCCTGGAACGGGATCTGCACCACCCGCGCGCCGAGCGCGGTGGCGCGCTCCGCCGTGCCGTCGGTGCTGCCGGAATCGGCCACCACGATCTCGTCGGCCCAGAGCACGCTCGACACCGCGGCGTCGATCTTCTCGGCTTCGTTGTAGGCGATGATATAGGCG
>MKWA01000015.1:275075-294891 GCA_001899285.1 Rhizobiales bacterium 64-17
TACCCCGCCGTTTCCCCATTCCCTAGGGGAATTCCCGCAACGGTTTGTGGCGGCGGGAAAACTCGGATAAAGCCAACGCAATCGAGGCCGGACGGGGCGCCGTTCCGGTCTGATGCCAGAGATGGCGCGCAATGGATGCCCCGTGGCCGAGCTGATCTCGATCGTGGTGACCACCTACAACCGCGACGATGCGCTCGCCGCGGTGCTGCGCGCGCTCGCGGGGCAGACCGATCCGGATTTCGAGGTGATCGTCGCCGACGACGGCTCGCGGCCCTCGGCCGCGCTGCTGGTCGAGACCTGGAAGGGGCGGGTGGGGCAGCGCCTCGAACACGTCTGGCACGAGGACCGCGGCTTCCGCGCCGCGGAAATCCGCAACCGGGCAGTGCTGCTCGCGCGCGGGGCTTATGTCATTTTCCTCGACGGCGACTGTCTGGCGCGGCCGGACTTCGTCGCGCGGCATCGCGCGCTGGCGCAACGCGGTCATTTTGTTGCCGGCAACCGCGTGCTGCTGTCCGACGCGATGACGAAAAAAGTACTAGCTGGACAATTACCGGTGGAGCGCTGGCCGCTGTCGCGCTGGCTCGGCGCGCGATTGACCGGCGGCGTCAACCGGCTGGCTGCGCTGCTGACGCTTCCGCTCGGGCCGATGCGCCTGTGGCGCAAGGACCGCTGGCAGGGGGTGCGCTCCTGCAATCTCGCGATGTGGCGCGACGATCTGATCCGCGTCGACGGCTTCGATGCGGATTATCAGGGCTGGGGCCGCGAGGATTCCGACCTCGTGGTGCGGCTCCTCCGCTCCGGCGTCGCGCGCAAGGACGGCAATTTCGCCACCGGCGTGCTGCATCTCCACCACAAGGAGTTCGATCGCGCCGCGTTGCCGGATAACGACACACGGCTCAATGCCGTGATCGGCGCCGATGCGATCCGCGCGCGTCGCGGTCTGTCTGCGTTGAAGGCAGAAGCATGATTTTCGCCATGACCGATCCCCGTTTCGCGGCGCGGCAGGCGCTGGTGGCCGACGGTCTCGCGATCGCGCTGGTCGCGTCGGTGCCGCTGTCCACGTCGGCAACGGCGATCCTCGCGGTAGCGTGGCTGATCGCCGTGATCCCGACGTTGCGGCGCGGCGATATCGGCGTGGTGCGGGCGCAGGCGGCGCTGTGGCTGCCGCTGGTCTTCGTCGCGCTCGGCGTCGTCGGCATGCTGTGGGCCGATGTCGCCTGGATCGAACGCTGGAAGGGCCTCGACTCGTTCCTCAAGCTCGCCGCGATCCCGCTGCTGATGCTGCAGTTCAGCAGGTCCGGCCGCGCGCATATTGCCCTGTGGTTTTATCTCGGCGTTTGCGCGCTGATCCTCGTGTTATCGACAGTGTTCTATGCAGAGCCGTCGTTGTACTGGCGCGACATGTTCACGTTCCCGTCGCCGTTCAAGAACAATGCGACTCAGAGTGGCGAATTCGTCGCCTGCATTTTCATCCTGCTGCCGCTCGCGGTGCTGGCGTGGCGGCACGGCCGGCGCTGGCTGGCCGCGGGTGCCGTCGTTCTTGCGGCGGGGTTTCTGCACAACGTGGTTTTTGCCGGAACGGCGCGCACGGCGCTGGTGGTCGCGCCGGTGCTGCTGATCGCGCTCTTGATCCGGATGCGCCGGCCCACGGTCGCGGCATTGTCGCTCGCCGGCGCCTGTGTGATCGCCGCGGGTCTATGGACCGCGTCGCCCTATCTGCGCGAACGCACGATCCAGTTGCGCACTGAGATCGACGTCTATCGGAAAGGAAACGCGGCAAGCTCTTCCGGCGAACGACTCGAGTTCTGGAAGAAGTCGCTGGAGAGTATCGTCACCGCGCCGGCGTTCGGTCACGGCACCGGCTCGATCCCGGAGCAGTTCCGCCTGCAAACCGCCGGTGAGACCGGCCCCTATGCGACCATCACGCCCAATCCGCATCAGCAGACATTCGCCGTGGCGATCCAGCTCGGTCTCATGGGCGTGCTGGTGTTGTGGGCGATGTGGATCGCGCATGGACTGCTGTTTCGGGGGCCGGGCCTCGCGGCCTGGGTCGGGCTGCTGACCGTGATCCAGAATGTCGTCGGCTCGCTGTTCAATTCGCATCTGTTCGATTTCACGCAGGGCTGGACCTATGTGGTCGGCGTCGGCATCGCCGGTGGCGCGGTGCTGAAATTGCACGCGCGTGAAAACCGGGTGGCGTCATGATGCCGCTTTATCTGCCGCGCTCCTCCCGCATCCTCGTCATCGCGTTGCGCCGGCTTGGCGACGTGCTGCTGACGACGCCGCTCATCCGCAGCATGCGGCAAGCCTGGCCGAGCGCGACCATCGATGTGCTGGTGTTCGCCGACACCGCGCCGATCCTCGCCGGCAATCCGGATATCGATCATGTGATCGCGATCCCGGCGAAGCCCGGCATCGGCGAAAGCCTGTCGCTGCTGCGCGCTCTGTTTCGCCGGTATGCACTGGCGGTGTCGACGCAGGCCGGCGATCGGCCGACCTTCTATGCCGCCGTGGCGGGTCGCACGCGCGTCGCGCTGGTGGAGCCGGAGCGCAAGGGCCGTTTCAAGCAAGGTTTCCTCGATCGCGTCGTCGTGCATGAGCCGGGCGTGCATCGCGTCGAGGAGATGCTGCGGTTCTGCGATGCGCTCGGCATTCCGCGCGTGCCGCAGGTTGTTCCGCCACGCACGGAAGCGCTATCGGGGTTCGTGATCGGCGGGCGCTATGCCGTGATCCATGCCGCGCCGTTCTTCCGTTACAAACAATGGACTCCCGAGGGTTGGCGCACGCTCGCTGCGGCGCTGATCGCACGCGGTCTCTCGGTGATCGCCACCGGCGGGCCGGGCGACGCGGAGCGGCGCTATCTCGATGAGGTCTGGGGCCAGGGCGAACGTGCCGCGCCGGCGGTGCGCCGTCTCGATGGCCGCTTGAGCTGGCCGCAACTGACCGCGCTGCTGGGCGGCGCGACGCTTTATGTCGGCGCCGATACATCGGTGACGCATCTCGCGACGGCGACCGGCTGCCCGACGGTGGCGGTGTTCGGGCCGACCGACCCGCGGCTCTGGGGCCCCTGGCCGCAGCAGGGTCTGTCCGAGCCATGGCGTGACGCGGGCGAGAACGGCGCCGCGCAACGCCGCGGCAATGTCGTTCTGGTGCAAAACGCGTTGCCGTGTATGCCGTGCCAGCTCGAAGGCTGCGAGCGAAGACTGGAGAGTGACAGCGCGTGTCTCTTGGAACTTTCTGCGGAAACGGTAATTGAGGCGTGCGAAATCGCACTACAAACCAATACATATTAATTGAATTGCCGTGAGGGGACGAATCTCGTCGTAAGTGCGTTTACCTGCGTGCGAGAGGCCCTCAGTTCCGGTTGAAATGCAAACAGTTCGTCTTCAGGCGGTCATTTCCGTTGGGTTGTTGGTGGCGGCGATCGTCTATGTCGGTGCCAGTTTCGATCTCCAGACCATTGTTGCCGATCTGTATCGATTTTCCCTGTTCGGGATCGTCGTTGCCGTTCTGGGCCTGTTTGCCAATGCGATGCTGGCGGCGGTCCGGTTTCGGATGATTGCCAGCGACACCGGATTCCGGATCACCATGCCGCAGGCAATCTCGGCAGTCAGTGCCGGTAATCTCGCCGGGGCCTTGTTTTTCCAGATCGCCGGACAGCTTGCGGCACGCGGCTATGTGATGCGGCATGCGTCGGTGCCGTTCGCCGCTGTCGTCGTCAGTACGCTCTACGAGCGGGCACTCGCGGCGTTGATATCGGCAATCACCGCGGTGTTCGGCGCGCTCTATGTGTTCGGCTATATCTATCTCGATCCGGCCGCAGGCGGCACCAACCTGATCAAGGTTGTGGCCGGTGTCGTTGCGGCGGCGCTCGGTGCCGCCATGCTGGGGTATGGCCGCATCCTCGTCACGGCTATCGCTCCGGTATTGTCGCGACGGCTCGCGGGCACACTCCTGCGGTTATCGTTGCTGACCTTGGCGGTGCAAGCCGCGATGATGTTTGCTTATGTCACCGTCGCGCATCAGCTTTCCCCGGATACCGATATTGCCGATCTGGTTGCCGCATCGGCGATCGTGATGTTCGCGGCCAGCGTTCCGATCAGCCTCGCGGGATGGGGCGTGCGCGAATTGAGCGCGGTCTTTACTCTCGGTGCCGTCGGGATTTCCGCGTCGGCGGCGCTGACGACGGCTGTCGTCATTGGCGTCGGCTCGTTCCTGTCGATGGTTCTGATGTTTGTGCTCGCGCTGATGCTCGACCGAGGCGTGCCGGTTGCGGGCGTCAAGCAAAGCGGAGCTTCCCTTAACTACATGATGTTGCTCGGCTGGTGCCTTCCGCTGCTGGCGTCGGTGTTTGTGCTGTTTCAAATTTATGTGCCGCTGGGAAGCGGCTTGCTCAATGTGAATCTCGCTGACCCGGTTGCTATCCTGGGCGGGGTGCTGTTTGTGGTCACCGCGATCCAGTCGCGTCGCTGGCCACGATGGCGGGTGCCGCTTGTCAATATCGGCGGGGTCGCCGCCACCGTGCTGCTTCTGGGATCGCTATTGCTCGGTGCTTATCGGTTCGGCTGGACCGACTGGGCCTTGATCAATCGCTTTGCCGGATGGTTCGTTCTGCTCGCCTTCGCCATGACCGGTGCGTTTGCGACCTCGTCCGGCGGCGATGCAGCGCTCAAGACACTGGTTCTGAGTTATGTCGGCGCCAGCGTCGGCGTCGTTGCTGTTGAGATGATCCTGATCATCCTCGGCGCGGCGGGCATCCCCGTTGCCGATTATCTTCCAAACGCATCCGCGATCAGCGGGTTTGCACAGAATAGAAACTTTCTCGCGTTCCAGTTGCTGATCGCGCTTGCTGGAGCCGTCATTTATCTGCGCTCGGGGTCAGTCTTGTCAGCTGTGCTGGCGGTGCTGTTTGCGGGTCTCTGGTTTTCCGGATCGCGCTCAGGTTGGATTGCAGGTGTCTGCGTTCTGGTGGCGGCGTTTGCCATCGGCACGTTGCGGATACGGGAAACCGTCATCGGCGCCGTATCGGCGGCGATCTTTGTGCTAGCGATCCTCGCGGTGTCCGGCTCCAATCCGATTTTCGCGACCTATGTCATCCCGACAGAAGTATCGACCAATGAGCGTTTGCTGACGCTGACCAGAGGGTGGGAGCTGTTCACCGAATATCCATTGTTCGGGGCGGGGCTCGGCGCTTTCCGCAATTTCCAGATCCTGTCGAGCGGGGGGATTCCCCTTGTCATCCATTCGACTCCGTTGTGGCTGCTGGCCGAACTCGGAATGGTCGGATGCCTGGCGTTCGCGGTCCCCGCTGTGGCAGCCTGGTATCGGTCATGGCAGCGCGCGGGGAACGATACGGGTCTGGCGCTCGTGTTTCTGAGTTTTGTCGTCATGGCGGTGATGTCGGGTCCCGCCGACATGCTGTATCAGCGGACGTTCTGGTTGATCGTCGGTGCGGGCCTTGCGCAATCACATCGGCCCATCGGGCCAGGCATCAACCGGTTGAAGGCTAGCTTCTCTGCGCCACAGAGCCGGTATGGCGGTCAAGGCTGAAGAGGACATAGCCGACGAGCGCGCCGCCGCAGACGACGGCCGGTATGCCGAGCGCGGGCATCCACCATACGGCGAACGCCAATCCGGCCAGTGCGACGTTCAACAGGATCACGCGCCGGATGATCGCCATCACCGGCATGCCGCTGTCGAGCGCGCGCTGATAGAAATGCGAGCGGTGCGCGGTCGCCAGCGGTTCGCCGTTGCGCCAGCGCCGCAGCAGCGTGATGGTGGCATCCGCAAGATAATAGAGCGGCAACAGCAGCGCGGCGGCGAAGTGATGCTCCGCGAGACGAACCAGCAGCCAGCCGAGCAGCAGGCCGATCGGCAAGCTGCCGACGTCGCCCATGAACAGCCGCGCGGCGGGGCGATTGAACGGCGCAAAGCCGAGTGTCGCGCCGCAGAGCGCGAAGGCGATCAGCGCCGCGTCCGGCGGCAGCGCGCCGATGAGGCCGAACACGCCGAGCGCCGCGGTGACGGGGACGATCTCGGCCACGGTGATCCAGTCGATGCCGTCCATGAAGTTGGTGAGATTGACGAGCCAGACCAGCGCCAGCACCATCAGGGCGCGTTCGATCCACCACGGCAGCAGCGGGATAACCCGCAGCGCGGTGGGCAGCGCCGCGACCAGTGCCGCGACGATCAAGGCTTGCAGGATCAGCCGCGGCAGCGCGTCGAGCGGGCGGATGTCGTCGATGGCGCCGATGACGGCCAGGATCGCCGTACAGACCGCGACCACCGCAAGCTCCCGCGACAACGGCCCGAACACGGGCGTGATCGCGACCGCCGCGCCGGTGACCAGCAATGTCGCGGCGATGATGGCGATGCCGCCGCCTTGCGGTGTCGGAATGCGATGCGACGAGCGGGCGTTCGGCCGCGCCAGCGCATAGCGCCGCAGCAGCGGAAACAACAGCACGATCAGTCCGGCGCATAGCGCCATTGCTGCCGCCAGCGCGCTGACCGATGCGATGGACAGTGTGGTCATGGGGCCACCGCGCGTGCGCGTTGCGCCGCAATGTCGGTAGCCTGCAGACGGTCATAAAGCGCAACGATGTCATGGCCGACGCGTGCGCTGGAAAATTCATCGCAGACGATCCGCCGGGCCGCGTCGGCGAACTGCCGGCGCAACGCGGCATCGCGCGAGAGGCGCTCGATCGCGTCGGCGAGGGCGGGCGCGTCGTCGGCGGGGACGAGCAGCCCGTTGATGCTTTCGCGGACGATCTCGCGGCAGCCTGGAACATCGGTTGCGACCATGGCGCGGCCGCAGGCCGCAGCTTCGAGCAGGCTTTTCGGCAGACCCTCGCGGCGTGACGGCAGCACCGCAAGATGCGATTGCGCCCAGACGGTGCGGATATCACCGATATGCCCGGCGAATATCATCGTCTCGTCCTCTCGCCACCGGTCAATGACGGATTGCGGGATCGAGGCGGGGTTGGACGGATCGGGCGTGCCGGCGACCAGCAGGCGCAAGGCGAGGCCGCGCTGCTGCAACAGCGTGTGCGCTTCCACCAGCGTCGCGACGCCTTTGTCGTAAAGCAGGCGGCCGACGAAGCCGACGGTGAACGCTCCGTCCGGCTCCGGCAGCGGGACGAGATGATCGACATCGACGCCGGAGCCGGGAATGCGCGCAATGTCGCCGGCACTCAGGCCAAGTTGCAGGACCACCGCCTCGTCATCCGGGTTCTGCACCAGCACCATGGTGCGTGGCCGGCCCAGCAGGAAGCGCAGCACCGCGCGCGCGACGGGGCGCAGCAGCCGCGCCTTGAGACTGTTCGAGGTGAAGACGAAGCCGAGACCGGCGAGCGCGTTGAGCTTCGCCATCGGCAGGCCGAGCGCGGCGACCGAGCCGGTCACCGACGGCGCGAAAGCGACGTGATGGACGATGGCGGGCCGGATCGACCGATAGAGCGCCCGCACGGCGCGCGTGGTGGTGATGAACGCGAACGGGTCGAGCGAGCCGCGCCGCCACGGGATCGGATGCAGGTGAAAGCCCTCGGCGTTGATCCGCTCGGCGCCATCGACCACGCGGGTCGCCACATGCACCTCGTAGCCGGCGTCCCGGGCCGCCCGCGCCATCGGCAGCCGGTGCGAGAGGAAATACCAGTCCTCGGAGACGAGATAGAGGAGCTTCCCCGCCATCAGGATACCGCGTCCGCGGGTGTGCCGGCGCGGCAGCGGGTGCGCGCGGAGGGCCATTCGGTGAGAGCGATCGGGCGCGACATGCAAGGACAAGAGATGAGGGAAGCCAGCAGAGCAATATCCTTGCGATCGTCCGCGCCGCAAGCGCCGCTCGGCGCCCATGGGACGTTCGGCCCGGCTGGAGCAGGGCGGCGGATCGTCCCATTCCCCGGTATTCCAATAACCTCTTGAAATTTCTTGTATTTATCTCTTTACGCTGTTTGGTTTTGTTGTTCATGACATGAACATTTTATTTGACGTTCATCCGGTGAACGCCGTATCACCGAGGGTGTCAGGAGTTCCATGGCCCGCGCACCCGACAGCCAGAATCTCGACCCCTCCCGCATCATGCTCGGCGTGCTGGATGCGGTGGAGCAGGATCGCGTCCAGTCGCAGCGGCATCTGGCCTCCGAACTCGGCATCGCGCTCGGTCTCGCCAACGCCTATCTCAAGCGCTGCATCGGCAAGGGGCTGGTGAAGGTCCGCCAGGCGCCCGCCCGGCGCTATGCCTATTACCTCACGCCGCAGGGCTTCGCCGAGAAGTCGCGGCTCACCGTCGAATATCTCTCTTCTTCGTTCGGGTTCTTCCGCGAAGCCAAGGTCGATTGCTCGGATGTGCTGCAGGCGGCGAAAGCGCGCGGCGTCGGCACCGTGCTGCTGCTCGGACAGTCCGATCTCGCGGAAATCGCCGCGCTGTGCGCGATCGAGCAGGGCGTGACCATCGCCGGCACGGTACAGCCGGGCGCGGGCGGTCAGCAGTTTGTCGGGCGCCCGGTGTTCGACACCTGCGATGCGGTGACGGAGCCGTTCGATTGCGTGGTCGTCACCGATGTCGGCGACGCGCGCCGGATTTGCGACGAGGCGGTGGCGCGCTTCGGCGTGGAACGGGTGCTGGTGCCGAAACTGCTGCGCTTGCGGATGCGAACGCCTGCGGAGCAGACGTCATGACCGAGATGCGCCGGTGGTACGCCGTCCAGTCGCAGCCCAACGCCGAGAACAAGGCGGTGGCGCATCTCACGCGTCAGGGCTTCGAGACCTATCTGCCGCGCTATCTCAGGCGCCGCCGCCATGCGCGGCGCGTCGAGACGGTCGCGGCGCCGCTGTTTCCACGCTACTTCTTCGTCGCCATCGACATGAGCGCGCAACGCTGGCGCGCGATTTATTCCACTGTCGGCGTCAGCACGCTGGTCGGCCACGGCGGTTTTCCGACCCCGGTACCGGAGCGCATCGTCGCCGCGCTGCAGGCGCGCGAGGCTGCGGACGGGTTCATTCAACTCAATCGTCCGCCGGCATTCCGCGCGGGTGACACGGTGCGGGTGCTGGACGGCGTATTCGCCGACAGCCTCGGACTTTACGAAGGCATGAAGGACAGCGACCGCGTCGCCATCCTTCTCGATCTGCTCGGCCGCAAGGTCCGGGTGACGGTCGATGCCGAGGCTGTCGCCGCGGCCTGACCGCGCGCGGCCTTTTCTGATGTGGTGCTCCGGGTGCGTTTCACCCGGAGTGCGGTAGCTTGGGATAAGTCCCGTCCTAAGGCGCGGGACCAACACGGCAGTCAGCTGTTCTGACCTTCGCGCCGTTGCCTCGCGCGTACGACGATCCCTCAACCTGACGAATCATGTCGCTTTACGTGGACCGAACTCTGGAACGCGAGACCTCTTCCTCGGACCTCGCCGTACGAAAGCAGGGAAAAGCCCCTGCCGATGAAAGCGTTTGGGCGCTGTTCCGTCACTTTGTGGCGGTTTATCCGGCACGTTCGCTGAGTATCATTGTCCTGCTCAGTGTTGCAGGGCTCGCCGAAGGCTTCAGCGTTTTTGCATTATTGCCGCTGATCAATCTGTCGGTTGCGGGGGACGCCGCATCGGCAGGCGGGGTCGGCGCCTGGCTCACGCAAGCCGTTGCGAGTGTTGGGCTCAAGCCGAGCATCGGCACGTTTCTGGTCGTGATTGTCGTCGGGATCGGTCTCAAGGCTCTGGTCACGCTGATCGCCATGCGCGAAGTCGGTTATGCGGTCGGGCGGCTGATGACGGAGCTTCGGCAGCGGCTGATCGTCGCCTTGATGAATGCCCGCTGGTCGTACTTCACCGAACGTCCGCTCGGCATTTTCGCCAATGCGATGGGTGCGGAGACGATCCGCGCCGGGGCGACTTATCAGCAATCGGCGAGGCTCGCTGCGGCGGCCGTGCAGGCTGTCGTCTATGGCGTCGCGACGCTGGTGATTTCCTGGCGCATCGCGCTGTTTGCCGTCTTTGCGGGGCTCGTTGGCGTGATCGTGTTCCGTCGTGCCGTTGCGATGGCGCAGGAGTCGGGCATCCGGCAGACGGAGCTGATGAAATCGATCGCCGTGCGCACGACCGACATGCTCCAGGGGATCAAGGCGATCAAGGCCATGGGCGCGCAACGCTCCGCGATGCCGTTGCTCGATCATGAAATCCGCGATCTCGACGACGCGCAACGCAAGCAAGTCTGGTCCGGTGAATTTTTGCGCGTCGCGCAGGAGCCGATGCTCGTCGTTTTCCTGGCGATCGCGATGTATGGTGCGATCGAATTCAGCGGCGAAAAATTGCCGACGATGATGGTCATCGCCGTGTTGTTCTACCGCCTATTCAATAGATTTCAGGTGATGCTTGAAATCTATCAGGTCGTGTGTACCGGTGCGAGCGCCTACTGGTCGGTTCACCGCCTCTGCTCCGATGCGGAAGATCAGCGGGAACGGTCATCCGACCGGACATTGACGGCGCGGGTGGCTCCGTTGATCGAACTCAGGGACGTGTCGTTTGCCTATGGTGAGAAAGCGGTCCTCGACGGCGTCTCATTGCGTATCGAGCCGGGAGAATTCGTCGCGCTGTGCGGGGCGTCGGGTGGCGGCAAAACGACGCTGCTCGACACCATCAGCGGCCTGTTGGCGCCCTCGCATGGCGGCGTCGTCATTGATGGCAACGATCTTCGGGAGTTCGATCTAACGTCGTGGCGGCATTGCATCGGTTATGTGCCACAGGAATTACTGCTGCTGCACGACACCGTTTATCAGAATGTCTGCCTCGGCGATCCGGCGATCTCGCGCGCCGCGGCGGAAGAGGCGCTGCGGGCCGCGGAGATCTGGGATCATATCGCGACGTTGCCGGATGGGTTGGATACGCTGGTTGGAGAAAGAGGCAGCCGGTTTTCCGGTGGTCAGCGCCAGCGGATTTCACTGGCGCGGGCGCTGGCTCGCAAGCCTGCGGTTCTTCTGCTCGATGAAATCACCGCCGCGCTCGACCGGAATACCGAACACGAAATCTGCGCGACCCTGCGTCGGCTGGCCGGCCGGATGACGATCATCGCCGTGTCGCATCAGCCGGAAATGCTGCGCGTCGCGGATCGTGTTTTTGAATTTACCAATGGTCAGGCAGTGCAGGTGTCTCGATGACGACTGCGAACGGAATTCGCAAGGTGCTCATCACGGGAGCCGACGGCTTTATTGGTTCGCATGTGACGGAGGCCGCGGTCCGCGCCGGTTACGCGGTCAAGGCGTTTACGCTTTACAATTCGTTCAACGACTGGGGTTGGCTCGATCGTTGCTCTGCGGATGTGAAGGGGCGTTTCGAGGTTTTTACCGGCGACATCCGGGATCCTCACGGTGTGCGGACGGCGATGAAGGATTGCGATGCGGTGCTGCATCTCGCGGCTTTGATCGCCATCCCGTACTCCTATCATTCGCCGGACACCTATATCGACACGAACATCAAGGGGACGCTGAACGTCGTGCAGGCGGTGCGCGATCTCGGTTTGCGCAAGGTCGTCCATACCTCGACGAGCGAAGTCTACGGGTCCGCGCAATTTGTCCCGATCACTGAAGAGCATCCACTGGTCGGTCAGTCGCCATACTCGGCCTCGAAGATCGGTGCGGATCAGATCGCGTTATCGTTTTATCGCTCGTTCGAGACGCCGGTGGCCGTGCTTCGGCCGTTCAATACCTATGGTCCGCGCCAATCGGCGCGCGCGATCATTCCGACGATCATCAGCCAGATCCTGTCCGGCCAGCGGACCATCAAGCTGGGCTCGCTGCATCCGACGCGGGATTTCACCTTCGTTGAAGATACCGCCACCGGATTTCTCTCGGCACTGACGAGCGACCGCGCGATCGGTCATGTCACGAATATCGGTAGCGGCTTCGAGATCAGCATCGGGGATTTGGCAGCTCTGATCGCGCAGACCATGAATGTCGAGATCGAGATCGTCTGTGACGATGCTCGCCTTCGGCCAGAAAACAGCGAGGTCGACCGGCTGTTGGCCTCGACGGACCGCGCGGTCGAGAGACTGGATTGGTCGCCGGCGTTCGGCGGGCTTGAGGGCTTCAAGCGAGGTCTGGGGCGAACCATCGATTGGTTTTCCAGGCCCGAAAACCTGTCGCGCTATAAAGCCGACATCTACAACATCTGAAAAATGGCTTCGTTCGATATCGAGCAGATCGTTGCCGCGGTTCGCGCCGGCGCGGGGAAAGCCGACTATCTTCCCCTGCACGAGCCAGAGTTCGGCGGTAACGAAAAAGCCTATCTCCTGGAATGTATCGACTCGACCTTCGTGTCGTCCGTCGGCCAGTTTGTCAGCCGGTTCGAGTCGATGCTCGCATCCAGGATTGGCGTGCGGCATGCGGTGGCTTGCGTCAATGGAACGGCGGCGCTTCAAGTCTGCTTGCAGGCCGTGGGCGTGCGGCGGGACGAAGAGGTGATCGTTCCGTCTCTGACCTTCATCGCGACGGCAAACAGCATTTCCTATGTCGGGGCGACGCCGCATTTTGTCGATTGCGATCCACTGACGCTCGGGCTGGACCCTGAGCGTCTGGCCGAACGGCTCCAGACGATTGGCGAGCGGAGTTCTGGCGGCATCAGAAATGCTAAGACGGGCAGGCGGATCGCGGCGATCGTCCCGATGCATACATTCGGCCATCCCGCGAAGATCGATGGAATCCTCAAGGTCGCCGGCGATTGGGGCCTGCCGGTTGTCGAGGACGCGGCGGAATCGCTCGGTACGTCCTATCGCGGCAAGGCGGCGGGAACATTCGGGCGGGTCGCGGCACTTAGTTTCAACGGCAACAAGATCGTGACCACTGGCGGCGGCGGTGCGATCCTGACCGACGATGACGAGCTTGCGCGGCATGTGAAACATCTCACGACCACGGCGAAGATCCCGCACCGCTGGGCCTTCGATCATGATGAGGTCGGCTACAATTACCGGATGCCGAATCTGAATGCGGCGCTCGGATGCGCGCAGCTCGAGCAGCTCGAAGGCTTCATCGAGCGCAAGCGCCGCATCGCAAAGCACTATCAGCAGGCTCTTGCCGGGCTGCCAGGGATCCGCTTTGTCGTCGAGCCGGAGCATGCTCGCAGCAATTACTGGCTGAATACGTTGTTGATCGACCCCGAGTTCGCGGATCAGCGCGATCCTCTGCTGGATGCGCTGAACGAGGCCGGCCTGATGGCGCGGCCGGCCTGGAAGCTGATGCACCGTTTGCGGATGTATGCGTCGTGTCCGCACGGGCTTCTCGACGTCTCCGAGGATCTGGAGGCGCGGATCGTCAATATCCCGTCGAGCGCGACGCTGATGCCGAAGGCTGCGGGCTGACCATGGCCTCGTCGTCGGCAAACAGGGCGCTGGTCGTGGGACATGGCTCGATCGGGCAGCGGCATGCGCGCCTGCTGGCTGACCTGGGTTTGGACGTCTCGATCGTGTCGCGGCGTCAATTGCCGATCGCAAAGACGTTTGCGTCGATAGAGCAGGCGCTCGCTGACGGCGCGTTCGGTTACGTTGTAGTCGCGAATGAAACCTCGGAGCATGCCGCCGCGGTTCAAGCGCTCCGAACTGGTGGTCATCGCGGCAAGGTGCTGATCGAGAAACCGGTTACGTCATCCCCGGCCGATATCGACGGCTCGGGCTTCGCGATGTGCGCGGTTGGTTACAATCTCCGATTTCATCCCGTGCTCGCAGCGCTGTCCGACGCGCTGGCGGGTCAGACGATATTGTCGATGCAAATCTATTGCGGGCAATATCTTCCGACATGGCGGGAAGGGCGGGATTACCGTGAAGCGTACTCAGCCCATGACTCGCAGGGCGGCGGCGCGCTACGCGATCTCAGCCATGAGCTGGATTATGCCCTGTGGCTGGGTGGGCGATGGAAGCGGGTGGTTGCGCTCGGTGGACACGTCAGCAGTTTGAATATTCGAAGCGATGACAGCTTTGCTTTGCTGCTGGAACTGGACGGCTGTCCGATGGCAACATTGCAGGTGAATTATCTCGATCGGCCCGGACGCCGCGATATTGTCGTGAATACCGACGAGCGTACGTTTCACGCCGACCTGATCGGTGGCACGCTCGAAACCGATGGCGTGCTGCGCCGTTTTCCGCTCGATCGGGACCGGACCATGCTCGATGAGCATCGCGCGGTGCTGGCGGACGATCGCCGCCGGCTTTGCAGCCTCGCCGAGGGAGCGCGCGTGGTCGCGCTGGTTGACGCCGCTTTCCGCTCCGCGAATGAGCGGTGCTGGATCGCTGCGTGATGGTGATATCTTGAAATCAATCGAATTGCGGAAATTCGCATGACGCAAAATCGTGACTGGAGCCGGATCGTGATCCGGCCGGATGTCGCCATCGAAGATGCGCTGCGCGTGATCAACGCGGGAGCTTTGCGCATCGCGGTCGTGGTCGACGCGGAAGGGCGGCTTGTCGGTACGCTCACCGATGGCGACGTTCGCCGTTCGATCATCGCGCATGTGCCACTTTCGGAATCCGTCGCGAAAGCGATGAATGTCCGTCCTCAAGTCGCCGTTGCGACAGCGCCACGCGACAGCATCCTGCGATTGATGAGGGAGCAGAATTTTTCAGCCGTTCCGGTCGTGGACGATGGAGGGCGATTGATCGATGTCGTGACGCTCCATGATCCGTTGCAGCAGGTGAGCAACAATAATCCGGTTTTGCTCATGGCGGGCGGCTTTGGAACGCGGCTGCGTCCTCTAACTGATGACCGTCCGAAGCCGATGCTGAAGATCGGTAACAAACCGATTTTGGAAACAACCCTGGACAGCCTGATCAACGCTGGGTTCCGCCGTTTCTTCATCTCGGTTCACTATCTCGCCGACACGATCAAGACGCATTTCGGTACGGGCGAGCGATGGGGTGTCGACATCAGTTATGTCGAGGAGAATGAACCCCTAGGCACCGCGGGCGCGCTCAGTCTGTTGCCGGGAACGTTCGACCAGCCGATCTTGATGCTGAACGGTGACGTCGTCACCAGCGTCGATTTCCGCGCACTGCTCGATTTCCATGTCGAGAACAATCCAGCAGCGACGATGTGTGTGCGCGAATACAATGTGCAGGTGCCTTACGGTGTCGTGCAGGCCACGGGGCATCGGGTCGATGCAGTGGTGGAAAAGCCGATCCAGCGGTTTTTCGTGAATGCCGGCATTTATGTGCTGTCGGCTGATGTGATCGCTAGGGTTCCGAAAGGCCGCCGCATTGACATGCCGGAGCTGATGACCGGTTTGATTGCCGAGAAGCGCAACGTCACCATGTTTCCGATCCATGAAGACTGGATCGATGTCGGCCGCATGGAAGATTTCAATCGGGCGATCGGTCAGCCGTGACAGCCCCCCGGCGGATCGCGGTCATCACCGGTACGCGGGCCGAATACGGCCTGTTGATGCCGTTGATGCGGATTTTGTCTCTGGATGGCGCGTTCGAGTTGAAGGTCATCGCGACCGGGACGCATCTGTCCGAGGGATTTGGGATGACCGTGAACGCCATCATCCAGGATGGCTTCTGCGTCGATGAACGCGTTGCACTGTCACTCGATGACGATTCACCCCTTGGGGTTGTGGGCGCCATAGCGGCAACCGAAACCGGCATTGCTGCCGCATTGGAGCGCATCAAGCCGGACGTGGTTGTTGTGCTTGGCGACCGTTATGAAATTCTGGCGGCCGCCACGGCAGCTTTTGTTCTGGGCGCAACCATCGCTCATATCCACGGGGGAGAGAAGACCGAGGGCGCGATGGATGACAGTTTCCGCCATGCCATCACCAAGCTGTCGCATCTTCATTTCGTGGCAGCAGAATCATACCGCAACCGCGTCCTTCAACTGGGTGAGCAACCGGATCGCATTTTCAACGTCGGAGCGCTGGGTCTTGACGCGATCAATCAGCAGCCGCTGCGTGATCGCGCCGAATTGATGGCCGAATTCGGTTGGCCCGCCGACGCGCCATTCCTTTTGATGACGTACCACCCGGTAACGATGGATACCGATGCCGGCGTTGCCGAGTTGGTAGAACTGCTTGCTGCGCTGGAGCAATTCGACGAACAGCGGCTCGTCGTCACCGGGCATAACGCCGATATGGGGCACAGACAGATCGGTGCGCTGCTGCGGGAATATGCGGCTGCGCATCCGGATCGCGTGTTGATGCGGGGGTCATTGGGGCAGAGGAATTACCTCAGCACCATGAAATATGCCTCTGCCGTCGTCGGCAATTCCTCGAGCGGCCTCATCGAGGCGCCCGCGTTCGGATTGCCGACGGTGAATATCGGCGATCGGCAGAGGGGCAGGCTCCGCGGCGCGTCCGTGATTGATTGCCGCGGCGATAAAGGCTCCATCGTGACTGCTTTGAAAAAAGCACTAAGCGCGGGATTCCGCGAAACAGCAGCGCAGGCTACGTCGCCTTACGGGACGCCGGGCGCCTCGCGCCGGATTGTCGATGTGCTCAAAACCTTCTCGTTGGCCGGAGCGCGTCGCAAGTCATTTTACGACTTGCCGGTGCAAGAGAGTATGAAGCGATGAGCAAGAAAAAAGTTTGCATCATCGCCGAAGCGGGGGTGAACCATAACGGTGACTACAACCTCGCTTGCCGGCTAATCGCTGCCGCCGCGAAGACCGGTGCCGATATCGTCAAGTTTCAGACCTTCCGCAGTGATGCGCTGGTGACGGCTGATGCCGCCAAGGCGGCCTATCAGGCCAAGCAGACCGGCGGTGAGGAAACACAGCATGAGATGCTCAAACGGCTCGAGTTGAGCTACGAGACGTTTCATCGTCTGTTGAATGTCGCCAACGACGAAGGAATCGGATTTCTCTCGACGCCTTTCGACATCGTCAGCCTGACGTTCCTGGTAGAGGAACTCGGGCTTAAGCAGATCAAACTCGGCTCCGGCGAACTAACCAACGGCCCGATCCTCCTGGAGGCGGCGCGTCTGGACTGCGATCTGATTGTTTCGACCGGAATGAGTTCGCTGGCTGACGTATCCGATGCCGTGGGGGTGCTGGCCTTCGGATATGCAAATCCGTCCGCATATCCGTCGGGCAGCGATGTGAAAATGATTCTCGAAAATTCGGCGGCGATGGACCATGTTCGCCGTCGGGTCACATTGCTCCATTGCACGAGCCAGTATCCGGCGCCCGTGCATGACAGTAACCTCGCGGCGATGGATACCCTGAAGCAGGCATTCGGAACGGCGGTCGGCTTTTCCGATCACACTGATGGCATTGTTGTTTCGCTGGCAGCGGTAGCGCGTGGTGCGATCATGATCGAAAAGCATCTGACGCTAGATCAGAATATGCCGGGTCCGGATCACAAGGCATCGCTGGAGCCGGGCGAGTTTGCCCGACTGGTCCGGGGCATCCGCGAGATCGAGGATTCAATCGGCGACGGCCGAAAGGATATTCAATCGTCGGAGGTCGACACCCGCGATGTTGCGCGGAAAAGCCTGGTGGCTCTTGTGTCGGTCAAAAGGGGTGAGGTTTTCACAGCGGAAAATCTCGGCGTTCTCCGCCCGGGGACGGGCATCTCGCCGATCCATTACTGGGATTGGCTGGGGCGCTCGGCCGATCGCGATTACATCGCGGGCGAGATGATCGGGCGATGACGCTGGCCCGCTACGTTATTCTCGGTGCGGGCGGGCACGGCCGTGTCCTTCTGAGCATGCTGCGCGCTTTGACCGGCGAGGTGATCGGCATTGTCGATGTGAACCCGGCGCTCAAAGGGAAGACAGTGGATGATGCCAGGGTTTTGGGTACGGACGACGTCCTGGAGACGCTGGACCGGACTGTTCTCCTTGTAAACGGAATCGGATCGGTCGGGAGTACGGAGCGGCGACAGTCCGCTTTCGAAAGTGCCAAGGCAAAGGGCTTCACCTTCGCGACCGTGGTACACCCGCGTTCCATCGTCGATGCGGCTACCGTGCTTGAGGAAGGCTCTCAAGTCTTTGCAGGTGCTATTGTTCAAACGGGTAGTCTGATCGGAGCAAACACCATTCTCAATAGTGGTGCGACCATCGACCATGATTGCCGGATCGCGCGGCATTGCCACATTGCACCCGGTTCGGTCCTGTCCGGGCATGTTTCCGTGGGGGGCGGCACGCACATCGGCGCCGGGGCGACGGTCATTCAGGGCGTGACCATCGGGGCCGGTTGTGTGGTCGGCGCCGGCAGCGTTGTCATCGGCGATCTGCCGACGGGGTCCAAGGTGGTTGGATCGCCGGCGAAACCACTGTGAGAAAGCATCGGACGAATGTTTGTTCTCGGTAAAAAAGTTGCCGTTGTGACGGGGGGCGCCGGCATTATCGGGCAGTCGGTGTGCCGTGTTCTGGCGGAATGTGGTGCAAAGGTCGCCGTGGTCGATATTGACGCAAAGGCAGCGCGTGATGCCGCGGCCAAGATAGCGCCAGCTGTTGACGTCATTGGCGTCGCCTGCGATGTCGCCGACCCGAAATCGGTCGAAAACATGGTCGGTGAGGTTGTTTCGAGATTTGGCCGTATCGATGTCCTTCACAACAACGCGGCCACCAAAGGGGCTGACCTCGCCAAGTTTCTCGCACCATTCGAAAGCTACACGATCGACACGTGGAAAGACGTGATGTCGGTCAACATCGACGGAATGTTTCTGGTCGCTCAAGCCGTCGGCCGTCAGATGCTGCTGCAAGGAGAGGGCGGAAGTATCATTCAGACCGCTTCCATTTACGGTGTCGTGGCTCCCGACTTCAGCATATACGAGGGGTCGAGCTATTGCGGGCAACCCATCACGACACCGGCGGTTTACGCGGCGTCGAAAGCGGCGGTCATTGGATTGAGCCGGTATCTCTCGGTTTATTGGGGCCCGAAAGGCATTCGCGTCAACACCGTCGTGCCGGGCGGCGTGGAAAGCGGACAAAATGACGAGTTTCTGAAGCGATATGGCGAGCGAGCGCCTTTGGGGCGCATGGCGCGACGGGAAGAGATCGCCAACGCGGTCGCTTTCCTTGCCTCGGACACGTCGAGTTACATCACAGGTCAGGAAATTGCCGTCGATGGCGGCTGGACCGCGAAATAATCAGCGAAGCAGAAAGTAAAGTCGATGCAATTGAAATTCGGAAAGCTGCTCACTCCCGAAGCCGAGGCAAATCTGCAGGCGGCCTTTACCGAGCGGTCGACGTCGCTCGATGCGCAGCTTCCCCATCAACCTAAGAAAGTCCTGTTCTGCAAACGTTGCGTTGTGTCCAACCAGCGACCGCGGATCACGTTCGATGAAGAGGGCGTATGCAGCGCGTGCCGTTTCGCCGAATACAAGCAGAATGGTGTGGATTGGGCCGCGCGGGAGCAGCAGCTCCTCAAGCTCCTGGAAAAATATCGCAGCCGCAACGGAAGCTACGACGTGATCGTGCCGTCGAGCGGCGGCAAGGACAGCGCCTATGTGGCGCATCAATTAAAAGAAAAATACGGAATGAACCCGTTAACGGTGAAATTCGCGCCGTTCATTTATACCGACATCGGCTTCCAGAATTTCTACAATTTCATCCAGTCCGGTTTCGACAATCTGGTATGCTGGCCGAACGGCATCATTCACCGCAAGCTCGCGCGCATGTCGCTCGATCTGCTGGGCGACGCCTGGCATCCTTTTGGATACGGACAGCTCAACTATGCTTTCCAGGTCGCAACGAAGTTCAATATTCCTCTCGTGTTTTTCGGCGAGAATGGCGAAGCGGAATACGGTGGGGCCTCGGGTTCGAACGACCGGCCGTCGCACGACTGGAAGGATTGGGACAAAGTCTATCTGAAGGGCATGATGGTCGATCAGATGGTCAAGCACGGACAGGAGCT
>MKWA01000015.1:294918-368529 GCA_001899285.1 Rhizobiales bacterium 64-17
CGAACTCCCGCCGTTTTATCAGCTGCCGCCGATCGAAGAACTGAAGGCGAAAGATACCCAATTCCATTGGCTTGGCTATTACCATAAGTGGATTCCGCAGCAGAACTTTTACTACGCCCACCAGCACACGGGTTTTGAAACCAATCCAGCCGGCCGCAGCGAGGGCACATACTCCAAGTATGCGAGCCTCGACGACCGGACCGACGGGTTTCATTTCTATCTGGCGTTCATCAAGTTCGGAATCGGTCGTGCGACCTCGGACGCCGCGCACGAAGTTCGCGATGGACACATCACGCGCACCGAGGCGGTTTCTCTCGTCAAGCGGTATGACGGCGAGTTTCCGCAGCTCTATTACAAGGATTTCCTGGAATATCTCGATATCACCGACGAGCATTTCCAGAGCGTCTGCGATCTCTATCGTGCGCCGCAGCTTTGGGACAAAACGCAGGACGGGTGGCGTCTCAAACATGCGTGCTGGCAGGAAGAGCATCTGGTCGGAAAAGACAGATAGTCAGTGCCGTGAAACGAATTTGTACAATCTGCGCGCGGGGTGGCTCCAAGGGCGTGCCGGGCAAGAATGTCCGCTCTCTCCTCGGTAAACCAGTCATTGCCTGGAGCGTTGAGCAGGCAAAAGCCGCCGGTATCTTCGAATGCGTCGCGGTCTCGAGCGATGCAAAGGATATTCTCGCTGCGGCGAAGGCCGCTGGCGCGGATTATTTGATTGATCGCCCTGCGGAAATGGCGACGGATACGGCGTCGAAACTGCCGGCCATCCGTCACGCTGCTTTGGACGTCGAGCGCATCCGTGGGGTCAAGTTCGAGACCATGGTGGATATCGACGCCACGTCGCCTTTGCGCTTTACTTCAGACATCGTCGGGGCAGTCAAACTGATGGAAGATACGGGGGCGACCAGCGTGATCACCGGGGCGCCTTCGCGTCGGTCCCCCTATTTCAATCTGGTCGAGGTCGATGACGCGGGTATCGTGGCGCTGTCGAAGCCTTTGCCCCACCGCGTTGAGCGGCGGCAGGATGGCCCACGGTGCTACGACATGAACGCCTCGATTTATGTCTGGAAACGTGATGTTTTCATCGAAGATCAACGGGTTTTCTACCCCGATACCAGACTTTTCGTGATGCCGGAGGATCGATCGATCGATATCGATTCTGAAGTTGATTTCATCGTTGTAGAGGCGCTGATGGCGCGCCGGTCGTACCAGGCCGGCGCCTGATAGGGGAGAGTGGACGATGGGTGATGATGTTCTGAAGGGAAATTTTCAGCCTGCACGGCCGGTCAAGGTCGAGGCGGCGCAGGAAACTCTTGAGGATCGGTTCGAGCGTGAAGTCAAAAAGAAGCTCGGTGGTTCCATCGCCTACGTGGCGAAGAAGAAGATCGTTTGGGACGTCAAGGAGTGAGGCGGCTGGAAGTTGCCGCTCATGATGTGGCTTTCAGTGATTTCACCTTTGGGGACATGAGTGCCGCCTGAAACTCAGGAACGGGAACGTGGCGGTCAGCTTCTTTTGCAATTGCAAAAGGAGATGGATCGCATCACGAGCGATCGCACCGAGCAACTCGCGCTCGAGAATGCGCGGAACAATCTCCCGTTCATCAAGCGGGGGAAATCCATCAAGGATTTGCGTGGCGTGCAGGTCGGCGTCGGCGACACCGCGGTGGTGATTGCTGCCGGTCCCAGCGCCAAGATCTTCAACCCAGCCGGCGTCCTCAAGGCGAATAACTACAAAGGCGCTGTCATCGCCAGTGAAAGTGCGATGTCGCATTGCCTGCTGAGTGGCCTCGTGCCCGACCTCGTCGTATCGGTTGATCCGCATCCGATCCGGATCGTGAGGTGGTTCGGCGATCCGGAACTCAACGAGAAGGCACTTCAAGACGACGACTACTTCCGCCGGCAGGATCTCGATCCGAGCTTCGCGGCTGAACTCGCGCATAATCGAAAAATGATCGATCTGCTCGACCGGCATGGCAAGGATATCAAGATTGCCTTGTCGACCTCGGCTTCGATGAAGGTGGTGGAGCGGGTTCATCAGATCGGCATGCAGGTGTTCTGGTGGAACCCGATGGTCGATAACCCCGACGATCCGGATAGCGCCACAACCAAGCTCTGCCGCGAAAATGGACTACCTGCGGTCAACGCCGGCGGGAATGTCGGCACCGCCTGCTGGATGCTCGCGCACGCGCTGCTGAACAAGAAGCGTGTCGCGGTGACAGGGATGGACCTCGGCTATTACGGCGATCTTCCCTACGACAAGACCCAATATTACCACGAGCTTGTAAAACTGGTTGGGCTGGAGCGGCTGGATGAGGTCTTCATCCATCTTCTCAATCCGCACACCAATACTTGGTTTTACACCGATCCAGCGTATTATTGGTATCGACAGGCTTTCCTGGAGCTTGCCCAGGACGCAGATTGCACGACCTATAACTGTAGCGGCGGCGGCACTCTTTTTCACGAGAGCATCCCGTTCATTCCACTTGAACAGTTCATCGAACTCGCGGCTGGCTGACTGATCATGGCGAAAATCCTTCTCATCAATCCCGTTGTTCGCGAAGAAGATGTGCCGCGCCACATTCCCTATGGAATCGCGCTGCTCGCGGCCATCGCGTCCCGCGACGGCCATCTCGTTCAGATCTATGACGAGAACGCCTGGCGGAGAGGTGAAGATGTCGTTCGCCAGGTTTGTCAGGCCGACGATTGGGATATCATCGGCATTGGTGGCATCACGACGACCTACGCTTCGATCAAGTCGACGGTGCGCATTGCCCGCGAGCTCTGCCCCAAGGCCGTCATCGTCATGGGCGGCGGAGTTCTGACGTCTCTACCGCGCGAGATGATGGCGTGGCTGCCTCAGGTCGATGTCGGCGTGATTGGCGAAGGGTTCCTGACGTTCCCTGAACTCTGTGCCATGGTTGATGCCGGAGAGCGTGATTTCACCAGGATCGACGGGGTTATCGCGCGCGATGCCAGTGGCAAGCTGATAATGTCCAAGCAGCGTGAATTGCTCGACGACCTCGACAGCCTGCCGTATCCGGCATGGGATATGTTCCCGCTCGACATCTACTTCGCCAACAGCCAGTCGCTGTTCTCTGAAGAAGGCATGCTGGCCTCGCGGCGACTCGACATCAATTCGAGCTACGGTTGTTCTTTGATTTGTCGCTTTTGCTACCATCTCGGTATTGCCGGCGACATGCGCTACGAGACCAATGCCGAGGGTGAGGTGGAGGTCGCGTTCGATAAGCCGGGGAATTATACGCGAGCAATCCGCTATCACAGCCCGGAATATACCGTGCGCATGGTCAAGCATGCGTATGACAAATACGGCATCAACTTCGTCGGCTTCCTCGACGAAAACCTGATGACGATGGACCAGTATTCCGGCCGAACATGGATGAAAGAAATCTGCCGGCTCTGGCACGAATACGGGTTGGCCCCCAAGAAAAATCCCGACGGCACATGGACCGGGGTGCATTGGTCGGGTACCAGTCACGCGACGCTCTGCACCAAGGAAATCCTCGAAATCATGCGCGAGGCAGGTTGCTCGCATCTCGTTTATGGCTACGAGTCCTTTGCGCCCCATGTCCTCAAGACGATCGGCAAGGGGGCGACGCTCGAATCCAACATCCGCAGCTTCTTCTGGACGCTCGACGCGGGCATACGTCCGATCCCGAACCAGATCATCGGCTTTCCCGTCGATGATTTTGAATCCTTGCGGATGTCGATGAGTGCCTGGAAGCGCCTCGGTATTCAGGTCAAGCCGCACTTCGCGACGCCGTATCCAGGGTCCGAGTGGTTCACGGTGTTCCGCAAATCGATCGAGGACCAGTACAAGGGCGACCTCGAGGCATTCATCGTTGACCTCGGCGACGCGTCGCGGATTTCCGCTGTCATCTCAACGAATTTCAACGCTATCGAGCTGCTCGGCCTGCGTGAACTGATGCTGATGGACGACCAGAAGAAGATCGACGAATACGAGAAAGTCTGGCGTAGTAACCACAATATTCCGGACGGCCAGCCCTCGACGCTGGTGCCGAGCAAGAAAGCCAAGGGCCCACGCGTCGTCACCAATGTGTCGCAGCTGAACCCAGCTTAGCAATTCACCGATATATTTTGCAAACCGTTCGTCTCATTGCGAGGCTCGACGTGAAAGCGCCGAACCTCATCAAGGGCGTACAGCTCGAAGGGCTGCGCGTCATCGGCGATCCGCATGAGTATGCGCACAAGTACTATCTCGGCGGCATCGATGAAATCATCTACATGGATATTGTTGCGAGCCTTTATCAACGCAACAGCCTCACCGAGGTCATCAAGCGGACATGCCGCGATGTTTTTGTCCCGGTGACGGTCGGCGGCGGCATCGCTTCCGTCGATGCCGTTCGTGAGGTGTTGCGGTTTGGCGCCGACAAGGTGGCGATCAACACCGCGGCAACCAAACGCCCGGAACTTATTACCGAAGTGTCTCGCCGGTTCGGCGCGCAATGCATGGTTCTCTCAATCGAGGCAAAGCGCAAACCGGGCGGTGGCTGGCAGGCCTATACCGACAACGGCCGCGAAACGACCGGTCTCGATGTTGTTCAATGGGCAAAGCGCGGTGCCGAATTGGGCGCGGGTGAAATTCTGCTGACGTCCGTCGATCGGGAAGGCACCCGGACAGGCTTCGATACCGATCTAATCGCTGCGGTCACGTCGGTCGTCGATATCCCGGTCATTGCCAGCGGCGGCATGGGAACGGTCGATCATCTGGTGTCTGCAGTAAAGCAAGGGAACTGCGGCGCTGTTGCCGTCGCGGACGCGCTTCATTTCGCGCGGATGACGCCGGCCGAGATCAAAGCTCAGGCTGCGGACGCTGGAATTTCGATGAGGCCGACGTGAGCACACGGGTCACGATTATCGACTACGGTGTCGGCAATATTCTCAGCGTGCGCGGCGCGTTCGACCATTGCGGCGCGGAAAATGTGACCACCAGCGATTTGTCTGAAATCGAAAAGGCGGAGCGGCTCGTTCTGCCCGGTGTGGGTGCCTTCGGCGATTGCGTCGGGGAGATGCGTGCGGCCGGTCTCGTCGAGCCGGTGCTACGGTTTGTGCAGACGGGACGGCCGCTTTTGGGAATCTGCGTCGGTATGCAAATGCTCCTCGATGATTCTGAGGAGTTCGGCCGGCATGAGGGGCTTGGGCTGATACCAGGTTCGGTGGTGGCTATTCCGCAGACTGGGGCGGATGGGCAGCCGCATCGCGTTCCGCATATGGGATGGAATAGGCTCATTGTCGACCCGTCTCGATCCGGTGCTTTGCTGGATGGGATCGACGAAAACGCGTGGGTCTATTTCGTTCATTCTTTCACGGCGTTTCCTGATGATCCGTCATGTCGTCTCGCCGACGCTGACTACAATGGCCGAAAAATCGCTGCGGTTATCGGACGCGGGAATGTCATGGGGTGCCAGTTTCATCCGGAAAAGAGTGGCGAGGCTGGATTGTCGATCATCCGTAATTTCTTGCGGATTTAAATTGCGTGGAAGGTTGAGAGTTGATGCGCGTCGATCTGGCTGATGTTCAAAAGAAGAATATCGAGAACACGATCGTGATCTCGGGTGCGCCGCGTTCTGGTACGACATTGTTGGGCCGCCTCGTGAGCACGATGGCGAATGTCGAATACCATTACGAGCCGCCGACGTTCTGGATGATCTGCGGCTTGCTGGCGATGAAGGCGGTCGATCCCCAGGCCGCGGAGTGGCTGCTGCGGTTTTATTTGCACGAGGAGCTGTTGTGCGAGTCGGTGAGTGGACGTCGCGCGAATCTGCGCCCGACCGACGACAGTTTGGTGCTCAATTCGATTCACTGGCCCGATCTGATGCATCGCATGACGACGGTTAGGAATCGCGACGATGCGCTGCGCTATATCGCGGAGAAGGGAAGCCGGCTTGCGATCAAGATGCCGAGCGTGATCGACGCCATGCCGCTGATCGCGCAGGCTCTGCCAAGGTCGCAGTACATTATCATCGTCCGCAACGGATGGGATGTTGTTGCGTCGGTGAAGAAAAAGGGCTGGCTGTCCGACGAGGGGCTGAAGAACAACTACTATCCGTACAAGATGGTGGACGGTATTCGCGTGCCGCACCTCGTCGAAGATGAGCATGCCCAAGATTGGATTCAGTGGAGCGCGGTCACCCGTGCTTGTTATCTCTGGCGGCGGGACACTGAATTTTCGCAGGCGGTTCAAAAGTCAGACTTCAAGGGCCGGGTGTTTTTCATGCCCTATGAAAAGCTGATCTCGACGCCTGAGAAAACTCTCGGTGAGGTGTCGCAGTTTATCTCGGCTGATTTCACCGACCTGACCAAGCTCGGTATTCTCGCGATCAAGACCGACAAGGAAGTGGGCGCGGCGAATGCTCGCGCGCTTGCAGCCGAGTGTGATCCGGAACAGCTGCGCCAGTTCCAGGCCGCGAACGCTGTTTGGGGTTATCGGGCCTAGATGTTCGACGAAGCGGCAGACTTCTCGTGTCCGGTATGGGTGTGAAGTTGAAGGCTCCGGCGTTTACGTCGATCGAGGCAGCGAATGCTGGCCCCGGCCGAGATATCACGCACAAGCGGAAAATTATCTACGTCGCCTTCGTGCCGCTGACCGAGCGGATCGAGCGGGAATGGTACATCGAATTTCTGCTGTCCGAAGGTCATGCAGTTGAATATTGGAATCTGTCGCCGGCTCTTGACGGGTTGGTGGGCGGCGCGGGCGTGAAGAGCGCCGATTATGTTCGCTTCTTCCACTCTTTGGCTGCGTTTGACGCGGCGCTCTCCCTTCCGGAAAATCACGGCGCCGTCTGCGTGATGCTGATGGGGTATGGCGAGCGGTTCGTCCCCGTCTACAGGATCGTCAGCAAGTACGATTGCAAGATGGTTTACGTCGCTTGGGGTTATCAGCCGGAGGGCGCCGCGAAAATCTGGAAGGGGCGCGTTGCTATTCTGGCGAATCCGCTCAAGTTAATGCAGCGGCTGTTCTTCAAGGCGCGTGCTGTCGCGTTCAAGCGGCTGGGATGGGTGAAGCCCTATGAGGCCGTGTTTTCACCCGCGCCGCGGATCGTCGCCGCAAAGTTCGATACGAAAAAGATCGTTGCCGTGAACTCTTCGGACTACGATCTCTTTACTGAGGCCGCGCCGCTGCCGGAGGCAGAATTGGTGCCGGGTTATGCCGTATTCCTCGATAATTTCATGCCCTATCAATCCGACTTGGCCTTCCTGGATCGAGGGAAGGTCGAAGCCGGGCAGTATTTTCGCACGATGAATCGGCTTTTCGACCTGGTCGAAAAAAAATACGGCGTTCCCGTCGTGATCGCCGGTCACCCCAAGGCGAATTATCGCCCGGAGCAGTTTGGCGGCCGGAAGCTGTTTTATGGCAAGACCGCTGCGTTGGTGAAATATTGTGACTTCGTGGTTTCGCACCACAGTTCATCGGTGAGCTTCGCCGTCTTGGGGCGGAAGTCTGTCATTTTCGCTTACACGCAGGAAATGAAGGACCTCTATTGGTACGACCAGGTGACCACCATCCGCGAGACGGCGGACTATCTCGGCATGTCGATCTACAACGCCGACAAGATCCACACTGAGGCCGATGTGGATCGCGCACCGGTCGATGAGGCGCGCTATCAACGCTATCAGGACGAATATCTTGCGGTGTCGGGCCCGCAACGCATTTCGACGCGAGACATTTTTTACAGCGAGATGACATCCCTGTTAGGGCAGCCGTGATGAGCAATCGCGGCATCATCGATCGTGTGCTCGGCCGGATCAGGGCGATCGCCGAATTGATCGTGCGCAACATTCCAGATGAATTGTTCGGCGCGCATGTCCGCTATTTCATCTACCGGATGTGGCTGACGGGAGCAGATGGATTCTTCGCGATCTCGTCCGGTGTCTTCATTACCGGCTTTGACCTCATCCGGATCGGTGCGCGAGGGAACATCGCGCGGGATGTCATGCTTTATGCCCACGACAGCAATGGTATCCGGTTGGACAGCGATTGCAGCATCGGGCCGGGCGCGATTGTCAGTTCGGCGGACGGCGGGCAGATTACGATCGGTGAGGGCGGCCTGATCGGACCCAAGGTTGTGATGATCTCGGCCAATCATGTTTACAGTGACCCTCACACCTTGATCCGTCGTCAGGGCTTCTCGGCAAAGCCCATCCTGATCGGCCGGGACGTTTGGATCGGGGCCAGCGCAGTCATTCTGGGCGGCGTGACAATCGGGGACGGCAGCATCATCGCCGCCGGTGCGGTCGTCAGTAAAGACGTTCCGGCCCAGCAGGTGTGGGCCGGCGTTCCAGCCCGTTTCGTGAAATACCGATCTGGCGAAGATGACGCGGTGATCGATGGGGATCGGAATGTGTTGCCGGGTACGGCTCAGGTCGAGCCGCCAGTGAGGCTACCTTGAGAATCGCGCTGTGGTGGCAGAATGAATCGTGGGGCGGCGTGGATACCCACGCCGTGTCCCTGATCAATGCGTGGCCGGCGGCCGACGAGTTCGTCATCTTCCACAATGAGCGCAATCCTGGTGTGACGCGTGTGCGTGCGATGCTGCCGGCTGGCATCGTCAAGACGGTCGCGGTTCCCGAATGGCATTCGGACGATGCGTCAAGATTGATGCGGGCGGGTCATTCGGTTTTGCTGCCATTGCGATTTTGGCGCTGGAGTGTCCGCGCGCGACAGGTTCTCGCAGCGCATGGGCCTTTCGACGCGCTCATCGCCAGCAACGGCGGATACCCCGGTGCCTGGACAGCGCTTGCGGCGCTATGGGGTGCCTCCCGTCTTGGAATCGCCAGGCGCATGCTGCTTGTTCATCACGCGGCATCGGCATTCGGCATTGGTCGTCAGACTTTCGAACGGTTGCTTGATCGCGCAGTCCAGCGATGGGCGACCGATCTGGTAACCGTATCGCGCGCTACGCGCGAAACCCTGATCCGTATTCGTCATTTCGACACGGAGCGCAACCCGATCCGGGTGATCCATAATGGCATCGCCGCCACGTCCGCGCCTGCCGCTGCGTCGGATTTGCGTGGCCGGTGGCAGGTCGCGCCCGGCGAGTTTCTGGTGGGCATGATCGGACGCATCGAGCGCTATAAAGGTCACGAGGATGTCTTGCTGGCCTTGGCCGAATTGCCGGACGCTCTGCGCGGTCGGATTCGTCTCGTAATCGTCGGAACCGGGCATGCGGCAGAGCTTGAGCGGTTACGCGCTCTGTCAGAGAGGCTCAGAGTGGCGGATCGCGTGGTGTTCGCGGGATTTGTCGACACGGAATCCCGTGCCATCGTCCAGCAGTTCGATCTTCTAGTGATGGCGACGAAGGATTTCGAGGGCTTCGGATTGTCGATCGCCGAAGCGATGTCGGTCGGAACGCCCGTTCTGGCGACGAAAGTCGGCGGTGTCACCGAATTTGCCAATGACAACGTTGCGATGCTCGTTCCGCCGGAGGCCCCGGAAGAGATTGCGCGCGCGCTTGAAACAGCGGTGCGCGATCCTGCTGCGGGCAAGCAGCGTGCCTCTCGTGCACTTGAACATATCAAGATGTTCAGTGAAACGGCTATGTCTCAACGATTTCACAGGCTCCTTTCGCTATGACCGGTTCGCAGGATTTAAAAGTCAATATCGGAGCGGGAACCGACATCATTCCCGGCTGGGTGAATCACGATGTCGCGGCTCTGCCGGGCATCGATTGCGTGCATGATTTGAATGTCCGTCCCTGGCCATGGGAGGACGGGAGCGTCAGCGAGATCAAGATATTCGATGTGCTTGAACACGTTGAAGAGCTGATCCCGTCGATCGAGGAAATCTGGCGCATCCTGAAGCCGGGCGGGCTTTGCCGCATCAGCGTGCCTTACTGGAATTGCTGGTGTGTGTCGGCGGATCCGACGCATCGGCGCGCCTTCCATGAAACAACCTTCCATTTCTTCGACCCGAATTCTCCCTATTGCAAGGCGCGCCCCTATTACTCGCATGCGCGCTTCTCGATCGTGGAGGAGCATCTCATCCTGGTGCCGTTCAATCCTTATCTGCTGATCCCCGGCGTGCGCGAGATCGTGGTCAAAAATCCGTTCCCCAAGCGTATCGTCGGGCTGATCGGCAATTATTTCGTGTCTAACCTGATTCAAGGGTTGCGCGTCGTGTTGCAGAAGGTGTGAGCAGTGGTTGCCTCGCAATCGAAACTGGCCGCGGCTTTTTCTGGCAAGACCGTTCTGGTCACGGGCCATACCGGATTCAAGGGGTCATGGCTGAGTGCGTGGCTGCGGCGGCTCGGCGCCAATGTAGTTGGGCTATCGATCGATATTCCGACGGAGCCGTCGCACTTCAAGCTGTTGAATATCGCGGGTGAGATCGAGGATATCCGTCACGATGTTCGTGATGCCGACGCGGTCGGCGCGGCGATGGCGCGCGTCCAGCCGGATTTTGTCTTTCATCTTGCCGCCCAGCCGCTTGTCAGGCGCGCTTACAATCAGCCGCTCGAGACGTTTTCCGTCAACGCGATCGGAACCGCGGTCGTGCTGGATTCGCTACGAACATTGAAAAAGCCGTGCGCCGCGGTGATCATCACCAGTGACAAATGCTACGACAATGTCGAGTGGGAATGGGGCTATCGCGAGACTGACCTGCTCGGCGGCAAGGATCCCTATAGCGGCTCAAAAGGCGCGGCCGAGCTTGTCATCCGTAGCTATCATGCCTCGTATTTCTCGGCCGCCGATCATCCGGTGAGGCTTGCGGTCGGCCGCGCCGGCAACGTGGTCGGCGGCGGCGACTGGGCCGAGGATCGTCTGGTGCCGGACTGTGTTCGGGCCTGGGCAAATGGCGCGGTGGTGGATATCCGCAGCCCGAATGCGACCCGACCGTGGCAGCATGTGCTTGAGCCCTTGTCCGGATATCTGTGGCTTGCGGCGTTGCTGTCTCAGGACCGGGCGCTGAATGGCGAAGCCTTCAACTTCGGCCCGGCGGCGACGGACAACTACACCGTGGAAGACGTCATTACGGCTATGGCGCAGACGTGGTCCAGCGGCAAGGCGCAATTTGTTGTCCGTGAGCAGACTGGACGCAGTGAAGCCGGGCTGTTGAAGCTGAACTGTGACAAGGCTTTTGCGCGTCTTGCCTGGCGGCCGACGCTCACTTTCGTGGAGACGGCGCGCATGACCAGCGAATGGTACGACGCGTTCTATGCCAATGCCGGCGGGACGGCTGTCCGAACCCATACGACCGCGCAGATCGCGACCTACGAAACCCTTGCCAAAGGCCGGGGGCTCGCGTGGGCAAACTGATCGATCGCGTCGTCGTCACGCCGCTTGCCGTCATTCCGCTCGCGGCCGGCGACGTGATGCACGCGATGAAAAGCAGTAGTTCGGGTTACACCGGTTTTGGAGAGGCGTATTTTTCCTGTCTTGCTCCCGGCGCCATGAAGGGCTGGAAGAAGCATTCCCGCATGACGTTGAACCTCGTCGTCCCGGTCGGTGTTGTACGCTTTGGGATCGTCGATGCCGACACGCAGGAGGCGCGGCTTTATCAGCTCGGTCCACAAAATTACGCTCGTTTGACCGTGCCGCCGGGTCTGTGGATGGCGTTTCGCAGCGGCTCAACGGAAACCAGCATCGTTCTCAATCTTGCGGATATCGAACACGACCCGTCGGAAGCGGAAACCTTGGCGCAGGATGCGATGCCGTTCGACTGGAGCGCTCCCGTGTGGATCATCGGATCGGAGCAAGTTCTCGCGTCATGAATGACCCTATTTCTTTTGTCGACTTTTGTGCCTACGCCGAAAGTTATGCTCCGTTTCGCTGGGAACTCGGGGATCAAAGCGACTTCCTCCCGGAAGATGTTCGCGGCAAGCACTCGGTTCTGGTGAGTCTGGTCCGTTTCTGGCTTGTCACCAACGCCGTCCGAAAAGCATGCCCGGATTTTTCCGCGATCGTCGATGTGGGTGCTTATCCGGGAGCCATGATCAAGATCTTGCGGCACTATTTCCCGCAAGCCTTCGAGTACTGGGCGGTCGGTCTCGGGATGTCTGAGGAATACCGGACGGAGATGCAGAAATTCGGCGGCGCGTGTTTTGAAACCGAAATCGATCCGGGTTTTGTCGCGCCGGCTCCGCTGCAGGCCTGGCCAATGCGGAACGCCGACTGCGTTCTCTTGCTCGACGTGATCGAGCATCTCGTGAATCCGGTCGATTGTCTCGATGCCATCAACAATGCGCTGCGGGATGACGGGATGCTGGTCGTAACCACGGACAACATCGCGTCCTTCGCCAATGCCTATCAGATGGCGAAGAACGGGCGCAGCCCGAACTTGCAGCCGCTGCATTCGAGCCTGATCTATCGTGGTCCCTGGCGGCCGCATTTCCGTGAATTCTCGAAGGAGGAACTGGCGTTTTACCTCGATTACGCAGGCTTCTCTGTTGTGGAGCATCACTACTTCGAACGACGCCAGGGCGATTACTATTTCGATGCCAACGGCAAGGTCGGAGTTCACAATCGGTATCACGGCGTCAAGGGAAGTCTGCAGCGCGCGATTCTATCGGTTGCGCCGCATCTCAAGGATCATCAGATCGTCGTGGCGCGTAAAACAACCGCGCATGATGAAGCGGTCCGACGCAGACCGAAGCCGACATCGTCGATGGACGAATGGCTGAAGATCTTGTCCGCCGCAAATGCCTGATAATCATCCAACTGGTGTTGCGGTCTTTGGCGGCCGTGGTTGCAAGCAATGAATGATATCAAAAAGGTTTTATCGGCGTTTGCCAGTCATGGTTGGCGCGCGCCGCTTCATATCCTGTCGGCGCTTCGCCGGCGATGGCTCGCGTGGCGGACGTACCGGGCAATCTCGGATGCCGGTGCTGCGCAGGACCTGAGGTCGGCGTTCAGTCTGATCTATGACAAGCGATGGTGGGATGCCGGAGGCGAATCTGCCAGCGGGCCGGGTTCGACCCTGCAATTTACCCAGCCGTTCCGGATTCAGTTTCAGGATCTTCTCAGCCGCCGGAATATCCGCACGCTGCTTGATGCACCTTGCGGCGATTGGAACTGGATGAAGGAAGTCCAGTTTCCGGAAAATATGAACTACGTCGGTGGCGATATCGTGCCGCAGATTATCGAACGGTTGCGCGGGACCTATAGCCGTGGCGATCGCAATTTCATCCTTCTCGACATCACCAGAGACGATCTCCCAGAAGCCGACCTGTGGCTTTGTCGTGATTGCCTGGCGCACCTGTCCTATGCCGATGTGCGAAGGGCGCTGGAAAATTTCGCGAGATCGAAAATCCCATATGCGCTTGTCTCCAATTACATTCAACGGGACGCGAATGTGGACATCGCATCGGGCGGCTTTCGCGCGCTCGACCTCAGACTGGCGCCGTTTTATCTTCCGGAGCCGGCGATCAAGATCAATGACTGGCCTGACGACGATACGGTTCGACAGGTCTGTTTGTGGAGCCGCGAGCAGGTGGCATCCGCACTTGCCAATGTCGCGACGACGAAAGCTCTGCTTCGATCCTGACATGGTGGGCCTCATCCGATGACCGGGATTTTGCTGCTCGGGGCCGGTGGCGTGTTGGCACGCGCTTTTTCGGAGCATCTTGCCGATCGGAACGTGGCAAAGGCTGGCCGTCGAGAACTGGAAACGGATTCGGCCGCGGCGCTCGATGGACTGTTCGCGGAATATCAGCCGGAGCTGGTGATCAACTGCGCGGCGCATACGGATCTTGAAGCCGCGGAAGTCAACCCCGAGCAAGACTTTCAGGCAAATGCGGAGCTTCCGCGGTTGATCGGCGCGGCTTGTCGAAAGAATGGTGCGACGCTGCTGCATTTTTCCAGCACTGGCTGCTACGGAAGCTGGAAAGAGACGCCATATTCCGATGCTGACGAGTTGCGTCCGACGACGGCGCATCATCGGGCCAAGGCCGCGGGAGAGGAAGCGGTCAAGCTGTCGGGCTGCCGGTTTCTCGTGCTCAGGACGGGTTGGCTCTACGGTGGCGTCGCCGGACAACCAAAGAATTTCGTCTGGAATCGGATTGTCGAAGCGCGCGGCAAAGGGGAGATGACATCCGATTCAGTGCAGCGGGGCTGCCCGACTTTCGCGAACGATCTGGTCCGGCAAGCCATGCTGATGGTCGAGAACGGACTCCAGGGCGTTTTCAATGCCGTCGCCAACGGGAATGCCAGTCGTTACGAATATGTGGCGGAAATCGTGGCTTCGGCGGCCCTGCCATGCGTGGTCAAGCCGGGGCCGCGCTTCCAGCGCCGAGCCAGCGTGTCGATGAACGAGATGGCCATCAACACGCGCCTGAAGGACATGAGTCTGGATATCATGCCCGACTGGAGGGAATCGCTGCACCATTACGTGCGGGTTCTCTTGGGCAGCGAACGCCCGGATTCGCATCCGGCATGATGAGCCATCGGATAGGGGAGATTTGATTCCGTGAAAGTCGCAATCCTGGCAGGTGGCTTCGGCACCCGGTTGGCCGAGTATACGGAGGCCATTCCCAAACCGATGGTGCCGATCGGAGGCCACCCGATTCTGTGGCACATCATGCAGCGTTACGCTGCATTCGGTCATAAGGATTTCGTTCTGGCGCTCGGTTATAAAGCCAGCGTCGTCAAAGAGTATTTTCTTAATCATCGCGCGTTGAACAGCGATTTCACGGTTCATCTCGGCACAGGCAAGATCGACACGCTGCAATCGGCCGATCTCGATTGGTCGGTGACGTTGGCGGATACCGGGGAGCGTTCGATGACCGGCGGGCGCCTGAAACGGTTGCGGCGCTATCTGTCCGACGGCACCTTCATGCTGACCTATGGGGACGGGGTCGCGTCGATCGACATCGCGCGGCTGCTGGAATTTCATCGATCCCACAAGAAACTTGTGACCGTAACGGCGGTTCATCCGGTCGCGCGTTTTGGCGAACTGACATTGACCGGTGACCGGGTCACGGCGTTCCGCGAGAAGCCGCAGGTGGTCGAAGGGTGGATCAACGGCGGATTTTTCGTCTGCGAGCCGGAATTTCTTGAATTTATCGCGGGCGACGACACCGTGCTGGAAGCCGGGCCGCTCGAGCGGGCCTCAGCGGCCGGAGAATTAATGGCTTATCGGCATGATGGCTTTTGGCAGTGTGTCGACACCAAGCGGGATCGCGACTATCTCGATGAGCTGTGGCGGCGGGACGATGTGCCCTGGCGCGTTTAACGGTTCTATTTCGGCTTCTCTGATGCCCGACGCGTGCGGAACATGACAGCGCCCCGCGTTTCGGTGATCATGAACGGATTCAATGTCGCGCCCTATGTCGAGGCGGCGTTGAAGTCGGTTTTCGCTCAAACTTCAAGCGATTGGGAAATTGTCTTCTGGGACAATCGCTCGACTGACGGCACGGCGGAGATCGTGCAGCGTCATGCCAGTCCCAAGCTCCATTATCATCTCGCGCCATCTTTCACCCCGTTGGGAGAGGCGCGGAATCTCGCGATCCGGAAATCGCGCGGCGCGTTGATCGCGTTTCTGGATTGCGACGATCTTTGGCTTCCGGAAAAGCTGGAGAAGCAGGTGCCTCTGTTCGAGGATCCGGACGTCGGGCTCGTCTATTCGGATACGGTTTTTTTCAATGCTCGTGGCGACGAGAAACGGATTTATGACGGCGTTCTGCCGGCGCGGGGCCGATGCTTCAAGCAGCTCTTGGGTCGTTATTTTCTGTCGATGGAGACCATCGTCCTTCGCCGGGAGGCGCTGGAGCAGCAACCCGTCTGGTTCGATCCGCGTTTCAATATGATCCCGGACGCGGACCTGTTCCGACGGATTGCGCGCGAGTGGAAGATCGATGGCGTCGCCGATGCACTGGCGCGCTGGCGTGTCCATGGTAGTAGCTGGACGTTCAGGCATCCCGAATTGTTCCGCACCGAGACGTTGCAGATGCTGGACACGTTTCGTTCGCTCTATCCTGGCTTCGAGACGGATTGTGCGGTCGAGATCGGAGAACTGATGCAAGTCATCGGTCTGATGGAGGCACGCGACGCCTGGCTGCGCGGCAACAAGTGGCCGCTGGTGCACCATTTCCGCGAGCGGGGCGATTTCAAATCGTTGATCCTCGCGTTGGGTGTCGCGGTGTGGCCGGCTTCGCTGGCGGCCCATGCCTTGAGACTTCGGGGAGACGTGGTTCCGGATGAATATTTTTCCACGCGGTGCGTGGGCGCGGCGTCGGCCGGAGCACCCTGAAGATGCTGAAAGAATTTATTCGTCGGGCCGACCAGGCCCTTCTTGGCGGCTTGTCGAGCAGGTTGAAGCAGCAGCTATCCGATTTTCGTCAGGAGCGGCGCTGGCGTGCCGAGGCTGACGTGGGGCCGTCGTATCGGCTCGTCTCCTCCTATCGCGAAAACCGATCGGAACTGTTCTGGAAGCTATGTGACACATACGGTTCCGACAAAGCGGAATCGACATCGTTGCACTCGACCCCGAGCGTGTCGCACAGCTATGCGGACTTTTATTCGCGGCTGTTTGCGCATTGCCGCGGTGGCGTCACGCGGGTGTTTGAATGCGGCCTGGGAACGAACAATCCCGATTTCGTTTCCAATATGGGTTTGCGCGGCCGTCCGGGTGCCTCGCTGAGAGTCTGGCGGGATTATTTCCCGAATGCGACCGTCATCGGCGCCGATATCGACCGCGAAGTCCTGTTCAGCGAAGACCGTATCCAAACCTTTTATGTCGATCAGCTCGATCCCGCCGCGATTGCCTCGTTCTGGCAATCGGTCGGCTTGGATGATTTCGATTTGATGGTCGACGACGGGCTTCACACCTTTGAGGCGGGCCGCTGTTTGTTCGAGCACTCGATCGGTCATCTCGCACCGAGCGGAATCTATATCATCGAAGACGTGAAGCTCGGAGATCTGGTGAGCTTCAAACGTTATTTTTCCGGCAAGCCCTATTGCGTCGATTACGTGAACCTGTATCGCCCCCACGCGCCCCTGAGCGACAACAATCTGGTCGTGATCCGGCGGCCGTAAGTTGGTGAACTAAAACAAATGCAAATCAATTCCGGATTGCGCTCGGTCCTGGCGTGGCCGCTGGTTTACCGGCTGCTCAACCGCGCTATCGGCAACGAAAAATTCCGGCGCTGGTTCATCGAGCGCATCGTCGCGGTGAAAAGCGGGCAGACGCTGGTCGATCTTGGCTGCGGTCCGGCGGATATCCTCGCCGATCTCGACGCCGGTGTCCGTTATATCGGCCTCGACATCAGCGAAGCCTATATCGAGGCCGCGCGGCAGCGTCATGGCGAACGAGGGCTGTTCGTCGCCGGGACCGTGGAGAGCTGGCGGTGCGATCCGCGCCTCCATGCCGCCGATGTCGTGCTGGCCTATGGGCTGTTCCATCACGTCGACGACGACGAAACGCTGGCGATCTTCCGGTTTGCGCGCGACGTGTTGCGGCCCGGCGGCCGGTTTGTATTTCTGGAGCCGTGTCTTCTCGTGTGGCAGGCGCGCCGGTCGGTGTTCATGATGGCGCAGGATCGGGGCCAGAACGTTCGCACCGAAGAGGCGTGGAAGCGGCTGATCCACGCCGTTTTCCCGGCCGCGACAACCAGCGTAGTGACCAACGCGAACCGGCTCGGCTACACCCACATCATTGCCGAATGCCGGAAAGATTCTTGAATCATGACCACGGGTGAGCCGATCGCAACGCCTGCAACGCCCGACGTCATCCCGCCGTCCGTCGGTTGGCGCACCGGTCTGTGGACATTGGCTGCGCTGATTGTCCTTGCAGTTTTCCTGCAGTGGGGGACGGGGCTCGCCAGCGACGATTACGTCCATATCTGGGAGGCGCTCGACTGGCGCTTCGCCGAGCACTGGTGGCCGAAGGAATATGCGTCGGTCCCCCTGCTTCACTACACGCAAGGTCTGGTCTTTTTTCTGCTGGGCGACAGGCCGTGGGCCTATGATGTCGTCAAGGCACTTTACACGGCCGCGGCGATTTATGGCGTGAGCCGGTTCTTCGCGCTGTTTTGTTCGCCGAACCGGGCGCTGGTGTTCGCGTTCCTGTTCGTGTTCTTCCCGCTGCACGATTCGGCGGACTATTCGCTGACGATGTTCTACATCCTCGAATCGTTCGCCTTTTATCTGTACGCCTATGCGCTCGGCGCGCGCGGCCGCTTCGGGCTTGCGGTGACGTTCGCATTGCTGGCTTCGTTTGCGAGCTACGGGTCGTCGCCGGTCGCGTTCGGGCTCGCGTTGCTGGCCTACCTGCAGCAGCAGCGCAAGCTCGCCTGGGCGATGATCGTGCCCAACCTGATCTACGTCGCCTACTATTTGATTTCGTCGCTGGTGTTCAGGGTGGGGACGCCGCGTCTGATCGGCGAGATGACGATCCCGGCGCTGGTGAAGGGTTTCATCCTGGAGATCGTGACCTTCGCCGACGCCACGTTCGGACCGTCAGCGTTTGCCAAATTCTTCTATTCCATCACCGCGCTCGATGCGCTCGGCATCGTCGTCGCGGTGGTCGCATCCATCGGTGCGCTCGTTTGCCTCGTGAGGGAGCCGCGCGTCCCACCCGCGCCGGCAACGACACGTCATTTGCTGTTGGCGGGCTGCGTCATCGCCGTGTTGTCGTTCGGCATGTTCAGCCTGACCGGACTCTATCCGTTCATCGCCTTCAATCTGGGCGACCGGATCATGGTCTACGGCAGCTTCCTGCTGGTCTGCGCGCTGGCGACGCTGCGCCTGCCGCGCGTTGTCGAACAAGCGGCGGTCGTGGTGACGATGCTCGCGATCGTCGGCATCTCGGCGCATTGGAAGGACTGGAACCGCGAGATCGAGCGGGTCGCCGCGAATATCCGCGCCAGCCAGACATTGCGCGCGGTGCCGCCGGGGACGATGGTGTTTGTGTCGCACGATCAGTTCAGCCGGCTCGGCCCGTTCGCGCATATCGAACTGTTCAATCCGACCTATGTCGTCCGGGCGTTCTTCAATTTGCAGATGCGGCCGGCGCCGTTCGATGCGGTGTCGTTCAATCGGCGCTATGAACTGCAGAACGGCAGCCTGCGCGACATGAAATTCGGTGACAGCCTTCCGGTCGGGCAGACGATCTGGCTCTACAACGCAAGGGACAACACGCTGGAGCAAATTCCGGCCACGGATATTCCGGCCAGGCTGCGCGCTCTGCCGGACGAGAACCGGCACTGGGTGCAGATGATCGAGAGCCCCTGGATCAAGGATCTGATGAGCCGCATCGTCCCGCGGCTGCGTTACGCTTTCTAGATGTCAGCGCGACCAGAACGACTTGATGGCGTTCGCGACGGTCTCGACGTCCGCTGCGCTCAGATGTTCGCCCATCGGAATGCTGAGAAGCTGGTCGTGCAGCGCGTCCGAAGCGGTGTGTTGCCCGAGACCGCGATAGGCGGCGAGCGCGGGCAGGGCGATCGGATAGTGAATGCCGGTCTGGATGCCCTTGGCGCTCAGATGGGCCGCGAGGGCATCGCGCTGTTTCGTGCGCACGACATAGAGATGAAAGACATGCCGCGCCCAGTCGCGCGTTTGCGGCAACACAAGATCGCCGACTCCCGCCAGCACTTTCTGATAGGCGGCGGCAGTGGCGATGCGCCGCGTGGTCCAGGCGTCGAGATGCCGGAGCTTCACATTGAGGATCGCCGCCTGCAGGCCGTCGAGCCGCGAATTGCGGCCCTCGAACTCATGATCGTATTTGGCCTTCCGGCCGTGATTGGCGATCATTCGCGCGCGTTCCGCGAGCGCCGCATCCTGGGTGACGATGGCGCCGCCGTCGCCATAGGCACCGAGATTCTTGCCGGGGTAGAAGCTGAAACAGCCGATGTCGCCGAGCGTGCCGACGCGCCGGCCGCGAACCTCGGCGCCGTGCGCCTGCGCGCTGTCCTCGATCACCCGCAGTCCGAATTCCCGGGCGAGCGCGTTGACCGCCGTCATGTCGCAGGGGTGGCCGTAGAGATGCACGACAATCAGCGCCGAGGTCTTCGGCGTGATCAGCCGGCGCGCTTCGGCGAGGTCCAGCAGATAGGTTTCGGGATCGGCGGCACAGAAAACGACCTTGAGGCCGCTCCGCGTGACCGATTCGCTGGTGGCGATGAAGCTGTTCGCCGGAACCATGACTTCGCTGCCGGGCGGCAGGGCGAGGGCTTCGAGCGCGATCTCGATGGCGTCGGTGCCGTTGCCGACGCCGATGCAATGCGCCGCGCCGAGATAGCGCGCGAAGTTCTCTTCAAATGCCTTGGGGTGCGGCCCGCCGATAAAGGCGGCTGCGCCGATCACCTCGGCGATGGCGGCATCGATCTCGGGCTTGATCTGCCGGTATTGCGCCGGCAGGTCGAGAAACTTCACGGTTGTGGTCATGGAAGGGGCAAAAGGCCGGGCGTGCGCTTCAAGGATGGGCGCTTGGACCGCTGGCCCCGGCGCGTGGCGGCATGATCGTCAATTTTTGCCTCGGCAGCAAGCGTAGTCGACAGGTCGGGGCGGTCGCGTTAAATGATCCGCGCTCGCGCGCTTATCGGCCCGGTCGTCGCCGGGCCGCCTCAGGTTGCGTCGCTTCAGGTCACTTGGACATCTCATGTCGGAAAACGTCTTTCTGACCGGCGGCGCCGGTTTCATTGGCACCGCGCTGGCGCGCCACTTTCTGGACCGCGGCGACCGGGTGACGATCTTCGACGTTTATGTGCGCGACGCGATGCACTATTTCCCCGAGATTGCGGCGCATCCGAATCTGCGGCGGATCAAGGGGGATGTGCGCGATCTCGCCGCCCTCAAGGAAGCCGTGGGGGATGCGACACTGGTGTTCCATCTCGCGGCTATCGCCGGCGTCAGCAAATATTTCCGCATCCCCGCCGAGGTGATGGAGATCAACGTCCTCGGCACGTACAACGTCCTCGAGGCGATTAAGGACAATCGCAACGTCCGGGCGTTCTTCGATTTCTCCACCAGCGAAATCTACGGCAGCAACTGCTTCGGCGCCCGCGAGGACGGCGACGTGAAGATGGAGAACATCTTCGCCAAGCGCTGGACCTATGCGACCTCGAAAATGGCCTCCGAGAAATTCGGCATGGCCTATTACTGGCAATATGGCGTGCCGTTCGTCGGCGTGCGGCCGTTCAATGTCTACGGACCGGGCCAGGTCGGCGAGGGCGTGATCAGCTATTTCCTCAATGCCTGTCTGAAGCAGGAAACGATCAAGATCACCGGCGACGGGTCGCAATGCCGGACGTACTGCTATGTCGATGATTTCGTCGACGGCATCCGGGTGCTGGTCGACAATGTCGACAAGGCGATTGGCACGTCGTTCAATATCGGCCGTTCGACCGAAATGTATTCGGTGCTGAGTCTCGCCCAGTTGGTGCAGGACATCGCCGGCGTGCCGCAGTCGGTGGAGTACGTGCAGCATGCCGGCGACGACGTGATGGTGCGCTCGCCCTCGGTCGCGAAGCTCATCGCGCTCGGCTACAAGCCGAAGGTCGATTTGCGAGAGGGCCTCACGCGCACGCTCGACTGGTACCGGACCCATCAGGTGACTCTCGACTGATGAAGCTGTCGCTCATCATCCCTGCCTTCAACGAGGAGGCGTGTCTGCCGCAGCTCATCGAGCGGCTGGACCAGTGCCTCGTGTCCTCGCTGGCTGGCCACGAGGTCGAGGTGATCGTCGTCGACGATCACTCGCGCGATGCGACGCCGGCGCTGCTGGCCGACTATGCGGCCACGCGTCCGTGGTTGCGTTATATCCGTCTGCTGCGCAATTCGGGTAGCCATGTCGCGATCTTTGCCGGCCTGAGCGTATGCCGGGGCGACGCCGCCTACATCATGGGCGCCGACTTGCAGGATCCGCCCGAGGTCATCCCACAGTTCATCGCCGAACTGTCGCGTGGCCACAAGATTGTGCTTGGCGAACGCGAGAAGCGCGACGATCCTTGGCAGAAGACGCTGCCGTCGCTCGCCTTCAATTATTTCATGAGCCGCTTCGTGCTCGATAATTTTCCGGTGCGCGGCGGCGATGTGTTCATGCTGGACCGCGACATCATCGACGCGGTGCTCCAGTGCAACGAAAAGAACGTCAATATTTTCGTGCTGATGCTGTCGCTGTGCAGCGATGTCGGCACCGTCAGCTATCATCGGCGTGAGCGGGTCGCCGGGCAGAGCAAGTGGAATTTGCGCAAGCTCGCCAAGCTCGCGTTCGATAGCGTCATCACCGTCGGCTATCTGCCGCTGAAGGCGATCCTGTATCTGGGGCTCGGCACGTTCTGCCTGTCGGTGTTGATCCTGATCTATCTGGTCGCGATCCACCTGTTCGGATTTGTCACCGTGCCGGGCTGGACCTCGGTGCTGGCGCTGATCTCGCTGTTCGGCGGTCTCAACATGGTGGCGATCGCCATCGTCGGCGAATATCTCTGGCGCAATTTCGATCAGACGCGTCAGCGGCCGATTTTCATCATCGAACGGCAAAGCCCGGACCGGGCGACGGACAGCAAGCCGTGACCGCGCCCGCGATCCCGATCATGCGTCCTTGGCTCGGCGAAGCCGAAGCCGATGCCGCCCGTGACGTCATCCTGTCCGGTTGGGTGATGCAGGGGCCGAAGGTCGGTGCGTTCGAGCGGGCGTTCGCGGATTACGTCGGCGCGCCGCACGCCTGCGCGGTGTCGAGCGGAACCACGGCGCTGATCGTCGCGCTGCAGGCCGTCGGTGTGAAGCCTGGTGACGTGGTGCTCACCGTGTCGCACAGCTTCATCGCCACCGCGAACGTCGTGCGCCTGTGCGGCGCCGAGCCGGTGTTCGTCGATATCGAGCGGGACGGCTACAACATCGATCCCGTCGCGCTCGAAGATATTTTGACGACGCGCTGCCGCCGCGATGGCGATGCTCTCATTTACAATGACACCGAGCGGTTGCTGGCGCTTCCGGAATCGCCGCTGCGCCATACCAAGGCGCCGATCGGCCGGGTCGCGGCGATCCTCGCCGTCCATCAGATGGGATTTCCCTGCGATATCGACGCCGTCGCTGCCATCGCCAAACGGCACGGTTTGCCGTGGGTCGAGGATGCCGCCTGCGCCATCGGCAGCGAATGGCGGCAGCGCCGCATCGGTGCGCCGGTGAGTGACGCGGCGTGCTTCAGCTTTCATCCGCGCAAGCTGCTCACCACCGGCGACGGCGGCATGGTGACGACTGCGTCCGCCGCCGTCGATGCCGTGTGCCGGGACTTGCGCCAGCACGCGATCAAGCCGCCGGCCGCGGGCGAACTGTTCGAGAGCTATACGCGCACGGCGACCAATTACCGGCTGACGGATATCCAGGCCGCCATCGGCCTCGAACAGCTCAAGCGCGTTCCGGCCATGGTGGAGCGCCGCCGGGCGCTGGTCGCGCGGTATCGCGAGCTGCTGCACTCCAACGCCGCATTCCGGATTCTGCCGGAGCATCCCGGCGGCGTCGGCAACTGGCAGAGCCTGCCGCTCGATCTCGGGCCGTCCGGATTATCGGCAAAAGACGTGATCCGGGCGCTGGCGGCGGAAAATATCGCCTCGAAACCCGGCATCATGAACGCGCATCAGGAAGCGCCGTATCGCGGCCTCTGGCATCTGCCGGAAAGCGAGCGCCGGCGCGACCGTACGGTGCTGCTGCCGCTCTATCACGATCTCGCCGATGCCGATATCGTGCGCATCGCGACGCTGCTGAACCGTCTGGCGCACCATGGCTGACGATCTGATCCTGTTTCCATTCGGCGGCAACAGTCGCGAGGCGGCGGTTGCGGTCGAAGCCTTGAACGCCGTTGCGCCACGTTACCGCATTCTCGGATTTCTCGACGACAATCACGCGGCGTTGCGCAGTTCAAGCTACCCATTGCTCGGCGGAAGCGAATTGTGGGCGTCGTATCGCGGCAAGGCGCGCCTGCTGGCGGTGCCGGGCAGCCCGACATCGTTCCGGTCGCGCGCTTCCGTCATCGGCCGGTTCCAACTCGACGCGTCACAATCGGTGACGATCGTCGACCCTTCGGTGCGGTTCGCTGCCTCGGCCGCCCTCGGTTTCAACACCGTGGTGATGGCAGGCTGCTTCGTCAGTGCGCAGGCCCGCCTCGGCGATCATTGCGTGATCCTGCCGAACACGGTGGTCTCGCACGATGCGAAACTCGGCGATCATGTTTTGGTCGGCTCGAATGTCTCGATCTCCGGCGGGGTGGAGATCGGCGAAAATTGCTATGTGGGCTCCGGCGCGCGGCTGAAGGAAGGCGTGCGTGTCGGGCGGGGTGCCCTGATCGGCATCGGCGCGGTGGTCATCCGCGACGTGCCGGCCGGTGCGGTCGTCGCTGGTGTGCCGGCGCGGGTTATTGGAGAAAGTGACGCATGCTGAAATTCGCGCTGATTGGATGCGGACGGATCGCCAAGCGGCATGCCGAACTGCTCGGGCTCGGCCAGATCGCCGGCGCGCGGCTCGTCGCGGTCTGCGACGAGAGCGAGGAGCGTGCGCGCGCGTTCGGCGAGCGGTTCAAGGTGCCGTCGTATGGCGACATGCACGCGATGATGCGCGCGGAAGACATCGACGTTGTCTGCATTCTCACGCCGAGCGGGCTGCACGCGCAGCATCTGCTGGCGGTCGCGCCTTACAAGAAGCACGTCGTCGTCGAGAAGCCGATGGCGCTGACGCTCGACGATGCCGACGCGATGATCCAGGCATGCGACGAGAACGGCATCCGCCTGTTCGTCGTCAAGCAGAACCGGTTCAACGTGCCGGTGCAGAAGTTGTGGGAGGCGCGTTCGGCCGGGCGGTTCGGCAAGCTGGTGCTCGGTACGGTGCGGGTGCGCTGGTGCCGCACCCAGGCTTACTACGATCAGGATCCCTGGCGCGGCACCTGGGCGCTGGACGGTGGCGTGCTCGCCAATCAGGCGAGCCACCACGTCGATCTGCTGGAATGGATGATGGGCGATGTCGACAGCGTCTTTGCCAAGGCGAAGACCGCGCTGGTCAATATCGAGGCGGAAGACACCGCCGTGGTCGTTCTGAACTTTGCTAACGGTGCGCTCGGCATCATCGAGGCGACGACCGCCGTTCGGCCCAAGGATCTGGAAGGCTCCATCTCCGTGCTCGGCGAAAAGGGGACGGTGGAGATCGGCGGTTTCGCCGTGAACAAGATGAAGGTGTGGAATTTCACCGACGCGCTGCCCGGTGACGCCGAGGTGATGGACAAATTCTCGGTCAACCCGCCGAACGTCTACGGCTTCGGCCATCAGGCCTATTACGAGAATGTGGTCGACTGCATCAACAACGACAAGCAGCATCTGGTCGACGGTCTGGAAGGCCGGCGCAGCCTCGAATTGATTTCCGCGATCTATGAATCGATCGAGACGGGGCGTGAGGTGCGCCTGCGCTTCAAGCCGGACCGCAGCCGGCTCGGCACGCGATGATCGCCGCGACCGCCATCGTTCACGCTAACGTGCGGCTCGGCCGCAACGTGACGATCGAGGATTTCTGCATCATCGGCGCGCCGTTTGCCGGCGGCGAGGGCGCGGAAACGGTGATCGGCGACGATGCGGTGATCCGGTCGCATACGGTGATCTATGCGGGTAACAAGATCGGGCGGAATTTCACCACCGGCAACAAGGCCAATATCCGCGAGTTGAACGTGATCGGCGATGACGTCAGCATCGGTACGATGTCGATCGTCGAGCATCACGTGGTGATCGAGGATCGTGTGCGCATTCACAGCGCCGCCTTCGTGCCGGAATACAGCGTGCTCAAGCGTGGATGCTGGATCGGGCCGGGCACGGTCATCACCAATGCCCGCTTCCCCTTGCATCCCGATGCCAAGAAGACGCTGCAGGGCGCGACCATCGAGGAAGACGCCAAGGTCGGCGCCAGTTGCACTTTGCTGCCGGGTGTCACGATCGGGCGTGGTGCGCTGGTCGGCGCGGGCAGCCTCGTGTCGCATGACGTCCCCGCCGGACAGATCGCCTTCGGCCGCCCGGCGCAGGCGAAGCGCAAGATCGATTATTGACCATCGCTGACGATGCGCCGGCTTCAATGACGTTTGAGCAGTGGCGGCAGCAGGCCGGCGGCACCGTCCGGTTCTTCAGCCTGGGGCGGCATGCGCTGGTCGAGGCGTTGAAGGTCGCGGGCGTCGGTCCCGGCGACGCGGTGCTGCTGCCGGACTTCATCTGCCGCGATGTGCTGGCGTCGCTGCACGCGCTCGGCGCCCGACCGGCCTGGTATGCGGTCGATGAGAGTCTTGCGCCGGCGGTCCAGCAAGATGCGTGGCCGGCCGCCCGCGCGGTGGTCGCGGTCAACTATTTCGGATTTCCGCAGCGCCTCGATCCGTTCCGGACCTATGCCGCACGAACCGGTGCGGTCCTGGTCGAAGACAACGCCCACGGGTTTCTCTCGCGAGACGACCACGGACAGTGGCTTGGGACGCGGACCGAGATCGGCATCTTCAGCCTGCGCAAGTCGCTGCTGCTGGCGGACGGCGCGATGATCCGGTGCGGCACGAATGGCTTCGCGGATCGGTTGTCGGCGCCGCTGGCGGAGCACGGCGGCGGATATGCGCCCGCGGTCGCGGTCAAGGCGCGGCTTCGCCGTCTTCCGGTCGGCGGACCGCAGATCGCGAAAGCCGCGACCACCGCAATCCGTCTGCTGCGCCAATGGCGCTCCGGCACCGCCGTCCCGGATGACGATGCGGAGGCCGAGCGAGTGGTCCCCGCTCCGGCGGCGCCGCATCTTGGATTGCAGAGAGAGCTTGCGGCGTTTGATCCTGAAGCGGAGATCGCGCGCCGTCGTAACGCTTACGCCGATGTCGAAGCTTTTGCGCGACGGTACCGCATCAGGCCGCTGTTTCCCGCGCTGGGTGATGCCACCGTGCCCTATGGCTTCGCTTTCCGCGCCGACGATGCGGGCCGGCAGACGATGCAGGGATGGGCGGCGCGCCGTGGGTTCGACGTGATTTCATGGCCGGCGTTGCCGGACGAGATCGCCGGCCGGGTGCCGGATGCCTTGCGCGACATCCGGCTCGTGAATTTTCTGTAGGTGACGCGGTGGTTCTGTGGCGGATCGCCAACGATGAATCCGATGCGGCGTGGGACCAGCATCTCCGCGCGGCGCGCGATGCCGTGGTGTTCCAGTCAGCCGGCTGGGCCGCGTTCAAGGCGCAGGCCGGCTGGCGGCCGTTCCGCGCGGTGGCGCAGGACGATCATGGTCGCGTCGCCGCGATGGTGCAGTTCCTCGTCAAGCGCATGCCGCTCGGCGTGACCATGGCTTGGGCGCCGGGCGGGCCGATGTGGCGGTTCGCTGAACCGGTCGGCGAAATTCGGAAAGAGGACTGGGCTGGCCTGTTCGCACTTTTGACATCGCAGATGCCGTGCGTGCTGGCGCGGATCGATAGCTATGAGCCGGAGAGCGCCGGCGAGCCGTCGCCGTTCGGCGCGTCGGTCCGCCGGCCGCGCCATCGGATCGGCAGCGGCGCCTCGATCCGCTTCGATATCGCCGGTGGCGAAGATGCGTTTGTTGCCGGCATGTCGTCGAAACACCGCTATTATCTGCGCAAGGGTCTGGCGGCTCCGCTTCGCTGGGAGGCGGGGGCAACCGACCGCGATATCGCCGCGCTGGTGGCGCTGCATCGCGAGATGCAGACGACTAAAAATCTGCAGTCCGGTGCGCTGTCCGAGCAAACCTGTCGCGCCATGCGTGACGCGCTGGGGCCTGACGGCATGACCATCGTGACCGGCTATGTCGACGACCGGCCGGTCACAGCGTGCCTGACGCTCGATTTCGCCGACAGTGCATTCTACTACCTTGCCGCGACAGGCGCCGAGGGCCGCAAACTGTCGGCGGCCTACGCGATGTTGCCGCGGCTGGTCGCGGCGCTGCATGCCAAGGGAATCCGCCGGCTCGATTTCGGCGGCACCGCGCCCGATGTATCGGAGCGCGCCGGCGTCGATCATTTCAAGAAAGGATTCGGCGGCGAGGCGGTGACCTATCGCGGCGAGTGGGAAGCCGCCAGCCTTCCGCTGCTGGCGCCCGCTGCCGGCCTGCTCATGAAGTGGCGCGGGATAACGCTGTGACGCCGCTGAAAGCCGCCATCGGCGACGCAATCGCGGCGGCCTACGCCGTGGGTGGGCTGCGCGCGCCCGCCGCCGGTTGTCGCGTGCTGATGTATCATGCGATTGGCGGCGCGGTCGCAGGCGATACGCAGCAGCTTTATAGCCTGGCGCCGGATCTGTTCGCGCGGCATGTCGGTATGCTGAAACGCCATCCGGTGGTCTCGTTGTCTGAGGGGATCGCACGCGGCGAGGGCCTCGCCGTGACGTTCGATGATGGTTATCGCGACAACCTGACCGTGGCGGCGCCACTCCTCGTGGAAGCGGGCATTCCGTTCACGGTGTTCGTCGTCCCCACGTTTGTCGAGAGCGGTGCGCCGCAATATCTGTCGCGCTCCGAGGTGGTGTCGCTGGCGCGACTGCCGGGCGTCACCATCGGCGCGCACGGCTATTCCCACGCGCGGCTCACGGCTTGCGATGACGGCACGCTGGCGCGTGAACTCACGGCCAGCCGTGCCTGGCTTGAGGATTTGCTGGGCGCGCCGGTGACGACCATGTCCTATCCACATGGAGCGGTGGATGATCGCGTTGCCGCGGCCGCGGCCGCAGCCGGCTTCACGCTTGCCGCGTGCAGCCGGTTCGGCAGCCATCGGATCGGCGGCGATTGCTATCGCGTGCCGCGCACCGATATCTGGTCGTTCGACGGCGCGCGCCGGTTGCAGAGCAAGATCGCCGGACAGTGGGACTGGATGGCGTGGCGTTGACCATGGCAGTACCGATCCCGGTCAGCGTTATCGTGCCGGCCTACAATGCCGCGTCGACATTGCCGCGCGCCCTGGACTCGATCGCGGCGCAAACCGCGCGTCCGCAAGAGGTCATCATCGTCGATGACAGCAGCACCGATGCGACGGCGGATGTGGCGGCGCAATGGTGTGCGGCGCATCCGGATTTGTCGATCCGTGTGCTGCGGCTTTCGCAAAACGGCGGTGCGGGGACCGCGCGGAATGCGGGCTGGGCGCAGGCCACGGGAGAGTTTATCGCGTTCCTCGATGCCGATGACGCCTGGCATCCCCGCAAATTGGCGATCCAGCACGGTTGGATGGCACGGCATCCGCAGGTGGCGATCTGCGGTCATCGCTGCGACGTACTCGGCGAGCCTGCGCGCGGCATCGAAGCGCGCGATGATGCGGAGCCGCCGGTGACGATGCGCGATCTCGGTGATTTCCTGATGGCGAACCGGATGTCCACGCCCTCGGTGATGGTGCGCCGGGATGTCCGTCCGCGCTTCATCGAAGGCAAACGGCACTCCGAGGATTATCTGTTGTGGATGGAGATCGTCCACGCGCATGGGCCGGCGGCCGTCATCGCGTGGCCGCTGGCGACGCTGTTCAAGGCGCGCTACGGCGAGGCCGGGCTGAGTGGCGACCATCGCCGGATGCGGCTCGGTGAGGCGGATACGTTCGCGCGCTTGCGGCGTCAGGGCGTCATTGCGCCGCTGACGTGGTGTCTGATCGCGGCGCTCGGATGGCTTAAATTCGTCCGGCGCCAGTGGGCGCGACGCGGTTAGTGGGAAATTTGGTTTCGCCATGTGCGGCATCGCCGGTCTGATCGCGCAAGGCTCGCAGGCGGAGCTTGAACGGCTCGCCGCCGCGATGGCGTCCGCGATCGCTTATCGCGGGCCGGACGGCGCGGGCGTGTGGGCCGATGCCGAAGCGGGCGTGGCGCTGTCGCATCGCCGCCTTGCCATCGTCGATCTCACGCCGACCGGCGCGCAGCCGATGGTGTCGGCGGATGGCCGCTGGGTCATGTCCTACAACGGCGAGGTTTATAATGCGGAGGCGATCGCGCGCGCCCCGCAGATGGCGGGACTGGTCCGTCGCGGCACGTCCGACACCGAGATCATCCTCGAATCCGTGGCGCGGCGTGGGCTGGACGCGACGCTCGCCGATCTCAACGGCATGTTCGCCATCGCGTTGTGGGATCGCGCGACCCGCACGCTGCATCTCGTCCGCGACCGGATGGGCATCAAGCCACTGTTCTATGTCCGCACGGCGCGCGGCAGTTTCTTCGCATCGGAATTGAAAAGTTTTCACGCGGCCGGGCTCGCGTTGGACATCGATCCGGCCTCGGTCGCGAGTTTTCTGCGTTACGGCTATGTGCCGGCGCCGTATGCGGTCTATCGCGGTGTGATGAAAGTGATGCCCGGCGAGATCGTCTCCCTCGACGGGTCGGGAGCGGTGCAGCGGCGGCGTTACTGGAGCCTCGAAACGGCGGCGCGCGACGGTGCGGCCAGGCCGTTCTCCGGCGATGACCGTGAGGCGGAGGACGCGCTGCAGGCGCTGCTCGCGGACGCGGTATCGTTGAACCTGATGTCGGACGTCCCGCTCGGCGCGTTCCTGTCCGGCGGCATCGATTCCTCGCTGGTGGCGGCGTTGATGGTCGCGGCAGGGCGCGGACCGGTGCGGACCTTCTCGATCGGCTTTCCGGATTTCGGCTACGACGAATCCGCGCATGCAGCTGCCGTTGCGAAACACCTCGGCACCGCGCATGAGCAGATGACCGTGACCGCCGCCGAGGCGCTGGCCGTGGTGCCGTCGCTGCCGGACATCTACGACGAGCCGTTCGCGGATTCCTCGCAGATTCCGACCTATCTCGTGTCGCGCATGACCCGCGCGCGCGTCACGGTCGCGCTGTCGGGCGACGGCGGCGACGAACTGTTCGCGGGCTATAACCGGCATCTGTTCGCCGCCGGCCGGCTGGCGATGCTGCGCCGGTTGCCGCTGCCGTTGCGCCGGAGCGCGGCGGCGCTGCTGTCGGCGGTGCCGGGCGTCGGCGTCGAGGCGGCGGCGCGGCTGTTGCCGTCGTCGCTGCGGGTCTCGCAACCGGCGCTGAAATTGCGGAAGCTTGCCGAGGTGCTGGCGCGCGATGGTGACGACGTCTGGCGGCGGCTCATGAGCCAGAACGACGACGTCGCGGCGTTGATGCCCGGCGTCGCCGAGCATCCGCTGGCGTTGCCGCACGCCGATGGCGATCTGCTCGCGCGCATGCAGGTCTACGACGCCGCCACCTATCTTCCCGACGATATCCTGCAGAAGGTCGATCGCGCGGCGATGGCGGTGTCGCTCGAGGTGCGCCCGCCGCTGCTCGACCATCGGGTGGCTGAATTTGCGCTCTCGTTGCCGGCGCGCCTGCGCATCCGCGACGGCGAGAGCAAGTGGCTGCTGCGGCGTGTGCTCGACCGTTATGTGCCGCGCTCGCTGGTCGAACGGCCAAAAATGGGCTTCGCCGTTCCGCTCGATCAATGGTTGCGCGGACCGCTGCGCGACTGGGCGGACGATCTGCTCGACCCGCAGCGATTGGGCGGCGGCCTGCTGGATACGGCGGCGGTGCGGCGCCTGTGGGACGACCACCTGACCGGTCGCGCCAATCATGCCTACGGTTTATGGGCGGTGCTGATGCTCGAAGCCTGGCGGCGGCGCTGGAATGCCGCGCCGGGCGATATCGCGCTGGCGCGAACCGCCACGGCCGGTTAGAGCGTTCGCGGACGAATGCGAGGATCGACGTTGCAGCACGGACGCAGGATCGCGGTCATTGGCCTCGGATATGTCGGCTTGCCGGTGGCGGTGGCCTTCGCGCGTGCCGGCGCGCCGGTAGTCGGGTTCGACATCAACGCAGCGCGCGTGGCCGAACTCCGTGCCGGAACCGACAGCACCCGCGAGGTTGAGCCCGGCGATCTGCGCCACCCGGCGCTGTCCTGTGAAAGCGACGCGGCGCGGCTCGCCGGCTGCGACTTCTTCATCGTCACGGTGCCGACGCCGGTGGATGGCGACTGCCGCCCGGACCTCGGCGCCATGCTGAAGGCGTCCGAGACGGTCGGCCGCGCGATGCAGCGCGGCGCCATCGTCGTCTATGAATCGACGGTCTATCCCGGCGCGGTCGAGGAGGACTGCGTGCCGGTGCTGGAGCGCGTCTCGGGGCTTCGCAACGGCACGGATTTCACCGTCGGCTACTCGCCGGAGCGCATCAATCCCGGCGACAAGGCGCACCGGTTCGAGAGCATCGTCAAGGTCGTCTCCGCGCAGGATCAGCCGACGCTGGATATCGTCGCGGCGGTGTATGGTTCGGTGGTCAAGGCCGGCATTCATCGTGCGCCGTCGATCAAGGTCGCCGAGGCGGCGAAGGTGATCGAGAACACGCAGCGCGATCTCAACATCGCCTTCATGAACGAGCTGTCCGCGATCTTCCACAAGCTCGGCATCGATACTGCCGATGTGCTCGCGGCCGCCTCGACCAAATGGAATTTTCTCAACTTCCAGCCCGGTCTGGTCGGTGGACACTGCATCGGCGTCGATCCGTTCTATCTGACCTATCGCGCGGAGAAAGCGGGGTATCACCCGGAAATCATCCTCGCCGGCCGCCGCATCAATGATGCGATGGGCGCGCGGATCGCCGGGGAATGCCTGCGGCTGCTCGCCGCGCGCGGCGTCGCGCGCCCGGTGGTGACGATCCTCGGCATGACGTTCAAGGAAAACGTGCCGGATATCCGCAACTCGAAAGTGATCGACATCGCACGAGCACTGGCCGGGTCGGGCGCCGAGGTGCAGGTCCACGATCCGCTCGCATCGGCGGATGAGACGCGGCATGAATATGATCTCGCGCTGACCGGCCTCGATGACCTGCGGCCGGCCGATGCTGTTATTCTCGCCGTGTCGCATCAGGACTATCTTGCGCAGGGCTGGGCGCTGGTGCGGCGACTGCTGAAGGCGGATGGCGGCATCGTCGTCGACGTCAAATCGAAGCTCGACCGCGCGACGAAACCGGAAGGGGTTGACCTGTGGCGGCCATGATGGACGGACCGATCCTCGTCACCGGCGCCGCCGGCTTCATCGGCTTTCACGTCGCGCGGCGGCTGCTGGCGTCCGGGCGCGCCGTTGTCGGCCTCGACAATCTGAACAGCTACTACGACCCGTCGCTGAAACATGCGCGGCTCGCGGAATTGCGCAAGGCCGGTCTGTCCGATTTTGTCCAGCTTGATCTGTCGAACCGCGACGGCATCGCGGCGCTGTTCGCGAAGCACCGGTTTCCCGCCGTCATCCATCTGGCGGCGCAGGCGGGCGTCCGGCATTCGCTGGTCGATCCGTTCGCCTATATCGATTCCAACCTCGTCGGCTTCACGACGATCCTCGAGGGCTGCCGCCATAACGGCTGCCGGCATCTCGTTTATGCGTCGTCATCGTCGGTTTACGGCAGCAACACGACGATGCCGTTCTCGGTGCATCAGAATGTCGATCATCCGTTGAGTCTCTACGGCGCCTCGAAGAAGGCGAACGAACTGATGGCGCACGCCTATTCGCATCTGTTCCGTCTGCCGACCACGGGCCTTCGGTTTTTCACCGTGTATGGCCCTTGGGGGCGGCCGGACATGGCGATGTGGCTGTTCGCCAAGGCGATCCTCGCCGGCGAGCCGATCAAGGTGTTCAACAACGGCAATATGCGCCGCGACTTCACCTATATCGACGACATCGTCGAATCGATTGTGCGGCTCGTCGATCACGCGCCGGTCGCCGATCCGGCGTGGTCGAGCGCGACGCCCGATCCCGGAACCAGCAACGCGCCGTGGCGCGTCTACAATATCGGCAACAACAACCCGGTCGAACTGATGCGGGTGATCGAACTGATCGAGCAGGCGCTCGGCAGAGAGGCGATCAAGGAATTCCTGCCGATGCAGCCGGGTGACGTTCCCGCGACCTATGCGGACGTTGACGATCTGATGCGCGCGGTGGATTTCCAGCCCGCGACGCCCATCGAGCGCGGCATTTCCGAGTTCATCGGCTGGTACCGGCAATATCACCGGGTGTGACCGCCGGCGCGGACGGTGCCGGTTTGGTCTGCTGACGGCGCGCGAGCCACAGCACGCCGCCGGCAGCGCCGAGCAGGAACGCGCAGATGCCGAACGCCAGTGACACCAGCAACCCGTCGCTCGCCGGCAATCCGGCATAGGTGAACGCCGTCACCATCGCGCCTTCGCGCACGCCCCATCCCGCGATCGACACCGGCACCGCCGCGATCAGGATCACGGGCGGCACTAGCAGCAGCGCCGTTCCGAGCGGCAGACTTGAGTCGACGCTGCGTGCGATCGCCCACACCGCGAGCACGGTGATGAGATGGACGGCGATCGTGGATGTCGCCACCGTCACCCCCGGCACGCGCGAGACGATGCAGCGACAGGCGATGTCGGCCGCTTCGTGCAGATGCCGCACGACGGCCCAGCGTGAGGCGATGCGCCGGCCGACGAGGCGCGCCAGCATCAACCCCGGAATGATCGCCAGCCCGGCGAGGCCGACCAGCGTCAGTGTCCAGCGTCCGATCGGATTGCTGATGACGGCGAGCGACCAGGGCAGGCAGGCGAACACCAGCAGCGCCAGCCAGGTCAGGCCCGCGCCGCGGTCCACCAGCACCGAATAGGTCGCGCCTTTCCAGCGGCCGGTGTCTTTCGACAGCAGCACGATCCGCGCCGCATCGCCGCCCACGGTCGAGGGCAACGTCTGGCTGAAGAATGCGCCGATCAGGCTGTAGATGAAGGCGCGGCCGGCGCCGAGCGGCGCGCCGCAGGCGATCGCGATGGCGCGCCAGCGCAGCGCGGTGAGGAACATCTGTACGGTCATCAGCGCCAGCGCGACCGCGTACCAGCCAATGTGGAGATTGCGCAGCCGGTCTTGCAGCGTTGCGAAATCGACGCTGCGCAGGGCGAGATAGAGGATCACCACCGACACCGCGGCCTTCGCGGCAAAGGACAAGGCGGATTTCAACGTCATCGGTCGTGGCGCCTTGTCGTGGCAGGTTGGCCGGGCCGGGAGACCCGTCGGAGGCATGGTCCGGGCCGCGCGGCCCGTGGCGCCGTGCCTTAGCATCGTCGTGACACTGCCGACAATCGCCGGTCAGGGCGATGGGCAGTCTCCGTGGTCGCGATGCGGTTAACGAAATCCGTTGTAACGCTTTGAATCAAAACGTGTCCGCGCTTTCGGGCCCGGCCGTCGCCAGCGCCGGCCCGGCATGCTAGGGCGAACCCGCTTTTTCAGAGGGGAACTCGAATCGTGACGGAGCGGGGTTTGGCTGCGGCGGAGGATCGGCCGCTGCGCATCGGCGTGGTCGGTATCGGCGTGATGGGCAGCAACCATGCCCGCGTCCTGTCCGGATTGCCGGGCGTGACGCTGGCCGGCGTCGCCGATCCGGACGCCAAGCAGCGGGAGTTCGTCGCCGGCATTCTCGGTTGTCCGACAGTCCCCGATCTCGACGGCCTGATCGCGCTGGGCGTCGACGCCATTACCGTCGCCGCGCCGACCCATCTGCATCGCGACATCGCCATGGCGTGCATATCCCGTGGCATCCATGTGCTGGTGGAAAAGCCGATCGCCTCGACGGTCGAGGAGGGGCGCGAGATCATCGACGCGGCGCGCCGCGCCGGCGTCACACTGATGGTCGGGCATGTCGAGCGTTTCAATCCGGCGGTCGATGCCATCAAGCAGGCGATCCGCGGCGAGCAGATCCTGTCGATCGGCATCACCCGCGTCGGCCCGTTCCCGCCACGCATGTCGAATGTCGGCGTGGTGATCGATCTCGCCGTGCACGACATCGACCTGATCCGCTGGTTCACCGATTCCGACATCACCGAGGTGCAGCCGCAGCTTGCGAGCGCGGTGGCCGAGCGCGAGGATATCGCGCTGCTGCAGTTTCGTACTGCGTCGGGCGTGCTGGCGCACATCAACACCAACTGGCTGACGCCGTTCAAGGCGCGCAGCGTCACCGTCGCGACGCGCGGCAAATACGTCACCGGCGATCTGCTGACGCGACAGGTGACGGAATGCTTCGGCTTCCAGCCGGACGGCAGCTATTCGATGCGGCATCTGTCGGTCGGCCACAACGAGCCGCTGCGCTCGGAACTGCTGGCGTTCGCCGAGGCGATCCGCACCGGCAAGCCGCCGGCGGTCACCGGCGAGGAAGGCGTGGCCAGCCTCGCGATCGCCATCCAGTGCCTCGACAGCCATCGCGCGCCCATCGCGGGCAAAAGCCGCGCTTGAACAGCCGCGCCTGAAGCGCCGCCAGAAGGATAACCGGTCATGAACCAGCCGTTGCGGACCCCGACAGCGCCCATCCCGTTCATTGATATCGCCTCGCAGCGCCGCCGCCTGCGGACGGAGATCGATACGGCGGTGATGAAGGTGCTCGATCACGGCCAATACGTGATGGGGCCGGAGGTATCGAAGCTCGAGGCCGATCTCGCCGCGTTCTGCGGCGCGAAGCATGTCCTCTCCTGCGCCAGCGGCACCGACGCGTTGATGCTGGTGCTGATGGCGAAGGGGATCGGCCCCGGCGATGCCGTATTCTGCCCGACCTTCACCTTCTGCGCGACCGCGGAAGTCGTCGCGCTGCTCGGCGCGACGCCGGTGTTCGTCGATGTGCATGCGGCGACGTTCAATATCGACGTGTCGAAGCTGCCGGCGGCGATCGCTACGGCGAAGAAGGCAGGGTTGCGCCCGAAGGGGATCATCCCGGTCGATCTGTTCGGTCTGCCGGCCGATTTCGATGCGCTGCTGCCGCTTGCCAAGGCAGAAGGCCTGTTCGTGCTGGACGATGCGGCGCAGGGTTTTGGCGGCGTTTATCACGGGCGCAAGATCGGCACTTTCGGCGAGGCGACGGCGACCAGCTTCTTCCCGGCGAAGCCGCTCGGCTGCTTCGGTGACGGCGGCGCGGTCTGCACCGATGACGACGACATGATCGGCGTGTTGCGCAGCCTGCGTGTGCACGGCCACGGTAGTGACAAATACGACAATGTCCGTCTCGGCCTCACGGCGCGGCTCGACACCATCCAGGCGGCGATCCTGATCGAGAAGCTGAAGATTTTTCCCGACGAGATCGTCGCGCGCAACCGCGTCGCAAAGCGCTACAATGATTTGCTGCGCGATATCGTGGCGGTGCCGGAAGTGCCGGCGGGCCTCACCTCGGTCTGGGCGCAATACACCGTGCGGCTGCCGAAGGGCCGGCGCGAAGGCGTCGCCGCCGCGCTCAAGGCCGACGGCGTGCCGACCGCGATCTATTATCCAATCCCGCTGCACCGGCAGCAGGCGTACAAGCATTATCCGGTCGGGACCGGCGGATGCCCGGTCAGCGAGCAGCTCGCGGATGAGGTGATCAGCCTGCCGATGCACGCCTATCTCGACGAGCCGACGCAGGACCGGATCGTCGATGCGTTGCGCCGCGCGCTGAAGAACTAAGCGTCAGCGCCGGTTGTAGACATCGTCGAGGCGGACGATGTCGTCCTCGCCGAGATAGCTGCCGGTCTGCACCTCGATCAGCTCGAGCGGGATCCGGCCGCGATTGGCGAGGCGGTGCACCGTGCCGATCGGGATGAACACCGACTCGTTCTCGTGCACCGACGTGACCTCGGCACCCATGGTCACTTCGGCGGTGCCGCGCACCACCACCCAGTGCTCGGCGCGGTGGTGATGCTTCTGCAATGACAGGAGACCGCCTGGCGTGACGACGATGCGCTTCACCTGGAAGCGTTCGCCCAGGTCGATCGACTCGTAATAACCCCATGGCCGGTGCACGCGGCGATGCTTGGTCGCCTCCGGGCGGTGCGCCGCTTTCAACGTGCTGACGAGAGTCTTCACGTCCTGCGCGCGGGCGCGCGGTGTCACCAGCACGGCATCGGCGGTGGCGACCACCACCATGTCGTCGACGCCGACCACGGCGGCGAGCCGCCCGTCGGCGTGGATCACGCAGTTGCGCGCGTCGATCGCCACCGTCTCGCCGTAGGTGGCGTTGCCGGCGGCGTCGCGCGGCGCGATGTCGAGGATCGCATCCCAACTGCCGATGTCGGACCAGCGGAAGCGGCCTTCCACCACCGCGGCGCGGTCGGTCTTTTCCATCACCGCATAGTCGATGGAAATCTGTGGCGCGCGGGCGAAGGCTTGCGGATCGAGGCGCAGGAAGCCGAGATCGTCGGTGGCGCCGGCGACCGCTTCTTCGATGGCGACCGACATCTCGGCGGAATGGCGCGATATCTCACCGAGCAGCACGTCGGCGCGGAACAGGAAATTGCCCGAGTTCCACAGATAGCCTTCGGTCACGTAGCGCGCGGCGGTGGCCGCGTCGGGCTTCTCGACGAAGGCGGTGACGCGGCGCACGCCCTGCGGGCCGAGCGCCTCGCCCTGGCGGATATAGCCGTAGCTGGTCTTCGGCTCGGTCGGGCGGATCCCGAATGTGATGATGTGGCCGGCCTCGGCTGCCTCGTGTCCGGCGCGACAGGCGGCATGGAATTCATCCAGGTCGAAGATGATATGGTCGGCGGCGAGGGCCAGCACCACGGCGTCGGGATCGCGCTGGCGCGCGACGGCGGTGGCGGCGGCGATGGCCGGGCCGGAATCGCGGCGCAGCGGCTCGACCACCACGGTGACGTCGATGCCGATCTCCTCCGCCTGACGCTGGGCGAAGAAATGAAAATCCGGCCCGGTGATGACGATCGGCGGTGCGAACAGGGTCTGGTCCGCGACCCGCTCCAGCGTCTGCTGATAGGTGGACCGGTCGCCGACCAGCGGCAGGAACTGCTTGGGCAGCGCGTCGCGCGACACTGGCCAAAGCCGTGTTCCCGCGCCGCCGGCCAGAAGGACTGGAATAATGCGTGAGGCCATGATGGCGGGAAAGTGCCGGAAGGGCTGCGGCAAGTCACGAAAAATCCGGCACAAAAAGGCCAATTCGTCCCGGACGATAGCGGCGGCCGGGGCGTCCTGCCGGCTCTGGGGAGGCCGCGTGACGACAGTTGTGCACAGCCGCCCGGCGCGGTTTCGGCGGCCGCCGATTTGCGCCAGTTTGGCGCGCGGGAGGAGTCGCTCCCGTTCCTTGTTCCGTGCGCGGAGCGGTCTCCGGGACCATCGATGATCAGGCGCATCCTCACCGTCGGCGGGCTGACGCTGCTGTCGCGCATCAGCGGCTTCGCCCGCGACATCCTGCTCGCGGCCGTGCTCGGCGCAGGGCCGGTGGCGGACGCCTTCTTCGTCGCCCTGCGGCTGCCAAACCATTTCCGCGCGATCTTCGCCGAGGGCGCCTTCAACGCCGCCTTTGTGCCGGCCTATGCGCAGATCCGTGAGCAGGGGGGCGCGGCGCGTGCCGGTCTGTTCGCCGACCGGGTGTTCACGCTGCTGCTCGCGAGCCAGGTCATCCTGCTCGCGCTCGCGCTTGTGTTCATGCCGCAAGTGGTCGGGCTGCTGGCGCCGGGCTTCAACGAAGACCCCGGCCGCTTCGCCATCGCCGTCGATCTGACGCGGATCACCTTTCCTTATCTGCTGCTGATCACGCTGGTGACACTCTACGGCGGCATCCTCAATTCGCTGCACCGCTTCGCGGCGGCCGCAGCGGCACCGATCCTGCTCAACCTGTCGATGATCGTCGCCTTGATGCTGGTGGCGTTCTTTCCCGATGCCGGCCACGCGGCGGCGTGGGGTGTGTTTGCCGCCGGTATTCTCGAAGTGCTGCTTCTGCTCGCCGATGTGACGCGGGCGGGCGCGCTGCCGGTGCTGCGGTGGCCGCAATTCGACGCAGACGTGCGTCGCTTCTTCAAGGCGCTCGGCCCGGCGACCATCGGCTCGGCCGGCGTGCAGCTCGCGCTGTTCGCCGACACGGTGATCGCCAGCTTCCTCGCCACTGGCGCGCTGTCGGCACTCTATTATGCTGACCGCATCAATCAGTTGCCGATCGGCGTGATCGGCATCGCCATCGGCACCGTCATTCTTCCCGAGATGGCGCGCCGCATCGCCGCCGGTGACGAGCGTGGCGCGGCGCATGCGCAGAACCGCGCGCTCGAATTTGCCCTGCTGCTGGCGCTGCCGTGCGTCGTCGCGTTTCTGCTGGTGCCGGAACTGATCATGCGGGCGCTGTTCGCGCGCGGTGCGTTCACCAGTGCCGACGCCGTTGCCGCAGGGCAGACGCTGGCGGCCTATGCGCTCGGTCTCATTCCGTTCGTGCTGATTCGCAGCGCGGTCGCGACCTTCTTCGCGCGCGGCGACACCGCGACGCCGGTGAAGGCGTCCCTCAGCGCCGCCGCCGTCAACATTCTGTTCAAGGTGCTGCTGATGGGGTCGCTGGCGCAGGTCGGCCTCGCGCTCGCCACCGCGATCGGGGCGTGGACCAATCTGCTGCTGGTGTTGTGGCTTGCGGCGCGGCGCGGCCTGCTGGTGGTCGATGCGCGGTTGCGCCGCTCACTCGGCCGGTTGCTGATCGCCGCCACGGCGCTCGCGGTGCTGCTGGTGCTGTTGCCGCGACCGCTCGCGACGATGCTGGCCGGCCGGCCGTTCCATGACGAACTGACGCTCGCGATTCTCGCGGTCGCCGGCGGGGTGGTCTATGGCGGGGCGATCATCCTGCTGTTCGGCCGCGGCTGGCTGCGCGCGTTCGGGGCCGGCAAAGGCTCCGTAGACCGCACACCTGATCCGCCGACCGTGTAACCTGGAAACATTCCATCAAAGTTTCTGATGGCTTTTATCCAATCTTGCGTGGCGCGGGCGGCGGCGACGCGAATCCACATGCATCTGCCACGGACCTCCGGCCGCTTTGCCTCATCGGCCGAAGCGGCGTATACGTTCCCGCAACGCAACATTTCTCCTGACAGGTTTTTCATGTCGAGCCTTTGGCCCGCCCGGATTTTTTGCGCCTTCATGGCACTCATGCTTGCCGCGTGCGGACAGCAACAGCAACAGGCCGCGCCGCCTCCGCCCGCTGTCACGGTGGCGAAGCCGGTGCAGCAGACCGTGACGGATTTCGACGAATATGTCGGCCGCTTTGTCGCGGTGAACAGCGTCGAAGTCCGCGCGCGCGTGTCGGGTTATCTCGACAAGGTGCACTTCCAGGATGGTCAGCTCGTCAAGGAAGGCGATCCGCTGTTCACCATCGATCCGCGGCCGTTCCAGAACACGCTGGCTCAGAGCCAGGCCAATCTCGCCCAGGCCAAGGCCAATCTCGCCTTTGCCGAGGCCGACCTCGGCCGCGGCCAACAGTTGGTGCGCGACAAGACCATCACCGAGCAGACCTTCGACCAGCGTACGCAGTCGTTCCGCAATGCGCAGGCGTCGGTCGCGGCTGCCGAGGCGGCGGTGAAGCAGGCCGAACTCGATCTCACCTTCACCGAGCTCAAGGCGCCGGTGTCCGGCCGCATCGGCGACCGTCGCGTCGCGCCCGGCAATCTGGTGACGGGCGGCACCGCCGGCAGCACGACGCTGCTCGCGACCATCGTCTCGATCGATCCGATCCGGTTTGAGTTCACGGTGGATGAAGCCTCGTATCTGCGTTACGAGCGCATCCTCAAGAGCAGCAACGATGCCAATGCACGCGGCAAGGGCATCTCGGTCAAACTGAAGCTGATCGACGAAAAGGCGTTCGATCACAGCGGCAAGATTGACTTCATCGACAATGTCATCGACCGCTCGAGCGGCACGATCCGTGGCCGCGCTCTGGTCGAAAACCCGAACGGCCTGTTCACGCCGGGCATGTTCGCGCGCATCCAGGTACCGGGGTCGCGGCCTTATCAGGCGCTGCTGGTGCCGGAGGTATCGATCGGTACCGACCAGGCACGAAAATTCGTGTTCGCCGTCAATGCTGACAATGCGGTGACGCAGAAATACGTCACGCTCGGCCAGTTGATCGATGGCAAGCTGCGCGTCATCAAGGAAGGGCTCGGCCCGGACGACCGCATTATCGTCAACGGCATGGTGCGGGCGCGCAACGGCATCAAGGTGACACCGCAGGAGGCCGGCGCGCAACCGCAGCAGGGTGCGCCGGGCGCTGCTCCGGCCGCAGGCAAGTAGCAGACAAGTAACCGTCAGGCTGCAGGCAGCGACGTCAGCGCCACAGAAAAGCGCAGAGAAAGCACCATGAAAATTTCGCATTTCTTTATCGACCGGCCGATCTTCGCTTCGGTGGTGTCGATCGTTTTCATCGTGCTCGGCGGTGTCGCTTATCTGCGGCTGCCGGTCGCGCAATATCCGGAGATCGCGCCGCCGATCATCAACATCGTCGGCCAGTATCCGGGCGCGAGCGCGGAGACGGTGGCGGAGACGGTAGTCGCGCCGATCGAGCAGCAGGTCAACGGCGTCGAGGGGATGATCTATCTCTCGTCGAATTCGACCGCTGACGGCCGGTTCTCGATTTCGGTGACGTTCGACATCGGCGTCAATCTCGATATCGCGCAGGTGCAGGTGCAGAACCGCGTCGCCACCGCGACGCCGCGTCTGCCGACGCAGGTACAGCAGATCGGCGTGACGGTAGCGAAAAGCTCGCCAGACATCCTGATGGTGGTGAACCTGTTCTCGCCGGATCAGGTGCGCGACGCGATCTTCATGACCAATTACGCCAATCTGCAGATCAAGGACGTGCTGACCCGCACCGATGGCGTCGGCTCGATCACGATCTTCGGCGCGCGAGACTACGCGATGCAGGTCTGGCTCGATCCGGACCGCCTGCAATCACTCAACCTGACGGCGCAGGATGTGACGACGGCGCTGCAAGGGCAGAACATTCAGGTCGCTTCCGGCGTGCTCAACCAGCCGCCAGTCGCGAATCAGCTTCCGTTCCAGATCGCGGTGCGCACCCTCGGCCGCCTCAGCGATCCAGCGGAATTCGGCAATATCGTCGTCAAGCAGACCGCCGACGCGGTGGTCCGCATCCGTGATGTGGCGCGTGTCGAGCTGACGGGTCAGGATTATTCGTCGATCTCGTTCCTCAACCGCGATCAGTCGGTGGCGATCGCCGTGTTCCAGCGACCCGGATCGAACGCGCTGACCACCGGCGAGGGGATCCGCAAGACGATGGTCGAGCTCTCCAAGAATTTTCCGGAGGGTCTGAAATATACCATCATCTACGACCCGACCCAGTTCATCCAGGAATCCGTCAACGCGGTGATGGACACCATCTTCGAGGCGATGATCCTCGTCGTGCTGGTGGTCGTTCTGTTCCTGCAAACGTGGCGCGCCGCGGTCATTCCGATTCTGGCGATCCCGATCTCGCTGATCGGCACCTTCTTCGTGATGAGCCTGTTCGGCTTCACGCTCAACAACCTGTCGCTGTTCGGTCTCGTGCTCGCCATCGGCATCGTCGTCGATGATGCCATCGTCGTGGTCGAGAACGTCGAACGTAACATCCAGGCGGGTCTGTCGCCGCGCGACGCGGCGCGCAAAAGCATGGACGAGGTCGGCGCGGCGCTGATCGCCATCGCGCTGGTGCTGTCGGCGGTGTTCATCCCGTCCGCCTTCATCCCCGGCATCTCCGGTCAGTTCTATCGTCAGTTCGCGCTGACCATCGCCGGCTCGACGGTGATCTCGCTGATCGTGTCGCTGACGCTGTCGCCGGCAATGTGCGCGCTGCTGCTCAAGCCGCATGACAAGAGTCACAAGGACACCTGGTGGGAGAAGCCGATCCACGGCTTCTTCCGTGGGTTCAACACCGGCTTCGACTGGGTCGGCCGCAAATATGGCTGGCTCGCCAGCAAGGCGGTGCGTTTCGCCGGCATCATGCTGGTGATCTATGTCGGCATTCTCGCCTTCGGCCTGTTCGAGTTCACCCGCACGCCGCAGGGTTTCATCCCGCAGCAGGATCGCGGCTATCTGATCGTCGCCGCGCAACTGCCGCCGGGCTCCTCGCTGGCGCGCACCGAAGAGGTGATGAAGCGCGCGGGCGAGATCGCCATGCAGCAGCCCGGCGTCGGCGCCGTCATCAACATCGTCGGCTTCTCCGGCGCGACCTTCACCAACGCGCCGAATGCGGGCGCCATGTTCCTGGTGCTGTCGCCATTCGAGGAGCGGCACAAGGATCCACGCCAGTCGGCGGCGGCGATCCAGGGCGCGCTGTTCGGCAAGCTTGGCGCGATCCAGGAAGCCTTCATGATCGTGGTGCAGCCGCCGCCGGTGAACGGCATCGGCAATGCCGGCGGTTTCCGCATGATGGTGGAGGACCGCGCCGGTCGCGGGCCTGCGGCACTGCAGGGTGCGGTCTATGCGATGATGGGCCGCGCGGCGCAGACGCCGGGGCTGATGCAAGTGTTCTCGTTGTTCGAGACGCAGACGCCGCAACTGTTCCTCGATATCGACCGCACCAAGGCGCAACTGCTCGGCATCAACATGCCGGACGTGTTCAACGCGCTGCAGGTGAATATCGGCTCGGCCTATGTGAACGACTTCAACCTGTTCGGCCGTACCTTCCGCGTTCAGGCACAGGCCGAGGGCAGCGCGCGCCTCGAACCCAAGGACGTCTTGAACCTGCGGGTGCGCAATACCTCGGGCGAAACGGTGCCACTCGGCTCGTTCACGACGGTGCGTGACATCAGCGGCCCGTACCGCGTGCCGCGCTACAACATCTATCCGGCGGCCGAGCTCGATGGCTCGCCGGCGCCCGGCTACTCGCAGGGACAGGCGATCGAGCTCATGCAGAAGCTGGCGGCGGAGACGCTGCCGGAAGGCTTCGCCTATGAGTGGACGACGCTCGCCTATCAGCAACTCAAGGCCGGCAATACGGCGATCTTCGCCTTCGCGCTCGGCGTGCTGTTCGTGTTCCTGGTGCTGGCCGCGCAGTACGAGAGCCTGACGCTGCCGCTCGCGGTGATCATGATCGTGCCGATGTGTCTCGTCGCGGCGATCCTGGGCGTGCTGATCCGGGGTTCGGACAACAACATCCTCACCCAGGTTGGCTTCATCGTGCTGATCGGCCTTGCCGCCAAGAACGCGATCCTGATCATCGAGTTCGCCAAGCAGCTCGAGGATGCGGGCGAGGAGCGGCATTTTGCCGCTCAGCACGCCGCGCAAATGCGACTGCGGCCGATCCTGATGACCTCGTTCGCCTTCATCCTCGGCGTCGCGCCGCTGGTCTGGGCGATCGGCGCGGGGTCGGAATTGCGGCAGGCGCTCGGCACTGCGGTGTTCTCCGGCATGATCGGCGTGACGATCTTCGGCCTGATCTTTACGCCGGCCTATTACATCATCGCCCGGTGGCTGGCCGATCTCGGCCACCGCTGGGCGTCCCGCAAGAAGAAGCCTCAGGCAGACGACGGGGAGGCGGCCGCGCACTGACCCGCAAGGTCGGTGCGGGTCTTCCCTGCGACCCTTTGCTCCCGTGCCCCATCCCGGCCATAACCCAGTTTAGAATGGGAATAAGGCGGGGCGGGCGGTGTTTTCGCTTGGGCCTGCAGAAGCACAAGGGAGTTTCCATGATTGTTCGTCTCGCTCTGGCCGCGGCGGTTGTCGCCGCAGTCGCCACCACCGTCGTTGCCCAGTCCGATCCGATTGCCGCGCGCAAGGCGATCATGAAGACCACCGGGCAGCAGACCGCGATCGGCGCCAAGATGATCAAGGGCGAGGAGCCGTTCGATCTGAACAAGGCCAAAGCCATTTTCGCCGAATACCAGGATGCCGCGGCCAAGATGCCCGGCCTGTTCCCCGACAGCGCCAAGAGCGGCGGCGAGAGCACGGCGTCGCCGAAGATCTGGGAGAGCACTGCAGATTTCAAGGCGCGTTTCGCCAAGCTCAGTGATGACGCCAAGGCCGCTTCCGCATCGGTGAAGGATCTCGACAGCTTCAAGGCCGCCTTCGGCAATGTGACGAAGAATTGTGGCGGCTGCCACGAGACCTATCGCATCAAGAAGAGCTGACCGCGCGCCGCGGCATGGTGTGAAAGGGCGGGGTCATCCCCGCCCTTTGTGTTTGCCCTTTGTCTTGGCCGTTCGGCTCGGGCGTTTTAGGATCGTTGTTGCACGGAGACGTCGAGATGTTGCGGAAGATCGTCCTGGCGGCCATTGCCGCTGCCGTCCTGGGGCTCGGCCTGTTCTGGGTTCTGACGATCCCCGCCCGCGTCACCGCCGGCGAACTGCCGCCGCACACCGCCAATCTCGACAACGGCAAGGTGATGTTCGCGATCGGTGGCTGCGCATCATGCCACGCCACGCCGAACCAGGAGGACCGCACCAAACTCGGCGGCGGGCTGGGGCTGCGCTCGCCGTTCGGGATCTTCCATGTGCCGAATATTTCATCCGACGCCAAGGACGGCATTGGTGCCTGGAGCGAGGCGGATTTCGTCACCGCGGTGATGAAAGGTACGGCCCCGGATGGCTCGCACTATTATCCGGCGTTCCCCTACACGTCCTATCAGCGCATGAAGCTCGACGACGTGCGTGACCTGTTCGCGTTCCTCAAGACGCTGCCGGCGGTGGCGGGCCGGATACGCGATCATGAATTGCCGTTCCCGTTCACCATTCGCCGCGGGCTCGGCCTGTGGAAGCTGCTCTATCTCGACGGCCAACCGTTCAAGCCGGATCCGTCGCAGTCGGAAGCGTGGAATCGCGGCGCCTATCTGGTCAATGCGCCCGGCCATTGCGCCGAATGTCATTCGCCGCGCAATGCGTTCGGCGCGATCATCGCCGAGCAGCGTTTCGCCGGCGGTCCCGCGCCGGACGGGCAGGGCGGCGTCCCCAACATCACCCAGGCCAAGCTCAAGGGCTGGAGCCCGGCCGATTTCGTCGAGTTCCTGGCGTCGGGCATGACGCCGGATGCTGACTTCATCGGCGGCTCGATGACCGACGTGATCCGCAACACGGCACAACTGTCGAAGCCGGACCGCGAGGCGATGGCGCACTATCTCAAATCACTCCCACCGGTGGAGCGCCCAGGACAGAAAAAGCCGGCAGGCGGCTAAACAGCCGCTGGATTTGCAGCGTTTGATGATATGAGGGGTGCGGCCACGGCGAACCGCAATGAATCTCCTCAAGGGCATCTCGTTCAAGCTGATATCGACGCTCCTGTTCGCGCTGATGTCGGTGCTGGTGCGCTATTACGGCGAATACATGCCGGTCGGACAGATCGTGTTCTTCCGCAGCTTGTTCGCCATTGTTCCGGTGCTGGTGATCTATGCAATCCGCAATGAGCTGCGCGCGGCGGTCTATACCCGCCGCCCGCTCGGCCAGCTCGGCCGCGGCTCGATCAGCGTTTGCGGCATGTTCTCGAACTTCGGTGCGCTGGCGCGGCTGCCGCTCGCCGACGCCACCGCGATCTCGTTCTCCTCGCCGCTGATGACGGTGGCGCTCGCGGCGCTGATCCTCAAGGAGCGTGTCGGCATCTACCGCTGGTCGGCGGTTGCCGTCGGTTTCATCGGCGTGCTGATCATGTTGTTGCCGCAACTCGACGTCAGCCATGTCGGGCCGGCGGTAGCGCTCGGCGCCGCGCTCGCGACCCTCTCGGCGATCTGTACGGCCGGCACCGTGATCCAGACCCGACGGCTGGTGCAAACCGAGACGACGCCGGCGATCGTGTTCTATTTCTCGCTGATCTGCGCCATCGTTGGCGCGGTGACGCTGCCGTTCGCCTGGTATGATGCGACGCCGCTGGAATTCGCGGGGTTGATTTTGATCGGCCTGCTCGGTGGGCTCGCGCATATCGTGCTCACCGAGAGCTACCGCTTCGCGCAGGCGTCGGTGGTGGCCCCGTTCGACTATGTGTCGATGATCTGGGCACTGCTGTTCGGCTTCTGGGTGTTCGGCGAGGTGCCGACCGCGATCGTGCTCGTGGGCGCGGGGATCGTCGCCGCCGCCGGCCTGTTCGTGATCTGGCGTGAGCGGCAGCTTGGCCTCAAGCGTGCCCGCGAGGCGGACCCGCCCGGTGCGCCGCACTAAAATCCGTGTCAGCCGGTGAAGGCTTTGAAGGTGATGATCGTGCGGGTGTCCTGAATGCCCGGAACCACCTGCACCTTCTCATTGACGAAGTGGCCGATATCCATCCCCGGCTCGATATAGAACTTCACCAGCAGGTCGAACTCGCCGGCGGTGGAATAGATTTCCGAGGCGATCTCGGCTTCGGCGAGCGCATTGGCCACCTGGTACGACTTGCCGAGCTGGCATTTGATCTGGACGAAGAAAGGAATCATGCGCGCCTCCGGGTGCGTCCGCAGGACGCCGTTGCGGGCAATGCAGCAAAAACATCTGCTGAACGCAAGGGGTTGCGATGAGGCGTGCGAGCGCAGCAAAACGCATGCGATCCCCTGCAGCATCGGCTCGCTTGCGCTTCCGCGCCGAGGGGACTAGGGAAGGGCAGCGATCTCATGGGGTGCCCCCCGGGGCTGAGAGGCGCAAGCCAACCCATCGAACCTGATCCGGGTCATGCCGGCGGAGGGAGAGATGCAGATGCGTCCTGGTGATTTGCCGGATATTGCCATTGCTGTGCTGGAGCGCGTGCGCACGCGCGCGCCGCGCGTTCATTGCATCACCAACACGGTGGCGCAGACCTACACCGCCAACATGCTGCTGGCGGCGGGCGCGGTGCCGTCAATGACGACCGCGGCGGAGGAGGTCGGCGCATTCGCGGCCGGCGCCGACGCGCTGCTCGTCAATCTCGGAACGCTCGATCCGGAGCGTGGCGTCGCCATCGATCGCGCGCTGTCCGCGCTCACCGGCCAGCCCTGGGTGCTCGATCCGGTCTTCGTCGACCGCGCAGCGACCCGCGCGGCGTTCGCCGCATCGCTGCTGGCGCGGCGACCGGCGGTGGTGCGGCTCAATCGCGCCGAACTGATGACACTCGCCGCGGGGCAGGATCAGGCAGCCTTCGCCGCGCAAGCGCGGAGCATCGTCGCCGTCTCCGGCGCGACCGATACCATCACCGACGGTGCCCGCACGCTCTCGCTCGGCAATGGGCACCTGTTGATGGCAAAGGTGACGGCGATGGGCTGCGCCGGTTCGGCGCTGCTCGCTGCCTGTCTCGCGGTCGAGCCGGACCGTTTTCAGGCCGCCGCATCGGCGCTGCTGCTGTTCGGCATCGCCGGCGAGGCCGCCGCGCAACACGCACGCGGTCCCGGCTCGTTCGCCATCGCTATTATCGACGCGCTCGCCGCGCTCGATCGCGACACCGTTCTTCGTCTCGCCAAGGTCACAGCATGACAACCGATCTGCGTCTCTATGCCCTGATTGATCCCGAACATCTCGGCGGTCACGATCTCGCCGCGCTCGGGGCGGCGGTCGCGCGCGGCGGCGCGACCCTGGTGCAGTTGCGCGACAAGATGGGATCGACGCGGGAGATGGTGGCGCGCGCCCGCGCGCTGATCGCGGCGTTGCGTCCGGCCGGCGTGCCGCTCCTCATCAACGACCGCGTCGATGTCGCGCTCGCGAGCGGCGCCGACGGCGTGCATGTCGGCCAGGACGACATGGCGGTTGAGGATGCGCGGCGGCTGCTCGGTGCGGATGCCTGCATCGGCTTGAGCATCAAGACCATCGATCAGGCGCAGGCTGCGCCGCTCGATTTGCTCACATACGTTGCGATCGGTGGCGTGTTCACCACCACGTCGAAGGACAATCGTGATCCGCCGGTCGGTCTCGACGGTTTCCGCCGCATCGCCGCGGTGATCCGCCAGCGCAAACCAAACTATCCGATCTGCGCCATCGCCGGCATCGACGCCTCCAATGCCGGTGATGTGATTGCCGCTGGCGCCGATGGCGTCGCGGTCATTTCCGCGCTGTCGCGCGGTTCCGATCCGGCCGCCGCCGCGCGGGAGATGCGCCAGCGCATCGACACGGCACTCGCCACGCGAGGTGCCGCATGACCGCGATTGCCGTCACCATTGCCGGCTCGGATTCGTCCGGCGGCGCCGGCATCCAGGCCGACCTGAAAACCTTTTCCGCGCTCGGCGTCTATGGCGCCTCGGTGCTGGCGGCGCTGACCGCGCAGAATACGCGCGGCGTCACCGCGATCCACGACGTGCCGCCGGATTTCATCACCGCGCAGATCGACGCGGTGTTCTCCGATCTCGCGGTGAACGCCGTGAAGATCGGCATGCTGTCGCAGCCGCTCGCGATCCGCGCGGTCGCGGCGGGTCTCGATCGGCATCGCGCAAGGAATATCGTGCTCGACCCGGTGATGATCGCCGGCTCCGGCGATCGCCTGCTCGCGGCCGAGGCGGTCGAGACCTTGCGTCACGAACTGTTTCCGCGCGCGGCCCTGGTCACGCCCAATCTGCCCGAAGCGGCGGCGCTGCTGGCGTCGCCGGTCGCACGCGACGAGCGAGAAATGGAGTCACAGGGCCGCGCGCTGCTGGCGCTCGGCGCCGGGGCGGTGCTGGTCAAGGGTGGACACGGCGAGGGGCCGCAGAGCACTGATCTGCTGATCACGCCGGATGGCGTGACGCGGCTGGTCGCGGAGCGCATCGCCACGCGCCATACGCACGGCACCGGCTGCACGCTATCGTCGGCCATCGCCGCCGGCCTTGCCAAGGGCGAGCCGCTGCCGAGGGCGGTCGAGAACGCGAAGGCTTACATCACCGCCGCCATTGCCGCGGCCGAGGACTTGAAAATCGGCCATGGGCTTGGCCCGGTGCATCATTTTCATCGCTGGTGGCCTCCGGGAGCCGCCTAGCGGATCGCGGGCTGCCGGCACGGGGCCGTCTCCTGGGGCGCGCTGCCGGTGGCGGGTTGCGTGCAGGACGGGTTTATCCGGGCTCCGGGCCTTCCGAGACGGCCGACTTTCCGGATGAGCCGGTTCCGCGACCAGCCTCCGTGGCTTAAAAGCCACACTGGTCATCAATTCCGGTGATCGGTCTTCACCCCCCGTTAGGGTTAACCCCCCTTTAAGCGTTCTCGCGTGAATTAGCCTCCACGCGTCACGGTTGCTTTGCGCCGCGATGCAGGTGTGCCGCGCCGGCCGGTTGCCGTCGTGGCTCGGTTAGGGGGCTGACCATGACACGTCGGATCGGGGCGGGCCTGAGCGTCGCCAAGACTGCGATCATGATTGCGGTCACGAGCGACGGCGCATTTGGCGCCGGCTCTTGCCATCCCAGCCCCACCTGCCTTGCAGCGTTGCACCCGCATCGAATTTCGCTTCCGCCGGAAGCCATCCGCCATTCCCTGCGCGGTCCCGCTGAGGGGGCCGCATAGGGGCCTGAGTAAGCCTACTGCGTGCGTTCATACTTTCAGATGCTGCGGGGTCGTCCGTCTTTCGCACATCGAGCCATCAACAACGAGACGGAACAACGGATCGAGAACATGAAAGCAAATCTGCTGAAACTGTCCCTGATCGCCGCGGCAGCGTTCGTGGTGACCAATGCCCAGGCGGCGGATCTCCCGCGCCCGGTCTATAAGGCCCCGGCCTACGTCGCCGACCCGATCTTCTCGTGGACCGGCTTCTACATCGGCGCCAATGTCGGCTACGGCTTCGGCAAGTCGGATTGGGCGTTCCCGGCGGCGAGCACGAGCCCGAAGGGCATCATGGCCGGCGGCCAGCTCGGCTACAACTACCAGATCGGCTCGTTCGTCTTCGGTCTCGAAGGCGACTACGACTATTCCGGCATGAAGGGTGACACGGCCTGCGCCGGCGGCACCTGCACCACCAAGAACACCTGGCTCGCCACCGGCCGCGGCCGCATCGGTTACGCCTTCGACCGGTTCCTGCCGTACATCACGGGCGGCGTCGCGTTCGGCAACATCAAGGCCGAGCACACGGTCCTCGGTGGCGCCTCGTCGAACCGCACTGGCTACGCGCTCGGCGGCGGTCTCGAATACGCCTTCCTCGGCGCCTGGAGCCTGCGCGCCGAATATCTCTATGTCGATCTCGGCAGCTTCGACCCCGGTCCGGCGCCGATCGTGAACAGCGTCAACTTCAAGGCCAACGTCGTTCGCGCCGGCATCAACTACCGCTTCTGATCGTTCGCGCGATCTCGCAAAACGAAAGCCCCGGAGCGATCCGGGGCTTTTTCTTTTGATGGTTTGTCGCCGGCGCTTATGCCTTGAACGGCACGATGGTCTGGCGCTGTTCGCCGAGGCCCTGAATGCCGAGCGTGACCACGTCGCCGGCTTTCAGGAATTTCGGCTCCGGCTTGAAACCGAGGCCGACGCCCGGCGGCGTGCCGGTGACGATGATGTCGCCGGGCGACAGGATCATGAACTGCGAACAGTACCAGACTAGATGCGCGCAGCCGAAGATCATCGTCCTGGTGTTGCCGCGCTGGCGCTTCTCGCCGTTGACGTCGAGCCACATGTCGAGGTTCTGCGGATCCTTGATCTCGTCCTTGGTGACGAACCACGGTCCGATCGGCGCAAAGGTCTCGCAGCCCTTGCCTTTGCCCCACTGGCCACCGGAGCGGTCGATCTGGAACGAGCGTTCCGACACATCGTTGTGCAGGAAATAGCCGGCGACGAAATCGAGCGCCTTGTCCTTTGACGGGATGTTGCGCGCGCGCTTGCCGATGACGATGCCGAGTTCGACCTCGTAGTCGAGCTTGGCTGACTCTTTCGGCACCATGGTGTTGTCGTTCGGGCCGCAGATCGCGCCGGTGTGCTTGAAGAAGATGATCGGCTCCTTCGGGATCGGCATGCCGGCCTCGGCCGCATGGTCCGAATAATTCAGCCCGATGGCGACGACGTTGCGCACGTTGCCGAGGCAGGGACCGAGCCGCGGCTTGCCGGCGACCGGTTTCATCCGTGCCAGATTGGCCTTCTTGAGCTTCGCCAGTCCGCCGTCCTTGAGCATGTCGCCGTCGATGTCTTTCACCAGACGCGACAGGTCGCGGATCTTGCCGTCGGGGCCGATGGCGCCGGGCTTTTCCTTGCCGGGCGCGCCGAAACGCACGAGCTTCATTCTTCAATCCTTTGGGTATACAGCGAGGTTGGAAAGGCGCCGGATCATGCAGGCGCGCACAGGCGTTCGCAAGAGCATGCTATGAATGGGCCTCACATCACGCCGGGGAACGCGCCGCCGTCGATCAGCAGGCTCTGCCCGGTGATGTAGCCGGCCTGCGCCGAACACAGGAACGCGCAGGCGTCGCCGAATTCGGCGGGGTCGCCAAAACGGCGCGCCGGGATCGTCGCCAGCCGCGCCGCGGCGGCCTGCTCGATGGTGGTGCCCTTCATCTCGGCGTTTTTCTTGAGTCCGGATTTCTGACGGTCGGTCTCGAACGCGCCCGGCAGCAGATTGTTGATGGTGACATTCTTGTCGGCGACGCTGCGCGCGACCCCGGCGACGAAGGCGGTGAGGCCGGCGCGCGCGCCTGACGACAGATCGAGCCCGGCAAGCGGCATCTTCACCGACCCGGAGGTGATGTTGACAATGCGGCCGAACCGCCGCTCCAGCATCGGATTGATGACTTTCTGTATGAGTTCGATCGCGCCGACCATGTTGGCGACGACACCGTCGAGCATCTGCTCGCGCGAGAGCTGGCGGAAGTCCTTCAGCGGCGGCCCGCCGTTGTTGTTGATCAGGATGTCCGGCTGCGGGCAGGCGGCGAGCAGCGCGGCCTGACCCTTCACCGTGCCGACGTCACCCGCGACCGCGTGAACGGTCGCGCCGGTCGCTTTGCGGAGCGCCTCGGCGGTCTGCTCCAGCGTCGCGGCGTCGCGGCCGTTGATCACCACCTCGCAGCCGGCGGCGGCAAGCGCCTGCGCGCAGGCGCGACCGAGGCCCTTGCTGGAGGCGCAGACGATCGCCTTGCGGCCGGCAATTCCGAGATCCATCAGAGCCACTCCTCACTCGCTGTCATGTCGATGCGGGAGGTAAGGCGCTCCGGACGTGAAGGTCAATCACCCGGATTTATGTGCGCGATGCCGCTGGTGCGACCGACATGGCGGTGCCGCGCCAGACGAAGCGCCCACGCCACCAGCCGGTCGCCCAGACCGCCGGCAGCATCAGGTCGCGCAAGGTCGCCGCCGGCAGGAACCGCCACGACAGCGGCCATCCGACTACCCATGTCATCAGCGCTTCGCCGCCGTACCAGCCTGCGGCAAACAGGGTCAGCACCGGCAAAGCCGGCAGCGCGAAAGCTTGCGCCAGCACCGCGAGCCCCAAAAGCGGCAGCAGCGGTCCGGTGAGAATTTCCGCGGCATAGCAGCCGGGGAAGCTCGCGCGTCGTAGCCGCGCCCAGCGTACCTGCCGGCTCCACAGATCGCGGAGGCTGCGCCGACCGAGCGGCTGGCCGAATGGCATCTGCGTGAGCCGCACCCGCAAGCCAAGGCCGCGGAACGCCTTGGTGGCGGCGGCGTCCTCGGCCAGCTCGTGGGCGAGCGCGGTGACGCCGCCGGCGGCCTCGAGATCGGTGCGCCGCATCAGCATGGTTTTTCCCTGGGCGAAACCGAAGCCGAGCGTGTCGGCATTGAGCTGCCAGCGCGCCTGAAACCCGTTGAGAAACGCGCATTCGAGATCGGCGGCAAATCCCTCCGGTGCGATACCGAGCGGCGGCGAGCAGACAAGGCCGGTATCGTGCTTGAAGCGAGATAGCAGGCGCTGCAGATAGTCGGGCGGCATCTGCACATTGCTGTCGGCGATCACGATCCAGTCGTGAGCGGCGGCGTGCCAGCCCTTGGCGACGTTATTCAGCTTCGGATTATCGTTGAGCCGCTGTTCGCCGATCATGAGCCTTGCCGGGATACGCGGATGGCGCTCGAGCAGCCGTTCGACCAGGGGTACGGCGGCATCATCGCCGCGCGCGGCGCAGATGATCACTTCATATTCCGGATAATCGAGTACGAAAGTCGAGGCCAGCGTCTCGCGCGCATAATTGTCGATGCCGCACACCGGCCGGATGATGCTCACTGGCGGTGTGCCGGCAGGCGCGGTGTCGCGTCGGCCGCGCAGCATCACCAGCACGAGGCTGGAGACATGGATGGCGGTGAGTAGCACGACGGTGACGAGGGCGATGTGGATCGGCAGGTCCATGGGAAGTCCGGCGATGATGATCTGCCCGCGCTTGTCGTCGTGCCGGATGACGCGGGTGTGACGCAACCTGTCATCAAACTGCAATCCGGCCGTGCGATAAACCTATCCATGAAGACGGATCACGCGGCGGACGAGACGTGACGGCAGAGACAAGACGTTTCCGCAGCCTCTTCATCTCCGACGTCCATCTGGGTATGCGCGGCTGTCAGGCCGAGCGGCTGCTCGATTTTCTCAAGCATCATGAGGCGCAGACGATCTATCTGGTCGGCGATATCGTCGACGGTTGGGCATTGCGCTCGTCCTGGTACTGGCCACAGGCGCACAACGACGTAGTGCAGAAGCTGCTACGCAAGGCGCGCGCCGGCGCCACAATCGTCTACCTGCCAGGCAATCACGACGAATTCCTCCGCGATTATTACGGCACGCACTTCGGCGGCATCGACGTGCGCGAGCAGGCAATCCATGAGGGACCGGACGGCCGGCGCTATCTCGTTCTGCACGGCGACTTCTTCGATTTCGTGGTGACGCAGGCGCGCTGGCTCGCGCTGCTGGGCGACAAGGCTTACGACATCGCCATCGTCGTCAACCGCATGTTCAACGCGGTGCGCCGTCGGCTCGGTTTCCCGTACTGGTCATTGTCGCAGTGGGCCAAGAGCAAGGTGAAGAACGCGGTCAATTTCATCGGCGACTATGAGCGCACGCTGGCCGGCGAAGCGGCGCGCTTCCATGTCGACGGCGTGATCTGCGGTCATATCCATAGTCCAGTGATCCGCGACATGAACGGCATCGGCTATCTCAACTGCGGCGATTGGGTCGAGAGCTGCACCGCCATTGCCGAGCATCACGACGGCCGGTTCGAGCTGATCACCTGGACGGCGGAACGGGAACCGCGCCGCGAGGTGCCGGTTCCGGTGCAGGCGATCCAGGCGGCGTAACGTCGCTCGCTGGCATCTCTTGCGTTGTTTCGCCGGCCGGCGCTACCGTCCCGCCATGACCGGATCATCCAGACTTGGCGATTCCACGGTGCTGCCGACCGCCGCCGATGTCGATGCGGCGGCCGAACGACTCGCCGGTGTCGCCCTGCGCACGCCGCTCGTCTCGTCGCCAGTGCTCGATGCGCTGACCGGCGCACGGGTGTTTCTCAAAGCCGAGACCTTGCAGCGCACCGGCTCGTTCAAGTTCCGCGGCGCCTATAACAAGATTTCCTCGATCCCGGCCGAACAGGCTGCCGGCGGCGTGGTTGCATTTTCGTCTGGCAATCACGCGCAGGGCGTCGCTGCCGCGGCGCAGTTGCGCGGCATGTCGGCGGTGATCGTGATGCCGGCTGATGCGCCGAAGGCGAAGCGCGAGCGTACCGCCGCGCTCGGCGCGGAAGTCGTGCTGTACGACCGCGAGCGCGAGGACCGCACCGCGATTGCACGCCGCATCGCCGGCGAGCGCGGCGCGACCCTGGTGCCGCCTTACGACGATCCGCTGATCATTGCCGGGCAGGGCACGATCGGCCGCGAGATAGCCGAGGATCTCGGCCGCATGGGTATCGTGCCCGATGTGGTGATCATCGGTGCCTCGGGCGGTGGGCTCGCCGCCGGCACGACGTTGGCGCTCAAGGCACGCATCCCGTCCGCGAAGGTCTACACCGCCGAGCCGGAGGGCTTCGACGATACCGCGCGCTCGTTCCGCAGCGGACGGCGCGAGCATAACGAGCGTCTGTCCGGTTCGATCTGCGACGCGTTGATGTCGAACACGCCGGGCGAACTGACGTTCGAGATCAATCGCACGCTGATCGGCGAGGGCGTCGCCGCGAGCGACGCGGAAGCGGGGCGGGCGGTGGCATTCGCGTTTCGGGAGTTGAAACTGGTGGTCGAGCCGGGCGGGGCCATCGGCCTCGCGGCGCTGCTCGGCGGCAAGATCGACGTGCGCGGCAAGACGGTGGTGGTCGTGCTCTCGGGCGGCAATGTCGATGCGGACCTGTTCAACCGCCTGATCGCGGCGTGAAAGCCACCCGGCGCGATCGTTTCACGTAAACAGCGCGATCAATTCCGCGTCGCTGAGCGAGCGCAGCGCGGTGAGCGCCTCTTCCCGCGATATTGTTTGCGTTGGTTGTGGCGTGGTCTGTGCCACGTCGGTCGTTGTGTCCGCGTCGGTATCGGCCAATTCCGTCGGCGTGGCGTCGGTGTCGAACGTCTCTTTCGCCAGCGCCGTCATGACCGCCATGTCGGCGGCGAATTCGTCGGCAGGCGATGTGTTGAGCCCAGCCTCAGGCGGAGGCGCGCTTTCAACCAGCGCCAGCGCCGGCGGTGCAGAAGGTGCGGGTGCCGGGGTTTGCGGTTCGGGCTTCGTCTGCCAGCTATCCAGCATCACCTGGATGCAGTCACCGAGGTCGCGCAGCGTGCCGACCAGCCGCTGCACGCGCGGCCGCGCGCTGTCCGGTGTCTCATGCCCTGTGGCGAGCGCCGAGATGTCGTTCTCGACCGCAGCAATCAGGCCGGCCATCGCCATCAGGCCGAGCTGCAGATATTCCGGCGCGTCAGCCGGCACAGCTTCGCCGCGCAGAGCTGCGCCGATATGGTCGATCGCGGCGAGCACCGTTGCGGTGTCGGCGCCGCGTGTGCGCCGGCCGTGTTCGGCCAGGAAGGTGCGGCCGCGCGCGGTGGCCGTCAGCGTCGCCAGGATCGCGTCGTAGTCGGCATCCGCAGTGGGCACACCCGCCTGCGGCGCAGAAAGGGGGCGCCCGGCGGACATGTCTCGTCTGTCCGCGGTGGACCCGTTTTGCGCGGCGTGCGCCGGATGCGCCATGTGCGATAAACCCCGGAACCGCTTATGAATCACGCCGGCTGATTCGGAAAGACGGCGGCAGAGCCTTGAGGACGAGCTTGGGGATGGGGTCTGGGCAGGCTTTCGCGGTCCGGCTGGCAGCGTTCTATACGGCGCTGTTTCTCGCCTTCGGGGTCCAGCTTCCGTTCTTTCCGCTCTGGCTGAACAGTCGCGGCCTCGACGCGGCGGTGATCGGACTGGTTTTGTCGATTCCGATGGTGGTGCGCGTCGTCGCCATTCCGCTGGCCTCGCGTTATGTCGATCGCCGTGATGCCGCGCGCCGCACGCTCGCCGTGTCACTCGGGCTGGCCGCGATCGGCTATGCCTGCGCCGGTCTCGTGGATAAGGCGACGCTGCTGATCGTCGCCTGCGCGGTGGCGGCCGCCGCCTATGCGCCGGTGATGTCGCTGACCGACGCTTACGCGCTCAAGGGCCTCGCGGCTTACGGCCGGCCCTATGGCCCGGTGCGGCTGTGGGGATCGCTCGCTTTCCTGGCCGGAATGTTCGCCGCCGGTGCTGCCATTGATGTGATGCCGGCGGACCGGCTGATCTGGCTGCTTGTCCTTGGCATGGCGCTCGGCGCGCTCACGGCGGCGCTGTTGCGGCCGGTGCCGGGCGCAGGCGGTGTCGATCCGGGCGCGTTGCAGCCGACGCGGTTCTGGCGGCAGCCGCTCTTCATCGCGGTGCTTGCCGCGGCGGCGCTGATCCAGGGCAGCCATTCGCTTTACTACGGCTTCTCCGCGGTGGCGTGGCGCGACGCGGGGTTCGAGGGCAGCACTGTTGCGGCGTTGTGGGCGCTCGGCGTCATCGCGGAAATCCTGCTGTTCGCATTGCAGGGCCGGTTTCCGGAGTGGCTGACGGCGCCGCGACTGATGATGATCGGCGCGGCTGGCGGCGTCCTGCGCTGGAGCCTGATGGCACTCGAGCCTCCGGCGTTACTGCTGCCGGCGTTGCAACTGCTGCACGCGCTGTCGTTCGGCGCGACGCATCTTGGCGCTGTGAGCTATCTCGCGCGGCTTGCGCCGCCGGGTTATTCGGCGCGCGCGCAGGGCTATCTGTCGATGGCGCTCGGTCTCGGCAGCGCCGTTGCCATGAGCCTCGCGGGTGCGCTTTACGGCGCGTTTGGTGCCGGCGCTTATGCGGCGATGGCGCTAATGGCGGCGGCGGGCGGCGCTGGCGCGTTCGTCGCCCAGCGTCTTGATCGCGGCATCACGGAATGACTCGCGGTGTGCGACCTTGCGCGTCGGCGCATCGCAATTCGGAATGATTGCGGTGAGCGCGCGGCCCTGCAGGAAGATCATCTGCCGCGACAGGCCGCCGTTGCGCGAGATCCACGAGCGCACGCGCGGCGGATACATATCCCACAGCGCTTGCGTGCCGACCTCGCTGGTGATCGGCCGGCCGTAAGCATCCGGCATCCACGCGGCGTGGAAGCCGAACCGTGCGCGCGACGTCGCGCAAATCTTGTCGCGCGGTACAAGCCCGAGGACCAGCGTGCAGGCCGAGAGGCAGTTACCGTCGACGACGACGCGTTCACCGGTGGAGCGGACCTGTGCGAAGGTTCGCATGTAGTGGCCGATCTGGCCGCCGCGATCTTCCGCGATCCGCATGGTGGCCGTCGCGGCGGATGCTGATGCGGCGAGCACGGCAAACGCCAACCCGATCGGATAAAACCACTTCATCCCCGTCCCCTGACGTACCTTTCGCCGCCCCCGCGGCGTTTCGGTGGGGACACTCTGGAGCAAAGCGGGTTTGGTTAAAAGTCGTAATTAACGAAAGCTTAACGCGAAGTTTTTCCTAAAATGCCGATGGTTATTGGACTTTTCGCGTGTCGGTGCGTTCGGGAACACACAACTATTCGTCAGACTGTTGCGCCATAGCGACTGCGATGTCGGCCCCAATGGCCACCACGCGCTTCTCATAAAGGGTTTTGCGCGAGTTCCCGCCGGGAACCTTACGCGGCAACGATCTGCCCGTTGCGAGCCACCAGACGGCCGGCCTTGTAGACGTCACGCGCCTTTGGCCGCGTCACCACAAGTTCCTGGATATGCTCCGCATCCAGCACCACGAAGTCGGCCGCGCCGCCCTCGACCAGCCCATAATTGTCGAGGCGAAGTGCCTTGGCGCCGTGCGACGTCACCATATTGAAGGCGAGAGCGAGTTCGGCATCGGTGAAGAAGCCGGAGCGGTTGCCGATGATCATCGCGCGTTCGATCAGGTCGCCATCGCCGTAGGGCCACCAGGAATCGCGGATGTTGTCATTCCCTCCGAACACGGTGACGCCGGCGTCATGCAGGGTCAGCACCGGCGGGAAGGCGTGGTGACCGGGCGCGTTGGTCAGGATCGCGACGCCGGCCTCGGCAAGACGGCCGGCGACGCGCAACACCACATCGCGCGGCACTTCGCCGAGCGCGTAAGCATGGCTGATCGTCACCTTGCCGCCGAGACCGAGCGCCTTGGTGCGCCTCGCGATCTCCTCGATCTCGAATACGCCCAGCAAGCCGCCGTCGTGCAGATGAATGTCGATGCCGACGCCATGGCGCGCGGCGATATCGAACACCGCATCGAGATGTCCGGTGATGTCGCCATCGAACCCGGCCGGATCGAGACCGCCGATCAGATCGGCGCCGTTACGCACGGCTGCGTCAAGCAGGTCGCGCGTACCGGGCGCGGTGACGATGCCGCTTTGCGGGAACGCAACGATCTGAATCGAAACCTTGTGTTTATGCGCGTCGCGCATGGCGACGATATGTTCGAGATTGCTGAGGCCGAAGTCCGGATCGATATCGACGTGGCTGCGCATATGCGACGTGCCGTGTGCTACGCACAAATCGATCATTGCGGCAGCGCGCACCGGGACCGGCTTCGCCTTCGCGAGTGCTTCCTTCTCGAACGCGACGCGTTCGCGAACACTAAAACCGGCGGTACACGGACGATGCGGCTTCCAGGTGTCGCCGATGAAGCCCTTGTCGAGATGGATGTGACCTTCAACCAGCCCCGGCAGGACCATGCGCCGGCCGAGATCGATCGTTTGCGCGGCAGATGAAGCGCCTTTCAAAGAGGCAATTCGCCCATCTTTTACGCCGATATCGACCGTTCGCCCGTCAGCGAGCCGTGCGTTCCGGAATAGGCTATCGACCCCAGACAGTTGAGCGCTCCACCGACATTCACTTGACCTCCGGCAAATCTTGAAGAAGATTCTTACCTCGGTCAAGCTCACGGGAATGCCGTGGGTTCAGCAGGCCGCGTCGGTCGGGCGCAACACCATTGATTGAAGCGCAGCGGCAGATTGGGGAACGAGGACAGGACAATGAGCGACATGATGAGCAATATGGAAATGCCATCGATCTGCCATCCGCACCGTCGCAGATTTTTTCATGGACTTGCCGCAGGCGCGGCGCTGCTGCTGGTATCCACTGCCGCTTACGCCGCCGATCCGATCAAGATCGGTTTGGTCACAGCTCTGTCAGGACAGTCCGCCCGCGCGGGCGAAGCGCTCACACGCGGCGCGACCATCGCGATCGAAGAAATCAACAAGCAGGGTGGTGTGCTCGGTCGTCAACTTGAACTCGTGCGCCGCGACGATGAAAGCAATCCCGCCAAGGGCCTGATCGCCGCGCGCGAACTGGTTCAGCGCGAGAAGGTGGCGGCCGTGCTCGGCGGCCTCGATACGCCGGTAGCGCTTGCGATCGTGCCATTCATGAACAGTGCCAAGGTGCCGTTCGTCGATCCGTGGGCCGCCGGTACGGCGATCACCCACAACGGCGCAGCCGACAATTACATCTTCCGTGTCTCGGCGATGGATTCCGAGGTAGACAAGGCGATCGTGCAATACGCGATCAAGCACCACAATGCGAAAAAGCCGGGCCTGATCCTCGTCAACAATCCCTGGGGTGAATCCAACGAGCATGGCTTGCGCGACGCGCTCAAGGCCGCGAACATCACGCCTGCCGGGATCGAGAAATTTCAGGACAACGATGTCGACGTGGTGCCGCAGCTCACCCGTCTGAAGTCGGCCGGCGCCGATGTGTTGTTCCTGGTCGGGAACGTCGGGCCGTCGTCGCAGGTCGTGAAGTCGCTCGACCGCATGGGCTGGATGCCGCCGATCGTTTCGCATTGGGGACCGGCTGGTGGCCGTTTCACCGAGCTTGCCGGCCCGAGCGCCAAGAACGTGATCTTCGTGCAGACCTACAGCTTCTTCGGCAAGCTCTCGCCAGTCGGCGAAAAGGTTCTGGCCGCGCTCAAGGCGAAATATTCGGATATCAAGGGACCGGAAGACATCACCCCGGCGGTCGGCGTCGCCAATGCCTATGACAGCGTACGGCTTGTCGCCGCCGCGATCGCCAAGGCCGGCAAGACGGACGGACCGGCGGTGCGTGACGGTATGTTTGGCATCGACAAGGTCGAGGGGCTGATCAAGACGTACAACAAGCCGTTCGCCAAGGATCGTCCCGACGCTCTGGCGGGCGACGACTACATCTGGACCCGGTTTGAGGGTAACCACATCATGCCGGTGGTCGCGCAGAAATAACCGCGCGAGGCCCGCACGCAAAGCAGGGATGCCGGATCGCCTCCGGCATCCCTTTTCGTTTCAGCCCGATCGATCAACCCCAGAGCGCGGGCGTGGGTACGCCCACGGTGCTGTCGCGATAGACAAGACCGTGCGCGCGGTCGCGCGCCAGCAGCAGCGGCCCGTCGAGATCGACCACGTCGGCCTGCTGTGCGATCAGCATCGCCGGGGCCATTGCCAGCGATGTCCCCACCATGCAGCCCGCCATGATGCGCAGGCCCGCGCCCCGTGCGTCGGCAGCCATCGCCAGCGCCTCGGTCAGTCCGCCGGTTTTGTCGAGCTTGATGTTCACAGCGCCGTATTTGCCCTTGAGCGCTGCCAGTGACGGGCGGGCGTGGACGCTTTCATCGGCGCAGATCAGCACCGGACTGCGAAAGCCGATCAGCGCATCGTCGCGATCCGCCGGTAGGGGCTGCTCGATCAGCGTCACGCCGGCATCGGCGCAGGCGGCGATGTTGACCGCAAGCGTCTCGGCGGACCAGCCTTCATTGGCGTCGACTACCAACTCCGCATTCGGCGCGCCGCGGCGCACGGCGGCAATGCGTGCCGGATCGCCGTCGCGGCCGAGCTTCACCTTGAGCAGCTTGCGCGCGGCGACGCGCTCCGCCGCCGCCTGCATCGCCGCCGGCGTGTCGAGCGAGATCGTGTAGCAGGTGATACGTTCGGTGGGTGTCGGCAGGCCGGCAAGGGCATGGGCCGGCTGGCCGCGGCGTTTGGCCTCGATATCCCACAGCGCGCAGTCGAGCGCGTTGCGCGCGGCGCCGGGCCGCAGCATGCGCTGCAAACCGTCACGCGTCAGACCTGCGGCGATTTGCGGTGCGAGGTCTTGGATTGCGGCAGCAACGCTCTCGACGCTTTCGCCGTAGCGCGCATAAGGCACGCATTCGCCGTGCCCGGTAACGCTGCCATCGCTGACCGTCGCGACAACCACCGCCGCTTCGGTCTTGGCGCCGCGGCTGATGGTGAAAGTTCCGGCGATCGGCCAGTGCTCGATCTCGGCGGTGAGGGTAAAGGCGGGGGCCTGATTCATCGGTCGCAACCCTCGACAGGTTCGCCGCCGATGGTCAAGTATGGCGCCGCCGCAGGAGAATCGCGGATAAGCCGGGCTGGCGGCGGCTATGCTATTGTTGCAGCGATGATTTTTGGTCCGGAAGTGACGGTGGAAGAATGAGCGCGGTGACCGGCTCGGCAAGCGCGCAGGCCACGCTGCAGGGCGCCATGGAGGGCGACCGGCTGCGGCTGACCGCTGCCGGCGCCTGGACCGCCGATTACGCGCGCACGCTCGAGCCGCAGATCGACGCTCAGTCGCAGCCGCCGCGGCGGAAGACCGTCACGCGCGTCGAGATCGAGACCAGCCGGATCGGCCAGCTCGACACGTTCGGCGCGTGGCTGATCGAACGGCTGATGCGGGCCTGGCAGGCACGTGGCGTCACCGTCGAGGTCACGGGGTTACCGGAAAATTATCGCGGCCTTGTCGCCGAGATGAATCAGGTGAAGCTCGAAACCGACGACGATGTCGGACGACCGCGGCCGCTGCGCGATGCCTTCGCCGCCATCGGCCGCGCGGTCTACGAGATCAGTCACTACGCGACCGGCTTCCTGCAGATGCTCGGTGCGGTGCTGGTCGCGATGGGTCGTGTGATCGTTCGCCCGCAGACATTCCGCCTGACCTCGATGGTCCATCATCTGGAAAATGTCGGCTGGCGTGCGGTGCCGATCGTGCTGCTGATCACGTTCCTGGTCGGCTGCATCGTCGCGCAGCAGGGCATCTTCCAGTTCCGCAAATTTGGTGCCGCGGTCTTCGTGATCGACATGGTCGGCGTGCTGGTGCTGCGCGAGCTTGGCGTGCTGATTGTCTGCATCATGGTCGCCGGCCGTTCCGGCAGCGCCTACACCGCCGAACTCGGTTCGATGAAGATGCGCGAGGAGATCGACGCGCTGCGCACCATGGGCTTTGACCCGATCGAGGTGCTGATCCTGCCGCGCATCCTTGCGCTTATCATCGCCGTGCCGATCCTGACGTTTCTTGGTTCGATGGCGGCGCTTTACGGCGGCGGTCTCGTCGCTTGGCTCTACGGAGGAATCGCGCCCGAGGTATTCCTGTCACGGCTGAAGGAATCCATCTCCCTTGACCATTTCAAGGTCGGCATGATCAAGGCGCCGTTCATGGCGTTGGTCATCGGCATCGTCGCCTGCGTGCAGGGCATGGAGACGAAAGGGTCGGCGGAATCGCTCGGCCAGCAGACGACCGCGTCGGTGGTCGAATCGATCTTCCTCGTCATCGTCCTTGATGGTTTCTTCGCCATCTTCTTCGCCTCGATCGGGATGTGACGATGGCGCAAGGGGAGCGAGAGGAAACAGCAATCAGGCCGGCGCATCCGGAAACGGTGATCCGCGTCCGCGATCTCGTCGTCGGGTTCGGCCGCAAGCTGATCATCAATCACCTCGACCTCGACGTATACCGCGGCCAGATCCTCGGCTTCGTCGGTGCGTCCGGCGCCGGCAAATCGGTGACGATGCGCACCGTCATCGGTCTGCTGCCGAAGCGGTCCGGTACGATCGAAGTGTTCGGCGTCAATCTCGACACTGCGACCCCGGAGCAGCGGCAGGCGGTGGAGCGGCGCTGGGGTGTGCTGTTCCAGAACGGTGCGTTGTTTTCCTCGCTGACGGTGCGCCAGAACATCCAGTTCCCGATGCGCGAATATCTGCGCATATCGGAGCGATTGCTCGACGAACTGGCTGCGGCCAAGCTGGAAATGGTCGGCCTCAGGCCGGACGTCGGCGACAAATACCCCTCGGAACTGTCGGGTGGTATGACCAAGCGTGTCGCGCTGGCGCGGGCTTTGGCGCTCGATCCGGAGATCGTGTTCCTCGACGAGCCGACCTCGGGCCTCGATCCGATCGGCGCCGGCGATTTCGACGAACTGATCGCCACATTGCAGCGCACTTTGGGCCTTACGGTTTTCATGGTAACCCATGACCTGGACAGCCTGCACACCGTGTGCGACCGCATCGCCGTGATCGGCGACGGCAAGATCCTCGTGGACGGGCCGATGGAGACGATGCTCGCGTCCGACCATCCGTGGGTGAAGGAATATTTCAGCGGCAAGCGCTCGCGAGCGCATGCTGCGCGGCGGCGCTCAGCTTGAACGGGCTGCGGAGACGGCGATGGAAACCAAGGCTTCTTATACCCTGATCGGCTTCTTCACCCTCGCGGTGATGGTCGGCATTTTCGGGTTCGTCTACTGGTTCCAGAATCTCGGCGGGGTCGCCGAGCGCGCCACGTTCCGCATCGTGTTCGACAGTTCGGTGTCGGGGCTGCGCACCGGCTCGGCGGTGATGTTCAACGGCATCCGGATCGGCGAGGTCACGACGCTGCAACTGGTGCCGGACAAGACCGAACGGGTGTTGGCGACGATCCTGGTCGACAAGAATGCGCCGATCCGCGACGACACCACCGTCGGTCTCGAGTTCCAGGGGCTGACCGGCATCGCGGCCGTGGCGCTGTCCGGCGGCACGGCGTCCAAGCCGCCGCTTGTCGGCTCCAAGGACAACCCGCCGGTTCTGACCGCAGATCGTTCGGCGACGCAGGACGTGACGCAGGCCGCCCGTGAGGTGCTGCGCCGGGTCGACAAGCTGATCGCCGACAACGAAAAGAGCCTGCACGACACGATGGCCAATATCGATACGTTCACGGCGGCGCTTGCGCGCAATTCAGCTCGGATCGACAGCGTGCTTGCCGGCATCGGGACGCTGACCGGCGGCAAGGACGGCAAAGGCGGCGAAATTGGCGATGCGGCGCGCTCGTTCACCGAGGCGGCGCAGTCGCTCAAGAGCCTGTCCGACAATCTCGACAAGCGGACCGCGGATATTTCCAGCGGCATCAACCGGCTGTCGGGGACGGGCACGCGCGAGATTGAGGCGCTGTCGACCGACGCGCGCCGGACGCTGGGCGAACTGGAACGCACCATCCGCAACCTCGACCGGAACCCGAGCCGGGTGCTGTTCGGCGGCGAGAACCGCGCCGTGCCGGAATATAACGGCCGCCGCTGATCGCTAATTGGCTGGAATCTCTTGCATTTCCATCACGGGATAACCGGCGCGAGCGGCTGCCGCGCGCCGTAGCCACGTCCTAGAATGGGACGCAGAATCGGGTGCGCAGACCATGTTCCGGCGCGCCCTGAGAATCGTTGTCTGGTTCCCGTTCCGCCTCTAAGAAGCGGCGACGAATGCGGATGAATCGCGGTTGCTCGCGGGAACTGGTATGAGGCGGGCTGGTTGTCGGTCGTGAGGTTGGCAGAGGCGATGGGGCTTTTCCCCCGGTATAAGCGTGCCGCGCGTGTCGCGGGCGCGGCGATTTTGGCGGCGTTGCTCGCGGGATGCTCCGGGCTCGGCTCCAAGGCGCCGCCGCCGACCTATGAGCTGATGGCGGTGCAGTCGTTCCCGCGCGGGGTCGGCCCGATCCGTGGCCAGCTCATCGTCGCCGAGCCGTCGGCGCTCGCCTTGCTCGACAGCGACCGCATCATGGTCCGCCTCGCCAATGGCCAGACCGAGCAGCTTGCCAATGCCCAGTGGGAAGACCGGCTGCCGAAGCTCCTGCAGGCGCGCATCATCCAGTCGTTCGAGAACGGCCGCCGGCTGCGTGCTGTCGGCAAGCCGGGCGACCGGCTGGTGGCCGACTATCAGTTGCTGATTGACGTGCGCGCGTTCCAGATTTCCGCCGACAGCAACACCGCCGATATCGAGATCGCCGCGAAGATCGTCGGCGATCGCAGCGGCCGCATTCGCGCCGCGCGGGTGTTCAAGGTCAGCGTGCAGACCGACAGCACCGAAGGCCCGGCCGCCGTCGCCGCGCTCAACGACGCCTTCAACCGCGCGGTGGTGCAACTGGTGCTGTGGACCACGCGGGTGATCTGACGCGGTCTCGGTTGCCAAAATAAAACGGGCGCCGCATCGGCGCCCGTTTGTCGTTTGGGATGAAGCTCAAACCTATTCGAAACGCCCGGCGGCGTGCGCCAGCATCGTATAAACCTTGCCGGTCTCCGAGGTGAGGTAGGTGCGGGCGACCACCTGGCCGCGATCGTCGCGCGACACCTCGTCGAGCAACTGTTCGAACTCGGCGATGTAGCGATCCACCGTCTGCTTGAACTCCCGGCTCTCGCGATACTTCGTGCGGATTTCGTCGAACGCCTTCTGGCCCTGCAGCGTGTAGAGCCGCCGGGTGAAGACATTGCGCTCGCCGCGCTTGTAGCGGTCCCACAGGTCGATCGCCGCCTCGTGGTCGATCATCCGTGCGATATCGACCGACAGCGAGTCGAGCGACTCGATGCTGTGGCGCGGCTGGCGCTCGTCGTTACGGCCGAAGTCGGACCGCGGCGCGTCGCGACGCTGCGGCTCGCGCAGTGAGGCGGGCTCGTTCTCCTCGCGCGAGGCGCGGCTCAAGAGATCGGTGAGCCAGCCCTTGTTGCCGTTACCGGCATTCGCGGGCGCTGCCGGTTCGCTGCGGCGCGGCGCGAAGCCCGAAGAAGCCGGCTCGCTGGCGCGCGGCGCCTGATAGCTTGGCGCCGATTCCGGTGCGCGTTCAATGCGCTCGATCCGCTCCTGGCGATCTTGCCGCTCCTGACGCGGGGCGGGCGGCGGCTCCGGCGCGCGCATCGGCGGACGCGGCGCATCGGCCCGCCGCGTGACGGCGGCGACCTGTTCCTGCACCCGGCGCGGCTGCTGCGGTTCGACGGTGTCGAGGGTGCGGCCATGGCGGGCGACGATGCGGTTGAGTTCGGCCAGCGCCTCGATCTGGTCGACGATGACGCGGCGCATCTGCGACGCGCTTTCCGACGCCTCCTGCGGCAGTTCGAGCACGCCACGGCGCAGTTCGGCCCGCGTCGTTTCCAGTTCGCGCTGCATCTCGCTGGTCATCTGCTTCATGCTGCGCACCGTTTCGGCGAAGCGTTCGTTCGCTTCGGCAAAGATCGCCTCGGTGTTGCCGGCGACCTGCTCATAGACCGTGCGCATGGTCTCGGCCGTGCGCTGGCCTTCCTCGGCGGTCGAGGAGCGCATCCGCGCGAACTGCTCCTCGGCCGAGGCGCGCACGCGGTTGAGTTGTTCCTCGGTCGAGGAACGAACGCGGTGGAATTGCTCCTCAGTGGCGTCGCGCACCTGCTCGAATTGATCGGTGAGCGCGCGGGTGCTCTCGCTGCTGCTGTCGGCGATGATGCGGGCGATGTCGCGGGCGCGGCCCGACGCCGCTTCCAGCGACTGGTCGAGCAGGCCCTGGAACCGCTGCAGCCGGTCGTCGAGATCGCCGGTGCGGGCATCGAGTGCCGAGACCAGTGAGTCGAGCGTGCCGCTGCGCGCCTCGACGAATTGCGCGGCGCGCTCGTTGCTGATGCCGACCAGATTGACGGCGTCGGCCAGCGTGCGGCCGTGGTTCTCGAACTGGGTCGAGATCTGGCCGAGGTCTCCGACCAGCCGCGTGCTGAGATCGCGGAAGCCGTTGACGCTGTCTTCCATCCGCGCATTGACCGCGCCGTGGGTCCTGCTGACCTCGGTCATCGCCGCGACAAAGTCGGCGACGCGCGTCATCATCGTATGTTCAAGCGTGTTGATGTTCTCGTGCGAGCCGCTGAGAACTTCCTGCAGCAGCAGGTTGGCTTCGCGGAGCCGCTCGAACAGGCCGGTCGTGTCGGTGCGCAGCATGCCGTGGGTTTCGAGCAGTTCGTTGACCGTCTGCTGCGCGGTATGCCGCGACTGCTCGATCGCCGAGGTCGAGGCGTCCTGCAGCGTGGAGAGGGTGCGCTGCACGGAATCCGCCGCCGCTTCGCCGGCCAGTGTGATGTTGCGCGCCACCTGATCGCCGTTGGCGGCGATGCTGTGCGAGAACGCGGCGGCCTTGTCCTCGATCGACTGCACGGCGATCTCGCTGGCCCGCGAGATTTCGTTGGCGAAGGTCGATCCCTTTTCGGTCAGCGCGGCGATCACCGCGCCGCTCTTTTCGTTGAGCAGGTCGGTCATCTCGCGGGTGCGGGAACTCACCGTCTCGGCGATCTCGTCCGCCTTGCCGGTGAAGCTGCGTGCCACCTCGGCGCTGACGTTGCGCAGCGTGTGCTCGACCTCGGTGGCGTTGCCGCGCAACGCCTCGGTGGTGGTGAGAGTGAGCTGGCTAAGGGATTTCTCGGCCTCGCTGGCGTTGCTCTTGATCGACTGCGCGAGCTGCTCCATGCGCGTGTGCAGGGCTTCCGCGGCAGCCTTGGTGCGGGTCTCGATCTGGCTGGTGACGGTTTCGGCGCGGCCGACCAGCAGTTCCTCGAACCGGCCGATACGCTGGTCCAGCGTGTTGGCGACGTCCTGGGCGCGGCCGCCGAGCGTCTGGTCGATCTCGGTCATGCGCGAGCCGAGCTTCGCCGAGACTTCGTTACCGCGCTGGTCGATCAGGTTGCCGATCTCGCTGATGCGGCGGTCCAGCGCGCCGACCACTTCCTTGCCGCCTTCGGCAAGCGTGGTGGCGATGTTGAGCACGCGGCTGCCCATGGTGGTTTCGAACTGGGCGAGGCGATTGTCGAGCGTGGTTTCGACTTCGGTGGCCTTGGCGCCGACGCGGCTGTCGAACCCGTCGACATAGGTGCGCATCGCGTCGGTAACTTCGCCGGTGCGATCGGACAGCCGCTGCAGCAGTTCGCCGCCGTAGGTTTTCACCGTGCTGTCGAATTCGGCGATGTTACGCGAAATCAGCGTGCCGAGCATTGCGGTGTCGCGCGAGATCTTGTCGCTCAGCACCGTGCCGTTCTGTTTGAACGTGGTCTCGAACGCCTGCTGGCGGTCCATCAGCATCTGGCTGATGGCGCCGCTGCGCTCCTCCATGAGGGACGCGAGCTTCTCGGCGTTCTGCGTGAAGGTTTCGGCCGCCGCGCCGCCGCGGGTGAGGATGGTTTCGGTAACGCGGCTGCCGGTCTGCTCGATCTTGGAGACGACGTCGCCGCCGCGCAGATTGAGGTCGAGCACCAGCGTTTCGCCGGCCGCTTGCAGCGATGACTTGATCTCGTCGATGCGGCCGGTGATGTCCTGCGCCGTGCGGCTGCCGGCATGGACGATCGCTTCGCTCATCTCCTGCGAGCGGGATGCCATCAGGTCGACCATGCCGGTGGAGTGTTGGGCGAAGTTCTGCGCCGCCTGTTCCATGCGGCTGGCCATAAGCTGCTGCACGCTCGTGGCGATCTCGTTGAAATCGGTGCGGACCTTGTCGGTCTTGAAATCAAGGCTGCCGGTGAGCTGGTCGGTCGCGAGGCGGATCGCGCCGGAGGTCTTCTCGCTGGTGCTTTCCAGCCGGTCGAGCAGGTTGCCGCCGCGCTCGCCAAGCGCGTCGATCATGCTGTCACCGGCGTGTCCAAGCGCGAGGGTGATGTGCTCGCCTTTTTCCGTCAGCGTGCGGGTGATCCGCTGCGCCACGTCGTTGACCTTCTCCGCGACCACGTCGCCAATCGAGTTCAGATCCTGGCTGATGGTCTGGTGTGTGCTGGAGATGGTGGTGCGGACCCTTTCCGCCTGCACGACAAGCTGGTCGCGCTGCGCGGCGAGTTCAGTCAGCAGCACACGGATGCGAACTTCGTTGTCGTTATAGGCGCGCTCCAACGCCGCGACTTCGTTGTGCACCAGCGCTTCGAGTTCGGCGGCTCGCGCAAGCGCGCGCTCGACGCCATCACCCATGGCGGCGACTTCGCGGCGGATGGCGTGGCCGACGGTGACGACGGATTCCTTCGCTGCGACTTCCGGCTCAGCGAGCCGCATTGCCACTTCCGCCATGGTCTGCGCGATCAGCCGCAGGTCCGCGGCGCGCGCCAGCATGTGGGCGATGGCATAGGCGAAAAACACGGGGATCAGGAAGCCGGCGCCGATGGCGAGCCACGGAACGAGGCCGGCACCCGGCTCCGCGAGCAGCGTCGCGATCTCGCCGCGATAGAGATAGGCGACGGCGCCGCCGCCGATGAGCCACAGCGCGGCGAACACGCCCGCGACGACGTAAGCGGTACGGCGGGTCCGGTTTTGCAGCGCATGCAGCATCGCACCCATGGCGGCGCGATCGTCATTGGCGGCGCGCTTCACCGGCGGAACGTCTTTGCTCCAGTCGGCGGTGTCGGGTTGATCGTGAAACAGATCGGCGACGACGGGCGGAGCGGGTGGGGCTTGCGGCTCCGATGGCGGAACGTTGCGGGTTTCCGCATCGCGCGCGTTGATCGCATCCGCGATCGCGGACAAGGCTGCTTCGGTGGGATCAGCCTTGATCGGTTGGTTCGCCATGGACTTCGTCTCACTCACTGAACGCCGACAGAACGGTCCGGGCGCGCGCCAAGCGTCGCGACCGGTCATGCACGGATGACCGTCTTACGACGACAACGGAGGTTCCGGCCACAACCCGCTGCCGCGTAAACCAATTTACCGGTTTGGCCGAATATTGAAAACCGCGCCGGTAAGGTCTCTTTAATCATCCTTAACGGCGCCGTTAACCATAGTCTTTCGGCGCGTGCTGTATTTGCGGTCTTGAGCGAAGCCTTAAGCCAGACATGGTTAGCTGTGGGTGATGGAAAAGGCAGTCCAACCCGCAATCCTCGATCTGGCTCACCTCGAGGCCATGACCTTCGGCGACCGTGGGTTGCAGGACGAGGTTTTACGGTTGTTCCTGGCCCAGATCCGCTCGCTCCGGGAGCGGCTGGGCGAGGGGACGCCAGACGCTCTGGCGATCCACAGCATCAAGGGTGCGGCCCGAGGGGTCGGCGCAGGCGCGGTGGCGGCGGCGGCCGAGCGGGTGGAACAGGCCGAGGTCGGGGCGGTTGCGGACCTTGATGCCGCGCTCGCCGCGGCGGAAACCGCCATTGCGGCCCATCTGCAATCATTTTAAGCTTAAAATGAATCGACTGGCCTCCGGCCGCCCGAGCCGATATAGGGGGCCGTCTCCGGCTCATCTTTTTCCCTCATCAGCAGCCTTATTTTCATGCCCCAGATCACGTTTACCGACTCCCAGGGCAACTCCCGCACGGTCGAAGGCGACATCGGCGCCACCGTGATGGAGACTGCCATCAAGAACAATGTTCCGGAAATCGAGGCGGAGTGCGGCGGCGCCTGCTCCTGCGCCACCTGCCACGTCTATGTGGACGAGGACTGGCGCGAGAAGGTCGGCGGTCCGAGCCCGATGGAAGAGGACATGCTCGATTTCGGCTACGACGTGCGGCCGAATTCGCGGCTGTCGTGCCAGATCAAGATCACTGCCGACCTGGACGGCCTGAAGGTCGCCACCCCCGATCGGCAAGCGTAATAACGAAGCCTGACGGACGCCTGACGCGATGACGGACGTGATCAAGACCGATGTGATGATTGTCGGCGCCGGCCCGGTGGGCCTGTTCGCCGTGTTCGAACTGGGCCTGCTCGACATCAAGGCGCATCTGGTCGACATCCTCGACAAGATCGGCGGCCAGTGCGCCGAGCTTTATCCGGAAAAGCCGATCTACGACATTCCCGGCCTGCCGAAGATTTCGGCGCAGGGGCTGGTCGACAATCTGATGGAGCAGATCAAGCCGTTCTCGCCGCAGTTCCACCTCAACGAGATGGTGGAGAAGGTCGAGCGCATCGGCGATCCCTTGTTTCGCGTCACCACCAATGCGGGGCAGGTGTTCGAGTGCAAGGTGCTGGTGATCGCCGCCGGCGGCGGTTCGTTCCAGCCGAAGCGCCCGCCGATCCCCGGCATCGAAGTCTATGAAGCGAAGTCGGTGCACTACGCGGTGCGGCAGATGGAGCAGTTCCGCGGCAAGCGCATCCTGGTCGCCGGCGGCGGCGATTCGGCGCTCGACTGGACGCTCAATCTCGCGCCGCTCGCCTCGCATCTGACACTGTTGCATCGCCGGCAGGATTTCCGTGCCGCGCCGGACAGTGTGAACAAGATGATGACGCTGGTCGGCGAGGGAAAGATCGACCTCGTGCTCGGCCAGGTGACCTCGCTCGAAGGTCAGGATGGGCAGGTGTCGGCGGCGATCGTCAAGCGCACCGACGGCTCGATCTTCAACATCGCCTGCGACGCGATCCTGCCGTTCTTCGGCCTGACCATGAAGCTCGGCCCGGTCGCCGACTGGGGCATCGCCATGCGGGACGAACTGATCCCGGTCGACACCGGCACGTTCGAGACCAACGTGCCCGGCATCTTCGCGATCGGTGACATCAACACCTATCCCGGCAAGCTGAAGCTGATCCTGTCCGGATTCCACGAAGGCGCGCTGATGGCGCAGAAGGCGCATCGCTACGTCTATCCGGACAAGCGGCTGACGTTCCAGTACACCACGTCGTCGACGAGCCTGCAGAAGAAGCTCGGCGTCGACTGACCTCACGAACACGGGAGGCGCATCATGGCGACGATCGGTGCTCTGCTGGCGCTGCATGTGCTGGCGGCGATGTTCTGGGTCGGCGGCATGGCGTTCGCCTATACGATCCTGCGGCCGGCGGC
>MKWA01000015.1:368616-395957 GCA_001899285.1 Rhizobiales bacterium 64-17
GTTGCTGATCACCGGTTACACGATGGTGTTCCTGGTATTCGGTGGCTTCAAAAGCCTGCCGCTCTACGTCAACCTGATGCAGGGTCTCGGCATCGTCATGATGCTGCTCTACCTGCATCTCACCTTCGCGCCGTGGAAGCGGCTCAAAGCCGGGCTCGATCGCGGCGACGTGCCGGCGGCGGGCGGCCAACTTGGTCAGATCCGCAAGATCGTCGCCATCAATCTCGCGCTCGGCGTACTGGTCATCCTGATCGCGGTCAGCGGCCGCTACTGGTGAGCTGGCGCGGCTGCATCGGGTGAAGGCGGCGTGTTTGCCGCCGGAGCGAGCGGTGCGGTCGTCACGTCCGGCGGCGTCGGCAGGTCGAGCACGGCGCGGGCCATCGGCAGAGCCGCGTCGGCCATCGCCGCATGGCCCTCAGCGGTCGGGTGGATCGCACCACCGTAAAGCGCACTGACGATGCCCCACATCGCATCGTGGATATCGCGCGGCTTGAGCAATGCTGGCAATCCCTGCGGGTAGGTCATCGCGGTGAAGTAGCTGTCGTTGGCGGTGCGGACCCAGCGCGCGCGAGACGCATAGGGACGGTAGTCCGAGGCGCGCATGTCGCAAGCGAGCGGGCCGTCGGGCGCGACGGTCTGGTCCTCCTCGAAGCTGTCGCCGGTCTGCGAGAAGCATTTCCGGTCGAACGCCGGATCGGTATCGGCGCGCACGCAGAAGCCATGTTCGGCGAAAGCCGGTTGATGGGCGTCGACGAAGCTCATGCTCTCGCTCGCCTTGTCATTGCAGAGGATGCCGGCGCCGCAGGTCGCGAGCGCCTTCACTGCCGGCAGGAACCGCTCGCTGACGAAGGTGGCGACCGGCTGCAACCGCTCCGGCTTGGCATCGAGCGCGGGATGAACGTCGAAGCCGTCGCGACCGCCGCTGCACACCGTATCGGCGTTCTGCAGCGCCGGGTTGCCATAGCTGACATAGACGACGCGCCGCAGATTGCCGCCGACCAACGGCTTGAGCGCCGTGCGCAGTTTGACGAACGAGGCGGGCAGGGTCTTGCGCAGGATATCATCAGATTCTTGCGGTGAGATAACGAGATCGCCGCGCCGTGACAGTTGGCGCTCAGCGGTATCCTCGATGATGACGTTGCCAACCAGCCCGGCGAACTTGATATCGTTGGCGCCGATGGTGAGGAACATCAGATCGACACTGCGGCCGGCACGGCGGACGATCCCTTCCAGTTGCCGCACCTGCGCGGGGCTGCTGCCGGCGCATGAGCCTTGCAGTGGGCATTCGCGCGCGGTCTGCGACCCGAGCAGACCCTCGGCGATGGTCGCGCCGCTGCAGGCGAGCGGCACATAGGTCACCGCGATCTGCGGATTCTCCACCGCGAGCGCCAGCGCCGCGCGCATTTGGTAACCGTAGAGCGAGGCGTGACACGCGGCGTTCATCCAGCGCGCGCCGTGGCGCTGCCAGTCCTGCGTCGCGGCGGTGGAGGTCGCTGCTGCGCCGGGCGTCGTGTCGGCGGCAGCCTCGCAGGATTTGTCGCCGCGGAAACCGGCGCGGCCGGGGCGATAGTACTGACTGTTGCTGGTGCCGAGGAACCGGCGGAAGCAGAAGCCTTCCTCGCTCAAGGCGATCGGCTTGTCCGGATTGCCTTCACCGGCGGCGATCGAATCGCCGAGCCCGGCGATCAGCAGATCGCGCACGCGGATATCAGCTTCGGCATGCTGCACCGGCCCGTCTTTCGGGATCGCATCGACGACGACGCGGGTCACGACGCCGGCTGGCACCCGCGTGGTGATCTCTTCCTCGCAGCCGATGGTCAGCTCCTGCTTGGCGTCGGTGTTGTTCTGCAAGGTCCAGGCGCAGGTCGTGCCCGGCGGCGCCGCGCCAGCGAAGGTGATGCGCACCGGATAGTCGGCGGGCTTGAGATAGGACTCGCGCTCACCGTCGCGGGTGCAGGTCTCGACCAGATGACCCGCCGCATCGAGGCAGAGCCGATCGACCGTGGTACGCGCCCAGCCGCGCCCATCGGCGTCGCGCTCCAGCAGGCGCTCGGCCTGCAGCACGCCGCCGGCGCGCTGTGCCGTCACCTGGCGTTGGAAATCCTCGGCCGCGCGGAACAGCCGGAATCGGTTTTGCACCTCCCACTGGATGGCGGTGCCGGGGGTGTGCGCTTGCGGAGCAGCGGCTGGCGGGGCGGCTCCTTGAGGTGCGGCCGCTGGCGGTGTGGTGACTTGCGGCGGAGCCGCTTGAGGTGCGGCGCCTTGAGGGGCTTGGGCCTGCGCAAAAGCTGCATTGACCACGAGCAGGGCGAGAACAATGAGGAGCGTCTTCGGCGTCATGATGAAACTGGATCGGAAACCGGACAAATCAACACGCTTGGAATAGCATTGGCGATGCGGCGGAAAGAGGGCTGAAAGACGGAGCGAACCGTATGACAGAAATAGTCACGACCCGCTGCTGCATCGCCGGCGGTGGCCCCGCCGGCATGATGCTCGGATTGCTGCTGGCACGGGCCGGCGTTCCGGTGGTCGTGCTGGAAAAACATGCGGATTTTCTGCGGGATTTTCGTGGCGATACCGTCCATCCCTCGACGCTCAACCTGATGGACGAACTCGGGTTGCTCGACGATTTCCTGCGCCGTCCGCATAACCGCGTCACCACGCTGACCGGGCAGATCGGATCGGAACGCGTCACGATCGCCGATTTCCGCCATGTGCCGACCCGCTGCAAATTCGTGGCGCTGATGCCGCAATGGGATTTCCTCGATTTCATCGCCGACACCGCGCGGCGCTACCCGTCGTTCGATCTGCGGATGCGGGCGGAAGCCGTCGGGCTGATCGAGGACAACGGCAAGGTCACAGGCGTCCGTGCGAAGACGCCGGATGGCGACCTCGCGATCCATGCCGATCTGGTCGTCGGCGCCGACGGCCGCCACTCCACATTGCGTCAGGCGGCGGCGCTCGCGGTGGACGACATCGGCGCGCCGATGGACGTGTTGTGGTTTCGCCTGTCGCGGCACGCGGACGATCCGGAGGAAACCTTCGGTCATCTCGAGGCCGGCCGGATGATGGTGATGCTCAATCGTGGCGACTACTGGCAATGTGCCTATGTCATCGCCAAGGGCAGCATCGACCGGTTGAAAGCGAAGGGGTTGCCGGCGTTTCGCGATACGGTTGCGGCGATGTCGCCATTCGTCCGCGACCGGCTCGATGAGATTTCCGACTGGGATCATGTCAAGCTGCTGACGGTGGCGGTGGACCGGCTGCGGCGCTGGTGGCGGCCAGGTTTGTTGTGCATCGGCGATGCGGCGCATGCGATGTCGCCGATCGGCGGCGTCGGCATCAATCTGGCGATCCAGGATGCGGTGGCGGCGGCAAATAAATTGGCGCAACCGCTGTACGATCGGCACGTCACCGACGCCGATCTCGCAGCGGTGGAGCAACGGCGCACCTTCCCGACGCGCGCAACGCAGCGGGTGCAGGTGGCGGTCCAGAATTCGGTCATCAGCAGCGTGTTGTCGGGAAAAACCATGCGCGTGCCGTTCGTGGTGCGTCTGCTGCAATGGATTCCGTTGCTGCGTGTCATTCCGGCTTATGTGGTGGGCGTCGGGGTCCGGCCCGAACATATCGAGACGCCCGAACGGTTATGACGTTCGGTTTCGGTCAGCGCCGCTCTGCCTCCGCGTGCCGAGCGCGATGATGGCGGCGAACGGCGCCAGCCATAGAATCCGGCTCTGATAGCGGTCGACCGGATTGGAAAAGATGCCGCAGATCGCGGCATTGATCAGCAGCGCCGCCAGCACCAGACCGGCGAGCATCAGCGCCTCCGGAGAAATCCAGCCGCGCCGGGCAAAGACCAGCATGCCGATCAGCAAGACGAGCGATGCCATCGCGGTGGCGACGTGGATGGTGTTGAAGCGGGCGAGCAGTTCAGGAAACGGTTCCGCTTGCTGCCGCGCGGCGGCGATGCGTGGCGTCATCCCCGGCACCAATTCGCGCAGCGCGCCGATCGCCGGCGCCATCCAGTCCTTGACCAGAGATACCTCGGTCTTCATCAGCACAAGCTGCTTGAACGTGGTGGTGATCGCGGTCTCCAGATGCTCGAGAGGATAGCGGCGCAGGGAATCGAGGATGATGAATTGCGCCTCGTCGGCATAGCCGCGCCAGCCGCCCAGTTCGCCGAGCGGATTGCCGGGCGCCCACAGCCAGTCGTCGGCGGTGGTCGGCAGCTTGGAGCGATACGGACAGAGCTTGATATCCGGATCGGGGCAGCGATCCTCGAGATAATCGGCGACGATGCCATCCTGCACCAGCCGGCCGAATACAAAACTCTCGCCGCCCGGCGTGAAGGCGAAGTCATCGGCGATAACGAGATTGGACAGCGGCGCGAGCAGCAGGCCGGCGGCGATGGCGAGCGAGGCTGCGAGCAGGCGCGGTTTCGGCCAGCGATCCGACAGCCGCCGGTGCACGAACGCCCATCCGGCAAGACAGACGATCAGCCCGAGGCACAGCGCGAGCGTTCCCATGTGGCTGGCGATGGCGCAGGCGATCACCGCGCCGAGTGCGATTGTCTCCCAGCGCCGTATCCGGTCCCCCCGAAACGCGAGCAGGTAAAGCGACAGGATGGCCGCCGAGACGAGGATGTCGGGGATCAGCGTTCCCGCGTACCAGGGGAGGCCGGTCGCGACGCATAGCGCCGTGACGGTCGCCAGCAGGATGCCTGCACCCGAAAGCTGATGCGTGCGCAATGTCAGCGCGATCAGCCAGATGCACAGCGCCGCCTGCAATGCCACATTGAGCCAGAAATCGAACGGAATGCCAGCAGCAAGAAACGCGCCGTACAGCGCCGAGCGCCCAAGCTCGAGCGTGCCCTCGAAAGGCCGCGCCAGATAACCGCCTGTGTCGGGAAACAGGATCGGAAACCCGTTCCACAGTGCCGGCAGCATCACCAGCGGCACGCAGGCGATGCCGACGGCCAGCAGCAGCCAAAATCGGCGCAACGTTGCCTGACGCAACGCCGCCTGATGCGCCAAGGCGGTGGCGGAAAAATCTGACACTGTTGCCGGCCCCAATCCGGAAGCTGCGGAGCGACCGGTCCCAAGCGCCTGTTGCTCCGAGGGAGGTAACGCAGCGCCGGGCAAAAGGTTCGCAGCCGCCTCAGGGACGAAGTGTCGCGACGCACGGGCGCATCGCCATCACGGCGCTTGACCGCCGCGCCGGATCGGCGAATGGTCGGGCATGTTCGTCACGTTCTTTCATGAACTCAAAAGCGCCGGCGTGCCGGTGTCGCTGCGCGAATACCTGACGCTGATGGAGGCGATGGACCGCGACCTCGCCTCGCGCCGGGTCGAGGAATTTTACTATCTGGCGCGCACCGCGCTGGTGAAAGACGAGCGCAACCTCGACAAGTTCGACCGTGTGTTCGGCCATGTGTTCAAGGGGCTCGATTACGTCGCCGACGGCGTCGAGGCTGAAATCCCTGAAGAATGGCTGAAGAAGCTCGCGGAAAAATATCTGACCGAGGAAGAGAAAAAGCAGATCGAGGCACTCGGCGGCCTGGACAAGCTGATGGAGACGCTGCGGCAGCGGCTCGCCGAACAGAAGAAACGGCATCAGGGTGGCAACAAATGGATCGGCACGGCCGGCACATCGCCGTTCGGTGCTTACGGTTATAATCCCGAAGGCGTGCGCATCGGCCAGGACGGTAACCGCAATTTCCGTGCGGTGAAGGTGTGGGACAAACGCGAGTTCAAGGATCTCGACGACGAGGTTGAACTCGGCACGCGCAACATCAAGGTAGCGCTGCGGCGGCTGCGCAAATTCGCTCGCACCGGCGCGCCGGATGAGCTTGATCTCGACGGGACGATCCGCGGCACCGCGCACAAGGGTTACCTCGATATCATGATGCGGCCGGAGCGGCACAATGCCGTGAAGGTGCTGCTGTTCTTCGACATCGGCGGCTCGATGGACTGGCACATCAAGGCGACCGAGGAGCTGTTCTCCGCCACGCGCTCGGAGTTTAAGCACATGGCGCATTTCTACTTCCACAACTGCTTGTACGAGCGGGTGTGGAAGGAGAACCGCCGCCGTTTTCAGGAGACGACGCCAACCTTCGACGTGCTGCACACTTATCCGCACGACTACAAGGTGATCTTCGTCGGCGATGCGTCGATGTCGCCTTACGAGATCGCGGCGCCGGGCGGCTCGGTCGAGCATTACAACGACGAGGCCGGCGCGGTGTGGATGGAGCGGATCACCCGCACCTATCCGGCGGCGGTGTGGCTCAATCCGGTGCCGGAGCAGGAGTGGGGTTATACCCAATCGATCCAGATGGTCCGCCAACTCATGGGCAATCGGATGTATCCGCTCACCCTCGATGGCCTCGACCGGGCGATGAAGGAACTGGTGCGATAGATCACGATTCTGCCACGTCGCCCGCGACGCCGCCCGCCATCCGCATTTTCATCGATGCCGATGCTTGTCCTGTCAAGGACGAAGCCTATCGCGTCGCCTATCGCTACGGCCTGCATGTCTTTGTCGTCGCCAACAGCTTTATGGCGGTACCGCGCGAGCCGTGGATCGAGCGCGTCGTCGTTTCAGCCGGGATGAACGTCGCTGACGACTGGATCGCCGAGCGCGCGGATGCGGCAGCGATCGTCGTTACGGCGGATATCCCGCTCGCCGCCCGCTGCGTGAAAGCCGGCGCGCAGGTGATCGCGCCGAACGGCAAGCTGTTTTCCGAAGAAGCGATCGGCATGACGCTGGCAACGCGCAACCTGATGGACGAGTTGCGCTCGGCCGGCGCCGTCACCGGCGGTCCGAAACCGTTTTCGCCGAAGGACCGCTCGGCGTTCCTGTCGGCGCTTGACGCTGCGGTGATACGGCTCAAGCGCGCCGGCTTCCGTGACGGAACGGCGTAAGCCGCGCGCCCCGCACAAAACAAAACCGCCGGGCGGACCCGGCGGTTTGATCCGTCTCGATCGCTGCTGGCGAGGTCAGGCGGCGTTGGCGGACACCAGCGTCGGTCCCGGCTCCTGCGCGGTCTGCCGGCGCTGCAGCGCCATCACCTCGCGCATGACGCGGGCGAGATCCTTGCGGCCGGCTTCGAGCGCGCCCTCGGCGACCGAGCGCTCGACCTTCTCGCGGTTGAGTGCGGCCTTGAGGTCTTCGATCTCGCGCGCCTGCGCGAGCCGCGCGCCGTCGAGCTGGTTTTGCAGCGCGGTGATCATGTCGTTGAGCGCGGTGATGCGCTCGTCGGCGCGGTTGAGCGCGAGGTCGCGGGAATTCACCGTGCGGGTCAGCGTCGCATTGCGTTCGTGCAGCACCGCGCGGTCCTGCTCGATCTCGTGGATTTTCGCATCGGCATCCCCCCGCGCCGTTTCGGAGGCGGTCAGCTTGTTGCGGAGCGTGTCGTGCGCGAGCGTGAGGTCGCCGATCTGCCGCTCGTGCTGGCGCAACTCGTCGGCGCGCGCGGTCATCTGATCGCGGGCTTCGATCAAAAGCTTTTCCGAGGTCGCAACCCGCGAGGCCATGGCATCGAGCCGGGTCTTGGCAGCAGCCTGCTCGCGCTCGTAGCGTTCATTGGCGTCTTCCAGCGCCGCCATCAGCCGTGTCCGTTCGCCGCTGAGTTCGCCGAGCTGCGCCTCGACCTGGCGCAGCCGCGACTGCATCGCCGCCGCTTGATTCTCCACCTCGACGGCGTGCCGGGCAGCGCGCGCCGCGTCCTGGATCGCCTTTTCCAGCGCCGTCTGGATGGTGCGCTTCTCGGTCTCCAGCATCGTGAATTTCTGCCGCACCGCGCCGAGTTCGGATTCGAGCTGCACGTTGCGCCGGTCGGCGATGACAATCCGCTCCTCGAACCGGCGGCCGTCTTCCCGCAGGCGGCGGCTTTCGGTCGTCTCGGCATGGAGGCGGGTTTCGAGATCAGTCGCCTGCACTTTCAGGCCGGTGATCTGATCGGCGATCTTGTCGCGGGCGGCTTCGAGGGTGGTTGCGGCGCGGGTTGCCGTGGCCAGTTCCTCGCGTAGCCGCGCGGCGTCGCGCGCGGTCTGGCCCGCCTGTTGTTCGAGGCGGCTGTGCTCCTCGCGCAGCGTGCCGTGATCGGTCCGCAGCGCCGTCAGCGTCGATTGCAACGCGAGCTTGTCGGCCTTCTCGATCTCGAAGGCCCGCAGCGTCTTGCCGACCGGATCGATCAGCTTGGTGACGCAGGCTTTGATCTCGTCGAGTTCGCCGATCTTGTAGCTGGCGTCGATCAGCAGATTGCGGAGAACTTCGTTGTCGCCGCCCATCTGCGCGCCGAGCGTTGAAAACAGGTCTTCGTCGAGGTCGACGGGAGCCGGGGAGGGCACCCGGGTCTCGGTCGCGGCACTGGAATGGGACAGGGAATCCGAAAAGGCTTTGCGGCCCAGCAAGCCGACAAATTTGGTCATAACGCTGATCCTTTGTGCACCGATCCGCCCGGTCTGCGACGCCGAATCACCGTGCGACGATCCTAGCGCAAACGTGTTCGGCGGCCTATTGGCATCGCTTGCGGGCGGGTGTTCGGCGGTTGTCCCCAGGAAACTGCCGGTACACGACTGCTTTTCCTGTGAACGGGCGTTCCAGCAGATTGACTCTGCGGCCGTGCACGAGGCCGAAGCGGCGTCGGCCCTTTAAAATTTGACGCAAAAAATGAGCCGAAAAATCAGCCTGCGGCGGCGCCGAGGCTCGACTTTATCGGGTTCCCGGCTCCAAATGCTGGCGGATTGAGTCGTGACAGGAGACGTCAATGAAGAAATGGATTATCGCGCTGGCCGGCCTGATCGCCGCGAGCGCGCTTTCGGTGCAAAGTGCGGACGCCCATAGCTGGCGCCATAAGAAGGTCGGCAAGGGCGTCGTCGTCGCCGGTGCCGTCACTGGCGCGGCAGCCACCGCTGGCTACTTCTGGATCAATAACTGGGAGTGGAAGTGGCGCGGCGACAACGTCAACGCCATCAATCAGGGCGGAGCCATCGCCGCCACCAGTATCGCCTGCATGGCGGTCGCCCCGATGCTCGCCAGCGCGCTGGAAGGCCGTGAGCTGACCCTGCGCGAAGCCGGCGTGCTGTTCGGCGGTTGCCTGGTGCCGATCATCGGCGGCTATCTGGTGAATGCGGCGTGGGACGCCAACCCGCAGTGGGAGCGTTTCGAGAAGAAGCCGGCGCGGATGGCGCATCGCCACCGGCACCATCGCCACCACCGCTGAACATTTTCGGCATCGCTGGACTGCGACGAGCGGCCCCTGCGGGCCGCTCGTTTTGCATGGTAGGCTCAAAACTGATCCAGCCGGGATAACGGCACGGACAAAAGACACGGGACGAAGGAGGACACGGCCATGGCGCGCATTCTCATCAAGGGCGGATCAATCGTGACGATGGATCCGGCGATCAAGGATTTGCCGCGCGGCGACATCCTGATCGAGAACGGCAAGATCGCCGCCGTGCGCCCGACCATCGCCGCCGACGGCGCCGAGGTGATCGACGCCGCGCAGATGATCGTGCTGCCCGGCCTGATCAATTCCCACGTCCACACCTGGCAGAGCGCGCTGCGTGGCGTCGCCGCCGACTGGACGGTCGCCAAATACATGCAGTCGATGCACCGCGGCCTTGCCGGCCATTTCCGGCCGGAAGACCTCTATATCGCTAACCTCATGGGCGCGCTGAACCAGTTGCATTGCGGCGCGACCACGCTGGTCGACTGGTGCCACTCCAACCGCACGCCCGAACATACCGACGCGGCGATTCAGGGTCTTACCGAATCCGGCGCGCGCGCGGTATTCCTGCACGGCTCGCCGAAGCCCGATCCGAAGCCGGGCCAGCCGCACTTCAGCGAAGTGCCGATGCCGCGCAGTGAGATCGAGCGGCTGCGCAAGGGCCGTTTCGCCAGCGATGACGGCCTCGTCACCTTCGGCCTCGCCATCCTTGGCCCGTATTATTCGATCTACGATGTGTCGCGCACCGACATGGCACTCGCACGCGAGTTCGATCTGATCGCCAGCATGCATGTTAGTGGCGGCAGCGCGCTGACGCCGGACGGCTTCAAGCGGCTGCTTGCCGAGGGCCTGATTGGCCCGAAAACCAACATCGTCCATGGCAACGACATGGACCTCGCCGATGTGCGCGCCATCGCTGCCAAGGGCGCGTCATTCAGCGTCACCGCCGAGATCGAGTTGCAGATGGGTTACGGCGATCCGCTCACCGGCGTGCTGATGGAGTGCGGTGCGCCGGTGTCGATCGGTTCCGACGTCGAGCCGTCGGCGCGGGGCGACATGTTCACGGCGATGCGCGTCACATTGCAGCACGAGCGCAACCGCCGCATCGTCGAACTCGGAGAAACGGAGGCCGGCAAACCGTTGGAGATGCCGATCACGGTGCGCCACGCGCTGGAATGGGCGACGATCAACGGCGCGCGCATGGCCGGACTCGATCATAAAGTCGGCTCGCTGACGCCGGGCAAGGAGGCCGATGTGCTGCTGCTGCGTGCGTCCGATATCAACATGCAGCCGGTCTGGGATCCGGTGGCGTCGTCGGTGATGCAGGCGGGCGTCACCAATGTCGATACGGTTCTGGTGGCGGGCCGCGTGGTCAAGCGCGGCGGGCAACTGCTGTACGCCGATCTCGCGCGCAAGGCGCAGGCGCTGCGTGCGTCGGGCGAACGCATCCTCACGGATTTCGGTCTGCTGCCGAAACAGGCGGCATAACGGTCGAGACTGCCGAATTAGCGGCGGTCGGTGTCTGACGGTTCGTTCGTCATGTCGCCGGCCGCCGCGTCGTCATAGCCGCGGCGGTTACTGTAGAACACCAGCGCCATTAACCCGCAGCCGATCAGAAGCGAGAACGCGATGCCGCCGCCCATGGCGTAATAGCCCTCGACCGGCATCGGCTCGCCGCCGAGCGCGGTCCACGCCATGCTCGCGAACCAGAGCGACCCGACAAGGATCAGCAGCAGCGGAATGACGATCAAAAGCAAACGCATGTCCGGACTATAGGTCCGATCCGCCGCGCGGCACTAGGTGCCTTTCGGCTATCCCGAGACGCGATCAACCGGATGCAGCGGGCGCGGCCCTGGTGCCGGTTCGCGCCGCTCCGGCTTGCGCCGGCCGAGCGACCAGTTCCAGGACATCCGCACTTCCGGATTTGGCACGGTCCAGCACGCGCCATCGGCGTCGAGGAACACGACCCACATCAGGTCATGCTCGGGCCCGTAATCAATCACCAGATGCGCCAGTCCGCTGCCTTTGGGTGTGTCGAGCGGAAGCGGCGGGTTGAGCTGGGTAATGGCGGCCATGATTCATTCCACAGAGAAGCAGGGAACGATCGGAACCGGCCGCGGGTTCCCGGTTATCCTTCCGGCGTCGATCCATTGTCGTCGCTCACCCAAAATGGGCGATAGGGCGGGTCCGTGGGATTGGGCTGCGGAAGCCGGCTGAGGTCGCTGGTATCGAACGGCTGGCGCTGTTCGTCGCGCGCCGGCCGGGTTCCATTTTTTTCCTGCGGTTTCGACGAACTCATCACCGAGACTCCACCCGTCATGTCCCCACGGACGCGGTGTGTGCGCCCTATCAATAGAAAACGCCCGGCAAGCCGGGCGTTCCCAACTTCTACAAGTATTTCTAATTTATGATTTGACGATTGGTTCCACGTCGCCGCGGCCGGCGCTGAACGGATTGGCGGCGGATTTCGCGGGTTCCTCCGGAAGCGGGCCGCGACGCAGCGCCGAGCGCAGCGTGCCGACCTCGCTCTGGAGACGGGAATTGTCCTTGCGCGCGGCTTCGAGCGCGCCTTCCACCACCGAGCGTTCCATCCGCTCGCGCTGCAATGCGCCCGAGAGATCCTCGACCCGCTTCTCCACATTAGTGCGGCTGATCTGGATATCTGCCTCAAGATGCGCGACGCGCTCGGTGAGCTGCTGGATCTTCTCGTCGGCACGGGTGAGCGCGGTTTCGCGGGTCTTGAGCGTCTTGGTCAGCGCATTGGTGCGCTCGACCAGCGCGGTGCGCGAGGTTTCGAGGTCGCGCATCTGCCGATCGCGCTCGTCATGCGCGGCCTGCAACGCGGTCAGCTTCTTTTCCGCATTGGTGTGGCCGATCGTGGCCTCGACCGCGCGGCGATCGAACGCGCGCACTTCCTCGGTGCGGGAGATCAGGTTCTGGCGGGTTTCCGCCAGCATCTTCTCCGCGGTGCCGGTGCGCGACTGCAGCGCGTCGAGCCGCATATTGAGCGTGTTGCGCTCGCTCATATGCTGCTCTTTCGCCTCGTCGAGCGCGGCGGCGAGGCGTCCGCGCTCGCCATAAGCCTCGGCGAAGCTCGCCTCGACCTTGCCCAGTTGCGCGCGCGTCGCGGTCAGGGTGTTCTCGCTTTCGGTCAGGCGGCGGGTGAGACGGGAGTTGTCCGCCATCGCCTGGTCGAGCGCGTTCTGCAGCGATTTCTTGTCGTCCTCGAGCAGCGCGATCTTCTCGCGGAGCGCCGCGAGTTCGGCTTCGAGTTCGACGATGCGTTTCTCGGCTGCGTCGAGTTGCTCGGTGGTGGCGCGGCGGCTGTCGGCGAGCGTGCGGCGCTGCGCGGTTTCCTGCGCGAGCTGTCGCTCCAGTTCGGCGATCTGCGCGCGGTTGCTGGCGACCTCGTTGTTGAGTTCGGTACGGGTGCTTTCCAGCCCGCGCGCGGTTTCGCGCGACAGTTCGAGGTCTTCGCGGAACCGCTCCAGCTCAGCCTCGTAGGCCGTGGCCTTCTTCTCGACATTGTAGAATTCGCCGCGCAGCGTCTCGTAGGACGTGCGGCTTTCGTCGAGCGCGCCGCGCAGGCTGAGAGAGGTGGACTTCTCCTGCTCCAGCGAGCGCAGGGTGTTGTTGAACGGGGCGACGATTTTGGCGAAGGCGTCCTTGAGTTCGTCGAGTTCCGTGATCTTGCGGCCGGTATCGACCAGCAGGTTGCGCAGGGCTTCGTTTTCCTCGCCGATCCGCGCGCCGATCTCACTCATGCTTTGCGGATCGAATTTCGCAGCGTGATGGCCGTTGCCATTACCGTTTCCGTTGCCATTTCCGTGACCTTGCACGGCGCCCGGCGCCGGTGCAGCGGTGCGGGCCGGTTCGAGCCCCTGGCTGGTCTTGCCGAAAAAGTCGGTCAGCTTACTCATTACGCTCTCCACGCCGGCGTCACCGGATCGGCTGTTAAGATATTCTAAAGGAAGGTAAATTGAAACACGCGCGGCCTCGCGATAACCGCGTGTGCGATTTATGGTTAAGGCGTAAATGTGGCGAGAAATAAAGGTTTTCAGAGCGTGTTAACCATGAATGCACAAGCGGATGCGGAGCCCGGCAGCGGTGACGGCGTGACGCGCTACGCCTACAAGCCATCGCTGATGTCGCCGGTATTCTCGTTCGCATTGATGCCGGATGCGCTCGCCTGGAGCCGCGGCCGCCATTCCGGCGAAATCCGCTACGACCAGATCACCCGGCTACGCATGTCGTTTCGCCCCGCGACCATGCAGCGCGGCCGTTATCAGCTTGAAATCTGGTCGTCGGTCGCGCCGCGTATGCCGGTCATCTCCGGAACTGTGCGCAGCATGGTCGAGATGCAGTCGCAAGGGCCTGAATACCGGGCTTTCGTGACAGAATTACATCGTCGGATTGCCGAGGCAGGTGAAAAGCCGGCCAATCAGCCGCGCTGCGAGGCGGGGCTGTTTCCACCAATTTACTGGATCGGCGTGGCCGTGCTCGCCGTCACGTCACTCGCCATGGCGGCGATGATCGTGCGTGCGCTGCAGGCCGGCGTCTGGGCCGGCGCGGCATTCGTGTTGGCGTTTCTCGCATTGTTCCTGTGGCAGGGCGGACAGTTTTTTCGCCTCAACCAGCCCGGCCGCTACGATGTGGCGCAGCCGCCGGCGGCATTGTTGCCGCCGGTCGCCAACTCGTAATTAGTTGCGCACCACCAGCACCGAGCATTTCGCGTAGCGCACCACATGCCCGGCATTCGAGCCGAGGAAATAAGTGCGCATCGCCGGCCGGTGCGAGGTCATCACGATCAGGTCGGCGTTGGTGGTTTTCGCCTCTTCGAGAATCTCGTGATAGATGCCGCCCTGCCGCACTGCGCTGGTGACGCGGTCGCCGAGCGCGCATTCCGACACCAGCGCCTTCATCGTCTCTTCGGCGGTCTGGCGCTGGTTGGTGTCGAAATCCGCCGGCACATACTCCGCCAGCATGACCGGCGTCAGCGACAGGACATTGAGCAGGTGGATCGTGCCGTTGCTGGCCTTCGCCAATTCCATCGCCTGCTTGATGGCGGGGCGGGCAACCTCCACCTCGGCGAGATCGAGCGGAACGAGAATGCGTTGATACATGGTGCGACCCCGGCGTGTTGCGCCGTCCTCCGGTGAGCCCGGCCATATTCTGTCATTATTTCCGCCGCGAGGTGAGAAAAATCAAAGCCTCATTCGGTCGCGGTCACGAGGTCGCGCGGGGCGATGAAGCGGTCGAGCCGTGCGCTCTGCGGGCGGACATTGCGCCATGACGACGTGCCGACCAGGGTGATGGCGACGAGGCCAGTGGTCGGGAGGCCCTCGCGTAGCTTTTCCCGCGTCTGCGCATCGCCGGAGGCGAGCAGCAGGGTGGTGGTGTCATGCAGTCCCGGATTGTGTCCGACCAGCATCACGCTCTGCGTCTGGTCGGACTGTGCGCGGATCACATCAAGAATGTCCATCACCGAGGCATTGAACAGGCGCGGCTCGGACACGGTGGCGGGCGAGCGGGACAGCGCGGGCGCGATCGCGGCCCAGGTCTCCTGCACCCGCGCCGCCGTGGACAGTACCGTACGGTCGGCGCGAATCGCGTGGCGTTCGAGATAGGCTCCCATCCGCTGTGCGTCGGCGCGGCCGGCCGGCGCGAGCCTGCGGTCATGGTCTTTGCCGGATGGCGCGGCGGCTTCCGCCTTGGCGTGACGGAGCAGAAACAGTTGCAGCATGGGCGGTCGGCTCCGGTAGATTTCGGCGCAGGGGACAGTCTACCATGCAGCCTCTCCCCCCGGGCACGACGGCATAGTAATAAGCCGCGATGAATGGTCTCATTGGTCCCCTGGAACATGACGGCGATGCGGCGGCATCCGCGCCGTTCGCGTCGGACTGGTATGCGGCGGAGGCGGTTGCCGCGCCCGTACGCGGGGCGCTGGCGATCGACCTCGATGTCGATGTCTGCGTGATCGGCGGCGGGCTCGCCGGCCTGACCACGGCGCGGGAAGTGGCGCGGCGTGGCTGGTCGGTGGTGGTGCTCGAAGCCGGGCGGATCGGCGGTGCGGCCTCCGGCCGCAACACTGGTTTCGTCCTTCCGGGATTTGGCGAGGATCTCGACACGATCGTTGAGCGCATCGGTGTTGATCACGCCCGCGAACTCTGGTCGCTGTCCGAGCGCGGTCTCGCTTATGTGCGCGAGACCATCGCCGAGACGAAGATGCCCGGCGTCAAACAGGAGCCGGGCTGGCTCTATGTCGCCAAGACCGACCGTGATGCGGACCTGGAAAAGCTCGCGTCCGATCTGCGCGATTTCGGCACCGAGGCCGAATACTGGCCGCGCGAGCACGTGCGCGCGCAACTGCCGAGCGAACGTTATTTCGGCGCGGTGCATTACCCGCGCGCTTTCGCGATCAATCCGCTCAACTATGTGCTTGGCCTCGCCGCAGCGGCGGAGCAAGCGGGCGTGCGTATTTTCGAGGACACGCCGGCGGTGTCGATCGATCCGGCGGGCGTGCGCAAGCGCATCACCACGCCGCTCGCGCGTGTGCGCGCCTCGCATGTGGTGCTTGCGGGCAATGTCGATCTCGGTCCGCTGATGCCGCGGCTGTCGGCGACTTTGGTGCCCATCACTACCTATGTGATGGTGACGCAGCCGCTGGGGCAAAAACTTGCGGATACGCTCGCCTATCGCGGCGCGGTTAGCGACGGCGATCGCGCCGACAACCACTATCGCATCGTCGGTGGCGACCGGTTGATGTGGTCGGGGCGGATGTCCACGACGCCGCGCAATCCGCGCCGCTACGCGCGTACGCTGGCGCGAGATATCATGCGGCTCTATCCACAACTTGGCCCCGTCGCCGCCGCTCATCTGTGGAACGGCACGCTCGGCTTGCCGATCCACCGCATGCCGCAGATCGGTGAGCTTCATCCCGGCGTGTGGGTGGCGAGCGGCTTCGGCGGTCACGGCCTTAACACCACGGCGATGGCGGGCGAGCTGGTCGCGCGCGGCATTGTCGAGGAAGATGAGACCTGGCGGCTGTTCGCGCCCTATGAACTGGTCTGGGCGGGCGGCAGGGCCGGCCGCACGGTGATGCGGACGTTGTCCCTGGTCGGCCGTCCGGTCGATCAGGCGCATCAGGCATGGGCGCGATCCCGTGAGCGCGCGCGTCGTCGCAAGGACGCGCGCCGCGCGGCACGGCGGAAATTGCAGGAGCAGGTCGCAGCGTTGACGCCAACATCGGTGTCTGCACTGGCGCCGATGTCGAGTGCCGCGCCGGAGCCGATTGTCACCGCAGAGGCGGCGGCGCCGCCGCTGGCCGAGACTGTTGCGCCGGCGACGCTGGAGATTGCGCCGCCACAACTCGCGTCCGATGCTCCAGCGCCCGAACCCGCACCTGTCATGGAACCTGAGTCCGCCGCCGCTGTGGCCGAAAAGCCCGTGGAACCCGCGACGAAGCCCAGGAAGCGGAAAAAAGGGAAGAAAAAGCCGGCCGCATCCGGTAACAAGACAGTGGAAACAGCCGGATCGTGAGTGTGGCGCGCTATTAACCGCCCCGCTTTAGAATGTTGCGGATCGTAGGTGTGAGCAGTCGATGCGAATGGCGGGGCGAGGGCTAAGCGCAGGGATGATGGTGGCGGCGATGCTGGCCGTCGCGTCGCCGGTGCGGGCAGACTCGCGCTGGTTCTCGCCGGAGTGGTTCGCTGGCCCGTGGACCGTCACGCTCGGCGCCGAGGGCCGCGTGCTTCCGACCTATGAAGGGTCGAGCAACTATCGCTTCCTGCCGGTGCCGCTGTTCGATATCCGCCGCGCCGGCACGCCGCGCCATTTCCAGTCGCCGCGCGACGGCGCCAGCATCGGCATCGTCGAATTCGACAACTTCCGTCTCGGCCCGACCTTGAAGGTGCGTCTGCCGCGCCGCGAGGGCGACGATGCCAAATTGCGCGGCCTCGGCGACATCAACTTCGCGGTCGAACTCGGCGGCTTTGCCGAATACTGGTTCACACCGTGGCTGCGCGCGCGCGGCGAACTGCGCCAGGGCGTGAGTGGGCATCATGGTCTGACCGGCGATCTCGCGGCCGATGTGGTGATGCCGGTGACGCCGCAACTCACGTTCTCCGGCGGTCCGCGCCTGTCGTTCGACAGCGGCAAGACGATGCAGACCTATTTCGGTGTCGATCCGGCGCAGTCGGTGCTGTCCGGCCTGCCAGTCTACAACCCGTCGGGCGGAGTGCGATCCTATGGCGCCGGCGTGATGGCGCGTTACGAGATCACGCCGCAATGGGCGACACATCTGTTCGTCGAATACGAACGGCTCATCGGATCGGCCGCGGATTCGCCGCTGGTGGCGTTGCGCGGCTCGCGCGATCAGGTGACGACCGGTCTCGGCGTGACTTATTCCTTCGACGTTGGTCCGCTCTTCCGCTGATTTTCAGCGTCCTCTGGCCTCATCATGAACGCGAGGCGCTCGACATAGGACGCTTTTTGTCAGCGTCCGTCGCGCCTTGCCATGAACGCAAGACGCTCGAAGAGATGCACGTCCTGCTCGTTCTTGATCAGTGCGCCGGCAAGCGGTGGGATCAGCTTCTTGTTGTCGCGCTCGCGCAATGTTTCCGGGCTGACGTCCTCGACCATCAGCAGCTTGAGCCAGTCGAGCAGTTCCGAGGTCGACGGTTTCTTCTTCATGCCGGGCACGTCGCGGATTTCATAGAACAACTTGAGCGCCTCGGCGACCAGCCGCTGCTTGATGCTGGGGAAATGCACGTCGACGATGGCGCGCATCGCATCCGGATCGGGGAAGCGGATGTAGTGGAAGAAGCAACGGCGCAGGAACGCGTCTGGCAACTCCTTCTCGTTGTTGGAGGTGATGATGACGATCGGACGCTTTGCCGCCTTGATGGTTTCGCCGGTTTCGTAGACGTGGAATTCCATACGGTCGAGTTCGAGCAGCAGGTCGTTGGGGAATTCGATGTCGGCCTTGTCGATTTCGTCGATCAGGAGCACCGGCCGCTCCGGCGCGGCGAAGGCATCCCACAATTTGCCGCGTCGGATATAATTGCGGATATCCTTGACCCGCTCGTCGCCGAGCTGGCTGTCGCGCAGCCGCGACACCGCGTCGTATTCGTAGAGGCCCTGCAACGCCTTGGTGGTCGATTTGACGTGCCACTCGATCAGCGGCGCGCCGAGCGCGCGGGCGACTTCCAGCGCCAGCACGGTCTTTCCGGTTCCAGGCTCCCCTTTGACCAGTAGCGGCCGCTCCAGCGCGACGGCGGCATTGACCGCGACCTTGAGATCGTCGGTGGCGACATACTGTTCCGTACCTTCAAACCGGGCCATGATTCCTCGCTTGCTGGTCGGGAAACTATTCGGCTTGCGCGCTCGCATCAATGTGAAGCGGCGTGACCGCCAGTTGACGCCATGACCATCCGATCTGCGCTAGAACGGGGGCGGAGAGGAGACCCCGAATGTTCAACCGCCGCACCTTGCTGACCGGGACCGCCGGCGCTGCCGCCGTGCTGATCGGCGCCCAGCGTTTCACCCAGGGAGTTGCCATGGCCGCCCCCGAGATCGTCAAGACCGATGCCGAGTGGCGCAAGCAGCTCACGCCGCAGCAATACGCGATCCTGCGCAAGCATGACACCGAGCGGCCGGGCTCGAGCCCGCTCAATCACGAGAAGCGCAAGGGCACCTTCGCCTGCGCCGGTTGCGACCTGCCGCTGTTCGCGTCGGACACCAAGTTCGAGAGCGGCACCGGCTGGCCGAGCTTCTGGCAGCCGCTGCCGAACGCCATCGGCACCACAGTCGACAAGTCGATGTTCATGACCCGCACCGAGGTCCATTGCCGCCGCTGCGAGGGCCATCTCGGCCATGTCTTCGATGACGGCCCGAAGCCGACCGGGCTGCGCTATTGCATGAATGGCCTCTCGCTGACCTTCAAGCCGGCGACCGGCGGGGCGGCTTAAACCGCTTCATCCAGGGCCGATCCGGCAAGATTGCCCGGCAAAACCTGCCGCGGACGGCAAAAAGAGACCCGGCTGACGCCGGGTCTTTTTCTTTAAGTATTTGAAATTATTGATATTTTTGTCTGGCACGCGGCTTGCTGTTCTGCCGTTGGACGGCGTGCGCCTTCAGGGGAAGGCGGGCGCGCCAATGTGGAGAACGGGTCATGGGTATTTTCGGGGCGCTCACCACTGCAGTGACGGGACTGCGGGCACAGGCTTACGCGCTGGAAAACGTATCGGGCAATATCGCCAACTCGCAGACCACCGCGTTCAAGCGCATCGACTCCAGCTTCGAGGACATGATCCCCGATAACTCGGTGACGCAGCAGATCGCCGGCAGCGTCGCCGCCCGCTCGCGCACCACCAACACGGTGCAGGGCGACATCCAGTCGGCCTCGGTCGGCACCTTCATGGCGATCAACGGCGACGGCTTCTTCGTGGTCAGCAAGCCGGACAGCTTCACCAACGGCAATCCGAACTTCACCGGCAATGAGCTTTACACCCGCCGCGGCGACTTCCAGCCCGACAAGAACGGTTATCTGGTCAATGGCGCCGGCTATTACCTGATGGGCGTTCCGGTTGATCCGCTGACCGGCGTGGCAACTTCCAGCACGCCGCAGATGCTGCAATTCCAGAACAGCTATCTGCCGGCGCAGCCGACGACGCAGATCGACTATCACGCCAATCTGGCGAGCACGACGACGGCGCTCGACACCAGCAAGTTCTCCGCCAATCCGGTCTACGGCGCCTCCACCGTCGCCAAGCTGACCGGCACCGGGGCGACGCTTGCGGCCGACGCCCCCGCCAAGTTGAAGGGCACGGTCGATCTGACCACGTTTTCGTCTGCCGGCGGCACGCTGGTGATCGGTTCGACCAACATCACTATCGGCGCTGGCGCCAACCTCGCGGCCGTGCAGGCGGCGATCAACGCGCAGACCGGCACCACCGGCGTAACGGCGGGCGACGACGGCAACGGCCATCTGACGCTTACTGGCCCGGATGCGAAAACCCAGCTCACCATCGGCGCCGGCACGACGCCAGGCCTGCTGACCGAGTTCGGCATTTCCTCCGGCTCGACCAATCCGACCAACCTGCTCACGCAGGGCGTCGTGCTCAACGGCCAGACGCTGACGCTGTCGGTGAACGGCGGTCCGACGCAGACCATCACCTTCGGTTCCGGCAACGTCGAGACCCTGAACGATCTCAGCACCGCTCTCGGCGGTCTGTCCGGGGTCAGCGCCTCGGTTGACGGCACCGGCAACCTGTCGGTTACGGCCACCAACCCGGCACACACGCTGACGGTCGGTGGTACCGCATCGGCGACGAATTTCGGCCTGAGCGTGACCTCGGCCTATCCGGCCACCGGCAATGTGGTTGGCGCCGATAAAACGGCGTTCGAGGCGAATTCGGTCGAGGGCGGCATCATCGCCGCGCGCGACGCAGCCGGCACCTCGGTCAACGTGCATCTGCGCTGGGCCAAGGTGGGCGCCAACACCTGGAATCTCTATTACGAGAACGACTCGGCGGCGACCGGCTCCAATCCCGCCTGGACCAATGCCGGCGTGAACTTCACCTTCGGCGCCAACGGCCAGATGTCGCCGGCGGTGTCGAGCACGGTGATCAACAATATGACGATCAACGGCGTATCGCTCGGCGACATCACCGTTGCGTTCGGCCAGACCGGCCTCACGCAGTTCAACAGCGACAGCAAGGTCAATCTGCAGCAGGAAAACAGCGTTGCCGCTGGCGAGCTGCAGTCGGTCGGGGTCAACGACAAGGGCAACATCGTCGGCACCTATTCCAACGGCCGCACGCTGGTGCTGGCGAATATCACGCTGGTGAATTTCAAGGGCGCCGAGCAGCTCAAGCGCATCGACGGCGGCGCCTTTGTCGCTACCGACGGCTCCGGTGTCGCCACCTATGACGCGCCGGGCTCTATCCTGGCGCAGTCGCTGGAAGGCTCAAACACCGACATCGCCGACGAATTCACCAAGCTGATCATCACCCAGCAGGCGTATTCGGCCAACACCAAGGTCGTCACCACCAGCAATGAGATGGTGCAGGACCTGTTGAACATGCTGCGCTGACGGTTCGAAACTTGACGAAGGCTGACGGCTCATGAGCCTCAACCAAGCCCTTGCCACCGCCGTTGCCGGCCTGCGCACCACGCAGACCGGCCTGTCGGTGATTTCGGCCAACGTCGCCAACGCCGAGACGCCGGGCTACGTCAAGAAAGTCGCGGTGCCGGTACAGATTTCCGCCGGTCAGGCGGGCACCAGCGTCGCCGTCAGCGAAATCCAGCGCCAGCTCGATCAATATGTGCAGCGGCAGTTGCGCACCGAGACCTCGGGCGCGTCCTATGCCTCGCTGCGGTCAGACTTCTATCAACGCATCCAGACTGTGTTCGGCACGCCCGGCTCCTCGACCGCGCTCGACACGGTGTTCAACAATTTCACGCAGTCGTTGCAGGCCTTGAGCACCAGCCCGGACGATCCGTCCGCGCGCGCCAACGTGATCGCGCAGGCGCAAGTGTTGACGCAGCAGCTCAATTCCATGAGCACGCAGGTGCAGGCGCTGCGCGGCGATGCGGAGCTCGGCCTGTCGGATTCGGTCGCCAAGGCTAATAACGCGATGCAGCAGATCGCGGCGATCAATGGCCAGTTGTCCGCCTACAACAAGGCAGACAGCACGACCGCCTCGCTGCTTGACCAGCGCGACGCCTATATCAACCAGCTCTCACAGTTGATGGATATCAATGTCGTCGCCGGCGACCAGAACCAGGTCAAGATCTTCACGACCAGCGGCATCCAGCTTGTCGGCTCATCGACCGCGACCTTGAGCTTCGACGCGCAAGGCACGATGACGGCGACCAATCAGTGGAGCGCCGACCCGTCAAAGCGTTCGGTCGGCACGCTGATGCTGACCGGCGACAACGGCACGCAGATTGATCTGGTCGCGACCGGCTCGATCCGCTCCGGCCAGATCGCCGCCTATCTGCAGATGCGCGACCAGGATCTGGTGCAGACCCAGACCCAGCTCGACGAGATGGCGGCGGCGATGTCGCGCGCGCTGTCCGACAAGACGGTGGCCGGGACCGCGGCGACCTCCGGCGCGCAAAGCGGCTTCGACGTCGATCTTGGCAGCCTGCTGGCCGGCAACACCGTCAATCTCAGCTACGTCGATACCGCGACCGGCCAGACCAAGAAGATCACCTTCATGAAGGTCGACGATCCGTCGGCCCTGCCGTTGTCCAACAGCGCGACCGCCGATCCGAACGATCAGGTGTTCGGCCTCGATTTCTCCGGCGGCATGTCGTCGGTACTGACCCAGATCAACAACGCGCTGACCTCGAAAGGGCTGATCGCCTCGACCACCGGCGGCAACACCCTGCGGGTTCTCGACAATGGCTCGGGCCGCGCCACCGTCTCCAGCCTGTCGACCACCTCGACCATGACCGGCTTTGCCGGCGGCAGTGGTGAGATGCCGTTCTTTACCGACGGCGCCGTCGCGTTCACGGGTGCGATCAACGGCATGGGATCGCAGACGGCCGGATTCGCCGGACGGATCTCCGTCAATCCGGCTTTGATCACCAATCCGGCTGCACTGGTGTCGTATCAGTCCGGCACTACCGCGGCCGATCCGACGCGGCCGAACTTCCTTTATGCGCAGCTCACCAGCACGTCGCAGACCTATTCGGCGGCGAGCGGGGTCGGCACCGCGGCGTCGCCCTATAGCGGCTCGATCGGCTCGTTCCTGCGCCAGGTCATCAGCCAGCAGGGCCAGGCGGCGGACGCGGCCAAGAGCCTGAGTGACGGTCAGAACGTCGTGCTCTCCTCGCTGCAGTCACGGTTCGACGACAGCGCCAGCGTCAATATCGACGAGGAGATGTCGAACCTGTTGCGGCTCCAGAACAACTATGCGGCCAATGCGCGCGTGATGTCGGCGGTTCGGGAAATGCTCGACTCGCTGATGCAGGCGCTGCCGTGAACCCGGTGAGACGGCCATGAGTGTGATCCCGATCGGCTCCAAATCCGCGATGATGGTGCAGTCGCTGGTGCAGATGCGCGCCCAGCTCGACGATCTGACGCGCCAGCTCGGCACTGGGCAGAAATCGACCACCTATGCCGGCCTCGGCTTGCAGCGCGGCCTCTCGGTGACGCTCAGTTCGCGGCTCGCCGCGACCGACGGCTACAACGACACCATCACCATGGTCGGCACCCGGCTTGATCTGGCGCAGACCACGTTGAGCCGGATGGTGACGCTCGGCCAGAACACCAAGACAGCGGTGGCGGCCGGCAAGTTCGATCCGGACGCGCTCGGCCAGACCACCGCGCAGAAGACGGCGATGTCGTCGCTTAGCGAGTTTCTCGCGCTGCTCAATACGCAGGTCGGCGACCGCTACATGTTTTCCGGCAGCGCTACCGACACGCCGTCGGTGGACACGCTCGACCACATCCTCAACGGCAATGGCGGGCAGGACGGCCTGCGCACGCTGATCGATCAGCGCCAGCAAGCCGATCTCGGCGCCAGCGGTCTTGGTCGCGTGCAACTCACCGCGCCGACGACGACCTCGGTGGCGATCGCGGAGGATTCGGCCACCTCGCCGTTCGGGTTCAAGCTGTCCGGCATCTCCACGTCGATTACCGGCGCGACCGTAACCGCGCCGACCGGCTCGCCGAAGAGCATGTCGGTCGACCTCGGCACCGCCAATGCTGCCGTCGGCGACACCGTGCGCGTTGGCTTCACGTTGCCGGACGGTTCCAGCGAAAGCATCACGCTGACAGCGACCACGGATAATCCGCCCGGCGCCAACCAGTTCACCATCGGTGCGACGCCGGATGCCACCGCGGCCAACATCAAGACGGCGCTGACCACTTCGGTCGGTCAACTGGCGCAGACGTCACTGTCGGCAGCCTCGGCGATGGCAGCCTCCAACGACTTCTTTAATGCAGATGCGGCGCATCCGGCGCAGCGCGTTGACGGACCGCCCTACGACACGGCCACGTCGCTACGCGATGCAACCGCGGCCGACACGGTGTCGTGGTATACGGGCGACGCCGGCTCCGGTTCAGCGCGCGATACCGCGCAGGCGAATGTCGACCAGTCGATCAGCGTGTCTTACGGCATGCGTGCCAACGAGCAAGGTATCCGCAACGTCCTGCAAAGTCTCGCCGTCGCGGCCGCCACCACCTATTCGGCGAGCGATCCGAACGCCACCGCCAAGAACACGGCCTTGCAGCAGCGACTGACCGCCACGCTCAACGTGCCGCAAGGCGTGCAGAGCATCCAGAACATCCAGGCCGAGCTTGCCGGCGCGCAGGCGTCGCTCCAAGCGGCGAGCGATCGGCATCAGCAGACCTCGGCGACGCTGTCGAACCTGCAGGAGCAGATCAACGGCGTGTCGAACGAGGAAGTCGGCTCGCAGATCCTCGCCCTGCAGACGCGCATGCAGGCGTCGTTGCAGGTCACCGCGTCGCTCTACAAGATCAGCCTGGTCAATTTCATCTGACCGGCAACAGGCTCTTCCAGACCCAATAAAAAAGCCCTCGGTGATCGAGGGCTTTTTCGTCTCGCGAGGTCGCTGGCGTCAGGCGCCGCGCAACCCGGCGGCGATTTCGCGGTTGATGCTGATCAGCGAGCGGAGCTGCTCCGGCTTCGGGTCGCTCATGATCGACAGCGTGTGCTTGAACACGAACACGCCGAGATTTGCGACGTTCTGCTTGACCTGCGCGGGCAGCGGATTGTCCGGGCCGGTGGCGGCGGTCATGAACACGGACCAGAGCTTGCGGTTGAAATGCAGCGCCGCGTCGAGCTCGGGGCGGCGACTGTCCCAGCCGTCCTGGATCGCCTGAAGCTTGGAGGCCGCTTTCAGCAGGAGATCGGCTTCGAGCTGTCGCGGGTTGGCGGTCTGTTTCGCAACCTGACCGTACGCATTAGTCGCGTGCTGCATCGGCGAGAAGATCCTGTTCGTAGGAGATCAGTTTCTGGACTTGCTTCAGAGCCTTATACAATTCGCCTGTTAAGATATGATTATTGATAATTTCGACGTGCGGCCAGGCGCTGGGCGCCGCCTGCACGATATCGCGGATCAGCGAGAAATAGGCGTCGTGGTGTGCGCGCGGGTCGCGCGACGTGTACATGAGCTGGACCGCGAAATAGATGCGCTTGGCGGGGGTGTCGGCCCGCTCCAGCGTCATGATGTCCTTTTCCCGCAGGATCGGCGCCGATCCCTCGACGATGAAGCGCGTGCGCTGATCGCCGTTAGTGATCACGCATTCGCCGATCAGGATCTTCTCGTGTGGCTTGAGTTCGACTTTCAGCGCCATGGTCGCTCCGTCGGCGGGCGTTGCCGTGCGGAACTCTCGTCGAGGATGGTTAATCAAATGTAAAACGGCGGGGTTTCCCCCGCCGTTTGGCCGTCTTGTGTGTGAAGGCTGACGGATCAGCCGAACAGTTTGAGCACCGCCTGGCTGGCCTGCGCGGAGAGCGACAGAGCCGTGGTCGACAGGCTCTGGCGGGTCTGCAGGGCGAGGAGGTTGGCACCTTCCTCGTTGGTATCGGCGAGGACGAGGTTGTCCGAGCCGGTCTGCAGGGTATTGATCAGGCCCTTGGTGAAGTCCTGGCGGGTCTGAACGCTGGTGAGGCTCGAACCGAAGTTCGAGGCCTGGGTGCGCAACGTCGTCAGCGCAGTGTCGAGTGAGGCGATGGTCGCGTCGACGGTGGCGTTGGTCTGGAAGCCGGTGCCGCTCACCGCGTCGAGGCCAAGGCCGGCCGCGTCGAAGGTCACGCCCTGGATCGTCAGAGACGACGTACCGTTCTCGTTGAACACGACCTTGAGGTTGTCGCCGTTCAGTAGATTGACGCCGTTATACGACGCGTCCTTCGCCAGCGCGGTGATCTGGCCGAGCAGGTCGTTGAACTGCTGCTGGTAGTTGGCACGGCTGGTGTCCGGGGTCGGGGCCGAGGCGGCGCCGTTATAGGTGCCGGCGGCGATGCCGATCGTACCCGTGCCCGAACCGGTCGCCGAGCCGGACACGACCAGCGAGTTCTGTGTGCCGGAGGTCGCGGCAACCGACAGGGTCAGGTTGTTGACGCCGGCATTGTTGGTCAGGCCGGCGGTGACGCCGGTGCCGTTGAGCGCCGACTGCAGTTCGCTCAGAGTTGAGACCTGACCGACGCCGTTACCGAAGGTGATGGTCTTGGCGGTGCCGCCGTTGGCCTGGACCGTCACGCTCTTGCCGGCGAGGCCGGTCGAGAGATCGAGCAGGTTCGAGGAGTTGATCGCACGGTTGGTGACGGCGTCGGCGGTGAGGCCGACCGCCTGGGTCACGGCGTTGGCATTGACCGTGATGTCGGTGTCGCTGTCGTTGGCGTCGAGCTTGAGCTGGCCGCCCGAGATCGAGGCCGTCACATGGCCCGCCGCGCCGCCGACATCTGCCGCGATCGCGTTGTTGATGGCGGTCTGGACGTCGGTCACGGTCGCGTTGGTGGCGATCGAGGCCGTGGTCAGGGTGTGCGCGGTGCCGCCCACCGTCACCGTGAAGGTGAACGTGCCGGCCGAGCCGGGCGCCGCGAAGCCCGAGCCTGTAAACGAGCCCTGGGTTTCGCTGAAGTCGACGTCGCCGGTCTGGCCGGCCACGGCGTAGTTGACCTGCGGCTCGGCGATCGCGCGGGCCTGCTGGGCGACCGATTTGGCCGACTGCACCAGCTTGGTGAGCGAGGTGATGCCCTGGTTCGCCGCGCCCAGCGTCTGCTGCGCCTGGCCGATCGAGTCGAGCAGGGCGTTGAGGTCGCTGGCCCGGTTGCTCAGGGACTGCGAGGTGAAGAAGTTCGACGGATTGTCGAGCGCGGAGTTGACCTTCTTGCCGGTCGCCAGACGGTTCTGGGTCACGGACATCAGATCGGCGGTATTCTGGAGCGAGAGCAGGTTCTGCCGAATTCCGGCTGAAAGAACGATGTCACTCATGGCGAGGAATTCCCTTATCGACTCGGTACCCGCCTCTCGACGGTTGCCGGGATAATCATCTGGTAACCCTAATGTCCGGTTAAAAAAGGCTGAACGAGCGGTAAACGCTCATAAAATCCGACATAAAACGAAAACGGCG
>MKWA01000015.1:395969-422813 GCA_001899285.1 Rhizobiales bacterium 64-17
CCGTTCCGACTCTTGCGTGTGTGGATCGCGAAGCGATCAGAACAGCCGCAACACCGCCTGGCTGGCCTGCGCGGAAAGCGACAGGGCCGTGGTCGACAGGCTCTGGCGGGTCTGCAGGGCGAGGAGGTTGGCGCCTTCCTCGTTGGTGTCGGCGAGGACGAGGTTGTCCGAACCGGTCTGCAGGGTGTTGATCATGTTCTTGGTGAAGTCCTGGCGGGTCTGCACCGTGGTCAGGCTCGAGCCGAAGCTCGCCGACTGGGTGCGCAACGTCGTCAGGGCCGTATCGAGCGTCGAGATCGTCGAGTCGATGTTGGCGTTGGTCTGGAAGCCGGTGCCGGAGACCGCCGACAGGCCGAGACCGTTCGAGTCGAAGGTCACGCCCGAGATCGTCAGCGAGGAGGTGCCCTTCTCGTTGAAGGTCACCTTCAGGTCGTCACCGTTCAGCAGGTTCACGCCGTTGTAGGACGCGTCCTTCGCCAGCGAGTCGATCTGACCGAGCAGGTCGTTGAACTGCTGCTGGTAGTTGGAGCGGGTCGCGTCCGGGGTCGGAGCCGAGGAGGCGCCGTTGTAGGTGCCCGCGGCGATACCGACGGTGCCGGCGCCGGAGCCGGCGGCAGTGCCGGAGATCACCAGCGAGTTCTGCGTGCCGGTGGTCGCGGCAACCGACAGCGACAGGTTGTTGGCGCCGCCGTTGACCGTGAGCTTTGCGGCTACGCCAGTCCCGTTCAGCGACGACTGCAGTTCGCTCAGGGTCGAGACCTGACCGACGCCGTTACCGAAGGTGATGGTCTTGGCGGTGCCGCCGTTCGCCTGCACGGTCAGGCTCTTGCCGGCGAGACCCGAAGACAGGTCGAGCAGGTTCGAGGAGTTGACCGCACGGTCGGTCGAGGCGTCGGCAGTGAGGCCGACCGCCGCGGTCGTGGCGTTCGCCGTGACCGTGATGTCGGTGTCGCTGTCGTTGGCGTCGAGCTTGATCTGGCCGCTGGAGATCGAGGCCGTCACATGGCCCGCCGCACCGCCAGTGTCCGCCGTGATGGCGCTGTTGATGGCGTTGACGACGTCGGTCACGGTCGCGTTGGTGGCGATCGAGGCCGTGGTCAGCGTGCGGGCAGTGCCGCCGACAGTCACAGTGAAGTTGAACGTACCGGCCGCGGTCGGCGCAGCGAAGCCCGAACCCGTGAACGAGCCCTGGGTTTCGGTGAAGTCGACGTCGCCGGTCTGGCCAGCTTCAGCATAGGTCGTCTGCGGTTCGGCAACCGCGCGCGCCTGCTGCGCGATCGATTTGGCCGACTGGACGAGCTTGGTCAGCGAGGTCAGGCCCTGGTTGGCCGCACTCAGCGTCTGCTGCGCCTGACCGATATTGTCGAGCAGGGCGTTCAGGTCGCTGGCGCGGTTGCTGAGGGACTGCGAGGTGAAGAAGTTCGACGGATTGTCGAGCGCCGAGTTCACCTTCTTGCCGGTCGCCAGGCGGTTCTGCGTGAGCGAGGCGAGGTCAGCGGTATTCTGGAGCGAGAGCAGGTTCTGCCGGACGGCAGACGAGAGCGTAATATCGGACATAGTCCAACCTTTCTGGTTAGGTGCCTGTTACGGCAAGACACGTGTCGATCCGTTTTGGATCGGCGCCTGTCTTCTCATGCCCGCCATAATGCGCAGTGAAAGAATATGGTTAACGGTTTCTTCCGCGCCTATTTCCATTGCAAATGCGAACGCTTCGCGCGGAAAGCGCGCGAAGCGTTACCGGTCCGTTACGGCGCCGGGAAATCTCAGATGCTGCGGCTCACGGCGAGCGGTTGCGCGGTGCGCGGTGAGGGCTGGTTGGTGCGTCCGCCGGCACCGTAGGTCGACGGCGCAGCTTTGCGCTGCAATTCGGTGGAGACGCCACGGATGATGTCTTCCGAGACCGCGTGCGCGGTCGCAAGCACCGTCATGTTGGTCTTGAGCCGCACCTGCAATTCGCGGTGCAGGTCGGCGAGGATGCGCAATTCGTTGGGAACGTGCCGCGTCAACGCCTGCCGGTTGGCGGACAGCCGTACGCTGGCTTTCATATAGGCGCTAGCGAGGTCGCTCTTCTGCGCCTCGAGCAGCGTCGCCTGCCGCACCCGGCCAGCCCGCACCAGCGAGGTTTCCTGCTCGACCAGCGTCAGCAGGGCGCCGATCGTGCTGGCAAATTGTTTGACGGCGGCCTGCGCGTCCTCGGCGCGGGCGAATTCAACGACAGTCTCGGTCACTGACGGATCTCCTGTTGCGCGAGCAATGCGCTGTAAACCTGTTGTGCGATGCCGATGCCGCCGGATTTGGCGACGGTGCGGGCGTATTGATCGGTGAGGAATGAGCGCCAGACGCCAGTGGCGCCCTTGCTGCTCATCGGGCCATCGCCATCGGTAGCGGTGAACATCTGCTGGAACATGTTGTTGAGGAATACCGCCTCGAAATCCTCCGCGGCGGCCTTGGCTTTGGCGGCGTTGGTCTGCGCGCGCGGCTTGACGCTGCCGGCCGTCTTGAGGATGTCGAGCGCCGAAGTGCTGGCGGTCATGTTGCCGCCGATGCCGCCCGCGATGCCGCCGAGGGATGATGCGCCCATCACATCACCTCGATATCGGCCTGGATCGCGCCTGACGCCTTGATCGCCTGCAGGATCGAGATCAGATCGCGCGGCCCGATGCCGAGCGAATTGAGCCCGTCGACCAGTTGCTGCAGCGACACGCCTTCGTCGACCACGGCGAGTTTCTTGCCGTCTTCCTGTACGCCGACGCGGGTGCGCGGCACCGTTCGGGTCGTGCCGCGCGAGAACGGCAGAGGCTGGCTCACCTGCGGCGTCTCGGTGATGGTGACGGTGAGGTTGCCCTGCGCCACCGCGACCATCGACACGCGCACGTCGCGGCCCATGACGATGATGCCGGAGCGTTCGTCGATCACGATCTTGGCCGGCAGGTCCGGCTCGACCTGCAACTGCTCGATATCGGTCAGCAGCGCGATGACGTTGCCGTGGAATTGGGGCGGGATCGACAGTTGAATGGTGGACGGATCGAGCGGCTCCGCCGTCGGTGCGCCGATGAAATCGTTGACGGCGGCGGCGATGCGCTTGGCAGTGGTGAAGTCGGGATTGCGCAATGCCATGCGCAACTGCGACAACCGGTTGAGGTTGAAATCGATCTCGCGCTCGATCAGTGCGCCATTGGCGATCCGGCCGACGGTCGGCACGCCGCGCGTGATCTTCGCCGCGTCGCCTTCCGCCTGGAAGCCGCCGATGGCGAGCGAGCCCTGCGCCACCGCATAGACGTTGCCGTCAGCGCCGAGCAGCGGCGTCACCAGCAGCGTGCCGCCCTGCAGGCTCTTGGAATCGCCCATCGCCGAGACGGTGACGTCGATGCGCGTGCCCTGGCTGCCAAAGGCGGGCAGGTTGGCAGTGACCATCACCGCGGCGACGTTGCCGGTGCGGATCGCCTGGCCGCGGATGTTCACGCCGAGCCGTTCCAGCATCGCCGTGAGCGACTGCTTGGTGAAGGGAATGTTGTTGAGCGTGTCGCCGGTTCCGTTGAGGCCGACCACCAGGCCGTAGCCGATCAACTGGTTCTGGCGCACGCCCTCGACCGTCGCGAGATCCTTGATCCGCGACATCGACAGCGCCGGAGTACCGGTCATCACAAACATCAGCGCCGCGGCAAGCGCGGCAAATGTCCTCGACATCATTCTCCCCAATGAAGGTCGGACAGGATGCCAAGGTCTTTGCGAATGCCGTGCCAATTGGCGTCCGCGTTTAAGCCATTGTTTTATTGTCGGTTTTTCTCGCCCGGCGGGTGAGGCGGACGATGGCGGCGCGGCAGCTTTGGCCGTGGCGGCAAAATCTGCCGGGAGGTTTACCGCTCCTTAACCATAAATGGCCAGAGTTCCGGCATGCGCATTCAGGGAGCGAACGGCACCGCACTTGCGGCCAGATCAGCGCCGGCCCGCCAAAGCGCGGCCGGGAGTTTCGCCCTGCCGGACAGCACACCCGCCGAAACCGCAACCGCAAGTCATCTGCGTGCGGTCGGAACCATCGATGCGCTGATGGCGCTGCAGGGCTACGACGACCCGGCCGAACGGCGCCGTCGCTCGGTCCGGCACGGTCGCACCGCCCTCGATGCGCTGGATCAGCTCAAGCTCGGCCTGCTCGACGGGACCATCGAGCCGTCGATGCTTTACCGGCTCAAGGCCCTGTCGGGCGGTTTCAGCGAGGGCTCCGGAGATCCCGGCCTTGATGCCGTGATGGCGGAAATCCAGCTTCGCGTGGAAGTTGAACTGGCCAAGGCCAATGTCCGGTGACGCGGATCGGCCGCCGATCCGGCCTCTCCCGCTAACTGCCTGATTTTTCGTCATTAATTATCGACAAGGATGGCCGCCGATCCGGCGCCAGCCCATTGTGGTCGCCCGCCGGCGCGTATATAAGCCTCGCCCGCACGGGTATTTGACCCGTGGGGGAATAAGGGTGGAGTCGTCAAAGCAATGCTGGCGAAAAACAAGCCTTATAAGCCAAGTGACAAAGAGCCTTTCATGAACGAGCGCCAGCGGGAGTATTTCCGCGCCAAGCTCAGTGCCTGGAAGGAAGACATCCTCAAGGAAGCCAAGGAGACCCTGCTGCATCTGCAGGAGGAAAATCAGAATCATCCGGACCTCGCCGACCGTGCGTCGTCGGAGACCGATCGGGCCATCGAACTGCGCGCGCGCGATCGTCAGCGCAAGTTGATCGCCAAGATCGACGAGGCGCTGGGGCGCATCGAGGACGGCAGCTACGGCTATTGCGAGGAGACCGGCGAGCCGATCTCGCTGCGCCGGCTGGAAGCGCGGCCGATCGCTACGTTGTCAGTGGAAGCGCAGGAGCGGCATGAGCGGCGCGAGCGCGTCTATCGCGACGAATAACGCGCCAAATAATACGCCGCCGCGCATCGCCGTTTGAAAGAGGCCGGAGCTGATGCTCCGGCCTTTTTTCATGACGAATGCCGCGTCACGCAGCGGCGCCGCGCTGATGCCGGGTGAAGTCTAGGTCGGAGACCGGCCGGGGGCGGCTGAACAGATAGCCCTGCGCATGAGTGCAGCCGGCCGCGCGCAGCAGCGCGAATTGCTCCTCGGTCTCGACGCCCTCGGCGGTGGTCTCGATCGCCAGATTGCGCGCAAGTCCGGTGATGGCGCAGACGATCGCCGCGCAGTCGCTCCGATGTGGCATCTCCTCGATAAACGACCGGTCGATCTTGATCTTGTCGAACGGGAACATGCGCAGATAGCGCAGCGATGAATAGCCGGTGCCGAAATCATCAAGCACGATGCCGACGCCGAGCGTCTTGAGTTCGTGCAGGATGTTGAGGGTGGTTGCGCTGTCCTGCAAGAGCACCGACTCGGTGATCTCCAGTTCGAGCCGCCGTGCCGGCAATCCCGATCCGGCCAGCGCGTCGCGCACGGTGCGGGCAATGTGCGCGTTGCGGAACTGCACCGGCGACAGATTGACAGCGAGGCGGATGCAGTCGGGCCAGCGTGCCGCGTCGGCGCAGGCGCGCTTGAGGATCCATTCCCCGAGTTCGACGATCAGGCCGGTCTCTTCCGCGAGCGGGATGAATTTGTCCGGCGGGATCAGTCCGCGCAGCGGATGCTGCCAGCGCACGAGGGCTTCCGCGCCGTCGGCACGGCCGGTGACGACGTCGATCACTGGCTGATAGTGCAATTCAAATTCGCCGCGCGCCAAAGCGTGCCGCAAGTCGACCTCGAGCGCGCGGCGCAACCGCAGGTCCGAATCCATTTCCGTTTCAAAGAAGCGGAAATCCTTGCGGCCATCGGTCTTGGCGCGATAGAGCGCGAGATCGGCATTCTTCAACAACTCGTCGGCGGACATGCCATCGGTCGGCGCCAGTGCGATGCCGATGCTGGTGCCGATGACGATCTCGTGGCCGTCGATCTGATACGGCGCGCACACCGCGGCGAGCAGCCGATTCGCCAGCGCGACGGCGGACTGCTTCTGGTCGCCTTCGGCGAGCTGAATCACCGCGAATTCGTCGCCGCCGAGCCGACCGACCGTGTCGCCCTCGCGCACCAGGTTCTTCAGCCGTTGCGCGATGATCTTGAGAAGCGCGTCGCCAACCGGGTGGCCAAGTGAATCGTTCACCGACTTGAACATGTCGAGGTCGAACAGGAAGACCGAAAAGCCGTTGCCGGTGTTGCGTGCGCGCATCAGCGCCTCTTCCATACGCTCGCGGAACAGCACGCGGTTGGCGAGGTCGGTCAGTGCGTCGTGCTTGGCCATATGCGCCATCTGCGCCTCGGCCTGCTCGCGTTCGGTGATGTCTTCGTGAATCGCAACCCAGCCGCCCTGCTTGGCGGGGCGATTATGGACCGCGACCACGCGGCCGTCGCCGGGATAGGTGACGATATAGATCGATTCGCCGCGTGCCATGCGGATGCGACGATTGGCGATGTATTCGTCGGTATCGGCGACGAAATTGCCGGCCGCACGGCGCAATTCGAGGATATCGCGCAAAGAGATACCCGGTTTCACCACGGCCGGAGAGAGATTGTACATCTGCAGATAGCGCTCGTTGCAGATGACGAGGTTCTCGTCCCGGTCGAACATCGCAAGACCGTGCGACATATCGTGCAGCGCCGAATCAAGCGTGGCGTTGACTTCGGCGAGTTCGTTCGACTTCTCCGTGAGGCGAACCTCGCGCTCCGCCAGCGAGGATTCAGACGCGACCAGCCGGCGGACGTGCGAGATCAGCATCGACAGCAGGAATATGGAGCAGAACACGGCGAATACGCTGCCGATGCCGATCAGCAAAGCGCGATGGCGCCAGCGGGCCAGCGCGCTCTCCTCAGTGACCGACACATTGACGGCGAGCGGATAGCCGCGCAGCGGCCGCACGCCGATCAGACGCGGGATGCCGTCGGACGATCCTGGCGCGCGATAGTTACCGCCGCCTTGCGCGATGACGCGATACCACGGCGAATTCTCCGCGATCTTGCTCGGCCGCGTATCGTTCGCTGGATAGCGCACCAGCACGGTGCCGTCGGTCCGCGTGAGGGCGAGCGACTGGTCGCGTACCGAATGGATTGAGCGATACATGTGCTCGAAATAGACCGCACGCACGCCGATCAGGATCAGCCCGAGGAATGCTCCGTCGCTCCCTTCGAGCCGTTTGCTGAACAGCACGGTGCGCAGGCCGGAGACGCGGTTGACGACGAGTTGGGAGACGAACAGCGCCTGACCGCGCGTCGTGGAAAGATGGCGGTAGTAATCGCGGTCGGTGAGTACGACGGACGGTGACGGCCAAACCCTGGAGGTGTTCGCCAGTTGTCCGTCGGCGTCGATCAACGCCACGAAATCGGTCTGGGTGAGGCGATGCCGGCGATCATCGAGCAAGTGATACGCGGTTTCCGACGCCAGAAAAGCCTGCGTCTGTTCCGATGATGTGCCGGCCCGTCGACGGATCTCGTCGGCGATCTCGCTCGCGACGATATCGATCGAGCGGATCGAACTGGTACCTTCCTCGGCAAGAACGGTGGCGATGTTGGCGACTTCGCTCGCGGCATCGACCAGCGCGTCGTTGCGCAAGGCCCATACGGTCACGCCGATAGCGACCACGGCCAGGCCGATCAACCCCGCCGCGATCCCGATCAGTGCCCGAAATGCCAGAATGCCCGTCCGCATGGCCGCACAATGTTGGTTGCGGTATCACGCTAGGTCTGCAGTTTTTAACAACCGCTAAGGTGCAAAGATCGATTGCGGTTTACGCTGAATACAACCTTAAAGGATTGCGTTTTATCGCGGGTTTTCGCGTGAAATGCAGCGCCAGCGCGCGTGCGCGTATCCGAAGTTCCATGAAATGCCGCGGCCTCCGGCGGGGAGAGCCGGAGGCCGCGCTGCGTCGCCTGTCCGGGCGTGGACAGACGCGGGAGGTCTTTGAAGCCGGGTTAGAAGGGCAGCAGCACGTCGAGTACCTGCTGACCGTAGCGCGGCTGTTGCACGTCGGTGATCTGGCCGCGGCCGCCGTAGGCGATACGCGCTTGCGCGATCTTGCTGGAGTCGATGGTGTTGTCGCTCTGGATATCCTCGGGACGGACAATGCCGGCGACGATCAATTCGCGGATTTCGAAGTTGACGCGGATCTCCTGCTTGCCTTCGACGACGAGGTTGCCGTTCGGCAGAACCTGCGTCACGACGGCGGCGACATTGGTCTGCAACGCTTCGGAGCGCTGCACCGAGCCCTTGCCATCGCTGTTCGAGGTCGAGTCACCGGTGAAGATGCGCGTCGGCAGCGCGGTGTTGAGCAACGGCAGCTTGCTCTTGCCGAAGAAATTATCGACGCCGGAATCTTCCTTGTTGGTGCGGCTGCGCTGCGTCTCGTTGGCGATGTTGGCCTTGTCGGTGAAGTTGACCGTCACGGTGAGGATATCGCCGACGATATGCGCGCGCTGATCCTTGAAGAAGGCGCGTGAGCCGGAGCGCCACAGCGAATTGGGGCTGTAGGAGGCGATCTGCGTCGGTGGCATCGGCATCTGCACCGGCTTGTAGCCGGGGCGGGTGGTCGGATTGTCGATCTCGGCCAGCGCCGGCTGTTCGCCGATATTCTTCAGCCGGTCGATCGCCGAGCAGCCGCCGAGCATCGAGCCGATGAGAACCAGCGCGCTCGCGGCCAACAGGCGCGACATCGAAGGGTGGGCGGACGAATAGGTCTTCACGATGGTTCTCACTTCTGCTGCGTGGCGCGCTTTTCGGCGGCCGGCTCAAGATTGGCGATGACGCGCGGGGTTCCCGGCTGGACGATCACGGAGCCGTCTGCGGCCACCATGCCCTGGATCACGCGCTTCGATTGAAGATTGGTGACGCTGATGATGTCGCCTTCGGCGCCGGCTTCGTTGGCCTTGCCGCGCACGGTGAGCGTGATGCCCGGTGCCGCGTAGATCAGCGTCACCGCTGCGTCGCGCTGCACCACTTCCGGTTTCATCAGGTCGGAGCCGCGCACCGCGCTGCCGGCGCGCAGCGCCTGCCGTGCCGCGCGGCCGACCACGGCGTCGATCGCCGCGACCGTGTCGCGTTCGGTCTGCGTCTTCGGCCGACGTTCGATGGTGACGTCGTCGCGGCGGACGATCTCGCCGCGGCCGACACTGCGCACCATGGTGACGGCGGCGACGGTCGGGAACGCCGTGCCGGTCCAGCGCATCGCCCTCTGTCCGGCGAATTCGAGTTGCGCATCGAAACGGCCGGTGCGGGCGTCGTAGCCGAGCTGCAGCACGCGCGGCTCGATGCTGGCCGACGGCTCGATGTTGAAGCTGCGCGGCTCGCGCTCGAAGCTGACGGAGATTTCATCACTGTCGCCGAGCGCGTATGCGTTGCCGAGGAGCCGCGCGATGGTCTTCTGGATGTCGCGGCCGGAAATCATGTGACTCGGCCGAGTCACCGTCACATCGACGATGCCGCGGGTGTCGAGACCGATGATGGCGTGGCCGCGCACGGCGTCGACAACGCTGGCGGCGCTGACGGTGCCGCTCTGGCCGAGATCGGGCGCGCGGAAAATCGGGATATTGGCGACGATGCCGGCATTGTCGACGAGGTCGCCAATCCGCACCAGATCGCCGGTCACGGTGGCGCTTTGTTTCAGCGCCGGCCGGGCCGGTTCGGCCGCGGCAGTGGTGACGGCGGCGGCGAGGATGAGCGTGGCGAGGGGGATGATGCGGATCATGATCGCCTCAACGCATCAGTTGCGAGGTGGACTGCAGCATCTGGTCGGCGGCCGAGATCACCTTGGCGTTCATCTCGTAGGCGCGCTGCGCAGCGATCAGATCGGAGATTTCGCTGACCGCCTCCACATTGGCCTGTTCGAGATTGCCCTGCTGCAGGTTGCCAAAACCGTCGACGTTCGGCGTGCCATTTTGCGGTGCGCCGGAAGCCGGGGTTTCGAGATAGAGGTTGTCGCCGATGCCTTGCAGGCCGGCCTTGTTGACGAACATTGACAGTTCGATCTGGCCGAGCGTGGTCGGCGTCGTCTGCCCCGGCAGCGTCGCCGAGACCTGGCCTTGCGCGCTGATCGCTACCGACTGCGCGTTCTGTGGAATGGTGATCGCCGGCTGCACCAGGTTGCCTTGTGCGGTGACGAGGCGGCCTTGCGAGTCGAGCTCGAACGAACCGTCACGGGTGTAGGCGGTGCGGCCGTCCGGCAGCAGGATCTTGAAGAAACCTTCGCCGCGGATCGCGACGTCGTAGTCCTTGCCTGTCTGCACCAGCGTGCCTTGCGTCATCAGGCGCGGCGTGCCGACGGTCTTGACGCCGGAGCCGAGTTCGATGCCGGCCGGCAACTGGTTGCCCTGGTTCGAGGTCTGCGTGCCAACACGGCTCACATGCTCGTACAGCAGATCCTGGAATTCCGCACGCTGGCGCTTGTAGCCGGTGGTGCGCATGTTGGCGATGTTGTTGGAGATGACCTGGACGTTAAGCTCCTGGGCCATCATTCCGGTCGCGGCGGTGTGGAGAGCGCGCATGGCGTGTCAGTCCTTCGAGGCTCAGGCCGGAACGTCGGCGAGTTTCTGGATCGCCGACTGCCGCATGTCGCCTTGCTGTTGCAGCATCGCGGCAACCTGCGAATAGCTGCGGGTGACTTCGATCATGCGCGTCATCTCGACGACGCTGCGCACGTTGGATTTCTCGATCGAGCCCTGCAGGATGCGCGACTGCGTGTCCGGCTGCGGCGCGTTGTTGGCGCTGGCGGAGAATGAGCCGTCGCCGTCCTTCTGCAGTTGCTGCGGGCGGTTGAAGTTGACGACGCGCAGCCGGCCGCGCAGCGAGGACGCCTGCGACTGCGAGCCTTCCTGCACGCTGACGGTTCCGTCCTGCGCGATCATGATGTTGCGGTCGGTCGGCTGGAAGCGGATCGGGCCGCTGTCGCCGAGCACCGGATAGCCGCTGGCGGTGACGAGTTCGCCGTTGGCGTTGAGTTGTAGCGCGCCGTTGCGGGTGTAGCGTTCGCCGCGCGGTGTCTGCACCACGAAGAAGCCGTTACCTTGCACGGCGACGTCGAGCGGATTGCCGGTCTGCTCGACGGTGCCTTGGCCGAGATCGTGCCAGGTGGCGCGGTCGTGCACGAAGCTGATGCGGTTGCCGGTCTCTGCGGCGCGCGCCGTCGGCGAGAGGAATTCCTCGAAGATCGCGCCATCGGCCTTGTAGCCGGTGGTGTTCATGTTCGCGATATTGTTCGAGACGACGTCGAGCTCGCGCTGGAGCGCGACCTGACGTGACAATCCGATCAGCAGAGTGTTCTGCATCGATCTCTCTCCCCTGGTCGGCGGCCACCCTCCCGAGGCGTCCGCGACCCAACCTGGCCCATGGTTCTCCCAAACCGGCGGGCCGCGCTCTCCTTTGCAGGGGGCGTGCCAACTCCGAAGGCCAAGGAAAATCAATCAGATAACCTGTTGGCCGGGCTCTGCCGGCCGGGCAAAGCAGGCCAGGGGGCAAGTCCGACCCGGCAGATTCTGCCGGGTTTAAAGGAACCGTTAACCATAGCGACCTAGGGTCGCGCTGTGTGCAGGGGGCGCACGCGTGGCGATCGGCCGACACGCCGCGCTATCGGATTGACGAGACAGGGGCGCCAGAATGGCAGCGAAAGCGCAGACCGCGGACGGCGTTGACACCGAAGAGGGCGCCGCGTCCGGCGGCAAGGCAAAAGCCGGCAAGTCCGGCCTCATGGCCAAGCTGCTGTCGAAGAAGATGCTGATGATGATCGGTGCCGCGGTGCTGCTGGTCGGTGGCGGCGGCTTCGCCTACAGCAAGTTCTTCAAGCATCATGAGGAGCCGAAGGAGAAGCCCGTCGCGGTGAAGCCGGCGACTTTCGTCGACATGCCCGACGTGCTGGTCAATCTGTCCACCCCGAACGCCGACCGGCCGCAGTATCTCAAGGTCAAGGTTGTGCTCGAATTGCCGGAAGCCGAGCTGATCCCGAAGATCCAGCCGCTGATGCCGCGCGTCATGGACCAGTTCCAGACTTACCTGCGCGAATTGCGGCCGACCGATCTCGAAGGCTCCGCCGGCCTCTACCGGCTGAAGGAAGAACTGACGCGGCGGGTCAATGCCGCAATCACGCCGTACAAGATCAACGCCGTGCTGTTCAAGGAAATCGTCGTCCAGTAGCCGCCGCGTTCGCGACCTCGCCGACTCCTTCAAGCCGACGCTCAGAACACCATCCATGGCGCAAAAAGAACAGATCGATCAGGACGCCCTCGCCGCGGAGTGGGGCCTTGCGCTCGAGGCGGACGACGACGGTCCGAAGGATTCCGATCAGCCGGGGGCAACAGGCGAGGACGCCGCCGCCGCGCAGTGGAGCACCATGGCCGACGAAGGCGCGCTCAATCAGAAGGGCGGCGCCGAGCGCATTCTCAATCAGGATGAAATCGACAGCTTGCTCGGCTTTAGCCTGTCGGACATCAACATCAACGACAATTCCGGCATCCGCGCGATCATCGAATCGGCGATGGTCTCCTACGAGCGCCTGCCGATGCTGGAAATCGTCTTCGACCGCCTGGTGCGGCTGATGACGACGAGCCTGCGTAATTTCACCTCCGATAACGTTGAAGTCTCGCTCGATCGCATCACATCGGTGCGGTTCGGCGATTATCTCAACTCGATCCCGCTGCCGGCGATCCTCGCCGTGTTCAAGGCGGAGGAGTGGGAGAACTTCGGGCTGTTCACCGTCAATTCCAGCCTGATCTATTCGATCATCGACGTGCTGCTCGGCGGCCGTCGCGGCCAGTCCTCGATCCGTATCGAAGGCCGGCCGTATACGACGATCGAAACCAATCTGGTGAAGCGGCTGATCGAGATCGTGCTCGCCGACGCCGAACTCGCGTTCAAGCCGCTATCGCCCGTGACGTTCAATATCGACCGGCTCGAAACCAATCCACGTTTCGCGGCGATCTCGCGCCCCGCCAATGCCGCGATCCTGGTGCGCCTGCGCATCGACATGGAAGATCGCGGCGGCAATATCGAGCTGCTGCTGCCCTACGCGACGATCGAGCCGATCCGCGCTGTGCTGCTGCAGATGTTCATGGGCGAGAAGTTCGGCCGTGACCCGATCTGGGAAGGCCATCTCGCCACCGAGATCGGCCAGGCGGCCATCGGCGTCGATGCCGTGCTTTATGAAGCCAATCTGCCGTTGCGGCAGATGATGAATCTCAAGGTCGGCGACACGCTGCCACTGGAGATCAAGCCGGACTCGCTCGTCACCGTGCGCTGCGGCGACGTCACGCTCACCGAGGGCCGGATGGGCCGCGTCGGCGATCGCGTCGCGGTGCGGGTGGCCAAACCGTTGCGCAAACCCAAGACCACCTTCGCGATGTTCGAGAAGGCGGACGAAACGAACAACCGGATGGATCCGCAATCATGACGCACGTCTTCGGCTTCGCGATCGAGAGCATGGTCGCGGTGCTGCTGCTGCTCACCATTCTCTACTGCGTGCGGCTCAACAAGCAGTTGCTCAGGCTCAAGGCCGACGAGCAATCGCTGCGCGCGACCATCGGCGAACTCGTCACCGCGACCGAGATCGCCGAGCGCGCCATCGCCGGCCTCAAGGTCACGGCCAGCACCACCGATCAGACGCTCGGCCAGCAACTCGCCAAGGCCGACATGTACTCCACGGCGCTCGCTAAGCAGATCGAGGCGGCCGATGTGCTGATGCGCAAGCTCGCCGGCATCGTCGCGGTGTCGCGTCCGGCCGCTGCGGCACCGGCGGCGCAGCCGCAACAGCCGGCGATGCCTGATGCCAACAGTATGGCTGCTGCTGCCGCCGCCTTCGCCGAGCGCGCGCGGCTGCGGCTCGCCACCGGCAAGGCTGCCTGACGATGTCGCTGCTGCGCGAAGTCCGGTTGATCCCGATCGTCTTGGTGGCGGCCGGCGGACTGTTCGTGCTCAAGACTGCTGGCATCGTGCTCGATGGCGGCTATACGCTTGGCGAACGGCTCGCCGCGCGCGGCCCGGACAAACTCAAGATCACCGACGCGCCCGTCACCGTCGCTGCGGCGGAGCCGGCGACGCCGTCGCCGCGTGCATCGTCCCAGTCCTGGGCCTCCGAGGTGTTCAATTATCCGGACGTCACCGGTTCGGTGCCCGACGCGCCGAAGGGAGCCGCGTCCGATTTGCCGCTGAAAGTCAGCAAGTCGCCGCCGCCGCCCGAGCCGAAGCCAGACAAGAACGGCGTGGTGCCGCAGCAGGGTCCGTCGCCGGGTGAGCGCGCCGTGCTCGAACGGCTCGGCGACCGCCGGCAGGCGATCGAAACGCGTAATCGCGAAATCGATATGCGCGAGAGCCTGTTGCAGGCGGCGGAGAAACGCGTCGATGCGAAGGCCGCCGAATTGCGCGATCTGGAGCATCGGATCGGCGTTACCGTCAAGCAGCGCGACGATGTCGAAGCGACGCGCTTCAAGTCGATCGTCTCAATGTACGAGAGCATGAAGGCGAAGGATGCGGCGCGCATCTTCGACCGTCTCGACATGAAGATTTTAGTCGAGGTCGCCTCGCAGATGAATCCCCGGCGGCTCTCAGACGTGCTGGCGGCGATGTCGTCGGAGCAAGCGGAGAAGCTGACCGTCGAACTCGCCATGCGCGCCGGCAGCCAGCCCGCCAAGCCGAACCCGACCGATCTGCCGAAGATCGAAGGCAAAGCCGGCGGGTGAGAGGCGGTGGCTTCACTCTCGCTGCGCCTCATCCTGAGGTGCGAGCGTAGCGAGCCTCGAAGGACGAGGGGCCAGAGCACGGCGCGGCTCCTCACCAAGAGGCTTTCCTCGGTCCGTCCCACCGCACTCAAAATCCCATTTCGGGGCACCTCGGGAGGACGTGAAGGCTCAGCCACTCCCGGTTGCACGGTTAATCCCCCTTTAAACGCCTACCGGTACTGTTCAGGACCAGAGCCTGCGTATCGGGCCGGCGTGAGTTGAGCGTATGCGTGCGTATTCGATCGGTATCGGCGCGGCCGTGCGGCGCGTTGCCTTCGTGACCGCGGCCGCAGGGCCGCTGTCGCTGCTGGCGGCCGGGCCGGGTCTGGCGCAATCCCAGCCGACCGCACCGCCGCAATCCATCGCCGCTCTGCTGGACGCCACCGCGAACGAGCCGGTGAAAGGCGAGGTGTCGGTCACCACCGCCGGCGGCTATGCCCGCATTGTGTTCCGGATGGCCGAGCCGCTCGACGCGCAGGTACGGCTGTCCGGCAATATCCTGATCCTCACGTTCTCCAAGCCGATCGTGGTTCCGATCGAGGGCCTGAGTGCCGGCGCGCGCGACTATATCTCCGTGGCGCGGCGCGACCCGGACGGCATGGCGCTGCGCATCGCGCTCAAGCAGAAGGTCGACGTCAACAAGCAACTCGCCGGCGAGCGCATCTATTTCGATCTGCTGCCGCCGACCTGGACCGGCGTGCGGCCGGGTTTGCCGCAGGAAGTGGTGGAAGACCTCGCGCGCCGTGCGCAGGAGGCCGAGCGCAAGCTACGCGCGCAGATGCCGGCCGTGCCCGCCGTGCCGACCGTGCGCGTCAAGGTCGGCACGCAGCCGACCTTCACCCGCTACATCTTCGAGATGCCGCCCGGCGTGTCGGTGAACACCGAACGCACCAGCGAATTGCTCCGGCTCAAATTCTCGAGCCCGATCAATTTCGACCTGGCGGATACGCGCGACGGCATGCCGGCGGGGCTGTCGGCGCTCGACAGCGATCTCGATCAGGATTTCGTCGCGGTGAATTTCCGCTTCACCGGTCCGGTGGAACTGCGCAGCTTCCGCGAAGATCGCAACATGATCGTCGATGTCGGCACCAAGCCGGCCAAGACCGTCGCGGCGAAAGAGGCGAAGCCTGTGCCGGGGCCGGCGATCCAGGCGCCGGACACGATCCCGGCAAACGGTGCCGCCGAGACCAAAGCGGACTCGAACCCGGACGCCAAATCCGAGAGCAAACCGGACACGCCGCCGGAGATGAAGCCGCAAGGCAAAGCGGATGTGAAGTCGGACGCTAAACCGGAGATCAAGGCCGAAGCCGCGCCGGCGCCGGTGACGCCGCCGGCACCGGTCGTCGCGCAGGCGGAGCCGCACGCTGCGCCGCGCGCGCCGCCGTCGCCACCGGCGACCGCCCCCGCGCCGGTCAATCCGCTGGATCCGCCCGCGTCACAGCCGCAACCACAGCAGGCCGCTGCCGCCCCGCCACCCGCGGTTGCGCCCGTGACGACGCCGGCTGTCGTCGAAACCAAGGTTGAAGCCAAAGCCGATACCAAGATTGACGCCAAGGCCGAAGCCGCCGCGCCGGCAAAACCGTCATCGGTCGTGCGGGCCGGCATGCAGGGTGGGGCCGATGCGGCGACCGCCACATTCCCGTTTGTTGTGCCGACGCCGGCCGCCGCGTTCGTGCGCGCCGATACGTTGTGGATGGTGTTCGATACCGCGCGTGCGATCGACGTCGCGGCGATCGAACAATCACCGATGGTGCTGCGCGCGACGGTGACGCGTCCGCAGCGCGACGTCGCCGTGCTGCGGATGAAGCTCGACCGGCCGCGCGCATTCGCATTGCAGTCGTCCGGGACGGGATGGTCACTCTCGATCGGCGACAAGATGACGTCGTCGTCGCAGGACATCCCTGTTGCGCGCAACATCGTCAATCCGCTGCGCGCGTCGATCACCATTCCGTTTGATGATCCGCGCAGCCTGCATCTTCTGATTGATCCGGAGCAGGGCGACGCGCTGTTCGTCGTCACCGCGCTCGGCCCGGCGCGCGGCCTCGCCCGGACCCACAATTTCGTCGATCTGCGTGCGTTGGCCTCAATCCATGGCGTCGTAGTGCAGCCGCTGGCCGACGATCTCAGCGCCGATCTCGGTGGCGACAAGATTGTCATCGGCCGGCCCACCGGACTCGTTTTGTCGAACGCGGTGAGCCACAACGCCGCCGCGGCCTCACGCGGTGTCGCGCTCGATCCGCAGCTCTGGGGTTTCGATCGTCAGGCTAATTTCATCACCCGCCAGGCCGAACTGATTGACCGGGCGTCGGCACTGCCCGCCGGCAAGCGCCAGCCGGCGCGCGTTGATCTCGCGCGATTCTATCTCGCCCGCGATATGTATCCGGAAGCGAAAGCGGTGCTCGATCTTGCACTGAAGGACGACAAGCCGAGCGAGAACGACATCACCGGGGTCGTGCTGCGCGCGGTTGCCAATGTGATGATGGTGCGTCCGGAGGATGCGCTGAAGGATCTCGGCCATCCGCTGGTCGGCAAGCAGCATGATGCGCCGGTGTGGCGGGCGTTCGCGCTCGCCGAACAGGGCCAGTGGGACGCTGCGCACGATGCGTTCAAGGGCGCCATGAGCACGATCGCCGGTCTGCCGATCGAGTTGCACCGGCAGGCGCTGTTGAAGGCGGTGCGCGCCGCTGTCGAGATCAAGGATTATGCCGGCGCGGGTCGGATGCTCGACGAATTCAATACGGTCGGCCTGCCGCCGGAACTGGGGCCGGCGGTCGCCGTACTGCAGGGACGCATCGCCGAGGGGCTGGACATTCCGACCGACGCTCTGCGGTTTTATCAAGCCGCCGCCGACAGCACCGACCGCGAAGCTGCGGCGCAGGGCCGCCTGCGCGCGCTGGCGTTGCGGTATGACAAGGGTGAAATCGCGCGCAACGACATGATCGCCGAACTGGAAACGTTGACGGCGATCTGGCGCGGCGACGAAACCGAAGTCGAGGGCCAGCAGTGGCTGGCACGGCTCTACACCGAAGAGAACCGTTACCGCGATGCGTTCCGGGTGATGCGCGCCGCCATCACGGCGCATCCCAATGCGCGTGCGACGCGGCTCATTCAGGACGGGGCAGCGGCGACGTTCGAGAGCCTGTTCATCGGCGGGCGCAGCGATGCGCTGCCGCCGGTTGAGGCGCTCGGCCTGTTCTATGACTATCGAGAGCTAACGCCGATCGGTCGTCGTGGCGACGAGATGATCCGCCGGCTTGCCGACCGGCTCGCATCGGTGGAATTGTTCGAGCAGGCGGCCGAATTGTTGCAGCACCAGGTTGACCATCGCCTGCAAGGCGCGGCGCGGGCGCAGGTCGCGACGCGGCTCGCGGTGATCTACCTGATGAACCGCCAGCCGGATCGTGCGCTCGGCACGTTGCGTGCGACCCGCAACGGCGACATGACCACGGAATTGCGGACGCAGCGCCTGCTGATCGAGGCGCGCGCCTTGGCCGATGTTGGCCGCGGTCCGCTGGCGCTTGAAGTGATCGAGAAATTGCAGTCGCCGGAGGCGCAGCGCCTGCGCGCCGATATTCTGTGGGGTGCGAAGCGCTGGGCTGAGGCCGGCGAGCAGTTCGAGCGCCTCACCGGCAGCCGCTGGAAGGATTTCACGCCGCTCACGCCCGACGACCGTCAGGATGTGCTGCGCGCGGCAGTTGCCTATTCGATGGCCAACGAAACCATCGGGCTTGGCCGGCTGCGCGAACGCTTCGCGGCGAAGATGAAGGACAGCCCGGACAACGCGGCGTTCGAAATCGCGACTGGCCCGCGCGGCGCGCTCGATCCGGAGTTCGGCAAGGTCGCGACGACGGTCGCATCCTACGATGCGCTCACGCGGTTCCTCGCGGCGCTGCGCGAGCGATATCCGGAAACGGGCGCCTTCGCGCGCCCGATGCCGGACGTGCCTGCGGCCCCTCAACCAGCACCCGCGCCATCGGCACGTCGCGACGACAAAATGCGCACCGCACAACGGTAAGCTGTTTTGGCGTCAGCCCCCGGAGCCGGTGTAGCTCTGGATCAGCGAGCCGGCGACCAGACTCCAGCCGTCCACCAGCACGAAGAAAATCAATTTGAACGGCAGCGACACCACGACCGGTGGCAGCATCATCATGCCCATCGACATCAGCACCGATGCGACCACGAGGTCGATGATCAGGAATGGCAGGAATAACAAGAAGCCGATCTCGAACGCGCGTTTGAGCTCTGAGATCATGAAGGCCGGAATCAGGATGCGCAGCGACATGTCCTCGGGCGAGGCGGGGGCGGGCTGCCCGGACATGTCAACGAACAGCTTGAGATCCTTGTCGCGCACATTCTTCTGCATGAACGCGCGTAGCGGCTCGGACGAGCGCTCGAACGCCTGTTCCAGCGTAATCTCGTTATTGGCGAGCGGCCGCAGCCCGACGTCGTAGACCTGTTGCAGTGCCGGACCCATCACGAAGGCGGTGAGGAACAGAGCGAGCGAGACGATCACGGCGTTCGGCGGCGCGGTCTGCGTGCCGAGCGCGGTGCGCAGCAGCGACAGCACGACGACGATCCGGGTGAAGGATGTCATCATCACCAAGATCGATGGTGCCAGCGACAACACCGTCAGCAGCGCGATCATCTGGATCGCGCGCTCGGTGACGCCGGTGCCTTGGCCGAGATTGATGGAAATATCCTGAGCGGCGGCCGGAGCCACCGTCAGCAAAAGCGCGAAAGCGGCTGCGAGGACGCAGCCGCCCGCGCGATGTCGACGAGTCATTGTTTGGTGGCGGGACGCCCTAACAAACTCGCCATCTCCTGTTCGAGATTATCGTAGATCGCGTTCGTGGCCGGCTTCGCGGTCTTGGCTTTCGATTCGGCCAGCCTTGATTCGGGGGCCACCATATCGGAAGTCGCGGGTTGAGGCACCTTAACCTCGACCGGCTTCGGTGCCGCAGGTACGACCTCCGGTGCCTTGACCTCAGCGGTCCTGATCTCCGGCGCGCGCGGCGCGGCCGGAACGGCAAGCGGATCGGTCACGGGCGGCCGGCCTTCGGTCTGCGGCGGGCGGCGCAATGCTGCTTCGAGCCGCGAGGCCATTTCCGCGAGATTGTGATCGGCGGTGCGCGCCGCGGGCTCCGGCTCGCGCAGTGTCGGCTCGAATTTCGGCGGTTCGCGGAACGCCGCCGGTTCACGCACCGCCGGCTCACGCGGTGCCACGTCACGGACCGGCTCGACCATCGGGGTCGGCGCGGGGCCGAGGATCGGTTCACGGGCGGGTTCACGCGGCGGCAGCGGCATCACCGGCTCGCGCGCGACCTCGCGGGGCGGCTCGGGCGGCGTCCAGGACGGCTCGTCGCCGAAGCTCGACCGGCCACGCGGCGTGGCAGGAACGATCGGCGCCGGCTCGGGCGAGGGCTGCAGCGGCCACGAGGTCGCGGCCTCCGGCGCGGTACGCAGCATCGGTTCCCGCGCCGCGTCACGCGCGGTCGCGCGGACGATGTTCTGTTCGACGACCACATCGGTCGGGCCGCCGATCATGATCAGGTGCTCGACATTGTCGCGGCGGATGATCAGCAGGCGGCGGCGGCCGTCCACCGGCGCGGCGTCGATCACCGCGAGGCGCGGCTGGCGGCCGCGCGCGGCATTGCTGCCGAGACGGTTGGCGCCGAAGCGGCGGACCAGCCACGCGGCAAGCGCGATCAGGCCGATCACCACCGCGAAGGCGATGACGAATTTCGCGACACTGGGCTCCGTGCCAAACAGGCTGTCGAACATCACGCGCTCCGGAGTTGAGACGAGGGGCCGCGATCCATTGGCGATCCCGATTGGTTAACAGCTTTGGGCAACATTTGCCGCCCGCCGCCCTAACAAGCCATTAATAAAGAGAGGCCGTTACCTTGGCAAAGGGCTCTCCGTCAAATGATCGGTAAGGTTAACGGTTCCATCGAAAGATGGCGCCGATACGGCGATTTAACGCTCCGTTAACCATACACCCGGCAATGTCTGCCTAGCGGGCGCGCGGGGCAGCGGCTTGCGGGGAGACTGCGATGGGAATGTCCGACCTGCCGATCCTGTCGATGCTCAAGTCGCGCATGCTCTGGCACGAGGAGCGCCAGCGTGTCCTCGCGGAGAACGTCTCCAACGCCGATACGCCGTCCTACCGTGCCAAGGACCTGTCGCCATTGCGGTTCGACGACCAGATGATGGCGATGGCGCAGCCGGGCTCAGCGCAACCGGGTTCGGGCGTCGCCATGGTGCAAACCGCGAGCGGGCATATGGGCGGCTCCGCCATGTCGGCCGGCAGCCAGTTCCGCGCGGATTCAAAGAACAACTACGAGGTTCGCCCGACCGGCAACGCGGTGAGCCTCGAAGACGAGATGATGAAGGTCGCCGCCAACCAGATGGACTATCAGGCGGCCACAGCGCTCTACACGCGCAGCCTCGCGCTGCTCAAGACGGCGATGGGCAAACGCTAACCGATTTGCGCTGACGCGCCGAGACGAAACAGGACGGAGACGTAGCATGGATTTCGTCAAGAGCATGAGCATTGCCGCCTCCGGCCTGCGCGCGCAGGCTGGCCGCATGCGCATCATCTCGGAGAACATTGCCAACGCGGATTCGACACCGCGCGCGCCCGGCGCCGAACCTTATCGCCGCAAGATCCTCACCTTCCGTTCGGAGATGGATCGCGCGCTCGGCGCGCAGGTGGTCGAGATGGGGCCGACGCGGACCGACACGTCGGATTTCCGGATCAAATACGAGCCCGGCCATCCGTCCGCCGACGTCAACGGCAACGTGAAATATCCGAACGTCAATATGCTGGTCGAGATGACCGACATGCGCGAGGCCCAGCGCTCCTATGAGGCCAACGTCAATGTCATCGGCGCGACGCGTCGGATGATCCAGCGCACCATCGACATTCTCAAGGCCTGAGGTTTTTCGCCATGGCATCTCCGATTGCAGCGACCAATGCTTACGCCGCGATGGCGCGGTTGGCTGATCCGTCCGGCGCGGCCGGCGTCGCGAAATCCATCTCCGGCGGAGCCGACGGTGGCAGCTTCGGCCAGATGCTCTCCGACGCGCTGCATTCGGTCGCGGAGACCGGACGCCGGTCCGACGCGCAGGCGCGCGGGATGGCGCAAGGCAAGGCCGATCTGGTCAACGTCGTCACCGCTGTCTCCGAGACCGAGGTGGCGATCGACGCGGTGGTCGCGGTGCGCGACCGCGTGATCCAGGCTTACGAAGACATCATGAAGATGCCGATCTGATCCGGATCGGCGTAAACTCCTACAGCGATTCTCAAAAAGGTTCGTCATGACCGGCCCCGAAGTGCTCGACGTCGCCCGCGATGCGATCGTCACCATCATCGTGGTGTCAGCGCCGGTGATGCTGGTCGGTCTCGCCGTCGGCGTCGCGATCTCGCTGTTGCAGGCGCTGACTCAGATCCAGGAAATGACGCTGGCCTTCGTGCCGAAGATTCTTGCGATCTTCGTCACGCTGCTGATTGCGCTGCCGTTCATGGCGCAGGCCCTGCAGGGCCAGATGACCCGAGTCGCCGCGCGCATCGTCGCCGGCGGCTGACGCGGAATGCGCATCGACATTTCCTTCCTGCCGGCGCTGGCGCTGGCCTTTATCCTGATCTTCGCGCGTATCGGCGTGATGGTGATGCTGCTGCCGGCGATCGGCGAGAGCGCGATGCCGGCGCGGATGCGTCTGACGCTGGCGCTGCTGCTCTCGGCGATCCTGCTGCCGCTGCATCGCACCGAATATGCGGTCGATACGTCGGCCTACGGGCCGATGCTGACGATGCTCGGCAAGGAGATGCTGGTTGGCGCGACGCTCGGCATCACCGTGCGGCTGACGCTCTCGGCGCTGCAGGTCGCAGGCACCGTGGTGGCGCAGCAGCTCGGGCTCGGTTTCGTCACGGCGGTCGATCCGACCCAGGGTGGCCAGCAGAACGTGATCGTCGGCAATTTTCTCGCGGTGCTGGCGGTGACGATGATTTTCGCCACCGATATGCATCACATGGTTATCGCTGCGCTGAACGACAGCTACAGGCTGTTCCGTCCCGGTGACGTGCCGATCCCCGGCGATATCGCTGATCTGGTGACGCGGACGGTCGCGTCGGCGTTTCGCATCGGCATCCAGTTGTCGGCGCCGTTTCTGGTGTTCGGCCTATTGTTCAATCTCGGTCTCGGCATTCTCTCGCGACTGATGCCGCAGATGCAGGTGTTCTTCGTCGCGTTGCCGGTCTCGATCCTGGTGGGGCTCATGCTGCTGGTGCTGGTCGTCAGCGCGATGATGGGCTCCTACCTCGACTATCTCGGAAGTGTCCTCGGCGAGTTGACACGCTGAGCAGGGGACAGAGATGGCCGAGGGACAGGACGCCACCGAGAAAACAGAAGACCCTACCCAAAAACGGTTGGACGACGCGCTCAAACGTGGCGACGTCGCCAAGAGCCAGGAGCTCAATACCTGGTTCATCTTCGCGGCGGCTGCGCTCGCCCTGTCCGCTTTCTCCGGCAGCATGGGCTCCGGGCTGACGACGACCTTCCGTGGCCTGATCGCAAACGCGCATATGCTGCGCGCCGACGGTCCGGGGCTGATGCGGCTCGTCGACAAGCTCGGCCTCGAAGTGCTGGCGGCGGTGGCAATCCCGATGTTGCTACTGATGCTGGCGGCACTCGGCGCCAATCTGGTGCAGCACCGTTTCGTCTGGTCGGCGGAATCGATCACGCCAAAATTCTCGAAGATCTCGCCGCTCGCCGGCATCAAGCGCCTGTTCTCGAAAATGGCGATCGCCAATTTCGTCAAAGGCATCTTCAAGCTGGTGCTGATTGGCACGGTGCTCACGGTCCTGATGTGGCCGGAGCGCAATCGGCTTGAACTGCTGGTGTGGACCGACCCACTCGCGCTGATGCCGCTGATCATGACGCTGTCGATGAAGCTGATGGGCGCGGTGGTAGCGATCCTGGCGATCGTCGCGGCCGCTGACTTCTTCTTCCAGTACAGGCAGTGGTACGAGCGGCAGAAGATGTCGCTGCAGGAGATCAAGGACGAATTCAAGCAGACCGATGGCGACCCGGCGATCAAAGGCAAGATCCGCCAGTTGCGGCAGAAGCGCATGGCCAAGCGGATGATGGCGGCGGTGCCAAAGGCGACCGTCGTCATCACCAACCCGACGCACTATTCGGTCGCGCTGCAATACGAAAAGGGGATGCAGGCGCCGATCTGCGTCGCCAAGGGCGTCGATGCGGTGGCATTCCGCATCCGCAAGATCGCGGGGGAACACCAGATCCCGACGGTGGAGAACGTGCCGCTGGCGCGGGCGCTCTATGCCTCCGTCGAAGTCGATCAGGCGATCCCGCCGGAACATTACAAGGCGGTTGCGGAAGTGATCGGCTACGTCATGCGTCTGCGCCATTCCCTGCGGCCATAAGATGCGGCAGTGGGGATATCTCGCGGCGTTCCGTACGATTTTGCACGGTCCGACGCGGCGAAACGCTTGCGTTAGGCCGCCGGCCTGGGGCACTCAGGACGTGGTTGATCACGAATCAGGGCGCGCCGGCGGCGCGCGGCAGGGCGCTCTGCGGCGATGACAGCGCAGATCAAGGACACAGACAGCGGGCCGGCGATGGCTCCGGCCGGCAACGTGCCGCAAGGTACGCCCGGTCCGGCGGCTGCGCGCGAGCCGTCCAGCCGTCAGGCTTATGACCGCATCGACCGCGCGCCGCGCAGCGGCAGCGTCGGGCTGGTCGTGCTGATCGCGGTTGCCCTGGTCGGAACCGCAGCGGGCCTGATCTATATCGGCCGTACTCACGCCGAGCCGTACATCATGGCGGTGCTGGCGTTCCTCGCCACCATCGGCGTGTTCTCGCTGTTCGCCATGGCGGCCGGCATCCTGCAGACGCAAGGGCAGGCGGGCGTCCATCCGCTGACCAAGGTGCTGGCCGACGGTGCGCCGGACGGGCTGATGGTCACCGACCGGTCCGGGCGCGTGTTCTACGCCAATGCCGCTTACCTCGACCTGATCCATTCCACTGGTCCTGACGATGTGCGGCCGATCGAGCGCGCCTTCGCTGGTGACCCGGAAGTGTCCGAGGCGATCTACCGGCTGATGAAGGCGGGCCGCGAGGGCCAGCCGCTGCAGGAGGAAATCCGGCTCGGTGGTGCCGATGGCGAGGCCGCGCGCTGGTTGCGGCTGCGCGTGCGGCCGCTCGGCGACAGCAAGCACGACCGCAATCTCGCGGTCTGGTCGGTCGCCGACATCACCCGTGATCGCGCGCGCCAGGAGAACGTGTTTCAGGAGTTGCAGCACGCGATCGACTATCTCGATCATGCGCCCGCCGGCTTCTTCTCGGTCGATCCGGCCGGCTCGGTGGTCTATCTCAATGCGACGCTGGCGAGCTGGCTCGAGCAGGATCTGGCGCAGGTCGGTACCGGGACGCTGCGGCTTGCCGATATCGTCGCCGGCGATGGAGCCGCGCTGCTCACCGCGTTCAACGCCGCGCCGGGCGACGTCAAGACCGAGATGATCGATCTCGATCTCAAGACACGCACAGGCAAGTCGCTGCCGGTGCGGCTGTTCCACAAGGTCGCGTTCGGTGCCGACGGGACCGCCGGTCTGTCACGCACGCTCGTGCTGAATCGTGCCCGCGAGGAGGGCGCCGATCCACTGCGCGCCGCCGAAGTGCGCTTCATGCGCTTCTTCCAAAACACGCCGATGGCGATCGCCACGGTGGATCGCTCGGCGCGCATCGCGCGGTCGAACGGACTGTTCGCGCGCATGTTCCAGGAAATGCTCAAAGATGACGAACGCTCGATCCTTGCGGTGATAGCCGACCGCGATCGTGGCGCGGTCGAGGCCATGATCCGCAAGAGCGCCGACGCGCAGGGCGAGATCGCCCCGGTCGATGTCTCGCTCTCCGGTCCCGGCGAGCGCTCGGCGACATTCTTCGTCACGCCGGTCGACGAGGCGGATCGCGACGGCGAAGCGGCGATTGTCTACGTGCTGGAGACGACGCTGCAGCGCGCGCTGGAGAACCGCGCCAACCAGCAGCAGAAGATGGATACGGTCGGCCAGCTTGCCGGCGGCATCGCGCACGATTTCAACAACGTGCTGTCGGCCATCATGATGGCGACGGACTTCCTGCTCAACGCGCACAAGCCGACCGATCCGTCGTTCTCCGACATCATGCAGATCAAGCAGAACGCCAATCGCGCGGCGTCGCTGGTGCGGCATCTGCTGGCGTTCTCGCGGCGGCAGACGCTGCGGCCTCAGGTGCTCGATCTTGGCGAGCGGTTGAGCGATCTCGGCATGCTGCTCAAGCGTCTGCTCGGCGAGAAGGTGTCGCTCGACGTTGTGCACGGCCGCGATCTGTGGCCGGTGAAGGCGGACCTGTCGCAATTCGAGCAAGTGATCGTCAATCTCGCGGTCAATGCGCGCGATGCGATGCCGAATGGCGGCAATCTCACGGTGCGCACTGCCAATGTGGTTGCCGCCGATGCGGCCAAACTCCCTTACAAGGGGCTGCCGGCGGCGGACTATGTGCGTATCGAGGTGGCGGATACCGGCACCGGCATTCCCGCCGACATCGTCGACAAGATCTTCGAGCCGTTTTTTTCGACCAAGGACGTCGGCAAGGGGACGGGTCTCGGCTTGTCTACAGTCTACGGCATCGTCAAGCAGACCGGCGGCTTCGTCTATGTCGATTCCGATATGGGTCGCGGCACCGTGTTCAGCATCTTTCTGCCGCGGCATATTCCCGGCGAGGAACCGGTGGCGCTGCCGCCGGCGGCGGAAGCGCCGGCGTCCGGCGTTATCAATGCCGCCGACGAGGTCAAGAAGGTCGCGGTCGATCTCACCGGTCAGGGCACGATCCTGCTGGTGGAAGACGAAGACGGTCTGCGTGCGCTCAACGCGCGCGGTCTGGCGTCGCGCGGCTACAAAGTGCTGCAAGCCGGCAACGGCGTCGAGGCGCTCGAGGTAATGGCGGAGGAGCCGGAGATTGATCTCGTCGTCTCCGACGTGGTGATGCCGGAGATGGACGGCCCGACGCTGCTGCGCGAAATGCGCCAGCAGAAGCCGGAACTGAAGATGATCTTTGTTTCCGGCTATGCCGA
>MKWA01000015.1:422825-478726 GCA_001899285.1 Rhizobiales bacterium 64-17
GAAAAGTCTGCCGGAGGGCGAGAAGTTCTCGTTCCTCGCCAAGCCCTTCACGCTCAAGCAACTGGTCGCGGCGGTGAAGGAGACGATGGAGTCCTGAGCGCTGCTGCGCTGCAGGATGGTCAGGGCCCACATCCGGGTGCAGGATGGCGCCGCTCTCTCCGGGTTGGCGTCTCAGGGTGCGCGTTATGGCAGTCGAATCCGACGAGTCTCGCCGCAAGGCATTCGAGCATCTCAAGCTGGCGAAGCTGTCGCGATCGCTGGACGAACGGCGCGGTCATCGCGCGATCGCCCGCAGCTACGAGGCGCTGGCCGAGACGGAGCGATGGCTGGAAAGCGCCGCCAAACGGCGGCCTGTGGTTCCGCAGAAACCGCCTGGTTCCGGCGCCTAGATTTTGGCTTAACGCCAGACGGTTTAAGGCTTTTACCCCTGCGACCCTGACGCATCTTATCAAGCCGCGGATGTCCCCCCATATTGCGGGCAATGCCGGCATGAACCGGCATCCAGAGGGAACACCAAAGGCTCATCCATGCGATCCATTCGCTCCGTTTTTGCCCTGAGTGCCGTTGCGGCCGCGCTGATCCTGATCGCCGGCAGCCTCGCCGATGCGCGTCCGGGTGGCGGCGGCAGCCGCGGTTCGCGCACCTTTTCCGCGCCGCCCGTGACCAACACGGCGCCTCGCACCGCGGCTCCGCTCGAGCGCACCATGACCCAGCCGACGCGCCCCGGCGCGACGGCCGCGCAGGGCGCCGGTGCTGCCGCAGGCGGCGGCATGTTCAGTCGTCCGGGCCTGCTCGGCGGTCTCGCGGCCGGCTTCCTCGGCGCGGGTCTGTTCGGCCTGCTCGCCGGACAGGGCCTGTTCGGCAACATGGCCGGCTTCGCTTCCATCATCGGCCTGCTGCTGCAGGTGGCGCTGGTGGTGATTGTCGCCCGCTTGCTCTGGGCCTGGTGGCAGCGTCGCCAGCAGGGCCTCGCCTTCGCAGGCCCGATGCAGCGTAACCAGCAGGGCGGTGCGCCGGGTGGCCCCGCCGGGCCTCTGTCCGGTCTCGGACTGGGTGGTGGCACGGGCGCGGCAGCGGGTGCCGCTGCGGCGGCGCCGGTCGATGACGTAACCATCGGCAAGGATGACTACGACGCGTTCGAGCAGGCGCTCGGTGAGATTCAGACCGCTTACGGGCGCGAGGATCTCGGGACGCTGCGCCGTCTCGCGACACCGGAAATGCTGTCGTACTTCTCGGAAGATCTCGCCGCCAACGCCAGCCGCGGCGTGCGCAACGAGATTTCCGACGTGCAACTGCTGCAGGGCGATCTCGCCGAAGCGTGGAGCGAGGGTGCGACCCAGTATGCGACACTGGCGATGCGGTTCTCGCTCAATGACCGTCTGGTGTCGCGTGACAACGGACAGGTGGTCGACGGCGGTCCGCAGGAGGTCACGGAATTGTGGACCTTCATGCGCTCGCGCGGCGGCCACTGGATCCTCTCCGCGATCCAGGCAGCCTGACCGGCGCTGCGTCAGCAGAGAGCTGAAACGACAAACGGCCCGGCGAGACGATCGCCGGGCCGTTTTAATTAGTGCCTTGTCGCTGTCAGATCAGGCGTTGTCGGCGGTAGGAACGGCGACGATGTCGTCGGCTTCCGGCTTGTCCGGTGCGAGCGGGGGGCTCGCCGGGTCGATCGCGCGGATCGTCCGGGTCGGCGGGGGAGCGACCTTTTCATTGCGACGCTCGAATCGGACGCCGATCTGGTTGTTTTCGCGCCAGACCACGGTGCAGTAGCGCTTCGGCGCATTGCGTTGCGCCAGTAGCAGAACGAACTGGGCAGGGATGTTTGCGCTGCCATCGACTTCCAGGCGCGCGCCGGAATCGGACACGTCCGACAGCAGGCAGCTCACCCGCTGTTCGTCATCCAAGGCGATCCAGGCGGAGTACCGCAAAGGCTTCCGCGGTGATTTGCGTTTGTCGGACTTCATTGCACTTGCTCGACTGGCCATTCACGGGCGAGCCGCCGTCATTCCCCACGAGTGGAACTTTAACGCCACTTTTGTTACCAATTCATAAAATTGGCGCGGGTGCCGCTTCCCGTGGCGGCGATTGACCCGCCCGCGCAAATCCTGTTTACGTGCGCCCGCAACGCGGTTTTCGGCTTCTTTGCGGTCTTGTGCCGTTGGCACGACACGGAAAACTCCAAAAATCGGGATGGTTGCCGTCCGGGCGATGAGCGCCGGGGCGTCTTTCTGCGCACATAAGGAAATGCGATGGCTGTCGGCACTGTGAAGTTCTTCAATACCCAAAAGGGCTACGGTTTCATTCAACCTGAGGATGGGTCGAGCGACGTGTTCGTCCACATCTCGGCGGTGGAACGCGCCGGCATGCGCTCGCTGATGGAAGGCCAGAAGATCAGCTACGAGGTTCTGACCGAGCGCGGCCGCCCGGCTGCCGCCAACCTCGCTGCCCTCTGACCCTCTCGATGGTCTTTGAGAGAAAGCCCGGCCTCGCGCCGGGCTTTTTTTTATGACGCCGGCCGAGGCCGGTCCGAAGGGTGGACAAAGTGCCGCAAGGCGGGCTGCCGGGATGAAAATCTAAGCTCTGGTGTTGATGCCCAAACAGGGTATCCGGCCGGATGCCGATAAAAGGGAGGAATTCCATGAAGACGCTGACACTGCTGGCGACCGCTGCGGTGCTGTCGCTGGGCGCCACCGGCGCGGCGCACGCTCAAGCTTCCGCCATGACGTTCTTTGTCACCAGCGTGGGCGTGGGCAATGGCGGCGATCTGGGCGGCCTCGCCGGCGCCGATGCGCATTGCCAGAAGCTTGCGGCTGCGGCCGGCTCGACCGGCAAGACCTGGCGCGCTTATCTGAGCACCCAGGGCCAGGGCGCGGTGAATGCCAAGGACCGGATCGGTAAGGGGCCGTGGCAGAACGCCAAGGGCGCTGTGATCGCCAAGGACGTGGCCGAACTGCACGGCACCAACAATCTCACCAAGCAGACGGCGTTGAGCGAAAAGGGCGACGTCATCAACGGCCGTGGCGACACGCCGAACCGGCATGACGTTCTCACCGGCTCGCAGGCCGACGGTACTGCCTTTGCCGGCGCCGACGACCGCACCTGCAAGAACTGGACGAGCAGCACCCAGGGCGCGGCGATGGTCGGCCATTCGGATCGTACCGGTCTCGACGACAGCGCTCCGGCGAAGTCCTGGAACACCTCGCATCCGTCGCGGGGTCAGGGCGGCGGTTGCACGCAAGCCGACCTGCGCGGCACCGGCGGTGACGGCCTGCTGTACTGCTTCGCCGCCAACTAAAGCGTTTTCGAGCGCGCATCGATTGCACGGTCGGAAGCCGCGCCGGTTCACCGGCGCGGCTTTTCTTTCACGGTTGGCACGGTTGGAGAGGCGATTACCGCTTGGCGGTGCGCTTGCCCGCGCGCTGGGGCGTCCGTTTGCCCTTGCGAGCGGCTTTTGCCTTTGACGTCTTTTTCGATGTCTTGGCTTTCGCTGTGACGCCGGTGGCCTTGACGCTCGCGGTCTTGACGCCCGCGGTCTTGGCGGCCTCGCGCTTCTTGCGGCGCAGACGTTTCAGCCGCTCCTCGGCGCGCAGCTTCTTGCGCTTGTCGATGCAGCTCGGGCACAGGCAGCCGATCGGCTTGATGAAGGCGTTCCAGTAGTCCTTGCCGTAGTCGTAGGTGATTTCCTGGCCGGGCTCGATGTTCTTGATCGCCCGCAGGATCACCTTGCCGCCCTTGCGGCCGTCGGCGCGCTTGCCGAGCAGGATGTCCGACTCCGCGTTCGGCCGGCAGCTATGGTTGCCGTAGCGCGCGATATTGCTGCGCGCCTTGCCGTCGATGGTCCAGCGGCTGTTGATCTCGTACATGTAGCGCGACCCGCGCGCTTCCAGGCGATCCGCCTCCGCATTGCTGATGCGGGGGCCTTTGTATTCGATGAAGATGGTGCGTTTTTTGATGGGGTGGGTGGCGAACAGGCCGAGGCCGGTTCGCGACCGCCCAACGCGGAGCGGGAGGCGTGACATAATCGCCTCTTAGCGCCGATTCTCGCGATTTCAAACGGTTGGCGTGCTCAGGAACGCATCGGAAGTGCGACCAGTTGTGGAAATGTCGCCGCCGACTGATTTCGAGGCAGGAAGGACGTCATGCGTTACGAGCTTTACTACTGGCCGGATATCCAGGGGCGCGGCGAGTTTGTGCGGCTCGCTCTGGAAGAGGCGGGTGCCGATTACGTCGACGTGGTGCGTGGCCGTGGCGGCGTGGCCAAGCTCCAGCGTCTGATGCGACGGGGCGATCATCCCGCCTTCGCGCCGCCGTTCCTCAAGGCCGGACGGATGATGGTCGCACAGACGGCGGCGATCCTGCTCTATCTCGGCGAGCGGGAAGGACTCGCGCCGCGCGCGGCCGCGCAACGCCTGTGGGTGCATCAGCTTCAGCTCACGATCGCTGACATGGTGGCGGAGGTGCATGACACCCATCATCCGATCGCCTCCAGTCTTTATTACGAGGACCAGCGCCGCGAGGCTGCGCGCCGGTCGCGGCATTTCGTGGCGGAGCGGGTGCCGAAATTTCTCGGCTACTTCGAGAACATCCTCCGGCGTCCTTATCTCGCCGGCCGTTCGGTGAGTTATGCCGACCTCTCGCTGTTCCAGATGATGGCTGGTCTGGATTACGCCTTCCCGCGATCGGCGAAACGGTGGCGGCGCAAGTTCGTCCGCTGTGCCGCGCTTGCGGAGCGTGTCGCGGACCGCCCGCGCATCGCCGCTTACCTCGCCTCCGACCGGCGCATTCCGTTCAATACGATGGGCATCTTCCGGCATTACCCGGAACTCGACGGGAACTAAGATGATTCACGCAGAGTTCCGTGGATATTGATGGGTCATGATCGCTCTTTATTAAGACTCTTGATACTAACAGCACGGGTAAGGCGGGCCGGTCGCCCGCCGCAGACATTTGCCGCAAGGACATGCCTTTGGCGGAATGGTCGAATGTCGCGTTGCTGGCCGGCGACGCCCTGATCTACTTCACCGTTCTCGCGGTGCTCTTCCGCGCGCGTGCACGGCTGGGGATAGGCGCATTCTTCTGCGCGCTCGGGGTGATGCACTTCCTCGAGACCTATCTCGCCTCGACCTTCTACGTCGCCTTGCCCGCCGGCATCGTCGCATCTCCCGGCTCGACCATCCTGTTCACCGGCAAGCTGATGATGCTGTTGCTGGTCTATATCCGCGAGGATGCGCGGATGGTGCGCCAGCCGATCTACGGCCTGCTGATCGGCAATCTGTTGTTGTTCGCGCTCGCCTTCGTGATGCGCCAGCATCTGCCGACCGCGCTGACCCCTGACCGTTTCGCCGATCTTGGGTTCCTCGACGAGATGGGCGCGCTGATGGTGTGGGGAACGCTGATCCTGTTCGCGGATTGCATTCTCATCATTCTGCTCTACGAGCGGCTGCGCGGTGCGTTCGGCAATGCCTTGTTGCCGCGTATCGCGCTAACCGCCGCTGCGGTGATGACGTTCGACCAGCTCATGTTCTATGCCGGCCTGCGGTTTCTCACCGGCGCCGACCTTACCGTACTGTTCGGCGGCTGGGCGGCGAAGATGGGCGCCGTCGCGCTCTACAGCGGGCTGGTGACGGCCTATCTCACCGTGTTCGAGAAGGCCGCGTTCGGCCAGACCGGTGCGCCGCGCATCGCCGATGTGTTCGATCTGCTCACCTATCGCGAGCGTTACGAGGATCTGCTGGCGCGCAGCGGCCGCGACGCGCTGACCGGCGCGCTCGACCGTGGCCGGCTGGAAACGCAAGGGCGCGACGCCATCGCCCGCGCCGCCACTGCCGGGGTTTCGGTGAGCTTGCTGCTGATCGACATCGACCATTTCAAGACCTTCAACGACCGGTTCGGCCATGCGCGCGGCGACGCCGTGCTGCGCCAGATCGCGTCCGAGATCATGACGACGGTGCGCGCGGCCGACCTCACGTTCCGCTTCGGCGGCGAGGAGTTCGTGGTACTGGCCGAAGGGCTCAATGCCGAGCAGGCTGTCGTGCTTGGCGAGCGGCTGCGTGCGGCAATTGCAGCAAGCGGGGCAGGGACGTCGCGTGTCACCGTCTCGATGGGCGTGTCCACCTGCGCGTCGGACGCCGCCGACTACGACAGTCTGTTCGAGATCGCCGACCGACGGCTCTATCGCGCCAAGGCCGCAGGCCGTAACTGCGTGGTCGGCGAGCGCGCCGTCAATGTTAGCCAGCCGGTGCGGCTGGTGCATCAGGCGAGCTAACGCATCTGCGGTCTCCGCGTCACCGCTCCAGCAGCGCGACGATCTGATCTACTGCCAGAGTTGGCGTCAGCGTGCCGGCGGCGACGGCGGCCTCGGCATCCTTCAATCGCGTGCGGATCGCCGGATCGTGGCGCAGCCGCGCGAACAGACGCTCCTCCAGCATCGCCCACATCCACTTCACCTGTTGCGCGCGGCGCTGCGCGGCGAGTTCTCCGGATGCCGTCATGCGCTGACGATGGGTCACGACGTTCTGCCACAGCGCGGCGATGCCGTCGCCGGTGAGTGCTGAATAGGTCACGACCGGCGGCGTCCAGGTCGGCGAGCGCGGCGTGAGGATATGCAGCGCCGCGCGATAATCGGCGGCAGCGGCCTTGGCGCGTTTGATATTGTCGCCGTCGGCCTTGTTGATGGCGATCATGTCGGCGAGTTCGATCAGGCCCTTCTTGATGCCCTGCAATTCGTCGCCGGCGCCCGGCAGCATCAAGGCGAGAAAGAAATCGGTCATATCGGCGACGGTGGTTTCCGACTGGCCGATGCCGACCGTTTCCACCAGCACGATGTCGTAGCCGGCGGCCTCGCACAGCAGCATGGTCTCGCGCGTCTTCGCTGCGACGCCGCCCAGCGTGCCGGATGACGGCGAGGGGCGGATGAAGGCATGGTCGTGCGCCGATAGCTGCGCCATCCGTGTCTTGTCGCCGAGGATCGAGCCGCCGGTCCGGGTCGAGGACGGATCCACCGCCAGCACCGCAACCTTGTGGCCTTGTTCGATCAGCGAGAGGCCGAGCGCATCGATGGTGGTCGACTTGCCGACACCCGGTACCCCGGTGATGCCGACACGCACCGCTTTGCCGGTGTCGGGCAGCAGCTTCTGCAGCAGTCGCTGCGCCGCCTCGCGATGATCGGCGCGCTTGCTCTCGATCAGCGTGATGCCGCGCGCGAGCGAGGCGCGTTCGCCAGCGCGGATGCCGGCCGCCAGCGCGGCGATGTCGGGCGCGGTTTTTGCGGAACTTGCGGTGGAGGCGGGTGTCACGGTTCGTATTTCTTGACGTCGTCGGCCGGCCGTTCGCCACCGAACAGCGCGCGGCCCTGGTCGGATAAATGCACCGCGAAATCCTGCCACGGCAAGGCGATCGTGTAGATGCCTTCGACGTAGGGGCCGACGGCATAAGGCTGATAGTGGAACGTCAGCCCTGCGCTCTTGCCCGGTTCGGTCGAGGGCGTCAGCGTCACCGGGCCGAGCGCCAGCAGCCTCGGTTCGATCCCCTTGAGCCATTCCGGGTCGTCGATCGACTCCTGCGGAATGCCGCGCTTTTTCTTCTCGGCGTTGATCGCGGTGCGCAGCAGCGCGGCGAGCGCGGTCATGGTCGCGCCACCATCGGCCGCTTCCGCGAACAACGGGCGGATGCTGACGCGCTTGTTCTGCGCGCCGTCCCACAGGACCGTGTCGATCTGCGTGTTCGGATGCGCGCCGCCGGTGTTGAGATAGTCGGAGCGCAGCACGCTGACATAGCGGCCGATCACCGAGGCCGCTTCGTATTCGCGCTCCAGCGCCCAATGCACGCCGTTCTCGCGGATATAAGCCTCCTCGCGCAACGCCTTGGCGGCGTCCTTGCGCCATTTGGCGGCCCAGCGGTCACCCTCGCGCCGGCAGTCGGCGGCGAGCTTCGGCAGGCCCTTGATGGTCTCGTCGAGCGAGACCTTGATCTCGGCGAAATTGGACGAGGTGACAGCGCGCTTCGGCTGGGCATCAGCGCTGCCCGCAGGCAGGAACGTCGCCAGCCCGATCAGAGACAGCGCGGCGAGCCGGACAAGGCGGTCGCTCACTCCGCCGCCTCTTGGGTGTGGCCGAGATGCTTGGCGAGCTTGCGCAGCAGATCGACGGCGGCTTCGGCGATCACGGTGCCGGGCGGAAAGATCGCCTCGGCGCCGGATTTAAAAAGCGCATCGTAATCCTGTGGCGGCACGACGCCGCCGACCACGACCATGATGTCGCCGCGACCCTGCTTGGCGAGTTCGGCTTTCAGTTCCGGCACCAGCGTGAGATGCGCGGCGGCGAGCGAGGAGACGCCAAGCACATGCACGTCGTTCTCTACTGCCTGCCGCGCGGCTTCCGTCGGTGTCGCGAACAGCGGGCCGATATCGACGTCGAAGCCGAGATCGGCGAACGCCGAGGCGATCACCTTCTGGCCGCGATCGTGGCCGTCCTGACCGATCTTGGCGACCAGCAGGCGAGGGCGGCGGCCTTCCGCCGCCTCGAATGCCTCGACCAGTTTGCGCACCTGTTCGACAGCGCCGGTCATGCCGACCTCCCGCTTGTAGACGCCGGTGATCGCCTTGATCTCGGCGCGATGGCGGCCATAGACCGCTTCGAGCGCCGAGGAAATTTCGCCGACGGTCGCCTTGGCGCGCGCCGCGTCGATGGCAAGCGCGAGCAGATTGCCGTTGCCGCCTTTGGCTGCGCGGGTCAGCGCCGAGAGTGTGTCCTTCACCGCAGCCGGATCGCGCTCGGCCTTGAGCCGGTTGAGCTTCTCGATCTGCTTGGCGCTTACGGCGGTGTTGTCGACCTTGAGCACGTCGAGTGGTGCTTCGTTCTCGGGACGATATTTGTTGACGCCGATCACCGACTGATGGCCGGCGTCGATACGCGCCTGCGTCTTCGCGGCCGCTTCCTCGATCCGCAGTTTCGGAATGCCGGCCTCGATCGCCTTGGTCATGCCGCCGAGGTCTTCGACCTCCTGGATATGATCCCACGCCTTGCGAGCGAGATCGTAGGTCAATCGCTCGACATAATAGGAGCCACCCCACGGATCGGCGATGCGCGTCGTGCCGCTTTCCTGCTGCAGCAGGATCTGCGTGTTGCGCGCAATGCGCGCCGAGAAGTCGGTCGGCAGCGCGAGCGCCTCGTCGAGCGCGTTGGTGTGCAGCGACTGGGTGTGGCCCTGCGTCGCCGCCATCGCCTCGATCATGGTGCGCGGCACGTTGTTGAACACGTCCTGCGCCGTCAGCGACCAGCCGGACGTCTGCGAATGCGTGCGCAGCGACAGCGACCGTGCATCCTTGGGCTCGAACGGCTTGATCAGCTTCGCCCACAGGAGACGCGCGGCGCGCAGCTTGGCGATCTCCATGAAATAATTCATGCCGATCGCCCAGAAGAACGAGAGGCGCGGCGCAAACTGGTCGATGGTCAGCCCGGCCTTGATGCCGGTGCGGACATATTCGACGCCGTCGGCGAGCGTATAGGCGAGTTCGAGATCCTGCGTCGCACCGGCTTCCTGCATGTGATAGCCGGAGATCGAGATCGAGTTGAACTTCGGCATATGCGCCGAGGTGTAGGCAAAGATATCGGAGATGATGCGCAGCGACGGCGCGGGCGGATAAATGTAGGTATTCCGCACCATGAATTCTTTGAGGATGTCGTTCTGGATCGTGCCGGAGAGTTTTTCCGGCGGAACGCCCTGTTCCTCGGCGGCGACGACGTAAAGCGCCAGCACCGGCAGCACCGCGCCGTTCATGGTCATCGACACGCTCATCTTGTCGAGCGGGATGCCGGAGAACAGCGTGCGCATGTCGTAGATGGAATCGATCGCGACGCCCGCCATGCCGACGTCGCCGGCGACGCGCGGATGATCCGAGTCGTAGCCGCGGTGCGTGGCGAGATCGAAGGCGATGGAGAGGCCTTTCTGCCCGGCAGCTAGGTTGCGCCGGTAGAAGGCGTTGGAATCTTCCGCCGTGGAGAAGCCGGCATATTGCCGGATGGTCCAGGGCTGCGCGGCATACATCGCCGGATAAGGTCCGCGCAGATAGGGCGCGGCGCCGGGATAAGTGTCGAGGAAGTCGAGCGGCGCGAGATCGTCTGGCGCATAGGCGGGCTTGACGGCGATGCCTTCCGGCGTAGTCCAGCTTTCGCCGTTGGTCGTCGTCGCGCCGGCGGCTGCCGGGGCAAAATCCACGGTGACGAAGTTCGGAACTTTGCCCGCACCCTGTGTCATGACACTCCGAGCCTAGCATGGATGGCCTGCAGCGTCGCCAGCACGTCGCCGCCTGCAAAGATATAGGTATCGATCCCGGCGGCACGCCAGGTGGCCTCGTTCTCGCCAGGGCGGCCGGCCAGATGGACGGTCGCACCGGCGGCGGCCAGCGCCTTGGCGGCGTCGACAGCCTCCCGGCCGTAAACCTCGTCAGACGAGCACAGGCAGGCGAGTTTGGCCTCCGAGGCTTTGAATGCGGCGATCATGTCGTCGCGCGTCTTGAACCCGTCATTGCCGACCGCCTCGATGCCGCCGGCCTCGTAGAAATTCTTGGCGAAGGTAGTGCGGGCGGTGAAGTCCGACGGCTTGCCGAGATTGGCAAGAAACACCTTCGGCCGCGCGCCGGTCTTCGCCAGCGCTGTATCGGACGCATTGCGCAACACTTCGAACGGTTCGGACAGCCGCGCGGCGGGAAGGCCGGTGAAAGCCGGAGCGGGGGCGCTTGCCGTTGCGCGCGGTACGTCGAGCACTGTCACTGCCGCCTCGCCGAGATGCGGGAATTCGCTGGCGCCGGTGAGAGGTTCCCTCCGTTTCGCCACGGCGGCGGCGCGGGCCGCGCGAGTCTTGGCGATCTTGTCTTGCAGGAAGCCCGTGATGATCGCCTCCGGCGCGCCGCCCTTGGCCTCGATCTCCTGAAACAGCGTCCATGCCGACCGGCACAGCGCGTCGGTCAAGGATTCCAGACCGCCGGCACCGGCGGCAGGATCGGTGACGCGGGCGAGGTTCGACTCTTCGAGCAGGATGAGCTGCGTGTTGCGGGCGACACGGCGCGCGAACGGGTCTGGCAGGCCGAGCGCGGCAGTGAACGGCAGCACGCTGATCGCATTGGCGCCGCCGAGCGCGGCGGCGGTGACGGCGATGGTCGCGCGCAGCATGTTCACGTAAGGATCGCGCGCGATCATCATCCGCCACGCGGTCTCGGCGGTGACGGTCGCCGGCTCCGGCGTCAGGCCGCAGGCGGCTTCCACACGTGCCCACAGTTGTCGCAGCGCGCGGAATTTGGCGATGGTCAGAAATTCATCGGCGTCGGCGGCGAGGCGGAAGAAGATCATCCGCCGCGCCCGGTCGAGCGGTACGCCGCGGTCGGCGAACAGTCGCAGATAGGCGACCGCATTGCCGATGACGAAAGCAAGCTCCTGCGCCTCCGAGCCGCCGGCATCGTGCACCGCGCGGCCGTCGGCGATGACGAACGGCCCCTTGAAGCCTTGCGCGGCGAGTTGATCGACCATGCCGCCGAGCAGCGCGGTGGTCTCCGTCCACGGACGGGGCGCGACGCCGGCGCGCGCCATCAGGCCGAGCGGATCGTGCGCGAAGCGGATATCGGTTGCGGCCGGATCGACGCCGCGCGCCTTGACCACGGCGGCGAGATTCAGTCCGGCGTCCTTGGTCTGCGTGCTGAGATCGGTTTCGATAATGACGCCGGCATCGAGATAGATGCCGTCGAGCGCGCGCGACAGCGCCGCCTGCGAACCGTCGAGGCCATAGCCATGCGCGCCGACCGAGCCGGCGGTGACGAGCAGCAAACCGGTCGCGCCGTTTTCGAGGTCGTGCAGCGCCTGCGCGTTGGCGATGGCCGGATCGGGGTGATCGAGGCGTTGCAGGATGGTCCACGGCGCGCTCGCCGCGCGGCCCGGCACCACCGCGCCCGGCGCGCGGGGATAGAGCGGCTCGATACGGATGTCGTCGTAGCTGCGGCTGACGAGCCGTTTTTCGAAATCGGCGCCCTTGAGCGCGGCATCCACCAGCGCACGCCATTGCGCGGCCGACGTGGCGGGAAACTCGCTGGCCAGCGCCAGCTTATCGGGCTGATCGGTCATACCCCATGGGCTTACCGGGCTTTTTGCGGCGATTCAACGCGGCAAAAGTCGGTCGATATCGCTTATTCCGATGGCCTTCACGGCCTCCCCGATCCGTCGCCCGGCGATGACCCGATCCGGGACGATCTCCGCCAGCGGCACCAGCACGAAAGCCCGCTCGAACAGGCGCGGATGCGGCAGCGTCAGGTCCGGTGTGTCTAGCGTCAGGTCGTCATAGGCGAGGACGTCGATGTCGGCGGTGCGCGGCCCCCAGCGGCGCTCTTGCGCGCGGTCGCGGCCGAGCGCGCGTTCGACGTCGTGCGCGCGGGCAAGCAGCGCCAGCGGAGCAAGAGTCGTCTCGACGGCGATGCAGAGATTGACGAACGGGGCCTGATCGGTGTCGCCCCACGGTGGCGTGCGATAGTCGGACGAGCGGGCAAGGAGCTTGACGGTGATGCCATCGCATAGCATCGCCACCGCCCGGTCGAGGATGGCCCGGCTGTCGCCGACATTGCCGCCGAGCGCGAGCAGCGCCTCGCTCATCGTCGCTCTCAGCGGCGCGCGCGGCGCAGCGTCACGCCGACATCGGCGAAGATCGCGGCGATCGGCGCATGTGGCTTGTGGATCGTCACCTCGATGGCCGAGACGCGCGGGAAGCGCGCCAGCACCGCATCGGCGATGGCGCCGCCGGCCGCTTCGATCAGCTTGAACCGTTTGCCGAGGAACGCCTCGGTCGCGACGGCGACCACCTGATCGTAGGAGACGGTGTCCTTCACCTTGTCCGACTTCGCGGAGGCGGCGAGATCGATGGTCAGGATCATGTCGATATTGAAGCCCTGGCCGACCTTGCCCTCATAGGCCATCACGCCATGGAAGGCATGCAGCGCCAGACCCTTGATGAAAATCGTGTCGCTCATTGCAGGCTCCGCAACGCGGCGTCGATCCGCAACGCCTGAACGGTTTCGCGCACATCATGGGCGCGGATGATGGCGGCGCCATGGGCGACCCCCAGAAGATGCGCGGCCAGCGAGCCAGGGATACGCTCCTGCGGCTCGCTGGGCACGACGCTGGCGATGAACCGCTTGCGCGAGGCGCCGAGCAGGATCGGCAGACCGAAGCGCTTGAACGCCGAGAGGCGCGCGATGCAGATCATGCTCTGCTCCGGTGTCTTGCCGAAGCCGATGCCGGGATCGAGCACGATCGCCCCGCGCGCGATGCCGGCGCGGTCGGCGATCTCCAGCGAGCGCTCGAAAAAGGCCATGACGTCGGCGACGATATCGATCGCCGGATCGGCCTTGTCGCGGTTGTGCATGACGATAATCGGCGCGCCGTGCTCGGCCGCGACCCTCGCCATGTCGGGATCGCGTTGCAGGCCCCAGACATCGTTGAGGATCGTGGCCCCCTGAGATAGCGCCCAGACGGCCACCTTGGCCTTGATGGTGTCGATCGACACCGGAATGCCGAGCGACACGGCGGCCGGCAGCACCGGCGCGAGGCGTTCCAGCTCGTCTTCGGTGGACACTGGCTTCTGTCCCCCATAGGGACGGGTCGATTCCGCGCCAATGTCGAGAACGTCGGCGCCTTCGGCGACGATGCGCCCGGCCTGCGCGCGTGCCTGTTCCGGCGTGAAAAACTGTCCACCGTCGGAAAACGAGTCCGGGGTGATGTTGAGGATGCCCATGACCGCCGGCCGGCCGAGCGCGAGCAACGCCGAGAGCACCGGCGGGCGGTCCTTGGCGGAGACAGGTACGGCGGAAGCAGGGGCGGCGGTCATGACATGCCTTGTTGGCGTGTCTTGGCTTTGAGGACTCGTCGGTTGAGTGTCAAGCGCACGGCCCGGTGACCCGGCAGTCGCTCAATAGCTGATCTTCGGCGGCAGCGTGCGCGCGGTGTCGATCCACCGCACGATCTGGTGATCCGAGGGGAGCTGGCGCACCAGCTTGCGCTGCGCATTGGCGGCGGCCATGGCCTGCGCCAGCCGCTGCGGGTTGCGATAGCCGAGTTCCCGCACGGTTTCGACGCCGGCGGCCTGCAGCAGCGCGGCATAATCCTTGCCGAGCCCACGGATGCGCAGGCGGTCGGCGGCATTGGCAAGCGCCAGCAGTTTCCGCTCGGCAAGGCCGGTGCGGGCCGCTAGTGCCTTGCGGCCACGCGTGTCCTTGGCGAGTTCGAGCAGCTTGCCGGTGGTGCGGATGCCGGCGGTCTTCAGCGCCGCCGCGGCCTCCGGCTCCAAACCCTCGATATCGGCAATGGGATAAGACATGAAAAACGTTCTGCCCGGATGGGCGTCCATTCAAATGAGTTGTTTCAGCGCGGGGATCGCTGCGGCGACGTCGCCGACGGCATCGTCGCCGGCGGTCGCGCGCGCATACTGAAAGAATTCGCGCCCGAAGGTTTCGATCTGACCCATGCCGAGGCCCGCGCCCATCAGCCGCGTCGCCACGCCCATCAAGCCGCCGGAGTTGAAACCGCCCGCGCTATCGTTCTGATGCGCTTGCAGGAACGCGTCCGCTCCGGGCAGGCGGGCGAACAGTGCGCGCGATGCGTCCGGTGCTTCCGCCGACAGAAATCCTGTGACGATGGCGAGAGATTTGGTTGCGGTCGCGGTGTCGATACCGACAGTCGCTGCCAGACGTGCAACCAGCTCGTTCATCAGACGCTTCGCCCCTACAAGAACGGTCATATTGAACGCCGCCGTAACCGAACACAAGTGTTTTGCAGTGCTGCCGATGCGGGTCTTGTTGCCACTGTTGCAACGCTTTTCAGATGCAAAGCGCGTTGCTAGTTTCCTCACGCATTGCAAGGAGAGAACTGATGAGCACGCTTGACGCGGTGTTGAGCCGGATCGACACGGATATCGATAACAGCATCGAGCGATTGTTCTCGCTTCTGCGCATCGCGTCGATCTCGACCGATCCCGCCTACAAGGACGATTGCCGGAAGGCCGCCGAGCACGTCGCGACCGATCTGCGGAGCATCGGTTTCTCCGCCGAGGTGCGCCCGACCGAGGGGCATCCGGTGGTGGTCGGCAAGGTCAAGGCCGGCACGGACAAGGCGCCAAACGTGCTGTTTTACGGGCATTATGACGTGCAGCCGGTCGACCCGCTCGACCTCTGGAAAACGCCGCCGTTCGAGCCGCGCATCGACACGCTGCCGGACGGCCGCAAGATCATCGTCGCGCGGGGCGCCTGCGACGATAAGGGTCAGGCGATGACCTTCATCGAGGCGTGCCGCGCGTTCAAGCACGTCACCGGCTCGCTGCCGGTGTCGATCACCACCATGATCGAGGGCGAGGAGGAGTGCGGCTCGAAACACCTCTATGGTTTCGTGCGTGACCATGCCGACGAGTTCAAGCTCGACCTCGCGCTGGTGTGCGACACTGCGATGTGGGACCAAAAGACGCCGTCGGTGACGACCTCGCTGCGCGGTCTTGTCTATGAAGACGTGACGATCACCGCTTCGGATCGCGATCTGCATTCCGGCGTGTTCGGTGGTGCGGCGCAAAATCCGATCCGCATCCTGACGCATATCCTCGCCGCGATGCACGACGACAAGGGCCGGGTGACACTGCCGGGCTTCTATGACGGTGTCGACGAATTGCCGGCCGACATCGCTGCCGATCTGAAATCGCTCAACATGACCGAACAGACCTTCCTCGGTCCGCTCGGCTTGAAGCATTCGTCGGGCGAAGCCGGCCGCATGCTGATCGAGCAGGTGACGACGCGGCCGACGGCGGAATTCAACGGCATCATTGGCGGCTATACCGGCGAGGGCGCGAAGACGGTGATCCCGAGCCAGGCGTCGGCCAAGGTGTCGTTCCGTCTGGTGGGACAGCAGGATCCGCAGAAGATCCGCGATAGTTTCCGCGCCTTCGTCCGCAGCCGCATTCCCGCCGATTGCAGCGTCACGTTCGGCAACCACGGGCTGTCGCCGGCGATACAGCTTTCCTACGACAATCCGGCGCTGAACAAGGCACGCACCGCGCTGGCGGACGAGTGGGGCAAGAAGGCGGTGACGGTCGGCGCCGGCGGCTCGATCCCGATCGTCGGTGACTTCAAGAGCGTGCTCGGCATGGACTCGCTCCTGGTCGGCTTCGCGCTCGACGACGACCGGGTGCATTCGCCGAACGAGAAGTTCGACCTCGCCTGCTTCCACAAGGGTATCCGCTCCTGGGCGCGGATCCTCGCGGCGCTGTCGGCGTGAGCGGCGCGCTTCTCTGGTAGCCTCATGGTGAGGAGCATCGCCACCAGCGCGTTGACGCGCGTCTTCGACGCGCTATGGCGATGCGTCTCGAACCATGGGGCGGGCGTGAGGTTGTGGCCGCCACATCCTTCGAGACGCATCGCTCTGCGATGCTCCTCAGGATGAGGCGGAGTGAGAGTTGCGCTGACCTCTCCGCGCGGGGCGCCGCTCCGCGAGGTCACATCGTCACGGCGGCGGCATCGTCAGCAGGTCGCCGACCGTGCGGCCGCGGATGTCGTAAACCGTGGCGAAGGTGACGTCGTCGCGCACCACCTTGGCGATCACCGGCGCGTTGAGATTGCGGCAATAGAACTCGCCAAGCGTCAGGGCGAAATCGGCGCGGCGCGGATCGGCGGTGGTCTGGAATTTGGCGCCCAGTTCGACCTGCGCCACCCGCTGCGGGCCGCACACCGCGACGATCCAGTAGCCGCGTGGGGGGCGCTTCTCTCCGGTTTCCTTGAGGTGCGCGCGCAGATCCTCGGTCGCCTGCTTGAAGGCGAGGCCCCAGTAATCGAGCATGTAGTTGAGGTCGGCGCCGCGCACGCCGCCAGCCAGCCAGTTGAAATGCGCGTACTGATAAGGATGCAGCCGCACCATGTCGGTGATCGAACTGCCGATACCGAGGGCGATGAGGGCGGCACCTGTGGCGAAGGCTGCGACATGGCGCGTGCGCAGCCAGGTCAGTACCCATACCGCGCCGACGGCGGCGATCGCCGCGATCGGCGGCAGAATGAAGGTGAAGTGCCGCACGCCGTTATAGAGCGCCGGCCGCGAAATCATCGCATAGACCACGGGAATGAGCGCGGCGCCCGCGACCATCAGCAGCGCGGCGCGCCGGCGCGCCGAGAGGTCGCGGCGGAACGCCGTGATGGCGGTGCCGATCAGGCCGATGGCGCCGGCAAGCAGGACGATCTCCGGCAGTTTCAGCGAGAATAGTTTCGGCAGATAGGTTGCCGGCATGTCCGGTACCGAGACGAGGGCGCCCTCGTATAATTCCTTCCACGGCTTCTCGAAGAAATGCGCGAAGTATTCGACCGCGAGCAGCGGGTTGAGCGGATCGAGCACGGCCCACGGCCACAGCAGGCCCATCGTCACATAGGCGATCGGCAACAGCGGCAGCATCAGCAGGACGAAGCGGCCGAGCCGCCGCCATGCTTCCCGCCAGCCGCGTGTGTGCGCATCGTCGATGAGGAGCAGCAGCATCGCCGGTAGCATGTAGAGCGCGCCGATCAGCGCGAGGATGCGCGTGCCGGTGGCAACACCGAGGGCGAGGCCGACGCAGACGACCACCGCGCGCGGCGGCTCCGGGTAGTGTTCGAGCGCATGCACCAGAGCGAGCAGCAGGAACGCCATCGCCACCGCGAACGGCGCGTCCTTCGGGTTCATGAACATATGCCCGTAGAACAGCGGCAGGGTGGCGAGCAGCAGGGCGGTGAGGAAACCGGCGGCGGGACCGCCGAGCCGCCGCCCCAGCCGCCAGGTCGCGGCGATGCCGGCGATGCCGATCAGCCCGCCGATCAGCCGCCGGGTCTCGAACAGGTCGAACGGCAGGATCTTGGCGGCGAGCGCGGCCAGCATGTCGAAGCCGCCGCCATACATGTAGAGATTGACGAACGACAGCGCGCGCTGATCGCGGAATCCGGAGCCGTACAGCGACAGCAGCAGGTCGCCGTATTGCGAATGGGTGTAATCGTCCCAGCCGAGGCCGTAATCGCGAAAGGTCAAGCCCGCCGCGATCACCAGCACTGCCAGCAGCGCGAGCGCGAGGCGATCGAAAACGGGACGGGCCGCCCAAAGACTGGCCGGTCCCGCGAAAGACGATGGTCCGGCTCGCATCATCATCGCGCGTTGATCATTGGCCGCGGAGCCTAGCTGGTATGGCTGTATGGCGCATGAACGAAAGCGGGCGGCATCGCGTCGAAAACCCGTCAACAAAAACGGGGCCTTCCGGCCCCGTTGATGTCTGTCTTGATGCCTGTCTTGCGCGAGCCCGTTACTTCGCGGCCGCTTCGTACATCTCGGCGACGTAGTCCCAGTTGACGAGATGATCGACGAACGCCTTGAGGTAGTCCGGCCGGCGGTTGCGGTAATCGATGTAGTAGGAGTGCTCCCAGACGTCGCAGCCGAGGATCGGCTTGGCGCCGTGAACCAGCGGGCTTTCGCCGTTGGCGGTCTTCATGATCGCGAGCTTGCCGTCCTTGACGGCGATCCAGCTCCAGCCCGAGCCGAACTGGGTGACGCCCGCCTGGACGAAGTCTTCCTTGGCCTTGGCGAGACCGCCGAGGTCGCTGTCGATCTTCTTGAGCAGATTGCCCGGCACCTTGTCGCCGCCGCCGTTCGGCTTCATCCACTTCCAGAAATGCAGGTGGTTGTAGTGCTGACCGGCATTGTTGAAGAGGCCGGCGTTCTTGCCGAACGAGGCCTTGACGATCTCTTCGAGCGACTTGCCTTCGAGGCCGCTGCCCTCGAGCAGCTTGTTGCCGTTATCGACATAAGCCTTGTGGTGTTTGTCGTGATGATATTCGAGCGTTTCGCGGGACATATACGGCGCGAGCGCATCGTGGGCGTAGGGCAAATCCGGCAGCTTGAATGTCATCGATAACCTCCTGGTGGATCAAAAAACAACGATGCGCGCAGACAGCCGGGCAACGTTTTGCGGTCAACGCGCGGCCCGGCGGTTTGGTCTCACGTCGGCTCTGTAGTTAGGCCCTGGCGCGGCGCGGGGCAACGCTCCGGAACACGGAATTTTTGTCACAAGGGACCAGTGGAGACGGCGGTATTGCTCGCCGACGAGCCGACTTGTCAGTAATCGAGGGAAAAAACCGGGGCAGGGAGTGCCAACCGTCAATCCAGACGTTGGGTGAACTCACTTTATTTCTTGCGGAGTTCTGCGCCGGACGCCAGTATTATTGCGGAAGGCGGTATTGCACCGCGGCATTTCCGGGTTTTACCGTCAAGGGCTGATGGCGACATGGCTATTCTGCTGATGATTTTGGGCGCGTTGAGCGCCTGCGCCGGCGTTGCGGCGATCGCCTATGGTATGCCGATCAAGGAATTCAGCCTCGGCAATACCCTGATCCTGTCCGGCACGACCGCACTCGTCGGCGGGGTGCTGATCGTCGCCGTCGGTGCTGCCGTCCGCCAGTTGCGCGAGATCGCCGACGGACTGGCGTCGCGGCCAATCGGGGGAGGGGTGGCGCGTGCCGATCTGCCGCCGCCGCTCGCGCCAATAACCGGACAAGCAACAGGACAGGCGGCGCGGTCCGCGGGCGCGCCCGGTCGCATCGCGTTTCCGACGCGACCGAAGCCGTCTGCCGGCGATAGCAAGAAGGCGGACGAGCGCGCGCGCGATCCCAAACCGGAGGCGGTGGTGCCGCCGCTGGCATTCGAGACGGCGCCGTTCGCCCGGCCGCCGGAGGAGGAACGCCCTGCTCCGATCGTCCCGCCACCGCTGGAAGAAATCGTACCGGAGCCGCTGCGCTCCGATCCGGTTGTCGCGCTCGCGCCGGAGCTGCGCACCGCTGCGACCATCGAGACCGATCAGGCGCTCCAGGAGCGTCGCGAAGCGGCTTGGCAAGATGCGCGAGATGATGCGCGCGACGAGCGGAACGAGACGGATGCGGCCGAGTCCGCCGGCGACGGGCGCCCCGCCGAGCAGGAGGGTTTCGACTCGATCTGGGACCGCGATGCGCGCCCGGCAGCGCCGGTGCCGGAGGAGCCGCGCGCCGAGGCGCCGGAGTTCATCCGCCGCGTCAAATCGCCGGCCGAACCGCGACAGGAATCCCGGTTTGAGCAGCGATTTGAGTCTCCCCCCGAACTGCCTTCCGAGCCTCGTTCCGCGCCGATCCTCAAATCCGGCGTCGTCGATGGCATGGGCTACACGCTCTATGTCGACGGCTCGATCGAGGCCGAGTTGCCGCAGGGGACGGTCCGGTTCGCCTCGATCGCCGAACTGCGCGAACATCTGGAAAAGAACGGCTGACCGGATCGTTTGACTTCATTCGTCAAGTTAAACCTGGCGGTTTGACTTGCCCGCGTGTTCCGTCAACAGTAGTATTTCAATAGCGCGAGTTTTTCTATTTGATAGCGACGTCGAGTTCAGCCAGCCAGGAAGGCGCGGTTCTATGAGCGACTCCGATTCCAGCGAAAGCTTCATTGCGCTGACGGCCAATATTGTGTCGGCTTATGTCAGCAACAATACGGTGCAGGCCGGCGATATCCCTGCGCTGATCAATCAGGTGCACAGCGCGCTGAGCCGCGTTTCCGCGCAGCAGCCGGTCAGCACCTCGGAGCCGGCGAAACCGGCGGTGCCGGTGAAGCGATCGGTAACGCCCGAATACATCGTCTGTCTGGAAGATGGAAAGAAGTTCAAGTCGCTCAAGCGGCACCTGCGCACGCAGTACAACATGACGCCGGAGCAGTATCGCGAGAAATGGGGCCTGCCGCCGGACTATCCGATGGTGGCGCCGAACTATGCGCAGGCGCGCTCCGAACTCGCCAAGCAGATGGGCCTCGGCCAGCAACGCCAGCGCGGCCGGTAACGGACCATAATCCTAATTTGTTGTGGATATCTTTCCGTCGCCGGATACCGGCGTCGGGGAAAAGATAAACTCGTCAACACGTTAGTCTTTCCGGCAGGGATGCGGGCGTGTCCGTATTCAGCCGCTTTCATCCTTGGCAACGGCTACATTTTTCTTTAGGGATACTATCCTATAAGGATATTATCCTAGAGGAAAATACCGCCATGCCGCGTCTGAGCCCATCGCGTGTCACGTTAGCTGCACAACCGCATATCGAGCCGTCCCGCGCGCGGCATCTCGCGGTCGGCGAAGCGCAACTGCGCGACGCCGAGGGCGTGCGCACGGTGACCATCAACGAGGCCGAGAGCGCGCTCGGCTGGCTCGCGCGTCGCAAAGGGCGCGACGGCCGCCCGCTGATCGAGCCGGTGCAGCTTCTCGCCGGCGAGCGGCTGCGGGCGGATTTCACCCGCGCACATCTGATGCCACGCATGGGCGCCGACTGGTCGATGCAGGTGCGCGGCACCCGCCGCGACGGCCATATTACCGATGTCGCGATCGCGGCACGCCAGCGCGTCGAGAATGCGCTTGAAGTGGTTGGGCCGGAATTCTCCGGCTTGCTGCTCGATGTGTGCTGCTTTCTCAAGATGCTGGCCGATGTCGAGCGCGAACGCGGCTGGCCGGCGCGCTCGGGCAAGGTCATCCTGCAACTCGGGCTCGACCGGTTGGCGCGTCACTACGGATATCAAGGCGAAGCAACCGGCCGCGCGCAGGCGTCGGTGCGGACGTGGTTTGCAGAGAGGTGAGGAGGTTTGGTCTATGCCGGCGCGAGCGCCGCGCGCGCGTCATTCTGCGCGCGCTCGACCATCGAGCGCAGGCCGTTCGAGCGTTGCGGCGTCAGATGTGCGCGCAGGCCCATCTTGTCGAACAGTGCGAGCGCGTCGGTGGCGACGATGTCGCTTGCCGGCTTGCCGGAGAAGATCGTCAGCAGGATTGCGATCAGGCCGCGCACGATATGCGCGTCGCTGTCGCCCTTGAAGGTGAGCACCGGCTCGCCGGCCGCATTGCGGCCGATCTGCGTCGTCATCCACACCTGGCTGGTGCAGCCTTGCACCTTGTTGGCCTCGACATGGTCGCTGTCCGGCATCGGGTCGAGCGTGCGGCCAAGCTCGATCACATAGCGGTAACGATCGTCCCACTCATCGAGCACGGCAAAATTGTCGATAATCTCGTCGATCGTCATCGTCTGACCATTGCCGGGCGAAACGCGCCCTCACATCGGTCATATATAGCCTGAGGCGAGCCCACGCACGCCTTTCGGGGGGATTTGATCCGCTCAGGCGGCCGGGCGGGAGGCGCTGGCCTCGCGGCGCGGCCGCACCGGCGGCAACGGAACCGTGGCCGGCGGCGAAATCTCGGGCGCGGCACCGGCAGGGCCGCTCCAGGCCGGGATCGTATCCGTGCTGCTCAATGTGTTTTGCGAGCCCGATTTGCGTGCGCTGCCGGTCGTTTGCTCGGCCATCTGCTGGCTGATGAATTCGACGATGGTCTTGGCGCCTTCCTGGGCACGATGTCCCAGCACCTCCGCCACCTGGCCGCCGACGGCGCAGGCTTCAGCCTGACGGTCGCAGAAGCCGCGCATATCCGCGACGGTCGCGCCCGCGGCCGACATCGCCTTCAGCGTGTCGACCGAACTCAGCTCAGGCCCTGACTTGCTGCCGCTGCCCGGCAGCAGCACGCAGACCAGCCCCAGCCAGAATGCGACGCGCACGAGGAAAAACATGATGGTCCCCTGTCCCAAATCCTGTCCGAGCGAGGTTCCCATTCCCGCTCGTCATAGGGCGGACCGTAGCAGGGGCGATTGAAGCCGCGGTTCAATTCTTGAGGCGGATTTTCGCCAGTTTCGATTTGGCTTTTCATCAAATTTGAATTGTCGGGATTTGCTTCAAATTTGAATGAATATCGACGCGACCCTGCGGCATCGGCCCTGGCGCATGCGCGGAGCGCTTCGTTCCCACGGCAATAAACCGTTCACCATGCGGGATTCCGCAAGAAAAACTTCACCATGACGGCCAAATGGCCAGGGATAGGCCGCGAAAAGCGGGGATCGCGCCGGGTGCAGACGCCACGCGGCCGGTTCCCTTAGCGTTCGCTTAAGCCGCGCCTCGGTAGGATCGCCTCCACAACAAGGGGAGGCGGCCGGCGGGGACCGGTCGCAGACGGGTCGTGCGTTTTGTCGCGTCGCTGCGCAACCATATCGATGCGCTGGTTCATCCATCGGCGCGTTCCGATGCCTTGACCGCGGCGCGGCACCGCGCCTTCATCGCTCCGCGTCTGCTCGGTGGTTTTGCCGCTTTGGCCGCGCTGCCGCTTTATCTCGCCGTGCGCGGCGTGCCGGACTGGCTCGAATTCATTGTCTTCGCCTGGCTGATCGCGCCCATCCTGCTCGGTTATTTCCTGTCGCGCACGGGCCGCTATGAAAGCGCGCACGTGCTCTCGTCGCTGGCGCTCACCGGACTGGTCATGGTGGTGGCGTGGCGCACCGGTGGCATCGCCTCGTTTGCGGCGATCTGGCTCGTCGTCGTGCCGCTGGAAGCGGCGCTCTCGGCGTCTCGCCGCGTGGTGGCCATCGCTTCCTCGGTTGCTCTCGGCGCCGCCGGGCTGCTGCTGCTGCTGACAGCATCCGGCCTGTTGCCGCCGGCCGATCAGAATGTCGGCGGCACGCTCGCCGCGTTCGGCATCGTCTCCGCCGCGCTTTATGCCACCGGTATCGCGCTTGGCGCGGAATCGCTGGCGCGCATGAGCTTCTGGCTGCTGTATGCGGAGGAAGACCGTTATCGCCTGCTGGCATGCAACATGACTGATGTGATCGCGCGCCATGCGCGCGACGGCTCGGTGCAGTTCATCTCGCCCGCGGCGGAGCCGCTGATCGGCACGACCGCACGCAAGCTGCTCGGTCAAGGCCTGTTCCAGCGCGTGCATGTGGCGGACCGGCCCGCTTATCTCACCGCGATCGCCAATGCGGCGCAGGATCGCAACGAGCAATCGCTCGAATTCCGTATCCGTCGCGATGCCGAGCACGCCGATGCGCCGCCGAGCTTCGTCTGGGTCGAAATGCGCTGCCGTCCGGTGGATCGCCAGGCCGGTGCCGACACCGGCGTCAACGAGCGCGAAGTGGTGTCCGTGCTGCGCGACATTGCTCCGCGCAAGGCGCAGGAGCAGGCGTTCGAGACCACGCGCATCGCGCTCGAGCGCGCCAATGCCGGCAAGAGCCGGTTCCTCGCGACCATGAGCCACGAGTTGCGCACGCCGCTCAACGCCATCATCGGCTTTTCCGACATGCTGAAGAAAGCCGACGACTTGCGGCTCGACCCGGCGCAATGCGACGAATATGCGCGGCTGATCAATGAATCCGGCCTGCACCTGCTCGCGGTGGTCAACGGCATTCTCGATATGTCGAAGATGGAAGCCGGCAATTTCGAGATCGCGCCGGAAAGTTTTTCGCCGGGAACGGTCATTGCCGGCTGCTGTGACATTCTCAGCCTGAAGGCGCGCGAATCCGGTGTCGAACTGAAGACACGCGTGCCAGCCGCGCTGCCTGACATCGTCGCCGACAAGCGCGCGGTCAATCAGGTGCTGATCAACCTGATTTCCAACGCCATCAAGTTCAGCAATCGCGACGGCCGCGTCGTTGTCAGCGCGTTGCAGGAACACCGGCATATCGTCATCGCGGTGGAAGACAGCGGCATCGGCATCAGCAACGAGGATCTGCCGCGGCTCGGTGAAGCATTCTTCCAGGCCAAGACCTCCTATGACCGGCGCCATGCTGGTTCCGGCCTCGGCCTGTCGATCGTCAAGGGGCTGGTCGAATTGCACGGCGGTGACATCGCCATCCGCAGCCGGGTCGGCGAGGGAACCTGCGTGACGGTGCGGCTGCCGCTCGACTGCGAGGCGCATCGCAACGGCGTCACGCCGATTTCCATGATCCAAGCGCGCAACGAGCGTGCCGACCGTCAATCTGTCGGTGCCAGCGTTGAGGACGCTGTGCCGGACGCAACTGCTGCAATGCAAGTCAGAACTGAAGTGAGGAAGCGTGCCTAAACGAACGAAGCGATCCGCGCCAATGCAACCTGAGCGGCCGGGCACCGGCGCGCTGGCGCTGGCCGTGCTGATGCACTATCCGCGCCAAAGCGTCGCCACCGTCACGGGCGTGCTGGCGGTGGGAGCGATCGTCTCGAACGCGCTGTTCATGCAGGCCGGCCAGCATCCCGCGCCGATCTTCGGCCGCAAGCCACAGGGCGTCACCGTGCAGGTTGCCGAACAACCGACCGCGCCACGGCCGCGTATTATTCCCGCCGCGCCGCCGGCACAGAACATGGCTGCGCAGAATGCGGCCGGATCGGCGATGACCGTTCCGGCGCCGGTCCCGGTGCCAATGCCGGCGCCGGCTGCCGTGCCGCGCAATCGCGGCGACATCATCACCGATCTGCAGCGCGAGCTGTCACACAAGGGCTTCTATGACGGCGCTGTCGACGGCATTTGGGGCGCGAAGACCGACATGGCGCTGCGCGACTTCGCGACAGCGGCGGGCCTGCGCCTGACGCCGGAGGCGAGCGAGGACGTGCTGCGCGTGGTCGCGAAATCCACGGTAGTCGCGCGCAAGCACGAGACCACGGGGCGTCGTGACCGTGCTGGCGATCCGATCGGCGATCTGATTTCCACCACGCCGAAGCCGCCCGCTGAGATTCCGGCGGTCGCTGTGCCTGCGACGCCGCCGGCCGCGGTGGCTCCACAAGGGTCGAACCGGCTGATGGCCGTGCAGCGTGCGCTGACCGATTTCGGCTATGGCCAGATCAAGCCGACCGGCTCGATGGGCCCGGAGACGCAGGCCGCGATCGAGCGGTTCGAGCGCGACCGCAAGCTGCCGGTCACCGGCAAGCTGTCGGACCAGATGCTGCGTGAGCTTGCTGTGGTGACCGGCCGAACCATCGAATAGTTGTCTCGACCGCGCGGCCGTGCCATGCGGTCGCCATGCGCCTGAAATCCGCCCTCTGGGTCGCCGCCTATCTGCGCCGCTGTCAAAGCGAGGGCGTGGCCGCCGTGCTGCGCCGGCGCGGCGCGGAGGAGGCGGGCTCGATCTTCATCAAGGTGTCGCGGCTCGACGGCAGCGCGGTGCTGTATGCCCCCGCGCCGCAGTCGGCATTCGACGAGGCGCGGCCGCTGGATCGCGCCTTCACCGCAACGGTCGGCAGCAAGTCGCCGGCGACCGAGGCCGATGTGGAAGCGGCGCTCGGGCGCGAGATCAAGTTCGATCCCGATGTGTGGATCGTCGAGGTCGAGGATCGCGCCGGGCGGTCGTTCCTCGAGACCGTCGTCGATTAAGCCGCGCCGATCCGCGACGGCGGCGGGAAGTCGGTCAGCAGGTTGCGCGTGTCGGTGGCGGCCTTGTGCGGCTGCGGCGTGGCGGCGCGGCGTGCATCGGTGGTGGTGTCGTTCCACAGCACGGTCTCATGCAGCGCCGGCCGCAGCGATGAGCCCTGGGCCTCGTGCCAGATCCACAGCAGATGATGCGCCGCCGGTTCGGTGATCTCGTCGTAGAGCGCGGCGAGTTCATAGACCCGCTGCACCGAATGGCCGATATCCGGATTGAGGAACAGCATCACGCGCTGTAGCACCGCCGCTGGCATCCGCAGCACGCGGGCGACGACCAGCAGTGGCTCGCCGGTGGTATCGTCGACGATGCGTTGCGCCATGAATGAGGCGAGGTTCAGCGCGCCGTTCAATTCGCGAGCGAATCCGGCGCGGTCGTGCCGCAGCGCAGCGGTTTCGAGGCGGCGGACGATGTCCGCGTGTCCACTCACCGGTTGAATGTCGGTTTCGGCGATGGCGTCGAGATGAAGGAGGACGAGACGGCGCTCCTGCGGCGTCGCGCCGAAGAACAGTTCGGCCAACTCGCTCGCGGTCACGGCCGGTGCTGCGTTTGTTTGTGGCGCCGGGGCGGGAGCGGCGAGTGGCTCGAACAGATCGGCATCCTCGAAGCTGCCGTCAGGTTCGGCGGCCGGTACGACGGCCGGGGCATCTGCTGCCTCCGGCAACGGCTCGGCAAGGCCGAGATAAGGGCGCAGCGCGCGCGGCGGATTCGGATAGGCCGACAGCCGCACCACGACCTGCGTGCGGGTTGCCTCGTCCACCGTCTCGATCAGCCGTTGCGCTAGCGCGACGTAATGGTGCTCCTCCTCGCTCGTATGCACATGCTTCTGCACATAGAGATCGGTCAGGACGCGCAGCAGCGTCGGCCGGATGTCGACGCCGTCGCGGCAGGCGAGATCGACCAGGCTTTCGAGACCGGGGGGAGTGGGAATGCTCATGCGACGCCAGCCAGACAGGGATCGGCCTCACATTAGCGTTGCGATGTTAGCGAACGGTTAAAGGTAACGATTCTTAAAGGAAGCCGATAAGATTGCGGCGAAGCTTTTGTCGTTTTGGTCACCCGTGCGCCCCGCGCCCACCGGTTTCACCTGTGGCCGTTGCCGCTGGTTTGTCGCAGTCGATTTTCTCACATGGCCCGGATAATGCGGCATCGTCGTATGAGTTTAACGAAGCATTAACTCTGTAATCGCTTAATCACACCGGCGCGATCCGTGGATTGCGTATGGAGTGGGGGCTTGTATGGGCCAAGTAATCCAGTTTCCGGAAGGCATGCGGCCGGTGTCGACACCTCGCCGCGGCAATGCCGCGTCCGCGACCGTGGTGATTTTGCCGTCCATTCGCATCGAGCGGATGGAGGATGATCCCGATGCCGGTCTGGCGCCGACCGCTGGCAACAATTCCGGTCGCCGTCGTCGCCGACGCGCGGCACGCTGATCGCCGCGAGATGATATCCCGCACACGCGCCGCGCGCTGTCGCGCAGGAATGGCGCTCATCGCGGGATTGCTGCTCGCCGCCTGCACCCAGGGTGATTTCGGCAATGTGCGCCCCTCGCTGGTGCGCGACGATATCCATGACTGGATGGGAGCCGCGGCCGTCGACACGCGCGACGTGACCGGTAGCGTCCAGGTTTCGCATTTTGAATTCACCGACGACGAGCGGTTGCTGCGTGATCTCGGTTATCCGCTGATCGAGCCGCCTTACGATCGCAAACGATGGTATAGCGTGCTCGGCGAATACGGTATGCGCGGCTATACGCGCGACAGTCGTCTGCCGCGCGAGGCTTATGCCGGGAAGCTCTTGGGCGAGGGCTATTCCTCTCCGACCGCGCGCTATCAGAAGCTGATCGAGGATATCCGCAACGATCTCACGCGTATTCCGGGATTCTACGAGACCGCGACGCGCGTCAGCACGATCGATGAGAAGCGCAAGCGCGCGCTCGATTTCACCCGGTCGCCGCCGCCGGAGCGCACCGGCGCGCTGGCGCGCATCCGCGAGAATGCCAATATCGTCGATTGGGTGACGCAGTCGCTCAACGACCGCTTTGTCGGCTATCGCTACGCGCTGGAGCGGCTGGTGGTGATGACGCCATCGCCGTTGGCGGTCGAGGTCGAAACCGGGCTGCGCGCCTTGCGGGCCGCGATCGATGCACGGGGTGGGCCGGTGGCTCCGGTGGCGCGGGTGCGCTACTTCCCGGTCAGCAAGTAACCGCCGGTCACTTCACCAGATTGCACTTCGCCGCAGTGAGCGACGTGCGTGCCATCGTCATCAGTCCCGGCTCCGGCGCGAGCGCGCGCACGGCGATCAGTCCGGTCACGGTCGGCGTTTCGACGATCAGCCGGTCGGCTGCGGTGACGTCCTCGTCTTCGGGAATCTGTGCGCGCTGTTCCGGCGTCATCAGATCGAGCTCGATCACGCGGCGGCCGGCGGCGCGATCGTTGATTGCGTAATAGGCGACGTCGTAGCGTGAATAGAATGTCACCGACGTATAGGCCTGGCTCACCGGCACGCTGAACTTCAGCGATCCGCCGGAGAGGTCGTAACGGCAGATCGCCAGTGCGAAGGCCGGGTCCATATAAGTGAGCAGCGACTTGTCGGGCTGCGGCGCGTCGATCTGCGCGACCACATTCACCGGCGCGACCGGCGAGAGGCGCGCATAAGCGTCCTGCGTCGCCGTGCGCGGGACCATCATCACCGTGCCGAGATGGACAACGCCGCCGAGCAGCAGGCCGCCGAGCAGGAGGAGCAGCCAGCGGATCATGGGCAGTCCTTCGCTTCGACGCGCGGCATCGGGGCTTCTCGGCCGGCGCGGGTCGCGACGCCGACCGACGTATCGTAAAGGCGCAGCAGCAACTGATAGGGGCCGGTGCCGCCGGTCGGCAGCCAGTTCCCGCTCACCGCGCGCGGTGCGACTGTGATGATGAACTGGCCGTCGGCCTCCCGCACGATCTCCTGACTGGTGAAGCCGTAGCGGTTGAGCGTGTTGGCGACGAGGTTGCCCTGCGGGTCATACAGCGTCAGCGTCCAGAACCGTGCCGCCGGCGTTGTGCCGGAAAGCGTGACGGTGCAGCGGCCGTCGAGTGGTTTGCCGCTATCGTCGTTGAGCGCCTGGAACGCGACACCGTCGCCGACGCCGACCGGGAGTTGGCCGGTGCGGGCGATATTGGCGCGCGCATAGGGATCGGCATCGGCTGTGCCGGACTTGGGCCACGCGGTCCAGGCGCCGATGGTCAGACCGCCGAAGGCGATATGCCGCGTTAGCGACAGCCAGGTCGCGCCGAGGCCCGCCAGTGCGGCGATCGCGAGCATGAACAGCGAGCCGATCAGCAGTCGCACGGTCGATCCAGGTCAGCAGGCCGAGGGAACGGGTGGGGCAACGAATCCGCGACAGATGATATCGCAGGGATGACTATCTTTGCACGGGGGCGGCTTCTGCCGTCGCTACCGAGGCGGGCTGCGCCAGCGACGAACTGCGCTGCGGCGCCTGTCCGGACGAGACGGTGGGCGGCAGCGCGCGGGTCGCATCGTCCATCATCCGCTCGACGCGCACGAGGATATCCGCCGCCTTGCGCGTCAGCGTCGGCGGGCGCTCCGGCGCCGGTTCGGTTTTCTTCGCGCCGGTGTTCACGGCCATCAGCGGTTCGCGGCGCTGCAGCGCCGGCACGCCGGGAATGGTTTTGATCTCGATGCCCTGATGCGCGTATTCCATGATCGCGTGCCAGGTCATCGCCGGCAGCGAACCGCCGGTCATCTTGTTCATTGGCGCGTAGTCGTCGTTGCCGAACCAGACGCCACACACATAGTTGCCGGTGAAGCCCATGAACCACGCATCGCGATAACCGTTGGTGGTGCCGGTCTTCCCCGCCACCTGCACCCCATCGAGCCTGGCGCGGCGGGCGGTGCCGTTTTCGACGACGGAATTCATCATCATGTTCATGTCGCGGGCAACGGAGGCGGGGATCACCTGCTTCGGCTTCGGCCCGTCGCGGTCGAACCGCCACACCGTCTCGCCGTTGCCGGTGCGCACTTCGAGGATCGCGTGCGCCGGGATCATCTTGCCCTCGCGCGGGAACGTGCCGTATGCGCCGACGTGATCGAGGATCGTCACCTCGTCGGCGCCAATCGGCAGCGACGGCGTATCGATCAGCGGCGTGCGGATGCCCATGTCGCGCGCGGTCTTGACGATCTTGACGCGGCCGGCCTTGGCGTTGCCGTTGCCGAGCGCGAGCGACAGCCGGATCGGGATCGTGTTGATCGACTTGGTGATGGCGGTGAGCAGGGTGATCGAGCCGGCATAGGACCGGCCGTAGTTCTGCGGACACCAGTTGCCGAGACAAATGGGCGCGTCGACCACGATGGAGGACGGCTTGAACCCGTTCTCCAGCGCCGTCGCATAGACATACGGCTTGAACGACGAGCCCGGCTGCCGCAGCGCATCGGTCGCGCGGTTGAACTGGCTCGCGCCGTAATCGCGGCCGCCGACCATGGCGCGGATCGCGCCGTCCGACACGTCCGTCACCACCGTGCCGGCCTGTTTGACGTGATAATCCTGCCCGAATTGCCGCAGCGAATTCTCGATCGCGTCTTCCGCGACCTTCTGGATGTTGCTGTCGAGGCCGGTGCGGACGATGAACACGCGCTCGGTCATCGATTTCGGGAACGTATCGACCAGCTTCTTCATCTCGTCGAAGGCGTAGTCGAGATAATAGTTCGGCGACCGCTCGTCGCGGCGGTCGACCACGCTCGCGGGATTGCGCCGCGCGCCGAACACCTGACCCTCGGTCATGAACCCGGCTTCGACCAGATTGTCGAGCACCACGTTGGCGCGGGCGCGCGCGGCCGGCAGGTTGACGTGCGGCGCGAACTTGGTCGGCGCCTTGAACAGGCCGGCGAGCATCGCCGCTTCGGCGAGGTTCACGTCGCGCGCCGACTTGTTGAAATAGAACTGCGCCGCCGCGTCGACGCCGAACGCGCCGCCGCCCATGTAGGCGCGGTCGAGATAGAGCTTGAGGATCTCGTTCTTGGTGAGATGCGCCTCGAGCCACATGGCGAGGAACGCTTCCTTCACCTTGCGCTCGATGGTGCGCTCGTTCGAGAGAAACAGGTTCTTCGCGAGCTGCTGCGACAAGGACGAGCCGCCCTGCACGACGCCGCCGGCTTTCGCGTTGGTGGCGAGCGCGCGGAACGTGCCGGCGATGTCGATGCCGAAATGCTCGTAGAAGCGCCGGTCCTCGGTGGCGATGGTTGCCTTGATCAGATGATCGGGAAACTCTTCCAGCGGGATCGAGTCATTGTGCTTGATGCCGCGCGAGCCGACCTCGTTGCCGTAGCGGTCGAGGAACGTCACCGCGAGGTCAGACTTCTTCAGCCAGTCGCCGTCCGAGGTTTCCTGAAACGCCGGGATCGCGAGCGCGAGCATCAGCGTCAGACCGACGGTGCCGATATTGGCGCATTCCGACAGGCCCTCGTTCATCCAGCGCCGCCAGCCGGCGGTGTGGAAGCGGTCCATGAAGGTGGAATAGCGCTCGAAGCCTTCGCGCGCGGCCTTGCCGCCCTGGAACATCGAGGAGTCGACGCGCGAGTCGAAGTCCAGCAGGAAGCGCCGCAGCGAGGCGAGCCAGTCTTCGGGGAGCCAATGGCGCACGGGCGGTCCTTGGATAGCGGCCGGGGTGTGCCGGCCGGCTGAATCTCTCTGCCGTAGATTTAGCTGATCCGCACCCCCCGGACCATGCCGTAAGGCCCTCAAGGTGAACGGAATTTAGGCGGAATTGGGGGGCGGCCGGGCGCGCCGGGTTCAGAAGGCTTTGGGCAATCCGGCCTGCCGCAGGATGGCATTGGCGGTGTGGCGGCTGGGGATGCCGACCGGAACCGCAAAGTTCCGGCCGGTGATCGGGCTATGCCAGATTTCGTGGCTGCCTTTGCCCTGTCTGATCATGGAGCAACCTGCGGCCCGGAGCAGGTCGCGCAGCGGCCGGTCGAACTGCGGCGCCATTTTCAGGCGGCTGCCGTCTCGGCCTCGCGAAGCGCCGTGATCTGCAGGAACAGCGAGGTGGGATCGACGTCCGGGTGATTGTCCGGCAGCAGATCGAGGGCCATCACCGTGATTTTGTTGAGCAATTCGTCGAGGGTCGGGGCATCCGCTGCGGCTGGGATGTCGTCGCAATGGCCGCTCCAGACCGAGGCTTCCTCATCCCAGGCGGCGGAAATTGTGAAAATGGTCGGTTTCGACATTTTGAGCCCGCTTCGGATTGGTCCGCATGATCGTCATCGGATTGTACAGGAAAACCCGACAACAAACATGAGCGGCGGACGCTGAGACGCAAGAGCTTCCGCGCGGTAAAGGCGGGGGTCATTGACCCGGGCCGGGCGGGCGGGTCACACCGGAATCGCCTAGAGAGAAGAGAGTGAGAAGCCGGAAAACCATGCCGCCGCGTTCCCGTTCCGCATCGTCCCATGCCCGTCCGGCCTCCGGCGCCCCGGCCCGGCCTGCGCCGGCGCGCGCCGCTCGGCCAGTGGCCGACACCGCGCCGCTGCCGTTCTGGCGGACGAAGCGGCTTGACCAGATGACCCGGACGGAATGGGAGAGCCTGTGCGATGGCTGCGGCCGCTGCTGCCTCAACAAGCTCGAGGAAGAGGACACCAGGGAAATCTTCTTCACCGATGTCGTGTGCAAGCTGTTCGACGCCGGAACCTGCCGCTGCTCCGATTACAAGAACCGGCAGAAGAAAGTGCCCGATTGCGTCAAGCTCACGCCGGAGGAGGTCGCCGACTTCAACTGGCTGCCCCCGACCTGCGGCTACCGGCTGCTGGCGGAAGGCAAGGAGTTGATGTGGTGGCATCCACTCGTGTCCGGCAACGCCGAGACGGTGCACGAGGCCGGCGTGTCGTTGCGCGGCCGCACGATCTTCTCAGAGCGTGGCGTGCCGGACGCCGATCTGGAGGATCACATCGTGAAGTGGCCGGGGCGGGTGCCGAAGGCGGCGAGGAAGAGGCCGGGTAATGCAGTGCAGAAAACTTCGCAGGAGCGCAAAGAGTGACCTTTAGTTAATTGCCCGAAACTTGCAAAAGATACAAGAATTGCGTATATAGCATGTGGAGGCTTTGTGGCGAGTGATCGTTGCATTGCCTTTTTTATTTTCACTCCTGCACGAGCTCTTCTGCAAGCTTTTCGGGAGTGGTACGCAAGTCTCTAATGTAAGCGATACTCCAAATCACAAAATTTGGATTCCCCATCATATTGCGGATGGCCCGATGCCGCAGTTTGAAGATTTTTTCGACATAGGGTTTGAGTTCGGCGCGTACCGGCTTGTCCATGGCGCCAAACCGCAAACCCCACGCAATGCAGTACGCTGCCAAATCTGCAATTTGCACCCCCGTAGTAAGGTCACTATGAACAAAAAATGGTTCTGGGATAACCAGCGAAGCGCGTAAGCGTCCAGTTGCCGTGTCTTTAAAATATTTATGAGCTTGCTCAATCAGAATATGGCTCTTTGTTTTCTCCAACTCGTCAAAAACGAGGACGCCCTGTTGAGGATACCCCGACTCAGTAGTTTCGTCTTCAAGGAAACGGAAGAAGCGCTCAAATAAATAGCCATAGTCTTTTCGGAGTCCTCCGCTTTGAGTTGGTGGAGCATCAGGCTCAACAATGCTTGCAAAGATTTTGCATCTATATCGTTCGCAGATTGCGAAAACATCACTGACATAGGCAATCTTTGCAAGGGCGAGAGCCTTTTGGTGTCGACGTGAATTGTTTATTTGCCCATTGTCGAGGCATTCTTTTGCCAAATTGGGTACTTCGTGGGGCAAGATGATCGGGTCATACGCGGCATGAGTGAAGGCTTTCCTTTTGATTACGGATCGGGCCTTCACCTCCCTTTTCCCGTCGGAATAACGTCGCCCAAAGTGCGCAATTTCAGCGTCATGAATTTCTTGAACGAGCTTCCACAAGTCTTCATCTTTGATCGCCACGCCAGCTAAAACTTCATAAGGTGATTCCTTATGATCTTGTCCGCTCTCGTCGATGAAGAGAAAATACCCCATATCTTCTCGCTAATAAAAACTGTGAGTTTGAGAATAACTAAGAACGATATGCCGAGTGCCCTTTAGATGAAACTAAATAATCCAGTCATCGAAAGGTCTGAGGTCGGGCAGATACTTGAGTGAAAAATCATCTAGATTGGTTATCTAGTTATTATAAGAAAATAATCCTTTACAGCGTGATGCTGCTCCGCTAGGCTTCCGGCATCCTCCCATCCTTGCGAGTTTGCTCATGCCCCGCCGCGCTTCGCTGCGGCTGAAGACGCGCGCGCGTCTGTTGGCCGAGTCCGTTTCCTCCGATCTGTCCGCTTCATCTGCCGCCGATCCCGATCCGTCCGACCTCAAGGCCAGTTTGCGACTGCTCTACGAGCAATCGTCGCTGACGGTGCGCGAGATCGCCGTCGCCGCGGGTCTGAGCGAGCGCGCGATCTACAACCGCGCGCGCAGCGGCGGCTGGTCGCCGCGCGAGCGCCGCGTGTCCGGCGCGCTGACGATGCTCGATCCGGCGGCGGCGCAGCGGATCGCCGGCCGTGTGCGCCAGGTGGTCGATCTCACCGACGCGGCGGCGGCGCGGGCGCTCAACCGCGCGCATGTCGCGCGGACGACGCGGGACAGCCGGCGCAAGGTCGCTGCCGATCTCAAAACGGTCGAGATGCTCGGCGCGGCGCTGGTCGATCTCGCGCGCTGTCCGCGTGGTGCGCGCTGTGCGCCGCTGGCGCGAGAGCTGGCGGCGGTGATCGCGGGAGAGATGAGACGGGTGATGCGGCCGGCATCATCGAGACTGTGCAAAAGTGTTGCGGCTTGCCGCGACGATCCGCCATTGTCGACGGCCTTCCCGCCCGTAAAACTTTTACCGCCGGCTTGAACCGGACCACATTCTGTCGCGACGAAGAGATCCGGACACGAGTGGAAGAGGGCGAGGCATGAAACAAATCATTGTCGGGCTGTTGTCGCTGACAATCGGATGCGTTGGCGGGTTGTCGTTTGCGTCGGCGCAAAAAGGCGATTTTCGCGGATCGTCGGATCATCCCGAGGTCGGGCGCTATCAAGGTGCGGTGATCACCGCCTATGATGCGAAGGGCTATGAAGAATTGAGCCTGCCGGACCGTAAGCTCCTTCGTGGCGCGCACACCAAGCCGGAGACCTGGCAAAGGAATTTTGCCGGCAAGCTGACCTCGATCGGCTATGAGGGGCCGGCGGAGCGTTCCATTCTCGAAATCGTGCGCAATCACGAACAGACGCTGCGTGCCAAAGGCTACGAGATCGTGCTGATCTGCCGCGCCAAGGACTGCGCCGAGTCCGCGACGCCGACATTCTGGGAGGCCGGGCGGGGGCAGCTTCGTCTGCCGTCGACATGGGACTCGATGGTTTATCTGCTCGCGGAGCGCGACGCGCCGCAAGGCAGGATCAGCATCGCCATGCTCGGCGTCGAGACCAAAGCCAACGCCAGCAAGCCGCTGACGCCGTATCTCGCGGTCACGGTCGTCGAAGGCAAGCCGATGGATACCGGCAAGATTGCTGTGGTGAAGTCCGGTGAGATGCAGGAGAAACTCGCGCGCGACGGCCGCGTGGCGATCTACGGCATCTATTTCGATTTCGACAAAGCGGAGATCAAGCCGGAATCGCGCGAGCAGATCGAGCAACTCGGTGCGCTGATGAAGGGTAATCCGAAGCTCGACGTGCTGATCGTCGGCCACACCGATGGCAAGGGTGCGTTCGATTACAATCTCTCGCTGTCGCAACGCCGCGCGCAGGCGGTGGCGCAGGCGCTGGCGTCGCAATACGGCATCGCCGCGGCGCGCGTGACGGCGGCTGGCGCCGGCATGATGGCGCCGGTGGCGAGCAACCGCAGCGACGACGGGCGGGCAAAGAACCGTCGCGTCGAGATCGTCGAGCGTGTGCCGGTGAATTGATGCGGACGACGCTGCGCCGTCGCGCCGGTTCCGGGAGCTACGGCTCCCACGCCGGCGCGACGGTGCGGCGCTTGCCGTCCGAGGTACGCTTGGCGTCGGGCGCGTCGAGCGCCTCCTTGTCCCAGAGCTGGCACGTCACCGGCTTGTGCTTCTGATCGAGTCCTTCGCAGTAATTGGTGTATTCGCAGATGCGCACCTCGGCGCCGCGGCCGATCTGCGTCTTGCGCGTCCAGTCCGGATCAGCGAGCGCCTGCCGCGCCGCGCCGGCGATGTCGCACACGCCGTCGGCGAGCATCTTCTCCGCCATCTCGAAATTGTGCACGCCGCCGGTGCAGACCACCGGCGTCGTCTGCCCCGCGGCGCGGATCGCCTCGCGCACCGCTTTGGTCGGTTCGATGTTGCGGCCGAACGGGCCACGCGCATCGGAGATGTATTGCGGCATGCATTCATAGCCGCTCGGCCCCGTATAGGGATAAGCGGCGGCGCCAACGCCGGGCTGCTTTGCGTCGTCGAACTTGCCGCCGCGTGAGGTCGAGAGAAAGTCCATGCCGGCGCGGGCGAACGCCGCGCCGAAATAAACGGCGTCGTCCACCTCGTTGCCGCCGTCGATGCATTCCTCGGCAAGATAGCGGCAGCCGACCGCGTAATCCGGCCCGACGCGCTCGCGCACGGCGGCGAACACTTCCAGCGGGAGTTTCACGCGGTTCTCGCGCGCGCCGCCATAGCCGTCGGTGCGGGTGTTGGTGCGCGAGAGGAACGAGGCCATCGTATAGGCGTGCGCGTAATGCAGCTCGACGCCGTCGAAGCCGGCCTGCTTCGCGCGCAGCGACGCGTCGGCGAACAGGCCGGGCAAGACGCGCGGCAGTTCGGCGATGTGCGGCAGATGCGTGTCGGTGACGCGCTCGCGCGCGCCGAACTGCAAATCCTCCAGCTCGCGTTCGGACAGGATGCCCTTGAGTTCGTCATCCTTCATCGCCGCGAGCGCGGCGCGGACTTCCGCCTCGTCGCTCATGTTCAATGCCGCGCGATGCGCGTCGGTGACGGCGAGGAACCGCTGGAAGAACTTGTCGCGCGCCGGGCGGCGGCGGATCGATAGGAAGTCGATGATCTGGATAAAGAGTTTTGTCTCACCGCCGCTCGCCTCGCGCGCCGCGTCGGTGAGGCGCTTGAGGCCGGGCAGGAACCGGTCATGGCCAATCCGCATCAGCGGGCCACTCGGAACGTCGCGGACGCCGGTGGCCTCGACCACGATCGCGCCGGGGCGGCCCCTGGCGAAGCGCACATACCAGTCGACCACGTTGTCGGTGACGAAACCATCGTCGGTGGCGCGCCATGGCACCATGGCCGGCACCCAGGTGCGCTGCTGGAGCGTCAGCGTGCCGATCGCGACCGGCGAGAACAGGCGCGAGGCGGCGGCCTCCGCCTGCGTCGGTACGCGGCCGTGGCTCGGTTGATGCTGAATGCGCTCCGGCGGACGCCACATGGGGAGTTCTCTCCAGGGGAGGACTTGAGCGGACTTGACCCGCGCATCACTCTCTTGAGAAAGATGGATCGCCGGGTCAAGTCCGGGAAGTCCCTCATTCGCATGTCTCACCGCCGCGCCCGTTGATGCTCCAGCCCTCCGCCTATCCGGACACCTTTGCGCGCGACCATCTGCCGCCGCGCGAGCAGTGGCCGGTGTTCAATCCGCCGCCGCTTGACGGTTCTTGCGGGCTTTATCCGGCGCGGATGAATGCCGCGGCGGAACTGATCGACCGCGCCATCGCGGCGGGTCATGGCGCCCGGCCGGCGGTGGCGAGCCTGACGGAACAGTGGAGCTACGCCGACCTCAACGACCGCGCCAACCGGATCGCCGCCGTTCTGGTGGACGCGGGGCTCGTGCCCGGCAATCGCGTGCTGTTGCGCGGCGCCAATTCGCCGATGTTCGCCGCCTGCTGGCTCGCGGTGGTGAAGGCGGGCGGCATCGTCGTCGCCACCATGCCGCTCTTGCGCGCGCGCGAATTGCGCTACGTCATTGACAAGGCAAGGATCGCCTTCGCGCTGTGCGACGCTGCGCTGCGCGGCGAACTGGACGCGGTCGGCGCGCCGCTGACGGCACTCTATTATAATGACGCGGGGGCGGACGGGCTCGCGGCGCGGATGGCGCGGCAGAGCGGGGCGTTCGATCCGGTGATTGCGTCGCAGGACGATGTGGCGTTGATCGCCTTCACCTCCGGCACCACAGGCAACGCCAAGGGCACGATGCATTTCCATCGCGACCTGCTGGCGATCTGCGACATGTGGCAGCCGTTGTTGAACACCACGCCGGACGATGTGTTCGCCGGCAGCGCGCCGTTCGCGTTCACCTTCGGGCTTGGCGCGATGCTGCTGTTTCCGCTGCGGCACGGTGCGTCATCGGTGCTTCTGGAGCAGGCGACGCCGCCGGCGCTGCTCGAGGCGATTGCGCGGCGCAAGGTGACGACCTTGTTCACCGTGCCGACCTTGTACAAGACCATGACTCCGCTCGTTGCGCAGCACGATCTCGCGTCGCTGAAAACCTGTGTGTCGTCGGGCGAGCATCTGCCGGCGGCAGTATGGGAGCAGTGGCATCGCGCCACCGGGCACCGCATCCGCAACTCGATCGGCTCGACCGAGATGCTGCATGCGTTCCTGGCGATGCGCGCGGGGGAGGCGGCGCCGGGCCCATGCGGGCGGCCGCTGCCCGGTTGCGAGGCGCGGGTGGTCGACGAGGCCATGAATACCGTGCCGCCCGGCATCGTCGGCAAGCTCGCGGTGCGCGCGCCGACCGGCTGCCGCTATCTCGACGATGCCGCGCGTCAGCACACTTATGTGCGCGACGGCTGGAACCTGACGGGCGACGCCTTCACCCAGGATGAAGCTGGGCTGTTCTGGTATCACGCCCGCACCGACGACATGATCGTCTCGTCCGGCTACAACATCTCCGGCGCCGAGGTCGAGGAAGTGCTGCTCGACCATCCGGCGGTGGCGGAATGCGCGGTGGTCGGCGTGGCGGACGCGGCGCGCGGGCAGATCGTCAAGGCGTTCATCGTGCTGTCGCCGGGCGTCGCCGGCGACGCGACGCTGACGCAGGCGTTGCAGGACACGGTGCGCAACACCATCGCGCCGTACAAATATCCCCGCGCGATCGAATACCGCGCGGCCCTGCCGCGCACCGTGACTGGCAAGATCCAGCGCAACGCGCTGCGCGCGGAGGGGTGACGGCCACCCGTCATGCCAGCCCCGCGCGGTCTTCCATTGCCAACCGCGCGGGGTTGCGCCATGTCGGTACCGCCGGAACACCGCATCATGACCGACCACACCAAATCCAAGGCAGCTCGTCACAAACCCGCGCCCGCGCAGGTCTTGACCCATGCCGAGGTGAAAGCGGTGGTCGGCGGCATCGCCATGGCGATGTTCCTCGGCGCGCTGGACCAGACCATCATCGCCACGGCGCTGCCGACCATCGGCCGGCATTTCAACGACGTGGAGAACCTGTCCTGGGTGGTGACGGCGTATCTCCTGACCGGCACGGCAGTGACGCCGCTCTACGGCAAGCTGTCTGACAATTACGGCCGGCGCATCATGATGCTGATCGGCGTCGGCATCTTTGTCGCCGGCTCGATTGCCTGCGCCATGGCGCCGAACATGCTGGCGCTGATCATCGCCCGCGCGCTGCAGGGTCTCGGCGGTGGCGGCCTGATGGCGCTGGCGCAGACCATCATCGCCGACATCGTTACGCCGCGCGAGCGCGGCCGCTACCAGGGCTATATCTCGGCGGTGTTCGCGGTGTCCTCGGTCGGCGGGCCGGTGCTCGGCGGATTTCTCACCGAACACATCGACTGGTCGTTCATCTTCTGGATCAATCTGCCGCTCGGGCTGATCGCTTTCGTCACCTGCTTCATCGTCCTTCGCCGGGTGCCGTACCGGCCGCGCCGCCACCGGCTCGATCTGATCGGCGCGGTGCTGATGATGCTCGGCTCGGTGCCGCTGCTGCTCGCTTTGACCTGGGGCGGCCGGCATTTTGAATGGATCTCCGCGCCGATCGGCGGCTTGCTGCTCGCGTCGGCGCTGTCATGGGCCTTGTTCGGCTGGCGGCTGGTGGCGACGCCGGAGCCGTTTCTGCCGCTGTCGGTGCTCGGCAATCCGATCGTGCGTTGCGCGGCGCTGTCGGGCGCCTGCACCATGGGTGCGATGGTCGGCCTGACGATCTTCGTGCCGCTGTATTTTGAAGTGGTGATGCAATTGTCGGCGAGCCAATCCGGCCTCGCGCTGATTCCGCTGATGGCCGGTACCGTCACCGCGTCGACGGTGGCCGGCAAGGCGATGATGCACGTCACCCATTACAAGCGCATGGGTCTCGCCGGCTTGATCGAAGCCATCGTTGCGCTCGCGGCGCTCGCGATCTGGCCCGGCAGCATGCCGGTCGCGCTGGTGATCGTGCTGTTCGCCGTGATCGGTCTCGGCATGGGTCTCGTGTTCCCGATCGCGACGGTGTCGATGCAGAACGTCGTCGCCGCGCAGCAGATGGGCGTCGCCACCGGCGCGTCGAACTTCTTCCGCTCGCTGTTCTCCTCGGTGGTGGTGGCGCTGCTCGGCGCGATCGTTCTGAGCGGCCTCGGCGGCGCGGGCGCCAATGTCGCGGTGGAGCAGCTCGCGCACGCGGCCTCCGGTCACGATCTGGTGCTGGCGTTCCGCTTCGTGTTCATGGCGGTGGCGCTGGTGCTGGCGTTCGGCCTCTGCTTCATGATTTCGCTCGAGGAGAAGCCGCTGCGCGGACCGGCGGCCGAGCATCCGGTGCTGGAGACGGGGGCGCCGGCGTCGCGCACGCCGCCGCAATAGGCTCCGGACCCTCTCGCGGCTCGCGCCGGGCTGGGCTAGGCTGCGGCCATGGTCCGGATCGTGACGACAGCCTCATCATTCGATCGCGTCAAACGCCGCCGCGTTGCGGTGCTGCTCGCTTTGATGCTGGCCGGCACCGCGCTCGGCGGCTGTTCCAAGTGCGGCTTCCTCTGGGACGAGGGCGATCGGCCTGCCTCGTGCCGGAGCGCGTCCCAGCCGGCGTCATCCACAGGGACGGTTCTTGGGATATAAAATCCTAGGAAATAAGTCTTGACAGCGTGACGCTGCCGGGCTATGGTCTGCCTACGCTCCACAATTGCATCCGAACGAAAGCGTCCCCCGCGGCGTTGACCTGACGTCGATCGTGAATCGCGTGTTGCGGTTCCGCGCGACGGCGGACGGGAACAATGAGGGTGCAATGGCGCAGGTGAACAGGGACGGACAGATCGTCGAAACGGCGAAGGAAGCGCGGCAGGGCGAGCGCGGCCCGAGCGTGCTGGTCGTGCTGCTGGTCAGCACCGGCGCAATCGCGGTGATCTTCGCGCTGCTCTGGTATCTCTTCATGCGCTGATACGGACCGCGCCGGCAAGGATACAAGTTCTGAAAACGCATCGGTCGCGCCGGTGCGTTTTTCTTTTTGGGGGAGCGCCATGGGACGGCGAGACGACGAGACACCGGCGGCGGCCAACCTGACACCGGCGATGGACGCGCGCCCGCTCGGCATGCAGGGGCGCGCCGGCATCCATGATCTGTTTTTCGATATCGCCGCGGCGCAGATCGCCGAGATGCGGCAAAGCCTGACGACGCAGGAGCGCGCGCCCGCCGATCGCGAGCGGGACGCGCGCACGCTCGCCACGCTCGCCAAGGTGCTGCGCGACCTCGGCGCGTGCGATGCGAGCGACAAGACGGGACCGGACGATGACGACCAGCCGCGCAGCCTCGATTCCTACCGACTCGAGCTTATGCGGACGATGGACGAGCTTGTCGCCCGGCGAAAAGATCGAGGCGCTTCAGAAACAGAGTGACAATGCGGTCGACGGCGTGCGCTGCGATTGGCGCATGCTCGCGCACGAGCATCAGAAGCCGCCGGCGCTGACGCAGGGCGGCGGACCGTGGACCACCTGGCTGGTGCTCGGCGGGCGCGGCGCGGGCAAGACGAGGCTCGGCGCCGAATGGGTGCGCGCGCTGGCGCGTGACGAACTTGGTCTGCGCGGCGGCGGCACCATCGCACTGATCGGCGAGACCGAGCACGACGTGCGTGAGGTGATGATCGAGGGCGTCTCCGGACTGCTGGCGGTGCATCCGCGCCGCGAGCGGCCGGTGTGGACGCCGTCGCGCCGACGGCTGGAATTCAAGAACGGCGTCGTCGCGCAGACCTTCTCGGCGGAGGATCCGGACAGCTTGCGTGGGCCGCAGTTTGCCGCCGCGTGGTGCGACGAACTCGCCAAGTGGCGCTATGCCGATGCCTGTTTCGACATGCTGCAGTTCGCGCTGCGGCTCGGCGACCGGCCGCGGCAACTGGTCACCACCACGCCGCGGCCGATCCCGCTGATCCGCCGGCTCATCGCCGATCCGGCGACGGCGGTGACGCGCGCCGCGACGCAGGTGAACGCGCATCATCTCGCGCCGACATTCCTGAGCAGCGTGGTGGCGCGCTATGCCGGCACGCGGCTCGGACGGCAGGAACTCGACGGCGAGATCATCGACGACCGGCCGGAGGCGCTGTGGTCGCGCGCATCGATCGACGCAGGCCGCGTCAGCGTGGCGCTGCCGCTGACAAGGATCGTGGTCGCGGTCGATCCGCCGGCATCGGCGCGCGAGGGCGCGGACGCCTGCGGCATCGTCGCCGCCGGTGTCGCCGAGAGCGGACACGCTTATGTGCTTGCCGACGAGAGCGGCGGCGGCTTGTCGCCGGCCGCATGGGCGAGCCGCGCGGTGGCGCTGTGGCATCGCCTGTCGGCCGACGCGATCGTCGCCGAGGTCAACCAGGGCGGCGACATGGTGCGCGCGGTGATCGGTGAATGCGATCCCACGGTGCCGGTGATCGCCGTACGCGCGACGCGCGGCAAGCATGTGCGGGCCGAGCCGGTCGCGGCCTTGTACGAGCAGGGGCGGGTGCATCACGTCGGCGCGTTCGCCGCGCTGGAAGATGAGCTGTGCGACTTCGGCCTCGACGGCCTGTCGAACGGCCGCTCGCCCGACCGGCTCGACGCGCTGGTCTGGGCGCTCACCGCGCTGTGCCTCGGGCCGAAGGGACGGCCGCAAGTGCGGGGATTGTAAGGCGTCGCGGTCGTGCCGATACTTGACCGATATGGGGCGCGAGGCGAGATCATGACGCCGATTGCGACACGCGCATTGAAGATACGAAACGGTGCGGCAGACATTGCCGTTCCGGTGTCCATCTTTGCGCCGCAGCAGAGTGAATGCGGCGACTGGTTATGCCGCTATGAGATCGGCTGGCCCGAAGGGCATCGGATCATGCATGGCGCCGGTGTCGATGCGATGCAGGCTTTGGTGTCCGCCATGCAGATGATCGGCGCCGAGCTTTACAGCAGCGCCTATCACAAATCCGGTCGTCTTTATTGGGACGAACCGGGGCGCGGTTACGGCTTTCCGGTGCCGGGCAATATCCGCGAACTGCTGCAAGGCGACGATGCGACGTATCTTTAACCTCATTCCTCCCGTTCGTCCCCGCGAAAGCGGGGACCCACGCTTGGCTACCGCCAAAAGTCTTTAAGAGTGGATTCCCGCTTTCGCGGGAATGACCGGGGTGGATCGTGCCCCGATCAAACAATTCTGAATTCAAATTCAATCCCGATGTGATGTGCGACGCGGTGCGTTGTGCTGCTGGCTATGCGCGAACGACGCAAGACGAGCGAGGAACCATGTTCGATTTCATCAAAACCATGCTGACGGCGCCCGAAGCCAAGGCCTCGCGCACCGCGCGGCTGATCGCGCTGGAGAGCGGCGGACGCGCGCGGTGGACGCCGCGCGACTATGCGGCGCTGGCGCGGGAAGGCTACGCCAAGAACGCGGTGGTGCACCGCGCGGTGCGGCTGGTCGCCGAGGGCGTCGGCTCGGTTGCGTTCCTGCTGCATGAGGATGCGCGCGAGCACGATACGCATCCGCTGCTCGACCTGATCGCGCGGCCCAATCCCCGCCAGGATGGGGCGAGCCTGATGGAGGCGGTGGCAACGCATCTGCTGCTCGCCGGCAACGCCTATCTCGAAGCGGTCACGCTGGAGAGCGACACGGTGCGCGAGATCTATGCGCTGCGGCCGGACCGCATGCGCGTCGTGCCGGGCGCCGACGGCTGGCCGGAGGCGTTCGACTATACGGTCGGCGGGCGCAGCGTGCGGTTCGACCAGAGCGCGCGGTCTCATGGCGCGATGCAAGTGCCGCCGATCCTGCATCTGACGTTCTTCAATCCGCTCGACGATCATTACGGCCTGCCGCCGCTCGATGCCGCGGCGGTCGCGGTCGATACGCACAACGCCGCGGCGGCGTGGAACAAGGCGCTGCTCGACAACGCGGCGCGGCCGTCCGGCGCGTTGATCTATGCGGGGCCGGACGGCGCGGTGCTATCCGACGGGCAGTTCGAGCGGCTCAAGCGCGAGCTCTCCGACCAGTATCAGGGTGCGGGCAATGCCGGGCGGCCGCTGCTGCTGGAAGGCGGCCTCGACTGGAAGGCGATGTCGCTGACGCCGAAGGACATGGACTTCATGGACGCGAAGAATGCGGCGGCGCGCGAGATCGCGCTGGCGTTCGGCGTGCCGCCGATGCTGCTCGGCATTCCCGGCGACAACACTTATGCGAATTACCAGGAAGCCAACCGCACGCTGTGGCGCGCGACGATCCTGCCGCTCGCATCGCGTATCGGTGCGGCACTAGCGCAATGGCTCGGGCCGGCGTTCGCCGGCGGCGCGGGGCTGCGGCTGGCGATCGACACCGACCGGATCGACGCGCTTGCCGCGGATCGGACAGCGCTGTGGCAGCGCGTCACCGACGCGCCGTTCCTCACCATCAACGAGAAACGCGCGGCGACCGGCTACGGCGCCATCGCCGGTGGCGACGTAGTGAGATGAATTCCCACAAATTCCGCAAGTAGCCTCATCCTGAGGAGCGCGAAGCGCGTCTCGAAGGATGAGGCGGGGAAATAGGCGCGATGTCGCCCATCCTTCGAGACGCGATCCTGACGGATCGCTCCTCTGGATGAGGGCTGAGTGTGCGTTGGAATCCAAGTCATGTCCGAATTGATCGACATCTTCATCACCCGCGGCGACCTCGCGCATCTCGCGCTGTTCCTGTGGGCATCGACCACCACCGCGCTCGCCTGGTTCGCGTTCCGCGAACTGACGCTGGCCGCGCGCCGGTTCGACGATTTCGTGCGCGAGCTTGCGCGCTTCAATGAATTGCACCGTTAGGGCGTGATCCGGAAAAGTGGGAACCGGTTTTCCGGACAGATCAGGCCCAGAATCATGGAGAATTGCCGGATGGATACGCTGCATACCGTGCTGCGCACGATCAACGAGACCAAGAGCGCGGAAAAGTCGATGCGCGCCGATCATCTGATCGTGTTCCGCGAATTCCTGCGTCACCTCGACCGTGCGCACAAGCGCAACGTAACGAAGGCAAGCGGCAAGGGCACGAAGCCGAAGCGCAGCCGCAAAGGCTGATCTCCCCACAATCCGGTCGTTTGAACCTCGCTCCGTCAGGAGCGGGGAAGGACTTGTCATGCTCGCACCGCTTGAACCGACGCTTGATCCGGCCCTTGCCAGCGTCTTCCGCCCGCGCGCCACCATCGCCGCCGACGGAACGGTGGAAGGCTATGCCTCGCTGTTCGGCGAACTCGATCAGGCGCGCGACATGGTGATGCCCGGCGCATTCAGAGCGACTCTGCGCACGCGGGGCGTGCGCCGCATCCCCATGCTGTTTCAGCACGATCCGGCCGAGCCGGTCGGCGTCTGGCTCGAGCTGCGCGAGGATGGGCGCGGGCTTTATGCGCGCGGACGGCTCATTCCCGAAGTGCAGCGCGGCCGCGAACTGCTCGCGCTGGTGCGCCAGGGCGGCATCGACGGCCTGTCGATCGGCTTTCGCACGGTGAAGGGCCGCATCGATCCGAGGACGCGCATCCGCAAGCTCGACATCGTCGATCTGTGGGAGATCTCCATCGTCACGTTCCCGCTGCTGACCGGCGCGCGCGTGCAGGCGGTGAAGCAGACGCCGCCGGTATCGCGCGCGCGGCAGCAGGCCGAGCGCGATTTCGCCGCGGCATGCGGGAAACAGGCGCCGTCGTTGCCCGCGCAGTTCCGCCGCAGGCGCCGGAGGATCGGCTTTTGACCCGGATAGTGACGGCGCGCGCGCTGCGCGGAAAGGTTCTCCGCCTGAAATGGCTGGTGGCGGCGACGCGCTTCGAGATCACGATGCACCGGCACGCGTTGGCATTGAAGGCCGGGTTCAATCCGGACCAGCCGCGCGATGAGCAGGGGCGGTGGACGGATGCGGGTGGCGGCGCCATCGCTCTGCCGGAGATCGTCGTCGGTGCGGACGATACCGGATCTGGCGATGATGATGATCTGGACGATCTTTGGTACGTCCAGCTTGCCGGCGATGTGCCGACCGGCGACGGACTTCCACAGATTCCGAAAGAGCGGCCAAGCACTTTATCCAAGCTCATCAAGATCGGCAGAATTCTCGCCCGACGTTATCGCGTGCTTAAGCTTGTTCTGGATGCGGCGCCATATCTTGAAGATATCAAAGCCGAAGTTCACGCAAGCTTCGACCCGCCGAGATCATTACAGGAGCTTCAGGAAGCTGTAAGAACACCCGAGAAGGGCTATGATATCCACCACATCGTCGAACGCGCGACGCGCAATCCAGACGGCTCCGAGGACGCGATGATCAATGCGTCGGATAATCTGGTGCGGATTCCCCGGTGGAAGCATTGGGAGCTTAATGCGTGGTATGAACGTCCACAAGATCGATTTTCCGGACTGAGTCCGCGACAGTATTTGCGCGATAAGAGTTGGGATGAGCGGCGCGAGATTGGTTTGGAAGGCCTCAGAGAGATTGGAATCCTCCAATGAAAAGGACAAAAAGGGACTTGTCCTCGCTGGCCGAGAAAACTTTGCTTCATCTGTTCGTCAAATATTCAATTGAGCAGGACGATGCGCTTCTGGGCTTCGAGGTCGCGCGTTCGAACCGGATGTATTGGGCGATCAAGGACATTACCAACGAATTGAAGTCGCGACCCGGCGACCGGCGACGCGCTTTGATTCCGTTTTATCGGCATGGCAACCCGCAGGTCCGTTTCAAGGCTGCCGAAGCGACGCTTGCCCTGGAGCCGGTCGCCGCACGTGCCGTTCTCGAAAGCCTGCGTAGCATTCATGGCCCCCAAGGTCTGGACGCCGGCATGGCCATTCGTGGTCTCGATGATGGTAGCTACAAGCCGACGTAAGTCTGTTTTTTCGCCGTCACACCTGAGACGTCTCACGTCATCTCAAATCTGACCCGCGCCACGCGCGGGTTTTTTTGTTGCCCGACATCCAAACAGAGAGAGAAGGATATCTGAATGACCATCGACACCGAACTCGAAACCAAATCCGGCATTCCCGGTGACAGCCTGGTGACTCATGGCGATATGATGCGCGCATTCGAGGCGTTCAAGGATGCGAACGACGAGCGCATCGCCGAAATCGACAAACGCGGCGGCGATCCGCTGCTGGAGGAGAAGGTGGCGCGCATCGACCGCGCCATCGACACGCTGATGCTGAAAGCGGCGCGGCCGGCGCTCGCCGCGTCCGATGCGGCGCGTGGTTCTTCCGCTCACGCGGCGCGCGAGCACAAGTCGGCATTCGACGCCTATATCCGCGGCGGCGACAGCGCCGGCCTGCGCGCGTTGGAGGTGAAGGCGATGTCGGCCGGCACGCCGGCGGACGGCGGCTATCTCGTGCCTGCCGAGGTGGAGAGCGAGATCGGCAAGCGGCTGGCCGCGATCTCGCCGATCCGCGCCATCGCCTCGGTGCGCGAGATTTCCGGCAACGTCTACACCAAGCCGTTCATGACCGCGGGTCCGGCGACCGGCTGGGTCGGCGAGACCGCGTCGCGGCCGCAGACCAATTCGCCGACGCTCGACGAACTCGAATTCCCGGCGATGGAGCTTTACGCCATGCCGGCGGCGACCGGCACGCTGCTGGAAGATGCGGCGGTGAACATCGACGAGTGGATCGCCGCCGAGGTGGAGCAGGTGTTCGCCGCGCAGGAGGGGACCGCCTTCGTCAGCGGCGACGGCACCAACAAACCGAAGGGCTTTCTCAGCTACGACACCGTCGCCAATGCGTCGTGGACCTGGGGCAAGATCGGCACGATCGCGAGCGGCAGCGACGGCGCGTTCCCGGCGAGCAACCCGTCCGACAAGCTGGTCGATCTGATCTACGCCGTGAACGCCGGCTATCGCCAAAACGGCAGCTTCGTGATGAACCGCAAGACGCAGTCGGCGATCCGCAAGTTCAAGGACACGGCGGGCGGCTATCTGTGGCAGCCGCCGGCGCAGGCGTCGGGCCGCGCGACCTTGATGACCTTCCCGGTGTATGAGGCCGAGGACATGCCGGACATCGCGTCCGGCTCGCTGTCGATCGCGTTCGGCGATTTCCGCCGTGGCTATCTGGTGGTGGATCGCCAGGGCGTGCGCGTGCTGCGCGATCCGTACTCCGCCAAGCCCTATGTGCTGTTCTACACCACCAAGCGCGTCGGCGGCGGCGTGCAGGACTTCGACGCGATCAAGCTGATGAAGTTCTCGGCGAGCTGATCGCCGCGACTGTCACGGCAGGCAAGCGAGGCGGCGGGAGGTTCCCGCCGCCTTTCATTTTGAGGGAAGGCGTCGATGCATCCGGGTGGTTTGCGCTCGCGCGCGCTACGGATGAAATGGCATGTGGCGGCGCTGCGGTTTGAGATTGCCATGCTTCGGCACGCACGGATATTGCGCAAGGCCGGCTTCCGCCCCGACCAAGCGCGTGATGAGCAAGGCCGGTGGGTGGAAGAAGGCCGGGACGAAGAAAGTAGCGGAGATCAGGACATAGGGGATGCGCTCGAGCTGAGCGCGCAACGCAAGCCGGACGGGCATCATTTTGTGCCGCGCGCAGTCGTTAGTAAGTTTGAGCTATCAGACGACGCGATTAGCGAATTCGAGAATGCAAAAACAGGCAAGCTATTCGCGGAAAAGCATGGTTGGAGCGCGCAACATCGCACCTATAATGAGGCTGTCGAGCAAAAACTCGAACAATTTCTCAAATCCAATATGACGCGCGCGGAAGATACGTCTGCTGGTCAGGCGCGCCAATTCGTGGATGAGATTAAATGGTCGCGTGATCCTCGAATCCGAGGTTTAAATATGAAGATATCTACGCGCGAGATCATGCATTGGATACGCCGTATGCCGCGGGCCGGCGATTGAGGCATGTGATGAAAACTCTTTCTGATGAAGAACAGGGGCGGATTTGGTCAGATCTGTATCACGGCGCGCAGAAGATCTTGCATCGCCGCGGACGAGAGAATGCCTTTGGACGTGGTGATTACTGGATTCTTGAAGACAATTACGGCCCGCTACAACATAAGATTTATATCAACAATCTTCGCATGATCGATCCAGGTATCGTGCATGCACTACAGAAATTGTTGACCCCGTACCCTGACTGGTCGTGGGTTATCGCAATTGATCTTTCCACCGCAGGAAAAAGCTGGCCGGAGATGGGGCTGATCGTGCGCAAGCACGAGATCGTCGACGGGTTGAAGCGCGAGCTATTTCCGAAGGAGTTTCGGTCCTTGCAGTATGAAGGCGCGAGGCCGGGAACGGACCGCGATTGAGCCAAACGAAAAAGCCCTCTCCGCGAGGAGAGGGCTTTGCTTTGTAAAATGTCTGTCGTGCGATCAGCGCGCCAGCGGCGACGGATCGACCCGCAGCGCGGTGACGTTGCTCGGGGCGACTGACGGGGCCGCGACAGCGGCGACGGTGGCGCCCGGTGCGTCCACCGGCTTGTCGAGCTTGCGCGACACGCCTTCAAACTGCGCGTCCTGCTCGATCATCAGCGAGCGCGAGAAGATTTCGCCGTCGACCTTGGCGGTCTTTTGCAGCTTCACGGTGGTCGAATGGATGTTGCCGTTGAACGTGCCCTGAATGACGGTGTCCTGCGCGATCACCTTGCCTTCGACGCGGGCGCCTTCGCAGACGACGAGCTGCGCCGCCTGGATGTCGCCGGTGACGCGGCCGTGGATCTGCACGCTGCCGGTCGACACGATGTTGCCGGTGATCTGCATGCCGCGGCCGAGCACCGAGGGCTGCTCGGCGACGCGGTCGACGCTGCGCGCCGGGGCCGGTTCCGCGGCAGCGGTCGGGGCGGCGGCGGGCTTGGTGTCGGATTTGAAGAAGCTGCTCACGGGGTCGTCTCCTGTGCTCGGGGTCGGGCCAACCCTAACGCGCGGAAAAACTGCCGCCACCACGAAGCGAATTTACCAATAACGTGCGCCAGAATTAACTAAAATGCGAGGCGGGGCGGCCGGACGGCTTGCCCGGACCGGCGGCAGACGGTTTAACCGAACGCCACGCGGCGCAAACCTCTACGCGGCGGAAGAGACATGACCAGCGAACAGGATCTGAAAGCGTCGATCGACCGCTTTCTTCGCAATGTGAGCTTCACCGCCCAGCGCGAGATCGAGAAGGTCGTGCGCGCGGCGCTCGCCAATGGCACGCTGAAGCCGGGCGAGAACCTGTCGGCATCCATCACCTTGTCGAGCCCGAAAGTGGGCCTCGACGTGACGATCCATCAAAAGCTTGATGTGTAACGGCGCGAACGCCGCTACTGCATGATCCCGTGCCAGAGCGCGAGCGTGGAAATCGCCAGACCGGCGATGAACGCGCCGACGACATAGCTCAGTCGCAGGCAGACATTTTCGAGTTGCGGATGGGCGGGATCGACGTGGTGCGCCATGACGGTTCGGCTTCCGGATAAGCGTGACGATCCGGCGATGATAGGAGAGCCGCGGCTTCGCTCCAAGAGAGATCGGTGCGGGAAGCTGTGCGCTATTGCGCCGCAACAGACTACGGCGCGAGCGGGCTACCCATGCGCGCGGCCTGCTCGACGATCCACGACCGATAGGATGACAGCGGCGTCAGTCCGGTGAGTCCGCCGCAGCCGGCGGAATTGCCCGGCCCGGTGGTCCAGCTGACGACGCCCGCGACCCGATCGCCGGAGAAAGCGGGGCCGCCGCTGTCGCCGGTGCAGGCGCCGAGGCCCGGCCGTTCGTTGCGCGTCGCGGGATCGTAAAGCCGGATCTGCAGCGGTCCCGGCTGGCCGGTGACGACGAGCGAGGCCGCGCGCGCATGGCCGAGGCCGGCAGCGGTGCCGTCCGCGGTGACGCCGAAGCCCGCGACTGTCATCCGGTGGCCCGGCGCGACGGCAAGCCCGGCCGGCGCGAGCGCCGCTGGAGCGACGCCGGGCGGCAGCGGCGCGGCGAGCTTGATCAAGGCGACATCGGCGGTTGCGCGATGCGTCGCGTAAGCCTGCGTGTTGAAGCGCGGATGCACGGCCGCCGCGCGGATCGCGAGCGGCGCCTCCAGGCGCGAGAACCGCACCACACTGCTCCGCTGCACGCAATGCGCGGCGGTGAGAATGAGATCGCTGGCAATCGCGGTGCCGGTGCACAGGCTCGACCCGCTGCCGGTGATCATGACGATGGCGCGGCCGGGAACGCCGTTGGCGTCCGGCGCGCCGCCGGTCAGGGCGAGGGCCGGCACGGCTGGCAGCGACAGAACCATCGAAAGCAGGACGCGGAGCGGGCGGAGGCGTGTCATCGCGCCGATCAGCCTCGCGCGCGCGGGAAAGTCAATCGTGTTGAGGACATCATGCCGTCACATCTGATCGCCGCGCCGGCGATCGAGCCGATCACGCTCGTCGAGGCCAAGCTGTTCCTGCGGATCGAGCACGACGACGAGGACGCGGCCATCGCCGCGCTCATCGCCGCCGCGCGCCAGCATGTGGAGACGGCGACGCGGCGTGCGCTCATCACGCAGGACTGGCGGCTCGTGCGCGATGCCTGGCCGCCTGGCGGGGTAATCCATGTTTTGCCGGCACCGCTGCAGACGCTGATCGGCGTCGAAGTCGCCGATGACGCAGGGGCCATGCACGCGCTCGATCCGCAGAATTTCGTGGTCGACAGTGTCGGCTCGCGGATCGCCTTTGCGCCCTGGACGCCGATGCAGCCGGGCCGCGCGGTCGGCGGCATCGTCATCGAGGTGCGATGCGGCGAGGGCGATACGGCCGACGCCGTGCCCGCGCCGTTGCGGCAGGCGATGCTGATGCTGATCGCGCACTGGTACGAGCAGCGATGCGTCGTGGCGCCGGCGGCGCAGGAGATTCCGCAGGGGGTGGCGGCGCTGCTCGCGCCGTTCCGCCGGGTGTCGCTGTGATCAATCCCGGTGACCTCGACCGGCGGCTCGTCATCGAAGCGCCGGTCGAAACGGCGGACGATGCCGGTGGCGTCGTGCGCAGCTATGCGGATGCGGCGACGGTGTGGGCATCCGTCCAGCCGGAGACGATGCGCGCCGACGTCGAGGCCGACGCGGCGGGCGCTGCTCTTGGTTATCGCATCCTGATGCGCGCCGGGCGCGACCTCACCACGCGGCATCGCCTGCGCGAAGGCACCCAACGCTATTGCATCCTCGCCGTGCGCGAAGGACGCGAGCGCCGCGCCGGCCCGCGCTTTCTCGAGATCCGCGCCGAACTGATCGCCGACTGAGGATTCTCCCCATGACCGTTGCTGCCAACGTGGCGCTGCGCGCCGCGATCCATGAGGCTTTGCGCACCGATCCGGCACTCGTTGCCGTGCTCGGCGGCCCGCATGTGCATGACGAGGTGCCGCGCGGCGCGCAATGTCCCTACGTCACGCTCGGCGAGGCGCGCGTCAGTGCCGTGCCCGCCGACGACGGCGAGGTGCTGGAGCACGAACTCACCCTCAATGCCTGGTCGCGGCAGGGCGGCCACCGCGAGGCGCATGTGCTCGCCGGGACGCTGCTGCAGGCGCTCGACGACGCGCCGCTCGCACTCGACGGCCATCGCCTCGTCGCGCTGCGCTTTGCCCGCGCCGATGTGCGGCGCGAGGCGGACGGCAAGACCTATCGCGCCGCGGTGCGGTTTCGCGCCGTCACCGAGCCGGCGTGACCCCAACAGGAGACACAAGAAAATGACGGCCCAGAAAGGCAAAGACCTGCTCATCAAGATCGCCGACGGCGCTGGCTTCAGCACCGTTGCCGGTTTGCGCACGCGGCGCATCGCGTTCAACGCCGAAACGGTCGACATCACCCATGCGGAATCCGCCGGGCGCTGGCGCGAGCTGCTGGCGGGGGCGGGGATCAGGCGCGCGTCGATTTCCGGCCGCGGCCTGTTCAAGGATGCGGCGTCGGACGCCCTGATGCGCGAGACGTTCTTCGACGGCAGCATCGTGTCGTTTCAGGTGGTGGTGCCGGACTTCGGCACGGTCGCCGGGCCGTTCCAGATCACCAGTCTCGAAATCGCCGGCGAGCACAACGGCGAAGTCACCTACGACATGTCGCTGGAATCCGCCGGCGAGCTGACGTTCACGGTGGCCTGATATGGCCAACCGTTATCGCGGCGAGATCGCCGCCGAGATCGGCGGCGCGCGGCGCACGCTGGTGCTCACCCTCGGCGCGCTCGCGGAACTGGAAACCGCGCTCGGCGCCGACGACCTGATCGCGCTGTCGGAACGCTTCGCGTCCGGCCGGCTCAAGGCGCGCGACTTGATCGCCGTGCTCGGCGCGGGCCTGCGCGGTGGCGGTCTGCCCGTCAGCGACGACGAGGTGGGACGCATGGCGGTGCCGGAGGGCGCCACGGGTTATGTGCGCATCGCCGCCGAGCTGATCGCCGCGACGTTCGGCGGTGACGCCTGATGCAGCCATTTCCGCCGCCATTTCCCTGGCGCGAGGCGATGCGCGTCGGCTTCGGCGTGCTGCGGCTCACGCCTGCCGCGTTCTGGGCGATGACGCCGCGCGAACTCGCCGCCGCCATCGACGCACTGTTGCCGGGCGGGCGGCCGCTCGACCGCGACGGTTTCGCCGCGCTGATGAGGAGATATCCCGATGACCGACAGCACCCTTGAGACGATCAGCAGTCTCGACGCCGCCTATGACCGCATCGAACAGCGCCAGCAGGAGCTGGAGAAGAGCGCCAACGCCTTCGCCACGACGATGACGGGCGCGTTCGCGCGCTCGGTGGTGAGCGGCAAGTCGTTCGACGACACGCTCAAGACCATCACGATGAGCTTGTCCAACATGGCACTGCGGATGGCGTTCAAGCCGCTCGCCTCGGCGCTGACGTCGAACCTGAGCAATCTGTTCGGCAATCTGTTCGACAATGTCGATCTGAAGGCGGCGACCGGCGCGGTGAAGCCGTTCGCGGCCGGCGGCGTGATCGGTGCGCCGACCTATTTCCCGATGACCGGCGGCGGTGTCGGTCTCGCCGGCGAGGCGGGGCCGGAGGCGATCATGCCGCTAACGCGCGGACCGGACGGCAAGCTCGGCGTTGCGTCGGGCGGCGGTAGCGCGCCGCAGATCACGGTGCAGATTGTCACGCCGGACCCGTCCGCGTTCCGCCGGTCCGAGGCTTATGTCACCGGCCAGATCGCCCGCGCGGTGATGCGCGGCCAGCGCGGCCTGTGACCGGATCATCGCGAGCACATCATGACGGCATTCCACGAAATCCTGTTCCCGCTCGACATCGCGCTGCGCGGCGCGGGCGGACCGGAGCGGCGCACCGAGATCGTCACGCTCGGCTCCGGACGCGAGGAGCGCAACGCGCGCTGGGCGCATTCGCGGCGGCGCTACGACGCCGGCTATGGCACCAAGACCCACGCCGAACTGGCGCAGGTGGTGGCCTTCTTCGAGGAGCGGCGCGGGCGATTGCATGGTTTCCGCTGGCGCGACCGGCTCGATCATGCGTCCGCCGTTGCGGACGCGGCGGTAACGCCGCTCGACCAGGCGCTCGGCACCGGCGACGGCAGCACGGCGACGTTCGCGCTGGTGAAGACCTATGGCGGCGTGCTGGCGCCGTATGCGCGGCCGATCGCGAAACCGGTCGACGGCAGCGTGCGCGTCGCGGTTGCCGGCGTGGAGGCGGGCGTGGGCGTTGCGTTCACCTGCGATCCGGTGAGCGGCACGGTGACGTTCCTGCCAGGGCATGTTCCGCCGTCCGGCGCGGCGATCACCGCCGGTTTTCTGTTCGACGTGCCGGTGCGGTTCGATACCGATTATCTCGAGGTCGATCTCGCGGCCTTTGCCGCTGGCGCGATTCCGAAAATTCCGCTGATCGAAATCAGGCCGTGAAAGCTCCGCCATGAAAGACATTCCATCTGCTTTGCAGGCACGGCTCGAGTCCGGCGTGACGACGCTGTGCCGGTGCTGGCGCATCGTCCGCAACGACGGCGCGGTGCAGGGCTTCACCGATCACGACGAGGATATCGTCGTCGACGGCATGACCTGCCGGGCCGGCACCGGCTTCGCTGCGTCGGAAGCCAAGAGCGCGCTCGGTCTTGCGGTCGGCGGGCTGGAGGTCTCCGGCGCGCTCAGCGATGCGTCGCTGAACGAAGCCGATCTTGCCGCCGGCCGCTACGACGCGGCGGTGGTCGAGCAATGGCTGGTGGACTGGAGCGCGCCGGATCTCAAGGTGCTGCTGATGCGCGGCGTGCTCGGGGAAGTGCGCCGCGACGGCGCGAGCTTCACCGCCGAGGTGCGCGGTCTTGCCGATCGGCTCGCACAGGAATCCGGACG
>MKWA01000015.1:478751-484624 GCA_001899285.1 Rhizobiales bacterium 64-17
GATCTCGGCGATGCGCGCTGCGCGGTCGATCTCGACGATCCGGCGTTCCGCGGTGAGGGCAGCGTCAGCGCCGCCGCATCGGTGTCGTCATTTCGTGTGACGGGCCTCGATATGTTTGCCGATGGCTGGTTCACCGGTGGCCGGCTGGTGTTCACGACCGGCGCCAATGCCGGGCAGGCGATCGAGATCAAGAGCCATCGGCTGATCGGCGGCACCGTCACGCTCGATCTGTGGCGGACGATGCCGGAGGCGATCGTGTCCGGCGACGTCTTTGTGGTGACGGCGGGCTGCGACAAGCGTTTCGCCACCTGCACGGCCAGGTTCGCCAATGCGGTGAATTTTCGCGGCTTCCCACACATTCCCGGCAACGATTTCATCGTCCGTTATCCGCTGCGCGGCGAGCCCGGCAACGACGGCTCCAGTTTGCAGGGGTGAACAACGATTTCTTGATCCACCTCATCCTGAGGAGCCGCGCAAAGCGCGGCGTCTCGAAGGACGGGGTGGCCCCAATACCGCTCGCCCCATGGTTCGAGACGCGATCCAAGAGGATCGCTCCTCACCATGAGGCTCCGAGAAAGCGCAGCATGACGCACATCATCCATCGGTCGCAGATCATCGCGCAAGCGCGTTCATGGATCGGCACGCCGTATCGGCATCAAGCTTCGCTGAAAGGTATCGGCTGCGACTGTCTCGGTCTCATTCGCGGCGTGTGGCGCGAGGTGATCGGCCGCGAGCCGGAAGCGCCGCCGCCTTATTCGCCGGACTGGGCGGAGGCCTCCGGCCGCGAGACACTCGCGGACGCGGCACTGCGCCATCTCGTGCCGGTGCCGTGCGATGCCGCGTGCGTCGGCGACATTGTGCTGTTTCGCTGGCGCGAGACCTTGCCGGCCAAGCACGCGGCGATCCTGACCGCGCCCGACATGATGCTGCATGCCCATGACGGCGCAGCGGTGGCCGAGGTCGCGCTGACGCCGTGGTGGCGCCGCCGCCTGGCCTTTGCATTTTCCTTTCCCGGAGTGATCGACTGATGGCTTCGCTGGTTTTGTCCGTTGCCGGCGGCGCGGCCGGTGGCGCGCTGTTCGGTCCGGTCGGCGCGTTCGCCGGTCGTCTGGGTGGCGCACTGATCGGCACCGCGGTCGATCGTGCGTTGTTCTCGACGACGACCAACGTCACGCGCACCGCGCAAGGCCCGCGGCTCTCCGATCTCGACGTGATGACATCGACCGAGGGCGCGCCGATCGCGCGCGCCTACGGCCGCGTGCGGCTGTCGGGGCAGGTGATCTGGGCCACCAACCTGATCGAGGTGGTGACGACGCGCACCGAGACGACATCCGCTGACGGTGGTGGCGGCGGCAAGGGTGGCGGCGGTGGCGGCAGCACGGTCACGACCACGACGACGACCTACAGCTATTTCGCCAATCTCGCGGTCGGTCTGTGCGAAGGATCAATCGGCCGCGTGTTGCGCGTCTGGGCCGATGGCAAGCCGCTCGATCTGTCGGGCGTCACCATGCGCCAGTATCGCGGCGACGAGGCGCAGATGCCGGATCCGCTGATCGTCGCCAAGGAGGGCGACGCGCCGGCCTATCGTGGGCTCGCTTATGTGGTGTTCGAGCGGCTGCCGCTGGAGAATTTCGGCAATCGCATTCCGCAACTGTCGTTCGAGATCGTGCGGCCCGTGGGCCGGCTCGAACGGATGACCCGCGCGGTGACGCTGATCCCCGGTGCGACCGAGTTCGGCTACGAACCGGGAACGGTGGTGCAGGTGATGGGGCCGGGACAATCGGCGCCCGAGAACCGCCACGTCACCACCGCGCCGTCGGATGTGATCGCCTCGCTTGACGAGTTGCAGGCGGTGTGCCCGAGCCTCGAACGCGTCGCCATCGTCGTCACCTGGTTCGGCACCGATCTGCGCGCGGACCAGTGCGAGGTGCTGCCCTCGGTCGACAATGCGGTGAAGCAGACCTCCGGCGCGACGTGGTCGGTGGACGGCATCGTGCGCAGCACGGCGCGGCTGGTGTCGTCGACCGACGGTCGGCCATCGTTCGGCGGCACGCCGTCCGACGCGAGCGTGATCGCTCTCATTCAGGAGTTGAAGGCGCGCGGGCTGAAGGTCACGCTCTATCCATTCCTAATGATGGATATTCCGGCCGGCAACGGCCTCGCCGATCCGTGGACCGGCGCGGCGTCGCAGCCGGTGTTTCCGTGGCGTGGACGCATCACCTGCGCGCCGGCGCCGGGGCAGGCGGGATCACCGGATGGCACTCCGACCGCCGCGTCACAGGTGGCGACATTTTTCCATCGTACCAACGGCTATCGGCGTTTTATCCAGCACTATGCGGCAATCGCGGTGGCGGCCGGCGGCGTCGATACATTCCTGATCGGCTCGGAGCTGCGCGCGCTGACGCGCGTGCGCGCCGGCGCGGGACATTATCCTGCGGTCGATGAGCTGGTGTCGCTCGCGGCCGACGTGAAAGCGGTGCTCGGCGGCACGCTCGTGACCTATGCCGCCGACTGGACCGAATACGGCGCGCATGTGGTGGACGCGGCGGCGCAGGAGGTGCGGTTTCCGCTCGATCCGCTGTGGGCGTCGTCGGCCATCGGCGCGGTCGGTCTCGATTATTACGCGCCGCTCGCGGACTGGCGCGACGGCGCCGATCACGCCGATCGCGCGCTCGCGCAGACGATCTACGATCCGGATTATCTCGCCGGCAATCTCGCCGGCGGCGAAGCCTATGACTGGTTCTATGCCGACGATGCGGCGCGGCTGGCGCAGACGCGCACGCCGATCACCGATGGCGGCGGCAAGCGGTGGATCTTCCGTCAGAAGGACATCTGGAATTTTTGGTCGAACGCGCATTACGAACGTGTCGGAGGTGTCGATCTGACGACGCCGACCGCGTGGACGCCACGCAGCAAGCCAGTGCTGATCGCCGAGGTCGGTTGCCCCGCGGTCGATCGCGGCGCCAACCAGCCGAGCGTGTTTCCCGATCCGCGGTCCTCGGAATCCGGACTGCCGCATTTCTCGGACGGCAGCCGCGACGACCGGATGCAGCGCCGCTATCTCGAAGCGGTGCTGGGCGCGCTCGATCCGGATGCGGAGAGCGGGCTCAATCCGCTGTCGCCGGTCTACGGCGCGCCGATGATCGATATCGCCGCGGTGCATCTGTGGACCTGGGATGCGCGGCCGTTCCCGGTGTTTCCGGCGGTCGACACGGCGTGGAGCGATGCCGCCAACTGGCAGACCGGGCACTGGCTCACCGGCCGGCTCGGCGGCGCGCCGCTCGACGGTCTTGTCGACGGCGTGTTGCGCGATTGCGGGATCGCGGATGTGTCGGCGGATGCGCTCGGCGGCGGGCCGGACGGCTATCTGGTCGACCGGCCGATGACGCCACGTGCGATGCTGGAGCCGCTGGCGACCGCCTATGCGTTCGACGCGGCGGAAGAGGGTGGCGTGCTGCGCTTCCGGCCGCGCGGCGGCGCGCCGGTGATCGAACTCACCGAGGACGATCTGCTGCTGCCGGACGACGCCGCGCCGGTGAGCCTGACGCGCGCGCAGGAAACCGAATTGCCGCGCGACATCGCATTGAATTTCACCGACGTCGCGACCGATTATCATCGCGCCGCCGTCGCCTCGCGCCGGCTGACCGGCGGCGCGGCCGGCACGCTGCAGGCCGATCTCGCGGTGGTGACGACGGCCGCCGATGCGCAGCGGCGCGCCGATATCTGGCTGCAGGATCTGTGGGCCGGCCGTGAAACCGCGACGTTCGCCTTGCCGCCGAGCGCGCTTGCGCTGTCGGCCGGCGATGTCGCCGCGCTGACGGTCGATGGACGCAGGCGGCTGTTTGAAATTCGCGAACTCAATGATGGCGAAGGTCGCCGCGCCAGCGCGCGCTCGATCGATCCCGAAGTGTTCGCGGTGGCGCTGCCGCCGGTGAGTTACGGCACACCGTCGATCCCGGCGGCGGTCGGTCCGGTGCACGCGCTCACGCTCGATCTGCCGGTGACGGACGGCGGCGAGCCGGTGGTGCTGACGCGGATCGCGGTCTGCGCGAAGCCGTGGCCCGGTCCGGTCGCCGTTTTGCGGTCCGACGATGGCGAGGCGTTCGTGCGCGCGGCGACGGCGGTGGTGCCGGCGATCGTCGGGGAAACGCTGGACGATCTGCCGCGTCATGTGCCGGCGTGTTTTCAGCATCGTTCCGTGCGGGTGACGCTGTTCAGTGGCGCGCTCGCGTCGGTAAGCAATGCCGCGTTGTTCGATGGCGCAAACGTCGCGGCGGTGCGGCGGCCGGACGGTGCATGGGAGGTGCTGCAGTTCGGCGACGCCGAGCTGGTCGATGCCTCGACCTATGCGCTGTCGCGGCTCCTGCGCGGGCAGGGCGGCACCGAGGGAGCGATGGGCGATCCTTTGCCTGCCGGCGCGCCGTTCGTGCTGCTCGACGCGCATGTGCTGCCGCTGGCGCGGGGCCTCGACCGGCTCGACCGGCCGATGGCATTGCGGATTGTCGCTTCGGGACGCGACGCGTCGGACCCGTCGGCGGTGGCGCTCGACGTCACTCCCTCGTCGACGGCGCTGCGGCCGCTCGCGCCGGTGCATCTTGCCGCGCGGCGTAGTTATGACGGGATCGTGCTGTCGTGGATCAGGCGCGGCCGCTATGACGCCGATAGCTGGAGCGGCGAAATCCCGCTCGGCGAAGCGAGCGAACAGTATGCGGTCGATATTCTCGACGGCGGCGATGTGTGCCGCAGTCTCACCGCTGTGCAGCCGTCGATCCTCTACGCGGCGGCGGACGAACTTTCCGATTTCGGCGCGCCGCAGAGCGCACTCACGGTTCGCGTGTCGCAACTGTCCGCCACGGTCGGCCATGGCCTCGCCACGCAAGCCACATTAAGCCTGTAAGGATATCTCATGACCGAAACGACGCATCTTGGCTTGCCGTTCATTGAAGGCAGCCAGGCGCAGAAGCATGTCACCCACAACGAAGCGCTGCGCATGCTCGATGCGCTGGTGATGCTGGCGGCGCACGATCGCGATCTGACATCGCCGCCGTTAAGTCCGGCGGACGGTGATCGCTACATCGTCAAGGCGCCTGGCACGGGTGGCTTTGCCGGCAAGGACAATCAGATCGCGGTCTGCGACGGCGGCGTCTGGACGTTCTATCCGCCGCAGCCGGGCTGGTGCTGCTATGTCGCGGACGAGGCGGCGCTCCTCGTCTATGACGGCAGCGTGTGGCAGATCGCGACCGGCACGGTGCTGCAAAATCTGGCGCTGCTCGGCGTCGGCACCACGGCGGATGCGACCAATCCGCTGGCAGCGAAGCTCAACAATGCGCTGTTCGCGGCGAAGACCGTTGCCGAGGGCGGCGACGGCCATCTGCGCTACAAGCTTTCCAAGGAGAGTGCCGGCAAGACGCTGTCGTTTCTGTTTCAGGATAACTATTCCGGCCGCGCCGAGATCGGTCTCACCGGCGATGACTGTTTTCATTTCAAGATGTCGCCCGATGGCGTCACCTGGAGCGACGCGCTGGTGCTCGACGGCAGTAGCGGCACGCGAATCAATCTGCCGACGACCGTTCAGGTCGATACCGGAACGGCGCTGACGATCGATCTGCAAGAGGGCAACGGCGTGTTTCAGGCGACGCGTTATGCCAACAGCTCGAATGCGCCGGTGTTCTTCGGCCGCAAGGCGCGCGGCACCCGCGCATCGCCGGCTGCGGTGCAGGCCGGTGACACGCTGATCGGCTTTCGCGGCTATGGCTACACCGGCAGCCAGTTCGTCAGCGGACCGGCGGGCGCGGCGTTTCTGCTGCTGGCGGCTGAGAACTGGGTCGACAGCGCAGCCTACGGCACGCAGATCCAGTTCTTCACGACCGGGA
>MKWA01000015.1:484638-589939 GCA_001899285.1 Rhizobiales bacterium 64-17
AATACCGAGCGGCTGCGGATCGCCGACAGCGGCGATCTGCAGATGGGCGGCGCCAATACAGTGATCAATGCGAGCCGGCATCCGGTGCTGCGCGCCTATACGGTGGCGACATTGCCGGCGGCATCGCCGGCGGGCCAGCTCATCTATGTGTCGAACGGATCGTCGAACCGGCGGCTGGCGGTGTCGGACGGCAGCGCCTGGCGGTTTCTGGACGGGGATGTGGTCAGCTAGCCCGCGCGTTCGGGCGGCGCCATCGGTTCGCGATAATCCGGATCGAGCCAGTCCGTCAGATCGAGACCGGAGAGGCGGGCGGTTTCACGGATATCGTCGGCGAAGGTCGTATCGAGCGTTGCGCGTATCTCGCGTGCGATGGGATCAGGGGACCAGGTCATTACCGGCACGACGTAATGCTGTTCGTCCAAAACCTGGTGCGGGACGCCGAGGAAGTCTTGCACCGCAGCAAGCGTGGCCGATGGATCGTTCCAAAGTCGATCGGTTCGCCATAGAAGGATTTGCTCGCGCGGAAACAGGCTGAAAGCGCGGCGCAGTTGCGGCGCGTAGAAGCCGCGCTCGACATAGGAAAAGACGCGATGCACCTCGCCGGGGCTGGCCGCGACCCGCGCGCGTCCGGTCGCGCCGACCGCGTCGGCGAACGGCCATGTGTCGTCGCCGCGCCTGGTTTCCATCCGCCAGTGCGAATGCGTGCGAAAGGAGGGATGGCGCAGCAGCAGGATCAGTCGCGCCTGCGGGTTATAGTCTCGAAGCCGCTCCAACGCGTTCGGCCAGTAGCTGTAGATCGGCGTCGCTTCGCCGCGGATCACGCCCGGGATGGTCCAGTCGAAGGCGCTCTGCAGGCGTTCGTAGGTGGGAGCGGTCCAGTCCGCCGTTTCGTCGTCGAAGGCATGCACTTCCTTGACGGATGCCATTTGAATGGCAGGATGGTCCCGCAGATAACGATCGAGCGCGGTCGTTCCACCCTTCTGGACGCCCGCGATGAAGAAATCGACCCGCCCCGTTCCGGTCCCCATTCCTTGTCGGTAAGTCTTTCAACGGCAGCGCGCAACTGAAAACCCAGCCCAATTTTCTCTTCATCGTCGCCGACGATCTGAACTCCTGGATCGGGGCGCTCGGCCGTCATCCGGATGTGCGCACGCCGCATATCGACGCGCTGGCGCGCCGCGGCTCGCTGTTCGTGAATGCCTATTGCAGCGCGCCTTACTGCAATGCGAGCCGCATGGGCGTATTCACCGGCGCGCTGCCGTCGACCACCGGCATCTATCACAACGAGCCGCTGTGGGAGGCGCCGGACCGCAAGCCGACCTTCGTCGAACTGTTGCGCGGGGCCGGTTACTACACGTTCGGCGCCGGCAAGGTATTTCATGGCGTGTTCGACTATGCGACTGCCGGACGCGAGAAGAGCCGCGACGCGGCCTGGGTCGAGGTCTCGAACCGCTCGTTCCTGTGGGACGACTTTCGCTCCAATTCGACCGAGCCGTTGCCGGAAGCGCGGCCGCTGAACCGGCTGTTCGATTTCGACGATTTCGCGGCGGTGCCGCCGATCTATCATCACTTCGACTGGGGTCCGATCCCGGCGGATCGCGAGAACGACACGCCCGATGCGCAGGTGGTGCGCGCGGTGTCGTCATTTCTGGAATCGCCGCCGCGCCAGCCATTCTTCTGCGCCGCCGGGTTCTACAAGCCGCATCTGCCGTGGCACGCGCCGAAACGGTTCTTCGACCTTTATGACGTGGACAAGATTTCGCTGCCGCTGGTCAAGGATGACGATCTCGACGACGTGCCGCCGATCGCGCGCGAGTGGGCGTTGTCGCCGCGCGATCATGAACTGGTCACGTCGCGCCATCAGTGGCCGCAGGCAGTGCAGGGCTATCTCGCCGTCATCAGTTATGTGGACGATCTGATCGGTCAGGTCGTGGCGGCGCTTGACCGTGCGGGGCTTGCCGAGAACACCGCGATCGTTCTCTGGGGCGACAACGGTTTCCACCTCGGGGAGAAGCTGCATTGGCGCAAATTCGTGTTGTGGGAAGAGGCGACCCGCGTGCCGCTGATCGTCGTGCCGCCCGGCGGCAGCGCCGCGCAGCGAATCTATGATCCGGTCAGTCTGATCGATCTGTTCCCGACGATTACCGGGCTGGCGGGCGTGCCGTCGCGCGCACCGGATGCCGCGAGCCTGCTGCCGCTGATGGAAGACGCGTCGTCGGCACGCGCCGCGCCGGCGATCATGACCTGGGGGCGCGGCAACCATTCGGTGCGCTCGGGCTTCTGGCGTTACACGCGCTATCACGATGGCGGCGAAGAACTTTACGATCTGCGCGCTGATCCGCACGAGTGGACCAATCTCGCGGGCGATCCGGCGTTTCGCGGCATCTGCGAGCAGTTGAGGACGTCGCTGCCGCGCGACCTCTGATCCTTCTCTTTTTCTAATCTGGAAAAAATCAGCATGGCTGCGTCGTCTTACGACGCCGCACTCGCGCGCGTGCTCGCGCATGAGGGCGGCTACGGCAATCATCCGTCCGATCCCGGCGGACCGACCAATTTCGGCATCACCCTTGCGGACTACCGCCGCTACGTGAAGCCGGACGCGACCGCCGCCGACATCAAGGCGATGACGCGCGACGCGGCGACGACGATCTATCGCGCGCGCTACTGGAACGCGCTCGCCTGCGACGACCTGCCGGCAGGCGTCGATTACGCCGTGTTCGATTACGGCGTGAATTCCGGCGTCGCCCGCGCCGCGAAGGTGCTGCGGCGCAAGCTGGAGCTGCCAGACAATGCGGCGATCGCGCTCGTGCTGCGCGCGGCGGGCGCGGCCGATCCGGCGAAGCTGATCGCGGCGATCTGCGATGAGCGGATGGCCTTCCTCCAGTCGCTGAAGACCTGGCGGGTGTTCGGCAAGGGCTGGTCCCGCCGTGTCGCCGAGGTGCGCGCGGTCGCGTTGACGATGGCCGCGCTGCCGCCGCGTGCGCCGGCTGTCTCGAAAACAAGTCTGGCGACGGCGGGCGCTGTGCTCGCCGGGAGCGGCACGGCCGCCGCGGTCGCGGTGGGGCAGCCGCTGCTGGACGGTCGAATAGTCGTCGGGGTGTTGGTCGTGGCCGCGCTCGGTCTGGCCGGTTGGTGGTTCTGGCGGCGCTGGCGTACCGCGCGGGAGGTTTAAGATGACGGATCAATCGGCGGCCGACTGGACAACGCTGGCGGCCAAGGTGATCGCGCTCGGCGCGCCGGTGATCGGCACGGCGCTGGGCGGGCCGCTCGGTGGCGCGGCGGGTGCGATTCTCGCCAATGCGCTCGGCGTCGCGCCGGAGCCGGCGGCGGTGGGCGCGTCGCTGTCCGAAACGGCGGCGAGCGACGAACAGACGGCGCGCGCGGCGGTGCAGGCCGCCGAAGCGGACTGGGCAAAGGCGCTGGCGCAGATCGGCGCGGCGCAGGTCAACGCCGTCGGCGAGACCATGCGCGCGGAGGCCGCGAGCGGCGATCCGCTGCAACGCTGGTGGCGGCCGCTCTATGCGCTCGAACTCACTATGGTCGAATGTCCGGCGTTCGCGCTCGCGCTCGGCCATGCGCTGTGGGACGGCACGGCCGATCGCATCAACGGCTTCGCCACGCTGTCGGGCCTGCTGATGACCTATATGGCCGCGCGCTTCGGCGTGCTCGGAGTCTATGTCACCGGCCGTTCGCGCGAGAAATGCGCCGCGAAGGGGCAGTCGTCCGGCGGCGTCATCGGCGACATCGTCAAGGCGGTGACGAAGAAAAAATAACACACAATCTTTGACTTCCCCTTTCAGCAATCTAAGGTTGCGTTCTTGGGTAGGGGGATGGAATGCCAAAAAGAATAGTTCGGAAATTCGAAGTGTTTGCGATGCACGCGCATCACGAAACAACAGACACCTATGTTGAGCTTTTTCGTAAGCTTAAGTCATTGCCTCGGGAGGATCGGGTAGTTGATCTAGCTGAAGAACTTGTCGTCGGCTTTCCGATAGTGGAGAACGAAGAACGAGATCGTTTCTTTGTTCAGGTTGTTGAGGGAGACAATTCAAATCCGCTGGTTTTGAACAGAGACACTGGGAATACTCGAGAAAATATTTTGAATGAATCAGAATTGCTTAGTCATGCTACTCATCTGCTGTTTGATCCAAGAAATCGCCGAGCTGTCATTGAGTTTGTTCATCGGGGCGCTAAAGCCGGCGTTATCAGTTCTTCCATCGAAGAATTGATGCGTCGGAATTTTTCCGAGTACAAAAGCTTCAGATTTTCATTGTCGCCAATCGTTCAAGAAAATTTCATTGCAGAAATTAATGCGTTCGACCGCATTAGGGAGGCGGCGCTTCGGGTGACAAGACCAAATGCAAGTTGGTCAGATCATTACACTGATCTTTCTGAGTTTATGGAAGAGTCAGATGGCGACAAAGTCGAATTGAATATTAAGGCGCAACGTGGCGAAAGCCTTAAAAAGAACAGAGGGATCGTAAAAGTTATCAAGGATATTGTGCGCGATCATCAGCCTTATCTTGATGATGCGAAAATTACTGGTGTGCGTGAAGATGAAGAAAACGAAACCACTATTCACGCAAAAAAGCACGTGCTTCATACTCGGGTTGCGGTAGAGGCCGATGATGCTGGGGTTCCAAAAATTGGCGACGTGAAAGAAAAGCTTTTGCGCTTTTTGCGTGGATCGGTGACTTGAAATGATTGAGACTGTTGGGATATTCTTAAAACGAAATTTGCGACGGCAGGCACGACGAGTTCTTCTAACAACCCACCCGTATTTGGCTGGTGTAATTTCTATTCTTGTTGTTTTTTATTCTGACATACGCATCGTTCCATCATCGCTTTCTTCGGTTTTTATCCCATATGACACGGTGGTCTTTGGTTTTACCGCTACGGCAATCGCACTGGCAATTGCGATTCCGAGCGAGCGTTTCGTAACGTTTTTAAGTGGAATAAAGGATGGTAGCACTCCGTTCCGTGATTTTTTATTCGTTCTGGCGTGGAACGGCTTAGTTCATATCGTTGCTTTTTTTCTGTTTCTTCCCTTCGTGTTTTTACCTGCTCAATGGGTTTTGGATGTTGGGGGAGATTTAAGTTGGTCAAAAATATATGTTTCGCTGATGTTGTGGGTACAGGTGTATGCGTGCTTCCAGTTTCTTGTTACTACGCTTGGTGTTTATGAGCTGGCAGATGTGTATGCGGCCTATTGTGCGCGAGAAAGACGCAAGGCTGAAAACCAATAGGCGCTTGCATACCGCTCTCCACCGCGCATGATGGCGCGGATTCCACGGAGAGTGTTGTTCAGATGGACGTGCGCGACGCCGTAGCTTCCCGCTACTCCTGCCGGTCCTTCCTTCCCAAACCCGTTCCCGAACAGATCGTCCGCGAGATCGTCGAACGCGCGGCGCGTGCGCCGTCGGCCGGCAATCTGCAACCGTGGCGCATCTATGCGCTCGCCGGCGCGAAGCTCGCGGCGCTTACCGATCATCTGGCCGCGCGCGCGAACGAACTGCCGAAAGGCGAGGGCGGCAACTATCGCATCTATCCCGATCCGATGGTCGAACCCTATCGCACCCGCGCGTTCAAGGTCGGCGAGATGCTGTATGAGTCGATCGGCGTCGCGCGCGCCGACAAGCCCGGCCGCTACCGGCAATATGCCCGCAACTACCAGTTCTTCGGCGCGCCGGTCGGGCTCTTTGTCGCGACGGAGACGTCGTTCGGCGTCGCGCAATGGGCCGATATCGGTGGCTATCTGCAGACAGTGATGCTGCTCGCCCGCGACTACGGGCTGCACACCTGCCCGCAGCAGGCGTGGGTGGCGTTTCACAAGACCGTCCGCGCGCATCTCGACCTGCCGGATGGCTGGATGGTCTATTCCGGCCTCGCCATGGGTTATGAAGACCCGGACGCGCCGATCAACCGCTGGCGCACGCCCCGCGAGCCGCTGGAATCTTTCGCGGTTTTCGATGGTTTCCCTGGCTGACCCAATCCCGCCGCAATCCTCGTCCTCTTCGGCAGTCGCTCATTCGATGGCCGGGCTCACTTTTGCTTTGGGCGTGATCTTGCCGGAAAACCGGTTCCCACTTTTCCGGATCACGCCGTAACGCCTTGAACCGGCTGACTTTAGTCTCCGGGACTGGCACAGTGGCGTCGTCCGGGGCGGTTGAGTCCCGGCAGCCGACGGAGTCGGCTACGCTGCGGGATATGGAGCGAGATACGATGCGCCTCCTCGTGATCGAGGACGATCCGGATTTGAACCGCCAGCTGGCGACGGCCTTGACCGACGCCGGCTATGTCGTCGACCGCGCCTTCGATGGCGAGGAAGGACACTACCTCGGCGAGAGCGAGCCTTACGATGCGGTGATCCTCGACATCGGCCTGCCGAAGATGGACGGCATCTCGGTGCTGGAGGCGTGGCGCCGAGCCGGTCGCGCCATGCCGGTGCTGATGCTCACCGCGCGCGACCGCTGGAGCGACAAGGTGCAGGGCTTCGACGCCGGCGCCGACGATTATGTCGCCAAGCCGTTTCATCTCGAGGAAGTGCTGGCGCGGGTGCGCGCGCTGCTGCGCCGCTCGGCCGGTCACGCTAAGAGCGAGTTCAACTGCGGCCCGGTGCGGCTCGACACCCGCACGGGGCGCGTCTCCGTCGACGGCAATCCGGTCAAGCTGACCTCGCACGAATACCGGCTGCTGTCCTATCTGATGCACCATACCGGACGGGTCGTGTCGCGCACCGAACTGGTCGAGCATCTCTACGACCAGGACTTCGACCGCGACAGCAACACCATCGAGGTGTTCGTCGGACGCATCCGCAAGAAACTCGGCGTCGATGTGATCCAGACCGTGCGCGGTCTCGGCTACCTGCTCACGCCGCCCGATGCCCGCCAGTCCTGAGGCGGCGCGCCCGCGCGTCGGCACCGCTGATGCGCCGGCCGGCAGCCGCTGGTCGCTGCGCAACAATTCGCTGGCGCTGCGTCTGTTTCTGTCCGCCACCGCCTGGGCGGTGGTGATCCTCGTCATCACCGGCATCGTTTTGTCGTCGCTGTATCGCGAAGGCGTCGAGCGCGCGTTCGACCGTCGGCTCGGCGTGTACCTGCGCACGCTAGTGGCCGACGTCGCAGCGCCGGAAGAAAGCGGCGGCTTCGAGAAGATGTCGCAGACGCTCGGCGAGCCGCTGTTCGATCTGCCGCTGTCGGGCTGGTACTGGCAGGTGAAGCGCGTCGATCCGGGCAAGACCGAGACGCGCGCCTCGCGCTCGCTGTGGGACGGCGGATTGCCCGGCCTGCAGGACGCGGGCGTCCAGCCGGGCAGCACCGGGTCGCGCGAAGGCTATGTGCAGGGCCCGGAAGACCAGCGCCTGCGCGTGGTCGAGCGCGCGGTCGATCTCGGCGAGGAGGGGCACTATGTCGTCTCGGTCGCGGGTGATGCGGCGGAGATCATCGACGAGGTGCGCGCGTTCGATCGCGCGCTGACGGCGACCTTCATCATTCTCGCGGCGGTGCTGCTGCTCACCACCATGTTTCAGGTGCGGTTCGGCCTCGCGCCGCTCAAGCGCATTTCTGCGGGGCTTGCCGCGATCCGCTCCGGTACCGCGGAGCGGCTCGAGGGCGATTTCCCGGTGGAGATCGCGCCGCTCGCGCGCGAGACCAATGCCCTGATCGAGGCCAACAAGGAAATCGTCGAGCGCGCGCGCACCCATGTGGGCAATCTCGCGCACGCGCTCAAGACGCCGCTGTCGGTGATCGTCAACGAGGCGCAGGCGCGGCCCGGCGATCCGCTCGCCGACAAGGTGAAGGAGCAGGCCGACATCATGCGCGATCAGGTCGCGCGGCATCTCGAACGTGCGCGGATCGCTGCGCGCGCGACCACGGTTGGTTCCGTGACGGAGGTGACGCCGGTGATCGTCGCACTGGCACGAACCATGGAGAAGATTCACCGCGATCGCGGCATCGCCATTGACGTTCATGCTGATGAGAATGCGCGGTTCCGCGGCGAGCGTCCGGATCTCGAGGAGATGGTCGGCAACCTCGTCGACAACGCCTGCAAATGGGCGACCTCGCGGGTCGCCATCGAGGTCGGCGTCGACAGGCCGGATCAGACCTCCGGCCGCGAGACCGTGCGCATCGTCGTCGATGATGACGGGCGCGGCCTCTCGCCGTCGGAGCGGGAGCAGGTGGCGCAGCGCGGCCGCCGCCTCGACGAGACCAAGCCCGGCTCCGGCCTTGGCCTGTCGATCGTGGTCGAGCTGGCGGCGCTTTACGGCGGCGGGCTGGTGCTCGGCACCGCCCCGATCGGCGGCCTGCGCGGGCAACTGACGCTGCCGAGCGCGGGCTAGGTCTTTTATAGTTGTCGCGTTTTCTTCACGCGAACCGGTGTTCACTTCGCTTGAAAACGCTCCGGGCCCGACAGAGTTTTGCCCCATTCCTTGGGGATGGCTAAGGTTCGTCGGCCGGTTCCAGAACCGGCCTTGTTCACGAGGGGGAGATTCATGTCCGTTATGAAAATGGCCGCCGTCACGATGGTGGGTCTGGCGCTGGCTGGCTGCGCCGGAAGCCCGGACGGCAGCACCGGACCCAAGGAAAACACCGGCACACTGCTCGGCGCCGGCACCGGCGCGCTCGCGGGCGCCGCGATCGGCGCGGGCGGTGGCACGGGGAGTGCGCTCGCGGGTGCGGCAATCGGCGGTCTGCTCGGTGGCCTGATCGGCAACCGGATCGGCGCGGCGCTCGACGACGAGGACAAGCGGCGCGCTTATGACGCGCAGATGGATGCCCTCGAACGCGGGCCCTCCGGCGCCCCGGTGGCGTGGAAGAACCCGGATTCCGGCCGTTACGGCTCGATCGTTCCGGGTCCGGCCTATCAGAATGCCGGCCGGAACTGCCGGTCGTTCACCCACACGATCTATATCGACGGCCGCCCGGAGACCTCCCGCGGCACCGCCTGCCGCAACGGCGACGGCACCTGGACGCCGCTCGCCTGAGCCAGACATCAGGCTAAATCACTTCTTAATGCCCCCATGATATCACCCCGAGGTTAGCCCTCGGGGTGGGCTCATCGGGGCAGCACATGGCGGACGGCGGGATCACCGTCGAACACCTGCAACAATTCCTGCGCGATCTCACGCCGGCCGAACGGGCGCGGCTGATCGGCTGTCTGGAGCGTGGCCTGCTGGAAGGCGGCGGCGTTCCCGGCGGCGAGCTGGTGTTGCGGGAGCTGCGCCGCATCCTCGCGGAGGATGAGCGTCCGGCACGCATGGGCAATCCGAGCCGGCTGTTCTTCGCCTCCCTTGAACCGTTTCTGGTCGACGATGCGCAGACCCAGGCGCATCCGGGCCGCATCGCCCGCACATCGCTGACTCCGATCTGGCGCTGGCTCAGTCAGGATCTGATGCCGGCGGAAGCGAAAGCCTATGAGGCGGCGGCCAACGCCGCTTTGCTCGCCGGCAACCAGACCGGCGCGGCCAAATGCGCGCGTGATTTTCAGGCGCAGTTCGCGGTGCGGCTGCGCGCCGCGCTGGCGGCGCTTCCCGACGACGAGCGGTTGCGCTGGCGGTTCTTCGCCAAGATCAGCACGCCGCGCGCGGCCGACGATGTCGAGGTACTGCTGCAGGTCTATGGCGCGCAGGATCGCCTCGACACCCTGGCGCTGCAGCTTCCCGGCCATATCGAGCAACTGTCCGACGCGACCTTGCAGTCCGTGCGCGCGGCCATCGACACCGCGGCGAAAGGCCAGCCCGGCCTGTTTCCGTTCGCGCTGCTGGTGGTCATGGCGCGGCTGTCGACGCCGTGGCAGATCGTGCGGCTCGCGGTCGATGCCGCCCGCAGTGATGCCGCCGCGCGTGTCGCGGAGACGCCTTATTCCATCGCTGTCAGCATCACGCTCTGCGAGATGGAGCGGCTGACCCGCGAATTGCGCACGCAGTTGCGCGGCGGCCGCGCGGTCTCTGTCACGGCGCTGCTCAAGGCGGTGCATGACACCGCGCGCGGATTGCGGACCGAACTCGCGCTCCCGGTGGAGTCCGCCTGGGGCAAGCAATACGGCGCGGCGCGCACGCAGATCGCCGATCTGCTCAAGTCGGAGTTGGAATCCGCGCCCGGCGCCGTCCGCCGGCTGCTGCGCGCCAAGCCGCGCGTCGAGAAAGGCAAGCCGGGCGATCCGGTCGCCGCCACCCTCGATGCCGAGGAGGTGGCGCATGTGGAAGGGCTGGTCGACATGGTCGTGGCCTGCCGCGCCTTTGCCGGCGAACTGGCGATCAACGAACTGTCGATGCGGACCTTCCTCGAATTGCGCCATTATCTCGATGCGACCGCGCGCGGCCTTCAGGAAGCGGTGCGCCATGTCGATGGCGAGGAACGGGCCAAATTGCGCGCCCAGCTCGCGGTGGCGGTGCGGCTCTGCGACAAGGTGTGCGGCCATGAACTCGCGACCGCGCCGGCGTCCGCCCGTGGTGCGACGGACCGCCGGGCCTCCTGAGGCTTCCGGGCTTTATTCCGCATCATTTCTGCCCCCGGATTTGTGACCATCAGCTCGGTTGCGGGCGCGGGGCCGGCGTGTTTTACCCCTGCGCATGACGCTCTGGTTCGTTTTCGCGCTGATGACCGCCGCGGCGGTTTTCGCTCTGCTGTGGCCACTCGGCCGCCGCCGCGCGCCGGCCGCCGCCGGACACGATGTCGCGGTCTATCGCGACCAACTCGCGGAAATCGACCGTGATGCCACGAGCGGCCTGATTTCTGTATCCGACGCGGACACCGCGCGCATCGAGATTTCCCGCCGCCTGCTGCGCGCCGCCGACCGCGAGAGCGAAGCCGCGCCGCTCGTGGGTTCGACGCTGCGCCGGCGCGTTGCCGCGCTCGCGGCGCTGGTGCTGCTGCCGGCCGTGGCGGTTGCGCTTTACGTCACGCTCGGCTCGCCCGATCTGCCGGCCGCACCGCTCGCCGGCCGGGCTCAGGCGCCATCGGCGTCGCAGTCGGTGGCGTCGCTGGTGTCGCAGGTCGAGGCGCATATCGAACGCAATCCCGACGACGGGCGCGGCTGGGAAGTGCTGGCGCCGGTCTATCTGCGGCTCGGCCGCTACGACGACGCGGTGAAAGCGCGCGCCCGCGCGCTGGCGCTCAACGGCGAGACGGCGGACCGGCAGGCCGATCTCGGCGAGGCCAAGGTCGCCGCCGCCAATGGCATCGTCACCGCCGAGGCGCGGCAGGCGTTCGACCGCGCGCTCGCGCTCGATCCGCAACTGCTCAAGGCCAAGTTTTACCTCGGCCTCGCCGCCGAGCAGGACGGCAAGCGCGAAGAGGCCGCCAGCATCTGGCGCGCGATGCTCGCGAATGCGCCGGCGGACGCGCCATGGATCGAGAGCGTGCGCGAGGCGCTGGCGCGGATCGGCGCGCCGGCCGTTGCGCCAGAACAAAAAACAGGTGCGGCGCCCGCGGTATCGTCAGCACAACCCGGACCGAGCGCCGACGACATGGCGGCTGCCGCCACACTGACGCCGCAACAGCGTCAGGAGATGGTGTCGGGCATGGTGTCGCGGCTGGCGGATCGGCTGAAGACCGATGGCTCCGATGTGGAAGGCTGGCTGCGGCTGATGCGCGCTTATGTGGTGCTGGGCGAACGCGACAGGGCGATTGCCGCGACGGTCGACGCGCGGCGCGCGCTCGCGGGCGACGTGGACAAGTTGCGGCGCGTGGATGAACTGGCGAAGGGACTGGGGATCGATGGCTGACCGCGCACAGGACGTGATGTCATGACCCGCAAGCAGCGCCGTCTGGTGATGATCGGCTGCGGTCTCGCGGTGCTGGCGCTGGCCGTCGGGTTGGTGCTCAACGCGATGCGCGACTCCATCGTGTTCTTCAACTCGCCGACCGATGTGGTCGAGAAGCATATCCAGACCGGTACGCGCATCCGCCTCGGCGGCATGGTCAAGGACGGCTCGCTGGTGCGCGGCGACAATCTGCAGATCCGCTTCGTCGTCACCGACGGCGCCAACGACATTCCGGTGAACTATCAGGGCATCGTGCCGGACCTGTTCCGCGAGGGGCAGGGCGTCGTGGCGGAAGGGCGGATCGAGCCGGGCCGCACCTTCAAGGCCGACAGCATCCTCGCCAAGCACGACGAGAACTACATGCCGCGTGAAGTCGCCGACGCGCTGAAGAAGCAGGGCCGCTGGCAGGAGAATGAAGGCAAAGGTGAGCGGGTGGGCGAGAAGGCCGGCGCGCCGGCGAACGCGGAGCCGCGCAAATGATCCCCGAGGCCGGTCATTACGCGCTGGTGCTGGCGCTGGCGCTCGCGCTGTTTCAGTCGGTAGTGCCGATGGCCGGCGCGCGCTGGCGTGACGCGACATTGATGCAGACCGCGCCGGTGACGGCGCTGGCGCAGTTCGTCTTTGTCGCGCTCTCGTTCGCGGCGCTCACGGCGAGCTATGTGACGTCCGACTTCTCGGTGGTGAATGTCTACGAGAATTCGCATTCGCTGATGCCGCTGATCTACAAGATGACCAGCGTGTGGGGAAACCACGAAGGCTCGATGCTGCTGTGGGTACTGATCCTCGCGCTGTTTGGCGCGGCCGTGGCTGTTTTCGGCCGCAACCTGCCGGACGTATTGCGCGCAGACGTGCTCGCGGTGCAGTCGTGGATCGCGGTGGCGTTCTATCTGTTCATTCTGCTCACCTCGAATCCGTTTCTGCGCATCGCCGATCCGCCGTTCGAGGGGCGTGACCTCAATCCGATCCTGCAGGATTTCGGCCTCGCGGTGCATCCGCCGCTGTTGTATCTCGGCTATGTCGGCTTCTCGATCGCATTCTCGTTCGCGGTCGCGGCGCTGATCGAGGGTCGGATCGATGCTGCCTGGGCGCGCTGGGTGCGGCCGTGGACGCTCGCGGCATGGATGGCGCTGACGCTCGGCATCGCCATGGGTTCGTACTGGGCCTATTACGAACTGGGATGGGGCGGCTGGTGGTTCTGGGATCCGGTGGAAAATGCCTCGCTGATGCCGTGGCTCGCCGGCACGGCGTTGCTGCATTCCGCCGTGGTGATGGAGAAGCGCGACGCGCTGAAAGTGTGGACGGTGCTGCTCGCCATCCTCGCCTTCTCGCTGTCGCTGATCGGCACCTTCCTGGTGCGTTCCGGTGTTCTCACCTCGGTGCATACGTTCGCGAGCGACCCGAGCCGTGGTGTGTTCATCCTCGCCATTCTGACGCTGTTCATCGGCGGCAGCCTGACGCTGTTCGCGTGGCGCGCGCCGGCGCTGCGGCAGGGCGGAATCTTCGCGCCGATCTCGCGCGAGGGCGCGCTCGTGTTCAACAATTTGTTCCTGACCACGGCCTGCGCGACGGTGTTCGTCGGCACACTTTATCCGCTGGCGCTCGAGGCATTGACCGGTGAGAAGATTTCGGTCGGTCCGCCGTTCTTCAATCTCACCTTCGCGCCGTTGTTCATTCCGATCCTGATCGCCATGCCGATGGGGCCGCTGCTGGCGTGGAAGCGCGGCGATCTCTTTGCCGTTGCGCAGCGGCTGCTCGCAGCCTGCGGCATCGCGGTGATCGGCGTTGCCGTGACGTTCGCGCTGGCCGGCGTGAAAGCGGTGCTGGCGCCGTTCGGCATCGGGCTCGCGCTGTTTGCCATGGCGGGGGCCGTGACCGATATCGTCGAGCGCAGCGCGCTGCGCAGCGTCGGTGTTGGCATTGCCGCGCGGCGCGCGATCGGGTTGCCGCGCTCGGCCTGGGGCACGGCGTTCGCGCATTTCGGCATTGGCATGACGCTCTTGGGCGTCGTGTGCGAAACGACCTGGAACAGCGAGCGCATCGTCGCGCTGCGTCCCGGTCAGGCGGTCTCCATCGCCGGCTATGATCTCACCTTCGACGGCATGGTGCCGAAGACCGGACCGAACTATCGCGAAGTCGCCACGCGCTTTGTCGTGCGTCGGGGCGGGGCGCAGGTGGCGGTGCTCGAACCGTCAAAGCGGACCTTCGCGACGCGCAGCATGACCACCACCGAAGCGGCGCTGATGACGCACGGCGCCAGTCAGCTTTATGTGTCGCTGGGTGATACAAATTCGGACGGATCGATCGCGGTGCGCATCTACGACAAGCCGCTGGTGCTGCTGATCTGGCTCGGCGCGGTGGTGATGGTGTTCGGCGGCCTGCTGTCGCTGAGCGATCGCCGGTTGCGTGTCGGCGCGCCGCGCCGGCGCAGCAAGCCGGCGGTCCTGGCACAGCAACCGGCGGAGTGAGGCGATGCGCATCCTCCGGTTTGCCTGCGCGCTGATGCTGGTTCTCGCGGCGGCAATGCCCGCCTTCGCCGTGCAGCCGGATGAGGTGCTGAAAGATCCGGCGCTCGAGGCGCGCGCGCGGACACTGTCGCGCGATCTGCGCTGCATGGTGTGCCAGAATCAGTCGATCGACGATTCCGATGCGCCGTTGGCGCGCGATCTGCGCATCCTTGTGCGTGAGCGGCTCACCGCCGGCGACAGCGACAGGCAGGTGATCGATTTCCTTGTCGCGCGCTACGGCGACTTCGTGCTGCTCAAGCCGCCGCTGACGGGCGAGACGGCGTTGTTGTGGTTCACGCCGCTGCTGGTGCTGCTCTTCGCCGGAGCCGGATTGTGGCTGTGGCTGCGCCGGCGGACGGCAGACCTGACGGTGAGTCCCTTAAGCGCCGCGGAACAGGCCCGAATCGACGAGCTAAACCGCTGATTTTCAAGAAAAATTCGAGTTTATGCGGATTACCAATGTTTAATCCGCCGGTCAGCGTGCCGTAACACGGACATCTCCATCTTCCTCGGCAACGGTGCTGCATGCACCACCCGAATTTTGAAGTTGGAGTTTTCCCGTCATGACCCAGAGCGTTCAGCCCGCTCCCAAAGAGTCCACTCCGAAGTCGCGCAGCCGTTTGTCGGCGCGCCGCCTCGTTCTTCTCGGAACCAGCATTCTCGGTCTCGGCGCAGCCGCCGTGGTCGTGCAGCCAGCGTTTACCTCGCAGGGCACGCCGGCGCTCGCGCAAAATCTCTCGATGCAGGCGCACAAGGTGCAGGCGCCGGTCGGCTTCGCCGACATCGTCGAGAAGGTGAAGCCCGCCGTGATGTCGGTCCGTGTCAAGGTGGACGAGGGGCCGCAGTCTTCCAGCTTCAATTTCAACGGTGACGAGCGCCAGATCCCGCCGGGTCTGCGTGAGTTCTTCCGTCGCTTCGGCGCGCCGGATGGCGACATGCAGGGTGGCGGCCGTCCCGGCAAGCGTCACTTCGCCATGGGCCAGGGCTCGGGCTTCTTCATCTCTGCCGACGGCTATGCGGTGACGAACAACCATGTCGTCGACAAGGCCGAGAGCGTGCAGGTGACGACTGACGACGGCAAGATTCACAACGCCAAGGTGATCGGCACCGACCCGCGCACCGACCTTGCTCTGATCAAGGTCGAGGGCGGCAACTTCCCGTTCGTCAATCTCTCCAGCACCGCGCCGCGTATCGGCGACTGGGTGATCGCGGTCGGCAATCCGTTCGGCCTCGGCGGCACCGTGACGGCCGGCATCGTGTCGGCGCGCGGCCGCGACATCGGCGCCAGCGCCTATGACGACTTCATCCAGATCGACGCACCGGTGAACAAGGGTAACTCCGGCGGCCCGACCTTCGACACCGAAGGCAATGTGATCGGCGTCAACACGGCGATCTTCTCGCCGTCCGGCGGCTCGGTCGGCATTGCCTTCGCGATCCCGGCCGATACGGTGAAGACCGTGATCGCCCAGCTCAAGGACCATGGCTCGGTGACGCGCGGATGGATCGGAGTGCAGATCCAGCCGGTGACGCCGGAGATCGCCGACGGCCTCGGCCTGAAGTCGGTCAACGGTGCGCTGGTCGCGGAGCCGCAGGCCAACAGCCCGGCCGTCAAGGCGGGTATCAAGGCCGGCGACGTGATCACCTCCGTCGATGGCGCGCAGGTCAAGGATGCGCGCGACCTCGCGAAGAAGATCGGCATGCTCGCGCCGAACACCACGGTGAAGCTCGGCGTGTTCGACAAGGGTAGCGAGAAGACCGTGTCGGTCACGCTCGGCGAATTGCCGAACCAGCAGCAGGCGCGCGCCGATATCGGCAACGACAACAACGGCGGCGCGGATGTCGGCAAGCTTGGTCTGACGCTGGCGCCGGCCGGCCGTGTGGCCGGATCGCGGTCCGGTGAGGGTGTGGTCGTCACCGGCGTCGATCCGGATGGCGTCGCTGCCGAACACGGCTTCAAGACCGGCGACGTGATCGTCGAGGTTGGCGGCAAAACGGTGTCCTCGCCCTCGGACGTGCGCAAGGTGCTCGCCGATGTCCGCGGCGATGGCAAGAAGACGGTGCTGATGCGGGTCAAGTCCGAGCAGGGCACCAAATTCGTCGCGGTTCCGCTGGGCCGCGCCTGATGTTTCGCGATAGGGACGTTTCGCCGGCATCCGTCGCCCCCGCTGGCGCTGCGCCCCTGGGGGGCGGGTCTCTGACCCGTCCCCACCTCCAATACTCCTGAACCGGCATTCGTCGCCCCCGCTGGGGCAGGAGTCTAGCGAGGGGGTGGCGGGCAACCGTCATCCCCTCGTTCTTTTCTCAACGGTTCTTTTGCCTTGTGATGACAGTCGGTAGCGGTGGACTTGATGGCTTTGTCCGGACACATTGATCGGCAGCGTGCTACGGCACGAGAGATAGACGATGTCGAGCCCGAACGGACTGCCATGCGCCTGCTGATCGTCGAAGACGACCACGATGCCGCCGATTATCTGGTCAAGGCGCTGCGCGAGGTTGGCCATGTGGCCGATGTCGCCCATGACGGCGAGGAAGGGCTGTCGCTTGGCCTCGACGGCGACTACGACGTGCTGATCGTCGACCGCATGTTGCCGCGCCGTGACGGATTGTCGCTGATCGGTGCGCTGCGCGCCAAGAAGATCGAGACCCCGGTGCTGATCCTGTCTGCGCTCGGTCAGGTCGACGACCGCATCAAGGGATTGCGGGCCGGTGGCGACGATTATCTGCCGAAGCCTTATTCGTTCTCCGAACTGCTGGCCCGCGTCGAGGTGCTCTCGCGCCGCCGCGGCGGCCGCGCCGAGGAAACCGTTTACCGGGTCGCCGATCTCGAGCTCGACCGCCTGTCGCACAATGTGATGCGTGGCGGCAGCGAGATCATGCTTCAGCCGCGCGAGTTTCGCCTGCTGGAATATCTCATGAAGCATGCCGGCCAGGTGGTGACGCGCACCATGTTGCTGGAGAATGTCTGGGATTATCATTTCGATCCCCAGACCAATGTCATCGACGTGCACATCTCGCGTCTGCGCTCGAAAATCGATAAAGGTTATGCCCAGCCGCTTCTGCACACGGTGCGCGGCGCGGGGTACATGATAAGGGATGGGGCGCGATAGACGGCGCCGCACTCTTGCGACGGCATGGTCGTTCGCGCATCTTGCCGGCATGGCGATCAAAGGCTTTCTCGACTCCTGTGAGGGCGGCTATGTCCATGGCTGGGCCTTCGACACCTGGTTTCCAAACCGTCCGCTGCGTATCGATGTCCTGCTTGATGGGCGGCTGATTGCCTGCGGGCTCGCCAACCGGCATCGCGCGGATTTGGAGCAGACGGTCCCCGGCGGGGCTTGTGCTTTTGAAATCGAAGCGTCGGTGCCCGATACCGCGTCGCTGTCGGTGCGGGCAGGACGTAAGATCTTGCCGGTGTCGGGTGGTTTCAGATCAGGGATTTCACCGCCGCGATCGAGTGCGCTGTCGGCAGCGCGCTTCGAGAAGCGTGCGCCATCGCACGACAATGCGGTCGATCTGTTTTCCGTGAGCTGGGCCGGTGATCCGTTGGCATCTCCGGCTGACGGGCGGATCGAACAGTTGGTTGCGACGTGGGGGAGTGGCGGCCGCCTCGATGGCATGCGGGTCCTCGAACTGGGACCGCTGGAGGGACTTCATACTGTTCTGCTGGAGCAGCTAGGCGCCGACGTCCTGGCGATCGAAGCCAATGCCGACGCATTTCTCAAATGTCTGATCGTCAAGGAGATCGCCGGTCTGACGCGCGCGCGTTTCATGCTCGGCGATTTTGTCGCGTATCTGGCCAATGCGCCAGAGCGGTTCGATATCGTTCTGTGCAGCGGCGTTCTGTATCACATGGCTGATCCAATCTCCCTGATCGAGATGATCGGCAAGGTGACGGACAAGTGCTTTGTCTGGTCGCATATCTACGACGAAAGCCGTTACAGTGGCCCGGCCCGTTCGTTGTGCCGGGATGCTCGTTATCCCGATTTCGATTTGTGGGCGCTCGACTACGGTGCTTCGGCGGCCGGCAACCGGTTTTGGGGCGGCAACCGGCAACGCGCGGTCTGGATGCGCAAGGACCACATGCTTGCTGTATTTCGCGCGGCCGGGCTCGCGACCATCACGGATTTCGGCGATGGAATGACCGGTGGCCACGCCGCGACCAGTTTTGCCGCATCGCGATGACGCGGGCGCCATTCATGAACCAGATGTCACTTCAGATGACCCGCGGCCATGAGTAGAATGCCGTCATGAGCGCCGGTAAACCGCATCAGCACAACCCGAGAATTGATCCGTGACGGCGCTCGGTAAGCTTTTCCGCACCACCACGTTCAAGCTGACGCTGGTCTATCTGACGGTTTTCGCGCTGTTTGCCGCGTTCCTGCTCGGCTATTTCGCGCTCAACACCCGCCGTCTCGTCACCGAGCAGATCACCGATACGGTCGACGCCGAGATCACGGGCCTCTCCGAGCAATATCGGCAGGGCGGCATCCGCCGGCTGGTGCTGGTGATCGAGGGGCGGTCGCGGCGGCCGGGATCGAGCCTCTATCTGGTGACGACGTTCCAGGGCGAGGCTTTGGCCGGCAATATCGGCTCGCTGGCGCCGGGCGTGCTCGACAAACCGGGCTGGACCGAAACCGCCTACCGGCGGCAGGAGGAGACGGAAGGCGCCGAACACCACGCGCTGGTACGGGTGTTCCAACTGCCCGGCGGCTTCCGGCTGCTGGTCGGCCGCGACCTCGAGGAACGCGAGCGTCTCTATCACATCATTGTTTCTGCGGGGCGCTGGTCGGTTGCGATCGTGATCGTGCTCGGTCTTGCCGGTGGCTTGTTCGTGACGCGCCGTGTGCTGCGGCGTGTCGATGCGATGACCGATACGTCGCGCACCATCATGGCGGGCGATCTGTCGGGCCGCTTGCCGATTGCCGGCACCGGCGACGAGATCGACCGGCTGGCGCTCAACCTCAACATCATGCTCGAGCGCATCGAGGCGTTGATGCACGGGCTGAAGGAGGTCTCCGACAATATCGCGCACGATCTCAAGACGCCGTTGACGCGACTGCGCAACCGCTGCGAGCAGGCGCTGCGCGGCGACCACAACGACATCGAATATCGCGCAGCGCTGGAACAGACCATCGAAGAGTCCGATCGGCTGATCTCCACCTTCGATGCGCTGCTGATGATCGCGCGCGCGGAGTCGGGACAGGCCCGTGACAACATGACGGAGCTTGATGCCGCCGAGCTCGCCCACAGTATCGGCGAACTCTATGAACCGCTGGCGGACGAAAAAGGCATCGTGCTTGCCGTCGAGGCGGAACAGCCGGTGCCGCTGAAAGGCAACCGCGAGTTGATCAGCCAGGCGCTCGCCAATCTGGTCGATAACGCCATCAAATATTCCGAACCAGCGGCGAAGCCGGATGGCGCGGTGGAGGAGGGCGCCGCGCCGTCTGACATCGTGATCCGGGCGGAGAGCGATGGCAGCAAGGTCCTGTTGACGGTTGCGGATCGCGGTCCGGGTATTCCGGAAGCCGACCGCGTGCGGGCGATCGAGCGGTTCGTCCGGCTCGAGCGCAGCCGGTCCCTGCCGGGTTCGGGATTGGGCCTCAGTCTCGCCGCCGCGGTGGCGCGCCTGCATGGCGGCGAATTGACCCTGTCGGACAACAACCCTGGGCTCAAGAGTATCATTGCCTTGCCGCGGGATGGACCGCTAGAGATGCGCCATGACTCCGCCGCGCACGATCAGCCTCGGGACCAGCAGCCGTCACCAGCAGACGGGGCCGGACAGCCCATCGTCGCCGGATAATTCCGCCGGTCCGCTGGTTCAGCGGATCAAGGCCGCGCCACTGCTCGCGGACCCGGACGCGGCCCGCGAACGGTTCGAGACCTGGCTCGGCGGCATCGACGGGTTTGGCGACGCAGCCGCCGATCTGCGAACGCTGCTCGACGGTGCGCCGAAAGCGCGCGACCTGCTGATCGGCCTCGCGGATGGCTCACCCTATTTGTGGGATCTCGTATCCACGGATGCGCCGCGCCTGCTGCGGCTCCTGACGGCGGAGCCGGAAATTCACCTCGCGACGTTGCTGGCGGACACTGCCGCAGGCGTGCCGGTTGCCGCCGAGGATACGCAAGTCACGCAGGCCCTGCGCCGGATGAAATCCGAAGCGGCACTGTTGATTGCGTTGTGCGATCTTGGCGGCGTGTGGCCGGTGATGCAGGCGACGCGCGCCCTGACACAAGTGGCGGACACGGCGGTGGATGCGGCGCTGCGCTATCTGCTCATCGGCTACGCGCGCGAGGGAAAGCTCGCGCTGCCCGATCCGGCGGATGTCTGTGCGGGCAGCGGCTATTTCGTCCTGGCGATGGGCAAGGGCGGCGCATTCGAACTCAACTATTCGAGCGACATCGACCTGATCGTCTTCTACGACGACACGGCGCCGGCGCTGGCGAACACCGACGTGCCGGGGCAGCTTTATGTGCGCCTGACGCAGCGGCTGGCGCGTTTCCTCCAGGAGCGCACGGCGGAGGGCTATGTGTTCCGCACCGACCTGCGGCTGCGCCCCGATCCGGCCTCGACGCCGATCGCCATCTCCGTCACCAGCGGGCTGAATTATTACGAGAGCGTCGGCCAGAACTGGGAGCGCGCGGCGATGATCAAGGCGCGCGTCTGCGCCGGCGATCAGGTCGCGGGCGCGGCATTTCTGCAAGGGCTCTCGCCGTTCGTGTGGCGCAAATATCTCGACTACGCCGCCGTCGCTGCCGTGCAGGCGATGAAGCGGCAGATCCATGCCTACAAAGGCCACGGCGAGATCGCGGTCGAAGGCCACAACATTAAGCTCGGCCGTGGCGGCATTCGCGAAGTGGAGTTCTTCGCGCAGACGCAGCAGTTGATCGCCGGTGGGCGACATCCGGAACTGCGCGACCGCGAAACGCTGGTGACGCTCGTACGGCTCGCGGCCGGTGGCTGGATCGACGAGACGACACGCGCCGATTTCGAGGCGGCTTATCTGTTCCTGCGTACCATCGAGCACCGGCTCCAGATGGTGAACGACGAGCAGACGCATACGCTGCCGGACGATCGCCAGAGCATGGAGCGGTTCGCGCGCTTCGCCGGCTATGAAAACCGCGACGCCTTCGCCGCCGAACTGCTCGATCATCTCGGCAAGGTGCAGCGCGGTTATGCCAAGCTGTTCGAGACCGATCAGACCGACGAGCCGGCGCTGCTCTTCCCCGCCGATCAGGACGATCGCAAGACGCTCGACCGGCTGGTGGCGATGGGTTTCAAGTCGCCGCTGGAGGCATCCGCTCTGGTGCGGACCTGGCTTGCTGGCGAGCATCGCTCGCTGCGGAGCGAAGCCGCGCGCGCTGAACTCGAGGCGCTGCTGCCTGTGTTGCTCGATCATCTCGGCAAGACCGGAAATCCCGACGCGACGCTGTTGCTGTTCGACCGCTTCCTGGCCGGTCTGCGCGGCGGCGCGCGGCTGTTGTCGCTGTTGCGGCAGAATCCGGAATTCATTGCGCTGACGGCGCTGATCCTCGGCATGGCGCCGCGGCTTGCCGACATTCTCGCGCATCATCCGCAGGTGATGGACGCGCTGGTCGATCCGTCGTTCTTCGGCGCGTTCCCGGACGAAGCGGCGCTCCATCAGCGGCTGGAACGCGATCTTGCCGAAGCGGGCGGGCAGGAGGATTTCCTCGACCGCGTACGCATGTTCGGCCTCGAACACATGTTTCTGATCGGCGCGCGCATTCTGTCCGGCACGATGCCGGCGCGGCAGGCGGGCGAAGCCTTTGGTCGTCTTGCCGACGTGGTGATCCGCTGGATTCACGGACGGGTGGCGACGAGCATCGCCACGGCGCATGGGCGGCTCGCCGACGAGCAGACCGCGGTGCTGGCGCTGGGCAAGCTCGGCGGCAACGAAATGACCGCTACCTCCGACCTCGATCTGATCCTGATCTACGATTTCGATCAGGAGCGGCCGGAATCCGACGGGCCGCGTCCGCTCTACGGTGGGCAGTATTTCGCGCGGTTGACGCAGCGTCTGATCAGCGCGCTGACGTCGCAGACCAATTACGGCGCGCTCTATCAGGTCGATATGCGGCTGCGGCCGTCGGGTCGCTCCGGCCCGCTGGCGACGCAGATCGACGGTTTCCGGAGCTATCAGGACAACGAAGCCTGGACCTGGGAGCATATGGCGCTGACGCGCGCGCGGATCGTTTCCGCGCCGCCCGCCTTTGCCGCGCGCGTCGGCGCGGCCATCGGCGAGGTGCTGCGGCGCGAGCGCGACCCGGTACAGGTCGCCGGCGATGTCGTCGAGATGCGCGGCGCCATCGCCCGCGAGATCGGCAGCAAAGGGCGCTGGGATCTCAAATATGTCGATGGCGGTCTGATCGACATCGAATTCATCGCGCAATATCTGCAACTGGTGCACGCGGCGCGCCACCCGGACATTCTCGACACCTCGACCGCACGCGTGCTGGAGCGGGCCGCGCGGCTCGGCCTGCTGGCCAAGGAAGATGCCGATGTGTTGCGGCCGGCGGTGCGGCTTTATCAGGATCTGACGCAGGTGCTGCGGCTTTGCCTGACGGCGCCGTTCGAAGCGAAGGGAGCCGATCCCGGTCTGCTGCGATTGCTGGCGCGCGCGGCGGACGTGCCGGATTTCGCCACCCTCGACGCCGATCTGATCACGACCCAGGAAGCGGTTCGCGCGAGTTTCGTCCGTATCCTCGGCAGCGCGCCGGAGGCGTGAGGCGCGCTCACGCCGCGACGGGGGCGGATACCGTCAGCGGGAAACGAACCACCACCATGGTGCCGGCGCCGAGCCGTGAGCGGATACGCATCGTGCCGCCATGCAGTTCCACCAGCGATTTGGCGATGGCGAGGCCAAGGCCGGACCCCTGATGGGTTTTGGTGTGCTGACTTTCCACCTGCTCGAACGGCCGGCCGAGCTTGCGCAGCGCGTCGCGGGCGATGCCGATGCCGGTATCGGCGATGGCGAAGATCACGCTGTCGCCGCGCTGGCGGCCGAGCACCGTGAGAGCGCCGCCGGTAGGCGTGAATTTCACTGCATTGGATAGCAGGTTCAGCGCGATCTGTTTGACCGCGCGTCGATCGGCGCTGAAGTGCAGATTGTCGTCGATGTGAGACACGGTGGTGAGGTTCTTCTCGGCGGCACGGCTGGAGACGACGCGGAGCGCCTCCGCGAGCAGTTGATCGAGCCCGATGTCCTCCGGATTGAGTTTGATCCGTCCGGCCTCGATCTTCGACATATCGAGCACGTCGTTGATGACGTCGAGCAGGAACTGTCCGCTGTGATGGATGTCGCGGCAGTATTCCATATATTTGTCGGCACCGAGCGGGCCGAACATCCCGGACTCCATGATCTCCGAGAAGCCGATGATGGCGTTGAGCGGCGTGCGTAGCTCATGGCTCATATTGGCGAGGAATTTCGATTTCGCCGCGTTGGCGTCCTCGGCGCGGGTCTTCTCCTCCGCGTATTTGTCATTCAGCTCGGCCAGCGTGCGCTGCGAGGTTTTCAATTCATCCACTGAGGCACGCAGCCGTTTCTCGCTGTCGATCAGTTTTTCCTCGTGCATCTTCAGCGCGGTGATGTCGGTGCCGACCGAGACGTAACCGCCGTCCTTGGTGCGGCGCTCGCTGATATTCAACCATCGGCCGTCGGCAAGCTGCGCTTCGAAATTCTGCGCGCCGGGCTGCCGGCTGTTGCGGCTTTCCTGGCGGCGCACGATCTGGCGCCCGCCGGCAGTGACGATGTCCTCGTAGGACGCGCCGGCGCGGATCGCGTCGTCGGGCAGGTTATGCAGTTCCTGGAAGTTGGAATTGCACAGGACCAGCCGGTTCTCCGCATCCCACAGCACGAAAGCTTCGGGAATGGTCTCGATCGCGTCGCGCAGCCGCAGGTCCGCCGCGGCGGTCCGTTCAACGAGATGTTTTTGCTCGGTCACGTCCACAGCAATGCCGATCAGATGCGGGCCGGCGTCACCGGCCTGATGCACCAATTCGCAGCGCGCACGCAACCAGACCCAATGGCCGTTGGCGTGGCGCATCCGGAAGGCGTGATCGATGGCGCCGCCGCCTTTCTCGGTGAGTTCCGCGGCAATCTCGTAAAGCCTGATATCGTCGGGATGCACCAGCGTACTGACTTCGCCGAAGCTCATCAGGTCTTCGCGCGCGGCGAGGCCGAGCATTTCGAACATCGAATGCGACCAGAAGACGCGGCCGCGCGCGAGATCCCAGTCCCAGAGGCCGCAGCGGCCACGGTTGAGCGCGGTGTCGATCCGGCTGCGTACCGTCTCGAAAATCCCGTCGGCCTCGCGCGCGCGGGTCGATTGCCAGTGAAAGGCGAAGCCGAGGATCAGCACGACAAAGCCGGTCGTCGCCGACAATGTGACGGTGAGGGTCGTCAGGGACCGCCAGGACAACAGCGCGTCGCTGCGCGGTTGCAGGAACGCGAGTTGGCCGATGCTGCGCGGGGCCTTGTCGGCACCGGCTTTGGTGTCGCGCAGCACGCGGACCGTAGCGAGCGCGCGCAAATCGTCCGCCAGCGCGATTTCGAGGACGCCGGCCTCGACGCCGAACGTGGTCAGCGGTTGGGCTGGGCCAAGGATGTCGACCAGCGTACGGCCGATGAGATTGCTCAGCGGCGGTAGCGCCGCGACGATCAGGCCGTCGGCATTGGCGAGCAGGGCGAGGCGGCCAGACCCGGTGGCCCAGGCCGGGATCGCGCGGGTGAGGTTGTCCTGAGGATTGGTGAGTGTACCGAGGCGCTCGATCCGCTCGGCCGCCACGTCGGCGGCGGCTTCGAGGGTGCGGCCCATCTCCTGCAGGGTCTGCCGGCGATGATCGAGCACCTGCACGACGGCGCCGACGCAGATGGTGGCGAGGAAGGCGATGATCAGGACGGGAACGGCGCGGCGCAGCGCAGGCTCCGCCAGCAGCAGCCGCCGGTAAGCGGGCTTGGCGATGGATTGAGCCAGACCCTTGATCGAGTCCGAGCCCTTGATCGAATCCGCATGCGCGGACGCACTCGCCGCTTCGGCGCGCGCCATAGAAGCCCCCAGATTTTTGAAACCCCACCGACTCGACCGCCGGAGGGGATGCGAGGCATCTCTCCGAATCAATGAGATTTGAATCCAGGGCGCCCGTGTTGTCGAGAGTCCCGAGTCAATAATTTTTGGTAAATGCGAACAGAAATTTTGGAAGCCGCTGCAGTGAGTCTTTTTTGCAACGGTGCGGCGGCCAATCCCCGCCAAAACGGAAGGGGTGCTGTTTTCGTTTCGGGCGTGATCTTGTCGGAAAACCGGTTCCCACTTTTCCGGATCACGCCCCCGCCAGCGACCGCTCGACGATGTCGGCGACGTCCCGCGACAGGGATGATGCGGCCTTGATGCGTTGCAGCGCCGCTTCGGCCTTGGCGCGGCGGCCTGCCTCCATGGTGCGCCAGCTCCGGAAGGCGGTGGCGAGCCGCGACGCGACCTGTGGGTTCGCGCCGTCGAGCGCCAGCACCATGTCGGCGACGAAGTCATAGCCGGCGCCGTCGGCCCGGTTGAACTCGCGGGCATTGCCATGCGCGAACACGCCGATCAGCGCACGCACGCGGTTCGGGTTGGTCATGGCAAATGCCTGATGCTTCGTCAGCGCGCGCACGCGGTCGAGCGTCTCCGGCTCGGGGATCGACGCCTGCAGCGAGAACCACTTGTCGATGATCAGCGGATTGTCCGCGTAGCGCTTGTAGAAATCCGCAAGCGCGGTGTCGCGTTCCGGCACCGGGTGCTGCGCCAGCGTGGCGAGCGCCGCCAGCCGGTCGGTCATGTTGTCAGCGTCGGCATATTGCTTCGCCGCGCGCTGGAGGGCTTCGGCCTCACCGCCCGCCGCGAGCAGGTCGAGCGCGACATTGCGTAGCGCGCGCTTGCCGGCGCTCGCCGCATCCGGCGAATACGATGCCGTGCTCGTCATCCGCGTGTAAGCGGCGGCGAGGGCAGGGGCCAACTGTTTGCCGATCATCACCCGCAATGCCTTGCGTGCGGCATAAATGGCATCGGGGTCGATGTTGCGGCCGATCTCGCGGGCGATGTCGGTCTCGCTCGGCGGCGTCAGCATCAGTGCGACGAAGGCCGGCTCCAGCGTCTCGTCGGCGAGGACGGCGGCGAGCGCTTCGATCAATGCCGGCTGCGGCCGCGTCGCGCCGCCCGCGGGCAGGCGGGTGATCGTTTCCATCAGTGCGCGTGTCGCCAGAGACTGCACGGCCTGCCAGCGGTTGAAACTGTCGCTGTCGCTGGCAGCGAGGAAGCGCAGATCGTCGGTCGACAGGTTGGCGGTGAGCTTCACCGGCGCGGAGAAGCCGCGGTTGATCGACAGAACCGGGCGCTCCTTGATCCCCGTGAAAGTCCACTTCCACGCCGGCTTGTCGAGCACCAGCACGTTCGGCTGCGAATGGCTGGCCTCGTCCTTCAACACGAGATCCTTGCCGTCCTGGCCGATCAGGCCGAAGGCGAGCGGGATCAGCATCGGCTCCTTGGCGAGTTGACCCGGCGTCGAGGGAACGGACTGGCCGATCTCGAGGCGATAAGTCTGCGTCACCGGATCGTGCGTGCCGCTGGCGATCACGTCCGGGGTGCCGGCCTGCGAATACCAGCGCATGAACTGCGTCATGTCGCGCTTCGACACATCGGCGAAACACTGCACGAACTGCTCGATGGTGGCGGCTTCGCCGTCATGCCGCTCGAAATAAAGGTCCATGCCGGCGCGGAACGCCTTGTCGCCGATCAGCGTCTTGATCATCCGCACGACTTCGGCGCCTTTTTCGTAGACGGTGGTCGTGTAGAAGTTATTGATCTCCTTGTATTGCGTCGGGCGCACCGGATGCGACAGCGGGCCGGCGTCCTCGACGAACTGCGTCGCGCGCAGCGCCCGCACGTCGGCGACGCGCTTGACCGGGCGCGAGCGCTCGTCCGACGAGAACTCCTGATCGCGGAAGACGGTAAGACCTTCCTTGAGACAGAGTTGGAACCAGTCGCGGCAGGTGATGCGGTTGCCGGTCCAGTTGTGGAAGTATTCGTGCGCGATCACCGCCTCGATCGCGGCATAGTCAGCGTCGGTGGCTGACTGCGGCGAGGCCAGCACCAGCTTGTCGTTGAAGACGTTGAGGCCCTTGTTCTCCATGGCGCCCATGTTGAAGTCGGACACGGCAACGATCATGAAGATGTCGAGGTCGTATTCGCGGCCGAACGCGACTTCGTCCCAGCGCATCGAACGCTTGAGCGAATCCATCGCGTAGGCGCAGCGGTCTTCCTTGCCCGGCTCGACATAGATTTTCAACACGACGGTACGGCCGGACTGGGTGATGAAGCTGTCCTCGACCACGCCGAGCTTGCCGCCGACCAGCGCGAACAGATAACTCGGTTTCTTGAACGGGTCGTGCCACACCGCGAAATGACGCCCGCCGGGGAGATCGCCGCTATCGGTCAGATTGCCGTTGGCGAGCAGCACCGGCGCTTCCGCCTTGTCGGCCTCGATGCGCGTCGTATAGACCGCCATCACGTCCGGCCGGTCGAGGAAATAGGTGATGCGACGGAAGCCCTCGGCCTCGCACTGGGTGCAGTAGTTGTTGCTCGACCGGTAAAGGCCCGAGAGTTGCAGATTGGCGGTCGGGTCGATTTCGGTATCGATGGTCAGCGAGAACGCGCCTTGCGGTGGCTGCGGGATCGTCAGCTTGTCCTTGGTGGCGCTGTAGCGCTCCGGCGCGACCGGCTCGCCGTCGATGGCGAGACCCGTCAGCGTCACATCCTCGCCATCGAGTACCAGCGGCGCCGGCGTGCCGCTGTTCGGCCGCAGCCGCAGGGTGGCGCGAACTTTCGTCTTGGTCGGGTGTAGCGACACGTCGAGATCGACGGTGTCGATAAGCCATTCGGGCGGCTGATAATCGGAGAGGCGGATGGTCTTGGCTGTGTCGGTGCGCATGCCGATCATTTAGGGCCTGGGACCGGCAAGGGGAAGCCCGGAATGACGGCGAAATTCCGCTTGAATCAGCGGATCGGCTCGGCGTGGCCGATCACCCGCTTGATCAGCGGCGAACGCCGTTTCAGGCCGCGTTCCACCTTGTCGACCTTGTCGTGAACCATCGCCACGGTGAGGCTAGGGTCCACCCGGCAGTGGAAATTGACGATCTCGCCATCGGCGGTTTCGCGGACCCGGACGTCGTGAACCTCGCGCACCACCTTGCCGACGGCAGCGATCTCCGCCAGTGCCGCCGTGACCATGGCAACCCGCTCCGGCGGGGCTTCGCGTCCGGCGTCGACCGGTTGCAGCGGTTCGATATGGGTCTCCACTTCGACAGTCGGCCCGAGTTCTTCCTCGATCGCTTCCTCGAGCTGGTCGGCGATGCGGTGCGCATCGACCAGCGTCAGCTTGCCGTCGACCTCAAGGTCGAGCGACACCGAGAGCCGGTCGCCGATCTCGTGGACCGTGACATGGTGCACGGCGAGCGCGCGATTGCGCGCGATCACCATCACCTTCTCATGGATGGTTTCATCATCGACCGCGCGCGGCTCGGTGGTGACATTCACTTCGGTGCGCGGGCTGTCCTTCATGATCGCGGCCGCGAGCCGGTCCTTGACGGCGCTGACGCGATCGAGCGGGAGGCCGCGATTGACCGCCACATCGAGGTCGATGAAATCCTTCTCGCCGGACGACCGCACGCGGATGCGTTCGACCGCGACCACGCCCGGCATGCGGCGCGCAATCTCTACCACCCGTTCCCTGACGCCACGCGGCGCGGCATCGGTCAGCGTATCGACGGTGCGGCGCACGAGCCGCCAGCCGACGAGACAGATCAGGATCGCGACGGCGATGGCGGCGACTGCGTCCGCCCACGGCAGGCCCAGCCAGACACCGCCCAGGCCGGCCAGCACCGCCAGTGAAGACCAGAGGTCGGAGGAGAAGTGCAGGGCGTCGGCTTCCAGCGCCTGACTGCCGGTGGCTTTCGCGGCGCGCGACAGCGCCCGTGCGCGGAAGAAATCGACAACAACCGAGCCGATCATCACCGCGAAGGCCCAGATGGTCGCTTCGACATGCACGCCCTCGTGGAAGAACAGGCGACGGATGGCCTCGAAGATAACGGCCGCCGACAGCAGGAACAGCAACGCCGTCTCGGCGAGCGCCGAGATCGCCTCGACCTTGCCGTGCCCGTAGTGATGTTCGTCATCGGCCGGCTTGCCGGAAATGCGCACCGCGATGAGGGTCATCACCGTCGCGCCAAAATCGATCAGCGAATGGCCGGCTTCCGAGAGAATGCCGAGCGAGCCGGTCATGACACCGACGACGGCTTTGGCGATGGTCAATCCGAGCGACGCGAACAGCGACGTCAGCGCAACGCGCTCTTTATATTTTTGGTCCATCGGCGATCCGGGCATGCGGCTTGCCCGCATCGCGTAGCGGGCCTGCTTGCATGCGTCAACGATCCGCTGCCATGCGGGTTTTTTGCGTTTGCGACTTATTCTCAGAGCAGACAAAGGTCGCCGTTGCGGCGCCGCTTGCCTTCCGTCACGATCATCCTATGCCGAAACGGCATAGGATGGACGAGCCATGGAATTGAAGGAATTGCGGCATTTCGCGCGCGTGGCGCGGGCCGGGAGTTTCAGTCGTGCGGCGCAGGAATTACGGCTGGCGCAACCGGCTCTCAGCCGTCAGATCGCGAAGCTCGAGCGCGAACTCGGCGTGCCGCTGCTGGCGCGGCACGGCCGTGGCGTGCGCCTGACGACGGCAGGTTCCATGCTGCTGGAGCGGGCCGAGGCGATCGCGCATCTGGTGCGCCAGACCGGCGACGATATCCGCGAGGACCGTGCGCCCGCCGGCGGTCGCGTTACCGTCGGTGTGCCGCCGGCGGCGGGCCGTCTGCTGATCCCGCCGCTGGTGCGCCATTTCCAGGCGGAGCGTCCGCAAACATCGCTGCATATCCGCGAAGGTGTCACGTCGACGTTGCAGGAATGGCTGCTCGACAAGCGCCTGGACGTGGCGCTGCTGCATAACCCGCCGCCGCTGGATACCTTGAATATCAAGCCTGTTCTGCAGGAGCGCATGTGGCTGATCGGGCCACCTCCCGGAGCGTCAGCCGCCGCAGATGCGCGCAGTTATCGGATCCGCGATCTCGGCGACCTGCCGCTGATCCTGCCGAGCCTCGCGCACAACAACCGCCGTTTGGTGGAGCAGGCGGCGCTGGAGCACGGCGTGCGGCTGCGGATCAAGATCGAGATCGACAGCGTCGCCTTCGCCAAGGCGATGGTCGAGGACGGGCTCGGCTATACGATCCTCACTTATGCCGCCGTCGAGGAAGAGGTCGCGCAAGGGCGCCTCGCAGCGTTCCCGATCCTGCGGCCGGTGTTGTCGACCACAGTTACGCTGGTGACGCTGACGGGCGCGCTGCCGCGTCTGACCGAGGAGACGGCGGCCACGCTGTTCGGCATCGCGCGCAATCTGGTGCGTGGCCGCCGCTGGAGCGGTTCGCACTGGATCGCGGCGTGAACGGGATCAGTGTGTACTCTCATCCCATGCCGAAATGATATCGCCCGAAAACTTCCCCTGAGTTGTTGTCCGCGTTAGGCTTGGCGCCAACAACACAACAACACCAGAACAATCAGGGAGGATCGGATGACACGGTTCAGGACATCGCTCGGATTTTGGCTGGCCGGAATGGCGGTGGCTTTGCTGCCGGCACTGGCGGCGGCGCAGGACTTCCCGAGCAAGCCGATCAAATTGATCGTCCCGTTCCCGGCCGGTGGTCCGAACGACATCATCGCGCGCGCGGTCGGGCAGAAGATGGCCGACATTCTCAAACAGCCGGTGCTGATCGACAATCGCGGCGGGCAGGGCGGCGTGATCGGCACCGATATGGTCGCCAAGGCCGATCCCGATGGCTACACGATCGCGGTGACGAGCGCCGGCGCGCTCGCCATCAGCCCGAGCATGCAGAAAATCGCGTATGACACGTTGAAGGATCTGGCGCCGGTGACGCTGGTCGCCAAGGTGCCGGAAATGCTGGTGGTGGCGACGAGCGTGCCGGCCAACAACATGAAGGAATTGGTGGCGCTCGCGAAAGCGCAGCCGGGCAAGCTCAATTTTGCCTCGTCCGGCCCCGGCAGTCTGCCGCATCTCGCCGGCGAACTGTTCAAGCTGACCGCGAAGATCGACATCGTCCATGTTCCGTATCGCGGCGCGGCGCCGGCGGTGAACGATCTGCTTGGCCAGCAGGTGCAGATGGTGTTCCTCGATCTGCCGGTGCTGTTGCCACAGGTGAATGCCGGCAAGCTCAAGCCGATCGCCCTCGGCGCGCCGCAGCGTGTCCCCAGTGCCAAGGATGTGCCGACCACGACCGAGGTTGGCATGCCCGACCTGCAGACCGAGAACTGGTACGGCATGGTCGCCCCGGCCAAAACGCCGCCGGCGGTCATCGCCAGGCTCAATCAGGCCGCAACGGAAGCGATGAAGGATAAGGCGGTGAAGGAGAAGCTCGCGGCCCAAGGCGCGACTTTGGTCGGTGACACGCCGGCGCAGTTCCGCACCTTCATAGAATCCGAAATCAAGAAATGGGCGAAGGTGATCAAGGACGCCGGCGTTCCGACCGAGAAATAACGTGGCGGGGCGTCTCGACGGCAAGGTTGCGCTGATCACCGGGGCCGGCTGCGTCGGCCCCGGCTGGGGCAATGGTCGCGCGGCCGCCGTTCTGTTCGCACGCGAAGGCGCCAAGATCTTCGCCGTGGACCGAGACGCCGATGCGATGACCGAGACGCTGGCGCGCATCCGCGACGCGGGCGGCACGGTGGAAACTCACACCTGCGATGTGACCGACAGCGCGGCGGTGGCAGCGATGGTCGCCGCCTGTCAGGGGGCGTTCGGGCGCATCGATATCCTCGTCAACAATGTCGGCGGGTCGGCGCCAGGCGGTGTGGCGGAGTTGAGCGAGGATGTCTGGGACCGGCAGATTGATTACAATCTCGGCAGTGTGTTCCTCGCCTGCAAGCACGTCATTCCGGTGATGATCGCGCAGGGTGGCGGCGCCATCGTCAACACGTCATCGACCTCGGGTTTGCGCTACACCGGCGCGCCGCAGGTGGGTTACGCGGCGACGAAAGCGGCGATCATCCAGTTCTCGCGGGTGACGGCGGTGCAATACGCCAAGCACAAGATTCGGGTGAACACGGTGGTGCCGGGACAGATGCATACGCCGATGGTGGAGGCGCGGCTGGCCAAGCAGCGCGCCGGCGGCGATGTCGACGAATTGCTGCGTCAGCGCGTCGCCCGCATTCCGCTCGGTTTCATGGGCGATGGGCGCGACACCGCGAACGCGGCGCTGTTTCTCGCGTCCGACGAGGCGCGGTTCATTACCGGGACGGAGATCGTCGTCGATGGTGGCATGACCGCGCGATGCGATTGATATCATGACAGTGCCACGTGGCGACGATGCGCCGGCTTGCCTGCCGCCGCTCGACCATCCCAGTTCACCGAGTCTCGCTTTGCCGCCCGGCAGTTGCGATGCGCATTTCCATGTGTTCGGTCCGCGCGCGGTGTTTCCGTTCTCGCCGGAGCGCACCTTCACGCCGCAGGATGCGCCGAAGGAGCGCTTGTTCGCGCTGCATCGGATGCTTGGCTTCGAGCGCGGCGTCTTTGTGCAATCGGCGTGTCATGGCAGCGATCATGCCGTGCTGCTCGATCTGCTGGCTGCGGGAGCGGGCCGGTATCGCGGCGTCGCACTGCTGACGCCGCAGACGGCCGATGCGGAGATCGCGGAAATGCACGCGGCCGGCGTCTGCGGCGCGCGATTTCATTTCTTCTCGCATCTCGGCGCGCCGACGCCTTACGACGAGATCCGTGCGGTGATCGACCGGATCGCGCCGCTCGGCTGGCATGTGGCGATCCATGTCGGCGGGCAGGGCGTGCTGGAGCAATACGACTTCATCGCGTCGATCCGCGCACCGGTGGTGATCGACCATATCGGCCGGATCGATGTGAGAGAGGGTTTGAACGGCAACGCCTTCACGGCGCTGCGGCGGCTGCTTGATCGCGGCAATGTCTGGGTGAAGCTGTCGGGGACGGACCGCATCACGCGCGAAGCCTATCCCTATCGCGATGCCGTGCCGTTCGCGCGCGCACTGGCCGAACACGCACCGGAGCGCGTGGTGTGGGGCTCGGACTGGCCGCACCCGAACCACACGGCGGTTCCGGACGATGGCGCGCTGGTCGATCTGATTGCCGCGATCGCACCCGACGACGCGATCCGCCGTCGCATGCTGGTCGACAACCCGGCGGCGCTGTTCGGTTTTCGGTGAGACGTCAGAAACCGAACCCGCGTTGTGCCGGATCGGGCGCGTGCGCCGATTTCTGTGCCGGTTTGGCGGCCGCCTGAGCGGCGTCGAGATCGACACCTTCCAGCTTGAGCATGTGCAGTTTGGTGTCGACGCCGCCCGGCGCGGAGAAGCCGCCCGGCTTGCCGCCGGCCGCGAGCACGCGGTGGCAAGGAATAATCAGCGGCACCGGATTGCTGCCCATGGCCTGGCCGACGTCGCGCGCCATCATCGGCCCGCCGCCGATGGCTTTTGCCAGTCCGCCGTAGGTTGTCGTGCTGCCCCACGGCACCTGACGCAACGCCTCGTAGATGCGCCGGAACAGATCGTCTTCCGTGTCGAGATCGACCGGGACGCTTGAGAAGTCGATTTGTTCGCCGTCGAAGTAACGCCGCGCGGCGGCGATGATCGTCTCGATCTGCGGCGGCGGTGCGGCCGCCGTGCTGTCGAACCCGCGCAGCAGCAGCCGTTCCGCCGCCCCGGCATCGCGTGTCGGCAGGCGGAAGCGGACGACACCGGCTTCGTTCCAGGCGATGCCGCAGAAGCCGGCGGCGGTCTCGAACACATGGTGCCGGTTGCGGCGATGGGGTGCGGGGTTGGTCATGACGTCCATCCTTCGGGAGTGAATGTGGCGCGCAATGGCCCGCCCTGCCACCCGATTTCCACCGAAATCGGGTTCCAAAGGGCCGGCGGGTGGCGGGTTTACGCTCCGGGGCGGGCCCGGTTGTCTTCCGGCTCCCGGTTCAATAGGTACGGCGGACCAAGACCGCAGGATTAAGGATCACGCGTGGCGTCATCGCCGGAAGCGCATCGCGCGCTGAAGCTCCGCTTCAGCGTCGCGCCTATGATGGATTGGACAGAGAGTTTATTGAAATCAAATAGTTAGACGTGGGTCGTGTGCAATTTCTGTGCACGCATGTTCTACGATTTTTTACTATTCGTTCTCGCAAAGTTGCCCTCTGCTGCTTTCGCTTTTGCGCCCCAGCACACTAAGCAACGTCAGCCATTTCAGATCTTACCGCGAACGCTCGCACGCGCGATGATCTCTTAGGTCGCGTTGAAGGACACTTGGCCACAATGGAGTAGCGGACGATGCTCTTCAAACGTTCCGAGGGGCTGACACCATCCGAGCGGCTTCTGGCCGAGCTTTGTGATCGTTCATTCCTGAAACTCTGGACCTATCCCAATCTTTTCAAGAAGCCGAGCAAGGAGCTCACGGACCTCTTGGTCGTCTTTGGCAACGACGTGCTTGTGTTCTCGGACAAATCCTGTGCCTTTCCCTTGACCGGCGACTCGATGCTTGATTGGTCTCGTTGGTTTCGGCGGTCCGTCGCCCACTCGGCTCATCAGGTCGACCAGGCGGAACGCTGGCTTCGCACCTATCCTGATCAGGTCTTCCTCGACACCAGATGCGCGGAGCCTCTTCCGATCCGTTTGCCGCCACTTACGGAGATGCGTGTTCACCGCATTTGCGTGGCACTGGGCGCGTTGGATCGAGCCAAGGCGGAAACCGGAGTGCGTGCGCTCAGGATCAATCCAAGAATTGTCGACGATGCCGAACCGTTCACGGTCGGCACAATAAGCCAAGCCCGCGGCTGGGTTCATGTATTCGACGAAGACAGTATCAAGGTCGTGCTGACGGAGCTCTCAACGACGTCCGACCTAATCCATTACCTGAACAGCAAGATGGCGCTCTTTGAAAACGGGAAATTTGTATACGCGGAATCTGAACTGGACATCTTGGCCTACTACCTGTGGAACGGCCGCAAGTTTCCGCAACATGACAAGGAATATCGGCTCGAACCGGATTTGTGGGCGAAAGCGCAGGCGTCTCCCGAATTCCAGGCTGGGCGAGAGCGGAACAAGATAGGGCAGTTCTGGGACGGTTTGATCGAATACGTCACCGGCCATTATTTGGCGCAGACGCTTGAGTTCGGGAACGAAATACAGATGTCCGATCACGAGCGACTGGTTAGAGCAATGGCCGGTGAGACACGTTTCTCAAGGCGCATCCTGTCAAAACTCATTCTGGAGCGCGCCGAGATTGCCCGCAATAACGCGGTAAGCACATTGCTTCCCTCCGACCAGGCAGACATCAACTACGTCCTGTTCATCGGTCGCGGCGATCAAGGGAAGGATTACGCGGCGTACCGCGCCGATCGCATGCTTCACCTGAGGTCGCGATGCATCGCTGCAAAAGCGGTAAGACCGGAAAGGCGCTTCATCGTCGGGATTGCACTCGATGCACGTGGGATACGCGGCTCGTCTGAGGATTTCATTTTCTGGGACACAGCGGATTGGACGGAGGAGTCCATCTTAAGAGCGCAAAAGCTGCGTGAGGAACTTGGATACTTCCAGCCCGGCCAGGTCATTGAAAGCCAGATGATTGAGGATGAATATCCGGCCGTGCGGACAACCAAGAATCTCGCGGCACTTGCGGACGAACTCTCCAGTCTTACGCTTGCTGAATCAGCGCAGCTTGCCGAGATGCTGCGGGACAGGTGGGCGCTGGTTTGAATTCCCTGACGTTTGACCTCGATTGAAGGCAATGGTCAGGTAGACACTGCGTGCCAGACACCTTCGTTGACTCGTCCTGCGTCAGAATAAGTAAGGCACGTAAGATTCGGCTTGAGATCCGAACAAAAATTGCTCGATCCGGTGGCCCAGCCTCGGCCAGCGAGCGTGCCATTGCAACTCCGCCCGTGTGCGATGGTAGTCGTCAAGCGTGATCGGTGTCGGACTTCCGCCGGATCGACGCGCAGGACGTCGTCTTTTCCACGAGCAAATAGGCTGACCGAGCGCGTCCAAAGATTGTACGGGCATGGCGGTGGCCGCAGTGAATACGTCGCGTATTGCGACGCAGGAACATGAATTAGCCGAAAAGTTCAATGCCGTGTTGCGGAGCACGCCCCGGTTGCACTAGCGTGGCGTTCATGCGCAAGGACGGGGAAACGGTCCATCTTACGGCGAGCGACCTGGTGGGGCATCTCAACTGCCGCTACCTGACAGCGCTCGATCTCTCTACCGCGCGCGGCGAGATCGCGAAGCCGTCCGTTTGGGATCCTGTCCTGGAAGTCCTGGCAGAACGCGGTGCGCAGCATGAAAAGGCTTACATCGATCATCTCAAAGGGAAGGGAGATGAGATACGCCTGATCGGCGGAATCGGCGTCGAAAAGGATGCCGTCAATAAGACCGTCGCCGCCATGAAGGGCGGTGCATCCATCGTTGTCCAGGCCGCCCTTCAGGATGGCGTATGGAGCGGGCGGGCTGACGTGCTTCGCCGCGTCGAGAAGCCAAGCGTCTTTGGCGCCTGGTCTTATGAAGTCGTTGACACCAAGCTTGCCAAGGAGACGAAGGGCGGCACAGTCTTGCAGCTTTCATTGTATTCGGAGCTGCTCGCATCGATGCAGAAGAAACTGCCCGAATTCAGCTACGTCGTTACCCCGGAGACAGGCTTCGAGCCGGAAATCTATCGGACGACAGATTATTCGGCTTATTACCGGCGCGTGCGCCGCAGTCTTGAACAGTCGGTCGACAATGGCACGGCCGACGATCTCTATCCCGAACCGAACCCGCACTGCGACATCTGCCGATGGCGGCGACATTGCGATGAGAAGCGACGAAAGGACGATCACCTCTCGCTCGTCGCCGGAATCTCGAAAAGCCAGATTGGCGAATTGAGACGCCATGATGTCGGCACGACCGCGACGCTGGCGGAAGTTGTTCTGCCCTGGCCGTGGAAGCCGGATCGTGGCGCCGCTCAGAGCTACGAGAAAATTCGCGAGCAGGCGCGACTGCAGGTCAAGGGACGGACGGAAGGCAAGGTCATCCATGAGGCCTTGCCGATTCAGCCCGGGTTCGGGCTTTGTTGTCTGCCCGAACCGTCGCCGGGAGACATCTTCTTCGACCTCGAAGGCGATCCCTTCGTGCGGGGCGGCGGGCTCGAATTCTTGTTCGGCTATGCCTATCAGGACGAAAGCGGACAAGCGCAGCATCGCGCGGAATGGTCGTTCACCCGGGCCGATGAAAAAGCTGCTTTTGAACGCTTCGTCGATTTCGTCTTTGAGAGCCTCAAAACATATCCGGGCCTGCACATCTATCACTTCGCGCCGTACGAACCGGCCGCCTTGAAGCGCCTTATGGGCCGATACGCAGCGCGGGAAGAGGAAATCGATCGCTTGCTGCGCGGCGGCGTGCTTGTCGATCTGTTCGCCGTGATCCGCCACAGCATTCGCGCCAGCGTCGAGAGCTATTCCATCAAGAAGCTGGAGCCGCTTTACGAATACAAGCGCGCGCAAGATTTGTCCGACGCCGGAAAGATACTTGCCAAGGTCCAGGCCTGCCTTGAGCTCGGCGATGTGCAGGGCATAGAAGATGCCGATCGCAAGGTCGTCGACGCTTACAACAAGGATGATTGTTTATCGGCATGGGCATTGCGTGATTGGCTCGAAGGATTGCGCGCCGAGCTCCTCACGGGAGGCGCGACAATAGACCGTCCCGAGCCCAAGAGCGGAGACGCAAGCGAAAAGCTCACCGCATGGCAGCAGCGTATTGCTCCGCTCGTCCAAAGCCTGACGCAAGTGGCTCCGGTCGATGTGACGGACCGGACACCGGATGAACATGCACGCTGGCTTCTGGGCAATGTTCTGGATTTCCACGGCCGCGAGATAAAGGCGACCTGGTGGGAGTATTTCCGCTTGTCGGCTCTGTCCGCAGAGGAGTTGCTCGACGAGCGTGCTGCGATCTCCGGCCTGACGTTCGCCGGCAATGTTGGAGGAACAGCAAAAGCGCCTATTCACCGCTACAGCTTCCCGGCGCAGGAAACGGAGCTGCGCGGCGATGAAGATCTGCGTGCGGTCGGAGGGAAGCCGTTTGGCAAAGTTAACGCGATCTCTCTTGACGACCGTACGGTGGACATCAAGAAGCGGCAGGATTCGGCTTCACTGCACCCGGAGGCAATTTTCTCGCATAAGGTGATTGGAACAGAGGAGCAGGCAGAAGCCCTCGTGCGTATCGCCGAATATGTCATCGCAAATGGAATGAAGGGGCCGGGACGCTATCAGGCGGCGCGCGATCTCCTTCTATTCGATGCGCCGAAGATCGGTGGGCAGCCGATCAGAAACGTGGATGAGACGACGCTCAGTGCAGCGGTTCGCATCTCGCCGGCATTCGAGCCTTGTGTGTTTCCCATTCAAGGACCTCCGGGCGCGGGTAAGACGCACACCGGCGCTCGCATGATTTGCGCCCTTGTTGCAACGGGAAAGAAGGTCGGTATCACCGCGAACAGCCATAAAGTCATCCGCAATCTGCTGGATGAGATTCAGCGCGCGTGCAAGCAGAGCGGCAAGCCAATTCAGAGCATCCAGAAGCTATCGGAAAAGGCGGACGACGTTCCCGGCATCCGGTTTACGACCGACAACGCCAAAATCTTCTCTTCGCTCGGGCCCGATTGTCCGGTGGCCGGTGGAACGTCGTGGCTATGGGCTCGCCCGGAAGCTTTCGAAGCCCTTGATGTATTGTTCGTTGATGAGGCGGCGCAGATGTCGCTCGCGAACGTCCTGGCGGTGTCGCACGCGGCAAAGACGGTCGTTCTGCTCGGCGACCCGCGCCAACTCGAACAGCCATTGCAAGGCAGTCACCCGGAAGGAACGGACGTATCGGCGCTCAAGCACATCCTGGGCGAACATGCCACCGTCACTGCCGACCGCGGGCTGTTCCTGGAAGAAACATGGCGGCTGCATCCGGAGATATGTTCGTTCACTTCTGAGCTGTTCTACGAAGACAGGCTGCGGTCGAAACCCGGCCTGCAGCAACAGGCGATCAAATCACAAAGCGGCGTGAATGGCTCTGGCTTGCGCTACCTAGCGGTCGAACATGAAGGCAATCAAAGCGCTAGCCCTGAGGAAGCGGACGTTATCAAGGCCTTGGTCGAAGAGATCCTTGCATCGAAGGCGACATGGATAGGACCGGACGGAGAAGAGGCTCCTGTTGCACTCGACAACATCCTGATTATTGCGCCGTACAACGCGCAAGTGTTCGAATTGCAAGATCGCTTGCCGGGTGCGCGGATCGGCACCGTCGACAAGTTTCAGGGGCAGGAAGCACCGATCGTCATCTATTCAATGACCACATCAAGCCACGCGGACGCGCCGCGCGGTATGGAGTTTCTTTACAGCGCCAACCGCTTGAACGTCGCCACGTCGCGGGCGCGCTGCGTTTGCATCCTTGTCGGCTCGCCGTCGCTGTTCGAAGCGGAATGCCGTACGCCGCAGCAGATGCAGCTTGCGAATGCCTTCTGCCGTTACTTGGAGATGGCGCAGGCAATATGACGCGCGGGCTAAGAATATCGGCCGTTGCTGCCTGACCATGGTACAATCGGCTATGCGACGTGATTCAATGACCAGGCGGATGTTGACCCATGCGCTTCAAGAATTTGGAGAGTTACAGGATCGGCGGGGTCGGCAGCGACATGCAGCTTGGAATTCCCCTGCCGAAAACGCCGGACGGCCGTGTCTATCGGTACTCACCGAACGAAAATGCGCATCCGCGACTTTTTCTGCTTGGCGACCGGGTGGAAGGCTTCGCTCTCCCGGAAACCATGAGCGCGCGTATGTCCCATATGCCGGGAACGCCCGGCACAATCTGTCCGTATAGCGGCACATTGGATGAAGACGATGCCTTCACACATCCGGACGACGTAGCGGCAGCGCAGGAAGTGGTCGCGCACGCCGCTGCGGCCGACGTCGCTGAGGCCTTTCATGGCATGTTCGCCGATCTTGGGCGCAAATTCGCCGGGAATAAGTTCGTCAAGATCAAGCCGGGTCCGCAGCCGCATCCGAAACCTCGACCCCGTTTCGCGCGCCGCGATTTGCTGCGCGAGTTGGTATGTGACGAATGCGGCCGCGATTACGGGGTCTTTGCGATCTCGCTGTTCTGCCCGGATTGCGGAGCGCCGAACATCCATCTGCATTTCGCCCGCGAGGCGATGCTCGTGCGGGAGCAAGTGGAGATGGCCGGCAAGCTGGGTGCAGAGCAGGGGGAACTGGCTTACCGGCTGCTCGGCAATGCGCATGAGGATGTCCTGACCGCATTCGAGGCAACTCTCAAAACCGTCTATCTCTACAAGCTCACGACGCGGCCCGCAGACGCGCCCGAGGTGAAGCCAGTCGGAAATGCTTTCCAGAACATCGAGCGGGGCCGGAAGCGTTTCGCCGAATTCGGCTTCGATCCATTCGGAAGCCTGAGTGTTGATGCGCTTGCTGTGCTCACGCTGAATATCCAGAAGCGTCATGTCATTGGGCATAATCTCGGGATTGCCGATGCGATGTTCACCGAGCACGCGGCTGATGCGCGCCTTGGCGAAACGGTGCCCTTGGTTGGCGAGGACATTCTTCAGTTCGCGGACATCTGCAAAATGACCGTCGACCACATCGATGCGTGGCTTGCGAGCGGCGCGCTGCCTCCAAGCCGCGATGTGCCGCCTGTAAAGCCGATTATCGCGCCTCCAGCGAAGGAGCCGGCGACATTGAGGGTCGGAAAATTAGGCAAGCTGGCCGTACGCATTGCACTATGGGTTGCGGAACGATCAGAAAAAGGCCTCGGTGATTTCATCGCCGAAGAGGAACTGACGAAGGCCTTTCCGGATTCCAGCATGGACGAGTTGGCGTTCGCCGTGGCCGAGCTTGCGAAGGACGGTTATCTGCGGACGAGCGCCGTAATCTCCAAACGCATTCTACGGATACGCGTCGCCGCCGAGCTGTTCATCACTTTCGATCCGCATGCGATAAAGACTGACCCGGCGTCGGATGTGGTTACGCTCGTGGACTTGGCGCTTGCCAGGAGCAACACGGTAGGCGTCGAAGAATTGCATGCAGCGACGGGATGGCCGCTTAGACGCTTCAATCCGGCCTTTGCTTATATGGTCTCGCAGATCGACGGACGGCGCGTTCTCGCCGGCGGGACCAATGATTATCCGGCTCGCGGCTTTTTTTTGATGGATGAGGATCGGGTTGATCTCAAGCGTTTTGCCGATCGCCTGAGGGGCTGAGACCCGTCCAGAGGAGGGGCGCATTGCGTCGTCCGGAGGGGAACGGCCGCCACGGCTGGCGGCCGTTGGGTTTGCATTTGTTCTCTAATTGTTCCATACTTTGGGTTCCGGGACAAGCCAGAGCTCCTGATTTGGTGCGGGTAGACCCCGCCTCAATCTTGGTGTGTGCTCACCAGGGGAAAAGCGCATCAAAAGTTGCACTCCGTAATGCCTGCAGGGGCGATCCACAGACAAATCGAATGCGTCCATGTCCGACCAGCGTTTCATTTCCGCCGATGCTGCGCCGCGCCTGACCAGCCATCTGCGAGCTCTGTCCTTGATTGCGCCCCTGCAGCGGGCCGAAGACAACAAAGGAATGCTGCACGTCTCCGCCAAGACGGCGGAGCGCGTGGACATGCGCTATCTGGCTCTTGCCGCCATCGAATTGCTGATCGACCGAATGGGCGCCGGCGGAACGGCGGGCCGCGCAGAGCTGATTGAATATCTTGCGGATTTGGCACGGCTTCAGTCGCGAAATCTCTCTGACCCGGATGCGACCGCGCTGGCAGAGCATGTGTTCGACGGCTTGACCAACGCTCGCGACCGCCGCGCGCGCTTCAAGGTCCGTCTGTTCGATCCAGATCAGCCTGAGGGGGTCTTTTTCGAATTCGCATTGCTGCGAGCGGAGCCGCTCCCGGACGGGACGGTGGGTTACCGGCTGACCCAGGAAGCGATTGAAATCCATCTCAGCTTGCTGGCGCACGATCCACTCACAGCGACGCAGGTCAGCGAGATCATCGTTGGAGAGTTTCTCAAGCGGGGACTCTACGATCATGCGGCGTCTGCGGCCGAACGGACGAGAACCAACAGTATTCGTCTTGCCGAAGCGATCCGGCTGCTTATGGCGGAAGCGCGCCGCGCCATCCTCAAGGTCATGTGGCATGAGGAGCTTGGCCCGAAGATGGAGGAGGCGCGCAGTCTGCTGGATGCGTCCATCATGCGCGAGGGCGCCATGCTGGCCCAATTGAGCGATACGGCGGCTGATGTAACGGATGAGACGGACCGCCGCCATCTCTCGCGCATCCGCACGCTGCTGCTCGATGTGCAAACGCGTCACCGCAAGCTCATCGTCGTGGTGCAGAAGACGGCAGATGAATATTTGCACCTCCAGGCTGACACCCTCAAGCTGCGGCCCTTGGCGCGATTGCCCGATCTCGAAAATGAGATTCTCGATCCTTTGTTGCGGGCTCCGGCGAACTTCTTGATTGAGAATGCATCCGGTGTTTTTGGCGCGATTTCCGGAACGCTGCCGCCGCTTGTCCTCGACATCGCAGCCGCGGTTGCCGCATTCGAGCCGGATGTTGAAGAGGCGGGCGTCTTCGATCCGATCATTGAATTCGATGATCCTACCGTGGGGCTGGAATTGCCTTTCGACGAGGCAACCATCACGCGGGCTGAACAATTTGCACGCGCGACCATCCTCGCGACGGGAGCCATCACCCTCGGTGAGCTTTTATCGCGGGCGGCCTCGGATCGACCTGATGACGCAGCCTTTCAACGCTGTCTTTTTCTTATCCTGGAACAGGCGATCGATCCGCGCACGACAGACGTTGCCGGCGGCGCGTCGATTTTGAGCACGCGTTTCGATGCGGGGTTCGTTGAGGGCACCGATGTGAGATTCTCGCGCGCCACGGGCGGAGGAGTTCATGCTTCCCAATGACGTGAAAGACGCCTCGAGACTTGTCGAATGGGGCTTGCATCCGCGTGCGCTGCCCGAAGCACATCCAGAATACCGCGATCTGGTCCGTCGTTGGATGGATGACGGAGGTTTCAAGGCCATTGTCGCTTCCGTCGCCGAAGGTCTGAAGCTGCGGGTGGTTGGTGTGAACGCGCGCACGGGCATTGTGCTGGGTACGGAAATGGAGTCCGTCTTCGCCTATACGATCTCGCGCTTCCGCCGGAACTTTTCAAATGACGACGCTGCGGTTGTGGCGCTCGTGTTGGTGGCTGCGTGCGCGACCTTTTATCCGGTACAAGATGCGCTCGACAGCGATGAGATCATGTCGCCTAGCGCGACATTGTCCGAGATCAGAGATCGTCTGACCAAGCTATGTCAGGCGTTGGAATCGCAGGATCGTACGGGCGATGCGGCAGCTGCACGCTGGCGAAAGGGCTGGCAATATATCCGGGCATTACCCGAGATCGTCGAGGATGCGCGACGGACGGCACGTAGCCACCTGCATGGCCTTGTCGGGCTGGTCCTCAATCATCTTTTTGAAACGGGTTTCGTGGCGGTCGATGAGCGTCAAGACGGAAACCATCTTTACGTTGCCACGCCGCGTTTTCGGATGATGCTCGCAGAGCATGCCTCCGTGCCGCTTCTCGATCTGGCCCGCGGCGCCAGTGAGGCGAGGGAGAATGCTCATGCTTAAGATCAGTCGCGCATATCTGGACGCCTGCGGTTATGTCGATGGCGTGTTTGAGGAGCTTCTGATCAAGCCGACAGACGCGACCGGTTCGGCACTGCATCACGTTATTCACGCGCCCAACGGCGTTGGAAAAACCACGATCCTCGCGCTCCTGTTCAGCATCTTCGAGCCGGATCGTCGCAAGTTTCTGCGCACGGAAATCAACCGCCAGCACAGGATCGAGCATTATTTCATGCCGGGACGCCTTGGCGTGGTCGCGCTTGAGCTGATCAAACCCGGCGTGAACAATAAACCGGTGCGTCATGTCATCGGCCAGGTATTTTGGCTCACGCCTGCTTCGAAGGGAGATGATGGAGAACCGGGACACCGGCGGTTCTTTGCATTCCAGGCCGACGCTGACGCCTCATTGGATACGTTGCCCTTTCGCGGGCTGTCGGGTGACACGCCATTGCGCTCGCTCGATGACTTCACGCGTTGGGCGCGCGATATGCGCAGCAAGCCGACATTCTTTTCCACCGACTCGCTCACTGCATGGCGCAAGCATTTGACCTCCGAACTCGGGGTGGAGCTGAAAGTCATCGAAGTGCAACGCCGGTTCTGCGGCACAGAGGGCGGCATCGGTGCGGCATTTCTCGATTTCAAGTCCGAGCAACAATTTCTCGAAAAGATATTCGCTTTTATGATTCCGCCGGATGCCGCCGACAGTGTCGTGCAGGCGTTGGAGACGGGACTTACGAAAATCCGCGGCCTGCCGCAGCGAAAGGACCAGCTTAAGGTTCTTACGCAGCTTGCAGATGGCTTCACGCCGTTCATTTCCGCCGCCGGAGCTCTGGAAGCCGCCGAAGCCGAGCGTGCCGACGACTTCAAGCGGCTCGGCCGTCTGTTTTCCCGCTTCAAGATCGATCAGACCAAGCTGGAAGTGGAATGGGAGATCGTCGGCGGAGAATTGGCTATCAAGGGGCAGGGTGTCGAAGACGCTCGCGCCCGCGAGCGCAAGCTCCAAGGAGAGGTTCTCTTTCTGGAGAAGGCTGCTGCCGACCGGCGATTTAGCGATGCCAAGGCGGCAGTAGAACGGGCAAAAGACAGCTCAGCAGCCGCAAGTCGCAGACTCCAAGCGGCGCGCGCCACTGATATCGGTCGCAAACTATCGTCGGCGCAAGGACAGCGAGAAGCCTTCGAGGCGGAGTTGGATCGCATCGATCGGGATCTTGCTCCTGACCGTGCACTCCTTGCGCGCGCCGGAGCGAATCTTCATGCCTTATTGGATCAGCTGGCTGCCGAGGCCGAGCGTGATGCCCATATCTACGAACAGCGGGCCCAAGAGGCAAATCAGCTGGCTGAAGCGCACGCCGAGGAGGATCGTGCGGCGAGCATTCGCGCACAGGAGTTGAAGGCCGAAGTCGAACGTCTCGCCGCACGGGTGGCGGAGCATGACCGCGAGCGCAAGGAGCTCGAGCGTCAGGGTGCCCTTCGCGCGGCAGAAAGTCCTGCTGCGGCGTTGGCGCGCATCGATAGCGAATTGAAGGTTCAAGGCGATGCCGTCGCCGATACCGAATTGCAAGACGAGCAGCGAGAAAAGGAAGCGCGCGATCTTGAAGGCCTCCGCACTGCGGCACTTGCGGATTCGCGCCGCTGCGCAGAGGAGGCTGCGCGTCTCGCAAAGCTCGGCGAGGCTGGCCGGACTTTGGAGCAGGCCATTCTTGCCAGCGAGGTACTTGCCGCAATACTGGCTGGCGAATCCAAAGACCCATATCGACCGGATTTGCCGGAGCGCGCGCGCGCCGCGCGGACGTTATCCGAAGAAGTGCACCGCAAGCTTGCGACCGAGCGCGAGGCGATCGCAGGCGAGCTTAGTTTTCTCGACGCTGAAGGCGTATCGTCCGTGCCGGCCGATGTCGCTGTGGTCGCCCAAGCCCTTAAGGAGGCCGGTATTGTCGATGCGCAGCCGGCAGAACACTATCTGGCGCAGTTCAAGCCGGATGCCGACGAAGCATTGGCGCTGTTGCGCGATGATCCGGCACGCTTTGGCGGCGTGTTCGTTGCGCGCCTTGACCGCAAGCGCCTGTCGACGCTCGCAAGTGATGGCCGTCTGAAACTCAAGGGCCCGGTGGTCGTCTCTGAAGCGACGCTGCAGACCACGGCCACGTCTGCCACGGATACGGGAATCGTCTTTGGCCCCTTCAGCGCGGCGCGCGTTAACAAACAGGCGGCTGCGGAAGAAAAGTCCCGGCTTGCGGATGCTTTGTCAGCCAAGGAAGCGGAGCTTGCGTCCTGTGTGGCACAGATCGAGGCGATTGGCACGCTCGTCGATCAACTCCGCGAGCTTCACAAGAACTATCGCGATGACCGCCCTGACGACATATTGCGCCGTTGCGAGCAGTTTAAGTCCGATAAGGAGCGCGCGGATCAGCAGGTCAAGGATGCCATTGCCCGGCAAAAGGCGATTGCGCAAGAGCGCGCGCAATTCCGCGACCGTCTGCATGAGCTTACCGATGGAATCAGCCGGCTGAAAATGGCGACACAGGCTGTCGATCAGTTCTTACGTCGGTATGTTGATATCTCCGAAATGTCCGCGCGCATTCCGGTGGCAACTGCTGAACAGCAGCAACAGCAGGATGCCGCGCTGAAATCTCGCGGCGCTGCCGTGAAAGCGCGCGCGGCGGCGACCGATTCCGGGGGCCGTGCGGTGGCGCTTCGCGCCGATGCAAACGCACGCCGATCCGACAAGGCGCACTATCCGGAGACGGACGGTGCGGCCGCCGATCGAACGGGCACGTTTGACGATCTGCGCAGCCAATACAAAACGGCTGAACATGCCCTCGCCAGCAAGCGGGACGCGCAACAGGCGACAGTTTCGCTCCAGCTCTCGGCAGTGAAAGAGAGCATTTTTAAATTTGAACAGGAATACGCGCAGGCCAGCGACGGATTAGGGCCGGCCGATTTTGGGCCGTTTAGCGCTGTCGCCGATCTTGCGCGTGCAATCAAGGAAGCGGATCAGAATGACTTGGAATGCCGCGCGGCCGTCGTCCAGGCAGACGCGACGCTAACGTCGGCTCAATCGGCGCTTGGTCCCGTCAGTGGGAAGATCGAGCGGGCTGAAAAGAAAAGCGGTCTAAAACCCATTCCGGTTCCGGAATTCGCGCAAGCGCCAGCCGAACTGTGCGCCAATGAAGCTGCGCTGCGTGAGCAACAGGGAGAGGCGCTTGAAATTGAAATTCGCAACATGGAACGCGAGCATTCGGGTTTGCGCACGCGCCATGCTGACATCAAAGGCAAGCTGACCGGCGTCCAAGCGCTTGCCAAGCGGGCTGAAGGGCACCTCCCCGAAGCGAGCCGGGACGAATTGCCAGACCTAAGCCTGAATCATGATGAGCTCGAGCCTGCGCTCGATCAGGTTATCAGCCGGATCGGAGAAACGCGTGCCACAATCAGCCGGCTAGACGACGAGGCCGAAGCATGTTTCGAGCAAATTCGCCAACTGATTGAAAGCGAAAGCTTCCGCCGTCTTGAACCTCAAGTCGCCGATCACCTGCGCCGTTACTCGCACCGCTCGGCGGGAGCGGAGCGCGAGACGCTTCAAGCACGTATCACCGAGCGCATCGGAATTGTCCGCAGCGAGATCGAAAATCAGATGCGGGACCAAAATGCGTGTCTGGAACAGCTTCGGCTCCATGTCATACACGCCGATGATCTCCTGCTGCGCGCTGCTCGCTGTTCGAAGATTCCGGACCACATTGCCTTCTACGGCGGCGAGCGCATTTTGAAGATCAAGCGGCGCCTGCGTGACGTGCCAGTCGAAATGGTACGCAACCAACTCTCGATCTGGTTGGACGAGCAGGTACAGACCGGACGTGTTCCCTCAGATGGTGCCGTCCTGGCTGCCGAATTGCTGAATCGTGTACACGCCGGTCGTGCGCTTGAGATCGAAATTCTCAAGCCCAAGCGAGATGCAATCCAGCCGTATATGCGCGTGGACCGTATGGGTCTGTCAGGCGGTGAGGGCGTAACCGTTGCGATGATGCTCTATACGGTGATCCAGAAGCTGGCGATGGACGAGCGTACAGACGGAAAGAACGCAGCGTCGGGCGGCTTCTTGATGCTCGACGATACGTACGGCATGTCCAACATGATGGAGCACATTGTGTTGCAGAAAACGATGGCGGACCTACTGGACATTCAGCTGTTCGTGACGACGTGTAGCGAGGACAAGCACGTTCTCAACATGTTCCCCGCAATTACGCGTTTGGTGCAGGGCGAGCGCGTGCTGTTGGATGGCCAGCCGAAATACATCCGGGTGCGCTCCGGCGACTATCTCCTGAAGGGGGACGAGCGTGCCGCCTGAGGCCGCGCGTCGCTTTGTACGCGCTCTCAAGAAAACGGGGCGAAGGCGTATCCCGTTAGACATGCTCCGCCGGGAATTCGCCTCGGCATGCCCCGAGCTTGCCGAGCAGCCGGATCGGCGCACCCGCTTGGCTGAGGTGCTCCTCAATGCCGCGGATACGGGAGAGATACTTCTTCCCAAGCAAAGACGAAGCTGGGACCGCGCCGGCGGCGCGGCCCTGCCGGGATTTGTTATGCTCGCCGGGCAACGACAACCACGCCCACCCGTCGTTATCGCCGGCTATGCTTGGCATCCATTGCTTAGTTTTGCAGCAGGGGAGCGCAACCGGTTGCGGTTGGAATCGGCGAAGCGCATCAACGAGTGGCTCAAAAGTGATCCCGATTTGAGCCTCATCGTGCCGATCAAAGAACGCTCACTAGAAATTTTCGGCGACGAGAAGCGGCTCGATCACCTACGCGGCGGCACAACCAATCTCTTCGGGCAAGTCAGTCTCACTTCACTTGGTTGTCGTCTATGCCCCATTCCTTTGCCGTTCGAAGCGGGACCCGCAACTGCGCGCGGCCAGCCGATCCTCATTGTTGAGAACAACGACACATGGGCCTCGTTCTCCGCCTGGAACCGCGGTGCGGGACGCTACGCCGCCGTCGCCTATGCCGGCGGCGGTCACGGCAAGAGTCTGGCCTACGATGAGATGTTTATCGATGAGTTGATTAATCGTTTCCGGGCCGAAGGGCTTTTCTACTTTGGCGATCTCGACCCCGCGGGGCTGCGCATTGCGAGCCGAGCAGCGGAGCGCCGTGCTCAGCGCGGTGGGTTGCCGCTTGAGCCTGCTGCGTCTCTCTATGCGTGGCTTCTAAACCGAGGTGCGCGAACGGCCCTTCGCCCGAATGAAAGGGCTACGCTAGCCGATCTCGCCTGGCTTCCGGAAGATCTGCGGGGCGCGGTCGAATCTCTATTCGCCGACGGACATCGAATCCCGCAAGAATCTCTAGGTACGCGTGTGCTCACCGCTGGCGAGAGTCCATTTCATCCACGTTGAACGCGTCTGCTTGCTTGACCTGCACATGACTTGAGACGGATACCGCCACAATCAGCCGCCTGATCAGACCGATAACAATCAGATCAACGGCAGGAAAGCGTACCGGTTTAGGCTACGCAGCCGTCTCCGCTCATTTTATCGCTCCATCATGCATAAGAGCGTAGAGGCGTGTGGGAGCCTGGATCAGCAACACAGAGGGAGGTGGTCGTTCCGCCGCGAGCTGCCGAGCCGTGGCGCGGTCGAGCGCGGAAGGGCCTTGATCCGCCAGATGCGAGTGCCATGTACCGACGTCGAAAAGCGTCCCGCCGCTGGCTCGATGCCGCACTTTGATGGCAGCTTTCAAGCCGGCGGTCCCCAGCACGAAGCGGGTCGCTGAGCGCTCGCTGTCCGGCGGGGCCTCGATCAAGTCGACCACGATGATCGTTCTCAGGCGTGCGCTGCATGTGCCGATCAGGACTCCCCCGGTCTCCACGGTAGGATAGCGCGCCACCTCTTCTGCGATCTTGGTCATGACACGTGAGGAGGCCCGAACGGTCCATCCCTGCGGACCCTCAATGGTCACGACCTCGAAGGGAGCGACGCGTTCGTGCGTCCAGGTAGTGTTGGACGATCCTTCAGCTCTTGTTCCGACAACGATGCATCCCGGATCCTCATCGGCCTGCATCAGGCCGACAAGCTCTTCAGTGAGTGCCGCCGTCATCGCGGACAGACGCATGTCGGTCATCGGCATGGTGAGCGATCCGCATCCTTGACCGATTTGAATTTCCGTCAGGCCGAATTCAGGGTCAAACAACAGCTTGCGGACCCGGTCGTCCGTCACCGTGGCGTTGAGCTCGTCGGTCAGGTCGCAAAGCGTTGGATTGCGGGCAGCACCCTCAAACAGCAGGAAACCGCCATCGCCGCGCCCGAAGAGTGCCGCTTCAGCAAACCGGGCTTTGGCCTGCTTCGATCCGATCGTTGAGAGAGCTTCACGGACGGCGAGCGATGCCGTGGTATTGACAGCATAGCGCGCGTCCTTCGGCAGAAACATTTTGCGCTGCTCGTTCTTGGGAAGGTCGGCGACCAGATCGCCGTCGTGCACCGCGGGCGATTGTCCGAGCAGCCCGAGCTCACTGGCGAGCTCTTTTGCCTTTGAACCGGCGAACGATGCACGGGCCAGCGCGTGTCGCGCCATGTTGTGCGGTCGAAGCATTCCATTGTCGCTGACCGCGCTAATAGTTACGCCCGACCGCGCGAGATGCATCGCCATCTTTGAACCGACGCTGCCGCAGCCCAGCATCGACACGGGAGCAAGTTCGGGAGCGCCGGAGACGTCGCGCAACAGCGTGGGATTCGTCGCATCGATCTGCATGGCCGGCACAACGGGCTCCGCATCACCTGCCGCGAAGAGTGCGGCGCGTCCCTTCATGGCCTTGATGTCCACCAGATAAGGCAGCAACTCGATATTGGATACCGATCCCACCAGATGCTCGGGCCTCCGCGCGCAGAGGATGATTCCGATTGGAACAGGCGCCTCGAGCACATAGCCCTGCCAACAGCGGTCGAGATTTTCGAGAAAGACGTCCAACCCTCGACCGCATCCAAGTTCGTTGGCGCGCTCTTTCAGACGGGCCAGGGTGTCGACGGTCTCAGGCATGTAGGCCGCAGCGACGAACTCGTCTCCACTCGGCTTCTTATCGGGCCAGACGAGGCAACTCACCGTGTCGCCGAACCAGTATCCATCCCGCGTATTTCGCCCGAATAGCTTCTTGTCATCCCGCTTGAGTGCAGCTTGAGTCTGGCTGACGTCCAGCCACGTGGTGCCTTGCTTGTCGACGAGCGAACCGTCCCCGCCGCTACGGAAGAAGGTGGACTTGAAAACCCGATATCCACCGTTGCGATCAACGACCGCGCGGCAAGCTTCCGCATTGAGCGCGATCACGTCGTTAAGGTCACGACGTAAGGTCGGCTCCCATCCTCGTCCGTGATGGATCAGCGTGCCTTCGGCTGCGCGCTGGAGCCAGAGAATAAGCTGATGCACGAGGTTGAAGATGCCGAGCTCAACCAGGCCAAACTGGAAGAAATACTCTCGCTGGTTGCCATCGATCAGGCAGGGGCGCGGCGGCTCGGTCACCGGACCTGGCTGAACGTGGGGAAGATCCCTCGGGAAGTCCATCCGCAAGGAGAACGAGGGCGATGACCATGGGTAGCTGGGCCAGAGCCTCACGTTGACCGTCTCGACAACGCGAACGCCGTTCGGGCTCGCGCCGTCGACCTTGAACTGGAGCGGCATCTCGACGTTCAAATCGAGCTCAATACGCGAGCCGCCAGCATCGACAGATACTAGGCGGCCGCCCCGGCACTCCGGATGACGAAGCGCTGCCGCAAGAAAACGTTCGGCGTGGCCGCGAAAGTCATTTCCCGCCATGCCCGGTTCCATGCGGGCGGGCCTGCGAGGCGGTCGCGCTGATGCCGAGAGCCGGTGCGGCGAGAGCCGATGCCTTGCCGATTTTCCGCACGATGCCGTTCGACTTCACCTCGAACTCCAAGGCGACCTTCTTGTCGTTCCAGTATTCGTCGGTGCAGAAGAACCGGTCGGCATCGTCGTCGAGAATGTCGACGTACTCGCGCTTCGCCCGCTCGTGCGGCGGATTGTCGTCGTCCGCCTTGATGGGCTTGCAGCTCGCCACGATGATCGCGCCTTTGCGCGTCTGCGAGAGCGCGCTTCGCGCGTCAGGATCGACCTTGACCGCTTCGCCCATCTCGCTCCAGCGATCAAAGCTCAGACTGCGCCAGGAACAATGATGCGGTGTCTCCATGATGTCGTAGGTGAACCAGTCCGCGCGCTCTGCCTTGTGCAAATTCCACAGCCGATTCCAGATCGCGACTTCGGCGTCGCCGCCGGTCAGGAAGCGGCAACGATCGCTGATGCCGCCACCGCGCAGCGAGAAGCGGATGATGACCGACGATTGATTGTGCCGCAGCGTCTCCTCGTCGTCGTCGTCAATGGGAGGAAGGGGGGCCAGCAACCGCCCCTGGAACGAGCCGTCCTCCACCCGGTTGCAGGCGTCGATCGTCTCATCGCGCTTGATGACGATGTCGAGAATATCGTCGGTCTTCCCGTCGATGTCCTCGCCCATGATCAGAATGCGATCGCCTTCCCCCGTCGAAAACCCGTTCTCGCGGAAGAGCGCGACGCGTCGCCGTGCTTCCTTTTGCCAGGCTTTGGCATCCTCGCAGAGCGACTCGCCGTTGGCGCCGGCGCGGCGGAACACGACAGGTGACGACCACATCTCGCGGATCAGGATCTTGTCGTCGTCTTCGTCCCAGGAGTCTGGTGGCCCAAGATGAAAATGATTGCGCAGGCCCGCGACGTGGTCGCTATGGGGATGGCTGACCAGGAAGGCGTCGACGTAGAGGCGGCCCTGGTTGTCCCGCTCAAGCCTACTTCGCAGATCTTCGGCGACGTCCGGCGTGTCGTCATCGTCGTCGTCCGCCTTGCCGCGGATATTGATGTCGATGAGGATGCGCTGACCGTTGTCGAGGCACATCAGAACCATGTCTCCGTTGGAAACAGGGAAAAAGGTGAGAGAGGCGGTCATGGTCGTTCCCGTACTGGATTTGTTCTATAAACGTGGTGCGTCCCAAAAATGATGGGTCGCCGGCGCTTTGGAACCTGAGATAGGAACTCATCGGAGTTCCGCAATATTTGGTTCAATGTGATTCTTTTTCCACAAGATATTGACTCTGGGAGTGTTTGGAGTCCGCACAATTCCGCGATTCGGTAGGCTTGGTCGCTGCTCGCCTATTCGAGGTGAGTGCTCTTAAGAGCACTGAATGACCTTTTTGGTGCTCTTAAGGGCATAAGATACTTGCCGTTAAGGAGTTGCCTCCTATATGCTCTTAAGAGCACGAAAACCGGGATTTGGAGCCCTTAAGAGCCCATGACTGCCAAGAACAATCTCGTCCAGGCGCCCCCCTTCGAGGTCGATCGAACCTTGAAGAAGCTAGGGGCCGATCTGCGGACCGCCCGCCTGCGCCGCAACCTGACCGTCGACGCCACCGCCGCCAAGATCGGGACCGGCCGTCGTGCCATCCTGGACGCCGAGAAAGGCAAGGTCTCGACGCAGATCGGTGTGTATGCGGGCTTGCTGTGGGCCTACGGCCTGATCGATCGCCTTGGTGATGCAGCCGATCCGCGCTTCGATGAGGAGGGTCAGCGTCTCGCCTTGATTCAGGATCGTGTCCACGCCCGTAGCCCGAAGGGATTGGACAATGACTTCTAAGGTCACGCCGACGGAATGCTTCGTCTACATCACCTTGCCCGGTCAGACCGCGCCGGTCACCGCGGCGCGGTTTGAACTCACCAAGGACAGGCGCGACATTGCGATCGGCAGACTGGTCTACGGCCGTAGCTATCTCGCCCGCGCCGACGCGGTGCCGATCGATCCGATCGAACTCAGGCTTGCCGGCCAGACCTACGAAACTGTCGGCATGAAAGGCCTGTTCGGCGCGCTGCGCGACGCGGGACCGGACTATTGGGGGCGCCGCGTGATCGAGCGACATGTCGGTGCAGCCCAGCTCAACGAGATGGACTACCTGCTGCACTCACCCGACGACCGCGCAGGCGCGCTCGGCTTCGGACTGAATCAGCAGCCTCCAGCGCCCAAGCGCGATTTCAACAAGACGCTGAGCCTCGCTCGGCTGCAGAAGATCGCCGATGCCATCATCGATGAAGAAGATCGCCCAGACGATGCCGAAGCCGCTCAGGTCGAGGAGTTGCTGCTGGTCGGCACGTCGATGGGCGGCGCGCGGCCGAAGGCCGTCGTCGAGGACACCGACGGCCTATGGATCGCCAAGTTCAACAGGAAGGACGACAAATGGAACAGCGCGCGCGCTGAGCATGCGATGCTCGTGCTCGCACGGGCGTGCGGTGTCACAACGGCGGAGAGCAAGGTGATCGTCGTCGGCGGCCGTGACGTCCTCATGGTCAAGCGATTTGATCGCGAGCGGGCAGAAGGCGGCTATCTCCGCGCCCGCATGCTCAGCGGCCTGACACTCCTGCGCGCCGAAGAGGGGCACGACACACGCGACCGGTGGTCCTACGTTCTGCTGGTTGAAGAGCTGCGGCGAATTTCGGCCAACCCGCGTGCCGATGCTGCCGAATTGTTCCGCAGGATGTGCTTCAACGCATTGATCTCCAACACCGATGATCACCCGCGCAATCATGCGGTTATGGCGATGACGCCGGATTGGAAGCTCTCGCCTGCCTACGATCTCACGCCCACGCCGTTGATCAGCGAGGAGCGACGCGACCTCGCCATGGTCTGCGGCGACGCTGGCCGCTATGCCAACGCCGAAAATATCGTCTCGCAAAGCATGCGCTTCCTGCTTGAAAAAGACGAAGCCGAAAAAATCGTGTTGGAGATGGAAGAGCAGGTTCGAAACAAGTGGTACGAGGTCGCGCGGCGAGAGGGACTCTCGGAAGCGGACTGCAACACGATCAGCCGATCGTTTGTTTATCCTGGCTTTCGCCTCCCGATGTCGCCAGCCGCACCACCGGCCTGACCCTTCAATTCCGACTGCCTGACGGAGAACCAAGATGGCGCGCCATCCGCAACGCGATCTTTATGAATCGACGCTCGTCGAGATCGGCCGGATCACCACCACCTGGGCGAAGTTCGAGCACTGGGTCGATGTTGCAATCTGGTACTTGGCCGACGTCGAGGACCGGCGCGGCGCCTGTATCACGACGCAGCTCGGATCGATTCATGCGAAATTCCGCGCGCTCGAAGCGCTGATGGTCGAGGCCGGCCGGCCGGAGCCGATCCTCAAGATCATCCGCGGGATCGCCGGCGAAGCGGCCGAGGTGGTGAAGACGCGAAACAAGTTCGCCCATGGCCCGCTCGACATGGATGTGAACAAGGAGACCCGAGAGTTCGAAGTCTACCTCAAGCACATCAGCGTCAGGGGCAAAGGGGTGCTGACGTTGGAAAGTGAGGTGCTGACCAAGTCAGAGCTTGAGAGCGCGCAAGCGAAAGTGGCCGGCGTCTATCAGAAGCTGATCAAGCATTGGCACGAGATCATCGATATTCCGAGCGCCGAGGAACTTGCGCAGTAAGCGCCCGACACAGCGTCGAGCGTGCGACCGCGCTTTGCAAGAGAGCGCAAGGCAGCGACATACACATAGACCGCCGCTGATCTCTTGATGTGTTCAGGGTGACGGCTGTTGCGGTGCCTTCGAGCGAGATGCTGCCGCCTTCTTTGCTGGCTTTGTTGCGGCTTTTTTCGGCGTGATGAGCGTTTCGCAAGACAAGATCAGCTCTCGCGCATAAGTCCGCGCTGCGGCAATCACGCTCTTCCGGTTCACGGCCAGAAGAAAATACAGGGCATGGGCGGCAGCCACGATCAGGACGACAAGAACGCGTTTCGCGTCAGCGCTCCCGATGTCGAGCGTCCCGTGATAGACGAGCACAGCCGCACAAATAGCAACGACGATTCCGTTCAATGCGAGCGCCGTCCACTTCGCGCCCAGCAAATTCCGGCGGAAGCCATACGCGCAGTTCTCGTTGAACAAGATCGGGAATTTCTTGGCATCCCGGGTGTGCGTGCGAAGCCACGTCCCGGCAAGTTCATAAAATGCATTCGCTGCGGCGGGGTTCTGTTGCTCGTCGTTCGCGCTCGGCTCCGGCTTCTCGATCTTGGCCGCAAGAAAGGCGCGGTATCGATCCTTTGAGGCCTGGTCGATCGTGTTGTCAGAGCGATGCATCATCGTGACCGACGGCTTGCCGCCGATCTCGCTGTACAGGCCCGGCTCGAGCGCCTGTCCCTGTTTCCGTGCCCAGTCGGACAACGCATACAGCAGCGCCAGCATCGCCACCGTGGTCACCGCCACGTAGAGGTCCAGCTCCTTCCACGGCACGAGCAAGAACAGGGCGGCCAGAGCCGGTGCGACCGCGAGGATGGCGGGGATGAACCGAGCCCTCACGGTGTAGGCATCGAAGAAACGAAGCATCGAAGACCCCATTTGCTCGATCATGCCGCAACACCCGGCGCCGCCTTGTCTTCGACCTCGGCCTGGAACGGAACGGGCGTGCTCGACGGCCAACCACGGCTGCTGCCGGAATGGTGCATGATCGTGCTGCCCCGCGTCACATACACGGGATAGCCGCGGCGCAAGAAGGCGTTGCTGATCTGGCCGCGCGGATATTCGGGCTGGCCATCGCCGACCGAGCAGATCGCGCTTCCGCAGGTGACGCCACTGGCGACCTTTCCTCCCAGCCAGCGGTCGAGCACATTCGGCGTGACGTTTCGCCGGCTGCCATGATGAGGCACCTGAACCATGTTGGGGATCTTCAGCTTGCCCAGCAGCGCTGCGTAGTCGGCGGCTTCGTTGAGGCCTTCCGGTCCGACGTCGGCTGTCAGCAAGATGCGCTGCCCGTCGAGTTCGCCCAGTTGCACGACGCTGGTCTCGTTCGACGCCGATGTCGGGTCGGGGGAGTTTGAAAGCGTTTCGATGTCCCATGTCTCCAGCAACTTGTTCCGTGCCTTGCGCAGCGCTTCGAGGAGGAAGTTGCCGGCCGAATCCGCGGTGGTCATGCGCTGCGGCGTCTTCTCAAGATCCGGGACCAACCGCACATAGCGGGCGCGCGACGGCGCAAGCACCGTGAAGTTGCCAATCGTGGCGCCCTGGAACACTTCGTGCACGATGGTGCCTTGTTTGGCCGCAAGATCTTCGAGCTCCACAAGATAGGGATGCAGCTCGCGCATCTTGTTGATCAGACCCTGAAGCGTATAGCGCCCGTGGAAGTGCTGAAGCGTCTCCGCGGCGTACAGCCACGGCCGGTTCATCCAGAGATTCTGAACCTTCATCTTCTTCATCACCTCGACCAGACCGGTCGCGTGATCATCGTCGGCGTGCGAAAGCACCATGTGGTTGATGAAGTAGGAGCTGCCGTAATGTGTCTGAATGTGCGCGACGATCTTGTCGCCAACGTCCTTGTAGGCGCCGTCCACCACATGAACGAGGACGCCGCCCGGCACGCTGTACTGGACGCAAATGGCGTCGCCGTTGCTGTTGCCGACCGGCAGGAAATCAATTTCGAACATGAACTCCCCCGCTTGGGCGCAATTGCCCTAGTTTGTTCATGTAGTGTTCTGACTCCGGCGCCGCAAGGCAATGGTTCACAAGTTCTTAAGGCTGCACGAACGTTCAGAATTATCAATTAGATTCAATGGTTTGCCTGGAAGGCGGTATTAAATCGACCGAACTTCGTCGCCGGATCCGGGACTCGAACCCTGTACAGGCCGAGCCGGAACCTCGGTCTGGAGCTGCCGGGTCTGTTTCGTCGCCTGCAGACAGCGAATCCACGCCGCCAAGAGCTTATCCTCCCCAACCGCGGAGACGACCTCCCGGTTTTGCGGATGGCGCGCCGAGTCGAAGTGGCGCAGCAGGGCCTGCTCCATGCGAAAGGCATCGAACGCCGTCTCCCATATCTCGTGATAGACCGTGCGGTATCGCAACCCGCCAGCCGCAGGCATGGCCGCCTGATTGAATTGCCGCTCGCGCTGCTTCCAGTCAAAGGCCCAGCCGATCTTGAATGCGGACGTCGTCGCACCTTCTAGCCTCATGGCATAAGTAAAGGCCGGTGCGCGCCGGAGGTGCATGATGCCGGTGCGTGTCGTTGATGGGCGAGGCGCGGCTCTCCGCCGGGCGGCGTCAAGCCCTTCCACGCGGACTCTCGCGCGCAGCGGGCTGAGCAGCGGCACAGACTCGCGCGGTAAATTAAGGATCGCGTCCGCTTCGTTCGGCAGCAGCGGGACAATGCCTTGCGCGGAATCCATATGAAATTGCCGTGCCGAGATGTCGCCTAGCGCGGTTCGGGGTTCGGTGAAACGCCAGGCGGCGCGGAGTTCAAGGCCGAAGGGCCAACGATAGTTGCCGTGTTCGTCGCGATCGACCTCGCGCACCGCGTCGAGGTCGAAATAATCGAGCGAACTGACGACCACCGTCGACGGCTCCATCAGGCCGAGGATCATGCCGCGTTCCTGTTCGGGCGTATTGGCGCCGAATGTGCCGACAATGGCCACAAGATCGCCAGGTTGGAGCAAGCCACGAGCGCGGTCCCGAAATCCGCTCAGACTGAATTGCAACGGACCGCAGGGCACGCTGAAACCCCAGGTCTTGGTCATGTACATTGTCATGAGGAGCGCCCGCTCAGGCGTTCGTGTTCTCCGATAAGAAAGGTGATGTAGCTGCGGATCAGGTTGCAGTAGAGGCGGGCTTCGTTGATGTGAAGCGCGAGCCCATCGCGCAGATCGACGCCGTGGCGAACGCCGCCACCGGTCGGCGAGGACAGATAGCCATGCAGCGTCATCATCCATTGCAGGATCTGATCCTGATGGCCGCCACGACCACGTGATTTCAGTTCGCCTATGATCTTGTTGAAATACCGGCCCTGGATGGAGCCGTCGAAAATCTCGTCGCTTCGGAAAGCGGTCGAGACCGTCTCGAGAAGCCATAGAACTTCTTGCACCGCCTGCCGGCCGTTGCCTTCGGCGAGAGCTCTCTCCGTCGCTTGAAGGGCCGTGTCGATCAGGGCGCGAGCTTGAGCATCGAGGGAAGGGGCCTGCTCAGGAACCGTGATCGGAATGTGAGTCCGCGTTGCGATGAGATTCGGAAGATCGATCTGATAGCCGGCCCCATGCTCGGTCAGGATGCGGTTGATGCGCGTTGCGTCGGGCAGCGCCATTTCGGGATTGCGCTGCTGCAACTGCTCACATCCGGAGTAAAAGGCGTCGATAAACAAGGGTGCGTTAGCAGCGGCCTCGTCCATCGCCCGATCGAGATCGCTGGCGGCCCAACTCGCGTCGCTGCTCGAATGATAGGGGATGCCGGCTGCGGCGGCGAAAGCCGATTTGAAGTGTTCGAGGATAGCCTTTCGCGACCCTTGACCGCTGATGCGGTTGATCAGATTGAGAAAATCGCTGACGACGCCGGGCTCGATCGGACCGGGACTGTCAAACCGCCATTGGTTGTTGAATCTCAGCATCGGTGGTCAGCCTTGGTTGTTCAGCGGCTCGGGATCGTCAGATTCCACGAGGCCCTCCGCGATCATGAGCTTCACGGCGTGATTGAGCGCTGCGCGCTCGCGGTCGGTGAAGGCATGATTGGGATGGCGCTCGTCGTAGTCGAGGCTCAATTCCTCGATCAAATGGATCATCAGGGTGATGTGCAGCGCAAAGGATCGACGGGCCAGGCCTGTATCGGTCTCGGGAAAGTAACGGGTCATGGCCGTGGGCCCAGGAAGATCTTCCATAGGACCATCCCAGGCAGTCACGCTTTCAACGACGTCGTGCTTCGACACATGCGCCGCAGCGGTGAGATCGCCATAGAGCCGGCGCAGGGATTTCTCGAGCGCCGTCACATTGGGGGAGCCATTCGGTTTGCGCCGACCTTCGCGGACCGCCTTTAGCTGCGCCAGGATTTCCATCTCCTGTCGCAGCAGCGCGTGCGCTTGCAGATAGCGCGCTTCTTCAATGGCGCTCTCGCAGGCGTTCAGCCCAATGACAAATCCAGCGAAGAGTGCGTTGCGCTCTTCCGACGTGGCAGTGATCGGTGTCACCACGCCATTGGTGCGCAGCAATCCGGCGCCCAGCACGCCGGCGACGAGAAGGTGGGCGTCGATGAGGCGTCCATAAGCCTGCTTGGCCTTCACTCTGGCCTGATCGCCAAACATCTTCTGAACACCGTAAAGCATCGCCGCCGGATGAATCAGCGCCTGCTTATGCTCTTCAATTGACTCATTATCGTCGCCAGACGCCGCCGCCATGTTTCCCGCCCGTGGTCACTGTCCTGGTCGAACCGACAATAGATGCTTTTGGGGGCATTCGGCGGAAAGTGGCAGTCAAAGGCGCTATCCGAGATGGATCGGGCGTCTCCCTGCGGGACCGCGCCGTCGGCTGTCGCTGAAGCCCCGGCTATGCCGGGTCTTCACCCTCCGGGCTTCCGTCCCTGACGCGGCGCTTGCGGATTCGTTCGGTGAAACCGACGCCCGCGTGCGCTGCTGGTGCGCAGGAGGAGAGTGAGAGTGCCGGCCGGGTGGGCCGTGACGGGTTGGAAGCCGCGGGAGAGGCTCGCGGCGCCCGTCGCGGAGACCCGCGATGTCGAGAAATGCTTATCGTGCGCGCGCCGGCGAGGACCGGGCGAGCCTCTATGACGAAATCACCGACAAGATCATCGCCGAATTGGAGGCCGGTCGCGTACCCTGGGTCCAGCCTTGGGGTACGGCTGCCGCAAAGGCGCCCCTCGCAATGCCGCAAAACGCTTCCACTCGGCGGCAATACAGCGGCGTGAACGTCCTGATCCTCTGGGGGTCTATGATCGAGCACGGCTTCACCGGCCAGAGCTGGCTCACGTTCCGCCAGGCACTCTCGCTCGGCGGCCATGTCCGCAAGGGTGAGCGCGGCACGACTGTCGTCTATGCCGACCGCTTCATTCCCAATGATGAGAAGAAGCGCGCGGCAGAATCCGGGGAAGAACCGCAGGCGATTCCGTTCCTAAAGCGCTTTACGGTGTTTAACACCGACCAGTGTGATGCGCTGCCGGACGAGATCGTAACCATCGCGCCGCCGCCACCTCCCGGTGTGATCGAGCCGGAGGTAGAAGCGCTCATCAAGTCGACCGGCATCGACTTTCGTATCGGAGGCAACCGCGCCTTCTACATTCCATCGGAGGACTACGTGCAGGTGCCGCCGCCTGCCGCGTATTTCGAACCCATCAACTGGCACCGCACAGCCCTGCATGAATTGGGCCACGCCAGCGGCCATCGCTCACGCCTCAACCGCGACCTGTCCGGCGCGCACGGCTCGAAGAAATACGCCTTCGAAGAACTGATCGCTGAGCTGTGCGCGGCGTTCTCCTGCGCGTCGCTCGGCATCGTGCCGACCGTGCGCCATGCCGACTATATCGGCTCGTGGCTCGACGTGTTGCGCGAGGACAATCGCGCGATCGTCCGCGCCGCGTCGCAGGCAAGCAAAGCGGCTGATTGGCTGCTCGGCTTCCGTTCAGAGCCGCTTGCCAGCGCCTTCGCTGAGATCGCCGTCGGAGATCAGGAGGCCGCGTGACAGGCGTGGGTTGGGTCGCCAGAGAGGGAGAGGGGAGCGGGTTTTCCCGCGACGGGTTGGAGGTCGAGAGAGAGGCTTTCGGCCGCCCGTCGTGGAGAACTCACATGGCAAAGGCCGTGCAGAAGATCACTCTGTCGCGCTCGCGTGACATCCCATTCAACAAGCTGGTGCTCAGCCAGTCGAACGTACGCCGCGTCAAGGCCGGCGTGTCGGTCGAGCAACTGGCCGAGAGTATCGCGCAGCGCACTTTGCTGCAGAGCCTCAACGTCCGCGCCGTCCTTGATGGTGAGGGCAACGAGACCGGCATGTTCGAGGTGCCGGCCGGCGGTCGCCGCTACCGCGCCCTCGAACTGCTGGTGAAGCAGAAGCGTTTGGCGAAGACGCAGCTCGTTCCCTGCGTCGTCCGCGAAGGGGGTATCGCCGAGGACGACTCGATCGCCGAGAACGATGAGCGCGTCGGCCTGCATCCGCTCGACCAGTTTCGCGCCTTCCAGACCCTGCGCACTCTCGGCATGAGCGAGGAAGACATCGCCGCGCGGCATTTCGTGACCGCGGCGATCGTCAAGCAGCGCCTGCGCCTGGCATCCGTGTCGCCGAAACTGCACGAGGTCTATGCAGAGGACGGCATGACGCTCGAACAACTCATGGCCTTTTCCGTGACCGGCGATCACGCGCGACAGGAGCTGGTCTGGGAAAACGTCAGCAAATCTGGCTATGACGAGCCGTACCAGATCCGGCGCATGCTCACCGAGGATACGGTGCGTGCGTCGGACAAGCGGGCGCAGTTCGTCGGCGTCGCGGCATATGAAGCCGCCGGCGGAGGTGTTTTGCGCGACCTGTTCGAGCGCGACGATGGCGGCTGGTGGCAGGACGTGCCGCTGCTCGAGCGTCTCGTCACCGAAAAGCTGAAGGCGGATGCGGAGACCATTGCCGCCGAGGGTTGGAAATGGATCGAGGTCGCAATCAGCTTTCCCTATGGCCATGACAACGGTTTCCGTCAGCTCGAGGGAACGCCTGCAGACATCACGGCCGAGGAGCAGGCGATGGTGGAAGCGCTGCAAGCCGAGCACGCGAAGCTCGAGGCCGAGTATCAGGACGCCGACGAGATTCCCGACGAGGTCGACGCCCGCCTCGGCGAGATCGAGAAGGCGCTGTCCGCCTTCGACAATCGGCCGCATATCTTCGATGCGGCCGACATCACCCGCGCCGGGGTTTTCGTTAGCATCGACAGCGATGGCAGCCTGCTGATCGATCGCGGTTTCGTGCGTCCGGACGACGAAGCGCCGGTTGAGGGCGCAGACGCAAATGCCGACCCTTCTGACACGGACGCTGTCGATCCCGACGCGTCATCCGTACGGCGGACCGTCATCACGGTTAGCGGCCAGCCTGAGGCCAAGGACGAAGAAGACGACGGCATCAAGCCGTTGCCTGAGCGCCTCGTGATGGAGTTGACGGCCCATCGCTCGCTCGCGCTGCGTGACGCCGTAGCGACCAATCCCCAGGTCGCGATGACGGCGCTGCTACACAAGCTCTGCCTCGATACCTTCCAGCGTGAGATGCCGAACGGCTGTCTGCAGGTAACAGTTCGGCAGGTCCACTTCTCTGCGCAGGCATCCGACCTGAAGGACTCCCCGCCGGCGAAAGCCATCGACGAAAGGAATAAGGCCTGGGCGGCGGAGATGCCGAACGACGAAGTTGCACTGTGGGATTGGCTCGCCGCGCTCGACGACGCCAGCCGTTCGGCGCTGCTGGCGCATTGCGTGTCGTTCGGCGTGAATGCCTTGTTCGAGAAGATTGATCGATACGGCGGCACCGGCGTGTCGGCGCACGGCCTGCGCCATCGGATCGATCAGGCCGATCGCCTGGCACGTGCCGTCAATCTCGACATGGCGGAAGCAGGCTGGCGCCCGACAGTCGACAACTATCTTGGTCGCGTCACCAAGAGCCGCATCCTCGAAGCCGTGCGCGAGGCAAAGGGTGAGGCGTCGGTGCAACTCATCGACCATCTCAAGAAGAACGAGATGGCGAAGGAGGCAGAGCGGCTGCTCGATGGCATGGGCTGGCTTCCCGAGCCGTTGCGCCTTGCCGAGGTGGCTGCGGCATCAGGCGAACCCAACACCACAGGCGAACCGCTTCCCGAATTCCTCGCCGATGACGAGGACGAGGCGGGTGAAACCGGCGAGGACGAACAGCCCCACGCCGTTGCGGCTGAATGACTCCACGAGCGGGGCGGCTCCGGCCGTCCCGTTTCCTTTCAACAGCGACATTTGTTCGTCAGACCGGCCTGCGCGAACCGATGCCCACGATCAACTCGCTGTTTCTTGGAGTTGGCCCGTTCATGCGTTGGCGCAGGAGAGGGAGAGGCGGGCCGGGACGGATTTGAGCCGCCGTGGATCGAGAGAGCGTCCGGGCGGCTGATCCGTCCCCGCTCTCGCGAGGCTCCCTCCATGTCCCGCCGTTCAGTGTCCACGGCCGTCCCCGCGGCCAGCCCTGTCCCTGCCGCCGATCCGGCGTCCGCAGTCTTCGTCGCCGCGCGCCTTCTCCTTCCCCACCTCGAACACGGCCGCCGCATCGACGCGCCGATGTTGAGGACCGCGCTGGAAACCGCATTCGGCGCTTCCGACGCCGATGGCGCATGGGATTGGAAGACGGCTTACGACGCCTGCGAGGCGGCGAGCGTCCTGTTCGTGCGCAGGTTCGGGCCCGCGATGCGGGCGAGGTCCGGCTCGGACGCGGCTATGCTGCCGATGCTTGCCAAGCTCGCAAGACTTCTTCCTACCCACACGCGCCGCTCCGAAGAGAGCGAGGCATTTCAGCAGTTCTCGACACCGATCGCCTTGGGCTTCGCCGCCAGCGTCGCTGCCGCGATCACGCCAGCCGACATTGTGCTGGAGCCGTCGGCCGGCACCGGCCTGCTTGCCATCTTGGCCGAGCTGTCGGGCGCAGCGCTCGTTCTCAACGAGCTCGCAGATACCCGCGCTGGCATTCTCGAGCGGTTGTTCGCCGGCGTCTCCACGACGCGCTTCGACGCTGCGCAGATCGACGATCACCTCGATGCCGGGATCGTGCCGAGCGTCGTGCTGATGAATCCGCCGTTCTCGGCGGTCGCGCATGTCGATCGGCGCATGGCCGATGCGGCCTTGCGGCACATCGCATCCGCGCTTGCGCGACTGCCCGAAGGCGGACGCCTGGTCGCGATCACCGGCGCGAGCTTCGCGTCCGACAACCCCGCGTGGACCGACGCCTTCGTGCACCTGCAGGAGCGCGGCCGCGTCGTGTTCTCCGCCGCCATCGACGGTGCCGTCTATGCGAAGCACGGCACCACAATCGACACGCGCCTGACCGTGATCGACCGTCTGCCGGCTGACGATACGACGGTGTTTCCGCCGTATCGCGATGTCGCGCCCGACGTGACGACGCTGCTCGGCTGGGTCACGGAGCGCGTCCCGCCGCGACTACCGATCGCGGGCAACGTCATCGCTCCGACGGTTCAGCGCGCGGCCATTCCGCGGACCGTTCGCGCGTATGTCTCACGGCCGTCCGCGTCCACGACATCGACGGCCGATCCGGAGGCCGTCGAACTCGCTTATGAGCAGGTCGCGTGGGCACCCACGGAAAGCCGTAAACTCACGGATGCGATTTACGAAGAATACGGATTGCAGTCGATCCGTATTCCCGGATCGACGGCGCATCCGACGAAGCTCGTGCAGTCGGCCGCGATGGCGTCGGTCGCGCCGCCGATTCCGACCTATCGGCCGCATCTGCCGGCGAACCTCGTCCGAGGCGGGTTGCTCTCGGATGCCCAGCTCGAATCCGTCGTCTATGCCGGCGAGGCCCATTCCGACTTCCTCGCCGGGTCCTGGAGCGTCGACGAGACCTTCGATCTCGTCACGGCCGCATCGGATGATGCCGAAGATGCGGTGCGCTTCCGGCGCGGCTGGTTCCTGGGCGACGGCACCGGCGCCGGCAAGGGCCGCCAGGTCGCGGGCGTTCTCATCGACAACTGGCTGAAGGGCCGACGCCGCGCGGTTTGGATCAGCAAGTCTGACAAGCTGATTGAGGATGCCCAGCGCGACTGGTCGGCGCTCGGCATGGAGCGGCTGCTGGTAACACCGCTGTCGCGCTTCCGGCAGGGCACATCGATCCGGCTCGCCGAAGGCATCCTGTTCACGACCTATGCGACGCTGCGGTCCGATGCGCGCGACGAAAAGGCTTCGCGCGTCCGCCAGATCGTCGACTGGCTCGGCGCGGACTTCGACGGCCTGATTGTGTTTGATGAATCACACGCGATGCAGAACGCCGCCGGCGGTAGGGGCGAGCGCGGCGATGTCGCAGCCTCGCAGCAGGGCCGGGCCGGACTGCGCCTGCAACATGCCTTGCCGAACGCGCGCGTTCTCTACGTCTCGGCGACGGGCGCGACCACGGTCCATAATCTCGCCTATGCGCAGCGCCTCGGCCTCTGGGGCGGAGAAGACTTCCCGTTCGCGACGCGCGCGGAGTTCGTCGAGGCGATCGAGGCGGGCGGCGTCGCCGCGATGGAAGTGCTGGCCCGCGATCTCAAGGCGCTCGGCCTCTATGCGGCGCGGTCGCTTTCCTACGAGGGCGTCGAGTACGAACTGGTCGAGCACCGTCTGAGCGATGAGCAGATCCGCATCTACGATGAATATGCGGGTGCCTTCTCGATCATTCATAACAACCTCGATGCCGCGATGCGCGCGGCGAACGTCACCGGCGAGACCGGCACGCTGAACGCGCAGGCCAAGTCCGCCGCGCGCTCCGCTTTCGAGAGCGCCAAGCAGCGCTTCTTCAACCATCTCATCACGGCGATGAAGACGCCGACGCTGATCGCGTCCGTCGAGCGTGACCTGAAGGCGGGTCATGCCGCGGTGATCCAGATCGTCTCGACCGGCGAGGCGCTGATGGAACGCCGGCTTGCCGAAATCCCGACCGAGGAATGGGGCGACGTGCAGGTCGACATCACCCCGCGGGAATACGTGCTCGATTATCTGGCGCACAGTTTCCCGACCCAGCTCTACGAGCCGTTCACGGACAGCGAAGGAAACTTGTCGTCACGGCCAGTCTATCGCGACGGCCAGCCGGTGCAGAGCCGGGACGCAGTCGCACGCCGGGATCGCTTGATCGAGAAGCTCGCGTCATTGTCCCCCGTGCATGGCGCGCTCGACCAGATCGTGCAGCGCTTCGGCACGGACATGGTGGCGGAGGTCACGGGCCGCTCGCGCCGCATTATCCGCAAGACTGGATCGGACCGGATCGACCGCCTCGTCGTCGAGAACCGTGCCGGCTCCGCGAACCTCGCCGAGACGCAGGCGTTCATGGATGACGTCAAGCGTATTCTGGCGTTCTCGGAAGCTGGCGGCACGGGACGCAGCTATCACGCCGAACTGTCGGTCCGGAACCGGCGGCTGCGCATACATTATCTTTTGGAGGCCGGGTGGAAGGCCGACGCGGCGATTCAGGGGCTGGGCCGTACCAATCGCACCAATCAGGCGCAGCCGCCGCTGTTCCGGCCGATCGCCACCAACGTGAAGGCGGAAAAGCGCTTCCTCTCGACCATCGCGCGGCGCCTCGACACGCTCGGGGCCATCACCAAGGGGCAGCGCCAGACCGGCGGGCAGGGCCTGTTCCGCCCCGAGGACAACCTCGAGAGTCACTATGCGCGCGACGCCTTGCGTCAGCTCTATCTCCTTCTGGTCATGGGCAAGGTCGAAAGCTGCTCGCTTCAGACCTTTGAGGATGCCACGGGACTGAAGCTGACCGACGCGAACGGCATCAAGGACGAACTCCCGCCGATCACGACGTTCCTCAACCGTCTGCTGGCGCTGACCATCGACCTGCAAAACATCCTGTTCGTCGCCTTCGAGCAGTTGCTGACCGCACGGGTCGAGGGCGCGATCGCGTCCGGCACCTATGATGTTGGCCTGGAGACGCTGACGGCCGAGAGCTTCACCGTCACGGATCGGCAGACCATCTATACGCATCCCAACACCGCGGCCGAAACGCGATTGCTGACGATCACGCAACGCCAGCGCAACCGGCCGGTTACGCTCGACGAGGCGTTGGAGCATCTCTCCGATCCGCGCGCCTTGCTGCTGGTCAACACGCAATCCGGCCGCGCCGCCGTGCAGGCGCCGGCGCGCAGCGTCATGCTCGATGACGGCCAGGTCGAACGTCGCGTGCGCCTGATCCGGCCCATGGAGCACCCGGTCATCGCGCTTGCGACCATGCCACAGACCCATTGGCGTGAGGCGGATCGTGAGAGCTTCGCGCGCGTCTGGTCGGCCGAACTGGCCGACGTGCCGGCGTTCACCGACAGCGAGATTCACATTGTCGCCGGTCTCCTGCTGCCGATCTGGAAGCGGCTGCCGAATGAATCGACACGCGTCTATCGGCTCCAGACCGATGATGGAGAACGCATCATCGGCCGCAAGGTGTCACCGGCCTGGGTTGCCAGTGCGACCGCGATCGGCGCCTCGACGCTGACGCCCGATGCAGCGCATTCGGCTCTGCTCGACGGCAAGACCATCCTCGATCTCGCTGAAGGCCTTCAGCTTCGCCGTGTCCGCGTCATGGGCGCGAACCGCATCGAACTGACCGGGTTCGCCGGTGCCATGCGCGAGCGGCTCACGGCCTACGGCCTGTTCCACGAGATCATCTCGTGGAAGCTGCGCATGTTCGTGCCGACCGATGCCGCCGGCGTGGATGTCCTGCGCAAAGTGCTCGACCGATATCCGGTTGCGCGCGTTGCCGAGCGCGTGGCCTGATCATGCCGGGACATGCGGCCGAACTGGCACGCCGTCTCGCGCGCGAGGCCGAGGCGGTGTGCCGGCACTATCTCTCCAGTGGTCGCCGCGAAGGCCGCTACTGGATGGTCGGCGACGTCAACAACACGCCCGGGCGCTCGATGTTCGTGCGCCTCAGCGGCCCTGAATCCGGCAAGGGCGCTGCCGGCAAGTGGACCGACGCCGCGACCGGCGAGCATGGCGACCTGCTCGATATCATCGGCGCGACTTGCGCGCTCGACGACTTCCGCGACATCGAGACGGAAGCAAGGCGCTTCCTGAGCTTTCCGCGACCGCAACATGAACTCGCGTTGAAGCGGCGTCTGACACCAGCTCCGGTCGGATCGCCGGAATCCGCCCGGCGCCTGTTTGCCATGTCGCACCCGATTCCGCGCACACTCGTGGAAACGTACTTGCGCAATCGTGGCATCACGGCTTTGCCCGAAACCGGAAATCTCCGTTTCCACCCACGCTGCTATTATCGTCCCGATCGCGACATGCCGACCGAGACCTGGCCGGCGATGATCGCCGCCGTTACCGATCTCGACGGCCGTATCACCGGCGCGCACCGGACCTGGCTCGATCCGAACGGTTTCGACCCCACCACGCTCGGCAAGGCGCCGATCGACTCGCCGCGGCGCGCGATGGGCCATCTGCTCGGCAACGCGGTGCGCTTCGGTGTGGTGCGCGACGTTGCGGCCGCGGGCGAAGGCATCGAAACCATGCTGTCGCTTCGCTGCGTCCTGCCCGACATGCCGATGATGGCCGGGCTCTCGGCCGCTCATCTCGCCGCCATTGTATTTCCGGCGACGCTGCGCCGGCTCTATATCGTGCGCGACAACGATCCGGCAGGCGACGGCGCGATGGCCAGTCTCTTCGACCGTGCCCACGCGGCACGAATCGACGCGGTGGTCTTGTCGCCCCACGGTGACGACTTCAACGCCGATCTGCGCCGCTTCGGCACCGATGCGCTACGGATGGCCGTGCGGGTTCAACTCGTGCCGGAGGACGTCGCACGCTTCATGCGTCTGTGAGATGTGGCCGGAACGGGTGACCGGCGCGTTGCCGCTGTGTCGGTGTGTGAAGGCGCTTCCGTCGGAGAGGGCCGGGCCACGGCCTTCTTGCGAGGGCGACCGTGCGGCAAGCGGCCCGGGCCGGCAATGGCTGCGGCCGGCTATTTTCCGCCGGCGCTACGCGCCTTTGCATCGCGAAGCAAAATAGCCGTCCTCCGCCATCCTCCGCTTCGCTCCGGCCGCTGCGCCTCGCGCTGCGGTGCAGGTCCGGTCCGCCCGCCGCCCTGTGTCGCCATGAAGGCCGCGATGGGCGCGGCCGATCCGACAGAAGGAAGCACCTCATGACGACCGACTATGACGACACCGGCTACGAGTCGCACGCCGCATCCGCCACCGACACCATCCTCACCGAACTGCAACTGCATGGCTATCGCCCCTTCCAGGACGAGCCCGATCCCAGACCGCTCCCCGAAGCGCGTAATGTCGCCGGTGCCGTCGCCGACATCTTCGATGCGCTCGTGGCAACCCTGACCGACACTCGCCTCGAACCGGACCTCGAAGACTTTCTGTGGTCGACCGTCAACCTCTTCCATCGCGCCAATGGCCGGATCGAGCGCCAGCTCGACGACAACGAGCAGGCGCAGCGGCGCTGCCAGCGTGAACAGGACGGCTCCGAGATCCGCTCCGTCGAACTGGAGCGCCTCACGGCCGAGGGCATGACGCTGGTCGAACGGCGCAACGTGATGGAGTTCTTCCGCGATCAGGCCGCGGAGCACTTCGCGCGCCACACCGGATCGCATTGGCATCCGCGCAACGGATCGATGGTCAACCATCGCACCTTGACCGCGGCGATGATCGATAGCCGCGACTTCATCGCAGCCAAGCGCCGGGCCGAAACCGAAGTGATGCTACCGGCCGGTCCGAAGATCGCCTTCACGGGCGGGCTCGACTTCAACGATCACCGCCTGATCTGGGATCGTCTCGATCAGGTCCGCGCCAAGCACCCCGACATGGTGCTGCTGCACGGCGGATCGCCGAAGGGCGCCGAACGCATCGCCGCCCGCTGGGCAGATCACCGCAAGGTGCCGCAGATCGCATTCAAGCCCGACTGGACGAAGCACGCCAAGGCTGCGCCGTTCAAGCGCAACGACGCGATGCTCGAAGCGTTGCCGATCGGCGTCCTGGTCGCACCGGGCTCGGGCATCCAGGAAAACCTAGCCGACAAGGCGCGCCGGTTCGGCATTCCGGTCTGGAAACTCGGAAAGAGCGGCGCGTGAGCGCCGCCGCTTCAATCGCAGGGACTCTCGCGCTCGCGAAACGCATGTCGCGACGAAACATGGCGATGGAGCCGATCCATTGCTGTCGTTTCGCGCGAATTCTGCTATTCTGCCGACCGCGCCGTGGAGGTGGTGGAAGGCGCAACCCATGTCATTGTTGTCACGGGAGGATCCACCATGCTCGCACTCGGCATCGTCCTCAACATCATCGGCCTCGGCTTCTTCTGCTGGGTGCTGTTCACGCTCGCGATCTACGCGCTGCCGTTCTTCGTCGGCATGACGGCTGGCCCTTACGCACACGGCGTAGGCGCAGGCCCGTTTGGCGCAATCGTTCTTGGCCTAGTCGCGGCTGCCTTCACACTTGTCATCGGCCAGACGATCTTTTCGATCGTCCGCACGCCCTTTCTGCGGATCGCGGTCGCACTGATGTTCGCGGTGCCGGCTGCGCTTGCCGGCTATTATGCAACGTTTGGGCTCTCCGGCCTCACCATGACGTCCGATCTCTGGCGGCAAGTCTTCGCCGTAATCGGCGCGATCGTGATCGGCGTGACGGCCTGGACGCGGCTTGCGGCATCTCCCCCAGACGGCTCCAGCGGGCATGGAAGACCGGCACTGTCGTAGTCCGGCGACGCCGCTACCTGATGAGTCGAGTGCTGCGCCGTGTCGCTCAGTGAGGGTACTGATCGGAGCAAAGCCGAAGCAGGGTGCTTTCAGGCCTGACGTGACAGTGAGTGTGCGGCCGGCGGATCGCTTGTCGCCGCGGCGCGCCGGGCTCCGGCGGACTGATGTTGCGATGGCCGGGCGTTCTTTGCCGCCGCGTGTCTTGGGGAATGCGAGACGTCGCCTGCAGCAGGGCAGAGCGATTTCAGCATCGGCGCGCGCGTGGTCTCGTGGTGGTGACGTTCGCTGGCTTCTCCTTGCACTATTCCTGTTTCGAGCAGCGCGTCCATTCGGGTCTCTACGATGGCCAGACCTGGCCGGACAACGGCTGCGCCTCGCTCGACTAGCCGCAATGCCGGCATTCAACTTTCTTCCCCTGGGCTTCGCCCATTCCTCGCGAGACAAGAAAGTTGCCTGCCTGGCATCCTCCGCTGCGCTTCGGTCCTTTCGGATGCGGCGTCGATCGTCTCCGGCCTGTCGGTCGCCATCGAGACCGCGATGGTCGCGGCTCGGCAACAGAAAGCAAGGAGAACTATCATGGCGAACATCGGCACCTTCACCAAGACCGAGCAGGGCTTCGTCGGCGAAATCGTCACGCTCAGCTTCCAGGCAAAGAACGTCCGCATGGTCCCGGAGAGCAACGGCACCAACGAGAACGCCCCGAGCCACCGCGTCTATGTCGGCCGCGCCGAGATCGGCGCCGCCTGGGCCAAGCGGTCCACCGAGGGCCGCAACTACCTGTCGGTCAAGCTCGACGACCCGAGCTTCAACGCGCCGATCTACGCGAACCTCTTCGACGACGAAGACGGCGAGAGCTACACGCTCATCTGGTCGCGCGGCCGCAAGGCCAACGCCGACTGAGCCAGCCTTCCGACACCCCGCCCGGACCGCCGGGCGGGGTTCTGGCATGGCGTCGCGACGCCTCGCTCAGGCCGCCGGGCCCCGACATCGGCCCGGGGGGTGGGCGTCGACGCTCAACCAGACGCTCGGATTCCACGTGCATTAAACTCGCCAGCCCGACGAATCCCTAGTATACTGGGTGGCAGTATATTAGTGATCCGGCGACGTCTCCCGCATGCGATTGCGCGAGACCGTGGCCAAGAATTTGCGGCGGCTGCGGCGGGCTAAAGCCTTGTCGCAGGAAGAACTCGCCGACCGTGCAGGGATCAACCGCAACTATGTGGGAATGCTCGAACGCGAACAGCATGCGGCAACGATCGACATGCTGGAAAAACTCGCCGACGTCCTTGAAACGGATCCCGTGGAGTTCTTCCGGCGCGGAGCGTGAGGTCGGGTGCGACCCAGGTCCGCATTATAAAATACGCGGTCTGCTGGGCGAGCATGGCTCGATATCATTCGGCGATAGCGTAATGCCGCCTACGTGATGCCAGCGCGAAATCAATTCCGGTTGGCTAATTTCTGGTAAATAAGGATGAGCGCACGAGTAAACCTGTGACCATTACCCCCTTCGAAGACTGTCCTCCGCAGCTTGATCGCGTCAGTTCCTATGACGAGAAACATCTGGCGAGCTACATCCGGCTGCTGGATGCCGAGGCCGAAGGCGCGGATTGGCGCGAGGCCGTCTCGATCATTTTCGGCCTCGATCCCAACAAGCATCCGGAGCGCGCCAAGCTCGTGCACGATAGTCATCTCGCACGCGCACACTGGATGAGAGATAAAGGCTATCGGAATCTCCTCGAACCGCGCATGCAATAGCCCTCGCGTGCAGCGCACGCCGAGGTCAAACCCGACGCTATCGCGTCATTCAATCTTAATATCTAGCTGACGTTGCAATCCTCTCAATACTCAACGATTGCGATCCGTACCAAGGATCAGTCGATGGGAGGGTAGTAATCATGCCACCTGCGTCCGACTGGCGATCTGCGAGCACCGCCGAAAAACTCATGAGCCTCGATCGCCCGCAATTCGCCGCCGAGTTCCTCCGCCGCAATCACGACTACAGCGAAGATTACCGCGTCACACAGGATCAGATCGCGTCAGGCGTCGTCGAGCATGCCGCCGGAATGGACAGGCTCGCACGACGTTGGGGTTTGAGTTTTCGCGCATGCCCCGGACATCGCTGCCTGGAACTCGCCTTCCATATGGCGACCAGAACGTTCGCCATCCGCTGTTATTATTGCTCCCGCGCCTGAGACCTTCATCGCGGCGCGAACCATCCGTCTCGAAGATCTCTCGCCGATCCTGGCGAGCGTGACGACCGGCGATGGCCGTCATCTTCTCCTCGCTGACGCCGACGGCTATCATCAGGTCTGGTTCGTCGGCGGTCATCATGCGCGCGGCAGCAGTTTCATCATCCCCCGCGATGACGACCGCGCCGCGCGCATGCATGCCATTCAGCGTTTCGAGCGACGCCTGGCCGGCGAGCGGTCCGGTCCCCTGATGCGCAGCTTGCAGCTCTCGGTGCATCAGCGCAGCAGGTTCACGCTCCAACTCCGCGCGCTCGATGGTGTTCGGGATGGCGCGTCGCGTCGTGAGATCGCAGCGGTCCTTCTCGATCCGCAAGCGCGCGATATCCCCGCCATCGAATGGACTAACGCAGCACTGCGCAAGCGCATCAACCGCATCATCGCGCGCGCCACGCTTATGACAAACGGCGGCTATCTCGCGCTACTGCGCGGCGACGCCAAACGTGCGAGGCGCTTCCGCCGGCGCTAGCCGCGACCGCCCCGCCGAGCTCTCGGGCGCCAAACGAAGGGGACACTTCAGGAGGCCTCCTGGGGCGGGTCTCCCCCACGACGCCGATCTTCCGTCACGCTTGCCTCCGATCCGTTGCCTTGTCCGGCAGCGGCCGCCAATGACCCGGAGGCTCATCTTGGACACTTCTCCTCCTCGCGTTACGCCCCGTTTCTTGCGCACGCACGATGCCGCGGCGTTTCTCGGTCTCTCCGGACGCACGCTTGAGAAACATCGTTGCACCGGCACAGGCCCGATCTTCCGAAAGCTTGGCGGCCGCGTCGTCTACGCCATCGATGACCTCGAGACCTGGGCCGCCGAGCGCGCCCGCAACTCCACGTCCGATCCCGGCCCGCAGCCGTCCTCTCGCTCGGCGCGAGCCACGCCGTCGCGTAGCAGCTGACGGGTGTTCGCATGCGACGTTCCATCGACGACGATCATCAACTCGAACTCTTTCGCGCCAGGCCCGGCGATATGCCGCCGCGCGACGCGCAAGACCTCATGTCATGGCCGTTCTTCTCACTCGCCAAGACGCCGCGCGTCCGGCCCATCGACTTCCACATGGGGGACGTCACGATTGTCGTCGAAGCGACGCACGAACACGGCATGGCGACAATCTGGGACGCCGACGTGCTGATCTGGGCCGCGTCCCAAATCGTCGATGCGCGCGACCGCGGATTGCGCACATCACGGCTGATGGCTGCGACGCCATATGAGATTCTGAGCTTCATCGGACGCGGCGACTCCGCACAGAACTACGAGCGGCTCAAGGCCGGCCTCGATCGTCTGCAGTCGACAACCGTCGCCACCTCGATCCGTCAACCGACAGAACGCCGGCGGCATCGTTTTAGCTGGATCAACGAATGGAAGGAGCGTGCCGACAGCGCCGGCCGGCCGCGCGGCATCGAACTGATCCTGCCGGACTGGTTCTACGCCGGCGTCATGATGGAGGCGCTCGTCCTCACCATCGACCGCGAATATTTTGCACTCACCGGCGGACTTGAGCGCTGGCTGTACCGTCTTGTGCGCAAGCATGGCGGACGCCAGCGTCATGGCTGGATCTTCGACTTCCGGCACCTTCATCTAAAGTCCGGCAGCCTCTCGCCTTACAAGCGCTTCGCATTCGAGCTGCGCGACATCGTGCGCCGCCAGCCGCTGCCCGGCTACCAACTCGCCTGCATCGCCGGCGCCGAAAACGCGCCGTGCCTGAGCTTCCAGCCCGTCACCAATCCATTTCCGTCCGCACCACGCCTGCGCACGCCGCGGCCGCAACACGATGGGGATAAGCTGTGAAAAGAACCGTCCTATCAGGAACCCGAACACCCGTCCTATCGGGAACCGCAAACCCGTCCTATCAGGAACCCAAATCGTGCTTAACCCGCGAAGCACGCTTGCGAAATCACCCGCCTAACTTCTCTAACAGAGAATCCTTCGGATTCTTGCTAACGGCGGGCATCCGTTGCGGATTGCTAGGTGCAGCCACTCGCAACGACGTTGCCTCGCTGAGCAATGCAGAGTTCGCGGTGACGCCATGACCCGGCGACCGCGCAAAACCAAACTCAAGTTCTGGCCAGTCGACGTCAAGCGCCGGACCAAACGACGAAAGCCTCCGCGCCAGGCTCGGCGCAAGCGCAATGCCTTCTCGGCAAGACTGACCATCGACATCACGCCTGACCTGCGCGCCCGCATCAAGATCACGGCATTCGAGCGCGGCGTCACCGTCGCCTACATGCTGCGTCTCCTCCTGCTGAAGACCTTTCCTCGCGCCAGGGGAGGCCGGCGATGAAGGGCGTCACGATCACGGATGTCTCGCGCGCGCATGACACAGACGGCAGTCTCACCTTGGTCGAGTTGACCTGGCTTAAACAGCGCATTGAGAACCGCGTCCGCTTCGGGCATCCGGCAGGACAGCAGATCCTGGACCGCCATCGCCGCGTCCTCAGTTTCACTGCTGGAAGCATCTTCTGCTTCGTGCGGTGGGCAGCCAACGATTACGGCACCATCCTCTCGCGTGCCGACATTGTGCGCGCGATCGCTCCCGGCGCGCGTTACCAGACATTGCCGTTTGTGCGCCCCGGCGGCGACATCCTCCTGCGCATGGACGGTTGGCCCAAGGTCGAGCGTGTGCTGCATGCCGTTGACGCCGTCGAGGCGCTCGGCATCGATCCGGCCGATGTTGCGCCGGACTACTGGCAGCACGTCCACAACCGACTGTCCGTCAACGAGACGCCGCGCAATTACACGCGCACACGTCATCAAGCCTGGCTCAAACGGCGCGAGGTCGGCTCATGACCCGCATCGCCACGCTGCTCGCAACAGCGCTGTCTACGGTCACGGTCGGCGCGTCGGCATTCGTCGATCCGCCGATAGACCTGATCTGGAACGCCAGCGCCAGCGCGCCGATCGGCCTCTACACCGTGCAGCCGGCCGACGATCTCGACGTCACCGATCTTGTTGCGGTGGCGGCGCCGCCACTCATCGCCGAGTTCATGGCCGATCGCGGTTATCTGCCGATGGGTGTGCCCATGATGAAGCGCGTCCTGGCGCTTCCAGGCCAGACTGTCTGCCGCCACGGCCTCGACATCGTCGCCTATGGCTCGACCATCGGCCACGCCCGCGAACGCGATAATGCCGGCCGCAAGATGCCGGTCTGGCAAGGCTGCCGCCGCATCGGCGATGACGAACTGTTTCTCATGAACTTCGATGTCCCGGACAGCGTGGACGGCCGCTACTTCGGTCCGTTCCCGCGCGGTTCGGTCATCGGCCGCGTACTGCCCGTCTGGACCGACGAGGCCGGTGACGGCCGTTTCCAATGGCGCGCCGCCAGACGTTGACGCCGTGCCGAAAGACTCAACCTCACCAACAGAAGGGACCATGACATGGCGCAAATCGGCAACTTCATCCGCACCCGAAACGGCTTCTCCGGACGTCTGCGCACGCTCTCGCTAGACATCGAACTGACCATCGTGCCGGCCGATCATTCAGACACCGAGAACGCCCCGAATTACCGCATTCACGCCGGCGACGAGGAGGGACCCGAAGTCGGCGCGGGCTGGACGCGCACCGGCGAGAAGGCCGGTGAGTACGTCGCCGTGCAGATCGACGATCCTGGTTTCCCGCAGCCGGTTCGCGCCAACCTGTTCCAGTCCGGCAGCGATCGCTCCGCCTTCCATCTGCTCTGGACGCGTCCGAGCAAACGCGAGACGCGGAGCTGATCCGTGTCGCCGATGCGTGACCGGGATGTCGGACATCCGCGCACCACGCGTGAAACTGCCGTCATTCCTCTGTTCGCGAAAAGCGCGACTCATTCCTCCGTCCCGCTCAAGGCTCACGCGGCCGTCGCGCACAGCGGCGGTCAAGGGCGGCCGCAGGCCGGCGCTCGCGCCTTGCCCTTGACGGCCGCGAGCACGCTGGCATCGGCCGGTTGCTTAGCGGGCGGAGGAGCTTTGTTCATGGAGCATACGTTATGGACCTTCTTACGCTCGTGACCGCGTGCGCGCTCACTGTCGATCCGAAGTTAATGCATGCGCTGGTCTGGCACCATTCGGGCGGCGAGCCCTGGGCGATCTCAATGCCGGGCGAGGCAAACCCGCGTGTGTATCGAAACATGCGTGACGCGATCCGTGAAACGCGGGAATTGTCTGTCGACAGTATCGTGCGCGTCGGTCTCGCCGGCGTGTCCGTATCTCCATCGCGAGTCTCCGCGTCGGTCCTTTTGCCGTGCCGCAACGTCGCGATGGCGGCATCCCAACTCACCAAGCTCGCCACTCGTTGCAAAGCTCATCCGCGCTTCAAGACCGATCCGAATCTCTGCGCCGTTGCAGCCTATCGTGGCTCGTGGGATCGGCCGGACGTCAAGTTCGCGACCGACGTCGCGGCGACGGCGGCGAAGGGCGATGCACCGAACTTCGACATGCCGCGCGGCACGAGCACTGAGATCTTCGATACGGCTGATGACGCGCCGTCCGACACCGGGACGCCCATCGTCGACATCACGACGACATTCGCCGACCAGGCGCGTAGCTGGTCGAGCGCACTCTTCCCGACGAAATCCAAGCCTCCGACGGAGGGATCGGAGCACATCCCAACGGCGGCGCCATCGGCACCTGAACCGCCATCGTCCGGTTCATCTGCCACGTCTCCATTCAAGAGCAATCCGCAAGATCGCGACTTGTTCGTGCGTCGCATCGGGACCGGGCGTCCATGATGAAGCGTATCGCAGGCCATCGTCAGACAGCGAAGACCGGCGCACGAATGTGTGTAAGCGGGGAGGAGAGCGGCAACACGACCGTTGGAGGGCAAGATAAAAGGCCGCGAGGTGCGGCCCGGTTGGGGGACGGTCGGGGCATTGTTTCTGCACACGTTTCACCCCGCACACTGCGACGTGCGCGAGCATGGCGCGACATCGCGCACGCGAAGATTCCGCAATCTCTTCAACGTATATCGCACATCGCGGAGCATTCGCGATGAGCAACGAGGATGACTTCCGCATCCGCCCCGGCAAAATCCGCTCGCGTCCGAACATGCAAGCCAAGCCTTTCATCGCCCAGGCGCTCGCTGCCGCCGAACGTGCCGGGGGCCATGTTACCAGGTCGAGACGGATCACCGCGCCGCGACGTTCCCGCTTCGGCCGTGGCCGCGCCGCCAGCGTGCGGGCGAACCGACTGGTGACGTCCCGTTCGCGCCTTGCCACGGTTAAGACCCGCATCGTCCGCAACACCCGCCCCCGCGCGACGCTTCGGGCACATCTCAATTACCTGCGCCGCGAGGGCGTGACGCGAGACGGCGAGCGGGCACGTATGTTCGGTGCTGAGACCGACGACGCCGACATGAAGGCGTTCAGCGAGCGATGCGAAGAAGACCGGCACCACTTCAGAATCATCGTGTCGCCGGAGGACGCGGCGAACATGTCGGACCTGAAAGCGTTCGCGCGCGACCTGATGCGACAGGCGGAGAAGGACCTCGGCACGAAACTCGACTGGGTCGGCGTCGATCACTGGAACACCGACAACCCCCATGTCCACATCATCATCCGTGGCCGCGCCAGCGACGGCAAAGACCTCGTCATTGCGCGGGAATACATCAGCGAGGGAATGCGGGCGAGGGCGCAGGATCTCGTCACGCAGGAACTAGGGCCGCGCTCCGACCTCGACATCCGGCGCAGCCTCGAGAGCCAGGTGGAGTCCGAGCGCTGGACACGGCTCGATCGCCAGCTTGTCCGGGATGCAAACCGGCATGGCATCATCGACGTTGCGCCGATTGCGGGCAAACAACCCGACGAGTACCTCCCGCAGAAGGTCGGCCGTCTGTGCAAACTGGAGTCGCTCGGGCTTGCAAACCAGATTGCACCGGGACAGTGGATGATTGCCGACGAGGCTGAGTCCACCTTGCGCGAACTGGCCGAGCGCGGAGACATCATCAAGCGCATGAACAGGGCGCTCACCGAGCGCGGCCTCGAACGCGGCGCGTCGAGCTATGTGCTGGCTGGCGAGAGCCTCGCCGATCCCATCGTCGGGCGTCTGATTGACCGCGGCCTCGATGACGAGTTGAAGGCCTCTGCCTACGCCGTCGTCGATGGTACCGATGGGCGGACCCATCACATCAAGCTTGCCACCCTCGATGCCACGGGCGATGGCCCGACAGGATCAATCGTCGAACTGCGCCGGTTCGAGGATTCCCACGGCCGCGAGCGCGCTGCCCTTGCGGTGCGGTCCGACCTCGATCTCGATGCGCAGGTGAAGGCGTCAGGCGCGACCTGGATCGATCGGCAGCTCATCGCGCGCGATGCAACACCCCTCGGAAACGGCGGGTTCGGCGCCGAGGTGCGCGCCGCGATGGAAAGCCGGGCCGAGCATCTGATCGAGCAAGGTCTCGCTCGCCGGCAGGGGCAGCAGGTCATCTACAGTCGCAACCTCATCAACACGTTGCGGCAGCGTGAACTCGATTCCATGGGCGAGAAGCTCGCGACTGAGATGGGAATGCCGTTCCGGAAGACGGCGAGTGGTGAGTATGTCGCCGGCCTCTATCGTCAGCGATTGATGCTCGCGTCCGGCCGCTTCGCCATGATCGACGACGGTCTCGGCTTCCAGCTCGTGCCTTGGTCGCCGTCGCTGGAACGCAATCTCGGTAGGCATGTCTCAGGCATCGCCCGCGCCGATGGCGGAATAGACTGGAGTTTCGGGCGACAACGCGGATTGGGACTTTGATCCTGCGGCGGCGCGGTCAGTACGGGCAATCGACGCCTGGCCGCAGGACTCCCTCGACCACGACAAGGCCTTTGCCGACCTCATCGCCTTTCGCCGTCAGGCGGATGACAGACAGCATCTCAACCGTTGAGACCTCGATCAGGCCGGGCCGTTCGAGCATCGCGAGGCATTCTCTGACCTGCGCGCGCGGGCACGCGAGGCCCAGCCGGGTAAAGTAGCAGCCTACGATCTCTTCGTTGCTCGCATAGGACGGCTCACGCCCGAGCATCCGCAGGACGGCAAGCGCGCGATGCTCCGATTTCTGTTGTTCAAGCGGACTGGGACAATTGGCTTCGGGGACGGACATTCGGCTAACTCCACTGTCGGCATCACCGGCGAATCACACCTTCAGTATTTTTTCGCATTCCTACGCCTGTTTGCGATACGGGATTGATCGTTGTTGAAGCCCCTCACGGGCTACGCTTTGTTCGCGGTCGCCGCCGATGGCATCGGACAGGACCATGACCGCGACGAAAATCCTCTGGGGCCAGATCCTCACCGTCTTCTCGATCGCGCTTTCGACGATCTGGGGCGCGACGCAGTGGACGGCGTGGCGGCTCGGCTTCCAGCCGCAGCTCGGTTCATCGTGGTTCGACCTCGCCGGGCTACCGGTCTATCCGCCGCCGGCCTTCTTCTGGTGGTGGTACTTCTTCGATGCTTACGCGCCCGGCATCTTCCTTGAAGGCGCCGCCATAGCAGCGTCCGGCGGCTTCACGGCGATCGCCGTCGCCATCGGCATGTCGGTCTGGCGGGCGCGCGAGGCAAAGATCGCCGAGACCTACGGCTCGGCGCGATGGGCGAATGCCGACGAGGTGAGGACCGCAGGACTGCTCGGCCCGGACGGTGTGGTGCTCGGCCGGTTCGAGAGCGAATACCTGCGTCATGACGGACCCGAGCATGTGTTGTGCTTCGCGCCGACACGATCGGGCAAGGGCGTGGGCTTGGTCGTGCCGTCGCTCCTGACCTGGCCGGGCTCGGCCGTCGTCCACGATATCAAGGGCGAGAACTGGCAGCTCACCGCCGGACTGCGTTCGCGCTTCGGCCGCGTGCTTCTCTTCGATCCGACCAACGCCGAGAGCGCAGCTTACAACCCGCTGCTTGAGGTCCGGCCAGGCGAGTGGGAAGTCCGCGACGTGCAGAACGTCGCCGACGTCCTGGTCGACCCGGAAGGCTCGTTGGAACGGAGAAACCACTGGGAAAAGACCAGCCACTCGCTCCTGGTCGGTGCGATCCTTCACGTCCTCTATGCCGAGGACGACAAGACGCTCGCCGGCGTTGCTTCATTCCTCTCCGATCCTCGGCGTCCGATCGAGACCACGCTGGTCGCGATGATGACGACGCCGCATCTCGGCAGAGACGGGCCGCACCCCGTCGTCGCCTCGGCCGCGCGGGAGTTGCTGAACAAATCCGACAATGAACGATCCGGCGTCCTTTCCACCGCCATGTCGTTCCTCGGTCTCTACCGCGATCCCGTCGTAGCCCAGGTCACACGGCGCTGCGACTGGCGCATCGCCGACATCGCCGGAGACGTGAAGCCGTCCACGCTCTACCTCGTGGTGCCGCCGTCCGACATCAGCCGCACCAAGCCGCTCATTCGCCTGATCCTCAACCAGATCGGCCGCCGGCTGACAGAGGACCTGAAGGCAACCGACCGGCGGCATCGCGTGCTGCTCATGCTGGATGAATTCCCGGCGCTCGGCCGGCTCGATTTCTTCGAGTCCGCGCTCGCCTTCATGGCTGGCTACAAACTCAAGTCGTTCCTGATCGCGCAGTCGCTGAACCAGATCGAGAAGGCTTACGGCGCCAATAACTCGATCCTCGACAACTGTCACGTCCGCGTCAGCTTCGCGACCAATGACGAGCGCACCGCCAAACGCGTGTCGGACGCGCTCGGCATCGCGACCGAGATGAGGGCGATGAAGAACTATGCCGGCCACCGGCTCAGCCCGTGGCTCGGTCATCTGATGGTGTCGCGGCAGGAGACAGCCCGTCCGCTCATGACCCCGGGCGAAGTGATGCAGCTCCCACCCGACAATGAGATCGTCATGGTCGCCGGCGTTCCGCCGATCCGCGCGAAGAAGGCTCGATACTTTGAGGATCCGCGCCTGGCCGAGCGCATCCAGCCGCCGCCGAAGCCGGGTGGCTCAAAGCTGCCGCCGAAGCTCGACGACTGGTCGGCACGCGCTCCGCTTCGATCGGTCGCACCCGCAAAGGCAGACGGAGCGGCTGAGAAGGAGTCCACTTCATTCGTCAACCGCAAGTCGGCCGGCACGACCGACAGCGATCCGGCCAACGCAGGACTCCGGCGCGAGCCGGGGCTCGAACGGCACAAGGATATCGCGCCGGAGCCGGTCAAGTCCCCGGTGAACGAATTTGAGCCGGATCGCGAAGACGACGACAGCGATGCTATGCGTCTCCGTTTGGTCGGCCGCACCGTGCGGCAGGTCGCGCGGCAAGCGGCAATGGATCCTCGCGACGGCATCGAGCTCTGACATGGAAAAGAAATCCCGTCTCTCCGTCTATCTCGACCCGGACCTGATGCGCTCGCTGGCCGACTACGCCGCGCGGCGCGACCAGTCTCGCTCGCTCATTGCCGAGGCTGCCGTCGCGTCCTTCCTGTCTCCCGATGCCGACGAGCGCCGCGAGGCTGCCACCGCCAAGCGGCTCGACGGTATCGACCGGCGGCTGCAACGACTTGAGCGCGACATCGGCATTTCGGTCGAGATGCTGGCGGTGTTCATCCGCTTCTGGCTTGCCTCGACGCCGCAACTACCCGACGCCGCCCAGGCGGCAACGCGGGCCAAGGCCGGGGAGCGGTATGACAGTTTCCTCGATGCCCTAGGACGCCGCCTCGCCAAGGGGCCAAGACTTAGACAAGAAATCTGCGATGATATTTCAGAAGAGGCATGCAACCTCACACGTCGAGGTTAACCCGACAGCCGAATTAGTTCAGACATATTTGAGAATTCGCTACATCGATTTTGCTGCTAGCGCTTACGCACCTTAGTACGCGCTCTTATTGCTCCCATTGACCCTCGGTTCACCAATTCGGTTTCAACTTGACGTTCGCGATCAGCTTCCTGATGCAGCCATTCTCGAAAGGCTAGAAGTGCTGGATCCTCCCGACGAACAGGCCGATATTCTAGAAACCAGCTGTCTCGTGTGTGTGCGATGATCGGAAATGGCGCGACTAAGCGGCCCGTTGCCAGGGCGTCGCTGACGTAAGGGAATTGAGCTATGGCGACTCCGACGCCATCGAGCGCCGCCTGCATCGCCATGGCGTTGCTCTCGAATGACGCCTCCCCGGCGGGATGGGGCGGAGAGCGCAGGCGCGCCGCCTCGAACCAATGCGGCCATTCGTTGGGCATATTGGACACGACAATCAGAGTCGCGTTGCGCAAGTCGTCGGGCGAACGCAGCGTCGATGCGAGCTCCGGCGTACACACCGGTACGACGATGCTGGGGAACAGGCGCTCAGCAGTATAGCCCGGCAGCGCGTCGGTATCGCGCCGGATGGTGCAGGTCCAGTCGTCACGCACCGGACGGGTCGCGCCGCCGGTCGCCACGCGCACCTCGATGGCGGGGTGGCTGCGATAGAAAGTGGCCAGCCGCGGGATCAGCCAGCTGACCGCCAGGGTTGGTCCTACTCCCACCGTGAGCACGGGGCCGCCGCGCATCGCCTCGACGCTTTCGGTGAGGCGGGCGATTGAATCGAAAGCATCGGTCAGACCGGCCAGCAGCGCTTGCCCTTGAGCGGTTAGTTCGAGCGCACTCGCGTGGCGTCGGAACAGTGCAAAGCCGAGACGGTCCTCCAGCAGGCGAACCAAGCGGCTCACCGCGGTTTGTGTGACGTTCAGTTCTCGCGCGGCAGCGGTGAAACTGCCATGCCGGCCGGCCGCTTCGAACGCCCGCAATCCGTTCAACGAAGGCAAGCGCCGCGTCATGTTGGACCCCAACCTTTTGTTGGGCGAACATTAAGTTAAAGGCGTTTGCGGGACAATCATTTTCGCCCAATATGTCTTCCATCAATGAACATCAGAGCAAGACGCTCTATTGACTTAAGGCTCTGTTTTCAATGGGCTGATTCCAGATGGATCTGACTCGGTCAGAGTGACCGTTCGTCAGACACCCTCGCAGGGTCCGGAGGCAAAACGTGACCAAAGGTTCACTCTTCAGCATCGGCATTTTAACAGCAGGAGTTCTATGCATGCTCTACGCCCAGCCAGTTTCCGCCCAGGAAAAGCGAGGCGTGATCCCGCATGCGCCGCTGCTGAAGACGGCCGTGCCCAATACGGCGAACCAGGAAGTCGCCGTCTATCACGTCGAATACGAGCCGGGTGGCATCAATCCACGACACCTTCATCCGGCAGCGATCACCTTCCACATCCTTTCCGGCACCGCCGTCTTTCAGGAGGAAGGCAAGCCGGCAGTCACCCTACGTGCCGGCGACAGTCTGTTCGTTCCCGCCGGCACCATTCATGCGCACTGGAATCCGAGTTCAACGGAAAGTCTCCGCTTTCTCGAATTCATCGTTGCTGAAAAGGACAAGGGCCGGTCCATTCCCAAACCGTTGAAGGATTGATCGCGCCTCACGCCGGTCCGTTCGAATGAGCGGGTTTCCATCTACCGGCGGATCAAACGGGATCGCGGATATGTCTGCCCGAAACCTGTATCGCAAAGTTCTTGTTCTTGCGGGCGGAGCGATTGCTGTCACCGGATTGCTCTACTGGCAATTTGCGCCGAGTCCGCCGCCGCAGCGCAGCGGCGGATCGCAGACGCGCGCACCGGCGCCTGTGAGCGTTGCCACGGTGAAGCGACAGGATGTGCCGATCTACCTCACGGGACTGGGAACGGTGCAGGCGTCGTTTACCGTCGCTATCCGTTCCGAGGTCGATGGCAAGCTGCAGGAGGTGCTGTTCACTGAAGGGCAGCACGTCCGGAAGGGAGACGTCTTGGCGAAGATCGATGCGCGGCTGTTCCAGGCAGCGCTCGATCAGGCCGCCGCCAGAAAGCGCCAGAATGTTGCTTTGCTGACCGGCGCAGAGAAGGATCTGGCACGTTCCAAGGCCTTGGCGCAGAAGGATATCGGAACCCAGCAGAATGTCGATCAGCAGCAGAGCAAGGTCGATCAGCTGAAAGCCTCCATCGAGGCCGATATGGCGGCGATCGCCACTGCGCAAACACAGCTCGACTATACCACGATCACGGCGCCAAGCGACGGCCGCATGGGGGTTCGTCTGGTCGACCCCGGCAACCTGATACGCGTGTCGGATTCCGGACCGATCGCCACTCTCGTCCTGCCCCAACCGGCGGCAGTCCAATTCACGCTGCCGGCGCGGGCGCTGCCGGACATCCGTGAAGCCATGGCGCATGGGCCGGTCGAGGTGACGGCTTTCGACCAGGACAACAGTCGCGTACTCGGCACCGGAACGATCCTGCTCATCGACAACATCATCAATCAGGCTACCGACATGATTCGGCTGAAGGCTATGTTCGCCAATGCCGACGACCAGCTCTGGCCAGGTCAGTATGTCAATGCGCGCGTGCTGGTCACGATCAAGCGCAATGTGCTGACGATCCCCTCTAGCGCAGTGCAGCGCGGGCCGCGGGGGCTGTTCACCTGGATTGTGACCGACAAGAACACGGCGGAGCCGCGTTCGCTGCAGGTCGGCCCGACGTCGGGCGACCTGACGGTGGTTGCGTCGGGCCTGTCGGGAGAGGAGCGGGTGGTAACGGACGGGCAATACCGGCTGCAACGCGGCGGCACGGTGAGCATCACAAAGCAGCAAACCGCCGATGCACGGAGTGGATCGTGAACCTCTCCGAGCCATCGATCAGGAGACCGGTTGCGACCACGCTGCTGATGGTGGCGTTGGCATTTGTCGGAACGACGTCATTCTTCCTGCTACCTGTCGCACCGCTCCCACAGGTTGATTTCCCGACGATTCAGGTCACGGCTACGCTGGCGGGCGCCAGCCCCGAAACCATGGCTTCGTCGGTTGCAACGCCGCTCGAGCGCCAGATCGGGCAGATCGCCGGCGTCACGCAGATGACGTCCTTCAGCGCGCTCGGCGCGACGTCGATCACCATCCAGTTTGATCTGGACCGCAATATCGACGCGGCCGCGCAGGACGTGCAGGCGGCGATCGCTGCCGCCTCCAGGAACTTGCCAGACTCGATGACATCGCCGCCGACCTACCGCAAACTCAATCCGGCAGAGGCGCCAATCCTGATCCTCTCGGTGAGTTCGGAGACGTTGCCGCTGACGGCCGTCAGCGAATATGCGGACAGTTTCCTCGCGCAGCAGATTTCACAGGTGCAGGGTGTCGCCCAGGTTGCGATTGGCGGCGAGCAGAAGCCCTCCATTCGGGTTCAACTGGACCCGGGAAAACTCTCGGCGCGCGGATTGACACTTGAAGAGGTGCGAGACGCCATCGTCAATATCACCACCAACGCCCCAAAGGGCAGCCTGACCACACCGAAGGCGAGCTTCGCATTTGTCGCAAACGATCAGATCACCGAGGCAGATGAGTTCGAAGACGCGATTATTGCGTATCGCGACGGCGCTCCTGTTCGGGTACGGGACGTGGGGCGCGCGGTTTCGGCGCCATCGGACAGGAATACAGCAGCTCATTACAACAACGTTCCGGGCATCTTGCTTTCGGTCAATAAGCAGCCCGGTGCGAACGTCATCGCAACGGTCGACCAGATCAAGGCTCAACTGCCCAAGCTGACTGCGAACCTGCCGCCCGCGATTACGGTCGAGACCGTGCTCGATCGTACCATCACCATTCGGGCGTCCGTTCACGAGGTCGAATTCACGCTTGTTCTCACGGTCGCGCTGGTGGTGCTGGTGGTTCTGCTGTTCCTGCGCAATCTGTGGGCGACCCTGATCCCGAGCATCACAGTGGCGCTCGCGCTGATCGGGTCGTTCGCCGCGATGTATCTTCTCGGATTCAGTCTCAATAACGTTTCACTGATGGCGCTCATCATCGCGATTGGTTTTGTCGTTGATGACGCGATTGTGGTTGTCGAGAACATCTATCGGCACATGGAAGAGGGACAATCGCCGCTCGATGCGGCGCTGGCCGGGTCCCGCGAAATCGCCTTCACCATTGTGTCGATCAGCGTGTCGCTGGTTGCGGTCTTCATCCCGCTTTTGCTCATGGGCGGCATTGTGGGGCGGATGTTCCGCGAGTTCGCCCTCACGGTCACGGCCTCGATTCTGGTGTCGGCCATCGTCTCGCTTACGCTCGTGCCGATGCTCTGCTCGCGCTTCATGCGGCCGAATACCGACCAGCATGGGCGCCTCTATCGTGCGATCGAAAGCGCGTTTGACGGAATCCTCTCAGGATATCGCCGCACGCTCGACATCGTGCTTCGACACCAGGCAACGACTCTGGCCGTGTTCTTCGCAACCATGGCGCTCACCGTGTATCTGGCCGTTCAGATTCCGAAGGGGTTCTTTCCGATACAGGACACCGGACTGATCGGGGGCGTGGCGGAAACCGCGCAGGGGGCCTCGTCCGAGGAAATGCAGCGCCTGATGAAAGTGTTGGCCGAGGTCGTCCTGCGCGATCCCGACGTTGCGGGTGTCAGTGCAACGACCGCCAGCACGGGCGGCAACGGAAATGCGCAGACCGCCAACACCGCCCGCTTCACCATTGTCCTGAAGCCGCGCGAGGAACGCACTCAGACGGCCTCGCAGATCATCAACCGGCTGCGGCCGCAATTGGCCAAGGTCCAGGGTGCAAACCTGTCCATGCAGCCGATCCAAGACATCACGGTAGGCGGTCGAAGTTCGCGCGGAAGCTTTCAATATACACTGCAAAGCGTCGACGTCGGTGAATTGACGACGTGGTCGCAGCGCATGCTGGAAAAGATGCGCACGCTGCCGCAGATTGCGGATGTCGCAACGGATCTTCTCGCCAATGCGCCGCAAATCCAGGTGCAGATCAATCGCGATCAGGCGGCGCGTTTCGGGATTTCGCCGCAACTAATCAATGACACCCTCAACGATGCCTTCGGTCAAAGACAGGTCACGCAGTACTTTACGCAGCTCAACACCTACCCGATCATTCTGGAACTGCTCCCAGAGTTGCAGACGGATTTCTCCTCGCTTCAGCGCATCTACCTGAAGTCGCCGCTGACCGGAGCCGCTGTGCCACTTTCCGCGCTGGTGACTTTCGATACCACCAGGGTCGGGCCGCTGTCCGTGACCCATCAGGGGCAGTTTCCGTCCGTGACTTTGTCGTTCAACCTCGCGCCGGGGGGCGCTCTCGGCCAAGCTGTCGAGGCCATCAGACAGGCGGCACTTGATATCGGCATGCCCGGTGCGGTCACCGGCACGTTCCAGGGCAACGCACAGGCCTTTCAGGCCTCCCTGTCGAGCATGCCAATACTGATCATCGCCGCGCTCGTGGTGGTCTACATCGTGCTCGGGGTTCTCTATGAGAGCTTCGTCCATCCGCTGACGATCCTCTCCACGCTGCCATCCGCAGGCATCGGCGCACTGCTCGCACTGCAATTCGGCCATATGGATCTGTCGGTGATCGGAATCGTCGCCCTCATTCTGTTGATTGGTATCGTCAAGAAGAACGGCATCATGCTTGTTGACTTTGCCATCGTGGCCGAACGCGACCGACATTTGCCGCCAGTCGTCGCTATTCGCGAAGCCTGCCTCTTGCGATTTCGCCCAATTCTGATGACGACTGCCGCAGCGCTTCTCGCCGGTGTGCCGTTGGCAGTCGGGACCGGTACCGGCTCGGAGCTGCGGCAGCCGCTCGGTTACGCAATGGTCGGCGGGTTGTTGGTCAGCCAGCTGCTAACATTGTACACGACACCGGTCGTCTATCTCTATCTGGTTCGATTGCAGCAGTGGTTCACATCGCGGCAGCAAGACCTGCACTGCACGAAGAGTTCGTACAAAATACATAATGAATTCGCACAACGAAAAGATGGAGTGAAGCTGGTCAGTCGGTCAGGCGCGTGAAACTGAAACTATTATGCAACATCAATGTGGTCAGTTCAAGACAATGAAATCTGGATTGTCTGCTGTATCGGGTTCAGTTGTGAGGATCGACGGCTGTATCGCGAGTATGAAGGTAGCCCACTTCTTCTATTTCTCTATCGCGGCTAGGCACCGCAGTTTCCGTCGTGCAGCCATTGATCTAAACATCACGCAACCAACGCTGAGTAAACGAATTCGTGAACTTGAGGATCAATTCGACGTTCTACTCTTTGAGCGCCGTGCCGGCGGAGCGCGATTGACGCCCCCAGGTGAGAAGTTTGTGCAGTCGGCCGATCGCATCCTCGCCGAGTTGGAGTTTATGAAACAATCCGCGCAGGCTGCGAAGCGCGGAGATTTAGGCCGAATCGATGTCGGCTTTTATACTTCTCTATCGGCAGGAGCTTTGCGCGACACCTTGGTCGCATTCGCCAATCAGCATGCCGAAGCTGAGCTCAATATTATTGAGGAAACTCGTGCGGCACTAATTCCGCTTCTTGATCGCGGCGCGATTGATATCGCTGTGGTTTTGGGCGAGCCCGGCTATCGAGACTACGCGCATATGAGTCTGTGGTCCGAGCGGATCATGGTCGTGCTCCCCGAAACACATCGGCTTGCCGAACGTGATGTTGTGTATTGGACTGACCTGAGGAACGAGCGCTTCGTCATAAGCCACCGTGATCCAGGGCCGGAGATCAATGATGTCTTACTCAACAAGCTAGCGGCTCCTGGCGATCGTCCCCTAATCAAGCACATCAACGCCCACCATAGCGTGACGATCGGTGCCGTTCGCGGCGAGCGCGGCATTACACTGGCCTGTGAATCCTCGTTTGCCCCGTTGCCAGGGGTTGTGTTTCGAGAATTGCGCGACGGCAACGGACCAACTCGGCTTGGATTCGTCGCTTATTGGCGGCGCAATAATGACAATCCGACCCTGAAGCAGTTCTTGGCTCTGCTCCGGGCCCATCCCGCCGTTCCGCACCTCGTTAGCAGTGCATCCATGTCATAAGCGGCACCGCATCTCTCCTGTATTTTTTCGCTCCGCTACGATGACCACCTGACTCTTGTTGCGCTGCTACGTTTCCTGCCTCTTCTATTCGTCCCCGATGTCCGGCCCGACTCGACAGGCCGACGCAGCGCCGGGGGCAAGATGGGAAACGCAACTCCCAAGGCAGAAGCGGTCACGCGCGGTGCCCGCATGCTGCGCACGGCGCTCGGGCCGGACATCGCCACCTTTCTGGAAGACCCCGCCGTCGTCGAGGTGATGCTCAACCCGGACGGCCGCCTCTGGATCGATCGTCTCTCCGAAGGATTGTTCGATACCGGCGCGACGCTTCTTTCCGCCGATGGTGAGCGCATCATTCGCCTCGTCGCGCATCACGTCGGCGCCGAAGTCCATGCCGGCGCCCCGCGCGTCTCCGCCGAGTTGCCCGGAACGGGAGAGAGGTTCGAGGGACTGCTGCCGCCGGTCGTGTCCGCGGCGGCGTTCTCGATCCGCAAGCCGGCCGTTGCGGTCTTCACGCTCGATGACTATGCGGCCGCCGGGATCATGACAGTCGCCCAGGCAGGAGTCCTGCGCAAGGCCGTCACGGAGCGCCGCAATATCCTGGTCGCCGGCGGCACCTCGACGGGCAAGACCACGCTCACCAACGCGCTGCTCGCAGAAGTCGCCAAGTCATCCGATCGCGTGGTGCTGATCGAGGATACCCGCGAACTGCAATGCGCGGCGCAGAATCTTGTCGCACTGCGCACCAAGGACGGCGTGGCCACACTGTCGGATCTCGTGCGCTCCTCGCTGCGGTTGCGTCCCGATCGCATACCGATCGGCGAGGTGCGCGGCGCCGAGGCGCTCGACCTCTTGAAGGCATGGGGCACCGGCCATCCCGGCGGCATCGGCACCATCCATGCCGGCACCGCGCTCGGTGCCCTCCGGCGCCTCGAGCAACTCATCCAGGAAGCCGTCATCACGGTGCCGCGCGCTCTGATCGCGGAGACGATCAACATCGTCGCGGTCCTCGCCGGGCGTGGTGCGCAGCGCCGCCTCGCCGAACTCGCTTTCGTCGCCGGCCTCGATCCCGCAAGCGGCGACTACCTCATCCTCCCGTCTGAAGCGGGCGGAACATCAACATCCCACGGAGACCACCCATGACCGCACTGTCGCGCGGCCTGCGCTCGCAGGTCGCTCTGCTCACCGCCACGATCGCAATTGCTGCGATGTCGGCGTCCACGGCAAATGCCGCGGGCTCCTCGATGCCTTGGGAAGCGCCGCTTCAGAAGATTCTCGACTCCGTCGAAGGACCGGTCGCCAAGATCATCGCCGTGATCATCATCATCGTCACCGGGCTGACGCTGGCCTTTGGCGACACGAGCGGTGGCTTCCGGCGTCTGATCCAGATTGTGTTCGGCCTGTCGATCGCGTTCGCCGCATCGAGCTTCTTCCTGTCGTTCTTCTCGTTCGGCGGCGGAGCGTTGCTCTGATGCAGACGAGCGAGCCCATTGCCGGCTTCCATGCGCCGGTCCATCGCGCGCTGACCGATCCGATCCTGCTCGGCGGCGCGCCGCGCGCGGTCGCGATCGCCAACGGAACGCTCGCGGCCGCTGTCAGCCTCGGCCTGCGGCTGTGGCTCATTGGCCTCGTGCTCTGGGCCGTCGGTCACTTCGCAGCCGTATGGGCAACGAAGCGCGATACGCAGTTCGTCGACGTGGTGCGCCGGCATCTGCGTTATCCCGCGTATTTCCGGTCGTGAGGTTCGGTCCATGATGAACCTCGCCGAGTATCGCAATCGCACCGCAAGCCTTGCCGACTATTTGCCCTGGGCCGCCCTGGTCGCACCGGGCGTCGTCCTCAACAAGGACGGTTCGTTCCAGCGCACGGCGCGCTTCCGCGGCCCGGATCTCGACAGCGCGACGCCGGCTGAACTCATCGGCACCACGGCGCGCCTCAACAGCGCGCTCCGCCGCTTGGGCTCCGGTTGGGCCATTTTCGTCGAGGCGCAGCGCAGTCCGGCGACCGCGTATCCAGACAGCATCTTTCCTGAGGCCGCGTCCGCCCTGGTCGATCTCGAACGCCGTGAGCAGTTCGAAGCCGCTGGCGTTCACTTCGAGAGCCGGTACTACCTCACATTCCTCTGGATGCCGCCCGCCGAGGATGCGTCGCGCGCCGAGAGCTGGCTCTACGAGGGGCGGGATCAGACCGGCGTTGATGCCCGAGAGTTGCTCCGCGGCTTCGTCGACCGCACCGATCGCGTGCTGCAACTCTTCGAAGGCTTCGTACCGGAGGTCGATTGGCTCGATGATCCAGAGACGCTGACCTATCTTCATTCGACCGTCTCGACCAAGCGCCAGCGCGTTCGCGTCCCCGAAACGCCGATGCACCTCGACGCGCTGCTGATTGATCAGCCGCTGGTCGGTGGACTGGAGCCGCGCCTGGGAAACTCCCATCTGCGCACGCTCACGGTCATCGGATTCCCGACCGCGACCCATCCCGGAATCCTCGACGAATTGAACCGGCTTGCCTTCCCGTACCGCTGGTCGACGCGCGCGCTCCTGCTCGACAAGACGCAGGCCGTAAAGCTGCTCACGAAGATTCGGCGGCAATGGTTCGCGAAGCGAAAGGGCATCGCCGCGATCCTCAAGGAAGTGATAACCAACGAGGCGTCGGTCCTGGTCGACAGTGATGCCGCGAACAAGGCGGCCGATGCCGACATGGCGTTGCAGGAACTGGGGGCCGATGACGTCGGCCAGGCCTACGTCACAGCGACGGTGACGGTATGGGATGAAGACCCCAGCATTGCGGCCGAGAAGCTGCGGCTGGTCGAGAAGATCATCCAGGGTCGCGACTTCACCTGCATCGCCGAGGGCGTCAACGCGATAGAGGCGTGGCTCGGCTCTTTGCCAGGCCACGTCTACGCCAATGTCCGACAGCCGCCGGTCTCGACGCTGAACCTCGCCCACATGATCCCGGTCTCCGCGATCTGGGCCGGCGAGGTGCGGGACGAACACTTCGCGGCGCCGCCATTGTTCTTCGGCCGGATCGAAGGCTCGACGCCGTTCCGCTTCTCGCTGCATGTCGGCGACGTCGGACACACGTTGGTGGTCGGTCCGACCGGCGCCGGCAAGTCGGTCCTGTTGGCGTTGATGGCGTTGCAGTTCCGGCGTTATCCGGGCTCGCAGGTGTTTGCCTTCGACTTCGGTGGATCGATCCGCGCCGCCGCACTTGCCATGCAGGGCGACTGGCACGATCTCGGCGGCGGGCTGTCCGACGGCGCGGAGACATCCGTCTCGCTCCAGCCGCTCGCCGGCATCCACCACATGCCGGAACGCGCCTGGGCCGCCGACTGGGTCGTCGACATGCTCGCGCGCGAGCAGGTCGCGCTGACGCCCGAGTTGAAGGAGCATCTTTGGGCCGCGCTCGCTTCGCTCGCCAGCGCTCCACTCGGCGAGCGGACGCTGACCGGCCTTGCCGTCCTGCTACAGTCCGCCAAGCTCAAACAGGCGCTGCGGCCGTTCTGCATCGGCGGCGCCTACGGGCGGTTACTCGACGCCGAGCAGGAGAGACTCGGCGAGGCGTCCGTACAGGCATTCGAGACCGAAGGTCTGATCGGCACCGGCGCCGCCGGCGCGGTGCTCGCCTATCTCTTCCACCGCATCGAGGGCCGGCTCGATGGTCGCCCGACGCTCCTGATCATCGACGAAGGTTGGCTCGCGCTCGACGACGGGGGTTTCGCCGCGCAATTGCGCGAATGGCTGAAGACGTTGCGCAAGAAGAACGCGTCCGTCGTCTTCGCCACGCAGTCGCTATCCGACATCGACGGCAGCCCGATCGCGCCCGCCATCGTCGAGAGTTGCCCGACGCGCATCTTCCTTCCCAACGAGCGCGCGATCGAACCACAGATCACCGCGATCTACCGGCGGTTCGGCCTGAACGATCGGCAGATCGAGATCATCGCGCGCGCGACACCCAAGCGCGATTACTACTGCCAATCCCGCCGTGGCAACCGCCTGTTCGAACTCGGATTGGGTCCGGTTGCGCTCGCTTTCTGCGCCGCCTCGTCCAAGACCGATCACGCGGACATCGAGCGCGTGATCGCTGAGTTTGGCCACGAGGGCTTCGTTCACGGCTGGCTCGCCGCACATGACCTTCTCTGGGCCGCCGATCTCATTCCCAACCTGACCAACCTGGAGTCATCATGAGCATCAAGCAGTCCGGCCGCCGTGCGGCAATTCTTGCGGCAACTGTCGCCGTCATCTTGTCGATCGCGCCGGCATCGGCACAGATCGTGTTCGATCCCAACAACTATGCGCAGAACGTGTTGCAGGCGGCACGCGCGCTGGAGCAGATCAGCCATCAGGTTACATCACTGCAGAACCAGGCGCAGATGCTGATCAACCAGGCGCGCAACCTTGCGAGCCTGCCGCAATCATCGTTGAACCAGATCGTCGGATCGATCCAGCGCACCCAGCAGCTTCTCGGTCAGGCCCAACGCATTACCTATGATGTCGGGCAGATCGACCACGCCTTTTCCACGACTTACGGCGCAGCCTCAACGACCGCCAGCGACCAGGCGCTGATCGATGGCGCGCGCGAGCGGTGGCGCAATTCCGTCGCAGGCCTTCAGGACGCCATGAAGGTTCACGCCGGAGTCGTCGCCAATCTCGAGACCAACCGCACCGAGATGTCGTCGCTCGTGACCGCGAGCCAGTCCGCGACCGGCGCGTTGCAGGCGACCCAGGCCGGTAACCAGCTCATCGCCTTGCAGACACAGCAAGTTGCCGATCTCACCGCGGCCGTCGCGGCGCAAGGCCGCGCACAGAACCTCGAAGCCGCGCAACGCGCCGCTGCGCAGGAGCAGGGCCGTGAGCAACTCCGGCGCTTCCTGACCCCCGGCGCGGGCTACCGTCCCACCACAGTGCGGATGTTCCAGTGATCAAAGTCTGGCTGCGCGACAACGGCAAAGGTGGAAACGGGCGTGATGCGGCCGTCCGCTCCTTTCTGCGCTTCACCGCGATCGCTGTTGTCGTGGCGGCCATCGTCATCGCCATCGGTGAGGCCAGCCGCACCGATGACGCAAGCCACGATGTTGTGCCTCTAACAACGAAAAGCGATCCGATGGCAGCCGATCTCGCGCGCTGCCGCGACGTCACGGCCGAGCAACTTGCGGCCGACGACACTTGCCGCCGCGTCTGGGCCGAGAACCGCCGGCGCTTCTTTGCACCCAACAACAAACCGGCTGAGGCGCGCTGATGGGCGGCACTGGCGTCATCGATCATTTCCTCGAAGTCTTCACCCGCTACATCGATTCCGGGTTCGGTCTGTTGAGCGGCGAAGTCGCGTTTCTGGCCACGACCTTGATCGTCATCGACATTACGCTCGCCGCGCTGTTCTGGAGCTGGGGCGCCGACGAAGACATCATCGCGCGGTTGGTCAAGAAGACGCTGTTCGTCGGCGTCTTCGCCTACATCATCGGCAACTGGAACGCGCTCGCGAAGATCGTGTTCGAGAGCTTCGCCGGCCTCGGCCTGAAGGCGTCCGGCACGGGATTCTCCGCCGCCGACCTTCTGCGTCCCGGTCGCATTGCTCAGGTTGGGCTCGATGCCGGCCGCCCGATCCTGGAATCGATCTCCGGCCTGATGGGCTACATCGCCTTCTTCGAGAACTTCATCCAGATCGTCGTGCTGCTGTTCGCCTGGGGGATGGTGCTGCTCGCCTTCTTCATCCTCGCGATCCAGCTCTTCGTCACGCTGATCGAGTTCAAGCTGGCCACCTTGGCGGGCTTCGTGCTGATCCCGTTCGGTCTGTTCGGTCAGACCGCCTTCCTTGCCGAGCGCGTTCTCGGCAATGTCGTCTCCTCCGGCGTCAAGGTGCTGGTGCTCGCCGTCGTCGTCGGCATCGGCTCGACCTTGTTCTCCGAATTTACGGCGGGTTTCGGCGGCAATCAGCCGACCGTCGAAGACGCAATGGCAATCGTCCTTGCCGCACTCTCGCTGCTCGGCCTCGGCATTTTTGGACCCGGCATCGCCAATGGTCTGATCTCGGGCGGCCCGCAACTCGGTGCGGGCTCCGCGGTGGGAACGGCCGTGGCCGCAGGCGGTGCCGTCATGGCGGGCGGCGCGGCAGCCGGAATGGCCGTGAGGGGAGCAGGGGCGGCGATGGGCGCGACCGCCGCGGCCGCGCGCGGCGGTGCCGCGCTCGCCGGCGGCGCGTCAACATCCTACGGCCTCGCCTCAGCCGGACAGAGCGGCGCTTCCGGTGTCGCGTCCGGTCTATCCGGCGTTGCCCGCGCAGGTGCCGCGGCCGCGACGCGCCCGGTCAGCCGCGCGGCGAGCCGGGCTTCCGGCGCGATGGCCGAGAGCTATCGCGGTGGCGCACGGAGCGCCGCCGCTGCGACCGGCGGCTCCTCGACGATGGGCACGATCGGCGGGTCGAACGCCGGTGATGCTGCTGCGAGTCCATCTTCGCCGCCCGCCTGGGCGCAACGCATGAAGCGCCATCAGACGATGAGTCACGGCGCCACTGCCGCCGCGCATGCTGTCCGCTCTGGCGACAGTCATGGCGGCGGCGCCTCCATTTCCCTCCGACAGGATGAACGCTGATGAATGTCTTCCGTCGCCCTTCTGTGCGCTACGGCGCAACCCCTGAACCCGAGACGCCCTATCAGCGCGCAGCTCAAGCCTGGGACGAGCGCATAGGCTCTGCGCGGGTGCAGGCGAAGAACTGGCGGCTGATGGCATTCGGCTCGCTGTTCCTTTCGGCGGGCCTCGCGGCGGGCCTGGTCTGGCAGTCGGCGCGCGGCTCGATCGTCCCCTGGGTGGTGCAGATCGACAAGATCGGCGAGGCGCAGGCGGTTGGTCCCGCGATCGCCGACTACAAGCCGACCGATCCGCAGATCGCCTGGCATCTCGCGCGCTTCATCGAGCAGGTCCGCGCGATACCGGCTGATGCCGTGATCGTGCGCCGGAACTGGCTGCGCGCCTACGAGTTCACGACCGACCGCGGCGCATCGGCGCTCAACGACTACGCGCGCGTCAACGATCCTTTCGCAAAGGTAGGCAAGCGCCAGATCGCCGTCGAGGTCTCGAGCGTCATCCGCGCCTCGCCGGACTCGTTCCGCGTCGCCTGGTTCGAGCGCGCTTATGAGAACGGTCAACTCGCCGGCATCGAACGCTGGACCGCGATCCTCACCATCGCCCTGCAACAGCCACGCGATGCCGACCGCCTGAAGCAGAACCCGCTCGGCATCTATGTCAACGCCATCAACTGGTCGAAGGAGCTCTCCCAATGAAGCCGCCGATCCATAAGCAAAAGCTGCTCAAGACCCTTCTTCTGATCGGCACCGCGGGACTCGGAGGGTGCGCGCAAAAGCTATTTCCGCCCGACATCACTTACGATGACTTCGTACCGGCCGTTCAGGCCGCCGAACCGCCATCGCCGGTGCAAGTGGTCGAGCTTCCAAAGCCGCTGCCGCTGCCCGGTCAGTTGAAGCCGGTGCCGGGCGCCAAGGCGCCGCCGGAGCCAAAGGATCCGAAGGACCGCATCACGCAGGCAAACAAGGCAGCGCGCGTCCAGCCGGTGCGCAACGGTTTCATCAATGCCGTGCAGGTCTATCCATTCTCGTCCGGCGCGCTCTATCAGGTCTATGCCGCGCCGGGACAGGTGACGGACGTCGCCTTGCAGCCCGGCGAGCAGCTTGTCGGCTCCGGCCCCGTTGCCGCCGGCGACACCGTGCGCTGGATCATCGGCGACACTGAGAGCGGCACGGCCGAGACCAAGCAGGTCCATATCCTGGTGAAGCCCACGCGGCCGGACCTGCAGACCAATCTCGTTATCAATACCGATCGCCGCACCTATCTCCTCGAGTTGAACTCGACCGAAAAGACCTACATGGCCTCGGTGTCCTGGCAGTATCCGCAGGACCAACTCATCGCGTTGCGGCGTCAGAATGCAGCCGCGCATGCCGCCCAGCCGGTCGCGACCGGCGTCGACATCTCGTCGCTCAACTTCCGGTACGAGATCGAAGGCGACACGCCGGCGTGGCGACCGCTGCGGGCCTTCGACGACGGCATCAAGGTCTATATCGAGTTCCCATCGGGTATCCGGCAGGGCGAGATGCCGCCACTCTTTATTATAGGGGCTGGCGGCGACACTGAACTCGTCAACTACCGCGCCCGCCAGAACTACTACATCGTCGACCGCCTGTTCGGCGCGGCCGAATTGCGCCTCGGCGACAGCAACAGCGAACGCCGCGTCCGTATCGTCCGCACCGACGGAAGGCGCCGGTCATGACCGATGGAACGCAGAATGCATCGGACGTCGCGCCCGACTTGCGTCTGCGACCTGAGCGGCCACAGGTCACGCGTTTGTCGCGCAAGGTACTGATCGGCCTCGGCGCCGTCTCTGGACTCGCGATTGCGGCGGCGCTGATCTACGCCCTTCAGACGCGACGCGCCGGCCAGGACAACAGAGAACTCTACTCGACTGAGAACCGTCCGACGGCGGATGGCCTGACGGGCCTTCCGCGCGACTATACCGGCATCCCCAAACTCGGACCGCCGTTGCCGGGCGATCTCGGCCGGCCGATCCTCAGCGCGCAGAACCAGGGACAACCGATCCCGCCGGGTGGCCCGCTGCCACAGCCGGGCGTCACGCCCGAGGAGCAGCGCCGCCTGCAGGAGATCGAAGCTGCCCGTTTGAGCAAGCTCTTCGCAGCGACGGCAATCCGCATCGCTTCGCCTGTAACGCCTGCAAGCGCGACTCCAGCGCCAGGCACGACGCTCGCGGTGCCGGCGGAAGCCCCGCCGCTCGACCCCAACGCCATGCAGAACATGCAGGATCGCAAGCTCGCATTCGTCAACGGCCCGATCGATCGCCGCACCGTCAGCCAGGATCGCTTGGCGAATCCGGCGTCGCCCTATCTGGTGCAAGCCGGCACCGTGATTCCGGCAGCGCTTCTCACCGGCATTCAGTCCGATCTTCCCGGGCAGGTCACAGCGCAGGTAACCGAACACGTTTATGATACTCCGTCTGGAAAACTCCTGCTTATCCCGCAGGGATCTCGGCTGATCGGCCAATACGACAGCCAGATTTCTTTTGGTCAGAAGCGCGTTTTGCTCGTCTGGAATCGCATCATGCTGCCTGACGGAAAGTCCATCGTGCTCGAGCGCCAGCAGGGTGCCGATGCACGTGGCTTCTCCGGCCTCGAGGACGAGGTGGACTATCACTGGTGGGATCTGATCAAGGCCGCTGCGCTGTCGACCTTGCTGAGCGTCGGCGCGGAAGTCGGGTCCGACCGCGACGAGAGCGACCTCGTCCGCGCCTTACGCCGTGGTTCCCAGGATTCGATCAACAGCACTGGCCAGCAGCTCGTGCGCCGTCAACTCAACATCCAGCCGACGCTCACCATTCGTCAGGGCTTTCCCGTGCGCGTGATCGTCAACCGCGATCTCGTGATGGCGCCCTACGGCCAGCAGGAGGCAAGCAGATGAGCAAGCTCAAGCTCGGCACGATCGAGGATGACAAGCCGGTAAAGCTCACGATCGAGTTGCCCGCCGCCGTGCATCGCAACCTGGTCGCCTACGCGGAAGCCATCGGGCGCGAGAGCGGGCAGCCGGCGCCGGATCCCAGCAAGATCGTGGCGCCGATGATCGAACGATTCATGGCGACAGATCGCGCGTTTGCCAGCGCACGAAAGTCCAAGCGAAGTATTGTGGCCAACTAACGATTTAGCACCTCGACTGTCCCAGACGGTTCGTTTCGAGATGCCGGCTCGGGCGTACTTACCCGGCGACTCCGATCACTCAGAAATTGATACGACGAGTGTGACCAGAAGTGGCGCGCCCGACACGATTCGAACGTGTGACCTCCACCTTCGGAGGGCAACGTTCGAACTAAGCAGCCTGTGATGCTTTCTTCAAATGCAATGTCTCTGGCTTCAGGTGCGTATAGCGCCGGAGCATCTTCCAGTCCTTGTGGCCGGTAACAAGTGCGACCTGTTCGATTGAGAAACCGGCTTCAAAGAGGCGGCTCGTACCTTCATGACGAAGATCATGGAAATGAAGATCTTCGATCTTGAGGTCTTTGCATTGACGGCGAAACGCCGTGCCGACCGAACGTCCGTTGTACGGAAAAATTCTACCTTCGCGAATATTTGAAAAGCGTCCTTGTTCTTCAATGATCTCGCACGCGTCATATCCCGACACGTCCAGCAGCGGGATGCGTTGATCGTTGCCTTTCTTCTTCCGAGGGTCCTTGCGATCTCGAATGAGAAGCATCTTGCTTTCGGGATCAAAGTCACGCCACTCGACGCGCGCAATTTCGTCCTGCCGCATTGCCGTTGCGACGGCAAATCTAATGATCCGGTCAACGGGGATTTGTTGCCGGTCATTGGCTGCGAGACTCGCGATGATGAGATCGAGCTCCTTTTGTGTTGGGCGACGGTCGCGCTCGTTGCCCTTGCCGACAAGACCAAGGCGTCCGAGAGCAATACGCGCGAGATTGATTGGTTCGATCGAAACGGTCACGCCATGTACCGCTGCGGCATGTGAGAGAATCGTCTTGATGTATCCCAAATCGATGCCAACCGTCACGGAACCCGCGCCCTCTTGCGCGCGCTCTTTTCCGAACTTGATGAGACGCTCGCGATCGAGTTCTCCCAAACGGAGATGTCCGAGCCTCTCGTCAAGGAATTTTAGACTCGCGTCCTTCGACCGCCCGATTTTCTTGCTGACCTCTTCAAGGTCTTGGCGGTGAAGAGCGATGAGATCGCCAAAAAGTTTGGCCTCTCGGGCTCGCGAAGTTGCAGGCTCCTGACGATCAATTCTTCGCTCGATGTCCAGTGCCCATTCCTCGGCGTCCTTACGGCGGACGAATGTCTCATTGACGTACTTTCCTTTACGTCGGACCTGAGCACGCCACGAACCTGACTTTAATCTGCTAAAGGTAGCCACGCGTGTGCGCTCCGTGTGCACTGAGGTGTCGAAAAGCCGGAAAAATCGTCGTATGACGTCGCAAAAATGAGTGCACACGACGGGACCTAACGATCTGAATGTACTGAAAAAATGCAGCTAAATCAATCACATAGATTTGCCGTGGCGCCTATGATGGACTGGACGGACCGCCATTGCCGGTTCTTCCATCGTCTGCTCACGCGCCATGCGCTGCTCTATACCGAGATGCTGACGACCGGTGCTGTGCTGCACGGCGATCGCGCGCGGTTGCTGGCTTATGAGCCTGCGGAGCACCCGGTCGCGCTGCAACTGGGCGGCAGCGATCCGCGGGCGCTGGCCGAGAGCGCGCGGATCGGCGAGGGCTTCGGTTATGACGAGATCAATCTCAATGTCGGCTGTCCGTCCGACCGTGTGCAGGACGGGCGGTTCGGCGCCTGCCTGATGGCGGAGCCCGATCTCGTCGGTGCCTGCGTCGCGGCGATGAAACAGGTTGTGCGCGTGCCGGTCACGGTGAAATGCCGCATCGGCATCGACGATCAGGATCCTGAGTCGGCGCTGACCGCACTCGCGGAGCGCGTGCGCGCCGCGGGAGCTGATGCGCTGATCGTTCATGCCCGCAAGGCGTGGCTCAAAGGTCTTTCCCCGAAGGAGAACCGCGATATCCCGCCGCTCGACTACGATCGCGTCTATCGGCTCAAGGCGGCGATGCCGGATTTCCCGATCGCCATCAACGGCGGCGTCGTGACGCTTGACGCCTGCCGCGCGCATCTCGCTCATGTGGACGGCGTGATGATGGGTCGGGCGGCCTATCAGGAGCCGTGGCGGCTGCTCGCTGTCGATCCGGTGCTGTACGGCACGCCGGCGCCGTTCGCGACGGTCAAGGACGCGGCTCTGGCGCTGATCCCCTATATCGAGCAAGTGCTGTCCTCCGGCGGCCGGCTGCATTCGGTGACGCGCCACCTGCATGGCCTGTTCCGGGCAGTGCCGGGCGCGCGCGCCTTCCGCCGCCACCTTGCCACCGAAGCAGTGAAGCCCGGCGCCGATGCCGGCGTGCTGGTGGCGGCGCTGGCGCATGTGCCGGATGACGCATTGCATGGCTCGTCACCGGACCTGGCGCTGGACAGGGAAGCGGGTTTGTCGCAAACCGCAGCGGCATAGCTTTCCCTCCGCCTTTCTCTGGAGTGCCCCGGTGCTGGGCGTCCCTCTCTCCGAAATCGCCTGGCTCGTGGTGATGATCCTGATCGGCGGTGTCATCACCGGCGTGCTCGCCGGTCTGTTCGGCATCGGCGGCGGCGGCATCATCGTGCCGGTTCTTTACGAAGTCTTCCGTGTTCTCAGCGTGCCGGAGGACGTGCGGATGCAACTGTGCATCGGCACGTCGCTCGCAATCATCATTCCGACGGCGATCCGGTCCTATCGCGCGCATGCGGCGCGGGGTGCCGCGTTACGCGATGTCGTACGTAAATGGGCCATTCCGGCCGTCGTCGGCGTCTGGGTCGGTGCGCTGATCGCGGCAGTGGCGTCGGGCGAGTTTCTCAAGATCGCATTCGCGGTGATCGCCACGTTCGTCGCCATCAAATCGTTCCTCGGCAACGACAACTGGCAGGTCGCCAAGGAGTTGCCTGGCCAGCCGGCCATGTCGGGCTATGGCTTTCTCGTCGGCCTGTGCGCGTCGCTGATGGGCGTCAGCGGCGGTTCGGTGTCGAACGCGGTTCTGATGCTGCATGGCGTTCCGATCCACAATTCAGTGGCAACCTCGGCCGGGATCGGTGTTCCGATCACCATCGCCGGCGCGGTCGGCTACATGCTGGCCGGGCTCGCTTATCAGTCGCAGATGCCGCCGCTGTCGATCGGCTTTGTGTCGATCATCGGCGTGGTGCTGATGGCGCCAGTGACGAGCTACATGGCCGGCTACGGCGTGAAGCTGGCGCACTGGATGCCGCGCCGTAAGCTCGAAATCGCCTTCGGCATTTTCCTGCTGCTGGTCTCGGCGCGATTCGTCGTCAGCGCGCTGTGATCGGGTGCGCGCGGAGCACCAGCTTGGTGCCGCGCACCTCCCAGCTTTCCAGCCGGTTCAGGAACGTCATACCCAGGAGACTGGTCTTGAGCTGGCCTGGCTGGGCGATCAGCGCCGGAACGCCGCGTTCGGTGATGCCGCCGACCGACACGCGATCGAGCGTCACCGGCGCGGCCTGGGTGTGGCCGTTCGCGGTATCGACCCTGACTGAATAGCTGAGAAACGCGGTCGGCAATCCGGCATCGCGCGCCGCGTCGGCGGTGAGCACGACGCTGGAGGCACCAGTGTCGAGCACCATCGGCACCGCGGCGCTGTTGATGCGCGCATCGACGGCGAAGTCGCCACCCGCGGTGCGGACCACCTCGACGGAATTGCCCCGCGTCGCCGTGCGGCCGGGGATCAGTTCGGCCAGCACGCGGTCGGCAACCTCGCTGAGTTCGTAGCGGTACGTGTAGCCGACGCCGATCAGCACGGCGATCAGGCCCCACAGGAAGATCGCCTCGATCGCACGCGACAGCTTGCCGCGAAACGCCGCCAGCACCAGGCCGCCGAAGAACACGGCCCAGATCAGCTTGATCCCGAGCGAGGCCATCTCGTCCTGCCGTAGCAGGCCGCCGATCGGATCGTGGCCCTGCGCCATCATGAACACGACGAGCGCCGTCGCGCCGCCAATCACGATCATCAGCGACAGGGTCCGGGTCACGCTTGCCGCTCCAGCCGCACGGAAGCAGCGGCTTGCCGCGCCGGCAGTTCGGCCATGATCCGCCGTCGCTCCTCGACCGTCATCCGGCTCCAGCTGGCCACCTCGTCGATGGTACGTCCGCACCCGCGGCACAGGTCGGTGCGCGGGTCCAGCGTGCAGACTTGGATGCACGGGGTTTCGATCATCGCGGGGTCAGGAAAAGGCCGGGCCGGACCTGTGAATGGGATTCGCTGCGCGAAGATAAGCACCGGGCCGCGCAAAGCAATTCCATTAGAGGGCGAGGGCGGGCGGGCGTCTCAGAGGGGGGTGTTCAGAGACCCTGCTCAAAGGCCCATGCGGAACAGGAGGCGCTTTTTGCCCTTCGGCTCCGGCTCGGCCTGTGCCTCCGGGGCCAGCGGGGGTGCTTCGCTTGTGAACGGCGCCATGGCGGCGACCACCCGCTCCGGCGGGAAGGTGACGATGACCTCGGTGCCGATCCGCAGCTTGGACTTGAGCGAGAACGTGCCGCCATGCAGGTCGACCAGGCTCTTGGCGATGGGCAGGCCGAGGCCGGCGCCCTGTTCCGCCGATTTGATCGAGTTCGAGCCCTGGCCGAACGAGGCCAGCACGATCGGGATTTCCTCTTCGGGGATGCCCGGACCGGAATCCTTGCAGGTGAGATACTGGCCGCCCGAGGCGGTCCAGCCGACCTTGAGCCAGATTTCCCCGCCCTGCGGCGTGAACTTGATCGCGTTCGAGAGGAGGTTGAGGCAGATCTGACGCACCGCGCGCTCGTCGGCCCAGAGTCGCGGCAGGTCCGCCTCGAAGGCTTCGTGGATGGCGATGCCGCGATTGCTGGCGCGCAGCTTGAGGAGATGATGACAGTCCTCGACCACGGCGGTCAGCGAGATCGATTCCTCGTTGAGCTCGTAGCGGCCGGCCTCGATGCGCGACAGATCGAGAATTTCGTTGATCAGGCCGAGCAGATGCACGCCGGAATTGTGAATGTCGGCGGAATATTCCTTGTAGGCGGGCACGGTGTGCTCGCCGAAGATTTCGCCCTTCATTACCTCGGAGAAGCCGAGGATCGCGTTGAGCGGCGTGCGCAATTCGTGGCTCATCTGCGCGAGAAAGCGCGACTTGGAGATATTCGCTGCTTCCGCGCGGCGCCGCGCTTCGTCGGAGATCGCCTTTGACTGTTCGAGCTCGCCGATCAGCGCGTCCTTCTCGGCGCGCGCTTCGAGCGTCGATAACGTGGTCGAATAGAGACGGAACGACAACAGCGCAAAGTATCCCTGCGCGGCGAGCGCCATCGCCGCCAGAATGTAATTGCGTAGCGACCCGAGCAGCAGGAAATCGAGCGCCACGGCGGCTGTGACCGGGAAGGTCGCCGCATACACCGCC
>MKWA01000015.1:590008-673204 GCA_001899285.1 Rhizobiales bacterium 64-17
GAGACCGTAGAACAGGTCCAGCATGATGAAGCGCAGCCGCCAGGCGCGCATTTCCGCCGCGCCGTTCGGCGCCGCCAGGAATTGCCGGCACTTGGTGATGATCACCGCATGGATCACCAGCACCGATGCCATCCACGCACCGGCGGTGACGGCGCCGGTCCACAGGCTCGACAGGAAGCCGATGGTGCCGATCAGCAGCAGGATGATCAGCGAGGCCGACATCCGGTTCTGCGCGTAAAGCCGCAGCAGTTCGTAGTCGAAGGCCGGCCGTGTGCCGCTCGTCGAGGTCAGCCGGTCGCGCGCTTCGCGCACATGCTGCGACGACAAACGCCGGTTCACCGGTGAGCTCTCCGGCGGCAAGGCGAGGTCGGGCAATTCACTGGGAATGGGCATGGCAACCGGGTACGCAACAAACTGCTGCAACCTCGCGCAAATCCTTAAAAGCCGCCTTAAGTCCGGCTGCAAAAAGATGGTTAATGATCCCTTGCCGCGCGCGTCTTGACGCGTTGCGCGCCGCGCGGTTCGCTGGCCGCGGACAGGGAGACAGACCGATGAAGTTGTATGACGGGGGGCGGGCGCCCAATCCGCGCCGGGTGCGCATTTTCCTCGCGGAAAAGGGGATTTCGGTGCCGATCGAGCCGATTGATCTCGGTGCCTTGCAGCACAAGAGCGATGCCTATCGCGCGATCAATCCGGTGCAGCGCGTCCCGGCGCTCGAACTCGACGATGGGACAGTGATCGGCGAGTCGATCGCGATCTGCCGCTATTTCGAGGCGCTGCAACCGGAGCCGCCGCTGTTCGGGCGTGACCCGAAGGAACGGGCGGTGGTCGAGATGTGGGAACGGCGGGTCGAATTCCACTTCCTCGCGCCGGTCTCCAATGTGTTTCGGCATCTGCATCCGGCCATGAGCCAGATGGAAGTGCCGCAAGTCGCCGATTACGGCGAGGCGAGCAAACCCAAGGCCTTTGCGTTTCTGGAAATCCTTGACCGCGAATTGGCGGGGCGGCCGTTCGTCGCCGGCGACCGTTTTTCCGTGGCGGATATTACCGCACTGGTGACGGTCGATTTCATGAAACCGGTGAAGCTCGCCATGCCGGACAATCTTGCGCATGTCCGCCGTTGGCATAGCGAGGTGTCGGCGCGGCCGAGCGCGAAGGCGTAAGGCGAGGGCGATGCAACTCACCATCATCGGCTCCGGCGATGCGTTCGGCTCGGGCGGTCGCGGTAACACCTGTTTTCATCTGCGCACCGCGAAGGGTGTCCTGCTGGTCGATTGCGGCGCGAGCGCCCTGCCGCGGCTGAAGCACTATAAGGTCGATCTCAATGCCATCGACGGCATCGTCCTTTCGCATCTGCATGGTGACCATTTCGGCGGCCTGCCGTTCCTGCTGCTTGATGCGCAATTTCTGACGCGACGGAATCGGCCCTTGCTGATCGCAGGTCCGCCGGGGACGCGCGAGCGTCTGACAGCGGCGATGGAGGTTTTCTTCCCCCGCTCGTCGGGCTCCACATGGAAATTCCCATGGGAGGTGATGGAGATCGCGCTCGCCACGCCGGCCGATGTGCTGGGTCATCGCGTGACCACGGCAGAGGTCATTCACCAGTCCGGCGCGCCATCGACGGCGTTGCGGATCGAGGACGGCGACAAGGTGTTCGCCTACTCCGGCGATACCGAATGGACCGACGCGCTGTTGCCGATCGCACGCGGCGCCGATCTGTTCATCTGCGAATGCTACGCCTATGCCGGCAAGCTGACCGGCCACATGACTTGGGAAACGCTGTCGCCGCGACTGGCCGACCTGCAAGCGCGGCAGGTGATGCTCACGCACATGAATCCGACCATGCTGGCACGGATCGATGAGGTCCGTGCCGCCGGCGTATTGATTGCCGATGATGGATTGGCGCTGATTTTTTAGCGATTGAGCAGCGCGATCAGGCTCGACGTATCCCAGCGCTGGCCACCCATCCGCTGCACTTCCGAATAGAACTGATCGACCAGTGCCGCGACCGGCAGATGCGCGCCGTTGCGACGCGCTTCGGCGAGGCAGATGCCGAGGTCCTTGCGCATCCAGTCAACCGCGAAACCGAAGTCGAATTTGCCGGCGGCCATGGTCTTGTAGCGGTTCTCCATTTGCCACGACTGCGCGGCGCCCTTGGAGATAGTGGCGACGAGTTTTTCGGTGTCGAGACCGGCTTTCATGGCGAAGTGCAATCCTTCGGACAGGCCCTGCACCAGACCGGCGATGCAGATCTGGTTGACCATCTTGGCAAGCTGGCCGGAGCCGGCGTCACCCATCAGGTTGCAGGCCCGCGCATAGGCGGCGATCACCGGCTCGGCGCGGGCAAACACGGCTTCCTTGCCGCCGCACATCACCGTCAGCACGCCGTTCTCGGCGCCGGCCTGGCCCCCGGACACCGGCGCGTCGAGGAAATCGAAACCCTGCTTCGCGGCAGCCGCGGCCAGCTCGCGGGCCACTTCGGCGGAGGCGGTGGTGTGGTCGACCACGACCGCGCCCTTGCGCACGCCGTGGAAGGCACCATCCTTGCCGAGCATCACTTCGCGCAGGTCGTTGTCGTTGCCGACGCAGGCCATGACGAAATCCTGGCCCTCGGCGGCGGCCTTGGGGGTGGGGGCGCTGCGGCCGCCATACTGCTTGACCCATTGTTCAGCCTTGGCGGCGGTCCGGTTATAGACAGTGACCTCGTGGTCGCCCTTTTTCGCCAGATGGCCGGCCATCGGAAAACCCATCACGCCCAAGCCCAGAAACGCCACTTTCGCCATGTCACTCTCCAAATATGGTCCCGATGTCCGGCCGTATCTCTTGATGGCATCAATGCGGGCGCGGGCTTGCGTCGTCAACCGGTGGGCTCATGCGGCTAAAGGCACAGTGCCGCGCATCGTCCGGAGGGTGGCGGCGGCCGGCGTCCTATGGTGTATCTGGAGCCGGGAGAACGCCGCGCGCAGGCGCGGCGGTTCAAGGGAGTGCGAGCAATGCCGGTCACCAAACAGGATGTTGTCGATTGCCTGGCGAAAGTGCCGGCGCCGGACGGGCGGCCCTTGCCGCAATCCGGGGCGCTGTCGGAGATCATCGCCAATGACGGCAAGGTATTCTTTTCGATCGGCGTCGACGCGGCGGCGGTGAAGTCCTGGGAGCCAGTGCGCCAGCGTGCCGAGGCGGCGCTCAAGGCGTTGCCGGGCGTGCAGTCGGTGATGATCGCGCTCACGGCAGAGCGGACCGCGGGTAGCGCTGCCGCGCGCCCAGCCGCTGCCGGCGGCCACGGTCACGCGCATGGCGCGCCCGGAGCGGGTCCCAAGCCGCAACCCGGCGTGCCGGGCGTCGGCGCTATCATCGCCGTGGCCTCGGGCAAGGGCGGCGTCGGCAAATCGACGACGGCCGTCAATCTCGCGCTTGGCCTGCGCGATCTCGGGCTGCGCGTCGGCGTTCTCGATGCGGATATCTACGGCCCGTCGATGCCGAAGCTCCTGGGGATCCACGGCAAGCCGGAGACCATCGATGGCAAGCGGCTGAAACCGATGGAAGGCTACGGCCTCAAGGTGATGTCGATCGGCTTCCTCGTCGAGGAAGAGACGCCGATGATCTGGCGCGGCCCGATGGTGATGTCGGCGCTGACGCAGATGCTGCGCGAGGTCGAGTGGGGCACGCTCGACGTGATCGTCGTCGATATGCCGCCGGGCACGGGTGATGCGCAACTGACCATGGCGCAGCAGGTGCCGCTGCGCGGCGCGGTTATCGTCTCGACGCCGCAGGATCTCGCATTGATCGATGCGCGGCGCGGCGTGGCGATGTTCAAGCGTGTCAATGTGCCGATCCTCGGCGTGATCGAGAACATGAGCCACTTCCTGTGCCCGCATTGCGGCACGCGGTCCGACATCTTCGGCCACGGCGGCGCGCGCAAGGAGGCCGATCGGCTCGGCGTGCCATTTCTCGGCGAAATTCCGCTGCACATGGATATCCGCGAGAAATCCGATGCCGGGTTGCCGGTGGTGGCGACCGAGCCGGATGGGCCGCATGCGAAAATCTATCGCGACATCGCCGCGCGCATCCGCGACCAGTTGGCCGGCGGCGCCGGCAGCCGCGCCGCGCCGAAGATCGTCATCGAAGCCTGATTCCGTGGCTGGCTAATCGTCGGCCCACATGCGCAGCAGGTTGGAGACCGATTTCGAGATCAGATCAAAATCGGTGCTCTTGCCCTCGCGTGCGAATAATCGCCGCCGCGCGGTGTCGAGATCGAACAGCAATTCGCGCTGCGCGGTATCGCGCACGTAGCTGCGCGCCCATCCGGCGCACACCAGCCGCTCGCCGCGCGTGACCTTGTTGACCCGGTGCAGTGTCGTCGCCGGATAGGCGATCATGCTGCCGGGCGGCAGCTTGTAGCTTTCCTCGCCGCCGACGCCGTCGATCACCAGTTCGCCGCCCGCGTAGGTTTTCGGGTGACTCAGGAACAGGGTGAAGGCAACGTCGGTGCGGACGCCACGCATCAGCGCATCGTCGACATGGGTGCCGTATTCCATTCCCTTGCCGGTGCGCGAGAACAAGAGCGGCGTCAGCGCCTTCGGACGCGCGGCCAGCGCAAACACTTCATTCGCAAGGATGCGTTTGGCAACGAGGTCGCGGGCCGGCTCAAGCGTGGGACCCACCGACGGCGCTTGCCGGTTGTTCTTGACCAGCCGTGCGGCGAATCCGGCGGTGCGGCGGCCATCGACGAACGCGGTTTTCGCGAGTGCCGCGCGGATGGTCGCAAGATCGTCCGCCGAGAGAACATTGCCGATGATGATCTGCATGGCTCACTCTAGCGTAAGGTTTTCTCCATGTACGCGCTTCGCACACTGGAATTTTTCAAATCTTTTGTCCCTGTCTTGTGACTGGACGCGGCAGAGCGGGTGGCTATGCTCCCGCCGCAATTATCAGGTGCCATCTCGCGCGGGCCTGCGAAAGAACGAACCAAAGGACAGATCATGGCGAACACCAAAACGAGCAAAGTGTGGATCGGGGTGGGCGCGTTCGTTCTGGTCGGCGGTGTCGCGACGACGACGCAGGCATTGCCGCCGGTGGACGCGCATCAGCCTGATTTGCGGACCGGCAAAGAGAAACTGCTCGATGGCGTGGCGGCGCTTCCCGGCCGGCTGATCCTGGCGCAGGGCAAGGGCGCAGGTGGTGAAGGTGCCGAAGGCGGTGAGGGCGGCGAAGGCAAGATCGATCCGGCGGCGGTCGAGGCCGATCCAATCGATTACGGGATCGCACTGCAGGTGATCGCCGCGCATTACCATGCCGGGTTGCTGGCTTACGAGAACAAGCAGCAGGAGGCGGGCGCGCAGATGTTCGCGCACGGCCTGACCGAGGTCTATGTCGAGCTTGAAGACATCTTCAAGAAGCGCGGCGTCACCGGGCTTGGCGACAAGATGAATGCTGCGGTCGAGGCGGGCACGGCGAAAAAGCCGGTGCGGGAGGTCCGCCAGAAGGTCAAGGCGGTGCTCGATGCGCTGGTGGCGGCCGAAGCCGATGCGCCGAAATCCGACAAGCCGCCGCAGGCGGTCAAGACCGAGGTGGCGGCTGAGATGCTGGAGCGGGCGGCGGCGCAGTATCGTACCGCTGCCGACAGCACGGATTTTGAAACCTACCTCGACGGACTCGGCTTTTCGCTGGCGGCGCGCGAACAGGCCCAAGCCATCATGCCGTGGCTGAAAAAGCAGGCGCCGAAAAAAGCGGCCGCGCTGGAGAAGGTTCTGGCCCTGGCCAATCAGGCATATCCCGGCATCAAACGGCCGGCGAAAAAAGTCGACACCGGCCGCTTCCTGGCCGCAGCATCCGAGGCGCGCCTTGCGGTCTCTCGTCTGCCGTAATGGCCCGATTGCTGCACCGCCCGCATGCAATGCAGGGTCAACGCGGTCAAACCAATCTCGGCTTGCTGACGGAGCGGCAATGGTTGTATCCAAACCACAGTGTGGTTCCACCTGAACAGGGGTTTCGGAGCCAACCGCCTCGTTCGGTCAGCGACCGCACGGGTCTCATCGTCTGAAAATCATTGGAGTCTGAAATGAAACGCCGGCAATTTCTCGGAGCCGCAGGCGCCGGTCTCGCGGCCGCCACGATCGCCAAGCCCGCCATCGCGCAATCGAGCCCGGAGGTAAAGTGGCGCCTGACGTCGAGCTTCCCGAAGTCGCTCGACACGCTGTTTGGCGCCGCGGAAGTGTTTGCCAAGGCGGTGGCTGAGGCCAGCGACAACAAGTTCCAAATCCAGACCTTTGCCGCCGGCGAAATTGTCCCCGGTCTTCAGGCCGCCGACGCGGTGACCAGCGGCACTGTCGAAATGTGCCACACGGCATCCTACTACTATGTCGGCAAGGATCCGACGTTCGGCCTGTTCACGGCGCAGCCGTTTGGCCTGAACACCCGGATGCAGTCCGCCTGGATGCTGCAGGGTGGCGCTCTCGATCTCGCCAACGATTTCTATAAGAAGTTCAACTTCATGGCGTTGCCGTGCGGCAATACGACCTGCCAGATGGGCGGCTGGTTCCGCAAGGAAATCAAGGAAGTCGGCGATCTCAACGGTCTGAAATTCCGCATCGCCGGCTTTGCCGGGCAGATTTTCTCCAAGCTCGGCGTCGTGCCGCAGCAGCTTGCTGGCGGCGATATCTATCCGGCGCTCGAAAAGGGCACGATCGATGCGGCCGAGTGGGTTGGCCCTTATGACGACGAGAAGCTCGGTTTCCAGAAGGTCGCCAAGTACTACTACTATCCGGGTTGGTGGGAAGGCGGCGCCATGCTGCACAATTTCATCAACCTGCAGAAGTGGAGCGAACTGCCGAAGACCTACCAGCAGATCGTCAAGTCGGCGTCCGATACGGCGCATAACTGGATGATCGCACGGTACGACGCGGCCAATCCGGGTGCGATCAAGCGGCTGGTTGGCTCGGGTGCGCAACTGCGCCCGTTCCCGCAGCCGGTGATGGAGGCCTGCTACAAGGCCGCGACCGAGACCTACAACGAGGTGTCCGGCAAGAACGCGGACTTCAAGAAAGTCTATGACAGCATGGTCGCCTTCCGGAATGACGAATACCTCTGGTGGCAGGTAGCCGAGCTCGGCTTCGACAGCTTCATGGTTCGGATGCGGGCCCGCGGCTGATCGCATCCATCAGCGTCTAAGCGACGTTCTGAACCCTCCGCCTGACCGGCGGAGGGTTTTTCTTTTGAGGCGGATGGTCGGGGCGCTCATTTTGCGCCGCAATATCGCATCTTCTTTCGTCGGGCTGTCGCGGCATGGCTGGATTTGCGGCCGGTGTTCGGTCAATCTTGTCGCACCCGGGATACGGGTGGCGGTGCTTGGGGCACCGCTCAACAGGAATACGGAGGGGATCCCGAATGAAACGTCGTCAATTTCTCGCTGCCGCGGGGGCCGGCCTGGCTGGTGCTGCGATCGCCAAACCGGCGATCGCGCAAAGCATGCCGGAATTGAAGTGGCGCCTGACGTCGAGCTTTCCGAAATCACTCGATACGATCTACGGCGCCGCTGAAACCTTCGCCAAAGCCGTTGCCGAGGCGACCGATAACAAATTCCAGATCCAGTGCTTTGCGGCGGGCGAAATTGTGCCGGGCTTGCAGGCCGCCGATGCGGTGACCAACGGCACCGTCGAGATGTGCCACACGGCGTCCTACTATTATTTCGGCAAGGATCCGACGTTCGCCTTCGCGACGGCGGTGCCGTTCGGCCTCAACAGCCGCATGCAGAACGCCTGGCAGTTCTTCGGCGGCGGCATGGAGGTGATGAACGACTTCTACAAGAAGTTCAACATCTACGGTATTCCGTGCGGCAACACCGGCTGTCAGATGGGCGGCTGGTTCCGCAAGGAGATCAAGTCTCCGGCCGATCTGCAGGGATTGAAGATGCGCATCGGCGGCTTCGCTGGCCGTGTCGTCTCCAAGCTCGGCGTGGTGCCGCAGCAGATCGCCGGCGGCGATATCTACCCGGCGCTGGAAAAGGGTACGCTCGACGCGTGCGAGTGGGTCGGCCCCTACGATGACGAGAAGCTCGGATTCCAGAAGGTTGCCAAATTCTACTACTATCCAGGTTGGTGGGAAGGCGGCGCGATGCTGCACAACTTCATCAACACCGAGAAGTGGAATTCGCTGCCGGCCGGTTACAAATCGATCGTCAAGACCGCATCCGAGATGGCCAACACATGGATGCAGTCGAAATACGATGCGGGCAATCCGGGTGCTTTGAAGCGGCTGGTCGCCGGTGGTGCGCAGCTTCGTCCGTTTACCGGCGAAACGATGGATGCCTGCTACAAAGCGGCTCAGGAGCTTTACAAGGAGACGTCGGCGACCAATGCCGACTTCAAGAAGGTGCATGATCACATGATGGCCTACCGCAACGACCAGTATCTCTGGTGGCAGGTGGCCGAATACACCTTCGACTCCTATCAGATCAGGGCGCGTGCGCGCGGCTGAACGAACGCAATCGAAAAGAAAAACCCCGGAGCTTGCTCCGGGGTTTTTTGTTGCGGCGATGAGTCTCAGAATTTCGGCGGCTGATCGAGATTGAGCGGCGGAATATCGAGCGCGGGCACCTCGATTTTCACGCTGTTCGGGTCAACAGTCGAGGCCGCGCCCTTGTAGTGCATCACCATCGCCGGGAACGCGATCACCAGGATCACCATGATGACCTGAATGACGACGAACGGCACGGCTCCCCAATAGATCTGTCCCGTCGTGACAGGCTCCATCATCTTGCCGGTGACACGATCCTTGTAGCGTTCGCGCGGCGCGACCGAGCGCAAGTAGAACAGGGCAAACCCGAACGGCGGATGCATGAACGAGGTCTGCATATTGACGCCGAGAATGACGCCGAACCAGATCAGGTCAATTCCGAGTTTCTCGGCTGCCGGCCCGAGCAGCGGAATAACGATGAAGGCCAGTTCGAAGAAGTCGAGGAAGAACGCCAGGACGAAAACCATGGCATTGACGAACAGCAGGAACCCGACCTGACCGCCCGGCAGCGAGACCAGCAGTTCTTCGACCCAGACGTGGCCGCTGACGCCGTAGAATGTCAGCGAGAACACGCGGGCGCCGATGAGAATGAAGACGACAAAAGCCGACAGCTTGGCGGTCGATTGCACGGCCTGACGGATCAGATCAAAGCTGAGTCGGCGCTTGATCAGGCCGAGGATGAGGGCGCCGACGGCGCCCATCGCGCCGCCTTCGGTCGGGGTCGCCACGCCGATGAAGATCGTCCCGAGAACGAGGAAGATCAGCAGCAGCGGCGGCACCATGACGAAGGTGGTCTCCTGCGCGATCCGAGACAGGAAGCGATAATTGAACAGCTTCTCGCTGATCCGGTTCAGGATCGCGATCACCAGGGCGAAGCCGATGCCGAAGAACATCGTCAGCACGACGAAATCGGCGCCTTTGGCGTCGGATTCCCACATCGCGGCGTAGCCGACGAGGCCGCTGACGATGGCGAGCACGAATACCGAGGTGAGGCCGCGGCTGCCGTTATCCTCGCGGAAGCCGATCGCTTCCGCCGGCAGGCCGGGCGTCCATTTCGGGAAAATCATCGAGACGATGAAGACATACGCCGCATAGAGACCCGACAGCACCAGCCCGGGAATGAATGCGCCTTCGTACATGTCGCCGACGGAGCGACCGAGCTGGTCGGCCATGACGATCAGTACCAGCGAGGGCGGGATGATCTGCGCAAGCGTGCCGGAGGCTGCGATGACACCCGACGCGACACGCCGGTCGTAGCCGTAGCGCAGCATGATCGGCAGCGAGATCAGGCCCATCGAGATGACCGATGCCGCGACCACGCCGGTGGTGGCGGCGAGCAGCGCGCCGACGAAGATCACCGCATAGGCGAGGCCGCCGCGCACGGTGCCGAATAACTGTCCGACCGTGTCGAGCAGGTCTTCCGCCATGCCGGATCGTTCCAGCACCAATCCCATGAAGGTAAAGAATGGAATGGCGAGCAGCGTATCGTTCGCCATCACGCCGTAGACGCGCTCTGGCAGCGCCTGCATGAAGTCCGGATGGAACAGGCCAAGCTCGATTCCGATCAGGCCGAAGATCAGGCCGACGGCGCCGAGTGAGAAGGCTGCCGGATATCCAAGCAGCAGGAACACCACCAGCGCCGCGAACATGATCGGCGCCATGTTGTGAATCAGAAAGGCGGTCATTGTGGTCCCCCAGCCGGCCCGGTCAGCGCTTTTCGATCGCGTCGACGAGGTGTTCCACCTCTTCTTCCGCAGCGCTCTTCTTCAGCGCGTGCGGGTCTTCCATCAGGCCGCGCATGATCGCGATGCGCTTGATGATCTCGGAAATGGCTTGAATGAACAGCAGCGTGAAGCCGATCGAGATCAGCGCCTTGGCCGGCCATTGCGGCAGGCCGCCGGCATTCATCGACTGTTCGTTGATCGCATATGATTTGAGGAAGAACGGCGTGCCGGTCACGATCATGATGATCGTCAGCGGCAGCAGGAAGAAGATGTGGCCGACGAGGTCGATCGTGCTGCGCAGCCACTGCGGCATCAGATTATTCACGATGTCGATGCGAATGTGCTCGTTGTCGAGCAACGTCCACGGCGCACACAGCAGGAATACGGCGCTGAACAGCACCCACTGCAATTCGAGCCAGGAATTCGACGACATGTCCAGCAGCTTGCGGACGGTCGCATTCACGGCCGAAACCAGCACTGCTGCAAGGATGAACCAGGCGATATATTTGCCGATGGCACGGTTGAAGCTGTCGATGGCGCGCGCCATCGGCAACAGCGCATTGACCAGAGCGTTGAAGCCGCTCACGTTGCATCCTCCCAAGCCGGTTTTTATCCGGCCTTTATGTTCGCATCGCGCCCCAACCGGACGACCGCCGGCCCCCAAGGCAGCATAGTCAGATGCGGCAGCCCGACGTCAATCGAAACTTCACAAGCGGCGCGGTACCCGCCGTGCCGTCCGGATAATATGAGGTAGCTACCTCATATTCTGAAACGTGGCGAGCGCGGACGCAAGCCGGAAATGCGTCCGGGTTACGATTTGTCAGGCCGAATTTTGTGCAGGGCAATGTCGAGGTGGCCGCGGCATCAGCCGCCGGTCACGCTCATGTGCCGGCCGAGCGCGGGCTGTTTGCGCCGGCGATCGATGACGAAGTCATGGCCGCGCGGCTTGCGCAGCACGGCGGTGTCGATTGCCGCATTGAGCTGATCGTTGCTTTCCGACGCCCGCAGCGGCGCGCGCAGATCGGCGGCGTCTTCCTGCCCCAGGCACATATAAAGCGTGCCGGTGCAGGTGAGGCGCACGCGATTGCAGGATTCGCAGAAATTGTGTGTGAGCGGCGTGATGAAGCCGAGCCGGCCGCCGGTTTCGCGCACGCGGACATAGCGGGCCGGGCCGCCGGTTTGATAGTCGATGTCCTCAAGCGTGTAGCGCTCCGACAGGCGGGCGCGGACCATCGACAGCGGCAGATATTGGTCGAGCCGTCTCTCTTCGCCGACGTCGCCGAGCGGCATGACTTCGATCACGGTGAGATCCATGCCGCCACCGTGCGCCCAGGCGACAAGTTCAGCGAGTTCGTCGTCATTGACGCCCTTCAGCGCCACCGCGTTGATCTTGATCTTGAGCCCGGCGCGTTGCGCGGCATCGATTCCGGCACGCACCTGATCGAGATCGCCCCAACGGGTGATCGCGCGGAACTTGTCCGGATCGAGCGTGTCGAGCGAGACATTGATGCGCTCTACACCACAGGCTTTGAGGTCGGCGGCGTGCTTGGCAAGTTGGGTGCCGTTGGTGGTCAGGGTGAGTTCGTCCAAAGCACCGGAGGCCAGATGGCGTGACAGCGAGGAGAACAACGTCATCACCCCGCGCCGCACCAGCGGTTCGCCGCCGGTCATGCGAAGCTTGCGCACGCCGCGCGCAACAAAGGCGCTGCACAGACGGTCGAGTTCCTCCAGTGTCAGCAGGTCGGCTTTCGGGAGGAAGGTCATGTGCTCGGACATGCAGTAGACGCACCGCAGGTCGCAGCGATCCGTCACCGACACACGCAAATAGGTTATGGCACGGGCAAACGGGTCGATCAGCGGGCGTTGCGGCGGTCCCGCCCGATCCAATGCTGTCGCAGTAAGCGTGCCGATTGCTGTCATGTCGCCGATCCCGGAGCCGCAGCCCCGTCAAGTTCCACGCTTTAAATGTAGGGGGTTTGTCCTGCAAACGCGAGGCCGCCCCCGTCAGCCCTTCGGCCAAATCCTCCGGCCGGAACACCGGAAATCCCCAAGAAAAAGGGCCGCATCACAAGGATGCGGCCCAGATCAGCGGCGGAAAATGATGCGGCTTACTGGCGCGCCGGGGCCGGCGCGGTGGGCCAGGGTGCCGTCGCGGCCGGAGCCGCCGCCGGTGGGGGGGCGGCAGCGGCAGGTGCCGCCGGCGCCGCGGCGCGCGGCTTGGCGGCAGGTTTGGCCGTGCGCTTGCGCGGGGTCGCGCGGCGGGGCGGAGGCGGCGGCGCCACAGCCAGTTCCACAGTCACCGGGTTCGGTGAGAACGTCGGCGGATAGCTGGTCGTCTGAACCTCGAGTTGCTCGGTGGCGGTCTGATAGCCGTTGAGCGAGTAGGTCACGGTCTGCGGGCCGGATGTCGGGATCGCGAGCGAGCACGGCGTGCGGCAGGTCAGATCGCCAACCTTGACGTCCGCTCCCGGCGGCTCCGATTCAAAGCGCACCGCATCGGTCGAGGGTGACGACTTGAAGAGTTCGAAGTTCGAACCGGACGACGAGCATGCCGCAAGCATGAGGCCGCCGCCGATAATTGCAATCACGCGATACATCATGAATCCCTCAGGGTGATAGCACCCGCTCGCGGACAATAAGGATGCGGTAAGGATGCTGCAACCATATGCAGACCGTTAACCTTACCGCGTTAACCATAATGCGTTCGGACTGTGCCATTTTGTGGCAGAAATTCCGGCGTGCTTATGGCGCCGTATCGGCGCGATATACGACGTTAACGCTGCGCCAGCAGGTTCGTCACCGCATCCGGCAAATCGGCAAAGCGGCTGACAATCAAATCCGCGCCAAGCTCGTTCACCGGAATGTCGCTATAACCGAAATCGACCGCGACCACGCCGACCTTCGCGGCGCGGGCGGTGCGCACGTCGGTGGCGGAATCGCCGATCATCACGGTGCGCTCGCGCGATCCGTCCGCGGCGGAGATGGTGCGCAGCAGCGGCGTCGGGTCCGGTTTCGGGACGCCGAATGTGTCCTGGCCGCAAATGAAATCGAAACGCTGCGTCAGATCGAGTCGATCGAGCAGGAGCCGTGCCAACCCTTCGAGTTTGTTGGTGCAGACGGCAAACCGGAAACCCTGTGTGACGAGTTGGTCCAGGGTATCGACGACGCCAGGAAACGGCTGCGACCGGTCGGCGAGATGTTCGGCGTAATGTTCGATATAGCGGTCGAACAGCCGCTCGATATTGCTGTCGTCGCAAACCATATCGTGCATGGCGAAGGCACGCTTGATCATCATCCGCGCGCCCGCGCCGACGATCTTGCGGGCATCGGAATAGGCGACCGGCGGGACGCCTTCCGGCGCCAGAATCGTGTTGAGGGTTTCGACGAGATCGGGCGCGGTATCGACGAGGGTGCCGTCGAGGTCGAAGACGATCAGAGCATCCGGCATGATGCACGATCGCTAGCGGGCGGCAGTCCCCGGCGCAAGGGCGGTTCTATGGGGAACACAGGGTGGTGACTGGAAAACTGCCTGTGCGGCTATCTTCGCGATGCAAACGACGCTAGATACCGGCGTCTTTCCTCGAGGCCGCCGATGACCGATGCCGATACCTACAAGCGCGCTGCCGCGGCCCGCGCCGTGGAGCTGGTGAGCGACGGCATGCGGCTGGGGCTCGGCACGGGTTCAACCGCGCGGCCTTTTGTCGAACTTCTGGGTGAGCGGGTCAGGGCCGGGCTGAACGTCGTGGGTGTCCCGACCTCCGAGGCGACGCGGGAGATCGCGCTCCGCGTCGGCGTGCCGCTGACGACCCTCGACGAGACCCCCGAATTGGATTTGACGGTTGATGGCGCCGACGAGATCGGCCCCGATCTGGCGCTGATCAAAGGCGGCGGCGGTGCGCTGCTGCGGGAAAAGATCGTGGCCGCGGCGTCGCGCCGGATGGTGGTGATCGCCGATCAGACGAAATGGGTCGAGACGCTGGGCCGCTTTCCATTGCCGATCGAGGTCAATCCGTTCGGGCTGGCCGCGACCCGGCAGGCAATCGCGCGGGTTATCGCGGACTGCGGCCTGGCGGGGCCGATGACCGTGCGCTCCGGCGCCGGCGGCCATCCTTTCGTCACGGACGGCGGCCACTGGATCGTCGATGCTGCGCTCGGCCGGATCCCCGATCCCAAGATGCTGGCGGACCGCCTGTTGGCGGTGCCGGGTGTCGTCGAGCATGGACTTTTTGTAGGGTTGGCCAGCATGGCCATTCTCGCCGGCCCCGGTGGTGTCCGCACCGTCGAACGGTCGTAGGTTTTTCCGAATGAGGAGTTTCAAGATGACCACCCATCGCTCGATTGCCGCGGCCATGTCCGGTGCACTGGTGTGCGCAGCACTGGTCACGGGCCTGCTGACGGTCGACACTGCTTTCGCCCAGGCGCAGCAGAAGCCGCAGCCGACCGCCGCGGCTTTGGCGACGGCGCGCGAGATCGTTGACATCAAGGGCGCGATCACGCTGTTCAAGCCGGTCGTCAGCGGCGTCATCGAGACGGTGAAGCTGCGGATCCTGCAGACCAATCCCAATCTGCAGCGTGACCTTGATGCGGTCGCCAAGGATCTCAAGGCGCAAACCGAGCCGCGGTTCAATGAGATTCACGATCAACTTGCCAAGATTTACGCTCAGCACTTCAACGAGCAGGAACTGAAGGACATTCTGGTGTTCTACAAGTCGCCGCTCGGCAAGAAGCTGATCGAGGAGGAGCCGAAGTTCACCGATCAGAGCATGACGTTTGTGCAGGAGTGGGCCGATAAGCTCGCTGCGGAAATGGTCGATAAATTCCGGGCCGAAATGAAGAAGAAGGGCCACGATCTCTGATTTCGGATCGGCGTTCTGATCACGCGAGGATGGACTGGTGAGCGAGCGTTCCGTTGATCTGTTTGTGATTGGTGCAGGTTCGGGTGGCGTGCGCGCGGCCCGCATCGCGTCGAGCCATGGCGCGCGTGTCATGGTCGCGGAGGAATATCGCGTCGGTGGAACGTGCGTGATCCGTGGTTGCGTGCCGAAGAAGTTGCTGGTCTATGCCTCGCGGTTTCGCGAGGAGTTCGAGGATGCGGCCGGCTACGGCTGGAGCCTCGGCAAACCGGTGTTCGACTGGGCGACGCTGATCGCCAACAAGGACCGTGAAATTGCGCGCCTTGAGGCGGCCTATACGTCCACGCTCGATCGCTTCAAGGTCGAACTGGTGAAGAGTCGCGCAGTACTCGACGGCCCCGGCGCGGTAAAGCTCGCAACCGGGGAGCGGATCGCTGCCAAGCATATCCTGATCGCGACCGGCGGCTGGCCATATCACGGCGACGACATTCCCGGCATCGAGCATGTGATCTCGTCCAACGAGGCGTTCCATCTCAAAACGCTGCCGAAGCGGATCGTCATCCAGGGCGGCGGCTATATCGCGGTGGAATTCGCCGGCGTGTTTGCGGGGCTCGGCAGCGAGGTGACGCTGGTCTATCGCGGCGAGAACATCCTGCGCGGCTTCGACGACGATGTGCGCGAGCATCTGCGCAACGAGATGGTGAAGCGTGGCATCACCATCACCTGCGGCCATACGGTGGCGGCGATCGAGACGGCGGGCAACGAGTATCGCGTGCGTCTCTCCGACGGCAGCGAACTTGCCGCTGACAAGGTGATGTTCGCGACCGGACGGCGGCCGAACGTCAAAGGGCTCGGTCTGGAGTCCGCGGGCGTCAAGATCGCCAGTAACGGCGGTATCGCCGTCGATCAGTATTCGCGCACCTCGGTTGCCGGTATTTATGCGGTGGGCGACGTCACCAACCGGATCAATCTGACGCCGGTCGCGATCCGCGAGGGGCATGCGTTCGCCGATACGGTGTTCGGCAATCGCCCGACCACCGTCGACCACAGCAATGTCCCGACGGCTGTGTTCTCCGAACCGGAAGTGGGCGTGATCGGATTGACCGAAGCCGAAGCGGTGAAGGAACTGCGGGTCGTCGATATCTACAAGACCAGCTTCCGGCCGATGAAGGCGACGCTCGCCGGCCGCGACACCCGCTCGTTCTACAAGCTGGTGGTCGATGGCGAGAGTGGCCGCGTGGTCGGCTGCCATATCGTCGGCCCCGACGCCGGCGAACTGATCCAGGTGATCGGCATCGCCGTGAAGATGAAGGCGACCAAGGCCGAGTTCGACGCGGTGATGGCGGTGCACCCCACGGCCGCCGAGGAACTCGTCACCATGCGCGAAAAAGCCATGAGTTATGGCCGGGAAGCCGCCGAATAGTGCGGTTTCGGCGAAAAGCCCTGTCGATTCAACAAGCTGGCCTTGGCTGGCCGGCTTGTGTATAACGCCGCCACTTTTCAGGAGCAGGTGTGATGGCGGAGCGTTGGACCCCCGATAGCTGGCGGAACAAGCCGATCGTGCAGGTGCCGGATTATCCGGATGCCGCGGCGTTGGCTGACGTGGAGAAGCAGCTCACGAGCTTTCCGCCGTTGGTGTTCGCCGGCGAGGCGCGCAGCCTGAAGAAGGCGCTGGCCCGTGTCGCGGCCGGTGAGGCTTTCCTGCTTCAGGGCGGCGATTGCGCCGAGAGCTTCGCCGAGCACGGGGCCAACAATATCCGCGATTTCTTCCGCATGTTCCTGCAGATGGCGGTGGTGCTCACCTATGCGGCGTCGTCGCCGGTGGTGAAGGTCGGCCGCATCGCCGGGCAGTTCGCCAAGCCGCGCTCCTCGCCGATGGAGAAGCGCGACGGTATTGAACTGCCGAGCTATCGCGGCGACATCATCAACGACAATGCCTTCACGCCCGAGGCGCGCATCCCCGATCCGCGCCGGCAGTTGCAGGCGTACCGCCAGTCAGCGGCGACGCTGAACCTGCTGCGTGCGTTCGCGAGCGGCGGTTACGCCAATCTCGACAGCGTGCGACAGTGGATGCTCGGCTTCATCAAGGACTCGCCGCAGTCGCGGCGCTATGTCGAACTGACGGACCGCATCTCAGAGGCGCTGGCCTTCATGCAGGCGTGCGGCCTCGATCTCGAGCGCCATCCGGAACTCAAGACCACCGACTTCTACACGAGCCACGAGGCGCTGCTGCTCGGCTACGAGCAGGCAATGACCCGCATCGATTCCACCTCGGGCGACTGGTACGACACGTCGGGCCACATGCTCTGGATCGGCGACCGCACCCGTCAGCCGGATCACGCGCATATCGAGTTCTGCCGTGGCGTGAAGAATCCGCTCGGCCTCAAATGCGGTCCGTCGTCGAAGCCGGACGAACTGTTGCGGCTGATCGATATCCTCAATCCGGAGAACGAGCCGGGCCGCCTGACGCTGATCAGCCGGTTCGGCGCTGACAAGGTTGGCGATCATCTGCCGACGCTGGTGCGCGCGGTGAAACGGGAAGGGCGGACCGTCATCTGGTCGTGCGACCCGATGCACGGCAACACCATCACCGCCGCATCCGGTTACAAGACGCGGCCGTTCGATCTCATCCTCAAGGAAGTGAAGAACTTCTTCGCTGTGCATGCGGCAGAAGGGACTTATGCCGGTGGCGTGCATCTGGAGATGACCGGTCAGAACGTCACGGAATGCACGGGTGGTGCCCGTGCCATCACCGATGCCGACCTGAACGACCGCTATCACACCGTCTGCGATCCGCGGCTCAACGCCGAGCAGGCGATCGATATGGCGTTCCTGATCGCCGAGCATCTCAAGGCGGAGCGGACTCGCGTCGCGCATCCGATCCCCGCGGCGTCTTCGCTGTAGCCGTGGCCGTTCGGCCGATTGCGGCGTTGCGCGGGGAACGGTAGGAGGTGGGCATGAGCAGCCGCCCCTCCGACCGCCTCGCGATCGCCATCGCACAACTCAACGCGACGGTTGGCGATATCGCCGGCAATGCCGACAAGGTCCGCGCCGCGCGCCGCGAGGCTCGCGACGCAGACCTGATCGTGTTTCCGGAACTGTTCCTGTCGGGCTATCCGCCGGAAGATCTGGTGCTCAAGCCGGCGTTTCAGGCCGCCTGTCGCGAAACCATCGAAACCCTGGCGCGCGAGACCGCCGATGGCGGTCCCGCGGCGCTAGTCGGCCTGCCGTGGCGGCACGACGGCAAGCTCTACAATGCGGTCGCCTTGATCGATGGCGGCAAGATCACCGCGCTGCGATTCAAGGTCGATCTGCCCAATTACGGCGTGTTCGACGAGAAGCGCATATTCTCGGCAGGGCCGCTGCCCGGTCCTGTCGGGTTTCGCGGCGTGCGGATCGGCGTGCCGATCTGCGAGGATATATGGGGTTCTGATCCGGTCGAATGTATTGCCGAAACCGGCGGCGAGATCCTGCTGGTACCGAACGGCTCGCCGTATCGGCGCGGCGTTGTCGACGAGCGCCTGAATGTCGCCGTCTCGCGCGTCATCGAGTCCGGTCTGCCGCTGCTTTATGTCAATCAGGTCGGTGGCCAGGACGAACTGGTGTTTGAGGGCGCGTCGTTCGTTCTCAACGCCGACAAGTCGTTTGCCGTTCAACTGCCGGCGTTCCGCGAATGCGTGGTGACGACCCAGTGGCACCGCACGCCGGACGGTTGGCGATGTGAGCCGCAGCCGCTTGCGGTAATGGATGAGGGTGACAAGGTTGATTACGCGGCCTGCGTGCTCGGCCTGCGCGACTATGTCGGCAAGAACGGCTTCAAAGGCGTGGTGCTCGGCCTGTCCGGCGGCATCGATTCCGCGCTGTGCGCGGCGATCGCCGTCGATGCCCTGGGGGCGGAGCGCGTGCGTTGCGTGATGCTGCCGTACAAATATACGGCGACGGAATCGCTCACTGACGCGGCGGCTTGCGCCAAGGCGCTCGGCGTGACCTACGAGGTGCTGCCGATCGCGGCGGCGGTCGAAGGCTTGACCGCCGCGCTCGAGCCGATGCTGGCCGGCACTCAGCGTGACGTCACCGAAGAGAATCTGCAATCGCGCGCCCGCGGCACCATGCTGATGGCGATCTCCAACAAGTTCGGCCTGATGGTGGTCACGACCGGCAACAAATCGGAGATGTCGGTCGGTTACGCCACGCTCTATGGCGACATGAACGGCGGCTTCAATCCGATCAAGGATCTCTACAAGACCGAGGTGTTCCGGCTGTCGCGTCTGCGCAATGGGTGGAAGCCGGAGGGCGCGCTGGGACCGGACGGCGTGGTGATCCCAGAGAATATCCTGGTGCGGCCGCCGAGTGCGGAACTGCGCGAGAACCAGAAGGACGAGGACTCGCTTCCGCCTTATGACGTTCTCGATGCGATCCTGCGGCGTCTCGTGGAGGGTGAGGAGTCGGTCGCCGCGATCGTCGCTGCTGGTTACGACAGCGCCACTGTGCTGCGCGTCGACCGCTTGCTGAATATCGCGGAATACAAGCGGCGGCAGGCGGCGCCGGGTGTGAAAGTGACGCTGAAGAATTTCGGCCGCGACCGTCGCTATCCGATCACCAACCGCTATCGCGATACGGGCGTGCCATTGCCGCAGCCGGATGAGACTGTTCTGGTTGCGCAGCCGTCAACCGCCGCCGGCGTCGATGTCTAGCTGAACGTTCCGGCTACCGCGTTGGCATGAACTGCGGGCCGACCGAGCGAACCCCTGAACGACCATTGTCGCTGGAGTCGTCCCGGCTCGGTTCGGCAGTCGCCGGCGTCGCGTCGGCCTGTGCCGCGCGTCCTGCCGGCGCGCGGATCGGGCGCCCACGCGAATCCCGCGGCAGCGCCATTTGTTTCGCGCGCTCCTGGGTGACCACCACATCGCCTTGTTCGAGCGCATCGCCGGTCTGCTTCAAGGCGTCGGCCCAGCTCTGGCCGGCCTGACGACAACTGCAGGCCTTGTCGTATTGTTGGCGATAGCGGAACGCGGTCGGCAAACTGCTGTAAGGCGCGCCACTCAGCGACACCGCCTGCGCCACGTCTTCACCGGGATTCCGATAAGTGTAGAGCGATACCTGCGCCGCGGGGCAGGTGCGTTGACACGTCTGTTCGTCGTCGCGGAAGCGCGCCGGGCTGGTGGCATACGAGATCGGATAGTAATAACCGTCGCAGGTGCGCACGCAGATGGTGCGGAACGTGCCGCTGGCGCCCTCGGCAGTCGAATAACCGCCGCTGCTGGACGAGCCGCCGCCAAACAAGCTTTCAAGGAAGTTCCGCGGGGCGGCGGCGCTGCGATATTGCGGACCGCAGTTGTTGTCGCCGAGCGCCATCAGCACATTGCGACGTTGTTCCGCGCGGTCGAGATTGCCGTCGAATTGCTGCATCTCGCCGCGCATGCGGTTGATCTGGCCGCGTGCCTGCTCGATCTGCCGGTTGAGACCGTCGCATTGCGGCGCTGGTGTCTGGAAAATCGAGAACAGTCCGGAACTGCCACAATCGAGGCGGCGCGCCTGCGCCGTCAGCCGGTCGAGCTCGAATTGTTGTCGGTTGAGTGTCTCGTCATAGCGACGCAACTGCTCGGCGCGCGTCGGGTCCGCGCCACCGCGATCGATGGCGGCCAGCTGCGCTTCAAGCCGCTGACAGAATGGATTGGGTGCTTGTGCGGCGGCGTCTGCCGCGGTGAGCAGACAGATGGCGGCAGCGGTCAGTCGGACAAGACGATTCATTGATAGCGGGGATCCCAATGCGCCGGCAATCTAGCGGCAATCCCCCGTCAGCGCCACACGCGGTTCAGGGAATTCGGCGCGATTCTGCTCGCAGGTTCCACAGAATCCCAGCGAGAATCACAAGGACGCCGACGAAAACCCAGACATCGAGCCGTTCGTTGAAGAACATCCAGCCCACCACCGCGATCAGTGGAACACGCAGGAAGTCGAGCGGCACAACCAGCGTGGCGTCGCCGGCACGGAAGGCGTTGCTGAGACACAGATGCGACGTCGCGCCGCTGACGCCGAGCGCGATGGCCGCCGGAATGTCAGAAGCTGGAAGCCGCAACAGGAACAACGGATCGCTGCCCAGCATGCCGATCGGAAACTGGATCACCATCATCCAGAAGATGATCGCGAATGTCGTCTGCGTTTTCGTCAGCATCTTGGTCGAGATGTAGACGCAGGCATAGCCGAGCGATGCCAGGAGAACGAACAGCGCCGCCGGATTGAAAGCCTCGATGCCGGGACGCAGGATGATCAACACGCCGAGAAGGCCGAGTACGATGACGCCGATCCGGCTCTTGGTCAGTTTCTCGCCGAGAATCCACACCGCGAGCAGCGCCGTCCAGGCGGGCGCGATGAATTCCAGCGCAAATACGGTGGCGAACGGCAGCAATGTCAGGCCGGTTGCCCACAGATACTGCGCGACAAAGTGGATGCCGTTGCGAAAGAGCGTCAATCGCATCCGTTGCGGGCGGATTTGCGTCCGGAACGGTGGATGCACCGCCAGCAGCGTGAGCATGATTATCAGGCCGAGCAGGCTGCGGACCGTCAGCACTTCGAACAGATTGAGGTTTGCGCTCAACAGGCGGATCGAGATCGCCATCGCCGAGAACGACAGCAGTCCGCCGGTCATCCACAAAACGACGCGCACGATCGGATTGGTGGCCACTTCGCGACGGTCCCGGCAAAAGATCGGTAAGAAGGATCGATTGCTTACCAGCGCGGGCGCCGGGCGTCACCCTCGGTTGTAGCGAGGGGGCTATTCGTTTTTCGCGCGACCGTTTCCAGCCAAGGCACGCGACCGCTCGGTGAGTTTGTGCAAAGCGCGGTCGAATGCCGTTCGCTCCGTGGGGTCGAGCGCATCGAGCAGCGCGCGCGAGAAATTCAGCGCGGCGGGGACCAGATCCTGATAGACGCGGCGTCCGGTCGGTGTCAGCGACAACAGCGCTTCGCGCAAATCCTGCCGGTTGGCCTTGCGGGCGACGAGCTTGCGCTCCTGCAGCAAGGCGACCGCACGGGACACCTTGGTCTTGTGCATGTGACTATGTTCGCCCACGGCTTTGCCGGTCATTTCGCCATATTGCCCGAGCGTAACCAGCACCCGCCATTCCGGGACGCTGATCCCGTAACGCGGCGCATAGGTTTCCGAGAGCGCTTGTGAGGACAGGGCGGCGGCGACATTGAGCCGGTACGGGAGAAAGTCCTCCAGGTTCAGCTCAAGCGTTTCGGATGTCGCCTCGGTCATGCCTGCCAAGCCCATTTCGACGGGCCCGTCCTACGATGCCGTCGTTCAAATACGGCAGGCCGAAGCCCGCCACGACGAGGAACCATGGCGGAAGTCGTGTGGCTCCGCAACGCGGGCGGCTGGTGGCGCCCTTCTCAGGACGGGCGAGGTTCCTCACCGCCGGGCGCCGCATGCGGGCTGCTGCGATGCCAGAGGACGGTCATCGTGGCGAGCAGGGCGAAGAGAAGAAGCAGCTTCATACGCACGTCCCAAAATCAGTCGTGGCCCCGCTTGCGGCGGCGGCGCGAAAATGGAAGATTAGTTTCAGGCGTAACCAAATAGCCTTAAAAAGCCGTTAACGGCCCGACGGGAGGACACGATGTCCGGCAATGTGACCCGCTATATGTCCGGCTTCGGCAACAGCTTCGAGACCGAGGCGCTGCCCGGTGCGCTGCCGATCGGCCGCAATTCCCCGCAGAAGATCAATTACGGGCTTTACGCCGAGCAGTTGTCAGGCTCGCCATTTACCGCGCCCCAAGCGTCGAACCAGCGGTCCTGGCTCTACCGGATCAGGCCGACCGTGCGGCATGGCGGCCGGTTTCAGCGCCTCGACCGGGGTTTTTGGCGCTCGGCGCCGGAGCGCGAGGATGGCGAAATTCCCCTCGGGCAACGGCGCTGGGGTCCGACGCCGATGCCGTCCGAAAAGCGCGACTTCATCAGCGGCATGTGCACGGCAACCACGGCGGGCGACTGCGAAAGCATGGCCGGTATGGCGGTGCACGTCGTGCTCATCACCGCATCGATGACGCACGATTATTTCTGCAATGCCGATGGCGAGATGCTGGTGGTCGCGGAGCAAGGCAGGCTGCGCTTCCGCACCGAGTTCGGTGTGATCGAGATCGAGCCCGGCGAAATTTGCGTGATCCCGCGCGGTGTGATCATCCGCGTCGAGCTGATCGACGGGCCGGCGCGCGGCTATATCTGCGAGAACTATGGCGGCGGCTTCATACTGCCGGATCGCGGGCCGATCGGCGCCAACTGCCTCGCCAATCCACGCGATTTCCTGACGCCGGTCGCCACTTATGAAGATCGCGAGGAACCCGGCACGCTGACGGTGAAGTGGGGTGGGGAACTGCACCGCACCGAACTCGCGCAGTCGCCGCTCGATGTGGTTGCATGGCACGGCAACTATTATCCGTACAAATACGATCTGCGGCGGTTCTCGCCGGTCGGGGCGATCGCGTTCGATCATCCCGATCCGTCGATCTTCACGGTGCTGACGTCGCCATCGGAGACGCCCGGCACCGCCAATGTCGACTTCGTGATTTTCCCGGAGCGCTGGATGGTGGCGGAAAATACCTTCCGGCCGCCCTGGTATCATCGCAACATCATGTCCGAGTTCATGGGGCTGGTGTATGGCGTCTATGACGCCAAGCCCGAAGGGTTCGTGCCGGGCGGTTTCAGCCTGCACAACACCATGCTGCCACATGGACCGGACACCGATGCTTTCGAGCATGCCAGCAATGGCGAATTGAAACCGGTGAAGCTGACCAATACGCTCGCCTTCATGTTTGAGACCCGGTTCCGGCAGCGGGTGACGCGGTGGGCGGAAGACCTCGAAAGCCGGCAGGACAATTACATCGATTGCTGGACCGGCTTGAAAAAGCATTTCAATCCGAACCGGCGCGAGCCGAGCTAGCGCATGATCCCGAAAAGTGGAAACCGGTTTTCGGAAAAGATCATGCGCAACTTAAAAGCGAAGGAACGATATGAAACTGGCATCTCTCAAAGGCGGGCGTGACGGGCGTCTGGTGGTCGTGTCGCGCGATCTGACGCGCTGCGCGTCCGCCGCGTCGATTGCTCCGACCTTGCAGGCCGCGCTCGACGACTGGGATTGCGCGGCGCCGCGGCTGGCGGAGCTGTCGCAGCAACTGGAGGCCGGCAAAGCCGCCGCATCGCCATTCGATCCCGCGCAATGCGTCGCTCCGCTGCCGCGCGCCTTTGCGTGGCTCGACGGCTCGGCTTACGTCAATCACGTCGCGCTTGTGCGCAAGGCGCGCGGCGCGGAAGTCCCGGCCTCGTTCTGGACCGACCCGCTGATGTATCAGGGCGGATCGGACGTGATGCTCGGTGCGCGCGATCCGATTGCCGTCGCGGACGAGGCATGGGGCGTCGATCTCGAAGGCGAGTTGGTCGTGGTGCTCGGTGACGTGCCGATGGCGCCGACCCGCGAGGAAGCGACCCGCGCCATCCGCCTGATCATGCTGGTCAACGACGTATCGCTGCGCAACGTCATTCCGGGCGAGATCGCCAAGGGCTTCGGCTTCCTGCAGTCGAAGCCGTCATCGGCATTCACGCCGACGGCGGTGACACCAGACGAACTTGGCGCGTTCTTCGACGGAGCCAAGGTACATCGGCCGATCCTCACCTTCATCAACGGCCAGCCGTTCGGCAAGCCGGTGGCAAGCGACGACATGACGTTCGATTTCCCGACATTAGTGATGCACGCGGCGCGCACGCGCGCGCTGTCTGCCGGAACGATCCTCGGCGCCGGCACCATTTCCAACCGCGCCGCCGATGGCGGCCCCGGCCTACCGGTGGCGCAGGGAGGGCTTGGCTATTCCTGCATCGCCGAACAGCGCACCGTCGAGACGATCCGGAACGGCAAGCCGTCGACCGAGTTTCTGAAATTCGGCGACCGTGTGACGATCGACATGCAGGACGATCAGGGCCGCTCGATCTTCGGCGCGATCGAGCAGACAGTGGTGCCGTATCGGCGCGGTTGAACAGGTTCTATTGTTTGGAGTGACGTCATGGCCGCAAAAGGTTTCGCTTCAACCTCCGATCTGACCGAGAAGAAGGTTTCGTTCGATCAGCTCGGGGAGGGGTTGTACGCCTATACGGCGGAAGGCGACCCCAATTCCGGCATCATCGTCGGCGACGATGGCGTGATGGTTGTCGATGCGCAGGCGACTCCGGCGATGGCGCAGGACGTGATCGCGCGGGTCGCCAAAGTCACCGACAAGCCGATCAAATATGTGCTGCTCTCGCACTACCACGCGGTCCGCGTGCTGGGTGCGTCGGCCTATACAGGGGCGGATATCATCTGCTCCGATACGGCGCGTGCCATGATCGTCGAGCGCGGTCGGCAGGACATGGATTCCGAGATCGGCCGTTTTCCGCGGCTGTTTCGCGCGGTCGAAACCATTCCCGGTTTGACCTGGCCGACCATCACCTTTCCCGATCAGATGTCGGTCTGGCTTGGCAAGCGGGAGGTGCGCATCATGCATATCGGCCGCGGACACACGGCTGGCGATGTAATCGCCTATGTTCCGGATACTAATGTGGTCTTTTCCGGCGATCTCGTCGAATACCATTCCGCCTGTTATTGCGGTGATGCGCATTTCAATGACTGGCCGGGAACCTTGGATATCCTGGCGGAGATGAAACCGCGGGCGCTGGTTCCTGGACGCGGCGCCGCGCTCACCAATGCGGCGCAGGTGGCGGAAGGCATCGCCTCGACGAGCGGATTCCTGACGACGCTTTACGGGATTGTCAGCGACCAGGTGGCCAAAGGTCGTTCGCTGAAAGAGACGTTCGACGCCACCAAGGCGGCGATGGACCCGAAGTTCTCGTCCTATGCGATCTATGAGCACTCGATGCCGTTCAATGTGTCGCGCGCTTATGATGAAGCGCGGGGCATCGAGTGGCCGCAAATCTGGACGGCCCAACGCGACCGCGAGATGTGGGCGGCGCTGCAGGGTTAGGCATCTCATAAAACCGGTGCATCCCGCGCCGGTCCGGAATTGCGGAGGGTTGTCCCTGTGCTAGCCTTGAGCCATGGCCGCCGGAAGAGCGGCTTCAAAGGGGGCAAGGATGGCTACGGAACGGTCTCGGCTTTTCATTCCCGCGTTGGCGCCGCTCTATGCGGCGCTTTCACCCATCGCGCTACCGCTGCTGCGGGTAGCGCTCGGCATCATCCTCATTCCGCACGGTTGCCAGAAGCTGTTCGGCTGGTTCGGCGGCGCGGGCTTTGCGCGCTTCACTCAGATCTTCGAGAGCATCGGCTATCGGCCGGGCGCGATGTGGGTGACGATTGTCGCACTAACGGAAATCGTTGGCGGCATCTGTCTGGTGCTCGGATTGTTCACGCGGGCCGCTTCGTTTTTCGTGTTCATCTTCATGGTCAACGCCGTCTGGTTCACGTCCGCCAAGGGGTTCTTCTGGACCGCCGGCGGTTCGGAATATTCCTGGCTGCTGCTCGCGGTCAGCTTCGTGTTCCTGATCCGCGGTGCGGGGGACTATTCGATCGATCAGAAGATGAGCAAGGAGTTCTGACCGGGCGGCCGGGGCCCGGTTGTCGAGACATCCGCGGAACACCATGACCGGGCCGCAACGCAAGGCGCTCTACACCTATCACTATCGCCGTTCGCGCGATCAGGATGCGCGGACGGCAGCGCGGCATCCGGTGGTGATTGTCGGAGCCGGGCCGGTCGGTCTCACCGCCGCGCTCGATCTTGCATCGCGCGGCGTGGCCGTGGTGGTGCTCGACGATTCCGACCGGATCGGGGACGGGTCGCGCGGCATCTGCTGGGCGAAGCGCACGCTCGAAATATGGGACCGTCTCGGCGTTGGCGAGGAGATGGTCGCGCGCGGCGTCACATGGAAACTCGGCAAGGTCTTTCTTGGCGACGAACAGGTCTATTCCTTCGATCTGTTGCCGGAAGCCGGTCACAAGATGCCGGCCTTCATCAACCTTCAGCAATTCCACGTCGAACACATTCTGGTCGAGTGCGCGCAGCAGAACGCGGCGATCGATCTGCGCTGGAAAAACAAGGTCACGGCGCTGGATCGGCGCAACGACGGCGTCCGGCTGACCGTCGAGACGCCCGACGGCGCTTACTGCATCGATGCGGACTGGGTGATCGCAGCCGATGGCGCGCGCTCGGCGCTGCGCGACATGCTGGGGCTGACGTTCGCCGGCCATACGTTCGAGGAGAAGTTCCTGATTGTCGACGTGCATATGCATGCCGACGACATCCCGACCGAGCGGCGATTCTGGTTCGACCCGCCGTTCCACAGCGGACAGTCGGCGCTCTTGCACCGCCAGCCGGATGATTGCTGGCGCGTCGATCTGCAACTCGGTGCCGATGCCGACATTGAGGAAGAACTCAAGCCGGAGCGCTATCTGCCGCGCATCCGGCGAATGCTGGACGGTCGTGACTTCGACGTCGACTGGATTTCCATCTATCGGTTTAATTGCCGCCGCATCGACCGGTTCGTCCATGACCGGGTGATCTTCGTAGGCGACAGCGCGCATCAGCTCTCGCCGTTCGGCGCGCGCGGCGCCAATTCGGGCATTCAGGACGCGGACAATCTCGGCTGGAAGCTGGCGACTATGCTGGCGGGGGCGGCCGATGTGCGCCTGCTCGAAAGCTATAACGACGAGCGCACCCAGGCGGCGGACGAGAATATCGGTCACTCGACCCGCTCGACCGATTTCATTGCACCGCGCTCGCCCGCGGAACGTGACCTGCGCAATACCATCCTCAGCCTTGCGCCACACGCCGATTTCGCGCGCCGCATGGTCAATTCCGGCCGCCTGTCGGTTGCCACCATCTATGACACGGCGTTGAACACGCCCGATGAAACGCCCTTCGATGGATCGGCGCGTCTCGGGATGCCGGTTCCCGACGTGCCGGTGACGACGAGCAGCGGCGGTTCGGACTTCCTGTTGCGTCAGTTACCAGCCGGATTTGTTCTGCTTGTCGCCGGTGAGGAACTGCCGGATTTGCCTTCCGGCGTTACGGCCGTCGTGATCGGCCGCGATCTTCAGGATGCCGACAGTCTGTTCCGTGAACGGTTCGATGCGACGCCGGGCGCGGCTTATCTCGTCCGACCAGATCAGCATCTTGCCGCGCGCTGGCGCCATGCGGACGCCGACAAGATCAGGGCCGCGCGCGACCGTGCGCTGGCTCTGATCTAGACAACTGGGATCTCAATCGCAGCCTCAAGCTGGCATTCGCAGCGCATTCAGCATCGCGTCGCAGGCTTCGATGCAGGCGTTGCAGGCGTCCATGCACACCTTGCAATGTTTGTGCATCGCGGCATGGTTGGAACATTCGCGCGCGCAAGCCCTGCAGAAGGCGATGCAGGTGGTGAGCTGCGCTTCGAGCGGCTGTCGGTTCCCGGCCTTGTTGGCGCGAGTGACGATGCTGCCGGTAGCGGCGCAAGCCGCGGCGCAGTCCAGGTCGAGCCGGATGCAGGTCACGAGGGGGACGAGGTTCCGTTCCGACAGGCAGGCGTCGGCACAAGCCGAGCAGGCTTGAACGCAGGTGAAGCAGGCATCGATACAGCGACTGATGGCGTCGGTATGGGGCGGGTGGTCCGGATGTGTGCGGTACATCGTCCGAACAGCGGCAGCCGTCATCAAAGCCTCCCGATGAAAAAGAGATTTGGTTTCCGGTGCCAACACACGACGTTCTCAAACGTTCCCGCGACGGTATGAAGGACTGCAATGATTGACGCGGTTCCATTTCCGGAAGTGCGGTGTACATTCCCGGTCGGGTTCCCAGGAAGGAATGACGAAGATGGCGCGGCTGCTGACCGAGTCACGGTTTGCCAATCCCGATGCGGCTTATCTGGCGCTGGTCGAGGCGCGACGAGGGCTGTCGCAGGAGCAGGCCGCGGCGCTGGACACCCGGTTGGTCATGATCCTCGCCAACCACATCGGGGATGTGGATGTGCTGCGGGACGCCCTCGCGCTGGCGAAGCAGGCGTTGCCGCCGTCCGGCTAACCGGTCCTCAGGCTTCGAATATCTGCCGCAGCTTGCGCTCCAGCGCGTCCGGCGTGAACGGTTTCACCAGCAGGTTCACGTCCGCATCGAGCCGGCCGTGATGGATGATCGCGTTTCGCGTATAACCGGTCGCGAACAGCACCCGCAGGTGAGGGCGAAGTTCCCTGGCACGTTCGGCGAGTTGCCGTCCGTTCATGCCGCCGGGCAGGACTACATCGGTGAACAGCAGGTCGAACGGCGTATCGGTTTCAAGCAGGGTCAGCGCGGTCGATGCCTGCGGCGCGGTTTCGACACGATAGCCGAGATCGCGCAGCGCTTCGGCCACATAGCGGCGGACGTCCTCGTCGTCCTCGACCAGCAGGATCCGTTCGCGCTGGCTGGCGGCCTGCGCCGGCGTGACCAGGGAATCCGTTGGTGCCTCCCACGCGGGAACCGTCGTGTCGTCGGGAAGTCGCGGGAAATACAGCTTGAACGACGTGCCTTCCCCCGGTTCGGTGTAAACCTGAACGTGGCCGCCCGACTGCTTGACGAAGCCGTAGACCATCGACAGGCCGAGACCGGAGCCGGCGCCAACCGCCTTGGTGGTGAAGAACGGCTCGAAGATCTTGTCGCGCACCTCCGGCGTGATGCCGGTCCCGGTGTCGCTCACCGCAACCATGATAAACTGGCCGGGCTTGAAATCACCGCCGGTGCGCACTGCATAGGCGTCGTCAAGAAACGCATTCGCGGTTTCGATGGTCAGCCGACCGCCATTGGGCATGGCGTCGCGCGCGTTGACCGCGAGATTGATAATGGCGTTCTCGAGCTGGTTTGGGTCGATGGCGCATTTCCACAAACCGCTGCCAAGCACCGTCTCGATGGTCACGCCCTCGCTGAGTGTCCGGTGCAATAGTTCGGACATGCCTTGCACCAGCCGGTTGATGTCGACGGCGCGCACCTCCTGGGGATGCTGACGTGAAAACGCCAGCAGACGCTGCACCAACGTTGCGGCCCGCTGCGAGGCTTGTCGCGCGGCGTTCAGCGTGCGGATGATGCGTTCGTCTGGAGGATTAAGCCGGCGGGCCGCAAGATCGATGTTGCCGCCGATTGCGGTCAGCAGATTGTTGAAGTCATGGGCGATGCCGCCGGTAAGTCGGCCGACCGCTTCCATCTTCTGTGCCTGTTGCAGCGCCTGTTCAGTGATCTGACGCCGCGCCGTTTCGGCGCGCAACTGCGCGTGGGCACTGGCTTCCCGCTGTGAGCGGCGCAGCGCGATCATGCCGAGTGCGAACATGGCAATGGTCGCGGGAATTCCGAAGAGAAGATGCGCCGATATCGACCGCATCCAGTCGGCGCGAATTTGCGACTGCTCGATGCCGGTGATGACCATCACGTCCATATTCGGAAGCTTCTTGAAGGCAAAGACCCGCTGGGCTTTGTCGAACGACGAGAGGCCCTCGACGACGCCTTCGGTCGCGCCGGCTCGCAGGGCCTGAAGAACCGGCGAATTCGGCGACAAACGCTCGACGCTTTTGCTGATATCCGGGTAGCGCGCCAGAATTGTCCCGTCGCCGCGCACGAGGGCCGCCACGCTGCTCTGGGCGCGCGGCAGGCGCGAATAAAAATCGACGAAGTAGTCGGGTGATATCGAAACAAGATAGACGCCATTGAAGCGCCCGTCCTCCGTGAGACGCTTGCGCGTCACCGCGAAGAAGCTGAATTGCGCAAGACGTGCGACGACAGGCTCGCTGACGTAGTTTTCCACCTCGTTTCCGCCGAGATGGGCCTTGAAGTAGTCGCGGTCAGCTAGCTCCAGCTTGCGTGGCATCGGATAGATCGTTCCGGAAACGAGGGGATGGCCATGGGCGTCGATCACCCAAAGATCGCGAATTTGGGGGATGCCCTGCAGCATGCTGCGGATGCGTGCGCTGAAAGCCGCTTCGTTCGCCTGAATGTCGTCATCGCTGACGTGACGGAACGCTTCCTCCAGATAGCGCTCGCTGATGGCGAAGGTCTCGAACACCTTGACGGCATGTTCCTGTATCATGCCGAGCGTGCGCTCGAGGCGGTCGCGGGCATCGACCTGCTGCTGTTGGTAGAATTGCCAGGCGATGAAAGCGAACAGGGCCGCGGGGAGTATGGCCGATCCGATCAGGAGCAGCCGCAGCGGGCGTTGCGGGTCGTTGGGAGCGAGACCGAGCCAGGTACGGATCCGGTCGAGGAGGCGCGGCATTGGCATGTCGGCGGGCGGCATGTCAGTGATTTCCTGGCGAAACGTCGAGCGGCCAGGCGCCGCCTTCTGCAGGCCACGCTTATTGGTACCGGTAAGCGGTGCTCAACTCAACCAAGACGAGCGGCGGGAGAGCCTTAGCGGGTGCACTCGATGGCGACGAAATTGGCGCAAAGGCCTGCTCTGCAGGTTCCGGTGGTGCCTTCCGTGGGGATCGCGCCGGTGATGTCGTCGCGATCGACTTTCCGGAACGACTGGGCGGTCTTGTAATCGCGTGCGCGACAGAACGAGGTCGCAACGGCGGTGCCGCATGATTCGCCGCTGGCGAGGCACCGGTCGACGCCGTAGCCATCCGCATTGTTGGCGACGATGAACAGGCGACGGTCAGCCTCGGCTGGGAATGCGAACACCAACACCATCAACGCCGACGCGACTGCAAACACACCGCGCATGGAGCACCCACTGGCTGAACGGAAAGGCCGACCGGGGGCGGATCATGCGGGACAAAGGCTAAGGTCGCGTTAACCCCTTTTCCGCGGTGGTTTGGGCGACCGGCAACCGGGTGGCCAGGACCGGCCGTGCCGAGCCATATCCCTTGACGTCGTGCGCCGGCTTGCCCATTCTCCCGCCCGTGAACGGCCCCGACCTCATTTGCGGCATTTGCCCGCTGATTATCAGCTAGCGCCATCGCTGGCTGCGGCCGTCTTTTCTCGAATCGAGTTAAAACGGACGCCGGGCCGGCAGGGCTCAGGTTATCCGATGGATTTGAAGCTCTACGATACGCTGTCGCGCGAAAAGCGGGTGTTCCAGCCGATCGATCCGGCACGCGTGCGGATGTATGTCTGCGGCCCGACGGTCTATGACTATGCTCATATCGGCAACGCAAGGCCGGTCATCGTCTTCGACGTGCTCTACCGGATGCTGCGGCAGATCTATGGTGCCGACCACGTCATCTATGTCCGCAACATCACCGACGTGGACGACAAGATCAACGCGCGCGCTGCCGAGCGCGGCATTTCCATCGGCGAGCTGACGCGTACGACTTACGAGAATTTCAAGAATGACGTGAAGGCGCTCGGCTGTTTGCCGCCGACCGTGGAGCCGCGTGCGACCGAGCACATCACGGAGATGAAGACGCTGATCGAGCGCCTGGTCGCGTCGGGCCATGCTTATGTGGCCGACGGACATGTGCTGTTCGATGTGCCGTCGATGCCGGACTATGGCCGTCTGTCGAACCGCTCGCTCGACGAGATGATCGCCGGCGCGCGGGTCGAGGTCGCACCCTACAAGCGCGATCCGCAGGACTTCGTGCTGTGGAAGCCGTCGAAACCAGGCGAGCCGTCCTGGCCGTCGCCATCGGGTATCGCCGAGCAGGGGCGCCCCGGCTGGCACATCGAATGCTCTGCCATGTCGTGGAAGCATCTCGGCGAGACCTTCGATATTCATGGCGGCGGCATCGACCTCGTGTTCCCACACCACGAGAACGAGATCGCGCAGTCGCGCTGCTCGTTCCACACGCCGTTCATGGCGCACACCTGGATGCACAACGGCTTCCTGCAGGTCGAGGGCGAGAAGATGTCGAAGAGCCTCGGCAACTTCTTCACCATCCATGACCTGCTGCAGGACTGGCCCGGCGAGGTGCTGCGCTTCAACATGCTGCGCACGCATTATCGCCAGCCGATCGACTGGACGTTGAAGGGCCTTGAGGAAAGCTACGCCACGCTGCGCCATCTCATGGGCGAGGGCACGAGTGCCGCGCCGCAATTCGCACCCGGTGTGATCGAAGCGTTAAGTGACGATCTCAACACGCCGAAAGCGATTGCTGAATTGCACGCGCTGCATGCGCGCGGCGAGAGCGAGGCGCTGGCGGGCTCGCTCGCGGCGCTCGGTTTCACGCAGCGGCCGCGCAGTCGCCGTGAAGTCGACAAAACGCAGGTGGAGGCGCTGGTGGCGCAGCGGCTTGCCGCGCGCAAGGTGAAGGACTTTGCCGAGTCCGACCGTATCCGCGACGCACTGACGGCGATGGGCGTGATCCTCAAGGATTCCAAGGACGGCACGACCTGGGAGGTCGCCCCATGAGCGCGAGTGCGCATCCGAAGCTGGCGTTGCGGCCATTTCTGCCACAGGACGCGCCGTTTCTGGCCGACATCTTTCGCGCCAGCATCGAGGAACTGACCGGCGACGACTACAGCGGCGCGCAGCAGGATGCGTGGATTTCTTCGGCCGACGACATGGAGGGCTTTGCCGGTCGACTCGGCAAGCAGCTCACGCTGATCGGCACGTTGAACGGTTCGCCGGTCGGCTTCATTTCCCTCGCCGGGACGGAGCAGGTCGACATGTTGTTCGTCCATCCGGCCGTGGCCGGCTCCGGTGTCGCGAAGATGCTGCTCGAGGCCATCGAGAAGCTGGCGAAGGCGCGTGGTGCCACCAGACTAACCACCGATGCGTCGGATACCGCGCTCGGCTTCTTCACCAGGCAGGGTTTCGTGCCGCAACAGCGCAACACCATCGCGCTGGCGGGCGAATGGCTGGCCAATACGACGATGCACAAATCGCTGATGCCGCCGGGAGAGCGTTCATGAAGCGACCCGACACGCCGTTTCCGCGCCACTGGGCCTACTACATCGCCTTGAAATTCGTCGTGCTGGCCGCCGCCGTCGGCCTCGCGCTGTATGTGTTCGGCATCCTATGACGGCCATGGCGACAGTTTCGTCCGCAACAGCGAAAGAGCGTTTGTATCTGTTCGATACGACGCTGCGCGACGGCGCGCAGACCAACGGCGTCGATTTCACGTTGCATGACAAGCTTGCCATCGCGGCGATGCTCGACGAACTCGGCGTCGATTACATCGAGGGCGGCTACCCCGGCGCCAATCCAACCGATACGCAGTTCTTTGCCGATCCGCGGCCGATGCGCGCGACCTTTACCGCGTTCGGCATGACGCGGCGGCCCGGCCGCTCGGCGTCGAACGATCCCGGTCTCGCCATGTTGCTCGATGCGCGCGCCGATGCGATCTGCTTTGTCGCCAAGTCGTGGGATTATCATGTGCGCGTCGCGCTCGAGACCACCAACGAGGAAAACCTCGCCTCGATCCGCGACAGCGTCAGCGCCGCCAAGGCGAAGGGACGGGAGGTGATGCTCGACTGCGAGCATTTCTTCGACGGCTACAAGGCCAATCCGGATTACGCGCTCGCCTGCGCCAGGACGGCCTATGAGGCCGGCGCGCGCTGGGTGGTGTTGTGCGACACCAATGGCGGTACTCTGCCGCACGAGGTCGAGCGCATCGTCGGCGAGATCGTCAAGCATGTGCCGGGCGACCATCTCGGCATCCATGCCCATAACGACACCGAGCAGGCGGTCGCCAATTCGCTCGCGGCCGTGCGCGCCGGTGTGCGTCAAATTCAGGGGACGCTCAACGGGCTCGGCGAGCGGTGCGGCAACGCCAATCTCACTTCGCTGATTCCAACGCTGAAGCTCAAGGGCGACTATGCGGCCCGCTTCGAGATCGGCGTCTCCGACGCGCAACTGAAGCAACTGCCCGCCGTGTCGCGCAAACTCGACGACATGCTCAATCGTGCACCGAACCGGCATGCGCCCTATGTCGGCGACAGCGCCTTCGCCACCAAGGCAGGTATTCACGCCTCGGCGATCCTCAAGGATCCAACGACTTACGAGCATGTGTCGCCGGACGCTATTGGTAATGCGCGCAAAGTGCTGGTGTCGGAGCAGGCGGGAAAATCGAACGTCCTCGCGGAGCTGGAAAAGATCGGCATCGCGCTCGACAAGGACGATCCGCGTGTGGGTCGTTTGCTCGATATGGTGAAGGAGCGCGAGGCCGCGGGCTATTCCTACGAAGCCGCCGACGCCTCGTTCGCGCTCCTGGCGCATCGCGCTCTCGGCGCAGTCCCGGATTATTTCGACGTGGTGCAGTTCGACGTCAATGTCGAGCAACGTGACAACGCGGCGGGTGAACGGGTGATCGTCAGCCTCGCGGTGGTCAAGGTGATGATCGACGGTGAGACGCTGATATCGGCGGCGGAGGGCAACGGTCCGGTGAATGCGCTCGATCAGGCGCTGCGCAAGGATCTCGGCCGCTACCAGACCTTTATCAAGGGACTGGAGCTGACCGATTACCGCGTGCGCATCCTCAACGGCGGCACCGAGGCCGTGACGCGCGTCACCATTGAAAGCCGCGACGAGACCGGTGCGCGCTGGAGCACGGTCGGCGTTTCGGCCAATGTGATCGGCGCGTCGTTCCAGGCGTTGATGGATTCGATCGTCTACAAGCTCTATCGCTCCGGCGCATCGGCCGAGCCGAAACGATGATCGACCACGTCTCCGTCGGCGTTCGTGATCTCGCCGCGGCGACGCGCTTCTACGACGCCGTGTTGGCGACGCTCGGCTTCCGCAAGCTCGAGGAGCGTCCGGCGACGGTGGCCTTCGGTAAGGCGTATTCCGAATTCTGGATCAATCACCGGCCCGACATGGCACCGCTGCCGGCCGGCCAGGGGACGCATATCGCCCTGCGCGCGCGCGACCGGTCTCTTGTCGACGCATTTCATGCGGCTGCGCTCGCCCATGGCGGCGCCAGCGATGGCGCGCCGGGCCTGCGCCCGCAACACGGCGATGGCTACTACGCGGCGTTTGTCCGTGATCCCGATGGCAACCGGATCGAAGCCGTCACCTTCGAGAAAAACGACTAGGCGTCACATCTTGTCGGCGGGCGTCACATCCATCTGCTTGTCCCGCTCGCTCACCATGGCGACGGCGGTTTTCAGCTTCGGAATGATGTCTTCCACGCGCTCGGCCTTGAGGATTTCAACGTCCAGCCCGTAGCGGATGAATTCCGTGCGGCGCATATGCAGCAGCAGGCTCGCGAGCGGATCCCAGAAGCCATTGATATTGGCGAGCAGGATCGGCTTGCGATGCTGGCCGAGCTGCGCCCAGGTCATCTGCTCGACGACTTCTTCGAGCGTGCCGATGCCGCCGGGCAGCGCGACGAACGCGTCCGCGGCCTCGAACATCTTCTGCTTGCGCTCGTGCATGTTCTCGGTGACGACGAGCTCATGGGTGCCGCGTAGCGCGCGCTCCCGCGACATCAGGAATTTCGGGATGATGCCGTGCACCTTGCCGCCGTGGTCGAGGACCGCATAGGCGACCGCGCCCATCAGGCCGATGGCGCCCCCGCCATAGACGAGGGTGATGCCCTGTTCGGCCATGGCCTTGCCCAACGCCTTGGCCGCGTCCACATAAGCGGGGTCGTTTCCGGTTCCCGAACCGCAATAGACGCAAATCGACTTGATCTTGCTCATGTCATAAGGCTCCGGCGGGGGTGTGCCTGTCGCCGGTTGCGGCGTCAAGGCGGGGTCGGAGAGACGTGCTTACGGCCGAGAATCCGCCTATAGGAGGCGCGATGGCCGTTCCATCACCGCTCCGGGCCGGCGCCGGGGCGTCTGTTTTCCCCGTGCCGCCATCACGCAGACCCTATTGTTCCCCTCATGAGTCCGCCTCGCACCGAAATTCCGCCGTCGGCGAAGGCCGTTTCCGGACGTGATTCGCTGTGGCGCATCACGCTGTCGCTCTGGCCCTATATCTGGCCGACCGACCGCCGTGACCTGAAGATCCGCGTCGCCTGGTCGGTGGTGCTGCTGGTGATCGCCAAGATCGCCACCATGGCCGTGCCGTTCACCTTCAAATGGGCGACCGACGCGCTGGCCGGGCAGGGCATGGCCGATGCCGGAACGTCCGAATGGCTCGCCTGGGTACTGGCAGCACCGATCGCCATGACGCTCGCCTATGGCGGTACCCGCATCCTGATGGCGGGCATCACGCAACTGCGCGACGGTCTGTTCGCCAAGGTGGCGATGCACGCGGTGCGCCGTCTCGCGGTGATGACGTTCGAGCATATGCACCAGTTGTCGCTGCGGTTCCATCTGGAGCGTAAAACCGGCGGGCTGACGCGGGTGCTGGAGCGCGGCCGCAACGGCATCGAGACTATCGTCCGATTGATCATCATGCAGATCGTGCCGACCGGGCTCGAACTGGCTTTGATCGTCGGCGTGCTGCTGTGGCAGTTCGACTGGCGCTATGTGGCGATCATCGTCGTCACTGTCGCGCTCTATATGGTCTTTACCTTCTACGCGACCGAGTGGCGCATCAGCATCCGCCAGGCGATGAACGAGAGCGACACCGACGCCAATGTAAAGGCGGTCGACTCGCTGCTGAACTACGAGACGGTGAAGTATTTCAGCGCCGAGCAGCGCGAGCTGGCACGCTATGACCGCTCGATGGCACGTTACGAAACGGCGAGCGTCAGTGCCTATACGTCGCTCGCGGTGCTCAATGCCGGGCAGGCAATCATCTTCACCGGTGGCCTGACGGCGACCATGGTGCTGTGCGCCTACGGCATCGCTGCCGGCACCAAGACGGTGGGCGATTTCGTGATGATCAATGCGATGATGATCCAGCTCTATCAGCCGCTGAACGTGATGGGCATGATTTATCGCGAGATCAAGCAGGCGGTGACGGACATCGAAATGATGTTCTCGATCCTCGGGCGCGCCCCGGAGATCGCCGATGCGCCGGGCGCGAAGCCGTTGCAGGTGACGGCCGGCGCGATCCGCTTCGAGAATGTTGTGTTCTCCTACGAGCCGGAGCGGCCGATCCTCAAGGGCATTAGCTTCGACGTGCCGGCGGGGCGCACCGTCGCCGTTGTCGGGCCGTCCGGTGCCGGCAAGTCGACCTTGTCGCGGCTGCTCTATCGCTTCTACGACGTCACGTCAGGCCACATCACCATTGACGGTCAGGACATCAGCAAGGTGACGCAAGCGTCGCTGCGGGCGGCGATCGGTATGGTGCCGCAGGACACCGTGCTGTTCAACGATACGATCCGCTACAACATCCGTTATGGGCGCTGGGACGCGACCGATTCCGATGTGGAAGAGGCGGCCGCGCTGGCGCAGATCGATGGATTCATCAAGCTGTCGCCGCAAGGCTACGAAACCGAGGTCGGCGAGCGCGGACTGAAACTGTCGGGCGGCGAGAAGCAGCGGGTTGCCATCGCTCGCACGATCCTAAAGGCACCTCCGATCCTGTTGCTCGACGAGGCAACCTCGGCGCTCGACAGCCACACCGAAAAGGAAATTCAGGATGCGCTGGAGCGTGTCTCGAAAAATCGGACCACGCTGGTGATTGCGCACCGGCTGTCGACGATCATCGGCGCCGACGAGATCATCGTGCTGGAAGCCGGCCGGATCGTCGAGCGTGGCACGCATGTGCAACTGCTGGCGCGCGCCGGTCTTTACGCCAGCATGTGGAATCGCCAGCGCGAAGCCGACGAGGCGCGCGAAAAGCTGGCGCTGGCTGACGATAATGCCGCACCGAACCGCAACCCGCCGCCGGTCGTTGAAGCACCCGAGCCGCCGCCGGCGGAGCCTTTACGCGAGCCGCTCGGCGCGGCGGAATAAGACGGAGTTTCATTCATGTCGATTGTCAACTCGATCCGTTCGCAACTGGTGCCGATCAATGCGGAGGGTTATCCGTTCATCGGCGCGTTCGCACTGGTCAGCCTGATCCTGTTCTGGATCTGGACGCCGCTCGGCTGGATCGGCACCGTACTCACGCTGTGGTGTGTGTACTTCTTCCGCGATCCGCCGCGGGTGACGCCGGTGCGCGAGGGGCTGGTCGTCTCGCCGGCCGATGGTCACGTCAGCCTGGTGCAGCCGGCGATCCCGCCGGCCGAACTGGGGCTCGGCAACACGCCGCTGCCGCGCGTGTCGATCTTCATGAGCGTGTTCGATTGTCACGTGAACCGCAGTCCGCTGTCGGGCCGAGTCGAGCGGATCGTTTATCACCAGGGCAAGTTCATCAACGCCGACCTTGACAAGGCGAGCGAAGACAACGAGCGCAACGCGCTGGTCATCACCACGCCGTCGGCGCGCATCGCCGTCGTGCAGATCGCCGGGTTGGTGGCGCGGCGCATCCTCTGCTTCGTCCGGGAAGGGCATGCGCTGACGGCCGGCGAGCGGTTTGGCATGATCCGCTTCGGCTCGCGGCTCGACGTCTACCTGCCGGAAGGCACCATCCCGCTGGTGTCGATCGGCCAGACGGCCATCGCCGGCGAAACCGTGCTGGCCGACCTGCGCGGACAGGACGGCGACCGGGTCTATCGGATTGATTGAAAGTTAGCCGGGGCCGCGGCCAAAAAGCCCCGTGGTTTTGCCGCAAACTGCGATATAATTTCCGCACCATGGTGTTCAATCCCATCGACCCGCAAGATACCCGTCAAGACCCGGGCGGGAGCCCGCGCCGCCGCCGTTTCAAGGCGATTCCGGTGCGCATGCTGGTGCCCAATCTGATCACGCTGCTGGCGCTCTGCGCCGGGCTCACCGCGATCCGGCTCGCCTTCGAGAACAAGCTCGATCTGGCGCTTGCCGGCATCGTCTTCGCCGCGCTGCTCGATGGCATCGACGGTCGCGTGGCGCGCATGCTCAAGGGCACGTCCAAGTTCGGTGCCGAACTCGACAGCCTTGCCGACTTCGTCAATTTCGGCGTCGCCCCGGCGCTGATCCTCTACTTCTGGGGGCTGCACGATTTCAAATCGTTCGGATGGATCGCTGCGCTGGTTTTCGCCATTTGCGGCGGGCTACGGCTGGCGCGCTTCAATGTGATGATCGACGATCCGCACAAGCCGGCCTGGGCGGGCAATTTCTTCACCGGCGTCCCGGCGCCGGCTGGCGCGATTGTCGTGCTGTTGCCGATCTATCTGAATTTCCTCGGCGTGCCGCGCGGCTCGGCGCTTACCGCGTTCTCTCTGGTGTTCGCACTGTTCGTCGCATTCCTGATGGTGTCGCGGCTGCCGGTATTTTCCGGAAAGCAGGTCGGCAAGCGCGTGCCGACCGAGATGGTGCTGCCGGTGTTCGTCGTCGCGGTGTTGTTCTTTGCGCTGCTGCTGGCTTATCCGTTCGAGGTGCTGACCGTCGGCACGGTTCTCTATCTCGGTGCGCTGCCGCTCGGCTGGCTCTCGTGGCAGAAGCATGCGCGCGCTGCGGCTGCGCCGCAGCCGCTGTCTCCCGATCATCCCGTCACAGATTCGCCCGCCGCTTCACCGCCGAATGCGGTCGCGCCGTCGGACACCGAGCGTCCCACCCGCCTCAACTAGCGCGGTTTATTCGTAGAGGGCCCGCGTCAGTGTAACGGTCTCGCCGGTTTCGGCACGGCCGGTAAATCCATCTTCGCCCGCTGTCAGCCGCGCGAGCGGCACGCTCTCGCCGTCGAGGATCGTCATCGTGCCGTTGTCGAGGTTATAGCGGCGGCTGGTGAAGAAACGGCCGGGACAGCCGCCTTCCGGTGTGATGCGCCCCTGCGGCCCGCCAGACAGCGTGAGGCCGCAGGCGGGAGCTTGCGGCATCGACAGCATCCAGCGGCCGGCGAGATCAGCCGGTGAAGCTCCGGCCACGCTCGTCGTCGCCAGTTGCTGGCTGGCGCAGCCAGTCAGCGACAACAGAAAGCCGGCGGCCAAGGCGCCGCCGGCTTTTTTCATGCGCTGCGCTGGCGTGCGAATGATCACGCCATGGTCGGAATGACGAACTCGGCGCCTTCCTTGGTGCCGGAGGGCCAGCGCTGGGTGATCGTCTTGGTCTTGGTATAGAAGCGGATCGAATCCGGTCCGTGCTGGTTGAGGTCGCCGTAACCGGACCGCTTCCAGCCGCCGAAGGTGTGATAGGCGAGCGGCACCGGGATCGCGAAGTTGACGCCGACCATGCCGACATTGACGCGGTTGGAGAAATCGCGCGCGGTGTCGCCGTCGCGGGTGAAGATCGAGACGCCATTGCCGTATTCATGATCGGACGGCAGCCGGAGTGCCTCTTCGTAATCCTTGGCGCGGACCACCGACAGAACCGGGCCGAAGATTTCTTCCTTGTAGATCGTCATGTCCGGCGTGACGTGATCAAACAGGCAGCCGCCAATGAAGTTGCCGTTCTCGTAGCCCTGGAGCTTGAAGTTGCGGCCGTCGACCAGGAGCTTGGCGCCTTCCTTCACGCCGGCGTCGACATAGCTCTTCACCTTGTTGAGCAGCGCCTTCGTGACCATCGGGCCATAGTCGGCCTGCGGATCGTTGGAGGGGCCGACCTTGAGGCTTTCCACGCGCGGGATCAGTTTCTTGACGAGGAGGTCTGCGGTCTTCTCGCCGACCGGGACCGCCACCGAGATCGCCATGCAGCGTTCTCCGGCCGAGCCGTAGCCCGCGCCGATCAGCGCATCGACCGCCTGATCCATGTCGGCATCCGGCATGATGACCATATGGTTCTTGGCGCCGCCGAAGCACTGGACGCGCTTTCCGTTGGCGCAGCCCTTCGCATAGATGTACTCGGCGATATCGGACGAACCGACGAAGCCGATCGCCTTCACGCGCCGATCGTCGAGCAGCGCATCGACCGCGACCTTGTCGCCGTTGACGACGTTGAGCACGCCCGGCGGCAGGCCGGCTTCCAGGAACAGCTCGGCGATGCGCATCGGCACGCCCGGATCGCGCTCCGACGGCTTGAGGATGAAGGAATTGCCGCAGGCGATCGCCGGCGCGCATTTCCAGAGCGGGATCATCGCCGGGAAGTTGAACGGGGTGATGCCGGCGACGACACCGAGCGGCTGACGCAGCGAATAGAGATCAGTGCCGGTGCCGGCGCTGTCGCTGTGCTCGCCCTTCATCAGATGCGGGATACCGCAGGCAAACTCGACGACTTCGAGGCCGCGCTGGATGTCGCCCTTGGCGTCGGCGAAGGTCTTTCCGTGCTCGGAGGAGAGCAGGCGGGCGAGGTCGTCATATTCCTTCTGGACCAACTCCAGAAACTTGAACATCACGCGGGCGCGGCGCTGCGGGTTGACAGCGGCCCAGACCCGCTGCGCTTCCTCGGCATTGGCAACGGCCTGCTCGACCTCGGCCACGGAGGCGAGGGCGACCTTGGCCTGGACCTCACCGGTGTTCGGGTTGAACACGTCGCTTGACCGGCCGGATGTCCCCTTGACCGCCTTGCCGCCGATAAAATGGCCGATATCCCGCATCCTCGATCTCCTCTGCCTCTCGGCCACGCTCAGACGCGCTGCCTCGGCGATCCTTTTAATGGGTTTTGCTGGCCGGTCACGGACGACTTGACGTGCGCCCGCAAGCGGCCGGTCTGTTTGACCCTTTGTTTTTGCCATCACTTTCGGCGCAAGTCATTGATTTTATTCATGGTCGCTGGCTATCGACTATAGACATAAATCGAATAGACGACGTGTTTGCACCATCAGCCTTGGTGCAAGCCATCATTCAAACCGCGGGAAATCGCGGTTAACGCCGCTTTAATCGGGCCGATCTAGGTTTAGGGGACCACCCGAGCGGCATTTTCTAAGCGCTTTTTCGACGGAGCAGATCGCATGGATATCACCACCGGCCTTGGGCTGATCGCCGGTGTGATCACGATCGTCACGCTCATTCTGATGGGCGGCGATCTGCGCATGTTCTACGACATGCACGCCATCATCATCATTTTCGGCGGTTCGTTCTCCGCGACACTGATCCGCTTTCCGTTGGTGGCGATCCTGCACGGCCTGCCGCTCGGCATGAAGTTCGCCTTCACGATGCGGCGCACGACCCAGCGCGAACTGGTCGACGAAATCGCCGGTCTGGCCGAGATTGTCCGCAAGCAGGGGCCGATCGGGCTGGAGAAGGCAACGGTCGACGATCCGTTTCTCGCCAAGGGTATCCGCTTCGTTGCCGACGGTTATGACGGCGACTTCATCCGCGACAATCTGGAGCGCGACCGCGACAACTTCCTGACCCATCTCGACGAAGGGCAGAAGATCTACCGCGCCATCGGCGATTGCGCGCCGGCCTTCGGCATGATCGGCACGCTGCTCGGCATGGTGCAAATGTTCGCCAACATGACCGATCCGTCCAAGCTCGGCCCGTTCATGGCGGTCGCGTTGCTTGCGACGCTCTACGGCGCGCTGGTCGCCAACCTGTTCTGTCTCCCGATCGCCGACAAACTGCACGTCAAGCTGGTCGACGAGGAGGTCAACCGCACGCTGATCATCGACGGCGTGCTGATGATGCGCGAAGCAAAGAGCCCGACGCTGGTGCGTGAGATGCTGCTCGCCTATCTGCCCGAGAAGCATCGTCACAGTGCCGATGAAGAGGCAGCTGCCGTCGCGGCTTAAGCCCGCGCCGGCGCTGAGCACGCTTCATGGCGAAGAAACGCGGCGGACATGCAGGCGGACACGGTTGGTTCGTAACGTTCGCCGATCTTATGGCTCTGCTGATGAGCTTCTTCGTCATGCTCGTCGCGTTCTCGACCCAGGATCAGGCGAAGCTGCAAGTCGTCGCCGGCTCGATGCGCGATGCATTCGGCGTGCAGGATAAGGTCCGCTATTCGGGCATCGTCGAGATTCCCGGATTGCCAACGCGGCCGCGGCTCAAGAACGCCGCGAACATCACGCCGGATGAAGCGTCGGCGACGCCGAGCGCGGACGAGAAAGACCACAACCGCACCTATGGCGCGCGGCTCGATCAGGATCGGCAGTTCGCGCTGGCGGCCGCATCGCTGCGCCAGGCGCTGCAGGACTTGCCCGAGATCAACGAAGCCTCGAAACATGTGATGATCGAGGAAACCAAGAACGGTCTCAACATCGAAATCGTCGATCAGGATGGCCGCTCGATGTTCGCGGAAGGCTCGAAGGAGCCAAACGAACGTACGCGCAAATTGATCGCCAAAATGACGCCGGCGCTCAAACAAATGCCGTACCGCCTGTCGATCACCGGCCACACCGCGACGACCCGGATACCACCGAAGCCGGGTTACGGTGCCTGGGAACTTTCCGCCGACCGGGCCAATGCGATCCGGCAGATTCTGGAGCAGGAAGGGCTGCGTTCCGGGAATATCTTTATGGTGGCAGGCAAGTCCGATACGGAACCGCTGTTTCCGGACAATCCCTCCCTGTCCTCAAACCGGCGCGTCACCATCACTTTGATGCGGGAAGCTCCGCCGATACCGGTCGATTTCCGGCCCTGAGCAGCCATTTTCCGCTGAAAATTCATATCGGTTGTGCGGCGACCTGATAGGCGCGGTCGGCGGGCATGATATAAGCGCGTCCTTGCGCAACCGGCCCTTTCGGGGCGCTGATCGAGGCCCGAGAGGGGCTTAAGCGGGACGAATGACGCAGACGACCAACGACGCCGCGCCACAGGAAGCCGCAACTCCGCCGACCCCTCCCAGCGTCTTGGCGCTGGCGCTCGGCAGTGTCGGGGTGGTCTACGGCGATATCGGCACCAGCCCGCTCTATGCGTTCCGAGAGGCGGTTCACGCGGCGAGCGCCGAGCATGGATTGACGCGCGAGGTCGTGCTCGGCGTCCTGTCGCTGATCCTGTGGTCGCTGATCATCACGGTGACGCTGAAATACGTCCTGGTGCTGCTGCGCGCCGACAACAACGGGGAGGGCGGAACGCTCTCGCTGACGGCGCTGGCGACCCGCGCGCTTGGCCGGCGCACGGCGCTGGTCTTTCTGCTCGGTGTGATCGGCGCCGCGATGTTTCTCGGCGACAGCGTCATCACGCCGGCGATTTCCGTGCTCTCGGCGGTGGAAGGTCTGAAGCTCGTCAACCCCGGTTTCGCCGATTATGTGGTGCCGATCTCCTTGCTGATCCTGGTCGGCCTTTTCGCGGCGCAAAGTCATGGCACGGCGCGCGTCGCGGCGCTGTTCGGCCCGATCATGGCGATCTGGTTTGTCACCATCGCCATCGCCGGGCTGCTGCATATCGGCGACGATCCACGCGTCCTCTATGCGATCAATCCGCAATATGCGGTCGCCTTTGTCGCGCAACACGGCCATATCGGCCTGATCGCGCTTGGCGCGGTGTTCCTGTGCGTCACCGGCGGCGAAGCCTTATATGCGGATCTTGGCCATTTCGGTCGCAAGCCGATCCAGGTCGCGTGGTTGTCGCTGGTGTTGCCGGCGCTGCTGCTCAACTATTTCGGGCAGGGCGCGCGGGTTCTGTCCGATGCGTCGGCGCTGGAAAATCCGTTCTTCCGTTTGTTGCCGGACGTGATGGTGATGCCGATGGTGATCCTCGCCACGGCAGCCACCGTGATCGCCAGCCAGGCGGTCATCACCGGCGCTTATTCGCTGGTGCATCAGGCGATCCAGCTTGGTCTCCTGCCGCGGCTCGCGATCCTGCACACCTCCGCCTCGCATGTCGGGCAAATCTACATTCCGCGCGTGACCATCGCGCTGTTCATCGGCGTCGTGCTGCTGATCGGTTTGTTCCGCACGTCGAGCGCTCTCTCGCATGCCTACGGCATCGCGGTGGCGACGACGATGGTGGTCGATGGTTTGCTGGCGTTCATCGTCGCGTGGAAATTGTGGAAGCTGAAGCTGTGGCAGGCGGCGCTGCTGATGGTGCCGTTTATCTTCGTCGACATGGTGTTTTTCTCGGCGAACTTGCTGAAGCTGTTTGAGGGCGCGTGGGTGCCGATCCTGTTTGGCGCGGTGATGGTGCTGCTGATCCTGACCTGGCGCCGCGGTACCAATCTCCTGTCCAGCAAGACCCGCCGGACCGAGGTGCCGCTCGATACCTTGCTGCGCAGTCTCGAGAAGAAGCCGCCGCATATCGTTCCGGGAACGGCCGTGTTCTTCACCAGCACCCCGGACTTCGCGCCGACCGCGCTGTTGCACAATCTCAAGCACAACAAGGTGCTGCACGAAAAGAACGTCATCCTGACGATCCATGTCTCCGACACGCCGCGCGTGTCCGAGGACGAGCGGGTGCAGATTGCGCCGGTGTCCGAGCGTTTCCAGCGCGTGGTGCTGCGGTTCGGCTACATGGAAGAGCCGAACGTGCCCAAGGCGTTGGCGATCGCCCGCAAACACGGCTGGCAGTTCGACATCATGTCGACGTCGTTCTTCCTGTCGCGGCGGGCGCTCAAGCCGTCGCCGCAGTCCGGCATGCCGGCGTGGCAGGACCGCCTGTTCATCGGTCTGGCACGCACGTCGAGCGATGCCACCGACTTCTTCCAGATTCCGACCGGCCGCGTGGTCGAAGTCGGCACCCAGGTGACCATCTAGGGCGTGATCCGGAAAAGTGGGAACCGGTTTTCCGCAAAGATCACGTTCCCCAAAAAACGGGCCACGAGCCGCTTCAATTTCCACGATTCCGACTCTAGCGGGCGTTGCCGGGTTGCCCTAGAACGGGCGCCAACAGCCCTGTCACGGAGTGTGTTGCGATGGCCGGCGAGCCCAAGGTTCACGATCTGACGCCCGAGGAGGTTGCCCGCGGGCTGACCGAGGGGCGCATGCTTCTGGTCGATGTGCGCGAGCCGAACGAGATCGCCGTCGAAGCCTATCCCGAGGGCGTGGTCGTGCCGTTGTCGCAATTCGATCCCGCCGCGATCCCGGACCCGGATGGCCGCACCGTGGTGTTCGCCTGCCGCTCCGGCAAGCGTTCGGTGACCGCCTCGCTCGCCGCGCAGGAGCGGGGATATCCCTACGACCACCATCTGGCGGGGGGTATGCTTGGCTGGAAAGCGGCCGGACTGCCGACCAAAACTGACACGAACAAGACCGGCTGACCTGCCATCATGAACCCGATCTTCGCCGGTCTGCCGGTTTCGGTGTTCGAGGTCATGTCCGGCCTCGCGCGCGACCACGCGGCGGTCAATCTGGGGCAGGGCTTTCCCGACGATCCGGGACCGGAAGATGTCCGACGCAAGGCCGCCGAAGCCGTAGTCTCCGGCTGGAACCAGTATCCGCCGATGCTCGGCCTGCCCGAATTGCGCCAGGCCGTCGCTGCGCATTATCAGCACTGGCAGAACCTCACCCTCGATCCCGACCGCGAGATCATGATCACCTCCGGCGCGACCGAGGCACTGGCCGGCGCGTTGATGGCGCTGATTGAGCCGGGCGACGAGGTGGTGCTGTTCCAGCCGCTCTACGATGCCTATCTGCCGCTGGTGCAGCGCGCCGGCGGCGTGCCGAAGTTCGTGCGGCTCGAACCGCCGCACTGGCGCTTCACCGACGAGATGCTGGAGCGCGCGTTCTCGCCGAAAACGAAGGTCGTGCTGTTCAACAATCCGCTCAATCCGACCGGCACGGTCTATGCGCGCGAGGATTTGGAGCGGCTCGCCGCGTTCTGTCAGCGCTACGACGCCATCGCCGTTTGCGACGAGGTCTGGGAGCACGTGATCTTCGACGGCCGCGCTCATCTGCCGCTGATCGCGATCGACGGCATGCGCGAGCGCTGCGTCAAAGTCGGCTCGGCCGGCAAGATTTTCTCGCTCACCGGGTGGAAGGTCGGCTTCGTCTGCGCCGCGCCGCAGGTGTTGCGCGTGCTGGCGAAGGCGCATCAATACATCACCTTCACCACGCCGCCGAACCTGCAGGTTGCCGTTGCCTACGGCCTCGCCAAGGCCGACGACTATTTCACGACGATGCGCGCCGACTTCCAACGCAGCCGCGACCGGTTCGCCGACGGGCTGCGGACGCTCGGTTTTCCGACACTCGACGCGCAGGGTACGTATTTTCTCAACGTCGATCTGGCGCCGCTAGGTCTCAATCAGGACGACGAGACGTTCTGCAAACGGCTCGTCACCGAGCACAAGGTCGCTGCGATCCCGGTGTCGGCGTTCTATGCCGACGACCCGATCCGCTCGGTGGTGCGGTTCTGTTTTGCCAAGCGCGACGCGACACTCGACGCGGCGCTGGAGAAGCTCGCCGGCGTGTTGCCACGCGCGGGGTAAGGAGAGAGAACGATGCGGCTTTGGTGTGTGATGCTGGTGACCATGGTCGGTGCGCTGTTGCCGATGTCAACGATGGCACAGCAGCGTACGCTCAATGTCTACAACTGGTCGGATTACATCGATCCGCAGGTGCTGGCTGACTTCACCAAGGAAACCGGCATCAAGGTTCAATACGACACGTTCGACGCCAACGAGGTGCTGGAGACCAAGCTGCTGGCCGGCAAGTCCGGCTACGACATCGTTGTGCCGACGGCGTACTTTCTCGAACGCCAGATCAAGGCCAGTGTTTTCTTGCCGCTCGACAAGGCGAAGCTACCGAACCTGAAGAATGCGTGGCCGGAGATCACGCAGCGGCTCGCCGCTTACGATCCCGGCAACCGTTTCGCCGTGAACTACATGTGGGGCACGACCGGCATCGGCTACAATGTGAAGAAGGCGCGGGACATCCTCGGCGCTGACGCGCGCATCGACAGCTGGGATCTGGTGTTCAAGCCGGAGAACCTTGCCAAGTTCAAGGACTGCGGCGTGCATATGCTGGATTCGCCGGATGATATCATTCCGGCGGCGCTGCATTATCTCGGTCTCGATGTGAACGCGACCGATCCGGCGACGCTGGACAGGGCCGGCAATCTGATCCTCAAGGTGCGGCCGTTCGTGCGGAAATTCCATTCGTCGGAATATCTCAATGCGCTCGCGTCCGGAGAGATCTGCCTCGTGGTCGGATGGTCCGGCGACATCAAGCAGGCGCAGAAGCGCGCGGCCGAGGCGAAGAACGGCGTCGACATCGCCTATGCGATCCCGAAGGAGGGCACGCAGATGTGGTTCGACAATCTCGCGATCCCGAAGGACGCGAAGAATATCGAAGAGGCACACGCCTTTATCAATTATCTGCTGCGTCCCGAGGTCGCCGCGCGCAACTCGAACTTCATCAGCTATGCCAACGGCAATCTCGCTAGCCAGCCGCTGCTCGACAAGGCGGTGCGCGACGATCCCGGCGTCTATCCCGATGCGGCGATGATGAGCAGGCTCTATACCGTGCGGGCGCACGATGCGCGCACGCAGCGTGTGATCAACCGATTGTGGACGCGGATCAAGACCGGGCGGTAAGGGACTGCGCTCGGAACATCACGATCTGCGCTCGTCCTCGGGACGCCAGCGGCGGTGTGCCCATAGCCATTGCTCCGGGTATTCGCGCACCCAGTCTTCGATCACCGACGTCACCGCCTGCATGGTGCCCTGCACGTCGATCGCGCCATCGGCGTCGCGCGCGGGCGGCACCGCCTCGGTCAGCTCGGCGCGGAAAGTGCGTCCATCCGGCTGGCGGATCATCCGCACGCCGTGAATCGGGCAATCGACATGACGCGCGAGCCGTGCCAGCAGCGCGTTGGCGCGCGTCGGCCGGCCGAAGAACGTGACCGGCACGCCGCGTAGGGCGTATTGATCGACCAGCATGCCGATATGGCGACCACGCGCCAGTGCGTCGGCGAGCTTTACCGGCGCGTCCATGGATGTCGCCATCAGTTCGCCCATGGCACCGGAGCGGATTGCCAGCACCGCATCGGCGGCCGCGCCGATATTCGGCCGGCGATAGACCGAGATCGCGTCGAGGCCGTGCGCGGCCGCGACCACCGCCGGCAATTCCCAGTTGGCGAGATGCGCGGTGAAAATAAGCGCCGGCTTGCCGTCGGTGCGCAGCTGATGGAAGCGGTCGAACGTTTCCGGCGAATAGGTAATGTCGACCGGGCCGGGATTGTCGGGGTCCTCGACGCGAAAGCGATCCATATGCGCGAATTCGGCGGCGACGCGGCCGAGATTGTCCCACATGCCGGCGATGATGCGCTCGATCTCGTCCGGCGATTTCTCTGGAAACGCTGCGACGAGCTGCGCGCGGGCGATCTTCTGTTCTTTCAGGAGCGGGCCGACGCGCCGCAGCAGCCACGCGGTGCCGGGCGCGATGCGGCGACGGTCGATCAGCCGCAGGCCGCCGAGCAGCGCGACCGTGCCGTGACCGGCCAGCGCATCGAGGAAGGCTTTTCCGCGCGGGCGAGCCATCAGAACGTCACGATCACCTTGCCGAACACCTGCCGGCCTTCGAGCCGCGCGAGGCCGCGCGCGAATTCGGCGAGCGGCACCTCCGTGTCGATCACCGGCAGCATACCGCCGGCCATCTTGTCGAGGCTTTCGCGGATGTTGCGGATGGTGCAGCCGAACGAACCGAAAATCTTGTACTGCTGCTGGAACAGTTGCATCAGGTTGATCTGCACCGTCGGCCCCGCGGTCGAGCCGCAGGTGACGAGGCGGCCGCCGCGCTTGAGCACCAGCAGGGAGCCGTTGAAGCCTTCGCCGCCAACATGCTCGAACACCACGTCGACGCCCTTCTTCTGCGTCAGCTTGCGCGTGATCGTCTCGAACCGTTGCGTGCGGTAGTTGATGACGTGATCGGCGCCGAGCGCCTTGGCCTTCTCCGCCTTGTCGTCGCTGCCGACCGTGGTGATGACGGTGCAGCCGAGCGCCTTCGCCATCTTGATGGCGACGGTGCCGATGCCGGAACCGCCGGCATGAACGAGGATGGTTTCGCCGGGCTGGAGCTTGGCGTTGTCGAACAGCATGTGCTGCACGGTGCCGAATGCGATCGGCGCGCAGGCGGCGTCACGCAGCGAGACGTTGTCCGGCACCGGCACGACGAGGCGCGCCGGCATGGTGACGAGATCGCGCGCGAAGCCGTCCACGTGGAAGCCCATGATGCCGCCGACGTTCTCGCACAGGTTATCGCGGCCCTCGCGGCACGCCTTGCAAGTGCCGCAGGTGAGCGCGCCATACATCGCAACCTTGTCGCCGCGCTTGAACGCGGTGACGCCGGCGCCGACGCTCTCGATGGTGCCGGCCGCTTCCGCGCCGACGACGAGCGGCAATTTACGCTTGGCGAAGGCCATGCCGCGGAAGCCCCAGACGTCGAGATGGTTGAGGCCGACCGCGCCGATCCTGACCTGCACCTCGCCGGGGCCGGGCGTGGGCGGCGCGGGGATGTCGGTCAGTTCAAGCTGGCGGTCGGCGATCAGGGTCAGCGCGCGCATGGAGATATCCAAGAAAAATGGATTCACGGGATGGCCCGTGGCCGGGCCGCCGTCAACAGGCAAGGTTTTGCGCTGTTCCGGCCGTAAACCGGGATCAGGCCGGTTCGCGGCCGAAGATCAGCGAGGCGTTCTGACCGCCGAAGCCGAACGAGTTCGACAGCGCATGCGTGATCTTGGCATCGCGCGCGGTGTTGCCGACGACGTCGAGCGGGATCGCCGGGTCCGGGACCAGATAGTTGATGGTCGGCGGGATGCGCTGGTGTTGCAGCGTCATTAGCGTGATGACCGCTTCGACCGCGCCGGCGGCCGAGAGCGTGTGGCCGATCATCGACTTGTTGGAGGTGATCGGGATCGCCTTGGCGTGCTCGCCGAACACCTTGTCGGTGCCAGTGAATTCCATCTTGTCGTTTTCCGGCGTCGAGGTGCCGTGCGCGTTGATGTGGTCGATGTCCTGCGGCGTCAGGCCGGCATCGTTGAGTGCGTTGACCATGCAGCCGATGATCGGCTTGCCGTCCGGCGAGGAGCGGGTGCGGTGGAAGCTGTCGGCGAGTTCGCCGCAGCCTTCGACCACGCCGAGGATCTTCGCGCCGCGCGCCTTGGCCGAGGCGAGACTTTCCAGCACCAGCGCGCCGGCACCCTCGGCCATGACGAAGCCGTCACGGTTTTTCGAGAACGGCTTGGAGGCTGTTTCCGGCACGTCGTTCTGGGTCGACAGCGCCGACAGGAGCGAGAAGCGGATCAGCGATTCCTGATTGACCGAGCCGTCGGAGGCGACGCACAGCGCCGCGTCGGTTTCGCCGCGGCGGATCGCCTCGACGCCAAGCTGGATCGCGGTCGTACCCGACGCGCAGGCGGTCGAGAGCGAGATCGGCGAGCCCTTGGTGCCGAAGCGGTCGGCAATGTGATCGGCGACCGAGCCGAACATGAAGCGGGAATGATAAGTGGGGAACTGCGCGCTGACACGCAGCAGGTCGCGATAGTCGATCGCATCATTGGCGCCGGACGCGACCGCGACTTCGCGGCGCTGCGGCCATTCGAGTTCGACCGGCGGCACCGCGAGGAACAGCGGGCCGGGGAAGTCGCCCTTGGCGCCGATGCCGGATTCCGCGACCGCCTCTTCGACGGCAAGGTCGGCAAGCATCTCCGACATGGCGGCGGTGTTGAGCGGCTCCTTGGTCAGATAGTCGATGGTGCCGGCGACGCGGGTCTTGAGGCCATCGGTAGCGAAGCGGGAGATGGCGCGGATGCCGGACTGTCCGGCGGTGAGCTTGGCCCAGTTGTCGGCCTTGCCGGTGCCGAGCGAGGTGACCACGCCCATGCCGGTGACGACGACGATCGGGCGTCCGGCCTTGTCCTGCATGGCTGTCATCGTCTCGGCTCTCCGTTAGTCGGCGCGTTCGATCAGGGCCAGTCCTTCGCCGCGCCAGTGTCCGACGCCGGTCACGACGATCTGCGTCGGCGCGGCAGCGGCCGGTTGTTCGAGCCCGGTCGCATCGCGCGGCGGAAACAGGCTGCCGCGGCCGAGCGCGATCGCCGCGAGCGCGATGTTCATCGGGAACTGCGGTTCCAGCCCATGACCGAGATAGGTGCCGGAGGCGCGGACGGCAATGCCGCTCCCCAGATCTTTCAGGAAGGCGTGCTCGTCGGCGGTGGCAGGCGCGGCGCCGGAGGCGCCGGACAGGACCGCATAGCCGGGCTTGAGCTTGGCCTTGATCGTGCCCCAGAGCGAGGCGAGCGAACGGCGCAGCGCGCCTTCCGAGCGGTTCGAGCGGCCGGCCTCGACGGCAGTGATCTTCGCCAGAGGCTTCACGCCGCGCGCTTGCGCGTGCTTGCGCGATTCCAGCACCAGGAACGCACCGAGCGAGCCCAAAGCGAGACCGCCTTTCTCGCCGCGTTCCCACACCGGCTTGTGGCTGCCCTTGAGCGTGTGGCCGCCGAACTCATAGAGCATCAGCAGATCCTGCCGCTCGCCGTTATGCGCGCCGCCGACGAGGACGATGTCGCTTTGTCCGGCGGCGATGCGCGAAGCGGCGATCCGCACCGCGTCGACGCCGGCGGCCTCTTCGCCCATGAAGGTACGCGACGAACCGACCACGCCGTGCACGATCGAGATGTTGCCGGCAAGCAGGTTGGAGAGCTGCGCGAGGAATAGCGTCGGACGCAGGTCGTTCATCAGCCGTTCGTTGAGGAACGCTTCCGGCTTGTCGCTCTTGCCAATGCCGGTGAGGATCGCGCTGTCGACGGCAACATCGCGCTCGCCGCCGCCGGCGGCGACGATCATGTCCATGCGCGAGAGGATGTCGGTGTTGCCTTTGACGCCGGCTGAGTCGAGCGCGAGGCCGGCGGCATAGGTACCGATCCGCTGCCACGGCTCCATCTGCCGCTGCTCTTTCTTCGGAATCTGCGTCTCGAACGCCGCCGGCGCGAGTGGGTGCACGACGAACGGCGCGAACGTCTCCGCATTGGCGGTAATGGTGCCGGCGGTGAGCTTGTCCCAGTGCTGGTCCGCGCCTTCGCCGAGCGAAGAGACGATGCCGATGCCGGTGATCCAGATGTCGCGATCAGGATTTGGCATGCGCGGTCGCTCCCACCGGAAATTCGATAACCTTGGCGAGCGCTTCCATGTGGCCGCGCATGTCCGCATTGGGGAAATCGACGACGCGGAAGGTGATGGTCGCGTCGCAGACGAGCTTGCCGTCGATCCGGCCCTGCGCCTTGGTCATGGCGAAGCCGGAGCCTTCATGCACCAGCGCCGCGGAGAGATCGAGCGTCTGGCCCGGCTGCACGAAGGTGCGCAGCTTGAGATCCTTCATCGCCGCGAGAAACGGCATGCGGGCGAAATTGTTGAGGCCGATGATCAGCCAGCCCGAGGTCTGCGCCATCGCTTCGCCGAGCAGGACACCCGGCATCAGCGGATGGCCAGGGAAGTGGCCCTCGAAGATCGTGCTTTCGGTCGGGACGGTGGCGACGACCTTGATGGTCCGTTCGCTCAGATTGAGATCGGCGATCCGGTCGATGAGCTGGAAATACTCAAGGCGCATGCGGGCCGGGTCAGGCGCCTTTCGCGGCGACCAGTTCGTCGATGCGCGCGGCCAGATTCTTGAGCACGAAATACTGCTCGGTCGTCGCTTTGCCCTCGTTCACCTCCTGGGTCCACTGCTCGAGCGGCAGCTTGATCCCGAAGGCCTTGTCGATGGCGAAGGCGATATCGAGGAAGTCGAGGCTGTCGATCCCGAGATCGTTGATGGCGTGGCTGTCCGGCGTGATCGTGTCACGCGGGATGTCGCACGTCTCGGCGATGATGTTGGCGACGGTATCGAAAGTCGAGGACATCTGGGGGTCTCGGGCAGTTCTCGGTGGGAACGGGTATAGGTTCGGGCGCCTGAACCGCAACCCGGTCGAAATCGCTGCCCGTATACCGAAGCGGGGCGGGGAGTTCAATGCCGGCCCGGTTAAGCCTGAATTTGGCCCGAAAGCGCCTGCAAAGCGAAACAAATTCGCCATTTCCGACTTAATTGGTCAGTCCCCCGGAGGGGTGGCCCGTCGCTTTGGAGGCATGCCATGCGGGGCGGTGCACAGATGACTTTCGCGGCCGGGATTCTGAGGCCGACTCTCGGCTTCGCCCTCGCTCTCGTGCTGATGCCGCTGACCGCAGCGGCGGGAGAGACGCGGAACGCGAGCCTGTCCTCGTCCGGAATGGCCTCGGTCTATTCGCTGGCGCATTCGGGCCGCAAGACCGCGAGCGGCGAGATCCACCGGGCCAGCGAGATGACGGCGGCACACCGGACCCTGGCGTTTGGCACCCAGGTCCGGGTGACCAATCGCCGCAATGGCCGCAGCGTGGTGGTGCGAATCAACGATCGCGGCCCGTTCATCCGCAGCCGGATCATCGATCTGTCGCCGGCGGCGGCCAGGGCGCTCGGGTTCTCCGGCCTGGCGCCGGTTACTCTTGCGCTGGCTGGGCATTCCTGACCCGGATCGAGCTTCGCTCTAGGGGCGGCTCAAGGCGCCCGGGTCGATCGGATTGCAGGTCCGCCGCCCGGTGAGGACGCAATCCTGATTCTTGCGCATGGTGGCGATGCTGTCGGCGAGCCAGAACGCGCCGCCGATCAGCAGGACGAGGAATCCCACAGCCGCCAGATTGACGATCATCCGGTGGCGGTAATCGGCCTCGGTTTCCGGATTGGTGTCCTGATAGCGATCAAGGTCGGCCGGGGGTTGCGGTGGCACGACGCTGTGGTGGGTGCCGTCGGAGGACCGCCGGAACTGGATCACCCGCTTGTCTTCGTCGCCCGATGAAGAATTGTTCATCGTCATTGGCTGCAGTTTAGCATATCAGCGGGAAAGGGGCGAAAGTCGGAGGCTGCCCTGAGCTTTATTATTGTCGTTTTGCCGTCACAGCGGCTAAATTAACGGCGGGGTTACTTCATTCCGTGACCGCCTTGTCCAGGACGATCCAATAATCGATCGGCCCAAGCCGATGCCGGGGACAGAGCGGGGCCGTCAGGCCGCGGTGGGGATTTTGGGGGCTGCGCTTGTTCGATATCGTCGGGTGGCTGGGTGAAGTCGCCGGGAGCGACTTATCCTGGTTCGCGCAAATTGCGTCGTTGTTGTTTCTGCCGTTTGCGCATGAAGATCTTGCGATCATTCTCGGCGGCTATCTGATCAACAACGGGCAGATGTCCGCGCTGCTGGTCGGCATCTGCCTTTACATCGGTATGGTGGTCAGCGATTTCGCGCTCTACGGCATCGGCGCCGGCGCGCGCTATATCCCGTGGCTGAAACGTTTCGCGGTCGATGAACGCGTGCGCTATCTGGGCGATACGCTCAAGCGCAATGTTTTCAGCGTCGTTGCGCTGTGCCGGGTTGTGCCGGGCATCGTGTTCGTGGCCTTCGTTGCCTGCGGCTGGGCGCGCGTGTCGCTGTTCCGCTTCACGCTGGCGACTCTGGTCGTATCAGCGGTCTATCTACCGCTGATGCTCTACCTCGTGATCGTGTTCGGCGACGCGCTCGAGGACCATATGGGCCTGTGGGCGTGGCCGATGCTGTTCGTGGCGCTCGCCGCAACCGCGCTGGTGCGGCGGCGCATCTTCGCGCTGGTCAAGCCGCAGCAAGCTGAGGGCGCGCCGGCCACGTCGAACATCGTCTATGGCCATTACGGCATGCCGGAACTCACCGTCGGCGACCGCAAGCTGGCGATCGCGGAGCGAATTCCGCCGATGCTGTTCTATCTGCCGCTGATCCTGAGCTGGATCGGATTCAGCCTGCGGCACCGCAGCTTCACGCTGCCGACTGCCGCCAATCCGAAGATTTTCACCGGCGGCATGTGGGGCGAATCCAAGAGCGATTATCTGCTCGATATCACACCGGAGGAGCGCACCTGGGTCGCCGATTTCACGGTGGTCCGGCGCGGGAAGGGCGCGTTCAGCGTCGACGCTGACATCAAGGCGGCGCAGGCCGCGCTCGATGCACAAGGCATCGCCTATCCGTTCATCGCCAAGCCGGATATCGGCTGGCACGGTCATGGCGTGCGGCGCATCACCTGTTTCGCGGAGTTGCAGGACTACATCACCGGCTTTCCGGAAAACACCAATATCATCCTGCAACGCTATGTGCCTTATGCCGGCGAGGCGGCGATCCTCTATGCGCGTCTGCCGGGCGAGCGGCACGGCCGCGTGCTGTCGCTGACGTTCCGCTATTTCCCGCATGTGGTCGGCAACGGTCGCGAAACGATCCGCGATCTGATCGGCAAGGATGCCCGCGCACGCTGGAAATCGAAGCTGCATCTTGGCGGCGACGCGACGCATCGTGGTCTCGGCGAGGAGGAACTGGCGCGCGTGCCCGCCGCAGGCGAGGTGGTGCAGATCGCGCTGATCGGCAACCAGCGCGCCGGCGCCCTCTACCGCGACGGACGCCGCTTCATCACCGCGGAGATGGAGCGCCGCATCGACGGCATCGCCGGCAGCATGACCGAATTCCACTACGGCCGGTTTGACCTGCGGTTCGAGACCGTCGACGCGCTGGCGCGTGGCGAGGGCTTCTCGATCGTCGAGGTCAATGGCATCGGTGGCGAAGCGATCGATGTGTGGGATCCGCGGCTGCCGGTCGGCGAAGTATATCGCCGGCTGGTCGATCAGCAGCGGCTCCTGTTCCTGATCGGCAAGCGCAACCGCGCCCGCGGCTTCCACCCGACCAAGTTCGCCGATTTCGCCACCAGCCTGTTCCGGCAGAACCGGCTGATCCGACAGTATCCGGCCTCGACCTGAAGTTTATTTCTCGGCGCCGAACGGCAGTTCGGCGTCGTCCGGCGGCAGCATCCGGAAGACGTTGAGCGACATCGCCACCATTACGTAGTAACCGAGGATGCCGACCAGCTCGACGGTCGCCTGCTCGCCGAGCAGCGCGTGGACGCGTTTGTAATTCCGGTCGCCGACGCGCCGCGTTTTGTAGAGTTCGACAATGAAATCATAGATCGCGCGCTCATCCTTGGCGGCGGTGCGCGGCGCGCGGCCGGCGCGCAGATCGGTGATGGTCCGCGCTTTGACGCCGGCTTTTTCGGCGATCGGCGCATGCACGAACCATTCGTAGTGCGAGCGCCACAGCTGCGCCGTGACCAGGATCGCAAATTCCGACAGGCGCGGCGGCACGCCGGTTTCGAGCCGCGCGAAGCCGCCGAGCTTTTGCGCCGGCATGCCGAACGCGGGCGCATGCAGCCAGATCGCGAACGGTCCGCTGTTGTTGAAACGGCCACGCGGGCCCGAACTGATCGCATCGACCAGCGCCTGCTGCTCCGGCGTGCGCTGGTCCTCGGCAATGGCCGTCAGGCGTGCCGGCGGCCGTTTTGCGGGTTTGCGGGCGGCCGGTTTGCGCGGGGCAGCGGTGCGAGCGCCGCGCGGGGCGGCTTTGCGTTTGGCCATGATTGGGAATCTCGACAACAGAGGCGGGGATCACATCGTGCCGCACGGCTCGCGCCCACGCAACCGCGCGGCCCGGAAACGACAAAGGCCCGCGCGGTGCGCGGGCCTTTGGGGCATTCGCTTGACGATAGGTTAGCAGCGATACCAGCGGGTACGGCCGTAACGGTCCACGTAGCGGCAGCGGTTCGGCGTGGTGGCGTCGCCGATGATGGCGCCGCCGACGCCGCCGATCGCTGCGCCGGCCAGAGCGCCGCCGGCCGTGCCGGTGGCCAGGCCGCCGATCAGCGCGCCAGCGCCGCCGCCGATCAGGGCGCCGCCCATGGCGCGGTCCTGCCGCTCGGTCTGACAGCCCGCAAGCGTCAGGGCTGCGGCTGCGACAAGAAGAATCTTTTTCATGGTTTGCTCCCGCTGGTGTGCTTCAGTTGTGATCCAACACGGCTCGATAACGACGACCCTAGCTGATGGTTCCCGCTTTGCGGCGAATTTCCGGCAAGCGTGGTTCGCGAACAGTTTACACTCTCTTTTGCCGTGATTCTTTGCGTTTTTCGATAGCCTCGCATGCGGCTTGAGCGCGCGCGTGGCTTTCCCGGTGCAGCTCTTCCAACTCCTTGTCGGACATATCCTCGATCGTGGCGATCCGGTCGTTGGCGCCGCGCATCGCCAGAACCAGCTCCGAAAGCTTCAACTGGATTTCCAGAGAGTCACGATTCTGCGAGCTCTGGATCAGGAAGACCATCAGGAAGGTGATGATCGTTGTGCCGGTATTGATGACGAGCTGCCAAGCATCGGAATAGCCGAATAGCGGGCCGGTCACAGCCCAGACGAGAACGATCGCCACCGCCGCGAAGAACGTCGCCGGGTGGCCGGCGACGTGCGAGATGGTGCGCGCAAAGCGTGTGAAGCCGGAAACCTGATGCTTCGCGGATGACGCGGCACGGGGCGCATGATCCTTGAGTGGATGAGGCGCCCCGCCGTCCGTGCGCGCAAGCACTTCAGCGGTCTCCGCCCGCCAGCACCGCGCGTGTCGTGTGATCCGGGCCGAACTCGTCGACATTATCGATCGACATCAGTTCGGCGAGCCGGGTCCGCGCACGATTGACGCGGGACTTGATGGTGCCGACGGCGCAGCCGCAGATATTGGCCGCTTCCTCGTAGGAGAAGCCCGAGGCGCCGACCAGGATCAGCGCCTCGCGCTGGTCCGGCGGAAGCTTGGCCAGTGCCTCGCGGAATTCATTGAATTCGACGTGGCCCTGCTGCTCCGGGTGCGATTTCAGGCTTTCCGCATAGCTGCCGTCGGTGTCCTCGACCTCGCGGCGGCGCTTGCGGTATTCGGACCGGAAGTGGTTACGCAGGATCGTGAACAGCCAGGCGGACATGTTGGTGCCGGGCTGGAACGAATGAATATTGGCGAGCGCGCGCAGCATGGTTTCCTGCACCAGATCGTCGGCGCGATCCACGTTGCCGCAGAGGGAAATGGCGAACGCGCGAAGACTCGGGATCGCGTTCAGCACAGCTTGGCGAACGGCGGGATCCATCACGAGTTTCCTTTGTCGGACTTGTCGAGTTGCTCAAGCAGGGCGGCGAAACGGTCCGGCACTCCCTGGTTCACGACGTCGTCGTAGACAGCGCGAAGCTGCTGCCCGAGCTTGGCCTGGATTTCCCGGCTGAGTTTCGCGCCGGGCTTTTTCTGGTCGATTGCGGCTTGCATGGGTTGTCCGGTTGCTGATCGCTTGGTGTCGGTCATCGTCGATCTCAATCCCCCCGGTCCGAGCCCCGGAAACGAACAAAAGCCTGAGCTCCCGGGCAGAACACTTGAAAAGGCCGAAGGTTCCGGGTGCATGGAACTTTTTTGTGGACTACGAATTGTCGAGGCGGGTCCCGGCCCTTGGGACCATGTTCAACCCCGGCCGTCCGGCGGCTTTGGGGGTTTTCAATCGGGAGGGATACTTGTCGACGTCTCAAGCGATAGCCCAGCATCTGCCGTATCTGCGCCGCTATGCCCGCGCCCTGGCCGGCAGCCAGCAATCCGGCGACGCCTATGTGGCCGCGACCCTGGAGGCGCTCATCAGCGATCCCAAGGTGCTCCAGCGGGATGCTTCCACCCGGGTCGCCCTGTACAAAGTGTTCACGAAAATCTGGAATTCGGTCTCGGCCAACGACAGCGTGCAGCCTGCGGCGCCGAACATGCCGGCCGAGGCCCGCCTGTCCCAGATCACCCCGAAACCGCGCCAGGCGTTCCTGCTGGTGGCGCTGGAGGGTATGTCCGAGGACGATGCGGCCAAGGTTCTGGACGTCGACGTGCCGACCCTGCGGCGGCTGGTCGAGGAATCCGGCCAGGAACTGGCGGCGGAGATCGCCACCGACGTGCTGATCATCGAGGACGAGACCTTTATCGCGCTCGATCTCGAGGGGCTGGTGGAAAATCTCGGCCACAACGTGATCGGTGTCGCCCGTACCCATAGCGAAGCGGTGGCGCTGGCCAAGACCAAACAGCCGGGACTGATCCTGGCCGATATCCAGCTTGCCGATGGCAGTTCGGGTCTCGATGCGGTGAACGAGCTGCTGCGCAGTTTCGAGGTGCCGGTGATCTTCATCACCGCCTACCCGGAGCGCTTCCTGACCGGCGAGCGCCCGGAGCCGGCGTTCCTGATCGCCAAGCCGTTCCAGCCCTCGACCGTGTCAGCGGTGCTAAGCCAGGCGCTGTTCTTCGAACGCAACGCCAAACGGCGCGAGCGCCGCGCGTCCTGAGCGCGCGTCCTCAACAAGCAAAAACGCCGCGCATTGCGCGGCGTTTTTTATGAGCCTGAGCAAGCAGACAGGTCAGGGAATTGGCGATTTCTTGCCGGCCATGAAGCCGATCATCGCGGCTTCCAGCAGCATCGCCAGTTGCGCATTGCCGGGCGCATTGAGAAAGCCGGCGATCTGCTCCCGCTGTGCAGTGCGCTTGCGGCGCGTCGCCCACAACGTGACGACGACCACCAGTGCGACGGCCGCATAAACAAGGCCGACCCACAGCCGCGCCTCGATCGGGGTGTAGAGCATTTCGAGCTTGAGCATCGCCGCGACAGTCAGATGATATAGCGCCACCAGGCCGAGCAGCGCCGCCAAAGCGACGCCGCCAGCCCGCCACAGTATCCGTCCGAACAACTCTCCGGCGATCGCTCCTGTTAGATCACCCAGCCGCATGACACCCCCCGATGATGTTCGGTGGCTTTTAGCGGCGCGACAGGCCGAATAGAAATCCGATGCCGGCCGCGACCGCGAGCATCACCAGCGGACGTTGATCGACCTCGGCGGCCAGCCGCTTCACGGTGTCGGAGCCGATCCGGCTGGCCTCGTCGACCACCTTGTCGGACATGGTGTTCGCGCTTTCGCGCACTCGCGAGGTGATGCCCGCCAGCGCTTCGCTGACAAAATCCTGGATGTCGCTGGCGCCGCCCTCGACTTCCTTTTTGCCGGCGGCCCCGAGGCGGCGCAGGCGTTTTTCGAGATCCTGCATCAGATCTTCGATCGCCGCGATCTCGTCGGCGGTGGCGGCGGAAATCTTGGAACGGGTACTCATGGCATCAACCTCGTGCGTTTTGACCACAACGGAAATTCTGCAGAGGAAATGCGGCTTTGCGGAAAAAGTTCCACGCATCGGATGACGCAGAAGACGCGGATAGCCGGGCCGAAGCCGGGAAAAACAAGAGCGCAGTCGACCCATAATACATGGCCGACTGCGCCCGAATTGGCCGGCCGAGCACGAGGGGGAGGGGGAAGCGGCCGGTCACTCCGTTAACGGCGCGCGCGCCGGGAAGTTCCCCACAACCTCGTGAAGCCGGGCCGGTCCCGGCCACGCAACCGATACGGCGGTCTCGCGTTCCCCAAGGTGTTCATGCGGCAGGTCTTTTGGTGAATTGCAGCGCGGGGTGAAGTGCTTGTCCGAGAAGGTTACCATCAATCGTGCGCAGCGACCGCAGACCGGCCGTCGTCTTGAGGCGCGTCTGGCCAAGCAGGGGCGTGAACTGGCGGCCGTGCGGGCCATGCTGGAACGGTATGAAACGGCGTTGCAGGGATCGCATGTCACCGTATTCGCGCAGGACGAGGCGCTGCGCTACACCGCGATCAGCAATCCGCTGTTCGGCAAAAGCGTCGATGACATCATTGGCAAGAGCGATGAGGAGATTCTTGCGGCCGGCAACCGTGCGCAGGTGATCGCGCTCAAGCGCGCTGTGCTCGATCATGGAGACGTGGTGACGCGGGAGCTGTCGATCGGCTACGACGGCAGCGCGCGCTGGTACGAACTGCATATGGAGCCGGTCCGCAACGCCGAGCAGCAGATCATCGGACTGGCGGCGGCGGCGGTCGATGTGACCAGGCGCAAGGAGGCGGAAGGCCATTTGCGGCTGCTGATGCGCGAACTCACACATCGCTCGAAAAATCTGCTGGCGGTGATCCAGGCGATGGCCCGGCAGACCGCGACGCACACGCATTCCGTCGATGATTTTCTTGATCATTTCGGCGCGCGTTTGCAGGCGCTAGCGGCCTCGCATGACCTGCTGGTGCAGCAGAGTTGGCACGGCGTGTCGCTGGAAGACCTGATCCATTCGCAAATTGGGCATTATCTCAAGGGCCCGCAGGCGCAGGTGACTCTGCAGGGCCGCGACGTGACCGTGAAGCCGGACGCCGCGCAAAGCCTCGGCCTCGCTTTGCACGAGATGTGCACCAATGCGGCAAAATATGGCGCGTTGTCCTCGCCTGCGGGCAGGGTCACGATCGGTTGGGAGGTCGCGCCGGCCGGTGGCGCAACGGCCCTTGATCTGCGCTGGCGCGAGAGCGGTGGCCCGCCGGTCGCGCCGCCGCGGCATGCCGGTTTCGGCACGCTGGTGATCGAGCGCAACCTGTCGAAGGCGCTGGGCGCCCACGTCACGGTGGACTACGCGCCGGACGGGTTCCGGTGCGACATTCACATTCCCGCGAGCGAAAACCTCGCGATACGGTGATCGGTGCGGCGAAAAATCCAGGAACGCTCCGGCTCGGACCGCGTTTTCCACAGCGACATTCGGCAAGCGCGTGGGAGGTCCAGATGTACAGCTTTGGCACATTTATCGCGGCGGGTTTCGCGGTGCTGCTGGCGATCGAATACACCGCTCCGGCAGGCGCCACATTGGCGACGCGCGATATGCTTCAGCCCGACAGCTATTACAGCGTGACTGTCAACCGCTCGGCAAAGAGCGACCGGATCGAGACTGACCGTCTCCCGGCGGCGCAACAGAGCGCTCCGGCGAAACAGCAGCCGGAAGCAGCCCGTGTGCGCGGCAAGATCATGGTCGGGTGCGACGCGGCGTTCAGCAACCTGTCGGCCCATGCGCGGCTGAATTATGCGAGCCGCTGCCTGGTCTGACCCGCGCTCCTGAAAGAGGCGAATAAAGCCGGGTGCGCAAGACTGGCCAGGATGGGCCAATGGCGGGGTGACGCGAGGCAGAAGGCAGCACGACAAGTGTCGATCGACGGCGACCTGACGGAACGCTCCAATGCGCTTTATTCCGCGATCGTCGCCACCGTGGCGGCGTCACGGCCTGTGGCGCTGACAGTTCGTGAGATTGCCATCCGGCTCGGTCACGACGTGGACGTGACGGCACACTGCATCGCGCTGCATCGTTATTTGCGACGTCCGCCGACGACGCTGAGGCCGGCGGAGGTCGAGGTTGCGTTGTTCGCGCCGCTGCCGCCGGGCTTTGCTATTCCGGCGGCTGACGAGCAGGTCGATGAGACGTCGCTGGGTCTCTAGGATCCCTATGTGTAAAGGCTCGTCGTCGGAGTTGCTCTTGCTCCGGTTGACGGCCACCTCACTCAATCAAAAGGAGTGAGCGTCCTTGCCGTTTCCGATGAAACGGCAAGGACCAGGGCACGATCGCCTAAATGCGGCCGAGCAATACGAGGATGAGCACGATGATCAGAATGGTGCCGACCAGCCCGGAGGGGCCGTAACCCCAGCCGCCGCTGTATCCCCAGGTGGGGATGACGCCGACCAGCGCCAGAATGAGAATGATCAGAAGTATGGTGCCGAGTGTCATGATAAAGCCCCGCTACTGTGGATGCGGACGCAACGTGTTGCGCGACGGAAAGTTCCGAATATCTCAATGAGATCGCGACGGAACGAAGTTCGACGCGATACGTTGATGCGCGACGACTGATGCAGAATTTGGAGGTTGCGATGAGGAAACCGACGATGACCAAATCCATCACGATGGCGTCCGCGCTCATGCTCGCGGCTGCCACGTTGTCGACGGCATCGGCGCAAGCACCGGATCGCACCAAGGTCGGTACGCTCACTTGCGATATCTCCGGCGGCATCGGTATGATCATCGCGTCGAAGAAATCGGTCGCCTGCGTGTTCACGCCTGCGAATGCTGGTGCGCCCCGCGAGGTCTATACCGGTGCGATCACCAAGTTCGGGATCGATATTGGCGCTACCACGGGCGGCGAGATGGTTTGGTCGGTGTTCGCGCCGAGCAATCGTCTGTTCGGCGCGCTGGCCGGCGGCTATGTCGGCGGCAGTGCGGAAGCGACGGTCGGCGCGGGCCTTGGCGCCAATGTGCTGGTCGGCGGCTCGAACCGGACCGTGGCGCTGCAGCCGATCTCGGTCCAAGGCCAGACCGGCCTCAACATCGCCGCCGGCGTGACGGGGCTGGAACTGCGCCCGGCGCGATAGCGAAAGGACTGGCCAGGGCGGGAATGTGATCTGGCCAGAGCCCGCGTCATCCTGTTGGACTGAAAGGCCCCCCGTCCGGCGGGCTTTTCTTTTGAGCGGGGAAACTTCGGTTCGGCGTGTATTTGCCGGGGCACATCGCGCCTGCCCGGTTCACCGGGTTCAGCCGGCTACAACGAGGGAAATGCTAATAAATATTTGAAAATGAACAAGAAATTTGGCTGGGAGACTAGGATTCGAACCTAGATTAACGGAGTCAGAGTCCGCTGTCCTACCATTGGACGATCTCCCATCATGCCGATGGGGCTGAGCCACGAAGCCGCTCTAGCGCGGCCTTCCAATGATCTAATTCGTGCGATTTGACAAGGCCTAAGCCTGGTTGGGGCCGTAACGCATCCGTCTTCAGGCGATGTGGGTTTTGAAGGGGCGCCACTGCGATCCTCGGGCTTGTCTGGTTGCAGGCTTGTCCTGCTCGCTGTGGACATCCCCACCAACGCCAATTCGGTTGATGCGGTCCCCGTGACAGGGGGCGCAGATCGGCTCGCTCGTTTGATTTCAGAAAAGCTTCAGAACTTCGCGGCCTGTCCATCAAGACAACCGGCCTGGATTTCTGTGATGCTCGCTCCTGTGAATCTCCCGGCCTGCCGCCTCCACCGGCGCGCATCCGGGGGCTTTGCGCGCGCCGGCAGAACAGCCGGCGACAGCGTTTCATATCAGGGGAGAGATCCAGTGAAGTTTCTTGCAGCCGCTGTGCTGTTCGCGCTGTGCCAGATACCGGTCGTGGCCTCGGCGCAGAACATGAATGCTGACGACCTGAAGTGGGTCAATCAGTGCATCAACGACAACAAGGGTGAGCCGGGTGCGACGCCGGCGATCGTGCGTGCTTACTGCGTCTGCATGAACGAGAAGATGGATAACAACGAGAGCCAGTCCATCACTCAATGGGAAAAGTCGCATCCGGCCGAGCGTCGTGCCTGCGACAAGCAGTCGGGCTGGCGTTGAGCTTAACCTCCGAAGCTTCGTCACATCTGCTGATGGAAAACGGCCGCCCTCCGGCGGCCGTTTTTTCATGACCGCCGATGCGCCGGCGTTATTTTGGCGGCAGGCCGGCAGCGACCAGCAGTTCGACGATTTCGTTCGCCCGCTTCATGTAGCGCGGGCTTTGATTTTTCGGTGGCAAGCCGACATTCTCGCCGGTAGTGCCGGGGCGTAATTCCAGGGCTTTCGCGATGATGGCGCGTGCTTCCTCGTGCCGGCCCAATGCTTCATACGACGCTGCGATCATCATTTGCGTACGGCCGGAACCCGGCGTGATGGCGAGTGATCGCTGCAGCCACGGCAAAGCATCCTCGTAACGCTCGAGGCACATCAGTGTAAGACCCGCACCGAGCAACCAGGTCCAGCGTGACACTTGCGGCGTATCGCTTGCGTCGGCGTGCTGGAACGTGGCGAGCGCGTCCTCAAACCGGCCGAGACGAAGCTGCGCCATGCCAAGCTGGAACATGGTCAAACCGTCCCAAGGATCGAACCGGAGGGCGTTCTCGCAGGCGACCAGCGTTTCGGTGAAGTCGTTGATGGTCTGCAGAAAGCGGCAATAGCCCTGCAGCACCGGAATGTAGTTGGGTTCTTTCGACACGGCCTTGTCGAGCATCGTCTTGGCGCGCCGTTCGATGGCATCGGTTTCCGCCGGCGGATACCACACGATCTGGACGCCGCGGATCAGATGCGCCGCGAGCGCGGCGCTGATATCGACATCGCCCGGCTTTGCCGCGTGTGCTTTCTCCAGCATCTCCTGCGCCGCCGCGAACCGCTCGCGATTGGTCTGGTTGATGAAGGCGGCTGCCTGTTCGACGACGATCTTGGATTCCGGCGACGAGACGTTGGTGTGGGTCAGCGCGTTGATGCGCAGGGCGAGCGGATTGCCGATACCGGCGGTGAGGCGCGTTTGCTGGAGCCGCTCGTCGAGCGAGGTGAGCGGCACAGTATAGCTGCCAGACCATTGCACCTGACCGGTGCTGCTCTCGATCAGTCGTGCGCGGATTTCCCATTCGGTCTGGCCGCGCTGCAGGTCGCCGCGGATGATGAAGTCCGGCGTGGTGGAGGATGACGAAGCCGATACGTCAGTCGCACCAGATGACACGCGGGGCGGTGCCAGCACCCGGATGTTGCGGATTTTGGACAGGCCGTCGGTCAGTTGATCGGTGATATTGGCCGCCATGGCCGCGGTGACCGGGTCCGGCGTGCGGATCTCGATCGGCATCACCGTCATGGCGCGGGTGTCCGGAACCTGAAAGCGGCGCGCGATCATCGGCGCGGCGACCGCGATCCCGAGCGCACCACAGACCCCGACGGCGGCGAGGATCAGGGACGGGCGCCAGCGGCTCCGCCGCTCCGCGGCAGCGAGGTTCGGGGCGGGGAGCGGAGGACTGGCGGCGGCAGGCTCCACATCCGGTGTAGCAGACCGAGCGACCGGAGAGACCTCCGTGTCGAACATGTAACCGCGGCCGGAGACCGATTTGACCAGTTGCCGCTTCTCGTCGCCCAGCGCCGCGCGGATTTCCCGGATGCACTGGAAAAGGCTGTCCTCGCCCACATGGATATTGGGCCAGATCGCCGTCATCAGCTCGTGTTTGGTCAGGATACGCCCGTGATTCGTCGCCATCATATGCAGAGCGGCGAATGTTTTTGGGCGCAGTTTAATAACCTGGCCGTCCTCCCGCCGGAGCTCGGCCCGCTCGGAATTCAGCTCAAAACCCTTGAAACGGAGCACCGTTCTCCCCGGCGTTCGGCGGCTGGCGTCTCGGAGATGAGCGAATATCAGATTTTTTTCAGAATGTAATCGGCTCCCGCTCAGGACTCGTTCCTGCGCTTCTGGCAATATCAACTTGTTAAGATTTGATAAATGCCGGTCAAGCGGCAGGGGGATTTCAGGGGTGAAGCCCAGGGGCCTGGTCGCCGGTTGCGATCCAGCCGGCCAGTCGCGCCGGTGTGGCTCCGCGCGCCGCTCTCCCTTCGCTTCCGGCACCTCGACCCGTCTGTGGGTCGTCGACCATCTGACGATACGGATCTTTGCCGTCGCGATGACCGTCGTGATGGTATTCTGTCCGGCGCTGACTTTCGCCCAGAGCGTCCCGGCCGGCACGTCGACCATCATCCCCGATGGCCGTACGGCGACCACGGTGACAACCAGCGGCTCGGTCAGCACCGTCACCACCGGGACTGTCTCCGGCCCGAACGCCTTCAACTCGTTCTCGCAATTCCAGGTCGGGCGGGGCGCGACCGGCAACCTGATCCTGCCGGCTGGCACCAGCAACCTGATCAACCTCATCAACGGCAACAATCCCGCCGTCATCAACGGCGTGCTCAACGCCTACAAGGATGGTCAGATCGGCGGCAATGTTTACTTCGCCGCGCCGGGCGGTTTCATCGTCGGGTCGTCCGGCGTGGTGAATGTCGGTGCGCTGAACGTCTCGACGCCGACGCGCGAATTCGTCGACGGTGTGGTTAGTCGCTCCGGCCAGATCAACCAAAGCGCGGTCAGCAATCTGCTCGCCGGGACGTTTCCGGTTTCTCCGGACGGCAATATCCGCATTCGCGGCCGTGTCAACGCGGTCGATGCGGTTCGCCTGACCGGCCAGAACGTGTTCGTCGGACAGCGCGACGCGGTCAACGCCGCGCATGCGGTGAAGTTCGCGTCGTCGGTCAACAGCAAGGGATTGCGCAGCGCCAACGGCATCGTCGTACGCAACGGCTCGATCCAGATCGTCGCGGCCAACAGCGCCAAGATCAACGGCCGCGTCACCGCGCGCAGGGGCGGCACGGTCAATGTCGCGGCGACCAACGACGTCAGGATCGGGGCCAAGGCGAAGATCAGCGCGAACAACAAGAACGGGCCGGGCGGCTCGGTTCTCGTCACCGGCCGCGATATCGTCGTCGCTGGGCATGGCATCGTCTCCGCGAAGAGTGTGAAAGGCGACGCTGGCACGGTCCAGATCATCGCTGGCCGGTCGCTCACAGTGGAGCCGGGTGCTTCCTTCGACGTCAGTTCGGCGCAGGCGAACGCCGGCATCGTCGAACTCTCGTCCTACGGCACGTTCAATCTTCAGAATGGTTTCACGGTCAACGGCTCGGCTCCGAACGGTCGTGCCGGCACGCTGATCACCGATCCGCCCGATGTCGTGGTCGGCGACGATAGCCTCGACAGCGGCGTGACGCTGTCGAACAGCGATATCGTTGCAGCGGTCAATTCGACCTCGGCCGGCATGACCTACGTGATCCCCGCGGGCAACGAATTCCTGCTGGCGACGCACGGCGTCATTCGCGGCCAGCGCAGTGACGGCTCGACGGTCAACATCAAGATTGCCGCGACCAAGAGTATCACCATCGATGGCATCATCGATACGCGCGCCTATAACGGCGGGCAGGTGACGACCACGCTTGCCGATGCCGCCAAATTCTCGACCGGCAACTCCGGCTCGGTGACGCTGGAGTCGCAGAAGATCACGATCTCGGCGGGCGGCAAGATCCTTGCCGACGTCAATAATGCGACTGGCGCGGGCGCAACGTCCTACGCCGGCGGCGATATCACGCTGACCGCGGTGCATACCGACCATCAGGCGCAACTAGCCTCGAACGCGGATGCCGAGATTTCCATCGCCGGCGCGTTGGCCGGGCGCAACATCACCGCGACCGCGAAGGCTGACGCCAGCACCAATTTCATGAACTCCGCGCTCGGCATGGCCCAGTTCGGCGCCGGCTTCCTGCTCGGCGCACTCGCCGGCATCAATGGCGGCTACGTCAAATCCGAAGCGACAGCGAAAGTGACGCTTGAGGATGGCGCCGACATTCGCGCCACCGGCGCGCTGACGCTTGCCACGCAGGGCTGGGTGGAAGCCAAGGATCCCGCCATCACCTTCTCGCTGTCGGCGCTGCAGAACGCCGTTGCCGCCGGCGCGGTCGTGGGCATCGCTAACGCCTATGTCCAGACGCGGGTGAAATCCGGCGCGAAGATCTCCGCCGGCGACCTCGTCGTTCTGGCGGAGAACCACACGAACCTCGACATCTCGTCGCTGGTGGTGTCCGGCCAGACCGCGGCCGATGCGTCGCTCGCCTATTCGACCGGCACCGTGAACACCCGCGCGCTGATCGATCCCGGCGCGATTATCAACAAGGTGGCTAACGTCACCGTCGCCGCGCAGAACCAGAACAGCTTCTCGACCTCGGCCACTGCGCTGTCGGCGGGCACCGGCCGGGCGGCATTCGCGGTCGCGATCAGCGATGTGACCAACAACGCCGTCGCCAATCTCGGCGCCGACATCGCGCAATCGGCGGGGGCAGGCGCCATCACCGTCTATTCGGGCAACAACACCACGAAGAATTCGGTGTCGTCGTCCAGCACCGTCGGTAGCCCGTTCCTGGTGCAGGGCATCGATGTCGTGACGCAGACCGGCGGTCTCGGCACGCTGTTCGCGGCCGGCGGCGTGCTCGACTCGACCAAGTTCTTCGACGTGATGCAAAGCCAGGGCACGACGGCAGCGTCCCGCTTTGGTATGACGCTCGCTCTCAACATGCCGACGCTGACGTCGAGCGCGTCGATCGCGCAGATCGCGCCAAACGCGCAGGACCAAATGGCCGTGGCCGGCACGCTGCCGACCATCGTCGGTACCGGCAATGTCGGGGTGATCAGCATCCTCACCGACAGTGGCGTTCGCGGCAACGCCTCCGCGTCGATTGAATCGAATGCCGTGGGCACCGAAGCAGACCCGACGACCAAGAAGGGCGTGGCGATGGCGGCCGCCGTCACGCTGATCACGGAATCCTCGAACGCCTATATCGGCTCCGGCGTCCGACTGACTGGCGCGCATATCGGCGTCAGCGCCGAAACGAAGCTGCCGATCACCAACACCTGGCTCGATTTCGCCACCTTCAAGGATGTGACGACCGAGATTTCCGATCTCATGTCGCATGCCAACGGCAATCTCGGCATCGTCAACAACATCCTGACGACTTATGCCAACGCGACGGCGGACACGCAGACCTTTGGCTTCTCCGGCGCGGTGAACTATTTCAGCGTCACCAACAACACGGTCGCCTGGGTCGGCAGCGGTGCCGTGTTGAACACGACCGGCACTGCTTGCGCCGTGACGACGAACTGCTGGAGTTCGGTGCCGACCCTGACGACGCCGTCGCCGTCCTCATTTGACCTGACCGGCTCCGGCGCGCCCGCGACTTTCAACTGGAACCACGACGTCGAGGTGCAGGCTACCTCGACCACGCAATCCATCAATATCGGCGGCAATTTCAGCTGGCTGCTCCTGTTCGCCACCAATACATCGAAGCCCGAAAATCCGGATCAGCCGCCGGGCAACGCGATTGGCGGTTCCGCCAACGTCAATATCTTCGGCACGAATACCGTTGCCGGCATCGGTGCGGGTGCGACCGTCACCACGCCCGGTACGCTGGAGGTCCAGGCGAATACGCACGATCTCGTTTACGCCGTCGCGCCGACGGCGGGCAAAGGTTCCGGCCTCGGCCTCAACGGCATCGCCTCGGTGCTGCAGTTCGATAACAACACGTCGGCGTCGATCAGCAATTCGGCGAAGGTGACGGCCGCGAGCGTCGATGTCGGTGCCGAGCAGCACACGTCAACTTTCGATGTCGCCGGCGCGGTCGGCTACAGCAAGGGCATGGGTATCGGCCTCGGATTGGCGCTGGCGTCGGTCGACACCAGCACCTCGGCCTTCATCGGCGATAATTCGTCGGCGCTGTCAGGGACGGGTCTCACAGCGGATGACAGGAACTTCACCCCGATCGGTGCCGGCTTCGTCGATGCGCTGAACGTCAGCGTCGAGGCGCTATCGGTGGGTCGTCTGACCACCGTGGCGGTGGCGGCGCAGGGCAACAACAACACCCCCGATCCTGCCGCCGCGGCGGACGTGAAGGCGACGGACCCGGAGCCTGACGGCCTGCTGTCTGCCATCGGTCAGTTCTTCAAAGGCCGCGGTACGGCGATCCTCGCCAAAATCACCGGGGCCTATAACGGCATCGCCAACAAGAATACGAGCAAGGTCCAGGGCGGTAACTCGACCGCCGGCGCCGGTAGCGCGGCGATCGACCTGACCAATGTCGATACGGCTGCCTCGATCGCCAACGCCACGCTGAAATACGGCACCGGCGGCAACAATACCGTGTCGGTGCAGGCGCTCAACAACACGATCATCGACACCGCGAGCGGCTCGGCGGCGCTGTCGAAGGGCGCGCCCGGCACCCAGAATACCGTCGGCATCGCTGGCGCGGTCGCGGTGACGTTGAGCGCGGACATGACGACCGCGAGCATCACGCAGTCGACGATCACGGCGAAGGACGTCACCGTGCAGGCGCTGGCAGGCGGGGAGAGCACGACGCTCGGCCTCGCGGTGGCGCTGACGACGTCGCAAGGCTCGAGCACGCAGTTCTCCGCGTCGGTGTCGATCGCGCAGATCAGCAACGGCGTGCAAGCCAACGTCGACAGCTCGACGCTCGGGCAGGCGACAGGCAGTACGACCGGCGACCTGACCATCATCGCTGATCAGAAGACCAACATCGCCATCGGCGCCGGCGCGCTCTATGCCGGCTTCGGCGGTGGCAGCAGCAATGGCGGCGGCGTCGCGTTCACGCTGGCGGAGATCGGCGATCCGTCGGGCGGTGCGGCCGTCTCGGCGGTGCTGTCGAACTCCAAGGTCTTCAATACCCGCAACCTCACGGTCGAGGCGCTCGACACCAGCCGCATCGCCTCGGGCGCGGCCGTGGCGGGCGGCGGCGCTGACGCCAACGGCTTCTCTGGCTCCGTCATCGTCAATGACATCAACCCGACGATCCTCGCGGAGATCACCTCCGTTCCGGCCGTACAGGGCCGCGCCACCGTCACCGGCGGCATCACGGTGTCCGGCGACGTGAACGTGATCTCCACCAGCGGCTACATCGCGGCGCTCGATGCGATCATCGCCAATGCGGCGATGTCATCGAATGGCGGCCTTGTCGCCGCCAACGATTCCGGTGTCGATTTCGCGGCCGGCGATCTGTCGCCGTCGAGCGCGACTGGCGCGGCGATCATCGCGGTGGCCGGCAATGTGCAGATCGGCAAGGCCAATGTCGGGGTCTCGATCCTGGTCAACCGGATCGGCACGACCCATCTCGCGTTGATCGACCGCGCGAGCGTGACCTCCACTGGTGGCGTGGTGAACGTCTCGGCGCTCGATAGCGCGGAGATCATCGGCGTCGCCATCGGCATCGGCGGTGCTACCGGCAGCGTCGCCGGCAACGGCTCGGTTGTTTACAACGCCATCAACAATGCGGTCGTGGCGCAGATCGGTCATGGCGACGACAGCACCGACACGGTTGGCACCGCCACGGCGACCGTTGATGCCGCTGCGGTGCAGGTCACCGCGCTCGACACCGCGAAGATTCGCGGTGCGGCCGGCGCAATCTCGATCAATATCGGCGGCGGCAATGCGGTCGGCGTGTCCGCGGTGATCGACCAGATCGAAACCTTTGTGTCGGCATCGATCGCCGGCGCGACGGTCACGGCCGACAATACGCTGGGTAATGGCAGTGCGCTGATCGGCAACAACCTGCCGACGGGCTCGGTGCGCGTTTACGGCAGTTCCAGTGCCGACATCATCTCCGTCGCAGTCGGCGCAGCGGTCTCGCGTGGCAATGCGCCGGCCTCGGCGCAGCAAAATCTCAGCCGGATCGTCGGCCTGTTGCGGCCGACGGCACCGACCTCTCTGACCGGTTTCGGCGGTGGTGGCGTGACGCCGCCGACCCCGCCGGGGGCACCGGTGGCGCCGGACGTGCCGGCGAGCGACGGCATTTCCGGCTCGGCGTCGATTGCCATCAGCACCGAGTCGACTTCGGTCTATTCGGGGATCACCAAAGGCGGCAACAATACCGGCAGCTCCGTCACCGCCAACGGTAGTGTCGTGGTTGGCGCCGCCAATGCCGACGATATCTCGACCTATGCCGGCGCGATCAGTGTCTCGATCAACTCCGGCAAGGGCCTTGGCGCCTCTATCGTGGTGAACACGATCAACGGCACCACCAGCGCCGACATCAGCGACAGCACGGTCAACGCCCACGGTAACGGCGGCGCCGCCAGCATCGACAATTCGACGCTGGCCAACGCGGTCGACCCCAGTGACGATTACACGCCGGCGAGCAATCCTGACCTCTCGAACGGCACGACCACCATCAAGGGCGTCGCGGTCTACGCGTCGTCGCGCCAGACGGCCGACACGGTCGCGGCGGTGCTCAGTGCCAGCAATCAGGGCACAGCGATCGCCGCCAACACCATCACCAATGTGATGGGCGGCACGACGCAGGCGACGATCCAGTCCGCGAACATCAACAAGAACCTCCTGAGCGGCGAAACATCGGCGGTGCGCGTCGGTGCGTCGAGCGCGTCCTACGCCAACAACCTGGATGTGGGCGCCGCCGGTAGCTCTCAGGGCGCAGCCGGGACCATCGTGCTGGTCATCAACACGATGAATCGCACGACGACGGCGAAGATCGATACGACCGATATCGGCTCGTCGAGCGTTTCCGCCGGCCAGGTCACGGTGCTTGCCAATGCGCTGCAGGGGACGACCGGCGTCGCGGTCGGCGCGGCGCTGTCCGGCAACAGCGCTGCCGGCACCGGCTCATCGCTGGTCAATCTGTTCCAGTCGACCACCACAGCCTCGCTCGACCACGGTACGGTCTATGCCAATGCGCTGTCGGTCGAGGCGAACGGGAATAACGGCTTCTTCGCCGCCGTCGGCTCGGGCGCGATCGGCTCATCAGCGGGCATCGGCGCGACCGTGGTGGTCGCCACGAGCAACAACACCGTGCAGGCGTTCGTCGGCGACACCGATCCGTCGACCGCGGCGACGGATCTGCACCTCTCCGGCGCGCTCGCCATCAATGCGAGCAACACGACCAGCATCGAGAGCTATGCGATCGTCGGTTCTTTCGGCGGCTCGATGGGTATCGCCGCGCAGTTCTCCGGCCTCATCATCACCAACGAGGTCGACGCGGAGCTGCGCAACGCCACCGTCAACACCAGCGGCGCGGTCAACGTATCGGCGACCGAGACGGATACGCTTATGCCGGTGGTCGGCGGCCTCGCTGGGGGCGGCAGCGCCGGCATCGGCGCGGCGGTGAACCTCGTCATCCTCAAGAGCAACACCAAGGCGCTGATGGCTGGCGCAACGGTCACCACGACCGGCGACGTCACGGTGTCGGCGTTGAGCACGCGCGACGTCAAACCGATCACAGCGATCGCCAGCTTGGGTGGCTCGCTCGGCATCGCCGGCACCGTCGGTGTGGTGCTGATCGGGTCGGGCGCAACCTCGGACCAGATGAGCGTCCTGAATTCGCAGGCGCAGACCGACGATCCGAACGTGCCCTCTGGCGGCACGCTGGATAATGCCGGCCGTGCGTCCGGCACCAACGTTGTCGCGGCAACAGGCAGCGGCGTCGACGGCATCTCGGCGCAGATCATCGGCGGCAGCGTCACCGCCAACAAAGTCGATGTGAACGCGAAGGCGCAAACCTCGGTGCTCAACATTGTCGGCGCGCTGGCGGTCGGTGTCAGCACCGGTGGGTTCGGCGCGGCGGTCGCCTTCACCGAGGTCGATCAGAAGGTCACGGCCAAGGCGGTGCAGGGCAGTCTGACCGCGCCGACCGTGTCGGTAACCGCGACGGCTGGCGATCACGGGTCTGGCAACGCGGCGGAATCGTGGGGCATCGCCGGTGCCGGCGGGCTCTATGTCGGCCTCGGTGCCGCCGTCGGCAAGGCGATCGTCAACAACACCATCACGGCCGAACTGGGCTCGACCACCGATGGCGGGTCCACCGGCGCAGCGTCGGGTGTGATCGCGGTGAGTGCGACCGACACCTCGGAAGTCGCCACCTACGGCTATGGCTTCGGCTTCGGCGCCGCCGCGGTGGGCCTGTCGCTCGGCTTCTCGCAGAAGTCCAGCACCGTCTCCGCCGATATCGCCGCCTCGACGACCATCACCAACTTCTCCGACGTCTCGGTGAAGGCGAGCGGCAGCGGTTTGGTCTATTCGCACACCATCGCCGGCGCGGGTGGCATCGTCTCGGGCGCCGGCTCTTCCGCCAACGCGACCGACAGCGAGATCGTCTCCGCCGGGATCGGCGCCAACGCGTCGGTTTCGGCGACCGGCACCAATGGCATTCTCGTCGACGCGCGCGCGACCCCGAATGTGTCGGTGGAGTCCGAGGGCGTTGCAGCCGGTGCCATTGGCGTCGGTGCGTCGGTGGCGCTGGCAACGGCCTCGGCCAACGTCACCGCATATGTCGATAACGATGCAACGCTGTCCGGCGGCAAGCTGAAGATCGCCGCTTATGTCCTGGTTCCGTCCGGCGGCCATTCGGCGAACGCCTTCGCGGTTGGCAGTGGTGGCGGCTTCCTGCTCGGCATCCAGGCGACCGACGCAGAGGCGAAAAACACCTCCAGCGCCACCGCTTATGGCGGCACCGGGCTGCATCTGCCGTCGAGCGACGTCACGATCCTGTCGGAAACCGACACCGATCAATATGCCGAGGGCAAGGGCTTCTCCGCTGCCTATGTCGGCCTCGGCGCGACCGTGGCCATCACCACGTCCAACACCCATTCGATCGCCTATCTCGACAGCGGGGCGGTCACCGTATCGAACAATCGCGGCGTGCTGACGATCACGGCAAGTGGCAACGACAACAATAAGTCGGACGCGCTGGCCGGTTCTGGCGGTGTCGTCGCCGGCGCGGCCGCCGTCGCCACCACCAGCGCGACGGCCGAGACCAACGCCTCGCTCAAGGACGCGGCGTCGAGCGATACGCTGTACTTCGGTGGTTTCGGCGTCGGCGCGGCACACACCGCGACTTACGAAGCCAATGGCGACGCATTTCAGGCGTCGGCGGTCGGCGCGGCGGGCGGCGGCGCCAACAATTCCGTGACCTCGACGACAACGGCGCTCGTCGGTAGCAACTACATCATCAACTCCGCCGCCGGCGACATGAAGGTCATCGCCTCTGATACGGTCAACCAGTTGTACGGCGGCGCGCGCGCAGGGTCGGGCGGTGTCGCGGCGGGTGCCGCGACCGTCAGCGATGCGACGGTCCGGCAGACCGTGACGGCCCACGTCAAAGGCAATACGATCTTCAGCCTCAACGACAATCCGTATACGTCGCTCGCCGCGATCGACATCGAGGCGCTCACCTTCCTCTCCACGAATGACTCGGTCAGCCTGGATGCCGGCGGCCTGTTCGCCGGTGGCGGCGCGCGCTCGACGATCGACGCGCAGGCGCACAACATCGTGCTGATCGACGATGGCGTGACGCTGTTCAGCGCCGGCAATCTTTATGTCGGCAGCGCCGCGATCATGAAGGCCAGCAACAACGCCAACGCCAAGCTTTACGGCCTGCTGACCGGCGCCGGCGCCAGCACCAACTCGGCGCTGAAGGCGACCCAGGACGTCACCATCGGCAACGCCAAGCTCGAAGCGTGGGGCTTACTCAATGTCTATGCCGGTCAGTCGGGCAACGGCTACTATCTGAGCGACCTGTCGGCGAACGGCACGACCATCGTTTACAACTACGCGCTGATCCCGATAACTGCGACCTACAAGGGCCAGTCCTCGGCGGAAAGCCATTCGACCCTGACGCTGGGTACGGGATCGCGGATTTACGGCGCCAACAACGTGTTCATCGGCGCCGACCCAGGCTCCGTCGCCTCCAATGGCAACGGCACGAGTTACAACCCTTATCTGTCGCTGTTCAGCAAGGAAGACCACGACAACGCCGGCGCGGCGCCGGTGAAGTCGGGCGACGTCATCCTCAATGGCACGATCGAAGCCGGCATCCACAACCAGGCCAACATCACCATCACCTATGATGGCGTAGTGACGCTCGCGACCGGTCCGAGTACCGCGTCGCCGCTGGCGCTCGAATTCGTCGCCGACCCGAACAATCTCAATCCGGTGATGAGCTACAATCACCAGAAGGTGCAGTATTCGATCGTCTCCGGCTTCAATGCTCATGACGATGCGGTGAGCACGATCGCGTCGCTCAGTGGCCTCACGACGGCGCAGGTGGATGCGGCGGTGGCCGCCAATCAGCAGATCACCGCGCAGAATGACGACGCCTCGGGCACCAAACAGCGTCAGATCAACACGCTGATCCAGCAGCTACCGTATCTCAACGACGCAGGCGGCCCGGCCTACAAATTCGGCAATATCCTGGCATCAGCCGGTAATGTCTCGATTCTGGCGACGACGCTGACCACCACGGGCGGCACGCCGTCGATCACGGCGCGGGATTCGGCCAAGATCACCTTCGACAATCAAGGCATCAAGTTCCTGTTCCTCTCTGATCTGGCGGTCAGCGCGGTGACGGGCGGCCGGCTCAATTTCACCGGGCAGGCGACCGACACGAATTCGACAGGCTTTGGTTTTAATCGTGACCTGACCAACCAGGTGCCGTCGATCATCATCAATGCGTCCTGGTCCTCGACCAATGTGAACCGCCAGCCGATCGATCGTGATGGCCATGTTCTGGCGACCACGCCCGACATCTATTTCGGCGGCAACGTCGTCAACTACAATGGCCTGCTCAACGTCACCAACCAGCTCGGCAACGTGCTGATCACGCGCGACATGCGCGTCGGCACCGTGGTGATGAACGTGCCGAATGGCATGATCGGCGGCAGCCTCGGTGCCAACAGCGTCTACAATTCCAACTACGACGTCTCCGCCCAATGGAACGATGTCGAGTATCGGCCGACCAATATCCTCCAGGCAGTCTCGGCGGCTGCGACTTATCTCGGATATGCGGCCTATGCGACCGGCGGCGCGTATATCGACGGCGATCCCAGCAAGACGCCCTATTATTATTATACGGGCGAGGGCGCGGTCGCGCCGGTCTACAATCCGGTGACCAACTACACCGCCGGTACCGACCGGAACACGATCTTCACAGCGCGCCTGCTGTCGCTGTTCTATGGTGGTGGCGGATCGCTCTATTCGGCGATTTTCCTGCCGATGGCGACGACGGGTTCGATGTCCGGATATCCCGCCGGCAGCACGTTCGCGGGATGGCAGAACAGCTGGTACAAGGGGCAGGTTTATTGGGACGGGGATTCAGGTCCGTTCAATTGTTCCGGCTGCGGCAGTTATTTCCAGCTGATCAATATCCAGAACCAGATGATCAACGGCGTCACGGCGTCGGCGTCGTCCGTCACGCCCGCAGCGTCGCTGATCACCGCCGGCAAGGCGCTGATCCTGTCGGCCGCGGTCATCAACATCAACGGCAACATCTCGGTCGGCCAGAGCAGCGACTATTCCGTCAAGATCGACACCAACGCGCAGAGCCGCATCAACTGGTTCAGGAACGACGCGGACCGGCTGGCTGCCGCCAAGGCGGATGCGGCGGCCGGAAAATATATCGATCTGACGGACTACGTGTCGTCGGTTAACGGCTCCGACGTCAAGATCACGGCGAAGTACAATGCCTTGACTGACCAGATCCTGCTCGATCCGGTGGTGCAGGGGACCGGCGGATTCGTCTATCTCAACGGCAAGATCATCAGCACGTCGCCGACCGGCAATCCGATGGGCAATATCACGGTCCATGGCGGCGCAGGCACCGTGACGGTCAACAACCTGACCGACACCGCGCTGGTGACAAACGTCATCAACACCGGCGTCAGTGCGGCGAGCGTCATCGAATTCGTTGATCAGTCCAAGAATCTGACACGGTGGTACGTTTACAATGCCGGTGCGCCGGCCAATCAGCAGGTCAGCATCTACGAGCAGGCTGGTGTCAATAACGGCAGCTACAATGCGTTGACGCCGATCTCGGTAACGGCGAATTCCGGGCTGACCTACAATCCGGCCGCACAGCTCTATCAGTGGACCGATACGCTCAATCTGAGCCGCCCGGATATTTCCGACATGACCCAGTTCGGGTGGCAGCTCGCACCGGGCAGCAGCAATCCGAATTCGAGCCTCGGCGGCTGGATCCGTTCGCAGCCGCAGGTCATCGCCGGCTCGCAGGCCAACAATTTCCAGGAAACATTGTCGGCATCGGGCACCTCGCATACTTATCAGGTCGCGACCGGCAACGCGGATTTCGGCACCGATTTCAAGAACGGCACCTGGTATCAGGAGCGCTACTATCAACTGACGCTAACCGCCACCAACAGGGTCAAGGCGGATTTCCCGATCGGCATCAGCTTCACCGGCGGTGGAACCAGCAATATCGCGATCACCTCGACCGCCAGCATCGTCGTCAACAACCACATCAACAATCTGCAGGGCAACACGACCCTGACGGCGAGTGGCACCACCAATGGCGTCGCGTCGTCGATTACCGCCGGCGCCGATGCTTTCGTCTCCGGCGTGAGCGTCACAATGAGTGCGCCCGGCGGGATCGGAACACTGGCAAACGGCATCGGCACGACGACGAAGGCTATCCCGGTCACCACGTTTGGCGGCTTGCTGACGGCCAGTTCGGTCGACCATGATATCGCGATCGCCGCGACTGGATCGGTGCGGATCGGATCGATCACAGCGACCGGCGCCAATCCGACGCAGCCGCTGGGCAGCGTCTACCTCACGGCGAGCGGGGACATCACCCAGGCTGCGGCGTTCGACCCAGCCATTCCCACCGTGACCGGCAAGAACATCACGATCAGCACGACTGGCGGTGCGATCGGCGCGGTGTCCGGCGTCGATCAGAACAACATTGCAATCCTTACCAACATCAATCCGATTGTGATCCAGGCCACGGCCACCTCGCTCGGCAACGGCAACTACGATGGCGGTCTGCTCAACAGTTCGTCTTCCACCGGCACTTACATTATCCAGTCGAGTGGCGACCTGCGTCTCGGCACCGTGTCTTCGACCAGCGGACCGGTGTTCCTCGCGGCGATGGCCGCGAACGGCCAGCCGGCCAGCATCCTCAACGGCATTATCACCGGCGGTCTGACCAAGGAACAGATCGACCATCTCAAGAGCGTGCAGACCGACCTCGATTTGCTCGGCACTAGCGCCACCAACGGCAGCGGCACCGGCGCGCCGAGTTCTGTCGTCACGTTCCAGAACATGATCAACAGCGCCTACCGGGATTACTGGCAGCTGCGCAATCTCGCTTTCTATGACGGCGCGACTTACAGCGCGACCACGGCTGCAACGACGCTCGATCCGGCGACGATCAAGAGCCAGCTTGCCGTCAGGCTCAATGTGCCGGTCTCGTCGGTGACCGACCCGCAGGTCCAGGCGGAAATCGCGGTGCGCTCGGATGCGATCAAGGCGCAGATGGCCGCCAAGCTGAATGTTCCGGTCGCCAACATCACCGATGCGCAGTTCAACGCCGAGGTCGCCAACCGTGATCTCGGCCGCAAGGTGATCGCGATGCAGCTCGCGGCCAAGGCTGGCGTTGACGTGTCGACCATCACCGATGCCCAGGTCCAGACCGAAGCGACCAATCGTTACAACAAGGATCAATACCTGCTCGGCCTGAAAGCCGTAGCCCAACTCAACACCACGCTCGATGTGCTGTTCGGGACGAGCGCGGGGCAGACGGCGCAACTACGGCAGGCGGTTTCGACCAGCGGGCTGACGTCGGCGCTGACGACGTTCGACGCGAACTTCGCCTACACGCTGCCGACCAGCTCGACAGTCTATACCGAACTCGCCTCCGGCGCGCGCTGGACTCAGGATCAACTGACCTACATCGTCAGCAATAATGCGGACAATAGCGGCGCTGCGCCGCCGATCGATTCGCTGCCGCTGAACATCAGCGGCCGTCAGGTGATGCTGTATGCGCCGCGCGGCAATATCGGAAACCTCGCGCAGCCGACGACATTCTCATTCACCTCGGATGGCTCGCAGCCGCTGAACACCACGCAGAAGGCCCTGATGGCTGCTGCCGGCCCCGGTCAGCTCGCGGTCACCAGCACGACCGTCAACGGCGTCACCCGTTACGATGTCTCCATCGCGCAGCGCAGTCTTGTCATGGTGAGTCCGCTCGGCACTGTGTCTGCGAAGGCATTGAGCCAGATTTATCTGGGCAGTGCGTCCGACATGCTGCTCGGCGGTATCCCGGCGAGTATCTACGGCCCGATCCAGGCGGCATATTCGGCCGGCATCCAGACCATCAACCCCGGCGAGGTGCTGCTGCAGGCGGTGCAGAGCATCAAGGGTGGCGTCCCCGGCCAGGTGGCGATTTCCGGGCCGATCAGTGCGCTGACGCTGATCAGCGACAAGGGCAGCATCGGCACGCCGGATCCCGACAGCGCCAAGGATCCGAAGGACAGCGACTATGCGCTGATCGTGCAACTGACGAACAACGGGCTGCCGGTTGCGAAGATCGATCAGGCACAGGCGCTGCACGGCATCTATATCCGGCAGAAGACCGGCGATCTGATGCTCGGCAATATTAACGCTGGCAGCGCCGCCGACAGCGCGCTGCAACTCGCTGCGACGGGCAGTATCTATGCGCTGCCGCAGTTCACCGATCGCACCGCGGTTCATCTCTCCGCCACCACGCTCGACCTCCGCGCCGGCGGCGACGTCGGCTTTAATGGGGCGACGTTCCAGCCGCTGCAGGTCAAGATCAGCGGTGCCGTGACGGGCTATGCGGGTGGCAAGTTCAGCCTGATCAGCCCCAGTGCCAGCATGACGGTGGGCGGAGCAGGTACCTTCGGAACCCTGTCGTCGCTCGGCACCATGTCGCTCCAGGTCGATGCCGGCGATCTCACCGTCAATGCCAACGTCACCGGCGGTGTGCTGCAGATCAACGTGAACAACGCGGTGGTCTTCGCAGCCGGAACTGCGGGCTCGCCGATCGTGGCACGGAGCACGGCCGGCGACGTGACGTTGTCGGCGAGCACGTTGAGCATGGGCGCGTTCAGCGAGATCGACGCCACCGGCGTCATCACCGTGTCGACCACGGGTGACGCCACGATCGGCCGGTTGTGGTCGACGGCATCGTTCGGATCGTCCGGTACCGCCATCACGGTCGCGGCGGGCGGGCCGGCGACGACCGGCTCGATCTTCAGCAATGGTGACGGCCGCGACAGCGTGCTCACCACCGGCAGCAATGCAGGTGTCTCGCTGACGGCCGGTGGCAGCGGCAGCATCGGCACATCGGCGACGCCGCTCATCGTCGATACGCCGACGCTGGTGTTCAATGCGGGCAACAACGCTTACCTGACGGTCATGCAGGCGCTGCACGTCACCAGCGGTGTGGCGACGGCGGGTGTGTTGTCGATACAGGGCAACCCGTCGCTGGTGCTCGACACGCTCGTCAGTGGTGGCGTGCTGGCACTGGCGTCGAATGCCGGCTCCATCGCCATCGGAACCGCGACCTCGGGTGGCTCGCAGA
>MKWA01000016.1 GCA_001899285.1 Rhizobiales bacterium 64-17
CCATGTCCGCGTGGACGTCGACGAACAACAAGCCTGGCGGGTCAAGCAGGGAGCGTCCGCAGTCGCCTTCGTCCGCGGCAACCCGGATCTCAAGACCTCGCTGCAGTTCGAGCGGCTGGAGCCGATGGCGGTGCGCAAGGCGTCCCTGACAGGCGAGAGCATCGAGCGGACCGACACGAGGGTACTGCAGGTGCTCTACAGCTTTGATCCGGCCGCGCTGCCGGCCTACGTGGGGCAGCAACTGGACGTTTTTATCGACGCATCACCCGACCAGCGCATCGCAGATGGGGTTCGATAGGTGCTGCGCCTGGGCATGCGGATGCTGATCGCCGACCGGGCCAGATATCTGGCCCTGCTGTTCGGCATTGCCTTCACCGCCTTTCTGGTCTCCTTCGCCGCCTCCTTTTTCTGCGGGTTCATGACGCGCAGCTTTGCACTGATCGCGGAGAATCCCGCTGCGGACGTATGGGTCATGGACCCGGCAGTCGTGACGCCCGAGCAGACCGTGAACATGCCTGGCGCCACCCTGAACAGGGTCCGCAGCGTCGATGGCGTGTCGTACGCGACACCGCTCGTGCTCGGCTCTTCGGCCGTCCGTTTCGGCAACGGCCGGATTCAGGTCTTTCAGATCATTGGCGTCGATGATGCCACGCTGGCTGGAGCGCCTCCGCTCGAGGACGGCCTTTCGCAGACGGTGCTTCATCGCCCTGATGCCGCCGTGGCCGCAGCGGGCGGCACGGAGGGCAAGCTGGGGACTCCGGCGCGACCAAGCGACCTTTGGCCGACGGATGGCCCCCATCTCGACGTACCAACCCGGCAGATCAATGCCGGGGACGAAGTCGTGGTGAACGGGCACCGCGTCAAGATTGAGGGCGTCGCATCGGCCTTGCCGCGCTTCCCGCCGCGGCCGCTCCTCTACATGACGTTTGCCAATGCTTCCCGCGTTCTGCCGCCCGAACGGCGCATCCTGACCTTTGTACTGGCGAAAGCCAAACCCGGCATTGATGCACATGAACTCGCTGCGCACATCGAGGCATCGACGGGCTTGCGCGCGCGAACTGCGCAGGATTTCCGGTCCGACACCGTCTGGTGGTTCCTGCTAAACTCCGAGGATGTCGGTGACGTCGCCTCGATGCTGGTGCTGGCCATGGCCGTCGGCTTCGGGGTCGCGGGTGTGATGCTCTACATGTTCACCCATGCGAGCCTCAACCAGTATGCGGTGCTGAAGGCGATGGGCGCGACATCGAAGATGTTGATATCGATCGTCTGCGTTCAGGCCGGCTTTTGTGCGCTCGTCGGAACCGGCCTCGGACTTGGAATGTGTGCGATCGCAGGCCATCTGGCGGCCTCTCAAGGACTCCCGTTCCGGATGATGTGGTTCACTCCGCTGGTCGGCGCCGCTGCGGTTCTTGTGGTCAGCCTGGCCGCGGCACTGATCTCTTTCCGCCCGGTTATAAGACTGCAGCCAGCAACTGTGTTCTCGATGAATTAAATGCGGAGGCGCATCCTGTCGTTTGGATAGCTCTTTCAAAGTTTTTCCGTGTCAAGGTCCAGGCACTTCTGGACTTTCAATATCTGATGTCAAATAGAGATCGGCGAAAGATCGCTCACGCTGGAGATCTTCGAAGACGGCGTACCTCCGCGATGGCGCATCCGGAATGAAAATGGGGTGTTTCCCCAAGCTGACGAAATCCATCTGACGACCATTTGCTCCGATGGTACCGAGCAATCATTTGGCTTCGTCGCCAAGTCTGGTTTCCTTGAAAGCGTCGGAGAAATCCCGGAGCCGCACGCCTTCAAGGCTCGCCTGTCATTGCGAGGTCAAGAATCCGTTGAGACCATGTTCGAGGAGCATGGGCACTCGCACATGAACTTGGGGGACGAAGACGATGCTCACGCCCGAGCGCACGCGGCGGATATCCGCAAACGTTTCGAAGGAAGCAGTGTCACGACCTGGCGGATCATCCTGTTTGGCCTGACGGGTGGTCTTATTCCTTGCCCTGCCGCCATCACCGTTCTGCTGTTGTGCATCCAACTCAAGCAGTTCAGTCTTGGCTTCACGCTGGTGCTCTGTTTCGGAATCGGACTCGCCATTACAATGGTATCGGCAGGTGTCCTTGCGGCGCTGAGCCTGCGACACATCGAACGCCGATGGACGGGGGTCAGCACCTTCGCACGCAAGGCTCCCTATGCATCGGCGGTCTTGATCGTTTTCGTCGGACTGTATACGGGTTGGATAGGTTGGAGCGCTATCTGACAACCTGCCATGGGTTTTAAGCCGATCGCTGGAGGCGATCTAACCAGATTTCAGCAAAATCTTCGCCCGCACTTAGGATCCGGCTCGACTGCGTGATGCTGATTGATCTTTGGTGGTTGGCAAGCAGGTTCGTGATGAACGGCTCATAAATGGATCATTCTGGCCATATTTAAGTCGACCTTTGTACGAATGAATTTATGTGGGAGTCCGCCTATCGGAAAAATCTGACTTCCACGAATGGAGATGTGTCATGAGCACTACCAGAATTCTCCTAACGGCAACTGCATTGCTGTTGGCCACCTCAACCATGCCTGCCCTTGCGCATGACGATGACAACTATGGTTACAGCAGGCACGATGAATTTCATGATGATCTATCCGATGCCCATAGGCGTGCGCATGAGGACGGATTTTATAGTCGCAGCGAACACCGTGCGTATCACCGCGCCCTTCGAGATCTGCATCAGAACTACCATGGCGACGATTACGACACGTCCTATCGTAGCTATTACAGCCCTTATCGGCGCTATTACCAGGTACGGCCGGGCTATCGCGCGTACTGGGGTTGGTGATCAGCGGGCTTCCAATCCGACGCTTTGAACGGTCGGGCGATATTGATCCTATGCTTCCGAAATCTCACGAAAAGATGTCAGACAGATGTGGCTAATCAAAAATTTCCGTGGTGCTCTTGCGGCCATTGCAATCGGCTTGATAGCGCAGCCCGCGGGCGCACACCCTTCGGTAAAATCCACCAACCCGGCGATGGATGGAGTGAACAGCATTCCTCCAACCCAGATAGAACTCAATTTCAGTGAAGATGTGATCGCCAAGTTCTCCGGCTTGGAATTGAGGGACGAGAAAAGCGAGAAGATCACAACAGGCGTTGCTACAACAGATCCGAAAGACAAGAAGCGCCTTGTTGTTCCTATACTAGGCTCCCTTGTTCCTGGACGTTATACCGTCAAGTGGCATGTCGTCTCTACAGATACCCACCGGGTGGAAGGCAAGTACTCGTTCAGCGTTAAACGCTGAAGCCTGACCAGGAGTTTTGCTCGCTCGCTCAATTCCATGCTCTTGTAAGATCGCTTGAACTCTCGTAGTTGGGCTCCGTGCAGCGTCCGCAGCACCTTTGCCTCCGAAACCTCGCCAGAACGGTCATGTTCCTGGCGATTTCAGCGTTTCTGCTGCAAAACGTGGTGATTTCGGTTTCGCAAGCTTCCGCCCTTTCTCGCAGGTCATGTGCACGAACACGATGGTGACAGCGCCGAGGGCCATGTTCACAGCCCGTCAGCACCCGATCACGACGACGATGGCGGCTTTGCCCGGTCGTTCTCCGCGCTGTTCGGTGTCTTCGTGGCGATCCCGTCGGACGTAACGTTGTCCAGGTTATCGCATCCTTTCCGATCGGGTGGCTCGCGGACCGCGTAGGGTCTCTTCCAATGCTCACGTTCGGTTACGCGTTGGGAGCATTGACGGCCGCCCTCGCCGCCCTCGCATTCTTCCTCGAGACGAACAACCTTCTTGCGCTGGCGAGCGTCTTTTTTGTCGCCGGACTTTACTCGGCCGTGCAGGAGGCCTTGGAGGCGACGGTGACGGCCGACATGGTAAATGCTGACACCCTGACCATGAGTTACGGCGCACTCGGTACCGTCAACGGAATGGCGAAGTTCGTTTCCAGTGCTGCGGTCGGCCTGTTGTGGACAACGGTATCACCCATTTTGGCGTTCGGAGTCGCCGCATGCCTGATGACCGCTGGCGCGATCACCTTGGGCAAGTCGCGTTGAAAGTCCTAGCATTTCCGCTGAATGAACCTTCCGATCTCATCAGGATCGGCAAAGATCACGGCCGCCCGGTCACCCAGCATTCCGGCAGGCATGATCGCCGGGACGTCCATCTCCGGCCCGTCCTTGCTTGAATCCGTCATGAAGCGGAGATTGCGTTCCCAGAACGCGCGCACCTTCCCGTCGGCGGTGGTGACCCGATAGGTGTCACGGCAGTAGGTGATCACTTTCACCTGCCTGGCAGGCTCGATCTTCTTCAGGTTCGGGTCGTGGCCGCCGCCCATCATCCCTCCCATGCCTTTCATCGGCATCTGTGCGGACTGCTTGGGTGCGGCTCCCGGCTTGGTGGCCTCTTTGAGGAACGCCAGCAGATCGGCGCGGACGCCTGAGTCCTTGATGCCTTCAAACGGCATGGCGTTGTCCGGGACCATGCGTGGCGGATCGGTCAGCCATTGATCGAGCGTCTTGTCGTTCCAGACGATCCCGGACGATTTCAGCGCATCGGAATAGCGATCGAAGCTCGACAAACCGCCCGCCTTGCGACCCCAGAGATCGGCCAGGCTCGGTCCGGTCATGTCGTGGCCCGGTTCAAGCGAATGGCACGCCGCACACGCCCTGAAATCACCCTGTCCCCGATTGACGTCACCCGGTTGAGCCATCGCTCCGGAAGCAACGGCGACGCCAGCGAAGACCACCGTCCACAATCCCTTCATCGATCCCCTCCCTTGCTGGACGAGCGCAGATATTTGACGAACGCGGCCGCCGCGAGCAGCAGGACAATTACCACCAACAGCCCAATGAGACCCATTCCCCACATCATCCCTGACGTCATGTCGTGCATCATGGTTCACCTCATTCGGCGGGCTCCAGAATGCGTGACAGCCGTTTCGTGGTCGGGGTCTGAGGCGATGGCGGCGTCGGCCCGTGAGGGCCCTCCGACTGGAAGCCTTTGATCAGGCCGAAGGTAGCCGGGATGACGACCAATGTCAGCAGCGTCGATGAGACCATGCCCTGATCATCGGCACCGCGCTGCCGCGACAATTCCCAACGCACTTCGACGCGATACGTCACCAGGTACATGTGTCATCTCGCGCACCGTTTCCAAGCTGATCGCCTTCATTGCCAATTACCCTTTCAAGCAAGTCCTCATTCGTCACGGCCCGGCGGCCGGCTGCATCGTGCCGAGGATGCTCACCGTCAGGAGGACCGCCCACCCCAAGACCTGCTCTCCGAGGACATGGTTGCGCAGCCGTGCGGATGACCTCGCCAATTCCTCGGCCGCGTCCGTTCGGACCATGCGCATCGACGGCACCAGCCAGAATCGGTTCGCGACGGCAAGCGCGAGCATTCCACCGAACAACGCAAGCTTCCCGAGGAGGATTTGGCCGTACGGAGTGCCCAGCAATCCGGAAAACGATCCGACCAGGAACCAGCAGTTGACGAGGCCCGACCCGATCAACGCGGTGACCGCGACATACCCTATGCCGGAGAACCGCATCAGAATCCGATCCATATCCTTCGGCCCCACGTTCAAGTCTGTCCCGAGGTAACGATACAGGATCAGCGCCAGCGGAATGAGGCCGCCGAGCCAGGCCCCGGCGGCGAGAAGGTGTGCGGCGTCGGCAACAACGTGAATGACGCCAGCCCACCCTTCCTCGATCTGGGCGTGACCCGTCCCGGCCAGTGATGCCAAAAGGACGGCGGCCAGGAGTGGCATCATCCATTTCTGGTGATGCGCCGCCACCTTCGAACGAAGACCCCACGCCGTCATGCCAACCGTGAGGACGGCAAGGAGCATGCGCAACGTCCAGACGTGACCGAAACCCGTGTCGTGGACGACCGCCCACATCGTCTCCATATCGACCAGATCGCGCATGCTGCCGCTCATGTTTGCGACCGCAAACGCGAACCAGCAGAGGCCGCTCAACAAAGCCGCGCTCGCGGTCCACAGAAACAATCTCGTCCGCCAGTGGCCCAAGGCTTCCGGTTCGGCTCCCGCGTATGCATAGAGCGGAAATAACGACAGCCCCGCGAGGGCCGTCGTCGCCAGATAGTGCAGAAACCGCGCGATAATGAGTCCGACCTCAATCATCAGCGGGTCACGCTGAACGAATAGGTCCCTTTGACGCGATGCGTGTCGTCCGAGACGGCATGCCAGTCGACCTTGTACTCACCGGGGCCCAATTCTTTTTTCAGCGGCACCACGAGTCGCTTCTTATCGATCGGATCAACCGAAGACTTTCCGGTCGCGATCGCCCGGCCCGCCTGGTCCTTGATTTCGATGCCGGAGAATTTCGGTATCACCGCTTCATTGAAGGTGATCCTGATCTGCTTGGGCGACGACGCCGTCGCGCCAGCGGCAGGCTCAGACGTCTCGAGTTGCGGATGAGCAAGGGCTGCTCCGCATGAAAAGATTGCTGCGATCATTGCGAGGATGATCGTTGCGGCATATGACATTCTGTTCTCCATATGATGGTGGACGCGGAACAGCATTTGCGCTCCGCAAACCTATCGTTGGCGGTACTGGCGGCACGACGACCAGATAGCCGACGTGCCGCATCAGCGCCTCACTTTCCTTTTTCGATCTTCGTGATGGTGATGCTAGCCGTTGCCCGTTCGGCCTGGAATTGCACCTTGTCGCCGACCTTGACCTGCTTGAGCATCGCCGGATCCTGGACGCGGAACACCATGGTCATGCCATCCTCGTCCATGTCGAGGCTTTTGATCGGACCGTGCTTCAAGGTGATCTTGCCTGCGGCCTCGTCGATCTTCTTGACCTCACCCTTCACCATGTCCGCCTGCGCCATGGCTGCGGCGGACGACAAGGCGAAAGCGATCGCGAGAATTCCCGCCATAAAGTTGCGCGCTTTCATCTTCACTCCTCTTCAGTTACTGCGCCTTCCCTCGAAAGGCTTTCTTTCACGCCAGCGCTGGATCCTGTTGCGCGCGTCGCGAAGGGCGAACAGTTCTCCCACAACCACACGCGCGGTCACGGCGGGGCAGTAGTGAAATTCCCGGACGGCAAGCAGAATGCCTCGTTTGCCCGCGAGTCCCTTTTTGAACTGCCGGATTCCCGGATCACCGGGACCGCTGATTTCGTACCAGCGGGCCTTTGCGTGTTCCCCGACGTGGGCCAATAACCCCTCGCTGCGTGCGGGTTGTCGCCCGGCATGTCATCGATCCGGCGTCCATCCATGGCTTCTCTCTGCATGGCAAACGTCATCGGATCACTTGACGATGACATTGCCGATCATTCCCGCTTCGCGATGACCGGGGATCAGGCATGAGTATTCGAATGTGCCGCGCTTCGTGAACTTCCAGAGGATCTCGCCGGTCTTCTTCGGCGCCAGGCGCGTGCCGTTCGGATCATCGTGCTCCATGTCCGGGTTCTTCTTCATCGCTCCGGCGTGCTTGAGGTTGTCGGCGGTGGTCGCGAGGATGAATTCGTGATCGAGTTCGCCATTGTTGCGCAGGACGAACTTGATCTGCTCCTCCTTGCTGACCTCGACCTTGTCCAGCGTGAACGTCATCTTGCCGTCGGTTTCGCCCATCGTGACCTGAACGATCCGTGCGGGTTTCTTCGCATCGCCAGGCTCACCGGCCGAATAGGTCTCTTCGTGATGTCCAGCAGGCCCTTCCCCGGCCCATGCCGATGCCGAGAGCAGCATGGCGGCGAACAATGCGACGCCGATTCGATGAAATGCGTTCATGTCAAATCTCCTTGGCTGGATCGCGATTTGCTTCGCACCGTCGTCCGTTCACATCCCCTTCATCTTCATGCCCTTCATGCCTTTCATCTTTGCGGCGCCTGCATCGTCTTTGCCGTTCTGCGGTCGGGCTGGCTCCGCGGCCGGAGCATCGATCTCGTATGCAACGGTGCCCGGCGGATTCTTGTAAGGACCGGGATCGCTGTAATCATCGCGCGCCATGCCTTCGCGGATCTTCATCACCGTGAACATGCCGCCCATTTCGATCGGCCCGAATTGTCCGGAGCCCGTCATCATCGGCAGCGTGTTGTCAGGCGCGGGCATTTCCATCTCGCCCATCGCCATCCCTGTCGAACCCATTACCATGGCATCAGGTGCGAGCTTGCCGACCGCCTTGGCCAAATCCTTCTTCGAGACGCTAATCATGTTGCGCATGTCGTGTCCCATGGCGTTCATGGTGTGGTGCGACTTGTGGCAATGCAGCGCCCAGTCTCCCGGGTTGTCGGCCACGACGTCGAAGGCCCGGACCGCACCGACCGGAACGTCCGTCGTGGTCTCCGGCCTCTGAGCGCTTTCCGGAA
>MKWA01000017.1:0-70930 GCA_001899285.1 Rhizobiales bacterium 64-17
CAAGCAGATGTCGGTGCCGGGAATGTAATAGAAGCCTGCGCCATACAGAGAGCAAATCTTCACGTACTGGACCGGTTTCGCAAAACCGCCGGCCGACACGCTTTGAATGATCTCAGGAATTTTCCCGCGACGCCTCAACGGCTCGCCCACGGGGCATCGTCGCGCGGTGCGGCGATTTCGGGTCCGCGTAGGTCACGCCGTTTCTCACGGCATTGACTCGCTTCCGGTTTTATCTGCCGTCGTCGGCAAAGCGCACAAACCGTCGGTCGGTATAGCGTCGGAAGGCGCTATTCAACGCAGCAAAACCACAAACAAAAACGGCGCTTCGCAAGCGAAGCGCCGTTACGGTTAAACCGCAGTCCTCAATTTTTATTTAATTGCTCGAACTCGCTGATGCCGCTGTATCCGGCAATCCGCCCTTCAGCGGCACCGTGACCACGTCCTGCATGAGATCCGCGGCGTCACTCAGCGTCTCGCGCGTGAGATGCGCATAGCGTTGTGTCGTCCGTGCATGCAGATGACCGAGCAGACCCTGCACGACATAGAGCGACACCCCGCGATTGACGAGAAAACTCGCGAACGAATGACGCAGGTCGTGCAACCGCACATCGGCAAGTCCTGCCCGCTTGCGGATGCGATCCCACGGGAAAAATAGTGACGGCGACGGCCGGCCGTTCACCGGCGACGGCAGGATATACGGATTGCCGGGTAGCCGCGGCGCTGCCTGCAACAACGTGATCGCCGCCTGATTGAGCGCGATCACGCGCGCACGCCCGGATTTCGAGCGCGGCACCAACAGCGTGCGGTTGTCCCAGTCGACATAATCCCAGCGCGCGAAGGTGATCTCGTTGCGCCGCGCGCCGGTGAGCAGCAACAACAGGATCGCACGCGCGGCAGTCTGGTTTTCATCCTTGCGGATCGCATCGACCAGGCACTCGACTTCGATTTCGCTGAGAAAGCGATTGCGCTGAACATCGGGACCGGCGCTCAAGGCTGCCGCCGGATTGTCGGCGACGCCCGGCACCTTCCACTTGCGCGCCAGATTGAACATGTAGCGCAGGATCACGATCACCCGGTTCATTGTCCCGGTGGCGTATCCGTTTTCCCGCATGCGGGCGATCACATCGGAAATCGCGTCGGTCGTGACCTCATCGAGCGCCAGCGATCCGAGCCGCGGCAGGATATGCACGCGCAGCACGGTCTCGTCGGTCTGCCAGCTATTCTTGTAGGTCTGGACATACGGCAAGTAACGATCCTGGGCGAACTGCGCGAGCCGCGGGATGGCCCGCGCCTCCTGCCGCTGCTTCTGCGGATCGGTTCCCAGCACCGCCTGCGCGAGAATGTGTCGCGCCTTGCGCCGCGCCTGATCGAGCGTGAGCACATCGGCCGGCCCGATCTTGAATTGTCGGGCGCGGCCGCGCGCGTCGGAATAGCGCTGGTAATAGGTCTTGCCGCCCGAGCAGCGCACCTCGAGCAGGAATCCGCGCTGCGCACCATCAAAAAAGTCGAGCTTCTTTGCATCGGCGGGGCACGATGCAGAACGGACGAAACTCGCAGTGAGAACAACAGTCGGCATTTGCGGCGACTAAGGGTTTGCGCCGCAAACTGATCGCACCGGAACCTGCAGAGTGACGGTAAAACTGTAAGATATACGCATAACTAACTCATAAACTTTTTAGCTTTGCGCGAAAATATTCCCCAAATTTGCAGGTAATATCAAGTCTAGATCATATCTTATGATGTTACTGGATATCCTGTCGCGCCAGGACAGTTTCTCCGAAGTACATCAAGCACTTCACAAAAGAAGCTCGAGTCCAGCTATAACGAGGCGCGATTTGAATTTGGGGATAAGCGTACCCGCTGTTCCGCATAAAGGAGCGCCGCGGAGCGGACGCACCGCATAAATTTGGCGGCAACCGCCAGGTGTCAAACCCGAAACCAGAAGGTGTACGCGGCGCGGCGCCCCGACACGGCGCTATTTGTCTTCTCGGTTCGCCGGTTGGCTCAACGATTGCGCCAAGGCGCATAAAAGCGCGTCAGGGATTGGTCGGAGCGGCAGGATTTGAACCTGCGACCCTCTGCTCCCAAAGCAGATGCGCTACCAGACTGCGCTACGCTCCGATCGCCAACAGGCGGCTATGGCGCTGCGATACACGCTCGGCCCAGACCCGGCAAGCAACCTTGTAAGGGTGGCCGCGCCTCAGCGCGGCTCGAACATCGCATGGGCGACCCGGTCGCCCGGCGCGATGCCGAGCTTGCGGGCAGTCCCCGCCACCACTTCGAGCACGCCGCGCACCGGCCCGCCGGAGGACACGATCTTGGTCGAGAGTGGCTCGGTATGTTCGGCGATCCGCGCGATCCGCCCGTCGGCACGGATGAAGATCATGTCGAGCGAGACATAGGTGTTCTTCATCCACATCGCGACTTCCTGATCACGTTTGAAGTCGAACAGCATGCCCCGCCCCTCGGGCAGTTCCTTCCGGTACATCAGCCCTTGCGCCCGCTCCTGATCGGTGGTTGCGATCTCGACCATGAACGGGTGGACGCCGTTGCGGCTGGCGATCTCGAGGGTCTGGAATTCGGCGGCCGGGACCGGGGCAGTTCCGAGCAGCGCGGCGGCGAATGCGAAGGCGAGAATGGTCAGGATACGCATGCTGCCGGGATACGCGAGCCGCGCCCCGGCAACAAGCAAAGTCCGCATCAAGATCGCGTCAGCGCCGGGTGGTCAGTGCGACGCCGGTCCGAGCGACCCGCCATCCGGGCGGACCTCGGCGGCCATCATCCCCTTGGGTCCGGGCCCAAAACGGACCAGCACCGTCTGACCGGGCCGCAGTTCGGCGAGGCCGTAGCGGCGCAAGGTTTCCATATGGACGAAGATGTCCGGCGTCCCCTCGCCGCGGGTCAGGAAGCCGAAGCCCCGCAGCCGGTTGAACCACTTGACCTGGGCGCGTTCGAGACCGCTGGTCGGCGTCACCGAGACGTGGGTGCGCGGCGGCGGCATCTGCGCCGGGTGGATCGCCGTGCTCTCGTCCATCGAGACAACCCGCAGGGCCTGCAGACCGCGCGGCCGCTGCAACACCTCGCAGACGACGCGGGCGCCTTCATATGCCGTCTGGAAGCCATCGCGGCGCAGACAGGTCACATGAAGAAGGACGTCGGGCAGTCCATTGTCAGGGATGATGAAGCCGAAACCCTTGGCGACATCGAACCATTTAATGGAGCCGCTGATTTCAATGATGCTCGCGCCGGCTTCGTCATCAAGATGATGATCAACTTCCGGGCCGAGACCGAGGCGTGTGCCTGGCATTTTTGATTCAATCCCGTCCGACGTCATGCGCGCCGTAATATGGCGCCCTAACGCTGCCGTTGTTCTGGCGTCTCTTGAGGACGCTGCTCCGAATCTGTGTATGCAAGATAACATCGGCTGATATGCGTCAAAGGACAAAATGCGCTTGCGCACAAATCTGTCCACCGCGTAACGCCTTACGAATCAATCCGAAATGAAGCTCTCCAGCACCTCGCCGATGTCGTGCTGCACGGTGAGGTCAGCGATCTCGTCGAATTCGGTCGGCTCGCGATTGATGATCACGAGCGCCGCGCCGTTGCGTTTTGCCATCAGCGGAAAACCTGCCGCCGGCCACACCACCAGCGACGATCCAATGGCGATGAACAGATCGCAGGCGCGCGTCAGTTCCTCCGCGCGCTGCATCGCGGGTGCCGGCATTGCCTGCCCGAACGACACGGTTGCCGTCTTGATATAGCCGCTGCAGTCGAGGCAATCGGCGGCGCGCCCCTGCTGATCGAACGACTGCTTCATCCACGCGATTTCGTAGCGTTTTCCGCAGTCCAGACAGGTGGCATAGGTGGTGTTGCCATGCAGCTCGACAACATCATCTGCGGCGATGCCGGACGCCTGATGCAGATTGTCGATGTTCTGGGTGATGACACCTGGAACCTGACCGCGACGATAAAGGCTCGCCAGCGCGCGATGGCCGCGACCCGGCCGCGCCGCGGCAAAGCTCGCGTCGATGGCGAACCGCCGGCGCCAGGATTCGTCCCGGCTCTCCCGGCTCGCCAGAAATTCGTCGAACGGGATCGGGCGGTTCTTGGTCCAGATGCCGCCAGGCGAGCGGAAGTCCGGAATGCCACATTCGGTCGAGATCCCCGCGCCGGTGAACGGCACGATCACCCGAGCGTCCTCGATCAGTTCCCGCAGGTCGGCGATCGTGCGCGTGAGTTCGGTCGTCACCATGTTAAGAACCCGGAGGATCAGTGTGAGACGGGACTGGCCGCGCGTCAGCGGGGCCGGTCAGCAGAAGGAGTGAGGTGATGCGATATCTGCACACGATGCTGCGCGTGCGCAATCTCGACGCGGCACTGGATTTCTATTGCAACAAGCTTGGCCTCAAGGAGACGAGCCGCCGGGTCGACGAGAAGAACCGCTACACCCTCGTCTTCCTCGCCGCGCCGGAGGACACCAGCCTGGTCGATGACGCGAAATCAGACGGCGGTCGCGGCGCCCCGCTGGTGGAACTCACCTATAACTGGGACAGCGAGGACTATGGCGAGGCCCGCTATTTCGGACATCTCGCCTATGAGGTGGACGACATCTACGCCACCTGCGACCGGCTGATGCGGGCCGGGGTCACCATCAACCGCCCGCCCCGCGACGGGATGATGGCCTTCATCCGCTCGCCGGACCGTCATTCCATCGAATTGTTGCAAAAAGGTGCGGCCAAGCCGCCGCAGGAGCCCTGGCAATCGATGCCGAACACGGGTCGCTGGTAATCGAGGATGATCTGAGGGGGCGACTTGCGAGCGCCGCCCAACGCCTCTATACCTCCGGCCGCCTCGCGCCCTTCGTCTATCGGTTAGGACGCCACCCTTTCACGGTGGAGAGAGCGGTTCGATTCCGCTAGGGCGCGCCATTCTTCACCGGCAGGGCGTCGATCAGGTGCATGGCTCCCATGCAAACCTGCTGAATCATCAAGGTTTTATGCAGAAAATACGCGCCGGGGCGCAGGAACCGGCGCTACGCTTCGTTCGTTCCGTTGTCGATGAATTTCCGATGGAGCGCGCCATGACCAACAAGCAACTCGCCGACCATCTGCGTCGCGATGCGACCTTTGTCGGCAATGCTGCCCTCACCGTCGTCGTCTTCGGCTTTGCCGCGCTTGCCCTCGCCGCCACGCTCTACGACGTGATCGCGATCCACCGATAACCTCATGGCGCTTCCGGGGGATAGACGTGGCGCCGGCCGCGATAGTCCTCAATCTCCGAACCGCTGTCGTCAACCACGTAGCTCGGTCCGACCGGCGACTTGCCGTGTCCGCCCGGCAGATCGAGCACGTATTCCGGCAGACACAGACCTGAGAACCGTCCGCGCAGCGCGCGCATCAGCGCCTGCCCCTCGGCGATCGTCGTGCGCAGATGCGCGGTACCGGGCGCGAGATCGCCGTGATGCAGGTAGTACGGCTTGATCCGGGTCTCGACCAACGCGCGCAATAGCGCGCCCATGGTCTCCATGTCGTCGTTCACCCCGCGCAGCAGCACCGTCTGGCTGACCATCGGAATGCCTGCGTCGATGAAGCGCGCACAGGCGGCGCGCGCTTGCGGGGTCAGTTCACGCGGATGGTTCGCATGCAGGCCGACATAGACGGCAACCTGCGGCATCGCCGCTCGTAATGCCTCCACCATCGCGCCGGTGATCGCCTCCGGATCGGCGACCGGCAGCCGCGTGTGGATGCGCACCACCTTCACATGCGGGATCGCCGCGAGCGCGGTCATCACCTCGCGCAGACGGCGCGGCGAGATCACCAGCGGATCGCCGCCGGTGAGGATCACCTCCCAGATCGCCGGCGTCGCGCGGATGTAACCGAGCGCACGCTCGAGCGTCTCGGCCGACAAAGCGTTCGGCTTGCCCGGCCCGACCATTTCGCGGCGGAAGCAGAACCGGCAATAGACCGCGCAGACATGCACCAGCTTGAGCAGCACGCGGTCCGGATAGCGATGCACGATCCCCTCGACCGGCATATGCGCGGCGTCGCCGATCGGGTCGACGAGTTCATGCGGCTGCACATCGAGTTCAGCCGCATTGGGCACGAACTGCCGCGCGATCGGATCGGCGGGGTCGTCGCGGTCGATCAGCGCCGCCAGCGCCGGCGGAATGGCGACGGCATAGCGTGCGGCGATCCGCGCCTGCACCGCCGCCGCGTCCGGCGCGACAAGGCCGGCCGCGATCAACTCGTCAGGCGTACGCAAGGTCGTCGTGCCGCTCATCGATCCCGTCCGCTCGAATCTTTGATTTGGCGCGTTGTTCACGGTTCGGCCACCGGGGTCCACATCACCTGCTCGATATGCGGCGCGCCGGTCGCGAGCAGCACCAGCCGGTCGAACCCGAGCGCGATCCCCGCCGCCGCCGGCATTTGCGCCAGCGCTCGCAGGAAATCCTCGTCGAGCGGATAGCGCTCGCCATAGACGCGCTCCTTCTCGTCCATGTCCGCGGCGAAACGGCGGCGCTGCTCGGCCGTGTCGGTTAGTTCGCCGAACGCATTGGCGAGTTCGACACCGCACACGTAAAGCTCGAACCGCTCCGACAGTTGCGGCGCGTCGGCGCGCGGACGCGCCAGCGCCGCGAGTGGCAGCGGGTAGTCGCACAGGATTACTGGCGCGCCGAGGCCGAGTTGCGGCTCGATCCGCTCGACCAGGATTTTGCTGAAGATATCGCCCCAGCGGTCGTCGGCCGCGACCGCGATGCCGGCGGCCGTGGCCGCCGCCGCCAGCCGGGCGTCGTTGCCCTCCGTGCCGTCGAGCGTCGCCATCAGATCGATCCCGGCATAGCGGGACACGGCCTCGGGCACGCCGAGCCGTATGGGCGTGGCGAACGGATCGCAGGTCCGGCCGCGCCAGGTGAACCGGGTGACGCCGGCCGCCCGCGCCGTCTCGGCCAGCAGAGCGGCACAGTCGTCCATCAGCACCGGATAGGTGTCGGCCCCGGCCCGATACCATTCCAGCATGGTGAATTCCGGATGATGCAGCGGCCCACGCTCGCGGTTGCGCCAGACCCGCGCGAACTCGAAAATCCGTTCCTCGCCGGCCGCCAGCAGCTTCTTGCAGGCGAATTCCGGCGAAGTTCGCAGATAATACGGATGCGGCCGGGTCGCCGGATCAATCAGGTCGGTCCGGAAGGCGTGGAGATGGGTCTCGTTCCCCGGCGAGCGCTGCAACGCAGCCGTCTCCACCTCGGCGAAATCCCGCGCCAGCAGCCATTGCCGGATCGCCTCGCGGATCCGCCCGCGGGTGCGCAAAAGTGGCCTCCGATCGGCATGAAAGCCGGGGTTCCACCAGTCCGAAGGGGTATCGGTCATGCCGGGTTTTTGGCCTCTCGCGGGCCAAAAAACTGCCCGGACGCTCTGGCCTTCCGCCGCATTATCAGTATTTTGCGCGCCGACAGCGCCATTTTGGCCAAACCGCTATTCAAGGATCGTTCCGTGAAAGTCATCGCCAGTTCGCTCCGCAAGGGCAATATCGTCGATCTCGACGGCAAGCTGTACGTGGTCCTGACCGCCGAAAGCATCCACCCCGGCAAGGGCACTCCGGTCACGCAGCTCGATATGCGCCGGATCAGCGACGGCGTGAAGACCTCGCAGCGCTACAAGACCACCGATCAGGTCGAGCGCGCGCATGTCGAGGAACGGACCTATCAGTTCCTCTACAAGGACGGCGACGGCTTCCACTTCATGAACCCGGAAGACTACGAGCAACTCACCGTGCAGTCGGACGTGATCGGCGATGCCGAGGCGTATCTGCAGGAAAGCATGATGGTGAAGCTCTCGGTCCACGAAGGCTCCGCCGTGTCGATCGAAATTCCGCAGCGCGCCACCCTCGAAGTGGTCGAGACCGAACCGGCGATGAAGGGCCAGACCGCCTCGGGGTCGTTCAAGCCGGCGATCCTGTCGAACGGCGTGCGCACCATGGTGCCGCAGCATATCGTCACCGGCACCCGCATCGTCGTGATGACGGTCGACGGCTCCTACGTCGAACGCGCCAAGGATTGATCACCACCGTGGCCGGCGCATGATTGGCCCGGCCGTACCTGACGCGCCGGAGGTCCGCATGCGATCCGGCTATGCCGCCACCGCCCTGCTCGCCGCTGTCGTTCTGATGGCGGCGACCGCGGCGCGTGCGGGCGAGATGCTGCCGCCGCGGACCAGTGTCAGCACCGTCGATTGGGAAGCCGCCGCGAGCGCCGTCCCCGGTCGCAACGGCGCCAGCGCGGCCGAGGTATTCGCACGGCTCAATGCGCGGATGGCGCGCCGTTTTCCGGATATCGCGAAAAGCACTGTGCCGGTGCTGCTGCCGATCGATCCGCCGGCCCAAGACGCCAAGGACACCAAGGATACGGCGGCAGAGATCACCGTCGGCAGCTTCCGGCCGTCCAATTTCTTCCTGCCCGGCCCGGCCGGCTACCACGCCAGCTTTTTCCTCAAGGAGGGCGCGGGGCTGTCGATCCGCTATCCGCGCCCGGTCGAGATCGAGATGTCCGGCGCGGCTTTCGTCTACGACCTCGACGGTCCGAACATCGCGCAGTCGGACACAACGCCGAAGGGCTTCGACGACATTCCTGGCCTGCGACGCATCCTGCGCGAAGCACACGTTCGATATGCTTTTGAACGGTTCGGCGTGCCTTATGTGGTCTCGATTCAGTGCTTCGACGGGCGCGTGACGCCGCGCCGTCTGTCGTGTCGTGACGCCGACACCATCGCCAGCCGCTTCCTCAAAAGCCTGCAGGTTGCCGGCGGCACACCCGGACCCTCGGCAAAGCCGCCGGCGCTGGACCTGACACGGCCGCAGACCGTGTCGCAGAATTTCACCTATCTCCCGGCCGGCCAGTTGATCGCCAACTCGGGCTATAAAGGAAATGGTGGCCGCGCCGACGATCACGTCTACGCGCAGATCCGGTTTCCGCTGGCACGGGCACCCGCTTTCGCCAAATCGCAATCGTTCAACCCGTGGGGCGATTGCTACAAAACCGGCCGCGTCGGCCGGTTGGACCGCAAAGGCGCGCCCTACCGCTGCAAGCGCAACGACAAGCCGCTGGTGTTCGACGAATCCGCGCCGGAGAACTTCTCCTATCCATGGCGCGACAATTTCTGCGAGGCGCGCGACACGCAGGTTGGCCAGTGTCCGGGCGGCATCGGCCATCAGGGCCAGGATATCCGCCCCGCGAACTGCGTGCTCAAGAACGACCGCGCCGACCGGTGCGAACCTTATTTCCACGATGTCGTCGCGGTGCGTGACGGCATGATCCTACGCAACCCGCGGCTCTATACCGTTTACGAAACGGCATTCATCGTCACCAATACCGAGACCGACAATGTGCGGTTCCGCTACATGCACATGGACCCGCGCCACATGGACGCCGACAACATCGTCAGCGGCCGGCGCGTGCGGCAGGGCGAAGTGATCGGCAAGGTCGGCAATTTCTACAAGCACGAGCGCGGCACCAGCTATCATCTGCATTTCGACACGCAGGTGTTCACGCGCGACGGCTGGGTCTGGGTCAATCCGTACATGACGCTGGTTGCCGCCTATGAGCGGCTGATCGGCGCGCGCGGCACCGAGGTCGCGCGCGACAGCGTCGGCCAGGCGGTCCCGCCGCAGGTCATGCCGGAGCAACTGATCGAGCAGCAGGCTTCGGCCAAACCGAAAGCCCGCGGCAAGTCCGCGCACAAGCCGCGCGCCAAGCGCGGTAAACGCGGCAAACGGCATCGTTAGCTCAAGCGCCACCGCTAACCATTGCGGCGAAACGACCGGCGGGAACTTCCCGGCCCGCTTTCGACCATGCGCGGGCGACGATAAACTCGGCGCATGAATCACATGGCCTTCTTCACAAGCTCGCTGACCCGCCGCCGCTGGCTTCTCGGCGCGACCACGACGCTGCTGTCCGGCGCGCTGCCTCACAGCGCCTCGGCGCAGACCGCGGCGTTCAGCCGGTGGGTCGAGACCTTTCGCGACCGCGCGGTCCGGCGCGGGATTTCCGAGGCGACCTACAACCGGGTGATGAACGGGCTGAAGCCCGACACTTCGGTCTACGAGCAATATCGCCGCCAACCGGAATTCACCGAGTCGATGTGGCAATACATCAACCGGCGCTGCTCCGGCTTCCGCATCATGACCGGCAAGGAGCGCGCCAAGGAGCACGCCGCGCTGCTCGGCCGCATCGAGCGCGACTACGGCGTCGATCGCTACGTGATGCTCGGCCTGTGGGGGATGGAATCCTCGTTCGGCGACGTGATCGACAATCCGAAATATATGCGCCCGGTCATCCCTGCCCTCGCCGCGCTCGCTTACGGCGAGCCGCGCCGCCGCGCCTACTGGGAAGCCGAACTGCTCAACGCGCTGACCATCGTCGATCGCGGCTGGTCGACGCCGCAGCAGATGATCGGCTCCTGGGCCGGCGCCATGGGTCACACCCAATGGATGCCGGAGGTCTGGCTGAAGATCGGCGTCGACTACAACCGCGACGGCAAGATCACGCCGTTCGAACTGGGCGACGCTTTCGCCGGCACCGCCCGCTACCTGGTCGAGCGCGGGAATTATCGTCGCGGCGAAAGCTGGGGCTGCGAGGTGCGCCTCAACGGCGCATCGTCACGGCTCGCGGACAACCGCACGCGGCGCACCTATGCGCAGTGGCAGGCACTCGGCATCACCCGCGCCGACGGCAAGGCGTTCGAGCATCCCGGCCATCATGTGAAGCTGTGGCTGCCGCAGGCTGGCGGCCCCGCCTTCCTGCTCGGACAAAACTTCCTCGCGGTGCGCTCCTACAATCCGTCGTCGAACTACACGCTCGCGCTCTTGCATCTCGGCGATCTGGTGCGTGGCGATCCGCCGTTCCGCCAGCAGTTTCCGGGTGGCGAACGCGCGCCGACGCTCGACGAAGTCAAGGAGATGCAGACCAAGCTCACCGCGCTCGGCTTCGACACGCAAGGCAATGACGGCCGCATTGGCAGCGACACGATGAAGGCGATCAAGGCGTTCCAGCAGAAGGCCGGCATGGAGCCAGCCGACGGCTACGCCGGGCTCAAGGTGCTTACACGCATTCGTCAGATGCGCTGAGAGACTTCCCCACACTGTTTCAGGCGCGCCGGTCGTTGATGTCCTGACCGGCGATCCACTCGCGCAGGAAATCGATGAACAGCCGCACCCGGCGCGGCACGCTGGCGCCGCGCGGATAGACCGCGAACAGCGGCCGCCGCGGCGGCTGATAGCGGGGCAGCACTTTCACGATCTCCCCGCTCGCCAGATCGTCAGCGATGACGTAGCGCGGCACCAGCGCAATGCCGAGTCCGGCGCGCGCCGCCTTGCGGAGCGCGAGTGCGCTGTTCGACGCGAACGTGCCGTTGACCTTTACGGTGACACCCCGCCCCGCGTGGCGCCCGCCGGCAGGCTCGAACCGCCACAGCCTGTCGTTCGGCATCACGTTGGAGTGCAACAGACAGCGATGCGCCGCGAGCTGCTCCGGGCGCGACGGCTTTCCCGCTTCCGCCAGATAAGCCGGCGACGCGCACACGACCCAGTCGAGCATCGCGATCTCGTCCTCGATCAGCGACGAGGTGCGCATCGACGAGATGCGCAGCGCGAGGTCGAGGCCCCGCTCGACGAATTCATAAGGCCGGCGGAACGACACGTCCTCGAGACTGAGCGAGACATTGAGCTTCGGCTGCGCCACCGCGAACGCGACCACGGCATCGGCCAGATGCAGCGAGCCGAACGATTTCGGTGCGACCACCCGCAGCGTGCCGGTCGCCTCCTCCGGTGCGCGCGCCACCTGACGCTCGCCCTGCTCGATATCGGCAAATACTTTCTCGCAGAACGCCAGATAGTCGCGGCCCTCGTCGGTGAGATTGACCGAGCGGGTCGAACGGTTGAGCAGCCGCACGCCGAGCCGGCGTTCCAGATCGCCCACATGCCGCGACACCAGCGCGCGCGACAGACCGAGCTGGTTGCCGGCGATGGTGAAGCTTCCCGCCCGCACGACGCGGACGAAACTCTCCATGGTGCGGAACCGGTCCATGCCCTGATTGTCAAATTTTATGCAACAATAGCTTTCGCATTAAGTGGCTTTAGCGATCAAATGTCAAAGTCTATGATCGCGGGCGAAACACACGCCCAAGACACCCGCCGGCGCTCCGCCGGCCGATCCGGGAGAGCGCCGTTGTCTGCTGCCGCCACCTCGCCCAAACCCATCGAGCAACCGACCGCCGCCGGGATCAACGCGCCGCAGTTCGGCAGCGACGTGATTGCGGACGCACTGCGCGCGCTCGACATTCCCTATATCGCGCTCAATCCCGGCGCGAGCTATCGCGGCCTGCACGACAGCCTCGTCAATTATCTCGGCAACAGTGCGCCGCAGATGCTGCTGTGTCTGCATGAAGAAGCGGCGGTCGCGATCGCGCACGGCTATGCCAAGGTCACCGGCAAGGCGATGGCCGCGTGCGTGCATTCCAATGTCGGGCTGATGCACGGCACCATGGCGGTGTTCAATGCCTGGTGCGACCGCATGCCGTTGCTGCTGCTCGGCGCCACCGGCCCGGTTGATGCCGTCAAGCGCCGCCCCTGGATCGACTGGATTCACACCGCGCGCGATCAGGGCGCGCTGGTGCGCGGCTACACCAAATGGGATGATCAGCCGGCCTCGCCCGCCGCCGCGCGCGAGGCGCTGCTGCGCGGCGCCTGGATCGCCAACACCGCGCCGCGCGGGCCAGTCTACGTCAATCTCGATGCGGAGGTGCAGGAAGCGCGGCTTGCCGCGCCGGTTCTGACCGCTTCGGCGCAACGCTACATGCCCGAGGTGACGCAGGCCGCGCCCGCTGCACTCCTTAAACAGGCGGCCGAACGGCTCGCCGCCGCGAAGCATCCGGTGATCCTCGCCGGCCGCTGCTCGCGCGGCGAAACGGCGTGGCAGGAGCGCATTACACTCGCTGAACGGCTTGGCGCGCGTGTCCTCACTGACCTGAAGATTTCCGCGTCGTTCCCCACCGATCACCCCCTGCATGCCGGAGCGCCCGGCACCATCGCGCCGGTGCCGGAAGCGGCGGAAGCGCTGCGGCAGGCCGATGTGATCCTGAGCCTCGACTGGCTCGATCTTGCCGGCACGCTGAAACATGCGGGCGACGTGAAAGCCGAGATCATCCAGGTGTCCGTCGACCACCAGCTCCACAACGGCTGGAGCATGGACTATCAGGCGCTTCCCGCCGTCGACCTGATGCTCGCCTGCGAGCCGGAGCAGGCCGTCAGCGCGTTGCTGGATGCCTTGCCGAAAACGCCAGCGAAGCCACTCCCCGCCGCGCAACCGATGAAGCTCGACCTCGGCGACGGCCTCACCGTCAATCATCTCGCGGTCGAACTGCGCAAGGCACTCGGCGAACGGCCCGCGAGCCTCACCCACGTCTCGCTGTCGTGGAACGGGGCGAGTTGGCCGTTCCGGCATCCGCTCGATTTCCTCGGCTCCGATGGCGGCGGCGGCGTCGGCGGCGGACCTGGCATCTCGGTCGGCGCGGCGCTCGCTTTGCGCGGCAGCGGCCGCATGCCGGTCGCGGTGTGCGGCGACGGCGATTTCCTGATGGGGGTCACCGCGCTGTGGACCGCGGTCCATTACAACATCCCCCTCCTCGTGGTGGTCGCCAACAACCGCTCGTTCTTCAACGATGAATTGCACCAGGAGCGCGTGGCGCGCATGCGCGACCGCCCGGTGGAGAACCGCTGGATCGGCCAGCGGATCGACGACCCGGCGATCGATATCGCCGGCATGGCCCGCGCCCAAGGCGCACAGGGCTTCGGCCCGGTGGAACGGCCGGATCAGCTTGCAGAAATCTTTGCCAAGGCCATCGCGACCGTCGAGAATGGCGGAGTCGCGGTCGTGGACGTCCGGGTCGAACCCGGATATTCGCCGGCGACGACCGCCGTGATGGCCCGCAGCAGCGACTAACGAGCCATCACGGCCAACGAAAAAAGCCCGAGGGAACATGTCAGCTTCTTCCGCCACCGCGCCGCGCTCCGCCTCGCCCCCACAACCGGGCGAGGCGATCCTCGACGTCGACCACCTCCACGTCGCGTTCCAGACCCCGGATGGTCCGGTCATCGCGGTCGAGGACGTGTCGCTGACCGTCCGCAAAGGCGAATTCCTGTCGATCATCGGCCCCTCCGGCTGCGGCAAATCGACAGTGTTCAATGTCGTCGGCGGCCTGCTCACCGAGCATGAGGGCCGCGTCTCGGTTGCCGGCGAAACCATCGTCGGCCCGCATCCGTCGATCGGCATGGTGTTTCAGGAAGAGTCCACCTTCCCCTGGCGCACCGTTATCGACAACGTCGCCTTCCCGCTCGAACTCACCGGCATGCCGAAGGCGCAGCGGTTGGAGCGCGCGCGGCACTTCATCGAGATGGTCGGACTGCAAGGTTTCGAGCGCCGCTATCCGGGCGAACTCTCCGGCGGCATGCGCCAGCGCGTGTCGCTCGCCCGCACGCTCGCCTCCGAGCCGAAGATTCTCCTGATGGACGAACCGTTCGCCGCGCTCGACGAGCAGACGCGGCTGCTGCTTGGCGACAAGGTGCTGCAGATCCAGCAGGAGCTGCAGCAGACGACGCTGCTGATCACCCACAATATCACCGAAGCGGTGCAGATGTCCGACCGCATCCTGGTGATGACCTACCGGCCGGGCAAGGCCAAACGCATCGTCGAGATCGACCTGCCCCGCCCCCGCACCTCGGAGATCGTCGGCAGCGAAGCGTTCGGCCGCTACGTCGCGCAAATCTGGGCCGACCTGCGCGAAGAAGCGAGCCGCGGCCTGACCGACGACGAGACCAGCCGCAACCGGGGCAGCGCGTCATGAGCAAAGCCTCCCGCGGGCCGAACGCACTGGCTTTCGCGGTCGGCATCGGTTGCCTCGTCGTGTTTCTGCTGGTGATGGAAGCCCTGATTCAGTTCGGCTTCGTCAACCGCTTCATCATCCCGCCGCCGTCGGAAGTCGCGATGAGTTTCGAGCGGGTGATCGTCGAGGAAGATATCCTGCACCGCTTCCTGCTGACCGCCACCGAGTGTCTGACCGCCGGCGTGATGCTCACCGTGTTCGGCGTGATCGGCGGCGTGCTGTTGCATCGTTTCAAGCTGTTGCAACAAGCCTGCGAAACGTGGATTGCGGCCGCGGCCTCTGCGCCGGTCGTTTTGATGTATCCTCTCTTCCTGGTGATCTTCGGCCGCAGCGCCTGGACCATCATCATGATCGGCTTCGTCGCCGCGCTGCCGCCGGTAATCCTGAAAACGCTGGAAGGCCTGTCCGACACACGCCGCGTGCTGGTGAATGTCGGCAAGAGCTTCAACCTGACGCCGATGCAGAGCTTCTGGAAGATCCTGTTTCCAGCCGCCTTGCCGACGATCTTCGTCGGCATCCGGCTCGGGCTGATCTTCGCCTTGATCAACATCGTCGGCGTCGAGTTCCTGATCAATTTCGGCGGACTCGGCCAGCTCATCAACGAACTCGCGGAACGTTACGACCTCGCTGGCACCTACGCGGCGATCTGCTTCGTCATTCTCGTCAGCGTGGTGTTCTTCATGTCGCTCGAAAGGATCGAACGATGGCTGCGACCGGCTCACTGACCGCGAGCGCGCCGGTGCGCGGCCGGCCCAACCGCGTCACGCTGCTGCGGATCGGCATCATCGTCGCGGTGCTGGCAGGCTGGGAGCTGCTCTCGCGCTCGGGCTGGCTCTACCGCGACGTGGTGCCCTCGCTGTTCGCGATCGGCAAGGCAATCGTCGCGCTGTTGTCGAGCGGCGAATATTATTTTCACCTCGGCGTCACCGCCGGCGAAATCCTCGCCGCGCTGGCGATCGGCGGCGTGCTCGGTCTGATCGTCGGACTGCTGCTCGGCGGCAACCGGTTTCTCGCCGCAGCGTTCGAATCCTATCTCTATTATCTCGGCCCCACGCCAAAGATCATCTTCTTCCCGATCCTGATCATGTGGTTCGGCGTCGGTCCCGGCTCGAAGATCGCGATGGGCGTGCTATCGGCGTTCTTCCCGATCGCGCTGTCGGTCGCCGCCGGCATGCGCGAGATCGACCGCGTGCTGATCCGCGTCGGCAAGAGCTTCCGCGCCACGACCTGGCAGATGGCGACGAAGATTTACGTCCCGGCAATGCGCCATCCGATCATCAACGGCGTGCGGCTCGGTCTCGGCGTCGGCCTGATCGGCACCCTGCTCGCGGAAACCAAGCTGTCGAACAAGGGGATCGGCTATCTGATCATCCAGGCTTACACCTTGTTCGACATGCCGCGCATGTACGCGATGCTGATCGTGCTGTTCGTGCTGGCAATCGGCGCCAATGCACTGGTCGGCCGGCTCGGCGGTTTGAGCAACATCAAGCGGCGGTAGCGTTTCTCTGAGAGCCTCATGGTGAGGGCATTGCGTCAGCGATGCGTCTCGAACCATGAGGCGGGAGTGTGACCACCGCATCCTTCGAGACGCCCCGCCTCGCGCTGTGCGCTCGGCAGGGCTCCTCAGGATGAGGCGGAATGGGAGTCGTGCTCCACTATCTCCACGCCATGCCCGCATTCATTGCGGGCATCCACGTCTTGCTTTCTTTTTCTATCGAACCAAAGACGTGGATGGCCGGGACAAGCTCGGCCATGACGAATGGATAGACTATCTTCCGGGCTTTGCCCCTCACCCGGCTCGCGTTGCACGCGCGCCAACCCTCCCTGTAAACGGGGCGCAGGTTCAGGGGCTCCGCTACAACAGCCCCAGTTCGCTCAATTCACGCCGCAGCTTTTCCGGCATCGCCGCCGCGCCCGGCGCGGCCTTGCCCAGATCGCGCGGCGCGTCCTTCGGCTCGAGGTAGCGCCAGCCCTGGAACGCGCGATACGGACGCGGCTCCACCAGCACGCATTTCGGATCGAGCACGAGCTTGCAGCGATTGATGCCGTCCTTGTCGCGGAACGGGCGGACGCCGAGGATTTTCTCGCGGCACAGGATTTCGCCCTTGATCACCCAATAGATCGAACCGCCATCGAGCAGTTCATCGACGCGCTTCGGCGTCATCCGCGTCGTGTGCGAGCGCTCGGGCGGCTGCTTGCGGCGCGCGCGCTCCTTCGCCTTCTTTTCGATCCAATCCTCGAGATCGCGCACGGATTCCGCGCCGACCGACAGCTTGATGAGATGCAACGGCATTCCAAAAATCCTAAGCAGTCTGCGCCGCCGACGGATCGGCCGCATCTTCAACAATCATGGGTTCGATGGTCATGATGCGCGCGCCTTCCGGCACCTGCGTCTGCGCGGCGACGGCGATGTCCTGCACCACGCCGTCGAACGGCGCCAGCAAGGTGTGCTCCATCTTCATCGCTTCGATAATCGCGACGCGCTGACCTTTGGTCACGGAGGCTCCCGCCTCGACCAGCACGGCGAGCATCTTGCCGTGCATCGGCGCGCGCACGACGCCGCCGCCCGCACCGTCGTCGCTGTCGCCGGCGGCAAAGTCAGGCAAGGCGACGCGGGTCTGCCGGCCCTTGCGCACGGCGATCGCGGCCTCCGGTGCGCGCAGCACCGTGACATCGCCGCCGCCCGTGACATCATCGACCGACACCGACGCACGGCCGTCGCCGTCATAGCGGACCACGGCGGACAGTTTCTCGCCGTCGGCGACGACCGGCCAGGAGACCTGACGCGGCCCGGAGAGCTGGAATGCATCGGCGACATCCCAGGGCGAGGCCGATGATACGGCCCGTTGCGCGCCGCCATCGAGCAGCACAGCGGCGGCCGACGCCACCGCGACCTTGTCGAGCGGCTGCGGCGTCGCGCCGAGCGCCGCGAGATTGCGGTCAATGAAGCCGGTGTCGAATTGCCCGGCGCGGAATGCATCGGCGCGCAGCAGATGCGTGAGGAACGAGATATTGGTGCGCGGCCCGGCCGCCACCGTGCGATCGAGCGCATCGGCAAGCCGCGCCAGCGCGGCCGCGCGCGTCGGCGCGTGTGCAATCATCTTGGCGATCATCGGATCGTAGAACGGGCTGACCTCGCCGCCCGCCTCGACGCCGCTATCGACGCGGATCGCATCGTCGCGCGGGAACGACAGCGCGGCGAGTTTGCCGGTCGACGGCAGGAACCCGTGCTCCGGGTCTTCCGCGTACACGCGCGCCTCGACCGCGTGGCCGGTGAGCGGCACGGCGTCCTGCGCCAACGGCAGCGTTTCGCCGGCGGCGATGCGGAACTGCCACTCGACCAGATCGAGGCCGGTGACCGCTTCCGTCACCGGATGCTCGACCTGAAGCCGCGTGTTCATTTCCATGAACCAGAAGCCGTCAGCCTTCAGCCCGCCCGCACCGTCGGCGATGAACTCGATAGTCCCCGCGCCGGCATAGCCGACCGCCTTCGCCGCCGCGACCGCGGCCGCGCCCATTGACGCACGCATCTGCGCCGTCATGCCCGGCGCCGGCGCTTCCTCAATCACTTTTTGATGCCGGCGCTGCAGCGAACAGTCGCGCTCGTTGAGATGGATCGCGTTGCCGTGCGTGTCGGCGAACACCTGCATCTCGATGTGGCGCGGCGCGGCGATGAATTTCTCGATCAGCACGCGATCGTCGCCGAACGCGGATGCCGCCTCGCGCCGCGCCGAGGCAAGCGCTTCGTCGAAATCGGCATGGCGCTCGACGCGGCGCATGCCCTTGCCGCCGCCGCCGGCGACGGCCTTGACCATCACCGGATAGCCGATCTCGTAGGCTTTCTGTTTCAGGAACCGCTCGTCCTGCAGGTCGCCGTGATAACCGGGCACCACCGGCACGCCGGCCTCCTCCATCAGCTTCTTCGCCCGATCCTTGAGGCCCATGGCGCGGATCGCCGCCGGCGGCGGGCCGACGAAGACGATGCCGGCTTCTGCGCACGCTTCGGCGAACGCCGCATTCTCCGAGAGAAAGCCGTAGCCGGGATGGATCGCCTGCGCGCCGGAGGCTTTTGCCGCGGCGATGATCGCGTCGGCGACGAGATAGCTTTGCGCAGCGGGCGCCGGCCCGATGCGATAGGCTTCATCGGCGAGCCGCGTGTGCAGAGCGTCGCGGTCGGCGTCGGAATAGACGGCGATGGTGCGCAGCCCCATGCGCTTCGCGGTGCGCATGATCCGGCAGGCGATCTCGCCGCGATTGGCAATCAGCACCGATGTGAACATGACGCCTCGCTGTCTCTTGTCGTCTCAACGCGGCGCCGCGCCGGAAGTGGGATTGGTGGCGCGCCGCGCCGGCGCGGGACGGTTACGCTCGGCCGGCTGATCCGCCTGTTTCGGGTCCGCTTGCTTCGGCTCTGCCTGCTTCGGCTCGGGATTCATGATGCTGACCGGCGGGATCGACGCTGCCGATGGGAAATCGTAGCGGCCCGATGGCGCAGCGGGGTGCGCGGCCGGAGCCACCGGCGTCGCCGCCGCCATCGCATCGCTGCCGGGCGCCGCCGACACCGCGGGCTCGGACGGCGTAGTTTTCTCCGGCGCGCTCCACGTGGCACGGTGCCGCTCGACATATTGGGCGAACACGCGCGAGCGCAGATTAGATTTGAGCGTGCTGGCGTCACCGACCAGCGCGAAGGCGGCGCAGAGGTCCGGGTTGCAGCCGTCGCGGGTCGCAAGCACATGCGCGGCGATGCCGAACCGGTCGAGTTCGGCGGCACGGCGCAATCCGGCGGTGACGCGCACAAAACTGGTATCGCCCTCCTTGCCGAAGGCGACAGCGTCAGCGAGCAGATCGAGCCGCGCCGCGGTGTAGGTGACGGCGGCGGCGACCGTCTCGGGACGCCTGAACAGCACGGTTTCGCAACCGGCCTCGACGAGATCCCCGGCCGCGCCGTCGAGGCAGGCGAGCGGCGAGCCGGGCACCAGCGCCCGCGCGGCGAGTTCGCCGGCGCGCTGCGCCAGCGCGCGGCGGTCAGCGGCATGCTCGCGGTCGCCGAACCGGTCGAACGCGAGGAACGTCGCGCCCGCCGCGATCAACATCGCCAGCACGATGGCCACCACCGTCTTCATCCGCCCCGCCCGCTCCACCGGTTCGCCGCCATGCCCGTCATTGGGCTTTCGCGCCGGAGAGCTTGACCACCTTGGCCCACTTCTCGATGTCCTTGCGAAGATAGGCATCGAACTCCTTCGGCGACATGCTCATCGGCGCCGCACCCTGCTTCTGCCATGCTTCCTTGACCGCGGGCTTGGCAACAATGCGGCGAACCTCGGCGTTGAGCTTGTTGACCACGTCATCCGGCGTCCCCTTCGGTGCCATCAGGCCGAGCCAGATCGTCGCCTCGTAACCGGGGACGCCGCCCTCGGCCACAGTCGGCAGATCCGGCGTCAGCGCCGAGCGCTTCTCGCCGGTGGTGCCGAGCGCGCGCACCTGCCCGGCCTTGACATTGTTGAGCATGGTCGGGATCGCGTCGAACATCATCTGCACATGGCCGCCGAGCACGCTGTTGCGCGCCTCGCCGGACGCCTTGTGCGGAACATGGACGATGTCGGTGCCGCTCATGGCTTTGAACAGCTCGCCGGCCATGTGATACGGCGTGCCCGGCCCCGACGACGCGTAGTTGAGCTTGCCCGGCTCCTTCTTGGCGAGCGCGATGAACTCGGCGAGGTTTTTCGCCGGCACCGACGGATGGATCACCATGATCAGGTCGGAATAGTTGATCGGCGCCACCGCCACGAAATCGCGCATCAGCTCGAACGGCTTGTTGGCGATCAGCGACTCGTTGGTGGTGTGGGTGTTGGACATCAATAGCAGCGTGTAACCGTCGGGCGCGGACTTCGCGACCATGTCGGTGCCGATGATCGAGCCGGCGCCCGGCCGATTCTCGACGATGAACGACTGCTTGAGATCGTCGGAGAGCGACTGCGCCAGGACGCGGGCATAAACATCAGCGGGACCGCCGGCGCCAAACGGCACGATGATCTTCACCGTGCGCGCGGGATAGCCTTGGGCCTGCGCACCGGTGGTGACGCCAATCGACGTAGTTGCGAGCGCGAGCAAAGCAAGCGCGCCCCGGACAACCGATTGCATGACTTTTTCCTCCGCCTTTTGCTTTGATATCGCGGCCGCAGACCGGTCCGCGCGGGTTTTCCCGCGTTATTTATCACCCGGACCGGCGCGCACGACAATCGGCGCGGGATGGATTTGTCGCGTTTGTGGATGCTGAAAAAGTTTCGGCCCGCCGGGAATCATCCGGGCGGGCCGATGGCATTGCGGTGGGCAACCGTCGGCGTCAGATGACGTCGAGCTGACTCTCCTTGGCGACGCGCTCGAATGCCTCGCCATTGCTCTTGATCCGATATTGCTGCTCGTCGCCTTCCGACGGCAGGAGCTTGACCACCGTGAAGTTGCCGGGGGCCGGCGCGCGGCCGAAGGTCGGCGCGCTGTAATAGACAACCTGCCCAACCTGGAATTTATGGGTCACAGGCTCGGCCTGAGGCACCACCGTCGGGCTCGGAATCCGAACCGGCCGGGCCGAGGCCGACGCTGCCGCGATCAGCGCCAGTTTGGCGGTCTTCATCGCCTCGGCGATCGACTGCACACTGCGCTGCGACGCCTTGGTCGCCGGCTTCTCGGCTGGTTTGGATGCCACGGCCGTCTTGGGCGCTGACTTCGGAGCGGATTTCGGCGCCGATTTGGCGGCCGTCTTCACACCTGACGTTTTGGCGGTTTTGCCGGGGACAGCGCGGGCGGCGCTGGCCGCCTTGGATTTCGACGCCTCACGGGCCTGAGCGGTGGCCGAACGGCGGGCCGATTTGGCCTTTACGGCCTTTTTGGTGGTGATGCGGGACGCCTTACCGGACGCGCGGGATTTTTTCACTGAACTCTTGTTCATGAAATGCACTATAGCATCGAAAACCCGCTTGTGGGAAAATTTGTTAAAAGAAAATTATATAAAAATCATGGACTTATCGGAAAGAAGGCGGCAACCTGACGCATACCAGACCTGCCTTCGGAACCCCAGGCCAGACCCCGCGTTGGCAGCGGCAGCACCACCGCGGAGGTCAGACACATGCGCGCTTTGCTCGGAATGATCCTCGGCGCGGCCCTCACCTTGGGCGGCGCCTACCTCTACGATTCCACCAACGCGATGCGGGCCGCCACCGACGGGGTGGCCGCCGAGCGGCCGCTGGTGAACTGGGACGTCGTCAGCGCGAAATGGGAGATCGTCACCGCCCGCGCGCGCGAGGAGTGGAGCAAGCTCGCGAGCTGACACGACGATAGCGTCCGCGTGAACGTGGGAACTCGGTGTTGGCCCGATCGTTGACCATCCGAACCGAACGGAGGCAACAAATGGGTTTTGGACGCGGACTGTTATTGTGGCTGCTGGGCATCCCGCTGCCGATCATCATTCTTCTCGCCATCTTCTGGCGTTAAGGCGAGACAAAGCGTTCCCGAGACACGATTGATGCGACCGCCGGCCCGGTTTGGCATTGCCATGCCGGGCCGTCGTCGTTTTCAGGTTTTTGATGTGTTGCGTTTTCCTCACGCGAACCGGTGCCTCGCTTCGCTCGAGAACGCTCACATCCGGAATACGCCGAAGGTCGTCGGCGGCACCGGCGCATTGAGCGCGGCGGCAAAGGCGAGCCCGAGCACGCGCCGGGTTTCCGACGGCGCGATGATGCCGTCATCCCACAGCCGCGCGGTGGCATGATAGGGATGCCCCTCCTCCTCGTAGCGTGCGCGGATCGGCTGCTTGAACTGATCTTCCTCCTCCGCCGACCACTGGCCGCCCGAGGCTTCGATATTGTCGCGGCGGACGGTCGCCAGCACCGACGCTGCCTGCTCGCCGCCCATCACCGAAATGCGCGCATTCGGCCACAAGAAGAGAAAGCGCGGATCATAAGCGCGGCCGCACATACCATAATTTCCCGCACCATAGGAACCGCCGACGATCACCGTGATCTTCGGCACCTGCGCGCAGGCGACCGCGGTGACGAGCTTGGCGCCATCCTTGGCGATGCCGCCTGCCTCGTATTCACGCCCGACCATGAAGCCGACGATGTTCTGTAGGAACAACAGCGGAATGCGGCGCTGGCAGCACAGTTCGATGAAATGCGCACCCTTCACCGCGCTTTCAGAGAACAGAATGCCGTTGTTGCCGAGAATGCCGACCGGGATGCCGTGGATGCGGGCGAAGCCCGTCACCAGCGTCGTGCCGTAAAGCTGCTTGAACTCGTCGAACTCGGAGCCGTCAACCAGCCGCGCGATCACCTCGCGAATGTCGTATTGCTTCTTGAGATCGACCGGCACCACCCCATCGAGTTCAGCGGTCGCGAATTTCGGCTCGGCCGATGCGGCGATCACCACCTCATCGCGCCGCACCGTGTTGAGATTGGCGACGATCCGGCGCGCGATCGACAGTGCGTGATGATCGTTCTGCGCGTAATGATCGGCGACGCCCGACTTGCGCGCATGCACGTCCGCGCCGCCGAGGTCTTCCGCCGAGACCACCTCGCCGGTCGCGGCCTTCACCAGCGGCGGCCCGCCAAGAAAGATCGTGCCCTGGTTGCGCACGATGATGGTTTCGTCCGACATCGCCGGCACATAGGCGCCGCCCGCCGTGCACGAGCCCATCACCACCGCAATCTGCGGGATGCCCAGCGCCGACATGGTCGCCTGATTGTAGAAGATGCGGCCGAAATGCTCGCGGTCGGGGAACACGTCGGTCTGGTGCGGCAAGTTGGCACCGCCGGAATCGACCAGATAGATGCACGGCAGCCGGTTCTCGCGCGCGATCTCCTGCGCGCGCAGATGCTTCTTCACCGTCATCGGGTAGTAGGTGCCGCCCTTGATGGTGGAATCGTTGCACACGATCATGCATTCGCGGCCCGACACGCGGCCGATGCCGGTGATCACGCCGGCGCCATGGATCTTGTCCTCGTACAATCCATAAGCCGCGAGCGGCGACAGTTCGAGAAACGGCGAACCGGGATCGATCAGCGTCATCACCCGGTCGCGCGGCAGGAGTTTGCCGCGTGAAACGTGGCGCTCCCGCGCCTTCGCCGAGCCACCGAGCGCCGCCTCCGCGCGCTTCTCGCGCAGATCGCCGACCAGCGCCTGCATCGCCGCGGCGTTGGCGCTGAAATCCGGACTGGCGGTATCGACACTGGAGGTGAGCACAGGCAAGGGGTCGCTCCCGGTTGGCGCATCGTCAAATTAAAGCACACTTCCCCCGTTCATTCCCGAACGGAGGCTGAAAACCGCATCACGCCGACATCCGCTCCATCACCGGCCAGTCCGGTTCGTTGTTGGGCATCACCCAGGTTTCCTTGAGTGCCGCCGCGCGCCACGACGCCCAGGCCGGCGTCGCCATCACCGCCTGCATGTAGGCGTGAGCAGACGACGACACCGCGACGCCGTAGTTGAAGAAGCGCGCCACCACCGGCGCATACATGGCGTCGGCCGCGCCGAAGCGCGCGCCGAACAGGAACGGACCGCCAGAGCGGCGCACGCACTCTGCCCAGATCGCATCAATCCGGCGGACATTGGCCACGGCGTCGTCCGGGATCGCGCGCGGCTTCGGGATCAGCCAGAAATTCATCGGACAGGTGCGGCGCAACGGCAGGAAACCGGCGTGCATTTCGTTCGCCACCGAGCGGGCCAAGGCGCGCGCGGCGCGATCGTCCGGCCACAAGCCCGCGCCAGGATGCAGTTCGGCTAGATAATCGAGGATCGCCAGCGATTCCCAGACATGGGTGTCACCGTCGATCAGCACCGGCACCTTGCCCGCCGGCGAATGTTGCAAAATCTCTTCGGCGCTGCCCGGCACGTAGAGCGGGATGATGGTTTCCTCGAACGGGATCCCGGCCATGGTCATGGCGATCCACGGCCGCAGCGACCATGACGAATAGTTCTTGTTGCCGATGATCAGTTTCATGTCCGCGCTTGTGTCATGACTTTCGATATTGGTCGTGCCCTGGCTTGCCTCCGGCATCCTGTTTGGGCGGGCACGCTGCTTATCTTATCGGGATGGCCGGGACGATAAGCCTTCGAAGAACGCCGTTCTTCGAACGCCTATGCGCGGCCATGACGGAAAATCGTCCGCGCTCAGCCTTTGGGCGGCACGGCTTCCACCGGTCCGCCGGCCTTCTTCCACGCGCCGAATCCGCCCTTGATATGCGCGACCGGCGCGAGCCCCATGCGGTGCGCAGTCTGTGTCGCCAGCGCCGAGCGCAGGCCGCCGGCGCAGAAGAACACATATTTCTTGTCCTGCGCGAACAATGGCTTGTGGTAGGGGCTCGCCGGATCGATCCAGAATTCCAGCATGCCGCGCGGGCAATGATGCGCGCCCGGCACCCGCCCCTCCCGGTCAAGCTCGCGCGGATCGCGGATATCGACCAGCACTACGTCGTCGCGGCCGTGCAGCTTGATCGCATCCTCCACCGCGATGGTTTCGATCTCGCGTTCAGCGGCGTCGACCAGCGCCTTGTATCCGGTCGTGATGGTCTGGGGCATGTTCTGGACCTTCGTATCTGCGTTTCGCGGCAGAGTGACAGAGGCTTGCGCACCCCTCAAGTCCACGAAAGACCTGCCTGAAGCCTGTCTGAACTCCGGCATTGCCGATGGCAGCGTGGCGGTGGCACCATGGCGATCCGAACCGGATTCCCTCATGTTCGACATCTCGCTTCCCGATCTCCTGGCGCTGGCCTATTTCCTCGCCGCCTGGTTCGCTTATTCGATCGTCGTCGAGCGCAGCGCGCATGGCGGCGAAAGTCTCAACTCGCTGATGCACGGCTATCGCGACCGGTGGATGCTGGAAATGCTCGGCCGTCCGATGCGGATGGTCGACGGACAGGTGACCGCCTCGCTGCAGAACGGGGCGGCATTCTTCGCCTCGACCTCGCTGATCGCGGTCGGCGGCACCCTGACGCTGCTGCGCTCGGCCGACGAAATTCTAACCGTGGTGTCGGTGCTGCCGTTCTCCAGCCCGCCGACCCGCGTCTTGTGGGAAGGAAAGATGATGGGGCTGGCCATCATCTTCGTCTACGCGTTCTTCAAATTCGCGTGGTCATACCGGCTTTATAACTATGTCGCGATCCTGATCGGCGCGGCGCCGCCGGTCGAGGAAAAGGATACGCCGCACGCCCGTGCGCTGGCGCATCGCACCGCGCATATCTGCGCTGATGCCGGCCGTCACTTCAATCGCGGGCAGCGCGCATTCTTTTTCGCGCTCGGCTATCTCGGCTGGTTTCTCGGACCGATCCCGCTGGCGCTCTCCACGACCGCCATCGTCTGGGTCATTTATCGACGACAGTTCTATTCGGAATCGCGGCGCGCGTTCGATACAACGCCGGATATCGACAAACCGTCGCTGCCGCCGGTCTAGATCCCGGCTGCCCCGGCGCGCGTTACGCCATCCCCATCAGCACAGCGATGCCGGCAACGATCGCCACACCGGCGATGGTGGCAACGATGGTCAGAACGGTCTCGCCGCGCGGTGTGCTGAACGGATCGCGCCGGTCGCGCGCCTCGGCAGAATAACGGGCAAGCAAAGCAGAGCGCCGCGTGGCGCTGTCGACGGAATGGTCGATGGACATAATCGATTCCCCAGAAGCGAATGGGCGTTGATGGCAACGGTGCCGGAGGACGCGAACGCGACCCGCAACACGAATCGTTCGAGCCATTTTAGATCGTGGCCGGAAAGTTCCAATAACGCGTTAAAGCGGCTCGGGAGCCGGAAACAGCGCGCCGGTCCGGCCGGTCAGCCGATAGGCGATCAGGCCAAGCCACTCATGCGCGGCATCGTCGAGCCGCGCGAGTTCGGCGCCGAGCGACCGCAACGGCCAGCGCGACAGCCACGGCTCGCGCGGCCCCGCCGGCACGGCGATCACCGGGATGCCGGCCTGCCGGAAGCACCCCATCGCGCGCGGCATATGCGCGGGCGACGTCACCAGCAGCCAGCGCTGACCGGGCGCGGCATGGATCAGCGCCTGCGTGAAGGTAGCGTTCTCCGCGGTGTTGCGGGACTCCCGTTCGAGCGTGATGCGCTCCGCCGGAACACCGAGCCGGATCAGCATCGCGCGGGCGACATCGGCCTCACGGCCCGCCCCCGGCACGAGATTGCCATTGCCGCCACTATAGACGACGCGCGCCGCCGGATAGGCCTCGGCCAGCCGCCGCGCCGTGATCAGCCGCTGAAACGCGGCGCCGATCACCGGTTCACCGAGCGCCGCCGTGGCATCGGGATCAATGCCACCACCGAGCACGATGATCCCGTCCGGCGCGGGCCCGGTCATGTCATAGGCGGGAAAACGCTGCTCCAGGCTCGTGGTCATGACGATGCCGAGCGGCGTGACGCCAAACAGCAGCAGGAGCACAACGCAGACTGCCAGCAACCGCCGCCCGAGCCTGCGATAGCGCGTCGGTAGTAGAATCAAGCCGGCGACGGCTGCGATCAGCACGAGGTTCGACGGCAAAGCGAGAAACGCCGCGGTCTTGGAGAGGACGAAGAACATCGCGTGTCCCGTCCCCGCTCTCAGCGTTGTTTCTTCCAGGCTTCGTAACGCTGCTTGTTCTCTTCGTTAGGCGGATAGAGGCCGGGGAGCTTGGCGCCCTTCTCCACCTCCTGCACCAGCCACGTTTCGAGCAGTTCGTGCTCCTCGCCCTCGGCTGCGCAGAATTCGACGAGATCCTTCGGGATCACCACCACGCCGTCGTCATCGGCGACGATCACATCGCCGGGGAAGATCGCGCAGCCGCCACAGGCGACCGGCTCGTTCCAGCCAACGAAAGTGAGTTGGTTGACCGACGCCGGCGCGGCGACGCCGGCGCACCAGATCGGCATGCCGGTGGCAAGGATGCCCTGCTTGTCGCGCATCACGCCGTCGGTGACGAGACCGGTGACGCCGCGCTTGACCATGCGCATGCATAGGATATCGCCGAAGATGCCGGCGCCTGTGACGCCCATCGCATCGGCGACGACGAAGCAGCCGGGCGGCATGTCTTCGATCGCCGAACGGGTCGAGATCGGGTTCGACCAGCTCGCCGGGGTCGCGAGGTCTTCGCGCACCGGAATGAAGCGCAACGTGAACGCCGGGCCGACCAGCCGCTTGCCGGAGAAGCCGAACGGCATCGCGCCGGCAATCCAGGAATGACGGATACCCTTCTTCAGCAGCATCGTGGTGATGGTACCGGTCGTGACTTTTTCGAGCTTCTTCAGCGCATCCTGCATGCAATGTCCCCGTCAGGCTGGTGTCATGCCAAGGCGCTGGTCGCGCCGGCGCAGCCAGGCGACGAACGGGATCGACAGCAGCACCATCCACATCTTGCCGACGATCTGCCCTTCCAGGAACTGGAGCGAGCCGAAGGCGAGCCACAGGAAGACGATGGAATCGATCACCAGCCCGACCAGGCTCGACAGCACAACGGCCAGCACCAGCCGGCGGCGCGCCAGCGGCGTATAGATCGCGAGGTCAGCGGTTTCCGACAGCAGAAACGCGACCGCCGACGCGAACACCAGCGCGGGCGGCGCCACCACCACTGAAATGGCAGCACCCGCAATGATGGCGGCGATGCCGAACTCGATCCCGAGCCGGCGCTGCACCAGATCGCGCAACACCAAGGCGATGCCGATCATCAGCACGCCGGACGGGGCCTTCAATCCTGGCGCCACCGGGACCAGACAGATGCCGTCGGCATCACAAACCGTCCCGACATGGCCAATCATCCAGTTGGCCAGCGGAATGGTCAGGATGAAGGCGGCGAGAAAGATGTAGCCTTCGATGCTTCGGCGCGACGTCATGTTCGCTCTGCTCTTTTGCGCTGCCGCTGGAATTGTCGGTATCCGTTTGCCCGCAACTCGCAGGCAGGGCAAGTGCCGCAACCATAGCCCCAGTCGTGCCGGTGGCTGCGGTCGCCGAGATAGCAGCTATGGGTGTCCTCGACGGTCAGCCGCAGCAGGGCCGCGCCGCCGATCTCCTCTGCCAGCGCGAAGGTTCCCGCCTTGTCGATGAACATCAGCGGCGTCTCGACGGTCATGGGCCGGTCGAGGCCGAGCGCCAGCGCCGATTGCATCGCCTTCATGGTCGCATCCCGGCAGTCCGGATAGCCGGAATAGTCCGTTTCGCACATGCCGCCCACCAGATGGGTCAGGTTGCGGCGATAGGCGATGGCACCGGCCAGCACCAGGAACAGCAGGTTGCGGCCGGGCACAAACGTCGTCGGCAGGCCGTTGTCGGCCATCTCGATGGCCATGTCGCGGGTCAGCGCCGTCTCCGAGATGGCGGCGAGCGCATCGACCTTGACCGGATGATCCTCGCCGAGCCGCGCCGCATAGTCCGGGTTCAGCGCGGCGAGTTTGTCGCGCACCGTGGTCCGTACGGTGAGTTCGACCGCATGTCGCTGCCCGTAATCAAAGCCGACGGTCTCGACGCGCTCGAACCGCTCCAGCGCCCACGCCAGACAGACGGTCGAATCCTGTCCGCCGGAGAACAGCACCAGCGCGCCACCGGACTTCTGCTCGGGAGCCGACATGCTCAGTCCCATTGGGGCGAATACTGCCAATCGACGATCCGGCCGTTGGCTTTCGTCAACGTCGCGATCTCGCGCATCTCGTCGTCCGACAGCGCGAAGTCGAACACCGCGAAATTTTCCTGGAGCCGTTCGGGACGGTGCGTGCGCGGGATCACCACGATCTCTTGCTGCACCAGCCAGCGCAGCGACACCTGCGCCGCCGACTTGCCGTGCTTCGCGCCGATCCGCGCCAGCACGGCGTTGCCCGACGCACCGCCGCGCGCGATCGGGCTGTAGGCCACCACCGCCATGCCGTGGCTGCGGGTGGCGGCGATGGTCTTCGCCGTGTCGAGAAACGGATGTGTCTCGAACTGGTTGCACACCAGCGGCTCGGTCGCGAGTTTTGTCGCCTGATCGAGCAGTGCCGTATTGAAATTGGACACGCCGATGTGCCGCGCATGGCCCTCGCGCTTCATCTGGCACAGCGCGCCGATCGTGTCGGCCAGCGGCACGGCCTTGTTCGGCCAATGCAGCAGCAGGATGTCGATCACGTCGATCTTCAGTCGCGCGAGGCTCTCTTTCACCGAGCGCGCAAGATCGGCCGGCTTCATGTTCTCGGGATGCACCTTGGTGACCACCGTCACCGCGTTGCGCCTGCCGGAGGCGCGGACGCCCTCGCCCACCTCCTTCTCATTGTCGTACATCTGCGCGGTGTCGATGTGGCGATAACCGAGCCCGATGGCGTGCTCGACCAGCCGCGCGCAATCACTGCCGCGCAGATCCCAGGTGCCGAGCCCGACCAGCGGAATCCGCGCGCCATTCGCTTCGACCACGTTCATGTCCCCGATCCTTTCACCGCTTCGCTCTCACTCGACCAACGTAGCAGACCGGCAGCCGCTCGCGCCGCCGCGCAACCCAGCCATGACGTGGGGCGAATAGGCTGCCGCCCGCGGCAAGGACCGTGCTGATGCCCCATAGATTGGAACGATTCAAGAAGACCGTCCTTGCATCGCCAGCGTTTCGTGCTTTTGTGGCCCGTCTGCGACCCCTGTTTTGGATTTGACAATGCGTCCCTTTGCCACCGCGCTCGCCGTCGCCGTTCTCCTCGCCGCGCCGTGCGCTTATGCACCGACCTTTGCCGCCGACGACCTGACAGTGACGATCAAGGATCACAAGTTCACGCCGTCGGAGATCCGCATTCCGGCCAACAAGCGGCTCAGTATTGTCGTCATCAACAACGATCCGACGCCGGAAGAGTTTGAAAGCCTGCCGATGAAAATCGAGAAGGTCATCCCCGGCAACAGCAAGGCGCTGGTCCGGTTCGGGCCGATCGCGCCCGGCCGCTATGAATTCATCGGCGAGTTCAACCAGGCGACCGCCAAAGGCGTGATGATCGCGGAATAACGGACGACTCCCATGCTTGGCGCGCTGATCATCGTCTTTCGCGAAGTGCTCGAGGCCGGCCTGATTGTCGGCATCGTCATGGCGGCAACGCGCGGCATCGACGGCCGTGGCCGCTGGATCGCGCTCGGTGTCGCCGGCGGCGTCATCGGTGCCGCTATCGTCGCGCTGTTTGCCGGCGCGATCTCCGAAGCCTTCGAGGGCGCCGGACAGGAGCTGTTCAATGCCTGCGTGCTCGGCATCGCCGTGGTGATGCTGATGTGGCACAACGCCTGGATGGCGAAGCACGGCCGCGAGATGGCGGCCGAACTGCGCAGCGTCGGCACCTCGATCGCCGAAGGCCAGAAGCCGCTGACCGCGCTCGCGGTCGTCGTCGGCCTCGCCGTGCTGCGCGAAGGCTCCGAGGTCGTGCTGTTCCTCTATGGCATCCTTGCCTCCGGCACCTCTGGCATGGCGCTGTTCACCGGCGGCGTGCTCGGCGTGATCGCCGGCGCGGCGTTCACGGCGCTCACCTATTTCGGCTTGCTGGCGATCCCGTCGCGGCACATCTTCACGGTGACGACCTGGATGATCACGCTGCTGGCCGCCGGCATGGCGGCGCAGTCGGTGCAATTCCTCAATGCCGCCGGCACGCTGACCGTCCTCGATCGCACGGTCTGGGATACGTCGTGGCTCCTCTCGGAAGGCAGCCTCGTCGGCAAGCTGTTGCACACGCTGATCGGCTACACCGAGCGGCCGAGCGAGATGCAGCTCATCGTCTATATCGCGGTGATCGTCGTGATGGCGCTGCTGATGCGGCTCGCGCGCGGCACGTCAGCGCCGCGGCACAAGACGGCGTAACCGCGTCTCTCTTCAAGCCCGCCGGGCGCCGAGCACCGCGAACGCCGCCTGCGGCGCGCGGTCGATGACCTTGAGCAGCGCACGGGCCGGACCGCGCGGCGCGCGCTTGCCCTGCTCCCAGTTGCGCACGGTTTCGAGCGGCACCTCGATGCGTTCGGCGAACGCCGCTTGCGTCAGTTGCGCCCGCGCGCGCACGCGTCGGACAAAGGCGGCCGGGTCGTTATGATCAAGTTCGACCTCGCGACCGTCTTCCCCGATCTCGACGATCCGTCCGTCCGCTTTCAGTCTGACCCGCAGCATCGGCCGCTCCCACGCTTATTCCATGGGTCAATGGCCTAGGTGCTCATGGTTAACGTGCGGTTAATCGCCGTAGCGACGGGTCAGCGCGTTTTTTCAAATATCTCGCGGCCGATCAGCATGCGGCGGATCTCGCTCGTCCCCGCGCCGATTTCATAGAGCTTGGCGTCACGCAGCAGCCGGCCGGTGGCGAACTCGTTGATATAGCCGTTGCCGCCGAGGCACTGGATCGCATCGAGCGCCATTTTGGTCGCGCTCTCTGCCGCCAGCAGGATCGCGCCGGCGGAATCCTCGCGCGTCGTGCGCCCCTCGTCGCAGGCACGCGCCACCGCGTAGACGTAAGCGCGCGCCGCATTCATCGCCACATACATGTCGGCGAGCTTGGCCTGGATCAGCTGGAACTGGCCGATCGACTGGCCGAACTGCTTGCGCTCATGAACATACGGCACGACCACGTCCATGCACGCCTGCATGATGCCGATCGGCCCCGCCGCCAGCACCACGCGCTCGTAGTCGAGGCCGGACATCAGCACGTTGACGCCGTTGCCGACGACGCCGAGCACGTTCTCCTCCGGCACCTCGCAATCCTCGAACACCAGTTCGCCGGTGTCGGAGCCGCGCATGCCGAGCTTGTCGAGCTTCTGCGCGGTGGAAAACCCCTTGAAGCCCTTCTCGACGATGAAAGCAGTGATGCCGCGCGAGCCGGCGGTGCGGTCGGTCTTGGCGTAGACGACGACGGTTTCGGCAATGGGACCATTGGTGATCCACATCTTCGAGCCGTTGAGGATGTAGCGGTCGCCCTTCTTGTCAGCGACGGTGCGCATCGAGACGACGTCCGAGCCCGCGCCCGGCTCCGACATGGCGAGCGCGCCGACATGCTCGCCGCTGATCAGTTTGGGCAGGTAGGAGCGGCGCTGCGCGTCGGTGCCGTTGCGCCGAAGCTGGTTGACGCACAGGTTGGAATGCGCGCCGTAGGACAGGCCGACCGAGGCCGAGCCGCGCGAGACCTCCTCCATCGCCACGCAGTGCGCGAGGTATCCCAGTCCGGAACCGCCGTATTCCTCCTCGACGGTGATGCCGAGCAGGCCGAGCGCGCCCATCTCCGGCCAGAGATCGCGCGGAAAGGTATTGCTGCGGTCGATCTCGTCGGCGCGCGGCGCAATGCGGTCACGGGAGAAACCGCTCACCGTGTCGCGCAGCATGTCGAGGTCTTCGCCGAGCCCGAAATTCAGGCCCTGCCAGGCGTTGGGGATGCTCATGTTCGCTCTCTCATGGGCCAAAGCTTACAAGCCAAAATTGTGCCTGTCAGCGACCCCTCGACCAAGGTCGGAGGGGACCGGAACGCTCGGGCCGGCCAAGGCCGCCACCATTAATGACGCGATGAAATTTCGCAGCGCGGCTGCTTGCCGAACCGGCCCCCGTCCGGTCATCTGCCGCCGGATCATTCCCATGCTGACGATTCGCCTCACCCCTGCCGCCGCACTGGCCCTGAGCTTAGTTCTTGGCTTGGCCACCGCGCCGGCTGACGCCGCCACCTGCCAGAATCCGGATGCGCTGGGCACCGCGCGCGTCCTCGAGGTCAGCGCCGCGACCACGCCGCAGGTCGGCCGCAAGCATTTCCCGACGACCCTGCCGCTCGGCCCAAAAGAGCTGGTGCTGACCTTCGACGATGGCCCCTGGCCGACGACGACGCCGAAGGTGCTCGACGCGCTGGCGGCGGAATGCGTGCGCGCCTCGTTCTTCATGCTGGGCCAGCACGCGCAGGCGACGCCGCAACTGGCGCGCCGGGTGCTCGCCGCCGGGCATACGGTGGCGCATCACACCTACGCGCATCCGATCCTCGACAAGATGTCGACCGACGCCGCCGAGGCCGAGATCAATCGCGGCTTCAGCGCCGTCGACTACGCCGTGTTCGGCCAGCGCCGCAACGACCCGGCGACGCCGTTCTTCCGCTTCCCCGGCTTCGCCTCGACCCCGGCGCTGCTTGAGCGGCTGCAACGGCGCGGCATCGTCGTGTTCGGCGCGGACTTCTGGGCCAGCGACTGGAACACGATGACGCCGGAGCGGCAGTTCGACCTGATCATGGCCCGCACCGAGCAGTTCGGCCGTGGCATCGTCCTGTTCCACGACACCCGCGAGCAGACCGCAGCGATGCTGCCGCGCTATCTGCGCGAGTTGAAAAAACGCGGCTACAAGATCGTGCACATCGTGCCCGCCGGCAGCCGGGGCAGCCTGCGTTAATGCTCTACATTAAGCAGATCGATTAACTTCAAACATTAAGTCTCGCCAGCAACTCCTCACCCGGTCGCGTTCCGGCTCGCTAGTGTCACCCGGCAATTCGGACAGCGGCGTCGGGGACGATGCCGTTGCCTTGCGGTTCGGGGGCGGCGTGCGATTTCACGCAATCAGGTCTGGCTTTCTTGCGATCTGCATCGGTGGCGCTCTCGCCGCGCCGGCGCTCGCAGCCTCATGTCCCGGTAATCCGACGGCCATAGGCACAAGCCGCGTGCTGGTCGCCTCGCCGGACGAGTTTCCGCGCGTCGGCACGCAGCAATACGGCCGCAACGGCATGCTGGCGCTCAACGACCGCGAGATCGTGCTGACCTTCGATGACGGCCCGCTCCCGCCCTACACCGACAGCGTCCTGCAGACGCTCGCCACCGAATGCATCAAGGCGACGTTCTTCCTGGTCGGCCGGCAGGCGACCGCCAATCCTGATCTCGCGCGGCGCATCGTCAAGGAAGGCCACACGGTCGGCACGCACAGCCAGAACCATCCGCTGACCTTCGACCAGATGGCGCAGCCCCGCGCCGAGGCCGAGATCAACGACGGCATCGCCTCGGTGACCGCGGCACTCGGCGATCCCCGGCACCTGACGCCCTATTTCCGCATTCCCGGCCTGCTGCGGCTGCGGCCGATCGAGGACTATCTCGCCGCCCGCCGCATCGCCGTGTGGAGCGTCGATTTCGACGCCGACGACTGGAAGAACATCGACGCCGCCGAGGTGGTGAAGCGCGCAGTGGAACGGATCGAGCAGAAGAAGCGCGGCGTGCTGCTGCTGCACGACGTGCAGCCCGCGACCGCGCTCGCTTTGCCGCTGCTGCTGCAGGAGTTGAAGACCCGCGGCTATCGCATCGTCCATGTGGTGCCGAGCGCGGCACCGCCGCCGAGGTTGCCCCGCGTCGCCGCCCCGCCACAGCCGCCGCGCTATGCCTGGCCGCGGACGATTCCTCCGGCCGAGCAGCAGCGCCGCGCGCCGCGCTATTCGCGCGATTTCTCGCCTGGTCCGCCCCCCGGCCCCGATCCGCGCCGCGGCGTGATCGTTTATCGCTGACCGTCAGAATGCGGCAATGGCCGCACCTGCTGCCGCGCTCAACAGCACGACGAGCCACGGCGGCGTCTGCCACATGAACAGCAGCAGGAACGCGGTCGCCGCCAGTGCGAAGTCGGCAGGGCTCACGATGCCGGCCGTCCAGACCGGGTTGTAGAGTGCGGCGAGCAGCAGGCCGACCACGGCAACGTTGACGCCGCGCAACGCCGCCTGTGCCGCGGGCTTGCGCCGCAGATACTGCCAAAACGGCAGCGCGCCGATTACCAGCAGGAACGACGGCAGGAACACCGCGACCAGACAGAGGACCGCGCCCGCCCATCCGTTCGGCTGCGGCCCCATCACCGCGCCGAGATAGGCGGAGAACGTGAACAGCGGTCCGGGTACCGCCTGTGCGGCGCCGTAGCCGGCGAGGAAAGCATCGTTGCTGATCCAGCCGGGAGTGACCACCGAGGCCTGCAACAGCGGCAGCACCACATGGCCACCGCCGAACACCAGCGAGCCTGCGCGGTAGAACGCTTCGAACATGGCGAGCGCCTGCGACGGCACGATGGCCGCGAGCAGCGGCAGTCCCACCAGCAGGATGAAAAACAGCGCGAGCGACACCGCGCCCGCCGTGCGGCTTGCCGCGAGCGGCAGCGTCGCCGGTTCAACCGGCATGTCGGTGCGAAGCAACCAGAACCCGACCGCCGCGCCGAGCCCGATCGCGCCGACCTGTCCCCACGCCGACGGCATGGCGAGCACGATCACCGCGGCGGCGACCGCGAGCGTCGCGCGCGACGTGTCCGGCGCAAGCGTGCGCATCATCCCGAGCAAGGCCTGCGCGACAACTGCGCCCGCGGCGACCTTGAGGCCGTGAATCCAGCCGACATGGGCGATGTCGCCCATCCCGCTCACGCCATAGGCGAACAGCACGAGCGCGATGGCCGACGGCAGCGTGAACCCGGTCCACGCCGCGAGCGCGCCGGCATAGCCCGCACGCGACAGGCCGATAGCGATGCCGACCTGACTGGAGACCGGCCCAGGCAGGAACTGACACAACGCCACCAGATCGGCATAGGCGCGGTCGTCGAGCCAGCCGCGCCGCGTCACGAACTCGGTGCGAAAAAACCCGAGATGGGCGACCGGCCCGCCGAACGATGTGAGGCCGAGCCGCGCGAACACCAGCAGAACCTCCAGCCAGCCTCGGGGCCGGCCCGATCGCGGCGTTGCGTCCACATATCCCTCGCTGATTCCCGAACCCGACGGAGCGAGACCTTATGCCAAGCGCGACCCCAAAAACATGACAGGCCGCGCATCCTCACGGATACGCGGCCAGAAATGTCAGCAATATCAATGTTTTAGAAGGAGTGGTGCGGCCGAGAAGACTCGAACTTCCACGGTGTTACCCGCTAGCACCTCAAGCTAGTGCGTCTACCAATTCCGCCACGGCCGCATCAGAAAAACATGAGAAAAGGCGCCATCCCGTCCGGGCTGCGCCTGAACGGGGGCCATGTAACAAATCGCCCCCCGACCGACAAGAGCCAGAGCGCGACTTCGGCATAATGCCGGAAATTACCGCTGATCGGGCGCGCGCGGCAGCAGTTCCGCCACTTCCACCGCGATCCGGTTGCCGTTGACCACAACGGTCCCCTTGGCGACCGGCATGTCGTTGGCGAGGATTTTCACCGCGTCGTCCTCGGTCGAATCGAGCTCGATGATCGCGCCGCGGCCGAGCCGCAGCACCTGGTGAATCGGCATGGACGTCGTACCTAACACCACGGTGATATCGAGCGAGACATGATTGAGGGTCGACACGGTCGGGGTATTCCTTGCAAAAGACGAGTCTCAGAATTTGGCATTCGGCCCGAGGGGCCGGATTCCGTTCCCCGTGAGGTGACCATGCTATGGTTACCGGGTGATTAACATGCGTGAGAGCTTGCCTACCGGCTTCATGGCCGCCGCCGGATCGGCCGCCGTCGAATGGCGCATCAGCGATGCGGCGGTCGCCTACGAGGACGCCTTGCGGGCGATGGATGCGCGGGTCGCGGCGATCGCCGCCGGCATCGCGCCGGAGCTGGTCTGGCTGCTGGAACACCCGCCGCTCTACACCGCCGGCACCAGCACGCGGCCCGAGGATCTGCACTCCAGCCGATTTCCCGTCTACGAAGCCGGGCGCGGCGGTCAGCTCACCTATCACGGGCCGGGCCAGCGCGTGGCCTATGTGATGCTCGACCTGCGCCGCCGTACGCCGGACGTGCGCCGCTTCGTCGCCACGCTGGAGGAATGGCTGATCCAGACCCTCGACGCGTTCAACGTGCGCGGCGAGCGGCGCGAAGATCGCGTCGGCGTCTGGGTCAAGCGGCCGGACAAGGGCCAAGACCTGCAAGGCGGAGCCTACGAGGACAAGATCGCCGCGCTCGGCATCCGCATTCGCCAGTGGGTGACGCTGCATGGCATCAGCCTCAACGTCGAACCGGACCTGACGCATTTCTCCGGCATCGTGCCGTGCGGCATCTCCGAGCAGCGTTACGGCGTGACGAGCCTCGCCGACCTCGGCCTGACAGCGACCATGGACGATGTGGACACCGCCTTGCGCCGTCAATTCGAGCGGCTGTTCGGCGCGACAGTCACGCCGGAACACGCGCTGACGCTGTCCTAGAGAGTCGGCAGAAACAGAAAATCTTTGCCCGTCGTCTGCCGGCCGTTTGCTTGCGCGAGATCGTCGGCAGTCGCATCGCGCACCTCGACCCGCGTGACGTGCGCGCTGCGCGGCCCCTGCCGGCAGGCATTGATCATCTCCACCACAACGGTTTCCGCGCCGATGAACACCGCCTCGACCGTGCCGTCGCGGCGGTTGCGCACCCAGCCACGCAGCCCGCGTTCGGCGGCGGCATGCTCTGTCCACGCGCGATAGCCGACGCCCTGTACGCGCCCGGTGATCACGACGTGGCGCTGGATGTCGCTCATGAACTGAAGTCCATGATCGGGCCGGACCGTCGCCAGCGTGCCAGTTGCTGCCGATACGCCGCCGGTAATGCCCACGCCCCGGCAGCGGCCATGACCTGTTCGAGATAACCGCGCACCGGCCGTCCAGCCGGACTCCTGCGGCCGACATAGACCAGCGCGCGGCGCGACCGCGCGCCACGACGCACCGTCAGTGTCGTGCGCCGGTACAGCCCGAACGACACGCCCTCGAACGCATCGAGCGCAGCCAGCGCGCGCGGCGGCACCTGCCACAAAACGCCGTGCACCACACCGCCGCCCTGTCGGATGATCGACGCGTAACCATCGCGCGTCATGACAAACCGCCAGCCATCAAGGCGTGCCGGGCCGAGCGGCGTCGCATCCGGGCATCGCCGGCGCATATCCGCGCGATCCATATTGGCGCCGTAGGCAAAGCACAGGGTCATAAGCCGCCCCTTAGCAGAAAGCGACGGCGCGGGCACGCATGCCGATTAGGCAAACTCCAGGATCACCGCGTCGACGGCGAGGCTGTCGCCCTTCTTGGCGTGAATCTTCTTGATCGTGCCGTCGAGTTCGGCGCGCAGCACGTTCTCCATCTTCATCGCCTCGACCACCGCGAGCGTTTCGCCGGCCTTGACCTCCTGGCCTTCGCTGACGGCGATCGACACGACGAGACCCGGCATCGGGCAGCGCACCTGCTTGCCGCTGTCGGCGGCCTTCTTCACCGGCATCAGCCGCGCATAGGCGGCTTCCGCCTCGGTATAGACATAGGCGCGCGTTTCGACGCCGCGATGCGTCAGCAGGAAACCGTTGAGGATCGGCCGCACCTGCACTGCCACCGTGTGCGTGCCGACCTGCCCACTCCACACCGGCTGCCCCGGCGACCACGACGACATCAGCCTCAATTGCTCGCCGCCGAACGACACCGCGATGGTCTCGCCATCGCGCATCACGTCGAGCTTGTGCTCGTCCTCGCCGAGCCAGACCGCCCGCCTGCGCTCGCGCGTCACCGCGCGGCCATTCATCTGCCCGGAAATCTGCCGGCGGCGCTCGCCGGTGACGAGATCGATCGCAGCAGCGACAGCGGCGATCACCCGCGCGGTGTCGCCCTGCGGCGCCTGCGGCTTGAAACCGCCCTGGAATTCCTCGGCGATGAAGCCAGTCGAGAGTTTGCCCGCGCGCCAGCGCGGATGCGCCATCAGCGCCGCGAGGAACGGAATGTTGTGGCGGATGCCGTCGATCGCGAAGCCATCGAGCGCGTCGGACTGCGCCTCGATCGCCGCGGCGCGCGTCGGCGCGTGCGTGACAAGTTTGGCAATCATCGGATCGTAGAACAGCGAAATCTCGCCGCCTTCGTAGACGCCGGTGTCGTTGCGCACGGTGACACCGTTCTCGACGCCTTCGGCCGGCGGCCGATAGGTGGTGAGCCGCCCGATCGACGGCAGGAAGTTGCGATACGGGTCTTCGGCATAGACGCGACTTTCCACCGCCCAGCCGGTGAGCTTCACATCGGACTGCTTGATCTTGAGCGGTTCGCCGGCAGCAACGCGGATCATCTGCTCGACGAGGTCGATGCCGGTGATCAGTTCGGTCACCGGATGCTCGACCTGCAGCCGCGTGTTCATTTCCAGGAAGTAGAAGCTCTTGTCCTGCCCGGCGACGAATTCGACCGTGCCGGCGCTGTCGTAGTTGACGGCTTTGGCCAGCGCGACCGCCTGTTCGCCCATCTTCTTGCGCGTCGCCTCGTCGAGCAGCGGCGACGGCGCTTCCTCGATCACCTTCTGGTTGCGGCGCTGGATCGAGCATTCGCGCTCGCCGAGATAGATGACGTTACCGTGCTTGTCGCCGAGCACCTGGATTTCGATGTGGCGCGGATCGACGATGAATTTCTCGATGAACACCCGGTCGTCGCCGAACGACGACTTCGCCTCGGAGCGCGCGCGGGCGAAGCCTTCCGCCACCTCGGCGCGCGAATGGGCGATGCGCATGCCCTTGCCGCCGCCACCCGCCGACGCCTTGATCATCACCGGATAGCCGATCTCGTCGGCGATCTTCACTGCCGCCGTGTCGTCTTCAATGACGCCAAGATGCCCCGGCACGGTCGAGACCTTCGCGGCCGCCGCCGCCTTCTTGGATTCGATCTTGTCGCCCATCGCGGCGATCGCGCCGGGATTGGGACCGATGAAGACGATGCCGGCGGCGGCGAGCGCCTTCGGGAACGCCTCGCGCTCGGAGAGAAAGCCATAACCCGGATGCACCGCCTCGGCCCCGGTCGCCTTGCAGGCGGCGACGATCCTGTCGATCAGCAGATAGCTTTCGGCCGCCGGCGGCGGGCCGAGATGCACGGCCTCGTCGGCCATCTCCACATGCAGAGCGTCGCGGTCCGCGTCGGAATAGACCGCCACGGTGCGGATTCCCATCCGCCGCGCGGTCTTGATGACGCGGCAGGCGATCTCCCCGCGGTTGGCGATCAGGATCGTCTTGAACATAGCGACAGGGCCCCTCAGCCGGGGCCGGAACCCCATCCAACTCCTTTGTCTCCCGAAGCGCGCGCAACGGCAAGCGCCCTCACGCTGCAACTTTCGCCACGGAGGAAAATCTTTCCTCGTGACTGCCGGCGGCCCGCGAAATGTTCTGTTTTTCGGTACCCCGGCAGGCCCGACGGTTCTTTTTTAGAATGCCTGTTCCATCGGCGGCCCGCACCCTATATTGAGCCATGATCGGGTCCGCGCGGTCCGTTCCGCCGCGATCCGTCCTCTCTCGATGTTTCAGAATGGAGTTTCCCATGACGCTGGCGATTGGCGATACCGCCCCGGATTTCGAGGCCGAAACCACGGAAGGCAAAATCCGCTTTCATGACTGGATCGGCGACAAGTGGGCGGTGCTGTTCTCGCACCCCAAGGACTTCACGCCGGTCTGCACCACCGAGCTTGGCTACATGGCGCGGATCAAGCCGGAGTTCGACAAGCGCGGCGTCAAGATCATCGGCCTGTCGGCCGACCCGGTGGACCGGCACTCCAAATGGGCCGAGGACATCAAGGAGACGCAGGGCTTCGCGCCGAACTATCCGATGATCGGCGATTCCGACCTCGCGGTCGCCAAGGCCTATCACATGCTGCCGGCGTCCGCGTCCGGCGACCCGTCCAAGCGCACAGCGACCGACAACCAGACCGTGCGCAACGTGTTCGTCATCGGCCCGGACAAGAAGATCAAGCTGATCCTGGTCTATCCGATGTCGACCGGCCGCAACTTCGACGAGGTTTTGCGCGTGATCGACTCGCTGCAGCTCACCGCCAAGCACAAGGTCGCTACCCCCGCCCAGTGGAAGCAGGGCGAGGACGTGATCATCGGCGGCTCGGTGTCCGATGACGACGCCAAGAAGCTCTTTCCGCAGGGCTGGAAGGCGCCGAAGCCGTATATCCGCATCGTTCCGCAGCCGAAATAGCTTCACCGGCTTGCTCCTCGGCAGGCTTGATCTAAAAAGGGCGCGGCGCGAGCCGCGCCTTTTTCATGGACGGGACTGCGAGGCGAGATGATCGAGGATGCGTTCAATCAACCGGCCTATGCCCACTTCCTCGGCATCAGGATCGTCGATGTGTCGGCCGACCGGCTTACCGCGGAAATGGTCGTCACCGAACAGCACGCCAACCGCAACGGCGTGCTGCACGGCGGCGCGCTGATGTCGCTCGCCGACAATCTCGGCGGCACCGCCGCCACCGCCAATCTCGCCTCGGGCCAAGCCACCACGACGATCGAGAGCAAGACGAACTTTTTCGCCTCCATCGCCGTTGGTGACACGGCGTTCGCCGAATGCACCCCGCTGCATCGCGGCAACAAGACGATGGTATGGCAGACGCGGGTGACGCGCGGCGACGGCAAGCTTGCCGCCGTGGTGACGCAGACGCAGATGATCCTGGAAAAACGCAGCCGCTGACCGGCGACCTAGCGAGAGACGATGGCCGCACGCGACACCCGCCCCGCTCCCACCATCGTTTGGTTTCGCGACGACCTGCGGCTCTCTGACCATCCGGCACTGAGTGCGGCGGCGAAAACCGGCGCGCCGCTCGTCTGCCTTTATGTGCTCGACGAGCACAGTGCCGGGTTGCGGTCCTTTGGCGGCGCATCGCGCTGGTGGCTGGCACAATCGCTGCGCGCGCTCGATGAGATGTTGCGCAAACACGGCCAGCGACTGGTGTTGCGCCGGGGCGCGGCGGCGAGGATCGTCCCGGCCCTCGCCCGCGAGACCGGCGCCGACCGTGTGCACTGGAATCGTCGTTACGATCAGCCCGGCCGCGCTGCCGATGCGCAGGTGATCGACGCGTTGAAAGCGGACGGGATCGGCGGCAGCACCTTCGCCGGCAATCTGCTCGCCGAGCCCGGCACCGTCACTGGCAAGGAGGGCGGCCCGAAAGTCTTCACCCCGTTCTGGAAACGGCTGCGCGCTCTCGAACCGCGTCAGCCGCTCCCCGCCCCGCGCAAGCTCGCCGCGCCGCCCAAGGTCGATGGCGACCAGCTGGAGGACTGGACGCTCGAACCGTCGCACCCCGACTGGGCGCGCGGATTTCGCGATGAGTGGACGCCGGGGGAGACCGGCGCGCGGCTGCGGCTGCGCGCATTCCTGAAAGACAGTGTTGGTTATGGCAGCAACCGCGACCGGCCAGACCGCACCGCGACATCGCGCCTGTCGCCGCATCTGCGGTTCGGCGAGATCAGCGTTGCCGATATTTTTCATGCCGCGCGCTTTGCCGCGGACGAACATCCGGCGGCGGCGGGCGACATCGAGAAATTCCTGAGCGAGATCGGCTGGCGCGAATTCTCCTACCACCTGCTCCATCACCATCCGATGCTGGCGACCAACAATCTGCAGCCACGGTTCGATGCTTTTCCATGGCAGTGCGATGCCAAGGCGCTACGCGTCTGGCAACGCGGCCTGACCGGCTATCCGATCGTCGATGCGGGCATGCGACAGCTCTGGCAGACCGGGTGGATGCACAACCGCGTACGGATGGTCGCGGCGTCATTCCTCGTCAAGCATCTGCTGCTCGACTGGCGCGCGGGAGAAATGTGGTTCTGGGATACGCTGGTCGATGCCGATCCCGCCAACAATCCGGCAAGCTGGCAATGGGTCGCCGGCTGCGGCGCCGACGCCGCACCCTATTTCCGCATCTTCAATCCAGTATTGCAGGGCGAGAAGTTCGATCCGAATGGCGATTATGTCCGGCGCTGGGTGCCGGAGGTCGCCGCGCTACCGGATGAATGGCTGCACAAGCCGTGGGATGCGCCAGCCGCGGTGCTGAAAGACGCGGGCCTGACGCTCGGCCGCGATTATCCGAAACCGATCGTCGATCACAAGGCGGCGCGCGAGCGCGCGCTCGCCGCGCTGAAGGAAACGCGCGCTTAATTCGCCTGTGTCTTGGTGGCGGCCTGCGCGCGGTTGACCAGGAACACGCCGGCCGCGCAGATCACCATGCCGACGACCGAGATCGCGTCGAGCCGTTCGTCGAACAGCACATAGGCCATCAACGCCGTCACCACCGGGACGAGATAGAACAGACTGGCAAAGCCGGTCGCGGGCGAACGGCGGATCAGCCAGTACATCAGCGCCACGGTGCCGATCGACAGCACGATCACCAGCCAGGCCATCGCCGCTATGAAGTCCGGTGCCCATTGCACCGCGCGCGTCTCGAACAGAAACGCGCCGGTGGCGAAGAACAGACATGCCGCCGCGTACTGCACGATATTGCCGGTACGCCAATCGATCCCGCCGCCAAATTTCTTCTGGTAGAGCGTGCCGAGCGCGATGCCGAGCAGCGACACCACGGTGGCGATCCAGCCGATGATGCTGCCGGCGGCGATGATGCTGCGGTCATGCAATACCAGCAAAACGCCGATCAGGCCGAGCGCGAGCCCAAGCCATTGCAACGGACCGACACGCTCGCCCATGAAGCGGCTGGCGATGGTGGACACGAGAATCGGCTGCAGGCCGGGGATCAGCGCGGAAATGCCGGCCGGCACTCCCTGCGCGATCGCGACGAACACGCCGCCAAGATAAAGGCCATGGACCATCAGGCCGGTCGCGACACTGTGCAGCACCTCACGCCGATCGGGCCATCGGGCGCCGACGATCCAAGCGATCGGCACCAGCAAAGCCACCACGAACACCATCCGCAGCGTGAGGAAGGTCAGCGGCTCGGCATACGGCAGACCGTATTTGGTGCCGATGAAGCCGGTGCTCCACAGCAGGACGAAAACAACAGGCGCTGTGGCGATGGCAAGGCGATCGAGGCGCATGGAAACTCCGAGCCCGGTGCTATAGCACGATCCCGGACCGGCGCACGTCTCGCCTCGGAATAGCCGCCCTGCGGTTGCCCGAACCGACGGCCGGCTTCATGATAGCGGGATCAGACAGGAGACAAACGAGAATGGACGTGCGTGCGGCAGTCGCGATCGCAGCGGGCAAACCGCTAGAGGTCACCACGGTGCAGTTGGAAGGCCCGAAGGCCGGCGAGGTTCTGGTGGAGATCAAGGCCACCGGTATCTGCCATACCGACGAATTCACCTTGTCGGGTGCCGATCCTGAAGGACTGTTCCCCGCCATCCTCGGCCACGAGGGCGCCGGTATCGTCGTCGATGTCGGCCCCGGCGTCACCTCGGTGAAGAAAGGCGACCACGTCATTCCGCTCTACACACCGGAATGCCGCCAGTGCCCGTCCTGCCTCTCGCGCAAGACCAACCTCTGCACCGCGATCCGCTCGACCCAAGGCCAAGGCGTGATGCCGGACGGCACCTCGCGGTTTTCCTGCGAGGGCAAGAAGCTGCATCACTACATGGGCACGTCGACCTTCGCCAATTACACGGTGCTGCCGGAAATCGCGGTGGCCAAAATCCGCGAGGACGCGCCGTTCGACAAGGTTTGTTACATCGGCTGCGGCGTCACCACCGGCATCGGCGCGGTGATCAACACCGCCAAGGTCGAGCCCGGCGCCAAGGCGGTCGTGTTCGGCCTCGGCGGCATCGGTCTCAACGTGATCCAGGGCCTGCGGCTCGCCGGCGCGGACATGATCATCGGTGTCGATCTCAACAACGACAAGAAGCAATGGGGCGAACGCTTCGGCATGACGCATTTCGTCAATCCGAAGGAGATCGGCAAGGATCTCGTCCCTTATCTGGTCGACATGACCAAGACCAAGGAAGACCAGATCGGCGGCGCCGACTACACCTTCGACTGCACCGGCAATGTCACAGTGATGCGGCAGGCGCTGGAAGCGTGCCATCGTGGCTGGGGTGTCTCGGTGGTGATCGGAGTCGCACCGGCGGGCGCCGAAATTTCCACGCGGCCGTTCCAGCTCGTCACCGGCCGCGTCTGGAAAGGCACGGCGTTCGGCGGCGCGCGCGGCCGCACCGACGTGCCGAAGATCGTCGACTGGTACATGGACGGGAAGATCGAGATCGACCCGATGATCACCCATACGATGCCGTTGAGCGACATCAACAAGGGGTTTGACCTGATGCACCGCGGCGAATCGATCCGCTCGGTGGTGATCTTCTGAAGTTCCATCACAGTGGATAGCGGAACCCGGGTCCGGCTCCGCTGGTTATCGCCATGGAGTCATTCATGGAGGTGACGATGTCCGACCCCAACCTGAACAGGCCGCGTCCGGGCGAACCGCTGCCCGGGCGGGCGTCGATCGACCCGAACGATCCGATCCCGATGGAACCGGTGCCGGCACGCAATGCAGGCGGCAGCGGCATGATGTGGGGCTGGATTGCCGGTATCGCGGTTGTCGTGCTGGTTCTTGCCTTCCTGTTCGGCAGCACCGGCTCGCAGCAGACGGCGGATACCACACCGCCAGCAGCGACCCCGTCGCGGACGGCACCGGCTCCGACGCCCTCGCCATCAACGGCCCAGCGGCCGACGCCGCAGGCGCCGAGCACGACCGGCTCGGGTTCATCGAGTCAGTAACGAGCTGAGACGATCACAGCGATGACAACCCTGGTCCTGCCGGGGTTGTCATCGCTTTTGCCGGTATGCAGCAGCGAGACTAATTCGCCGGCTTCGCCGGCTGCGCTAGCGGTTTGCCCTTCTCGACGATGTAGGTGGCGATCACCTTGGCGCCCTTGGCTCCGGCCTGCGCGTCGTGAATTGCGGCGTGAGAGATTTGATAGGAGTCGCCCGGCTTGAGCGACTTCGACGGCTGGCCGTCAACCAGCAGCACCAGTTCCCCGTCGAGCACATAGCCGGATTCATAACCGGGATGCGTATGTCGGCCGATCTTCACGCCGGGCGCCAGTTCGGCAATGCCGATCACCGCCTCGTAGTTACTGCCCTGCACGTCGAACTTCTGCAACGGGATGCGCTTGATCGGCGCATCCTGTGCTACTCCCGGCGCGGCCCACATCGCGGCGATGCCGATGAAAGCGGCGCCTGCCAAAATCCTTTTCAGCATGCTGCATTCTCCCGTTAAAGAGAGAACAACTATAGCGCCGCGCGAGTACCCGCGTCAGTCCCCACAGCTATTTATGCGCGAGCGGCTCGCGGCGCGTCCGCGCGTTTCATGACGTCAGCCGCGACCGTGTAAAGCGCGACCCAGGCATCCCGCAACACCGGCGTGAAATCCGCGCCCAGGACTTTCTGCAGCGACCAGATCAGCGCCTCTCCGACGATGGCATAGTGCTGATCCTGGACACCGTAACCCGCATGACGACGCCCCAGACTTTCCAGCATCGCGGCCAGACCGGCCGGATTTTTCAACTGGCCGATCGCCAGCGCCAGCATGTCCATCAGCTTCTGAGCCTGCTGATCGATATCGCTTTTGAACAGTGGCCGCAGGTCGGGGGCGATGGCGAAAAGCCGATCGTAGAAAATACGGCCGACATCCTGCTTTTGGTCCATGACCTGCACGAATGACAGGCGGACGAGTTGGCCTTGCTCCGGCGTCATTGCGATCTCCCTGATGGATATCTCAGGCGCGCATCCGTTCGATGTCGCCAGTGAACAATTTCACACGCTCACGGATGGTCTGTGTCTGCTTGACGAGCGCATCGGCGGCGACATTGAGGTCACCCACCGCGCCGCGGTTTTCACCGATCAACGTTTCGATGGCAGCGACCGCCTCTTCCACATGCCCGACACCGGTTGCCGCAGAGATCACATTGCCGGCGATGTCGCGGGTGGCCGCGGCCTGCTCCTCCACCGCGACGGCAATGGTCGCCGTGACGCCGTCGAGTTCATTGATCCGCGACGAGATCGTCTGAATCGCATTGACCGAACGCTCGCTGGTATCTTGCATCGCCGCGATCCGGACCGCGATATCCTGTGTCGCGCGTGCGGTCTGATTGGCGAGTGCCTTCACTTCCTGCGCCACCACGCTGAATCCCCGCCCCGCATCACCGGCGCGCGCCGCCTCGATGGTGGCATTGAGTGCCAGCAGGTTGGTTTGTGCGGCGATGCCGGAAATCAAACCGGTGACGTCGCCAATCTCGCGCACCACCGTCGCCATCTCGTCGACCGTGGCCGAGGTCTTCTGCGCCTCGGCAACCGCAGAGGCGGCAAGCTGCGAGGATTGCGCGGCGCTGGCACCAACCTCGTCGATGGTGCGAGTCAGTTCCTCGCCGGCCTGTGCCACTTGTTCGACGCGACGCGCCGTGCTCTCCGAAACGCTGGATACGGCGATGATCTGCGCGGTGGACTTCGCCGCCGAAGCGCCGAGGCGGTCGGCGCTGCCGAGCAATGCGCTCGCGGTCGCATGCAGCCCCTCGAGCGAGGTCGCCATTTCAGCTTCAAACCGCTGCAGCAATTCGCCGGTCTGATCGGCGCGCGAGGTGATGTCGGACAGCACGCTTTCGCGCGATTTCGCGACCTGCTGCAGTTCTGCCGCGGTTGCCTCGGCGACTTCCCGCGTCTGTTCTGCTTGCGCGAAAGCCTCGCGGATCGCGAAACCGATATAGCACAGCATCGCCGTCTCGATCACGACAATGACGGCATGCACCATCACGCGCATGAAATCGCTGCCGCCGGGATAGATTGCTTCCGGGATCAGCCAGTTAAAAACCAGATGCTGCACGGCGATCAGCCCGGCCGCGAACACGACGGCGCGCCATCCGCAGAATCCCCCGAGCAGCGCCAGCACCGCGAAATAATAGAAATGCATCTCTATCTGCCACGGATGCCCCGTCATCAGATAGACAAGCTGCGCCGTCTGGCCGACGAGCGCGACGGCCAGCGCCATCGCCACGGCGATCAGCGGCCGCTTCAACAACATCAGCAGCACCGGCGCGGCAGCAAATAGAATGGCGATCGCCGCCGTGGCCATCACGTTCATGCCACGCAGCCAGGCGATCAGGATCAAGACCGGCACATGCAGCGCGGCAAGACCGATCAGCATCCGTGCCACGCTTTCCTGGAACGCCGCCAGACTGGTGGGTGGTTTTTGCATGATCAATTCGTCCTTGGCACGCCGCAACCGCCCACCCGCGCCGCATCGGCCACCAGCCATGCGCCGTTTGCCGCGACATCGCGCGCATAACCTGAATGATCGGGGGCAACGATGACGATTGAGGTCAGCAGACCGAACCCGACGATCCGCCCACCCGCTTCAGCGGCGCTCACCATGGCCTGCTGTGTCGACGTCCATGGCGCAAACATGACCGCGACTGTTTGCGCCGTCGCTCGTGGTGTCAGCATGACAGATGCCGTCGCGACAGTGCCGACTAACGCCACGACGCTGATAACAGCAACGTCGAACCCGAATGTCCGAAGGAAATGCACGTGCGCCCTTTGCCCACGCCGTTCATAGGTCATTCGGGTTAACGAAGCGCCACGAATTTCACGCAAAATACGTGCGAAATAAATTCACTACCTATGATTGCGAATTGGCCGATGCGGCAACCGCATACCATCGGCCTCAGCGCAATGATGCTTCGCCTGAAAAGTCTTTGTCAGACCCAGCCGCCGCGCGCCATCACGACGGCGCACAGCAGGATGACGACGATGCCGACGAGTTCGCAATGCAGGAACGCCGCGAGCTTGCGCAACGTGCGCTCCTCCACCTGCGGCACCTCGCCGGCGCGCACCGCCTTGCGCCAGGTCAGGAACTCCACCGTCGGCGTGATCGACACCACGGCAATGCCGATGAACACGCCGAACTTGGTCAGAAAAGCGTGGTTCGCCCAGTAATAGTCTGCGCCCTTCTCGAACCAGAACACGCGCGAGAGGCCGACGATCAGCAGCAGCCCGGCACAGACGCCGAGCACGGCGTCGATGCGGATGAGCTTTTTCGCGGTCGTTAGCGTCAGCTCCTGCCGCACCAGGACCAGCTCGATGGCGATGCACGCCACCAGCGCGAACGCCAGCAGATGATGCAGGAAGGCAAACAGCGTGGTCATTGATCAAGTCCCCGGCCCGGTCAGTGCATCTCTTTATCGTAGACGAATTTCGGCATTTCCCAGCGATAGCGGATCGCCAGCAGGCGGAACGTCAGTCCCACCGCGACGGCGCCGAGCGTCACCCAGTCTCGGTCGAGATCGAGCGAGCGGCCGGTGACATAGATCGCGCCGGTGACCACCGAGACGCTGGCGTAAAGCTCGCTGCGGAACAACAGCGGCACGTCGTTGCACAGCACGTCGCGCAGCACGCCGCCGACGCAGCCCGTCACCATCCCGGCGACGATGACGATCGGCAGCGACTGGTTCATGGCCAGCGCAATGGTACAGCCGATGATGGTGAAAACGACGAGACCGATGGCGTCGAGCAGCAGAAACATCAAGCGCAGCCGATGCACCACCCGCGCAACAGCGATGGTGAGAAGCGCGGCGCCACCGGTGAGCGCCAGCAGCCATGGCTCCTTCACCCACCACAGCGGATAGTGCCCGAGCAGCACGTCGCGGGTGGTGCCGCCGCCGAGCGCAGTGATGGCGCCCAGCATGGCGACGCCGAACCAGTCCATCTTGCGCCGGCCCGCCGCCAGCGCCGCGGTCATGCCTTCGGCAATGAGCGCGACGATGGCAAGCGCGAACAGGATGGTGTCGGTCGGCGGCATGATTCAGCTCGCGACCCGTTTCGAGTGGAGCACGCTCTCTCCTCCGCTCATTCCCGCGAAAGCGGGAATCCAGTTCTTTGGCCTAAGACTGGGTCCCCGCTTTCGCGGGGACGAACGGCTGTGAAAGCGGATTTCAACACAACGAATCCGGCAGCAAACGAGTTACTTCACGCCGAGCAGTTCGACGTCGAACATCAGCACCGCGTTCGGCGGGATGACGCCACCGGCACCGCGCGCGCCATAGCCGAGGCCGGGCGGAATGATCAGCGTGCGCTTGCCGCCGACCTTCATGGTCGAGACGCCCTCGTCCCAGCCCTTGATGACCTGGCCCATGCCGACCGGAAACGCGAACGGCTCGTTGCGGTCGACCGAGCTATCGAATTTCTGGCCCTTGACGCCGTTGTTGTAGAGCCAGCCGGTGTAATGCACCGTCGCGGTTTGCCCGCGCTTCGGCGAGACGCCGGTGCCGACCTTGGTGTCGGTGTATTGCAGGCCGGAGGGTGTGGTTTGCGGGGCAGCGTCTGACATGGTGGGGATACTCAGGGTGAGAGAGAGAAGAGCGGCCGAAGCCAGGATGGCGCGGCGGGAGAAGACGGACATTCAGCGACTCCGTGGGTGATGCGGGATCATATCATTGCCTATTGGTCTCAACTAAAGACGGTTTTCATTTATTGACTTTGCCAACCAACGACTTCGTTATTTTCAACATACACTCGCTGCCGATATCGATTTTTGCCGTTGCATCCGTACTTCCAGATTTCTTTCGTCTTCGCTTTAAGTACTTTCTCGTCCAAATCTTCGGGTTGTCCCCATGACTCGATGAGTTGTTCCGAGGTCATGCCTTGCCACACCTTACGCGCGATTATTTTTTCAGCAATTACCTCGCCGTACTTTGCGACCAGCTTCTCCCTACGTGCCGCTAACTTTCGTCGCAAGTTCGTGCGGCGCCACAAAGCAATCGCAAGCCAAATGGCAGCCGCAACTGCAAACAAAACACCCCAAGTCGGAAACGCGTCCATATCCGCACCTCAACCTATGCGGGCATCAGAAACCTTTCAAAGCAGACTTTCAAGCCGCGACTTCACACCGGCAAATTGTCATGCTTCCGGCGCGGCATCTCGACATGCTTGTCCTTCAGCATGGCGAGCGCGCGTGCGATGCGCTTCCTTGTCGAGTGCGGCATGATCACGTCGTCGATATAGCCGCGCTCGGCGGCGACGAACGGTGACAGGAAACGGTCCTCGTATTCCTTGGTGCGCGCGGCGATCTTCTCCGGATCGCCGATGTCGGTGCGGAAGATGATCTCCACTGCCCCCTTTGCGCCCATGACGGCGATCTGCGCCGTCGGCCACGCATAGTTGACGTCGCCGCCCACATGCTTCGACGCCATCACGTCGTAAGCACCGCCGAACGCCTTGCGGGTGATCACGGTGACGAGCGGCACCGTCGCCTGCGAATAGGCGAACAACAGCTTCGCGCCGTGCTTGATCAGGCCGTTGTATTCCTGCGCGGTGCCCGGCAGGAAGCCCGGGACGTCTACAAAAGTAACAATAGGTATGTTGAACGCATCGCAGAAGCGCACGAAGCGCGCGCCCTTCCTCGACGCATCGCTATCGAGCACGCCGGCCAGCACCAGCGGCTGATTGGCGACGAAGCCCACCGTGCGGCCGGCGATACGGCCGAATCCGGTGACGATGTTCTTGGCGTAGGCGCCGGCGATCTCGAAGAAGTCGCCCTCGTCCACCACCTTCTGGATCAGCTCCTTGATGTCGTAGGGCTTGTTCGGATTGTCCGGCACCAGCGTGTCGAGGCTTTCGTCGATGTCCTCGACGCTTTGCGCGGTCGGCCATTCCGGCACGCCACTCTCGTTGTTGGCCGGCAGGAAGTCGATCAGCCGGCGCATCTGGAGGAGCGCCTCAACATCATTCTCGAACGCGCCGTCGGCGACGCCGGACTTCGCCGAGTGGACCGACGCGCCGCCGAGTTCTTCCGCCGTCACCACCTCGTTGGTCACGGTCTTCACCACGTCCGGGCCGGTGACGAACATGTAACTGGTGTCGCGCACCATGAAGATGAAATCGGTCATCGCCGGCGAATAAACGTCACCACCCGCGCACGGCCCCATGATCACGCTGATCTGCGGGATGACGCCGGACGCGAGGACGTTGCGCTTGAACACCTCGCCGTAGCCGCCGAGCGCGGCGACGCCCTCCTGGATGCGCGCGCCGCCGGCGTCGAACAGGCCGATGATCGGCGCGCGCGCCTTCATCGCCATGTCCTGCACCTTCATGATCTTCTGCGCGTGCGTCTCCGACAACGAACCACCGAACACGGTGAAGTCCTTGGAGAACAGATAGACGGTACGGCCGTTCACCGTACCCCAGCCGGTGACGACGCCATCGCCGGGGATCTTCGATTTCTCCATGCCGAAGTCGGTGGAGCGGTGCTCGACGAACATGTCGAACTCCTCGAACGAGCCCTTGTCGAGCAGCAGTTCGATGCGCTCGCGCGCGGTGAGCTTGCCGCGCTTGTGCTGCGCCTCGATGCGCTTGTCGCCGCCGCCGGCGCGAGCTTCTGTGCGCCGCTGTTCGAGCCTGTCGAGAATGTCTTTCATGATGCCTTCTTCGTCTCCGCGCGGCGGTTGAACGTCCACAAAGCGAGCCCGAAGCAAAGCATCAGCAGGCCGCCCAGCAGCACGGACAAGGCGTTGGCGCCGAGCCGTTCAAACCATTGGGTATAGAAGTGAATAGCCCCGAACACCGCGGCGACATTGACCACCCAGCGCCGGTTCGCCTTCGCGCCCCAGACGCCGACAATGAGCAACGCCACCGCCCATAGAATGGAAAACACATAGGCCGGAACGACCGCACCGCGCGTCAGACTTTCGTTGAGCACGGCCGGATCGCCACTCGCCATGGAGCGCAGGAGCCGCAGCGGATCGCCCCACAGCGAGCCGATCCAGAAGCCGAAATTGACCAGCAGCACCGCGGTGCGCGCCGCGGCGATGGCGATGCTTTCGTAATCCGCCGTCAGCCGTTTCGAGGCGTGATAGGCGGCAAGCGCCAGCGCGCCGAACAGCACGATGGTGACAGTCGGCTCATAGATCGCCAGCGAATAGCTCGCGTGCATATAGCCGGTGCGCGCGCCGAGACAGGCCGCGAGCGCCAGCACGGCACCGACCATTAGCAGGCTCGACCGCGCGACGAGCGATCCTGCCGCCAGCGCCGCCGTGACGATCAGCAGCGAGGCGAGCGAGCCCTCGCCGAAGGCGATGACCCCGCCCGCGAACATCAGCGCGCCGATGACGAGACAGATTTGTGCCAGCAGGTGCCATTGCGCGGCGGCCATGAACGCGATGGCGAGCCCGGCCGCGAACACCGCGATGCCGATGGCGATGGCGGTCGCCGGGACCGGCACCAGCGCGACCGCGCTCGCGGCGATGGAGATGACACCGAAGCCGATCAGGATGCTGATGCCCAGCGCGGACGTGCCGGGCGCGGCGAGGCCCTTGAGCCGCTCCGCCTCGGCGCCCGTGAGCTTGCCCTCTTCCACCAGTTTGGACAGATCGAGCGTAATCTTCATGTCGCCTGCCGCCCCTCCGCGCCGGGAACCGTCCCGGCAGGGATAGCACGGCTGCGGCGCGCGCCACACCGATGGTCGGGGGCCTGCCAACAGGCAGGTAGGGACATTGGCAGGACCAGCGGAGCCGGGTCAGCGGAGCGCGCCGGTGGTGCGCAGGATATAGCCCAGCACCTCGGCCACCGCCCGGTAAAGACTTTCCGGGATCGGCTCATCGAGTGGCAGTTGCGACAGCGCGACCGCCAGCGTCGGGTTCTCGTTGAGCGGAACGCCGTGCGCCCGCGCCGTGTCGGCGATGCGCTTGGCAACGTCGCCCCGGCCGATGGCGACCACACGCGGCGCCGCCGGCCGCTCGTACTGGAGGGCGACAGCGACCTCAGGGCTCTGCGGTTTGGGCGTCTCGGTCATGTGGCGCGGTCCAGCAACCGCCCCGGCGCGGCCGTGCCCTTCTCCGGCGCGCCGAGCCGGCAGTTCAGTTCACCCGGCTCAAGGGCGGCCTCCGCCAGCATCGCCTGTAATACGGGTAAGCCCTGGTGCAGCGCCTGCGCGCTGGCGACGCGCTCGGCGACGATGGAGACATTGGTGTGCGGGCCGGTCTGGGTGATGCGGGCATGGATCGGCCCCGCCGGATCGAGATGGACCGAGAAGCCGATGCGCCAGACCGACGGCTTGTCTTCTTCCCCGGCGGCGCGGCGACCATCGCGCTCGACCTGCAGGGCGACCACCGCCGTCCCTTGCGGGGTCAGCAGCGGGATTTCCAACGCGAGCCGGTGCGGATGGTCCGGCACGCGGGCATCCGGCAGCGAAGCGACCTGCAGCATAGTCTGCCGGTTCAGCGCGGCGTCGGTGTCGGCCAGAACCTGCGCGACAGCCGACTGCAACGGCAGCGCCCCGGCCGTCGCCGGCGACGGCGGTTGCCCGGCGGGCGGCGCGCCCGGATACGGCGGCGGCGGCGCGGCCCGCACCGAAGCCTCCGGCTCGACACCGAGGAAGCTCTGGAGCACGGCGCGCAGATTGATCAGGGCGGCCTTGAGGTCGCCGCCGCCGAACTGCCCTGAGGCCAGCGCCGCCTCCAGAAACAGACCCGAGCGCGCCACCGCGGTCTGCAGCGCCTGCGCGCCGAGTTCGTCAGCCGGCAGTTGCAGCATCAGGACCGCCTCAACCGCCGCCCGCATCGCCGGCGGCAGGTCCGGCCGCGTGGCCAAAGCGGTGAGATCGGCATAGAGCGGCGCCAGACCGTTCTGACGGACGGCGGCGGATTTCAGCGCGGCATCGAGCAAGGCGAGCAACGGATCGGCGGGGGTCGCCGGCGGTGCGGCAGGCGCAGCCGTACCCTGCCCCGATTGAGGCGAGGCATCCGGATGCGTGCGCTGCTGCACGACCCCGTAGCCCGAGACGAGCGGCGGAATGGTGACCATCCGTGACTCCGCAAATTCCCGATCCGGCTATGTGTAATGGGATTCGCGGTGGAACGCGCGTCGAAACGTTCAGGAACCCGCGCGGTCGAGGATCAGCGCGGCCGCGCGCATCTCCGCTTCGCGGAACGCGCGGCGCTTGAGCGCGAGTTCGTCGCGGCCCCATTGCTGCATCTGGAAGTCCTCGTCGGCATGCGCCGCCGCCCACGCCTCCTCGACGGTGAGCGCGCGGGCGTCGAGCGCCAGCGCGATCAGCGCCGAGCCGGTCAATGTCGTGATCGACGACAGCGCGCCGAGCCGCCACGGATCGTCCGGGATCGCGCGGCGCGCTGCGGTCAGCGCCTGTTCTGGCTGATGCTGGAACGTGACGCCTTCGGCGAGCACAAAGCGCGCGCCGAGCGCGTCGCGTGCGAAAGCCAGCACCGGATCCCAGTGCCGTGCCTGCCACTCGACAAGGCTCGCCGGTTCGCCGGCGCGATAGAATACCATGTCGCTCGCGAGATAGCGCGCGATCTCGTCGGCCACCGGCTGCGGCGCATCGGCGACGCCGTCGATGATCGCGTTGGCGAGCCGCGTCAGCGGCATCGTCGCCGGGTCGATCATCTCGCCTTGTGCATTCCACTCCTCGGCGATGGCCTGCGCGAGCGCCATGTTGGGTGCGGCGAGAGCACGCCGCGCCGGCGTGCGGACCGGCTTGCCGTCGAGCAGCACGGCATTGTCGTCGCCGACTGTTGCCTGCTCGTAGAAGCGTTTGCGCAGCGGCCGCATGTTGCGCCGCGCGGCCTCGGTCGGATCGAGCGGCTGGCTGTCGAAAATCTCTTCAAAGACATCACGCATGGGGCTGCCTCCTCGGCTCTCCCAGCGTGTGGCGCGCCAGCGGCGACCACTGCATTTCAAGCGCCGGTACCAGTTGCGCGAAATCATCGACAACGACATCGGCGCCGGCGGCATGCAAGTCCGCAACCGGGTGATAACCCCAGCTCACGCCGATGGCGGCGACGCCGGCCGCACGCGCCATGGCGATGTCGAACACCGTGTCGCCGATCATCACCGTGTCGCCCGGCGCCACCCCCGCCTCGCGCATCGCCTGATGCAGCATCGTCGGGTCCGGTTTCGACGGCGCGGTGTCGGCCGTCTGCACGGTGGCAAAACGGTCGTAAAGGCCGTGATGCCCCAGCACCAGCCTCACGCCCCGCACCGACTTGCCGGTGGCGATACCGAGCAAGACGTCATCACGCGCCGCCAGCGTCTCGACCGCAACGCGCGCGCCGGAATACAGCGGCTCGTGATGCGTGTTGTCGCGGCGCAGACTCCGGAACGCGCTCTTGTAACTCTCGACCAGCGCGTCGATCGGATGCGCGGCATCGCCGGCGGCGAGCGTCACGAAGGCTTCCTGCAACGACAACCCGACGATCGACAGCACCGTCTCGCGCGGGGGGCAGACCAGGCTATGCCGGTCATAAGTCTGCTGCATCGCAGCACAGATCATGTGCTGGCTGTCCACCAGGGTACCGTCGCAGTCGAAAACAACCAGCTTCATCGCGATTGTGCCGTCTCCGCCCAAATTTGCGGGGTTCCGCGCCCCTATAACGCCGCTTTCACAGCGCGAAAAGAACAAATCCTCCAGGTTGCCTCACCGATCGTTGTCCGGCACTGCGGCAAAAGCCGGGTGGTCTTTGGAACAAGGCTAATCTAGACTTCCTTGGAGTCGGCGCCAGACCGACACAGTGAGGAAAGACGACTCCGCAGAACGAGCATCACCTCTTCAAGAAATTTTCGTCATGCGGGGCGCGTGCCGGGGAGAGAATGAAGAATACCGATATCGCGGCGCCTGATTACTTTCACAAAGTCGTCGACTGCCAATGGGCCTGTCCGGCCCACACGCCCGTTCCCGAATATATCCGTCTGATCGCGGAAGGCCGCTACAGCGACGCCTACATGATCAACTGGAAGTCGAACGTGTTTCCGGGAATTCTCGGACGCACCTGCGACCGTCCATGCGAGCCGGCCTGCCGGCGCGTGCGCGTCGAGGACGAACCGGTGGCGATCTGCCGGTTGAAGCGCGTCGCCGCCGACTACAAGGACGACATCACCGCGCGGTTGCCGAAGCAGGCCACGCGCAAGAACGGCAAGCGCATCGCACTCATTGGCGGCGGCCCCGCCTCACTCACGGTCGCACGCGATCTCGCCCCGCTCGGCTACGACTGCACGGTGTTTGACGGCGACCCCAAGGCCGGCGGCATGATCCGCACACAGATCCCGAAGTTCCGCCTGCCCGACAGCGTGATCGACGAGGAAACCGGCTACATCCTCGGCCTCGGCATCACCTTCAAGGGTGGCACGCGGATCGACAGCCTGAAGGCGCTGCTCGCCGACGGCTATGACGCGGTGTTCGTCGGCTCCGGCGCGCCGCGCGGCCGTGACCTCGACATTCCCGGCCGGCAGGAAGGCGCGGCCAATATCCATATCGGCATCGACTGGCTGTCGTCGGTGTCGTTCGGCCACATCAGCAAGATCGGCAAGCGTGTCATCGTCCTCGGCGGCGGCAACACCGCCATGGACTGCTGCCGCTCCGCGCGCCGCCTCGGCGGAGAGGACGTGAAGGTGATCGTCCGTTCCGGCTTCGAGGAGATGAAAGCCTCGCCGTGGGAGAAAGAGGACGCGATGCACGAAGGCATCCCGATCCTCAACTACATGGTGCCGAAGGCCTTCACCCACGAAAACGGCAAGCTCACCGGCGTCACCTTCGAGAAGGTGAAGGCGGTGAAGGACGACAAGGGCCGCCGCAAACTCGTTCCGACCGGCGAGCCGGACGAGCATGTGCCGTGCGACGACGTTCTCGTCGCGGTCGGGCAGGAAAACTCATTCCCGTGGATCGAGCGCGACATCGGCATTGCCTTCGACGACTGGGGCATGCCCAAGGTCGATCCGGTGACGTTCCGCTCGACGCATCCGCTTGTGTTCTTCGGCGGCGACGCGGCGTTCGGCCCGAAGAACATCATCTGGGCGGTGGCGCACGGCCACGAGGCCGCCGTCTCCATCGACAAGATGCTCAACGGCGAGGACATCGCCGAGCGCCCCCTGCCCGCGGTCACGCTCGTCAGTCAGAAGATGGGCATCCACGAATGGTCCTATGACAACGCGGTCGCACTCGACGAGCGTTACAAGGTGCCGCAGCGCGACAAGGCCGTGGCGCTAAAGGACATCAAGGCCGAAGTCGAACTCGGCTTCGACGTCAAGCTCGCGCTCGGTGAAGCCGGACGCTGCCTCAACTGCGACGTCGAGACGGTGTTCACGCCGTCGCTGTGCATCGAGTGCGATGCCTGCGTCGACATCTGCCCGATGGACTGCATCACCTTCACCGAGAATGGCGAAGAAGCCGACCTGCGCACGCGGCTCAATGCCCCCGCGCCGAACACCACGCAGGCGCTCTATGTCCAGAACGGGCTCAAGACCGGCCGCGTGATGGTGAAGGACGAAGACGTCTGCCTGCATTGCAGCCTGTGCGCTGAGCGTTGCCCGACCGGCGCCTGGGACATGCAGAAATTCTTCCTGGAAATGACACACGCGGGACCGTCATGCCGGCACCACGCCCGATCAGCAGCGTAAACGACTTCGTCATCCGCTTCGCCAACGTCAACGGCTCGGGTTCGGCGAGCGCCAACGAGATGTTCGCCCGTGCGGTGATGCGCATGGGCGTGCCAGTGTCGCCCCGCAACATCTTTCCGTCGAACATTCAGGGCCTGCCGACCTGGTACGAGGTGCGCGTCACCGAAGCGGGCCACCTCGGCGCGCGCGGCGGCGTCGACATGATGGTGGCGATGAATCCGCAGACGTTCGACAAGGACGTCGCCATGATCGAACCGGGCGGCTACCTGTTCTACGATTCGACCAAGCCGATCCCGGCCGGCAAGTTCCGCGACGACATCACCGTGATCGGCGTGCCGCTCACCGCGATCTGCAACAGCGAATATAGCGATCCGCGGCAGCGGCAACTGTTCAAGAATATCATCTATCTCGGCGTCCTGTCGGCGCTCCTCGACATGGAGCCCGCCGTGCTCGAGGCGCTGATCGGCGAGCAGTACAAGTCCAAGGAAAAGCTGATCCAGCCGAACGTGCATGCACTGCATCTCGGCCGCGACTATGCGCTGAAGAACCTGAAATGCCCGCTCGGCCTCACGGTGAAGCGCGCCGACAAGGTCGGCGACATGATCTTCGTCGAAGGCAATTCGGCGGCGGCGCTCGGCGCGGTCTATGGCGGCGCGACGGTCTGCGCGTGGTATCCGATCACGCCCTCCTCCTCGCTCGCCGATGCGTTCACCAAGCATTGCGGCAAGCTGCGCGTCGATCCGCAGACCAAGAAGGCCCGCTACGCCATCGTCCAGGCCGAGGACGAGCTTGCCTCCATCGGCATGGTGATCGGCGCCGGCTGGAACGGCGCGCGCGCCTTCACCGCCACCTCCGGCCCTGGCATTTCGCTGATGTCGGAATTCATCGGCCTCTCCTACTTCGCGGAAATCCCTGCGGTGATCTTCAACGTGCAGCGCGCCGGCCCCTCGACCGGCATGCCGACACGCACGCAGCAGTGCGACCTGATCTCGTGCGCCTATGCCTCGCATGGCGACACCAAGCACGTGCTGCTGTTCCCGGAAGACCCGCACGAAGCGTTCGAGTTCGGCGCGCAGGCATTCGACCTCGCCGACCGGCTGCAGACGACGATCTTCGTCATGCTCGATCTCGATATCGGCATGAACCATCGGCTGTGCCGACCGTTCCGCTGGGACGACTCGCGCCGCTACGACCGCGGCAAGGTGATGACCGCCGCCGAACTGGACTCTGGCCGCGACTTCGGCCGCTATCTCGATGTGGACGGCGACGGCATCCCGTACCGCACCTATCCCGGCACGCATCCGACCAAGGGCTCGTTCTTCACCCGCGGCACCTCGCGCGACCGCTATGCGCGCTATACCGAGGAGGGCCCGCCCTATGTCGACAACATGCAGCGGCTGCTCCGCAAATTCGAGACGGCGAAGGACATGGTGCCGCGCCCGCTGACCGCCAATGCCGGCAAGCCGACCAAATTCGGTGTGATCTATTACGGCTCCACCGCGCCGGCGATGGATGAGGCGATCGACATGCTCGAAGCCAGGGGCCATCATATCGACCGGATGCGGGTGCGCGCCTTCCCGTTCCATTCGAGCGTTCCGAGCTTCCTTGCCGACCATGATTTTGTGTTCGTGGTCGAGCAGAACCGCGACGCGCAACTGCGCTCGCTGATCGTCAACGAGTGCAACGTCGATCCGGTCCGGCTGGTGCCGGTGCTGCATTTCGACGGCACCCCGATCACCGCGCGTTTCATCGCCAAGACGATCGGCGAACGCATCGACACCTTGCACGGCAAGCCGGCGGTGGTGTCGTGATGCAGGCGGCATAAAGGAAAGATGCGATGACCTATCTCGCCAAACCGAAATTCCACCATCCGGACCTGCCGAAGAACGCGCTTGGCTTCACCCATCGCGACTACGAGGGCTCAGTATCGACGCTCTGTGCGGGCTGTGGCCACGACTCGATCACCGGCGCACTGATCCAGACGTTTTTCGAACTATCGATCGAACCGCATCGCGTGGCCAAGATTTCCGGCATCGGTTGCTCATCGAAGACACCAACCTATTTCCTCGGCAATTCGCACGGCTTTAACTCGGTGCACGGCCGCATGCCCTCGGTGCTCACCGGCGCCAACCTCGCCAATCGCGACCTCATCTATCTCGGCGTATCGGGTGACGGCGATTCTGCCTCGATCGGCTTCGGCCAGTTCGCGCACGCGATCCGCCGCGGCGTCAACATGACCTATATCGTCGAGAATAACGGCGTGTATGGCCTGACCAAAGGCCAGTTCTCCGCCACCGCCGACCGTGGCTCGAAGTCGAAGCGCGGCGTCACCAACACCGACAACTCCATCGATCTCGTCGCCATCGCGCTGCAGCTTGGCGCGACCTATGTGGCGCGCTCGTTCTCCGGCGACAAGCAGCAGCTCGTGCCGATCCTCAAAGGCGCCATCGAGCATAAAGGCGCGGCCTTCATCGACGTGATCTCGCCCTGCATCGCCTTCAATAACCACGCCGGCTCGACGAAGAGCTTCGACTATGTGCGCGAGCACAACGAGGCGGTAAACCGGCTCGATTTCATCTCCGGCCGCGCGCCGATCGAAATCAATTACGACCCCGGCACGGTGCAGATCGTCGAACAGCACGACGGCTCGAAGCTCGCTTTGCGCAAGATCGACGCGGACTATGACGTCAACGACCGCACGGCGGCGATGGGCTTCCTGCAGCGGCATGCCGCCGGCGGGCAGATCGTCACCGGGCTGCTTTACGTCGAGTCCGAGGCCAGCGACCTCCACACGCATCTCTCGACTGTCGAGCGGCCGCTCAATCAACTTGGCGAGCAAGACCTCTGCCCCGGCTCGACAGCGCTCGCCAAGATCAACGCCGCGCTGCGCTAGCGTCTAAAATCCAGACGGCCGCCGGACCAGCGACCATCGATCCGCTGCGGTGACACGATCAATCCGACCCACGGCCGCACGATGCGCGGGTCGGTGATGTTCACATAACGGCCGATCAAGCGCCCGTTTCCGGTTTGCAACGCTTCAATCAGGCCGCGACGACGGCTGCTATCCCAATCAAAATAGCAATAGACCCGGTCGCCGAGCGTACACAGCTCGCCGCGGCCAACTTTCCACGCCCCCGGCGTATCGCCGGACATGCTCGGATCGGCGCCGCCGTTCCAGCGACTGCTCCAGATGCCGTCTACTGACTGGGCGGAATCGTCCTGCGGCGCCCAGCGGGCGGCATTGGCGTCGTTGGCATTGCCGCTCAACACGGTCTGCGCGGCGAAGGCCAGCGCTTCGGCGCCGAGCGGGTCCGGCACATCCATCACGCCGAACGGATTGCGGGACATGCCGGTGTCCGGCGGGCTGCCCGGAAAGACGTACATGATGGCCTCCTCGAATGACGCGTGCGAACGCTGCGCGTCACTCCGATCTAAGCCGCCGGGCGCGCTTCCCCCACCCGAATTCTGACAACCGTCGCCGCTACTTTAGCCAGGGCTTTTCCGCGACCGCCTTTTGTATCGCCTCAACCATGCCGTCTGGCATGCTCATGGCGACGGCGAGCGGTTTACCGGTTTCCAGCACACTCTTGAGGCTCGACAGGATCGCCGGCCAGCCGGCCGCACCACCGGCGAGGATCGCCTTGGGGACGTCCCAATCATGTGCCTCGGTCATGGTGAGCCGCGTGCTCTCGCCTGATCGTTCGATCTCGTAGGTGACAAGACAGGCCGGCAGTTCGCCGAACTCCTTCATGCCTTCGACGACCCAGGTGCAGGCAAAGCGGCGCGGCGGCGACCATTCGATCACCTCCCCGGCGATGTGCACGCGCCCATCCGGATAAAGCAGCCGGAACGCACCGCCGGTGCGCGGCTCGACATCGACGGAGAGCCCGCCGAAATATTGGCGTGTAAAGGCCGGGTCGGTCAGCGCCTGCCACACCTGTTCCGGCGTCGCAGCGATATAGGTCACGTAGACCGTCTTCGGGTGATAGCGCGTGATGTCAAACTTGCCTTGCGTCATGACGCTTCCTCTGGGCGGCAGCACTACAACGGCAAGCCCTTGCCGGTTTCGAGGAAGCTCTTGAGCGACGAGAGAACCCACGGCCAGCCCTGAGTGATGCCGCGCTCCATGGAAGAACCCGCCTCGAGTTCGGAATGTGTCACCACAAGCTTGATGCTGCCCTCCTTGTGCGGCTCGATCGCGAAGGTCACACGCGAGACCTTCTCCGGCTGATCTGCCTCGCCGGGCGATGCCCAACTCATGACAAGCCTGCGCGGCGGGTCGCTCTCCACCACCGTGCCGACGATGTCGGCCTCACGGGAGCCGTCGATACGACGGTGCTCCCAGCGCGACGACACACGCCAGTCGGAGATATTGGCGTGCCCCCAATAGCGCGCGGAAAGATCCGCATCGGTGATGGCGTGCCACAGCTTTTCCGGCGTGGTGGCGATATAGGTGACGTAGACGTAGCGCGGCTGACGCATCACAAAACCCTTCCTGCTCGTCATGTTCGGCCGCGACAGCGGCGCGTTCCTCACTTCTCTTCCAGCGCCTTCTTGAGATCGGCGAGCGCGTCGAGACGCCCGCGTTCGAATTTGCCGATCCAGCGATCCGCGATCTCGTGGATCGGCACCGGATTGAGATAGTGCAGCTTCTCGCGACCGCGCTTCACGGTCGCGACCAGATTGGCGTCCTCCAGGATCGCCAGATGTTTGCTCACCGCCTGCCGCGTCATGGCAAGGCGCACGCAAAGATCGGACAGCGTCTGCCCGCCCTCCGCGCGCAGCCGGTCGAGCAGCGTCCTGCGCGTCTCGTCGGCCAGTGCTCTGAACACCGCATCCATGATGACAATATGCAACCTTTTGGTTGCCTGTCAAGATATAACGAAACCGGCGGCAACGATGGTCTCGAGCGCGCTTACTGGTTGATGCAGGTGCCCATATAGGTGCCGCGCTGGTCACCCGGCAGACCGGCGAGACCCGACTGGTGCGCACAACGCGCCGCGCGGTCGCCGAAGCTCTCCGCGCCGCCGCCGGGAACGCTGCCGCGCGGCACGACAGGCACGCTCGGCACCACCTGCCCCGTGCCGGGCATGACGATCGGCGGCGGCGTGTCGCGCCAGCGTTGCTCCGGCGCTTGCGCCCGTGGCACGCGGCGAGGCCGCTGCGGCATGCGGCGCGGCGACACGTAAGGGTTCGCGACGCCGGGCGTGCGCGGCTCCGGCTTCATGATGTCGTAAGGGCCGTCGCTCGCTGCATGAGCCGGCGCGCCTGCGGCAAGCAGGCCGAGCGACAGGACGATGGCGGCAAGACGGGTCATGGCACTGTCATAACGCATGAGGCACGAATTGGTCCCCGCGAGCGGCGCCAATGTCTCACTCCTCCGGCGCGTCCTCGATCGGATCGTAACGCGTCATATCGAGGCCGATCAGATTCCAGGTCTGCTGCATGTGCGGCGGCAGGGGCGCGGTGACGTCGATGCGGCCGCCACGCGGATGTGGCACAGCAATGCGCCGCGCCAGCAGATGCAACTTGTTCTGGATGCCGCCGGGCAGCTTCCAGTTCTCGATATCGAAATATTTCGGATCGCCGAGGATAGGGTTACCGATCTGCTGCATATGTGCGCGCAACTGATGCGTGCGGCCGGTGACGGGCTTCAGCGACACCCACGCAAGCTGCTGCGCCGCCGTCTCCACCACCGCATAGTAAGTGACGGCGTGGCTCGCGCCCTCCTCGCCGTGGCGCGCGGCGCGCATCACACTGTCTTCCTCGTTCTGCTCCTTGGTGAGGAAGTTCGAGACACGCCCCTGCAACGGCTTCGGCACGCCGTAGACCAGCGCCCAGTAGACCTTGCGCGCCGAGCGCGAGCGGAATGTCTTCGACAGCGCGGCGGCGGCAAACCGCGTCTTGGCGATCAGCAGGCAGCCGGCGGTGTCCTTGTCGAGCCGATGAACAAGGCGCGGCCGCTGCGCATCGCGGCCCTGCGCCTGCAGGGCGCCGAGCATGCCGTCCACATGGCGCGTGGTCCCGGAACCGCCCTGCACCGCGAGCCCGGCCGGCTTGTTCAGCACCATCACGTCGTCGTCTTCGTAGAGCGTGATCTCGCGCAGAAACGCGCGGTCGCGCAGATCGGCAGGCGCATCGCCGCGCGGCGTCGGCGCCTCGACCTTGAGCGGCGGGATGCGCACGCTCTGGCCGCGCGCGATCCGTGCCTTCGGCTCGGCGCGCTTGCCATTCACGCGCACCTCGCCTTTGCGGATGATGCGCTGGATATGGCTGAACGAGAGGCCCGGAAACCGCGCCTCGAAGAACCGGTCGAGGCGCATCCCGTCCTCGTCGCCACTAACCATCACGGTCTGCACGCCGGCGGATTCGAAGGTCGGCAACTCTTTCGGCTGCGCCATCTCGCGCACGGGCGCATGGCGCTCCGTTTCGCGATCGCGGCGCGGCGCGCGCTCAAACCGATCGCCGCGTTGGCTGGAGCGCCGGTCTGTGGAACCGGAGGCCGGCCGCTTCCCTTCAAAAGAATGTTCGGCGCGGTCGCGACGTGTAAAACCTTCGCCACGGTCGTCCTCGCGGCGCGGTCCACGCGCGCGGGGCGCCGGCTTGCCGCCGGACCGCTCACCACCGAACGCGCGTTCGCCGAACTTACGCCCTACGGGTTTACGGTCGGCGAATTTCCCTTCACCCGGTCTGCGATCGCCGCCCTCGCGGTCGATCGGCTTGCGGTCGCGGAAACTCCGCTCACCGGACCTGGGAGCACCTTTCCCCGCTTCGAATTTGCGGTCATCCGGCCCGCTACTCCGCGACGGCTTGCGGGAGACAGGTTTGCCGCCACGGCGCTCGTCGTCGCCGCCACGGCCGCCCTGCTCGCCCTTGCGGACCTCGCGCCAGCGTTTGGTCTTCTTGCGCGCATGCGGGTCGAAGCCGTCGCGTCCTTTTCCTGAACCTTTTCCCGAACCGGGCCGCGATGTCTTCATGGTGTGATGGTGTCCGTCAGATGCTTCACGAGCATCGCTTGAGCATAGTGGCGGGGCCGCGATTCCAGCTCGCCTTCATGCGATTGCCGCTGGCTTCCAGGGTCACGGGCGTGGCCCGGTCGCCCTGGCTCCAGCAATGCGCCTCCATATGGACTGCCTTGCCGGTCTTGTACATCCGCCCGATCCGGCAGAAGCCGTCATACCAGACGACCGCATAGGACGTGACCATCAGCGCCGTATCGGAGGCGGTCGAGCCCGACCACGACGAACACGCGGCCTCGCTCGCGCCCCAGCGGCCGCGCGTGTCGTCCTCCGCGGCACGCGCCGGCGACAAGACCATCGTCAACACCACCAAAGCCCATGCGCATCCCTCAACCCGAGCCCGCATCATTCCTGTTCCTTGTTCCGGTCCGCGCGCAGCTTTGCCCAATAATCGAGCCGCTTCCTGATCTCGCGCTCGAAGCCGCGCTCCGGCGGGTCGTAGAACTGCTGCCGTCCCATCGCCTCCGGGAAGTAATCCTGCCCGGAGAACGCTTCGTCCTGATCGTGGTCGTAGGCATAGCCGCGGCCGTAGCTTTCCTGCTTCATCAGCTTGGTCGGCGCGTTGAGAATGTGCTTTGGCGGCACCAGCGAGCCGTTCTCGCGCGCCGCGCGCATCGCCGCGCCGTAGGCGACGTAGCCGGCATTCGACTTAGGCGCGGTCGCCACATAGATCACGGCCTGGGCGATGGCGAGTTCGCCTTCGGGCGAGCCGAGGAAATCGTAAGCCTCTTTCGCGGCGTTGCAGATCACCAGCGCCTGCGGATCGGCCAGGCCGATATCCTCCACCGCCATGCGCACCACGCGGCGCGCGATATAGAGCGGGTTCTCGCCGGCGTCGAACATGCGCGCGAGATAATAGAGCGCGGCGTCGGGGTCGGAGCCTCGCACCGACTTATGCAGCGCGGAGATGAGGTTATAGTGGCCGTCCTGCGATTTGTCGTAGATCGGCGCGCGCCGCTGCACGATCTCCTGCAGCTTCGCCGGATCGAACACCTCGCCCTTGCGCGCGGCGCGCCACACTTCCTCGGCCAGGGTCAGCGAGGCGCGGCCATCGCCATCGGCCATACCAATCAGCATCTCCCGCGCTTGCGCATCGAGCGGCAGTGGCTTGCCTTCGATCTCTTCCGCACGCGAGAGCAATTTGCCGACCGCGTCCGCGTCGAGCGAACGGAACACGAGCACCCGCGCGCGGGACAGCAACGCGGCGTTGAGTTCGAACGAGGGATTCTCGGTGGTGGCACCGACGAGCACGACGGTGCCGTCCTCCATCACCGGCAGGAAACTGTCCTGTTGCGCGCGGTTGAAACGATGCACCTCGTCGACGAACAACAGCGTGCCGACGCCGGTCTCACGGCGTGCCCGCGCCGCGTCGAACACCTTTTTCAGATCGGCGACGCCGGAGAACACCGCGGAAATCTGCTCGAAATGCAGCGCCGTCGCGTCGGCCAGCAGCCGCGCCACCGTGGTCTTGCCGGTGCCAGGCGGCCCCCAGAACACCAGCGAGCCGAGCGAGCGCGTTTCCAGCATGCGGGTGAGCACGCCGTCCGGCCCGAGCAGATGGTCCTGCCCGACGACTTCCGACAGCGCCTGCGGCCGCAGCCGATCAGCAAGCGGACGCGGCGCATCGTGATCGAGGCCCGCGGCGGCGAACAGCGACGGTCCTTTCTGCGCGCGCGGGCTCATGGTGTGACGCCGTTGTCTCAGCCGCTGAACACGGCGGAAATCTGCTGGCCGCCGCGCTGGATGGTGACGCGCCAGATCCGGCTCGGATCGCGCGTGACGCGCTCGAGATCGCGGGTGCGGGAAATCTTCGTCCCGTTGACGGCAACAATGATGTCGCCCTGCTGGAAGCCATATTGTCCAGCCGCACTGCCATCCGGCACCTCGGTGACGGCGACGCCCTCGGCGTCGGGATCGAGCTTCAGCCGGTCCGCCAGCGCCGGGCCGATGTTCACGACGGTCGCGCCCTGGAATGGCGAGCGGGTCTTGATCGTCAGTTCGTCGCGCTCGCCTTCCGGCGCGACCTGCAAGGCAACATTGAGCGTTGTCTCGCGTCCGCCGCGCAGCACTGTGAGATGCGTCGTGCCGCCGACCGCCTTGGTGCCGAAGCGATAACCGAACGCATTGGGATCGTCGACCGCAAGACCATCGACGGCGGTGATCACGTCGCCGGCCTTGAGGCCTGCGGTCGCCGCGGGGCTGCCCTTGGTGACGCTCGATACGATCGCGCCGGTCGGCCGCTTCATGCCGAGGCTGTCGGCGATCTCGCTGGTGACCGCCTGCAACGACGCACCGAGCCACGGCCGCTGCACCGCGCTGCCGCCGCTCTTGGCCGAGGCGACGACGACGCGCACCATGTTCGAGGGAATGGCGAAGCCGATGCCCTGCGAGCCGCCGGAACGCGAGAAGATCGCGGTGTTGATACCGACCACCTTGCCGGTCATGTCCACCAGCGCGCCGCCGGAATTGCCGGGATTGATCGCCGCATCGGTCTGGATGAAGAACTGATAGTCGGTGATGCCGACCTGAGTGCGCGCCAGCGCCGAGACGATGCCGTGCGTCACGGTTTGCCCAACGCCGAACGGGTTGCCGATCGCCAGCACGACGTCGCCGACCTGCAACTCATCGGAATTGGAGAGGTCGAGCGCCGGGAAACGCTCGCGTCCGTCTTTGATGCGCAACACCACCAGATCGGTGCGCTGATCCTTCAGCACAATCTCCGCCTCGAACTCGCGTTTGTCGGCGAGCGAGACTTTCACCTCATCGGCGCCCTCGATGACGTGATAATTGGTGACAACCAGACCCGACGCATCGACAATCACGCCGGAGCCGAGCGAGCGTTGCTGCTGCTGCGGCATCGGCCCGCCGAAGAAGCGGCGGAAGATCGGATCGTCGAGCAGCGGGTTGTTGTTGCGCACCGTCTTGGCGGCATAGACATTGACCACCGCCGGCGTCACCCGCTGCACGATCGGCGCGTAGGACATGCGCAGTTCGGATGCCGAGGCCGGCACCCGCCGGTCCTGCGCGACGGCTCCGGTCACGGAGGCGAACGCGGTCCCCAGAACCGTGCAAACGACAACGAGCGGGCGAAGCGGGATCATCATCGGGGCGAATCCGTCACGGGTGAAATTTCCCCGAGATATAGGCGTCCGGAACGGCCAATAGAAGGCGGCGGCCGCCCGGCCTGCCGCCCCTTTCCACCTCCGGATGTCCGCGCCGCTCAGGATTTCGGCGGCAGCGTGCGCAGCCAAGCGACGATGGCGTCGATGTCGGCGTCGGTCATCTTGGCATAGTAGCCGTATCCCATCGGTGGCTTCAGCCGGGTGCCATCCTTGGCGATGCCCTGGGTGATCGCCCGCTTGATCTCGGCATCGGTCCAGGCACCGAGGCCGGCCGTCTTGTCCGAGGTGAGGTTACGCGACACCGACTTCCCCCAGGGACCGGGGAACTCCTGACCGCCCTTGCCGAGGCTGGTCGAGAACAGGTGCCGGCCCTTGTCCATGGGCGTGTGGCATTCCATGCAATGGGCGATGGTGGCGAGATAGAAGCCGCGCTTGACCTTGTTGTTGAGGTCGGACGGCGCGATCGGCTTTTCCGCGCCGGGCAGCACCTCCTGGAACATCGGCACGCGATATTCCGGCGTCGGGACTTCGTGTTTGATCGGCTTGATGGTGCGCAGATAGGCGACAATGGCGCTGAGGTCGCCGGGCGTCAGGATCTTGTAGTAGCCGGTCGGCATCAGCGGCGCGACCTGAACGCCGTTCGGCCGCTTACCGGTCGTCAGGAACGCCTTGATCTGCGCATCGGTCCACGCGCCGATCCCGGTCTCCTTGTCCTGAGTGATGTTGGACGCCGTCACCTTGAACGGCGGCTCATCCCACGACAGGCCGCCGCCGAACTCCTTGCCAGCGACCGCGTCCGGCGGCCCCTTCGGGGTGTGGCAGTTCTGGCAGGTCATCACCGTGTTGACGAGATAGCTGCCCCGCTCGACCGGTGTCTCGGCTCCTGCCGAGGACACGACGAATACGCCGGCCCACGCCAGCGCCAAGCCCCATGCGCGCATCATGCTGATTCCCCCTAAGGATGGCGCGGGAGCGTATCCATGGAACAAAAGTTCCGCAACGGATTGGAAGGGTTTTAAACGGCATCCAGAGGCAGCCTGCGTTAGCGCGCGTCGGCGGCCGTCAGAATATCCGTGATCGCCTTGTAGCCATGGCGACGCGCGTGCATCAGCGGCGTCACGCCTGCGCGGTCAGGGATGTTGGCATTCGCGCCGGCATCGACCAGCAGCTTGACGATGCGGGTATGCACCGGCCCACCGTCGCCGAGGATCACGGCTTCGAGCAGCGCGGTCCAGCCGAGATTGTTGACGTGATCCTTGTCGATTCTGGTGCCGAGCAGGATCGCCACGGTCTCGGGGTGACCGTGATGCGCCGCCGGGATCAGCGCCGTGCCGCCGTACCGGTTGGTGCTTTTCAGATCGGCTTTGCCGGTGGCGAGGATCGCCTTGAGAATCTCGTTGCGCCCTTCCGCACCGGCATAGAGGAATGCGCTGTCCTGAATGCCGTCCTTGGCGTTGACATCGGCTCCGGCGGCGATCAGCGCGCGCGCCACATCAATCTTGTTGGCACGCGTCGCCACCAGAAGCGCCGTGCGACCGGAGCCGTCACGCGCGTCGACCGACGCGCCGTCCTTGAGCAGCCGCTGCACCGCCGCGGCATCGCCTTTCGCGGCGACGGCCAGCAGCGCCTCATCCTGCCGCGGACCGGCCTGCGCCCGATCGCTCATCACGATGGCTCCTGCCAACACGGCCGCAACGAAAAAGGCGGCGCCGAGCGCCGCCTTCCGTAACAGATGCCGCCGGGCGATCATTACGCCGAAGCGGTCGCTGCCTGCTCGGTCTTGGCCGCAACCGGGCCGGAGTCCTTGCCACGCGCATCGACGTCGCGGTCGACGAACTCGA
>MKWA01000017.1:70938-85782 GCA_001899285.1 Rhizobiales bacterium 64-17
TGCGCGGCGTTGTCGCCGTAGCGGAAGCCCGCCTTCATGATGCGGGTGTAGCCGCCGTTGCGGTCCTTGTAGCGCGGGCCGATCACCTCGAAGAGCTTCTTGACCATCTCGACGTCACGTACCTTGGAGACCGCCTGACGGCGGGCATGCAGGTCGCCGCGCTTGGCGAGCGTCACGACCTTCTCCATCACCGGGCGCAGTTCCTTCGCCTTCGGCAAGGTGGTGATGATCTGCTCGTGCTTGATCAGCGCAGCCATCATGTTCGCAAACATGGCGGTGCGGTGCTGGCTCTTGCGACCGAGTTTACGATGTCCGCTTCCGTGACGCATGGTCTCAACTCCTCATCTTCATTCGTGTCGCGACCGTCTCGGTCGTGGACATCGCTCGGGTGGGCTGCCCGCGTTCGCCCCGTCGTGACGGCCGGATCATTCCGGCCGTGACGCAGTTTCGGTAAAGCTCAGTAGTGATCCTCGAAGCGCTTGGCCAGTTCTTCGATGTTCTCCGGCGGCCAGCCCGGCACTTCCATGCCGAGGTGAAGACCCATCTGCGCCAGCACTTCCTTGATCTCGTTGAGCGACTTGCGGCCGAAGTTCGGCGTGCGCAGCATCTCGGCTTCCGACTTCTGCACGAGGTCGCCGATGTAGACGATGTTGTCGTTCTTGAGACAGTTGGCCGAACGCACCGACAGTTCGAGTTCGTCGACCTTCTTGAGGAAGGCCGGGTTGAAGGCGAGATCCGGGATCGATTCCTGGGCCTGCTCCTTGCGGGGCTCTTCGAAGTTGACGAACACATTGAGCTGGTCCTGCAGGATGCGCGCGGCATAGGCCACGGCGTCATCCGGCGACACCGCGCCGTTCGTCTCGATGGTCATGGTCAGCTTGTCGTAGTCGAGGATCTGCCCTTCGCGGGTGTTCTCGACCTTGTAGGAGACCTTGCGCACCGGCGAGTACAGGCTGTCGACCGGAATGAGGCCGATCGGCGCGTCTTCCGGACGGTTGCGCTCGGCGGCGACATAGCCCTTGCCGGTGTTGACCGTGAACTCCATGCGGATCTCGGCGCCTTCATCGAGGGTGCACAGCGGCAGGTCCGGATTGAGCACGACGATGTCGCCGACCGTCTGGATGTCGCCGGCGGTGACGGTGCCGGGGCCGGACTTCTTCACCACCATGCGCTTGGGGCCTTCGCCCTGCATCTTGATAGCGATGTCCTTGATGTTGAGGACGATGTCGGTGACGTCCTCGCGCACGCCGGGGATCGACGAGAATTCGTGCAGCACGCCGTCGATTTGCACCGACTGCACGGCGGCGCCCTGCAGCGACGACAACAGGATGCGGCGCAGCGCGTTGCCGAGCGTCACACCGAAGCCGCGCTCGAGCGGCTCCGCCACAACGGTTGCAAGGCGCTTGGCATCAGAGCCCGGCGCCACCTGCAGCTTGTTGGGGCGGATCAGTTCCTGCCAATTTTTCTGAATGGTCACGTGTTCACCCATGGTTGCAGCGTTCCCGCGCACTCCACCCCGCCCGGTGGGGACAACTCTCGGCGGCGGCGGACCGTGTCCGCCGGATCAAAGCAAAGTACGATCAGACGCGCCGGCGCTTGCGCGGACGGCAGCCGTTGTGCGGGATCGATGTCACGTCACGGATCGACGTGATCGTGAAGCCCGCAGCCTGCAGCGCGCGCAGCGCGGATTCGCGACCCGAACCCGGACCCGACACCTCAACCTCGAGGGTACGCATGCCGTGTTCCTGCGCCTTGCGCGCGGCGTCTTCGCCGGCGACCTGCGCGGCATACGGCGTCGACTTGCGCGAGCCCTTGAAACCCATCGTGCCGGCCGACGACCACGAAATGGTGTTGCCCTGCGCGTCGGTGATGGTGATCATCGTATTGTTGAACGACGCATTCACATGCGCCACGCCGGAGACGATGTTTTTGCGCTCACGGCGACGCACGCGCGTGCCGGCTCCTGCTTCCTTCGCCATTCTTTGTCCCTTCGAAGCCCGCGCGAAAGCGGGCTCATGCCAAAATCAAAAATCGCAAACCGAAATCAGACGGTCTTCTTCTTGCCGGCGATCGCCTTCGCCGGGCCCTTGCGGGTGCGCGCGTTGGTGTGCGTGCGCTGACCGCGCACCGGCAGACCTTTGCGGTGGCGCAGACCGCGATAGCAGCCGAGATCCATGAGGCGCTTGATGTTGACCGCCGTCTCGCGGCGCAGGTCGCCCTCGACCATGTAATCGCGGTCGATCAACTCGCGAATCTGCAGCACTTCCGCGTCGGTGAGCTGCGACACGCGCCGCTCCAGCGGAAGGTTGAGCTGGGTCATGATATCCTTGGCGATCTTCGGACCGATCCCATGGATGTACTCCAGCGCGACGAGCACGCGCTTGTTGGTCGGAAGATTGATGCCGGCAATGCGAGCCACTGACTTTCTCCACCTGCCCGGCCCTGCGGGCCGGATGCTCCTGACCGGCCTCGCGAGGCCGGATGTTCCTGTCCCGTTTTCCGGGCCGTTTCAGCACATAAGACGACGCCCGTCCCCTGCCTTCCGGGGCCCGGCATCGCCAAAAAACGATCTGATTGCCGGGCTTATTAAGGGATTCACTGCCTCGTCGTCAACCTGTCTTGATCCTTGCTTAACGCCGTCCTGATTTGCGTTTTGCGGTCTTTTTGGCGGTCCGGCGGGCCGTACCTGCCCGCTTTTTCGCCACCGAGCGGCGCGCCGAAACGGCCTTCCGGGTTCCCTTGGAGTCCGCCTTCCGGCCACCCTTGCGGGTGCCGATCGCGCGACCCGCGGATTTGGCTTTGGCGGCCTTGGCCACCGTGGATTTCTTCGTTTTCTTGACCTTTTTCGCGGCTTTCGTCCGCTTCCCAGCCCGTTTCGCCACCTTCGCAGCCTTTTTGCCGGGCTTGCTGGCTGGCTTCGCCTTTCCGGAGGCGGGTTTCCCGGTCTTGCCCTTCAAGATCGCGAGGATGGCACGCTCGACCGCGTCGATCGCGGCCATGCCATCAATCACGCTCAGGGTGCCCTTGCCGCCGTAATAGTCGATCAGCGGCGCGGTCTGCGCCCGATAGGCGTCCAGCCGCTTTTTCAGCGCCTCGGCATTATCGTCGGCCCGGACCGCCTCTCCGCGGGCGGCCATTTCCGCGACTCGCTTCTCGACCCGCGCCAGCAACGCATCCTCGTCGACCTTGAGCGCGATCACCGCATCGAGGCCGAGCTTGCGATCCTTGAGCATGGCATCCAACGCCTCGGCCTGGCCGACCGTGCGCGGGAAACCGTCGAGGATGAAACCGTTATGGGCATCGGGCTCGGCAATGCGGTCGGCAATGATCGCGCAGACCACCTCGTCCGGCACCAGCGCGCCCTGCGCCATCAAATCCTTGGCCTTGAGGCCGACTGGCGTTCCGGCGGCGACCGCCGCACGCAGCATGTCACCGGTCGATAACTGCACCAGACCGTAACGAGCAACCAGCCGCTGCGCCTGCGTCCCCTTGCCGGCCCCAGGTGGGCCCAGCAAAATCAGTCTCATCTCAACCGCCCCCGCAGTCTCGACCGCTTGATCAAACCTTCGTACTGGTGCGCTAGCAGGTATCCCTGTACCTGCGCCACCGTGTCCATCGTGACACTGACCACGATCAGCAGCGAGGTACCGCCGAGATAGAACGGCACCGACGCATAGGCGATCAGAATCTCCGGCACGAGGCAGACAACGGCCAAGTAAATCGCACCGACGACGGTAATGCGAGACAGCACATAGTCGATATATTCGGCCGTGCGCTCACCCGGACGGATGCCGGGAATGAAGCCGCCATGTTTCTTCAGATTGTCAGCGGTCTCGGTCGGGTTGAACACGATCGCGGTGTAGAAGAACGCGAAGAAGATGATCAGCGCCACATAGAGCACCAGGAACAGCGGCCGCCCGTGGGCGAGCTGGGTGGTGATGACACTGAGCCATTCCGGCCCCTGCCCGGCATTGAACTGCGCAACGGTGGTCGGCAGCAGCAGCAGCGACGAGGCGAAGATCGGCGGAATCACGCCGGAGGTGTTGAGCTTGAGCGGCAGATGCGAGGACTGCCCCTCGAACATCTGATTGCCGACCTGGCGCTTGGGATACTGGATCAGCAGGCGCCGCTGCGCGCGCTCCATGAACACGATGAAGGCGATGACGACGACGCACATCACCAGCACGGTGAGGATCAGTCCGGTGGACAACGCGCCCTGACGACCAAGCTCGAGGGTACCGGCGATCGCCGACGGCAGTTCGGCGACGATGCCCGCCATGATGATCAGCGAGATGCCGTTGCCGATGCCGCGCGATGTAACCTGCTCGCCGAGCCACATCAGGAACATGGTGCCGCCGGTCAGCGTGATCGTCGTCGAGATGCGGAAGAACCAGCCGGGATCGCTGACGACGCTGCCGCTGCCTTCGAGGCCGACAGAGATGCCGTAAGCCTGAAACACCGCCAGCACCACGGTGAGATACCGCGTGTACTGGTTCATGACCTTGCGGCCGGACTCACCTTCCTTCTTCAACGCCTCGAGCGTCGGCGACACGGAGGTGAGGAGCTGAATGATGATCGATGCCGAGATGTACGGCATGATGTTCAGCGCGAAGATGGCCATGCGGTTGATGCCACCCCCGGAGAACATGTTGAACATGCCGAGGATGCCACCAGCCTGTGTCTGGAACAGTTGCTGCCAGGCGGCAGGGTCGATTCCCGGCAACGGGATATAAGTCCCGATCCGGTAGACGATCATCGCGCCGAGCGTAAACCAGATGCGTTTCTTGAGTTCTTCCGCCTTGGCGAACGCCGAGAAATTCAGGTTCGCTGCCAGTTGTTCTGCTGCAGAAGCCATCGCTCGCTCCGGTTGTCGTCAGCCCCGCACGATATAGGGATTACTCGGCGGACTTGCCCGCCGCCTTCCCGCCTTTCTTCGACTGACCCGGCTTCTTGCCTTCCTTGGGCTTGAACTTGTTCGGGCGGCGTTCCTCGGTGGCCTCCTCCTTGGCCGGAGCCAGGAGCTTGACCGTGCCGCCAGCCTTCTCGACGGCCGCGAGCGCCGATTTCGAGGCCGCCCAGACCGACAGGTCGAGCTTGGCCTTGAGTTCACCACCACCGAGCAGCTTGACGCCACCCTTCTCGCGACGGAGCAGACCGGACTTCACCATCGCCGCGACATCAACTGCCGCCTTGGCGTCGAGCGTGCCCGCATCAATCGCCTTCTGCAGATCGCCGACATTGATCTCGTTCAACTTCACCGCGAAGGCGGTGTTGCGGAAGCCGCGCTTCGGCAGGCGGCGGTGCAGCGGCATCTGGCCGCCTTCAAAGCCCTTGATGCGCACGCCCGAGCGCGCGGTCTGGCCCTTGCCGCCGCGGCCACCGGTCTTGCCCATGCCCGAGCCGATGCCGCGGCCGATGCGCAGGCGGTTCTTGCGGGCGCCGGAATTATCGGCGATCTGATTGAGCTTCATGGCGTGATCCTTTGATCTTTGCGGGCTAAACGCTGTTCACTCGCCCGTTTGTTCTTGTACGCGGATAGTCTTGAAACGCAGGTAGTCTGAAATGCAGCGCGCCGGCTGAACCGGCGCGATGACGTGATTGTTTTTACTTGCCCTCGTGCACGCGCACGAGATGACCGACCGCCGCAAGCATGCCGCGCGTCGCCGGGGTATCGGGCACGTCCTTGACGCGGCCGATCTTGTTGAGGCCAAGGCCGATCAGCGTCTTGCGCTGTTCGGAGGCGCGGCGGATCGGGCTGCCGATCTGCTCGACCTTGAGGGTTTTACCGGATTTCGCCATCGCTCTGCTTACCTGGTGTTCTCGAAGGAGGAAAAGCAGTCCGCCGTTCAGTCGGCGGACTGCTCGCTGTCGATGCCGGTGCGGCGCGACTGCAAGGTGGAGACCTTGAGGCTGCGGCGCGCAGCGACCGAACGCGGCGAATCCTGATGCTTCAGCGCATCGAAGGTGGCGCGCACGACGTTGTACGGGTTCGACGAGCCGACCGACTTGGCAACCACATCCTGCATGCCGAGCGTCTCGAACACGGCGCGCATCGGACCGCCGGCGATGATGCCGGTGCCGGGAGGCGCCGCGCGCAGATAGACCTTGCCGGCGCCGTGGCGACCGAACACGTCGTGATGCAGCGTACGACCTTCGCGCAGCGCGACGCGGGTGAGACCGCGCTTGGCGCTGTCGGTCGCCTTGCGGATCGCTTCCGGCACTTCGCGCGCCTTGCCGTGGCCGAAGCCGACGCGGCCCTTCTGATCGCCGATCACCACCAGCGCGGCAAAGCCGAAGCGCTTGCCGCCCTTCACCACCTTGGCGACGCGGTTGATGTGGACGAGCTTGTCGACGAACTCGCTGTCGCGCTCCTCGCGCTTGCGGTCGCCGCGGCCTTCGCGTTCACGTGCCATGAAATTATCCGTTCGCGTTAGAAGTTGAGACCGCCCTCACGGGCGGCATCGGCCAGCGCCTTGACGCGGCCGTGATACATGTAGCCGCCGCGGTCGAACACGACGTCCTTGATGCCCTTCGCCAGGGCGCGCTCGGCGATCAGCTTGCCGACTTCCTTCGCAGCGGCGACGTTGGCACCCGACTTGGCGCGCAGCGCCTTCTCCAGCGTGGAGGCGGCGGCGACGGTCTCGCCCTTGTCGTCGATGATGACCTGCGCGTAGATGTGCAGACCCGTACGGTACACCGACAACCGCGCGCGATCGGTCGCGACCCGCTTGATCTTGCGCCGGATCGAACCTTTGCGCCGCGCAGCGCGCATTGCTTGCTTAGACATACTGCGCTCCCATCACTTCTTCTTGCCTTCCTTGCGGAAGATGTATTCGCCGGCGTATTTCACGCCCTTGCCCTTGTACGGCTCCGGCGGACGGTAACCGCGGATCTCGGCGGCCACCTGGCCGACCTTCTGCTTGTCCATGCCGGTGATGACGATCTCGGTCGGCTTCGGCGTCGCGATGGCGATGCCTTCCGGGATCGGATAATTCACGTCGTGGCTGAAGCCGAGCTGCAGCTGGAGCTGCTTGCCCTGCACCGCCGCGCGGAAACCAACGCCGACGATCTCGAGCTTTTCTTCAAAGCCCTTGGTCACGCCGGTCATCAGGTTATTGACGACCGTGCGCGCCGTACCCCACTGCGAGCGGGCGCGGATGGTGTCATGGCGCGGCTTCACCGAGACCGCTCCCTTGTCCATCTTCACTTCGATGTCGTCGTGGATGAGATAGGCAAGAGCGCCTTTCGGCCCCTTCACCTTCACCGTCTGGCCGTCGACGCTGGCGGTAACGCCAGTCGGGACCGCGACTGCTTTCTTGCCGATACGAGACATCAGAACACCGTGCAGATGATTTCGCCGCCGACATTGGCGTCGCGGGCCTCGTGGTCCGCCATCAGGCCCTTCGGCGTCGAAAGGATGGAAATGCCGAGACCGTTGTGCACGCGCGGCAGCGCCTTCACCGAAGCGTAGACGCGGCGGCCGGGCTTCGACACGCGGGCGATCTCGCGGATCACCGGGGCGCCGTCGAAATACTTCAGCTCGACCTCGATCTCGCTGCGGCCGTTGGCATGCGCCACGGTCGCGTAGTCGCGGATGTAGCCTTCGGTCTTGAGCACCTCGAGCAGACGCTCGCGCATCTTCGAGCCGGGCATCGAAACCTTGTTCTTCTTCCGCATCTGCGCGTTGCGGATGCGGGTGATCATATCGCCGATCGGATCGTTGACAGCCATGCGACCCTCCTTACCAGCTCGACTTCACGAGGCCCGGAATCAGGCCCTTGTTGCCGAGGTCGCGCAGCGCGATACGGCTGAGACGGTGCTTGCGAAACACGGCGTGCGGACGGCCGGTCAGCTCGCAACGGTTCATGATGCGCGTCTTCGAGGAGTTGCGCGGCAGCTCGGCGAGCTTCAGCGACGCCGCAAAGCGTTCCTCGACCGGAAGCTTCTTGTCGTGCACGATCGCCTTGAGCTTGGCGCGACGGGCGGAAAACTGCTTCGCCATCTTCCGCCGCCGGTTGTTCTTCTCGATAGAACTCTTCTTAGCCATCTAGCTCTCCTGAATTTCCGCGTTTGAGAAGGCTCTCGCCTCTCACTGCCGGAACGGGAAGTTGAAAGCGGTCAGCAGCGCGCGCGCTTCGTCGTCGGTGCGCGCCGTGGTGCAGACCGTGATGTCCATGCCCCAGCTATCGGTGACCTTGTCGAAATCGATCTCCGGGAAAATGATGTGCTCCTTGATGCCGAGCGAATAGTTGCCACGGCCGTCGAAGCTCTTCGGGTTCAGCCCGCGGAAGTCGCGCACGCGCGGCAGCGCGACGTTCACCAGGCGGTCGAGGAAGTCGTACATGCGCGACTTGCGCAGTGTGACCTTGGTTCCGATCGCCTGGCCGTCGCGGAGCTTGTACGTTGCGATCGACTTGCGCGACTTGGTGATCACCGCCTTCTGGCCGGCGATCGCGGTGAGATCCGCCGCCGCGTTGTCGACCTTCTTGCGATCGGCCACGCCCTCGCCGGCGCCGATGTTGAGCACCACCTTGGTGATGCGCGGCACCTGCATGCGGTTCGCGTAGCCGAACTTCTTGGTCATCTCCTCGCGGATACGGCCTTCGAAGTCGGTCTTGAGGCGCGACACATAGGTCGAGCGCTCGCGCGGCGCCTTCGGCGCTTTCGCGGCCTTTTCGCCGCCCTTGTCAGCCTTGCCTGCTTCCTTGGCAGCGGCGGGCTTGGCAGCCTTCGCTTCCTTGGCGGGCTTCTTGTCCTGCGTATCAGCCATCGATCTCAACTCCCGAGCGGCGGGCGACGCGAACCTTGCGCTGCGCATCCCCCTCGCCCACAACCTTGAATCCGACGCGGGTCGGCTTGCCATCCTTCGGATCGGCGATCGCGACGTTGGACAGGTGGATCGCCGCCTCTTTCGAGATGATCCCGCCTTCCTGCTGCGCGGTCTGCTTCTGGTGGCGCTTGACCATGTTCACGCCGCGCACGACGACGCGCGACTGGCTCGGGCGCACCTCGACCACCTCGCCGGTGCGGCCCTTGTCGCGTCCCGACAGGACGACGACCTTGTCGCCCTTGCGAATCTTCGCAGCCATCACAGCACCTCCGGCGCGAGCGAAATGATCTTCATGTGGTTCTTGGCGCGCAGCTCGCGCGGCACCGGCCCGAAGATACGCGTGCCGACCGGCTCCGCCTGCGCGTTGATCAGCACGGCCGCGTTGCGGTCGAAGCGGATCACCGAACCGTCCGGGCGGCGAATGTCCTTGGCGATACGAACGACGACCGCCTTCATGACATCGCCCTTCTTCACGCGGCCGCGCGGAATGGCTTCCTTGACCGAGACGACGATAACGTCGCCGATCGTCGCGTATTTCCGATGCGAGCCGCCGAGCACCTTGATGCACATGACGCGGCGCGCGCCGGAATTGTCGGCGACGTCCAGATTGGTTTGCATCTGAATCATGATGCGATCCCCGTGTTCCTGCGTCCGTGCGCTGTCACTGGACTTTTTGTTTCTTTTCGCCCTGGACGACCGCCCAGCGCTTGGATTTCGAAATCGGCTTGTGCTCTTCGATCCACACCACGTCACCGATCGAGAACTCGTTCTTCTCGTCGTGCGCCTGGTACTTCTTGGAGCGGCGGACGGTCTTCTTCAGGGTTGGATGGGTGAAGCGGCGTTCGACGCGCACCACCACGGTCTTGTCCTGCTTGTCGCTGACGACAACGCCCTGCAACTGACGCTTCGGCATATCGAACCTCTACTTCTTCGACTTCGCCGATGCGGCGGTTTTCGACTTCTTGGACACCTTGGCGTCCTTGCCTTCCTCGCCAGCGCGCTTCTGCGCGGCGATGGTCTTGATCCGGGCGATGTCGCGGCGGAGCACGCGCACCCGCGAGGTGTTCTCAAGCTGCCCGGTGGCACGCTGGAACCGTAGGTTGAACTGCTCCTTCTTCAGCTTGAGCACTTCTTCGTCGAGCTGATCGAGCGACATGGCGCGCGCGTCTGAGGTTTTCATCACGATCACTCCGCAATTCGCGCGACAAAGCGCGTCCGGACCGGAAGCTTGGCTGCCGCGAGCGTCAGCGCTTCCTTGGCGATTTGCTGGGAGATGCCGTCGACCTCGAACATGATACGACCCGGCTTGACGCGGCACACCCAAAGTTCGGGCGCGCCCTTGCCGGAGCCCATGCGGACTTCGAGAGGCTTCTTCGACACCGGCACGTCCGGGAACACGCGGATCCAGACGCGGCCGGCGCGCTTCATGTGGCGCGTCAGCGCGCGGCGCGCCGCTTCGATCTGACGGGCGGTGACCCGCTCCGGCTCCAGCGCCTTGAGGCCGAACTGTCCGAAGGACAGCTCCGCACCGCTCGTGGCGACGCCGTGAATGCGACCCTTATGCGCCTTGCGGAATTTCGTGCGTTTCGGTTGCAGCATGACTTGCTCTTATGTGCTTTCTACCTGGCTCACGCCACGTCGCGACGCGGGCGGCCGCCGGCGTCGCCGCCATCGGCCATCTTCTTGTCCTGCGCCATCGGATCGTGCTCGAGGATTTCGCCCTTGAAGATCCAGACCTTGACGCCGCAGGTTCCGAACGTCGTGAACGCGGTGGCGACGCCGTAGTCGACGTCCGCGCGCAGCGTGTGCAACGGCACCCGCCCCTCGCGATACCATTCGAGACGGGCGATTTCGGCGCCGCCGAGACGGCCAGAGCAGTTGATACGGATGCCTTCGGCACCGAGCCGCATCGCCGACTGCACGGCGCGCTTCATCGCACGGCGGAACGCCACGCGGCGCTCGAGCTGCTGTGCGATCGATTCCGCGACGAGTTGCGCGTCGATTTCCGGCTTGCGGATTTCAGTGATGTTGATGACGACATCGCTGTCGGTCACCTTCGACACCATCTTGCGCAGCTTCTCGATGTCGGCGCCCTTCTTGCCGATCACCACGCCCGGACGTGCCGAGTAGATCGTCACGCGGCACTTCTTGTGCGGGCGCTCGATCACGATCTTCGACACCGCCGCCTGCTTCAGCTCCTTCATCAACATCTTGCGGATCTTGATGTCTTCATGGAGCAGGTTGGCGTATTCGCCCTTGTTCGCGAACCAGCGCGAATCCCAGGTGCGATTGATGCCGACCCGCAGGCCGATCGGATTGATTTTTTGACCCATCGACTGGCTCCTCAGGCCTCTGCCTTCGCCGCGACTTCGCGCACGACAATCGTCAGATGCGCGAACGGCTTGTTGATCCCGGACGAACGGCCACGGCCGCGCGCATGGAAGCGCTTCAGCACGATGCCCTTGCCGACATGCGCTTCGGCGACGACGAGATCGTCGACGTCGAGCTCATGATTGTTTTCTGCATTGGCGATCGCGGATTCCAGGCACTTGCGCACATCCTTGGCGATGCGCTTGCGCGAGAATTCGAGGTCCGCGAGCGCGCTCGCAACCTTTTTGCCGCGGATCATCTGCGCGACCAGATTAAGCTTCTGCGGCGAGATGCGAAGCATGCGGGCAACCGCCTTTGCCTCGTTCTCTGCCAGTGACCGTTCGCGCGCGCTCTTACCCATGACGTGCTCTCTCTATCGCTCTGCCGTGACCTAGGCGCGCTTCGCCTTGCGGTCGGCCGAATGACCGTAGAAGGTGCGCGTCGGCGCGAATTCGCCGAACTTGTGACCGACCATTTCCTCGGTCACCTGCACCGGAATGTGCTTCTGGCCGTTGTAGACGCCGAAGTTGAGACCGACGAACTGCGGCAGGATCGTCGAGCGGCGGCTCCAGATCTTGATCACGTCGTGACGGCCGGAGGTGCGCGACTTTTCCGCCTTCTTGAGCAGATAGCCGTCGACAAACGGGCCTTTCCAAACTGAACGGGTCATTGTCGCTGTCCTACTTCTGCTTCTTGCGTTCGTGGCGGCTCGCGAAGATGAACTTCTGCGTGCTCTTGTTCTTGCGGGTCTTCTTGCCCTTGGTCGGGAAGCCCCACGGGGTCGACCAGTGGACGCCACCCTTGGTACGGCCACCGTGCGGGTGGTCGACCGGGTTCATGGTGATGCCGCGATTGTGCGGACGACGGCCACGCCAACGCTGACGGCCGGCCTTGCCGATCGTCGTGTTCATGTGGTCCGGGTTCGACACCGCGCCAACCGAGGCGAGGCAGCGGCCGTGCACCAGGCGCTGTTCGCCGGAGTTGAGACGCAGGATCACGTAATCCTGGTCGCGGCCGACGATCTGCGCGTAGCTGCCGGCGGACCGGGCCACCTGGCCGCCCTTGCCGATCTTGAGCTCGACATTGTGGACGATGGTGCCGACCGGAATGTTGGCGATCGGCATCGCATTGCCCGGCTTCACGTCAACGCGCTCACCGGCAACGACGCTGTCGCCCGGCGCGAGGCGCTGCGGCGCGAGGATATAGGCAAGCTCGCCGTCCTCGTACTTGATCAGCGCGATGAAGCTGGTGCGGTTCGGATCGTATTCGAGCCGCTCCACCTTCGCGACCATGTCGTGCTTGGTGCGCTTGAAGTCGACCCGGCGATACGCCTGCTTGTGACCGCCGCCGCGGAACCGCGACGTGGTGCGGCCGTTGTTGTTGCGGCCGCCGGTCGAGTTCTTGCCCTCGGTCAGCGTCTTGACCGGCGCGCCCTTATGCAGGGTCGAGCGGTCGACGATCGTCAGATGCCGCTGGCTCGGGGTGGTCGGTTTGAAAGTCTTGAGTGCCATGACCTATCCTCAGAGCCCCGTGGTCACGTCGATGCGGTGACCTTCTTCCAGCGTCACGACCGCGCGCTTGCTGTCAGATTGCCGTCCGGCGACGCCCTTGAAGACCTTGTGCTTGCCCTTGCGGTTGAGCGTGTTGACGCTCTTCACCTTGACGTCGAACAGCTTCTCGATCGCCGCCTTGATCTGCAGCTTGGTGGCGTGACCGGCGACCTTGAACACGACCTTGCCGTGCTCGGACGCCATCGTCGCCTTCTCGGTGATCACCGGCGAGAGAATGATGTCGTAATGACGCGGATCCGTGGTCGTCATTTGAAGCGCGCCTCCAGCGCGTCGAGCGCGGCCTTGGTGAGCACCAGCGTCTTGCGACGCAGGATGTCGTAGACATTGATGCCCTGCACCGGCAGCACGTCGATGTTCGGGATGTTGCGCGCCGCGCGGCCGAAGTTTTGTTCGATCTCCTGGCCGTCGACGATCAGCGCGTTCGACCAACCGAGCTTGCCGAAGTGACCGGCGAGCAGCTTGGTCTTGCCCTCGTTGACCGAGGCCTTGTCGATGATAACGAGACCGCCATCCTTCGCCTTGGCCGACAGCGCGTGACGCAGCGCCAGCGCGCGCACCTTCTTCGGCAGATCGGTCGCATGGCTACGCACGACCGGACCGAACGAACGGCCGCCGCCGCGGAACAGGTTGACGCGCTGCGAGCCGTGACGGGCGCCACCGGTGCCCTTCTGGCCGTACATCTTCTTGCCGGTGCGCGCGACTTCGCCCCGGTCCTTGGTCTTGTGCGTGCCGGCTTGGCGACGCGCCAGCTGCCAGTTGATGCAGCGCTGGATCAGGTCGGCGCGCGGCTCGAGCCCGAAGATTTCCTTCGAGAGCGTGACCTTGCCCGCTTCCTTGCCATCGAGGGCGAGAACCTTGAGTTCCATTACTTGCCCTCCTCGTTCGCGGCCGGCGCTTCAGCCGGCGCCTCGGACTTGGCATCCGCCTTGGCTTCAGCCGCGTCGGCGAGCTTGAACTTGCCCGGCTTCGGCGCGTCCTTCGGCAGCTTCTTCTTCACGGCGTCGCGCACGCGAATCCAGCCACCGTCGGCGCCGGGAACGGCACCCTCGATCAGCAGCAGGCCGCGCTCGACATCGACCTTGGCGACCTTGAGATTCATCGTGGTGACTTGCTCGACACCGAGGTGGCCCGGCATCTTCTTGTTCTTGAAGGTCTTGCCCGGATCCTGACGGCCGCCGGTCGAACCGATCGAACGGTGCGAGATCGACACACCGTGCGAGGCGCGAAGACCGCCGAAATTCCAGCGCTTCATACCGCCAGCAAAACCCTTGCCGATGGTCGTGCCCGTCACGTCGACGAACTGGCCCTCGACGAAGTGGTCGGCGGTGATTTCCGCCCCGACCGGGATCACGGCGTCATCGCTGACGCGGAACTCCGCGAGCTTGACCTTCGGCTCGACCTTGGCGGCGGCGAAATAGCCGCGGGTCGACTTGATCAGGTTGTTCGTCTTGCGCTTGCCGGCACCGAGCTGAATGGCGACGTAGCCATTCTTGTCCTTGGTGCGGTGGCCGACAACCTGGCATCCAGCGAGCCGGAGCACCGTCACGGGGACGTGCTCACCGGCATCCGTATAGATGCGGGTCATTCCGACCTTCTGCGCGATCACTCCGGAGCGCATCGTACTGTCCTCGTCTTCTTACAGCTTGATCTCGACGTCGACGCCGGCGGCAAGGTCGAGCTTCATCAGCGCGTCCACCGTTTGCGGCGTCGGATCGACGATATCGAGCAGGCGCTTGTGGGTGCGCATCTCGAATTGCTCGCGGCTGGTCTTGTCGATGTGCGGCGAGCGGTTGACCGTAAACTTCTCGATCCGGGTCGGCAGCGGAATGGGACCACGGACCTGGGCGCCGGTGCGCTTGGCCGTGTTCACGATCTCGCGGGTCGACGCATCGAGAATTCGATGATCGAACGCCTTGAGCCGGATCCGGATATTCTGGCCGTTCATGCTTCTCGCTCCAAGCGACGGGACGCGCCGTCAAGCGCGTCCCGCGCGGACCCCCTCAGTTACTCAATGATGCTTGCGACGACGCCAGCACCGACGGTGCGTCCGCCTTCACGGATGGCGAAGCGCAG
>MKWA01000018.1 GCA_001899285.1 Rhizobiales bacterium 64-17
CTACATGCCGCGCGGCCACCTCGCCGCGCTGGTGGAGAAGATCATCGCCGCCGGCCTGTCGCCCGACACACCGGCCGCGGCCGTCGTCAACGCGACGCGCGAGAACCGCCGCAGCCTCGTCACCACGGTTCAGGCGCTGCCTGCGGTCGCCACGACATTGCCATCGGAGGGACCGTTGATGGTGCTGATCGGCGCGGCTCTCGACGAAGTGGCTCAACGTCAGGGCCGCGATCCGTCATCTCACCGCATGCTGCAGCACGCCGGCTGAACCCAGACGTCAAATATCGCGCGATAGCTTTTTCGACCGTGCCTGACTACAGTCGGCAGACTGTTCTTTGCCGGTTCGAACATGCCGATTGCGGATCAATACCATCGTCTGGAGCTTGGAACCGCTGCGCTCCTGATCGCCACTTTCGCGGCGGGGTGTGCGCCGCGGCCCGGTCCCGACGTGCTTGCCGCAACCGGCCGGACGGTGCCGGGCGCAAAGGCCGTCGCGGTGTATGTGGCGACCACGCGCGCCCGCGATGTCCCGCATCAGAACGTGTTTCGCAGCGGGCGGGCGGACAAGGTCAATTTCGCCGAATTCACGATCTCGGTGCCGCCGACGCATCAGCCGGGCATGATCGAATGGCCGGTCGGCGCGCCGGACCCGGCGACGACGTTTGCCACGGTGCAGCAGAGCGTCCTCGACGGACCATCCTTCGTGCGCGCCGTCTCGCATCACACTGATGCGAGCGGAACGCACAATGTCGGTGTGTTCGTGCACGGGTTCAATTCCAATTTCCAGGAATCGCTATTCCGCTTTGCGCAGATGGCCGCCGATTCAGATGTGCGCGGTACGCCGATCCTGTTCGCGTGGCCGTCGGAGGCGCGAGTCACCGGCTATCTCGCCGACAAGGAGGCCGCGACGTTCTCGCGCGATGCGCTCGCCAATCTGTTGACGGAACTGGCGCGGCAGCGGCCGACCGGCAGTATCACCGTCGTCGCGCACAGCATGGGCGGATGGCTGACCGTGGAGGCGCTGCGGCAGCTTCGCCTGAACGGGCAATCGGCGGTGCTGGCGCGGTTGAACGTGATCCTCGCCGCGCCGGACATCGATGTGGACGTGTTCCGGCAGCAGATGGCGGTGATCGGCACGCTCAAGCGCCCGCTCACGGTGCTGGTGTCGCCCGATGACAAGGCGCTGTCGTTGTCCGGCGCCATCGCCGGAAGCCGGCCGCGCGTCGGTGCGCTGAACGTGCGCGATCCCAGGGTCGAGGGACTGGCGCTGAAGTCGCAGATCCAGATCGTCGATATCTCGACCCTGAAAGCGTCCGATGGTTTCAACCACGATCGGTTCGTCAATGTCGCGGCGCTCTATCCGCGGCTGGTGGCGTCGGCCGATACGCCGGGAAGCGGCTTGCGCAATGCCGGCGCGTTCGTGCTGAACACCGTCGGGACGACGCTGTCGGCACCGTTCAGTCTGGCCGGTGAAGCTCTGGCCGGCGAGTGAGACATAACGAAGCCGGGGAGGCGGGCTCCCCGGCTTCGCGCATTTTAGCTCGTTTACTGAACTGGCTGATTTCAACCAGCTTACTTGAGCTGGCCGGCGACCTTCTCGATCGCCTTCGCGGCGCAGGCTTCGTCGAGGTGGCCGCCCGGCGCGCCGCCGACGCCGATGGCGCCGATCACCACATCACCCGCCTTGATCGGCAGGCCGCCGCCGAGCACCAGGAAGCCCTCGATCCGGGCGATGCCCGCCGCAGCCGGGTTCTTCTGCACGGTATCGGCGATCGCCGAGGTCGCGTTGCGGGCGGAAGCGGAGGTGAACGCCTTGTCGCGCGCGGCGGCAACGGTGTGCGGGCCGGCATTGTCGGCGCGGACCATCGCGCGCAGCACGCCGGCGCGATCGACCACGGCGGCGGTCACGTTGTACTTGTCGGCGGCGCAGGCGGCGACAGCGCCCTGGGCGATCTCGACCGCGAGGTTCGCGGAAATGTTCTTCTCGGTCAGCACCTGCGCGGACGCGGCGCTGGCGAGGGCAACGGTGGCGGTGGCGGCGAGGAGGAGGCTCTTGATCATTTCTGGTTTCCTGTCCTGACGGGTTGTGGAGAAAGCGTTTCGCTTGTCCGCCGCCAGAACTATCCGCCAGACCGGTTTTCGAGAATCCGCGACGCCACCGGTGGGCCTAGGTAGTCCTACCGAGAGGGTGCGTCCATCAAGGCCAGCCGCACTTGCTCGGCGACCGAACTGGTGCCGAGCTTGTCGGCGATATTGGCCCGGTGGGCGTCAATGGTTCGCGCCGAGAGATCGAGCGCCGCGGCGATTTCCTTGCTGGCCCAGCCGCGCGCCACCATGTCGAGCACCTCGCGCTCGCGCTCGGTCAGGGTGCCGAGCAAGGCGCGGGCGTCGCGCCGTTCCAGCCAGGTGTCGAGGCTGGCGAAGGCTTGATGGAGCGCTTCCACCAGCACCTCGCCATCGACCGGCTTGGTCAGGAAATCCTGGATGCCGGCCTTGAAGGCGCGGCGGCAGGCGGCGACGTCGCCATGGCCGGTGATCATGATGGTCGGCCAAGTGATGCCGCGTTCGGCGAGTTTCTGGTGCAGTTGCAGCCCGGAAACGAGCGGCATGCGCAGGTCCATCACCAGACAGCCGGGCTTGCTCTCGTCCACATGCGCGAGGAACACCGCCGGATCGCCGAAGGTCTCGATGCCGATGCCGTAGGTGCCGAGCAGCAAAGCGAGCGCCTCGCGTACCGCCTCGTCATCGTCGATCAGGTAGACGCGATGGGTCACTGGGCGGCCCCGCTCTGGGGCTCGATCAGCGGCAGCGAGATGGTGAAGCGCGCGCCGCCGCTTGCCTGATTGTCGGCCTCGATACGGCCGTCGACGCGCTCCACCAGCGTGGCGCAGAGTGACAGGCCAAGCCCCATGCCGTCCGATTTGGTGGTGACGAACGGCGTGAACAGTCTGGGCAGCAAGTCCGGCGCGATGCCGGGGCCATTGTCGCTGACGACGATCCGCGCTTCGCCTGCTTGCGTACCCGTGGCGATGGTGATGACGCCATTTTCGCCGTTCGTGTCCGCCGCGTTGCGGATCAGGTTGTGCAGCACCTGCTCGGTCTCGATCGCATCGACCAGCGCATGCGGCGCCGGCTCGTCGAGTTGCAGCACAAGCGTGACGCCGCGGCGTTCCAGATCGGCGTGCGTCAGCGCCACCGCCTCGGTGACGATGGTGTTGAGATTGTGGAGGATGCGCTGCGGCGTCTTGTTGGAGGCGTAATCACGCATCCGTCGCAGCATTTCGCCGGCACGCTTGGCCTCGCGCACGTTGAGCGACAGTGTGTCGGAAATCAGCGGCAGGTTCGGCTGATCCGCCTGCGCGAGCCGCAGCGCCGCCTGGCTGCGGCTGAGCAAGGCGGTGAGTGGCTGCGTCAGTTCATGGGCGATGCCGGACGCCAGTTCGCCCATGCTGTTGACGCGTGAAGCATGTGCGAGCCGTGTCTCGCGCTCTTTGATCGCAAGGCGGGCTTCCGCCGCGCGCGCCTGCTGCTGCGAGTGGGCAACGGCCGCGCGCTGCCGCAGCGCGAACACCAATGCCACGCAGAACAATGCCGCGATCAGCGCGAATCCGAGGAACTGGCGCGGCGGGATCAGTGCCGCGAGCGGTAGGGCCCGATCAAGCTGTAACAGCAACTGCTGTCCGTCGCCATCGATGACCTTCTCGAAATGTGGCGCGGTGAGCCACGGTACGCCGTCGCCGGAGGTCGGATCGGCTGATTGCGCGAACAGAGTCTGCCCGTGCAGACTGAGTTTGAGGTGGGCGAAGGTCGGGCGTTCTTCCGGTTCGAGCAGTTGCGCTGGATCTATCAGCAGCACGACTGCGAGGGGGGAATTGCCCGGCGCGCGCTTGGCCAGCAGATAGTGCTTGTCGTCGGCGGGGTAAATGAACGAACGGCCGCGCGGCTGCGCGGCGATTTCTCCGAGCCGCGGCGCGAGATCGATCCCGCCCCTGTCCGGCACGGCAACGACGGTCTGCGCCGAAAGTGTGGCAGACGATCCTTCCAGGGCGACCAGCGCGATCCAGACGATGCGCGGGTAGAAGCGGGTGATGCTCTCCATCACCTGCCGCGCCGCGCCGGGCGGCGCCGGCTCGCTGCCGCTCGACAGCGCGATCAGGCTGGTCAGGTGTGCGTCGTGCTGCGCCACGCGCTGCGAGATCAGCCGGTGCAGCGTGCGGCCGGTCACCTCCAGTTCGTCGGCCAGCCGCTGCCGGGCGGTGTAGACGGAGGCAAATGCGAACACGGCGAGCGCGGCGAGCCAGAGGATGGCGCCAAGCAGGCGGGGTTTGGCGAGCAGGTGGGTCACGAGGATCCCGGGGCGGTGAGGCTTGTCCGAATATAACGAAGCGCTGCCCGGCGCGCACCTCGGGTTGAGACGGCGTGGGGCGGCCATGATCTGCCGCTCATTCCCGTTAAGACGGAAATCTCGTCTTGGCTATCGGTAGGATTACCGATGGCGCCGAATGCGAGGAGGTTACGGTTTTCTCGAAGCCTCATGGTGAGGAGCGATGCATAGCATCGCGTCTCGAACCATGGGCGGGTGTGGCGCCGTGGCCGCCTCGCCCTTCGAGACGCGCCTGCGGCGCTCGTCAGGACGAGGCATAGTGAGAGTTCCTTATTTTTGACCGCCCTCTGCAGTCATGCCCGCATTTATTGCGGGCATCCATGTCTTGCTGTCTTTTTGCGGAAACAAAGACGTGGATGCCCGGCACAAGGCCGGGCATGACGCGGAGAGAATTGTGCTCGCTCTATTCCTCGTCTGGGGCGTTTACTTCCCGGACCAGTGCACGAAGCTCTTTTCGATCATCAGGAACAGGATGTTGAGCCCGTAGCCGAGCGCGCCGGCGGCGAAGATCGCCGCATACATGTCCGGCATGTCGAACAGTTGCTGCGCCTCGAACACGCGGAAGCCGAGCCCGTCGACCGAACCGATGAACATTTCCGCGACGACGACGATGACCAGCGCGAGGGACACGCCGTTGCGCAGGCCGACGAAAGTCTGCGGCAGCGATTCCATCAGGATCACGTCTTTCATCACCCGCCAGCGCGAGGCGCCCATCACCCGCGCGGCGAGGATGCGGGTCTTGCGCGCGTTCATCACGCCGTAGGCGACGTTGAACAGGATGACCAGCGCCGCGCCAAACGAGGCGACGTAGATCTTGGTGGCGTTGCCGACGCCGAAGATCACCAGAAACAGTGGGAACAACGCGGAGGCCGGCGTCGAGCGGAAGAAATCGACGACGAACTCGACCGAGCGATAGATCCGCTCGCTGGAGCCGAGCACGATGCCGAGCGGAATGGCGATGATGCCGGCGACCGCGGTCGCGGCAAAGGTGCGGATCACCGTCTGCCAGAAGTCGTAGAGCAGGCGGCCGCCGGTGAAGCCGTTCCACAGCGCCTTGAGCGCCGCATGCGGCGGCGGCAGCAGGACCGGATCGACGATCCGCGACCAGTAGCCGATGTACCAGATGGCGATCAGGCCGAAGACTCCGACCAGCGGCAGCAGCCGATCCGAGGACGCGAAACGGACGATGCGGTTCATGATTTGCGCACCTCGCGCTGGAACGTCTCGAGGCAGCGCCCCTTGAGTTCGACGAAATCGGGATCTGACAGCGTGGAGGGATGGCGCGGCCGCGCCATCGGCACCAGCGGGAAGTCGGCGATCTTGGCCGGGCGGCGCGACAGCAGCAGCACATAGTCGGCGAGATAGACGGCTTCTTCGAGATCGTGTGACACCAGCACCATGGTGGTGCCGGTTTCCTCGAACACGCGCTGCAACTGGTCGCGCATGAACAGGGTCATTTCGTAATCGAGCGCGGAGAACGGCTCATCGAGGAACAGCACCTCCGGCTCGACCACCAGCGCGCGCATGATCGAGACCAACTGCTGCTGGCCGCCGGACATTTCATAGGGGTAACGGGTGAGGTCGATCTTGACGCCGAGCCGTTCGACCAGCGCGTTGACGCGCTCCTTGGCCTGTTTCGCCGGCACTTTGCGCAAGGTCAGCGCATATTCGACATTGGCGAAGGCGGTCATCCAGGGGAACAGCGCCTCGCGGTAGTTCTGGAACACGTAGCCGATGCGGGTCTGCGCCAGCGTCTTGCCGCCGAACAGCACCTCGCCTTTGTCCACCGGGATCAGACCGGCAATCAGATTGATCAGGGTCGATTTCCCGCAGCCGTTCGGTCCGAACACGGACGTGAAACGGCCGCGGGGGATATCGAGATTGAAGTTGTCGTAAATCACGACGCCCTGAAACGTCTTCGACAGGCCGCGCACCGTGATGTGCGGGGTCGGCGCATCGTCGGGCCCATAGAGGGTGCGATACGAACCGACCGAGGCGAGCGCATTCATGGAAGCTTCCTGCGTTGACGTCACGGGTGGCGTCCTGCCGTTTCGTGTCTAGAATTTCTGCAGATATTTCGAGACATCGACCTTTTCCGGCAGCACGCCGGTCTTGGTCGAGAAGTCGATGAATGTCTGGAAGTCAGCGACGTCCTTCTGGGTGAGATCGCTGACCATGACGAATTTGACGAGCGGCACGGTGTCGACAATGTCGTCCGGCGTCAGCGTGTTCTTGAGCAGGTATTTGCGCGCTTCGTCCGGATGCTCGTTGATGAACTTCACCGCCTGCCCCCAGCCGGCGGTGAACCGCTTGGCGACTTCCGGCCGCGACTTCACGAATTCGGTGGTGATGGCGCAGCCGCCGACCCAGGCGTTGGCGTTGGGATTGCCGAGTACGGTGCGGGCAATCACGCCGGCCTCGAACGTGGTGGCGACGCCGAGCTTCTTCATCATCGTCGCATTCGGCTCGAGCGTGTAGCCGGCGTCGAAGGTGCCGGCCTTCATGGCGTTGACGTGCTGGCCCATGTCGAGCTGGTCGAGCTGGAATTCGCCTTCCTTGAGGCCGGCGGCGAGCAGCGCGGCGCGCGCCATGCTGACATTGGCCGGGCCGGGGGCGGACATGATCTTCTTGCCCTTGAGGTCGGCGAGCGACTTGATCGTCAGGCCCTTGCGGACGACGAACTGCTCCATCTCGTATTTGGCGTTCTGGCTGTTGACAGAGATGTACATGGCGACGCCGGGCTTCTTGAGATTGGCGTTCATGCCCTCGATCGTCACCAGCACCGACGAGGCATCGATCTGGTTGCCGATCATCGCCGCGACGTTCGGCGGGCCGCCGATCAGCCGCGTCGCTTCGATCTCGATGTTCTGGTCCTTGAAGAAGCCCTTCTCGATGCCGACGAACAGCGGCAGCGACGAGGACACCGGGAACACGCCGACCCGGACCTTATCCAGGGCATGGGCCGGACTGCTCAATGCAAAACCCGCGACCGCGGCCGCGAGCAGGAGGGCCGATTGACGGAAACGAGACAGCAGCATCTGGTAGTTCCCCCTGGTTGTGCGAGCCATCGTTGATCGCGGCCCGCGTTGAGTATGCACCATTTCGCGGTGCGAGGTTCAGTCAGGCGATCTCACTCACCTGCGTCGATGATAGCAATAACCGGGCCACCGCCATGCGGTCCCTGGTGCATGGCATCGACCGAGACGAACACCGCCGGATCGCCGATCGCCGCTGCCGCGACACCG
>MKWA01000019.1 GCA_001899285.1 Rhizobiales bacterium 64-17
CTCTTTCGCCATCGTTGTCTCCGTATTCGGAAGTTCTGCTGTTTCTGTTCCGCGAGTTGGCTCAGACCGTTGCTACGCTATTAGGCGTACTTGGCCTGCACCTCCTGCGCGACGTTGGCCGGGACCTGCTCGTAGTGATCGAACTGCATGGTGAACGTCGCGCGACCCTGCGACATCGACCGCAGATTGTTGACGTAACCGAACATGTTCGCGAGCGGGACCATCGCCGTGATGACGTTGGCATTGCCGCGCATGTCCTGGCCCTGAATCTGGCCACGCCGCGAGTTCAAGTCGCCGATGACGCTGCCGGTGTAGTCTTCCGGCGTCACCACCTCGACCTTCATGATCGGCTCGAGCAACACCGAGCCGCCCTTCTGCAGCGCCTCGCGCAGCGCAGCGCGCGACGCGATTTCGAACGCCAGCGCCGACGAGTCGACGTCGTGATAGCGGCCGTCGATCAGCGTCACCTTGAGATCGACCACCGGGAAGCCGGCGAGCACGCCGGACCCGAGCACCGACTGGAGGCCCTTTTCGACGCCGGGGATGTATTCCTTCGGCACCGCGCCACCGATGATCTCGTTCTCGAATTCGAACCCGCCACCAGCCGGCAGCGGCTCGACGTTGAACTTCACCTGAGCGAACTGACCGGTACCGCCGGTCTGCTTCTTGTGCTGGTAGTCGACCGTGACCGGCTTCGAGATCCGCTCACGATAAGCGACCTGCGGCGCGCCGATATTGGCGTCGACCTTGTAGGTGCGCTTGAGGATGTCGACCTTGATGTCGAGATGCAGTTCGCCCATGCCCTTGAGGATGGTCTGGCCGCTCTCCTGATCGGTCGACACGCGGAACGACGGATCCTCGGCAGCGAGCTTCGCCAGCGCGACGCCGAGCTTTTCCTGGTCGGCCTTCGACTTCGGCTCGATCGCGATCTCGATCACAGGCTCCGGGAATTCCATCTTCTCCAGGATCACGAACTGCTTGGGATCGCAGAGCGTGTCGCCGGTGCGGGTTTCCTTCAGCGAAGCAAGCGCGACGATGTCGCCGGCGTAGGCTTCCTTGATGTCTTCGCGGTTGTTCGCATGCATCAGCAACATGCGGCCGACGCGTTCCTTGCGGTCGCGGGTCGAGTTGATCAGCGACATGCCGGAGGTCAGTACGCCCGAGTAGATGCGGCAGAACGTGATGGTGCCGACGAACGGATCGTCCATGATCTTGAACGCCAGCAGCGCGACCGGCTCGCTGTCGTCGGCATGGCGCTGGATTTCTTCGCCCTTCTCGCCAACGCCGTTGATCGCCGGCACGTCGAGCGGCGATGGCAGGTAATCGACGACGGCATCGAGCAGCGGCTGCACGCCCTTGTTCTTGAACGCGGTGCCGCACAGCACCGGGAAGAATGCACCGGTGATCACCGCCTTGCGGATCAGCTTCTTGAGCGTCGCCTCGTCCGGCTCCTTGCCTTCGAGGTACGCAGTCATCGCATCGTCGTCGAGTTCGACGGCGGCTTCGATCAGCTTCTCGCGATATTCCTTGGCCTGATCGGCGAGATCAGCCGGGATCGCCTCGACCTCGTACATCGCACCTTGAGCATCCGTGTGGTAGACGTATGCCTGCATGCGGACGAGATCGATCATGCCCTTGAAATTGCTCTCGGCACCGATCGGCAACTGAATCGCCACCGGCTTGGCGCCGAGGCGGTCAACGATGTCCTTGAGGCACTGGAAGAAGTCAGCACCGATCTTGTCCATCTTGTTGCAGAAGACGATACGCGGAACCTTGTACTTGTCGCCCTGACGCCAGACCGTCTCGGTCTGCGGCTCGACGCCCTGGTTCGAGTCGAGCACGCACACGGCGCCGTCGAGCACGCGCAGCGAACGCTCGACTTCGATGGTGAAGTCGACGTGGCCGGGGGTGTCGATGATGTTCAGGCGCTTGCCGTTCCAGATGGCGGTCGTCGCGGCGGACGTAATGGTGATGCCGCGCTCCTGCTCCTGCTCCATCCAGTCCATCGTCGCGGCGCCTTCGTGCACCTCGCCGATCTTGTGGCTCTTACCGGTGTAGTAGAGAATCCGCTCGGTCGTCGTCGTCTTGCCGGCATCAATGTGGGCCATGATGCCGAAGTTGCGGTAGTCCTCGATTTTATGACTGCGGGGCATTGAAAGAATGTCCTGTTGGCTGGCCGGTCAACCGTTACCAGCGGTAATGCGAGAACGCGCGGTTGGCTTCCGCCATCTTGTGCGTGTCTTCGCGCTTCTTGACGGCATTCCCCCTGCTGTTCGACGCATCGAGCAGCTCTGCCGACAGCCGCTCCGTCATCGTCTTTTCGTTGCGATCGCGCGCCGCCGAGATGATCCAGCGGATGCCAAGCGCCTGGCGCCGCGAGGTGCGCACTTCGACCGGCACCTGATAGGTCGCGCCGCCGACGCGGCGAGAGCGGACCTCGATCGACGGCATCACGTTGTCGAGCGCAGCCTGGAACACGTTGAGCGGGTTCTGCTTGGTCTTGGTTTCGATGATTTCGAGCGCGCCGTAGACAATGTTTTCGGCGACCGACTTCTTGCCGTCGTACATGACAGCGTTCATGAACTTCGAGACGACAGCGTTGCCGAACTTCGGGTCCGGAATGACTTCGCGCTTTTCTGCGGCGTGACGACGGGACATGGCTATCGATCCTTACTTCGGGCGCTTGGCGCCATACTTCGAACGGCGCTGCTTGCGGTTCTTCACACCCTGGGTGTCGAGCACGCCACGCAGGATGTGGTAGCGCACGCCGGGAAGATCCTTGACGCGGCCGCCGCGGATCATCACCACCGAGTGCTCCTGAAGGTTGTGACCTTCGCCGGGGATGTAACCGATCACCTCGAAGCCGTTCGTCAGACGCACCTTCGCGACCTTGCGGAGCGCGGAGTTCGGCTTCTTCGGCGTCGTCGTATAGACGCGGGTGCAGACGCCGCGCTTCTGCGGCGAATTCTGCAAGGCCGGAACGCGATTACGGACCGCCTCGGGACGGCGCGGCTTGCGGATCAGTTGGTTGACGGTTGGCATACGCCTCGAACCCTCTTTGCCCTTTTAGGGCTATTGCCCAGTGCTCTCTCACGCGCGGACAACCCACGCGCAAAACGAAATCGCGCCATCCGCGAAGTGCGGAAGGGCGATCCCTCGGTGTTCAACACTCGCCGCGCCAAAGGCGCCGCGAGCGCAGCCTCAAACCTGACAAGGTGTCAGCGGCAGCGTTTGAGTTTCCTTCGTCGAGGCCAGGGGCACCGTCAAATTTCAGAAAAGCAAGCTTTCCCAAAGACTTGATCGATACGGCCGTTCCGATTGGCGAAACTCACCGCCTGCCGAAAAAGTGGGGGCGTTTTAGCATTGATTCCGGGGGTGTCAAGCTGGAAACACCGCGGAAAATCGGCGTTTCCGGAGCGTCTGCCCTGCCCGGTCAACGCGTCTCGGAAGCTGCGGTTTGCGGGCTCGGTATACCCTCCCGATGCCCGTCACGGTAGATCCCGTAACCGACCGCAACCAGTATGACAGCAATGACCGCGATCAGCAGCCCGGTATAAGGGGGCAGACGGCTATTTCTCTCACGGGCGACGGCCCGAGGCTTCTTATCCAGGACCAGTTCCGGGATGGATTCCTTGGTCGGCGGCGGTGGCGGCCCGTCCACGGTCGATCCCTTCATGCTGCGCGCTGTCAGGATCGTCCATCCAGCTTCTCGGATGACAACGTCCCGCCGTCTCAACCCGTTCCAGGGCCAAAGACCCTCCCCGAACGCGCCAACAGAAAGGCCGCCCTCGTGGGCGGCCTTTCCAGATCATTTCCTCTCGGCCAATGGCCGAGCGGCTTATTCGGCCGCCGGCGTCGGGGCCGGAAGCGCCGCGGCTTCTTCGGGCTGCGGCTGCTCCATCGGCGGCTGTTGCTGGGCCTGCAAGGCAGCCTCCTTCTCCCGCTCGGAGAGAATGAGACGATCGCGCTTGCCGGCGACTTCGCGCAGCCGGTTCATCATCGCGCCGGTACCCGCCGGGATCAGGCGGCCGACGATGACGTTCTCCTTGAGGCCGTCGAGCGAATCCACCTTGCCGTTGACGGCGGCTTCGGTGAGGACGCGGGTGGTCTCCTGGAACGACGCCGCCGAGATGAACGAGCGAGTCTGCAGCGACGCCTTGGTGATGCCGAGCAGCACCGGGGTCCCGGACGCGGTCTTCTTGCCCTCGTCCTTGAGCTTCTCGTTGAGCGCGTCGAGCTCGATCTTGTCGATCTGCTCGCCGGTGATCAGCTCCGAGTCGCCCGCGTCGTTGATCTCCACCTTCTGCAGCATCTGACGGACAATCACCTCAATGTGCTTGTCGTTGATGTGCACGCCCTGGAGCCGGTAGACCTCTTGGATCTCGTTGAGCAGGAAGTTCGCCAGTTCTTCGACGCCCTTGACGGCGAGAATGTCGTGCGGAGCAGGATTGCCCTCGACGATGTAATCGCCCTTTTCGATGACGTCGCCATCCTGCAGATGGATGTGCTTGCCCTTCGGGATCAGGTACTCGCGCGGCTCCTCGCTCTTGTCAGCCGGTTCGACCGAGAGGCGACGCTTGTTCTTGTAGTCCTTGCCGAAGCGCACGGTGCCGCCGATTTCGGCGATGACCGCCGCATCCTTCGGCCGCCGCGCCTCGAACAGCTCCGCCACCCGCGGCAGACCGCCGGTGATGTCGCGTGTCTTGGCGCCTTCGGTCGAGATACGGGCCAGCACGTCGCCGGCCTTCACATGGGCGCCTGGCTCGACCGACAGGATCGAGTCGACCGAGAGCTGGTAACGGGCGTCGCCGCCGCGCGCCAGCTTGAGCACCTTGCCATCCTTGCCTTTGATCACGACAGACGGGCGCAGATCGACCTGGTTCTTGCCCGAGCCCGTGCGCCACTCGGTGACGACGCGCTTGGCGATGCCGGTGGCCTCGTCGACCGTTTCCGACAGCGACTGACCGTCGACCATGTCCTCGAAGCCGATCTCGCCCTCAACCTCGGTGAGGACCGGACGGCTGTAAGGATCCCATTCGGCGATCCGCTGACCGCGCTTGATCTTGTCGCCATCGGCGACCTTCAGGCGCGCGCCATACGGGATGCGGTGATGGGCGCGCTCGGTGCCGTCGGCATCGAGCACGGAGACCACCATGTTGCGCACCATCGCGACGGTCTCGTTCTCCGAGTTCTTCGCGGAATTGCCCTTGAAGCGGACAGTGCCGTCGAAGTTCGATTCGATGAACGACTGCTCGTTGATCTGCGCCGCGCCGCCGATGTGGAACGTACGCATGGTGAGCTGCGTGCCCGGCTCGCCGATCGACTGCGCGGCGATGACGCCCACCGCTTCGCCCATATTGACCGGAGTGCCGCGGGCGAGATCGCGCCCATAGCAAGAACCACACACGCCGTTAGTGGATTCGCAGGTGAGCACCGAACGGATACGCAGCTCTTGCACGCCCGCCTTGGTGATCTCATCCACCAGACGCTCGTCGAGCAGTGTGCCCTTCGGCGCGATCACGCGGCCCGACGCCGGATCGCGCACATCTTCCTGGGCCGTACGGCCGAGGATGCGCACACCAAGCGAAGCCACCACCGTGCCCGCGTCGATGATCGCGCGGACATTGATGCCCTCATCGGTGCCGCAGTCTTCCGACGTGATGATGCAGTCCTGCGCCACGTCGACGAGACGCCGCGTCAGGTAGCCGGAGTTCGCGGTCTTCAACGCGGTGTCCGCGAGGCCCTTACGGGCACCGTGGGTCGAGTTGAAGTATTCGAGCACCGAGAGACCTTCCTTGAAGTTGGAAATGATCGGGCTCTCGATGATCTCGCCGGACGGCTTGGCCATCAGGCCGCGCATGCCGGCGAGCTGACGCATCTGCGCCGGCGAACCGCGCGCACCGGAATGCGCCATCATGTAGATCGAGTTAACCTGCGCCTCGCGGCCATCCTGCAGCTTCTTCGGCTTCTGGATTTCCGCCATCATCGCTTCGGCGATGGTTTCGGTGCACTTCGACCAGGCGTCCACCACCTTGTTGTACTTCTCGCCCTGGGTGATGAGGCCGTCGTTGTATTGCTGCTCGAACTCCTGAGCCATGGTCCGGGTCTTCTCGACCGTGGTCCACTTCGAGCCGGGCACCACCATGTCGTCCTTGCCGAACGAAATGCCGGCGCGGAACGCGTGGTAGAAGCCAAGTGCCATGATCCGGTCGCAGAAGATCACCGTGTCCTTCTGGCCGCAGTGGCGATAGACGTGGTCGATCATTCCGGAGATTTCGCGCTTCGTCATCAGCTTGTTGACGACGTCGAACGGAACCTTGCGGCTGTGCGGCAGCACCTGACCGAGCATGACGCGGCCCGGCGTGGTGTCGTACCACTTCGGAGTCCGGTTGCCGTCCTCGTCGATGGCGACCCAGCGATACTTGATCTTGGTGTGCAGCGAGATCGCCTTCTCGTGCAGCGCGTGCTCGATCTGCGCCATGTCACCGAACGTCTTGCCCTCGCCGGGCTGACCTTCCGACATCAGCGTCAGATAATAGAGGCCGAGCACGATATCCTGCGACGGCACGATGATCGGCTGACCGTTGGCCGGATGCAGGATGTTGTTGGTCGACATCATCAGCACGCGCGCTTCCAGCTGCGCTTCAAGCGACAGCGGAACGTGCACGGCCATCTGGTCGCCGTCGAAGTCGGCGTTGAACGCGGCGCAGACCAGCGGGTGAAGCTGGATCGCCTTGCCCTCGATCAGCACCGGCTCGAACGCCTGGATGCCGAGACGGTGCAAGGTCGGCGCGCGGTTGAGCAGCACCGGATGCTCGCGGATCACCTCGTCGAGGATATCCCAGACCTCGGGCTTCTCCTTCTCGACGAGTTTCTTCGCCTGCTTCACCGTGGTCGACAGACCTTTGGCATCAAGCCGCGAATAGATGAACGGCTTGAACAGTTCCAGCGCCATCTTCTTCGGCAGGCCGCACTGATGCAGCTTGAGCTCCGGACCGACGACGATCACCGAACGACCGGAATAGTCGACGCGCTTGCCGAGCAGGTTCTGGCGGAACCGGCCCTGCTTGCCCTTGAGCATGTCGGCGAGCGACTTCAGCGGACGCTTGTTGGCGCCGGTGATGACGCGGCCACGGCGGCCGTTGTCGAACAGCGCATCGACCGCTTCCTGCAGCATGCGCTTTTCGTTGCGGATGATGATATCCGGCGCGCGCAGTTCGATCAGCCGCTTCAGACGGTTGTTGCGGTTGATGACGCGACGATAGAGATCATTGAGGTCGGACGTGGCGAAGCGACCGCCATCGAGCGGAACGAGCGGACGCAGATCCGGCGGGATCACCGGCACCTGAGTCAGGATCATCCACTCCGGACGGTTACCGGACTGCTGGAACGCCTCGACGATCTTGAGCCGCTTGGCGAGCTTCTTCTTCTTGATCTCGCTGTCGGTCTCGCCGATCTCGGAACGCAGATCGACCTGCATCTTCTCGAGATCGATCGCCTTGAGCATCTCGCGGATCGCTTCCGCGCCGATCATCGCCGTGAAGCTGTCGGCGCCGAACTCGTCCTGCGCCTTCAGATATTCTTCCTCGGACAGCAACTGGCGATCCTTGAGCGCGGTCAGACCCGGCTCAAGCACCACGTAGTATTCGAAATAGAGAATGCGCTCGAGATCCTTGAGCGTCATGTCGAGCAAGAGACCGATGCGGCTCGGCAGCGACTTCAGGAACCAGATGTGCGCCACCGGCGCCGCGAGCTCGATGTGGCCCATGCGCTCGCGCCGCACGCGGCTGAGTGTCACTTCGACCGAGCACTTCTCGCAGATGATGCCCTTGTACTTCATGCGCTTGTACTTGCCGCACAAGCACTCGTAATCCTTGATCGGCCCGAAGATGCGCGCGCAGAACAGACCGTCGCGCTCGGGCTTGAAGGTGCGGTAGTTGATGGTTTCCGGCTTTTTGATTTCGCCGTAGGACCAGGACAGAATCTTTTCCGGGCTCGCGATCGAGATGCGGATCTGGTCGAAGACCTGAGCCGGGACCTGCGGGCTGAAAAGATTCATCACTTCTTGATTCATCGTGATCTCCGATACGCCGGATGAGACCGGCTGCCGTCGATTGAATTGGGCTCGCGAACCGGCGCGGGCATAAAGCCCGCGCCACGCATCCTGTTACTCGGCCGCTTCCGCGGTCGGCGTCGCACCCGCGCCGCCCTGCTTGGAATTGTGCAGGTCGACGTTGAGGCCGAGCGAGCGCATTTCCTTGACCAGCACGTTGAAGCTTTCCGGAATGCCCGCTTCGAACGTGTCGTCGCCACGCACGATCGCCTCGTACACCTTGGTACGGCCGGCGACGTCGTCCGACTTCACGGTGAGCATTTCCTGCAACGTGTAGGCAGCGCCGTAAGCCTCGAGTGCCCAGACCTCCATTTCGCCGAAACGTTGCCCGCCGAACTGCGCCTTGCCACCCAGCGGCTGCTGGGTGACGAGCGAGTACGGACCGATCGAACGCGCGTGGATCTTGTCGTCGACAAGATGGTGGAGCTTGAGCATGTAGATGTAGCCCACCGTCACGTTGCGATCGAACCGCTCGCCGGTGCGGCCGTCATAGACGACCGACTGGCCGGACTTGTCGAGGCCCGCGAGGTCGAGCATCGTTTCGATGTCGGCCTCCTTGGCACCGTCGAACACCGGCGTCGCGATCGGCACGCCGCGGCTGAGATTGCCACCAAGCTCGGCGAGTTCGCTCTCGCTGAGGCTCTTGATGGTCTCGTCCTCGCCGTAGATCTTCTTCAGCATGTCCTTGAGCGGACGGGCGTCGCCCTTCCCGCTGTAGGTCTCGACCGTCTGACCGATCTTGATGCCGAGGCCGGCGCAGGCCCAGCCGAGATGGGTCTCGAGGATCTGACCGACATTCATGCGCGAGGGCACGCCGAGCGGATTGAGCACGATATCGACCGGACGGCCGTCCGCGAGGAACGGCATGTCTTCGAGCGGCACGATCCGCGACACGACACCCTTGTTGCCGTGACGGCCGGCCATCTTGTCGCCCGGCTGAATCTTACGCTTCACCGCGACGAAGACCTTGACCATCTTCATCACGCCGGGCGGAAGTTCGTCGCCGCGCTGCAGCTTCTCGACCTTGTCGAGGAAGCGCTGTTCGAGCAGCTTCTTCGACTCGTCGTACTGCTTGCGGATCGCCTCGATCTCCGACATCAGCTTGTCGTTCGGAGACGCGAACTGCCACCACTGGGCGCGCGGATATTCGTCGAGCACCGCGCGGGTGATCTTCGAATCTTTCTTGAAGCCCTTGGGGCCGGCAATGCCCTGACGGCCTTCCAGCAGTTCGGCCAGACGCGCATAGACGTTGCGGTCGAGGATCGCCTGCTCGTCGTCACGGTCCTTGGCGAGACGCTCGATCTCTTCGCGCTCGATCGCCAGCGCACGTTCGTCCTTGTCGACGCCGTGGCGGTTGAACACGCGGACTTCGACGACGGTGCCCTGCACGCCCGGCGGAACGCGCAGCGACGTGTCACGCACATCGGACGCCTTCTCGCCGAAGATCGCGCGCAAGAGCTTTTCTTCCGGCGTCATCGGGCTTTCGCCCTTCGGCGTGATCTTGCCGCAGAGAATGTCGCCGGCGTGCACTTCCGCGCCGATATAGACGATGCCCGCTTCATCGAGGTTCTTCAGCGCTTCTTCCGAGACGTTCGGAATGTCGCGCGTGATTTCCTCGGGACCGAGTTTGGTGTCACGCGCCATCACCTCGAACTCTTCGATGTGAATGGACGTGAACACGTCTTCCTTGACGATCCGCTCGGACAGCAGGATCGAGTCTTCGAAGTTGTAGCCGTTCCACGGCATGAACGCGACGAGCACGTTGCGGCCGAGCGCGAGTTCACCGAGATCGGTCGAGGGACCGTCGGCGATGATGTCGCCCTTGTTCACCCGATCACCAACCTTCACCAGCGGACGCTGGTTGATGCAGGTGTTCTGGTTGGAACGCTGGTACTTCATCAACCGGTAGATATCGACGCCGGGCTTTGCCGGATCGAGATCGTCGGTCGCGCGGATAACGATACGAGTCGCGTCGACCTGGTCGATGATGCCGGTGCGGCGGGCACCGATCGCCGCACCCGAGTCACGGGCAACAACGCCTTCCATGCCGGTGCCGACGAACGGCGCCTCGGCGCGAACCAGCGGCACCGCCTGGCGCTGCATGTTCGAGCCCATCAGCGCGCGGTTGGCGTCGTCGTTCTCAAGGAACGGGATCAGCGCCGCGGCGACCGACACGAGTTGCTTCGGCGACACGTCCATGAAGTCGACTTTTTCGCGCGGATAGAGCTGCACGTCGCCAGCATGACGGCAGATCACCAGTTCTTCGGTGAGCTTGCCCTTGCTGTCGACCGACACGTTCGCCTGCGCGACGGTGTAGCGGCCCTCTTCCATCGCCGAGAGATAGATCACCTCGTCGGTGACGCGACCATCTTTGACCTTGCGGTACGGCGTCTCGACGAAGCCGTACTTGTTCACGCGCGCGAAGGTTGCGAGCGAGTTGATCAGACCGATGTTCGGGCCTTCCGGCGTTTCGATCGGGCAGATACGGCCGTAATGCGTCGGATGCACGTCGCGCACCTCGAAGCCGGCACGCTCGCGCGTCAGACCACCCGGTCCAAGCGCGGAGAGACGCCGCTTGTGCGTGATCTCCGACAGCGGATTGGTCTGGTCCATGAACTGCGAGAGCTGCGACGAGCCGAAGAACTCGCGCACCGCGGCCGCCGCCGGCTTGGCGTTGATCAGGTCCTGCGGCATGACGGTGTCGATATCGACCGACGACATGCGTTCCTTGATCGCACGCTCCATGCGCAGGAGGCCGATGCGGTACTGGTTCTCCATCAACTCGCCGACCGAACGCACGCGGCGATTGCCGAGATGGTCGATGTCGTCGATGTCGCCCTTGCCGTCACGCAGATCGACGAGCGTACGGATGACCGAGATGATGTCTTCCTTGCGCAGCACCCGCATCGTATCGGGCGCGTCGAGGTCGAGACGCATGTTCATCTTGACGCGGCCGACCGCGGAGAGGTCGTAGCGCTCGCTGTCGAAGAACAGCGACTGGAACATCGCCTGCGCGGTGTCCACCGTCGGCGGTTCGCCGGGACGCATCACGCGATAGATGTCGAACAGCGCATCCTCGCGGGTCATGTTCTTGTCGACCGCGAGCGTGTTGCGGATATAGGCGCCGACATTGACGTGGTCGATGTCGAGGATCGGCAGTTCCTTGAAGCCTTCCTCGTTGAGCACCTTAAGGTTCTTCTCGGTGATCTCCTCGCCCGCCTCGGCGAAGATTTCGCCGGTCTTCGGATTGACGAGGTCCTCGCCGATGTAATGACCGATCAACTCCTCGTCGGTCATGCGCAGCGCCTTGAGCCCCTTCTCCTGGAGCTGGCGCGCCTGACGCACGGTGAGCTTCTTGCCCGCTTCGACGACCACTTTGCCGGTGTCAGCATCGACGAGATCGGCGATCGCCTTGTAACCCTTCAGGCGGTCGGCATTGAACGGCACGCGCCAGCCGTCCTTGGCGCGCTTGTAGATGATCTTCTTGTAGAAGGTGTTGAGGATCTCCTCACCGTCGAGACCCAGCGCGTACATCAGCGACGTCACCGGAATCTTGCGGCGGCGGTCGATGCGCGCATGCACGATGTCCTTGGCGTCGAACTCGATGTCGAGCCAGGAACCGCGATACGGAATGATGCGGGCGGCGAACAGCAGCTTGCCCGACGAATGGGTCTTGCCCTTGTCGTGATCGAAGAACACGCCCGGCGACCGGTGCATCTGCGAGACGATGACGCGCTCGGTGCCGTTGACGATGAACGTGCCGTTGTTGGTCATGAGCGGAATGTCGCCCATGTAGACATCCTGCTCCTTGATGTCCTTGACCGACTTGGCGCCCGTCTCCTCGTCCACATCGAACACGATGAGGCGCAGCGTCACCTTGAGCGGAGCCGCGAAGGTCATGCCGCGCTGGCGGCACTCGTCGACGTCGTATTTCGGCGGATCGAATTCGTACTTCACGAATTCGAGCATCGACGATCCGGAGAAGTCGGAGATCGGGAACACCGACCGGAATACGGCCTGCAGGCCCTCGTCCGGACGGCCGCCCTCGGGCTCCTGCACCAGCAGGAACTGATCATAAGATGCCTTCTGAACCTCGATGAGGTTCGGCATCTCCGCGACTTCCCGAATGTGACCGAAAAATTTGCGGACGCGCTTGCGACCGGTGAACGTCTGCGCCATTCGTTTCTCTCTCAAAATAGAGTTCGAACGTCGGGCAGCGGTGGCGATTCTCCCAAAAGCCGCAATCCATCGGGGCTTTTAAGACAAGCGCGTGGCTCGCCCGGTTCAATTGTCGACTCACGATCCAGCGATCGGAGCCGTCGTCTGCCATCGTTCCGTGACCGGATTGGGGCCGCTCACGGTCTCTTGTTCCGTGGCGAAAGCCAGCTCGCGGGAGCGGGCCGGCTTCCGTATCCTTCAGTGGACCGGAGCGACCCGGCCCTCACGCGTCCCGGCCGGAACGTCCAGGCGCCGAACGGCACCGGGACGTAACGACCAGATAGGGACGCTCTTACTTAAGCTCAACCTTCGCGCCGACCTTCTCGAGGGTCTGCTTGATCTTGTTGGCTTCGTCCTTGGCCACGCCTTCCTTGACGGTCTTCGGCGCGCCTTCAACGAGATCCTTCGCTTCCTTGAGGCCGAGGCCGGTGAGCGCGCGGACTTCCTTGATGACTTCGATCTTCTTGTCGCCGGCCGAGGCCAGGACGACAGTGAACTCGGTCTTCTCTTCCGCAGCGGCACCGCCACCACCGGCGCCCGGCGCGGCGGCAACCGCGACGGCGGCCGCAGCGGACACGCCCCACTTCTCTTCGAGCATCTTGGCGAGGTCCGCCGCTTCCATCACGGTCAGCGTGGACAGCTCGTCGACGATCTTCTGCAAGTCAGCCATTGTCTTCTTTCCTTAGGTTCGAACCATTCGATGTTGGGAGAGCGTCACGCCGCATTGTCTTTGGAGGCGTAAGCCGAAACCACGCGCGCGACCTTCGCCGCAGGGGCGTTGGCGAGCTGGGCCAGCTTGGTCGCGGGCGCCTGGATAAGGCCCACGAGCTTGGCACGCAGTTCGTCGAGAGACGGCAGCGAAGCCAGAGACTTCACACCGTTCACGTCGAGCGAGGTTTTACCCATCGATCCGCCGAGGATGACGAACTTCTCGTTCGCCTTGGCGAAATCGACGGCGACTTTCGGCGCTGACACCGGATCGTTAGCGGAGTAAGCGATCACGGTCGGCCCCTTCAGCAGGGGCGCGATGGAGGCAGCGTCGGTGCCTTCAAGAGCGATCTTGGCGAGACGGTTCTTCGCGACTTTGACCTTGCCGCCAGCCTTCGACATCTGCTTCCGCAGCGTCTGCATCTGGGACACGGTCAGGCCGCTGTAGTGGGCCACCACGACGACCTGGGAGGTCGAGAAAACCCCCTTCAGTTCGCTGATGGCGTCCTGTTTTGCCGCTCGATCCACAGCAAGCTCTTTCGGTTTTGGCGGTTCAGCATCAGATTCAGAACCGCCAGGTTGCACTGGCCGCCCTGCTCCCTTGATGCGCGAACGCACGCCGGGCAGGACGACGTCTTCAAGCCTGCCCCCCGTCACGGCCAAAACCGCTTCGGGTCCTAGAGGTTCGAACCTCATCGGCGCCCTGTCGCCAGGGCGCAAACTCGGGTCTCATCCCCATCTGTGCTGGCCCCGGAGGGGATTAAGCGTCAGCCGCGAACGGCCTCGGCACCGGCAGTCTTGGACAGGTCGTCACGACCTTCAAAAACCGACAGCCTTTGCTCGCCTTTCAGAGAAATCCGTTCGGATGTCCAAAAGACGGGTTCAAGCCACCATTGATTTGAGGGACGCGCAAAAGCATGCCGACGCGGGCCGGCACGCCCAAGGCCGGTGATCTAGTCGCTTCGGGCCGGTTTGCCAAGCCCTTTTTCCCAAAAAGAAAAAGCCGGTTTGCAAGGAGGAGAACCAGGCAATCCGGCAACCCGATACCGGCGGGCGAAAAGCCCCTTCTTCAACCGATATATCACCTTAGAAAATACGACGAATACACTGAAAATAAAAGAAAAAGCCGCGACCCGAGGGCCGCGGCTTTGATTGTTAGAGCCGATCAGATCAGCCGGCGACGAACAGCGTCGACGGCTCGACCTTCACGCCCGGACCCATGCTCGAGGAAACCGCGACCCGGTTGATGTAGGTGCCCTTGGCGCCCGCTGGCTTCGCCTTCTGCACCGCATCGGCGAACGCGCGGATGTTCTCGACCAGCTTGTCCTCGGAGAACGAGGCCTTGCCGACGCCAGCCTGGACGATGCCGGCCTTCTCGACGCGGAACTCGACCGAGCCGCCCTTGGCACCCTTCACGGCGCTGGTGACGTCCATGGTCACGGTGCCTACCTTGGGGTTCGGCATCATGCCGCGCGGGCCGAGCACCTTACCGAGGCGGCCGACCAGCGGCATCATGTCTGGGGTGGCGATGCAGCGGTCGAAATCGACCTTGCCGCCGTTGACGATCTCAAACAGGTCCTCCGCGCCGACCACATCGGCGCCAGCGGCCTTCGCCTCGTCCGCCTTCGCGCCGCGCGCGAACACGCCGACGCGGACCGTACGGCCGGTGCCGTTCGGCAGGCTGACCACGCCGCGCACCATCTGGTCCGCGTGCTTGGGGTCGACGCCGAGATTCATCGCGATCTCGATCGTCTCGTCGAACTTCGCCTTGGCGCGAGCCTTCACCAGCTTGATCGCCTCGTCGAGCGTATAGGACTTGGCCGGATCGATGCCGTCACGGATCGCCTTCATGCGCTTTGCCTGAGCCATGATCCGTTACTCCTTCACCTGGATGCCCATGGAGCGGGCCGAACCTTCGACCATCTTCATGGCGGCTTCGATCGTCTCGCAGTTGAGATCCTTCATCTTCTGCTCGGCGATTTCCTTGACCTGCGCCTTGTTGATCGAACCGGCGACGTCGCGGCCCGGAGCCTTGGAGCCGCTCTCGAGCTTGGCCGCCTTCTTGATGAAGAAGGACACCGGCGGGGTCTTCAGCTCAAAGGTGAAAGACCGATCCTGATAGGTGGTGATGACCACCGGGATCGGCGTATTCTTTTCCATCTTCTGGGTCTGCGCGTTGAACGCCTTGCAGAACTCCATGATGTTGAGACCACGCTGACCGAGCGCGGGGCCGATCGGCGGGGCCGGGTTTGCAGCGCCCGCGGGCACCTGCAATTTCAAGAAGCCCGTAATCTTCTTTGCCATCTCTTTTCTCCATCTGATGCCGGACCATTCCGGCATCGACTTCGTGGTGCGGTGTCAGGCGGCTGGCGGCCGCCCTTGCCTTCCACGTCTCTCGCTCTCTCAACCCGTCATTGCCGGGCTTGCCCCGGCAATCCATCTGAGAAAGCCCTTCTCTCCGAAGAGAGAAGATGGATGCCCGGGTCAAGCCCGGGCATGACAGAACCTTAAACCTTCTCCACCTGGCCGAACTCCAGTTCGACCGGGGTGGCGCGGCCGAAGATCGACACGGCGACCTTGACGCGCGAGCGGCCCTCGTCGACCTCCTCGACCACGCCGTTGAACGACGCGAACGGGCCGTCCGACACGCGGACCTGCTCGCCGACCTCGAACGAGACCGACGGCTTCGGCCGCTCGATGCCTTCCTGCACCTGATGCAGGATACGGTCGGCCTCCGCGTCGGAAATCGGCATCGGCTTGTCGGCGGCGCCGAGGAAGCCCGTGACCTTCGGGGTGTTCTTGATCAGATGGAACACCTCGTCGGTGAGATCCATCTTCACCAGCACGTAGCCCGGAAAAAACTTGCGCTCGGAATCGACCTTGCGGCCGCGCCGCACCTCGGTGACCTTCTCGGTCGGCACCAGCACCTGCTCGAAGTGGTCTTCGAGGCCGCGCTGCTTGGCCTGATCCTTGATCGATTCCTGAACCTTCTTCTCGAAGTTCGAATAAGCGTGGACGATGTACCAGCGCTTCGGACGGGCGGAAGGCGATGAGGTGTGCGAGTTCATGGATTGACCGTCTTAGCCGCCGATGCCGAGGATGGTGGTGACGCCGAGGCGGATCAACTGATCGACGACCAGAAAGAAGATCGCCGCCACCAGCACCAGCACGAAAACCATGATGGTGGTGATGATCGTCTCGCGCCGCGTCGGCCAGGTGACCTTCTCGGTCTCCGTGCGGACTTCCTGCAAAAACTTGAACGGACTGACCATCGTGCTCTCAAGACAATGCTGATCCGGGCCCAACCGCGAAGGATGGACCGGCCACAGCGGTTCCTTTTGGGGATCGAGATCGCCGCGGAAGTCCGTCACCGGGCCGCAGGCGAGCGGCGTGTAGGTACTGCGCCGGGACGGTAAAATCAAGGCGGCAAATCGGGCCAATCGCCCTGGACCAGGCCCAAACCAGCGATTTTCAGGGTCGGAACCCGGTTTTTCAGGCCGGAATGGCAGGAGTGGAGAGGCTCGAACTCCCAACCCCCGGTTTTGGAGACCGGTGCTCTACCAATTGAGCTACACTCCTACGCGGCCGCTTCTATATCCGGCCAAATCCCCCGCGTCATCTCCCTTTATCGCCCGGAGCGGAAAAAGAAGATCGGAGCGCACTACGACCTGTTCAGAGGGCTATGCTTCCTTCCCCTCTCCCGCCCGCGGGAGAGGGTGCCGAGCCATACGTGCGTCTTTGACGCGCTATGGCGAGGCGGGTGAGGGCTACGGTGCGAGACGGTCAAAAACGTACATCGGCTCGCGCGCTTCGGCGCAATGCCACGGATGTTGAACGCCATCTGTGGCGATTACTGCGCGATCGGCGTCTGAATGGAATCAAATTCCGTCGCCAGGTGCCGATCGGCCCCTTCGTCGCCGACTTCGCATCCATTCAACATCGATTGATCATCGAACTCGACGGAAGTCAGCACGCAGAAAATCCGCGTGACGCACGACGCGATGCCTTCCTTGCAGATCAAGGGTGGCGCGTCTTGCGTTTCTGGAACAACGACATGACGGGTAACGCCGAGGGCGTTCTTGAAGCGATCCAGCAAGCAGCCGCCCTCACCCCAACCCTCTCCCGCAAGCGGGAGAGGGAGTAGAGCAGCAAAAAGCCGCAGCGGAGGCCCGCTGCGGCTTGATGGCTTGTCCCTCTCCCGCAAGCGGATGGGGTTGGCTTACTCAATGATGCTTGCAACGACGCCAGCACCGCCCAAGTGCGGTTTACCGCACTTGGGTTTTCAGATGGGTTGGCGCTTATGGAGGTCCGCTTCGATCACTCAATGATCGAAGCGACCACTCCCGCGCCAACCGTGCGTCCGCCTTCACGGATGGCGAAGCGCAGCTTCTCTT
>MKWA01000020.1 GCA_001899285.1 Rhizobiales bacterium 64-17
CGCTCCGTCCCCCTCGATCAATCATCGAGGGATGAGAACGACGGGCGCACCCGGCGCCGGCCAAACAATACGGGCGAACCCGCATGCCTGCATGCGGGCCAGAAAAGATGACGCACGCCTTCATGTCATCGGCTGTTTGACAATCGCATCGGACGACAAGGGACCGCCGATACCGGGCGGGATATTTCAACCCGTTCGTCCCCGCGAAAGCGGGGACTCAGGCTTTGCTGCATCGGGAATGTTGCAAAGAGAAAGACTGGATTTCCGCTTTCGCGGGAATGAACGGTAGAGGCTATAGCGCCTCACTCCATCAACCGTCATGGCCGCACTTGTTGCGGCCATCCATGTCTTGCTTTGCCCCGCAAAGATAAGTCGTGGATACGCGGAACAAGTCCGCGCATGACGGGGAGAGAGCGGAACCTAACTCTCACTCCGCCTCATCCTGAGGAGCGGGCGCAGACCGCGTCTCGAAGGACGAGGCGGCCACAGCGCTACGCCGGTCCCATGTTCTTTGACGCGATCCTGACGGTTCGCTTTGGTTCGAGACGCGATCCAAATGGATCGCTCCTCACCATGAGGCTCAGAGAGAGAAAGGTGCAGGCTACTCCCAGCCGCAAGCCTCAGCGATTCGTCAAACGGTTCGCCTGTTCGACGATGCCGACGACGTCGGACATGATCCGGTTCAGCTCGAAATCCTTCGGCGTATAGACGGCGGTGACTCCGTCTTTGGTCAGCGTCGCGGCATCCTCCGGCGGGATGATGCCACCGACGACGACCGGCACATCGCCGAGCCCGGCATCTTTCAGCCGCGCCACCACGTCTTTCACCAGCGGCAGATGGCTGCCGGAGAGCACCGACAGGCCGATCACATGCGCCTGCTTGTCCTGCGCGGCGGAGACGATGTCTTCCGGCGTGAGGCGAATGCCGTCGTAAACGACCTGCATGCCGGCATCACGCGCGCGCACCGCAATCTGCTCGGCGCCGTTGGAGTGGCCGTCGAGGCCGGGCTTGCCGACCAGGAAGGTGAGGCGGCGGCCGAGCTTGCGCGACACGCGCTCGACATCGGCGCGGATTTCGTCGAGACCTTCCACGTCGTTGCGCATCGCCGCGCCGACGCCGGTCGGCGCGCGATACTCGCCGAACGCGTCGCGCAGCGCCCAGCCCCATTCACCGGTGGTGACGCCGGCTTTGGCGCAGGCGATCGACGGCGGCATGATATTGGCGCCGCTTTTCGCCGCGCGCTTGAGGTCGTCGAGCGCGGCCTGCACCGCCTTGTCGTCGCGCGCCGCGCGCCAGGCAACAAGCCGTTCGATCTGATCGCGCTCGGCGTCTGCGGACACGGTGAGGATCGCCTCGACGCCGCCGGTCAGCGGCGACGCCTCGCTTTCGATGAACCGGTTGACGCCGACGACGGTCTGCGCGCCGCGCTCGATCGCTTCGAGCCGCGCGGTGTTGCTCTCGACGAGTTGCCGCTTCATGTAGCCGCTCTCGACCGCCGTTACCGCGCCGCCCATCTCGTCGATGCGGCGCAACTCCTCGCGTGCCTCGCGCTTGAGCTCTTCCACCTTGCGGTCGATCTCGGCGGAGCCGTCGAAGATATCGCCGTAGTCGAGCAGGTCGGTTTCGTAGGCGAGGATCTGCTGCATGCGCAGCGACCATTGCTGGTCCCACGGGCGCGGCAGGCCGAGCGCTTCGTTCCACGCCGGCAGTTGCACCGCGCGAGCGCGTGCCTTCTTCGACAATGTGACCGCCAGCATCTCGATCAGGATGCGCGCGACGTTGTTTTCCGGCTGTGGCTCGGTGAGGCCGAGAGAATTCACCTGCACGCCGTAGCGGAACAGCCGCTGCTTCGGATCGGCGACGCCGTAACGCTCGCGCGTGATTTCGTCCCACAGATCGACGAAGGCGCGCATCTTGCAGATTTCGGTGACGAAGCGCAGCCCGGCGTTGACGAAGAACGAAATGCGGCCGACCACCTCGCCGAATTTCTCCGGCGTCACTTCGCTCGACGCCTTCACCGTGTCGAGCACGGCGGTGGCGGTCGCGAGCGCGAACGCCAGTTCCTGCACCGGTGTCGCGCCGGCTTCCTGCAGGTGATACGAGCACACATTCATCGGATTCCATTTCGGCAATTCCGATGTGGTGAAGATCGCCACGTCCTTGATCAGCCGCAGCGATGGCGCCGGCGGATAGACGTATGTGCCGCGCGAGAGATATTCCTTGATGATGTCGTTCTGGATCGTGCCGGTCAGCGATGTGCGCGGCGCGCCCTGTTCGTCGGCCACTGCGATGTAGAGCGCCATCAGCCATGCCGCGGTGGCATTGATGGTCATCGACGTGTTCATGGTCGCGAGCGGAATGCCGTCGAACAGCGCACGCATGTCGCCGAGATGACAGATCGGTACGCCGACCTTGCCGACCTCGCCGCGTGCCAGCACATGGTCGCTGTCGTATCCGGTCTGCGTCGGCAGATCGAACGCCACCGACAGGCCGGTCTGGCCTTTGGCGAGGTTCTTGCGATAGAGCGCGTTGGAGGCGGCGGCGGTGGAGTGGCCGGCGTAGGTTCGGAAAATCCAGGGCTTGTCCCGCGCCGGCGCGCGCGGGGCCGAACTCTGGTCAGCGGATCTGCGGTCGTTCGGCGTCTGGCCGGTCATGCCTGTACCCTTGTCCAGGGGACAGTGTGGCCCGACTTCTATTGCGTTGCAACATGCCGAGGCTGCGCCGCCCCTGCGACTTCGGTCTGATGCCGGGCGCCCCGAAGCAGCCGCTGTACGATCAGCGCCGCGACCAGCAGGGTCGCGATCAGGCCGACGTGTGTCGTCACATAGGGAAACACCAGGATCGCGATCACCGCGAGGCCGAGCAACGCCGCTTCGCCGCGCGACGGCAGGGCGTCGCGGATCAGGAACGCGACGGCGACCGCGAGGATCACGAGGTCGTACATGTAAAGGTATGGCGTCGCGAGAACCGTGCCGGTGGCAAGTGTCGCGGCTTTGAGCGCGTGCGGCGCGCGGCTGCGCCAGACGACGATCACGGCGAGCGCGGCGATGGCCGTCGTTAGACCTTGTAGCGTCCACGCCAACGTCATGTCGCCGCCATGCGCGCGCACCAGTCCGAACACGCTTTGCAGCCGATTGAGATCGGCGAGCCCCTGACGCAGCACGATATCGCTCGTGTGGCCGAGCCCGTCGAGGAACGCGACCCATGGTGCTGTGCCGAATGCCACGAGCGATGCGAGTGCCATGACGATCGCGGTCGCCGCGGCGACAGCGATCGTTCGCCACTGGCCGGCGGCCATCAACGCCAGCGGAAACAGCAATCCGAATTGGGGCTTGTAAGTGAGCAGTCCGAGGCACAACCCGGCCACAAGCGGTCGTGTCGGAAGCGTCAGCAGCGTCGCGCCGATCAAAGCTGCGGTGAAGCAGCCGTTCTGCCCGGCGGTGGCGTTCCAGACGAGGGCCGGCCAGGCGAGCGCGACGATCAAAGGCGCGCGTGGCCGCAGGATCGCGCCGACCACGATGAGATAAGCCGCGAGAGTAATGGCGAGCCAGCCCGTCAGTGCGACGCTGTAGGGCAGCATCGCCAGCCCGGCGGCAACCGCTAGGAACGGCGGCGGATAATGCCAACCGTAATAGTCGGGAAAATCGTAGCCGAGCGCGCGGACTTCGGCGATCTTGTGCAGCGTCCAGTTATAGGCGTCGGCGGCAACGCCTTGTCGCACCAGATCGCCCGCGGCCCAGACATTGACGAAGTCGTTGGCGATCGGCCGGCCGAGCGGATCGGCAAGCCACTGGCCGCCATGCCAGGCCCCGAACAAGACGGTCGCATAGCCGCACACCAAGGCGATGGCGACGACCGAGAGCAGGCGGCGCGGTGAGGGAGGCGGTGAGGGGGAAAGACCGGCGGAGGTCATATTGGCCGGCACGATAAGTCGCGGCGCTTGCGGAACCCTTAAATAGTCGCGCTATGACCAAAAGATATGTTGCGGCGCAATATCAGGTCCGGCAGACTGATGCGACCTACGCCAGGGAGGAGCGAATACCATGCCGGCATCCGCGCAAGCGAACCTCAAGGCCGTGAAAGACCTCTACGATATCGGCGAAATCCCGCCGCTGGGGCATGTGCCGAGCAAGATGCACGCTTGGGTCATCCGGCAGGACCGGCACGGCCCACCCGAGCAGGCGATGCAGCTCGAAGTGGTGCCGACCTGGCAACTCGGCGAGGAGGATGTGCTGGTCCTCGTGATGGCGGCGGGCGTGAATTACAACGGGATCTGGGCCGGGCTTGGCCAGCCGATCACCCCGTTCAACGTCCACAAGCAGCCGTTCCACATCGCTGGCTCAGACGCCTCAGGCGTGGTCTGGGCGGTCGGCAGCAAGGTGAGGCGGTGGAAGGTCGGCGACGAGGTCATTGTCCACTGTAACCAGGACGACGGTGACGACGAGGATTGCAACGGCGGCGACCCGCTGCTGTCGCCGTCGCAGCGCATCTGGGGTTACGAGACGCCGGACGGTTCGTTCGCGCAGTTCTGCCGCGTGCAGTCGCGGCAGTTGATGCTGAAGCCGCCGCATCTCACCTGGGAAGAGAGCGCCTGCTACACGCTGACCTTGGCGACCGCTTATCGCATGCTATTCGGCCATTCGCCGCACACCATGAAGCCCGGCGACAACATTCTCGTCTGGGGCGCGTCGGGCGGCCTCGGTGTGTTCGGCATCCAGCTCGCGGCGGCGTCCGGCGCCAACGCGATCGGTGTCGTCTCCGACGAGTCGAAGAAGCAATATGTGATGGACCTTGGCGCCAAGGGGGTCATCAACCGCAAAGACTTCAACTGCTGGGGTCAACTGCCGCAGGTCAATTCGCCAGAATTCGCCGAATGGGCCAAGGAGGCGCGGCGCTTCGGCAAAGCGATTTGGGATATTACCGGCAAACGCGACGTCGACATCGTGTTCGAGCATCCGGGCGAAGCGACATTCCCGGTGTCGTCGATGGTGGTGAAGCGCGGTGGCATGGTGGTGTTCTGCGCCGGCACGACCGGCTTCAACATTACCTTCGACGCGCGTTACGTCTGGATGCGGCAGAAGCGCATCCAGGGCTCGCACTTCGCGCATCTGAAACAGGCATCGGCCGCCAACCAGTTCGTGCTGGAACGCCGTATCGATCCGTGCATGAGCAAGGTGTTTTCGTGGAAGGAGATCCCGAAGGCGCACACCATGATGTGGAAGAACCAGCATCCGCCGGGCAACATGTCGGTGATGGTGAACGCGGCGAGCGAAGGTCTGCGCAGTTTTGACGACGTGCTCGACGCGCAGGCGGGCTGAATTCTAAGGCGGCGTTTTTTCCGTCGCCCTGTCGGTCTGCGGCTTGCGCCGGCGGCGCCGGCGTGGAACGTGGGCTCCGGCGTCGGCGGGTTTGCGCCGGGCGAGACGGGCCTTCTCGCGTTGCTGCGCCCGCATCGCCAGCACCGAATTGAGTTCGCCGCCGTAGATGAAGATCGACGCGCAAATATAAAGAAAGATCAGCGCGACCATCGCCGACGCGAGGCCGGCATACATGGTCACATAGCCGTAGGCGAATTCCGCCAGATAGCGGCCGAACACCGCGCCGGAAATCAGCCACAGCACCAGCGTCGCGACCACGCCCGGCGCGATCTGCCGGAAGCCGCGGCGGCCCGACGGCAACCATAAATGCACGATCACCAGCGCGATGATCAGCACGATGGCGGCGACGGAAAACCGTACTACGGTAATCAGGTCGCCGAACTGGGCAAGGCCGGGAATATATTTGCGCAACTGCGCAAGGATGAACGGCGCCAGCACCACCAGGAACGAGAATGCGATCAGGGCAATCGCGCCGAGGATGACATAGCCGATCGATTCCGCGCGCAGCCACCAGATCGAGCGCGGCTCCGAGAGGTTGTAGGCACGGTTGAGGCCGATGCGCAGGCTTTCGACGCCGCTCGAAGCGAAGTAAAGCGCAAAGACCACGCCGAAGGTGAGCACGCTGCCGCTAAGGCTGGTCAGTACGCCGTGGATGTCGCGCGCCAGGGGCGCTGCCACCGCGGGCGGCCAGGCTTCGAGCAGGATCTTGGCGGCCTCGTCGGCCAGTTGCGGCGAGCCGAAGAAGAAACCGGCAAGCGCGGTGACGACGATCAGGAACGGAAACAGCGACATCAGGGTGGACAGTGCGATGTGGCTGGCGATCGCCCAGCCGTCGTCCGCCAGAAACGCATAGAATGCGTCGGCGGTCACATTCCAGATGCGGCGTAAAACAAGCAAAGGTTCCTCGCGAGTCCGCTAACGCGCGACCGTCCGATTTGTTGCAGCAACCCCGTCACCCGAATGCTGCGTCGCGCGCCGTGCAGGTCAGGCGGCCCGCACGTCGTCCAGGAACCGGCGGATTTCCGCGTCGAGCTTCTCCGCGTCCACCGCCAGCGCGTCGGCGAGGCTTTTCACGTCGGTTGCCGTGGTCCGCGCTTCGACGCTGGCATCGGACACGCGGCTCATGGCTTCGGCGCCGGTCTGGGCATCGCCCGAGGCGCGCGCGACGCCTTCGGCGATGGTCGAGACCGCAGCATTCTGCTGCTCGACGGTGGCGGCGACCGTGGTCGCGATCGACGACATATCGGTGATGATGCTGTTGACCTGCTCGATCGCCTGCGTGGCGTCGGCGGTGGCGGACTGAATCGCGCCGACCTGACTGGCGATGTCCTCGGTGGCTTTCGCGGTCTGCGCGGCGAGCGATTTCACCTCCGCGGCGACCACGGCAAAACCTTTGCCGGCCTCGCCGGCGCGCGCCGCCTCGATGGTGGCGTTGAGCGCGAGCAGATTGGTCTGGCCGGCGATGGCCTGGATCAGGCCGATGACTTCGCCGATCCGCGTCGCGGCGCTGCCCAGTTCCGACATGGTGTTGACGGTGCGCCGCGATTCCGCGACGGCGCGCGCCGCCACCTTGGTCGAGGTCGCCGCCTGGCTCGCGATCTCGCCGATCGAAGCGGCCAGCTCCTCGACCGAACTTGCTGCGGTCGAGACGTTGGCCGACGCGGCATTGGCATGGTCTTCCGCCGAACGTGTTTCCAGCGAGACGGTGTCGGCGGCGTTGTTGAGATTGGTGGAGGCGTTTTCGAGGCGGGTCGCGGCGTCGCGCAGCCGCGCCAGCGCGCGATCCACCGACGTCTCGAACGCGGCGATGGTAGTGGTGATCGCTTCCGTGCGTTTCTCGCGCGCGGCGCTGAGTTGCACCTGTGTGCCGGCGAGCTTTTCGCGCTCGATCATGGTGTCGCGGAAGAAGATCACGGTGCGCGCCATATCGCCGATCTGGTCGCGCAGCCTCGTCGCCGGAATTCGCACGGCGGTGTCGCCCGATGCCAGTACGTTCATGGCGCGTGCGAGGCCGGCCAGCGGCCTGACGATGCTGCGGCCGATCAGCCAGCTCACGATCAGGCCGAGCGCGATGACGGCAATGCTGACGGCAATGATTGTCGTTTTGGTGTATTTCTGCGACGCGACCAGCGCCGCTGCGGCGGCCTCGCCGCCCTGATGCGCGATCTGGATGATGTGGTCCGCTTTCGGCATCATCCGCTCGCTGTCCCGATCGATGATCGCCCGCAGCGGATAAGCGGCATTCTGCGCGTCAGCCCAGCGCGCGAAGGTGTCGGCGTAGGTCTTCACCTGTTTTTCGAGGTCGGTCTTCATCTCCGATGTGCCATCGACATCGGCGAATTTGGCGACGAATTTCTTGTATTGCTCGAAGAATGGCTGCCGGAAATATTCGCGCTGCGCCGCCCGATAGCTGCTTTCGTAGCGGCGCATCACCAGCAGGGATTTCAGCAGGTCGTCGGCGCTCGCACTGTCGAGCCAGGATGCGGATGTGTCGTTGATGATGCGCTCGACCGAGTTGGCAGCGCGCTGCAATTCGCCCTGGATGCCCTTGGCGTCGTCGAAGCCGAGTTCTTCCTGCGCGGCGACTAGTTTGTGGAAATTGTCGAGCAGTGTCACGACATCGTCGCGCAGCGTGACGATCTCTCCGAGCTGCTCCGCATCCGCAGTCGCGACCAGTTTGTCGATGCTCTCGATTGTCGCCTTCTCAGCGGTCTCGAACTGGCGCACTGCGTCGTAGTTCGGCGCCACGACGAAATCCTTGGCGTGGAAGCGCATGGCGGTGATGGTCGCCTTGAAGTCGCGGCTGTTGTCGGCGAGTTCGCCCGAGCGCCGCGCGGCGCGCATGGCTTCGTCGACGGCGCGCTCGCTGGACATGAAGGTCATGCCGTTCGCGAGAAAGCCGATCACGGGGATCAGCGCGATGAAAACGATCCGCGCCCGGACCGAGAGCGAGGAGACCAGATGGTTGAATAGCCGCATGGTGCCCCAGGACACGAGAAACGCGGCCAGGTTGCCGCCCCGCCCTAAAGAAACCGAAGATGGTTAATTTGTCGCAAAGGCCGGTTTTCCTTAAGCTTTTTCGGTCACAACCGGCCCACTAAAGACTGCAACCGGCGCCGTTGATTTTGTGCGGCGCACAAGCCACTGTCTGCCGTCTTTCCCAGTCGCAAAGGACGCCCATGCCGATCGTGGAACGCCGCACCAACCCGGCCCGTCAACTGGTCGAGCTGGCCCGCGAGGCCACCGTCGCCGTCGAGGCCATTCTGGCCGATGCGGTTCGCGCGGTTCAGGCCAAGGTCTCGGTCGAGGGCGTCCTGGTCGGCAAGCTGGTCGACCGCGAGCAGCGCGCCACCCACGGCCTCGCCTGGCTCGCCACCTATGTGGAATCGATCCGTCAGCTCACGGCTTTCGCCGAGCGGATGCAGATCGATCAGGCGCTGGGCGCGCTGGAAGATCATCTGGTCCGCATCGGCCTCGGCGAATATCTGGCGCAGATCACCGGCGGCATCCCGATCAGCCAGAGCGAGATCGTGCGGCCGTCGGACTTCGGCCTGACCCGCGAACAGGTCGAGGCGCGGCTGGTGCCGGCGGTTGCTGCCTTGATCGCCGACGGCAACACCGCGCCGCGCCGCGCGGCGGTGGTCGAACTGTTGCGCGCCGATGCGCATCCGGCGCTCGGTCTCGACGACACGCTCGAGGCGATCCGCGACGAGATGCACAAATTCGCCGACGCGGAAGTGATCCCGTTCGCGCAGCAGTGGCATCGCAGCAACAGCTACATTCCGATGGACGTCATCAACCACATGGCGGCGATGGGCGTGTTCGGCCTGACGATCCCGGAGCAGTACGGCGGCATGGGGCTTGGCAAGGAGTCCATGTGCGTCGTCTCCGAAGAGCTGTCGCGCGGTTATATTGGCGTCGGCTCGCTCGGCACCCGGTCGGAGATTGCCGCCGAGCTGATCCAGGCCGGCGGCACGCTCGATCAGAAGAACAAGTGGCTGCCGAAGATCGCGTCCGGCGAGGTGCTGCCGACGGCGGTGTTTACCGAGCCGAACACCGGATCCGATCTGGCCTCGATCAAGACCCGCGCGGTGCGCGAGGGTAATGTTTACAAGGTCTACGGCAACAAGACCTGGATCACCCATCCGGTGCGCGCCGACGTGATGACGCTGCTGGTGCGCACCAATCCGAAGGAGCCGGGCCATCGCGGGCTGTCGATGCTGCTCGCGGAAAAGCCGCGCGGCGATGATGCCAAGCCGTTCCCGGTGAAGGGTATGACCGGCACCGAGATTGAGGTGCTCGGCTATCGCGGCATGAAGGAATACGAGATCGCCTTCGACGGCTTCGAGGTGAAGGCGGAGAATCTGCTCGGTGGCGTCGAGGGGCTCGGCTTCAAGCAGTTGATGCAGACCTTCGAGTCAGCGCGTATCCAGACGGCGGCGCGTGCCATCGGCGTGGCGCAGGCGGCGATGGAGACCGCGCTCGGCTATGCGACGCAGCGCGTGCAGTTCGGCCAGCCGATCGTCGCGTTCCCGCGCGTCTCCGACAAGATCGCGATGATGGCGACGGAAATCCTGATCGCGCGTCAGCTCACTTATTACGCCGCGCGGCAGAAGGACTCCGGCCGGCGCTGCGATCTGGAAGCCGGCATGGCCAAGCTGCTCGCCGCCCGCGTCGCCTGGGCCAATGCCGACAACGGTGTGCAAATCCACGGCGGCAACGGTTTTGCGCTGGAATTCCCGGCCTCGCGCATCCTGTGCGATGCCCGCATCCTCAACATTTTCGAGGGCGCAGCCGAAATCCAGGCGCAGGTCATCGCCCGACGGCTCCTCGACGGCACGAACTAAGCACTCATTGCGATAGCGCAAGGCGGCAAAACGGCTGTCTCGGCAGGCTCCTGGAATGGCAACTGATGGCGCGCTCGCGCGTTATCGTCGTCAGACTGTGACTGCAAGGAGTGTTTTATGTCCGATCTCAAGATCCGTCAGGGTGAGTGGGTTGTGGTGTGCGACGGCGCCAAGGCGCTGCTGCTGGAAAACGAGGGCGACGCGAAATTTCCCAATCTGCGCTGTCGCGAGGTGGTCGAGGAAAAGCATGCCTCGACCCACGAGCAGGGGGCGGACCGTCCCGGCCGCGCGCATTCGTCGGTTGGTAACGGCCGCAGTTCCGTCGCCCAGACCGACTGGCACGATCAGGACGAACGGACGTTTCTCAAGGAGTTGGCGGAGCGGCTCGACAAGGCAGTGCTCGCCGGCGACGTGAAATCCATGGTCATCGTCGCGCCGCCACGGGCGCTGGGCGTCCTGCGTCAGACCTATTCGCCGCGCCTGCGCGAGGCGGTGGTGAACGAACTCGACAAGGACATGGTCAAACTGCCGGTTTACGAGATCGAAAAGCATCTGGCCGGCTAGCCACACAGGGCTTTTTCTTCACCGGCAGGATGATATGGTCCCGGCCGCAACGAGGCCGGTGGATGATCCGTTTCGCTTTTCTTGCCTGCATGGCACTGCTGACGTTTCCGCTCCTCGGGGCGGAGCGGGCGGCGGCGCAGGCGCATGTCGATCAGGGCGAGCGGACGCGGATTGGCCCCGGCGTCTCCGGCGATGTCCATGTCCCCGGTTTCTGGGATCCGCGCCGCCGGCCGGAACGCCCCGATCTGTCGCGGGTCACGGCCATCCGCTTCCTGACCGAAACCGATTATCCGCCGTTCAACTACGCCGGGCCGGACGGCAATCCGGCCGGATTCAATGTCGATCTCGCCCGCGCCATCTGCGAGGAAATAAAGGCACAGTGCACGATCCAGCAGCGCCGGTTCGACACGCTGCTTGCCGCGCTCGCCGCCAATCAGGGCGACGCACTGCTCGCCTCGATCGCGATCACGCCAGAAATCCGTACGCGGCTCGATTTCACTGATCCCTATTACCGCACGCCGGCGCGCTTCGTCGCGCGCAAGGATAGCGCGATCCAGGATCCGCGGCCGCAGGCGCTGGAAGGCAAGACCATCGCCGTCGTCGCCGGCACCGCGCATGAGGCCTACCTCAAGGCGCTCTACACCGAGGCGACGCTGAAGCCTTACCCGACCCCGGAAGCGGCGCGCGACGCGTTGAAGAAGGGCGAAGTCGATCTGCTGTTCGGCGACGGCATCGCGCTGGCGTTCTGGCTTAACGGCACCGACTCGGCGAATTGTTGCGTTTTCCGGGGCGGGCCTTATCTCGACAGCAGCTATTTCGGCGAAGGCGTCGGCATCGCGGTGCGCCGTGGTAACGACGTGCTGCGGCAGGCTCTCAACTGGGCGATGTTCCGGTTGTGGGAGAAGGGCCGCTATACCGACCTCTGGCTTCGCTATTTTCCCGTAAGTCCGTTCTGATGAGTCCGTTCTGATGACCGATGTTGCTGCCGCCGACCTGCGCAAGCTCGCCGAACAGTCCAATGCGTGGCCGTTCGAGGAGGCGAAGAAGATCGTCGCGCGGCTGAAGAAAACGCCGAAAGACGAAGTGATCTTCGAGACCGGCTATGGGCCGTCCGGCCTGCCGCATATCGGCACGTTCGGCGAGGTCGCGCGCACCTCGATGGTGCGGCATGCATTTCGCGTGCTGACCGACGACAAGATCAAGACCCGGCTGATCGCGTTCTCCGACGACATGGACGGCCTGCGCAAGGTGCCGGACAACATCCCGAACAAGGAATTGGTGGCGCAGCATCTCGGCAAGCCGCTGACCAAGGTGCCGGACCCGTTCGGCACGCATCCCTCGTTCGGCGAGCACAACAATGCGGAGTTGCGCCGTTTTCTCGACCATTTCGGCTTCGACTATGAGTTCTTGTCGGCGACCGAGTGCTACACATCCGGCCGGTTCGACGCGACGCTGCTGAAGCTGCTCGCGCGCTTCGACAAAGTGATGGCAATCATGCTGCCGTCGCTGCGCGAGGAGCGCGCCAGTACGTATTCGCCATTCCTGCCGATCGATCCGCGCAGCGGGGTTGTGTTGCAGGTGCCGGTGACAGCGCATGACGCCGCCGCCGGTACCATCACTTACGAAGACCCGGATACCAAGGAGAGTGTCACGACGCCGGTGACAGGCGGCCGCTGCAAGCTGCAATGGAAACCGGACTGGGCGATGCGCTGGGTCGCGCTTGGCATCGACTACGAGATGGCCGGCAAGGATCTGATCGATTCCGTCAAATTGTCGGGCCAGATCTGCAAGGCGCTCGGAGGCACGCCGCCGGAAGGTTTCAACTACGAGCTGTTCCTCGACGACAAGGGCCAGAAGATTTCCAAGTCGAAGGGCAATGGCCTGACTATCGACGAATGGCTACGCTACGCCTCGCCGGAATCGCTGTCGCTTTTCATGTATCGTGAGCCGAAGGCGGCGAAGCGGCTCTATTTCGACGTGATCCCGCGTCACGTCGACGAATATCAGCAGTTGCTCGACGGCTATGCGCGCCAGGACCCGCGCCAGCAGTTGAGCAACGCCGTCTGGCACATTCACGGCGGGAAGCCGCCGCAGGTGGATATGCCGATCTCGTTCCAGATGCTGCTGACGCTGGTGTCGTCGTCGAACGCGGAGAATGCCGAGACGCTGTGGGGCTTCATCGGCCGTTACCGGCCGGGCGTGACGCCGCAGACACACCCGAAGCTCGATGCGCTGGTCGGCTACGCGATCCATTACTTCCGCGACTTCGTGCTGCCGCACAAGAAATTCCGCGAGGCCACCGATCAAGAGCGCGGCGCGCTACAGGATTTGCGCGAGGCGTTGTCGCAGCTTCCCGCAGACACCGATGCCGGCGCGATTCAGGATGTGGTCTACGAGATCGGCCGCCGCGAGCCGTTCCTCGATCACGCCAAGAAGGCGAAGGACGGTCGCCCCGGCGTGTCGCTCGACTGGTTCAACATGCTCTATCAGGTGCTGCTCGGGCAGGAGAAGGGTCCGCGCTTCGGTTCGTTCGCCGCGGTCTATGGCCTCGACAACACCATCGCGATGATCGACGGCGCGCTGGCGCGCAAGACCTGATGCTTCGGTGGTCGGAAACTAAAAATGGCCGGGATGTCCCGGCCATTTTCTTTTGTTACTGGCGCATGCGCGTCAGGTGAACATCTCGATCCGGCCTTTGAGATCCATCAGCCCGGTCTCGACCTTGAGCTGCGGCAGCCGCTCGCCCATCTGCTTGCGGAACAGGCCCATCGCCTCGCGGTGGGTTTCGGTCTCGATCTGTCGGTTCGCGACCTTGGCCTCGCCATAGGCGATCTTGGCCGCGCCGCAGTCGCGGTGGTCAATGCAGATCACGCGCTTGATGTTGTGCAGCTGCACTGAGGCCCCGACATTGTCCCAGTAGGTCTTGTGCCAGTCCTTGAACGGCTCGGCGACAATGCCGATCGCCGCGCCGGCAATGATGAACGAGCTGAATTTGCCAGTGAGATGCCGGCGCCGGGTGTAGCGGTGCATCGGCTCCTGCAGGCGCGGGTCGATGCAGCCGACGACCATGGCTTCGTAGTTGCCGCTCGCCGCATGGGCGAAGCGCGGCATCATGGCCGCAAGGCCGGCTGCGCCGGCGCCGATCAGGAAATGTCGGCGGTTGAACCGGCGCGCCAAGAGGTCGCCGCAGCAGGCGCAGGAAGTCTGGAATTGCATGGATGTGTCCCCCAACGTCACGGGTGACATCCTATCTGCACGGCGTGAGACGCGCCATCCGCGCCGATTTAATTTACGGCGCCGTTATATAGTGCTGGCGTCTCCGCCAGCAGTCATGGCGTCTCAGCTATGGCGTCTCGGTTACTGGCTCGCCCAGACGATCCGCGCGATCCACAGCACGTCCGTCATCGAGAGAGTGCGATCGGCATGTTCGCGATTGAGCGAGACGAGTTCGAGCGTCTTGCTGGTCTTGCGCTTAAGCTCCTTGACCATCACCTCGCCGTTCTTGGTCTTGACCACGACGCGGTCGCCCTTGCGCACCGGCGCTTCCGGCGACACGAGGATGATATCGCCTTTACGATAGGCGGGCTTCATCGAGTCGCCGGAAATCTCCAGCGCATAGGCGTGGGCGTCGTTGACGGCCGGGAACGAGACCTCGTCCCAGCCCTTGCCGACCGGGAAGCCCGCGTCGTCGAAGTAGCCACCCGAGCCGGCCTCGGCGAAGCCGATCACCGGCACCGCCTGCGCGCCGCCGCGATTGCTGTCGCCGATCAGCGACAGGAACATGCTGACGCTGATGCCGGTGGCATCGAGCGACTTGGCGACCGATTCGGTCGAGGGCCAGCGGGCGCGGCCTTCCGGCGTGATCCGCTTCGATTTGTTGAAGGTGGTGGGGTCGAGGCCCGCCTTCTTGGCGAGGCCGGACGGTGACAGGCCTGCGCGCGCCGCAAGGCGGTCGAGAGCGGTCCAGATTTGCGCGTGGGTGAGCATCGATGACGGCATGGCGGTCCCGGTGCGGTGGCCGGCACCCCGCGATGGGGTGCGCTCGGCGAATCATCAAGGAGAACGGTGAGTCGATAGCTAGGAATTATAGCCTTCATTTGCCCCCGTCCAGCCTCTTTCTCTATATCGCTGCCGGGCCGCCTCCGGGCGGTGGGTGAGTCGCTGGAAGGGAGTGTCTGGGCGGTGATGGGACTGTTTGGCCGGCTGGCGCGCCCGCTGCTGCGCGCCTTCGATCCCGAGGACGCCCACGTCCTGGCGATCCGCGGTCTGAAGCTGCTGCCGCCACCGCGCAGCCCGGCCGAGGATCCGCCGGAGCTGGCGACGCGGGCCTTCGGCCTCAATTTTCCCAATCCGCTCGGTATCGCACCGGGGTTCGACAAAAACGCGGAAGCGGTCGACGGCCTGTTCCGGCTCGGTTTCGGTTTCGTCGAGATCGGTACGGTGACGCCCCGGTCGCAAGTCGGGAATCCGAAGCCGCGCTTGTTCCGTCTCGACGCCGACGAGGGCGTGATCAACCGGCTCGGCTTCAACAACGACGGGCAGGCGGCGGTGCTGGCGCGGCTCGCCGCGCGCGCCGGCCGCGGCGGCATCGTTGGCGTCAATGTCGGTGCCAACAAGGACTCGCTCGATCGGACCGAGGACTATGTGAAGCTGATCGAGGCGTTCGCGCCGGTCGCCAGCTATTTCACGGTGAACATCTCGTCGCCGAACACGCCGGGCCTGCGCAATCTGCAGCAGGCTGATGCGCTCGACGATCTGCTTGCGCGCACCATCGCCGTGCGTGATCGCGTCAGCCGCGATGCCGGGCCGGTGCCGCTGCTGCTCAAGATCGCGCCCGATCTCACCTTGAGCGAACTTGACGATGTGGTCGGTATCGCCCGCAAGCGCAAGGTCGACGGCATGATCGTCTCCAACACGACGATCACACGCCCGGCGACGCTGCGGCAGCGCGACAAGGCGGGCGAGGTGGGCGGCTTGTCGGGCAAGCCGCTGTTCCGGCTGTCGACGCGCATGCTGGCGGAAACCTATGTGCGGGCGGAAAGCGCGTTCCCGCTGATCGGCGTCGGCGGCATCGATTCCGGCGCCACCGCGATCGCCAAGATCAAGGCCGGCGCGACGCTGCTGCAGGTCTATAGCGGCCTCGTCTATAAGGGTGTCGGGCTCGTCGGCGATATCAAGCGCGATCTCGCGCTGGCGGTCAGCCGCGGCCGTCGCACCTCGCTCAACGCGCTGATCGGCGCCGATGCCGCGACCATGACGGCGGAGAGCTGGCCGGTTTAGGACATGGTCCCAAACGTCCGCCGCGCCAGCGTCGGATAGCGCGCCGCCTGCAGGACGCCGCGCACGAGGTAGAATGTCACCAAAGCAAGCCACAGTCCGGCATTGCCGAGCGGCTGCGTCAGTCTCCACACCGCGAAATAAATCGTCAGTGCGACAATCATGAGATTGCGCATATCGCGCACCCAGGTAACGCCGATATAGATGCCGTCATAGGCGAAGGTGAGGGCGCCGCAGACCGGCGTCAGCATCGCCAGCCACAGGAACAGGCGCGCCGTGTCGCGCACATCGGCACTCGCGGTCATCGCGTCGATCAGAAATGGACCGCCGAGCGCGAATGCGATGCTGGTGGCGAGGCCGAAGACGAGGCTCCAGCCGACGATGAGCTTCACAGCACGGGAAAACGCGGAACGGTCTCGTGCGCCGTAAGCGCGGCCGCAGAGCTGTTCTGCGGCGTTCGCCATTCCGTCGAGGAAAAACGCGCCGATCAGCGTGAAGTTGTGCAGCACCGCGTTGGCGGCGAGCGTGACGTCGCCGGCGCGTGCACCCTGTGCGCTGAAGAACAGGAACGCCGCCACCAGCGCCGCCGTGCGGATGAAGATGTCGCGGTTGACCGCCAGCATCCGTACGAGCTTGGCGCGGTTGAACAGCGCGTGACGCGGCATGTCGAGCCTGTGACCCAGCACATGCCATGCCAGCGCCAACCCGGCGGCAAGGCCAGATCCCTCAGCGATCACCGCGGCCCAGGCCGCGCCGGCGACGCCGCCGTCGAGCACCAGCACGAACAGCACCGTTAGCAGGATATCGACGACGTTGACCACTATCTGCACGGCGAGGGCGAGGCGCGGGTGGTTGAGCCCCACCAACCAGCCGAGCATCACGTAATTGCCGAGCGCGAACGGCGCCGACCACAGACGGATCGCGAAATAAAGCCCGGCGGCGTCGTTGACCGCGACGCTGCCGCCCATCAGCCACAGGATGCCGGCGGCCAGCGGGATTTGCACCGCTAGCAGCACCGCGCCGATGACAATGGCGATCAGCAGGGCGCGGCCAAGCACGGCGCGCTGTTCGGTGCGGTCGCCGGCGCCGAGCGCCTGCGCGGTCAGCGCCACCGTGCCCATGCGCAGGAAGCCGCACAGCCAGAACAGGCAGTCGAACACCAGTGACGCCATGGCCACGCCGCCGAGCGCGGCGGCATCGCCGAGCCGGCCGATTGCGGCGGTGGCGACGACGCCGACCAGCGGCGTCGTGATATTGGCCAGCATCGCCGGCAGGGCGATGGCGAAGACCTGCCGGTGTCCGATAGAAAAGGCGGACGTCACATCAGCGGCCGCGCGGCCCATTGACGATGCGCATGATGATCCAGATCGGAATGACGATCACCGCGCCGAGCAGGAAGTAGCCCCACAGCCAGCGGATCGCGTCGAAGCCCATGTTCCACACGGACTCGATCAGCCGTTGCAGGCTCACCCAGATATTCCACGGATCGAGGCCGAGTGCCGACAGGACGACGCCGACCAGCACGCAGATCAGGATCAGCCGGCCGATCACGGCGAGCGGCGAGCCGCCTATCCAGCGGGTGATATTCTGGTCTGCCATCCGACTCTCCAAGGTTGCGTGCAGGGCTTTTAGCACATTGCCGCGCGGAACAAGGAGGGTCAGTGGGGCTTCGGTAGCGACGCGTTCGCAGCCGCCGGTTGTCCGCCTCGTCCCCGCTCGATCCGTTGCAGCATGGTCTCCAGCGTGTCCAGCCGGTCGGCCTCGCGCGGCGGCTTGTCCCAGCGCAGCCGGTTGATGCGGGGGAAGCGCATGGCGAGCCCAGATTTGTGGCGGCTTGAGCGCTGCAATCCCTCGAACGCCACTTCCAGCACCAGACCGGTGTCGCCGTCATGCACCACCTCGCGCACCGGGCCGAACCGGTCGACGGTGTTGCGGCGCACGAACCGGTCGATCTGCTTCAATTCCTCGTCGGTGAAGCCGAAATAGGCCTTGCCGACCGGCACCAGTTCGTTGGCGGCGTTCCAGACACCGAAGGTGTAGTCGGAATAGAACGACGAGCGCTTGCCGTGGCCGCGCTGCGCATACATCAGCACCGCGTCGACGATCATCGGATCGCGCTTCCATTTCCACCACAGGCCCTTCGGCCGGCCGGGAACGTAAGCGGCGTCGCGGCGCTTGAGCATCACGCCTTCCACCGCTTCCGCGTCTTCGCCCGCGCCGGTCTGGGCTGGGTCGGCGCGTGCCGCGATCAGTTCCGGCCAGGTGGAAAACAATACCAGCGCCGAGAGATCGATGCGCGGCGTGTTGAGTCGTTCGATGAAATCGGCGAGCTTGTCGCGGCGCTCGGCGAATGGCCTGTCGCGCAAATCCTGGCCGTCGAGCATCAGCAGATCGTAGGCGCGGATATGCGCGGGAAAGTCGGCGATCAGTTTCGCCGTCACCGCCTTACGGTTGAGCCTTTGCTGCAGGACGTTGAAGCTCTGGACGCGGCCGTCGCGCAGGATCAGCAGTTCGCCGTCGATGGCGGCGGGAATGCGCAGCACGTCGAGCAGTTCGGGAAAGCTTTTCGAGATGTCCTCGCCGGTGCGCGAATAGAGCCGCGCCACATGCTGGCCGTCTTCACCGATGCCTGACACCGCCTGGATGCGCGTGCCGTCCCATTTCCATTCGGCGACGAAGTCTTGTGGGTCGAGCGCGGCGAGATCGGGCTCGTCCACCGCATGCGCCAGCATCGCCGGGCGGAACGGCGCCGGATCGCGATTGGCGGGCGCGTCGGCGCGGCCTTCGAGCCAGGCGAACAAGTCCAGATAGGGCGGCGCGAGACCGGGCCAGACGATTTCCACCTCGTTCGGGTCCTTGTCGCCGAGCGCGGCGGCAGCGGTCTTCGCAAGCCGCGCGGAGACGCCGACGCGCAGCCCGCCGGTGACGAGCTTCAGCAGCGCCCAGCGTCCGGTCTCGTCGAGCGCGTCGAGCCAGCGCGCGAGTTGCGCTGGCAGTTGCGCCTTGCCGAGCGTGGATAAGGTTTCCACCACGTCGGACAAAGTCGGGATCGCGTTCGGCCGATGGTTCGGGTCAGCCGGCCACATCAGCGCGACGGTTTCCGAAAGATCGCCGACATAGTCGTAGGAGAGTTCGAACAGCACCGGATCGGCGCGCTCGGCGATCAGCGCGCGGATCATGCCGGCCTTGGCGTGCTGGAACGATAAAGCGCTGGTGAGCGCCGCCAGCGCATAGCCGCGCTCCGGGTCTTCGGTGCGGCGGAAATAGTCCGTCATCAGCCGCAGCTTGTTGTTGCGCGCGGGCTCGTAGGCGAGGCGGTCGAGCAGGTCGGCGAAGCGGTTCATGCTTCGCCGTCCCCGGTTTTGACTTGAGCCTCGGCCTCATGCTCCTCCTCGTCGCCATAGCCGACGATGGCGAGGGGCCGCGCTTTCAGTCCGCGCTGCGTTGCCCAATGCACCAGCGCGTCTTCCTGTCCATGCGTCACCCAGATTTCCGATGCGCCGGTGGCGGCGATGGTCTTGGTCAAGCCATTCCAGTCGGCATGGTCGGAAATCACCAAAGGCAGTTCGGTGCCGCCCTGCCGTGCGCGAGCGCGCACGCGCATCCAGCCCGAGGCGAAACAGGTGAGCGGATCGGGAAACCGCCGCGTCCACAGGTCCTTGTTGGCGGAGGGCGGGCACAGCGTGATGGTGCCGGCGAGGTCCGGCTTCTTCGCGCCGCGCACCAGTTCGAGCGGACCGAGAGCGATGCCGCGCGACACGTAATACTGCGTGATCTTCTCCATCGCGCCGTGCAGATAGATCGTCTGGTCGTAACCGGCCTGCCGCAACATGGCGATGACGCGTTGTGCCTTGCCGAGGGAATAGGCGCCGACCAGATGCGCGCGTTCGGGAAACAGCGCGACGGATTTCAGAAGCTTGCCGATCTCGTGGAGCGGCTCGCTATGACGAAAGACGGGAAGTCCGAACGTCGCCTCGGTGATGAACACGTCGCACGGCACCAGCTCGAACGGCGCGCAGGTCGGGTCGGCCACGTCCTTGTAGTCGCCCGACGCGACAATGCGCAGTCCGTCCTGCTCGACCTTGATCTGCGCCGAGCCGAGCACATGCCCGGCCGGATGGAAGCTCACGGTGACGCCGTCGATGGCGAGCGGTTCGCCGTAGCGGATCGCCTGCGTGCGCCTGGCGAAATTGTCGCCGTAGCGCAGCCGCATGATGTCCAGCGTCTCCTGCGTCGCTAGCACCTCGCCGTGGCCGGCGCGGGCATGGTCGGAATGGCCGTGGGTGATCAGCGCCCGCTCGACCGGCCGGGTCGGGTCGATGTGGAACCCGCCGGGCTTGCAGCAGACCCCGGACGGGGTGGGAACGAGGATGTCTTCGGGGCGCATCACGCTTAGATAGGTGCAGAACCGCCGATGGCGAGATAGAACGCGCCGGTCCCGACAACCGCAACCGATGCCAACCACATTCCAATCCTCCGGTGACCTCGCCGCCGACCGCCGCTTCGAATGGGCGCGGGAAAGCCTCGCGCAGGGCGACGCCGCTGGGGCCGCCGACCTGTTCGAGCAGACGCTCGATCTGGTGCCGGGCTATGCCGCCGGCTGGTTCCTGCTGGGCGAAGCGCGGGACAAGCTCGGCGACCGGACCGGGGCCATCGCGGCGTTTGAGAAAGCCCGCGCCGCCGATCCGGCCGACAGCCACGGCGCGGCCTTGCATCTGATGCGGCTCGGCGCGGTGCCGACCGGCGCCATGCCTGAAGGCTATGTGCGGGCCCTGTTCGACGGCTATGCGGCGCGGTTCGAGCGCGCTTTGACCGAAGGACTTACCTATCGCGGCCCGGACATCCTGCTCGACGCCGTGAAAGCATCACGCGGCATCGAGAGGACCGGCGGGGCCTTTTCCTCGATGCTCGATCTCGGCTGTGGCACGGGGCTCGCGGCGGCAGCATTCCGGCCGTTCGCGGACCGCATCGTTGGCGTCGATCTGTCCGGTGCGATGCTGGCGCAGGCGCGGGCCAAGGGTCTCTATGACCGGCTCGCGGAAGCGGAGGCGGTCGCGTTCCTGTGCAGCGAAGCGGCACGCGGCGAACGCTATGATCTGATCCTTGCCGCCGACGTGTTCATTTATCTCGACGATCTCGCGCCGGTCTGCGTTGCGTCGGCGGCGATCTTGAAAGCCGGCGGCAGCTTCGCTTTCACGGTGGAGACCCACGATGGAGACGGCGTGATCCTGCGCGACACGCTGCGCTATGCGCACAGCGAGGGAGGAGTCCGTGCGGCACTCGCCGCTGCGGGATTGACAATGTTGGTGCTGACGCCCGCCGTGGTCCGCACCGAAAAAGGCCATCCGGTTCCGGGGCTGGCGTGCGTCGCTAGAGCGTGATTCGGAAAAGCTTACCCTCGGGTTTGACCAGAGGGTGAGAACCGGTTTCCGGATCACGCCAAAAAAGACAAGCTTGTCACAGATGATTCAATCCAATGAAATCCAACCCTAACGACACCAAATAACAGCGATGCTCGATACGCCCGCGCCGCTGCCCGAGGTGTTCACCCGCTGGTTCGCGGCCCGCGGCTGGCAGCCGCGCGCGCATCAGCTCGATCTCTTGGCGAAGGCACGGGCCGGGCGCTCGGCGCTGCTGATCGCGCCGACCGGGGCCGGCAAGACGCTGGCGGGCTTCCTGCCGACGCTGGTGGAACTGAGCGAGCGCGGCGCGGCCTCGAATACGATTGTCTCCACCGGTCGCACGCTACGCCGCGCGCAGGGACTACACACCCTCTACATCTCGCCGCTGAAGGCGCTCGCCGTCGATATCGCCCGCAACCTGGAAACGCCGGTGCGGGAGATGGGGTTGCCGGTGCGGCTCGAGACGCGCACCGGCGATACGCCGGCATCGAAGCGCATGCGCCAGCGCCGCGATCCGCCGGACATCCTGCTGACGACGCCGGAGCAATTGGCGCTGCTGCTCTCCACCGCCGACGCGCCGTATCTGTTCGCGACCCTGCGCCGCGTCGTGCTCGACGAACTGCATTCGCTGGTGACCTCGAAGCGCGGCGATCTGCTGTCGCTCGGCCTCGCGCGGCTGTTCACGCTGGCGCCCGACCTGCAAACGGTCGGTCTGTCCGCCACCGTGGCGCAGCCGGACGATCTGCGTCGTTATCTGCGGCCGCAGCCGGTGGGTGGCGAAGACCTCGCGGATCTGGTTGTCGCGGAGGCCGGCGCCGCGCCCGATATATCGATGCTCGACACGCAGGAGCATTTGCCGTGGGCGGGGCATACGGCGCGCCACGCGCTCGGCGAGATGTATCAGCTCATCAAGGAGCACAACACGACGCTGCTGTTCGTCAATACGCGCAGCCAGGCCGAGGGCCTGTTCCAGTCGCTGTGGCAGATCAACGACGACAATCTGGCGATCGCGCTGCATCACGGTTCGCTGGACGTGGCGCAGCGCCGCCGCGTCGAGGACGCGATGTCGGCGGGAAAACTGCGCGCGGTAGTGTGCACGTCCTCGCTCGATCTCGGCGTCGACTGGGGCGACGTCGATCTTGTCGTCAATGTCGGTGCGCCGAAGGGATCGTCGCGGCTGTTGCAGCGGATCGGTCGCGCCAATCACCGGCTCGACGAGCCGTCGAAAGCGGTGCTGGTGCCGGCCAACCGCTTCGAGGTTCTGGAATGCAGCGCCGCGCTCGCGGCGGTGCGCGACAATGCGCAGGACACGCCGCCGGCGCGCACTGGCGCGCTCGACGTGCTGGCGCAGCACATCATGGGCCGCGCCTGCGGCGAGCCGTTCCTCGCCGATGAGCTCTATGATGAGGTACGTGCCGCCGCGCCCTATACGCAGCTCGCCCGCTCCGACTTCGACGCTGCGCTCGATTTCGTTGCCACCGGTGGCTATGCGCTGCGCGCCTATGAGCGGTTCGCCAAAATCCGGCAGGACAAGACCGGCCGCTGGCGCGTCACCCATCCGATGACGGCGCAGCGCTACCGCATGAATATCGGCACCATCGTCGAGGCCGACATGCTGAAGGTGCGGCTGGTGCGTTCGCGCGCGTCGAAGACCAAGAATTCTACAATGATCCCGCGCGGCGGACGATTGCTTGGCCAGATCGAGGAATATTTCATCGAGACACTGTCGCCCAACGACACCTTCGTGTTCGGCGGGGAGATTTTGAAATTCGAGGCGCTGGTGGAGGACGAGGTCTATGTCTCGCGCGCCGCCTCGCAAGACCCGAAGGTGCCGTCCTATGCCGGCGGCAAGTTTCCGCTGTCCACTTATCTCGCCGCGCGGGTGCGCGACATCCTCGCGGATCATTCGACGTGGCAGGCGCTGCCGGCGCAGGTGCGCGACTGGCTGAAGATCCAGGAATGGCGCTCGCTGCTGCCGCGCGCCGGCGATCTGCTGGTCGAGACGTTCCCGCGCGCCGACAAGCATTATCTCGTCTGCTATCCGTTCGAGGGACGACTGGCGCATCAGACCCTCGGCATGCTGCTGACGCGGCGGCTGGAGCGGGCGCGGCTGCGGCCCATGGGATTCGTCGCCAACGAATATGCGCTGGCGGTCTGGGCCATGGGCGATGTCGCAGGTGCGATCGATGACGGGAGGTTGTCGCTTGCCGATCTGTTCGCCGAGGACATGCTGGGCGACGACCTCGAAGCCTGGCTTGCGGAGTCGGCTTTGATGAAGCGCACGTTCCGCACCTGCGCCATCATCGCCGGACTGATCGAACGCCGGTTCCCCGGCAAGGAGAAGACGCGGCGGCAGGTGACGATTTCCACCGACCTCGTCTATGACGTGCTGCGCAAGCACCAGCCGGACCACCTGCTGCTGCGCGCTGCCCATGACGATGCCGCCACAGGGTTGCTCGACATCAAACGGTTGGGCGAAATGCTCTCGCGCGTGCGGGGGCGAATCGTCCATAAACCGCTCGATCACGTCTCGCCGCTCGCGGTTCCGGTGATGCTGGAAATCGGCAAGGAACCGGTGCAGGGCGAGGCGCCCGACATGCTGCTGGCGGAAGCCGAGGCGCTGGTGAAGGAAGCGATGCAATGAGCGAGCCGGCTTCGGCTGTACGGCAACGACCTGTTGCGCGTCCGACCCCGACCCAGAGCGAGCCGTTGCAGATCGCCGGGGTGACGCTGGTGGCTGATCCCGACGGCGCGCTGTTTTGGCCGGCCGAGGGCGTGCTTGCCATCGCCGACCTGCATCTGGAAAAAGCCTCGAGCTATGCCGAGCGCGGCGTATTCCTGCCACCCTACGACACGGTGGCGACGCTGATGCGGCTGTCGCGGCTGATGACGCGGTACAATCCGCGCTGCGTGATCGCGCTCGGTGACAGCTTCCATGACGGTCGCGGCCCCTCGCGCCTCAGTGATCAGGATCGCGCCGGGCTGCTGGCATTGCAGACCGGCCGCGACTGGATCTGGATTACCGGCAATCACGATCCCGACCCGGCGACCGGCATCGGCGGCTCGTTCGGCGGCACCTTGCAGATCGGCGCGCTGTCGTTCCGGCATGAGCCCACCGGCGGGTTCGGCGAGGTCGCCGGCCATCTGCATCCGGTGGCGCGGGTCTCGCATCGCGGTCAGACCATCGGCCGCCGCTGCTTCGCCGCCGACGGCGAGCGCGTGGTGCTGCCGGCGTTTGGCGCTTTCACCGGCGGATTGAATGTGCGGCACGAAGCATTCAATACCGTGTTCGGCGCGCGCGGCTTCACCGCGCATATGCTCGGCGATGGCCGCATCTACGCCTTCGCGGTCAGTCACTGCCTGCCGGATTGATGAACCCGAACGCTAGTCGCGGCGGAACACGACGCTGGCGAACCAGCCGGTGGCGAGCGCCATTAATGCGGCGACGAGACCGTACAGCAGCCCGTAGTCGTGCGCCGCGCTCGCGACGAATTGCTCGAATCCGGACTTGACCACTTCGAGCGCCGATGTGCTGCGCACGACCATGTTGCCATTGGCGAACACCTTGACGTCGATCGCATAGTTGCCGGTCGGCGTGGTCGCCGGCAACGGAATCGCTGCGCGGAACACGGTCGGCGTCAGGAACGTCACGCCGGCGGGGTTGGCGCGGTAGACGCCGTGCTCGGTCTGCAGTCGCACGAACGCTTCGCGGAACGGATCGGTCGGCACCGTATCGGCGATGTCCGAGCCGACGCGCTGGCGCAGGATCACATTGTCGAGGCCGATTTGCAGGCGGCGGCGCTGGTCCTCGTTGGTGATCTCCTGCACCGGCCGGTTCGACAGCACCGCCAGATACGACGGCACGTTGATGAACTGCCGCGCTTCCTGGTTGATCCAGATGCCGAGCGTGCGCTCCTTGCGCCGCGTCCGCACGCTGCTGGCGGGGCCGGCCACGGTGACGACGATATCGTAGGCGGCGCGCAACGCGCCGCGCGGCGCATCGGGTTCGATGGTGCCGAACAGCACCAGCTCCTCGCCGTCGAAGTTCGAGGTCACCAGCACGCGGTGGTTCGACAGCGAGACGATCAATTTCTCGGCGCCGGCCGGCATCTCCGTCGCGAACAGCGCCGCTGCGGCCACCACACCGGCGATGAGACGGGAGCGGATCATCGCGCCGGCTCCTCGACCCGCAGTGAATAGGGCTCGTCCGGCGTGGCGACGAGGTCGACCGCGAATTTCACGCCGACGGCGAACACCAGCACGCCGAGCAGCAGCCGCAGCCATTCGCCACGCATGCGCTGGCCGAGCCGCGCGCCGAACTGCGCGCCGGTGACACCGCCGACCATCAGGATCAGGGCCAGCACGGCATCGACCTGATGGTTGGTGCTGGCGTGCATCACGGTTGCCGCTGCCATGGTGACGAGGGTGAGCATCATCGAGGTGCCGATCACCGTCGCGGTCGGCACGCGCAGCAGATAGATCAGCAGCGGCACCAGGATGAAGCCGCCGCCGATGCCCATGATCGCGCCGAGGAAGCCCATCAGCAGGCCGATGCCCCATACCGGGATCGCCGAGACGTAAATCTTTGAGCGCTTGAACCGGACCTTGAGCGGCAGGCCGTGCACCCAGTTGTGCATGCCGGCGCGCCGTGGCGGGATCGGGTTGCCGCGCCGTGCCCGTGTGATCGCGCGCAGGCCCTCGATCGTCATCAGGAAGCCGACGCTGGTCAGCAGCAGCAGGTAGAGGATGCTGATCACCAGATCGAGCTGGTCGAGCGAGCGCAGCGCCGTGAACAGCCAGACGCCGGCGAAGGTGCCGATCAGGCCGCCGCCGAGCAGCATAAAGCCGAGCGCCAGGTCGATCGCGTTCTTGCGCCAGTAGGACAGCGCGCCGGAGAACGACGAGGCGGCCACATGGGTGGCGACGCTCGCCACCGAGACCGCCGGCGGCACGCCGATGAAGATCAGCAGCGGCGTCATCAGGAAGCCGCCGCCGACCCCGAACATGCCGGAGATGAATCCGACCAGCATCCCCATCCCCAGGACGAGGAAGATGTTGACCGGCAGGTCGGCGATCGGAAGGTAAATCTGCAATCGGTAGTCCCGGTTCGGATCGACAATAGCCCGACACCGGCCGCCGCGACGGCGCGCGTTACCCGAAGGTAAACGGCGCGCCGGGCAGAAGCCGGGCACACAGGCCGGACGATGTTTTCAAGTCGATTGTAGCTTGCAATTCGCGCACGGCTACCCTTGCGGAGCACCGTGCACGATGAATTGTTGTTGCTGTGTCTTTCGACGCGCTTTGGGCGTGATCCGGAAAAGTGTGAAACGGTTTTCCGGAAAGATCACGCGTGAACCGGCGTTCCGATCGCGCCGATTCGGTCTAGCGCGCGGAGAGCTGGAGCGGCGCGCGGATAGACTGCTTCACCGGCTCCTTGGTGACGTCGCGGATCGGCTTGCGCGGCTCCTTTGCCGATTCTTTTGCCGGCTCCTGGGCGGCGTCCTTGGTGGCCTCGGCGCCCTGATCCCAGCCGCCGGCCGGTACGGCCACGCGGATCGCATCCTGCGGCTGCAGATGCGGCGCCCAGCTCCGCACCGCGGTCTCCGCCTTGGCGCGTCCGGCAGCGTCGAGCCGGGTCGCTACGTCGTCGCGCTTCTTGGCGGATTCCTTGTCGCCCTGCGCCGCCGCGAGGCTGAACCACTTGTAGGAGGCGATCATGTCCTTGGCGGTGCCGAGGCCCCGCGCATAGAGGATGCCGAGATTGTACTGGCTGTCGGAGACGCCGAAGCCGGCGGCCTTCTCGAACCATTCGGCGGCGGTCTTGTAGTCCGGCTTGCCGTCGATGCCTTCGGCGTAGAGCACGGCAAGATTGTGCATCGCCTTGGCGTGACCCTGGTCCGCCGCGAGAGTGTAATAGCGGCGCGCCTCCTTGAGGTCGCGGCGGACGCCCTGGCCCTTCTCGTACAGGCTGCCGAGGCGGAACTGTGCCGGGGCGAGACCACGGCGGGCGGCGCGCTCGAACCAGCGGGCCGCGTCCTCGGTGCTGCGGGCGACGCCCTGGCCTTCGGCAAAACGATTGCCGACCTCGTAAGTCGCGGCGGCTTCGCCACGCGCCGCCGCCTCGCGCAGACGCGGGCCGCCGATCGCGACCGGCAGCTTGTCGGCGTAGACCGCGCGGGCAGCACCGATCGAGCCGGTGACGTCCGGCTTCTCGGGCTTCTCCTCGGGTGGCGGGGTCTGGTCCGGCGACGTCTGCATCGTGCTGTTGGGCGCGAGCAGCTTGAAACCGGACCCGGCGCCGAGCGGTGTCGCCGGGGCGACCGGTGCGGTCGTGGGCGCGCCGGAGCGGGGTGCCGCGGCGTCGGCCTCGGCATCAGGCTCCATGTCCTCGTACAGGCCGGGCGGCGGCGGATTGGCAGCCTTGCTGCCGACCGACGCCGGCTTGGTGCTGGGCTGGCCGTCCAGCATCGAGCCGATGATGTAGTAGCCGCCGACGACGATCGCGACGACGCTCGAGGCGATCAGCAGCGACTTGAGCTTGCCGCGCAGCACGCCAAGCATCGATCCGCGCCCGGCGGTGCCGAAGGCATGGCGCGGTTCGTCGACCGTCTCGGGATCGATCAACAGGTCAGTGCGCGGCTCGATCCGCGGCGCGGTCACCGGCGCGGGCGCGATCGGCTCCGCGGCCATCGGACCGGGGTTCATCTGGCCGGCGGTTTTCGCCGCGCGGCGGGCGGCGGTGATGAAATCCGTTTGCGTCCCACCCGGAGCGGACATCGCCGCTGGCTGCGCCGCGCCAAACGCCGCCTCCGACGCGGCGATCCGCGCCGCCGGCGAGGCGACGACGGGGCCGGCGTTGCGGGCAGCGGCCGGGCGCGCCATGCCCGGCTCGATCGGATGGTCGGGCGGCAGATCGGGATCGATCGGCTGGCTGCGCCGCATGCCCTGCTTGACTTGCGGCCGCGCGGGCTGGGCCTGAACGGGCGCAGCCTGCACCGGCGCGGCCGGCTGTGCCGGCATGATCGGCGGCGCTTCCACCGCCGGCATCCGCTGTTCGGGCATTGCCGGTGCAAGCGGCGGCGACGGCATCTCGCCCGCGGCGGCGGCCTTCGCCTGGGCCACGGCGGCGAACATCTGCGCGGCGACGGCTTCGACCGGCTGCTGCAAGGTGATCGGCGCGGCTTGCGGCAGCACGGCAGCCGGCGGCGCCGCAGGCCGCTCGCGAATGCCGTGCTCGATCGCCGCGAGGCGGTCGACCAGGATGCCGAGTGTCCCCTGCATCGCTTCGAGCGAGTCCTGCGTGCGCGCCACGTCGCGGCGCAACGCATCCACATGCGCCGGCGGTTCGCCGGCTGGCTCGCGGCCGCGATTGCTGCGATCGGCCTGCGCGAGAAGCTCGGTCAGGCCACGCTCGACGGATTCGAGATTGGCGAGACGCGAATCCGAAGCGTCGAGCTTCTCGGCGAGGTTGATGATGCGCTCTTCAAGATGGTCGGCGGCGGCGCTGTGTCCGCGCGTCGACTGGAACTGCTCGATTTTCTCGGTCAGCGAGCCGACCAGATGTTCGAGCCGCTGCGGTACCGCGGAGCCGTTCTGGTTGCGGGTGGCGATGGCATCGGCAAGCGCGGAGATGCGCTGTTCGAGATGCGCCAGTGCGGCGTCGCCGGAACTCGTATAGGCGATCTGGTCGACCTTGGCGGCCAGCGTCTGCACCTGTGCCGCCAACTGGCCCACGGTCTCGTTCGAGGCGACATGGGCGGTCATCGCCCGCAGATTGTTCACCGCGTCTTCGAACTGGCGGAAGCTTGCCGGATCCCGCTGGGTGACGATCTGGTCGATGCGTTCGGCCAGCGCCGAGACGGTCTCGTTGAAACCGATCAGATGTTCGGCCGGAGTGAGCGAGCGCAGCGCTTCGTGCACCTGCGCGAGATGCTGCTCGATATTGTTGAGTACCTGTTCGCCGACACCGGCCTGGCGGCCTTCCGACAGGCGCTGCGTTAGGTTCTGGATCTGCGCTTCCACCGCGTCGATGACATGGCGCGGCATCGCGTCGGTCAGCGCCTGGGCGATCTGGGCCAGTTCGTCGCGCAGCGCATTGATCGCATCCTCGACGCCGGGCCGGCGCAGGGTCTCGATCTGATTGGTGATGCTGCGCAGTTGTTTCTCGAGCCCCGACAGGTCCTGCGTCGGCAGCGGCGCCTGTTGCGGCATGGCAGATGCCATCGCTTGGACTGGCGCGGGCTGGAACGGGGCCGGATGCGGCAGGGTGTGCGCCGTCGGCATCGGCGCGGCGGGCATGTGGGCGTGCGTCGGATGGGCTTGCGGCGCGGCATAGCCCGCAGCATGCGCGTATTGCGGATCGACATGCGCCGCCATCGCCTGTGGAGCGGTCGGGAGCGCCGGCGTGAAATTTGCGGGGAATGGCGGCAAGTTCCCTTGCGGGGCGGGAGGCGCCGCGCGCTGGGGAGTGGCGACAGCCTCGCCGCGCAGCGCGCGTTGGCGGGCGGTGATTTCCTGCACGGCGCGGTCGACGCCGCCCGGTGCGGTCGGGGTGGTCACCACCGACGGCAGCGAATGGGCAAAGCTGACGAAGTGATCGAGCCGGCGGTCGAGACGTTCCACCAGCTTGGCGAGATGGTCGGTGTCGGACGCGGTCGGTGCCGCCGGAGTGGCAGCGGGCATCGGAGCCGCGGGCGTGCGTTGTCGCAGCGGCGCATAAGCGGCGGGGCCGGTGCCGGTCAGCCGGTCGATCTTGCGGGTCAGTTCGTCGAGGCGCTGTTCGACGGACTCGCTGTCGTCGTCAAACAGATCGTCATCGTCCTCGAGCTGCGCGGCCTGCTGCGCGGCAACGGTGTCGAGCCACTCCTGCACGGACTGGCCCGACCGGCGCGCAGCGGCCTTCACCGCTTCGCGCGTTTCCGGTCGCAAAGACTTCAGCCTGCCCAGTCGCATGCCGTGGACACCCACCTCCGCGAGGAGCGGTCACCATCGGACCTTTATGTCGTCGCGCTTTGGCGCGCTTCGCCATCCTCGCCGCGACTTTTGCGGCTTATGGTAAAGGGGGGGTTAACGGGCGGTGGATACGGTTGATTTTCCGTAAGCATTTGCTTGGCGCGGTCATCGCGACACACTTCTTCGCAGGTCGAACGCGGTTTGCGCTCCGGCGGTGTTAAGAAAGCTTTAACGCGTGTGGCCGCGTGGGCTATTTGCTGTGCAGGCACGATCAATAAAAAACCTCCGCCCGGAGGCGGAGGTTCGTTTCAGTGTCGACGGATGGCGTTAGCGCACGTAACGCCGCATCGGTCGCTCTTGATAGCCGACATACTGGCCGTTGACGCACTGGCCGCGGCTCAGGTCGAACATCGCGTGGAAGCCGCGGCACGGCTGGATCGCCGCGTCGACCAGCGCTGCCGCGCCAACGCCGATCACGCCACCGGCGACGGCAGAACTGGCCACGGTCGCGCCGAGTGAGGTCGCGGCCGCGCTCGATCCGTACCAGCCGTTATAGAGGCCGACGCCGGCAAGCGTGCCGACCACGACGCCGGTCGCGGGTGCGGCATACGGGATGGCTTCATAATTCTCACGCACCGTCTGTGCGGAAGCCGGCGATGCCAGCGTACCGGCCATCAGCGCGGCGGCCGCGATCGCCGCGGCGCTCATGACCGTGCGGGTGTGATGCTGAATTGTCTGCATGAAAGTTGCTCCTTGTTTTTTTGAAATCATCGCAAGGCCGATGCGTGCGCCGCATCGCGAAACCTCGCGGGGGAAATGCCGCAGCGCCGCAAGCGTTCCGCGATTCGCATGTCAAAAAAGATGTGATCGTACACATGCCGAACACATCGTGACGAGATCGTGGCGCGTGTGGTGAATCGTGTCGATCGCGTGGTCTCGCGATGACGTCACAATGACGCGGAGCCTTACGCTGCGACGAGTGCTCCGCCGCGGCGAGTCCGCAACAACAGCCATGCTGTAATCATGACCGTGATCATGCTGAAGCCGATCCCGTTGGCGAAAGCCAAAGCATAGGAGCCGGCAAGATCGAAAATCTTGCCGGCGAGCCATCCGCCGGCGGCCATGCCGAACAGCGATGCCATGATGGCGATGCCGACGCGCATCCCGGCTTCGCGCGGCGAAAAATATTCACGCACAATGATCGCGTAGCTCGGCACGATGCCGCCCTGAAACAGACCGAACAGCGCGGAGATGACGTAAAGCGACCCCAACTCGTCGAAGAGCAGGAACAGCATCAGCGCGAGGCTCTGCAGCAGCGCGCCGATCAGCAGCGTGGCGACGCCGCCGATCCGGTCCGCGGCATAGCCTGATGCGATGCGGCTGATGACGCCGAAGCCGAACATCAGCGACAGCATCTCCGCGCCGCGGGCGACGCCGTAACCGAGCTGTCCGCAATAGGCGACGATATGCACCTGCGGCATCGCCATGGCGATGCAGCAGCAGACCGCCGAAACGGAAAGGAGGATTTGCAGCGCATTCGGCGAGATGCCGAGTGAGGCGCGTGCTTCGCTGGCGTCCGTCTCGACCGCGGCGGTGCGCTGCACCGTTGCGCGCCGCCGCAGCAGCAAGGCCAGTGGCACCATGGTGACGAGACAGAACATGCCGACGCCAATATGCGCCGTGCGCCAGCCGGAGGTTCCGATGAAGTGCTGCACCACCGGTGGCCAGACCGCGCCGCTGAGGTAATTGCCCGCGGCGCAGATCGCCACGGCGGTGCCGCGATTGCGCGTGAACCACTGCGAGACGTCGGCCATCAGCGGCCCGAACATGGTCGCGGTGCCGACCATGCCGATCAGCAGGCCGTGCGCGAGCACGACCTGCCAGTATTCGGTGGCGACGCCGGTGATGCCGTATCCGAGACCGAGCGCCACGGCAGCGATCAGCGACGGCAGCATCAGGCCGAACCGATCGACCATCCAGCCCATCATCACGCCGCCAAGGGCGATGCCGACCATGGCGAGCGTGTAGGGCAATGCGGCGCTGGCGCGTGTCAGGCCGAAGTCGGCTTCCATCGCGGGCAGGGCCACCACCGCCGACCACATGCCGACATTGCCGATCGTGCCGATCAGCACGCAGACGACCAGCCGTCGCCACGCATAGGGCGTTTCGGTCTGGTCGCCCGAACCGGGCGCGGCAATGGGGTGAGAGGTCACGAAAGGGTCCGGCGTTGCGATCCCCGTCTAACACCACACCGTGCGCGCGACCAGTCAATCCGATTACTGGTACTCATTCGACGATGTGATTGCTGAGCAGGCTGCTTGCACTAGCCGGTGAAGGGGGCGCGGCTTAAGCTTGCTGCCGTGATTTGGAGGCAAGCCCGTGACCGATCCGTTGCAACTGCCACGTCCGGCCTGGATGACCGAGGATCTTGTCCTGCTGGAAGAGCAGGCACAGCGTTTCGTCAATGCCGAATTCACGCCGCATGTTGATGCCTGGAACGAGGCCGGCATGTATCCGCGTGAGGTCTGGGACCAGGCCGGCGCGGCCGGGCTGCTGTGCGCGGCGATGCCGGAGGAGTATGGCGGCGCCGGCGGCACGTTTGCCCATGAAGCGGCGATCATCCGCGCGTTCAGCGGCGGTGGTTTCGACTCGTTCGGCGCGCCGCTGCATTCGGCGATCGTCGCGCCCTATATCCTGCATTACGGCACCGAGGAGCAGAAGAAGCGCTGGCTGCCGAAGCTCGCGAGCGGCGAGATGGTCGGCGCCATCGCCATGACCGAGCCCGGCACCGGCTCCGATCTGCAGGGCGTCAAGACCACGGCGCGCAAGTCCGGAAATGGCTATGTGCTCAACGGCGCCAAGACCTTCATCACCAACGGCCAGCACGCCAATCTGATCGTCGTTGTCGCGAAGACAGACCAGACCCAGGGCGCCAAGGGCGTGTCGCTGATGGTGCTGGAGACGGAGGGCGCGTCGGGCTTTCGTCGGGGCCGCAAGCTGAAGAAACTCGGTCTCGATGCCGCCGACACGTCGGAGTTGTTCTTTGACGATGTGCCGTTGCCGGCGGACAGTCTGCTCGGCACCCAGGAAGGGCAGGGCTTCTACCAGTTGATGCAGGAGTTGTCACAAGAGCGCCTGCTGGTCGCGACCCATGCGCAGGCGATGACCGAGCGCGGTCTCGCCTTGACGATCGACTACGTGAAGGAACGCAAGGCGTTCGGCAAGCCGATCCTCGACTTCCAGAACACGCAGTTCGTGCTGGCCGAATGCAAAACCGAGGCGACGGTATCGCGTGTGTTTGTCGACAACTGCATCGAGCGCCACATCAAGGGCGAACTCGACGCGGTCGGCGCGTCGATGGCGAAATACTGGGTGACGGACATGCAGGCGAAAGTGGTCGACCGTTGCCTGCAACTGTTCGGCGGTTACGGCTTCATGGACGAATACCCGATCTCGCGGCTTTACCGCGACGCGCGGGTGATGCGCATCTATGCCGGCACCAACGAGATCATGAAGCTGTTGATCGCGCGCAGCCTGTAAGGCGAGGCGCAACCTGGAAGATGCCATGCCGAGGATCGATATCGACGCCATTCCGCTCGACACCCGCACCGGCTATCCGCCGCAATTCGCGGTGGCGGTCGAGGGCCGCATGCGCAAGCGTCTTGGCAATGTCGTTGGACTGACGCAGTTCGGCGTCAATCTCTGCACGCTCAAGCCCGGCGCTGCGTCGTCGCAACGCCACTGGCATGCGAGCGAGGATGAACTGGTCTACGTACTCGCGGGTGAGGTGACGCTGTGCGAGGACGGCGGCGAGATGGTGTTGAAGCCGGGCGATTGCGCGGGCTGGAAGGCCGGTGTCGCCAACGGCCATTGCCTGATCAACCGTACGCAGCAGGACGTGGTGTTTCTCGAAGTCGGCTCGCGCATGCCGACCGAGACCGCGACCTATCCGGACATCGACATGCTGGCGCACAAGGATGCGTCGGGCATGCGCTATACCCGCAAGAACGGGGAGCCTTACTGAGGCCGAAAAATGGCCGGGCTGCGTGCCCGGCCATCATTGTGATCGCGATCGTTAGCGTGCGCCTCAGGCGGCCTTGATCAGTCCTTCGGCCACCATCGCTTCCTTCACCTTCGCGCGTGCGGCGACGCGTTCGAGATAGGCCGAGAGATTCTTGAACTCGGCGATCTCGAGATTCTGGAATTTGCGCCAGTTCATCACGACGAACAGATAGGCGTCGGCGACGCTGAACGTCTTGCCGAGCAGAAAATCCTTTCCGGCGAGCTGCTTGTCGAGATAGGCGAATTGCTTCATCAGGTTCGCCTTGGCGATCGGCTTGTAATCGGCCGGTGTGTCGGGCTTGAACAGCGGCGTGAACTGCTTGTGCACTTCGCTGGTGATGTAGTTCAGCCACTCCTGCAGCTTCGTGCGTTCTTTGGTGCCGGCGGCCGGCGCGAGATCAGTCTTGCCGGCCTTGTCGGCGAGATACTGGACGATCGCCGGGCCTTCGGTGATGACGTCGCCATCGTCGAGCTTCAGCGCCGGCACCGAACCTTTCGGGTTGACCGCCCAGTAATCGTCGCCGCTCTCGGTCTTCTTCGTTTTGGTGTCGACGCGCACGAGATCGAATGGCAGGCCGGCCTCGCGCAGCACGATATGCGGCGACAGCGAGCAGGCGCCCGGTGAATAATACAGCTTCATGAAAACAACTCCGGTGATCGGTCAGTGATGAGGGAGTCCATGCCGCGCCGGCGCGTCCGATGCAAGCACAGCGCCTTCATCCTCACCGGGTTGTGAGCGCACCGGCAAAGGCGATGCAGGTTACATCACCAGTGTAAGTGTCTTCGCCGCGCGGGTGACGCCGGTATAGAGCCAGCGGTCGCGGCTGTCGGAAAACGCAAAACTTTCGTCGAACAGCACTACGTCGTCCCATTGCGAGCCCTGCGCCTTGTGCACGGTGAGCACGTAGCCGTAGTCGAACTCGTCGTAGGGTTTGCGGCGCTGCCAGTCGAGCTGCTCGATGCCGCCGGAGAAGCATTCCGGCCGCACCGACACCTTGACGCCGCGCGTCGCGGTCTCGTCGTCGGGCATCAGCCGCATGGTCATGATGCCGGAGTTGCGGCCGCTGCGCTCGCGCACCGTCCATAGCCCGCCGTTGAACAGGCCCTTCTTGCGGTTGTTGCGCAGGCAGACCAGCTTGTCGCCGGCCGATGGCAGCGTCCCCTCGAAGCCGCGCCGCTCGCGCATGCGCTGGTTGTAGGCGCGCCGCGTCGCGTTGCGGCCGACCAGCACCTGATCGGCCTTGAGCACGCGCGCCGGATCGAGCCTGCCTTTCTCCACCACCTGCGTGTCGCCGTATTCGCCGGGTTCGAGCGAGCGGCCTTCGCGGATATCCATGGATAGCCGCACGATCGGATTGTCGCGCGCCTGGCGATGCACCTCGGTCAGCATCGCGTCCGGCTCCTGTTCGGTGAAGAAGCCGGCGCCGCTGCTGTTGCCGGTCTGGATCGGTGGCAGTTGCGCCGGATCGCCGAGCACCAGGATCGGCACGCCGAACGACATCAGATCGCGGCCGAGTTCCTGATCGACCATGGAGCATTCGTCGATGATCAGCAGGTCGGCCTTGGAGGCGGGTGCTTCGTCCCACAGATCGAAGCTCGGGACTTCCTCGCCGCTCTCGCGTGTGCGGTAGATCAGCGAGTGAATGGTGGAGGCTTTGTAGCAGCCCTTGCTGCGCATCACCGAGGCGGCCTTGCCGGTGAAGGCGGCGAACATCGCCGTGCCGTCGATGGCGTCGGCGACGTGACGGGCGAGCGTGGTTTTGCCGGTGCCGGCATAGCCGAACAGCCGGAACACCTGTGGTGTCCCCTTGCGGCCCGGCTTGGCTTTCAGCCAGTCGCCGACGGCGCTCAACGCGGCGTCCTGATGGGGGGTAAAGACGGTCATGGCGGGTACATAGCGTTTTCGAGCGACGTGGGGACGGGTCCGCGTGAAGAAAACGCGATAAATCAACAGCCTGGGATATTCCGCCGGTTCGGCGAAGCGGTGCGGGATGTTAGGCCGGCGGCACGCCCGGGAAAAGAACAAAAAAAGAACCCTGGGCCAGCGCGGGGCGTTTGCGGTTGGTCAACCTTGACGGAGGGTTGCGGCACTCGCGGCAATTTCACGGATTGTGCGGGGCTTTTCTCAACGGCTGCCCACTACACCCATCGTCTGGAATGCGGGGACATTCCAGGGGATTGAGTTCAAGGGACTGGGGAGACGGCGGAATGCCGGCCATTCGTCAATCGTTGCGCAAATCGGGCGCCCGGTCGGGGACGATGCACGCGCTCATCGCGATCGGCGCCGTGGTGACCATCGGCATCTCCCTGATCGGCTGGATGTCGCTGAGCGAGATCGCGCGTCGCGACCGCGCCCAGGCGGAAATGGCGGCGCGCAACCTGATCACGTCGCTCGGCAGCGATATCTCCCGCAACATCGAACTGTTCGATCTGTCGCTTCAGGCGGTGGCCGAAGGTTTGCAGAATCCGGAGGTCCAGGGGGTTTCGGCGGAACTGCGCCAGCTTGTCCTGTTCGACCGCTCGACCACCGCCAAGAATATCGGCTCGCTGCTGGTGCTCGATCCCGACGGCAATGTCGTGGTGGAATCGCGGTCGCTGACGCCGCGCGACACCAACTACGCCCGGCGGCCCTATTTCCAGTTTCATCGCGAGCATCCCAAGGCCGGCCTGCATATCAGCGCGCCCTATGCGACCAAGCGCGGCGAATACGTGCTGGCGATCAGCCGCCGGATCGATGCCGAGGATGGCGTGTTCGGCGGTGTCGTCGTCGGCATGCTCAAGCTCAGTTATTTCCACGACCTGTTCCGCCATGTGACGGTCGGCGACGGCGATGCGCTGATGCTGATGAATACGGATGGCATTGCGCTGATGCGCTCGCCGTTCAATGCCAGCCTCGTCGGCGTCGATATCAGCCAGACCACGGTGACGCAGGCGATGTTGTCGGAGCCTGCCGGCGTGTTCGAGGCACAGGCCGGCATCGACGGCATCCAGCGGTTTTATGTTCACCAGACCGTGCCGGGGCTGCCGCTGAAAATCAGTTATGGCACGGCGATCAACCGGATCTATGCCGGCTGGCGGCAAGAGGCGTGGCGGATCGGCGCCCTGGTGGCGAGCCTGTGCTGCATCAATCTCGCATTGCTGATCGGTCTGACTCGTTCGCTGCGTCGTCGCGACGAGGCCGAGGAGCAGTTGCAGCGGCTGGCGACGACCGATGCGCTCACCGGCCTCTATAACCGCCGCCATTTCGATCAGACCATTGCGCGCGAATGGAATCGCGCGCGTCGCGTGTCGGTGCCGGTGTCGGTGCTGATGATCGATGCCGATCACTTCAAGGCATTCAACGACACTTTCGGTCATCAGATGGGCGACGATGTTCTGGCGGCGCTCGGCGACTGCATTGCCAGTGTCACCCAGCGCAGCAGCGATTGCAGCGCGCGCTACGGCGGCGAGGAATTCGCGGTGATCCTGCCGGGGGTCGGCGCCGACGAGACGCTGTGCGTCGCCGAGGCGATCCGCAGCAAGATCGGCGCGCTGCGAGAATTGCAGCAGGGGCGGCCGGATCGACTACCCACCGTGAGCATTGGCGCCGCGACGCTGGTGCCGCAGGCGGGACTGACCCCGCGCGATCTGATCAAGGCGGCCGACGCGGCGCTCTACGCCGCCAAGGAAGCCGGCCGCGACCGCGTCATGGTCGCCGCCATACCGCGCGACTTGCCGCGTGAAAAGCCGGTGGAAAAACTGGCTGCTTGAGGCGGCAATCCCCTCCCGCCGTGGCGGCTCATGGGGAGCCGACCCCCGTCTGTCAATCCATTGCCCTTTGCCGGGACGCATGTTTAAGGTCGCCGCCTCATAAGGCTGCCAGGATTTTGCATGGCTCGCGACCAGATCGATATGACGCCCATCGAATCGCGCGACGAACTCGTCGCCTGGTTCGAGAAGGGCTGTAAGCCGGCCTCGCAATTCCGCGTCGGCACCGAGCACGAGAAATTCGCATTCACGCTCGATGGCCACCGTCCGGTCCCCTATGAGGGACCGAAGGGGATCCGCGCGCTCCTCGACGGCATGCAGGGGCTGCTCGGCTGGGAGCCGATTCTCGAGCGCGACAACATCATCGGCATGTTCGACGTCACCGGCGGCGGGGCGATCTCACTCGAACCGGGCGGTCAGTTTGAACTATCCGGCGCGCCGCTCGACAGTGTGCATCAGACCCACAGCGAACTGATGGCGCATCTCGCGCAGGTGCGCGAGGTCGCGGCGCCGCTCGGCATCGGCTTCCTCGGCATCGGCATGACGCCGGAATGGTCGCGGGCCGACATGCCGCGCATGCCCAAGGGCCGCTATCGCATCATGACCGAGTATATGCCGAAGGTCGGCACGCTCGGCCTCGACATGATGTACCGGACCTGCACGGTCCAGACCAACCACGACTTCTCCACCGAAGCCGACATGGTGAAGAAGCTGCGCGTCGCGCTCGCGCTGCAGCCGGTCGGCACCGCGCTGTTCGCCAATTCGCCGTTCACCGAGAGCAAGCCCAACGGCTTCCTGTCGTTCCGCTCGCAGATCTGGACCGACACCGACAAGGACCGCTCCGGCATGCTGCCGTTCGCGTTCGAGGACGGCATGGGCTTCGAGCGTTACACCGATTACGCGCTCGACGTGCCGATGTATTTCTTGAAGCGCGGCGATCAGTATATCGACGTGTCGGGCCTGTCGTTCCGCGATCTGATGGCGGGCAAATTGCCCGGCCACCCGAACGAACGCGCCACCATGTCGGACTGGGCCAACCATCTCAGCACGATCTTCCCCGAGGTGCGGCTCAAGCGTTATCTGGAGATGCGCGGCTCCGATGGCGGCCCATGGAAGCGGCTCGCCTCGCTCGCCGCGCTGTGGTGCGGCGTGCTGTACGACACGGCCTCGCTCGATGCGGCGTGGGACATCGTCAAGGGCTGGACCGCGGCCGAGCGGCAGAAGCTGCGCGACGATGTGCCGAAGCTCGGCTTCGCCGCGTCGATCCGTGGCCGCACGCTGTTCGAGATTTCCGGCGAGGTGCTTGCTCTGTCGCGCAACGGCCTGGTGCGTCGCAAGCGTTTCGATCCCGGCGGGCAGGACGAGACGCGTTATCTCGAGCCGCTCGAGGATTTGCACGATCGCGGCATCACCCCGGCCGAGGAACTGCTCGAGAAGTTCAACGGCCCGTGGCAGCACTCGATCGTGCCGATTTATAAAGAGTACGCCTACTAGGCGCCGTCATGGCCAAGGGCACACCCGCGACCACGGCGCTGGAGAAGGCGGGTGTCGTCTTCACCCTGCACGAATACGACTACGATCCGAATGCGGACAAGATCGGCTTGCAGGCGGCGGAAGCGCTCGGCATCGCGCCGGGACGGCTCCTGAAATCGCTGATGGTGAAAGCCGGCACGCAGGTGGTGTGCGTGCTGGTGCCGTCGGATCGCGAGGTCAGCCTGAAGAAACTCGCCGCTGCAGTGGGTACGAAAGATGCGGCGATGCTGCCGGCGGCGGAAGCCGAGCGCATCACCGGCTATCGCGTCGGTGGCATCTCGCCGTTCGGCCAGCGCAAGCCGCCGCGCGTCTTTGTCGATGACAGCGTGATGGCGCATGCCACCATTTTGCTGAACGGTGGCCGTCGCGGCCTGCAGATCGAGATCGCGTCGGCCGATTTGGTGCGGTTGCTCGGCGCGACGCCGATGGCCTTGTAGCCCTTTTATTCCGCTGCCTGGCTCGCGTCCGACAGGTTGTCGAGCGACGAGATGATGTGCTCGGCGAGCGCGTCGGCGAGCGGCGAGGACTCGCGCGGATTGCGAACGAGGCCGATCCGGCACGACGGCAATTCCGGGAAACCGTCGGCGGCGGTGAGCACGCGCATACCCGGCCGCAAACCGGATTCCGCCAGCACCGACACCGCGAGGCCCGCCAGCACCGCTGCGGCGACCGCACCGGCATTGGAGCTGGTGTAGAGGATACGGTGCGGCTTGTTGATTTTCTCCATCTCGTCGATCGCGGTACGCCGCCAGGCACAGCTCGGCCGGCCGAGTGCCAGCGGCAGCGGATCCTCGGTGTGGGTGGCGTGCCGGTTCGATGTCACCCACAGCAGCCGCTCGCGGCGGAATGTCTCGGCAACGCGCCGCGCCTCGCAGTTGGTGACGATGGCGAGATCGAGCTCGCTCGAATCGATGCGCTCGAGCAGGTCCACCGAAGGCTCGCAGATCACCGAGAGTTCGACACCCGGATAAGCGCGCGAGAACCGCGCCATGATCTCCGGCAGATAGCGGTCGGCATAGTCATCGGGGACGCCAAGCCGCACGCGGCCGAATAATTCCTTGGCCGAGAACGCGGCGATGGTTTCCATGTTCAGCTTGACGATGCGGCGCGCGTAATCGAGCAGCCGCATTCCGTCCTCGGTGAGCTTCGACGCGCGCCCGTCGCGCACGAAGATTGGCCGTTCGATGCGTTCCTCCAGCCGCTTCATCTGCATCGAGACGGCGGACTGGGTCTTGTTCACCATCTCCGCGGCGCGGGTGAAGCTGCCGGTTTCCGAAATCGCGATGAAGGTGCGGAGCTGGTCGATGTCGATCAGCGCGGTCATGCCGGCCTCGTCGGTTGAGCCGGGGGAAGGGCCCGGCGGGGTACGGACTGCGGGTCGTCAGCAAGTCATCAGTGAAGTTCATCAGTCAGATTAAAAACATTCGTTTCACTTATCAATCCCGCAGGCGCATAGATCATGCCTGTAAGCGCATTTCGGGCGGAGTTTTCGGGTGGGCGGCCGGCATGGCTGTCCGCCAGGGTGAGGCTGCGTCCCGAAAAACTCGAACCATGGCCAGAAGCACAGGAGGCACATCATGACTGCTCACAGCCTCGGATCGTCATCGTCCCGGCGTTTCGCCGCCCCGCGCCTCATTTTGCCGATCGCGCTCGGCGCTGTGGCGCAGGCTTCGCTGGTGCTGATCGCCGTGCTGGTCCGCTTCGCCAAACGCGTGGTGCGTGGCGTCCAGAATCGCCGGGCGGCGGCCGTGCTCGCGCATCTCGACGCGCGCATGCTCGCCGATATCGGCCTGACGCGCTCCGACGTGCGTGACGCCACCACCGCGCCGATGTGGGACGATCCGACCACGCTGCTGCGCACCCGCGCGCTGGAGCGTCGGCTGCGCCGGCATCGCCTCGATCTCGGTTTTCACGATCGAGCGAACCGCAAATCCTGAGAGCTTGCGGCCGGTGCCTCTCGCCGGCCGCTGATCCCCGCGAAGCCCCTCTCGCGCGGATCGCAACGCCCGCCGGATGCCCGTCCGGCGGGCGTCTATTTTTCGTGCCTGGTTTCCGTCTCGCGCCGCTGCGTCAGCCACAGCGCGACCACGAGCGGCGCCAGCCAGACGATGCGTGCGCCGTACCGGTCGTGCGGATTGGACAGCGGACCGAGGATCGCCGCATTGACGAGAATCGCCAGCGTCACGCTGGCCGCGAGCGGCGTTATCGAATCCGTGCGGCGTCGCCGGAGCGCCAGCAGCAGCGGCGCCAGCAGCATCAGCATGGAGAATAGAGCCACCGGCACATGCAGCCGGTTGATGCCGTCGAAATGCAGCAGGCTGTGCTGTTGCCGCGCCGCGCGCATCGCCGGCACGTTCCACGGCGTGTGATCCTCGATCATGCCGTAAGTGTGCCAGATCGAATCGAGCACGCCTTCGCCGGTGCGGACGCTGACCATCTGCCGTGCGGCGGCGCGGATCGCCAGCCAGATGTTCTCCAGCGGATAGTCGGCGAGGCTTTCCAGCACGATGGTGCGCATCTCCGCGCCGAGGCCGTCGAAGCGGCCGAGCCGGTTGAACGTCTCGTCGCCCCACAGGAATACGTCGGCGTTGCGCGGCAGCGTGTTGCGCACCGCGCACAGTTTGAACTGCCGCTGGCCGCAATGGTCGTCGAGATAGCGGTTGACGACGCCATCCTCCAGCAACCGTCCGAATACGATGCCGTAGCCGCCGGGCGTCCAGGCAAGCCGTTTGGTGACGACGAAATTGCCGGCGAGCAGGATGACGAAGCCAAGCACGATGGCGCTCGTCACCGGCTTCAATGCCGCACGCGGTACGAGCGCCGGCCACAGCCAAGCGCCGGCGGCGGCGAGGGTGCCAAGCGCGATCACCAGCAGCAGGCTGGCGCTGTGGGTGGCGGCGGCCAGCGCGATGATGACGATCAACGCGGTGCGCTCGATCCGGTCGAGATCGCCGGCGCGAAAGATCATCAGATACAAGCCGAGCACGGCGAGGCCGATGAAGATGTCGGTCAGCAGCACGCTGGCGATCCACGGCAGCGTGGTCGCGAGCGCGAGCATGATGAAGATCGCCAGCCGGGTGAGGGGACGCGGCTGCAAACCGTGGCTGCGCATGGTCAGCGTCACGACCCACACCGTCAGCGCGCATTGCAGCGCGACGACCGGCCAGAAATCCAGCAGCGAGCCGAGATTGAGCAGCAGGCCATAGGGCGCGGGCCGGCTTGGCACCAGATAGCCCTCATACCAGCGGGCGAGGTAGCCGCCGGTATCATATTCCAGCAACGGAAAGCCGTTCCACAGCGCCGGAAGCGCCAGCAGGACGCTTGCGGCGACCGCAAGGGCCGCCTCGGTCAGGCGGGCCGCGCCGCGGGGCGCTACGACTGTGAATTTCAACGCGCCATCGGGCATCGGCACTCGCATCGGTTGGTCGGCTTCTTTAACATGCCGAATATGAACGGGGGCCGCCAAACCGAAGTCCGTATGATGAGGTTCCTGCTCTCTCTGCTGCTGCCCCTGCTGTTTGGACTGGCCGTCCTGTCGCCGGGATCGGCCAATGCCCAGACCGGCTTCGACCGCCGTGGCGGCGATTACACCAGCTTCGCGGTTCGCTCCGGCGATCCGGCGGTCTGCTCCGCCCGCTGCGAGCGCGACAGCAAGTGTCGCGCCTGGAGTTTTTCCTATCCGCGGACGGCGGCGGTCCAGGCGATGTGCTGGCTGAAAAACGACGTGCCGCCGCGAGCCGAGGACAAATGCTGTTCGTCCGGCGTGAAGGGCGCGGGCGTGATCGAGCCGCGCACCGGACCTGAGGAATATTCCACCGACCGGATCGGCGGCGACTACCGCAGCTACGAGATGGCGCCCGGCGCGGCCGAAGCCCAATGTCGCGCGAGTTGCGAGGCCGACCGTCGCTGCCGCGCCTGGACCTATCTGCGCCCCGGCTACGGCTCGACCACGCCGCGCTGCTATCTCAAGGAGCGGGTGACGCGCCCGCGTGCCAAGCCCTGCTGCATTTCCGGCGTAGTGCGCTGAGGGTGCGCTGCAAACGCCACTCAAAATAAAGACGCTCGTGGTGTGGCCGCGAGCGTCTCATGCTTTCATTCGATTTGTCCGCGTTACGCCGTGCCGCCGACGGTGATGCGGTCCATGCGCAGCGACGGCTGGCCGACGCCGACCGGCACGCCCTGACCGTTCTTGCCGCAAGTGCCGATGCCCGGATCGAGCGCGAAGTCGTTGCCGATCATCGAGATGCGATGCAGGTCGGTCGGGCCGTTGCCGATCAGCATCGCACCCTTCACCGGTGCGGTGACCTTGCCGTTCTCGATCTTGTACGCCTCGGTGCACTGGAACACATATTTGCCCGAGGTGATGTCGACCTGCCCGCCGCCGAAATTCACGGCGTAGAGGCCGTTCTTCACCGACGCGATGATCTCCTCGCGCGGCTTGTCGCCGTCGAGCATGTAGGTGTTGGTCATGCGCGGCATCGGCACATGGGCGTGGCTTTCGCGCCGGCCGTTGCCGGTCGGCTTCATGTTCATCAGCCGCGCGTTCTGCCGGTCCTGCATGTAGCCGACCAGGATACCGTCCTCGATCAGCACGGTGCGGCTGGTCGGCGTGCCTTCGTCGTCGATCGACAACGAGCCGCGCCGCGCGGCGATGGTGCCGTCATCGACCACGGTGACGCCTTTCGCCGCCACCTGCTGGCCCATCAGGCCGGCGAAGGCGGAGGTCTGCTTGCGGTTGAAATCGCCTTCGAGGCCGTGGCCGACTGCTTCGTGCAGCATCACGCCGGGCCAGCCGGCGCCGAGCACCACGTCCATCTCGCCGGCGGGCGCGGGCACGGCGTCGAGATTGACCAATGCTTGCCGCACCGCTTCATCCACCGCGCCCTGCCAGGCATGGGTCTCGATGAAACGCTGATAGCCTTCGCGGCCGCCGAAGCCGTGACTGCCGGTTTCCTGCCGCGTGCCGTCGCCGACCACCACGGACACGTTAAGCCGCACCAGCGGGCGGATGTCGCGATAAGCCTCGCCGTCGGGCCGTAAAATCTCCACCACCTGCCAGGTGGCGGCGATGCTGGCCGACACCTGCCGCACGCGCGGGTCTTTGGCGCGCGCATAGGCGTCGATGGTTTCGAGCAGCGCGACCTTGGCGTCGAACGCCGGCGTGCCGAGCGGATTGTCGTCGCCATAGAGGCGGACGTTGGTGCGCGCCGGTGGGGCGGCGAACTGGCCGGCATAGCCGGTCTTGACCGCGCGCACCGCGTCGGCGGCGCGCGCGATCGCGCCTTCCGACATGTCGGAAGCATGCGCGTAGCCGACCGCGTCGTCCTTGACGGCGCGGAGGCCGAAACCCTGGGCGGTGTCGTAGGTCGCCTGCTTCAGCCGGCCGTTGTCATAAGCCAAAGCCTCGGTCTGGCGGTATTCGAGGAACAGTTCCCCGTCGTCGGCGCCTTCGAGGCCATGGCCGATGAGCTTGGTGACGCGGCCGCGGTCGAGGCCAGCGCGATCAATCAGGGAGGAGAGGGACTTGTCCGACGTGTCCATAAGGGGCGTGCTCCGGTGTTCGTCCCCCAAGATAAGACCGGCGCGCCGCCCCTGCGAGGTCAGTCGCGGGACAATTTCACCGAGACAGAGCCGATCGGGTCGAGCCAATAGGTCAGTTCGTTTTCGTCCGGTTCGAGCGCGATCGGCGGCGTGATTGAACCGCAGATGATGACGTCGCCGGCGGCGAGCTTCTCGCCATGAGCGGCCAGCGTTCCAGCCACATGGCGCACCAGATCGACGATCTTGCCGGTCAGCGCCTCGGGCGTGTCGCTGCGCGCCGATTCCGCCCCGCGGCGGATCACCTGCGCCGTCAGGCCGGTGGTGTCGCCGCCGGGACGCGTGGCGGTGCCGAACACCACATGACGGTGAAAGATATTGTCGGCGAGGATGGCGGTGACATCGGCCGGGGGCGGCGTCATGTCGGCGATCTCGATCGCCGGTGTCAGCGAGCGGATGGCGGCCAGCGCGGTCGCCGCATCGGCGCTGGGGTTGAGGTCGCTCCCCATGGTCACGGCGATTTCCGGTTCGGCGATCGGTTTGCCGTAGCCTTTCAGCGAGGCGGTACCGCCGGAGGCCAGCACGCCGGCCTGAAACAGATGACCGATCAGCGGTGCCTTGAGCGCGAATTTTTCCAGCATGGCCGGTGCGCCGAGCCCGAGCTTCCAGCCGATTGGCTGTTCGCCGGCGGCGATGCGGGCGCGCCGCCGCGCCAGTTGCGTGGTCAGGCCGCTGACGATACGCGGGTCGTCCCAAGCCTGCATGGTCAAGCCCGCATGTTACGGCAGCTTGTCGAAGCCTTCGCCGAAGCCCTTCAGGCTCAACGGAAAGCCGATGCCTTCTTCCGGCGTCTGGAAGATGATGAAGGTCGCGGTGGTGCCGGTGCGCATCTGCTTGATCAGGTTGTCGTCCATGATCACCTCGGCGATGCAGCCGTTCGGCAGGCAGCGCACGAAGCCGGCCCGGCCGACATCCTTATTGTCGATCTTGAGCCCAAGCCCGCTCGGCAGCAGCACGCTGAGCGGCGCGACCACCCGCAGCATGGTGCTCTTGTGGTCGGCGGTCTTGAGCACCAGCACGGTGAGGGAGACATTAGCGCGGGTCTCGTCGACCACCGTCTGCATCAGGGCGCATTGCTCGGCCTGCGCGCCGGGCGGCGTATCGCAGCGAATCTGCCACTCCTGATGCACCGAGCGCACCGCACCTTGCGCGAAGGCGGAGCCGGGGAGCGCCACGATAGCAAGGAGCAGGAGGGGCGCCAGCGTGAAGAGGCGCGGAAAAAGGGGGAGAATACGCATCAGCCGTCCGAATCTTGCGTCGCCCCGCTGCGACGCCCGTTTGGGCCATGGCATGGCAAGCATGTCAAGCAAGCAGGGCTTCCCGCAATTTGACTGTAAATAAGGCGGTGGCAAATAAGGCAGTAACGGGCCGGAGGTTCGCCTTTCGGTGCAGAAGCGGGCCTGCGCCGGGCCTGCGCGGGCGGCCTGCCGCGGTGTCCACAAACAAGACCTTCCGCCGCATTAGACCCATAACAAGGTGCATTGCGGCACGGCTGGAATTATGGTTTGAGAAACCGGGATTCCCCCTGTCCCGCCGCATGTCCCGCTCATCGCCACGCCCGTGGCCCTGCGTGTCAGCGGCGCTGAACCGTACAAGGAAAAGTGCGGGACGCCGGGGCCGGCCGAAAGAGCTTCGGCCGGATTCTATGGAGCGAACACGACAATGCGGTTGTTCAAGCGGTTGATCGGTCTCTCGGTCGCGATTTCGACGATTTTGGCGGGTGGGGCGGCATTCGCCGAATACGGCCATCCCACGCCGTGGCAGCTCGGGCTTCAAAGCTCGGCCAGCCCGGTGATGACCGACATCATCTGGTTCCACGACTACCTGCTGTGGCTGATCGCGGCGATCGTGCTGTTCGTGCTGGTCCTGCTGATCGTTGTGCTGATCAAGTTCAACGCCAAGGCCAATCCGGTGCCCTCGCGCACCACCCACAACACCTTCATCGAGGTGATCTGGACCGTCGTCCCGGTGCTGATCCTCACCGCCGTGGCGGTGCCCTCGTTCCGCCTGCTGTTCCTGCAGCTCAACGTCCCGCCGGCCGAGGTCACCATCAAGGCGACCGGCAAGCAGTGGTTCTGGACCTACAGCTATCCGGACGCGAAATTCGAGTTCGACTCGCTGATGGTCGCCGAGAAGGATCTCAAGCCTGGCCAGCCGCGGCTGCTCACCGTCGACAACGAGATCGTCGTTCCGGTCAACAAGGTGGTGCGCGTCCTCACCACCGGCGCCGACGTGATCCACGCCTTCGCGGTGCCGTCTTTCGGCATCAAGATCGACGCGATCCCCGGCCGCATCAACGAGACCTGGTTCAAGGCCACCCGCGAGGGCATGTACTACGGCCAGTGCTCGGAACTGTGCGGCAAGGACCACGCCTTCATGCCGATCGCCGTGCGTGTCGTGAACGACGGCGAATACAATGCCTGGCTCGAACAGGCGAAGAAGAAGTATGCGAGCACCGACGCTCCGCAGAAGACGGCGTCGCTCGCGGCTTCCGAATAACCAGACTTCTTGACGATCGAGGATCCGATCATGGCTACTGCATCTCACGCCCACGACGCTCATGACGATCACGCGCACGGTCATCCGACCGGCTGGCGCCGCTTCGTCTATTCGACCAACCACAAGGACATCGGCACGATGTACCTGGTGTTTGCGATGATGGCGGGCGTGGTCGGCGGCGCGCTGTCGATCGCGATGCGCGCGGAACTGATGCATCCCGGCATGCAGATCTTCCACGAAGCGCACGCGTTCAACGTGTTCACCACCGCGCATGGCCTGATCATGATCTTCTTCATGGTCATGCCGGCGATGATCGGCGGCTTCGGCAACTGGTTCGTTCCGCTCATGATCGGCGCGCCGGACATGGCGTTCCCGCGCATGAACAACATCTCGTTCTGGCTGCTGCCGGCCTCGTTCACGCTGCTCGTCATCTCGATGTTCGTCGAGGGCGAGCCGGGTTCGCCCGGCGTCGGCGGCGGCTGGACCATGTACGCGCCGCTCTCCACCTCCGGCCACCCCGGCCCGGCGGTCGACTTCGCGATTCTGTCGCTGCACATCGCCGGCGCCTCGTCGATCCTCGGCGCCATCAACTTCATCACCACCATCTTCAACATGCGCGCGCCCGGCATGACGCTGCACAAGATGCCGCTGTTCGTGTGGTCGGTGCTGGTGACGGTATTCCTGCTGCTGCTGGCGCTTCCGGTTCTCGCCGGCGCGATCACCATGCTGCTCACGGACCGCAATTTCGGCACCACCTTCTTCGCCGGCGAAAACGGCGGCGACCCGGTGCTCTATCAGCACCTGTTCTGGTTCTTCGGCCATCCGGAAGTGTACATCCTCATCCTTCCGGGCTTCGGCATGATCAGCCAGATCGTCGCGACCTTCTCGCGCAAGCCGGTGTTCGGCTATCTCGGCATGGCCTACGCCATGGTGGCGATCGGCGGCATCGGCTTCGTCGTCTGGGCGCACCACATGTACACGGTCGGCATGTCGACCGGCGCGCAGGCCTACTTCGTCGCCGCCACGATGGTGATCGCGGTGCCGACCGGCGTGAAGATCTTCTCCTGGATCGCCACGATGTGGGGCGGTTCGATCGAGATGCGCGCGCCGATGCTGTGGGCGGTGGGCTTCATCTTCCTGTTCACTGTCGGCGGCGTGACCGGCGTGGTGCTGGCGAACGCGGGCGTCGACCGCGTGTTGCAGGATACCTATTACGTCGTCGCGCACTTCCACTACGTGCTGTCGCTCGGCGCCGTGTTCGCGATCTTCGCCGGCTGGTACTACTGGTTCCCGAAGATCTCCGGCTACATGTACAACGAGACCATCGCCAAGGCGCACTTCTGGGTGATGTTCATCGGCGTCAACCTGGTGTTCTTCCCGCAGCACTTCCTCGGCCTCGCCGGCATGCCGCGCCGCTATGTCGACTACCCGGATGCCTTCGCCGGCTGGAACCTGGTGTCGTCCTACGGCTCGTACATCTCCGGTTTCGGCGTGCTGATCTTCTTCTACGGCATCGTTGAGGCGTTCGCGAAGAAGCGGATCGCCGGCAACAATCCGTGGGGTCCGGGCGCGACCACCCTCGAGTGGACGCTGTCCTCGCCGCCGCCGTTCCATCAGTTCGAGACGCTGCCGCGCATCAAGTAGCGGCAGCGACACCCTCTGTGATCCGGGATTTGTGATGTCACTCGTCAGCGACGGCGCCGATCTGCGCGGACCCTCCGGGGCCTCGGCGTCGCTCGCGCAACCGAGTCTGGCGAGCGGCGGGGATTATCTCGCGCTGCTCAAGCCGCGGGTGATGTCGCTTGTCATCTTCACCGCGCTGGTTGGCCTCGCGGTGGCGCCCGGGCATGTGCATCCGGTGATCGGCTTCACGGCGCTGCTCTGCATCGCCGTCGGCGCCGGCGCCGCCGGTGCGCTGAACATGTGGTACGAGGCCGATATCGACGCGAAGATGACGCGCACTGCGCGCCGTCCGATCCCGGCGGGACGCATCCAGCCGGGCGAAGCACTGGCTTTCGGCCTTACCTTGTCGATCGGCTCGGTGGTGGTGCTCGGCCTCCTGGTCAATCTGGCCTCGGCCGCGCTGCTTGCCTTCACCATCTTCTTCTACGCCGTCGTCTATACGATGTGGCTGAAGCGCTCGACGCCGCAGAACATAGTCATCGGCGGCGCCGCAGGCGCCTTCCCGCCGATGATCGGCTGGGCCGCCGTCACCGGCAGCATGTCGTTCGAGCCGGTGGTGCTGTTCCTGATCATCTTCTTCTGGACGCCGCCGCATTTCTGGGCGCTGGCGCTGTACAAGTCCGACGACTACGCCCGCGCCGGCATTCCGATGCTGCCGGTGGTCGCGGGCGAGCGCGAGACGCGACGCCAGATCCTGCTCTACACCATCCTGCTGGCGCCGCTCGGTGCCGCGCCGTGGCTGCTCGGCTTCGCCGGCCCGGTTTATGCCGCCGTGTCGATCGCAACCGGCGCGATCATGCTGTTCATCGCCTGGCAGATCTGGCGCGAGCGCGCGCCGGCCTATGCCGCCTGCCGCAACATGTTCGCCTTCTCGATCCTCTACCTGTTCCTGCTATTCGCGGTGTTGCTGGTGGAGCGCGGCTTCGGCGGCTTCATGTCGTGGGTGGCGGTGTGACGGTTCTGGTGATGGACAACAACGACCAGCAACAGGCCAAACAGGATGAAGGCCAGGATGACGGCATCGTCCTGACGCCGGAGCAGCAGCGTGCGCGCCGCTCGCGTTCGATCGCACTGGCGCTGGCGTTGGTCGCGCTGGTGGTGCTGTTTTACATCGTCACGCTGGTGAAGGGGCCGGGCGTTCTGGTGAGGCCGCTATGAGCAAGTCGGGCAATACTTCGCGCGATCTGATCATCGCCGCGTCCTGCGGCGCGGTGGTCGGCCTGATGGTCGCGGCGTCCTATGCCGCCGTTCCGCTCTACAACTGGTTCTGCCGCACCACCGGCTTCGGCGGCACGACGCAGGTGGCGCACACCGCGCCGGCGGCCGGATCGGTGCTCGACCGCACCATCACCATCCGCTTCGACGGCAATGTGATGCCGGGCCTGCCGTGGAAATTCGAGCCGGAACAGACCTCGATGACCGTGCGGATCGGCGAGGTCGTCACTGCGCTTTACAAGGTGACCAACCAGAGCGCGCGCGAGACCTACGCGCAGGCGGGCTACAATGTCTCGCCGCCGACGGTCGGCATCTACTTCCAGAAGATCAACTGCTTTTGCTTCACCGAACAGACGATGAAGCCGGGCGAGACGCGCGAGATGCCGGTCGTGTTCTATGTCGACCCCAAGCTCGCGGCGGACGCGGAGCAGGACGGGCTCAATACGATCACGCTGTCTTACACATTCTTCCCGCAACGCGAGGCGCCGCGGCCGGTGGCGGACGCTACCGACAAGGCGTCCTCTTCGGCCGCTAAGCCGGCGGGACGCATCTAGGATTCAATGGAGACGACGATGGCTGAGGCGCACGCAAAGCACCACGATTATCACCTGGTCGATCCCAGCCCGTGGCCGGTGGTCGGGTCGGTCGCGGCCTTTGTGCTCGCGGTCGGCGCGATCTCGTGGATGCACCATCTGTATGCCGCCGCGCCGCTGGTGTTCGGCGCTGGCGTGCTGCTGGTGCTCTACACGATGATCGGCTGGTGGCGCGACGTCATCCGCGAGGCGGAATTCAAGGGCGACCACACCCGCGTTGTGCAGATCCATCACCGCTACGGCATGATCCTGTTCATCGCCTCGGAAGTGATGTTCTTCGTTGCCTGGTTCTGGGCCTATTTCAACACGGCGCTGTTTCCGGCCGATGCGCATGACATCTCGCGCATCACCTTCACTGGTGGCGTGTGGCCGCCGAAGGGCATCGAGACCTTCGATCCGTGGCATCTGCCGCTGCTCAACACGCTGATCCTGCTCACCTCCGGCACGACCGTCACCTGGGCGCACCACGCGCTGCTGGAAGGCGACCGCAAGGGCCTGAAGTGGGGTCTGATCCTGACGATCCTGCTCGGCATGATCTTCACGTGCGTGCAGGCTTACGAATATTCGCACGCTGCCTTCGCCTTCAAGGGCAACATCTACGGTGCCACCTTCTTCATGGCGACCGGCTTCCACGGCGCGCATGTCATCATCGGCACGATCTTCCTGATCGTCTGCCTGTTCCGCGCCATGGCCGGCCACTTCACGCCGAAGCAGCACCTCGGCTTCGAGTTCGCCGCCTGGTACTGGCATTTCGTCGACGTGGTCTGGCTGTTCCTGTTCGCCGCGATCTATGTCTGGGGTTACGGCGGGCCGGTGGCTGGCGGCGGCCACCACTGACGGGCTGATACACTTTTGAAAAGGGCGGCCTTCGCGCCGCCCTTTTTTCATTGAACAAGACTGCGGACGAGATCGCCTTCCATGACCGATCAGACGCCGGACATTTCGCAACAGACCGCCATCATGCGCGGCTTGCGCTGCCGCTGTCCGCGCTGCGGCGAGGGCGCGCTCTATACCGGCTTCCTCACGCTCAGGCCCGCCTGCGACCGCTGCGGGCTGCCTTACGATTTCGCCGATGCCGGCGACGGGCCTGCGGTGTTCGTGATCCTGCTCGCCGGCTTTGTCGTGGTCTTCCTCGCGCTGGGCGTCGAGTTCGCCTATGCGCCGCCCTATTGGGTGCACATCGCGCTGTGGCTGCCGCTGATCCTGATCGTCACGCTGGCGCCGCTGCGGCCGCTCAAGGGCGTGCTGATCGCGCTCCAGTATCACCATAAGGCGGCTGAGGGGCGGCTGATGGGCAAAAGCGAATGAACGTGCGCTATCCCGGCGAACGCCGTGTCGGCTGGCTGACGCCGACGCTCTTCACGATCGCCGCGCTGGCGATCCTGATCGGGCTTGGCGTCTGGCAACTCGAACGCAAGGCGTGGAAGGAGGCGCTGATCGCGCGGCTCGACGCGCGCATCGCCGCGCCGGCCACTGTCGGCGTACCGCCGCGCGATCAATGGGCGAGCCTCGATCCGCAGCAGATGGAATATCGCCGCGTCACCGTACCGGTAGAATTCCTGCACGATCAGGAGGCGCTGGTGTACACCGCCGGCTCCGCGTTGCGGCCGGACGTGAAGGGCGCGGGCTACTGGGTGTTCACGCCGGCGCGGCTCCCCGGCGGTAGCACGGTGATCGTCAATCGCGGTTTCGTACCGCTCGACCACAAGGATCCCGCGACCCGCCGCGAGGGACAGGTGAGTGGCCCGGTCGATATCGTCGGCCTGCTGCGCTGGCCGGACGAGCGCGGCACGTTCACGCCGAATGACGAGCCGGCGAACAATGTTTGGTATGTGCGCGATCCGTCCGTGATCGGCCCGGCGAAGAAGTGGGGCAACGTCGCGCCGTTCTTCATCGATATGGAATCGCCGCTGCCGCCGGGTGGGCTGCCGAACGCCGCGCGCGCGGTGCTCAAGCTCTCCGACAATCACCTGCAATATGCGCTCACCTGGTTCGGTCTCGCGCTGACGCTTGTCGGGGTCTATCTGGCGTGGATGATCCGCCGGTTCCGGGGCTGAGGCGGCTTCCTTGTCCTGACCGCCGCAACCGATTAGTCTGCAGCCAAACTGGCCGGGCGTCGAAGAAAGCCAAGCGAAATCAATGCGTTATATTTCAACGCGGGGCGAAGCCCCGGTGCTCGATTTCATCGACGTGATGCTGACCGGGCTCGCCCGCGATGGTGGCCTCTACGTGCCGGAAAGCTGGCCGCGCCTCACCGCCGAGCAGATCGCCGGCTTCGCCGGTAAGCCCTATGCCGAGGTCGCGGTCGAGGTGCTGCGGCCGTTCGTCGGGGCGGCGCTGCCGGAGGCCGATCTCGCCCGCATGGCGCGCGAGGCTTACGGCACGTTCCGCCATCCGGCGGTGGTGCCGTTGGTTCAGGTCGGCAACAACACCTTCATCGCCGAACTGTTTCATGGCCCGACGCTGGCGTTCAAGGATCTCGCCATGCAGCTCGTGGCGCGGCTGATGGACCATGCGCTACGCGCGCGGGGCGAGCGCACCACCATCGTCGTCGCCACCTCGGGCGACACCGGCGGTGCGGCGGTCGAGGCGTTCCGCGGTCTCGCGCAGGTCGATGTGATCGTGCTGTTCCCGAACGGCCGCGTGTCGGACGTGCAGCGGCGGATGATGACCACGACGACCGACGCCAACGTGCACGCGCTCGCCATCGAGGGCACGTTCGACGACTGCCAGGCGCTGGTGAAGGCGATGTTCAACCATCACGCCTTCCGCGACCGGGTGAAGCTGTCCGGCGTCAATTCGATCAACTGGGCGCGCATCGTCGCGCAGGTGGTCTATTACTTCACCGCTGCCGTCGCGCTCGGCGCGCCGCATCGCAGGGTGGCGTTCACGGTGCCGACCGGCAATTTCGGCGACGTGTTCGCAGGCTATGTCGCCGAGCAGATGGACTTGCCGGTTGAGCGGCTCACCGTCGCCACCAACGTCAACGACATCCTGGCGCGCACCATCGCCACCGGCCACTACGAGCCGCGCGACGTGGTCGCGACCTCGTCGCCGTCGATGGATATTCAGGTGTCGTCGAATTTCGAGCGGCTGCTGTTCGACGCCTATGGCCGCGATGCCGGTGCGGTGCGCGGGCTGATGAATTCGCTGACCCAGTCGCGCCGCTTCTCCATCGCCGCGCCGGCGCTCGCGCGCATCCGCGATCGCTTCACCGCCGGCCGCGCCAGCGAGGACGAGACCGCGGCGACGATCCGTGCGCTGCGCCGCGAGACCGGCTATGTCGCCGATCCGCATACCGCGGTGGCACTCGCCGTCGCCGAGAAGGAGCCGCGCGATGCAGCGACGCCGATGGTGGTGCTGTCCACCGCGCATCCGGCGAAATTCCCCGATGCGGTGGAGGCGGCCTGTGGCGTGCGCCCCGGTTTGCCGGACTGGCTATCGGGCCTCAACACCGCACAAGAAAACATGACGGTGCTGCCGGCCGATCAGGCCGCGGTCGAAAAGTTTGTCACCGGCGCCGCCCGCGCCGCGCGCGAAGGAGCCGCCGCATGAGCGTCGCCGTCACCAAACTCAAATCCGGACTGACGGTTGTCACCGACGACATGCCGCATCTGCAGACAGCGTCGCTCGGCGTCTGGATCGGCGCCGGCAGCCGCAATGAACTGCCGCAGGAGCATGGCATCGCGCATATGCTCGAACACATGGCGTTCAAGGGCACCAGGCGCCGCACCGCGCGACAGATCGCCGAGGAGATCGAGGCGGTTGGTGGCGATCTCAATGCCGCGACCAGCGTCGAGAGCACCGGTTATTTCGCCCGCGTGCTCAAGGCGGACGTGCCACTGGCGCTCGACGTTCTCTCCGATATCCTCACCGAGCCGACGTTCGTGCCGGAAGAGGTCGCGCGCGAGCAGGGCGTGATCGTGCAGGAGATCGGTGCGGTCGGCGACACGCCGGACGATCTCGTGTTCGAGCGGTTGCAGGAAACCGCGTTTCCGGATCAGCCGATCGGCCGCGCCATCCTCGGTACGCCGGAGACGGTGCGTTCGTTCGACGACGTGGCGCTGCGCGGCTATCTTTCGCGCAACTACCGTGCGCCGGACATGGTGGTGGTCGGCGCCGGCGCGGTGACGCATGAGCAGATCGTCGCCGAAGCGGAGCAGCGGCTCGGTTCGTTCGCCGGACCGGGCAAGCCGAAGCCGGATGCCGCGAAATTCGGCGGTGGCACGCGGCTCGAAGCCCGCGATCTCGAACAGGTGCATATCGCGGTGGCGCTCGAAGGGCTGCCGGCGCGCGACCCCGAAATCCATGCGCTGCAAGTGTTCACCGGCGCGCTCGGCGGCGGCATGTCCTCGCGCCTGTTCCAGCAGGTGCGCGAACAGCGCGGCCTCTGCTACACCATTCAGGCGTTTCATATGCCGTATGCCGACACCGGGCTGTTCGCGCTCTATGCCGGCACCGATGCTGCCGACGTGCCGGAACTAATGCGCGTCTCGGTCGCCGAAATCGCCGACGCGACCGAAACGCTGACCGAGGCTGAGGTCGCACGCGTCAAGGCGCAGATGAAGGCGGGTCTCTTGATGGCGCTGGAAAGCTCGGAGGCGCGCGCCAGCCAGCTCGCCCGGCAGATGTTGATCCACGGCCGGCCGATCCCGCTCGACGAGATCATCGCCAAGGTCGATGCCGTGACGGTGGAGCGCGCCCGCGCCGCCGGCCGCGCGCTGATCGGCCGCGGCCGCATCGCCATGTCCGCGCTCGGGCCGGGGCGGGGCCTTGAGAATGCGGCGACGATCGCGGAAAGTCTGGTCCAGCGCGCGGCCTGAAATCGAGACCGACCGATGGCGTTCTTCCGCTCCGCCAATCCGACCGAACAGTCGACCGTGGTCTGGGGCGAGGGCGTCAAGCTGCGCGCGCCGCTGATGGGCGACTATCCGGCCTGGGCGGAATTGCGCGCGGTGAGCCGCGAATTCCTCACGCCGTGGGAGCCGACCTGGCCGGCCGACGATCTCACCCGCGGCGCGTTTCGCCGCCGTCTGCGCCGCTATGCCGACGATCAGCGCGCCGATGTCGCTTATGCGTTTCTGCTGTTCCGCTCGGCTGACGACGTGCTGCTCGGCGGCCTGACGATCGCCAATGTGCGGCGTGGCGTCGCGCAGGCCGGGACGCTCGGCTACTGGATGGGTGCGCCGCATGCCGGGCAGGGCTATATGAGCGCGGCGCTGCAGGCGGTGCTGCCGTTCTGCTACAACGAGCTGGGGCTGCACCGCGTCGAAGCGGCGTGCATTCCACGCAACGAACCGTCGATCCGGCTCCTCGAGAAGTCCGGCTTCACGCGCGAGGGGATGGCGAAGGAATATCTCTGCATCAACGGCGTGTGGCAGGACCATCTATTGTTCGGCCGCCTCAAGGCGCAGTCGGAAACATGAAGGGCGAGGCCGGGGCTGCCGGGTTTCCGACACGATCCTGTCCGATAAGCTGCGCCGGTTTGCCGGCGTGGTAAGCGAACTTGGGTTTACGAACTTGGGTTTATCCGCCGACCGCTGATATAGTTTCTGTCTGCCAACGCGTAACGAGTATGTGCCGATGACCGAACGTCCCCCGTCCGCCCGTTTCGCCGCAACCGCCGCCGTGCTGCTGCTGCTCGGCGCCGCCGTGTCGGGCTGTTCGTCGGTCGGCGGCATGTTCGGCTCGTCATCGTCGAGTACGTCCGGTTCGTCCGATCTGCTGCCGGCCGCGACCGGCGCGCAGGCATCCGCGACGCCGGCGGCTCCGGCGGAGTTCGACTGCCCCTCGGTGGAGATCCGCGCCGGCGCCTCGACCTTGACCATCAACGCCGCCGGCAAGCCGACGGAGGGCGGCGCGCTCGATCTGCGGTATCAGGGGTCGATCGTGCGCACGGCGCGCGAGTGCCAGCTCGTGGCGGGCAACGTCAATCTGCGCGTCGGCATCGAAGGCCGCATCGTGCTTGGTCCGGCCGGCGGTCCCGGTAACGTCGAGGTGCCGATCCGTCTCGCCGTGGTCGAGGAAGGCGCCAATCCGAAGACCATCGCCACCAAGCTCTATCGCACGGCCGTGGCGATCCCGCCGGATCAAAGCAATTCGAATTTCTATTATGTCGCGGAAGATCTCGCGTTCCCGATGCCGCGCGGCGGTGACATCGACAAATACGTGATCTATCTCGGCTTCGATCCGCAAGCCGAGCCGGCCAGACCGCAGCGCCGTCCTGCCCGCCGCGCGCGGTAATCGCGCCGCTCTCACTCCGCCTTATCCTGAGAAGCCGCGCAGAATTTCTGGCGACGGTGTGCGCCTCACCAGCCGCGTAGCGCGATCACGGTGCTCTTGAGCAGCCGCATGTCGGTGATCACCGTACGCGCGCCCGACGCGGTGAGCTGCGCGGCGAGGTGCGGACCCGCATGGCTGCCGCCGACAAAGCCGATCGGCGTCATGCCGGCGGCCGCCGCTGCGGTCACGCCGACCGGGGAATCCTCGACGACGATGCACTCCTGTGGCCGCACTCGCATCTTTTCGGCGACCAGCAGGAACACGTCGGGGGACGGCTTGCCGCGCGGCATATCGCTTGCCGAGAACAGATAAGGGTCGAAGAACCGCAGCAGGCCCACGGTCTCGAGGCTCATCCGCATGCGGTCGAGCGGCGAGGAGGAGGCGACGCATTTGCGGCCGCGCAGCCAGGTCAACGCATGCGCCACATGGGCGGTGGCGCGCAGATCGTGCTGGAAGCGGGCGAGGGTGGTGGCGGCGACATGGGCGGTGAAACCGGCCGGCAGCTTGCGGCCGGCGGCCTGTTCCACCTCGGCGAACATGTCGGCGGGGCGGCGGCCGGTGAAATAGCGGGCGATCAAATCGGGCGTGAGCGCGATGCCGATGCGCTGGAACTCATGAGCAGCGACAGCCGCGGCGAGCGGCTCGCTGTCGATGAGAACGCCATTGCAATCGAAGATAACCACGGTCCCCCAACCTCGGTTGTCTCTTCAATGCGAGCGAATCACTCAAGAGGATACGCAGCACTGAATCCGCAGGCACAGGACAAGGAGAGAGGGTCCCCTCTCTCCACAGGTTATGAGTCTTGTGGATAACTGATTCGGCCCATTCCAGGCGACAGCAAAGATGCCCGACTCGGCCGATTCGCGCCGATGGCGCTGACCTCCGGCGCAGGCTGGTCGGCCAATGGCCGATCGGGCCTCCCTCCGGGAGCCGAAAACAAAAATGGCCGGGATTTTCCCGGCCATTTCAGAATTGAAGCGCGTGTCGCGTCAGTTGAGCAAGTCAGTTCAGCTTGGCGCGGACATCCTCGATGCCCTTGGCGAGCAGGTCGGCGGCGGTCTGGCCCTTCACCGTGTCACCGAGAATCTTCTCGGCGGCGGAGACAGCGGCTTCCGCGGCGGCGGCGCGCACGTCGCCGAGCGCCTGGGCTTCCGCCTGAGCGATCTTGGTCTCGGCCATCTTGGTGCGACGCGCAACGAATTCCTCGACGCGGATCTTGGCCTCGGCCTCGACCCGCTCGGCTTCCGCCTTGGCATTGGCGACGATCGCTTCCGCCTCGGCTTCGGCTTCCTGCTTCTTGCGGCGATAGCTCTCGACCAGTGCCACCGCCTCTTGCTTGAGGCGGCTGGCTTCGTCGAGTTCGGCCTTGATCCGCTCGGCGCGGGCGTCGAGCGTCTTGGCCAGCGTCTTGTGAACGCCGAGATAGATCAGCAGGCCGACGAAGATCACGAAGGCGATGGCGACCCAGGTCTCGGGTTCGTGGAGATCAAACATGGTGTCCTCGGCGTCCGTATGCGTCAGCGTTTCAGGGCGCCGGCGACCGCCGCAGCGACCGCCTGTTCCTGCGGCTTCGTGCCGGTCAGCCGCTCGACGATCGTCGCGGCGGCATCCTGCGCGATGGCGCTGACATTGGACATCGCCGCCGTCTTGGTGGCCGCGATGGTCTTTTCCGCATCGGCGAGCTTGGCGTTGAGCTGGGTTTCCAGCGTCTTGCGGGTCGCCTCGGACGCGGCGGCCTGCTTGTCACGCATCTCGCTGGCGATGGCCTGGCCGCGATTGCGGGCATCGGCCAGCGCCTTTTCGTAGGACGCGAGCGCCGCGTCGGATTCCGCCTTCAGCTTTTGCGCATGGGCGAGGTCGTCGTCGATGCGCTTCTGGCGGGTGTCGATGATCGCGCCGATACGCGGCAGCGCGACCTTCGCCATCATCACGTAGAGAAAGACAAACGTGATGACCAGCCAGAAGAGCTGAGACGCGAACGTCTGCGAGTTGAAAGGAGGAAACGGCTCCTTGTGGCCCGCAGGCTGTTCGGTATGGGCTGTCGTGGTGGCCATCGCGGTGTCGCCTCTGGTGTCTTAGAGCGCGAACAGGAGCAGCAGCGCGATCAGCAGCGAGAAGATGCCGAGCGCTTCGGTCACGGCGAACCCGAAAATCAGGTTGCCGAACTGGCCCTGGGCGGCCGACGGGTTGCGCACGGCGGCGGCCAGATAGTGGCCGAAAATCGCGCCGACGCCGACGCCCGCTCCGCCCATGCCGATGCAGGCAATGCCGGCGCCGATGTACTTCGCTGCGATGGGATCCATGGAAAGCTCCTTTGTGTTGGATTCAGTCGTGTTGGGTTTCAGGCTTAGTGGCCTGGGTGAATAGCGTCGTTGAGGTAGATGCAGGTGAGGATCGCGAACACGTAAGCCTGCAGGAACGCGACCAGCAGTTCGAGCGCGGTGAGCGCGACGACCAGCGCGAGCGGCAGCGTCGCACCGGCAATGCCGAGAATGCCGGCCGAGCCGAGCAGGGTGATGAAGCTGGCGAACACCTTCAGGGTGATGTGGCCGGCCAGCATGTTCGCGAACAGACGCACGCTGTGCGAGATCGGGCGCGACAGGAACGACAGCACCTCGATGAACACGATCAGCGGCAGGATGTAGATCGGAATGCCCTTGGGCACGAACAGGTTGAAGAAGTGCAGGCCGTGCTTCCAGAAGCCGTAGATCAACACGATCAGGAACACCGTGATGGCGAGCGCCGCGGTGATGATGATGTGCGAGGTGACGGTGAAGGTGTAGGGGATCAGGCCGACCAGATTGGCGACCAGCACGAACATGAACAGCGAGAACACGAACGGAAAGAACTTCATTCCTTCCTTGCCGGCCGTGCTCTGGATCGTGTCGGCGACGAATTCATAGGACAGTTCGGCGACCGACTGCAGGCGGTTCGGCACCAGCGAGCGGCTCGCGGTGGTCGCCAGCAGGAAGGCGGTGATGCCGCCGGCGGCGAGCACCATGAAGGCGGCCGAATTGGTGAAGGAGATTTCGTGACCGCCGATCTGGGTGACCGGGAAGAGGTTCACGATATTGAATTGATGAATCGGGTCGGCCATCACTTGGTCCTGTTCGGGGGCACCACGCCCGCCGCGCGCATCACATTCAGAACGCCGGCCGTAAAGCCGAGCAGAAGAAACACAATCAACCCCCAGGGCGTGCTGCCCAGCCAGCGGTCGAGCAGCCAGCCGATCAACGCCCCGACCAGAACGCCGGCCACCAGCTCGGTCGAGAGCCGGAAACCACGCGCCAGCGCCGACGGATCAGTCGTCGGCCGAGGCACTTCGCTTTGTTCGGGTGTCCGGCTCGATTTCGCAAGCCGATCGCCGAGACGCTGAAGCCTCGCGGAGAGGTCGGCCTCGTCGTTCGGGGTGTTCTGATCGCCGTTGCGTTGCGTGCCGTCAGCCATTGCCTTCGACCCGTCGCGACCGCGCTCGCGTCGCACACCGCCCCCCGAGGCCGCGCGGACCATACTGATGGCGCTAGGGCGAGTCAACCGAACCGCATGCGACATAAGTCGCTGAAAACACGCCTGAAAATGCGAAGTTTGGGGATAGCCGCGCCATCGCATGCCGCAATGCGGCGGGAAACGGGTTCGGACCGTTCTGTCGGCGCTGCGGCGATGCTAGGTTCGCCCCGGAAATGCAGAGAGGTCCAATGTCCCGCACGATTGATTATTACTTTTCGCTGGTCTCGCCCTGGGCCTATATCGGCCACACCACGTTCATGGACCTGGCCCGCCGGCACAATGCCGAGGTCCGGTTCAAGCCGATGTCGCTGTCGAGCGTGTTCCCGGAAACGGGCGGTCTGCCGCTTGCCAAGCGCGCGCCGGCCCGCCAACGCTATCGGCTGATGGAACTTCAGCGCTGGCGCGAGAAGCGCGGCGTCCGGCTTAATGTCCATCCGAAATTCTGGCCGTTCGACGTGAACGCCGCCGACCATTTCGTCGTGGCGATCGTCCAGTCCGGCACCGATCCCGATCAGTTCCTGCGCAATGCCTTCCCCGGTGTCTGGGCCGATGAGAAGAACCTGGCCGACGAGGAGACCCTGGTGGCGCTCGCCAACGGCGTCGGCCTGCCGGCCACCGACCTGCTCGCCGCCAGCAAGAGCGACAAGGTGAAGGCTGCCTATCAGCAGAACATCCAGGACGCGCTGAAAGCCGATGCGTTCGGGTCACCCTGTTACGTTCTCGACGGCGAGGTGTTCTGGGGGCAGGATCGGATCGAACTCCTTGCCGATGCGTTGACCTCGGGCCGCAAGCCTTACGGTAGCGATGTGTGAGGGAGATCGGAGGACGCTCATGAGGATGCGTTCGATCACGGCCAGCGCCATCTTTGGTGTCGTTCTCGGTGCCGGCCTGGCATGGGCCGCCACCGCGACGCGCGCCGACGAAGGGGCGGCCTCCATGGTTCCCGATACCGGCCCGGCGATCGTTGTGCCGGAAACCGGAACGCCGCCTCAGACCGTTCCCGAACCGACCCTGCCGCCGCCTCCGGCCATCTTGCCGCCGGTCACGCCTCCCGCGAACGCCAAAACGGCGACCGACAAGACCGCACCCGACGACAAGGATGCCACGCCCCGCTACCGTTTCAGCGCGTCCGGCGACGGCTTTGTCCGGCTCGATTCGCAGACCGGCGAGGTGTCGTATTGCGCGCCACGCACCGCCGGCTGGGCCTGCCAGCCCGCGGCCGACGAGCGCGCCGCGTTCGAGGCGGAGATTGCGCGTCTTGCCGACGCCAATGTGGCGCTCAAGCGCGATCTCGCCGCGCATCAGCCGCCACCTGTCGCGCCGGATGCGGCTCCGCCCAAGGGTTATCGGGTGCCCGAGGTGGAGCTTCGCCTGCCGACCAACGAGGACATTGATCGCGCGGTGACGTTTGCCGGAAAAGTCTGGAAGAGGCTGGTCGATATGCTCAACGACATCCAGAAAGAGACGCGTGAGAAAATCTGACCGGAGCGCGTGCGGGGGTTATCGGCGATGAGTCATGAGCTTTCGGCGCTGACGCGCGTCACGCCGCATCTGATCGCCAGCGCGAAGCTGACGGTCGCGACCACAGGGCAGGGCTTCACCGACATCACTCGCGAAGTCACGCGCTTCCTCAAGGAGATCGCCGCGCATGAGGGCACGGTGTTCCTGTTCCTGCGGCACACATCGGCGTCGCTGGTGATCCAGGAGAACGCCGATCCGGACGTGCAGAAGGATCTGGTCACGGCGCTCGATCGTCTCGCGCCGGAACGCGCCGGCTGGGTGCACGACACCGAAGGGCCGGACGACATGCCGGCGCACGTCAAGGCCATGCTCAACGGCGTGACGCTGCATGTGCCGGTGTTGCAGGGGACGATGAAGCTCGGCACCTGGCAGGGCGTTTATCTCGCCGAGCACCGCAGCGCGCCGCACCAGCGCGAGATGATCCTGCAATTTATCGGCAGCGCCGGCTGATATTAAACCGCGCATGATCCCGAAAAGCGGGAACCGGTTTTCGGATCAAGATCATGCTCGGATGAAAAGAAAAACCCCGCCGCGAGGCGGGGTTTTCCGTCTTGGTGCGCAGCGGCTTACTTGTTGCCGTCGTAAGTGAAGATGTCGCGATCCTTCGTCTCCGGCAGGAACAGCATGCCGATCACGAAGGTCATGCCGGCGATCGCGATCGGATACCAGAGACCGGAGAAGATATCGCCGGTCGCGGCGACGATCGCGAACGCGGTCGGCGGGAGGAAGCCGCCGAACCAGCCGTTGCCGATGTGATACGGCAGCGACATGCCGGTGTAGCGGATGCGGGTCGGGAACAGTTCGACCAGCATCGCCGCAATCGGGCCGTAGACCATCGTCACGAAGATGACGAGGATCGTCAGGATCACCACCATCATCACGTGGTTGATCTTGGCCGGATTGGCGGCTGCGGGATAACCGGCAGCGCGGATCGCGTCGGTCATCTGCTTCGTCAGTGCATCGCTCTTGGCCTTGGCTTCGGCAGCCGGGAGGCCGGTGAGGTCGACGCCCTGGATCGTGTTGTTACCAATCTTGATCGACGCCAGCGTTCCGGCCGGCGCGGTCTCGTTGTGATAGTTCACCGAGTTGCGCGCCAGGAACGATTTCACCACGTCGCAGGACGTGGTGAAGCTCGCGGTGCCGACCGGGTTGAACTGGAACGAGCACTTCGACGGATCGGCGGTGACCGTCACCGGGGCGCGCTCCTGCGCCGCGACGAGGTCGGGGTTGCCGAACTTGGCAAGCGCGCCGAACAGCGGGAAGTAGGCGAGCGCCGCGATCAGACAGCCGGCCATGATGATCGGCTTGCGGCCGACGCGGTCCGATAGCCAGCCGAAGAAGATGAAGAACGGCGTGCCGATGAGCAGCGACGCGGCGATCAGGATGTTCGCCGTGGTACCGTCGATCTTCAACGTCTGGGTCAGGAAGAACAGCGCGTAGAACTGGCCGCAGTACCACACCACGGCCTGACCGGCGGTGCCGCCAAGCAGCGCGAGCAGCGCGACCTTGGCGTTTTTCCACTGGCCGAACGCTTCGGACAGCGGCGCCTTCGAGCCTTTGCCTTCCGCCTTGATCTTGGCGAAGGCCGGCGACTCCTGCAGCGACAAGCGGATCCAGATCGACACCGCCAGCAGGATGATGGAGATCAGGAACGGCACGCGCCAGCCCCAGGCCGCGAAGGCCTCCGGCGACATGCTCAGGCGCAGGCCGAGGATGACGAGCAGCGACAGGAACAGACCGACCGTCGCCGTGGTCTGAATCCACGACGTGTAGTAGCCGCGACGGCCCTGCGGCGCGTGCTCGGCCACATAGGTCGCGGCGCCGCCGTACTCACCGCCGAGCGCGAGGCCCTGCAGCAGGCGACAGGCGATGAAGCCGATCGGCGCGAGGATGCCGATCGTCGCATAGCCGGGCAGCAAGCCGACCACGAAGGTCGCGATGCCCATGATCGTCATCGTTACGAGGAAGGTGTATTTGCGGCCGATCAGATCGCCGAGACGGCCGAAAAACAGCGCGCCGAACGGACGCACGGCAAAGCCCGCGGCGAAGCCGAGCAGGGTAAAAATAAATCCGGCGGTTGGATTAACCCCGGAGAAGAAGTTGGCCGAAATGTTCGCCGCCAGCGAGCCGGCGAGATAGAAGTCATACCACTCGAAGACGGTACCGGCGGAAGACGCGATGATAACGCGCTTCTCCTCCTTGGTCATCGGCCGCACCTGAGCGGTGGCGGCAGTTGCTGTCGACATACGATCGCTCCCCCTTGTCGGAATTGGGCTCCCCCGTTTCGGGTGTCGGCCCAAGGTAAAAAAGGTAACATTGAGCGTTAATGTCGCTGTATTAGACTTTTGACCAAATATTCGCTCTAACCACATGAAAAATCAGAACAAAATTTTGTGCATTGCAAAATGCAATCTGGCGAGTGGTTTTTTCTATAGTTGAGAAACACTTGCGCGGTTTTTTGCGCGCTTTAAAAATTGCTGCAGAGTGGCGGACGGACGCGATCGCGTGGCGGGCCGCGTTTCCCCAAGCAGGTGTCGATTGTGCAAAGCAACGATGTCTATCGTCTGGTCATTGCCGACGATCATCCGTTATTCCGTGGCGCGTTGCGGGAGGCCGTGAACGGCCTGTTTGAAAAAGTCGACATCACGGAAGCCGGCACCTTCGACGATGTCTCGGCGCTGCTCGATCAACGCGGCGATATCGATCTCGTCCTGCTCGATCTGACCATGCCGGGGGCGCGCGGTTTCTCCGGTCTAATGTATCTGCGGGCGCAATATCCCGGCGTTCCGGTGATCGTCGTGTCGGCGAACGACGATCCGGTGGCGATCCGCCGCTGCATGGATTTCGGTGCATCCGGTTTCATTCCGAAGACGCTGGGTGTCGACGAGATGCGCGACGTCATCGCGCGCATTCTCAAGGGTGGCGTCTGGACGCCGCCGGACGTCAATCTCGACAGCAAGGCCGACGTCGAGATGAGTCAGTTGATGGCGAAGATGGCGACGCTCACGCCGCAGCAGGTGCGCGTGCTGATGATGCTGTCGGAAGGGTTGCTCAACAAGCAGATCGCGTTCCAGCTCGGCGTGTCCGAGGCGACGGTGAAAGCGCACGTCTCGGCGATCCTGCAGAAGCTCGGCGTCGACAGCCGGACGCAGGCGGTGATCGCCGCGGCCAAGATCGAAGCCGGTCACTGGCAGCAGAATCTCGCGCTCGAGTCCTGAGCGCGGGTTTTTTTGGATGAGGCGGAGTGAGAGTAGCGTTTGCCTCTCGTCGTCGGATGCGATTGTCAAACAACCCAGCATTTCGTCTCGATGACCTACAGGCATGCGTTATCGCCCGTATTGTTTGGCCGGCGCCGGGTGCGCCCGTATTTCTTCAGGCCCTCGACTAATTCGAGGGGGACGGAGCGCCGCGAAGCGCAACGTCTTAGCCACCGCTCACACGTCACCGCGTGAACGGAGCGCATCTCCGTGCGAACGGAGACACGCGCGCCTTGCGG
>MKWA01000021.1:0-409 GCA_001899285.1 Rhizobiales bacterium 64-17
AGGCGACAGTGCGCAACTCCATCAACGTCATGCGCGGACTTGTTCCGCGCATCCACGTCTTTCTTTCTCACAGCAAAGCAAGACGTGGATGCCCGCAACATCAGGGCGTTCACGCCCGTCTTCGACGGGCTATGTGCGGGCATGACGGGGAGAGAGCGGAACAACAAACGGCACGCTCTCACTCCTCACCTTGCATCGGGCGTGCCTTCATGCGCTTACGGCGTGACGCGCAGCCGCGCGAGCGCCTGCGCCAGTGTGTCCGGCAATGCCACCGGCCGATTGCTGGCGCGATCCACATAGACATGGACGAAATGACCCTGCGCCGATGCCTTGTCGTCGTCGTTGCGGAACAGAGCGATCTCGTAGCGCACCGAACTGTTGCCGACATAAGCGACGCGCAGGCCGGCGG
>MKWA01000021.1:487-11069 GCA_001899285.1 Rhizobiales bacterium 64-17
CGATGTCGAGCGCCCCCGCCTCGATCAGATAGCGGTTCACCACCGTGTCGAAGAACGAGTAATAGACCACGTTGTTGACGTGGCCGTAGACGTCGTTGTCCATCCATCGCGTGGTCAGCGTCAGATGATGCGCGTAGGCGGCGCGCGTGTGCGGCGCTTCACGCAAGGTTATGCCACCTGCTTCGTATTGCGCCGCAGTTCCGGCGGATCGACCAGCACATTGTGGCCGATCTGGTCGACGCGGCTGACGCCGGTCAGCGCCATGGTGACGTCGAGTTCTTTCTTGAGAATGTCGAGCGCCTTCGTGACGCCGGCCTGCCCGTAGGCGCCGAGGCCGTAGACATAGGAGCGGCCGATCAGGCAGCCACGTGCGCCGAGCGCGAGCGCCCGCTCGATGTCCTGTCCGGTGCGCACGCCGCCGTCGAACAGCACTTCGAGATCGGAGCCGACCGCATCGACCAGCTTCGGCAGCATCGAGATCGACGACGCCGCGCCGTCGAGCTGACGGCCGCCGTGATTGGAGCACACCAGCGCGTCGGCGCCGCTCTTCGCGGCAATCCGGGCGTCATCGACATCCATGATGCCCTTGAGGATCAGCTTGCCCGGCCACAGACTCTTGACCCACTCGACGTCCTTCCAGTTGAGCGTCGGGTCGAACTGCTGTGCGGTCCATTGCGACAGCGAGTTGACGTTGTCCATGCCCTTCACATGGCCGGCGAGGTTGCCGAAGGTCTTGCGCTTGCCGCGCAGCACGCTCAGCGCCCAGGCCGGCTTGGTGGCGATGTCGATGATATTTTTCAGCCGGATTTCCGGCGGCACGGTCATGCCGTTCTTGATGTCGAGATGGCGCTGGCCGAGGATTTGCAGATCGACGGTGAGGACGAGCGCGCTGCATTTCGCGGCGGCGGCGCGCTGGATCAGTTCGGCCATGAAGCCGCGGTCGCGGATCACATAGACCTGAAACCAGAACGGCTTGTCGACGGCGGCGGCCACGTCCTCGATCGAGCAGATCGACATGGTTGAGAGCGTGAACGGCACGCCGGCGGCCTGCGCCGCGCGGCAGGCGAGGATCTCGCCGTCGCCGTGCTGCATGCCGCACAGGCCGATCGGCGCGAGCGCGACTGGCAGCGACACCTTCTCGCCGACGATGGTGGTCTCGGTGCTGCGATGGTCCACATCGACGAGGACGCGCTGGCGCAGCTTCACCGCGTCGAGGTCCGCGCGGTTCGCATGCAGCGTGCTCTGCGTATAGGAGCCGGATTCGGCGTAGTCGATGAAGGCTTTGGGAACCCGCCGGCGCGCGACCTGGCGCAGGTCTTCGATGCAGGTGATGTGTTTCATGGCTGGAACCCGGACGCTGACGGTCCAATCGCTACCATGACGGCGCAAAACGCGGAACAGCGTAAAACGGCTGTTAAAGACCGGGGCGCGCGGGCCCCCGATGCTGGGGAAAACCTGCGGATTTGCGGGGGGTGCCGGATCGTCGCGGTTAACCGGCCCTGAACAGCGGCTCGGCGCTGCGGTAATGTTTTCTCACAATTCTTGAAGGAAGATCGGGGGCCGCTCGACTATAAGTCGCGCCTTCCCGCTCGGGGTGGGAAACAGCGCAGACAGAATGTCGACGGCGCGGGGCGTCGGGGGTTTTATGGTACGCAAATATTTCGGCACGGACGGCATCCGTGGTCCGGCCAATCGGGTGATCACGCCGGAGCTGGCGCTCAAGGTCGGCCAGGCGGCGGGCCTCGTGTTCAAGCGCGGCGATCATCGCCATCGCGTGGTGATCGGCAAGGATACGCGCCTGTCCGGCTACATGATCGAGACCGCGCTGGTCGCGGGCTTCACCTCGGTCGGCATGGACGTGCTGCTGCTCGGCCCGATGCCGACCCCGTCGGTGGCGATGCTGACACGCTCGATGCGCGCCGATCTCGGCGTGATGATTTCCGCCTCGCACAATCTGTTCGCCGACAATGGCATCAAGCTGTTCGGACCCGACGGGTTCAAGCTCGACGACGAGACCGAACTGAAGATCGAGGCGTTGATCGAGGACAACCTCGCCAAGCAACTGGCGCAGCCGATGGATCTCGGCCGCGCCAAGCGCATCGACGGCGTGCACGACCGCTATATCGAATTCGCCAAGCGTACGCTGCCGCGCGCCATCGATCTCGATGGCCTGCGCGTGGTGGTGGACTGCGCCAATGGCGCGGCTTATCGCGTCGCCCCGGAAGCACTGTGGGAGCTTGGTGCGGAAGTCATCGCCATGGGCGTCGAGCCCGACGGCTTCAACATCAACAAGGATTGCGGTTCGACCGATCTCGCGGCGATCTCGCACAAGGTGCGCGAGATGCGCGCCGACATCGGCATCGCGCTCGACGGCGACGCCGACCGCGTTATCATCATCGACGAGCGCGGCAACGCGATCGACGGCGACCAGTTGCTGGCGGTGATCGCCGAGAGCTGGAAGGATGACGGGCGCCTGACGCGGCCGGGCGTCGTCGCCACGGTGATGTCCAATCTCGGTTTCGAGCGGCATCTTGCCGGTCTCGGCCTCGAACTGATCCGCACGCCGGTCGGTGATCGCTACGTGCTCGAGCATATGCGCCGCGAGGGCTACAATGTCGGCGGCGAGCCGTCCGGGCACATCATCCTGTCGGACTACACCACCACCGGCGACGGCTTCGTCGCCGCGCTGCAGGTGCTGTCGGTGATCAAGAGCATCAACAAGCCGGTGTCCGAGATTTGTCACCGGTTCGAGCCGCTGCCGCAGATCCTCAAGAACGTGAAGTACAAGGCCGGCAAGCCGCTGGAGAACGCGCAGGTGAAATCGGCGATCGCCAGCGCCGAGGAAAAGCTCGGCCGCACCGGCCGGCTGATCATCCGCGCGTCTGGCACGGAGCCGGTGATCCGCGTCATGGGCGAGGGCGACAACCGCGACGTGGTGGAAGCGGCTGTGGATGGCGTGGTGGAGGCCCTGGGCCGCGCGGCGGCCTGACCGGCATTTTGCCGCGGCCGCTTAACGCCTTGAAACATCGTGAGAATCGGATCGGGTAGACGGCCCCGCTGCTGCTCAGCCCGAAAAACGCTTATATCTCAATAGTTTAGAACGTTTTTAAAGAGCGTTTTCCTTTGCGTATGGTTCGCATTTGCCTTAAGGATGGTTGCACCAGCAACGAATGGGCTTCTGCCGGACTGCCATGATCGTCTGTTCCTGCAACGTTATCAGCGATGAAGCCGTGCGCACCGCGTGCCGCACGCGCTCGCCGCGTACGCCGGGGCAGGTCTATGGCTGCCTTGGTTGCAGTGCTCAGTGCGGCCGGTGCGCGCGCTCGATCCGCAAGATCATGGATGACGCGCTGGTGGCCGCGAAGCAGGGTTGTCCGGTGGGATGCACCTGCTGTGCCCATGATAAGGCCAATGATAAGGCCCACGACAAGGCTCCCGGCGCGGCCGGCTGACCCGCCTCCTTATCTCTTTTCCGCTGTTTTTCCCCGTCTTGCGAGGCCGTTTGCGAACCAAGCGGCAATGACGCAGTTGTTCTAGTTTAGAATTGTGCTAAACAAGCTCTAAGAGCTGATATTCAACTTCAGATTGCATACAAGAGGAGCTGCGGCCATGAAGGGCGACCCCAAGGTCATCGACTATCTCAACAAGGGGCTGCGCAGCGAGCTGACGGCCATCAATCAGTACTGGCTGCATTTCCGCATCCTGAACGACTGGGGCTACAAGGATCTCGCCAAGAAATGGCGCGAGGAATCCATCGAGGAGATGCACCACGCGGACAAGTTCGTCGACCGCATCCTGTTCCTCGACGGCTTCCCGAACATGCAGGTGCTCGACCCGCTGCGGATCGGCCAGAACGTGAAGGAAATCCTCGAATGCGACCTCGCCGCCGAGATCGGCGCGCGGGCGCTCTATCAGGAAGCGGCGGCCTATTGCGCGACGGTCAAGGATTTCCCCTCGCGCGATCTGTTCGAGGATTTGATGGCGGACGAGGAGCATCACATCGATTTCCTCGAGACGCAGCTCGACCTCGTCTCGAAGATCGGCCTTGAGCTTTACGCACAGAAGCACATCGGCAATATCGAGGACGATCACAAGCCCAAGGATTGAGATTAGCGACATGGACGAGGCGCCACGGCGTGCTCGACCGGTAAACGATTTGCTAACGGCGCGCCCCGATCGGCGCGCCGTTTTTGTTACGCAAGTTCCATCATGATTAAAAATCGTCGTTAAAAAACACGGTTAAGTCGCGCTTAACATTTCGCTGGCATCGTCGGCCCAATTCGCATCGCGCGCTTGCGCGACCGAAACGAGGGCAGTGCGATGAGTCTTGTGAGCTTGCGGTCTGTAATGGTGGTGCTGGTGTGCGCCATCGGTGCAACAACCGCCAACGCGGCCGACTATTCGCCACCGCCTCCACCGTGTGTTGATGCCGCGCTGATCGCGTCCGGCCGTGCACCGGCCGGATCGGTGCCGTGCTACATCCCGCCGGCTCCAGTCGTCGAGGAATTCTCGAGCTGGTATCTGCGCGGCGACATCGGCATGAGCAATCAGTCGGTGAAGAATCTCGACAACGCGCTCTACTCGGGCAATTCGATCCAGGCTGTCGGCATGGGCTTCGACAGCGGCATGATCGCCGGTATCGGCGTCGGCTACTATTTCAACGACTGGCTGCGCTTCGATCTCACCGGCGAATATCGTGGCCGCACCAATTTCCACGGCCTCGACATCGTCACGCCGGGTGGCGGTGGTCCGCCTTACACCGACCAGTATAACGGCAGCAAATCCGAGTGGCTGGTGCTCGCCAACGCCTATGTGGATCTCGGCACCTGGAACAATTTCACGCCGTTTGTCGGCGCCGGTGTCGGCTTCTCGCGCAACACCATTCATAGCTTTACTGATACTTGCGTGGTGTGCGCTGGCGGCAGCGTCGCCACCGGCGCCGACGCGTCGAAATGGGATTTCGCCTGGGCGCTGCATGCCGGCGTTTCCTACAAGGTGTCGAAGAATTTCGCGATCGAACTCGCCTATCGCTACGTCAATCTCGGCAGCGCGCGCAGCGGCGATCTCGTGACCTACACTGGCGTCAACAACGTCAACAATCCGATGGAGTTCAAGTCGCTGACCTCGCACGACATCCGGCTCGGTCTGCGCATGAACTTCGACGCCTTCACGTCGCGCGGCTATTCGCCGGTTGTCTATTCGCCGCCGCCGCAACCGTCGCCGGTGTCGGTCTATGCGCAGGCACCGCCAAGCTATCTGCAGGCGCCAGGGCCAACCTATCAGCAGCCCGCGCCGGTCTACGCGCCGCAACCCAGCTATTCGCAGCCGACCTATGCGCAGCCGGGTTACGCGCAGCCCAGCTACGGCGGTTACGCGCCGCGCCGCTGAGACGCGGCAACGCTTAACCAGCGTGGTGAACAAGGCTGGTTAAGCAGCGCTTAAGACCCCTCGCGGCAGCGCGAGGGTGCGGACGACGCGGCCGGGCGTGTTGTGCCGGTCCAGAGGAGTGTTGAGTATGAGTCGGGTGGGGAAGTCCGTCGTCGCGGCCGTGCTGGCGCTGTCCGGTGTGTCGCTGACCTCCGGTGCGAACGCCGCGGACATGCCGGGCCAGTTGCCGCCGCCGGCACCGGGACCTGTTCTCACCGAATCAGTTTTATCCGGCTGGTATCTGCGCGGCGATGTCGGCGCCCATTGGGGGATGACGACGGGGAGCGCGTCCACCGCCGGTCTCATCAACCCGATCGAAACCGCGCTCGGCAGTGGCCTTACCGCCGGTCTTGGCGTCGGCATCAAGACGCGATGGCTGCGCACCGACGTGACGCTCGATTACGCCGCGCCGGTAAATTATCGCGGCACGCAGATCGCCGCCAATGACGTCACCGCCAAGATCCAGTCGACCACGGCGCTGTTCAATGCCTATATCGATCTCGGAACCTGGTACGGCTTCACGCCCTATATCGGCGCGGGCGCCGGCGCGGCATTCAACCGTGTGAATGACTTCCAGCGTGCCGTCCCGCCCTTCACCGGCGACGCCAGCCGCTCGCAGACCAATTTCGCTTTTGCGGGCATGGCCGGTGTGGCGTGGGCCGTCGCACCGAATCTGCAGATTGATCTCGGCTACCGCTATCTCAACCTCGGCGATGTGAAGGCCCCGGCCGATGCGTTTGGTCAGACGACCATTCGCGGCGTGGCGGCGCATGAAGTGCGCGTTGGCTTGCGATGGAGTTTCGATGACCTCCCGATCCGATAGCGCCATGACGCGCCGATTTCATCGCGCATTCGTTGTTGCGGCGGTGACGATCGTCGCCGTTGCCTCCGGAACGGCGCGCGCCGCCGATTTCGGCGACGACGATTTTCTGCGCGGCACGCTCGCGCCGTTCTCGTCGTCGAGCTATCAAGACTGGAGCGGCGTGAATTTCGGCGTCACAATCAGCAGATCGACCCAGAGCGCCGATTTCGGCAGCGGCACGAGCGATCTGATCGCTTACATCTTGCGCAACACGGTCATCGAGAATGAAGGACAGGTTTCGCAGTGGACGACAGCCGGAAAATCGACGACCACCAGCAACGGCTACGGCGTTTTTCTGGGTTACAATTATGAGATCGAGCCGCGACTTTATGTCGGCATCGATGCGACCTACAATCGTTTTTCGTCGGCTCTGACGTCCGGCTATTCGGATACGCTGGCGCGCAGTTTTCTCACCAGCACCAGCTACAATTACAATGTCTATCTGGATACATCGAGTTCGGTCTCGCTGAGAGACTACGGCACTGTTCGAGCGCGACTCGGCTATTCATTTGGTCAATTCCTTCCCTATGCCGTTCTCGGCGGCGCGGTCGGCCGGGTTGATGTCACGCGTCAGGCAACGGTGGGTACTTCGGCATTGTATGTTGGCGGCGGCGGCTTGCCGAACATCGGTTACAGTCAGCAGACCCAGTCCGACAATCGCAGCGCTATTGCTTACGGTATCGTCGCCGGTGCCGGTCTCGACGCGATGATCCTGCCGAACGTGTTCCTGCGCGCCGAATACGAATTCGTGCAGTTCACGCCGGTGAACGGCATCAAGATGAACCTCCAAACCGGCCGGGTCGGCGTCGGCATGAAGTTTTGAGCGTCCGGCTATTCCAAATGTGAGTTGACGGTTCGGCCTCCTTCCACTATCCCCGCCCGTGGGACACCTCCCCCCAACGGGAGGCTATCTATCTGGAAGGATAGGCCATGACTGCGACCAAGCCCGGCGTGCGGCCGGCAAACCCGCATTTTTCCTCCGGCCCCTGCGCCAAGCGCCCCGGCTGGACCCTCCAAAAACTCGCTGATGCTGTCCTCGGGCGCTCGCATCGCTCGAAGCTCGGCAAGGCGCGCCTGAAACAGGCGATCGACCTGACCCGCGAAATCCTCGGCGTGCCGGCGGATTACCGCATCGGCATCGTGCCGGCGTCCGACACCGGCGCCGTGGAAATGGCCCTGTGGTCGCTGCTCGGTGCACGCCCGGTGACCATGCTGTCCTGGGAATCCTTCGGCGAAGGCTGGATCACCGATGTCGAGAAGCAGCTCAAGCTCAAGGACGTCACCGTGATCAAGGCGCCGTATGGCGCGCTGCCCGATCTCGCCAAGGTCGATCAGAACACCGATATTGTCTTCACCTGGAACGGCACGACCTCCGGTGTGCGTGTGCCGAACGCAGACTGGATTTCCGACAAGCGTCAGGGTCTGACCATCTGCGACGCCACCTCGGCGGCGTTTGCGCAGCGCATGGATTTCACCAAGCTCGATGTCGTCACCTTCTCCTGGCAGAAGGTGCTGGGCGGCGAGGGCGCGCACGGCATGCTGATCCTGTCGCCGCGCGCGGTGGAGCGGCTGGAAACTTACAAGCCGGCCTGGCCGCTGCCGAAGATCTTCCGCATGACCAAGGGCGGCAAGCTCAACGAAGGCATCTTTACCGGCGAGACGATCAACACGCCGTCGATGCTGTGCGTCGAGGATTATGTCGATGCGCTCAACTGGGCGAAGTCGATCGGCGGTCATCCGGCTCTGGTCGCGCGCGCCGACGCCAATGCCAAGGTGGTGAGCGACTGGGTTGCCAAGACGCCGTGGATCGCCAATCTCGCCACCGATCTGAAGACGCAGTCGAACACCTCGGTGTGCCTGAAGTTCACCGACAGCGCAGTGACCTCGTTGCCGGAGGACGGGCAGGCCGCGTTCGCCAAGAACGTCGCGTCGCTCCTGGAGAAGGAAGGCGTCGCGTTCGACATCGCCTATTACCGCGACGCGCCGCCGGGGCTGCGCATCTGGTGCGGTTCGACCGTGGAAACCGCCGATGTCGCGGCACTGATGCCGTGGGTCGAGTGGGCCTTCCACACCGCCAAGGCGTCGCTGGCGAAGGCGGCGTAAGCGCCGCGATCCATCACGCTCTCCGATGTCATGGCCGGGCCGCCCTGATGACCCGGCCATCCAGCGAAAAGACGGGTCCGCGGATCAAGCACGCGGGTGACAGCCGGATGGGCTTCAGCGCATTCAATTCAGATCGAGAAAACCCATGCCCAAAGTACTCATTTCCGACGCTCTCTCTCCCGCCGCCGTGCAGATCTTCAAGGACCGCGGCATCGAGGTCGATTTCCAGCCGGCGCTCGGCAAGGACAAGGACAAGCTAGCCGAGATCGTTGGCAACTATGACGGCCTCGCGATCCGCTCGGCGACCAAGGTGACGCCGAAGATCCTCGCCAACGCCAACAATCTGAAGGTGATCGGCCGCGCCGGCATCGGCGTCGACAATGTCGATATCCCGGCGGCGACGGCGCGCGGCATCATCGTCATGAACACGCCGTTCGGTAATTCGATCACCACCGCCGAGCACGCCATCACCATGATGCTCGCGCTGGCGCGGCAGATCCCGCAGGCCGACGTGTCGACCCAGGCGGGCAAGTGGGAGAAGAACCGCTTCATGGGCGTCGAGATCACCGGCAAGACGCTCGGCATCATCGGCGCCGGCAACATCGGCTCGATCGTCGCCGACCGCGCCATCGGCCTGAAGATGAAAGTGATCGCCTACGATCCGTTCCTGTCGCCGGAGCGCGCGCTCGATCTCGGCGTCGAGAAGGTCGAGCTTGACGATCTCCTGAAGCGCGCCGACTTCATTACCCTGCACACGCCGCTCACCGAGAAAACCAAGAACATTCTTGATGCGACGGCGATCGCCAAAACGAAAAAGGGCGTGCGTATCATCAACTGCGCGCGGGGCGGTCTCGTCGATGAACTCGCGTTGCGCGCCGCGCTCGACAACGGTCATGTCGCCGGTGCGGCGTTTGACGTGTTCTCGACCGAGCCGGCAACGGAGAACCCGCTGTTCAACCATCCGAACGTGATCTGCACGCCGCATCTTGGCGCTGCCACGACTGAAGCGCAGGAGAATGTGGCGCTGCAGGTGGCCGAGCAGATGTCGGACTATCTGCTCACCGGCGCGATCTCCAATGCGGTGAACTTCCCGTCGATCACGGCGGAAGAAGCGCCCAAGCTCAAGCCGTTCATCGCGCTCGCGGAGAAGCTCGGCTCGTTCGCCGGTCAGCTCACCGAGAGCCCGATCAAGAAGGTGCAGATCACCTACGAAGGCACCGCCGCGCAGATGAAGACCAAGGCGCTGACCTCGGCGGCGCTCGCCGGCTTGCTGCGGCCGCAGCTCGGTGATGTCAATGTCGTGTCGGCGCCTGTTGTCGCCAAGGAGCGCAGCATGGTGGTTGATGAAATCACCCGCGAGGCGCAGAGCGATTACGAAAGCCTCATCACCATCACCGTTGTGACCGATGAACTGACCCGCTCGGTGTCCGGCACGGTGTTCGCCGACGGCCGCCCGCGCATCGTCAACATCAAGGGTATCCGGATGGACGCGGAGTTCGCGCCGTCGATGGTCTACATCACCAATCTCGACAAGCCGGGCTTCATCGGCAAGTTCTCCGGCACGCTCGGCGACGCCAACATCAACATCGCGACCTTCCACGTCGGCCGCGAGGCGCCGGGTGCCAACGCCGTCGCCCTGATCGAGATCGACGGTGAGATGCCGGACGACGTGCTGGCCAAGGTCCAGGCGCTGCCGCAGGTGCAGTCGGCCAAGCGCCTACGATTCTGACCGATTGGCCTCCGGCGCCCGCTTTTGTGGGCGCCGGGCCGTCATCGCGGCAAAAAAAACGGGGTCTTGCCCGTATGTTAGTCGCCTCGGGCCGGGGCAGGCGAGCCATGTCTCCAAGCCTTGCCTCGGCGGGTTGCATCCTTTATCCGATGATCGCAAACGGGCGTGACGGTACCTCAGGGTCCCTGGCGCGTGGCTGGTTTGCGGTGACGGCTTCGCGGAGAGGGTGCTGATGGCGAACGTTGTGGTGGTCGGCTCGCAATGGGGCGATGAAGGCAAGGGCAAGATCGTCGACTGGCTCTCCGAGCAGGCCGACGTGGTTGTCCGTTTCCAGGGCGGGCATAACGCCGGGCATACCCTCGTCATCAACGGCGTTACTTATAAGTTGTCTTTGCTGCCGTCCGGCGTCGTGCGCGGCGGCAAGCTGTCGGTGATCGGCAACGGCGTCGTCGTCGATCTCA
>MKWA01000021.1:11100-46306 GCA_001899285.1 Rhizobiales bacterium 64-17
AGGCAAGGGTATCACACTCACCCCGGAAGACCTGCGCATCGCCGAGAACGCCACGCTGATCCTGCCGCTGCATCAGGAACTCGACGCCATGCGCGAGTCCGGGTCGGCGAAGATCGGCACTACCAAGCGCGGCATCGGCCCGGCCTATGAGGACAAGGTCGGCCGCCGCGCCATCCGCTTCATGGACCTTGCCGATCTGCCGTCGCTGACGCCGAAGATCGAGCGACTGTTGGCGCATCACAATGCGCTGCGTCGTGGTCACGGCATGCCGGAGGTCGACTGCAAGGCGCTTTATAACGAGCTTGCCGCGCTCGCGCCGCGCGTGCTGCCGTATATGGATTCGGTCTGGTCGCTGCTTGACGCGCGCCGCCGCGAAGGCAAGCGCATCCTGTTCGAGGGCGCGCAGGGCGCGCTGCTCGATATCGATCACGGCACTTATCCCTACGTCACCTCGTCGAACACGGTGGCGGCGCAGGCCGCGACCGGATCGGGTCTCGGACCGAGCGCGATCGATTATGTCCTCGGCATCTGCAAGGCCTATACGACGCGCGTGGGCGAGGGGCCGTTCCCGACCGAACAGGACAACGAGACCGGCAAGCTGCTCGGCACGCGCGGCCACGAGTTCGGCACCGTCACCGGCCGTCCTCGTCGTTGCGGCTGGTTCGATGCGGTGCTGGTGCGCCAGACGGTGCGCACCTCGGGCATCGATGGCCTCGCTCTGACCAAGCTCGACATCCTCGACGGTTTCGACGAGATCAAGGTGTGCACCGGCTATCGTCTCGACGGCCGCGAAATCGACTATCTCCCTGCCGGCGAACTGGCGCAGGCGCGGGTCGAGCCGATCTACGAGACCATCGAAGGCTGGCGCGAACCGACCGCCAAGGCGCGGTCCTGGGCCGATCTGCCGGCGCAGGCCATCAAATATGTCCGCCGCGTCGAGGAACTGGTCGGCTGCCCCGTCGCTTTGCTCTCCACCAGCCCGGAGCGCGAGGACACGATCCTGGTGACCAACCCGTTCGAGGCGTAACGGATTGCGCGTCCAGCCCCGGAATTTGCGATAAAAATCGACAAACATCGCCAGAAGCAGCAAAGAATCGACGTATTGTGCCTGTGTAGCGACCCGGAGTGAGATGGCCGATTATTACCCCCTCCTGTCCCGCGCGGTCGCCGGTCTGACCAACAACACCGGCGAGGTTCGGCGTGCTCTTTACGAGCGCGCCCGGACGGCGCTGGTCAATCAACTGCGCAACAGCGATCCGCCGTTGTCGGAAGCCGACATCACGCGCGAGCGTCTGGCGCTGGAGGAGGCTGTTCGGCGCATTGAGGCTGAGACCTCCGCCGCGGCCGAAGCTCCGGCGGTGCCGGCATCGGACGTCACAGCGAAGGACGAGCAGCCGCAACAGGCAGAGGACGCGACCGCGCCAGAGGAGAAGGACCGGGGCGGCGATCAAGCCAGCGATCGGGAATTGCCGCCGCCGCCACCTCCGCCGGCGAGTATTCGCGAGGTTCTCGGCCGGGCCGGATCGCTCGGTGAGGCGAGCGCCAAATCGGCGCGCGAGGCGCGCGAGACCTCCGGCGAACTCGGGGGCTCGGCGGACGTTTCGTCCGATACCGATGCCGCCACCGCCGAACCTGAGAAGACGGTGATCGGCGATGCGCCGCCACCACCTTATCCGGAGGAGCCGGCCTATCGCCCGGCGCGCAATTATCGCGGATTGGCAAGGCTCGCCATAATTTTGCTGATCCCGCTGGTTCTGGCTTCGCTCGGTTACTGGCAGCGAGATCGCATCAACGCACTATTTAAATCCTCGCAGCCGGCGCAGACGACGACTACCCAGCCGCCGGCGACGGCGAACGGCAAGCCGAAGATTTCCGATCGCGTGTCGCCCGGCCCGCAGGATCAGAAGCCGAGTGCCGCGCCGGCCACCGATGTTGCGCAGAAGGCGATCCTCTATGAAGAGGATCCCGACGATCCGCAGGGCAAGCGCTATATAGGGTCGGTGCTGTGGCGCACGGAAACGGTGTCGCCCGGACCGGGGCTGGCGCCAGAACTTGCGATCCGTGCCGACGTCGATGTGCCGGAACGGCGCATGAAGATGACGATGTCGCTCCGCCGGAATGCTGACAAGGCTCTCCCGGCAAGCCACACGCTGGAAATCGTCTTCAACGTGCCTGCGGATTTTGCCGGTGGCGGCGTCGCCAATGTGCCTGGCGTGTTGATGAAGTCCGGCGAGCAGACGCGCGGCACGCCGCTGGCGGGCCTCACGGTCAAGGTCACCGCGGGTTACTTTCTCGTCGGTCTGTCGGCGACAGAAGCCGAGTTGCAGCGCAATCTGCAACTGCTCCGGGAGCGGCCGTGGTTCGACATTCCGGTCGTTTATAATGACGGCAAGCGCGCCATTCTCGGTGTCGAGAAAGGCCCGGCTGGTGAGCGTGTGTTTGAGGACGCGCTGCGTGCCTGGGGGCAATGACGCGATTGCTACGATAGAAAACAAAAACGGCGCGGGTCCAACCCGCGCCGTTTGCTTTTCGACTAAGCCGATAACTCAGTGCGCGGCGAGGGCTGCCGGCTCGGCTGGCGGCTTCTCCATCGCCGCGACCCCGGTCTTCACCGCGGCCTGCACCTTCTCGAACGCCCGCACCTCGATCTGACGTACGCGCTCGCGCGACACGCCGAACTCGGCCGCCAGTTCCTCGAGCGTGATCGGATCGTCGGCGAGGCGGCGCGCCTCGAAGATGCGCCGTTCACGATCGTTGAGCACGCCGAGCGCCTTGGTCAGTGCCTTGTGGCGGTTGTCGAGTTCTTCGCTCTCGGCGAGAATGCGTTCCTGACTGGGCGCATCGTCGACCAGCCAATCCTGCCACTCGCCGCTGTCGCCTTCCTCGCGGATCGGGGCGTTGAGCGACGCGTCACCGCCGAGCCGGCGGTTCATGTCGACGACGTCCTTCTCCGTCACGCCGAGACGCTTGGCGATCAGCGACACCTGATCGGGGCGCAGATCACCTTCGTCGAGCGCGGAGATTTTGCTCTTCGCCTTGCGCAGGTTGAAGAACAGCTTCTTCTGGTTCGCGGTCGTGCCCATCTTCACGAGCGACCACGAGCGCAGGATGTATTCTTGTATCGCCGCCTTGATCCACCACATGGCATAGGTGGCAAGGCGGAAGCCCTTCTCGGGCTCGAACCGCTTCACCGCCTGCATCAGACCGACATTGCCTTCCGACACGACCTCGGAGATCGGCAGGCCATAGCCGCGATAGCCCATGGCGATCTTCGCCACGAGCCGCAGATGGCTGGTCACCAGCCTGTGCGCGGCATCCCGATCGCCATGCTCACGCCAGCTCTTGGCGAGCATGTACTCCTCCTGCGGCTCCAGCATCGGAAACCGGCGGATTTCGTCGAGATAGTGCGACAGACCGGATTCGGCTTTGAGAGCCGGAATAACGGCATTACGGGCCATGGATGACGCCCTCCTGTATTTGCCCCCGGATCATTCCGGCAGGCGGCAGATGCCGGCGCTCCTGGAGCCGTCGGCGTCCGATATTGCGGCTGCGAAATCGCAATCGCACTTGCAGCATATCGAACATCCGCGCCCAAAAGAAGGTTCCGCGGCGTCAAGTCGCTGTGATCCTGTCTGGGCGATGCGCCGGACGAGGTTTTTGGCTGTTTCGGCGGATTCAGGCAGGTTTTACGACCGGAGCACCAAGTCCCATGCGTAAACGAGCGATATCCGCCGGTAGTTCCGAATGGAACTCCAGGGATTCGCCCGTGGTCGGATGATCGAAGCCCAGCACATATGCATGGAGCGCCTGTCTTCCAAGGGCCTCGAGCCCGATTCTCGCCGGCTCCGGCAGGCGCGCGACCTTGGTCTTGAACCCGGTCGCGTAGGTTTCGTCGCCCATGATCGGGTGGCCGATATGGGCGAGGTGGACGCGGATCTGGTGCGTGCGGCCGGTTTCCAGCCGGCATTCGAGCAACGAGGCCACCGGTCGATTGCCGGCATCGACATAGCGCTCCAGCACCCGCCAATGGGTCACGGCCTCGCGGCCGTCCTTGCGGATCGCCTGGCGCTCGCGGGCATGGGCATGCCGACCGATCGGCGCGTCGACCGTACCGCTCGGCAGCTTGGGTGCGCCCCAGACCAGGGCCAGATAGGCGCGGTAGGCACGGCCATCGCTCTTGTCGGCGAATTGCGCCGCGAGTTTACGGTGCGCGCGGTCGGTCTTCGCCGCTACCATCAGACCGCTGGTGTCCTTGTCGAGACGATGGACGATGCCCGGCCGCTTGACGCCGCCGATGCCTGACAGTGATGCGCCGCAATGGGCGATCAGCGCATTGACCAGCGTGCCGGTCTGATGACCGGCGGCGGGATGCACGACGAGGCCCGGCGGCTTGTCGATGACGATCACCTGATCGTCCTCGAACACGACGTTGAGCGGAATCGCTTCGCCCTGCGGCACGGCGTCTTCGGCGGGCGGAATGGCGACCGTGACTTTTTGCCCGGAATTGACGCGATGGCTCGGATCGCGGATCGTGCGGCCATCGATCGAGACGTCGCCGGTTTCGATCAGTGTCTTCAGGCGGGAGCGCGACAAACCTTCCGGCCCGGCGCCGAGCAGACCGGCCAGCACGCGGTCGAGCCGGCCGCCGGAATCGCTGGCGCCGATCTCCACTTCTACGGTATCAGCCGTTTCTTCGGCCATTAGAATTCGACCATCGGAACAAGATCAGACGACTATGAGCAAAACCGAGCCGCGCAACGACGACGACGAGAAACCCCTTGATCCCGCGGCGGCGCGGATCGTCGCCAAGGTGCGGATGCTGATGCTGATCGCCGGCGCGACCATGATGATCGGCATCGGCGCCATCTTCGCCGTCATCGGCTATCGCGTTTTTCGCAGCGAGGGAAGTGCGCCGGCTCCGGCGGCGGTCTCCGTCAATGACGTCAACGCGGCGCTGCCGCGCGGCGCCAGGGTGATCGCCGTGGCGATGAACGCCGACCGGCTCGCCGTCTCCATCGAGGTGGCGGGCGCGACCGAGGTGCGGCTGTTTGAACTCGGCACGCTGCGGCCGGCGGGCCGGTTGCGCCTCACCAGCGAGCCTTGAATCACCCGTGATCCACGCCGTCTGAGCACAAGGTTCAGGCATATTGCCGCGCTTTTCCCACTCCGGCGCGGGTGTTACTTTCCGCCTCAAATCATGATGGCCGGTTCAGGAGATTCTTGATGGCGAAGACGCCAGGCAAAACCACCCGCAAAAAAACCGATGCCGCGGCGCCAGTGGCGGCGCCGGCAGCCCCTGCGGCCGCGCTCAACGACGATCCCGCGACCTCCGGTGAGATCGTCGTCGGCAAAAGCGGAAAATACGAAAAGCTCGAACTGCGCTTTGGCAACCGCCACGGCCTCGTGACCGGCGCGACCGGCACCGGCAAGACCGTCACCTTGCAGGTCATGGCCGAGGGTTTCGCCAAGGCCGGCGTTCCGGTGTTTGCGGCCGACATCAAGGGCGATCTGTCCGGCATCTCCGCCGCGGGCGAGGCCAAGGACGCCTTCGTCAAACGTGCGCAAGACATGGGGCTGACCTATCAGCCCGACCAGTTCACCACCGTATTCTGGGATCTGTTCGGCGAGGAAGGTCATCCAATCCGCGCGACCATCTCCGAGGTCGGACCGTTGCTGCTGGCGCGGTTGCTGCAACTCAACGACACGCAGGAAGGCGTGCTCAACATCGCGTTCCGTGTCGCCGACGAGCAGGGACTGGCTCTGCTCGATCTCAAAGACTTGCGCGCGATGCTCGGCTTCATTGCCGACAACGCGGCCGACTTGCAGAAGACATACGGCAATGTTTCGCCGGCAACGGTTGGCACCATCCAGCGGCAACTGCTGGTGCTAGAGAACCAGGGCGCCAAAAATTTCTTCAGCGAGCCGGCGTTCGACATCAACGACTTCATGCGCAAGGATCGCGACGGTCGCGGTATCGTCAACATCCTCGCGGCCGACAAGCTGATCAACAATCCGCGGCTCTATGCGACGTTTCTGTTGTGGATGCTCTCCGAATTGTTCGAGAAGCTGCCGGAGGCGGGCGACCTCGACAAGCCGAAGCTGGTGTTCTTCTTCGACGAGGCGCATCTGTTGTTCAACGATGCGCCGAAGCCGTTGCTGGAGAAGATCGAGCAGGTGGTGCGGCTCATTCGCTCCAAGGCGGTCGGCGTCTATTTCGTCACGCAAAATCCGCTCGACGTGCCGGACACCGTGCTGGCACAGCTCGGCAACCGCGTGCAGCACGCGCTGCGCGCGTTCACGCCGCGCGACCAGAAGGCGGTGAAGGCGGCGGCCGACACGTTCCGTCCGAACAAGGATCTCGACACCGCGCAGGTGATCACCGAACTCGGCAAGGGCGAGGCGCTGGTGTCGTTCCTCGAGGGCAATGGCGTGCCGTCGATGGTCGAGCGCACCATGATCCGTCCGCCGTCGGCGCGGCTCGGCGTTATCACACCGGCCGAGCGGCAGGCGGCGATCGCGGCGAGCCCGTTCAAGGGTAAATACGACACCGCAGTTGATTCCGAATCTGCTTATGAGATGTTGCAGAAGCGCACCCAGCAGACCGCGGCGCCGCCCGGCGAAGCGGCAGGCGAGGGTGGCTTCCTGAGCAAAGTGGGTGGCGCGCTCGGTTCCATCTTCGGCACCAGCCGCCCGCGCGGCGAAAGGTTGAGCACCGGACAACTCGTTACCCGCGAGATCACCCGCTCGATCACCACGCGCGTCGGCGGCAAGATCGCTGCCGACGTCGCGTCTTCGGTGCTGGGCAAATCGCTCGGCGGCACGGTGGGCCGCGCGATCGTGCGCGGCGCGCTCGGCGGCATTCTGCGGCGCTGATCCCGCGCGGTGGCGGGAAGATGCGGGGGTGGGAACGCGCTTGCGCCCCCGCCGGAACACGGCTATTTCAGGCCCCGACGCTCCCTTCGTCTAGCGGTTAGGACGCGGCCCTCTCAAGGCTGAAACAGGGGTTCGATTCCCCTAGGGAGCGCCAGTAAAATCAATGACTTAAGCGCCGTCGGCGAACCTCATCAGATAACCATCCATCAGCGCCCTTGAACGTTGGCGGCTCTTTTTGGCTGACGACCTCACGCTCTGGCTTCACTCGGCGTGAGCGACGCCGCGCAAACGATCTACAGATCTACAAACTGCGTGGCTACGATACGTTCAGGCGCGCGAAGTTTCTTGGCGTGCAAGATCAGGTCGTTGCGTAAAGCAATGTGGTGCAGCCTGTGGCCGCAACGGCAAAGGCGATCAGCGCGCCGCGTCCGTTGACGAAGGCGTCGGGAAAATTCGTCAGGATCAGCGGGGCGGCGAGGGTTCCGGCGCCCGCGGCGATCACCAGAACCGCGAACGGCAGGCTCGACCAGGCGATGATGATGCCGCCGCCGACGGCGGCGGCCACCACCAGAGCTGTAAACACCATCAACATATTGCCCATCACGCCGCTGAGGGCGGCGCCGCGATGCTCAGCCGGAAAGTGTCCGCTCAACGACAGGACATAAAGTGCCGCCGTCAGCAAAAGCGCGGCAAAGGGGAGTGCCATCAGCGCATGGAGTGCCGTCATGCCGCTCCTCTTGCCATGTTTGCCGCCATGCTTGCGCGCGTCATTCTGTTGCGACGTCCGGCGACTTGACCGGCCGCAACCGCTCCGTAACATACGACACATATATCAGCCGCCGGCAACCGGGGGCATAGCGATTTGCCGCGGAGATCAACCAATGGCCAAGACCAACAAGCCGGCCGCCGCCCAGGCGGCGGCCCCGAAGGGCAAGGTTGCTGCCAAGGCGGCAGCGGAAACGCCTGCGGCGCCGGCGAAGCGCGAGAAGCGCACCATCACGGAAATCCGCGAGTCGAAGCAGACCGGCGAGAAGATGTGCTACATGTCGGTGCCGGACTATACCTCCGCGCAATGGGCGGAGATGGCCGGGGTCGATGTCGCCGTGCTCGGCGACAGCCTGGCGATGATCGCCCACGGCCACCGCAATACCGTCCCCGCCACCATGGATATGATGGTGATGCACGGCCAGGCGGTGCGGCGCGGCGCGCCCAATACCTTCGTGCTCGGTTGCATGCCGTATCAGAGCTACAACACGGTCGATCGCGCGCTGGTGAACGCGACGCGCTTCATGCAGGAATCGCTGTGCGATGCGGTGAAGCCGCAGGGCGGCAAATCGCAGGCGCATATCCTCAAGGCGCTGGTCGATTCCGGTATTCCGACCGCATCGCATATCGGCCTCACCCCGCACACCATCGCCATGTTCGGCGGCTTCAAGATTCAGGGTAGGACCGCCGACGCAGCCATGAAGATTCTCGAGGATGCCCTCGCGATCGAGGATGCCGGCTGTTTCATGCTGGAATTCGAGGCGGTGCCGGCCAAGATCGCCAAGCTCATTTCCGAGCAGTTGACCATCCCCACCATCGGCATCGGCGCCGGCGCGGGCACGGACGGGCAGATCCTGCTCTGCTACGACTTGCTCGGCGTGTTCACCGATTTCAAGCCGAAATTCACCAAGCGGTTCGCCAAGCTCACCGAGGTCGCGGTCGACGGCATCAAGCAGTACGTCAGGGAAGTGAAGGAGGGGGTTTTCCCCGACGACGATCATTCCTATGGCGTCAATGAAGCCGAATATGAGAAATTTGAAGCCATGGTACGCAAACGCAGGCAGATCTGACATGCGCCGTGGTGAACGACAGCTTTCAGCGGCAACGGCGGCGCGGCGCCGGCAGACCACGCGACCGGTGGCCAAAGCCGCGAAACGGCCCGCCAAGCGGTCCATCGACGAGGGTGTCGCCGCGGAACCGCTGACCGAGCAGGCGTTCCGCGCGATCGAGGAAGCCATCGTCACGCTGAAGCTCAAGCCCGGCGCGGTGCTGTCCGAACAGGCGCTGTCGGCCTCGACCGGCTTCGGCCGCACGCCGATCCGCGAAGCCCTGCAACGCCTCGCGCGTCAGGGCTTGGTGACGATCCTGCCGCGCAAGGGCATCCTGGTGGCCGATCTCAATCCGCGCAATCAGTTGCTGCTGATGGAGGTGCGCCGCGAGATCGAGCGGTTGTTGAGCCGGGCTGGCGCCGAACGCGCGACGCCGGAGCAGCGGACGCAACTCGAAAGCATCGCCCGCGGGATGGATGCCGCGGCGGCGAGCAATGACGATATCTCCTTCATGCGACTCGATCGCGAAATGAACGCGCTGATGCTCGATGCCGCGCATAACGAATACGCGGCGCGCTCGGCCAAACTGTTCCAGGGGTTGGCGCGCCGTTACTGGTACATGCACTACCGCGTCGCCGCCGATCTGCCGCTGTGCGCGCGATTGCATGCGGCGCAGGCGCGCGCGATTGCCAAGGGCAATCCCGCGGCGGCCGCGGCGGCCAGCGACAAGCTGATGGACTACGTCGAGACTTTCACCCGCACGACCGTATCCGTGTGACAACAGCAGCGTGACATCATGGCGACATTTGAAGGTTTGCGAACGATCGATGGGCTGAAAGTGACGGTGGATGGCCGGTCTTTGCCGGAACACTACGAGGTCAAGCAGTTCACCAAATATGGCTTCGAGTGGACTTACGAGGGCGACAGCCCGCAGCAGCTTGCGCTCGCCATTCTGGTCGAACATACCGGCGATCCGTCAAAGGCGATCCGCCTGTCGGAGCCGTTCATGAAGTCGGTGGTGGCCAATCTCGACAACGACTGGACGCTGACTGGCGCCGAGATCGATACGGCGCTGCAATCCATCGAGGCGCATTAAGCGCGGCCGCTCACCCGCTCTGGCTTTCCAGCCAGGTCAGGAAGATGTCTGTCGTCCGGAGAATGTGATTGCGCATCGCCGCTTTTGCGGCCGCGCTGTCGCGTTTGGTGAGCGCGGCGAGGATGTCCTCGTGCTGCGCGATGTTTTCCTCCATCAGGTGATAGGGGATCTGCGCGGCATAGCTGAGGATGATGCCGATCACGTCCTTGTTCATTTCGTCGATCAGCCCGACCAGCCGATCGTTCTGGCTCGCCTTGCTGATCACGGCGTGAAATTGCTCGTTATAGGTCAGCCACGCGCTCGGTTTGCCGTTGCCGGCGGTCGAGCGCAGCGCGTCGGCATATTTCGCCTGTAGCCCCTGCAGCGTTTTCAGTTCGTCCGCCGTGAGCCAGTTGGTCGCGAGCTCGGCCGCCAGGCCCTCCAGCTCGGCGCGAATCTGGAAGGCCTCGCGCACGGTCTTGGGCGTGGGCACTTTGATCTTGGCCCGTCCGGATGGCGTCAGGCTGATGACCGAGCGTGCCTCGAGAAACCGTAAGGCTTCGCGGATCGGGGTGCGGCTGGTCGAGAACATCTCCGCCAGTTGGTACTGGCTGAGATGGTCGCCGGGCGCGAGTCGGCCGGTCCGGATGTCGTGAAGGATGTCTTCGGCGATATCGACGGAGGTGCGCGTGCGCTGCCGGGGGGCGGTTTTTTTTCGTTTGGCTTTGATGGTCATTCGGAAAGGGCAGCAGCCGCGAACGGGAAATTCGCGGCAATCTACTCACAAATCGGCGTCCGTGCCACGGCTCTGCGGCTAGGTTGGTGACACTTGACAACGGGATACGTTTATCATCGAATGGGATACCATTTGGATATGGGAGATGGTGATGACCGCACTGGCGACGCAACAGAAGACCGACCAGAAGCTGCCGGGCGATGAAGGCGGCCCGCTAACCCCCGCGCATCAGCCGATGCAGGCGCGGCATATCGACGAACAGGGGTGGGCGCTGCTGCGCTATGAAGGCCAGACGACGAAAATGCTGTTCCACCCGACGGCAGAAGATCCGACGATTCCCAACGCCGGCCTGGTTCGCTACGAGCCCGGCTCCGGCCATCCGCTGCACAACCATTGGTTCGCACAGATCTGGTACGTGCTGGAGGGTGAGTTTCTGATCAACGGGAAGACCTACGGCGTCGGCAGCATGATCTTCCATCCCGATCCGCATTACGAATATGCGCTGACGACGAAGACCGGCGGCACCATTCTCTATGTGCAGTATATGGGTCCGACGACGCGCAAGGCGCCGATCTATGACGGCCGTTTCAACCTGACCCAGCGCAAGAAGCTGGAAGAAGAAACGACCGAATACTGAAATCCGCGCGGCCATGTTGCGGTGCGGGTTTTGCTCCGCGACATGCGGCGTGACGTGTGCAGTGCGGTCCGCTCCCCACAGGGCGGGATCGCGGCCCGGCTGCGGCATCTGCGCTGCCGGTCGGTCTTGCGCTGACATTCCACTGATATATCATAATCTGGGAAACGTCTAAACCGGAGAAGCCGCAACAAGCGGTCCCGGTTCAATGGTGCCGCACGGGCGGCCTGAGGGAGGGAACGATGTCTGTTACACGTCGCAAACTGCTGAAGTCTGCCGCCGCTGTCGGGGCGCTCGCCGCGTCGGGCCAGGTCTTTACCGGCGAGGTGTTCGCGCCGGCGATCGCGCAGAACAAACCCTTGCGCATCGGCATCCTCGCGCCGCGCTCCGGCGTTGCCGCCGGTCCGGGCGAAAACGGCATTCGTGCCTCGCAATGGACGATGGAAAAGTTCAACGCGGCGGGCGGCATCGGCGGTCGCAAGGTCGAACTGGTGATCGAGGAAGAAAGTTCGCCGAAGGATACGATCGAGCGTTTCTCCAAGCTGGTGCAGCAGGAAAAGGTCGACTGCACCATGGGCATCATCTCGACCGGCGTAGGCCTTGCGCTCGGTCCGGTGGTCGAGGAAGCCCGTGCGCTGACGATCTATTGGGATGGCACCACGCAGGATGGCGTCGTCGAAAAGCTGCCCAACCCGAAATACCTGTTCCGGTCGTGCGACAACGAATGCGAGGCGATCATGGCCTCGCTGCTCGCGATCAAATACTGGAAGGGACAGTTCGTCACGGTCGCCGGCATCAATCCGGATTACTCCTATGGCCGCAACAATCAGGCGGCGTTCCTCGCGCTGCTCAAGCGCTTCGGGATCGAACACAAGGTCGTCACCGAGCAGTGGGTCAAGGTCGGTTCGCTCGAACTGACGAGCCAGGTTGCCGCGCTCAAAGCCGCGAAGCCCGATCTGATCTTCTCCTCGCTGCTGTTCGCCGATCTTCCGGTGTTCATGAAGCAGGCGCATGCTGCGGATCTGACCAAGGGCACCAAGATGGTGTTCCCCGGCGCCGGCTGGCAGCACTCACTGATGAAAAAGGAGTTCACGCCGGAAGGCATGATCTTCGGTCACAACACGCTGTACTTCGACAATCCGAAGGCGAGCCCGCTCGCGAAGGAATTCGTCGCCTGGTACCACAAGACCCACAACGACTATCCGAACTGGGAAGCCGACCGCGCCTATTTCTCCATGCAGTCCTACAAGCAGGCGGTCGAGGCGGCGATGAAGGCCAAGGGCGGATCGTGGCCGACCCAGGACGAGATCGCGCAGGCGATGATCGGCCAGAACGTCGACAGCCTCGGCGGCAAGGGCTCGTGGCGCAAGGACAAGATCGCCGATCAGACCTATGTGCAGGGCCTCAGCACGCACAAGAACAAGTACGACTTCGTCACGCTTCAGGACAATTTCGATACGATGTATTCGCCCGATCTGCAGAAGCCGGCAGGGGCGGATTTCTGGAAGTGGATCGAGACCGCAAAATTCAACATCTGATCAATATCTGATCTCATCCGATCCGTTCACAACTGAACTGACGCAAGCGGTCTGAATGTCGGCATTCGCCACTATCCTGATCGGCGGCGTGTTTCACGCCGCCGTTCTCTTCCTCGTCGCCGCCGGGCTCCAGCTCGTGTTCGGCGTGCAGAAGATCGTCAATCTGGCATGCGGCTCGTTCTACGCGCTGGGCGCCTATTTCGGCATCACCTTCCTGACGCTCGCCGAAATGTATGGTGTGCCGCACTGGCTGATGCTGCCGGTGCTGATCCTTGCCGGCATTCTGCTCGGCGTGATCGGGCCGCCGATCGAGCGGTTGCTGCGCTCGGTCTATGGTCGCGATGAAAGCTTCGCGCTGCTGCTGACCTTCGCCATGGTACTGATGTTTCAGGACGTGTTCCGGTTCTTCTGGGGCGCCAATCCGCGCTCGCTCGACAACGGCTATCTCATTTACGGCACGCTCCGTCTGGGTGACTTCAGCGTCCCGGTCTACAATCTGCTGGTGATCCTCGCTGCGATCCTCGCTGCCGTCGGCGTCGGCGCCTTCCTGCAGAAGACCAATTACGGCCGGCTGCTGCGCGCCACCGCGGAAAATCGCGGGATGGCGGAGGCGCTGGGCGTCAACGTGCGCAGCGTCTATTCGGTGGTGTTCACCGCCGGCGCTGTGCTCGGCACTGTCGCCGGCGCGCTGGTGGTGCCGACCGCGGCAGCGTCGCTCGACATGGCGATCGAATTCGTGATCGAGGCGTTTGCCGTCGTCGTCATCGGCGGGCTGGGTTCGATGCGCGGCGCGCTCGCCGGTGCTCTGATCGTCGGCCTCATTCGCGCGCTGGCCGTCGTCATTTATCCGGAGTTCGAGGTGCTGGCGATTTACGTCATCGTCATCGCGGTTCTGCTGTTCCGTCCGACCGGATTGTTCGGGACGCAAACCACATGAAACCCTTTCCGCTCGCTCTCGCCATTTTGGCGATCCTTGTCTTTGCGGCGCTGCCGTTGGTCGCGCCGCCTTATTACGTCAATCTGCTGATCCCGTTCTTCGCCTATGCCGTCGCGCTGCTCGGCTTCAACCTGCTGTTCGGTTATGCCGGGCTGCTGTCGTTCGGCCACGCCATGTTCCTCGGTATCGGCGCTTACGGCGCAGCGATCCTTGCCGGCACCTATGGCATCCGTTCGTTCGAACTGGTGCTGCTTGGTGTGATGATCGGCGGAATGCTGATCGCCGTGCCGATCGGCCTTCTCTGCGTCCGCTACACCGGCATCTTCTTCGGTATGCTGACGCTCGCCTTCGGCATGCTGTTTCATTCCTTCCTGTTCAAGTTCTACGATCTGACCGGCGGCGACAGCGGCATGCGCGTGCCGCGCATGAATATCCTCGGTCTTGAATTCGACAGCTACAACAAGATCGAACTGCTGTCGGGGCCGTTCTACTATTACTGTCTCGCGCTCACCGTGCTGGCGACGTTGCTGATGTGGCGCATCGTGCATTCGCCGTTCGGCTTGCAGTTGCAGGCGCTGCGCGACAATGCCCGCAAGGCGGAATATCTCGGCGTGCATGTGCATCGCATGCGGCTTGTCGCCTTTATCATCTCCGCCGGCTTCGGCGCCGCCGGCGGGGCGATCCTTGCCTTCCGCGTCGGCCTTGCCGATCCGGAGCTGGTGCACTGGACCCATTCCGGGCATCTCGTCTTCATGACCGTGCTCGGCGGCTTCGCCAATTTCTTCGGGCCGATCGTCGGCGCGCTGGCGCTGACCATTTTGCAGGATCAGCTACAATCGCTGACACAATATTGGCGCTTCGTGCTGGGCGCGATCCTGGCACTGGTGGTGATCGGGTTGCCGGGCGGCATCATGGGCCTGTTCGACCTGTGGCGCGCGCACGGACGGAGGCAGGCATGACCGTGCTGCTGGAAACCCGCCGGGTCGGAAAATCCTTCGGCCCGTTCCGCGCGCTCGATGGCGTCAGCATGACGGCGTCCGCCGGCGAGGTGCTAGCGATCGTCGGGCCGAACGGCGCAGGCAAGACCACACTGGTCAATCTGCTCACCGGTCTGTTGCAACCGACCGACGGCGAAGTGTTCTTTCAGGGCAAGACGATCGCCGGACAGGGGCCGGTGCTGCTGGCCGAACTCGGGCTCGCGCGCGCGTTCCAGCTCATCCAGATCTTCCCGCGTCTGACGGTGCGGGAAAGCCTTGCCATCGCGGTCATCTCGCGGCGGCAGCGGCGCTGGTCACTGTTGTCCGCCGTGGCGAGCGACAAGCCGATTCAAGACAAGGCGCGGGAGATCGCGCGCATCTTCGGGCTGGAGGCGCGGCTCGATACACTCGCCGCCAATCTTTCTCAGGGCGAGAAGAAGCTGCTCGACGTCGCCTCGGCGTTCGCGCTCGATCCAAAGGTGATCCTGCTCGACGAGCCGACGTCCGGTGTTTCCACCGCCGAGAAGCACGGCATCATGGAAACACTGATGAAGGCGGCGAAGGCTGCCGGCGTCGAGGGGATTATCCTGGTCGAACATGACATGGATCTCGTCTCCGCTTATTCGCATCGGGTGATGGCGCTGTCGGAGGGGAAGGTGCTGGCCGATCTGCCGCCGGACAAGTTCTTCGCCGATCCCATGATTCTGGAAACCATCGTCGGAAAACGCAGAGGCGCTCATGCTGTCGGTGCGTGATCTCGTCGTTGATATTCAGGGCAGCCCGGTGTTGCGCGGGGTATCGCTGGAGGTGAAGGCGGGCGAGATCGTCTGTCTCGTCGGCCGCAACGGAGCCGGCAAGACCACCACGTTCCGCAGCATCATGGGTTCGCGCAAGCCGCGTGGCGGCGCGATCGAGTTTGAAGGCGTGCCGCTCATCGGCAAACGGCCTTACGAGATCGCGCGCATGGGCATCGGCTTCTCGCCGGAGGAGAGCGAGGTCTTCGGCGACCTGACAGTGGCCGAGAACATTGCCATGCCGACCTGGACCGTCGAGACCGGCCGGACTGCCGAGGAGCGTATCGCCGAAGCCTATCGGGTGTTCCCGAAGCTCGATCGTTATCGCGAACGTGGCGGCCAGGCTCTGTCCGGCGGTGAGCGCAAGATGGTGTCGATCGCCCGTGCGCTGACGCTCGACCCGAAGCTGTTGCTGCTTGACGAGCCGACCGAGGGCCTGTCGCCGGCGATCGTGCCCTCGATCGTCGAGGGCCTCGCCGCCATTCGCAATTTCGGCCACTCGATCTTCATCTCAGAATCCAATGTTCATCACGTCCCGGAATTTACCGACCGGCTTTACGTGATGGAGCGCGGCGAAATTATCTTCGCCGGTAGCCCGCACGACGCCTATCGCGATCCGGCGGTGGTTCGGGTGATCGAGGGAACCGGCGGCATGCGTGCCGGCGGTACGGCGGCCAACGTCGCCGGAACCCGCCTTTAACACCCTGCGGAAGCCGCATTGAAGCAGTCCGCCGAATGTGATAGATTTGTGATATATCAGATGCGGAACGCCAGAAAGCGCTGATTTATCAAGGGCTAGGGCGTTTCCGAGAGGAGGTCAGCATGATCGGCCAACGCCAGATTCAGTTCCGGCAGGAATATCGCTCGCGGATCGTCGGCTGGTACGACGGATATGCCCACATCCTGATCATCTATGCGATGGGAGCGGCCGCGTTCTACATCTACGTCCAGCACATCCAGAATGTGACGTGGCTTGAATGGTTGACGCTGCCGATCACCTTCCTGTTCACCAATCTGTTCGAGTGGGTCGTGCACAAATACGTCATGCACCGGCCGGTAAACATCAAGGGACTGCGCGCGGTCTATGAGCGACATACGCTCAATCACCACCAGTTCTTCACCGACGACGAGATGCGCTTCCGCGATCCGCTCGACTGGCGCGTGACGGTGTTCCCGCCTTACGCGCTAGTGGTGTTCATCCTGATGTCGATTCCGGCGGGGATCATTCTCGGCCTGCTGTTCTCGCCGAATGTCGGCTGGCTGTTCATGTGCGCCACCACCGGCATGTACCTGATCTACGAGTTCATGCACTTCTGCTGCCACGTCGACGAAAACTGGTTCGTGCGCTACTGCCCGTTCGTCAACACCCTGCGGCGCCATCACACCGCCCACCACAATGCGCGGCTGATGATGGAGACCAACATGAACCTGACATTCCCGATTGCGGACTGGCTGTTCGATACGTCGGACGTGAAGCGCAGCCTGATCGGCACGCTGCTCAACGGCTACGACACACGCTATCTGCGCAAGGATCTGCGCGGAACGCCCAAGCGGCCGGACGAGGCCGCGGCCGAGCCCATGGGTGCCTATTGAGCCACCCATATCGTTGCGAGATCGGGAGACAATCATGCCTAATGACGTGAAGACCATCCTGTCACTGGTGGTGATGCTGGTGGCATTCGCGCTCGCCTACTGGAGCGGCTCGCCGATCCGCCCGGACTTCGCCTCTATCGTGATCGGCACCGCGATCTTCATGGTGGTTGCCATGTGGATGTTCCCGGAGGCCGGCGTGAAGAAGGGCGACATCAAACGGCAATAGAGCGCGCCGCCCGCGTTGAAGGCTGCACGAAATCAAACGGCGCATCGGTCAAAACCGATGCGCCGTTTTTGTTAGGCAAGCCAGATTTGTTCGGTAAGTCCGACGGCTATTGAACCTTGATGCCGGCGTCCTTGATGATCGGCCACCATTTATCGATTTCCGCCTTCTGGAATTTGCGCAGATAGTCCGATGTCTGCTCGGCGACCGGGACGATGGTCTGGTTGACCTTCTCGAACCGCTCGCGGGTCGCAGGATCGGCGAGCGCTGTCTTCAAGGCGCCGTTGAGTTTGGCGATGATATCCTTCGGCGTGCCCTTCGGCGCCCACAGGCCGTACCAGATCGACGCGTAAAAGCCCGGCATGCCGGCTTCGTCCACGGTCGGCACATCGGGCATGGAGGACAGACGCTGCTTGTCCATCATGGCGAGCGCGCGGATGCTGCCGCCCTTGACGTGACCGATGGAATTTGACGGCACGTCGATCATCATGTCGACCTCGCCGGCGACGAGTCCCTGCATCGCCGGGGCAAGGCCGCGATAAGGCACGTACTGGAATTTGGTCCCGGTCTGCTTCTGAAACGAAGCGGCCGCGACGTGACCCGAACTGCCGACGCCGGATGTCCCCATCGACGCCTTGTCCGGATTAGCTTTCAGCCAGGCGATGAATTCCTTCAGGTCTTTGGCCGGAAAGTCCTTGCGCACCACGATCAGTTCCGGCGTGGCCGACATCAGGCCGATCGGCTCGAAGTCATTGTAGATGTCGAAGGTCAGCGGGTACATCGCACCGTTGACCACATGGGTACCCCAATTGCCGATGCTGAGCGTGTAGCCGTCCGGAGCGGACTTGGCGACACGCCCGACGGCGATCGTGCCGGCGGCGCCGCCGATATTCTCGACGATGATCGGTTGACCAAGCTCCTTGCGCATCGCTTCGGCAAGAATGCGCGCCAACGTATCGACCGGGCCGCCGGCCGCGAACGGTACGACCATGGTGATGGGGCGTGTGGGGTAGGTCTGGGCGGCAGCCGGTGTGGCGAGTGCTCCCAGCAGCATCAGGCCGATGGCCGACATCATTCTCCGCATTGCTTTCCTCCCTTGCGCGTTGTTGTTGGACTTCTTGTTTCCGATGGCTCATCCGGCCGTGTTGCGATCGGCGATGACCGGATTGCGCAGAACGCCGATGTTCTCGATCTCGCACTCGACGACATCGCCGGGATTGAGAAATTTTCCGGTGCCGACGCCGCCGCCGGCGCATGTTCCGGTGAGCACCACGTCGCCGGGGTAAAGCGTCATGCCACGGGAAATGTCGGCGATGAGCTGCGGCACCTTGAAGATCATATGTTCGGTGTTGGACTGCTGCCGCACGTCGCCGTTGACGCGGCAGGCAATGTTGAGTGGATAGGGCGTCGGCATCTCGTCGGTCAGGACCACAACGGGCCCCATCGGGTTGGCGAAGTCGAGCCCTTTGCCTTGCGTCCAGTTCTGTCCGTAGCGCGGCGTCAACGAGGTGAAGCCGGCATTGGTCTGCAGGTCGCGATAGCTCACGTCATTGGCGATCGTGTAGCCGGCGACATGGGCGTAAACATCGTCTTCCGCGACGTTGGCGGTTTGCCGTCCAATGATCACGGCCAGCTCCACTTCGTGATCGAGCTTGGTCGAGACCGCATGCGCGATGATCGGATCGCCGGGATTGGCGACCGAGGAACCGGGCTTGTAGAAAAAGAACGGCTTCTCCGGCGCCTTCAGATTGGCTTCGGCGCCGTGCTCGAAATAATTCACCACATGGGCCAGGATTTTCCCGCCCGCTTCATAGGGCGCGAGCAGGCGAAGCTCCGCCGTCGGTTTAATCCAGGCCGATGCGTTGAACGCCAATTCCTGCGTCAATTCCCGCAGATTACGGCCAGCGGCAACGAATGCGCGCAGGTCTTTGTAGAATGGCACCAGCCAGTCGAGACCGCGTGCTTGCGCGGCGGCGCACAGATCGACGGTGCTGGCACCCTGTACCAATCCGATGCGCGGGCCATCCGCGCCGAGAAAGCGAACAATACGCATGATGATCTCGCGAGGCTGAAAATGAGAAGGTTACCTCAGCGGAAGGTCACGTCACTGAAAGGTCACGTCATTGAAAGGTCTTGCGCACATGCGCGGCGATCTCGCCGCGTGTGCCGATCCACACATCGGAATTGCGGGCAATCTCGGCGCAGGCGTCGAACACCCAGGCGCCGGACATGCGGCCGAACACATGGGTATGGGCCGTGACGTCGATGCTGATCGAGCCGGTCTCGCGCTTGAGCGCGAATTCCAGATTTTCCTTGAAGATGTCGAGGAACACGCTCGGTGCGTTGCCGTAACGCACATAGAGCGGCATGTCGTTGACCTCCATCGTCAGCGGAATGGCGACGATGCTGTTCTTCTCGAAATGCTGGATGTAGGGCAGGTCGCTATCATAGGCGTCGCCCTGCCACTGATAGCCGGCGTCGGCGACCATTTGCGCGGTCTTGCGGCTTGGCGTGCCGCGCGGGCTGATCCAGCCGGCGACCTTCTGTCCCGCTGCCTTGCTGACCAGCGCGGTGGTCTTTTCGATATTGGCGCGTTCCTGCTCCTCCGACAGCATGGTCGGTATCACGTCCATGGCATAGGAGTGCGACAGCGGCTCGTGGCCGGCGGCGGTCAGCGCCTTCACCGTGTCGGGGAAGCGTTCGGCGATCACGCCATTGACCATCACGCTGGCCTTGATCTTGTGCCGGTCGAGAATACCCGTCAGCCGCTGGATGCCGCGGTTGGGGCCGTAAGCAGCCCATGACATGGCGTTGGTATCGACGTTTCCGGCCGGCAACGGGTTGCCCATGGGGCCGATGCCCGGGGTCTTGCCGTCCGACCAGCCCTCATAGGCGATGTTGAAAATGACGGCGACGCGCTTTCCGTTCGGCCAGAGAAAGTCCTTCGGGGCGGTCTGCACCTTGGCGCCGGTGACGATATCGCGGGTGTCGGCCATCGTTTTCTCCCATGCCGTTTCTGCGTTTTGCGGCAGTAAAGATCGAACATCTGCTACCAGTCAACAAAATTTATAACATTTATGATTCTGGGGACTATAATGCGATATCCGGAGGAAGGGGTTGCGAACCGCCGACCGATGGGATTCTGAGAGCCACGCGGCACCAAGAGCGCCAAACGACAGCAGCGGTCAGACAGCCATGACGGGAAACGTGACCATCGCCAGTGCCGCCTATCAGCAGGTGCGGGCCGACATCATCGCCGGGCGGCTGACGCCGGGAGCCAAGCTGCGCATTCGCGATGTGTGTCAGCGCTACGAGGTCAGCATCACGCCGATGCGCGAAGCGCTGAACCGGCTCGCGTCCGAGCAACTGGTGGTGCTGAATGACCAGCGCGGATTTGCGGTGAGTGGCATCAGCCGTGCGCAACTCGAGGAACTGACTCATACCCGCGTCTGGCTCAACGATGTGGCGCTGCGTCGTTCAATCGAATTCGGCGATCTCGCCTGGGAAGAGCATGTGCTGTTGAGCTATCACCGGCTGGCCCGCGTTCCACGCTACGCCGGCGCCGATGACAGCGAACTCAATCCGGACTGGGATCCGCCGCACCGCGCGTTTCACAGCGCGCTCAATGCGGCATGCCCGTCGCGCTGGATCTGCGGCTATTGCGATCAACTGTTCGATCAGTCGTCACGCTATCGCAATCTTTCGCGCGCCATCGTCATGAAAGAGCGCGGCGATCTCGATGAGCACCGGCCGATCATGGACGCGGTCATCGCGCGTGATGCCGACAGCGCCGTGGCGTTGATGACGCGGCACGTGACCGAGACCACGAAAATCTTGCTGGATCGCTGGAGCGATATCGCCGGCGCCTAGGCCGTGCAGCGATGCAATCGTCTTCGCGGGAGCGAGTCGCGGTGCGCGCATATCCGTCCCGTCATTATGCCCGGCACTGGCACGGAGCGTCGGCGGACACGCTGATGACGCATTTTGCCGTCGCTGAAGTTCTCAATGGCAGCGTCGTTACATCGATGGAACATGTGACCGATGAGCAATACCGCAGATAACGGCATGGCATTGCTCTTATCGCGAGATCAATGCTGACTATCACCAGTCGGATCGAGGTGCGTGTGTCGGGGCAATTTCGGCTACGATGTTCGTCGCGCACCGTATAACGGGCAGACGTCCTGACATGTGCAGTCGCCTTCATATTACGATCCACGTAAGTCGTTGATATGAATGCTTCCAGCGATATGCAGGAGGCATCCATGGGTAGACAAGGGAAGCAGAATTACACCCGGCTGACCGAGCCGCTCGTGCGCGACAACGGCATATTGCGGCCGGCCTCATGGGATGAGGCGCTCGATCGCGCCGCCGAGGGCTTCCGTCGCAATCGCGACCTTCACGGTCCCGATGCGTTCGGCATGTTCTCGTGCTCGCGCGCGACCAACGAGATGAACTTCATCGCCCAGAAGTTCGCCCGTGTGGTGATCGGCACCAACAACATCGATTCCTGTAATAGGACCTGACACGCTCCCAGTGTCGCCGGTCTGGTGCACGTATTTGGAGCTGGTGGTGGTACGTCTTCCTATCGTGAGGCGGAAGATGCGGATCTGCTCGTCTTCTGGGGCTCAAACGCCCGCGAAGCGCATCCGATTTTCTTTCATCACGCGCTGAAGGCCATTCACAAAGGGGCCAAGGTCTACGCGGTTGATCCGCGCCGGGCCAAGACCGCCGAATGGGCCGACGCCTGGCTCGGTCTGGACGTCGGTACCGACGTCGCGTTGGCGTATGGCATCGGTCGCGAGATCATTCACGCCGGGTTGGTCAACGAGGCGTTCGTTGCGAATGCTACCACCGGGTTCGAAGAATATATCGCGGCCTGCGAACCGTGGACCTTGGAGGTCACCTCCCGTGAGACGGGCGTGCCCGCGGACCTGATCCGTCAGCTTGCGCACGACTATGCCAAGGCGGAGCGCGCGCAGATCTGCTGGACGCTCGGCATCACGGAGCATCACAATGGCACCGACAATGTGCGGTCGCTTTGCAACCTCGCGCTGCTCACGGGCCATGTCGGTCGCTGGGGCTCGGGTCTCGTTCCGTTGCGCGGTCAGAACAATGTCCAGGGCGGCGGCGACATGGGGGCGATCCCCAAGAACCTGCCGGGATTCCAGGACGTCGGTAATGCCGACCATCGCGCGAAGTTCGAGCGTCTGTGGAACGTCACGATGCCGCCGAAGTACGGCATGACGCTTTCGGAAATGATGCACGCGATGGACGAGGGGCATCTCACCAACCTTTACATCATCGGTGAGAACCCGGTGCAGTCCGACGCCGACTCCAACGCGGTGGGCAAGCGTCTGGAAAACCTGGATCACGTGGTCGTGCAGGACATCTTCCTGACCAAGACCGCGTCGTACGCCGACGTGGTGCTTCCTTCCACGGCGGCGTGGTGCGAAAGCGAAGGAACCTTCACCAACAGCGAACGGCGGGTTCAACTCGTGCGCAAGGCGCTGGAGCCGCCAGGAAGCGCGAAGGACGACATCGAGATCATGCGTTTGATCGCGGAGCGTCTTGGGCGAGGTTGGCCAGAGCAAACTGCCGAGCAGATCTGGGACGAGTTGCGCGCGGTGTCGCCGCGGCATCACGGAATGTCCTATCGGCTGCTCGCGGAGCGGGGCGGGTTGCAATGGCCGTTCCCCGACGAGAACGGGCCCGAGTCGCCATTCCTGCACGGCCGGCTCTGGGAGAAGGATCCCGAGAAACGCGGACAACTGGCACCGTTCGGCACGCCGAAACACAGCTTGCCGGTGGACAAGCTCGACGACGAATTCCCGCTGCGTCTGACGACAGGGCGGCGGCTGACCGACTACAACACCGGCGTGCAATCCGGCGGCTTCAATTCGCCGATCCGATTTGGCGCCTGCGTCGATCTCTCGCCGGAGGACATGGCCCGACTTGATGTCAACGAGGGCGAGTGGGTGCGGATCAGTTCGCGCCGCGGCTCCGTGCTGGCGCCTGTGCGCCGGGAGCCGGGGCTGCGTCCCGGATTGCTCTTCATGGCCTGCAACTTCCCCGACGAGGTGGATGTCAACGCGCTCACCATCGAGGCGAACGACCCGATCTCCGGAACGGCGGAGTTCAAGGCGACGGCGGTCAAGGTGGAGAAGACCAACGAAGTCCCGACGTGGGAGAGAAATGTCTTCACCAAGCTTGGTCGCGAGAAACAAGAGCTGGCGCCTGCGGAATAAGGTGGACTCGTTGTGGATTTGAAATTCTCGAACGCTGAAGCCTCCGCAGAAGAGCGGGATGCGGTCGATCGGCTGCTTGGTGCCGGCGACGGTGGCTGGCACGGGGGCGAGCGCGACGAGCAGGACCACCGGCGCGCGCATACCGGCCACGCGGCACGGTCCCGCCGGCATTTCGTCATGGAGGCGCTGCACGCGGTAAACGACCGCGTTGGCTGGATCAGCCCCGGCGCGCTAAACTATGTCGGCAAACGGCTGAGTGTCGCGCCGGCCGATGTCTACAGCGTTGCGACGTTCTATGCGCTGTTCTCCACCCATCCGCGGCCGAAGCGCATCGTCCATGTCTGCACCGACATTGCCTGCATGGCGCGCGGCTCCAAGGCCGTCTGCGCCGATCTCGAGAAGCGCCTCGGTCCCGCTTCGGCTGACAACGGCTGGAAGCACAGTCCTTGTCTCGGCGTGTGTGAGCGCGCTCCTGCCGCCATGGCGGTGGAGGCCGGCGACCCGCCGCATGAGCACCTGATCGGGCCCGCCACCGTCGATGCGATCGCCCTCGCGCTCGAAGACGGTCCTGCGGCACTGGCCGCCGAGGCGCCGCCGGCCATGGCCGTTCCGCAGGCCGGCCAGGACGGCCTGATGCTGCTCAAGCGCGTCGGCCGGGTCGATCCGGACAGCATCGACGACTACCTCGCGACCGACGGCTACGCCGGACTGCGGCGTGCCTTCGAGATGCAGCCGGGGCAGGTCATCAGCGAGGTCAAGGATTCCCGGCTGATGGGGCGCGGCGGCGCGGCGTTCCCAGCCGGCATCAAGTGGGAGAGCACCGCCAAGCAGCCTGCGACGCCACGCTATCTCGTTTGCAACGCCGACGAGAGCGAGCCTGGCACATTCAAGGATCGCGCCATCCTCGAGGGCGATCCGTTCGCGCTGATCGAGTCGATGACCATTGCCGGCTACGCCATCGGCGCGGAGCGGGGCTTCATCTATCTGCGCGGCGAATATCCACGCGCCCACCGCATGCTGCACAACGCCATCGACACGGCGCGCGAACGCGGATTTCTCGGCAACGACATTCAGGGAAGCGGCTTTAGCTTCGAACTGGAAATCCGGCGCGGCGCCGGCGCCTATATCTGCGGCGAGGAGACCGCGATCTTCAACTCGATCGAGGGTTATCGCGGCGAACCGCGCTCCAAGCCGCCATTCCCGTTCGAGGCCGGATTGTTCGGCAAGCCGACGGTGGTCAACAACGTCGAGACGTTGTGCAACGTGCCGCTGATCATGCGGATGGGCGGCGCGCAGTACGCCAGGATCGGGACCGAGGGCTCCACCGGGCCGAAGCTGTTTTGTGTGTCGGGCAACCTCGTGCGCCCCGGCGTTTACGAAGTGCCGTTCGGCGCCACCCTCGGCGATGTCCTGACGCTGGCCGGCGGGGTTCCGCAGGGCCGAAAACTGCAGGCGGTGTTGCTCGGCGGCGCGGCAGGCGGTTTCGTGCGCGCTGACGAACTCAATATCCCTCTTACCTTTGAGGGCGCGCGCGCCAACAACACGACGTTAGGCTCGGGTGTGGTGTTGGCATTCGACGACACCGTCGAACTGCCGGCCATTCTGCTGCGCATCGCGCGCTTCTTCCGCGACGAATCCTGCGGTCAGTGCGTTCCCTGCCGGGTGGGCACGGTGCGTCAGGAGGAGGCGCTGCTGCGCATCGCGCACAACCGTCGCGATACCGCGGCCAAGGGCCGTGACATCGGCTTGCTGCGCGATGTCGGTTTGGTGATGAAGGATTCCTCGATCTGCGGCCTCGGTCAGGCGGCCTGGAATGCCGTCGAGTCGGCCATCGATCGCCTCGGCGTCCTGGAGAAGAGCCCATGAACGCGCCTTACCCGGTGACGCCGGTCCAGCAGGTCACGATCAAAATCGACGGCGAGGATGTGAGCGTCCCGGAGGGAAGCACGATCCTGACCGCCTGCAACGCGGCGGGGAAGGACACGCCGACGCTCTGCTACGGAGACACCCTGACGCCCAAGAATGCCTGCCGGGTCTGCATGGTCGAGCTGAAAGGCTCGCGCGTCCTCGTACCGTCCTGCTCCCGCAAGGTCTCGCCTGGCATGGAGGTGATGACCGACACCGAGCGCGTGCGCCACAGCCGCCGCCTTGTGCTGGAATTGCTCGGTTCTTCGGTCGATCTGTCCACCACGCCGCGAATCCCCGAGTGGATGCAGCGCTACGACGCCGACCCGGATCGTTACGGCGAAAGGTCCGGCGAGAGCCTCACGCGCGATATCCACGAGCCGGGCGAACACCATGCCGGGAACGGCTACGTCGCGGCGACGATGAGCCAGCCGGACAAGATCGACAACGATCTCTATGTCCGCGACTACAGCAAGTGCATCCTCTGCTACAAGTGCGTGGATGCCTGCGGAACCCAGTGGCAGAACAGCTTCGCGATTCAGATCGCGGGGCGCGGGTTCGACTCCCAGATCTCGACCGAGTACGCCGCAGAACTGCCGGACTCCGCTTGCGTCTTCTGCGGCAATTGCGTGGAGGTTTGCCCGACCGGGGCGCTGTCGTTCAAGTCCGAATACGACATGCGCGCCGCAGGCACTTGGGATGAATCGCAGCAGACCGAGACCACCACGGTCTGCACGTATTGCGGTGTCGGCTGCAATCTGAACCTGCACGTCCAGGACAACAAGATCGTCAAGGTGACTTCGCCTCATGATCACTCGATCGGCCACGGTAACCTCTGCATCAAGGGCAGGTTCGGTTTCGTGCACGTCCATAGCCGCTCAAAAGAGGGCAGCGACTCATGATTGACTGGAGGGCCGCTGTAACCGCGCGCGCCATCGTCGCTGAAAGGCAGACGATATTGGGTGCGCCGGCGGTGGCGTAGTTGGTGTTCGATCCGGTTCGTCGTGTCGAGCGCAAAGCCTGGCGGGCCGAGGGGCTCGCTGGTGGCGAACGCACGATTCCGGAAGAGGTCGCTATTGCTTTCACTTATAACGGCTCATCTTACGCCGTGATGATGGCGACGCCGCAGGATTTTGAAGATTTCGCTTACGGTTTCAGCCTGAGCGAGGGGATTATCAAATCCCCAACCGAAATCGAGCAGCTTGAAATCATTGAGCAGGATGTCGGCGTTGAGTTGCAGATGCGGCTCGCCGAGCCGCATGGTACCGCGTTCCGTGATCGCCGTCGCTATCTTGCCGGCCCGACCGGCTGTGGTCTTTGTGGCATCGAGTCGCTCACCGAGGCGATGCGCACGCCATCCACCGTGAGTGATGAGGTCACCTTTGCGCCGAAAGACATTATGACGGCGCTCGATGCGCTCAACGTCAAGCAGACGATCAATCACTCGACGCGCGCGGTTCATGCCGCGGCGTTTTTTCGCCCCGGTGAAGGTCTGGTCGCGTTGCGTGAAGACGTCGGCCGTCATAACGCGCTTGACAAGCTCGCCGGCGCGCTCGCCCGCGCTGGCGAAAAATCCAATGATGGCTTCTGTATTGTCAGCAGCCGGTTGTCCATCGAGATGGTGCAGAAGGCTGCGGCGATGCGCGTTCCTGTCATCGTAGCTATTTCGGCGCCAACCGCGTTAGCGGTACGCGTTGCCGAAAGCGCCGGCCTGACCTTGATCGCTGTTGCTCGCAGCGATGGTTTTGAGATTTTCACCCACCCCCAACGTATCGAGCAGGACCGCGGTTTCCATATCGCCGCTGGCTAACAACAGGGCCGTATCCAGGCGAGGATGGCGGTCCGCACCCGTGAAGCGATTGGTCCGGCGCCGCATCCTAAATCTTTAAGTTCCGGCATCGACAGCACCGTCAGAAGCCCCGATCGAGGCGTTGCCTCCGTTCTGTCGTTTTTTTTTGCGCCGCACAATGCGTGGATCGGATTTGCCGATGCGCAAATAAGCAAACATTGTTGGACAGCCGTGCGGCATCTTATGAGGATTACCTGAAGTTCGCTCATAAAATTCGCATGACGGCGGATGTAAATCGCAGCGCGAGGATTCGCGATGGCAATCGATGCCGTGAAGATCGCTGTAGGTTACAGCAGCATCGTTCCGTGCTCCCCGCGCCGGGGTGACGGCGTGGGGCATCGGGCATGAAGCCTGCGCCGTTCGACTATCTGCGTGTTCATTCGATCGATGAAGCGATTGCCGCGCTTGCTGAGCATGACGATGCGGTGATTTTGGCGGGCGGACAAAGTCTCGTACCGATGCTCAATTTCCGGCTGGCATCGCCCGGTTTGCTGATCGACATCAACCGCATATCGGACCTCGCGCGCATCGGCGTGACGCCGGATGGGCTGACGCTCGGCGCTCTGGTGCGCTGGCATGAGTTGGAAAGCAGCACGGTCGTAGCGCGCCACAATCCGCTGCTACAATATGCGGTGCGCCATATCGCGCACTATCAGATCCGTAATCGCGGCACCGTCGGCGGTAGCAGCGCGCATGCTGATCCGGCGGCGGAGTTTCCCGCCGTGGCGCTCGCCTGCGATGCGATCTTCTCGCTGCGCAGCGCGCGCGGCACGCGAACAGTCACGGCGGCGGACTTTTTCCGCGGTGCACTGGAGACGGCACTCGAACCGGGAGAAATGCTGGTCGCCATCCAGTTTCCGGCCTGGCCGGTGCGGCGTGGCTGGGGCTTCGAGGAGTTTGCCCGCCGCGCCGGCGACTTCGCGCTGGCGGGCGCGATTGTCCTGCTCGACTACGATGCCGATGGCGTCTGCGCGGATGCGTCGCTGGTGTCGTTCGGTGCCGGCGATCGCGCGCTTCGTCTGACGCGAGCCGAGGAATGCCTGCGCGGCATCAGGCTCACGGTCGGCGCGCTGACAGAGGCCGCGCGGATCGCGGCCGAGGACTGTGAGCCGAAGTCGGACATGCACGCGCCGGCCGAATACCGCAGCGCCTTGCTCGAAACATTGATGCTGCGCGCCTTGAACGCCGCTGCCGCACCTGATCGCAGGACGGTAGCCTGATGACGAGCATCACCGTACAGGTGAACGGCCGCGCGGAGAGCCACGACGTCGAGCCCCGGCTGACATTCGCTGATTTTCTGCGGCACACGTTACGCCTCACCGGCACGCATGTGGGGTGCGAGCATGGCGTCTGCGGTGCGTGCACCGTGCTGGTCGACGGCAAGGCAGTGCGGAGTTGCCTGATGTTCGCGGTGCAGGCGGACGGCTGCGAGGTCGTCACTGTCGAAGGGCTTGCGCCGGATGGCGAGTTGTCGCCGCTGCAGCAGGCGTTCCGCAGACACCATGCCCTGCAATGCGGGTTCTGTACGCCGGGCATGCTGATCACGGCGCAGGCGCTCATCGACAGTGAACCCGATCTGACCGAGGAGCGGGTGCGCGACGTGCTCTCGGGCAACATCTGCCGCTGCACCGGCTATGTGCCGATCGTCGCGGCCGTGCTCGATGCGGCCGCAAGCGGGGATCGCAAACGATGAGGCTGTCCGCTCAAACCCGTGCGGCTGCGATCGGCCTCGCCCGCGAGCGGGTGGAAGATCTGCGTTTTCTCAAGGGGCGTGGCCATTACATCGACGATGTAATCCTGGACGGAATGCTGCACGGTGTTGTGCTGCGGAGTCCCGTGGCGCATGCGCGGATCAAGAGCATCGATACCTCCGCCGTGCTGGCGATGCCGGGTGTCAAAGCGGTGTTCACGGCGCGCGATCTCGGCGAGACGGTACTGATCCCGCTGCGCGCGGCGTCGCTGCCGGGTTATGAGCGGTCGTTCCTGCAGCCGCCGTTTGCGGTCGATAAAGTGCGCTATGTCGGCGAGCCGGTTGCATTTGTGGTCGCGGATACGCCTTACCGGGCCGAGGATGCGCTCGAACGGATCGAGGTGGATTACGAGCCGCTGCCGGCTGTGACCGATTGGGCATCTGCCAACCGCGACAGCGTTCTGCATGACCATGCCGGCACCAATGTCGCGTCGTCCTATCGGGTGACGCGTGGCGATCCGTCTGTGGTTGCGGGCGCGGATTACGTCCGGTCGGAACGGTTGCGCTGCCATCGGCACAGCGGTGTTCCGCTGGAAACACGCGGCCTCGTCGCGCAATGGGATGCTGCGCAGCAGCGGCTGCGCGTCTGGGGTGCGGCGAAGGTCGCATTCGCCAATCGCCGCATCCTCGCCGGAATGATCGGTCTTCCCGAAACGGCGATCGATCTCATCGAGGTCGATATCGGCGGTGGCTTCGGCGTGCGCGGCGAGTTTTATCCGGAAGACTTCATCGTCCCGTTCGCCGCGCGCGCGCTCGAACGTCCGGTGAAATGGATCGAGGATCGGCGCGAGCATCTGATGGCAACCAATCACGCGCGCGAGGTGGACTGCGAACTGCAGATCGCTTGCCGCGCGGATGGCACAATCCTTGCTCTATCCGGCAGTATCTTTGTCGATCTCGGGGCTTATGTGCGCACGAACGGCAGCATGGCGCCGTCGAACACCGCGGCATTTCTGCCGGGGCCTTACCGGATTCCGCATTTTGCCTGCGACGTGAATGTCTTCACCAGCAACAAAACGCCGATCGGCAGTTTTCGCGGGCCGGGACGCTTCGAGGCCAATTTCTTTCGCGAGCGCATGATCGACATCGCTGCGCGCGATCTCGGCATCGATCCGGTCGAGATGCGCCGGCGCAATCTGCTGACCGCGCAGGAGATGCCTTACGATCCCGGCGCGCTGATCCCGAACAGTGCGACATCGCCCTACGACAGCGGCGACTATGCGCTGGCCTTGAGTGGTGTGATCGCAGCGAGTGAGTGGGATCGGCTGCACGCGCTGTCCGGTCGCATCGTCGATGGGTGGCATCATGGCGTCGGTGTCGCGTGCTTCGTCGAGAGCGGGGGCGCGGGGCCGCGCGAATGCACGAGGCTGCGTCTCGCCGACGACGGGACGATTGATCTCTACACGGGTTGCTCGACGCTCGGTCAGGGTCACGAAACATCCTTTGCGCAAATCTGCGCCGATGCGCTCGGCATCGCTCCCGAAGCGGTCCGGGTATTTCACGGCTCGACCACCGATCTTGCCGAAGGGTTCGGCACCTATGGCGGCCGCGCGGCGGTGATGGGCGGCAGTGCCATCCTCGATGCGGCGCGCGCTTTCATCGAACAGGCCCGCCCGCTGGCTGTCGGCCTGTTCGGAAGCCCGAACGAAGAACTCGTGTGGCGAGACGGTGCGTTCTTTTCAGCCGATGGAATGCGGCAGACGAACCTTGCAGAGCTTGCGGGCGCAGCGAGGATGAATGGGCGCGTGCTCGATGTGGAAGGCGCCTTCAACAACACCAAACTGACCTACAGCTATGGCGCTAATGTCGCGCATGTCGCGGTGGACATCAAAACCGGACGCGTGAAGGTTCTCGGCTACTGGGCTGTGGAGGATGTCGGGCGTATGATCAACCCGCTCATTGTCCACGGACAGATGATCGGTGGTATCGTGCAGGGCCTCGGCGGCACCTTCTTCGATGAATTCATTTATGACGAAGACGGTCAGCTTCTTAACGCGTCGCTCGCCGACTATCTGCTGCCCACGGCCAGCGATTTTCCTAGCATCAACTGCATCTCGCTCGAACATGCGCGCTCGACCACCAATCCGCTCGGCGTCAAGGCCGCCGGCGAGGGGGGTATCGTCGCCGTGGCGGCAACGGTCGCCAATGCCGTCTCCGCCGCGCTCGCGCCGCTCGGAGTCGGGATCAACACGCTGCCGATCACGCCGGTGCGGATTTGGCGCGCCGCGCAAGAGAGTATGACGACGACTGCGACTTCCGGAAGCCAAGGAAACTGACAACAGGAGGAGGAACAATGCAAAAGGACAACAACATGCGTTCAGGTACGATGCGACGGGTTTTTCTGACGACTGCCGGGCTCTTGATCACGGCGGCGGCGCTGTCATGGGGAGGCCCCGCGTCCGCGGAGACGACCCTGCAGAAGATCAAGCGGACGGGCACCATCACCCTCGGGACTTCGGCGGCCTATGCGCCGTTCGAGTATGTCGTGAACGGCAAGACCGTCGGTTATGACATCGATCTTGCCGACGAGATCGCCAAACGGATGAAAGTGAAAATCCAGTGGCAGGAAATCGACTTCAAGGGCATCGTCGCCGCGCTCAAATCCGGCCGTGTCGATGCGCTGTTCACGGGCTTGACCCGGACCAAGCAGCGCGAGGAACAGATCGGCTTCAGCGATAGTTATTATGACGCTGGTATCGGCGCGGCGAAGCCGAAGGGCGTCGCAATCGCCGAGCCGCAGGACTTGAACGGCAAGGTCGTCGGTGTGCAGATCGGCACCTCGGGTCAGGTGTTCGTGCGCGAGAACATCCCCGGCGTGAAAGAAGTGAAGACTTACGACACGATCCTGCTTGCTTTGAAGGATCTCGAGAACAAGCGCGTCGATGCGGTGGTCAATCCGCTGCCGTCGATCCGCTACAACATGAAGGGATTGTCGGACGGCCTGGAGCTGACGAAGGTCTGGCGCACCGCGGTTATTGCCGTGGGTATCCGAAAGGAAGACGACGATCTCCGGGTCGAGATCAACAAGCACCTCGCCGATCTGAAGAAGGAAGGCTTTCTGGACAAGCTCGACAAGAAGTGGTTCTGAGCCTGTGGCGTGAAAGCTGATTGCGAACAAGAAAGCGACCGGGCATGCCCGGTCGCTTTCGGAACGGATAGCGGACGAGAGAGTGGTTGAAGCAGGGCCTGTTCCGGTCACGGTGCTGTCCGGATTTCTCGGAAGCGGCAAGACCACGCTTCTGAACGCGATTCTTGTTGACGAGCGTTTCAAGGACGCCGTGGTGATCGTCAACGAGTTCGGCGATGTCGCGATTGATCATGCGTTGATCGAGACCGCGATCGACGACCCGATCCTGCTGAGCAGCGGCTGTATCTGCTGTTCGATCCGGGGTGATCTGCGCGACACGCTGTTGCTGTTGCGTTCGCGCCGGGATCTGAATGAAATTCCTCATTTTTCCCGCGTGATTGTCGAAACCAGTGGCGTTTCCGATCCGGGTCCGATCCTGTCCACGCTGCTGGATGACCGGGAACTGCTGCGCACGTTCACGCTGGCGGGCCTGCTGGTGACGGTCGATGCCGTGAATGTGGCGGAGAACCTGTCCCGGTTCGAGGAGGTTCAGCGGCAGATTGCGCTTGCGGACTGTCTGCTGATTACAAAGACAGATCTTGTTGCGGACGAGCAGATCGACGCGGTGCGCGCTCTGGTATCTGGCATCAACCCGGTCGCCGCGATCCACGATGTGCGGCGCGACCGGCTCGACCCGGATACACTGCTGCGAGCCGCCCATGCGCGGACGAATGCCGCTGTTCCGATTGCGGCGCATCATCATGCGCATCGCCAAAGTCATTTTACGTCGAGCGCCGTGCGGCGAACCGATCCGGTGGAGTGGGGCGATCTGGCGGCGTGGCTGCAATCACTGCTCTCGCTTCGAGACGGCATCCTGCGCGTAAAAGGGCTCGTGAGGATCGAGGGCGCCGACGGTCCCGTGGTCCTGCATTGTGTCGGCAAGACGCTTTATCCGCCGGCCGTGCTGGATCATTGGCCGGAAGATACGCGGGAGACCCGACTGGTGTTCATCGGTAACGATCCGTGCCTGCCGGATCTGCAGAAAGCCATGGATGCCGCTCTCGGCACCTGAAAATAAGGGAAAGATGATGACTTCGTCGATCAAGAACATGCGCCTGATCAGCCAGGACCCGCTGCGCGGGTTCGGCGGCATCGGCGAGGGCATGATCATCCAGACGGCGCCAAACGGCCGGCGCATCATGTGGCTGGCACATGAGGGGCCGCCGAAGAATTTCACCGGCGTCGATGTGACGGATCTCAAGAATCCGCGCGTCATCGTGCAGACCGATCTGCCGCACAACAAGGTCCGCTCCAATTCGCTCGACCTCGTCGGCGATATCCTTGCGGTCGCCTATCAGACCCTGGGACCTAAAGGGCTCGGTGATCCCGGCCACGGCATTAAGCCGGCAGGGATCGAATTGTTCGATGTCAGCGTGCCGGAGAATCCGCGTTCCATCGCGTTCTTCGATTGTTCGGGGCCGCATTCGATGGGGGTACACCAACTCTGGTTTGTGGACGGACGCTATATCCACTTCGCCGGTGGCGCGCCGGATTTCGTCCCGCGCAACCGGCTCGATTGTCAGTTCTATCGCTGCATCGATGTTGCCAACCCCACCAAGCCGTTTGAGGTCGGCCGATGGTGGTTGCCCGGCACGCGCGAGGGTGACGATGCGCCGCCGCTGCCACGGCATCCGAAATTCGACAGTGGGTTTCGCGCGCATAACACGAACGTCTATCCGGAGCGGCCGGATCGCGCCTATGTGGCTTATCTCGACGGCGGCATGGTCATTCTCGACATCTCCGACATGAGCCGGCCGAAGCCGGTCTCGCAGTGGAATCCGTCGCCGCCGTTCAACGGCTTCATGCACACGGTGTTGCCGCTGATCGAGCGCGACCTGCTGGTGATCTCCGACGAATGCGTGCGTGACGGTGGCGAGGACTGGCCGAAGCTCACCTGGCTTGTTGATCTCCGCAAGGAAGATAACCCGGTGCCGATCGGCACCTTGCCGATGCCGCCGGTGGCAGAGTTTGCCCAGCGCGGCGGCCGGTTCGGCTCGCACAATCTGCACGAGAACCGGCCGGGTCCGTCGTTCCGCTCCGAAACGATTATCTTCTCGGCGATCTTCAATGGTGGCGTGCGTGTCTACAACATTGAGGATCCGCTTCAGCCGACGGAAATCGCTCACTTCGTGCCGGAAGCGCCGAAGGGCTCGCCCGCCGGCGCGGCGCAGATCAATGACGTCTACGTTGACGAGCAACAGATCGTCTATGCGGCCGACCGGTTCACCGGTGGCCTTTATATCCTGGAGGCCGATATCTAAGGCTGCGGGGTGAGGACGAAGCGCGCGTTGCCCGGTTTCACCGGGCCGCTCGGGAAGCGCTCGCCAACCCAAAAACGGGAGAACCCTGCCGGAAATACCGAGGTGAATAGCGCGTCGGGGTCGGCACGCAACGCACCGAGATGAATGTCGACAATCCTGATGCCCGCCTGTTGCAGCCGCGCGAGATCGCGAGCGCGGGTGTTTGAGCGAGAGGTGTGGCCGCACAGTTCGACGGCGATGAATTCCATGCCGGACCAGAACAGAAAATCGGATCGCGGCAGGGTTTGCTCTCCGGATGTGTTCGCCACGGCCAGCGGCAGCGGAACCCACGCGGAGAACCGGAAATCGCGGTAGTGGTAGACCGATCCGAACGCGGCGAGCGTGTCATCCAGCTCCGCACGATGCCGTTCGCATTGTGCGTCGATGAACGTGAAATAGGCGTCGAGAAACGCATGGTGCTGCCGCGACCACGGTCCGCATAGCGCCAGAAGATACTCTCTGATCCGTGCGGACGCGTCGGTCGCGTCCGTCTTGCCGTGCAGGTTGAGGCCGGCATTGTTGAGCCGCAGCGGCTTGCGCGAGGATGGTTCAATCCGCACCGTCGGGCCGGCGATATCGTCGCGAGAACGGGGCGCGGCCGTCAGGCCGATGACCACCGACATCGGTTCCGTTTGCTCGCGTTCGCTGTTCTGTTGCATGTATCCGGCCATCGCGAGGATCGCAGGTGCTTCATCGCGCGGCTCGCTATTGATTGCAATCATGCCGGGACATGTGCTGCTCTTGGCGGGAGCGTGACCTGACGCGGCGCCCTTGTTTTCGCATCGCACAATGCAGGGAATCCGAGGATCGGATTTGCCGATGTGCACATAAGCAAA
>MKWA01000022.1:0-134698 GCA_001899285.1 Rhizobiales bacterium 64-17
CTCGATCCTGATCGACGAGGCGCGCACGCCGCTGATCATCTCCGGCCCGCTCGACGACCGTTCGGAATTCTACAACACCATCGACGCTTTCATCCCGAAGCTCGACGCCAGCGACTTCGAGGTCGACGAGAAGCAGCGTGCCGTCACCATGACCGAAGCCGGCATGGAGAAGATGGAGACGATGCTGCGCGATGCGGGCCAGCTCAAGGGCAGCGGCTCGCTCTACGACGTCGAGAACGTCTCGGTCGTGCACCACGTCAATCAGGCGCTGCGTGCGCACAAGCTGTTCCAGCGCGACAAGGATTACATTGTGCGCAACGGCGAAGTCGTCATCATCGACGAGTTCACCGGCCGCATGATGCCGGGCCGCCGCTATTCCGAAGGTCTGCACCAGGCGCTGGAAGCGAAAGAGCGCCAGCCGATCCAACCGGAAAACCAGACGCTCGCCAGCATCACCTTCCAGAACTATTTCCGCATGTACGAGAAGCTGGCCGGCATGACCGGTACGGCGCTCACCGAAGCGGACGAGTTCATGGATATCTACGGGCTCGAAGTGCTCGAGATCCCGACCAATCTGCCGGTCGCGCGCATTGACGACGATGACGAGGTCTACCGCACCAACGCTGAAAAGCATCATGCGGTGATCGAGCTGATCGAGGATTGCAAGAAGCGCGGCCAGCCGGTGCTGGTCGGCACCACTTCGATCGAGAAGTCGGAACAGCTCGCCGAAGCCTTGAAGGCCAAGGGCTGGGAGCAGCACGATTTCAGCGATCCGAATGCGTTCGCGAAACTTTATTCCGGCGACGAGGGCGCGACCCGAACCAAGGTGTTCGCGATCCTCAACGCGCGCTATCACGAGCAGGAAGCGTTTATCGTCTCGCAGGCCGGCGTGCCGGGCGCGGTGACCATCGCTACCAACATGGCGGGCCGCGGCACCGACATTCAGCTTGGCGGCAGCGCCGACATGCGCATCCGCCAGGAGATCGCCGATATCGCCGACTGGGGCGAGCGCGACCGCGATCCGCGCGCCGCCGCGATCCGCGAGCAGGTGGCACGACTGAAGGAAAAGGCGCTGGCGGCCGGCGGGCTTTTCGTGCTCGGCACCGAGCGCCACGAAAGCCGCCGCATCGACAACCAGTTGCGCGGCCGCTCCGGCCGTCAGGGCGATCCGGGTCATTCCAAGTTCTTCCTGTCGCTCGAAGACGACCTGATGCGCATCTTCGGCTCCGGCAAGCTCGACGGCATGCTGCAGAAACTCGGCCTGAAGGAAGGCGAGGCAATCATCCATCCCTGGATCAACAAGGCGCTGGAGAAGGCGCAGCAGAAGGTGGAAGCGCGCAACTTCGACGCGCGCAAGAACGTGCTCAAGTTCGACGACGTCTCGAACGACCAGCGCAAGGTGATCTTCGAGCAGCGTCTCGAACTGATGCGCGACGACAATGCCGAGCAGACCGTCACCGACATGCGTCATGAGGTGATCGATCAACTCGTCTCAAAACACATTCCGGAGAATGCCTATCCGGAACAGTGGGATGTCGCCGGCCTCGACAAGGCGGTGCGCGAAATTCTCACCATCGATCCGCCGGTCTACGACTGGGCCAAGGAAGAGGGGATCGCGGACGAGGAGGTGCGCGAGCGCATCACCAAGCAGGCGGACGAATGGATGGCGCGCAAGGCGGCGCAATATGGTCCCGACGTGATGCGCTACGTCGAGAAGTCGATCCTGCTGCAGACGCTCGATCATCTCTGGCGCGAGCACATCATCATGCTCGAACATCTGCGTCAGGTGATCGGCCTGCGCGGCTACGGCCAGCGTGATCCGCTCAACGAATACAAGGCGGAAGCCTTCGCGTTGTTCGAGAATCTCGTGCTGCGCATGCGCGAGGCGGTGACGGCGCAACTGATGCGCGTCGAGGTGGTGCAGCGTCCGCCCGAGGATGAGGTGCAGGAGCTTCCCTACATGGAAGCGCACAAGATCGACCCGACCACGGGCGAGGACGAGATGGCGATCGCCCGCGTCAGCCTCGGCGCGTCCGATGAGGCAGTCGATCCGGCCGCGCGCAATCCCAAGGATCCCTCGACCTGGGGCAAGGTCGGCCGCAATGAATCCTGCCCGTGCGGCTCCGGCAAGAAGTACAAGCATTGCCATGGACGCTACGCGTAAGCCTTGACGCGAAAGTCATCGGCGATCGAACGAGTGAAACGCCGGCCTTGGGCCGGCGTTTTTACGCGATACGTCGCGTACGGGCTCATGAATTGACACGGTTCGCCGGCTTCGGAAAACTGCATCCCGTGCGATGATATGAAAGCCGGCGGTATCGACATATCGTCGAGCGCGGCGCCGGCGTCGCGAGGAGATTGATCAGCCATGGTTTCAAGTCTGCCGCCGCCTGTGTCCCAGTCCGTCGCGAGCCGGCTGACGCGGGCCGCCATCTTCATGGTGCTGACCGTCAACGCGAAGCCGGAGGCCCTGCAGACGGTGCGTGGCGTGTGTGCCGATCTCTCCAGCCTGTTACGCGGCGTCGGATTCCGGAATCTTAACGGGCAACTGTCGTGCGTCATGGGGTTTGGGTCCGATATCTGGGACAGGTTGTTCGGCTCGCCGCGACCCAGGGATCTTCATCCGTTCCAGGAAATTCGCGGCGTGTACACGGCGGTCTCCACGCCCGGCGACATTCTTCTCCACATCCGTGCGGCCAGCATGGATTTGTGCTTCGAGCTGGCGACGCACATCATGTCGCGGCTGGCCGGTGCGGTTGCGACCGTGGATGAAGTGCACGGCTTCAAGTTTTTCGATGATCGCGATCTGATCGGCTTTGTTGACGGGACGGAAAATCCCGTCGGCCAGGCCGCGGAAGCAGCCACGCTTGTCGGTGACGAGGATGCGGCTTTTGCCGGCGGCAGCTATGTGATCGTGCAGAAGTATCTGCACGATCTGGCGCGATGGAACAAAGTGCCGATCGAGGAGCAGGAAAACATTGTCGGCCGGCACAAGCTGTCCGATATCGAGCAGCCCGATTCCGTGAAGAAGCCGTACGCGCACAACGTTCTGACGTCGATCGAAGAGAATGGCGAGCAACTTCAGATCGTGCGTGACAACATGCCGTTCGGCGAAGTGGGTAAAGGTGAGTTCGGCACCTATTTTATTGGCTATGCGCGGTCGCCGGCCCGGATCGAGATGATGCTGAAAAACATGTTCATCGGCAATCCGCCGGGAACCTATGACCGTCTTCTGGATTTCAGCCGTGCGGTGACGGGCGGGCTATTCTTTGTGCCGACGGCAACATTCCTGGATAGTGTCGATCCCGACGCGCCCTGATATCTTTTCATTTCAACCTCTTGCCTGGCTGCATGCGCTGCTGATCGCCAGCGTCATCCGATCGTATTTCTCCCATGAAAACGACTGACAGCTCTCCGACATCGCCGAGTATCAGTGCGCCGCCCGTTTTCGTCATGGCGGTCGCCGCCGGTGTTGCGGTCGCGAACATCTATTACAACCAGCCGATGCTCGGTCTGATCGAACGCGATCTGCCGGGGTCGTTGATCGGTCTCATTCCGATGGCGACCCAACTTGGTTATGCGCTTGGCCTCCTGCTGCTGGTGCCGCTCGGTGATCTCGTCGAGCGTCGCCGGCTGATTGTCGGCCAGTTCATTGCGCTCGGGGCGGTGCTGGCGCTTGCGGCACTCGCGCCCAGCGCGATAACGCTTGTGCTCGCCTCTTTTTTTGTCGGCGCAGCGGCAACGGTCGCGCAGCAGATCGTGCCATTTGCAGCGACGCTCGCCGCGCCGCAATCACGCGGTGCTGTGGTCGGCACCGTGATGGCGGGTCTGGTGACCGGTATCTTCCTGAGTCGGCCGCTTGCCGGCTATGTCGCAGCTTATGCCGGCTGGCGCGCCATGTTCTGGCTGGGCGCGCCGCTGGCGCTGGCGACCGCAGCGCTGCTGGCGTTGCGTCTGCCGCACAGCCGCTCCGAGAACCGTCAAAGTTATGGGCAGTTGCTCGCCTCACTGGCGACGCTATGGCGCGAACTGCCGGATTTGCGGCTTGCCGCCATGACGCAGGCGTTGATCTTCGGTGCGTTCACGATGTTCTGGACCGTGATTGCGTTCCGGCTTGAGGCGCCACCATTCGGCTATGGCGCGGATGTCGTCGGACTGTTCGGCATCCTCGGTCTGGTCGGGGTGCTGGCGACGCCGGCGTCCGGCTTTCTCTCGGATCGGCGCGGTCCCTATAGCGCGATCCTGCTGGGCACGGTGGTGACGCTGCTGTCGTGGGTGATCCTTGGAACCTGGGAAAGTCTGGTCGGATTTGCCATCGCCGTTGCTTTGCTCGATATCGGTTTGCAGGGTGCGATTGTCGCCAACCAGTACGTCATCTTCGCGCTGCGGCCGGAAGCGCAGTCGCGCATCAACACGTTGTTCATGGGCTCAATGTTTGCCGGCGGCGCTATCGGCGCGGCAATGGCCAGTGAAGGATGGCGGCTCGGCGGCTGGCCGGCGGTTGCCGGCATCGGGATCGCACTCGGCGTCGCGGCGGTGACGTTGCAGGCGATCAAGGGTTTGTCGCGCATTCGGCAGCCGCGCTGAGTTGTTGCCACGGCAAATCTGCATGAGGCCATCGCGCGGCGCGACCTTGAAACGCCGGTGCGGGCCGGCGTTTATTCGCCGCCTCTTTCTATCGGCGTGATGTCGCTCCAGAGCCGGCTTGAGCCGCCTCCTTTGAATCATTCGAGGTTTCCGTGACGACGCAGGCGCCTGCCGCCCGACAGTCCTTTTCGGCCTTCCGCCATCCCGGTTACCGGATCCAGTTCGTCTCCTACGTGCTGGTGATGATGGCCGACAATGTCGAGCATGTGATCAGCTACTGGGTGATGTTCCAGAAATTCCAGTCGCCGGTGCTGGGCGGCTTCGCGGTGCTGTCACACTGGCTGCCGTTCCTGTTGTTGTCGGTCGCTGTCGGCGCGCTTGCCGACAAATTCGATCCGCGCCGGATCATCCAGTGCGGCATGGGCCTGTTCATCATCGCGTCGTCGGGATGGGGCTATTTCTTCATCACCGATACGCTGACGGTGGAGGCCGCCATGGTGTTGCTGGTGATCCACGGTTGCGCCGGCGTGCTGTGGCAGACGCCGAACCAGTTGCTGCTCTACGACATCGTCGGTCCGGAAGATTTGCCGAGCGCGGTGCGGCTGAACGCGACCGCGCGTTACCTCGGCGTGCTGGTCGGCCCGGCGATGGGCGGGTTGATCATGCTGACGCTCGGTACCTCGGTCGGCATCGTTGTCAACACGCTGTTCTATCTGCCGATGCTGCTGTGGCTGATCGGGGCGCCTTACGGACCGAAATTCCGCACCATCGCACAGGCACCGCAACGTGCGGTGCGCGGCTTTGCTGATTTCATCCGGACCTTCCGCGACATCGCCGGCGACCGCGTGTTGATGTCGATGATCCTGCTTGCGGGAGGCATGTCGTTTCTTGTGGGCAATGCCTATCATCCGCAGATGCCGAGCTTCGCCATCGATCTCGGCCACGGCGATCCCGGCGTGTCCTATAGCGCGCTGCTTGCTGCCGACGCGTTCGGCGCGATCCTCGCCGGCTTCGCGCTGGAATATTGGCGGGTGCTGGATGCCAAGCCGCGCACGGCGATTATCCTCGCAGTGGCCTGGGCGCTCGCCCTGTTCGGCTTCGCGCTGACCGGCTCCTATCCGTTCGCGCTGGCGATGCTGTTCGTCGCCGGTTTCTTCGAGCTGTCCTATAACGCCATGGCGCAGACGCTGGTGCAGCTCAATGCGCCGACAGACATTCGCGGCCGCGTCATCGGCCTGTTCAATATGGCGAGCCTCGGCATGCGCGCGTTCAGTGGTATCACCGTCGGCCTTGTCGGCGCGATCACCGGCATTCATGTCTCGCTGGCGCTGGCCGCCGGCCTCGCGGTGATCGTCCTCGCGGCGCTATTCCAATATATGCGGCGATAGGCGTTTGCGAGCGAAGCGGATATGGCTTGGCGCAAGAAAACGCGAAAAATTAAAACCTAGCTGTGATCGCGACGATCAGCGCCACAGGCCGTAGGTGTCCCATTTGCTCTCGGGGATTTTCTCGCCGATCTTGTAATCGAACGAGAGTACCTTCAGCCGGTCGGGCGACGTCTGGCAGGTGAACGAGAACTGATACCACTCGCCCTTGCTGCGAAACGCTCCGCCTTCGCCGCGCACCGTGTCGCCGCGCACATGCGCCGGCGCGATTGATTCGATCACCGCGCGGTCGGGGCGATAGGGATTCTTGTCGCGGTTGATGTATTTCACCGCCGCGTAGTCGCAGACCTGCTCCAACCGTTCTGATGGGTCGAGCCGCTTGAGGATGGCCTCGAAGCGGGCGTCGTTGGCCGCGGAAACCGGCGTCATCAACATGGTGGACAGTGTCAGGACCAGCCGGATCATCGGACTCCCGCGTGTTGGTGGCGAATCGCGAGCCAAGTCATAGCCGTTGCCGGGGCGCGACAAAAGCGTCGTGGGGTCAACGCTGGTTCTCGGTGACCAAGCTTTCGCATAGCCGCTTGCGGAAGGTCCGGTCGCGCTTGAGGTGCCATTCGCGGCTCATCGCTTCGGGTTTGCTGGCGAATTGCTCCACATGCAGCAGCACCCATTGTCGGCCGCGGGTGCTGCGGGCGCCGGCCCCGGCATTGTGGCGGGCGAGGCGGCGGGCGACGTCGGTGGTCCAGCCGACATAGGTCATCGGTCGCCGGCCGGCGGCGGTGCCGAGCACATAGACGAAGCAATCCATGGGGAAAGGAATCCCGGCGTCAGGCGGACGCCGGTGGCGTTAGCGGAACGCCGACCACCGGCTGTTGAACGAGGTCGCGGGCAGCACGGCCTGCGCGCCGGACATGGTCGAGGACGGCGGTGGCGGCGCGGCGAAGGCGCTGCGTGTGGACGGGGCTTCGTCGAGCACGCGCGGCTTGTTGGCTTGCGCGGTCTGCGCGGGTGTCGATACCGGCTTTTCCGCGAGCTTGGCGGCGATGTCGTCGCGCGGCGCGGTCTTCGCGCTCTTGATCTCGGCGTGCTTGTTCTCGTCGGCGCTGGAGCCGCGCAGCATTGGCGCGTCCTTCGGATCCGCCGAGGCGGTGCGATACATCTTGTTCAGTGTGGTGGCGAAGCGGGTCGGATGCTCGGCCTTCTTCGCGGGCGCCGGATGCGCGGCGGCAACCGCCACGGCGGGCTTCTTCGCGGGCGCTGCGGCAGGAGCCGGTGTCTCCGGCGGCAGCGGTGCTGGCGGCACGACGCCGACACGCGAGAAGATGCCGCTATCGTTCGAGGCAGACGACAGCATGATCGAACGGCCGCTCTGATCCTGCACCGTGTCGCTGTTGCCGAGGCCGAGCTTCTCGGCGAACACGGTGTTCATGCCGCCATCGATGCCGGCGCGATTCGGCGCCAGCGGCGCGCCATGGGAGATGAGTTGCGCGGTCTGATAGTTGTCCTGGCGCTGCTTCTCCTGCACCGCCTGCGCGATCGCTGCGGGGATTTCGTAGGTCGGGCACTTGGCGGCCGGACTGAACGTGCCATTGGTCGCGGTGGCGTCGAACACATAACGACGCTCGCACACCGACACTTGCGGCTGCTGGCGCGTGACCTCAAAGTGATCGTAGCCTTCCTTGATCATCTTCCAGAAGGCCATGTGCTTGCTGTTGCGATGCTTGGCCATGTTCTCGGGCGTCATCCGGAACGGATAGGCTTGCACCTGGAACGCTTTCTGACCGCCGAAGAAGGATTCGCGGCCGAGCGAATAGATTTCGGAAATCTGCTCGTCAGTCATCGCGTAGCAGCCGCGCGACGAGCAGTCGCCGTGGATCATCAGGTTGCTGCCGGTGCGGCCGTTGGCTTTGTCATAGGCGTTGGGAAAGCCCATGTTGAACGCCAGATAGTAGCTTGAGTTCGGATTCATCTGCGCCGGCGTGATCGTGTAGAAGCCTTCCGGCGCCTGCCGGTCGCCTTCCTTCACCTTCGGGCCGAGATCACCGGACCAGCGGCAGATCGGATAGGTCTTCAGCAGCGCGAATTGGCCGGAGCGATCCTGCTTCCAGACTTCGAGTTCGGCTTCGGATTTGAACAGGCGGACGAGGATCGGCGATCCCTTGTCCATGTTCTTGGAATCGAGCTCGGCCACCATCTTGTCCGACAGCGGCGCCATGGCGCGGCCGGGCATCATCTGCGTGCCGTCGGTGTTGCAGCCGGCGAGGCCAAGGGTGGCGGCGAGCGCGGCGGTAGCCAGGACGGTCCGGATCAGCGGGCGGCGATACAAACGCAAAAACTCCCCAGCGGCCATCTTAAGCCCTTCCACGCGAACCGTTATCCCGAAGATGTGGCAGCCGCAAGGCAAGGCCGCCGGTCGGTCGGATGACTATGGGCAAGGAATGGTAAATCGCCGGTTCATGGACCGGCAAGGGCCCAGATAAATATCTGGAAAATCAGACAGAATCCGACCGGCGGGGGCTGTTAACCGCCAAGACGGCCCATCGCCAGGAATTTCTCGCGCCGCTGCTGGCGCAGTGCCTTGGCGTCGAGGCCCTTGAGGTCGCCGAACGCCTGCGCGATGGCATTGCCGGCGGCGGCGATGGCGGCGGCGGGATCGCGATGCGCGCCGCCGACCGGCTCGGAAATAATCGTATCGATCACGCCGAAGCGCACCATGTCCTGCGCGGTGATCTTCATATTGGTGGCGGCGTCCTGCGCCTTGGTGGTGTCGCGCCACAGGATCGAGGCCGCGCCTTCTGGCGAGATGACGCTGTAGATCGCGTGCTCCAGCATCATCACCTTGTTGGCGGTGGCAATCGCGATCGCGCCGCCGGATCCGCCTTCGCCCAGCACGACGGCGACATTGGCGACGCCGAGATTGAGGCAGGCTTCCGTTGAGCGTGCAATCGCTTCCGCCTGGCCGCGTTCCTCCGCGCCGATGCCCGGATAGGCGCCGGCGGTGTCGACCAGGCAAATGACGGGAATGCCGAAATGATCGGCCATTTCCATCAGCCGCACGGCTTTGCGATAGCCCTCGGGCCGCGCCATGCCGAAATTGTGCTTGAGGCGGCTGTCGGTGTTCGAGCCCTTCTCGTGGCCGATCAGGCAGACGCTCTCGCCGCGGAAACGGCCGAAGCCGCCGACAATGGCGGCATCGTCGGCGAATTTGCGGTCGCCGGCGAGCGGGACGAAATCGGTGATCAGCCCGTTCACATAATCGATGCAGTGCGGCCGCTGCGGATGGCGCGCGACCTGGGTCTTCTGCCACGGCGACAACTCGGTATAGAGCTGCTGCAGGGCTGAGGACGCCTTGGCCTCGAGCCGCCCGATCTCCTCATCCACGGCCACGGCGTTGCCGCCGGCCTGCATGGCGCGCAATTCCTCCACCTTCGCCTCAAGTTCGGCGACGGGTTTTTCAAAATCGAGATAGCTGCGCATGGAACCGGATATGGGGTCGTGAAATCGAGCCAAAAGGGGTGCTGCAGCGCGCAACTGGCCCGCGGATGGGCCGCAAGTCAAGCTGCCGTGCCAGTCTCAGTGCCAGTCTCCGTGCCAGGTCTCCGGGCCGGATGATCCGGACCGTTATGGTGAGCGAGGGCTTAACAAGTCCTTGTGATGTCACGAAACCCCGCTAGGGCGGCCTTAACCCCAAATCGCGCCTTCCTCGGCAGACCATGTGAGTCTGCGATCGTTTTTGCCCCCTCTTAACGTCCTCGCGCCCATCGTCCTCGCGGGTGTGAAGAACGGGACGGTGGCGCCGATGGCGGTGACGGAGAGTGCAGACGGCCTGCGATGGCGCGGATCGAGCGCCGGCGGACAGGTCGATGGGCGTGTGAACGCGCATCGCGCCGCCGCCGAACTCGTCGACCTGCTCGACGTGCCGGAAGCGGCATGGGCCTCCCTCGCGGCGCGCGCCGTCGAATCCAATGGCTTTTATCATCCGGCGTGGGCGCGGGCGGTGACGCGTCATGCCGAAGGCAAAAGCGGCGCGCAGGCGCTGCTGGCATGGGACAGTCCGGCGCGCGCGCGGCTGATCGGCTTGCTGCCGGTCGTGTCCGCGTTTCGCGCGCTCACGCTGCCGGTCCCGGCGCTCGTCGCCTGGCAAGCTTATGCGCCGCTGACGGTGCCGCTGCTCGATCGCGATGCGGTGGATCAGGCGGCCAGTGCTCTTCTCGATGCGGCATCGGCGGCCGGCGCTTGCGGCGTGCTGCTGCCGTCGATCACCACCGGAGGCGCCGCGGCGCACGCGTTGCAGCGCGCAGCACGCGGTGCGGGGATGCTGTCGCATCAGCATGAGCGCGCCATGCTCGACGCGCGGCAGGATGGCGACGCAGCTGTGGATGCGCTCGGCGCCAAGAAGCTCAAGGAATTGCGGCGCCAGCGCAACCGGCTCGCGGACAATGGCGAGGTCAATTTCCGCGTCGTCACCGGGGCCGATGACGTGCAGTCCGCACTCGAAGCGTTTCTGACACTGGAAGCCGCCGGCTGGAAGGGCGCGCGCGGCACGGCCCTCGGCCGCAAGCCGGGTGACGCGGCGTTCGTGCGCGAAGCGGTGCCGGCGCTGGTGCGCGACGGGCAGGCGCAGATGATGACGCTGTCCACCGGCGCGCGGATCGTCGCCGCCGGCGTCGTGCTGCGGCATCTCGATCGCGCCTACTTCTTCAAGATCGCCTATGACGAAAATCTGGCGAAGACCTCGCCCGGTGTGCAGCTCACACTCGACCTGACGCGCGCGCTGTGTGCTGACCCGGCGGTCGGCAGCATCGATTCCATCGCCGTGTCGAACCATCCGATGATTGATCACATCTGGCGCGACCGCCTCGCGATCGGCGATCTGCTGCTGCCGGCGCGCGGCGGCGCCGCGACCTTGCGGCCGCTTGCCGCCGTGATCGCGGCGCGCGATGGCGCGCGCGAGCAGGCCCGCCGTTTTGTCCATTTTGTCCGTTCCGTGAGAGGAGTCCGTCCATGACTGGCGCAATGAGTGCAACAATGAATGCGGCAACCGTGACCGCAACCGACGCGATGATCGAGCCGACCGATCGCCAGGCTTTCACCGCGTCGTTCCCGCTGCAGCCGTTCGCGATCCGCCATCGTCTTGCCGGCGACCCGTTGTTCTCGCTGTCGCATGTCGTCGATCTCGTGCGGCAGTTGCCGCGCGACCAGATCGAGTACAATTCCGGCAAGGTGGCGATCGGCCAGGATCCGGACTCGACGCCGGTGGTCGATCTCGAACCGGATGAGGTGGTGCGGCGGATCGAAACCGCCGGTGCCTGGATGGTATGCAAGCGCATCGAGGTGCTGCCGGCCTACCGTGCCGTCCTCGAGGAGACGCTGCTGTCGGTGGCGCGAGCCAACGGCCATGCGAGCCTGGAAGAGGCCGGTTTCGAAGATATCCGCGGCTTCCTGTTCGTGTCGTCGCCGAATTCGACGACGCCATTCCATGTGGACGGCGAGGACAATTTCTTCGTGCACATGCACGGCGAGAAATACTTCACCGTCTGCGATAACCGCGACGGCGCGGTGGTGGCCGACGATGCGATCGAACAGGCGATCTCCAAGCACCGCAACGTGACTTACACGCCGGAATTCGAAGCGCGTTCCAAGTGCTATTCGCTGCAGCCGGGCGAGGGGTTGTTCGTGCCGTATCTGTGGCCGCACTGGGTGCGCACCGGTTCGCAGTATTCGATCTCGATGGCGATCACTTGGAAGACCAAGGCGGTGATGCGCAAGAACGATATCTTCGTCGTCAACGGCCTGCTGCGCCGCATGGGTCTGCCGCAGGCCGCGCCGGGCCGCAATCCGGCAGCCGATGCCGTGAAGCTCGCGCTGTTCCGCGTGGTCAAGGCGGTGCTCGATCCGCTGCGCCGCAGTGCGTCGATGCGCGCGATGCTGCGCAAGCTGGTGCTCGGTCGCAACGCCAACTACTTCATCCGCGCCGGCGCGAAAACGGCGGGATAATCATTTTTCCGACAGCGGGTGCAGGTCGCGCACTAGGCTCTTCAGCCGGTCCTCGAGCACGTGGGTGTAAATCTGCGTGGTCGAGATGTCGGCATGGCCGAGCAGTGTCTGCACGATCCGCAGATCGGCGCCGTTGTGCAGGAGATGGCTGGCGAACGCATGGCGCAACACATGCGGGCTGATGCGCGCGGCGGCGATGCCGGCGCGGGCGGCGAGCGCCTTCAGGTCGCGCGCGAAATGTTGCCGTGTCAGGTGCCCGCTGTCGCCGAATGACGGAAACAGCCATTTCGATTGTGCGGATTCTTCCGGCAACATCGCCAGATAGGCGGCCATGCTTTGGCGCGCCGCGTCATTGAGTGGCACCAGCCGCTCGCGACCGCCCTTGCCGCGGATCACCAGCATGCGCTGGTCCTTGCGCGCGGCGGCCGCCGGCAGTGCCACCAGCTCGGACACGCGCAGCCCGGTGGCGTAGACGACTTCGAGCAGACACATCAGCCGCATCGCCCGCAGTTTCGCGCCGGGCTGCTCCGCCTCGTCGACGGCCGCACGCGCGGTGGCGAGCAGATGATCGACCTCGGCGACGGTGAGGACTTTCGGAATCGTCAGGCCGCGGCGCGGACCGGCGAGCACGGCGGCCGGATCGTCGCCGCGATGGCCCTCGGCATACAGGAAGCGAAACAGTTGCCGTGTCGCCGACAGCTTGCGGGCGACGCTGGTGCTCTTGAAGCCACGGTCGGCGAGGTCGGCGAGATAGTCGCGCAGCACCTGCGTCGGCGCGTCGGCGAAACCATGCCCCTGCGTGCTGAGGAACGCGGCGAGATCGGCAAGATCGCGGCGATAGGCATCGAGCGTGTTGGCGCCGGCGCCGCGCTCGGCGGCGAGCATGTCGAGGAACAGCCGCGTCAGGGTGTCGTTCGCCGGGGCGGCGGCGCTCATCTCAGCGCTTCAGGAAGGTCTGCGGCGGCACAGTGACGGTGATCTCGCGCTGCTTGAGCGGGACGAAATTGGCGAGCGCGAACACGGCCCCGTAGCCGATGCCGGCGATGACGCCGACGATGAACAGGAAGCGGATCAGACTGGGCATGCCGGATGTCGCTTAACAGGAAAACCGAACCAGACGGGAATCAGGACGATGGAACTCCGGTTAGCACAGGTTGTGGGCGATCCGACACCGTTTGTCTGCCATCGGCAGGGTAGTCGAGCGCCGGTTGTGTCGCCGGGCGGTTTATGATGGAACCATAGCCACGCATTGGAAAGTCCCTCGGAAAGACCCTGCCGGATGACCGGACCGGACAAAATCGCCGCACCCAAAGACAGTGCATCCAAGGAGACGGAGCGCCGCATCGCGGAGGCGCTGGGCCGCCGCTCCGTGGTGCTGGTTGGTATGATGGGGGCGGGGAAATCCTCGGTCGGGCGGCGGCTGGCCGCGCGGCTCGGTATCCCGTTCGTCGATGCCGATACCGAGATTGAGAAGGCCGCCGGGATGCGTATTCCGGATATCTTCGCGACGCGGGGCGAACCGGAGTTCCGTCTTGGCGAGGCGCGGGTGATCGCCCGGCTGCTCGACGACGGGCCGCAAGTGCTGGCAACCGGTGGCGGCGCGGTGATGAATGCGGGCACCCGCGATCTGATCCACGCGAAAGGCGTGTCGGTTTGGCTCAAGGCCGATCTCGACGTGCTGTTGCGCCGGACCAGGCGGCGCGGCGACCGGCCGCTGGCCGACCGATTGAAAGACCTGTTGCCGGAGCGCGAACCGGTCTATGCGCAGGCGGATTTGATCGTGCAGTCCCGCGAGGAGCCGCACGAGGTGATTGTCGATGAAGTGGTGACGGCGCTGATGACGCATCTGGACAAACCCGCGACGGCCGCGATCGAGGCGACGCGATGACGACGATGACCGCGACCCGCACCGGCAATCCGATCACTGTCGATGTCGCGCTCGGCGCGCGCAGCTATGACATCGTTATCGGTCGGGGGCTGGTGGCGACTTTGGGCGAGCGCATCGCCGCGCTGAAACCCGGTGCGAAGGCCGCGATCCTTACCGACGCGACGGTGGCGGGCCTGCATCTCGCGGCGGCCGAAGAGGCGCTGGCGGCGGCGAACATTCCGTCGTCGCGCGTCGTCGTCGCGGCCGGCGAGGGCTCGAAAAGCTTTTCCACCTTCGAGCGCGTATGCGACGAATTCCTCGCGCTGCGGCTGGAGCGTGGCGATCTGGTGGTGGCGCTCGGCGGCGGCGTGATCGGCGATCTCGCCGGCTTCGCGGCGTCGTGCATCCGGCGCGGACTCGATTTCGTGCAGGTGCCGACCACACTGTTGGCGCAGGTCGACTCGTCTGTCGGCGGCAAGACCGGCATCAATTCGCGCCACGGCAAGAATCTGATTGGCGCGTTTCACCAACCCGTTTTGGTGGTGGCGGATACCGCGGTGCTCGACACGCTGCCGCGCCGCGACTTCGCCGCCGGCTATGCGGAGATGGCGAAATACGGTTTGCTCGGTGACGCCCAATTCTTCGCCTGGCTGGAGAGCAACTGGCAGGACGTATTCGCCGGCACACCGGCGCGCGATGAAGCGATCGCGGTGTGCTGCCGCGGCAAGGCGGGCATCGTCGCTCGCGACGAGCGCGAGAGCGGCGAGCGTGCGCTGCTCAATCTCGGCCACACTTTCGGGCACGCCTTTGAAGCAACGGCGGGATTCTCAGATCGTCTGCTGCACGGCGAGGCGGTGGCGTTCGGCATCGTGTTGGCGTTCGGCTATTCCGCGCGCTGCGGGCTGATCGCACCGGCGCTGACCGAACGCGTCGTGCGCCATCTCGCGGCGGTCGGCCTGCCGACAAAACTCGGCGATCTGCGCGGGCCGCTGCCGGATGCGGATCGGCTGATGGAGCTGATCGCGCAGGACAAGAAAGTGAAGCGCGGCAAGCTCACCTTTATTCTGGTGCGTGACATCGGCGAGGCGTTCGTCGCACCCGATGTCGATCCCGCCGATGTGCGCGCGTTCCTCGCGGAGACGCTGGCGGAGACTCGGGCTCAACGATGACGCTGGTTGACTGGCTTTCGCTCGCCGTCGTTCTCATCAGCCTGCTGCTGTCGGCCTTCTTTTCGGCCAGCGAGACGGCGATGACGGCGTCGTCGCGCGCGCGGCTGTCGCGTTTGCAGAAACACGGTCAGCCGAAGGCCGGGCTGGTGCGGCGCCTGCTCGATGCGCGCGAGCGGCTGATCGGCGCCATGCTGGTTGGCAACAACATCGCCAATATCGGCGCCTCGACGCTCACGACCGGCCTGTTGCTCGCCTGGTTCGGCGATGTCGGCGTGCTGTATGCGACGGTGGTGATGAGTGTGCTGGTCATCGTCTTCGCCGAGGTGATGCCGAAGACGGCGGCAATCGTCGCGCCGGAGCGGCTGGCGATCCTGGTGGCCCGGCCGGTGAGCTGGATCGTGCGCCTGCTCGGGCCGATCATGGTGGCGATCGAGGTGGTCTCGCGCACACTGCTGCGGCCGTTCGGCATCCGTGTCGGCGAGAACCAGTCGATCCTGTCGGCACACGAGGAACTACGCGGTGCGGTCGATTATCTGCACAGCGAGGGCGGTGTCGAGAAGCGCGACCGCGACATGTTTGGCGGCATTCTCGATCTGCGCGAACTCGAAGTGTCGGACGTGATGGTCCATCGCACCAAGATGCTGACCATCAATGCCGACGATTCGCCGGAGGCGATCGTCAATGCGATGATCGCCGCGCCGGTGACGCGGTTGCCGTTCTGGCGCGAGAAGCCGGAGAACATCATCGGCGTGGTGCACGTCAAGGATCTGCTGCGCGCGCTGCATGCGGTCGATGGCGACACGGCGAAGCTCGATATTCCGGCGCTGATGTCGGCGCCGTGGTTCGTGCCGGAGACGCGGCCGCTGTCGGAACAGCTTGCTGCGTTCCGCCGCCGCAAGACCCCGTTCGCGCTGGTGGTGGATGAATACGGCGAGGTGATGGGCCTTGTCACGCTCGAAGACATCATCGAGGAGATCGTCGGCGACATCACCGACGAGCACGATGTCGCGGTGCCGGGTGTGCGGCGTCTGCCGGACGGCTCGGTGAATGTCGACGGCGCGGTGCCGATCCGCGATCTCAACCGGGTGATGGACTGGAATCTGCCGGACGAGGAGGCGACGACTATCGCCGGTCTGGTGATCCACGAGGCGCGGCTGATCCCCGAGCCCGGGCAGAGTTTCACCTTCTACGGATTTCGCTTCCGGGTGCTGCGGCGCACCCGTAACCGCCTGACCTCCTTGCGGATTCAGCCGATCTCGCGGGCGGCACAGACGGGGGCCTGAGGGCTGCCTGAACTTTTGCTCGCATCAATTTTGAATGCTACCTTAGGTTGTCTATGATTCGGACGCAACCGGGGGCCGGGCATGCACCGCCGCTACGATTCCACCAATATCCCGATCGAATTGTTGCGCACGCTAGTCACCGTGAGTGAACTGGGCACCCTGACCAAAGCCGCCGATGCGCAGCGGCTCACCCAGCCGGCGGTCAGCGCCCAGATCCGCCGATTGCAGCAGATCGTCGGCGCGGAACTGCTGGAGAAGAGTGGCAGCAGCCTGCGTATCACCGCGTGCGGCGAGATGGTGGTGCGTTACGCGCAGCGCATCCTCGCCATGAACGATCAGATCCTGCTGCAATCGCGCATGAAGCCCGACCGTGCCGCGACCCGGATCGGCCTGTGCAGCGATGTCGCCGCTTACGCGCTGCCGCCGCTGCTCGCGGCGCTGACCGGCACCGAGCGCAGCCAGCAGCCGGTGATCGAATGTCTCGGCACCCAGGAGTTGGGGCAACGGCTCGCCAACGGCTATGTTGATCTCGCGGTGCTGCCGGCCGGCGGACCGACAGCGCCGGGACTCGTGTCGAGTCTTGCGGCGGTGCGTTGGCAGGAACCACTCGGCTGGCTGTGTGCGCGCGCGTTTCTGCTTAGTCCGGGCAAACCGATCCCGCTGATCGGCAGCACCGGATCGTTCGTCCAAAAGCTCGCGATCGCGGCACTCGATCAATCCGGGCAACTCCACGCCACCGCGTTCACCGCGACGGATTGGAGCGCGCGCGTCGCCGCCGTGCGCAATGGCTTTGGTTATCTGGTCGCGCCGACACGCCTTGCGGATGAAACGATCAAGGCGGCGGGCGAACATTTCCTGCCGGCGCTGCCGCCGTTTGATATTGGCGTATTCGTCCGGCCGGACGCGAGTCCGCATCAGTTCGCGCGCGTGCTTGATATCCTGGTCGAAGCGGTGCGCAATCCGATCGCGGTTTCCGAGCCGGTTGTGCCGCCGCGCCGGCGCGAACGTGCATCAGCGTTCGTGATGGAATCGCAAAAACTCTGACGGCAACCCATCATCCGGGTTTGCTATTTACCGCTTTGCGAGGCCGTGGCCGCATCCTTGCGGCATGGGTATCGAATCGACCATCGCCACTTTGCTGGCTTCAATCCGCCTCTGTCGTCGCGGCACGTCGGCAATCGAATTCGCGCTCGTCGTGCCGGTGTTCGTCATGCTGCTGTTCGGCATGATCACCTACGGCAGCTATCTGGCCGTGGTGCATGGTGTGCAGCAGCTCGTCGCCGAGGCGGCGCGCGCGGCGGTCGCCGGCATGACCGATGACGAGCGCAACACGCTCGCCCGCAGCTATATCGACGGCAACATTGGTGCCTATCCGCTGCTGTCGGCGCGGCATCTGACGCTCGACAGCAGCCGTACCGATCCGGCGAGCGGCGTATTCTCGGTGACGGTGCATTACGATTTGTCCGACATGCCGCTGTTCGCGATGCCGAGCATCGTGCCGTCGCCGCCGACCAGCGTCGTCCGTTCGGCGGCGATCCAGCGGGGTGGGTACTAGCGTCATGCGCCCGCGCTGCCCAATACGCTTCGCCATCGACACGCGCGGCAGCATCGCGGTGCTCGCAGCGGTGATGATGGCGGTGGTGATGGCGATTGCCGCGCTCGCCATCGATACGGGCAAGGTGTTCGCCGATCGTCGCCGCGCGCAAGGTGCCACCGACCTTGCGGCAATCGCCGCCGTCAGCGATCTCGGCAATGCGGCGCGGGCCGCGACCGCGACCATCGCGCGCAATCAGTTCAGCGGCGTCACGCCGCGGGTCGAGCTTGGCATTTATCTGGCCGACGCGGCGGTACCGCCGGCGCAGCGGTTCAAGCCGGGTGCCGCCGGGACGGCCAACGCCGCACGCGTGACCCTGCAAAGCCTGTCGACGCTGGCATTCGGCGCGGCCTTGCTTGGCCGTGATACGGTGGCGATCACCACGCAGGCGGTCGCCGCGCAGTCGGCCTTCGCGACCTTCGCCATCGGCTCGCGGCTCGTGTCGCTCGACGGCGGCGTGCTCAACGCGCTGCTGAGTTCGCTGCTTGGCACCTCGGTCAGTCTGTCGGTGATGGATTATCAGGCCTTGCTCGATACGCGGGTCGATCTGTTCGACACGATGTCGGCGCTGGCGACGCGGCTGAATGTGACGGGTGGCAGCTATACGAGTCTGCTTGCCACCAGCACGTCGTCGCGCAACGTCATCGCAGCTCTCACCGACGCCGCGCGGCTGATGAATGCGAGCAGCCGTGCCGTCTCGGCCTTGACCGGGATCGGTCAGGCCCTGCCGACGGATGCCGTGTCGATCGCCGCGCTGATCGATCCCGGTGTCTATGGCACCCTGAAGCCCGGCGAGAAGCCGCGCGTTAGCGCGACGGCGAGCGCGCTCGATATCCTGACGGCGATGGCGCAGATCGCCTCGGCGCGCCGGCAGGCCGATATCGCGCTCAATCTCGGTATCCCCGGCATTGTTAGCGCGTCGCTCTCCGTGCTGATCGGCGAGCGGCCGCAGGGGACGAGCTGGATCACGGTCGGCGCGGCGGGCGCGCAGGTCTCGACCGCGCAGGCGCGGGTGCTGCTCAGGGCGCAGGTGCTCGGTGGCGGGTCGATCGCCAGCGTGACGCTTCCGATCATCATCACGCTGGCGCCGGCAAAAGCCGTGCTCGGCGCGCTGACCTGCGGTTATCCCGATCGGGCGACATCGACGGCACGGCTCGATGTTACGCCCGGTGTCGTCGATGCCTGGATCGGCACGGTATCAACGGCCTCCTTCGCCGATTTCACCAATCCGGTAACGGCGGCGCCGGCGACCCTCCTCGATGTGCTGGGTCTGGTAAAGGCGACCGCCAGGGCACATGCCGCCGTGACCAACATGACGGCGACACCGGTGTCCTTCAGCATGGGCGAGATCGCGGCGCAGACCCGCAAGACGGTCGGCACCACCGACTTCACCCGTTCGCTATTGTCGTCGCTGCTTGCTAATACGCAACTCAGCGTCAGTCTGCTGGGCATCAATGCGCTGCTGCCGGATACGACGACGCCGCTCCTGCGCACGATTCTTGCCAATGCCGCGGCGCCGCTCGACCAATTACTCGTGCGCGTGCTCGGCACGCTCGGCATCAGTCTCGGTCAGGCGGATGTGTGGATCACCGGCCTGCGCTGCGATGGAGCGGTGCTGGTGAATTAGAGCGTGATCCTGGAGAGCATGAAGCGGTTTTCAGAAACGATCATACTCACGCAAATATTCCGTTCCCGGCGTGGCTCTGTCTGACCACGACCGGAAGGCAAGGCCGGAACCGCGCCCGGCTTTGTAGGAGAGGCGCCTGTTGCCCGCAGGCGCCTCTCATTTTTTTTTGAGCGGGTTTGCCGCTACCGGCTTTTGGGAGCCGCATGCGGCTCGCCGGGCGCGGCGGCATGGATCGCCAGCGCATGGACCCCGCCGGCGAGTTCGGCGGCGAGCGCCGCATTGATCAGGCGATGGCGCTCCAGCCGGCTCTTTCCGGCGAACGCCTCGGACACAATATAGACGCGGTAATGGGTTTGACCTTCGGGCCGGTGTCCGGCATGACCTGCGTGCAGGTGGGACTCGTCCTCGACGGCGAGGCTTTGCGGGGCGAAAGCCTGGGTCAGCTTGTCGGTGATGATGTCGGCGGTGCGCATGCTGTCGCTTAACGGACGGTGGCCCTCAGCGTCAATGGCGGCAAAAACGCCGGGGCGATCCATCGTTGCGTAAGATTTTTTGAGTAAACCGCGTTTATGCGAGCCACCTGTCGCGTCAGGCAGGAGTCAAGACCTTGCGTCGCGGTCGCCTGTTTTTGCATAATGAACGGTCATGAAATTCGACTCTCCGATCTTCGATAAAATCCGTGTCAAACCCTCGCAGGATCGGCGCCCCAAAGCGCCGGGTCCGACATGCGAATGGGCGGGCTGCAAGGAACAGGGGACGCACAAGGCGCCCAAGGGCCGTGGCCGTGAGAACGAGTATTGGCGCTACTGCATGAAGCATGTGCGCGAATACAACCAGAACTACAATTTCTTCCAGGGCATGAAGGATGACGCGGTGCTGTCCTATCAGAAGGACGCGCTCACCGGTCATCGCCCGACCTGGAAGATGGGGACCGGCAAGCGCGGCAAGCGCAGTGCCGCCGAGGAATTGCGCGCGGCGGCCGATCCGTTCGGCGTGTTCCACGAGCAGAAGGCGCAGACCCGCGCTGAGCCGAAGGTGGAGCGGCGCACGATCCGCAATGCCGAGCGCAAGGCATTCGACACCCTGGGTCTGGAAATCGAAGCGTCGGCGGTGCAGGTGAAGGCACGGTTCAAGGAACTGGTGAAGCGCCATCATCCGGACGTCAACGGCGGCGACCGCTCGACCGAGGATCGTCTGGTCGAGATCATCCAGGCGTATAATTATTTGAAGTCTGTCGGGATGGGTTGAGGCCCGATTGGGTGTTCGTCATGCCCGCACTTGGTGCGGGCATCCTCGTCTTGATTTATGCCTCGTAAGGAAGTAGTGGATGCGCGGGTCAAGCCCGCGCATGACGTGGCGAGAGGACACCCTCAGCAAATCACTACGGCTCGACCAGCTTGAACTGTAGCAGCAGGTTGCGCTGGATCACGTTGAAATTGTCGTCGGAGATCAGTGTCAGCACGGTCTCGCCCGCCGCGTTGCGATGCACGGCGAGCCCTTCCATGTTGTCGATCTGGTAGCCCATGTCGGCCTCCATCAGCACCGGACCGTCGACCACCGCGCCGGGGCGGATCTCGTCCGGGTTCAGACGACGGATGCGCATGGCGATACCGCGCGTCGGCGCGAAGAAGCGTTCGAGGATCAGCACATGGCCGCTCGGCAGAACGGCGGCGTCGGTGACGTCGTAGTCGTTGCTGCGCTTGATGGTGAACTGGCCGGGATGCGTGCCGCCGATCAGGAACGCGAGAATATTGCCGTTGCTGTCGAGGCCGCGCTCGGAGATCGCGATCAAGGTGCCGCCGAGCGGCTTGTGCTGGCGCGGCATGAACACCAGCGTTTCCAGGCCGCGGTTGAACGGCAGGGTCTTCACGGCGGGTGGCACCGCGATCGGCTCACCGCGCGCCTCCAGGCCGTCGCGGCCATAGTTGAAGCGGACGATCTGGTTCACCCGCTCGATGCCGACATAGAGCGTGCCTTCGCCGTCATCGGCGAGCGATTCCGTATCGAACCAGCCGTGATCGGCGAGCGATGCGCCATCGGGGCCGAGGATCGGCGCGGTCTGTGCATCGGTGATGCCGACCGGCTTGCCGTCACGATAGGCGATGCGGCCGCGAAACCAGCGGCCCTTGTCGTTGAGCGACAGGAACTGCGTGCCGTCGGCGTTCAGGCGCAACGACGACAGTTCGCCGAAATCCTTGTCCGGTGATGTGAGTTCGATGCCGCCGATATAGTCAAGCTGGCCGAAGCGGCGGCGCGCCGCATCGCGCACGTCGAACGACTCGATCGGCCGGGCCGTGATCTCGAGTGCGTGCGGTGCTGCTGCCATGCGCGGCTGATCGGCAGCCGCCGGCAAGACCGCGATCAGCATGAGCGCGGCGCATAGTTTCAACCAGCGTCGTTGGTCCGCACGCCCCCCGGCGGATGTCACGCAACGCGTCTCCGTGGTCCGCGCCGCCGCGGCGCGGCCGCCTGCTGCGCATGATCGTCGAACAGTTCGGCCAGCTTCTCGGTCATCGCGCCGCCAAGCTCTTCGGCATCGACGATGGTCACCGCGCGGCGGTAATAGCGCGTCACGTCATGGCCGATGCCGATGGCGATCAGCTCGACCGGCGAGCGGGTCTCGATCTCCTCGATGATCCAGCGCAGGTGCCGTTCGAGATAGTTGCCGGGATTGACCGACAGCGTGGAATCGTCGACCGGCGCGCCGTCGGAGATCATCATCAGGATCTTGCGCTGTTCGGGACGCGCCAGCAGCCGCTTGTGCGCCCAGTCCAGCGCCTCGCCGTCGATGTTTTCCTTCAGCAGGCCCTCGCGCATCATCAGGCCAAGATTCTTGCGCGCGCGCCGCCACGGTGCGTCGGCCGCCTTGTAGATGATGTGGCGCAGATCGTTGAGACGGCCGGGATTGGCGGGCTTGCCGGAGGCGAGCCACGCTTCACGCGATTGCCCGCCCTTCCACGCGCGGGTGGTGAAGCCGAGAATCTCGACCTTGACGCCGCAACGTTCCAGCGTGCGCGCGAGGATGTCGGCGCAGGTCGCGGCGACCGTGATCGGACGGCCGCGCATCGAGCCTGAATTGTCGAGCAGCAGCGTCACCACGGTGTCGCGGAAGGTGGTGTCCTTCTCCTGCTTGAACGACAGCGCGTGCATCGGATCGATGATGATGCGCGGCAGACGCACCGGATCGAGCTGGCCTTCTTCCAGGTCGAAATCCCACGAGCGATTCTGCTGCGCCATCAGCCGGCGTTGCAGGCGGTTGGCGAGCCGCGCCACCACGCCTTGCAAATGCGAGAGCTGCTTGTCGAGATAGCCGCGCAGCCGGTCGAGTTCTTCCGGCTCGCACAGATCCTCGGCGGCGATGATCTCGTCGAATTTGCCGACGAACGGGTGATATTCCGGCCCGCGCGGTTCGTTGCGGCCCTGCTCACCGGGACGCCACGGCTCGCCGGGCGTTTCGGTGTCGCCCATCTCGCCGTCTTCGCCCATTTCCGAGGTCGGCGATTCCGACGCCTCGGTGTCGCTGTCGGGCATGTCCTCGGTGGACTGCTCGGTGTCCTCGATCTGCGACTGCTGTTGCTCGTCGGCGTTCGGCGCCTCGCCGTCCTCGCCGGAATCCTGGCGGCGTTCTTCGTCTTCGCCGTCTTCGGTCTCGTCGTCCTCGGAATCGCTGGTACGGTCGTCGCCCATGTCGAGCTGATCGAGCAGGTCATGCACGACGTCGGAAAATTGCCGCTGGTCCTCGACCCATTCCTCGAGCCGGTCGAGGCTCGCACCGGCGCGCTCCTCGATCACCGGCCGCCACAGATCGACCAGCTTGCGCGCGGCCGGCGGCGGTGCGAGGCCGGTCAGCCGCTCGCGCACCATCATGGCGATGGCGTCTTCGATCGGCGCGTCGGCGCGGTCGGTGACATTGTCGAATTTGCCGCGATGGAATTTGTCGTCGAGCATCGCCGTCAGGTTCTTGGCGACGCCCTCCATCCGCCTCGCGCCGATCGCCTCGACGCGGGCCTGCTCGACCGCATCGAACACCGCGCGCGCCTGCTGTCCGGTCGGCACCTGGCGGCGATGGATCGCCGGGTCGTGGCAGGCGAGCCGCAACGCAATCGAGTCCGAATGGCCGCGCACGATCGTCGCCTCGCGCCGCGACAGCTTGCGCGGCGGCTCCGGCAGCCGCGCCTTGCCGCCGACAAGGCCCGGACGCTCGGCGGCGAACGCCACTTCCAGTTCCGGGTTGCGGGCGATGGCGCGCAGACAGCCGGTCACGGCGCGCTTGAACGGCTCGTTCGGCGCTTCCTTGGCGGGGGCCTTGGTCTTGATCGTGTTCGGGGGCATCGGGTCGTCAAACCTGATCTGTCATTCCAGGTGCGCGGCGGTACCGCGCACCGGAACGGTCGTCAGCTCAATGCGACGTTCACCGCGCTTTCCGGCAGATCCTGGCCGAAGCAGCGCTGATAGAACTCGGCAACGATCGGCCGCTCAAGCTCATCGCACTTGTTGAGGAAGGTGAGCCGGAACGCGAAGCCGACATCCTGGAAAATGTCGGCGTTCTCCGCCCAGGTGATCACCGTGCGCGGACTCATCACCGTCGAGATGTCGCCGTTGATGAAGGCGTTGCGGGTGAGGTCGGCGACGCGAACCATCTTGTTGACGATGTCGCGGCCCTGCTCGTTGCGATAGTGCTTCGCCTTGGCGAGGATGATCTCGACTTCGTTATCGTGCGGCAGATAATTCAGCGTGGTGACGATCGACCAGCGGTCCATCTGCGCCTGGTTGATCTGCTGCGTGCCGTGATAGAGGCCCGACGTGTCGCCGAGGCCGACGGTATTCGCAGTCGCAAAGAGTCGGAACGCCGGATGCGGTTTGATCACGCGGCTCTGGTCGAGCAGCGTCAACCGGCCGGAGGACTCCAGCACGCGCTGGATCACGAACATCACGTCCGGGCGGCCGGCGTCGTATTCGTCGAAGCAGAGCGCGACATTGTTCTGATAGGCCCAGGGCAGGATGCCGTCGCGGAATTCCGTGACCTGCTTGCCGTCCTTGATGACGATCGCATCCTTGCCGATCAGATCGATCCGGCTGATGTGGCTGTCGAGGTTGACGCGCACCATCGGCCAGTTGAGCCGCGCCGCCACCTGCTCGATATGCGTCGACTTGCCGGTGCCGTGATAGCCGGTGATCATCACGCGGCGGTTACGGGCGAAACCGGCCAGCACGGCGAGCGTCGTCGGCTTGTCGAACCGGTAGTCCGGATCGGTATCCGGGACGTGTTCGGAGGCCGAGGAGTAAGCGGGGACTTCGAGATCGCTGTCGATGCCGAAAACCTGCCGGACCGACACTTTCATGTCCGGCATCTGGGCGGCGGTTGCTTCCTGGGTAGCCATTGGAACTCCGTGGACCCGCGCGGGGTACACTTTTCGGGAATAAGGTCGGGTTGCGAACGCGCGGCAACCTAGCAGAAAGCGGCGGCGCGGCGAAATCGACGTTTATGCGAATGACCCATGCAAAATGCGGTCATTTTCAGCATTTTTCAGGGAAAATCCGGCCGTCGGTACCGGGCTCAGGGACTACCAGGCGTAGCGGACGCTGCCCAGTCCGCCATAGGTCTGACCCTTGCCGGACAGTTCGCTGTCGAACTTGGCCGCGAACGACAGGCCGCTCGCCATCCGGTATTCCGCGCCGAGCGTCAGCAGTGCGGAATCCGCCGGTATGGCGGTGCCGCTGACGGTGAAGCTCGATCCCGGCAGGGTCTGGAACGCGGCGCCGATGCCAGTGTCGGCGTGGTCGTGCGCCCAGGCGGCGCGGGCGCGCAGCGACAGCGCGTCGCCATGCGCCAGGATGAAGGTCCGGTCGAACCAGGTGCCAAGCTCGATCCGCGTCGCGGTGGTGGAGCGGGCGGCATAGTCGAGCGCGAAGGTGCCGAGTCCCGAGGTTGCTGCTTCGCCATAGGCGGGGGTGCGGAAATTCTGCGCCTGGAACGCGGCGTAGGGTGTCACCGCCACGACCGGCATGGCGAAGCGGTAACCGGTTTCGATCCGGCCACCGAAGCTGTGGGCGTTGAAGCTTGCGCCGAGGCGATCGGTGCCAGCGACGGTGACGGTCCGGTCGGTGCGGACCGAGTGCCAGCCATAGGTCAGTGCTCCGGAGATATAGGCCGCGCCGAACTGCTGCGAGCCGTAAGCGCCGATCTGGAACACGTCGCTGCGGCCGCCGCCGGTCACCTGCGCGACGCTCCAGTTGGTGCCGCCGCCGGCCAGCGCGAAGCCGAGCAGCGTGGTCGGCGTCGCGCGGTAGTCGGCGCCGGCGGCGAACCCGTAGGCGCGTGCCGTCAGATCGCTGGTGCCCGCGGTCGCGTCGCCATTGGTTTTGTTCTGGCCGCCGAATCCGCCGCCCCATACGCTCCAGCGCGCCGCGAAGCTGTCGACACGCTCGCGCTTGTCGCGCGGCGTCACTGCCGCATAAGCGGCAGCGGCCTCCGGCGAAACATTCACGCTCCCATTTGCTCCCATGGCCCGCGCATAGCCGAGCGCGCCCACATTGCCGCTAGGCGCGCCGCCGAAAGGATTCAGCATCATGTTCAGGAACGCGGTGGTGAACTGGACGCCGGCCTGCATGATGCCGCCGGAGCTTTCGCCGGAAATCTGCGCGAGGCCGTTGTTCAGCGCGTTGCCCTGCAGGTTGAACAGGTTCTGGAACGCGGTGCTCGGATTGCTGCCGCCGATCAGTGCGTTGTCGATGCCGGCGGCGACGTTGCGCTGGTTCTGGCCGGCCGAGCCGTTCAGCAGCGGCGTGATGGTGCCGATATCGAGCAGCAGATAGACATGGGTGGCGTCATAGGACAGCCGCGGATTGCGCACGCTGTAGCCGAAGCCGAGCGTGTTCAGCGCGGAGAACGTCGTGCCGCCGGTGATGCCGCCCTGCACCGTCATCAGCGTGTACTGGCCCGCCTGATAACGCTGCCCGGTCTGCGCGTTGACGAACACGGTGCCGTTGAGACTGGCGGTTCCCGTGACGAGCGTATTGCCGATCAGTGTTGGATTGGCGAACACCACATAGGCCGAGCCGGCATTCATGGTGAGATTGCCGTTGACCGTCAGCATGCCGGGCGTGCCGATGGTGCCCCCGACCAGAGCGCCACCGCTGTTGACCGTCACCGCGCCGACCTGGCCCGTGCCGCTCAGAATGCCACCGCTCACGGTGGAGGCACTGGTGATCGAGCCATCCACCTGCAGCGTGCCGGATGTCACGGTGGTGGCGCCGCTATAGGTGTTGGTGCCGGTCAGCACGTAAGTGCTGTCGGATGCGCCATTGAGCGTCAGACCGAGTGCTTTCGAGCCATCGGTCAGCGTCCCGTCGAACGCCAGCGTGCCTGATGGTGGCGCGAGGGTAAGCGTTGCCGCGGATGCGCCGTTGTTGGTGACGATGCCGCTGGTGGTGCCCACGATACCGGCCAGCGACTGGTTGAAGCCGCCGAGATCGAAAGTGCCGCCGACGAAAATATTGGTGCCGCTGCCGAACGCATTGGCCGCGCCGCCTTGCAGTGTGCCGGCGGAGATATAGGCCAACCCGGCAGTCAGATTGTTGACGATCAGCGTGCCGGCGCCGGTCTTGGCAATCCCCAGCCCGGTCGCGGTCACCGCGCCGGTCTGTTGCGCGGTGACGCCGGTGTCGGTGTTCAGCGACGTGGCGCCTCCGGTGGTGGTGATGGCATTGCCGATGGTGACGCCGTTGGCGTAGTCGACCGTGACCGCGCCCGATGTGGCGAGGCCGCCGCTACCGAGCGCGTTGTTGCTGCCGAGGCGAAGCGTGCCGCCCTGCAAGGATGTGCCGCCGCTAAACGTGCTGTTGCCCGCCAGAACGAGGGTGCCGTCGCCGGTCTTCGTCAGCGCCCCCGCGCCGACGCCATTCGTGATCGTGCCGCCGAGCGTGAACGTCATCGCGGAGTCGACATTCACCGTGCCGCCGGCGGTGTTCATCGCGACAGCGTTGGTCAGCGTGAGATTGTTCGCGGTCGGGTCCGGTTGCAGCGTGCCGCCGTTGAAGGTGAGCGTGCCATCACCGAGCGAACTGGCATTGGTGACCTGAACCGTGCCTTGCGTCAGCACGGTGCCGCCGTGATAGGTGTTGCTCCCCATCAGCACCAGCGTGCTGTCGCCGGTTTTGATCAGCCCGCCGTTGCCGGAGATCGTGCCGCTGGACTCCATCGTGATCGGAATGCCGGCGAATGGGCCGGATGCGGCGGAATTGATCTTGAACGTGGCGAGGCCATTGAGCGTGACGTCGTTGCTGAAGCTGCCGAAGCTGCTCTGGATCAACAGCGTCGTACCGGCCTCCATCGTGAGCGCGCCGGCGCCGAGCGAACTGGTGTTGGTCAGCTCCAGTGTCCCGCCCTGAACGAACGTGCCGCCGGAATAGGAGTTGCTCGCGCCCGACAGGGTCAGCGTGCCGCTGCCCTGTTTGGTGATGCTGCCGTTTCCGCTGACGGTGGCGGTGAGCGCCGAACTGTCGGTGAAGTTGGCGACGATCTGGCCGTTGTTCTGGATCGACGGGCCGGCGAAGGTGCCGGCGAGACCGCCGGTGCCGAGTTCGAGGATGCCGTGCGCGCCGATGTCGAGATTGTTGTTGGTCAGCATCGTGACGGTGCCACCGTCGGCGATCGTCAGCTTGCCCGAGCCGGGATAAAAGACGAAGTCACCGACGGTGAACCCGCCGGACGCTTTCAGATTGGAGCCGGTGCCGGTGACCAGGATCTGTGCGCTGCTGGTGCCGGAGATGATCGGGGTCGCATCGGATGTCAGCGTTCCGCCGTTGCTGACCGTCAGCTTGCCGTCGATCACCAAGACACCGTTGCCGGTTTCAAACGTTCCGCCGCTGATATCCAGTTCGCCAGCCGGGCCGGTTCGCGAACCGGCCGTGGCACCCACGGTCAGGCCGGCTCCGATCTGACTGCCGGTGCCGGTCAATGTCAGTTTGCCGCCGCCGGTATATTGCAGGTCGCCGGCGCCCGTGAAGGTGCCGCCGAAGGTGGTGTTCGCGGTGTTGGCGCCGCCATTGCCGATGTTCAGGCCGGCGCCCGTGCCGATCGACACCGCGCCGCCGCCCGACGTTCCGTTAGCCAGCGAGCCGATATCGTTGAATCCGGTGCTGTCGGCGATCTTGAACGTGGCGCCGGAATTGACGGTAACGGCGGTGCCGATCGGCACGGCCCGATAAGCGCCGACCGTCAGCGTTCCCGCCTCGACGTTCGTCGTGCCGGTGTAGGAACTGGTGCCGCTGCTGGTGAGGATCAGTTCGCCGCTGCCGATCTTGGTTAGCGATCCGGTCTGGCCGGAGGCATCGCTGATGGTGCCGGACAGCGTCAGCGTGTTGGCCTGCGTGTCGACGGTGCCGCCGTTGTTGGTGACGCTGACCGCGTTGGCGATGTCGAGGTTGTTGGCTCCCGCCTGCAACGTGCCGCCGTCGAAGATAATCGCGCCGGTGCCGGCGGCGTTGTTGTTGGTCACCTGCAGCGTCGCGTTGGCGTCGATCAGCGTGCCGCCGCTGTAGGTATTGGCGGCGCTGAAGGTGATGACGCCGCTGCCCTTGATCTCGACGCGGCCGGGCGCGCCGCCGCCATCGGAGATGGTGTTGGCGAAGGTGTAAGTGTCCGACCGGTTGAAGATCAGCAGGCCGCTGTTGGCGACGTCGCTGACGATTGCGCCGCTGGTGCCGCCATTGCCGATCTGCAACACGCCGCAATCGCAAATCACCGTTTGGCCGGTGTAGGTGTTGTTGCCGGTGAGAATGAATGCACCGCCGCTGCCGTCACCGTCGACGATCAGGCCGGTCTTGTTGGTGGCGCCGTCGGCGATCACGCCAGAGAACGTGGCCGCGGAATTGATATACCCGCCGCCGCCGACCATCAGCGATGCGTCGGACGTGCCGCTGTTGGTGACAGTGCCGGCGCCCGACAGCGATCCGATCACCTGATCGTATCCGCCGATATCGAGCGTCGCGCCCGATGCGACGGTAAATGCGCTCCACGCGCCGAACGCGCTGGACGTTCCGCCCTGCAACGTGCCGGCGGTAACCGTCGTCGCGCCGGTGTTGCCGAGCGCATCGACGACCAGTGTGCCCGCGCCGATCTTTTCCAGCGGCCGCGGATTGGCGTCCTCCGTCACCGCGCCGGACTGGTGCGCCGAGCCGGTCAACACCTGAAGCTGCGTGGTGTTGCTTTGAATGACGATGCTGTTGCCGATCGTCACGCCGTCGGCGTAATCGACCACCGAACCGGTGGTGATCAGCGTGCTGGAGCCGAGCGCCCCGTCGCTGGCGAGCCGCAGCGTGCCCTGAGCGAGCGTGGTGAAGCCCGAATAGGTGTTCGTGCCGGTCAGGATCAGCGTGCCCGTGCCGGTTTTGGTCAGCGAATTGCCGGTGCCGTCGGCGATCACGCCGGAGAGGGTCAGCGTCTTGCCGTTGCTGTCGACCGTGCCGTTGCCGGCGTTGAGCGTGATGGCGTTGGCGAGATTGAGATTGTCGGCGCCGGCCTGGATGGTGCCGTTGTCGAGCGTCACGCCGCCCGCCCCGAACGCAGCATTGTTGCCAGCACTCGCGACCGCGCCGTTGTTGACGGTGGTGCCGCCGCTGAATGTGTTGGCGCCATTGAGCGCGACAGTGCCGCCGGTGATGGCGATGGCTGCGCCAGCGCCGCTGCCGGCGGTGAAGTTCTGCCCGGTCGGCACGCTCGCGACGCTGTCGTCGGCAATGGTGCCGTTGAAGGTCAGCGTTCCGGTCGGATTGAACGTGGTCGTCGCGCCGTTCATCAGGAACAGGTCGGAGCCCGCCGCCGCGCCGGCATTTCCAGTGCTGCCGCCGGCAACGCTGCCGCCGCTGAAACTGCCGTCGGTGATGGTCAGGCTCGCGCCGTCGCGCACGAACACCGCGCCGCCGAAGCCCGCGCCGCTGCCGGCCGTGCTTCCGGTCGCGTTGCCGCCGCCGACACCGCCGGCTCCGGGCGTGCCGTAAGAATTATTGCCACCGCCGCCGCCGCCGCCGAAGCCGCCGTTGCCGCTGGTCCCGCTACCGCCCGCGCCACCACCGCCGCTGCCGAAGCCGCCATTGCCGCCTGCGGCATTGTTGGTGCCGCCACCGCCGCCGCCGAAATCGCCGCCATTGCCGGCGCGGCTGTCATTGGCACCAGCACCACCGCCACCGCCGCCATAGGTGCCATCGGTCGATGCCGCTCCCGCCTGTGTGCCGCCATTGCCGCCGCTGCCGGCCGCGAGACCGGCGCCGCCGCCACCGCCGCCGCCGTTGACATTGACGAGGCTGCCGCCGCCGCCGGTGCCGCCGTTGGTCCCGCCACCGCCGCCGCCGCCGCCCATGGTCCAGCCGGGGATGCCAGGGTTTATGTAGGCCGCTCCGCCAGTGCCGCCGTTGACGCCGTTGCTGCCCGCAGCGCCGGAACCGCCGTCGCCGCCGGCCCCGCCCGGCCCGGCGCCGCCCGTTCCGACATAGGTTGTGACAGCTCCGGTCGAGCCGCCGGCGCCACCGCCGCCGCCGCTATAACCGCCGCCACCGCCGCCGGCATCCTGACCGCTGCCGCCGCCGCTGCCGCCGAGACCACCGCCACCGCCGCCGCCCGCGGTGCCGCTACCTGTCAGCGGGAATCCGCCGGCGTTGCCGCCTGTAGCGCTGTTGTTGGTGAAGCCGACATTGGCGATGGTCGCGGTGCCGCTATTGACGAAGATGGCGCCGCCCGCACCGAGGCCGCCGCCGCCGCCGTTCTGGCCCGCGCCACCATTGCCGCCGGTCGCCTTGCCGCCCGTCAGCGTGACGTTCTGGATCGTCGCGCTGCTGTCGAGGAAGAAGATGCGGTTGTTGCCGCCCGCATCGATGGTGTGGCCGTTGCCGTCGATGGTGATGTTCGACAGCACCGGCGGCAGCAAGGTCGTGCCGAGCGCGATGTCGTTCTGCAGCAGGATGCGGTCGCCCGCGCTCGCGCCGGCGATGGCGGCCGACAGGCTCGCGGCATCGGTGACGGTGATATCGGCGGCGGAGGCGGGGCCGGACACCAGCGCCGACGACGCGAGCAGCAGCGACGTCAATGCCAAATACGAGCGCCGCCGAAACCGGCGGCGAACGCGCTGATGCGACTTCCGGCCTGACAAACGCCGCGTCCCCAGTCCCAATCCGCGTCCGGTCTCAAGACCTTCGCCGGGCAGCGCGGATCCCATGCCTGTCCTTCAGCCGCGGTGTTGCGGCGTGTCGGGAACCCCGATTTCAGTATTGCAGCCCCCACGCTCCGTGTCTTGCGGGGGTGGTGGCAAAGTTCTGAAGTTTTTCTGAATTTGGAAAACGGCGGGTCGGGCCGTCGAGGATATCAGGGCAGGCGCGGGGACGCGCGACTGCCGCGTATCCAGGCACCGCCCAAACAAAAAGCCCGGCGTTACCGCCGGGCTTTTATCGATAGGTTTGGTTGGCCGTGGATCAGGCCGCGCTGGCGCGCTTCTTCTCGAGGTCGCGCTTGATGCGCAGCGCCTTGGGCGCCAGATCCTCGTTGGAAGCCTTGAGCAGGAAGGCGTCGAGGCCGCCGCGATGGTCGACGGTGCGCAGCGCATTTGCCGAAATCCGCAGGCGGAACGCGCGGCCGAGCGTTTCCGAGGCAAGCGTGACGACCCGCAGGTTCGGCAGGAACCGGCGCTTGGTCTTGATGTTGGAGTGGCTCACCTTGTGGCCTACCAACGGCTTCTTGCCCGTGAGATCGCAACGGAAGGACATCTTCGCCTCGTCAAACTTGCTGGCGGCTGCCAGACCCGTGACTGCGCCTGTGGGACCACTTGGAGGATCACACCTGGCAGGACCGCGGGCAGAGCAGCGATCAGATCCGATCAGGGATCATTGAAATTCGGCCGGACGTATAGTGAGAGGGGGCTGCCGCGTCAAGCGCCGGACGCGGCCGATTCGGCGGCTGATGGCCGGAAAATGCCGAAAAACCGGCACTTCCGCCGATCTCTGCCCCTGATCCGATACCTGTTCCGGCCGTCTGTCGGCGGCGCCGGCGAACCATATAATCGGCGCATTCCGCGCCAAAAAAAGAGATTGTTGTCCACATCGGCCAGTGGCCGATGCGAGAGGCCCTGCACGGGCTGCCGGCTCGGATATAGTGCGGCGCGCCGGTGCGTGTTGTGGTGTCGACCCCCTGTTCCGATCCATCATTCCGTTTTATGGCCCCGCCTCGATGACCCTGCGGTTTCAACGGATGCGCTCTCTGTTCCCGGTCGTGCTCTTGGCCGTCTCCGTGCTGGCCGACTCGGCGCAGCCCGCTGCTGCGCAGCAGGCCGGCAAGCTCGAAGCCACCTATACGGCCTCGCTCGGCGGTATTCCGGTTGGCCGCGGCAACTGGTCGGTCGACGTGAACGGCAGTCGCTACAGCGCCTCGGTGCGTGGCGGGACTGTGGGCCTGCTGCGGATTTTCGCCAGCGGTGAGGGCAACGGCTCGGTGCGCGGCAGCTTCGGCGCGGCATCCTCCGCGATCTATGCGAGCCTGCTCAAGACCGAAAAGAAAACCGACAGCGTCAGGCTGCTGGTCAACAACGGCGTGGTGAAGGACGCGGCGGTCGAGCCGCCGATCGAGCCGGACGACGAGCGTGTGCCGATCACCGACGTGCATCGTCGTGGCGTGGCGGATCCGTTGTCGGCATCGATCCTGCGCGTGCCGGGAACGGCGGCGGCGCTCGGTCCCGATGCGTGCCACACCACCGCGGTGTTCGACGGTCGCACGCGCTACGACCTGCAACTGTCCTACAAGCGCATGGATCATGTGCGCTCCGACAAGGGCTACGAAGGGCCGGTCGTCGTCTGCGCGGTTTATTTCAAGCCGATCGCCGGCTTCATCCTGTCGCGCACGGCGGTGAAGTATCTGATGAAGCAGCGCGACATGGAGGTGTGGCTTGCGCCGATGGCCGGCACCCGCGTGGTGGTGCCGTATCGCGTCTCGATCCCGACGCCGATCGGACTTGCTGTGCTCGAAGCCAACGATTTCGTGGCGACGGTGCAGGCGGCGTCCAACGAGAAGACGCAATAGCGCGCTGCCAGCGGCTTGACTCTTTGGCCGATCGGAGTCCGTCTCGCCGTTAACCGATGGATCGCGGTTTTGCCCTTGCGGCGCGCCTGGATTCACACGATCTAGTAGCCACGGCGTCACGGCCTGCCAGATGTCGCCGTGAACGAAACCCTACCCGGACAAGGTCAGCGATTCGGGCGCTATTCGTTCCAGACTCGTTCCGAACCTTAACCACCGGGCGGATGGACTGCGCCGCGCAGTCCCGATCTGTCGCAATGTGAGACAGTGCCGTGCCTTGCGCCGGCTGATTGAGCGCTCCTATGTCGTCCTCCTTTCCCTCCCCCGTGACGGTTACAGCGCGCGAACCGCGATTGCGCGGGCAGGGCGTGACCGCGGTGCTCGGTCCGACCAACACCGGCAAGACCTTTCTCGCGATCGAGCGGATGCTGGCGCATTCGTCGGGTGTCATCGGCCTGCCGCTGCGGCTGCTGGCGCGCGAGGTCTACAACAAGGTCGTGGCGCGCGCCGGCGCCGAGAACGTGGCGCTGATCACCGGCGAGGAGAAGATCAAGCCGCGCAATCCGCGCTACTGGGTCTCGACCGTCGAGGCGATGCCGCGCGATCTCGACGTCGCCTTCGTCGCCATCGACGAGGCGCAGCTCGGCGCCGATCTCGACCGCGGGCATGTGTTCACCGACCGTATCCTCAACCGGCGTGGCCGCGAGGAAACGCTCGTGCTCGGCGCCGCAACCCTGCGGCCGATCGTCGACAAGCTGTTGCCGGGCGCCAATGTCGTGAGCCGTCCGCGGCTGTCGATGCTCACCTTCGCCGGCGAGAAGAAACTGACGCGGCTGCCGCGCCGCAGCGCCATCGTCGCGTTCTCCGCCGACGAGGTTTATGCCATTGCCGAACTGATCCGCCGCCAGCGCGGCGGCGCGGCGGTGGTACTCGGTGCGCTGTCGCCGCGCACGCGCAACGCGCAGGTCGCGCTCTATCAGTCCGGCGATGTGGATTATCTCGTCGCCACCGATGCGATCGGCATGGGGCTCAATCTCGACGTCGATCACGTCGCCTTCGCCTCCGACCGCAAATTTGACGGTTATCAATTCCGCAAGCTCAATCCGGCCGAACTGGCGCAGATCGCCGGGCGCGCCGGCCGCGCCACGCGTGACGGCACCTTCGGCACCACCGGCCGTTGCCCGCCATTCGAGCAGGATCTCGTCCACGCGCTGGAGAACCATACTTTCGATCCGGTGCGGCTGTTGCAATGGCGTAACAGCACGCTCGATTTCTCCTCGATCGGCGCGCTGCAGGCGTCGCTCGCGGTGGTGCCGGATGAGCAGGGGTTGACTCGTGCACCGGTGGGCGAGGACATCCTGGTGCTCGACCACGCCGTGCGCGACGACGACACCAAGGCGCTGGCGCGGCACAAGGCCGATATCGCGCGGCTGTGGGATGTCTGCCAGGTTCCGGACTATCGCAAGATCGCGCCGGCGACCCATGCGGAACTGGTTGTCACCCTCTATGGATTTCTGCAGCGGAAGGGTAAAATACCCGACGACTGGTTTGCGCAGCAGGTGACGCAGGCCGATCGTACCGACGGCGACATCGACACCCTCTCGGCCAGGATCGCACATGTCAGGACGTGGACTTACGTGGCGAACCGCCCGGATTGGCTCGCCGATCCGGAAGCGTGGCAAGGCGTCACGCGCCAGGTTGAGGACAAATTGTCCGATGCCTTGCACGAACGGCTTGCCGAACGTTTCGTCGACCGTCGAACCAGCGTATTGATGCGGCGCCTGCGAGAGAAGAGCACCTTGGAAACTGATATCGGTAAAACTGGCGAAGTGACGGTCGAGGGTCATGTGATCGGCCGTCTGGATGGATTCGTGTTCGCACCGGATGCGACGGCGGGCGGCTCCGAGGCCAAGACCTTGCAGGGCGCTGCGCAGAAGGCGCTGGCCGGCGAGATCGAGGCGCGGGCGATCAAGCTGTCGCAAGCCTCAGGCGATCAGATCGTGCTGGCGAGCGATGGCGCGATCCGCTGGATCGGCGACGTGGTCGGCAAGCTCGCCGCCGGCGACGACGTGCTGCGGCCTCGCGTGCGCATCGTTGCCGATGAGCATCTCACCGGACCGTCGCGCGAACTGGTGCAGGCGCGGCTCGATCTGTGGCTCAAGACCCATGTCGAGAAGCTGCTCGCGCCGCTGTTCGCGTTGAATGCTGCGGAAGATATCACCGGCCTGGCGCGCGGCATCGCGTTCCAGCTCGTCGAGGCGCTCGGCGTGCTCGACCGGCAGAAGGTGGCCGAGGACGTCAAGACGCTCGACCAGCCTTCGCGCGCGACGCTGCGCAAATACGGCGTGCGGTTCGGCGCCTATCACATCTACGTGCCGCTGTTGTTGAAGCCGGCGCCGCGCTCGCTGGCGACGCAGTTGTGGGCGCTGAAGAACGAAGCGCCGGATGTCACCGGCGTCGATACGTTGCAGCACATCGCCGCGAGCGGCCGCACCTCGATCGCGATCGACAAGGATATTCCGGCGGCGCTCTACCGCACGTCGGGTTATCGCGTGTGCGGCGAGCGCGCGGTGCGCGTCGATATCCTCGAGCGGCTCGCCGATCTCATTCGTCCGGCGCTGGCGTGGCGTGACAGCATGACGACGCCGAAGCCGGCCGGTGTGTTTCCTGGCGGTGGCTTCACGGTGACGACGGCGATGACCTCGCTAACTGGCGCGGCCGGCGAGGACTTCGCCTCGATCCTGCGCGCGCTCGGCTATCGCATGGATCGCAAGCCGAAACCGCAAGAGCCAGTGGTTGAGCCAGTGGTCGAGCCTGCGGCGGCGGCAACGGACGCTGCGACGACACCAGCCAAATCCGCCGCGCCGACTGACGCGCCGGTGGACGATGCGGTTGAAGCCGCCGACGCAGCTGTCGAGACCGACAGCATTGCGGCGAATGAAACTGCCGCGCCGTCCGTCGAGAGCGCTCCGGCCGAAACCCCGGCCGAAACCGTTGAGGCGACGCCGGCTGCGGACGCTTCTGCTGAAACGACAGCGGACGCGCCGGCAGAGCCGTCAGTTGAAGCGACTACCGAAGCTGCGCCTGAAGCCGCAGCGGAGGCAGCGCCGGCCGCCGAGGCCGAGATGGTCGAGGTGTGGCGGCCGCAGGGCCGTGCGCAGCACCGTCAGCAGCATCAGCCGCGCAACCGTCATCGCCATCGTCAGCATCAGGCGGCGACCGCGATGGCCGCGACCATCAACGCTTCGGCCGACGGGGCGCCGGTGGCCGCCGTCGCCGAGGGCGAACAACCGCAGGAGCGCCGTCACGAGCGTCACGGTCGCCCGCATCGCCAAGATCGTTCGCAGGATGATCGTTCGCAGCATGGCGACCGGCCGCGCGGCGAACATCAGGGCCGTCCGCGTCACGGGAAAGGCGAATCCGGCAAGGGTGACTCTGGCAAACGCGATTTCGGCAAACGCGACTTCGGCAAAGGAGGCCGCGATCGCGGTGACCGCCGCGACAAGCGCCCGATGTTCGTTTCATCCGCGCCGCCACGCCGCGAGAAAGTCGCCGACCCCAATTCGCCATTCGCGAAGCTCGCTGCGCTCAAGCAGCAGCTTGAGGACGCCAAAGAAAAGTAACGGGAAAAAATAAGGACGGTCCGCTGACCGCTGCGCCGCAATTCCCCGAGCCTCCGCCTGCGTCCGACCGCCAGCGCATCGATAAATGGCTTTGGCATGCGCGGGTGGTGCGCACCCGCAGCGACGCGGCCAAACTCGTGGCCGGCGGTTTCGTGCGCATCAATGGCCAGCGTGTCGCGGCCCCCGGCCATCCGGTGCGGATCGAGGACGTGGTGACGGTTGCGCTCGACCGCTCGGTCAGGGTGCTGGCGGTGCAGGGTTTTTGCGAACGGCGCGGCCCGCCGTCGGCAGGGCAGGCCCTTTACCGGTCGCTGGACTGATATGGTCGGTTTGCGTAGCCAACCAGCCGCTTGCGGCATTTCAACGACTGCGATACGCCACATCTGTCAGTCTGGAACACTGGCAAAGTGTGAGAGCGCAAGGCTTGTGAGCGAAAGAGTGCGATGACCTACGTCGTCAACGAACAGTGCATCAAGTGCAAGCATATGGATTGCGTCGAAGTCTGTCCGGTGGACTGCTTCTACGAAGGCGAGAATATGCTGGTGATCCACCCGGACGAATGTATCGATTGCGGCGTCTGCGAACCGGAATGCCCGGCGGAGGCGATCAAGCCCGATACCGAGCCGGGGATGGACCAGTGGCTCGCCCTCAACGCCGAATATTCCAAGACCTGGCCCAACATCACGGTCAAGAAAGACCCGCCCGCCGACGCCAAGGAATGGGAAGGGGTACCGGACAAGTTCCAGAAGTACTTTTCGCCGGAGCCGGGCGAGGGCGATTGACCTCGGCTTAAGCTTGATGCCGGGCTTTGCGCCGAAGCGGCCTTTGCTCCGAAGGGGTCTGGCAGCGTTAACCCAACCGGTTAATTCCCCCCTCAGCGGGGTGTCCTGCCTTTGCCGCAGGGCGATAAAGCTTTGATTTTGGCCGAAAATGTGCTATATAGGCCACAATAAGCGAAAATAAGCGCCCGGTACGGCTTGTTGCGAGCCAACGGTCAAGCTTTGCCGGATTTCCAGGGTTCTTTGAGAGGGCGTGCGTTCCACGCGTCAAGCAGTGGCAGATAAATCGCGTCAGAAATCGAAGAAGACGACCTCCGGTTCCAGCCGGAGCGCCAAGAAACCCGCTGCGGCGACGCGGCGGTCATCCCCTGCCGCTCGCGGGCCTGCCCGCGCCGCGGCGCCCGCCAAAGTTCCCGGCCCGAAGGCCCACGCCGCCAAGGTATCCGTACCGAAGGCGCCCGTGGCCAAGGTTGCCGGTCAAGGAGCAGTTCCCGGAATGCCGACGACCACCACCGCCACCACCAAGAAGACCGCTCAGCAACGCCACGGTTTCAAGACCAGCGAGTTCATCGTCTATCCGGCGCATGGCGTCGGTCAGATCATGGCGATCGAGGAGCAGGAGATCGCGGGCGCCAAGCTCGAACTGTTCGTCATCAGCTTCATCAAGGACAAGATGACCCTGCGGGTTCCCACCGCCAAGATCGTCGCGGTCGGCATGCGTAAGCTCTCCGAGCCGGCGCTGGTCAAGAAAGCGCTGGAAACCCTGAAGGGTCGCGCCCGCATCAAGCGAACCATGTGGTCGCGCCGCGCGCAGGAATACGAAGCCAAGATCAACTCCGGCGACATCGTCGCCATCGCCGAGGTGGTGCGCGACCTGTACCGCTCGGAGAACCAGCCGGAGCAGTCCTACAGCGAACGCCAGCTTTACGAAGCGGCGCTCGACCGCCTGTCGCGCGAAGTTGCGGCGGTGCAGAAGGTGACCGAGACCGAGGCGATCAAGGAGATCGAAGCGGCGCTCGCCAAAGGTCCGCGTCGCGGTCCGAAGCCGGCCGAAGCGGCCGCCGAGGGCGAGGGCGACGAGGGCGGCTCCGACGAGGAATCGGCGGACGAAGCGGCCTGATCCGGCCCTCATCCGGTCCATACGACCAAAAGCCCGGCTTCGGCCGGGCTTTTTCTTTGCGCCGAGGGGTGGCGGTCCGCGCGCATGGTTTGGAGGGAACCCGTTGTGCCGGCAGCCGTTCTCATCCGATAGTATTGCGTTACGAGAGGCAGCCTCATGGCGACACGCGCCTACTGGTCGGGACGAATCCGGCTCGCTCTGGTGTCGATCCCGGTGGATGTTATTCCCGCCACCAAATCCTCGCACCGCATCGCCTTCCATCAGGTGCACGAGCCGAGCGGCAAGCGCATCCGCTACGAGAAGGTCGTGCCGGGGATCGGGCCGGTCGATGCCGACGACATCGTCAAAGGCTACGAGGTGGAGAAGGGCAAATATGTGCTGCTCTCCGACGAGGAAATCGACGAGGTCAAGCTGGAGGCGAAGAAATCGGTCGATCTGGTGCAGTTTGTCGATCAGGATGACATCGATCCGATCTATTTCGAGCGGCCGTTCTTCGTGCTGCCGGCCGGCGACAGCGAGGATGCGGACGAAGCCTATGCGGTGCTGCGCGACGCTTTGAAGAAAACGCGCAAGATCGGGCTGGGCCAGATCGTCGTGCGCGGACAAAGCTCGATCGTCGCCATCAAGCCGTGCGGACGCGGGCTGGTGATGGAAACGATCCGCTACGCCGACGAGGTGAAGAAGGCCGACACCGCGTTCGACGATATCGAGGACGGCACGCCCGACAAGGAATTGCTCGAGCTTGGCGAGGAACTGATCAAGAAGAAGTCCGGAAAATTTCATCCCGAAAAATTCAAGGACGCTTACACTACCGCACTGCGCGAACTGATCGACGCCAAGGTCGAGAAGCGCGCGCCGAAGGCGATCGAGGAGGCAGCACCGGCATCAAATGTCATCAATCTGATGGACGCGCTGAAACGCTCGGTGCGCGGCGACAGTGGCCGATCGGGCGCCGCGACCAAACCAAAAGGCAAATCGCGCGCGGTTAGTGCGGCAGCACGCAAGAAGCCGGCGAAGAAAGCGACGAAGAAAGCCGGAAAATCGAAACGCAAGGCGGCGTGAGCCATGGCCAAGCGGGCAGCGAAGAAGGCCGCCAGGAAACGCGCTCCGGCAAAAAAGAAGAAAGCCGGCACCGCAAAGCGACGCGCGTCGTCGCCGCGTTCGCGGGTCTCCGCCGCCGATCCGCTTGACCACTACAAGGCGAAACGCGATTTCAAGAAGACACAGGAACCGAGTGGAGAACCGAGCGGCGCGCGGCGTCGCGTCAGCAAGGCCGGCAGGCTGTCCTATCTCATTCAAAAGCACGACGCCTCGCGGCTGCATTACGATTTCCGGCTGGAATGGAATGGCACGCTGATGAGCTGGGCAGTGCCGAAAGGGCCGAGCGAGAATCCCGACGACAAGCGCCTCGCCGTGCATGTCGAAAATCATCCGGTCGATTACGGCGGCTTCGAAGGCACGATCCCGCAAGGCGAATATGGCGGCGGCACGGTGATGCTGTGGGATCGCGGCATCTGGGAGCCGCAAGAAGGAGTCGATGTCGACGCGGCGCTGGCCAAGGGCAAGCTCGCCTTCATCCTGCATGGCGAGCGGCTGAAGGGAAAATGGGCGCTGGTACGGCTGCGCGCGCGCAGCCCGAAGGACAAGGACAACTGGCTGCTGATCAAAGAGCTTGACGACTATGTGAAGCGCAGCGGCAAGCTCGTCACCGAGCGCGACGTGAAGAGCGTCGCCAGCGGCCGCAGCATGAACGAGATCGCCGGCGGCAGGCGCGTCTGGCATTCCAACCGCAAAGGCCGTGCGGCGGCTGCGGCCGCTCCGGAAATCCTTGCCGGTCCCGCGCATCGCCGCTCGGCTCAAAAAAAAAGTCGGTAGGGTCTGAGACGAAGCTCTCAGCCGCGACTGTTCGAAACGACAGCGGCAAGCTGCTGGCTTTCGTCGCGCCGCAACTGGCGACGCTGGTGGACGCGCCGCCGCAGGGCGGCGGCTGGCTCTACGAAATCAAATATGACGGCTATCGCGCGGTGGCCTCGCTCGCCGGCGGCCGGGTGGCGATCCGCACGCGCAACGGACTCGACTGGACCGACAGATTCGCGGCGTTGGCGCCGGCCTTGCAGGCGCTGCCGTGCCGCGACGCGGTGCTCGACGGCGAGATCGCGGTGGCGGATGCGCAGGGCCATACCGATTTCGGCGCGCTGCAGGATGCGCTCTCCACCGGCTCCGGCAAGCTGGCCTACTACCTGTTCGATCTGCTCGCGCTCGATGGCAAGGATTTGCGCAGCCTGCCGCTGCGTGACCGCAAGGAGACCTTGCGCAAACTGATCGGAAAGAATGCCGGGCCGCTGATCTATTCCGATCACATCGAGACCGAGGGCGAGACGATGTTCGCGCGCGCCTGCGCGCTCAAGCTCGAGGGCATCATTGCCAAGCGCGCCGACGCGCCGTATCGCTCGGGCCGCACCAAGAGCTGGCTCAAGATCAAATGCGGGATGGAGCAGGAGTTCGTCATCATTGGTTGGCGCGCTTCCGACAAGGCGGGGCGGCCGTTCTCGTCGCTGTTGCTGGCGGTGCATGACGGCGGCAAGCTGCGTTACGCCGGCCGTGTCGGCACCGGTTATACCGGCGCGCGGCTCATGCGGCTGGCGGCGGCGTTTAAAAAGCTCGCGCGCAAGTCGCCGCCTGTTGATGACGTGCCGCGCGCCATCGCCCGGCACGCGCATTTCGTCGCGCCGGAACTGGTCGCGGAAATCGAATTCCGCGGCTGGACGCGCGACGGCCTCGTGCGGCACGGCGCGTTCAAGGGCCTGCGCGGCGACAAGCCGGCGCATGAGGTGGTGCGGGAGCAGGAAATGCCGACGAAGAAGGCGGTGCGGAGCGTCGCGGCGAAAGCGAAACAGGCGAAAAAACGCAGCGCGCCCGCGCAAAAGCGCGCGACCGCCGACGACGGATCAGAGATGATCGAGGGCGTGCGCGTCACCCATCCGGACCGCGTGCTGTTCGCCGACCACAACATCACCAAGCGCGAACTGATCGATCACTACATCGCCGTCGCCGACCGGATGCTGCCGCACATCGCTAACCGGCCGATCAGCCTGGTCCGCTGTCCGCAGGGCAGCGGCAAGGCGTGCTTCTTCCAGAAGCACGCGTCCGACGGTTTCCCCGATGCCTTCAAGAAAGTGCCGATCCGCGAGAAGTCCGGCAAGCAGGACTATCTCTACATCACCGACGTGCAGGGCCTGATCGCGTCGGTGCAAGTCGGCGTGCTCGAACTGCACATCTGGCAATGCCATGTGGACGAGATCGAAAAACCGGACCGGCTGGTGTTCGATTTCGATCCCGACGAGGGGCTCGACTTCGCCGCGGTGCGCGCCGCGGCGCGTGACATGCGCGACCGGCTGAAAAATCTTGGCCTCGAATCCTTCGCCATGGTCACTGGCGGCAAGGGCGTGCATGTGGTCGCGCCGCTGACGCGCGGCCATAGCTGGGATCAGCACAAGGATTTCGCCGAGGCCATGGCTCGGCTGATGGAGGAAGAGGAGCCGGAGCGGTTCGTCGCCAACATGGCGAAGGCGAAGCGCAAGGGCCGCATCTTCGTCGACTATCTGCGCAACCAGCGCGGCGCGACGGCGATCTGTCCGTTCTCGACCCGTGCGCGCAAGGGTGCGCATGTCGCCCTGCCGGTCTCGTGGACGGCGCTGGCGCGGTTGCCGAATGCGCATCCCGCTGCGGTCGGCGAGATGGCGAAGGTGTTGCGCGGCAAAGATCCGTGGCCGAACTATTTCAAGCTGCGGCAGAAGCTGCCGGTGCTTTGACCCGCGATCTACTCGACGACGATCTTCACCGGTTCGCCGGGCTTCAACGCCTGGCCCGGCTCGATGCCGTTGATGACGCGGAAGCGGTCGGCCGGATTATGCAGCGCCATGCGCCGCGCCAGGCTCTCGATGGTGTCGCCGGCCTTGACCGTGACGATCTTGATCCGCAGCGGCCGTGTCTCGCGGATTTCCTTCAGGCTCATGCGCCGGAAGGTGTGGATCGCCTCCTTGAAGCTGCGGTCGATCTCTGCCGTGGTGTTCTTGGCGGCGAAGATGAAGCGATAGACGTCGCTGCCGAAGCGCACGACATAAAGCCGGAACGCCCACGGATCGCCCTTGGCGGTGGCGGTCGCTGCCGGGAAACCGTTGATGGTGACGGCCTCGACGCTGCGCTGGTCGATGTTCTCGATCCAGCCGGAAGCAAGATAGCTGGTCAGCGACTGCTCGACCGGCACTTGCACCACGTCAAGCCGCATCGCCTGCGAGCCGCCGTCGTTGAGGCCGAGCACCGCCTGCGCGGTATTGTCGAGTGTGAATCCCTGCGGCGCGGTGAAGGTGAAGCCAAGCCGTGCATGCAGGAAGCGGCGTCCGCGCACGAAGCCTTCGCTCGGGTCTTCGCCGTAGACCATGCCGTCGAGGTCGGCGATGTATTCGGTGCGCTCGCGCGCTCCGGCGCCCGGCGCGGTGAACTGCCGCGCGTTGAGTTGCGCATTGCGCACGCGTTCCGGCGTCGAAGGATGCGACGAGATGAAATCGAGCGAGCGCGGATCGGAGGTGCCGAGCGGCTTGAGGTTGGCGTTGCGCTCCATCGCCGTGAGGAAGCGCGACGCGCCGAACGGATCGTAGCCGGCGCGCGCAGCGATGCCGACGCCGATGCCGTCCGCCTCGAATTCCTGTGCGCGAGAGAAACTCGCCAAAGCGAGCTTGGACTTGGCAAGCGCCAGCGCGCCGAGATTGGGATCGCTCAATACATCGCTGACCACGGTGGAGACGATCGCCGCTTGCTTGGCCTGCTCCTCGCGGATTGCGGCGTGACGCGCGATCACATGCGCCATTTCGTGCGACAGCACCGAGGCGACTTCCGACGTGTCGTTGGCGAGCGCCAGCAGCCCGCGCGTGACGTAGATCTGCCCGGTCGGCAACGCGAACGCATTGACCGCCGGCGAATTGAGGATGGTGACGCGATATTTGAGGTCGGGCCGCTCGGACGCCGCCACCAGCCGGGCGACCGTGCGGTTCACCAGCGCCTCGAGCTTGGTGTCGTCGTATTCGCCGCCATAGGCCGCGAGGATGCGCGCGTGTTCCTTCTGGACGGCGGTGCTGGCTTCCGTCGCCTTCGGTGCCTGCGGCAGCGTCACCTGCCGCGAGGTGTCCGGAATCTGCGCGCACGACGCTAGCCACAGCGCCGCAAGCGCGCCCAAGACGCCAAGAGCGCGCCCGCTTGCGATCCGTTCTGTCCTCGTGCGTCGCATCCTGATCATTGCCGGGCCGCCGTCGTCGTGTCGGCGAGTTCGATCTGCTCCGGTGTGACGGCTTCGATCACCGGGCCGGAGCGCTGCTCGATGAAGCCGCGCACGCGAATACGGCGGCCTTCGAGCGCGGTCAATGTCATGCCTGCGGCGGCAAACGGACGCTGGTTGCGCTTGAGCACGATGGCGGTGAAATCGCGGGTCCAGCGCCGGCCGAAATTCAGATAGATGACGCCGCGGCTTTCGCGCACCGAGAGCACGGTTCCCTCGACCATGGCGAAGCGCCCGCGCGCCTCGGTCACCATGGCCGGCTGGTCGGCCTGCAGCGGCGCGAAGGCGGCCTCGGCCCAGAGACCGCGCCGGGCCTGCCGGGCGTCACGCTCGGCGGCGGTCAGCGCCGTGTTGCAGTCCTGCGGGACCGGTTGCGCCGCGCGCCGGGCAAAGCCGGCGGCGAGCATCGCTTCCTGCAGCGATTGTTTGCCATCGGCCGGATAACCGAAACCCACGCTGCGGCCGTAGCGGTCGGTGCTGGCGCCGGCAAAGGTGACACGGCGCTCCGCGAGCAGGCCATCGAGGGCCTGACGCGCGGCCTCCGCGCCGGCCTCGTCCGGCTCCGGGACCGCGATGCCGGCGAGGCGGATTTCGCGGCCGTCGTCGAGCGCGATGGTGCGCCCGTCGCGCACAGCGGCGACCGTCGCGACCGGGGTCGCGGCGCGCGGACAGCCTGCTGTCTGTGCCGTGGCGGAGGTCGGCATCGTTGCGTTCAAAAGTCCCCAAAAGCCCGCGCCGGCGATGAGACCGGCATAAACCGGGGGCGGCAAACGGCCCGGTAAGCGGGCGCGGATCGAAACGGGCGAATGAGGCCGCATTGCGGTGTCGGGTCCAGGTCCGACCGCAATTTTACAGGGTTTTCAGCCAAAAGGGGACCAGCCGGGGCGTGGAAAACCGGCCAGACCGGGAAAATGTCAGCCCGGCCGATACAGGTCCGCCCGCGTCGGCGGCAGGCCGGAGGGGCCGCGGGCCTTTTTCGAGGCCAGCGTCTGGAAAATGCCGACCGTCGACCGGTCGAAGGCGATGGCGCAGCCGGCGAAATAAGCGAGCCACATCCGCATCTTGACCGAACCGACCTCGCGGATCGCCGCATCCTTGTTGGCGAGCAGCCGGTCGTGCCACAGCCGGCAGGTGCGGCCGTAATGCTCGCGCCAGCCCTCGACGTCGTGCACCTCGAAGCCGTGCCGCTCCAGGTTCGCCGCCGACATGCCGATGTGATCGAGCTCGCCGCCGGGGAAGATGTAGCGCACCAGCGCCGCGAATTCCGGGCGATGCTTGCGGAACTCCTTGTCGGTGCGCTTGGCCGGGCGGGCGATGGCGTGATGCAGATAAAGCCCGCGTGGCCGTAAGAGCCGGTTGATGGTCGCGAAATAGGCCGGGTGATTGTCGATGCCGACATGCTCGAACATGCCGATCGACGCGATCTTGTCGAACTTGCCCGCAGCCTCATCCCCGAGCGCGTGATAATTCTTCAGTTCGACAGTGATGCGCTCGCTCAGGCCGCGCGATGCGATGCGCTCCCTGGCGAGCGCGAGTTGTTCCTCCGACAGCGTCACGCCGTGCGCGATGACGCCGTAGTGCTCGGCCGCGTGACACACCAGCGCGCCCCAGCCGCAGCCGATGTCGAGGAACCGTTCGCCGGGTTGCAGCCTCAGCTTGCGGCAGATCATGTCGAGCTTGTCGCGCTGCGCGGTGTCGAGGTCATTCGACCAGTCGGTGAAGTAGGCGCAGGAGTAGAGCATCTGCGTGTCGAGGAACAACGTGTAGAACGTGTTCGACACGTCGTAGTGATAGGAGATGTTCTCCTTGTTCTCGCCCTCGCTGTTGTCGCTGGTGCCGCGCACGGCGGTGTTCTCCAGCGGCCACGGACCGCCGCGCGAGACGGTAAGGAATTTCAGCAGCGTCGAGACGACGAGCCGTTTGTCGAGGCTTTTCATCAGGTCGCGCGTGCGCACCTTCGGCCGCTGCGCCACCAGATCGAAGATCGTGCCGTTGCGGATGTCGATGCGCGCTGACGCCCACAGATTGGCGAACGTGTCGATCTTCGGCTTGCGCAGCAGCGCCGCGACCGCGCCTTCGTCGGCGATGCTGACCGCGAGCGCATCCGCCGGCAGATCGGCCGGCACCGTCGAGCCGTCCCACAGCACGAAGCCCGGCGCGAAGCCGGTGCGCTCGCGCAGATGCGTCAGGAAACGGCGAAAGCTGTCGAGGCGGGCGGTGCTGGTCATCGGCGGAGGTAGAGCACGGCGGAGTGGAATTGTCAGTCCTAAATCCCGGCCTTAATCCTCGAAAATCGCCACGGCGCGGGTCCATCCGGCAGAGGCCGCTTTCACCTTCACCGGGAAGCACGACACCATGAAGCCGTCCGGCGGCAGGGCTTCGAGGTTATGCAACTTTTCCAGGTGACAATAACCGATGTCGCGGCCGGCCTTGTGTCCCTCCCAGATGATCTTGGGATCGCGGTCCACCGCGTAGCGTTGCGCGGTGTAGGAGAACGGCGCGTCCCAACTCCAGCCGTCAATGCCGGTGACGCGCACGCCGCGCTCGGTGAGATAGAGCGTCGCGTCGCGGCCCATGCCACAGCCGGAATCGACGTAATCGGCTTCGCCATAACGCGCGCCGGCGGCGGTGTTGACCAGAACGATCTCCAAAGGCTTCAGCGTGTGGCCGATGCGCTGGAGTTCGTCCTCCACATCGTGCGCGGTGGCGACATAGCCGGCGGGGAAATGCCGGAAGTCGAGTTTCACGCCGGGCTGGAAGCACCAGTCGAGCGGCACCTGATCGATGGTCATCGCCGGCTTCGGTCCGCCAAGCGCATGATCCATGGTCGGATGGAAATGATAGGGCGCATCGAGATGCGTGCCGTTGTGGGTGGTGATCTCGACTTTTTCCAATGCCCAGCCGGCGCTGTCCGGCAGGTCCGACGCTTCGAGGCCGGGGAAGAACGAGCGGATGCGGTCGATGGTCTGATCGTGGCGCAGATACTGAATCTTCGGCAGCGCGAGCGGCGGATCGCTGGCCACGTCGCTTTCCAGCGGGATGGAGATATCGACGATGCGGCGGGTCATGCGGCATGTCCTCCTGATTGTTTGGCAGTTTTCTTGACGGAGCCGGTCCGGCTTGCTTAGCATTTTTCCATCGATTGCCGGGAGATTTGCAATGGTCGTGAAATGGGCGGGTGCCGCTGCGGCGCTGTTGATGACGTCAACTCTGACTTCGACGCTGGCTGTGGCGCAGTCCTATCCGTCGCACAATGTGGAAGTGATCATTCCGTTCGCGGCCGGCGGTGGCGTCGACGTGATCGGCCGCGCGGTGGCGGCATCCTTGCAGGAGCAGCTCGGCAAGAGTTTCACGGTGATCAACCGCGACGGCGCCGGTGGCACGCTTGGCTTTGGTCAGTTGGCGGCGGCGCAGCCGGACGGCCACACGCTCGGCTTCGGCCCCTCGACGCCGATCGCCAACGCGCCCTATCTGGTGAAGGGCGTGCGCTATAACGTCGAGTCGTTCGATTATATCTGCCAGGTATTCGAGAACGTGTTCTCGATCGCGGTGCCGGCGCAATCGCCGTACAAGACGGCGAAGGAACTGTTCGCCGCCGCCGGCGACAAGGGCCTGACGTTCGGCCATGCCGGGCTCGGTTCGATCCCGCATCTTTCGGTGGAGAATCTCGCCGAGGCGCTGCATGTGAAGGTCACGCATCTGCCGTTCCGCGGCGACGCCGCGATGCTGCCGGTGCTGATGAAGGGCGATCTCGATTTTGGTGCACCGGCACTGTCGTCGATCCGCGGCAACGACAAGATTCGTCCGCTGCTGGTGTTTTCCGGGAAGCGCCAGCCGGCGTTTCCGGATGTGCCGACGGCGGCGGAGCTTGGTGTGAAAACCTCGGTGCCGCCGGGCCAGAACGGGCTCTATGCCCCGAAGGGTCTGCCGGCCAATGTGAAAACGGCGCTGGAAAAAGCCTGCGCCGCTGCGGTGAAATCGGAAGCGGTGCTCAAGGTGATCGGCAACACCGGCCAGAGCATCGCTTATCTCTCCGGCCAGCAATTCCACGATCAGACCGCGGCGGACTACAAGTTCAAGGGCGAGCTGATCAAGCGGCTCGGGCTGGGGCAGTAGAGCAGCACTGTTCGCTGACGACGGAAGCAGCCGCGCCTCTCTCTGAGAGCCTCATGGTGAGGAGCATCGCGTTAGCGATGCGTCTCGAACCATGGGGCGGGAATAGGGGCCGCCTCGTCCTTCGAGACGCGCCTACGGCGCTCCTCAGGATGAGGCGGATTGAGTGTGCCCTGACGCATTGAGATGGCGGTGACTGCCGTCGCCGTGCTTACCGCTTCAGCGACAGCATCTCGCGCGCTTCGTCGGACGACGCGAGCGTGCCGCCGAGCTTCTCGATCAGCCAGCGCGCTTTCTCCACCAGTTCGCCGTTGCCGCTGGTGAGCTGACCGCGGCCGACATAGACCGTGTCTTCCATGCCAATGCGGATATGGCCGCCGAGCAGCCACGCCTGCACCAGCATCGGGAACGCCATGCGGCCGACGCCGAAGCCGGTCCATTCCATGCCGGCCGGCAGACGCGACTTGACGAACGCCATGGTCTCCGGCGTCGACGGCATGCCGTATTTCGTGCCGTGCACCAGCGACGCCATCGCCGGCATCTTCAGGCTGCCGTCGGCAAACAGGTCGCGGCACAGTTCGATATCGCCGGTGTCGAACAGTTCGATCTCCGGCTTCACGCCACTGTCGTAGATGGCGGCGGCCATCTTGCGCACACTCGGCGGGATGTTGATCACCACTTCCTGGCCGAAGGTCATGGTGTTGAGATCGAGCGTGGCGATCTCGGGCTTCAGCGCGACGATGTGCTCGACGCGCTTGTGCGGCGGCAGGAAGTTGGTGCGCGGGCCGGGCTTGGCGGGATCCTCGTCGCCCGGCTGGAACCGGCCGCCGGGACCGGTGGTGAGGTTGATAATCAGCGCGGTGTTTTTGGCGCGGATGCGCTCCATCACCTCGCGATAGTACGCCAGCTCCATCGACGGCCGCCCGTCGGGCTCGCGCACATGGATGTGGACGATGGCCGCGCCGGCGTCGGCGGCGGCGAGGCAGTCACGGGCGATCTGTTTCGGCGTGATCGGCAGCGCCGGGTTCATCTCCGGCCGCGTCAGATTGCCGGTGACCGCGCAGGTGAGAATCGTCCGTCGTTCCGATGCCGCCATCTTTATTTCCGATGCGTTGCAAAAATGTTCGTCTGATTGTCACTCGAATCAACTATACTCTCAATCAATGGCGACCCGTCTACTACGGAAGACAGCACGGTCAGGTCGTTCGGGACCAGCAAGTCCACGAATGCAGCCGTTGCCGCCGCCTCCTGTTACCCCCTCTTTGACTGCCTCGCCCGCGCCGCCAAGACACGATCTTGGGGCGCGTTTTGCTTTTTGGCGGGATTGTCCATCGGTCTCTTTGCTTGCCGCGGTCTCCGCGGCGCGCCGGCGATATCGCGCCGGAACAAGCTCTGAACTGCCGGTCACATGAAGAAGGAGCGAGCCTTGGGTAAGAGCCTTGCCAGAAAGCGACGCCGCCACGAACGCCACCAGGAGCGCAGCCACGAGCGCTATTCCGCCGAAATCATCGACCTGCAGGGGACGAAATTCGAGACGGAGCGTGCGCTGCCGCCGATCAAGGCGTTGAACCCGACCCAGGCCGACTATCTGGAGGCCCTGCGCAAGAGCGAGCAGGTGATCGTGCTCGGCCCCGCCGGCACCGGCAAGACCTGGATCGCGGCGACCCATGCCGCCGATCTGCTGCGCCATCGCCGTATCGACAAGATCATCCTGACGCGGCCGAACGTGCCGTGCGGCCGCTCGCTCGGCTTCTTCCCCGGCAGCATCGAGGAAAAATTCATGCCGTGGGCGACGCCGCTTGCCGAAGCGATCAAGGATCGCATCGGCAAGGCGGCGTTCGAGATTGCGCTCAAGAACGGCGACATCGAACTGGTACCGTTCGAGGTGATGCGCGGCCGCTCGTGGAAGAATGCCTTCATCTTGTTCGACGAGGCGCAGAACGCGACGCGCGGCGAGATCAAGACCTTCCTCACCCGCATCGGAGAGAACTGCACCGTGGTGATCAACGGCGACGTCAGCCAGTGCGATCTGGAAGAGGCGAGCGGGCTGCGCACCGCGCTGCATCTGATCAAGTCGCAACTGCTGCCGGTACCGGTGATCGAGTTCACCCGTGCCGATATCGTGCGCTCCGGCGTCTGCGCCATGTGGGTGCAGGCATTCGAGGATGCGAATCTCTAGTCTCACCGCGAGACGGTGATTGTCAGCGCGCCGGAGTGATCCGGCGCGTTTTTTATGGGCCGCCGGACCTGCGCCGCGGTCCGCGTACCCGTCGGTCTCGGCGGTTCCGCATGTCTGGCATGACGGCTGTCATGGCTTGCCGCGGCCAGAGGGCTTGCCGGCTAATAGATGATATGTCATGCAATTTACATGATACGTCATCTAACAAATGAGATGTCAGACCGGCCGAAGCAGGGCGAAGCAGCGTCCCCCGCCGCCCCCTGGCTCGGGACGATGATCGGGCTTGCCGGCCGCCAGTGGCGGCGAGCCGTGGACCTGCGCCTGCAGCCTTTCGATCTAACGGAAGCGGCTTGGATGCCGCTGGTGCAACTGGCACGCGCCGACGGACCCATGCGGCAGAAGGATCTCGCCGCTGCGCTGTCGCTCGACAGTTCGTCGGTGGTGCGGGTGCTGCAGAATCTGGAGGCGGCCGGGTTCGTAACCCGCGAGGAAGACCCGGACGACCGCCGCGCCAAGGCGATCGCCATCACTCGTGCCGGCCGCAAACGCGCGCAGCAGGTGCTGCGCCTCTCCGAGCAGCTCGAACACGATCTGCTTGCCGGCATTGCGCCGGCTGATCTTGCTGCGACGCGCCGCGTGCTCGCGCACATCTGCGATCAGTTGGGACGCTTCAACGACAAGGCATCGGAACGATGATGCGGCCAAACCCCGACAACTTTAGTTCTACGGCGAACCGACCCTCGGTGTCCGCGCCGCTCTGGCTGCTGGCGCTGATCACGTTGAGCGGCACGCTGGCGATGCACATCTTCGTACCGGCGCTGCCGCATACGGCGCACGATCTCGGCGCGAGCGCCGGCGCCGCGCAATGGACCTTGAGCGCGTATATTCTTGGTCTGGCGCTCGGCCAACTCACTTACGGCCCGGTCTCCGATCATTTCGGGCGGCGGCCGGTGCTGGCGGCCGGACTGGTCGTTTACGCGCTCGCCAGCGTCGCGGCGATGCTGGCGCCGAATATCGAATCGCTGATCGCGTTGCGGTTCGTGCAGGCGTTGGGCGGATGCTCCGGGCTGGTGCTCGGCCGGGCGATCGTGCGCGACACGGTGTCGGGTGACGACGCGGCGCGCAAGCTCTCGCTGATGAACCTGATGGTCTATATGGGGCCGGGCCTGTCGCCGCTGATCGGTTCGCTGCTGGCCGAGACCACCGGATGGCGCTCGATCTTCGTCGCGCTGTCACTGCTTGGCTTCGTCAATCTGGCGCTGATGTGGCGGCTGCTGCCGGAAACATCCGGCGGGGCGGGACACGACATCGCCACGGTGCTGCGCAGCTATCGACACCTTACCGCATCGCGCCGCTTCATCGGCTACACCATCGGCGGCGGCTGCGCGACCACGTCGCTCTATGCCTTCATCGGCGCGGCGCCGTTTATTTTCACCGATCAGTTGCATCGGCCGACTCACGAGATCGGGCTTTATCTGTTCCTCACCATCGTCGGTGTCTGGTTCGGCAGTCTCGCTGCAAGCCGCCTGATCGGTGGCTTCTCGACGCGACGGCTGATGGTGATGGGAAACATGCTCACCTGCATCGCCGCCATCGCCTTTCTGCTGTTCGTCCTGTCGGGCTCGTTGACGGTGCTGTCGACAATTATTCCGATCGTCGTGTTGTGCTTCGGCGCCGGCATCGCCTCGCCGACTGCCCTCGCGGAAGCGATGAGCATCAATCCGGCGATCGCCGGCTCCGCATCGGGACTTTACGGCTTCGCCCAGATGGCGATCGGCGCGCTGTGCACGACGCTTGGCGGATTTGGTGGCAATCACGCGCTCGCCGCGGCGCTGGTGCTCGCCGGCGCGGGGCTGATCGCGCAGGCCGCGTTCTGGTGGGCGGATCGCGTGCGCGCCTGACAGCACCAGCGCGCCGGTGCGATCCGGCGCGCGAGCCGTGACGACGAGCCGTTGCTCAGGCGTCGATGCCGTTGCGCGTCAACAGCCGTTCGGCGCTGTCGTTCCAGACGTCCATCTGCACGATCTTGCCGTCGCGCACGACGAAACGGTCGACATAGCGGTTGCCTTCAAACGGCGTGCCGTCCGGCCATTCGCCATAGAGTGTGCCGATATTGTAGACGATGGTTTCGCCGTGGCCGGGGACGACGTCCGAGCGCTCCATCGCCTTCTTCACCCACTTGTAGCGCTTGGCGTTGAAGGCGGTGCTCTCGCGCGGATGGGAGAATTTGCGGCCGCCGGTGAAGGTGAGCTTTAGCGGTTCGGCAATATAGCGGGCGGCCGTTTCCGGATCGGGAATCATCGAAGCGGTCAGGAAGGCCTCGACGATCGCCGCCGCTTTCGCGGTCTCGTCCGAGGGCATGACAACCGAGGCTTGGGTGGCGGCTGTGGCGGCGGACATGACGGCTCCTTTTCGTTTCTGTCCGGCTTCGGATGGCGATCCGGCCGGAAACTCCCGCTCTCTGGTTAGCCGATGATCGCTGAAACGAGAAGCCGTTTCACCCGGTCCGGGCGCTGCGCGATCCCGCGGAGATGTCCGTGGTGAGAATGATCCGCTAGGGCGCCTGAACGTTGACGCTGAGTTTGTATACGTCCGGCAGCAGATAATGCAGCGAGCGTTCGATCGGCTCTCCCGTCGCGCTGTAGGAAGTGCGATCGACGGACATCACCGGCGTCGCGCGGGACACGCGGAGATGTTTCGCCAGCGCCCCGTCGGGAAGTTCGCTGCTGATGCTGAAAGACGCGCGCACCGGCGCGATCCCGCCTTTCTTCTTGAGGATCTCGTAGACGCCTCTGGTTTCCGCATCGGCGCGGCTCACGCGTTCCGCCAGATGACCGGGAATCGCGATCTTCAGATAGCCATGCGGGACGCCGTCGGTCTCATACAGGCGCTCATAGACAAGCACGGGTTCCGAAGTGCCGAAACAGCGCGTCATCGGTTCGTCGGAAGACCAGAAAAAATCGATGAGGTGCGCGGTGGCCTTGGTACCGGAGGCCGCGAACGCATCCATGAAGGGGCCGAGCCGATCGATTTCGTAGGTCACGCGGGGACGCGGTGTGGCCGTGAATGTGCCCTTGCCTTGCCGGCGAACAAGCAATCCCTGATCGACGAGCGTTTGAATGGCGCGCCGGACCGTGACGCGGCTGACATCGTGGGCACGGGATATGGCTTCCTCGGTCGGGATCTGTTGCCCCGGCGGAACGTTGCGCAGGAAGTCCGCGCGCAGTTGCACGCTCAACTGTTCATGCAGCGCACGCGGATCGTTCCGTCGAAGTTTCGATGATCTTGCCTTCGGCGCCATGAGCACCCGTGCCCTGTTCATTCTTCCGTCTTCCGTCCGAACCTGTAGCGATATTCGGCCCGCGAGGACATTGTCGCCCCGACCCAGATACCGGCATCACCGGGTCATCATATATGTTGCAAGATGTATTAGATACAATATAATACAACTAAAGACCGGCATTCCCCCGCAATGGCCGAAGCGGGCAAAGCGGTGGACGCAGGATATCGCAGAGGTGCTCCGCGCATTGATCGTGGAGATGCCGCGAACACAGGGAGAGCGCAGCGTGAAGCTGACCGCGGAAGAACAGGCGATGCTCGCCGGCGAGATGGGGCCGGCGAAGCGCTGGGCCATCGATCATCAGATCAAGGTCGGCCGGGCTTTCGACGCGCCGGATCTCGTTCCGGTCAGTCAGGCGCATATGATGGCCGATCCGGAATCGGTCGGTGTCGCCGGCGTGACCTTCCTCGAGCAACTGGCCGACGAGGGGGCGAAGGTTGCGATCCCCATGATCACCGATCCCCGTGGGGTCGATCTCGATTACTACCAGCCGCTCGGACAAACCGAAGAGATGGCCGACATCGACCGGCGCACCATCGCGGCGTGCACCAGGATGGGCATTCTCATGACCAATACCTGCGTGAACTATCAGACCATCATGCCGCCGGTGCGCGGAGAACACGTGGCTTTCGGCGATACCGGCGTCGTGATCTACTGCAACAGCGTTTGTGGCGCGCGGTCGAATTTCGAGGGCGGTCCGTCCGCGCTGGCCGCGGGATTGACCGGCCGCACACCACGCTACGGACTGCATCTCGATGAAAAACGGCGCGCGACGCGGCGCTTCCGTGTCCGTCAGCAACCGAGAGGGCTCACCGACTGGGGCCTGCTTGGCGCGGTCGTCGGCCAGATGTCCGGCTCGTATTGGGCTGTCCCGGTTATCGAAGGCATCGACGTCGCTCCGACCTCGGACCAGATGAAACATCTCGGTGCCGCGATGGCGAGCTACGGATCGACCCCGCTGTTCCACATGGTCGGGATTACACCCGAGGCCGCGACTTTGGCGGATACCGGTGGCGACAAACTCGCGGTCGAAGAGATCGACACGCAGGCGATCGACGCGATGCGGTCGCGCTTTGGCAGGAAAGGCGATGCGATCGACGTCGTCGTCTTCGCGGCGCCGCAGCTTTCTCTCGTCGAGATGCAAAGCGTTGCACGCCTTGTCGATGGCAAGACGATGAAGGTGCCCGTGATCGTCTGCACCTCGCCGCAAGTCTATCCGGACGCCGCGCGGATGCAGTTGATCGCGACGATCGAGAAATCCGGCGCCAAGGTGTTGCAGGGCACCTGTTTCTATAACCAGTATGCGCGTGAGATCGGCGATGCCAATGGCTGGACGCGCCTGCTCAGCAACTCCGCAAAGATCGTCAACATCCTCGGCGGATACGGCTATCAGCCCGCACTCGCCAGCATGGAGGATTGCGTCGCCTCGGCCATCAAAGGGGAGATCGTCTGATGCGTCAGCTCAACTGTCATGTCGGCATCGGGCCCGACACCGAGGGCGAAGCGCTGGTTGCGAACGACAACTTCTCGGCGCGCTACGATCTGGATCGCATCAAGGGCGTGTTTTCACGTCCGCAGCACAAGCTGGTTGGGCAATCCTACAAGGACAAGATCCTGGTCCTGAACACCGCCAAAGGTGGCGTTGCCTCCGCCTGGATGCTCTATGAGATGAAGTCGCGCGGGATCGCGCCGAAGGCCATTCTATTCAACCTTGCCAATACGATCCTGATGCAGGGCGCGGCGCTGGCCGACATGTCCATGTGCGACCGTTTCGAGGATGGCGACGTCACGACCCTGATCAAGACGGGTCAGAAAATCCGGGTGGAGCCGTCATCCGGCCGCGTCATCATCATGGATTAACAAGGGGGCAACGATGAGAATGCCAGTCCTGCGGATGCTATTGTCGATCGTGGCGGTCGTGATGTCTTCCGCGAGCGGTCTCGCTCAGACCTATCCCACGCGGCCAATCACGATCGTCGTTCCATTCGCGGCCGGCGGTGCGACCGATGTCGTCGCCAGGCTGATCGGCGAGCGTCTGTCGGCGAAGCTCGGCCAGCCGGTCCTCATCGAGAACAAGTCTGGTGCCAATGGCGCTATCGGCTCCGCATTCGTCGCGAAAGCTGCGCCGGACGGCTATATGCTGGTGATGGGCGGCGTGAATACGCATGCCATGAACGACAGCGTCGTTAAGCCGCCACTGTACAACTCGATGACTGATTTTGCGCCGATCGGTTTGATCGCTGAAATTCCGATTGCGATCGTCGTTCACCCGTCGCTCGGCGTCTCCACGCTTCCCGAGTTGATCAAGCTCGTCAAGGAGAAACCAAAAACGATCGCTTATGGCTCGTCCGGCGCTGGCGGTCCTCATCATCTCGCCATGGAGATGTTCAAGAGCATCGCCAAACTGGATATGCCGCACGTTCCTTATCGTGGCGGTGCGCCGCAACTCAATGATTTGATTGCCGGGCACATCACGGTCGGCGTCGTCGGCTTGCCGCCGGTTCTGCCGCATCTGAACGCGGGAAAGCTGCGGGCCCTGGCGGTTGTGGAAGGTCAGCGCTCCGAATTGCTGCCGAATGTGCCGACGATCGCGGAGCAGGGCTTCCCCGGTTTCGCGGTCAACTACTGGATGGGGTTGCTCGCGCCCGCCAAGACGCCGAATGATGTCGTTGCCCGACTGTCGAAAGAGCTCACGCTCATTCTCGACGAGCCGGACGTCGCGCCGGCGTTGCGAAAACAGGGCGCGACCATCCTGCGCGGATCGCCGGACGAATTCAGCAAGCTCATTGCGTCGGAGGTGCCGCGCTGGGCGGCCGTGGTGAACACTATCGGTACTGCGGGCGACAAGTAGCCCTCTGTTTGGAGCCGGGCCGTTCGCGGTCCGGCTCTGCCGCTGGTGCCGTATCCGGGGCTGCGCAGCCGCGCTGACCTGTGATACAGGGAGCGCGCGGTCCCGTAGCTCAGCCGGATAGAGCAGCGGTTTCCTAAACCGAAGGTCACAGGTTCGACTCCTGTCGGGACCACCAGTCCGCTGCTCCGGCGGGTTGTCTTAGCGGCGCGCCGAGATGCCCATCATGCCCGGCTTTCCGTCAGGATGTCGCGAATGCAGGCGACGAAGCGCAGCGCGAGCGGACTCAAGATCCGGTTCGGCAGCGTCACGACGCCGATCGGCCGTCGCATCGTTTCCAGTTCGATCAGCGCTTTGATCGTCGGATGCCGGGTCGGGAAGCGCAACAGCGAATAGGGGACCGCGCTGAGAAAGCGGCCGGTCGCGAGCAGGCTGTTGCGCAAATTTAGCGACATGGTCGCGACCTTGGGCTGCGGCGGCTCCAGTCCGTTGGCGTGGAATGCTTCCGCCACCAGCGAGCCGATGAAGGTTTCGCTCGACAGCACCCACGGTTCGTTCACCAGATCCGCCAGTTTGATGTTGCGCTGACGCGCCCAGCGACTCTCGATGCCGGCGGCGACGACAAACGGGTCGTGATACAGGATGTCGGTCTTGAGTTGTCTGTCGTCGAGCGGCCCGACCAGGCGCGAGACGACAAATTCGACGGTGCGGTCGTGCAGAGCGCGATAGAGCGCGGACGTATCCGCCAGTGTGACGTGGAATACGATCTCCGGATGATCCTGTGACAGGCGATTGATCGCCGCGGTGATGATGCTGGCGCCGAGCGGTTCGGTGCTGCCGAGCCGGACTTCGCCGGCGGTCGGATTGGTCAAAAACTCGATGTCGTTGATGCCCTGCCGCAACTCGTCGAACACGGCGAGGCCGCGCCGGGCGAGCGCCTGCCCGTATTGTGTCGGCTCGACGCCCTGCGGGCTGCGCTCGAACAGCGGAACGCCGAGCGCATGCTCCATGTCGGCGATCGCCTTGGAGATGGCCGGCTGTGAGATGGAAAGTTGCCGGCTGGCCTTGGCCATGCTGCCGGCCTGCACCACCGCCAGCAGCACCTGCAGGTCCCGCAGTTTCAGCCGCCGGCCGATCCGATGATCCCAGTCCATGGTTCAGTCCGGGGGTATAACCTAATGGTTATTGCAGAGATAGCATAATCGAAATTCCATTTATAGCTCGTGTTCTTACACTGACCGTCAACAAGAGCGCGGGCGGCGCGGCGTCGCTCATGCGCCCGCCAACCGACGGAAGACCAAATCGACAGGGAGGATCGGTGCGATGCGCGCTCGTGGTTTGTTCGTTGCTCTGACGTTATGTCTCGGTTTTGGAATGGCGACCGCACGGGCCGATGACGCGTACCCGTCGCGGCCGATCACCATCGTCGTGCCATTCTCGGCGGGCGGCCCGCTCGATTTCGTCGCGCGTGCGGTGGGCGAGAAACTGACCGCCAGCCTGAAACAGCCGGTGATCATCGAGAACCGCGCGGGCGCCGGCGGCAATCTCGGCACGGCGGCGGTCGCGAAGGCGGCGCCCGATGGTTACACCCTGCTGGTGGTGTTGAATTCGACGCTGACCGTCAATCCCTGGCTCTACAAGAATCTCACTTTCGATCCGGCCAAGGATTTGCGGCCGATCTCGCTGCTGACCAATTCCAGCCAGATGCTGGTGGTGAATCCGTCGATGCCGGTGAAATCACTTGCCGAATTCGTCGCTTTCGCCAAGCAGACTCCCGTCACCTATGCGCATGCCGGTTACGGCAGTCCGGGTCATCTCGCGATGGAATATTTCCGCTTGCGCGCGGACTTCAAAGTCAACGCGGTGCCCTACAAGGGTAACGCTCCGCTGGTGACGGATCTGCTCGGCGGTCAGGTGCAGGCCGGCTTTGTTTCCAGTGCCGGTGTGATCAATCATGTCCGCGCCGGAAAGCTGCGTGGTCTGGCGATCTCGGCCAGCAAACGCTCGCCTCTGGCGCCGGACATTCCGACGGTCGCCGAATCCGGCTATCCGGGATTCCAGGTCGATATCTATTTCACGATGCTGGCGCCGGCCGGTGTGCCGGACAAGATCGCCGCTCTGCTAGAGAGCGAGGTGCGCAAGGCGCTGCAGGATAAGCCGCTGCAGGCGAAGTTGCGTGCCCAGGATCTCGATCCGACCGGCAGCACCGCGGCCGAGGCCCAAACGAAGATTGCCGATGAGCGCAAGCTCTGGGGTGATGTCGTTAAGGCCGCGCACATGCATATCGACTGAAGCGGCATTATCCGGAATGACAACGTCTCCGAACTTCCTGTTCATCATCACCGATCAGCATCGCGCCGATCATCTCGGCTGCTATGGCAATCGCATCGTCAAGACGCCGGCGATCGACGGCATCGCGCGCGAGGGCATCAGCTTCGACCGCTTTTATGTGACGTCGGCGATCTGCATGCCCAATCGCGCGACCTTGATGACGGGACGCCCGCCCTTGCTGAACGGAGTGCGGCATAACGGTCTGCCGCTGCCGCTGGAGTCTGTCACGTTTCTGGATTGCTTGCGCGGCGCGGGATATCGCACCCACCTCGTCGGCAAGTCGCATCTGCAGAACATGACGGGAAAGCCGGCGGTCGGCGCCGGGACAAAGCCCGTCACCGAGGCGGTGCGGCGTGCCGGCGGACGCTACGATCAGGAGATCGCCCGCAAATGGCGTGACGATCCCGACCACGATCTCGATCTGCCTTACTACGGGTTCGATGGTGTCGATCTCGCCATCGAACACAGCGATCAGGTCGAAGGTCATTATACGCGCTGGCTCAGGGCGCGGCATCCCGATCCGGACAAGCTGCGCGGTCCCGAGAATGCGTTATCGAACGAGGCCGCCGATCTGCCGCAGGCATGGCGCACGCGGGTGCCGGAAGAACTTTATCCGACGACCTATATCGCCGAGCAGGCCATCGCGCGGCTGGGAGAGTTCGGCCGCAACAAGGAGCAGCCATTCTTCCTGATGTGCTCGTTTCCCGATCCGCACCATCCCTTCACGCCGCCGGGGCACTACTGGGATATGTACCGGGCTGCGGATATCCCGCTGCCGGCGAGCTGGAACGTCGATCGCGACACCTGTCCGCCGCATGTGCGACGTCTGCTCGACGAGCGCGACAGCGGGCAGGCACGCAAGGACACGCCGGCGCTGTTCGCCTGCACCGAAAACGAAGCGCGGCGGCTCACCGCGTTGACCTACGGCATGATCACCATGATCGACGATGCCGTGGCCCGCATCCTGGCCGCATTGGAAAAAGCCGGTGTCGCCGACAATACGGTGGTGGTGTTCACCTCGGATCATGGCGATCTGATGGGCGACCATCAACTGATGCTGAAAGGCCCGGTGCACTATCAGGGGCTGATCCGCGTGCCGTTCATCTGGAGGGACACCGCGGCTCGGCGTGCGAACGGCCGCCGCGACGGGATCGGCGCGACGCTCGATCTTGCGCGCACGATTCTCGATCGTGCCGGGGTTGCGCCGTTCAACGGCATGCAGGGCGTGTCGCAGATGCCGGTGATCGACGGTGCGTCCCCCGCGGTTCGGGACGCCGCGCTGATCGAGGAGGAGGGGCAGCGCATTTATATGGGGTTCCCGAGCCGTATCCGTATGCGAACGCTGGTAACCGAACGCGCCCGTCTCAGCGTGTTCGAGGGCGTGGATTGGGCCGAGCTTTACGATTTGCAGGACGATCCCCAGGAGATGCGCAACCTCTGGGGCAGCCCTATGGTGCGTTCGCTCGAGCGCGACATGCTCGAACGGTTGGCCCGCGAGATGATCGCGGCCTCCGAAACGAGCCCGCTGCCGATGGGGCTGGCCTGATTGCCGCGGGGGCCGGTGCCGGCCAGCCGCCCCCGGACAATATTTCATCTTTAAAATAATTCCCCGGCTGCGGCATACTGAGGAGCCATTGAGCCAAAGGCCGTCACCGAGGGGGATTCACATGACCATCTGGCTGCGCTCCGCATTTGCCGCGAGCTGTCTTGTCGCCGCTACAGTCGCCGGGGCCGACCGCGCCTCGGCGCAGACCGTGCCGACCATCCGCGTCGGCTGGACCGTGCCGGCCGAGGACGCGAAATACTGGATGATGAAGCGGCCGGAGCAGTTCCCGAACCTCGGCAAGACCTACAAGGTCGAATGGATTCAGTTCCAGGGCACCGCGCCGATGGTGCAGGCCATGGTTGCCGGCGCGCTCGATTGCTCGACCCAGGGCGTGCTGTCGCTCGGCCAGGGCGCGGCCTCGGCCGGCCTTGAGACTTATGTGGTGGCCCAGCATGTGGGCGAAAAGCCGGGTGGCTTCTCGGTCTATTGGGCGGTGAAGGACGACTCACCGATCAAGACCGTGAAGGACATCAAGGGCAAGACCGTCGGTATCAACGTGCTCGGCTCCGGCATTTACGGACCGATGGCGATGTATCTCAAGAAGAACGGCATCGACCCTGAGAAGGACATCAAGCTGGTTGAAGCCCCGTTCCCGACCCAGGAAGACGCGATCCGCTCCGGCCGCATCGATGTCGGCGTGCTGAACCAGCCGTTTGCCTCGCGCGCCGAGGCCAAGGGCGGTCTGCGCAAGCTGTTCTCCATCGCCGACGGCGTGCCGAACGTCGTGCACATCGTCGAAGCCTGCAAGAAGTCGTTCGTCGACAAGAACCCGGATCTTGCGGCGATGTATGTGCGCGATCTGACCACCGGCATGGGCAAGGCGCTGGCCAACCGCGAGGAGACGCTGAAGATCGTCTCCGAAGTGTTCAAGGCGCCGGCGGCGGTGTTCGAACCATTCTACTTCAAGACCAACGACTTCGCGCGCGATCCGGGCGCGGCGCCGAATTTCGACGGCATCCAGCAGTTGTTCGACATCTATGCCGATGTGGGCATGCTGCCGAAGAAGCTGAATGCCGCGGACTTCCGCAACGCCAAGATCGTCGCGCCGCTGAAATAACGGCGCGGCGTGAGAAGCGTGACCGAACGGGCGCCGATGATCGCGATCGAAGGCGTGTCGAAACGCTTTGATGCCGCGCGAGACCGGCGGCATCTGGCGCTCAACGACGTGACCCTGTCGGTGGCCGAGGGCGAGTTTGTCTCGATCCTCGGCCCGTCCGGCTGCGGCAAGTCGACCCTGCTCTATATCGTCGGCGGCTTCGTCGAACCGACGGCCGGCCGCGTGCTGGTAAAGGACGTGCCGGTGCGCGGGCCGGGGCCGGACCGTGGACCGGTGTTCCAGGAATTCGCGTTGTTTCCATGGAAGACCGTGCTCGGCAATGTGATGTACGGCTTGCAGCAGGGCGGCGTGCCGCGCGCCGAGGCGCTGGCGCGCTCGCGCGAATTGCTGACCATGGTGCGGTTGTCGGCCTACGAGAATTTCTATCCCAAGGAATTGTCCGGCGGCATGAAGCAGCGCGTCGCCATCGCGCGCACGCTCGCCTATCGCCCGAACATTCTGCTGATGGATGAACCGTTTGGCGCGCTTGACGCGCATACCCGCACCGGCCTGCAGAACGATCTGCTGCACATCTGGGACAAGGACCGCAAGACGGTGCTGTTCGTCACTCACAGCGTCGAAGAGGCGGTGTTTCTCTCCGACCGCGTGGTGATGATGTCCAGCGCGCCGGGGCGCATCAAACAGATCTTCGACATCGACCTGCCGCGGCCGCGCTCGCGTGCCGAACTGCTGCTCGACCGGCGGTTCCAGGATTACGTGGTCGAGATCGAGAAAATGTTTGACGATACCGCGCAGCAGGCGCCGGCATGACACGGCTGACGTCGATCCCCGGTCTGCCGCCGTTGCTCGCTTGTCTCGGCATATTGGTGGTGTGGGAATTGCTGGCGCGCTGGTATGGGCTCAACGGCCTGCCGCCGGCGTCGCAGGCGCTGCCGCAGATCCCGCACATTCTCTCGGACAAGGAATCGCTGATCGACATGGGCGAATCGCTGCGCCGCATGGCGATCGGTTACGGGCTCGCCCTGCTGATCGCGGTGCCGATCGGATTGTGGATGGGCCGCAGCCGATATGCGGCGGCGTTCTTCAATCCGCTGATGATGGTGATCTATCCGGTGCCGAAGGCGGCGCTGATGCCGATCATCATGCTGTGGCTCGGCGTCGGCGATGCGTCGAAGACGCTGGTCATCTTCCTCGGCGTCACGCTGCCGCTGATCTATCATTCCTATCAGGGCAGCCGCGCGGTCGAGGAAAAGCTCCTCTGGTCCGCATCCGCCATGGGGCTTGGCGGCTTTGCGCGGCTGTGGCGCGTCGTGCTACCGGCGGCGCTGCCGGAAATCCTCGTCGGCTGCAAGACCGGGCTGGTGCTCGCCTTGATCACGATGGTGACGAGCGAGATGATCGCGCGGCAGGCCGGCATCGGCAATATCGTGTTCGTGTCGCTCGATCTCGGCGCCTACGACACCGTCTACGCGATGATCGTCATCATCGGCATGCTCGGCATCCTGTTCGATGTCGGCTTCGAGGTGCTGCGGCGCCGTCTGGTCGGCTGGGCGGATTCACCTCACACCATCATGGTGGGCAGCGCATGAATGCCGTGCGGCAATGGTCGGAGCGGCTGATCGGCGCGGTGCCGATCATCGGCCTGCTCGCTTTGTGGCAGGCGATCGCCATGTCCGGGCTCGCGCCGCCGGCGCTGCTGCCGACGCCGGGTGTGGTGTTCGCGCGCTTCTTCCAGCAGCTCGGCTCGCCGGCGTTTCTCGATCATGCGGCGGTGACGCTCTACCGGCTGTTTGCCGGCTTCATGATCGCGGTGGTGATGGGCGTCACGCTTGGCATCGCCGCGGTCGGCAGCCGGGCGTTCGCCGCGATTGTGACGCCGGTGGTGCGGGTACTGGCGCCGGTGCCGAAGATCGCGCTCTATCCGGCACTGACTCTGACGCTTGGCTATGACGATGCCTCGAAGATCGCGCTGGTGATCGCCGACGCCATGTTCCCGATCCTGCTCGCCACCTATCAGGGCGCGAGCGCCGTCGAGCCGAAGCTGGCCTGGTCGGCGCGCGCGGCAGGCGTGTCGCCGGTACGCACGCTGTTCACCGTGGTGCTGCCGGCGGCGATGCCGTCGGTGCTCACCGGCGCGCGCATCGGCCTGATCATCTCCTGCATCGTCGTCTTTTTGGCTGAGATGATCACCTCGACCGACGGGCTCGGCCACCTGCTGATGCGTGCCGCGCGCAACTTCCAGACGGTCGATATGTTCGTGCCGCTGATCGCGATCTCGATGCTCGGGCTGATGCTCAACGCGCTGTTCAATCTGGTACGCCGCCGCCTGCTGCGCGGCTTCCCGGAAGAGAAATAGCGTCAGTCGTTCAGCACCGGTGGACGCACCAGCTTCAGCTGGTCGAGCATGGCGATGAAGGCGCCCAGCCGCTCGCGGCGATAGCTGTCAAGGTCAAGGTTCTCGTAATTGAGGAAACCTTGCCCGGTGCGCAATCCGATGCGGCCCTCGCTCATATTGCGCTCGATGATCTCCGGCGCGGCGTAGCGGTCGCTGTCCAGTGCCTTGGACAGATAGCGGCTCGCATAGAAGAGAATGTCGCCGCCGCCCCAGTCGATGAATTCGAGCAGGCCGAGCACGGCGAAACGGAAACCAAATCCGTATTTAATCGCCTTGTCGAGGTCTTCGGCGCTGGCGACGCCTTCCTCGACCATACGGGCGGCTTCGTTCATCGCCAGTGCCTGGATACGCGGGACAATGTAGCCCGGCCGCGCGGCGCAGACGACCGGCACCTTGCCGACGGATTCCAGAAGCTGCTTGAGCCGCTCGGTGACGGCCGGATCGGTGCGCTTGCCGGGCGAGAGTTCGACCAGCGGCACCAGATAAGCGGGATTGAGCCAGTGCGCGTTGAGGAAGCGCTCCGGCCGGTCGACGGAATCCGAGAGATCGTCGACGAGAATGGTGGAGGTAGTCGAGGCGATGATGGCATCCGGCGCCGTCATCGCGCTGGCGCTGGCAAACGCCTCGCGCTTCATCGCCACCACTTCCGGGATGCCCTCGAACACGACTGTCGCGCGCCCCAGTGCATGCGCGGCGTCGTCGTGACCGATCACCGAAATGCGCTGCGCGATGGTCGCGACATCCTGCTCGTGGAACATGCCGAGCTGCGCCAGCATACGCAGCGTCTCCGTGACCTCGCGCATCACATCGGCGCGAAGCGTCTCCAGTCCAGCGGCATCGCGCGGCTTGAAGTCGATGACATCGACAGCGTGCCCGACATAGGCGAACACCACGGCAATGCCGCGGCCCATGCGGCCCGCGCCGAGGCAGGCGATACGCTCGCGCGTCGTCATTGGAAGCCCGCGCTCATTGGAAACCATCGTGCAGCAGCGTCTGCAGGCCGGCGCGGTCAAGGTGACCGAAGCCGAGTTTCGTCAGCGTGCGGCCGGTGTGCATGAAATCCTCGCCGCAGACCGCGCCGCCGATCGAGGCGAAGGCACGCGCCAGCGGCACCGGCACCTTGGCCAGATCGGCGACGGAAATCAGGAACGACAGGCCGATACGCGTATCCTCGCGCATGTATCGATGCTCGGTGAGAACGATGTGCTCGCGCCAGTCGCCGGAGTCGGTGAGCCGGTCATGCGAGCCGCGGCCGTACATCCATTCGTCGCCTTCCTTGGCATAGTGATCGGCGAGGGGAAAATGCGGCGCACCGTAACCAAGTTCGCTGCGCACGGCGATGCGTTCGGCATCGAGCGCGCTGGTGACGCGGCGGATCGCCGGCTGCGTGCCTTCCTTGTGAATGTCCCAGCGGTCGAAATGTTCGAGCGGTCCGGCATTCATGGTGATCAGCGGCGGATGGATGATCGGTCCCGCATTCATCAGCGCACCGGACAGCGCGTCGCCGCAATCCTCGATCACGTTCGGGAACACGGCGGAGATCACCGACAGCGCGTGCGCCTTGCGCACCAGCGGAAAGACGCCGGTCGGCAGCCGCTTGGCGCGCACGGTGATCGCCACCTCGAACGGTCCGTGCTTGCGGGTGAGCCACGGCAGCGTGCCGGTCTCCGCGAACGAGGCTTGCGCGCGATTGCCGGCGTCCCATGCCGCCTTGGCGAAGATCATCGCGCCGAACGTGCCGGGCGGCAGATACACTACCTGACCGTCGCGCAGATGCGGTGCGAGCAGTTTGGCGATGTCGGCCTGCGCCGTCGCCGGCGCGGGGCAAAGGATCAGCTCCGCGTCCTTCACCGCGGCCGCGATGTCGTTGGTGATGTCGGCAATCTTGATATCGCGCTTGCCGTTGAAATCCTTGACGGTGATGGTGTTGCCGTTGGCGCGATGCTGCGCAACCGCGTCACGGTCGCGCCGCCATAGCCATGTCTCATGCCCGGCTGCCGCCATGTCGGCCGCCGCCGCGAACGAGCCGTTCCCGCCGCCCAGGACTGCAATGCGCATCATCGATCCTCGTTCTTATCGCTTGCTGCGCGACACCGGGCCGCGATCGAACGTCGTTGTGGTGACGCCGCGCTCGCGCAGCTTGAATTTCTGCACCTTGCCGTTCTCGGTCGCCGGCAGAACTGTCATGAATTCCAGATAGCGGGGGACCGCGAAATAGGCGAGGCGCGGTTCGCAATAGGCGATCAATTCCGCCGGCGCCAGCGACGTACCGTCGCGCAGGATCACCGCCGCCATCACCTCGTCCTCGGCAAGCTCGGAGCGCACCGGGAACACGGCGGCATTGGCGACCGCTGGATGACTGAGCAGCACCTGCTCGACTTCGTAGGATGAGATGTTCTCGCCGCGCCGGCGGATCGCGTCCTTGACGCGATCGACGAAGCGGAAATAGCCGTCCGGCTGCCGGATGACGCGATCGCCGGTATGAAACCAGAGATTGCGCCACGCTTCCACGGTCTTGTCATCGGCGCCGAAATAGCCGGTGGCGAAGGCGAACGGATCGTCGGCACGGACGACCAGTTCGCCGGCGATGCCATCCGGCACCGGATTGTCCTGATCGTCGACCACGCGCGCATCGAAGCCGTCGAATGCCGGACCCATGCAGCCGGGCTGCTGATGGTCGATCGGCGCGCCGATGGCGAAATTGGTCTCGGTGGAGGCCCAGCCTTCCAGCAAGCGGATACCGGTGCGCGCGGTGAAATCGCCGTGGAAGCGCGCCGGCACGCCTGGCGCGAGCGCGACGCGCGTGCGGTGGTTGCGCTCGGCCGCATCGGGCGTGCGCGACAGCAGGATCGGGACCATGGCGCCGAGCAGGAACGTCACGGTTGCGTTCGAGCGCGTCAGCGCGTCGAAGAATCCGGATGCGGAGAAGCGCGTCTCGTAGTGGACATGGCCGCCGATCAGCAGCGCTTGATAAAAAGTGTTGAGCGCATTGGTGTGAAACAGCGGCAAAGTGGTCGAGAGCACGTCGCCCTCGCGCAATTCCAGCAGCGAGGCGGTATTGACGCCCCACCAGAAATATTGCCCGTGCGGGCAGCACACGCCTTTCGACAGGCCGGTGGTTCCGGAGGTGTACAGGATCAATGCCATATCGCCGGGCCGCACGGGGGCCGGCGGGAGCGGCGCGGCATCGCGCGGCATCGGCGCGATGGTCGCGGGCAGCGCGATCGACGCGGATGCGCCGATGGTCCAGATCGTGTCAAGGGCGAGGGTCGCCGGGTCGAGCAGCGCGAGATTGTCGGCGAAGCTGGTTTCGAGCACGAGCAGGCGTGCGCCGCTGTTCGACAGCATGTGCTGAAGCTGCGGCCCGCGCGAGGCAGTGTTGAGCGGCACCAGCACTGCGCCGAGCCAGGCGCAGCCGAGCAACAGCTCGATGAATTCGATCCGGTTCGAGCAGATGATGGCGACGCGGTTGCCGGCGCGTACGCCTGCCGCATGCAAGGCACCGGCACAGCGGGCCGCGGCAGCGCAGGCGGCATCATAAGTGAGGGTAGTGTCCCCGAACGTAACCAGCGGCGCGCCGCCGTTCTTGCCAGCCTGACGCTGCAGCATCGCCGTCAGCGTGCGTTCCTCCGGCGAGAAGGCGCCGATCCAGTGTCGTCGTAACGTGGACGCGCCGGTCTGCTTCATTCCACTTTGCCGCCGAGATAGCTGGCGATGACCTTCGGATCATGGATCAGACCGGAGGCCGGCCCGCTGTGGACGATGCTGCCGGTCTCCAGCACATAGCCGTAGTCGGCGGTTTCCAGCGCGGCGCGGGCGTTCTGTTCGACCAGCAGGATCGACACGCCGAGTTCGCGCAGGCTCATGACGATCCGGAAAATCTCGCGCACGATCAGCGGCGCGAGGCCGAGGCTCGGTTCGTCGAGCAGCAGCAGGCGCGGCTTCGCCATCAGCGCACGGCCGAGCGCCAGCATCTGCCGCTCGCCGCCGGAGAGCGTGCCGGCGAGCTGCGTGCGCCGCTCCGCGAGCCGCGGGAAGCGGGCATAGACCTGGTCGAGTTCGGCGTCGAGCGATTTACGGTTGGTCCAGTGGGTATAGGCGCCGAGGATCAGATTGTCGGCGACCGTCATCTCCGTGAACAGTTCGCGGCTTTCCGGCACCAGGCAGATGCCGCGGCGGACACGCTCCTCGGTGCCGAAGCGGCGCATGTCGGCGCCGTCATAGCGCACCGTGCCGGTGGAGGGCAGAAGGCCCATGATGGCCGCGAGCATCGTCGTCTTGCCGGCGCCGTTCGGGCCGATCACGGTGACGATCTGCCCGGTCTGCATCTCCAGCGAGACACCGCTGACGGCCTCGACCTTGCCGTAAGCGACGTGCAGATCCTCGACGGCGAGAAGCGTGCTCATGCAACGCCTCCGAGATAGGCTTCCTGCACGCGCGCGTCGGCACGGATGAGGGCTGGCTCGCCCTCGGCGAGTTTGGCGCCGAAATCGACGACGACGATGCGGTCGACCAGGTTCATGACGAATTCCATGTCGTGCTCGACCAGCACGATGGTCATGCCCTCGGCGCGCAAGCCGCGCAGCAGGTCGGACAGGGTCTGCTTCTCGAGACGGCGCAGGCCGGCGGCCGGCTCGTCGAGGATCATCAACGTCGGATCGGCGGCGAGCGCCCGTGCGACCTCGAGCAGACGTTGTTGGCCGAGTGCGAGATTGCCGGCGAGATCACCATATTTCCCGCCGAGACCGACGCGCTGCAACTGCCGCAATGCCTCATGGCGCGCCGAGGCTTCTTCCTTGCGGTCGAGCCGCAACGCGCCGGTGAGGAATCCGGCGCCGGTGCGCGGATAGAGGCCGAGCATCACGTTGTCGATGCAGGTCATGTTGGGGCGCAGCTTCACATGCTGGAAGGTGCGCGCCATGCCGGCGGCGGCGATGCGCCGCGACGGCAGCGTGGTGATGTCGGTCCCCTGAAAGCGGATGGTGCCGCTGTTTGGTTTCAGTACGCCGGTGATCAGGTTGAGCAGCGTGCTCTTGCCGGCGCCGTTCGGACCGATCAGGCCGAGCACCTCGCCGGATCGCACCTCGAAGCTGACGTCGTTGACGGCAATGAGCGCGCCGAACCGCTTCACCGCATTCCGCACGCTCAGGACGGGGTTTTGTGCCGCCGTCTGCTGATGCGCGCGCGGCGGTAGCGCCGGCGCATCGACCACCGGTCGGGGCTTCGGTCGCGGCAGCAGGCGCTTGATCATCAGCACGACGCCGCCGCGCGCTTTTTGCAGCAACACGATGAACAGCACGCCGAACACGACCACTTCGAGCTGCGCGCTGTAGCGGGTGAAGGCCGGCAGCACGTCCTGCAGGATGTTCTTGATCAGCGTGACGATGGCCGAGCCGATCACTGCGCCGACGATCTGCCCGGCGCCGCCGACCAGCGCCATCAGCAGAAGTTCGATGCCGGCGCGCACGTCGAACGGGGCGGGGCCAACGTAACGTTGCACATGCGCGTAGAGCCAGCCCGACAGGCCGGCGAGCACGCCGCCGAGCACGAACACGGCAAGCCGCATCCGGAACGCATTGATCGCCAGACTCTCGACCAGCGCGGTTCCGCCGCGCAGCGCGCGAATGGCGCGGCCCTGTCGCGAGTCGAGCAGGTTGTGACAGAGCAGCATCGCCAGGCCGAGGACGATCCAGCAGAAGTAATAGGCAGCCGTGGTGCCCTCGAACGATAGCTGGCCGATACGGATCGCAGGAATGCCCGACAGGCCGCTATAGCGGCCGAGCATGTCGAGATTGCCGAACAGGAAGAAGATCGCGATGCCCCAGGCGATGGTGCTCAATGGCAGGAAATGACCGCTCAATCGCAGCGTCGCGGCGCCGAGCACGGTGGCGACGATCGCGGTCATGGCGAGCGACAGGATGAGGCCGATCCACGGCGAGCCGCCCTGTGTCGCGGTGTACCAGGCGGTCGCGTAGGCACCGATGCCGACGAAGGCGGCCTGTCCGAACGATGTGAGCCCGCCGACGCCGGTGAGCAACACGAGGCCGAGCGTCGCCATGGCGTAGATGGCGATGTAGTTCAGCAGGGTGATGGTGAAGCTGCCGAACAGGAACGGCGCCGCCGCCAGAAAGGCGATTGCGAGAGCGAAAAGGAGGCGCGTGATCGCGGGCATCAGGCTTGCCCCTCGCTCTCGTCTTCCTCGATCTCTTCCTCGACGCCGGTGTGCGAGGTGAAGGACTGCCAGACCAGGATCGGGATCAGTGACGAGAAGACGATCACTTCCTTGAGCGCGCTATCCCAGAACGAGGCGAAGCTCTCGAAGATGCCGACCAGGATGGCGCCGACTGCGGTCGCCGGATAGCTGACGAGGCCGCCGATGATGGCGCCGACAAAAGCCTTCAGGCCGATCAGAAAGCCGGAGTCGTAGTAAAGCGTGGCGATCGGCCCGATCAGGATGCCGGAAATGGCGGCGAGCAGCGACGCGATCAGGAACGCCGTGGCGCCTGTGGTCGAGGGCAAGATGCCGACCAGCCGCGCGCCGACGCGGTTCACCGCTGTGGCCCGCAGCGCCTTGCCGATCAGCGTGCGCTCGAACACGAGATAGAGCAGGAAGCTGAACAGCGCCGACGACACAACGATCAGGATGCTCTGGCCGGAAATGGTCAGCGCGCCAAGATCGAAGAAGGCGCGGGTCATCGGCTCGGTGCGGAAGCCTTCCGGACCGAAATACAGGAGCGCAAGCCCCGACATCGCAAAGTGTACGGCCACCGCGACAATCAGCAGTACCAGCACCGACGCATCGGCGAGGGGCCGGAATGCGATACGATAGAGCAGCGGCGAGATCGGCAGCACCACCGCGACGGTGAGCAGCGTGGCAAGCCACATCGGCAGCGCGTGCATCGACGCAAAATACACCACGGCCGCCGGCAGGATCGGCAGCACGGCGTAGAACAGCAGCGCGCGCGGAATGCGGTGTGCGTCGCCCTGCCGGGCGAGGCTCACGACTTCCATCACGGTGGCGATCGCGGCCAGTGTCAGCACCAGCCAGACGGTGCCGGGCATCTGTCCGAGCTGCAGCGCCGCGAGCGTCAGCGCCGCATAGCCGACCACGTCGCCGAACGGCACGAAGATGACGCGGGTGACGAGGAAGATCAGCACGATCCCCAGCGCGACCAGCACATAGATCGCACCGGTGGAGATGCCGTCCTGCACCAGCAGCAGGGCGATCTCCCACGTCATGCGATGCGGGCCGCCGTCACGGAGCCGCGCGCTGTTTCACGCGCGGCCTGATGGTGGAGTTGAAGCAAAGACATCGTCGTCTCCGCGGCTGCCTGGGTTCGAGCCGAACCGCGGATTACTTCAACAGCTTCCACTTCCCGTCCTGCAACTGGACGAGCACACGCGCGCGCTCATCGACGCCGAACGGGCTGCCGGGCTTGAAGTTGTAGACGCCGTGGGTGCCGACCACTTCCTTGGTCGCCAGCATGGCGTCGCGGAAGGCTTCGCGGAACTGCGGTGTGCCCGGCTGCGCCTTCTGCAGCGCACGCTTGGCCGCGTCAGCGAATACCAGCCAGGCGTCGAACGAATAGGCCGAGAAGGCGTCGCCGGTGGGCGCGTTATTGACCTTCTGATAGACGTCGCGGAATGCCAGCGAAATCTTCTTGGTCGGGTTGCTGTCGGGCAACTGCTCGGCGACGATCACTGGGCCGGTCGGCGCGATCACACCGTTGACCGCCTTGCCACCGACGCGGACGAAGTCCGGATTGATCAGCGCGTGGGTGCCGTAGAGGCCGCCCTTGAAGCCGCGCTCGGCTAGCGCGAGATAGGGCAGCGCGCCTGGCGTGCCCGAACCGCCGGTGATGACGGCATCCGGGCGCGCGGCGATGATCTTCAGGGTTTGCCCCGTGACGGAGGTATCGGCGCGCGCATAGCGCTCGTTGGTGACGACCTCGATGTTCTTGCTTGGCGCGTTCTGCGTCAGCGCGCTGTAGACCAGATCGCCCCAGGAATCGCTGAAGCCGATATAGGCGGCGCGCTTCACCTTGTCCTGTGCCATGCGCTCGACCACGGCGGCGACCATCAGCGGCGGCGGCTGCGGAATGGAGATCAGCCACTGGCCGTTCGGGCTCTGTGGCTGGGTGGCAGGGGTGAGCGAGATGATCGGGGTCTTGGTTTCGGCGGCGACCACGGCCATGGCGATGGTGCCGGGCACCCCGGACGTGCCCATCAGCACGTCGACTTTTTCTTCTTCCACCAGCTTGCGCGCGTTGCGGGTCGCTGCGGACGGATCGGAGGCGTCGTCGAGCCGGATCAGCTTGACCTTCACGTCGCCGATCTTGCTGGCATAGGCTTCGCCGGCGAGAATTCCTTTTTCGTACGGGATGCCGATCGAGGCGCCCGGCCCGCTGAGGGAGGTGACAAAACCGACGGTGATATCCGCGGCGGAGACGGCCGTGACCGACACGAGCACGGACGCGGCGGCGACGCACAGACGCGACAACATGATTGATCCTCCCAAACTGAGCCTCTGGACGAGCCCAGCAATTACTTTAACTTTAAAACTTCTGTCGGGGCTGGCAAGCGCCTTTGCAATTCGGCTCTTGAGGGTCATCCAGCATCAGAAGATGCGCCGCACAGGTCCGCGCGGAAGGCGATATCGATTGCGAGACTTGCAGGATTTGTTGCGTGACCAGCACGATCGATCGCCACGGAATTGTGACGGATATCGTCGTGCCTCGTATCGTTGCGACGCGTGACGCGCAACACGTCATCACGACAGCGCGTGACAAATAACGATGTGCCCGAGGTAAAATACGGCCGTGTCGCGACAACCCGCCCACCGGCCGGGCAATGGAATATCTCCGGTCACTGCGCGGGATAAGCCGCGCGGGGCGCAAGGCGGTCGCGATGCCCGATCTCTCCGGTGGCGGAATACCGTGTTGCCATTCCCGGCGCCGCGCCGTCAGATCGTCGCCGGTGTGCGCCGGCATTGCGCCGGCCAATATTTTATATTTAAAATAATCCGATGCCGCAGGATGGTCGTCTCGAACTGGTCGTTACGGATGTGGAAAGCGTCACCCCGCTGATCCGCGCCATTCGGCTGGCGCGACCGCACCAGGAGCCCTTGCCGTCCTGGGAACCGGGGGCGCATCTCAAGGTGCGCATCGGCGGCAATGATGAACGCTCCTATTCGCTGATCAATGCGTCTACCGATCCCGCGGCTTGCACCCACCCGAAATCCTATCGGCTCGGCATCCGGCTCGAAACACCGAGCCAGGGCGGCTCAGTCTACATGCACGCCTTGAAATCCGGTGACACCGTGTCGGTGACGCCGCCGAGCAACAATTTCCCGCTCGAGCCGACCGGCAAGCCGGTGGTGCTGGTGGCCGGCGGCATCGGCGTCACGCCGATCGTGTCGATGGCGGCGGCGCTGCAGGCGGCGGGTCATCCTTACCGGTTCTATTACGCCGGCCGTGCCCGCGACCAACTGGCATTCCTGCCGGAGATCGAGGCGCTGACCGGCGGCCATCTCACCGTACACACCGACGACACCGCGCGGGGTTTCTTCGATCTCGCCGGGCTGATGGGGTCGCTCGCTGGCGACGAGCCGCTGTATTGCTGCGGGCCGCTGCCGATGATCGAAGCGGCGATCGCCACGGCGAAGACGCTCGGCTGGGCGCCGGGCCGGCTGCATTTCGAGATTTTCACCGCCGCGGCGCCGCAAGCGGGCGATCAGGCGTTCGAGGTGGTGCTCAACAGCACCGGTGAAAGCTTCATCGTGCCTCCGGGAAAGTCCGTACTCGACGTGTTGATCGAGGCGGGCAAGGATCCGCTTTATGATTGCAAGCGCGGCGATTGCGGGATCTGCCAGGTCGGCGTGATCGAGGGAACGCCCGACCACCGCGATTTCATTCTGTCCGACAGCGAGAAGGCGTCGGGCAAGCTGATGCAGATTTGCGTGTCGCGCGCCAAGACGCCGCGTCTGGTGCTGGATTTGTAAGACGACAGGAGGCAGCGATGGACCGTTATCGTGGCAATGCGGACGCCGTCAAAGGGCTTATCCGCGACACCGAGGTGCATCGCGACGTCTATATCGACGACGAGGTGTTTCAACTCGAGATGGAGCACCTGTTCGCCAACACCTGGGTTTATGTTGGACATGACAGTCAGGTGGCCAATCCGGGCGATTATTTCGGCACCACCATCGGTGCGCAGCCGGTGCTGATGGTGCGTCACACCGACAAGACGGTGAAAGTTCTCTACAACCGCTGCCCGCACAAGGGTACGCGCATCACTACCGAGGCCTGCGGAAATACAGGCAAGTTCTTCCGCTGCCCGTATCACGCCTGGAGTTTCCGCACCGACGGCTCGCTGCTCGCGATCCCGCTGAAGAAGGGTTACGAGAACACCGGCTTCGAAGGCAGCCATGCTGCCAAGGGCATGACGCCGGTGAAGCATGTGCACAATTACCGCGGCTTTGTGTTCGCCAAGCTGAACGACGGCGGACCCGGCTTCGAGGAGTTCTTCGGCGACAGCCTGTCGAGCTTTGACAACATGGTCGATCGCTCGCCGGTCGGCAAACTCGAAGTCGCCGGCGGCGTGCTGCGCTACATGCACAACTGCAACTGGAAGATGCTGGTCGAGAACCAGACCGACACCTGCCACCCGATGGTGGCGCATGAATCATCGGCAGGAACCGCGATCAGCGTGTTCGACAAACAGCCGCCCGGCACCAAGAAGCCGATGGCGGTGGAGATCTATGCGCCGTTCATGGCGCCGTACGAGTTCTTCGAGAACATGGGCATCCGCGTCTGGCCGAACGGCCACGGCCATACCGGCGTGCATCACTCGATCCACTCCGACTATTCCGCCATTCCCGGCTATTTCGAGAAAATGGTCGCGGCCTATGGCGAGGAGCGCGCCAAGGCGATCCTCGGGGAGAATCGTCACAACACGGTCTATTTCCCCAATCTGATGATCAAGGGTCCGATCCAGCTCATCCGTCTGTTCAAGCCGATTGCCGCCAACAAGACGCTGGTGGAATCCTGGACGTTCCGGCTGGTGGATGCGCCCGACATGCTCTTGGAGCGCACCTTGATGTACAACCGGCTGATCAATGCGCCGACCTCGGTGGTCGGCCATGACGATCTCGAAATGTACGAGCGCGCACAGGAAGGGCTGCACGTCGACGCCAATCAATGGGTCAACGTGCAGCGGCTCTACGATGTGGCCGAGCCGCCGGACGCGACCGCGGAAACCAACGGCACGACGGAATGGCAGATGCGCAATCAGTTCCGGGCCTGGTCGAAATTCATGACCCTGTCGATGTGAGGATGCGGCCGTGACAACGCCCAGCGACCAGCAATTGATCGAGTTCGTCCAGCGTGAGGCGCGGCTGATTGATCAGCACCGGTTCGAGGAGTGGCTCGAACTGTTCACCGATGATGGCATGTACTGGATGCCGCTCGAATGGGGGCAGACCGACCCGAAGCTGACGACTTCGCTGATGTACGAGGACAAGCTGCTGCTGACGATCCGGGTCGAGCGGCTGAAGGGCAATCGCACCTTCTCGCAGAAGCCGAAAAGCCGCTGTCACCATCTGCTGCAGACGTCGCAGATTGACCGGCGCGACGAGGCCAACAACGAATACGTCACCTGGACACCGATGCATTATGTCGAGACGCGGTTCGACGAGCAGCAGCTCTATGCCGCGTGGGTGACGCATACGCTGACGGTGAAAGACGGTGCGCTGCGCATCAAGCTCAAGCGCGTCGATCTGGTGAACTGCGACGCCGCATTCGGCAATATCCAGCTCTTCATGTGATCGGCATGCAGCTTCCGGCCGATAGCCCGCAGAGCGTCTACGATCTGTTCAGCCGGCAGGCGGCGCGGGTGCCACAGCGCGCGTTCCTGTGCGTGCTGCCGGAGACGGCGCTGGCTTACGGGATCGCGGCCTGCGAAGTGACTTATGGCGAGGCGTACGCTACCGTCGAGCGGTTGCGCGCTGCCTATGCCGCAGCGGGCTATCGCGCCGGGCAGCGCGTGGCGATGCTCTTGGAAAACCGGCCAGCCTACTTCCTGCACTGGTTCGCGCTCAACGCCCTCGGCGTGTCGGTGGTGCCGCTCAATCCGGATATGCGCGCGGCCGAACTGGAATATGTGCTCGGCCATTCGGATGCCGTCGGCGTCGTGGCGATTCCTGCGCGGCATGCCGGTTTGCGCGCGGCGGCACAGGCAATCGGTCGCGCGATCCCGGTGTTCGGTCCCGACGACGCGCCTCAGCCGCCATTTGCGGGTGAGGTGAGCGCGCCGGACGCGGGCCGCGATACCGAATGTGCGTTGCTCTACACCTCTGGCACCACCGGCAAGCCGAAAGGCTGCGTGCTGCCGAACGAATATTTCCTCTATGCCGGTCACTGGTACGTGACGGCCGGCGGGCTGATCGCGTTTCGTGACGACGGCGAGCGGATGCTCACCCCGCTGCCGGTGTTCCACATGAACGCCATGGCCTATTCGGCGATGGCGATGCTCGCGGTCGGCGGCTGCCTGATCCCGCTCGACCGCTTCCATCCGAAGACCTGGTGGCAAAGCGTGCGCGCCAGCCGCGCCAGCATCGTCCATTATCTCGGTGTGATGCCGCCGATGCTGATGGGCGCGCCGGAGAGCAAGGAAGATCGTTCGCACCATGTGCGGTTCGGTTTCGGCGCGGGCGTCGACCGGGCGCTGCATGCGCCATTCGAGGCCCGCTTTGGTTTTCCGCTGATCGAGGCGTGGGCGATGACCGAAACCGGCGCCGGCGCGGTGGTGGTCGCGGCGCGCGAGCCGCGCCATGTGGGCACGAGCTGTTTCGGTCGGCCGGGCCCCGAACTCGAAACCCGCATCGTCGATGAAGCGGACGCCGACGTGTCGCAGGGCGAACCGGGCGAACTGCTGGTGCGCCACGCGGGCGACGCGGCGCGCTACGGCTTCTTCCGTCGCTATCTGAAAGACCCGGATGCCACCGCGCAGGCGTGGGCGGGCGGCTGGTTCCACACCGGCGACGTGGTGCGGCAGGACGCGGACGGCGCGATGCACTTCGTGGATCGCCGCAAGAATGTGATCCGCCGCTCCGGCGAGAACATCTCCGCCGTCGAGGTGGAGAGCGTGCTGATGCAGCATCCGGCGGTGCGGCAGGTGGCCGTAGCACCGGTGGCCGATCCTGTGCGCGGCGATGAGGTGTTCGCCTGCATCGTCACCCATCAGCCGGCGGCGGACCGTGCGGCGCGCGAACGGGTGGCGGGGGAGATCGTCGCCTGGTGTCTGACGCGGCTCGCTTATTACAAGGCGCCGGGCTATGTCGGTTTTGTGCCGGAGATCGCTTTGACCTCGACCCAGAAGATCCAGCGCGGCAATTTGAAGGACATGGTTGCCGGCCTTGTCGGCGGTGACGCCTGCGTCGATACGCGCGCGCTGAAACGGCGGACCGCAGCATGACGCATCGCCGTGCCGCCTACGACAACATCGTCATCTGCGCGCCGGTGACGATCCCCTATCGTCGCTATTCCACGCACAGCGCGCATTGGTGGCTCGGCCGGTCACTGCACGAGCTGACCCGCGCCGCCGGCATCACGCCGAAGGATATCGATGGTCTCACGGTGTCGAGCTTCACCGTCGGCCCTGACACGGCGATCGGTCTGACCCAGCATTTCGGCCTGTCGCCGCGCTGGCTCGATCACATTCCGTTCGGCGGCGCGAGCGGCGTCGTGGCGCTGCGCCGTGCCGCGCGCGCGGTGCAGGCGGGGGACGCCGACATCGTCGCCTGTATCTCCGGCGACACCAATCACGTCGACTCGTTCCGTAAGACGCTGTCGACCTTTTCGCGGTTCGCCCAGGACGCCGTCTATCCCTACGGTTCCGGCGGTGCCAACTCTTCGTTCGCGCTTATTACCAAGCACTACATGAATCTCTACGGCGCGAAGCGTGAGGATTTCGGCAAACTGTGTATCGCGCAACGCGACAACGCGCTGTCAATCCCGTTCGCGATGATGAAGAAGAAACTGACGCTCGACGAATATATGTCGGCGCGGCCGATCGCTGATCCGGTGCATCTGTTCGATTGCGTCATGCCCTGTGCCGGCGCGGAAGCCGTACTGGTCTGCCGCGAGGACACCGCGAAATCGCTCGGTCTTCCCATGGTGCGCATGCTCGCCACCATCGAGCGGCACAATGCGTTCGGCGGCGATGTGATCCAGCATCGTGGTGGCTGGGAGGTGGACATCGGCGAGCTTTGGGCCATGGCCGGCATGAGGCCCTCCGATGTGAGCTTGGTGGAAACCTATGACGACTATCCGGTGATCGTCATGATGCAGTTCGAAGATCTCGGCTTCTGCAAGAAGGGCGAGGGGCCGGATTTCGTGCGCGGCCATACCTTCACCAATGACGGCACGTTCCCGCACAACACGTCGGGCGGTCAATTATCGACCGGGCAGGCGGGCGCGGCCGGAGGCTTTCTCGGCCTGACCGACGCGGTGCGGCAGCTCACCGATAGGCCGATCGGTACGGCAGTGGCGGATGCGCAGAGCGCTGTCATCTCCGGCTTCGGCATGATCAACTACGATCGCGGCCTGTCGTCGGCGGCCGCTGTGTTGGCGAGGGTCTGATGACGACGCCGCTCACGCGCCCGAAACGCAAGAACCCGCTCAAGCGCACGCGCCTGCCGCTCAACCCGCAGGGCGTGCGCAGCCGCACCGCGCATGGCCTCACGGCGGCGGCGGCGGAAGGCCGCTTCGCGCTTCAGGTGTGCGAGGACTGCAAGACGGTGATCTATCCGCCGCGGGACTGCTGCCCGAATTGCCTGTCCGCGCGGCTGCCGTTCCGTGACGTGCCGCGCGGCGGCATGCTGGTGGCGGAAACGACCGTGCGTACGTCGACCGATCCCTATTTCCGCGAGCGCACGCCGTGGCGCGTCGGCAGCGTCAAGCTCGACGCCGGGCCTGTGATCGTCGCGCATCTGCACGGCGACACCGTGGAAGGCGCGCGCGTGCGGCTCGAATTCAAGCTCGACAAGAGCGGCGCGGCGGTGGCGCTCGCTCTGCCGGAACAGGATACGCCCCATATGGCTGACGACCCCCATCTGCGCGAGATGACCTGCGATCCGAAATTCCGCCGCGTGCTGATCACCGATGGTCGTACCGAGGTGGGGCAGGCGATGGCCAAGGCGTTCTCCGACGCCGGCGCGAACATTGTGTTCGTCGGCATCGCCGACCAGTGGAAGCCGTTTCCGGGGATGGACAAGCTGCGGCAGATCGAGCGCGTCGAGATCGTGCCGCTCGACGTCACCGACACCGAATCCGTCACCGAGCAGGCGGAGCAGAACGGGTCGCGTATCGACATCATCGTCAACACGGCGGAGCATGTGCGTGCCGGCGGCATCGTCGATCGCCATGGTCTCACTGTCGCGCGCGAGGAGATCGACGTACGCTATCTCGGCCTGATGCGGCTCGCGCAGGCATTCGGTCCGGTGATGCGCTTCCGCGGCGCCGACGGCGTCAATTCGGCGGCGGCATTCGTCAATCTGTTATCGGTGCACGCACTGATGAACTGGCCGACCTACGGCGCCTATTCGGCGGCCGAGGCGGCGTGCCTGTCAGCGGCGCAATGCATGCGGGCCGAACTGCGGCCGGGCGGCGTCAAGGTGCTCAACGTGTTCTTCGGCCCGCTGGAGACCGAATGGTTCCAGACCGTGCCGCCGCCGAAGGTGACGCCGGCGGCTTTGGCGAAGGCGGTGGTGCGCGGCTTGCAGCAGGGCATCGAGGATGTGTTCGTCGGCGATATCGCCGAAGACATCCGCGCGCGGCTTGCGGTCAATCCGAAAGCGCTCGAACGCGAAATGGCAGGTTAGGAGAAATTATGCCGACCGATGTGCTTGCCTTCGCCCGCGATATCGCCGCCGGCGCCGTGCGCGTGATCGATCTCACGCAGACGCTGTCGCAGGACTTTCCGATCATCACGTTGCCGCCGGAGCTTGGTCAGTGTGCGCCGTTCCGCATCGAGGAAGTGTCGCGCTACGACGAGCGCGGCCCGGCCTGGTACTGGAATAACATCTCGCTCGGTGAGCACACCGGAACGCATTTCGATGCGCCGATCCACTGGATTTCCGGCAAGGATCTGCCGAACAACGCGGTCGACACCATCGATGTGCGCAAGTTCATTGCGCCTGCGGTGGTGATCGATTGCTCGAAAGAATGCGCCGCCGACCCGGACTTCGCGCTGACGATTCCGTTCGTTGAAGCGTGGGAGGCAAAGCACGGCAAGATCCCGCCGGGCCATTGGGTGCTGCTGCGCACTGACTGGTCGAAGCAGAGCTTCACCGACTACGCTAATCTGCGCGATGACGGCGCGCATACACCCGGCCCGGAGCCGAAAGTGGTCAAGTGGTTCGTCGAGGAGCGCGACGTGCATGGCTTCGGCACCGAGACGATCGGCACCGACTTCGGGCAGGGGCATCATTTCAATCCGCCGTTCCCGGCGCATTTCTACATGCACGGCAAGGGCCGGTTTGGCCTGCAATGCCTGACCAATCTCGATCTGCTGCCGCCGAAAGGCGCAGTGATCGTCGCCGCGCCCTTAAAGATCAAGCAGGGCTCGGGTAGCCCGCTGCGGGTGCTCGCTTTGGTGTCGGGGGAGAAATGACCCAGCCTGTCGCGATCGTCACCGGCGGCTCGACCGGTATCGGCGCGGAACTGTGCCGGCAGATGCTGGAGCGCGGCTACGAGGTGATCTCGCTGGCGCGGCGCAAGCCGCCGATCAGCGACGCGCACCTGCATGCGATGGAAGTCGATCTGTTCGACAATGCCGCGACTGAGCAGGCGGCGCGCGAGGTCGCGACGCAGCGTCAGGTGACGCATTTCATCCATAACGCCGGGCTGATCCGCCCGGCTTTACTACCCGACGTGACGCAGGATGATCTCGCGGCGGTGACGCAACTGCATCTCGGCGCGGCGCTGACCATCATGCAGGCGGTGCTGCCGGGCATGCGACAGCAACATTTCGGCCGCGTCGTGCTGCTGTCGTCGCGCGGTGCGCTTGGCCTTCAGACTCGCTCGGTCTATTCCGCGACCAAGGCAGGCATGATCGGCATGGCGCGCACCTGGGCGCTGGAAACGGCGGCCGACGGCATCACCGTCAACGTGGTGGCGCCGGGACCGATCGCCGACACCGAGATGTTCCGCAGCGTCATTCCGGCGGAGAGCGAGCGCGAGAAGGCGCTGGCGGCGCAGATCCCGGTGAAGCGGCTTGGCCGCAGCGACGATGTCGCGCGCGCGGTGCTGTTCTTTTGCGATGCGGAGAACGGCTTCGTCACCGGGCAGACGCTCTATGTATGCGGCGGCGCCAGCGTCGGCACGCTGACGATTTAGTGCTTCGGCGCAATTCCCGCCGCGCGCTCCGCTGATGCCACAGTGTTGGCGAGCAGCATGGTCACCGTCATCGGCCCGACGCCGCCCGGCACCGGCGTGATATAGGACACTTTCGGCAGCAAGCCCTCAAAGTCAGCGTCGCCGACGAGTTTGCCGTTCGGCAGGCGGTTGATGCCGACATCGATCACCACCGCGCCGGTCTTCACCATCTGCGGCAGGATCAGGTTCGGGTGGCCAGCGGCGACCACCAGAATGTCGGCGAGGATGGTGAACTGTGCGAGGTCGCGCGTCTTGGCATGGCAGATACAAACGGTGGCGTCGCGCTGCATCAGCATCAGCGCCATCGGTTTGCCGACGATGTTGCTGGCACCGACCACGACGACGTTCTTGCCCTCGATCTCGATGCCTTCATGTTCCAGCAGCTTGACGACGCCATAAGGCGTGCACGGCGGAAACACGGTGTCGCCGACGACGAGGCCGCCGACGTTATAGAGGTGGAAGCCGTCGACATCCTTGTCGGCGGAAATGGTCTGCAACACCTCGGAGATGGAAAACTGCGGCGGTAGCGGCAGTTGCACCAGGATGCCGTGGGTGTCGGCACGGGCGTTGAGTTCGGCAATCAGGTCGAGCACCTGCTGCGGCGAGGCGTCGGCCGGAAAATCGTAGCGGAACGACTGGATGCCGACCTCCGCGCAAGCACGAATCTTGTTGCGCACATAGACGGCGGACGCCGGATTGGCGCCGACCATGATGACGGCGAGGCCGGGCGTCACGCCACGCTGTTTCAGGACGTCCACACGTTGCCTGATCTCTGTCCGCATCGCGGCAGAAACGGCAACACCATTGATGATTTTGGCGGTCATTGGCTTGGTCGGGTGCCGCAACTTGGCGTTGCGACAGGGTCAGGCGAAAGAAGGTGCGGTCTCTTACACCCGCGTCGGCGTGTGGGGAACCCCCGACGAAGGGTCACCTAATCCGGTGCGAATTCCTTGCGCAGCCTGCCCGTATGTTCGCCCAAGGCCGGCACGGGTCCGAAGGTGGGCGGCGTGTGGTCGATCAGTGCGCCCGGCGCCAGATAGCGCACCGGGCCGGTGGGCGTGTCGACCTCGACATAGCGGTTCTGCGGGTGCTTCACCACGTCATCCATGGTGCTGACGCGGCCATAGGCGATACGCGCCTGCTCCAGCCGCTGCACCACGGTCTCGCGCGGCTGCGCGCCGAATGCGGCGAGGATGATCGCATCGAGGGCGGCGCGGTTGGCGACACGCAACGAATTGTTGGTGAAGCGCGGATCGGTGGCGACGCCGGCATCGCCCAAACCGTCGGCGCACAGCGCGGCCCATTCGCGCTCGTTCTGGATCGAGATCAGCACCGCCTTGCCATCGCCGCAAGCATAGGCGCCGTAGGGCGCGATGGTCGGGTGGTTGAGGCCGGCGCGGGCCGGCACCTTGCCGCCGTAAGCGAATTGCAGATACGGCACGTTCATCCAGTCGGCCAGCGCATGATAGAGCGATACGGCGATGTGGCGGCCGACGCCGCTCTGCTGCCGCGCATAGAGCGCCTGCAGCACCGCCTGCAGCGCGGTCATGCCGGCGGCGATGTCGCACACCGAGACGCCGACGCGCGCCGAGCCGTGCTCGTTGCCTGTGATCGAGGAGAGGCCGCTCTCCGCCTGCACCAGCAGATCGTAGGCTTTCAATTCGCGGAACGGCCCTTCGTCGCCGTAGCCGGAGATCGAGCAGGTGATGAGGCGGGGATATTTCTTGCGCAGGTCATCGGCGCCGAAGCCGAGCCGCTCGACCGCGCCCGGCGCGAGATTCTGGATGAACACGTCGGCCTTGGCGACCATGGCCGCGAGCACCGCGACGTCGTCCGGCTTTTTCAGATCGAGGCAGACGGACTCTTTGCCACGATTGAGCCAGACGAAATACGCGCTCTCGCCGTGGACCAGGGTATCGTAGCCACGGGCGAAGTCGCCTTCCGGACGCTCCACCTTGATGACGCGCGCGCCGGCATCCGCCAGGCGGCCGGAGAGATAAGGGGCCGCGACCGCCTGTTCGATCGAAACAACGAGGATGCCGTCGAGATCGCGTTGCATGCCGGGATGAGGGTTCACCATCGTCTCCGGCGCGTGATCGCGGCGGAGTCTTTTTCGTTCAACGGGGTTGTGCGTGACTGCCGCTTAACGGCGGCTGCCGCCGCGGAAGTTCGGCTTGCGCTGGGCGCCGCCGGCCGGCGGCGGTGCATCACCCTTGTGACGGAAGCTGATGCGACCGCGCCCGAGATCGTAGGGCGACATCTCGACGATCACGCGATCGCCGACGCCGGTGCGGATGCGGAATTTGCGCATCTTGCCGGCGGTGTAGGCGAGCACGTTGTGCTGATTATCGAGCAGCACGCGGAAGTTTCCGTCCGGAAGCACTTCCGTCACCGTGCCGTCGAATTCGAGCATTTCTTCCTTGGCCATCAGTCCTGTCTCCCCGTTTTATTCACCGCGGCCCGCGGCGGTCGGCTGCATTCTGCCGGTCAGGCTTGCGCTGGAGGAATTTGATTCCCCCGATCTCGCCGGCCTGCGACGTCTGCTGCCGCTTTGGTTGCTGTTGAGCGTGATTGATCGGCTGTGTCGGCGCAAGCGGGCGTGATTGCGGGCGGCCCTGGGGCCGTTGTCCGGCTTCCAGCGACACCGGCTGAGTCTGGTTGCCTTGCTGGTGCGCCGGCTTGTCACGATGCGGCTTGCCGCCGCCGTGGTTCGGCTTTCCATGCGCCGGCTTGCCGTGCTGCTGCGGCCGTCCGCCACGCTGGCTGCGACCAGGCTGATGGCGCTGGTTCTGCTGTGCCGGACGCGCGCCTGGCTGCGCCGGACGCTGGCCCGTGCGCCGGTCGGTTGAGGGGATCGACATGCGGATCAGCTTCTCGATGTCGCGGAGATAGGCCATCTCCTCGTGATCGACGAACGAGATCGCGACGCCTTCGGCGCCGGCGCGCGCGGTGCGGCCGATGCGGTGGACGTAGCTCTCCGGCACGTTCGGGAGATCGTAGTTGATGACGTGGCTGACGCCATCGACGTCGATGCCGCGTGCGGCGATGTCGGTCGCCACCAGGGTGCGGCAGCGGCCGTCGCGGAACGCGGTGAGCGCGCGCTCACGCTGGTTCTGTGACTTGTTGCCGTGGATCGCTTCCGAATAGATGCCCGCCTTCTCGAGATTGCGGACGACCTTGTCGGCGCCATGTTTGGTGCGGGTGAACACCAGCACGCGGTCGATGGCGTCGCCTTCGGCCTTGATCGTGTCATTGAGCAGCGACTGCTTCGCGGCCTTGTCTGTGAGAATGACACGCTGCGCCACGCGCTCGGCGGTGGTCGATTGCGGCGCGACCGACACGCGGGCCGGATCGCGCAGCATGTCCTTGGCGAGTTCGGCGATCGCCTGCGGCATCGTCGCCGAGAAGAACAAGGTCTGCCGTTCTTTCGGCAGCATCTTCACGACTTTGCGGATGTCATGGATGAAGCCCATGTCGAGCATGCGGTCGGCTTCGTCCAGCACCAGCACCTCGACCTTGTCGAGCGAGACGGCGCGCATATTGACGAGGTCGAGCAGGCGGCCCGGCGTCGCCACCAGCACTTCGACACCGTGGTTGAGCGCACGCACCTGGCGGTTGATCGGCACGCCGCCGATGGCGACGGCGACCGCGAGGCGCAGGTTACGGCCGTAAGCCTTGAAGCTGTCGCCGATCTGGATCGACAGTTCGCGCGTCGGCGAGAGCACCAGCACGCGGCAGGTCTTGCGCTCGGGACGGTAACGGGTTGCTTCGATGTGATGCAGGATCGGCAGCGCGAAGGCGGCGGTCTTGCCGGTGCCCGTCTGGGCGATGCCGATGACATCGCGCCGGCTCATGGCGAGCGGGATGGTCTGGGACTGGATCGGCGTGGGGGTCGTGTAGTTTTCCTGCGCGAGGGCGGTCAGGATCGGCTCTGCGAGGCCGAATTCGTGAAAAGACGTCAAACGTTCTCTTTCTATGCAACGACGCATCCGTTCGCGAAACTGCGACGGAGGGGCCGCGGGGTTTAAGACATCCCCGCGTGGCCTGGGCTGTCGGCTATTCGAGATGGAGGGATGGGCGGGGCGAAAACCGTCAGGGTTTCGTGCACGCGGCCCGCAAGATCCGATGACCGGATCATCATCCGCGCCGCTGATATGGCAGGGAAGCCGTATTTTTGCAAGCTGCGACCGGCTGGGCGAGCCGAAAAAGTGGCGGAACACCCTGACATAATGAATGAAATCCGGCCAGACCTGCATTCCGCCCGGTAGACAAGAGGGGGGCGGATACGGGAAGGTTTGCCGGTCCCACCCGCCTTTGCCTCCCGCGATGCCGAGAGATTCGATGGCTGTTCCTTCTTCTGCCCTGTCCCGCTTCACGGTCCTCGACCTCACCCGCGTCCGATCCGGCCCGACGGCGGTGCGGCAGCTCGCCGACTGGGGCGCGCGGGTCATCAAGATCGAGACGCCGGCGCATCTCGCCGAGGGCGAGGGCATGGGCGGCCCGCGCGAGAATTCGGACTTCCAGAACCTCCAACGCAACAAGCGCGGCATCGCCCTCGACCTGAAGTCGCCGCAAGGCATCGCCGCATTCCGCCGGCTGGTGGCCAAAGCCGACGTGGTGGTCGAGAACTTCCGGCCGGACGTGAAGACTCGGCTCGGCATCGACTACGAGTCGTTGAAGTGCCTCAACAAGGGCATCGTGCTGGCGAGCATTTCCGGCTTCGGTCAGGACGGGCCCTATGCCAAGCGGCCGGGCTTCGACCAGATCGCGCAAGGCATGGGCGGGCTGATGTCGATCACCGGCGCGCCGGGGCAGGGGCCGATGCGCGTCGGTATTCCGATCGCCGATCTCACGGCGGGTTTGTTCTGCGCGCTCGGCATCCTTACCGCGCTGCTCGAGCGCGACCAGTCCGGCGAAGGTCAATGGGTGACGACCTCACTGTTGCAAGCGCAGATTTTCATGCTCGACTTTCAGGCAGCGCGCTATCTTACCGAGGGCGAGGTGCCGCAGCAGGCGGGCAATAACCATCCGACCTCGATCCCGACAGGTGTGTTCCGCACGAAGGATGGTCACATCAACATCGCCGCGACCGGCCAGGCGATCTGGGAGCGGCTGTGCCGCGCGGTCGAGCATCCGGAATGGATCGAGGTGCCGGCTTACAAGACCGGCAAGCTGCGCTCGGACAACCGCGACGCGCTCAATGCCGCGATTGAAGCGGTAACCGCGACGCGCACCAGCGCCGAATGGGTCGATGCGTTCAACATCGCCGGCGTGCCATGCGGGCCGATCTATGCGGTCGATCAGATGTTCGCCGATCCGCAGGTCAAGCACCTCGACGTGGTCGCGCCCGCGCACCGCAAGGATGGTAGCCCGCTCGGCCTCCTGGCGCAGCCGTTCCATCTGTCGCGCACCGACAGCGCGGTGGCGCTGCGGCCGCCGGAGTTGGGTGAGCATACCGACGAGGTTCTCAAGGAGTTTGGCTTCAGCGCCGACGAGATCAAGGCGCTGCATGACGCCAAGGCGGTTTGATTTTTTTGTCGGGACCGGGACATCAGGCATTCAAGCTTGTCTTCGACGGGCGATGCCCGGCCACGACGTGGAAAGGACGGAGCGAATGACCACCGACAAGATGCTGTCGCGCAAAGAAGGCAAGATCGGCTATCTCACCTTCAACAATCCGGAACGGCTCAACGCCGTGTCGCTGGATATGTGGGAAGCGGCGTCGAGCTATCTCGAGGATTTCAAGAACGACAAGAACATCCGCGTGGTGGTCGTGACCGGCGCCGGCGGCAAAGCGTTCGTGTCCGGCGCCGACATCTCCAAGTTCGAGAAGGAGCGCTCCTCGCAGGAAGGCATCGACCGCTACAACGCCGCGGTCGATCATGCCAATCATGCGTTCTACAGCTTCCCGAAGCCGACCATCGCGATGATCCGCGGCTATTGTATCGGTGGCGGCGTCGGCCTCGCCTTGTGCTGCGATATGCGCATCTGCACTGAGGGCTCGAAATTCGGCGTGCCGGCGGCGAAGCTTGGCCTCGGCTATCGCTATGACGGGTTGAAGAAGCTGGTTGATCTGGTCGGGCCGTCTTTCGCCAAGGAAATTTTCTACACCGCACGGCAGTTCACCGCCGCGGAGGCGCAGATGATGGGACTGGTCAATCGCGTCTTGCCGGATGGCGAGCTGGAATCCTATGTGCAGAACTATGCCGAGACGATCGCGGGCAATGCGCCGCTGACCGTCGATTCCGTCAAGTTCATTGTCGAGCAGGCGCTCACCGACGAGAGCAAGCGCGACCTCAAGACCTGTGAGGACATGGTGCAAGCCTGCTTCGCCAGCAAGGATTACACTGAGGGTCGCCGCGCCTTCATGGAGAAGCGCAAACCGGTGTTCACCGGTTCCTGACCGGCAGGTCTGCGGGTGCGATTGGCGGCACGCGGACCGGAGTGCTAAAGCGTCCGTTGCCGGACGCATGAATACCGTAGTGAGGACAATCCCATGTACACCCAGCTTGCTCTCTATATCGATGGTCAGTGGCTCGATGGCACCGGCCGCCAGAGTGAAGATGTCCTCAATCCGGCGACCGGCAAGTCGCTCGGTCCGCTACCGCACGCGACCAAGGCCGATCTCGACCGAGCGCTCGATGCGGCCAACAAGGGTCTCGCCGTCTGGCGCAACACCTCAGCCTATGACCGCTCCAAGGTGATGCGCAAGGCCGCCGATCTGGTGCGCGAGCGCTACGATCACATCGCCAAGGTGATGACGCAGGAGCAGGGCAAGCCTTATCCGGAATCGCGCGCCGAGGTGATCGGCACCGCCGAGATCATCGAGTGGTTCGCGGAAGAAGGCCGTCGCGCTTACGGCCGCATCGTGCCGGGCCGGCAGAAGGGCGTGCGTCAGCTCGTCATGCAGGAGCCGGTCGGCGTCGTCGCCGCATTCACGCCGTGGAATTTCCCGACGCTGACGCCGGTGCGCAAGATCGCCGCCTCGCTCGCGGCCGGTTGCTCCATCGTCCTGAAGGCGGCGGAGGAAACCCCCGGCGCCTGCGTTGAACTGGTGAAGTGTTTTGCCGATGCCGGCCTGCCGGCGGGCGTGATCAATCTGGTGTTCGGCCGCCCAGCCGACGTGTCGGAGCATCTGCTGGCGTCGCCGGACGTGAAGAAGATTTCGTTCACCGGCTCGGTGCCGGTCGGCAAGCATCTCGCCGCGCTCGCGGCCAAGACCATGAAGCGCACCACCATGGAGCTTGGCGGTCATTCGCCGGTGGTGGTGTTCAGCGATACCGATCCGGAGAAGGTGGCGGACACCATCGCCGCGTTCAAATATCGCAACGCCGGTCAGGTCTGCATCTCGCCCACGCGCTTCTATGTGCAGGAGCCGGTCTACAACAAGTTCCTCGCGCGCTTCACCGAATATGCCAAGGGCATCAAGCTCGGCGATGGACTGGAGCGCGGCGTCACCATGGGACCGCTGGCCAATCCGCGCCGGCTCGACGCCATGGAAGCGATCGTGCAGGACAGCGAGAAACGCGGCGGCAAGATCGTTACCGGCGGCAAGCGGCATGGCAATCAGGGCTACTTCTTCGAGCCCACGGTGATCACTGATCTGCCGGACGACGCGAAGCTGATGACCGAGGAGCCGTTCGGCCCGGTCGCGCCGATTGTCGCCTTCAAGAGCTTCGACGAGGTCGTCGCGCGTGCCAATTCGCTGCCGTTCGGTCTTGCTTCCTATGCCTTCACCAATTCGGCGAGCAACGCCGCCGCGATCGGCGAGGCGCTGCAATCCGGCATGGTCGGCGTCAACAGCGTCGCGATCTCGACGCCGGAAACGCCGTTCGGCGGCATCAAGGAAAGCGGATACGGCCAGGAAGGCGGCATCGAAGGTCTTGAAGCCTATACGAACCGCAAGTTCATCTCGCAGGGCTGAGGCGCGTCAGGCTCTGATTGTAAAACGGCCGGGCAGAGCCCGGCCGTTTTCGTTGAAACCGTTCCCGTTGCCTACTTCGCCGTCGCAGCGAGGCCCTTCTGACACGCGGCCCAGACCTTCGCCGGCGTTGCCGGCATGTCGAGATGATTGGCCGCGCCGTTCGGCACCGCATCGGCGATGGCATTCATCACCGCCGCGATCGAGCCGGTGGTGCCGGCTTCGCCGACGCCTTTCACGCCCAGCGGATTGGTGGTGGCGGGCACCGACACCATGTCGTCGCGAATCTCGCGCGGCATGTTGTGGGCGCGCGGCATGGCGTAATCCATGAACGAGCCGGCGACGAGCTGACCGCCGTTCGCGTCATAGACGGCATTTTCCAGGAACGCCTGACCGAGCCCCTGCGCCAGCGCGCCGACCACCTGACCATCGACGACGGTGTGGTCGAGCACATTGCCGCAATCGTCGACGGCGGTGTAACGCTCGACGGTGACGTTGCCGGTGTCGGGATCGATTTCGATTTCGGCGATATGACAACCGTTCGGGAATGTTTGGGGTGTCTGCGTCTCGCCGCGGGTGTCGAGTGTGTCGCCGGTCGAGCGCGCATGTGCCGCCACCTCGAACAGACCGATGCGCCGGTCGGTGCCAATCACCTCGAAAAAGCCGTTGCGGTAAGTGAGATCGGATTCGGCAGCTTCGAGCATGATGGCAGCGAATTTCTTGCCCTTGGTCAGCATCGCCTCGATGGTTCGCAACAGCGTGTGGCTCACCACCATGCCGCTGCGTGAGCCGACCGAGGCGAAACCGGAGACGCCGAGATTGGTGTCGCCGTGGCGATGCTCGATCTGCTCGGGCTTGATGCCGAGCCGCTCGGCGGCCAGGCGCGAGAAGACGGTGGCGTGGCTCTGGCCGGTGCTCTGCACGTTGAGTCCCATCACCATGCGTTCGCCGGTCGGGAACAACAGAGCCGCTTGTTCGTTCGGCGCCGAGCCGGCGTGTTCGAGAAAGCAGGAGATGCCGATGCCGCGCAGCCTGCCGCGCCGGGCCGCTTCGCGCCGGCGCTTCGGAAAGCCTGCATAATCGGATAGCTCGATGGCGCGGTCGAACACCGTCCTGAAGTCGCCGCTGTCGTAGGTGTTTCCGACCGCGGTCTTGTACGGCATCTTTGCTTTGGCGATGAAGTTCTTCTTGCGCAGTTTGACCGCGTCGATGCCCGTGACGCGCGCGGCTTCCTCGATCAGGCGCTCCATCACATAGTTCGCTTCCGGACGCCCGGCGCCGCGATAGGGGCCAGTGGGTAGCGTATTGGTGACGACGCAGGTGGCGCCGACATCGATCTTGGCGATGTCGTAAACCGAGGGCAGGCAGCGCGCGAAATTATTGGTGTTCATGTGCGCGCCGACCTGAGTGAGATAGGCGCCCTGATTGGCGAGATGGCGCACGCGCAAGGCAAGAAATTTTCCGTCGTCGTCGAGCGCAAGTTCCGCGTCGCTATAGGCGTCGCGACCCTGATGATCGGTGACGAAGGCTTCCGAGCGGGTCGACATCCAGTGCACCGGGCGGCCCACTTTGCGGCTCGCCACTAGCAGCGCGAAATATTCCGGGTAAGAGCCGGTCTTCATGCCGAACGCGCCGCCGACATCCTCGGTGATGACGCGCATCCGTGTCTTGTCGATGCCCATGATTCCGGTCATCTGGTTACGCACGGCATCCGCGCTCTGCGAACAGACACGCAACGTGTAGGAATCTGTCTTCGCATCGTAGATGCCAGTGCCGCCGCGCGGCTCCATCGAGACGATGACGAGCCGCTGATTGACGACGGAAATTCGCGCGACGTGTTTCGCGCTCTTGATGATGCGATCGACCTCCGCCTCCATCTCAGGCGACGGCACCGGTCCCGGCCAATCGATCAGGATGTTGTTGGCGGCCTGCGGGTAGAGCTGCGGCGCGCCGGGTTTGATCGCCTCGCGCGCATCGACGACAGCGGGCAATTCCTCGTAGTCGACCGCCACCAGTTCGGCCGCGTCCTGCGCGGCGCGCGCCGTTTCGGCGATGACGGCGGCAACCGCATCGCCGACGTGCTTAACCTCGGACTTCGCCAGCGGTTGGCGCGGCGTCAGGATCAGCTTGGCGCCGTTGCGGCCGGCGAGCGGCGGATGCCGTGTCATGTCCGCGATGCCGGCCGCCTCGATGTCGGCGGCGGTAATCACGGCCAGCACGCCGGGCGCCGCGAGCGCCTCGGCGGTAGCTATCGACGCGATCCGCGCATGCGCGTGCGGCGAGCGAACGAAGCAGGCGTAGGTCTGCTTCGGCTGTACCACGTCGTCAGAATATCGGCCGGCGCCGCGCAGCAGTGCGTCGTCCTCGACCCGGTTGAGTGGCTTGCGGGAATGATCGGTGGTCGCGTCCATAGTCCGTCCGTACACAGATGATCGTTCGTTATAGCGTATTGGTCGGGTCAGCATAGCGCCCGCCGCGAAAGGACACCATGCGATGCGCAGAGGCGCCGCGAAGCCTCTTGACGAGGCGATTCGCAGTGCCGTTAAGCGGGATGTGCGGTGATGTTGAAGATCTCCGCCGCGAATTGCGGATAGACCTCGGCGACCTGCGGGGCGACCGTGTTGCGCATCAGCGCCAATGTCTCGGGAGATGGTGGTGTCGTAACCGCCACGGTGTCGGGTTGATCGAAGTCGAAACCGGTGTGCTCTCGGACTTCTTCGACCGTGTGTCCGGGATGGACGCTCTCGAGCCGGAATCGTTTGCGCGCCGGATCAAAGCGGAAGAAGCAACGGTTGGTGATCAGCGCGATCGGCCCGCCGGTGCGATGCACGCCGTCCGCACTCACGCCGGGTGCACTGATGAAATCGACCTTCTCGACCAGCGTGCGCCGTGAGTGCTCGGTACGAAACAGAATCATCTTCGGCACGACGTAATAGAGATGCGCCGAGCCGTAGGAGCCGGGAAAGCGGACCTTGGGCGCATCATAGTCGCCGATGGCGACGAGATTGATGTTGCCTTGCCCATCGATCTGTCCGCCTGACAGAAAGAATACGTCGATGCGTCCCTGGCCGGCGCAGTCGAACAGCTCCCGGCCGCCGTCGGTGAAGAAGTTGTGCTTGCGGCTTTGCAGCAGCGACACATAGGGTCGAGCGACGCCGCGCTGGCGTCCGCGCTCGCGTGCCAGCAGCGCGGCCGTTGCCGGAATCGGTGAGGCATTGCCGACGGCGACGTGGCGCACGTCCCCGATCAGGTCGGCGATGGTCGATGCCAACAGTTCCTCGTCGCGGATCATGTTGGGTGCGGTCATGATGCTTTCGCGCGCGGGGTGAGCACGTATCGTGCCAGATAAGCCTCGAAACCGTCGTGGCTGGCGGCGAGCCGCGCGTACTCCTTCATATGCGCGGCATCGGTGTCGTAGTGATCCGGCAGGCCGAGCGGCCAGCAACCGTTTTCCGCGACGGCGATGCTATCGACATAGAATCCGGGCAGCACGCCGGGCGCGCGCAGCGGGTCGGCGAGCAGGTTATCGTCGACGACACGCTCGACCGTGACAATGGTGCTGCGCGCGGCATGCGACAGCGTGATGAGATCGCGCTGCCGGCCGATCCAGACGTTGCCATCGCGGTCGGCAAGCGGTGCGTGTAGCAGCGCGACGTCGGGTACGATCGCCGGCAGCAGCACGATCGGGTCATGATTGTCGGCATAGGGATTGGCGATCACCTGCCATTCCGGGCGGGTTGCGAGAATGTCGGAGCCGATCAGTCCCCGCATCGGCATGAACGGCACGCCCTTCTCGGCCGCCTGTAGCGCGGCGTGGATCGCCGGACAGGTCGCGTCCTTCATCACGATGCTGCGGTTCAGCACCGCCTGCGTGAACCGCGGTGCCGCGCCGAATTCGCCGAGGCTGACGGCGGAGGTTTCGAGGGTGCCCACGCCGCCCGCGCCGATCAGCAGATCAGCCTGCAAACTGGACGTGGGCAGCGCGACGAGATGCAGACGCCTCACGCCGCGTCGGATCAGAGCGCGTGTGGCCTCCATCGGCACGCCGGAGACCTCGCGTGGCACGGCGAGCAGCATCCCGTCGGCGATGTCGGCAACGGCATCATCGACCGAAGCGGCGAATTGCGTCATGGGCCTTCCCATACATGGAAACGTTTCGGGCTGTCGTGTTGTCCCATTGTTGCCCATAGGCGTCCAGTCGCGTGTCTTCCCGTCTTCGCATGGTCTGGCCTGCCGTGAACCTCTTGCGCTGTCGGCAGCTTTCTGGTCAGGAGGGCGCATGACACTGAGAGAAAAGCTCGAAGCCGGTCGGTTCGTGATGACCGCGGAGGTGACACCGCCGGTCTCGATGGCGCGCAGCGATCTGGTCGATCGCGCCATGCCGCTCAAGGGCCTGGCCGATGCGGTGAACGTCACCGACGGCGCCGGTGCGCGCCCGCATCTCGGCGCATTGACTGCGGCGGCGATGCTGCTGGCGGAAGGGATCGAACCGATCCTGCAACTCACCTGCCGCGACCGCAACCGCATCGCGCTGCAAAGCGATCTGATGAGCGCGGCGGCACTCGGCATCGACAATCTGCTGATGCTGCGCGGCGACAATCCGGACGCAGGCGACCAGCCTGAAGCCAAAGGCGTGTTCGATATCGACACGCGTACGCTGATGACCACCGCGCGCGAGTTGCGCGACAAGGGCGTGCTGCCACCATCACGGACCGTCGCGGGGCACGCGAATTTCTTCATCGGTGGTGCCGACAATCCGATTGATCCGCCGCCCGGCTGGCAGCCGGACGGCTTGCGCGCGAAACTGGCGAGTGGCGCGCAATTCGTGCAGACGCAATTCTGCATGGATGCCGGCGTTGTCGCGCGCTATTGCGCCCGGCTCGCCGAAGCCGGCGTCGCCAGGCAAGTACACTTGCTGATCGGCGTCGCGCCGTTGAAATCAGCGAAGTCGGCGCGCTGGATGCGCGACAAGTTGTTCGGGTCGATCATCCCTGACGATATCGTCGCGCGCATGGAACAGGCATCCGATCCCGCCGCTGAAGGCGAGGCGATCTGCGTCGCGCTGATCGAGCAACTGGCGCGTACGCCCGGCGTATCGGGCGTGCATGTGATGGCGCCGAATAATGTCGGGGCGCTGCCGCGGGTGCTGCGAGCAGCGCGCGAGCGGGTGGCGAAGATTCGCGGCTGACAACTATCGCCAGACGTTATGATCGATAAAAAAAGGGCCGCCGAAGCGGCCCTTTGTGCATAGGTGGAGGATTCACGTCACTGCTTCTCATCGCAGGGAAAAGCAGCAACTGCGCACGTCTTCAGTCAAATCCCTGCTCGCGCGCAAACCAAGTAAATTGCCCGTAAATTCATCGGATCATGCATTTGCGCATATCCGATAGACCAAAGTCGCGGTGTTCAGCCGATGTCAGCGCGACGGACAGACCACTTGCCTGCACATTCGCGTCAGTTCCGGCCATGGCTCATAAGCGACGCCACGGCAGATTTCTCGGGATGCGTCCTTGTCCACAATCTGGGTCACTTCGCCGGCATAGAAATAGGCAGCGCGTTCGGTCGGCGGCGCGTATTGGCCGGTCTCGTCCTTCGCCGTATAGCGCATGCACGAGATATAGCGCTCGACGCCGCCGCTTTGCCGCAGCGCCGGCGCGGACACGAATGCGTCGCGCACACCGACCGGATCGACCAGACGGCGGTGCATCTCGGTGAGCAGCTGCGATTTGTAATTCGCCGGCGCGATGTTCGGTTCGATCGGCTTCGGCGCTTCGCGCAGACCGGAGCATGCAGCCAGCATGCCGCCGATCAGCAGCAACGTCGCCAACGGTGTGGCGTGGCGGTAAAATGAAATCGAATGGCTGCGGTCAGCCCGGCGGTCGGCCGTCATCGTATGCGATCACTCTGTGCGCGTTGTCCCCGCCGTGCATCCTAATCATGAGCGGTGGAGGTGCAACCCGCGGCGGCGGTCGGCTTCAACGGGCCGGAAGTTGGGCGGCCGCCAGTTCGCGCAGGCGTCTGGCTTCCTCGAAGCCGTGCATGCCGCCATACCACTGGCCAGCGACGATGGCGCCCTTCACCGGCTGCAGCAGACCGAGCGTCATGATCAGCACGGCCGGCAGCCAGAGCGCCAGATGCACCCAGTAGGACGGCGCGAATTCGGTTTCGACCGCGAGTACAATCGGGATCAGGACGTGACCGACAATCACGATCACCAGATAGGCCGGGAAGTCGTCGGCACGATGGTGATGCAATTCCTCGCCGCAGGCGGGGCATTCGTCCGCGACCTTCAAAAAGGCGCGAAACATCCGGCCTTCACCGCAGTTCGGGCAGCGGCCGCGAAAGCCCCGCAGCATGGCCTGGAAGGCGGTGGCGGGTTTCGCAGGGGCGGTGTCGGTCGCAGTCGTCATCGGGGTCTCCCTTTCGCAACGCAACATAATAGCGATCAGGAGGTGGAGATAGACCGGCAGAGAATGGCTGGCCATCGGTCGGTGCGGCATAGCGTCCGGCGGTGGGCCGTGAACCCGGTCGCCGCTGGCAGCGACCAAAAGCCATGCATCCCGACGCGGATGTGGACTTCACGCCTCGTCACCGCAAAAACCGCGAGTTACGTTATGGCCAGCCTGTCGCCGCCCCGTTTCTTCTTCGTCATCGCGCTCGGGTTTGCTCTGAGCCTCACCCTGGTCCTGGTTCTGGCCATCGCGGCCATCAACGCGCAATCGGGGCTGCCGCTGTAGAGCGTGCTTTAGCCGCCCGGCGCGGCCTGGCCCCAGCGGAAGCCGTTGCGGGCGCCGTTGCGCGGTGTGTTACCGGCGGGCATCGGTGCCGTCACAAGCTCGGGTTCGTCGCTCACCTCCGGCAACCAGCAAGCGCGGGTGCGGCTTTCGATGATTTCGCTGGTGACACGGTCGAACGTCAGTTCGCGGCAGGTGCGTCCGTCCGATGTTGGCAGGAACGAGCGCCCCGTCGTTTCCGGCGCACGGGCTTGTTTGGTGACGACCGGCACAGACACCGCGACGCGATGCTGGGTCAGCAGCGCCGTGCCCATTAACGCGAGAAAGGCGAGACCAATGATCAGCGTGCCGGGCCAGGAGGCGCGGTAGGTCTGCGGGTGGCGGGGCAGATGGCCGGGCATGGACATATTCAGGGCACCGGCCGGTTCAGGGCGGCTTAATTCGATCCTTCAAATGCCGGTCAATTGTCGCGGAAGCAGGCTTGACCAGTGATATGAATTATAGTTCAATGATCCACATCAAACTAGAAATATAATTCTAATTGCATCGGAGGCCTCCTGCGGCGCCCGATGCGGGAAACCCAGGGCAGCGGACCGATATGGCGTCTCACGGTCAGGGACAGATCGCCGATCAGGGCTTTCTCGAGGTTGCCGGCCAGCGGCTCGAATATCGCATGGTCGGGCCGCGCCCGTCCGAGGCGCCGACTCTCGTTCTATTACATGAGGGTCTCGGCTGTGCTGCCCTGTGGGGCGACTTCCCGGAGAGGCTGTCGGCGGCGACCGGCGCCGGCGTATTCGTCTATTCGCGTGCGGGTTATGGCCAGTCATCGCCGGTCAGCCTGCCGCGCCCGATGAGCTACATGCACGACGAGGCGCGTGTGGCGCTGCCGGCCGTGCTCGATGCGATCGGCTGGCAGCACGGCCTGCTGATCGGCCACAGCGATGGCGCATCGATCGCCGCGATTTATGCCGGCACGCATCAGGATCATCAGCTCGACGGCATCGTGCTGATCGCGCCGCATTTCATCGTCGAGGATGTCAGTATCGCCTCGATCCGCGAGGCGAAGACGGCCTACGAAACGACCGATTTGAAAGCCAAGCTCGGACGCTGGCATCGCGATCCCGACAATGCGTTCCGCGGCTGGAATGACGCCTGGCTCGATCCGGCGTTCCGCCAGTGGGACATCAGCGAGCAGCTCGCGTTCATCCGCGTACCGATGCTGATCGTGCAGGGTGCCAACGATCAGTACGGCACCGTCAAGCAGATCGAGGTGGCGAAGGACGAGTGCTACTGCCCGGTCGAGGCGGCGTTGATCGATGCCAAACATACGCCGCAGCGCGAAGCGCCGGACGAAACGCTGCGGGTGATTGCCGATTTCAGCACGCGATTGTTGCGCGGCGACCGGACGCCGATCGCGACCAAACAAAAGCCGGAGAGAGTGTGATGGCGGATACCGACCGAAAGTTGGCCCACGGCAAGACACGCATCGATTTCCAGACCGATCCGTCGCAGTATCGTCACTGGAAGCTCGCTGTCGATGGCGACGTTGCGACGCTGACCATGGACGTCGACGAGAAAGGCGGCCTGTTCGAAGGCTACGACCTCAAGCTGAACTCTTATGACCTCGGCGTCGATATCGAGCTGGCGGATGCGTTGCAGCGGCTGCGGTTCGAGCAGCCGTCGGTGAAGGTCGTGCTGATGCGTTCCGGCAAGCCCAAGGTGTTCTGCGCCGGCGCCAATATCCGCATGCTGGCCGGCGCGACCCACGCGCACAAGGTCAACTTCTGCAAGTTCACCAACGAGACGCGCAACGGCATCGAGGATTCAAGTGAATACTCCAGCCAGAAGACCATCTGCGTCGTGACCGGCTCCTGCGCCGGCGGCGGTTACGAACTCGCACTTGCCGCAGATCACATCATCCTCACCGACGACGGTTCCTCGACCGTATCGCTGCCGGAACTGCCGCTGCTGGCAGTGCTGCCGGGCACCGGCGGTCTCACGCGCGTCACCGACAAGCGCAAGGTGCGTCGCGACCATGCGGATGTGTTCTGCACCACCGAGGAAGGTTTGAAGGGCAAGCGCGCCGTCGATTGGCGGCTGGTCGATGAAGTCGCGCCGAACAGCAAGCTGGAAGAGATTGTCGCGCAGCGTGCCAAGGAGTTCGCCGCGAAGTCCGATCGTCCAAAAGATGCCAAGGGCGTGGCGCTGACGCCGCTGTCGCGCAAGCGCAACGGTGACAACATCGAATATCCGTTCGTGTCCGTCGCGGTCGATCGCGCGGCGCGGCTTGCCACCATCACCGTGCGCGGGCCGCAGGCGCCGCCGCCGGCCGATGCGGCGGCGATGGCGCAGCAGGGCGTGTCATTCTGGCCGTTGCAGCTTGCGCGCGAGCTTGACGACGCGATCCTCGACATCCGCCTGAACGAGCTCGACCTTGCGGCGATCGTGTTCAAGTCGGAAGGCGACGGCGAGCAGGTCGCCGCTTATGACGCCTTCCTCAAGGCCAATGCCAAGCACTGGCTGGCGCGCGAGATCACGCTGTACTGGAAGCGCGTGCTCAAGCGGATCGATCTCACCTCGCGAAGCCTCGTCGCGGTGATCGAGCCCGGCTCCTGCTTTACCGGCACGCTGGCGGAAATCGTGTTCGCTTGCGACCGCTCCTACATGCTGATCGGCCAGCTCAACGGCGGCAACCGTCCGCCGGCGACGATGACACTGACCGATATGAATTTTGGTCCCTATCCGATGAGCAACGGCTTGACGCGGTTGCAGACGCGTTTCCTCGACGACGACAAGGCGCTCGCGCAGGCGAAGTCGCTGACCGGCGAGCCGCTCGATGCTGAGGCGGCGGAAGAGGCGGGACTGATCACCTTCGCGTTCGACGATATCGATTGGGACGACGAGATCCGTATCTTCCTTGAGGAGCGCGCCAGCTTCTCGCCGGACGGTCTCACCGGGCTCGAGGCCAATCTGCGCTTTGGTGGTCCGGAGACGATGGAAACGAAAATCTTTGCGCGGCTGACGGCGTGGCAGAACTGGATCTTCCAGCGGCCCAACGCGGTTGGCGAGGACGGCGCGTTGCGCCGTTACGGCACCGGCCAGAAGGCCGTGTTCGACACCAAGCGGGTTTGAGAGGAGCGAGCCATGAGCATGGACAGCCTGAACGTCGACTATTCGACCACCATTCCGAACAATGTCGGACTGATGGAAGACCGCCGCGTCCTCAAGGCGCTGGAGGGCTGGCATCCCGGTTATCTCAACTGGTGGAACGACATGGGGCCGGACGGCTTTCAGGAGAAGCTGGTTTATCTGCGCACGGCCTATTCGGTCGATCCGCGCGGCTGGGCCAAGTTCGATTACGTCCGCATGCCGGAATACCGCTGGGGCGTCTTGCTCGCGCCGCAGGAAGAGAACCGCACCATTCCGTTCGGCCAGCACTACGGCGAGCCGGCCTGGCAGGAAATTCCCGGCGAGCATCGCGCCGCGCTGCGGCGTCTCGTCGTGATCCAGGGCGACACCGAGCCGGCCTCGGTCGAGCAGCAGCGCCATCTCGGCAAGACCGCGCCGTCGCTCTACGACATGCGCAACCTGTTCCAGGTCAATGTCGAGGAAGGCCGTCACCTGTGGGCGATGGTCTATCTCCTGCAAAAGTATTTCGGCCGCGACGGCCGCGAGGAAGCGGACGAGTTGCTGCGCCGCCGCTCCGGTTCGGAAGACTCGCCGCGCATGCTCGGCGCGTTCAACGAGGCGACGCCGGATTGGCTGTCGTTCTTCATGTTCACCTACTTCACCGACCGCGACGGCAAGATGCAGTTGCACAGCCTCGCGCAATCCGGCTTCGATCCGCTGTCGCGCACCTGCCGCTTCATGCTGACCGAGGAAGCGCACCACATGTTCGTCGGCGAGACCGGCATTACCCGCGTGGTGCAGCGGACCTGCGACGCGATGAAGGAGGCCGGCATCGACGATCCCTATGCGATCGACAAGGTACGGGCGCTCGGCGTGATTGATCTGCCGACGATCCAGAAGAAGCTGCATCTGCACTATTCGCTGTCGCTCGATCTATTCGGCTCGGAGGTCTCGACCAACGCCGCCAACGCCTTCAACAACGGATTGAAGGGCCGCTATCAGGAAACCAAGATCGACGACGATCACCGGCTCGAGAATTCGACCTATCCGGTGCTCAAGTTCATTGATGGCCAGATCAAGCTGGTTGACGAGCCGGCGCTGACCGCGCTGAACATGCGTCTGCGCGACGACTATACGCAGGATTGCGCGAAGGGCCTGCTGCGCTGGAACAAGGTGATCTCGACCGCTGGCATCACGTTCGAGTTGAAGCTTCCACACACCGCGTTCCATCGCCAGATCGGTGAGTTCAAGGACGTGCATGCGAGTCCGGAAGGCGTGATCGTCGATGACGCGACCTGGGCGAAGAAGCGCAACGAGTGGCTGCCGTCGAAGGCGGACGGCGATTTCATCGCCTCACTGATGAAGCCGGTGGCGGAGCCAGGCAAATACGCCGGCTGGATTTCAGCGCCGAAGGTCGGCATCGACAACAAGCCAGGTGATTTCGAGTATGTGAAGATCGATACCTGATCTTTCTTATCTTTCCCCGCAGGCGGGGAGAGGGAGCAGCAGGCAACACCAAACAAAAAGGCCGGGCATTGCCCGGCCTTTTCGTCATCTGCGTGTTGGATGCCGTTCGCCCGGCAATCCTTATTCGGCCGCCTTGCGGGCGCCACTGCTCATGTCGGAGAGCAGATAGTCCATTCCTGCCTGTGCGCCGCCCTTCTTGATCGGCACGCCGGCCATCTGCAACGCGAGTTCGGTCGCGCCGAGCGCGCCGATCATCGACGTTTCGTTGACGTCGCCCAGATGACCGATGCGGAACATCTTGCCGGCGAAGCGGCCGAAGCTCGCGCCATAGGAGATATTGAAGTTCTCCAAAGCGAGCGCGCGGAACGCATCGGCGTCGTGACCGTCCGGCAGCAGCACCGCGGTGAGCGTCGGCGAATAGCACTTCGGATCCTGACAGATGATGTCGAGACCCCAGTGCTTGACCGCGCGGCGAGTGGCTTCCGCCAGCCGGTTGTGACGCGCGAACACGTTGTCGAGACCTTCCTCGTGCAGCATCGCGATGCCTTCGTTGAGACCGAACAGCATCAGCGTTCCCGGCGTGTAGGGGAAATAGCCGGACTTGTTCATGTTCAGCATGTCGTCCCACGAGAAGAACGACTTCGGCAGCTTCGAGGTCTTGCTGGCGTCCAGCGCCTTCGGGCTGAGCGCGTTGAACGACATGCCGGGCGGCAGCATCAGACCCTTCTGCGCGCCACCGACGGCAACGTCCACGCCCCATTCATCATGGCGATAGTCGGCCGAGGCGAGCGAGGAAATGGTATCGACCAGCAGCAGCGCCGGATGACCGGCTGCGTCGATCGCCTTGCGCACGCCGGCGATGTCGGAGAGCGCGCCGGTCGAGGTTTCGTTGTGCAGCACGCAGACGGCCTTGATCTCTTTGTTCTTGTCGGCGCGCAGGCGCTTCTCGACTTCGTTCGGATCGACGCCATGCCGCCAGTCGGTCTCGACGACCTCCGGCTTGAGACCGAGCTTCTCCGCCATCTTCTTCCACAAGAGGCCGAACTGTCCGGTCTCGACCGTCAGCACTTTGTCGCCAGGCGACAGCGTGTTGGTCAGCGCGGCTTCCCACGCACCGGTGCCGGTCGCGGTGAAGATGATTACCGGATGGTTGGTCTTGAAGATGGTCTTGATGCCTTCGAGCGCCTTCTTCGTCACCTTGGCGAATTCGGGACCGCGATGGTCGATCATCGGCTGGTCGATCGCGCGCAGGACGCGATCCGGCACCGGCGTCGGGCCGGGAATATGCAGCGCATGGCGCCCAACGGCGCGCGACGAGTTTTTCACCATGGAATTCCGCTCCTGAAACGCAGATGTGTCGAGGCACCGTGAGGGCGATTAACCCGTGGCGATTTTCGGCCGGCCGCGCCGACAGCGCGCGGACCCGGTGCTTGGTGGCGATCAACTATGAATGGTACATTGCGGTCAAGCGATTTCCGGCGGATTTCGTCTTTGGGAGCAGACCGTTGCGGCCCGCGCCTATGCAGTCGATGTCATAAGAGGGCGGCAGGTGCCAGTGGTCCGACCAGTTTTTGAACGGCAGCTCAATGCGGCGCTGGCGGATGGCGCGGCATTCGACGATTTCACGCGCGGCCGTTACGCCACGGACGCATCCCATTATCAGATCATGCCGATCGGTGTGATCACACCGCGGTCGATTGAGGAAGCCAACCGAGCGATTGATCTCGCCGCTGAAAACGGCGTGAGCGTCACCGCGCGCGGCGGTGGCACCTCGCAATGCGGGCAGACCATCAACGAGACATTGATCGTCGATTGCTCGCGCCATCTGAACAAGCTGATCGATCTCGATGTCGCCGGGCGACGTTGCAGCGTCGAGCCGGGTATGGTGCTCGACGAATTGAACCGCCAGCTCAAGCCGCACGGGTTGTGGTTCCCGGTCGATATTTCCACCGCCTCGCGTGCCACCATCGGCGGCATGTCGGCCAACAATTCCTGCGGCGCGCGCTCGCTGCGGTTTGGCACCATGCGCGACAACGTGCTCGGCATCGAGGCACGGTTGGCGGACGGAACGCATGCGCGGTTTGGCCGGATCGATGCCGATCTGTCGCAACTCGCGGACACGCCAAAAGCGCAGGCGCTGGCGCGCGATCTTCTGGCGATCGGTGCGCGCGAGGCGGACGAGATTGCCGCGCGCTTTCCCAAGGTGCAACGCCGCGTTGGCGGCTACAATCTCGACGCGCTGGTGCCCGGCAATAACGACGCCAATCTCGCGCATGTGCTCACCGGCAGCGAAGGCACGCTCGCCTTCTTCAATCGGATCGATTTGAAGCTGTCGCCGGTGCTTGGTCGACGTGCGGTCGGCGCCTGCCATTTCGGTTCGTTCTATGCGGCGATGGATTCCGCGCAGCATCTGGTGCGGTTGCAGCCGATCGGCGTCGAGCTGATCGATCGCACCATGATCGAGCTGGCCTGGGAGATTCCGCTGTTTCGGCCGACGCTGGAACAGTTCGTGCGGCGTAATGGCGGCGACGCCCCGGAAGCCATTTTGCTGGTGGAATTCGGCGAGGCGGATCAGGAGGAGAATGTCCGCCGGCTCGCGCAACTGCACGAGATGATGGGCGATCTCGGCTTCGGCTGGGACAGGAGCGGCCAGCATTGGGGTGGTGTTGTCGATGTGCTCGACACCACCTTGCAGGCGGCGATCACCGAGGTACGCACTTCCGGCCTCAACATCATGATGTCGATGAAGGATGAAGGGAAACCCGTATCGTTCGTCGAGGACTGCGCGGTGCCGCTCGATCACCTTGCGGACTACACGGCACGTCTGACGCGGATTTTCGAGAAGCACGGCACGCGCGGCACCTGGTACGCGCATGCCGGCTCCGGCTGCCTGCATGTGCGGCCGGTGCTCAATCTGCGGCAGGAGAAGGACGTCAAGGCCATGCGCGCCATCGCCGAGGAGGCGTTCGCCATGGTCAGGGACTACAAGGGCTCGCATTCCGGCGAGCACGGCGACGGGATCGTCCGTTCCGAATTCCACGAATTCATGTTCGGCAAGGAACTGGTGCATGCGTTCGAGGAGGTGAAGGACCGCTTCGATCCGAACGATCTGTTCAATCCGGGCAAGGTGGTGCGTGCGCCGAAGTTCGACGACCGCACCCTGCTGCGCTATCCACCCGGCTATCACGGCGAGCCGATGACGACTGCGCTCGACTGGTCCGCCTATCCCGGCGCGGGTGGCGGTTTCCAGGGCGCCGTCGAGATGTGCAACAACAATGGCACCTGCCGCAAATTGCAGGGCGGGGCCATGTGTCCGAGCTATCGCGTCACGCGCGAGGAAAAGGACGTGACGCGCGGCCGGGCCAACACCTTGCGGCTGGCCGTCACCGGTCAGCTCGGTCCTGACGCCTTCACCTCCGACGACATGGCCGAGACGCTGAAACTGTGCGTCTCGTGCAAGTCCTGCCGCCGTGAATGCCCGACCGGCGTTGACATGGCGCGGATGAAGATTGAGGTGCTGGCCGCGCGCGCCGCGAAATATGGTCTGACGCTGCATCAGCGGCTGGTCGGTTATCTGCCGCGCTATGCGCCGTATGCGGCGAAACTGCCATGGCTGTTCAATCTGCGCGACGCGATCCCCGGTCTGGCGACGCTGTCGCAGGCACTGGCCGGGTTCTCCGCGCGGCGGTCGCTGCCGAAATGGCGCGCCGATGTGTTCGCCGATGCGCCGTCCTCCGCCATCGGCGCTGACGGCAAGGACGTGGTGCTGTTCGCCGACACGTTCAATCGTTATTTCGAGCGCGAGAATCTCGACGCGGCGCTCACCGTGCTCGCCGCCGCCGGCTATCGCGTGCATCTGGCGACGCCGCCGGCGCGCGAGACGCGGCCCTTGTGCTGCGGCCGCACGTTCCTATCGGTCGGGCGTGTCGATGAAGCGCGCCGCGAAGCCGAGCGCACGCTGGCGGCGCTGGCGCCGTTCATCGAACGCGGTGTGCCGGTGGTCGGGCTCGAGCCGAGCTGCCTGCTCACCTTCCGTGACGAATGGCCGGTGCTGCTGAAATCCGACGCGGCGCGCCAACTCGCGGACCTCGCTTTGCTGTTTGAGGAATTTCTCGCGCGGGAGCACAAGGCGGGCAGGCTTGCGCTGCCGCTCGGCAAGGTGGCCGGCCACGCCCTGCTGCACGGTCATTGCCATCAGAAGGCTTTCGCCGCCATGGGCGCGGTCGAGAGCGTGCTGCGCCTTGTTCCCGATCTCAAGGTCGAGACGGTGGATTCGAGCTGTTGCGGCATGGCCGGGTCGTTCGGCTACCACGCCGAGACCATCGACGTGTCGCTGGCGATGGGCGAACTGTCGCTCTTGCCGGCGGTGCGCAAGGCGGACGCGGATACGCTGGTGGTGGCAGACGGCACATCCTGCCGCCATCAAATCCATGACGGCACGCAGCGCGATGCGCTGCATGTGGCGCGGGTGCTAGCGATGAGCCTCGCCGCAGCACCGTCACCGCCCTGACTTTGCCCGCCGATGGATGGCGGGCTTGTCCCGCCCGCGCATCGCTTTATATGTGGCAATCTTTCACGAAGCCCGATTCCGGGCGCGCATGACAGGATCATCCATGGCGACGCCAACGCTCCTCCCCACCACGCTTGTCGGCTCCTATCCGCAGCCGGATTGGCTGATCGACCGCGCCAAACTGTCGAAGCAGGTGCCGCGCGTGCGCATGGCCGATCTCTGGCTGGTGCCGGCAGCAGACCTTGAAGCGAAGCAGGACGAGGCGACCTTGCTCGCGATCGGCGAGCAGGAGCGCGCTGGGCTCGACATCATCAGCGACGGCGAGCAGCGCCGCGAAAGCTATTCCAACCGCTTCGCCACCGCGCTTGAGGGCGTCGATACGGTGAACCACGGCACGACCATCAACCGCAGTGGCAAGCCGATCCCGGTGCCGCGCATCACCGCCAAGGTGCGCCGCGCGCACCCGGTGGAGTTGCACGACATCCAGTTCCTGCGTGCCAACACCAAGAAGCCGGTGAAGATGACCGTACCCGGTCCCTTCACCATGACCATGCAGGCGCAGAACGAGTTCTATCCGTCGCAGGAAGCCCTCGCGATGGACTTCGCCGCCGCGGTGAACGCCGAGATCAAGGACCTGTTCGCCGCCGGCGCCGACGTGATCCAGATCGACGAGCCGTGGATGCAACAGCACCCGGACAAGGCGCGCGCCTTCGGCGTCAAGGCGCTGAACGCGGCGCTCGAGGGCGTCACCGGCACGGTCGCGGTGCATCTGTGCTTCGGCTATGCCGCCGTGGTGCATGAAAAGCCGGAGGGCTATTCGTTCCTCGCCGAACTGGAGAACAGCAAGGCGCAGCAGGTCTCGATCGAGGCAGCGCAGCCGGACCTCGACCTGCGCGTGCTGGAGAAGCTGCCGTCGAAGACCATCATCCTCGGCGTGATCGATCTCTCCGACAAATCCGTCGAGACGCCGGACGTGGTGGCGGCGCGCATCCGCAAGGCGCTGCCGCATGTGGCGGCTGAGCGGCTGGTGATCGCGCCCGACTGCGGCATGAAATATCTGCCGCGCGATGTGGCCTACGGCAAGATGCAGGCAATGGTTGCGGGTACGCAGATCGTGCGCCGCGAATTGCAAGGCTGACGCGCCTTAAGGCCGATATCCGCTTTCTGTCGGGAAAACCCGTCCGGTGCTTGGATGCACCGGACGGGCTCTGTTGGGTCGGCTCGGGAGGGGACCGGGGGAAAGGCCGACCCAATCCGTTGCGCGTCAGTAGACGTCGCAAACCCGCACGCGGTGCCAGTAGCCCCAGGCATCCATGCGCTTGACGATGCGGCACTCGCGATAGGCCGGGCCGGACACATAAGCTGGTCCGGCATAGGCGTTCGAGGCGGCGGCCGCGCCGATCAGCGCGCCGGCGGCAAGGCCGACACCGAGGCCGACGCCCCAGCGATGGCCGGCCTGCGCCTGGCTGGTGGCGGCTGTCATTGCGCCGGTCAGGGTGACGATCGAAAGGGCAATGGCGGCGATCTTGGTGTTCATGGTGGTCTCCATCCGGTTGTGGGGGCGTTCGATTTGTCACGCCGCCGCATACGATTTGGTCGCCATGTCGGGAAAAAGGTTCAAAGCCGCCCTGACTTGGTTGTGTTCTTTTTGCCGCCGGGCCGGGTCCCGCCCTTGCCTCGGCACGCGGGGGCGTCTTTAAGTGCGCGCCGATGGTGAGTACCGGGTCGAAAAAACTGCGTATCAGGCCGGCACGTGAGCAGGATCTTCCTGATCTGCTGAGTCTGGAGATACGGGCGTTCGGGGACGGCGCGTTGTCGCGCCGGAGCTTCCGCCGCTTCCTCACGGGGACAGGCGCTGTGCTGCTAGTGGCGACGCAGGAGCGGATGTTCGCCGGCTATGCGCTGGTGCTGTTTCGCCCGCGCAGCCCGATTGCACGGCTCTATTCGCTGGCGGTGACCGATCCGGCCGCGCGCCGTGGCGTCGGCGTTGGACTGATCAGCGCGGTCGAGGGGATCGCGCGGCGTCGCCGCTGCAAGGTGTTGCGGATCGACATTCCGCAGAAGCATGCGGCCGGCGCGGCGTGCTGCCGCAAGGCTGGATTCCAGGAATTGGACGATGCGGCGCGGCGCAAGAAGGGTATGATCCAGCTCGAAAAGCCGCTCTACAAGATCGTCCGGAGCTAACGCATGATATCGGCGCTGCGTTGTGGCGCGCTTGCCGTCCTTGCCGCCCTGTTCGCCGCCGGTCCCGCCCAGGCGCTCGATCCGGTGCGGTTCGGCACCAACTGGGTCGCCGAGGCCGAGCACGGTGGATTCTATCAGGCGCTCGCCGACGGCACGTATCGAAAATACGGGCTCGATGTGACGATCGTGCCGGGCGGGCCGAACGTCAACAATCGTCTCCTGCTGCTGGCCGGGCGCATCGAGTTCTACATGAGCGCCAATACGCTGCAGTCGTTCGACGCGGTAGCGAACAACGTGCCGACGGTGGCGGTGGCGGCGAGCTTCCAGAAGGATCCGCAGGTGTTCATCGCCCATCCGGGGCAGGGCATCGAGACCTTCGAGGATTTGAAGAAGCTGACGCTATTCGTCTCCAAGGAAGGGATGCCGACCTATTTCCAGTGGCTGAAGGCACGTTACGGCTTCGACGAATTGAAGGTGAAACCCTACACCTTCAATGCGCAGCCGTTTCTGGTCGACAAGCGTAGCGCCATGCAGGGCTATGTGACGGCCGAGCCTTACGCGATCGAGAAGCAGACCGGCATCAAGCCGAAAGTGTTTCTGCTCGCCGATCACGGCTTCGACGCCTATTCGACCCTGATCGAGACGCGCCGTGAGCTGATCGAAAAAAATCCCGATCTGGTGCAGCGGTTCGTCGACGCCTCGATGATCGGCTGGGCCAACTATCTCTATGGCGACAGCACGCTGGCCAATACGCTGATCAAGAAGATGAACCCGGACATGACCGACGACGTGCTGGCCTATTCGATCGCCAGGATGCGCGACTACGGCATTGTCGATTCCGGCGATACGAAGACGCTTGGCATCGGCGCCATGACCGATGCGCGAATGGAGGCGTTCTTCCGCGAGATGGTGAAGGCCGGTGTGGCCAAGGACGGGCTCGATTACCGCAAGGGTTACACGCTGCGGTTTGTCAACAAGGGCATCGGCAACGACCTGCGGCCGAAATAGTTACAGCAACTGTCCGCCGAGCAGCACAAGGCCCGATGCGAGCAGCAGCACCAGAACGACGCGGCGGAAGCCGGCGTCGTCGAGCTTGCCGTAGAGAAGCAAGCCTACCCACGCGCCGAAAATCAGCACCGGCAGGCCCATGGCGTAATAGGTCGCCACGGTGAGCGTGATCTCGCCGGCCATCGCCAGCGAAGCGGCAGTGAGTAGGTAGGCGGCGATGATCACCGGATGGAACACGGCGCGCTGCTCGTCCTTGCTCCAGCCGCGCATCGAGCACCACATGGTGATCACCGGGCCGACCAGCCCGGTCATGCCGCCGACCAGCCCATTGAGGAAACCGATCAGCGTATCGATGGCGAAGTTGCTGTGTACCGGTTTGAGGTTCGGCCGCGCCAGGCCGTAAGTGCTGTAGAGCACCAGCAGGGTGCCGACGCCGACGCGTACCTGGCCCGGCGTCAGGTTCGACAACAGCATCACACTGAGCGGCACGCCGAATAGGCCGCCAAGCATGAACGGCATCACCCGGCGCCAGACCAGCGCATGACGCAGCCGCCACAGCCAGTAGCTTTGCATCGGCAGGCCGTAGAACACGATCAGCGCCGCGACCTGCGCCGGGGTCAGGATGTGCAGCCACACGCCGGCGGCGACGAGGCCGAGCGCAAAGCCGGATAGTCCGGTCGCCACCGCACCGGCAAAGGTCGCCAACAGGAACAGGCCGACGGTGGTGATATCCATGGATCGTCTGTCGTTACCGCAGCCGGTTGCAGCCTGCAATCTGCACAGCGCATGGGCGCAATCTCCTGCTGTGTCTCGTCACCGGCCGCGGGGTTGGATAGTCTCCCGGGCAATGGCGACATTCTTCTGTATTTTTGATGGCGCGGCCGGCGTGCGGGCTGGCGCGTGAGCGATCCGGCCTCCTTACGCGGCAGCCGGCTCAAGGGAATCGCGCTGATCTGCGTGACCTTCCTGATGTTCGGCTGTCTCGATTCGACCGCCAAATATCTCAATCAGTTCATGGACCCGCTGCAGACGATCTGGGCGCGCTACGTGTCCGGCTTCCTGCTTGCTTTCATTCTGTCCAATCCGTTCGCGCGCCCTGGCCTTTTACGCACGCGGCGACCGGGTTTGCAGATCGTGCGGTCGATGCTGATGCTCGGCTCGACCGGATTCAATTTCTACGCGGTCAAATATCTGCAGCTCGACCAGACCACGTCGATCGGCTTCGCCACGCCGTTCCTGGTGGCGGTGCTGTCGGGTCCGATGCTGGGCGAGTGGGTCGGCTGGCGGCGTTGGGTCGCCATCAGCGTCGGTTTTTGCGGCGTGCTGCTGGTGGCGCGGCCGGGCTTTGGCGGCATCCATCCGGCGGCGCTGTTATCGGTGGCGGCCGTGTTGTGCTACGGCTTCTATTTCATCACCACGCGGATCGTCTCACGTTTCGATTCCAGCGAGACGACGCTGTTCTATTCCAACGTCGTCGGCGTGGTAGCGATGAGCTGTCTTGCGCCGTTCGTCTGGACCATGCCGCAGAGCTGGCATCTGTTCGCGCTGATGATCGCGATCGGCGCGTTCGGCACCGTCGGCCATTATCTCCTGATCATCGCCCACCGGATGGCGCCGCCGTCAGTACTGGCGCCGTTCATGTATTCGCAGCTCATCTGGGTGATCGCCATCGGCTACATGGTGTTCGACGACATCCCGTCAGGCTGGACGCTGGCCGGCGCGGCGGTGGTGATCGCCTCGGGGCTTTACCTGCTGCATCGCGAGCGGGTGCGCGGCAAGCCGGTTCCCTCGGCGCCCGGCCCGGAATAGCGGGGCGTGAGTTGCCGCATCTCGCGCGGCGGCGTTATGGTTGCCGGAGAGAACACAGGACTCGCTCGATGATCCGCGCTCGTTCGGCTTCCCCTGTCGCAGGACACATTGCCGTGTGGGCGAGTGCATGCGCGATGCTGCTGGTCGTCGCCACGCCGGCCGCGTCCTATGAGTTCGGGCCGGCCAAGCCGCTGAATCTCTCCGAGGTCGATCCCGCGATGCTGACCGATCTCTACGGCGCATGGGAAATCCGTGATGCGGCGGGTAAGCGGCGCTGCCGCGTGACGCTGCTGAAAGAGACGGGAATCGGCGGGTTTCAGATCGATATCGGGCCGGATTGCGCCAAGGCGTTTCCGGTGATGGGCGACATCGCCGCGTGGCGCGTCAACGAAGGCTGGTCGATCGATCTGGTCGACCCGCTGCGTAAGGTGAAAGTGCGCTTCGAGACGCCGGACGAGCGCTATGTCGCGTTCGGCGAGGCGCGCGATATCGCCGGCATGGATCGTTTCCTGAAATTGCCGGACCGGCCGAAAAAGGGGCGCTGACATGCTGTGTCGTGTCGTCAATCTTGTCGTGTTGACGGGAATCGCGATGCTGTCGCTCGCCGGGATTGTCTTCGCGCAGGCTGCGCCGCCCGACAGCGATGCCGCGCGTCTCGTCGGCGCGCCATGGGAAATGGCCAATGCCGATCGCGACAAAGTTTGCGACGTCACGTTCAAGACCGACCGCGCACCGCAAGGCTTCAAGGTCGAGTTTGATCCCAATTGCGGCAATCTGTTTCCGCTGGTGAAGGATATCGTCGGCTGGAAGTTCGCGGAGAACGATTTGCTGCGCCTGGTCGATGCCGGCGGCAAGACGCTGATCGAATTCGGCGAAGTGGAAACCGGCGTGTTCGAGGCGCCGACGCCGGGCGTCGGCCTGCTGTTCCTGCAGGCGCCGGGCGGTGCGGTGACGGCCTCGCGTCCCGCCGACGACATGTTCGGCGAATGGGTGTTCACCCGTGCCGGCAAGCCGATCTGCAACATCACGCTCGATAGCAACGCCACCAACGGGCAGTATCCGGTGAAGCTGCGGCCGAACTGCGATCCGGCGATCGCGCAGCAAGGCTTCACCACCTGGGCAATGGATCAGGGTGAATTGCTGCTGACGCCGTCGCGCGGTGCGCCATGGCGGTTCGAGGAAGTGGACGCGGCGAACTTCCGCCGCATCCCCGCCGGCAACGAGATCATGCTGTCGCGGCCGTAGCGATCAGCTCTTGTTGCGTTTCGGCCGGCGCACGGCGCGCACCTTGCCGCTCGGCCCGCCACCGCAGAAGAAACGGTTGCCGCCGTCCGATTCCAGTCCGGAGACGAAAGTGTCCGGTGGCATGTCGAGACTGTCGAGCACCGCCCCGGTCTGCGGATCGATGCGCCGCAGCTCGCTTTGGTCGTCTTCCCAGGTCGCATGCCACAACTCGTTGTCGACCCAGGTAACGCCGGTCACGAAGCGGTTGGAGTCGATGGTGCACAGCACCTTACCGGTTTCAGGATAGATCTGACGGATTTTTCGCTCGCGGTATTGCGCGACCCACAACGCGCCTTCCGCCCAGGCGAGGCCGGAATCGCCGCCGTTGCCCGGCGCGGGAATGGTGGAGAGCACACGGCCGCTATCGGGGTCGATCTTCTGAATCTTGTCCTCGGCGATCTGGAATAGATGTCGCCCGTCGAAGGCCGTTCCCGCATGCGCGGGAACGTCGATGGCGCGCCCGACTGTTCCGGTGTCGGGATCGAGCGCGTTGAGTTTGTCGCCGGTGGCGAACCAGACATGCCGGCCGTCGTAGGTCAGGCCGTGCACTTTTTCGAGACCGGGAAAGGGGCCGTATTCGCGGATGATCTGTGCGGAAGATTTTGTCATGGCGTCATCCTAGCCATCCGGGAGCGGTGCGGGGAGTAACAACGTCGTCGTGAATCCGGAGACCGGCGGCATGGTCCAGCGCTGCGCCCGTCCACGGCCATGGAAGTGCACTCTGCCGGCTTCGGCCAGCGTGTCGAGCGCGCGCTGCACGGTGCGTTGGCTGGCGTCGAGCGCGATCGCCAGCGCCGAGCTCGACCAGGCTTCGCCATCGGCAAGCAGCGCCAGCACTTTATCGTCGGCCTGGGCCTCGGCGTCATCGATCGGCGGCGTTAAAACTGCCACCTTGCGATTCCGGTGTGGCGTCAGGGCGAAGCCGTCCGGCGTCGCGATGATGTCGGCCAAAGTGCGTAGCGCCGCGCGTAACCGTCCGATCTCGACGCGTAAGCGCGCGCGATGGGATTCATCGGCTTCTTTGCCGCGGAAGGCGCGGGCGATCAGCGTCTGCCGCGATACGGCGCCGGGCCACGCTTCGGCGAGTGCTTTCGCCAGCGCGAACAGCACTGGCCGCCGCGCCAGCGGGACGACGGCTTGTCCGCTGCGGATCGTGCGCCGGCACGCATCGACGATCAGCATGCTGGATGCGAGTGTCGCTTCCACCTCCGCGAGCCGGATCGGTTTCGTCTCGCCGCCGGTGGTCAGGCGTGCTGCCGGTTCGGTTAGCGCACGGCGTGCCGTTTCGACTTCAGCGATCAGCTCCGCAATGCCGGTGTGGCGCGCCGCACGGTCGGCGCGGGCGAGCGCATCGTGCGCGGCTTTGCCATGAATGCGCCGGATTGCAAGTCCCGCGACCACCAGTTCGTAGGCAGCACGTGCCGCCGGCGGAAACGGCGAGGGATCGAGCGCGGTGAGCGCGCGCTCCGCATCGTCGAGGCGACCGATCAGGATGAGACGACGTGCCTGGAGGTGCCGCGCATGCGCGGCATTGAGCCAGTCGCCGCGCTGCTCCAGCGTCATGCGTGCGGCTTCGAGCGACTTCGTCGGCCAGGCGAGATCGCGCGACACCAGCGCGATCTCCGCTTCCGCGACGATGCAGCGGGCGCGCGCGACGGCTTCCTTGGTGCCGAATCCGCGTGCGGCGCGCTTCAATAGAGTCGTTGCGCGCGCGAACTCGCCGAGACGTGCCATGGCGATGCCGCGCAACGCCAACGCTGCCGGATCGTCGCGCAAGGCGACGCGGTTCAGCGCGCCGAGCGGATCGCCCGCCGCCAGCGCCAGCGCCGCCGCGGTGATCAGTGAATCCATGCCTGCTCCGACACCAAGCGAAATCCCATCCCGCGAAATCCCGACAAATTTGTCACTCTCGATCAGCGATTTCCGACGTTACTTGAAAGCGCAATCGATGTCGTATCGGGAGCCGCACCATGATGACACAGCGGAACGAAACATTCTCGCACCTGACGTGTGGACTGAGCCTCGCGGCCGCACCGGCCTTCGCGGCGATGGCGGTGCTGTCGGCGCTGCCGGGCGAAGGGCCGCTGCTCTGTGTGTCCCAGTTCGGACCCATGAGCGGCATGACGATGATGTATGCGTTGATGAGCGTGTTTCATCTTGCGCCGTGGCTGACGTGGATTGCCACGCATGTGTCGTCCGAATCCCGACAGACTTGTCACTCCCGCGCATCGGTCGCGCGAGAGTAGTTTCGGATCATTGAAAAGGGAGCAAGCATCATGACCACACACGCAACCGGAACCCGAGCCGACTGGCTCAAAGCCCGCATCGATCTGCTGGCGGCGGAAAAGGAGCTGACCCGGCAGGGCGATGCGCTGGCGGAGCGGCGGCAGGCGCTGCCGTGGGTCCGGATCGACAAGTCCTATACCTTCGACACCGACAAGGGGTCGAAGTCGCTGGCCGACCTGTTCAACGGCCGTTCGCAACTGCTCGTCTATCACTTCATGTTCGGCCCGGATTACAAGGCGGGATGCCCGTCCTGCTCGTCGATCGCCGATGGGTTCAACGGCGTCACCGTCCATCTGGAAAATCATGACGTGATGCTGTGGGCGGTGTCGCGTGCGCCGCTCGTGCGGCTGCAAGCCTACAAGCAGCGGCTCGGCTGGACCTTTCCGTGGGCGTCATCGGGCGGCAGCGATTTCAATGCCGACTTCAACGTCTGGTTCTCGGAGGATCAGCAGCGCCACGGCGATGTCGATTACAATTATCGCCGCGAACAAGCCTTTCAGTGGCGTCCGGGCGCGGAGGGCGGCGGCGCGGCGGCGGAGAATCACATGGCTGCGACCTGCGGCGTCGATACGCCGACCTATCATCGCGATCGGCCGGGCCTGAGCGCCTTCGTGCTGGAGGACGGCGTCGTCTATCACACCTATTCCGCCTATGCGCGCGGTCTCGATGCGGTGTGGGGGGTCTATCCGTGGCTCGATCGCGCGCCGAAGGGCCGCAATGAGGGTGGCATCTGGTGGCGCCGCAACGACGAATACGGGGCGCGCGCCCTCAAATGAGTCGCAACCCTTTCAGGCTCGCATGACCGTCCTTGCCGACGATGATGTGATCGTGAACGGAAATGCCGAGCGGCTTGGCGATCTCGACGATGTTCTGCGTCATCACGATATCGGCGCGGGATGGCGTCGGATCGCCGGAGGGGTGGTTGTGCACGAGGATGATGGCGGTGGCCGAGAGTTCGAGCGCGCGCTTCACCACCTCGCGTGGATAGACCGGCGTATGATCCACTGTTCCGGTCTGTTGCACCTCGTCGGCGATCAGATGGTTGCGCTTGTCGAGGAACAGCACGCGAAACTGTTCCTTTTCGGCGAACGCCTGCGCGGTGCGCACATAATCGAGCACGCTCGACCATGACGACAGCGCGGTGCGCTTCTTCACCTCGCCGCGCGCGATCCGGCCGGCGGCGGCTTGCACGATCTTGAATTCGGTAATGGCGGCCTCGCCGAGCCCGCGCATCTCGCGCAGCCGCTGCGCCGGTGCGGCGATCACCTCGGCGAACGATCCGAAGCGCGCGATCAATTCCTTGGCGAGCGGCTTGACGTCCCGCTGCGGGATCGCGCGGAACAATACCAGCTCCAGCAGCTCGTAATCGCTGATGGCGTCGGCGCCGGCATCGCGAAAGCGTCCGCGCAGGCGTTCGCGGTGGCCGTGATAATGCGGCGGCGCTTCCGCGAGACCGGATTGGCTCAGATCGGTTGGGCCTTCGTCGTCGGCCGTGAATTTGTCGCCGTCGGGCATGACCTCGGCTACGGGCGCATCATGACTGATGACGGCCAGCATGGCGGAAATTCACTGCCATTGGCAATGCGCAAATGGCCGAAGCACGAAACCGCGATATTAAATCGCGTAGGGCGGCTTGTCGTAGCCCTTGGGCGAGAGGGTGAATATCTCGACGCCAGTCTCGGTCACCGCGACGGTGTGCTCGAACTGTGCCGACAGCGAGCGGTCGCGCGTTACCGCGGTCCAGCCGTCGGACAAGACCTTCACATGTGGGCGGCCGAGATTGATCATCGGCTCGACCGTGAAGAACATGCCGGGCTTGAGCGTCACGCCTTCGCCGGGGCGACCGACATGGACGATGTTCGGCTCGTCATGGAAAAGCTGACCGAGGCCGTGACCGCAGAAGTCGCGGACCACGCTCATCTGCTGCGCCTCGACGAAGGTCTGGATCGCATGGCCGATGTCGCCGGTGGTGGCGCCGGGCTTGATCGCGGCGATGCCGAGCATCATCGACTCGTAGGTGATATCGATCAGCCGCTCGGCGCGGCGCGGAATGTCGCCGACCGCATACATGCGGCTGGAATCGCCATGCCAGCCGTCAACGATCAGCGTCACGTCGATGTTGACGATGTCGCCTTCCTTCATCGGCTTATCGTTGGGGATGCCGTGGCAAACGACGTGATTGAGCGAGGTGCAGGTCGATTTGCGGTAGCCGCGATAGTTCAACGTTGCCGGCAGCGCGCCATGGTCCATGGCGAACTCATGGACAAGCTGGTCAATCCGCTCGGTCGGCACGCCGGGTTTCACCTCGGGCACCAGCATGTCGAGACATTGCGCGGTTAATTGCCCGGCCACGCGCATTCCCGCGAATGCGTCGGGTCCGTGCAGTTTGATCTGGCCGGTTTTTCGGAGGGGGGCGACAGCCGCATCGACATAATTCATTGGCCCCAATTTAAGGATATGCGGCGCAAGCGCAAGTTTCGGCCGATATTTCGCTAAAATGACCCGGAATCGGGCCGTTTCAGCCGACAATCGGCACGCTTTGTCCCATGACGATGCCCTCACGGGTCAGGACGCACGTCACCGCCAGCGCCTCGACGCCTCGGCTTCGCGCCCGGTCGAAGGCCGCGCCATAGGTGGGGTCGATGTCGCGGGCGAGTGCGAAGCGCTGTGCCGAGCTGATCTGGATCACATAGAGCATCATGGCGCGGGCGCCGGCTTCGGCCATGTCGCCCAGTTCGGCGAGATGGCGCGCGCCGCGCGCGGTGACGCTGTCGGGAAATTCCGCGAGGCCCGGTGCGCGCATCAGATGCACGTTCTTGATCTCCAGGTAGCAGGGCGGCAGGCTGTCGCCCTCCAGCAGGAAATCGACGCGCGACGCCTTGCCGTATTTCACCTCGCGGCGGACCGACGAATAGGCGGCAAGCTCCGGGAGCGCGCGGGCGGCGAGCACCTCGCCGATCAGCGGATTGGGATGGCCGGTGTTGACGCCGACGAGTTCAAGGCCGGAACCGAAATCGGCCTCCACCAGCTCCCACGAATACGGAAGCTTGCGGGTCTTGCTCGCCGACTTCGACAGCCAGACCCGTGCGCCCGGCGTGGCGAGGCCGGTCATTGCGCCAGGATTGGCGACGTGTGCGGTGATCTCGTTGCCGTCCGGCAGTTGCACGTCGGCAAGGAAGCGCTTGTAGCGGCGGATCAGCGTCGCGGGAACGAGAGGTGAGGCAAAGCGCACGCGCGGTCAGTCCTTCGGGATTTCAAAGCGGTCGACCTTGCGCAAAGCGGGGAACAGCCCCATCCACGTCAGCGCGATGACGATCGAGCCGATGCCGCCGATCAGCACCGACGGCACCGCGCCGAGCCAGGCGGCGACCGCGCCGGACTCGAATTCGCCGAGCGTGTTCGACGTGCCGGTGAACAGCGAATTGATGGCGCTGACGCGGCCGCGCATCGCGTCCGGCGTCTCGATCTGTACCAGTGTGAAGCGCAGTACCACGCTGATGGCATCCGCCGCGCCGAGGACGGCCAGTGCGCCGAGCGACAACACGAACGAGGTCGACAGCGCAAAAACCACAGTGGCGAGGCCGAACACACTGACCACCGCGAACAGGATCGGTCCGATCCGCCGCTCGATCGGATGTCGCGTCAGCCACGCCATCGTCAGCAGCGCGCCGACGGCGGGCGCGGAGCGCAGCAGCCCGAGGCCGAGCGGACCGGTGGCGAGGATGTCGCGGGCGAACACCGGCAGCAGCGCTGTCGCGCCGCCGAGCAGAACGACGAACAGATCAAGGCTGATGACACCCAGGAGTCGGGGCCGCGTGTAGATGTAATGCAGCCCGGCGAAGATCGAGGCGAGGGTCGGCGGCTCGCGGGCGATGACCGGCCGCTGCGTTCGGAACAGGAACGTCAGCGTGCAGGATGCAGCAAACAGCAGGACGCAGATCGCACAGGCGGCGAGGGGGCTGATGCCGTAGATGAACCCGCCCAGCGCCGGGCCGGTGATGGTGGCGACCTGATTCGAGGCTGCCCAGGCGGCGGTGGCACGCGGCAGCACGTCCATCGGCACCAGCGCCGGGACGAAGGCGTGACCGGTCGGGATTTCAAAGGCGCGAGCGCAGCCGATGATGAAGACAATCACCAGCAACAACTCGCGCGACAGCATCTGCTGCCAGAAGGCGAGCAGCAGCACCACGGCGGAGAGTGCGTAACCGCCCTGGGTCAGCCGCAGGATGATGCGCTTGTCGTAGCGGTCGGCCAGATGGCCGATCAGCAAGGTCAGCACCACGGTCGGTACGAACTGGACGAGGCCGACGAGGCCAAGATCGAGCGGGTCGCCCGTCAGCGCGTAGATGGTCCAGCCGATCGCCACCACCATCATGTGATAGGCGACGGTCGAGGACAATCGCATGAACCACAGCATCACGAAGGCGCGGTACTGGAGCAGCGACGGCGATAGAACGGTTTCGCTCAAAGCGGCAGCTCGCTGAGACGGGTTTTCTGCCGGCCGCTCGCATCGAAATTGTCCGGCGCAAGCCATCGCTCAAAGCGCGCCTTGCGCGCCGGCCAGTCGCTGTCGAGCATCGAGAACCAGGCAGTGTCGCGATTGCGCCCTTTGGCGATGACGTGCTGCCGCATCACGAATTCATGACCAAAGCCGAGCCGCAGCGCTGCGCGTTTGGACGCGGCGTTGTTGTTGTCGCATTTCCATTCGTAGCGGCGATAGCGCAGCGTCTCGAAAGCATACTGGGCGATGAGATATTGGGCTTCGGTCGCCAGCGGACTGTGTTGCAGCGCCGGCGCATAGAGCACGTGACCGATCTCGCAGACCCGTGAGGCGGGCCGGATTTCCATCAGCGTGCAAATGCCGAGTGCGTGGCCATCGGTGCCGACGATGGCATAGGAATAGGGATCGGACAGCGTGGTCCGGCGCTCGACCCAGGCGATAAAGTCCGCCGCATCGGTGAACGGCCCATAGCCCGGCATATAGGTCCAGATCGCGTCGTGGCCTTTGACGGCGTCCCACAATGCCGGCGCGTGGTGCGCCGTGAGCTTTTCGAGGCGCCCGAAGCGGCCGGTCAGCGTCACTGGACCGGGGCGATCCGCCGGAGTGGTATCCACGGGAAGACCGACGGGTTGCCCGGTGCGCGGGTGGGGTTCCGTCGGTCCGGTGAATTCGCGCCGTTCGGTCACAGGGTCCGGTTCTTTCGGTCAGCCGAAAAGAACGCGTTGAAATCGGAATTGGGCATGTTGCCGTCGAATTTGGTGAAGCGGCCTTCGGTGGCGATTTCGCGCGCCGCGTGGACAAACGCGGTCCAGGCGACGCGCGCCAAGGTGCCGCCGACGCTGATACGCCGTACGCCCATGGCGGCGAGATCATCGACGCTGAAACCGAAATTGGCGCTATTGAGGAAATTGAACGGCTTCGGCGCCACCGCCTTCACAACGGCTTCGATCTGCTCTCGCGTTTTGATCAGTGGCGCATAGAGGATGTCGGCGCCGGCGGCTGAATAGGCTTTCAGCCGGCCGATCACATCGTCGAGGTCGGGACGGCCGACGAGAAATCCCTCGGCGCGGCCGACCAGCATCACATCCTGCTTGCTGTCGTCGATCGCCTTGCGCGCGGCGGCGATCCGCGCCACCGCCTCGTCGAGCGGGAACAGTGGATCGTCCTTGTTGCCGGTCGCATCCTCGATCGACACGCCGGCGACGCCGGTGTCGATGCAGCGCCGCACATTGCGGATCACGCCCGCTGCGTCGTCGGCATAACCGCTTTCGAAGTCGGCATTGATCGGCAGGTCGCTCGCGTCGGTGAGTTCCTGGAAATGCGCGAGCACGCGGTCGAGCGGCACGCCGCCGTCGGGATAGGCTTGCGAGAAGGCGAAGCCCGAACTGGTAGTGGCCAGCGCCTTGAAGCCGAGGCCCTGCAGATAGCGGGCCGAACCCGCGTCCCAGGGATTGGGAATGACGAAACAGCCGCGCTCATGCAGCGCCCGGAAGGTTTTGCGTTTGTCGGCGAGGCTGGGCTTTGTCATGGCAGATTCCTGATGATGCTCAGCACGCTAGACGGTTCTCCCCGCCGGTTCCACCGGTCGGTTTCGCGTGGGCGGCATGCGGCCGGTGCGGTGCGGGATATAAAATTTACGAAAACCGGGATGGATGGCGGGTCGGCGGTTGTTGGTGGTCATGCAAGCGATATGGAGGCTTCCATGGCGACAACGATGTTCCGGCTTCTGCCGCTCTTCGCGGCGTTGACCCTGATCCCGACGCTGACCTTCATCTCTTCCCCGACGGATGCCGCCGCGCGGCGCAAGGCGCATCGCGGCCTGCACCAGCACGCTGTGGTGCCGCAAACCCCCGCGCGCTATCGCGACGACCGGCTGTTCATGCGTGGTCCGATCGCGTTCGGTGGCAAATATCTCGGGGACGATCCCGATCCGTTCATCCGGCAGATGCTGTTGCGCGATCCTGGCGCGGTGTTCGGCGGCGAGAACTGATGGCGATTGCTTTCGGTGGTCGACCGGCGGTATAGCGCCGTGAACCATCCAGGTAACGCATCGGCATGTTGGGACAGCTCGCTTTATCCGCCTGCGTCAGCCTGCTGACTTTCACTCTGCACGCGGGGATGACCGCGGCTATTGTGGTCATTACCAACAGGATCGCTCACCGCACCGGCCACCTGCATGTGGTTGCTCGGCTCATTCCGCTGCTGACCGTGACCATGGTCGCGCTGATGATCGCCCATGTGCTGGAGATTGCGCTGTGGGCCGCGTTCTATGATTTTGCTGGGATCGTCGCGCCGAACGTCAATTCGTTCGAGTTCGCGTTCGAGAACTACACCGCGCTTGGTTATGGCGACGCCGTGCCGGGGACCGGTCAGCGGTTGATCGGTCCGGTCACATCCCTGAACGGTCTCCTGTTGATCGGCTGGTCGGTGGCGATCATCTTCGAGGTGATGCGCATGGCCGAGGTCCAGTTCGAGAAGCGTCCCCGCCTCGGTGGCCGCCGCAAACGCCGGCGTTGACGTCATCCTGTCTAGTGCGGCTAATCTCGGTCGTCTCGCCGCCGGAGCCTATCATGCTGAAAACCATTGCTGCCTTCGATCGCATCGGAGAAGAGAACGCCTTTGCCGTGCTGGCGCGCGCCAATGCGCTGGCGGCGCAAGGCCGCGACATCATCAATCTCGGTATTGGGCAGCCTGATTTCCGGACCCCGGATTTTATCGTCGAGGCGGCGATCAAGGCGCTGCGTGATGGGCATCATGGCTATACGCCTGCGACCGGCATTCCGCCGTTACGCGAGGCGGTGGCGGCCGATCTCCACAAGCGCTACGCGGTCGAGGTGTCGCCGGATAGCGTGATGATCATGCCCGGCGGCAAGCCGACCATGTTCATGGCAATCCTAATGTTCGGCGAGCCGGGCGCGGAAATTCTCTATCCCGACCCCGGGTTCCCGATCTATCGCTCGATGATCGAGTTCACCGGCGCGACGCCGGTACCGGTGCCGATCCGCGAGGAGAACGGCTTTGCGTTCTCGGCCGAGGAAACGCTTTCGCTGATCACGCCGAAGACGCGGCTGCTCATCCTCAACTCGCCGGCCAATCCGACGGGCGGCGTCACGCCGAAGGCGGAGATCGACAAGCTCGTGGCCGGTCTCGAACGATGGCCCGACGTGTGCGTGATGTCGGACGAGATCTACGACCACATGACCTATGACGGTGAGCGCCACGTCACGCTTTTGTCCTATCCGTCGATCCGCGATCGGCTGATCCTGCTCAACGGTTGGTCGAAGACCTATGCCATGACCGGCTGGCGGCTCGGCTATGCGGTGTTTCCGGGCAAGCTTTACGATTATGCACGCAAGCTCTCGGTCAATCTGCACTCCTGCGTCAATGCCTCGGCGCAATATGCCGGCCTCGCCGCGCTGCAAGGGCCGCAGGATGCGGTTGCGCGCATGATCGCGGAGTTCGATACGCGGCGGAAACTGGTGGTCGAGGGCCTCAACACGCTGCCGGGCGTGTCGTGCATCACGCCGAAAGGCGCGTTCTATGCATTCCCGAATATCGGCCGCACCGGCTGGAAGGCAAAGGCGCTCGCCTCCGCGCTGCTCGATGAGACCGGAGTCGCGGTGATCGGCGGCCCGGATTTCGGTATTCTCGGGGAAGGCTATCTGCGGCTGTCCTACGCCAACTCCGCCGACAATATCCGCAAGGCGCTGCAGCGCATGCGCGACTTCCTGTCGGGCCGAAAACTCTAGCGAGGCGGGAAGCGCGGCCCGTCTTTCGGCGCGAGCTTGTCTTCCGATTTCCCCGCCTCGGCTTCATCCGATGGCGGGCCGGGCTCGTCCTCGCGCACGGGTGAAGGCGGCGTTGGCGGCGTGTTCGGCGCCATTTCGTAGATCACCCGCGACGGGCCTGGTTTCGGGATTTTCACGCCCTTGCCGGCGAGCTGGTCCCACAGAGCAAGCAGCACGTCGCTCTTCACATTGGTGATGCCGGCAGCCGGGTCGCGAATCCAGAACCACAATTCGTATTCGATCGCGGTCGAGCCGAATGCGGTGAGCATGCAGACCGGGGACGGCTTGGCGATGACGCGCTCGATACTCAACGCCGCCTCGACCGCGGCGTTCTGCGCTTCATGCGGATCGCTGTCGTAAGTCGAGTTGAAGGTCACCGACAGACGTACGAGATCGCTGGAATAAGTCCAGTTGGCGACGCGCTGGGTGATGAAGTCCTCGTTCGGGATCAGATATTCGCGGCCGTCGCGGGTATCGACCGAGGTATAGCGCGCGCCCATATTGCTGACGCGACCGAAATGATCTCCAACCGAGATGATATCGCCCGGCTTCACCGATTTGTCGGCGAGCAGAATGATGCCGCTGACCAGATTCGACACGATCTTCTGCAAGCCGAAGCCGAGACCGACACCGACCGCGCCGGAGAACAGCGCCAGCACCGAGAGGTCGATGCCCATCGAGCTCAGGACGATGATGACCGTCAGCGTCATCAGCGAAATGCGGATCAGCTTGCCGATCAGCACCTGAATCGAGGGCGTCAGGTCGGAGAAATGCTGCAGCCTCCGGTCAAGGAAATTGCTGACAGCATTGCTCGCCCACAGCGCCACCGCCAGCAGTGCCGTGGTCTTCACCACCAGTAGCGGCGTGATGCGCAGTCCCCCGACCACGATCGCCATCGAATCAAGGCTGTTGGTCACCGGCTCGAGCAGTTGCAGGATGCTCAACGCTGCAATCGTCCATGCCGACACGGCGACGACGCGGTTGACAAACTGGTTGTGAATGACGCTGGCGAGGATGTTGATCATCACCCATGCCGTGGTCAGGCCGATGCCGACCCGCAGCAGATAGGTTCTGGCCTCGAACACGTCGGTGCGCAGCGCCGCCCGCATTGCCACCAGCACGATGATGAAGGCGATGACGGCGAGATGATTGACGATCGCGCGGATGATCAGGCGCAAGAACGGCGGCCACTTCGCAGTCAGTATCATAAGGTCGGCGTGCTTGTGCAGCGTCGCGGCGATCGCCAGCGCAATGACCACCGCAAGGCCGATCAGCCCGAGCTGGATCGGCAGCCATATCGAGGTCAGCTCGGTACGGAGCGTCATCTGGGCCGCGTGGACCAGCGATGACAAGGTTTCGTTGAGGTCGGAAAAATCCATCGTGCGGCCCTGTGGCGCGGATCAGACAATGATTGATTCGGCCTGTCGATGCACGGCCGGGCGAGCAATGAGGACCGTTCTTGTCGGTCAATGCGGCAGCGACATGGCGCTGCCGGAATGGCGGGCCGGTGGCTAACGCCTGACCACGAACTGGAAACCGATCATGACGATGATGAGGCCGGTCACCTGCGCCATGCTGGGGACGATCCCGAGTGCCAGATAGCCGATCAGCAGCGAGAAGCCGGGGACCAGCGCTGTGAACGTCCCCGCGCGTCCGGCCCCGAGCAGCACCACGGCGCGGCCGAACAGATAGATCGGTGGCACGCCCGCGCAGAGCCCCTGGATCACTGCCTGGGTCAGGTTCTCCTGCCAGCCGAGCGCGATCAGATGCTGATATCCCGCGATCAGCAGATAAGCCGGCACGAACAGCAGTACCGACAACGAGCCGACCACCAGTGCGCCCTGCATGCCCGGCACACGCCAGTGCCGCAGCAGCGTGCCGAAGATCGCCCACGACAGGCCAGCGCTGACGAACAGCAGGTCGCCGCCGATGCCGTGCGGACCAATGGTGGTGATCGCTTCGATGCCGAACACGACCAGTCCGGCGACGATGATGAGCGCGCCGGCAATCCGCCATGGTGACAGCCGCTCGCCGAGAAACAGGCTCGCCAGCAACAGGCCGCTCAATGTCGCGCAGGCCGGCTGGATCACCGTGCCGTGGCCGAGCGGCACCAGGATGAAGCCGCTATAAGCCAGCAGTGACTGAGGCGGTCCGGCGAACACCGTCAACGTCAGGCCGCGCAGCCAGCCGATGCCGGCGAGATCGCGCAGGCCCGCCCGCATTACGAACGGTAGCATCGCCAACCCGCTCCAGGCGAAGCGGTGGACGATCAGGTCTGCCGGATGAAATCCGATCTCGATGCCGTGCTTGGCCCAGACGAAGCCGACCGCCCAGCCGAGCGCCGCCAGCCCGCCATACAGCAGGCCGAGCAGCAGATCGGAACGCGATGGCGTGGGCGCGAGTGACAAGCCGGACCGCAATATGGGTTGAGCGGGGTGACGACCTGTCGGCTGATACTCTAGGATCGCCGCCTGGTCCAATCCGCAGAGGCGAAGGCTGCCTCGCTGAAACGCATATCGGAATTTTGGTCATGGCAAGTTCCCGTAAGGTCATCATCACCTGCGCCGTTACCGGTGCGATTCACACGCCGACCATGTCGCCCTATCTGCCGGTGACGCCGGACGAGATCGCCGACGCGGCGATCGGCGCCGCGGAGGCCGGTGCGGCCATCGTCCATCTCCACGCGCGCGATCCTAAAACAGGGCGGCCGGACCAGACGCCGGAAGCCTTCGCCCGCTTCCTGCCGCGCATCAAGCAGCAGTCGAATGTGGTGATCAATCTCACCTCCGGCGGTTCGCCGACCATGACGGTGGACGAGCGAGTGCGTCCGGCGGCCACGTTCAAGCCGGAGGTGGCGAGCCTCAACATGGGCTCGATCAATTTCGCGCTGTTCCCGATGCTTAACCGCTACAAGGAGTTCAAATACGACTGGGAGCAGCCATATCTGGAAGGCACCAAGGATCTGATCTTCCGCAACACCTTCAAGGATATCGAGTTCGTGCTGCGCACTTGCATGGACAACGAGACGCGCTTCGAGTTCGAGTGCTACGACATCGGCCATCTCTACAATCTCGCGCATTTCCTGGAACGCGGTCTGGTCAAGCCGCCGCTGTTCGTGCAGTCGGTGTTCGGCATTCTCGGCGGCATCGGCACGCATCCGGAAGACGTGATGATGATGAAGCGCACGGCCGACCGGTTGCTCGGCCCGGAGAACTATCGCTGGTCGGTGCTGGGTGCCGGCCGCGCGCAGATGCCGATCGCGGCGCAAGCCGCGGCGATGGGCGGCAATGTCCGCGTCGGGCTGGAGGACTCGCTGTGGATCGGCCCTGGCAGGCTCGCCGAGTCGAACGCGCAGCAGGTCACCAATGTGCGCAAGATCATCGAGGGCCTCGGCCTCGATGTGGCGACGCCCGATGAGGCGCGCGACATCCTCAAGCTCAAAGGCGGCGACAAGGTCAATTTCTAGCGATTGGCTTCTGCGGCCTGTCCGGCCGGCGGATCAGCATGGCAGCCGCTTTCGGCTGCCATGTCGCATCGCGTATGCGCGACATCGCCACGCTGTCACGCGGCACGGATACCGTTACAGTGCGACGATTGGCCCGATTGAAAGCGTTGCGGTTGCGCACGCAGGAAACATGACTGGATGCCGCATCACACCCCGCTGATTTCCACCATTGTCCTCGGGCTCGTCCTCGCCTTCGTCCTGGCGGCGGTGGCGCAGCGTTTCCGGATATCGCCGCTGGTCGGTTATCTGCTGGCGGGGGTCATCATCGGCCCGGCGACGCCGGGGTTCGTCGCAGATCAGCAACTTGCCAATGAACTGGCCGAGATCGGCGTCATCCTGCTGATGTTCGGCGTCGGCCTGCATTTTTCGCTCAAGGATCTGTGGTCGGTGCGCGCCATCGCCTTGCCCGGCGCGGTGGCGCAGATCGCCGCCGCCACCGTGCTCGGCTGGGGGCTCGGCGCGCTGCTCGGCTGGGACAATGCCGCTGGCCTGATGTTTGGCCTGACGCTGTCGACCGCGAGCACCGTGGTGCTGCTGCGCGCGATGCAGGAGCGGCGGCTGATCGAGACCGAGCGTGGCCGTATCGCCGTCGGCTGGCTGATCGTCGAAGACATCGCCATGGTGCTGACCCTGGTGATGCTGCCAGCGCTCGCGCCGATCCTGAAGACGGGGGCGGCATCCGGCGCGTCCACGCTCGATCTGCTGGAGCCGCTGCTGATCACGCTCGGCAAGGTGGCCGCTTTCGTCGTGCTGATGCTGGTGGCGGGCCGCCGTCTCGTTCCCTGGCTGCTGCACGCGATGGCGCATACCGGCTCGCGCGAACTGTTCCGGTTGTCGGTTTTGGCCATCGCGCTCGGCGTCGCTTATTTCGCCACGTCGCTGTTCGGCGTGTCGTTCGCGCTCGGCGCATTCTTCGCCGGCATGGTGATGAGCGAATCCGAACTCAGCCAGCGCGCCGCCAACGAGACGCTGCCATTACGCGATGCGTTCGCCGTGCTGTTCTTCGTTTCGGTCGGCATGCTGTTCGACCCGATGATCATCGTGCGGGAGCCGCTGCCGATGCTGGCGACGCTGTTCATCATCATGTTCGGTAAGTCGATCGCCGCGTTCCTGATCGTGCGGCTGTTCCGGCGGCCGACCACGACGGCGCTGACGATCTCGGCCAGCCTCGCGCAGATCGGCGAATTCTCGTTCATCCTCGCCGGGCTCGGCGTCAGCCTCGGCCTCCTGCCGGAACGCGGCCGCGATCTCATCCTCGGCGGCGCGATCCTGTCGATCCTGCTCAACCCGCTCACCTTCGCGGTGCTGGACCGCTGGCTGGCCAAGGGGAAGGCCGTGATCGCGCCGGAACCGGCGGCGGCTCCGGCTGTGCCCCCGGAACCCGCGCCGGCCCCTTCGCCGACCCGCGAGCCGATCCCGATGACGGCGCTGACCGACCATCTGGTGCTGGTCGGTCATGGCCGGGTCGGTCGCTTCATCACCGGCGCGCTCGCCTCTCAAGACGCCGCGATCAAGGACTGCCCGGTGCTGATCGTCGAACACAACGGCGACGTGGTGGCGAAGCTGCAGGCCGAGGGCAAGGCGGCGCTCGCCGGCAACGCCGCCGACCCCGAACTGCTGGCCGCCGCCAATCTTCCGGTTGCGCGCTGCCTGATCGTGGCGATCCCCGATGCCTTTGAAAGCGGCAACGTCGTGCAGCAAGCACGGCAGATCAATCCGGGCCTGACCATCATCGCCCGCGCCCATTCCGACGAGGAGATCGAGCATCTGCGCAAGCATGGCGCCAGCGCGGTGGTGATGGGCGAGAACGAGATCGCGCGGGCAATGCTGCGGCTTATTCCGACACCATCGCCGGCGGCGGTCTAGCGGCGCTGGCGCCACGCGCCGCCGGAAATTTCGCGAAATCTCGCAAAAATCTCGCAGGTGCAGCGATTAACCGTTGCCGTGCGGCGAATCAGAACCTCCTAATAGCCATGGAGGTTCACGCCGCATGGGCTCGCTCGACACGGTCAGTCTGGGAATTCTGTTCAGCAGCCTGCTGGTCCTGGCTGGCATCATGTCGAGCCTGATTGCCATGCGGTTCGGCGCCCCGTTGTTGCTCGTGTTCCTGATGGTCGGCATGCTGGCCGGTGAGGGTGGTCCCGGCGGGCTGAAATTCAATGACGTCAGCACCGCCTATACGGTCGGCTCGGTGGCGCTGGCGCTGATCCTGTTCGACGGCGGCCTGCGCACCCGCGTCGCCATTTTCCGCAGCGTGCTGGCGCCGGCGGGCATGCTCGCGACCATCGGTGTCCTGATCACCGCGACGCTGACGGCGCCGGTCGCCGTCCTGCTGCTGGATCTGTCCTGGCTCGAGGGCCTGCTGATCGGCTCGGTGATCGCCTCGACCGACGCGGCGGCGGTGTTTTTCCTGATCCATGCCCGCGGCCTGAGGCTGCGTCCGCGCGTCGGCGCGACGCTGGAGGTCGAATCCGGCGCCAACGACCCGTTCGCGGTGTTCCTCACCATCGTGCTGATCCAGTTGCTGCTCGGCACCCATCAGAGCGCGGGCGACATGGCGCTGTCGCTGCTGCGCGAAGCGGTGATCGGTGGTATCGCCGGCCTGCTCGGCGGCCGCGCGATTGTGTTCGTCCTGAACCGGCTCAGTCTCGCGCAGGGTCTGCATGCCCCGTTCGTCGCCGTCGGTGCGCTGGTGATCTTCGGCCTGACGCAGACCGTGCACGCCTCGGGCTTCCTGGCCGTCTATCTCGCCGGCCTCGTGGTCGGCAATCAGGCGACGCGCGCGCATAATTCGGTGGTGGTGTTCCTCGATGCCGCGACCTGGCTGGCGCAGATCGTGATGTTCATGCTGCTCGGCCTTTTGGTGTGGCCGCAGCGGCTGATGGACAGCGTGTTGCCGGCGCTCGGCGTTGCGCTGACGCTGATGTTCATCGCCCGCCCGGCGGCGGTATTCGTGTGCCTGTGGCCGTTCCGGTTCTCGACCCGCGACAAGCTGTTCGTGTCGTGGGTCGGCCTGCGCGGCGCGGTCGGCATCTTCCTCGCCTCGATCCCGATGCTGGTCGGCTTGCCGAAGGCTTATCTCTATTTCGATGTTGCCTTCGTCGTCGTCTCGATTTCGCTCCTGGTACAGGGCTGGACCATCGCCGTGGCGGCGAAGCGTTTTCAGGTGGCCTTGCCACGCTCCGACCGGCAGCAGCGCCGGATCGAACTTGATCTGCCCGGCCAGCTCGACAAGGAGCTGGTCGGGTATGCCATCGCCGAGAATTCGCCGTATCTGCGCCGCCGTCTCATTCCGTCATGGGCCAAGCCGACGCTGGTGGTGCGCGACGAACAGATCTTCACGCCGGAGGAAGCCGACGGCGTGCGTGCCGGGGACTATGTCTATCTGCTGGCGCCGCCGGAGCGCGCGCAGGCGCTCGACCGCTACTTCGTCAACATGCCGCTGCCGAAGCCGGACCCGGCGCAGTTGTCAGACTTCTTCGTGCCCGGCGATGCGACGCTCGGCGCGCTGGCGGATATCTACGATCTGCGGCTGGCCGACGCGCATGCCAACGTGACGCTGGCCGATCACTTTGCCAATGAGTTGAAGCGGCCGGCGAAGCAGGGCGATATCGTCCGGCTCGGGCCGATCGCGCTCTTGGCGCATGCGGTGAAGGACAACCGTGTCACGACCATCGGCCTGCGGCTGTCCGATCCCGACGAGAAGCCGGCGTCGGCCAAGGTCATGGCGAAGTCGGTTGCACGGTCGCTGGCGCAGCGCGCGCGCAAATATGTTCTAGACCGGCCGTAGCGGCACCGGCATCACGCCGTCGCCGCTGTCGACCTGCGCGACCGCGATGCCGAACACGTCGGCAAGCCGCGCGTCGCTCAAGGCTTCGCGCGGCGCGGCATCGGCGACGATCCGGCCGCGCTGCATCACCAGCACGCGATCGGCGAAGCGCGCGGCGAGGCCGAGATCGTGGATGATCGCCAGCACCGCGCCGCCGCGCCGGGCGATGCCGCGCAAAAGGTCCATCACCACAAGCTGATGCCGCGGATCGAGCGAGGCGGTCGGCTCGTCGGCGAACAGGATATCGGCTTCGGTCGCGAGTACGCGCGCCAGCGCGACGCGCGCGCGTTCGCCGCCGGATAAGGTCGTGACGATGCGCTCCGCGAGATCCTCGATCTGCGCCGCCGCCAGCGCGTGCGCCACCGCGGCACGATCCGTGCCAGTGAGCGGCGAGAACGGATCGGCATGCGGATGCCGGCCGAGCGCCACCACCGCAGCAACGTCGAGCGGCCAGTGGAACACATTGCCCTGCGGCAGATAGGCGATGCTGCGGGCGCGCTCGCGCAGCGTGAAGTCCGCGAGCGGGCGATCCTTGAGCCGGATGCTGCCGTTCGCCGGCAACAGACCGGCCAGCGCGCGCATCAGCGTCGTTTTGCCGGCGCCATTCGGCCCGACCAGCGCGGTAAGCTCACCGGGTCTGAGCGTGACCGACGCATCGCTGACGATGGCGCGGCCATGCAGCACCACGTCGATCCGCTCGGCGCGCAGCATGGTCATGACGCGGACCCCTGCAGCGCGCGGCGTTCGGCGAAGATCATCACCAGGAAGAACGGCACGCCGATCAGCGCGGTGACGACGCCGAGCTTGATCTCGACCGGGCCGGGGACCAGCCGCACGGCGATGTCGGCGGCGAGCAGCAATGCCGCGCCGGCCAGGGCGCCGGGCAGCATCACCCGCGCCGGATCGGAGCCGACCGCGCGGCGCACCAGATGCGGCGCGACCAGTCCGACGAAGCCGATGGCGCCGACCACGGCGACGGCCGCACCGACGCCGAGCGCCACGCCGATGACGACGCGCAGCCGCACCATGTCGACATTGACGCCGAGCGAGGTCGCGGCGTCCTCACCCAGCGTCAGCGCGCGGAAGGCGCGAGCATTGAGCGCCATCAGCACGCAGCCGAGCGCGAGGAACGGTGTCGCGAGATAGAGATGCTCGCTGCTGCGATCCTGCAAGGAGCCGAGCAGCCAGAACGCGATCTCGATAGCGGCGAACGGATTGGGCGCGAGATTGAGCGCCAGCGCGGTGGCGGCGCCGGCGAAGCTCGCCAGCGCGAGGCCGGCGAGCAGCGTCACCGTCAGGCTGGCGCGACGCCCGGCGATAGCGACCAGACCACCGATCGAAACCAGCGCGCCGGCGATGGCCGCGAACGGCACGGCGAACGAGGTCGCCGGAAAGAAGCCGAAGGCGATGACGAACGAGGCCGCTGCCGCTGCCGCCTGCGGCGCGCCGAACAAAGCGGGCTCCGCCAGCGGATTGCGCACCAGCCCCTGCAGCGCCGCGCCGGACAGGCCAAGCGTGCCGCCGATCGCCAGCGCCAGCAGCGTGCGCGGCAGGCGGATCTCGCGCACGATCAGCCCCGGCACGCCGTCGCCGGTCATCAGCGCGTCGAACACTGTGCGCGGCGACAGGGCGGCCGGGCCGATCGCCAGCGAGGCCAGCGCCAGCGCCAGCAGCAGCGCCACCAGCGCCAGATTGAGCCTGAAGTCGGGAAACCGGGTCATCGCCCGCTTTCCTACAGGGTCCGCGCGACAGCTCCAATGGCTCTGCTTCCGTTCGTCCCCGCGAAAGCGGGGACCCACGCTTGACCATATCTTGGTGTTGCAAAGTGTGGATTCCCGCTTTCGCGGGAATGAACGGGATCGAAAATGCCTCACTCCACCACATTTGGACGCCTTGGGGACAGCGCGATACAACGTCTTATGGTCTGCCTGCGTGTCGTCGCGATTCTTGCTGCTGTGCTCTTTTCTGTGGTGACGGCTCACGCCGCGCCGCCGAAGCGCATCGTCTCGTTCAATCTGTGCGGCGACCAGCTTGCCGTGGCGCTGGCCGATCCGGAACAGATCGTCGCGTTGTCGCCCTATGCGACTGATCCGGCGGTGTCGGTGGTGGCGGATCAGGCGAAGCGCTTTCCGCAGCTTGACTGGCGCGCCGAGGGTACGCTGACGCTCAATCCCGATCTCGTTCTGGTCGGCACCGACGACCGCGGCACCACGCAACGCATGCTGCGGCGCTTTGGCGTTCCCAATTATGAAGTGCAACTCGTCACCGATCTCGATGCCGCTCGCCGGCAGATCGTGGAGTTCGCGGCGCTGGTCGGCCACCCCGAACGCGGGACGACGCTGGTCGCCGCGCTCGATGCGGCCGAGCGCAAGCTTGCTGTCGCGCCGCGTCCGCCGTTCCGCACGGCGCTGATCGTCGAGCGCAACGGCTACACGCAGGGATCGAACAGTCTGGTGGCCGCGCTGGTGGCGAAAGCCGGCCTGCATCCGCCGCCCGGCGCGCCGGGTGGCTATGGCGGCTACATGCCGCTCGAACGCATTCTCATGCTCAAGCCCGACGTGCTGGTGCTGCGCGACCCGCCGCGTGCCGTGACCGATCAGGGCGCGCTGACGCTGCTGCATCCGGCGGTGCAGGCGCTTTATCCGCCGGCGCGGCAGATCGCGCTGCCGACGCGCCTGAGCTTCTGCGGCGGCCCGGCGCTGGTGGCCGCGCTCGATTATCTCGCCGACGAGATGACGCGGCTGGCGCGATAATCAACTCAACAGCTCCACGCCGCCTGCGGCGGCGACGCGCCCGCCGTCGAGCCGCACCACATGATCGGCGACGCGCCGCACCTCGTCGGGCTGATGGCTGACATAGATCATCGGCAGCTTCTCGGCGCGCAGCCGTTCGAGATAGGGCAGGATTTCCGCCTTGCGGGCGGCGTCGAGCGAGGCGAGCGGCTCGTCGAGCACGAGGAGCCGCGGCTTCGACAAGAGCGCGCGGCCGATGGCGACGCGCTGGCGTTCGCCGCCGGAGAGTTTTCCCGGCCGCCGCGTCAGCAGATTGCCGAGATCGAGCATCGCGACGATGCGCGCGTGATCGTTGTCGTCGCGCGCGAGCCCGTTCATGCGCCGGCCGTAATCGAGATTGCGCGCCACGCTCATATGCGGAAACAGCCGGCCTTCCTGAAACACATAGCCGATGCGGCGTTTGTGCGCCGGCACGTCGATCCGCTGCGCGCTGTCGAACAGCACGTCGCTGTCGATGGCGATGCGGCCGCTGTCCGGCTTCACCAGTCCTGCAATGAGATTGGCGACGGTGGTCTTGCCGGAGCCGGACGGCCCGAACAGCGCGATGGTGCCGGCGCCGGAGAATGTCGCGTCCAGCGCGAAGTTCGGCAGGGCTCGTTTGACGGCGACAGTGAGCATCGTCACTCCCCGTGAAACCGCTGGCCGGCACGGCGCGACAGCCATTCGGACGCGACGAGCGCAATGAGGGCGATGACGATGGAGACGAGCACGAGCCTGCCGGCGGCGGCGTCGCCGTCGGGAATCTGCGTCAGCGTGTAGATCGCGGCGGAGATGGTCTGCGTCTCGCCGGGAATGTTGGAGACGAAGGTGATGGTCGCGCCGAATTCGCCAAGCGCCTTGGCGAAGCCGAGCAGCGTGCCGGCGATCAGGCCCGGCACCGCGAGCGGCAGCGACACGGTGAGGAACACTTTGAGCGGGCTCGCGCCGAGCGTCCACGCGGCGTCCTCCAGCTTGCGGTCGATGCTCTCGAACGACAGCCGCAGCGGCCGCACCAGCAGCGGAAACGACATGACCGCGCAGGCGAGCGCGGCGCCGGTCCAACGGAACGCGAAGACGATCCCGATCTCGGCCAGCCACGAACCGATGAAGCCTTTGCGGCCGAACGCGATCAGCAGCAGATAGCCGGTGACGACGGGCGGCAACACCAGCGGCAGATGGATCACGCCGTCGAGCAGACCCTTGCCCCAGAAATTCTTGCGCGCCAGCAGCCACGCGACCGCGATGCCGAACGGCAGCGAGCACGCGGTCGCGACCACGGCGATCCGTAGCGACAGATGGATCGCGGTCCATTCCTCGGGGGAAAGGTCAAACATGCGGTGACGTTATGTCAGAGGATCGCGGCCGATAGAACGGATCGCGGCGGTGCAGCTCGGAGACTGTGCCACCGCGATCCAGCCCGGTGTGCGATCAGGATCCTTTCACGCCGGGTTTGGCCAGGAAGGTGAAGCCGTAGCGTTCGAGGATCGCCTTCGCCGCATCGGTGCGCAGGAAGGCGAGATATTTCGCCGCATCCGGCTTGGCATTCACGGTCGAGCCGGCAGGGTAGATCACCGGCGGATAGGATTCTTGCGGGAACGCCGCGACGATCTTCACGTTTGAATCCACTTTGGCGTCGGTCTCGTAGACGATGCCGAGCGGTGCCTCGCCGCGGCCGACCAGCGCGAGCGCGGCGCGTACGTTTTCCGCCATCGCCATGTGCGATTCGGCTTTGTCCCAGACGCCGAGCTTCTCCAGCGCCGCCTTGGCATACTTTCCGACGGGCACGGCGCGCACGTCGCCGGTGGCGATGCGGCCGCCGCCGGCGGCGCCGACGATGTCGAAGCCGGGCGCGATCTTCACCTCATTGGTCTTGGAATCCTTCGGCGCGATCAGCACCAGCCGGTTGCCGAGCAACTGGAAGTCGCTGCCGGGTTTGATCGCCTTTTTCTCGATGCCGTATTTCATCCAGTCGAGATCGGCGGAGATGAACACATCGGCCGGTGCGCCGGCCTCGATCTGCTTGATCAGCGCCGAGGACGCGGCGTAGCTCGCCGTGACCTTGACCTTCTCCTTCTCGGTGAAAGCCTTGTTCACGTCGTCGAGCGCGTTCTTCATCGACGCGGCGGCGAACACGGTCAGCGTGTCTTGTGCGTGGGCCGGCAGCGGCGACAGGACGGCAGCGGCCGTCAGGGTGGCCGTCGCGGCCAAAAGAGCGATGAAGCGGGTTTTTAAAGAGCTTTTCACGG
>MKWA01000022.1:134712-225728 GCA_001899285.1 Rhizobiales bacterium 64-17
AAACCCCGCGCACGCGCCGACAGGCCCGCGGGCCGGGTTGGTTCTTGTTGTGGTGTGCGCCGGAACCGCCGTTCCGTCTTCATGGCGCGCGCCCAGCGCGCCATCGGCCTCGGACGCACCTTCCGTGCGCCCTTGGTCCTTTGCACACTACCAACGGGGGCACGCCGAGGTAAAGTCGAGCCGGGACAGGAAACGCGCGGCAAAAAATGGCGCAGAGTGCGGCGGAGACCCCGGTCGAGGGCGAATTCGACTTCATCATCGTCGGCGCGGGCTCGGCCGGCTGCGTGCTGGCCAACCGGCTGTCGGCCGACCCCGGCCGCCGCGTGCTGATCCTCGAAGCCGGCGGCCGCGACAACTGGATCTGGTTTCACATTCCAGTCGGCTATCTGTTCGCCATCGGCAATCCGCGCGCCGACTGGATGTTCAGGACCGAGCCGGAGCCGGGCCTCAACGGCCGCAGTCTCGGCTATCCGCGCGGCAAGGTGATCGGCGGCTCCTCGGCGATCAACGGCATGATCTATATGCGCGGGCAGGCCGCGGACTACGACCACTGGCGACAACTCGGTCTGCCGGGCTGGTCGTGGGACGACGTGCTGCCGTATTTCAAGAAGCACGAGAACAATTTTCTCGGTACCGGCGATTATCACGCCGCGGGCGGCGAATGGCGCGTCGAGGAACAGCGGCTGCGGTGGGATCTGCTCGATGCCTTTCGCAAGGCCGCCATCGAAGCCGGCATTCCGCCGACCGGCGACTTCAACACCGGCGACAACGAGGGCGTCGGCTATTTCCACGTCAATCAGCGGCGCGGCCGGCGCTGGTCGGCGGCGCGAGGCTTTCTCAAGCCGGTGCTGCACCGGCCGAATCTCAAGCTGGAAACCGGCTGCCTTGCTGAAAGCCTCATTCTCGACGGCACGCGCGTCACTGGTGTCCGTTGGCGGCAGGATGGCGTGACGCGCAGCGCGCGGTGTCGCGGCGAGGTGATTTTGGCCGCTGGCGCGATCGGCTCGCCGCATCTGATGATGCTGTCCGGCATCGGTGCCGCCGTTGATCTCGCCGCGCATGGCATCAAGCCGGTCGTCGATCGCCCCGGCGTCGGCGCCAATCTGCAGGATCATCTGCAACTGCGCACGATCTACAAGGTCAAGGGCGCACGCACGCTGAACACCGACTATGCGCGGCTCATCGGGAAGCTCGGCATGGGGATGGATTATGTGTTCCGCCGACGCGGTGCGTTGACCATGGCGCCGTCGCAGCTCGGCCTGTTCACGCGGTCGAACCCGCGCTACGAGCGCGCCAACATCCAGTATCACGTGCAGCCGCTGTCGCTGGAGAAGTTCGGCGATCCGCTGCACGCGTTCCCGGCATTCACCGCGAGCGTCGCCAATCTGCGGCCGACCAGCCGTGGCGCGATCACGCTGAAATCGTCCGATCCGGCGCAAGCCCCGGCGATCAAGCCGAATTATCTGGCGACGCCGGAGGACAGGCAGGTGGCGGCGGATTCGCTGCGGATCACGCGCCGCATCGTCGCGCAGCCGGCGCTTGCGTCGTACCGGCCGCAGGAATATCTGCCGGGCGACAGCATCGGCGACGATGAAACCTCGCTGGCGAAGGCGGCCGGCGACATCGGCACGACCATCTTCCATCCGGTCGGCACCGCGCGCATGGGCCGCGCTGGCGATGCCAACGCCGTCACCGATGCGCGGCTGCGGGTGATCGGCGTCGACGGTTTGCGGGTGATCGACGCGTCGGTGATGCCGGTGATCACCTCCGGCAACACCAATTCGCCGACCATCATGATCGCCGAGAAAGGTGCGGCGATGGTGCTGGAGGATGCGAAGTAGGCGGCCGCCAGCTCACATCGCCCGCAAATGCCGGATCGGACGGCCGGGCGTCATCGCCTGCGCGGCGGCGATGATGGCGGCGCTGTCGATGCCGTAGTGGCGATAAAGTTCGGCGAGCGAGCCGGTCTGGCCAAAATGCTCGACACCGAGTGCGCGGGTGCGGTGGCCGTTGACGGCACCGAGCCAGCCGAGCGTCGCCGGATGCGCGTCGCACACCGTCACCAGCGCGCAATGCGGCGGCAGCCGGTCGAGCAGGCGTTCCACGTGCGAACGCGCATGAACGAGGCCGCGCTCGCGCAGGCGCTGCGCCGCCGTCCATCCGGCATTGAGCCGGTCGGCTGACGTCACGGCGAGCACGCCGATGTCGCGGCGGTCCTCGCCCATCAGTCCTGCGGCGGCGATCGCTTCCGGCGCGATCGCCCCGGTATAGGCGATCACCACCTGCGCGTTCGGCCCCGGCTCGCGCAGCCAGTAGCCGCCATCGACGATGTCCTGGCGCAGTTGCGGCGTCATCGCCCGCTGCATCTGCTCGACCGGTCGCGTCGACAGCCGCAGATAGACGGAGCCGCCGGTCTCGTCGCGCAGCCAATTCCTTTCACTATGCGTGTCGTCGCTGCTGTCCTTCTGAATGTAGGCGAGCGACCACGCCATGATCGCCGCAAGCTCGTCGACGAAGGCCGGCTCGAATGCGGCGAGGCCGTCCTGCGCCAGCCCGATCAGCGGCTCGGAGATCGACTGGTGCGCACCGCCTTCGCCGGCCAGCGTAATGCCGGATGGCGTCGCGACGACGATGAAGCGTGCATCCTGATAGCAGGCATAGTTCAGCGCATCGAGACCGCGGGCGATGAACGGATCGTACAGCGTACCGATCGGCAGCAGCCGCTCGCCGTTGATGCTGTGCGACAGGCCGAGCGCGGACAGCGCGATGAACAGATTCATCTCCGCGATGCCGAGTTCAAGATGCTGGCCGTGCGGCGCGAATTCCCAGTTGAACGTGGAGGGAATGCGCTCGTTCTTGAAGGTGTCGGTCTGTGCGGTGCGGGCGAACAGCTTGCGGCGGTTCACCCACGGCCCGAGATTGGTCGAGACCGTGACGTCCGGCGAGGTGGTGACGATGCGCTCCGCGAACGTCGCCTCGCTCTTGCCGATCTCATTGAGGATCGCGCCGAAGCCCGCTTGCGTCGACATGACCGGCTGGATCGTCACCGGCAGGTCCGCGGGAATGTCGAACCGCGCGGCGTCGCGCCGCCGCGTGCCCTCCTGCACGAACGGCACGCGCTTGAGGAACGCTTCGATCTCGCCTTCCGGCGTCGCCAGCCCCTCGAATCTGTCCCACTCGTGGCCGGGACGAATGTTCATCGCGGTGCGCAAGGTATCGATCTGTGCCGGCGTCATCAGCCCAGCGTGGTTGTCCTTGTGGCCGGCGAGCGGCAGCCCCGCGCCTTTCACCGTGTAGCAGATGAAGCAGGTCGGCTTGTCGCCGGTGACGCCGTTGAACGCTTCGCGCAACGTCGCGATGTCGTGGCCGCCGAGATTGTTCATCAGCGCGGCGAGTTCGGCGTCGCTGCGCTTCTCGATCAGCGCCGTCACCGGTCCCTGATCGCCGATTTCGTCGGTGAGGCGCTTGCGCCATGCCGCGCCGCCGGCGAACACCAGCGCCGAGTAGAGCGGGTTGGGGCAGGTGTCGATCCAGGCTTTCAGCTTGTCGCCGCCCGGCTCCTTGAAGGCGGCCTGCTGCAGCGCGCCGTATTTGAGGATGACCACGTCCCAGCCGAAATTGCTGAACAGTTGTTCGTAGCGTTCCCACAAACCCTCGCGGATCACCGCGTCGAGACTCTGGCGGTTGTAGTCGATGACCCACCAGCAGTTGCGCAGGCCCTGCTTCCAGCCTTCCAGCAGCGCCTCGAAGATGTTGCCTTCGTCCATCTCCGCGTCGCCCATCAGCGCAATCATCCGGCCTTCCGGATGCTGTCCGCCCCAGCCGTGCGCGCGCACATAGTCCTGCACCAGCGAGGAGAACAGCGTCTGCGCCACGCCGAGGCCGACCGAGCCGGTGGAGAAATCCACGTCGTCGGTGTCCTTGGTGCGCGAGGGATAGCTCTGCGCGCCCTTGTAGCCGCGGAACGCCTCGAGCTTGTCGCGGATCTGGTTGCCGAACAGATACTGGATCGCGTGGAAGTTCGGCGCCGCGTGCGGCTTCACCGCGACGCGATCCTGCGGCCGCAACACCTCGAAATAGAGCGTCGTCATGATCGCGGCGAGCGAGGCGGACGACGCCTGATGTCCGCCCACCTTCACGCCGTCACCGGTGTCGCGCAGGTGGTTGGCGTTGTGGATCATGTAGCTCGCGAGCCACAGCACTTTGCGTTCGAGATCGCGCAGAATGTCGAGGTCGGCCATGGCGAGGAAAGTCCTGATCCGGGTCGGCATCAGGATAACGCCGGAGGACTGGCAGAAACGGCCAATCTGCGCCACTGTAAGGCGTACGATTGGCATATTCTGCCAATTTCTGTTGCCGGGAGAGTGGATCATGCCGACGGAGCTGGACGCCATCGACCGCAAGATCCTGCACCATCTGCAGCAGGACGGGCGCATGAGTCTCGCCGATCTGGCCGATCAGGTCGGGCTGTCGCCGTCGCCGTGCCTGCGGCGCATCCGCATCCTGGAAAAAGCCGGCGTGATCGCCCGCTATGCCGCGGTGCTGAACCAGCAGGCGGTCGGCCTGCCGGTCAGCGTGTTCATTTCCGTGAAGCTGGAAAAGCAGAAGCAGGATGCGCTCGACCGTTTCGCCAAGACCATCGCGCGCTGGCCCGAGGTGATGGAATGCTACCTGATGACTGGGCCGCGCGATTACTGGCTGCGTGTGGTGGTGCCCGATCTCGCCGCCTATGAGCGCTTCCTCAAGGAAAAGCTGACGCGGCTCGACGGCGTCGCGTCGATCGAATCGAGCTTCGCGCTGGAGCAGGTGAAGTATTCGAGCGTGTTGCCGGTGGGGTAGGCGAGACGGCTCCCTCTCTCCGCCGTCATGCCCGCATTTATTGCGGGCATCCACGTCTTTGACGCTGTGAGAGAAAAGTAAGCCGTGGATGCCCGGCACAAGGCCGGGCATGACGCGGAGGGGGGCGTTAGCGACCGGAAAATAAGGGGTTGACTCCTGCCCTTCATTTAACGTATCTGTTAAATAACAGATTGGCTAAATAAGACATCCGCCCCGGACCCGTGTCATGACCGACCGCCTCAGTGCCACCTTCGCCGCCCTGGCCGATCCGACGCGTCGCGCCATCCTGGCGCGGCTCGCGCTCGGCGAAACCACGGTCGCGGAACTCGCCAAGCCATTCGACATCAGCGGCCCCGCCGTGTCGCGGCATCTCAAGGTGCTGGAGGGCGCGGGGCTGATCATCCGCGGCCGCGAGGCCCAGTGGCGGCCCTGCAAGATCGAGCCGAAGGCGCTCAAGGAAATTGACGACTGGCTCGAGCGTTATCGTCAGTTCTGGGAACAGAGCCTCGATCGGCTCGAGGACTATCTGCGCGTCCTGCAAAGCGGCGAAGCCGATGCGGACACGCAGAAGGCCAAATCCGGCAAGCGCGCCAAAAAATCCGACAAGAAATCCGACAAGAAATCCGATCCCTCCCTCTGATTGCTCCAGGAGCGTGCGATGCAAATGAACAAACTGGCGAAAGACGTTTTGGGCAGTTGGACGCTGGTCGCCGCCAAGATGCAGTTCGAGGATGGCGCCGCGATCGACATGCACGGTCCCGACCCTTTGGGGTCGGTGGTGTTCGCCGACACGCGCATGACCGCGATCATCACCCGCAGGTCACGGCCCGCGCGGACGGACGACAGCCTCGGCGATCTGTTCAACACGATGCTCGCCTACAGCGGCACGTACAGCATCGACGGCAACGAACTCGCCACCGCCGTGGATGTGGCCTGGGTTCCGGAGTGGGTCGGAACGACGCAAAGACGTGGAATCGAGATCGCGGGGGACACGCTGTCTCTTCGCACGGCCAGACAACCCAATCCCATGCAGCAGGGGAAGATCATGACCGGCGTGCTGACATGGCAAAGGGATCGATAAGCCGACCGAGCAATCCCGCATACCGACATCTTTGACCAAGGAGACTGCCATGCAACTGACACCGTATCTGTTCTTCAACGGCCGCTGCGAGGAAGCGATCGAATTCTACAAGAGCGCACTCGGCGCCAAGGTCGACATGCTGATGCGCTTTTCCGAGTCGCCGGAGAAATCCCAGAATCCGGAATGCGTGCCGTCCGATCCGAACAAGATCATGCATGCGTCGTGGCGTGTCGGCGATGCGGTAATGATGGGCTCCGACGGCATCACCGGCGACAAGCCGGAGTTCAAGGGCTTCGCGCTGTCGCTGACGGCGAAGAGTGAGGCCGAGGCCAAGACCATGTTCGAGGCGCTGGCCAAGGGCGGCAAGGTGACTCAGCCGCTGGTCAAGACGTTCTTCTCGCCGGCGTTCGGCATGCTGCAGGACAAGTTCGGCATCGGCTGGATGATCATGGCGACGGCGTAAACGCCTGCCTGCGACAAACGGTTTGTACAGAAGGAGTATATGATGTCCGTCACCGAAACCGCTGCTCCCAGCAAGGAATTCGTCATCTCGCGCGATCTCGATGCGCCGCGCGATCTGGTCTGGGCCTGCTTCACCGATCCCGCGCATATGAAACAATGGTGGGGCCCGAAGGGCTTCACGGTGCTGGCGTCGAAGATGGATCTGCGCGCTGGCGGCATGTACCACTACGGCATGCAGGCGCCGGACGGCACGCCGATGTGGGGCCGCTTCATCTTCCGCGAAGTCTCGCCGAAGGACCGGATGGTGTTCATCAACTCGTTCTCCGATGAAGCCGGCGGCGTGACGCGCCACCCTATGGCGCCGACCTGGCCGCTGGAAATGCTCTCGACCTTCACCTTCGAGGATCTGCCTGGCGGCAAGACCCGGTTCACCGTGCGCTGGAAGCCGCACAATGCGACCGAGACCGAGACCAAGGTGTTCAACGAGAGCTTCGCCAGCATGCAGCAGGGCTGGGGCGGCACCCTGGAGAAGCTCCAGGCCTATGTGGCCGAGGCGAAGAAGTAGCGACGACAGGGCCGGCCGCGACGGTGGCCGGCCCGCTACCAGGATTCTTTCATTCAAGATTGGATCGTTCGATGCAGGATCTTTCCTTGCCGTCTACGACCCCGGCCATGGTGTGGACGGGGCGTATCGTCAGCGGACTGGTGGCTCTGTTTCTGCTGGTCGATGGCGGTATCAAGCTGGTGCCGCTCGATATCGTCATCGAGACGTCGCGGCAGATGGGCATTCCAGAACATCTGGCGCGGACTCTTGGCGTCCTCACCCTCGTCGGCACGCTGCTCTATATCTTTCCGCGGACCGCGGTGCTCGGCGCCATCCTGCTGACCGGCTATTTCGGCGGCGCGATCTACGCGCATGTACGGATCGACAGCCCGTTGCTCTCGCACACGCTGTTCGGCGTCTATCTCGGCATCCTGATGTGGCTCGGTCTGTGGCTGCGCGATGCGCGGCTGCGCGCGCTGCTGCCATTCGTCCGCTCGTGAAGCACAAGAGGGTCTCATGCTGACCACCATCCTGATCGTCGTTGTCGTCGTGATCGTGGCCACGCTCATTTATGCGTCGCTGCAGCCCGACACCTTTTCCATCACCCGCTCGATCGCCATCACGGCACCGCCGGAGCGCATCTTCCCGCTGGTGAACGACCTGCGGTCGCACCGGCAATGGTCGCCGTTCGATCAGGACGCGGCGATGAAGCGCGCCTATTCCGGACCCGAGAGCGGGCCGGGCGCGACGTTCGCGTTCGACGGCGGCAACAAATCCGGCGTCGGAACGCTGGCTGTGACCGATGTTCAGGCGCCGTCGCGCGTGATGATGTCGTTGAAGATGACCAAGCCTTTCGCTTGCGACAATGTTGTCGAGTTCGCGTTCGTCCCGCACGGTGCAACCACACAGACGAGCTGGACCATGCGCGGCCCGCAGCCGTTCATCGCCAAGGTCATGAACAGCATCTTTCGCTGTGACAAGATGTGCGCGCGGCAGTTCGATCAGGGCCTTGCCGCGCTCAAGGCGGCGGCGGAGCGTTGAGGTCATGCCGATCGCGCCCGCGTCCGCCGCGCCACCGCGCAGTCTCGCCATCACGCGCATCTTCAAAGCGCCACGCGATCTGGTATGGCGCGCCTGGACCGATCCGGCCCTGGCGGTGCGCTGGTGGGGCCCGAAGGAGTATCCCGCGAGCGATGTGGTGATGGACGTGCGCGTCGGCGGTGTGTGGCACGGCCGGCTCGACGGCGTTGACGATGGCAAGGTGCTGACCCATCGCGGCGTGTTCCGCGAGGTGCGCGCGCCGGAGCGACTCGCTTTCACCTTCGCCTGGGACGAGGATGGCGAGCGCGGGCTGGAAACGCTGGTCACGATCGACTTTTACGAACTGGCTGGCGACCGGACCCGCATGGAGTTCCGCCAGACGCCGTTCCAGTCCGACAACGAGCGCGACGGACACACCTATGGTTGGAACAGCGCATTCGATCGGCTCGATGCCGCGCTCCCATAGCCCCGAAAGTCTTCTCATGATTACGCCCTATACCCGCAACGCGATCGTTCTTGGCCTGTTGTCGGCCATCGGTCCGTTCGCCATCGACATGTATCTGCCGGCGCTGCCGACCATTGCCGCCGATCTCAAGGCGTCGCCGGCGGCGGTGCAGATGACGCTGATGTCGTTCTTCGTCGCTTTCGGTGTGTGCCAGATCGTCTATGGCCCGGTGTCGGACATGGTCGGCCGCAAGCCTCCGCTTTATGTCGGCCTCGCGCTGTTCATCGCCGGCTCCATCGGTTGCGGCCTGGCGCCGAGCATCGAATGGCTGATCGCGTTCCGTTTCGTGCAAGGCATCGGCGCGTCGTCGGTGATGGTGATCCCGCGCGCGATCATCCGCGATCTGCACACCGGCACCGAGGCGACGCGGCTGATGGCGCTGGTGATGCTGGTGCTCAGCGTCTCGCCGATCCTCGCGCCGCTCACCGGCAGTGCGTTGATCGTGCCGTTCGGCTGGCGCGCGGTGTTCGCGGCGGTGACGCTGGTGGCGGTGATCGGTCTCGTCCTGCTGACTGTGTGCCAGCAGGAGACCCATGCGCCGGAGCATCGTGTCGTGGTCAGCGTAAGGAACGTGCTGGCGAGTTTCGGCCAGCTCATGACCCATGGCCGTTTTCTCGGTCTCACCTTCATCGGCGGCCTCGGCATGGCGAGCTTCTTCTCGTTCCTCGCCGGATCGTCGTTCGTCTATATCGAGCATTTCGGGTTGACGCCGACCCAGTTCAGCGTTGCCTTCGCCGTCAATGCGGTCGGGTTCATCGGCGCATCGCAATTCGCCGCGCCGCTCGGTGAGCGGATCGGCATGGCGCGCATGGTGGTGATCGCCACCGCGCTCTATGCGGCCTTCACCGTGGCGCTGCTCGTCGTCACGCTGATGGGCGTCGACAGCCTGCCGATGATGATGGCCCTGCTGCTCGCCGGCTTCACCGCCATGGGCGTGGTGATCCCCTCGACCATGGTACTGGCGCTCGAGGAGCACGGCCCGATCGCCGGCATGGCTTCGGCGCTCGGCGGCACGCTGCAGATGATCACCGGCGGCGTGATGATCGTCATCGTCAGCCTGGTGTTCGACGGCACGCCGCTGCCGATGGTGGCGGCCATTGCCGGTTGCGCGATCGGTGCGCTGATCGTCAGCATCGTCACGCTCGGCTTCGCGCGTGCTCTCCCGCACGGCGCATAGAAACAACCGGAGAAGATTATGGCGTTGACGCTCTACTACCATCCGCTCTCGTCATTCTGCCACAAGGTGCTGATCGCGCTTTACGAGAACGACGTTCCTTTCACGCCGCAGAGCGTCAATCTGGGCGACGAAGGCGAGCGTGCGGCGTTCTATAAAATGTGGCCGGTCGGAAAGTTTCCGGTGCTGCGCGATGACGTGCGCGACGTGCTGGTGCCGGAATCGACGCCGATCATCGACTATCTGCAGATGTATCATCCGGGCCCGGCGCGGCTCATTCCCGACGACGCGGAACAAGCGCGCCGCGTGCGGCTGATCGACCGCAACGCCGACGTCAACCTGCACATCCACATGCAAAAGGTGATCACCGACCGCATCCGCCCCGAGGGCCAGCACGATCCTTATGGCGTCGAGGATGCGCGCAAGAAGGTCCATGCCATGCTCGGTCTGTTCGAGCAGGAGATATCGGGCAAGACCTGGCTGGCCGGCGAAGCGTTCACGCTTGCCGACTGTTCGGCCGCGCCGCCGCTGTTCTACTGCGATCTCGCGGTCGACCCGCTCGCCGGTCGCTATCCGAACCTCGCGGCCTATCTCGGCCGGCTGAAACAGCGCCCGTCTTATGCGCGCGTGCTCAAGGAGGCCGAGCCGTTCATGGGCTGGGTGCCGCGGTAGCCTCGGTTTCCGACGCGGCGATGGCAGTAGTCCCGCGTCGTCATGGCAAGCCCGTGCCAAATCGGATATGGGGATTCCGTTCAACGGGCTATCCACCATGACGTCGGTCTATCGCCGGTTCGGGGTTTTACGACTCATCCTTGCGATGATGGTCGTCGTCAGTCACGGGGTACCGGCCTCGGGATTTGAGGGCTTTCTCGCCCGGCTCGGAATCGGCAGCGTGGCGGTGATGGGCTTTTTCGTGCTGTCCGGATTCATCATCACCGAGGCGATCGACGTCTACTATCGCGAGCGGCCGGCAGCGTTCATCGCCAACCGCATGTTGCGGATTTTACCGCCGTATTGGCTGGCGCTGATCCTGTCGCTGATGGTCCATGCGCTCCTGCAGTGGGGCGGCATCCTGTCGATCCACGGCGAGAATCCCCGCGATATCTTTTCGGCGCAGAATATTGCCGCCAACACGTTTGCCGTCATTCCGCTGCAGGGGCTGCTCGGCGTCTTCGACCCCGCGAAATTCTACGGTTTCGTGCGCTATTATTGGGCCGTTCTCATCGAAGTGGACTTCTACATCGTCGCCTTCGCGATCATGCTGCCGGGCCTCGTGTTCAAACGCAAACGCGCGGATATCGCTGCTGCTTGTGTGGCCGCGTTGCTCCTATGCCATGTGGTCAACGACTATGTCCGGCCGATCCGGCATGAACTTTCCTACATTCCCTATTTTGCGCTCGGCGTCAGTCTCTATGCCTGGCGCAGCGGATATCGGCTGGCGTTAATTGGCGTGATCGCGAGCGCGGCGGCGACTCTGGTTGCTTTCCTGCGCTATCTCAATCAGATGAAGCCGTTGTCGGCGCTGGCGTCGATTGATGACTGGCCGGTCGTCGCGACCAATATCGTGCTGCTGACGATTGTCTGCGTGGCGATCTTCCGGTTGAGCAATACGGATACCACCGGGCCTGCGCGCCGCATCGACCGTTGGTTCGGCGATCTGTCGTATCCGATCTATCTGAACCATTACACGGTGCTGACGCTGGTGTTTTCGCTGGCGCTGCCGCCGTGGCCATCGTTCCTGTTAATCGCGGCCGGTTCCGTTTTGGTCGCCTGGGGAGCGGCGACGACGCTGGAACGCCCACTGCGGCGATTGCGTGACGTCGTACGCGGCCAGACACTCTGACCGCGGCGTTCGCGCGATACGCCGATCTTACCCCGCGCGTACCTTCACCTGCATTGCGCCGACACCGGAGATGGTTGCGTCGATGGTGTCGCCCGGCGTCAGCGGGCCGACGCCTTCCGGCGTGCCGGTGAGCAGCACGTCGCCCGGCATCAGCGTGTAGAACGACGACGCGAACACGATCAGATCGGCGATGCCGATGATCAGGTCGCGGGTGTTGGCTTTCTGCCGTGTCTCGCCATTGACGGTGAGATGCAGGTCGAGCGCGGACGGGTCCGCCACCTCGTCGGCGGTGATGAAATACGGCCCGAGCGTCGTATAGGTGTCGATCGACTTGCGCAGGCTGCGCTCCTCGGGGCCGCGCACCGTGGTGTCGAGGCCGATGCAATAGCCGGCGATATGGCTCATCGCTTCGCCGCGCGTCACCTTGTTGGCGCGCTTGCCGATCACCGCCGCAAGCTCGATCTCGTGGTCGGTGCGGCGGTCGGGGTGACGGATGATGATGCCTTCGCCGGGGCCGACCACCGACGAGGTCGCCTTGAGGAACAGGCCGACGCGCTGAATCTCCGCGACCTTGTTCTGGTAATGGATTTCCGGATCCTGCTGCGCTTCCTCGAGATGCTTCTTGTAGTTCACCGGCGCAGCGACGACCTTGCCGGGATTGGCGATCGGCGCCAGCAGGGTGAGATCCTTGAGCGCGTAGGACTTCGCGGTCTTTGCCGCCGCCGCGATCGGTGCGGCGAGCGCGGCGAGGTTCTCGATCATCATGTCGCTGCGTGGGAACGGATAGCGCTGCGGCGCCAGCGTATTCAGCGCGTCGGTGACGTCGAGCACCGTGTCGCCCGTGACCAGACCGAGGCGATCGTCAAACCGGCACAGCTTCATGAAAAAACCCCCGCGAGATTGTCGCGGGGGGTTATATCAGCGGGGTTTGCCCAAGTATATCGGGGTTACCAGGTGTAGCGCGCCCCGCCGCTGAGTTGATGGCTCGCCGCATTGCTGCGGAATTCGCCGTTATAGGCGACGAATAGCCGGAAGTTCTGGTGCATCCAGCCGGCGAATTTGACGCCGACCAAAGCCGCGTCGCGGCCCGGCTGCGCGCCGTTGACGCTGAACGGCTGGTCGAGCAGCGCCGCCTGCGTCACCAGCGTGCTGTCGCGCCAGTCGTGGCCCCAGCCGAGCTTGATCTCCGGCATCAGCGTGAAGCCGTTCTCGAACCGGGTCTGCGTGCTGGCGGCGATGCCGAGCGTGGTGGTGATTTTCTCGAAATATTGCGACGGGAAGGTCAGGCCGAACGGTTGCTGCGTTTCCGTGTAACCGTCGCGGCGGAAACCCTGCCAGGCGAGTCCTGCGAATGGCTTGAGCGTGGCAATACCAACCGGGATTCGATAGCCGGCCTCGACCGAAACCCCGCCACCGAACCCGCTGGCGTTGCCGGTCACGGGCGCTGGCGTCAGGATCAGATCGCGCGAGGTCTGAATCCGGCTCGGGCCGGCCGCGGCGCGCAGATCGAATACCGCCGCGCCGGGCGTCCAGGTGGCATAGAGCGCGCCAGTGTAACTGTCGGCCGTCGAGCGTGTGCCCGTTGCCGTGCTGGTGGTGCGGGCGAAACCGAAAGCGAGGCCGCCGATCAGATCGGGAGCCAGCAATCGGTCGGCGCCGACCGTGAAGCCGCCGCTGCGGCTGGTCGAGCCGAGCAGACCGCCGTTGTCGCCGACGTTGCTCCAGCGACCGAAGCCCTGACCCCAGACGCCCCAGCCTTCGGACGACGGCGTCACCGGATTGAGGCTGGCGAACGCGGCTTCCGCCCGGCTCGCTTCCGCGCTCATGGTCCGGCTCGCATAGGCAAACGAAACCGATTGCGATGTCGCCGCCTGCACATTGCCGGTGCCGCCGCTCAATGCGTCTTGTCGGTCGGATACCGAGCCCATGAAGCCCTGCATGCCGAGCATTGGCGCGCTGGTGACGGCCGGTGCGCCGGGAGCGCCGAGCTGCCGGATGGCGGTGCCGTAGTCCGCTGCGCTGTTGAGGCCGTACAACGCATCGTACAGTGGCTTGGATTGCGCGGTCGGCGTGTTGCCGGCCGCGGTCCGGTTGCGGTCGAGAATGGCGCTGATCGCGTTGTCTGTCGGATTCGTGCTGCTCGCCATATTGGCGAAGCTCACCGGCGTCACATGCAGCGTGATCGCGCTCGGCGCGTAGATCAGGTCGAGCCGCGTGTTGGCGGCCATTCCGCTGTCCGGCTGGACCAGCGTGGCGAAGGTGCCGGTCGTCTGCGCCCCGTCGACGGCCTGGACGAAGTCGAAATGCGCACCGACCGGAGGCGTGTAGTTGCTCGCCGTGCCGACGGTACCGCGCAGCACCGGAACCAGCGTGCCGTTGGCGGTGAAAACATTCCCCACGCCGGTGACGACGATCTTGTCGAACGTACCGGGCCCGCCGGGCGTCTTGTTGCTGCCGTCGATGTCGATCAGCGTCGCTGAGTTTGCCGCCAGCGTGACGTTGCCGTTGAAGGTCAGCGTGCCGGCGGAGTTGCCGATCGCCTGCGAGACATTGGTGATCGAGCCGTTGGCCAGCAGGTCCGTCACGTTCGGCATCTTGCCCGGCGACAGCAGGCCGGAGATGGCGGTGTTGCCGTTGACGACGCCGATGCCGGCGAGCACGCTGCCAGCGTTGACGGTGAGCTGATTGGTGCTGACATCGAGTGTGCCGTCGACCGCCAGCGTACCCTGCGTGACGCCGACCGCGCCGCTCGCATAAGTGCGGCCGGCGATCGTCAGCACGCCGTCACCGCTCTTGGTGAACGCGCCGGCCATCAGCGGCTGGCTCCAGTAGGTGGTGGTGTTGGCCGCCACGGTTTCGACGTGACCGGGGGCCAGCGTCGTCGGGCCGTCGGTGGCGCGATCGAGCCGGATCAGGCCGTAGCCGTAAACCGCGTCAAGGCCAGGCAGGCCGAGGTCTTCGGTGGTTGAGAACAGGAGGCGGGCGAGATCGCGCGCATTGTATTGTGAGTAAGCCTGGATCAGCACGGCGATGGCGCCCGACACGGTCGGCGTTGCCATCGAGGTGCCATCAAGGAAACCGTAGGTGTTGCCGGGGAACGTCGAATAGATGCCGCGATCGGCCGGCGTGTCGCCGCCCGGCGCCGCGACGCACCAGCTCGCGGTGACGCCACAAAGATTGGAGTAGGTCGCGGCGGTCTTGCTCTTGGCGACCGCCATCACCGCGATGACCATGCCCTCCTGCTGCTGCAGCGCCGAGTAATCCAGATTGGCGCCGCCATCGGTATAAGCGGCGGCGCCGAGATTGCCCGGCTGGACAAACGGCATCAGCGCCAGACCGGACGGATTCTTGGCGGCATCGGGATGGCCCTGGCGGTCGTTGCCGTTGGCCGCGACCACGAGTTTTCCGGCTTTCAGCGCATTGAGCAGCCCGCTGTATTCAGAGTTGTCGCTCGTATCGAAAGACCAGATCTTTTGCGGCGGGGCGCCATCCGGAATGTTCGGGCCGTAGCTGGCGTTATAGACCATCGTCCCCGCCAGATTGGCGAACGCGTTGAGCGCGCTGCCGCTTGGCTCGATGCCGGGCGCGACCACCGCATTGGGCGCGTCGTCGCCGGCCGCCAGAATACGGAACGGCGTGATGGTCGCGTTATAGGCGACGCCGTGCATCGCTACGTTGTCGAACTTGGTGGCGGCGATGATGCCGGCGACGTGGGTGCCATGCTTGTCGTTGGGCGATTCCAGCCCGACCTGGGTGGGATCGTAGGTGTCGGTCTTGTTGTTCAGGACGTAGTTTCGGCCCTGACCGGTGATCAGCTTGCCGGCGAGCGCCGCGTTGGCGAGGTCGAAGCCGGTGTCGGCGACCGCCACGTTGACGCCCGCGCCGGTGTAGTTGCGGCCGTAAGCGACCGAGGCTTTGATCATGTCCAGATGCCAGGTCTGGTCGACCGGGTTCGGCTGCGGATTCGGCAGGTTTGGCGAGGGATTGTTGGCCATCGCCACTTTCTGGCTGTAGGCCGAGGCGCCGATGCCGCTGGCGGAAGCAGCGCTGCGCTGTTGCATCGCGGAGGCCGCGTTCGGCGCGAGCACCAGCGTCTGCCCCGCAGTCAGCACGCCGAGATCGGCGGCGGTGGTCAGGTCGCGGTTGAGGCCGGGCGCCAGCGAGCGCGCATGCGCCAGCACGGCATCGCGCTGGCTGGGATGCTGGTGCGTGGCATCGAACACGCCGGCCAGCAGCCCGTTCTTGCCCTGGCGGATCGACCAGGTGAGCGCCGCCGCCACCGCGGGATCGAGCGCCGCCGGCTTCGCGTGCGCGCGGCGTTCCGTCCTGGTTTTGATCTTGCTGGGGGTGTCAGGCGTGCCAGCAAGACTGGCACCGGCCGGGAGGAAGACAAGTCCGGCGCCAAGCGCCGTCGAAGCAAGCAACAAGCCAACGCCGCGCGCAGTCTGCGCGTTCTTCCGATCCACGATACGCCCCCGATACCCGTTCCCCGGCGGTATTCCGCCTTTGCAACTTTCCTGCCGCAGTCGCCGCGCCGCGCGCTATTCACTTTGACATAGCGCGGCGCGATGGTGCTTTCGGTGTGTCGCGTTTGCTTAACGTCACCCGCGCGCCCCCTCGGGAGGCGTCAGAACCGGTAGTTCACGCCGCTCTTGAACTGGTGCACGTCCTGCTTGATCGTCACCTGCGTGGTCGCGCCGGCGCTGTCGGTCAAGGTCAGCGTCTTGTTGCCGAAGCCGACATAGCTGTATTCGCCGCGCACTGACCAGTTGGCGTTCAGCGCATATTCCACGCCGGCGCCGACGGTCCAGCCGGCCTGGCTGTAGCTGCTGCTGGCGGAAGCGCCGGTGACGAGATCCTGCGCATCGAACCGGAAGCCGCCGAAGGCGACGCCGCCCTTCACGTACAGCAGCGCGCGATCGAGCGCGTAGCCGGCGCGGGCGGTGACCAGCGACATCCAGCGCAGCTTTTCCGTGGCGCGGTCCGCATTGTTGGTGGCGGTGTTGATGACGGTCTGCGACGCATCGGCGTTGGAGCCGCTGAGATCGGCCTCGAGGCCGAACACCCAGCTATTGATCTGGTAGTTGAAACCGATCTGGCCGCCGGCGAGGAATCCCTTGAGCGTGTCGCTCGCCGTGATGCCGGGCGTGGTCGGGTCGCCAAGCCTGGCGCGCGACTGCACATAGCCGAAATGGCCGCCCACATAGAGGCCGGTCCAGTTGATGGCGACGATCGGTGCGACGTGCGCCGGAGCTTTCACGGCCATGTCGGCCGCGGTGGCGTTGCCGGTCAGCGCGGCCACAGCCACGCCGGCGAGAACGAAGCGACGGAAATTCATGAGTCATCCCCCCAATACAACAATGCGACCTGTCTCCCCGACGGCCGTCTCCGGGATCAATAGCTGCCATGGGGCCTGCGGCCGGTCACGCTTGCGGACCGGTCCTGGCGTCTCAAAGTCCGGTTCTGGCGTCTCAGACCGTCATGATTTACGTGCTGTTTATTCCGGCATTCGGCGAGTGTTCATTCCTGTCGATGCAGGATGCGGATCGTGATTGATCCATCCGTCGGAACTCTTCGCCGCCGCTCATGCCGAAACTGACGCGCCAGCACGCGCCTGACCAGTCCCGCATTCCGATGTCGCTGTTCACCACGCAGGGCTTGCCGGTGGCGGAGCGGTTCGCCGCGTGGTGCGAGAGCATCGGCGTGTTCCTGGAGGTGCGGCAACCTGACGCGACATCGCCCGCCGACTTCAGCGCGCAGGTGGAGGGCTATCTGCTGGAGGACGTGTTCCTGTCGCGTTGCACCACCCGTGCCCAGAAATTCGATCGGCACGCGGCGCGCATCGCTCAGGATTCCATCGACCATTACATGATTCAGGTGTTCCTCGACGGCGGTGTCGAGATGAACCGCGGGAACAGCCTGCAGCGGACCTCGCAGAACGGCGTGATCGTTTTCGATCTCGGCGAGGTGATGGACACCTTCAACACCGATTTCGATGTGCTGTCGCTGATCATTCCACGCCGCCGGCTGGCGCCGCTGCTGACCTATCCGGACAGCCTGCAGGGCGCATGCGTCGATCCGGACAGCGGGGCGGGAATTCTGTTCTCGAACTTTGTCGCAACCCTGTTCTCGGTGGCGCCGACGCTGACGCCGGTGGACGCCAGCCTGTCGGTGCGCACGCTGCTCGATCTCGCGGCGATGGCGTTCAACGGCATCGCGCTCAAGACCGGCGATCTGCCGGAACTGGCCCAGCAGGCCGAGCTGATGCGCGTGCAGAATTACATCAAGGAACGGCTGTCCTCGCCCGCGCTCGAACCCGACAGCGTCGCTGAAGGTGTCGGCATGTCGCGCGCGCGGCTGTACCGGCTGTTCGCGCCGATCGGCGGCGTCGCCGATTATATCCGCGAGCAGCGGCTGCGCCGCTGCCTCGCTGATCTCCTGTCGGCACAGCACGTGCACCGGCAGATCGCCGACGTCGCCTATCGCTGGGGTTTCAGCGATCCGGTCTCTTTCGCCAAGGCGTTCAAGCAGCGGTTCGGCCGCACGCCGTCAGACGCGCGCGAAGCGGCGGCGACGCTGATGCGCCGCGGCGGCGACGATCCGCGTCCCGGTGACCGGCTCTATGAACAGTGGATCACCGGCCTGGCGTAAGACTCAGGGCGCGTTGAGCACCGCTTTGCACGCGGCCGGCAAGTCGGCGAGCTTGATCTGCTTCGGCGGTTTTGGCGTGACTCCGAACGGCGGCGGTTTGCGCGGCTCGATCGCTTTGGTGAACCAGAATTTGAAATCGGCGTCGGCGCAGCCTTCGCCGGACCCGACAGGCGGCTGCTTCTTGCACTCGGTCGCGCCGGGCGGACAGGCGAGGCGGACGTGGATGTGGTCGTGATGCCCGTACCACGGCCGTACGTGGCTCAACCATGAGCGGTCGCCGGTAGCGGTCTCGCACATCTGTTTCTTGATCGCCGCGTTGACCAGCACACGCTCAACGCCCGGCATCTGCGCAGCGGTCTTGATGAAGGCCATGTGCTGCGGCGTGTAGACCTTCGGATTGATGTGCTTCCAGTCGGACGCGACCAGATTGTTGGCCGCCATGTCCTCACGCTGCTGCGCGGAGAGAATGTCCTTCGGCATCGGAATGAACCAGATGTCCACATCGAGACCGGTCTGATGGCTGACATGGCCCGACACTGCCGGACCGCCGCGCGGCTGCGCCATGTCGCCGACGAGAATACCGTTCCACCCGGTCGCCTTGGCGGCACGGTCGGAGAAGGTTTTGATGAAGCGCACCAGTTGCGGCGTGCCCCAGTTGCGGTTGCGCGACAGCCGCATCACCTGCCAGTGCGGACCGTTGATCGGCAGCGCGACCGCGCCCTGCAAGCAGCCCTTCGGATAGTAGCCGATCGGCTCGGACGGGCCCTTGGTCGGCGTCCGGACGGCCGCGAATTTATACTTCACCGCATCTTCCAGGCCGGGCGGCGGTTTCGGCGGCTCGGCGAACTTCGGCGTGATCGTCGGCGCTGATGGCGCCGCGGTCGGTGACGATTCTTCCGGCGTTTCGGTGACGGGCGGGGACGCGGGCGCATCCGCTACGGCGGGCGGCGCTGTTGGCGTCGGAGCAGGCGGTGTTACGGCAACAGGCGGTGGTGCGGGTGGCGGCGTCATCGCTAGCGGCGGCTGTTGCGGTGGCGGCAATAGCGGCGAAGACGGTTGCGGTGCCGCCGGCGGGCCTGAGGGCAAAGTTGGCGGTTGTTGCGCGATTACCGGTGGCGGCGGTGCTGCTGGTTGCTGCGTCATCGCCGGTGGCGGCGGAGACGGCGGCTTCGGTTGCACGGGGGCAGGCACCTGTGGCGCGGCTTGCTGTGTCACTGGCGGCGAGGGTGCCGGTGATGGCGGTGCAAGTGCGGGAGCAGATGTCGGAGCCGGTTGCGACGGCGTTTGCACGGAGGATGCTGACGCGACCTCGGGCGCTTTCTGCTCGATGGCGTTGCGCTCGTAATGGCGCATGAGGGTGACGCCGCCGGCCGCCGCCGCGGTCACCATCAACGCTATGAAAGGGCCGCGCGACAGCATAAGCGGAGGTCTATCCGACCCGCAGCGCCCTGTCAGGTTAAAACGGTGTGACGGTTAAATGGCGGGCCGTTAACGCCCGGTTCCATCGTTAACGGTGGCAGGCGGCCTCAGACGGCCACCTTGAGCGTGGCCATAGTCTGACGCGAAGCGTCAGACGTCGACCTTCAGTGCCGCAATGAAGGCTTCCTGCGGAATATCGACCTTGCCGTATTGCCGCATCTTCTTCTTGCCTTCCTTCTGCTTGTCCAGAAGCTTTCTCTTTCTGGAGACGTCGCCGCCGTAGCACTTGGCGGTCACGTCCTTGCGCAGCGCGCGCACCGTCTCGCGGGCGATGATCTTGCCGCCGATGGCGGCCTGAATCGGCACCTGGAACATGTGCGGCGGGATTAGCTCCTTCAGCTTCTCCACCATGGCGCGGCCGCGCTGCTCGGCGCGCGAGCGGTGCACCAGCATCGACAGCGCATCGACCGGCTCGGCGTTGACCAGAATCTGCATCTTGACGAGGTCGGACGCGCGATAGTCGGTGAGGTGATAGTCGAACGAGGCATAACCGCGCGACACCGATTTCAGCCGGTCGTAGAAGTCGAACACCACTTCGTTGAGCGGCAGCGCGTACTTCGCCATGGCGCGCGAGCCGACATAAGTGAGTTCGAGCTGCTCGCCGCGGCGGTCCTGACACAGCTTGAGCACCGAGCCGAGATATTCGTCGGGCGTGAGGATCGTCGCCTCGATCCATGGCTCCTGAATTTCGAGGATCTGCATCACGTCCGGCATGTCGACCGGATTGTGAATCTCGATGTGCGAGCCGTCGCGCAGCGCCATCTTGTAGATCACCGACGGCGCGGTGGCGATCAGGTCGAGATTGAATTCGCGCTCCAGCCGTTCCTGGATGATTTCCAGATGCAACAGGCCGAGGAAGCCGCAGCGGAAGCCGAAGCCGAGCGCGGCGGAGGATTCCATCTCGAACGAGAAGCTGGCGTCGTTGAGCCGCAGCTTGCCCATTGCCGCGCGCAAATCCTCGAACGCCGCGGCGTCCACGGGGAACAGGCCGCAGAACACGACAGGCACCGCGGGGCGGAAGCCCGACAGCGGCTCTGCCACCGGCTTCTTCTCGTCGGTGATGGTGTCGCCGACGCGGGTGTCCGCCACCTCCTTGATCGAAGCGGTGAGCATGCCGATCTCGCCGGGGCCAAGCTCGGCCACCTGCGCGAGCTTCGGCGTGAACACGCCAACGCGATCCACTTCGTAGGTGGCGTCGGTGCCCATCATCAGGATGCGCTGGCCCTTCTTCAGCGTGCCGTCGACGACGCGCACCAGCACGACCACGCCGAGATAGGCGTCGTACCAGCTATCGACCAGCAGGGCTTTCAGCGGCGCATCGCGATCGCCCTTCGGCGGCGGCAGGCGGGTGACGATCGCCTCCAGCACGTCGCCGATGCCGATGCCGGTCTTGGCCGAGATCATCACCGCGTCGGAGGCGTCCAACCCGATCACGTCCTCGATCTGCTGCTTGATCTTGTCCGGCTCGGCGGCGGGCAGGTCGATCTTGTTGAGGACGGGGACGATCTCGTGGCCGTTGTCGAGCGCCTGATAGACGTTGGCGAGGGTCTGCGCCTCGACGCCCTGCGAGGCGTCGACCACCAGCAGCGAGCCTTCGCACGCGGCCAGCGACCGCGACACTTCGTAGGCGAAGTCGACGTGGCCGGGCGTATCCATCAGGTTGAGGATGTAAGTCTTGCCGTCCTTGGCCGTGTAGTTCAGGCGCACGGTCTGCGCCTTGATGGTGATGCCGCGCTCGCGCTCGATATCCATATTGTCGAGCACCTGCTCCTTGCCGGCCATTTCGCGCGCGTCGAGCCCGCCGGTCTGCTGAATCAGCCGGTCGGCGAGCGTCGATTTGCCATGGTCGATATGCGCGACGATGGAGAAGTTGCGGATATTGTCGATCGGGGCGGTCGTCATGCGGCGCGGGATAACATTGGCGTTGCGGGGCTTCAAGCTGCGCCTGCCGGGATAGGCGCCGGGGGGGAAGCTTGCCTCGCAGATGGGGTAAAGGTGGGGCGGCTGACGGACCCTCTCCCGGCTCGCCCTCGCTGGCGCTCGGCGATCCACCCTCTCCCGTAAACGGGAGAGGGGAAAAAGAGCCAGCCTCCCGCCGTGGACGCCCCGGATCGGCCGTGCCATGAACCCGGCATGACAGGTGCCAAGCCTTCCCGTCCTTTCCGCGCCATCGACACGTTGGGCGGCCGCCTGCGCGCGGCGCTGGCCGACCCGCGCCACGGCGACCGGCGCAATAACCGCAATATGGCGCTGGCGCTGGTGTTCTACACGCTGCTGTGGGCGCTCTATGGCGTGCTGGCCAAGGCCGGGCAGGACGTGCATCCGGACATGGCGGAGCTTGTCACCTGGGCGCGCGAGCCGGCGCTCGGCTATTTCAAGCATCCGCCGCTCGCGGCGTGGCTGGTGGCCGGCTGGTTCCGCATCTTCCCGGTGGCCGACTGGTCCTATTACCTGCTGGCGGCGGCGATGCCGTCGCTCGCTTTGTGGATCGTCTGGCGCCTGAGCGCCGACTACCTGGATATCGACAAGCGCATCCTCGGCGTCGCGTTGCTGACGCTGACGCCATTCTTCGGCGTCATCGCGCTGAAATTCAACGTCAACACCGTGCTGTTGCCGCTGTGGGCGGCGACCGCGTTCGCGTTCCTGCGCGCATTCGAGCGGCGCAGCCTCCTCTGGGCGGTGTTGGCCGGGCTGTGCGCGGCGGGCGCGATGCTCGGCAAATACTGGTCGATGTTCCTGATCGCCGGGCTGGTGCTGGCGGCGCTGATGGATCGCCGCCGCTGGTCCTTCCTGCTGTCGCCGGTGGCGTGGATCATGGTCGTTGTCGGCGCGGCCGTGTTGGCGCCGCACATCGTCTGGCTGGTGCAGAACGATTATCCGCCGTTCCGCTATGTCGCCGCGGCGCATGCGCCGGCGACGTTGTTCGCGTCGGCGCGCAGCGCGGTGACATATCTTCTTGGCTCCGCGGCCTATGTAGCGCTGCCGGTCGTTCTCGTTCTGCTCGCGGCGCGGCCGGATCGCGCCACGGTGCACGACATGCTGTGGCCGCAAGACCCGGCGCGGCGGCTCGCGGCGCGCGCGTTCTTTATGCCGCTGCTGCTGCCGGTGTTCGGCGCCATCGCGTTTTCCGTCGAGGTGACGTCGCTGTGGAGCATGTCAGCTTTCGCGCTGCTGCCGGTGGCGCTGTTGTCGCCGCCGCGGCTCGCCGTGCCGCGCATCGCGGTTGATCGCATTCTGACGCTTGCGATTTTCATTCCGGTACTGATGACACTGGCCGCGCCGGTGATCGCCATCGTCATCCAGCGCAACGGCCTGCCACCGGACCAGACTCAAGGTAGCCTCGTAGCACCGTGGGTTGAGGCCACCTGGCGCGCGCGCACGTCCGCGCCGCTGCGCATCGTCGGCGGCGACAATGCCTATGGTACGGCGTTCTATCTGGCCGACAAGCCGACAGCGTTTCCGGATTTCAACAAGGCGGAAGCGATCTGGATGGACGAGGCGCGCGTGACGCGCGACGGCATGGCGATGGTGTGTCGTGTCGCCAATGCCGGCTGTATCGCCGAGGCGCAACGTCGTGCGGCTGTCGATCCGCGGGGCGGCGCACCGGTCGATGTCACGGTCGCGCGCATGCTCGCCGGTTATTCCGAAGCGCCGCAGCGTTATCGCATCTGGGTGTTGCCGCCGAAGTGAGTGATGCGGCGGCCTATCCCGCTGCGCTACAGCGACGGCTGATGCCGGATGATCACCTTGGTGCCGACATTGACCCGTTCGTAGAGGTCGATGACGTCGTCGTTGACCAGCCGGAAGCAGCCCGACGACACCGCGCTGCCGATGGTCTGCGGCTGGTTGGTGCCGTGGATGCGGTACACCGTGGTGCCGAGATACATGGCGCGCGCGCCCATCGGATTGCCGGGGCCGCCAGCCATGAAGCGCGGCAGATAGGGCTGGCGCGCGATCATCTCCGAGGGCGGCGTCCAATCCGGCCATTCCGCCTTGCGTGACACCTTGACCAGGCCGGCCCACTGGAAGCCTTCGCGGCCGACACCGATGCCGTAGCGGATCGCCCGCGTCGGCGACTGGATCAGATAAAGGAAGCGCGTTTCGGTATCGACGATGATCGTTCCTGGCGCCTCGGTGTTGCGGAAGAACACCGGCTGGCGGCGATAGGCCGGGTCGAGCCCTTCCTCGCCTTCGGGAGCCATCAGGCCGGGCTGATCGTCGATCTGCATTTCGCCCGGGTGGTATTGCGCGTCGGCGCGCATGGGCGCGACAGTGGACGCGATGACGATCGAAGCGAGCAGCAGGACACTTGCAGACAGGCGCATGAGATCATTCCAGCCGGAGCCGGTTTATTCTCACTTAACGCCGCGGGATTTGGCAACCGCACGACGATGCGGGATCGCGGCATGGGAATACCAGCATCATCCTCGGGATAAATTTGGTGCGAGACGATCATACGCGCGATGCCGACGCTGTCGCAGCGGCGCGGCCGGCTTTTTCGTTCGCGCATCCGTGCTGCGATTTATGCTGCGCCCATGCTGCAGCATGCTGCACAAGGGGCGGATTTGTCGCTGGTTTATGCTGCAGTGACGAATTTCTATGTTGCGCGGTAAGATCATGATTTAATTTATCTTTTTCCGTGCTTGACTCTGGTGTGCCGCTCCGGAATGATGAGAACATATCATGAACAAGGATGATGCGCGTGACTGCTGGCAAACCAGCCACCCTTGACCGTCTGCGGCAGGAGGTGGCGCGGATCGAGGGGGTGCCGACGACAATGGAGACCGGCGACCGGCTCCGGCCGCTCGGCGTCGCGGCGATCGATGCCGTGTTGCAAGGCGGGCTGATGCCGGCCGCGCTGCACGAGATCGCCCCGGCACGGATGACGGACCTCGGCGCCACCTGCGGTTTTGCCGTCGCGCTCGCCGCCCGGCCGGCCCCGGCAAGAGGCGAGAAACGCCGCGAGGTCTTGTGGATTCAGACCGACTTCGCGGCGCTGGAAAGTGGCCGTCCTTACGGGCCGGGCTGCGACCTGTTCGGCCTGCCGACCCGCCGCTTGCTGCTGCTCACCGTGCCGCGCCCGGTCGATCTGCTCTGGGCGATGGAGGAGGCATTGCGCAGCCGGGCGCTCGCCACCGTGATTGGCGAACTGCCGCAGGACGGCACGGCCGCCGACCTCACGGCGACCCGCCGGCTGACGCTCGCCGCGCGCGAGGGTGACAGCCTCGGCCTGCTGCTGCGCCACCAGTCCTCGCCGCTGACCAGCTCTGCCGAGACGCGGTGGCAGGTGGCCGCCGCCCCCAGCCGTCCGGACCGGTTCGGCGGTCTCGGCTGCACCGCTTTCGCTTTGTCTCTCACCAAAAACCGCCGCGGCCCCACCGGCCGCTGGCTCGTAGCATGGGATCATCATGAGTGCGCTTTCTCGGCGCTATCTCTCGGTGTGGCTGCGGCGGCTGTCGACCGACCGGATCGAACGCCGCTCGTCCGCGCCGGGTGATGCGCCGCTCATCGTCGTCGAACCGGTCAAGGGCGCGCTGCGCATCGCCGCGCTGAATGACGCGGCAGCGGCGCTCGGTCTGACGCCGGGTCTGCCGCTCGCCGATGCGCGGGCGCGTTACACGTCGTTGCAGGTGGCACAGGCGGAGCTGGAAGCCGACCGCGCTTTGCTCGTCGCGGTCGCCGACTGGTGCGACCGCTACACGCCGCTGGTCGGCCTCGATGCGCCCGATGGTCTACTGCTCGACATCACCGGTTGCGCGCATCTGTTCGGCGGCGAACGAGCGATGGCGCACGATGTGATGTTGCGGCTGGCGCGACAGGGATTGCAGGCGCGCATTGGCATCGCCGGCACGGTTGGCTGCGCGTCAGCGGTCGCACGGTTCAGCAAAGGCGGGATCGTGCCGCCCGGCGAGGAAACAGCCACGCTCGCACCGCTGCCGCCGCTCGCGTTGCGCATCGACCCGGAGATCACGCGGCTCCTGGCGCAGACCGGCCTGCGCCGCATCGCCGACCTCGCGACGCGGCCGCGCGCACCGCTTGCCGCGCGCTACGGCCAGGATCTGCTGCGCCGGCTCGATCGGGCGTTCGGCATCGAAGATGAATCCATCACGCCGCGTCTGCCGGTGCCGCCCTATGTGGCGGAGCGCCGCTTTCCCGATCCGATCGGCCGCGAGGACGACGTGCTCGGTACCGTCGCGCAACTGGCGCAGGAATTATGCGTGCTGATGGAGCGGCGCGGCGAGGGCGCGCGGCATATCCAGACCGCGCTGTTCCGCGCCGACGGCAAGGTCTACCGCATCGACGCCGGCGCGGGACAGCCGTTGCGCGACCCGGAGCGTATCCGCCGTCTGTTCCTCGAACGCTTCGCCGTGGTCGGCGACGCCTGCGATCCCGGCTTCGGCTACGACATGATCCGGCTGTCGGCGCTGGTCGCCGACCGCATGGATCCGGTGCAGAGCGGCCTCGGCGCGCCGGACCCGCAGGCGGCGCTCACGCATCTGATCGACCGGCTCGGCGCGCGGTTCGGCCGGCAACGAATCGCGCGGCTGGTCACACAGGACAAGCACATCCCGGAAGCGGCGGTAGCGATGGTGCCGGCGGCGCATCAGGCGTCGCCATCCACACCATGGGAGGACGAGCAGGACAGCCTCGCGCCGATCCGGCCGACCCGGATGCTTGCGACGCCGGAACGGATCGACGGCGTCCTCAACGAAGTGCCGGACGGCGCGCCGGTCCGGTTCACGTGGCGTGATGCTTTTTATCATGTCGCTATCGCCGAAGGTCCGGAGCGGATCGCGCCGGAATGGTGGCGCGGCGAGAGCAATGTCCATCCGCGCGATTATTTCCGGATCGAAACCGGAGACGGTTTCCGTGCTTGGATTTTCCGGCAGGATAGGCTGTGCAAATTCAAGCAGATTCAGGATGACGGCACCGAGAAAGATGTTGTCGAACTGAAGGCGCACTGGTTCCTGCACGGCTTGATGGCGTGAGCGCTTATCATGTTCGCTTATGCCGAACTGGCCGTGACCACCAATTTCTCGTTTTTGCGCGGCGCTTCCCACCCGGAAGAATTCATCGTGCAGGCGAAAGCGCTCGGCCTGGCGGGCATCGGCATTGCCGATCGCAACAGCGTCGCCGGGGTCGTACGCGCGCATGCGATGACGAAAGTGGTCGGCATCAAGCTTGTGGTTGGCGCGCGGTTGGTGTTCGCCGACGGCTCGCCGGATATCCTCGCTTATCCGTCGGATCGCGAAGCCTGGGGTCGGCTGACGCGGCTGCTGACGGTCGGCAAGGATCGCGCCGAGAAGGGCGATTGCCTGCTCGGTCTGCCTGACCTCCTCGAGGAGATCGAAGGCCTCAATCTCATCGTCATGCCGCCGCGCCGGATCGACGCGGCCGCACTGACAAAGATTCTGCTGCGATTGAAGGAGAAAGCGTCGCCGCGCTCGGTGTGGCTCGGCGCGAGCCTGCTGTATCGTGGCGACGACCGCCGCCGATTGGCGCAAATCCGGGATCTGGCCGACGGCGCGCTGGTGCCACCGATCGCCGTCAACGACGTGCTTTATCATGTCGCCGAGCGGCGGAAGCTGCAGGATGTCGTCACCTGCATCCGCGAGCACCGCACGCTGGACGACGCCGGGCGGCTGCTGGAATTGAATGCCGAGCGGCACCTGAAAAAGGCGGCCGAGATGACGCGGCTGTTCCGCGACATGCCGAAAGCGGTGGGCCAGACCACGCGCTTCCTCAAGCGGTGCCGGTTCTCTCTCGACGACATTAAACCGCATTATCCGAGTGAATTCCGCGCCGGCTATGAGACGGCCCATGAGGCGCTGGTGGCGTTGACGGAAGCGGGCGCGCGCCGCCGCTTTCCCGATGGCCTCACCGACGAGCAGCGCAAAACGATCGACAAGGAATTCGCCGTCATCAAGGAGATCGATTGCGCCGCTTATTTCCTGACGGTCTATGACATCGTCAAGTTCGCGGAGTCGCAGGGCATTCTCTGTCAGGGGCGTGGTTCGGCGGCCAATTCGCTGGTCTGCTATTGCCTCGGCATCACCGCGGTCGGGCCCGAACGTGCCGGGCTGTTGTTCGAGCGTTTCATGTCGCCGGAGCGAAAGGAGCCGCCGGACATCGACGTCGATTTTGAGCATGAGCGGCGCGAAGAGGTGATCCAGCACATCTACGATCACTACAAGCGCCGCCACGCGGCGATGACCGGCGTTGTGATCAGCTATCGCAGTCGCAGCGCCTTGCGTGAGGTCGGCAAGGTGTTCGGCCTGTCCAAGGATGTGCTCGACCGGCTTACCAGTTCGATCTGGGGCTGGTCGATGGAGGGCGTGTCGGCGGATGAGGCGCGGCGCGCTGGTTTCGATGCGGCCGATCCGCGACTGCGGCAAACGCTGGCGCTGGCACAGGAGCTGCACGAGACGCCGCGTCATCTATCGCAGCATGTGGGAGGCTTCGTCATCTCCGAACAACGGCTCGACGAGATCGTGCCGATCGAGAATGCGGCGATGGACGACCGCACCGTGATCGAATGGAACAAGGACGATCTCGACACGCTCAATATTCTCAAGGTCGACGTGCTCGGCCTCGGCATGTTGTCGTGCCTGCGGCGCGGGCTCGATCTGCTCAAGCAGCATTACGGCGTGGCTTGCGGGCTGGCCGATATTCCGGAAGAGGAGCCGGCGGTCTATGCGATGCTGTCGCGAGCGGACTCCATCGGCGTGTTCCAGGTGGAAAGCCGTGCGCAGATGTCGATGCTGCCGCGGCTCAAGCCGGAAACCTTCTACGATCTGGTGATCGAGGTGGCGATCGTCCGGCCCGGTCCGATCCAGGGCAACATGGTGCATCCCTATCTGCGTCGCAAGGAAGGCATCGAGCCCGTCACTTATCCGTCGCCCGATCCGCGTTTCGGCAAGAAGGATGAGTTGGAGGCGATCCTCGCGCGCACGCTTGGCGTACCGCTGTTTCAGGAACAGGCGATGCGTATTGCGGTGGATTGTGCCGGCTTCACGCCGGCGGAAGCGAGCAGGCTGCGCCGCTCCATGGCGACGTTCCGACGGACCGGTCAGGTCAAGCTGTTCAAGGACAAGTTTATCAACGGCATGTGTGGTCGCGGTTATCCGCGAAAATTCGTCGAGGACTGCTTCAAGCAGATCGAAGGCTTCGGCGAATACGGATTTCCGGAAAGCCATGCAGCGAGCTTCGCGCTGCTGGTCTATGCCTCCGCCTGGATCAAATGCCATTACCCGGACGTGTTCGCGGCGGCGCTCCTGAACAGCCAGCCGATGGGCTTTTATGCGCCGGCACAACTGGTGCGCGATGCGCAGGAGCACGGCGTCCCGGTGCGGCCCGTCGACATCAATGCCTCATGCTGGGATTGCGCGCTGGAACGCGCGACGCGAAACGAAGGCGTGCTGCATCCGCGCCACGCAACGATGAAAGACGACATCAGAAGCACGCAGGCGCTGCGGCTCGGTCTGCGGCAGATCAGCGGTTTTTCCAAAGAGTGGGGCGAGGCGCTGGAGCGCGCGCGCGACCGCGATTTCACGTCCGTGCGCGATCTGTGGCTGCGCAGCGGCCTGCCGCCGCAGGCGCTGGAGCGGCTGGCCCATGCCGATGCGTTCCGCTCGCTTGGGCTCACGCGGCGGCAGGCGCTGTGGGCGGTAAGGGCGCTGCGGCGCGCCGGCGACAAGGACGATCTGCCCTTGTTCGCGAGCGCGACGATGCCGGAACTGGAACCCGACGTCGCGCTGCCGCGCATGCTGCCCGGCGCGGAGGTGGTGGAGGATTATCGCCATCTGCATCTGTCGCTGAAGGCGCATCCGGTGTCGTTCCTGCGGCCGGTGCTGGCGGCGCGCAAGATCGTGCCGCATGAGCAACTGGGCACGTTGCGGCCGGGCACGCGCGTCACCATCGGTGGTCTGGTGCTGGTGCGCCAGCGTCCCGGCACCGGAAATGCGATCTTCATGACCCTGGAGGACGAGACCGGCATCGCCAACACCATCGTCTGGCCGCGCAAGTTCGAGGAGTATCGCCCGATCGTCATGGGCGCGCGGCTGATCAGCGTCAGCGGCGTGCTGCAGAACGAGAAGGGTGTGATCCATGTGGTCGCCGACCGTTTCGAGGATCTGACCTCGCTACTCGCCCGGCTGTCGGATTTCGAGGTGGTAGAGGGCGGCGCACAGCGTCCGCCACAAGCCAACCGTCAGCGCCATCCGCGCACCGGCGACACGCTGGTCACGCTGTTCCGCAACGGCGGGCAGGCGGCGCAAGATTTAGGACTGGAACAGCCGCAGGAGGCAGCGCGCGCGGTCGGCACCGTTCATGCGGTGATGCCGAAGGGCCGCAATTTCCATTGAGGGGATTTAGCGGTGCTACTTGTCCAGCATCACCGTAGCGAAATCCGCCGGCATGACGATCTCGAGCAGTTCGCAATCCTTGGAATAGCCGAGCACCGTATGCGCGATACGCGGCGGCTGGATCCAGCACGCGCCCTTGCGGAACGTGTGCGTACCTTGACCTGCGAAAGCGGTCTTGTACCAGCCTTTCAGCACATAGATCATCTGGAACGCCACATCGTGATAATGCGGCGTCGCGACTTCTTCGGCGCGGAACGGCGGGATCATCCGGATTACATGCGCCTGTACCAGCCCTTGCGTCGCGGCGGCGATGCCGAGATCGCGGTAACGCGCATAGCGCCGCAGCCCGGCGCGAAAATCGGTCTTGCGCGGATGGCTCACGGTGAAGCGTTGCCGCCGCTTTTTGCCGAGGGCTGCCTGCGGATCGGCGCGCTTCGTCGCCTTGGCTTTCGCTTTCGTTTTTGCGGCCGGCCGCTTGCCTTTGTCTCTGCTCTTACGCGCGCGCGTGACAGACGTGGATTTTGTCATCATGCCGTCCTTGGCGGTTTCCTCTACGCCGTGATCCCGCAATGCGGCGCGAGCTGCACCGCGAGGTCGAGCAGCGCTTCGTCACCACCGGCCCAGCCGATGAATGACAGGCCGATCGGACAGCCCGACGCGGTGCCGATCGGAATCGTGACCTGCGGCAGGCCGGTCAAACCGGAAATGCTGGTCATCCGCATGATGCTGGCGCGGAACGCATTGGCGGCATCGCCCGCGAGATCGGCGGGCGGCGCGATGCACGGCGCCGTCGGCAGCATCAGCACGGTGCCGGGCGGCGTCATCGCGGTGAGGCGCGCGCGCGCGGCATCGCGGATCACGTTGGCGGCGTCGACCTCGGCGGGGGTGATGCGCGCGGTCTCGGCCATGCGCTCGCCGACGCCGGGGCCGAACACCGGTTTCTGCTCCTCGACGAAGCGGCGATAGAGTTGCCAGATTTCGGCGAATTCCAGAACGCGGAAGACCTCGCGCCATTGATCGAGCCCGTCAGGCGCGACGCGTGCGTGGCTCATGCGCGGCAGATGCGGCGCGAGCCGCGTGACTGCTTCGCGCATCACCGCGGCGACATCCGGTTGCGCCTCGGCAAAGCAGTCGTCGAGTTGGACCACATGGTCGATGGTCGCAGGAACGGTTTTGTCGTCGAGCCACAAGCCGCCCTTGTGGAAGACGCCGGGACTCGCGGCGAACCAGCCGCCCACGTCGAATGACGGCGCGAGCAGCATCATGCCGCTGTCGTCGAAGCGGCCCCAGGTCGGGCGCAGTCCGTAAAGTCCGCAGAAAGAGGCCGGAATGCGCACCGAGCCGCCAGTGTCGCTGCCGAGCGCGAGATCGCAGGCGCCGGACGCCGTGGCGGAAGCAGAGCCGCTCGACGAGCCGCCGGGAATGCGGCCGGGCGCGCGCGGATTGACTGGCATGCCGTAATGCGCGTTCACGCCCATGACACTGAAGAACAGTTCGTCGCAGACGGTCTTACCGATGATCGTGCCGCCCGCGTCGAGCAATCTCTGCACCACGCCGGCATGGCGCGTCGCCGGCTTTTGCATCGCCAGCCAGGTTGGATTGCCGCCGCCGGTGCGTTCGCCGACGATGTCGTACATGTCCTTGACGGCGATAGTCAGACCGGCGAGCGGCCCGTGGTCGGCGCCGCGCAGCGGCTGGCGCAGGTCGTGCGGAACGAAAGCGGAGCGGTAAAGAGCCATGGCGTCGCCGTCATTGGGAACATCGAATGTGGAGATGCTTATAGCACCGGCACGCGGGCTGTCGTCCATCTTCGGATCGTGGGGCCGCTATTCGACGCGTAGGCCGACCAGACGATCCAGCGTCGCGGTGTCGGTGCTGAGCGCCGCGGCGGGTCCGCGATGGGCGATGCTGCCGCGCTCCAGCACCAGCGCCTCCTCGGTCATCGACAAAGCGATATCGGTGTGCTGCTCCACCAGGATGATGGCGGTGCGGTTGTCAGCCAGCATGCGTTGCGTCGCCGCGGTGATCTCGTCGACGATCACCGGGGCAAGACCCTCCAAGGGTTCGTCGAGCAGCAGTAGCGACGGATTGGTCATCAGCGCGCGGGCGAGCGCCAGCATCTGCTGCTCGCCGCCGGAGAGCTGGTTGCCCATATTGCCGCGCCGCTCGTTGAGGCGCGGAAACAGCGCATAGACGGCGGCGAGATCCCATGGTCCCGGACGGCAGGCGACGGTGAGGTTTTCCTCGACCGACAGCGACGGGAAGATTTCGCGTTCCTGCGCCACCCAGCCGATGCCGAGCCGCGCGCGCTGGTGCGGCGGCTGGCGCGAAATATCCTGGCCGCGCCAAATGATCTTGCCGGCGCGCAGTTGCGTATAGCCCATGATGGTTAGGAGCAGCGTCGACTTGCCGACGCCGTTGCGGCCGAGCACCGCGAGGCTGCCGTTTTCCGGCAGCGCGAACGAGATGTCGTGCAGCACCACGGCTTCGCCGTAGCCCGCGCGCACGCCTTCCAGTCTCAGGAGGGGTTCAGCCATGATGCCGTTTCCCGAGATAGACCTCGCGTACTCGCGGATCGGCGGCGATCTCCTGCGGCGAGCCCTGCGCGAAGATCGCGCCGCCGACCATGACGATGATGTGGCTGGCGAAGCGGAACACCACCTGCATGTCGTGCTCGATGAACAGCACGGTGATGTCGCCGGAGAGTTCGGCGACCGCCTCGAAAATGTCGCCGCTCTCTTCCAGCGGCACGCCGGCGGCTGGCTCGTCGAGCAGCAGCACTTTCGGCCGGCTGGCCAGCGCGAGCGCGATCTCCAGCAGCCGTTGCCGCCCATAAGGCAGTTCGCGGGTCGGCTGATAGCAACTGTCGCCGAGCCGCAGCCGTTTGAGAATGTCGTAAGCTTCCTCGATCGCGTCGCGCTCCGATGACAGCCGGCTCCAAAACGTGCCGGCGATCTGTCGCCGTTCGCACACCGCGAGCGTCACCGCTTCGAGTGCATTGAGGCCGGGAAACAGTGTATTGATCTGGAAGGTGCGGGCGAGACCACGCCGCACGCGCTCCTCCGGCTTCAGTACAGTGACGTCCTCGCCGCCGAGCATGATCTGCCCGCCGTCCGGCGGCAGCATGCCAGTCATCAGATTGATCAGCGTGGTCTTGCCGGCACCGTTCGGCCCAATCAGCGCATAGCGCACGCCGGTCGGCAGCGTGATCTCGATATCGCGGGCGACAGTGAGCGAGCCGAAATTCTTGACCAGGCCACGGGTGGCGAGCGCGATGCTGCTCATGATCGGCTCCGCCAGCGGTTGATGAGCGCCGACAGACCGCCGAGCACGCCGTTCGGCAGCAGCATCACCACCGCGATCAGCAGCAGGCCAATCCAGAAATACCAGTATTGCGGTGCGATACCGGAGAACTGGTCGCGCGCGATCATGAAGATCATCGCGCCGACGATGCCGCCGTACAGTCGTCCGGCGCCGCCGAGCACCAGCATCACCAGCACGTCGGCGGAGCGGCCGAAACTGATCGCTTCAAGCGACACCGTGCCGACGGTCTGCGCCAGCAGCGCGCCGGCGACCCCGGCCATGGCGGCGGCGATCGTGTAGATCTTGCGGATATGTGCCTGCCGGTTGGCGCCGATCGCCGGCATGCGCGTCCAGTTCTCGCGGATGCCACGCAGTGCGAGGCCGAACGGCGAATGGATCAGCCGCCGCGCCATCACGAATACGATCAGCAGCACGATCAGCGAGTAGGTGTAGGCGGTGTAGCCGTAGAGGTCGAACTTGAACATGCCGAGCAGCGGCCAGACCTGCATGCCCTGCAAGCCGTCTGATCCGCCGGTCAGCCAGTGCGCGCTGTTGGCGATCTCGTGCAGCAGCAGGCCGAGGCCGAGCGTGATCATGATCAGCGCGAGATGGCGGAAGCGGGCGATGACGAGGCTCGACAAATAGCCGGCGAGGGCTGCGACGGCAGCGGAAATCAAAAGGCCGGTGATCGGCTCGCCCCAGCCGTATTTCGTCAGCACGCCGGCCGTATAGGCGCCGATGCCGAAGAATGCCGCATGACCGAGCGAGACGATGCCGGCATAGCCGAGGATCAGGTCGAGCGAGAGCGCGAACAGGCCGGTGATGGCGATCTGGCTCGCCAGCGTCAGATAATCCGGGAACAGGACAAACGGCAGCAGCGCCGCGAGCCAGAACACGATCTCGACAGGACGCCAGCGCTCCTGCGCGGCAAGGTAGCTTTGCGGATTTTGCGTCGGTGTGGCGATGGACATGTCTTATCGCCTCCCGAACAGGCCGGTCGGCCGCCACATCAGCACGCCGACCATCACCAGATAGATCAGGAACGCGCCGAGATCGGGCAGATAATATTTGCCGGTGATGTCGGCGATACCGATCAGGATCGCGGCGGCAAGCGAGCCACCGATCGAGCCAAGGCCGCCGACCGAGACCACGATCAGCACGAAAATGAGATAGGTGAAGCCGAAATAGGGATCGAGGCCGACGATCTCGATCGCCAGCGCGCCGCCGAGACCGGCAAGTCCGCTGCCGAGCGCGAAGGCGACCGCGAAAGTCCAGTCGACATTGATGCCGAGACCGCGCGCCATGCGCTGGTTGTCGACAGCGGCGCGCACCTGCGCGCCAAAGCGGGTGTGCTCGACGCCGTAGATCAGCACCACGGTGATCACCGCCGCGACCAGCACCAGGAACAGCCGGTAGCGCGCGAGATTGACGCCGAGCACCGAGATCGAGCCGCGCAGATAGTCCGGCACGCTGATCGGCTGCACTGTGGTGCCATACAGGTAAGCCGCGACCGCAACCGAGACGAAAACGATGCCGATGGTCAGCAGCACCTGATCGAGATCGCTGGCGCGGTAGAGCCGGCGATAGAGCGTGCGCTCCAGCACCACGCTGGCGGCGCCAGCGGCGACGAACGCGACCGGCAGCGTCGCGAAGAACGGCCAGCCGTAGCTGTTCATCAGCGTCACGGTGACGTAACCGCCGAGCATGGCGAAGGCGCAATGCGCCAGATTGACGAAATTCATCAGCCCGAGCGTCACCGACAGCCCGACCGAGAGCAGGAACAGCAGCATGCCATAGGCAATGCCGTCGAACAGGACACCGGCGATCGGCGCGATCATGTCAGTTCCGGCCGCCTGTCATGAGCTTCTGGGGCAATGCGCACTTCACCTCGACATTTCACTTGGACATCGCCGCCTTGACCGGATCTTTCACCCGCTCGGCCTTGTCGAATTCGACATTCTGCAACTTGCCGTTCACGGATTCGAGCCGGCGGATATACATGGTCTGGATGATGTCGCGCGTCTCGGGGTCGATCGCGATCGTGCCGCGCGGGCTTTCCCAACTCATGCCCTTGGCGGCGGCGATGAAGCTGGCGCCATCGACCTTGCCGCCGGTCTTCTTGATCACCTCATAGATGAGGTGCATGCCGTCATAGCCACCGACCGCGAGCAGGTTCGGATTCTCGCCCTTGTTGGCGGCGCGATAATCCTTCACGAATGTCTCGTTCAGCGCCGATTTGTGCGAATGGTCGTAATGATAGGCGGTGATGACGCCGACCGCGCTGTTGTCGAGGTTCTTCAGTGCGCTGTCATCGGTCAGTTCGCCGGAGGCGAGTATCTTCACCTTGTCCGGGGTCATGCCGCGATCGACGAATGCCTTCATGATCGCGGCCGGCTGCGTTCCCGCCGGAATGAAGACGAACACCGATTGGGCGTTGGAATCCTTCGCCTTCTGCACATAGGGCGAGAAGTCCGGATTGTTCACCGGCATGCGGACGCTGCCGAGCACCTCTCCGTTCGCGGCCTTGAACGCTTTCTGAAATGCCTGCTCGGCATCGATGCCAGGGCCGTAGTCGGAAACCATCGTGAAGACATTCTTGATGCCCTGCTTCGCCGCCCATTCGCCGAGCGGCGTCACTACCTGCGGCAGGGTCATTGATACGCGGACGCTGTAGGGCGACTTGGTGGTAATGATCGAGGTCGCCGCGTTCATGATCACCAGCGGCTTGCTGGCCTGCGCCGATACATCGGACGCCGCCATGGCGTTCGGCGTCAGCACGAAGCCGGCAAGGATATCCACCTTGTCTCGCACCACCAGTTCCTGTGCCAGCCGCTTAGCGACATCGGGAGCCACGCCGCCGGCATCGCGGCGGATGATCTCGATCTTTTTGCCGGCGACGGTGTCGCCATGCTGCTGTAGATAAAGCTTCACGCCGCCGTCCATCTGCGTCGAGGTGTCGGCGAAGATGCCGGAATAGGGCATGATCAGGCCGATCTTGATGGTGTCGGCGGCTTGTGCGGTTGCCGTCGCAAGCAAGAGCGCCGCGCCGGCAGACAGAATGTGCGATCCGCGCATGGTGTTTCCCTCTCCTAAAGCGAGCCCCAGACCTCTTCCGCGACCGTGACGCACAGTTCGAGTTTCTTCTTTTCGATATCCTCGGTCACGCGGTTGCCATGGTGGCTCGACGCGAAGCCGCATTGCGGGCTGAGGCACAGATTCTCTAGCGGCACATATTTTGCCGCTTCGTCGATGCGCCGCTTGAGCAGATCCTTGCTTTCCAGGTCCGGCTCCTTGGAGCTGACCAATCCGAGCACGACAGTTTGCGTTTTCGGCACGAAGCGCAACGGCTCGAAGCCACCGGCGCGTTCGGTGTCGAATTCCAGGAATAGTCCATCGACATCCGCCTGCCCGAACAGGATCTCGGCGACGGGCTCGTAGCCGCCCTCGGCCATCCACATGCTGCTGGCGTTGCCGCGGCAGGTGTGCATCGTGATCGTCAGGTCGGCGCGATCTCTGGCGATGCGGTTGATGATCGAGACATAGAGCGAGACGAGGGCGTGCGGGTCTTCGCCGTCCTTGCGGATCTGCGCCTGGATGCCGGGATCGCACATGGTCGCGAAGGTGACGTCATCGAGCTGCAGATAGGTGCAGCCGGCCGCCTTGAGATCGGCGATCTCGGCGCGATAGCCGGCAACGATGTCGTCCCAGAACGTCGCGATCTCCGGATACGCCGCCTTGTCGATCACGCTGCGGCCGCCGCGCATGTGCAGATAGGTCGGCGAGGGGACGCAGAATTTCGGCGTCCGCGTCGCGACCGACGCCAGAAAGCGGAAATGGTCGACCATGATCGGCCGCGTGCGGCGCACTGGGCCGTTGACCACCAGCATGGACGACGTGGTGGCGACGGCGCCGCCCTTGCCCTTGAAACTGACGGCATAGTCGCCGTGCGTCCATTCGATGCCGTCGAAGCCTTGCAGGAAATCGACATGCCAGAACGCGCGACGGAATTCGCCGTCGGTGATCCCTTGCAGGCCGGCGCTTTCCTGCAGCGCAACGGCCTCGCGGATCGCGGTGTCCTCGATCGCGCGCAAGTCCTGCGGCGAAATCCGGCCGGCTTCCGCCTGTTCGCGCGCATCCTTGAGGCGCTGCGGCCGCAGCAGGCTGCCCACCTGATCGGCGCGGAATGGAGGCTTGCGGGATGTCATCTGGAAACGTGACTCTTCGCCGTTTGGCCGGCCGGCGGACCGGTCCGTGCTCGGTGAGCACGAACCGGCGCCGCTGACAGCCCGGTCTTTGCGTGAGGCTTACTTCTTCATCGCCGCAAGGATCGGATCCTTGACGTTCTCGACCTTGTCGAACTCGACGTTCTTGAGTTCGCCGCCGACCTTCTCGACGCGGCGGATATAGATCGTCTGCACGATGTCGCGGATTTCCGGATCAATGGTGATCTTGCCGCGCGGGCTTTCCCACGACATGCCCTTGGCGGCGGCGATCAGCGCATCGCCGTCGGTCTTGCCGCTGGTCTTCTTCAGCGCCTCGTAGATGAGGTGCATGCCGTCATAACCGCCGACGGCGAAGAAGTTCGGGTTGATGTTGTTGTTGTCTTTGCGGAAGCCGGCCACGAACTCCTTGTTCAGCTTGGAGTCGTGGTTGTGATCGTAATGCCACGCCGTGATGATGCCGAGCGCGGAGTCGCCCATGTTCTTGAGTGCGTCGTCGCCGGTCAACTCGCCGGTGCCGTAGATCTTGGTCTTCTTCGGGTCCATGCCGCGCTCGGCGAACGCCTTGGCGATCGCGGCCGGCTGCGCGCCGCCCGGAATGAAGGTGAACACCGACTGCGGATTGAGATCCTTGGCGCGCTGCACGAACGCCGAGAAGTCCGGATTGGCGACCGGCATGCGCACCGAGCCGACGATCTCGCCGCCGGCGGCCTTGAACGATTTCTGGAAGCCGGCTTCGGCGTCGAGGCCGGGGCCGTAGTCCGAGACCATCGTATAGGCTTTCTTGGCTCCGTCCTTGGTGGCGGCCCACTTGCCGAGGGTTTCAGTGACCTGCGACTGGGTCAGCGAGACGCGCGCCGAATACTGCGACTTGGTCATGATCACCGAGGTCGCGGCGTTCATGATCACCAGGAATTTCTTGGCTTCCTGCGACACGTCGGAGGCAGCCATCGCATTGGGCGTCAGCACGAAGCCGGCGATGATGTCGACCTTGTCGCGGACCACCAGTTCCTGTGCGAGACGTTTTGCCACATCGGGTGCCGGGCCGCCGGTGTCCTTGCGGATGATCTCGATGGTCTTGCCGGCGACCTTGTCGCCGTGCTGCTTCATGTAGAGCTTGATGCCGCCGTCCATCTGGCGCGCGGCGTCGGCGAACTGACCCGAATAGGTCATGATCAAGCCGACTTTCACGGTACCCTGAGCCTGTGCCGCAGAGATGCCAACCGTGCTGGCCAGCAGGCCGGCGGCGGCGATCCTGAGAAGTGTCATGCTGTTGTCCTCCCTCGTGGTTTTATTGGTTGGCGGCAGAATGCCCGAGCTTCGGCGCAAAGAAAAGCGCCGCGGACCAGGGTCCGCGGCGCATCAGACTTTGGTTTGGGCGTCAGGCCGGCAGCGGCCGGCGCGCGTCCCGCAACGCGGGCTTCAGCCCACGCTGACGGTGGCCTGATCGTATTGGCCGGCGCCCATCCCGCCTTCCGGGAAAATCTTGTGGGAGGCGATCCATTCGAAGGATTCCTCGTAGGTTTCCTTGCTGTAGCTCTCGAACACCAGCCGCTCGCCCGGACCCCAGCGCTTGACGTCCATCTTGGCGTGATAGTGTTCAGGGAATTCCTTGAGATAGTAGTGCAGATAAAGGTCCGGCCGCAGGTCGAGGTCGCGCTGGGCGCGACGTAGCGCCTTGAAGAACTTGCGCAGATTTTCCGGGTCGGGGTCGTTGTGGATCATCATCGCGATCATGAAGGTGGTGTCGATGATCTTGCGATAGCCGAGTTGCTCGGCGAAGTAATACGGCCCGCTGAACAGGTTGACGGCGGGTGAGGAGCCGTCGAGCAGCTTGTCGATGCGCGCGAACAGCATGCCGTCGGCGAAGTTCAGTTTGATCTGGTCGGCCGGCATGTAGGGCTCGAGCGCCTGCACCGTCGCGTAGTGGCTGCCGGACTGATAGCCGACCGAGATCGGCACGCCGGCGAGGTCTTCCGGCCGTTTGATCTTGGAATCCGGGTGCACGAAAATGCCGGCTGGCGCCACCGAATAAACGTCGCGCGACATGCGGCCGTGGCCGTTCGAGGCGGCAACATTGACGGTCCAGTGGCAGGCGCAGCTCACGTCGGCGGTGCGGCCTTTCTCGAACGACTGGAACGCGCCGACCTTGTCGCCCTTGTTGTGGTGCTTGCCGTCGCTGGAGCGCACCAACTCGCGGAATTCGTAATCCAGACCTTCGTCGGTGAAATAGCCCTTCTCGTGGGCAACCCACTCCTGGAGGCGGAAGTGCGGCTCGATGATGAATTTGCTCATGTTTCCTCTCCTCTGTTTGTTGTTCGCGGTCGTTTCAGTCAGCAGCAGGAATGACCTGCGGCATTAGGGGAATCGTGCTCGGAGACGCGCCGGTCGCGGATCATCCGCACATGGTCGTCCATCAGCGCGCGGGCGGCGGTGCGGTCGCCGCGCTCGATCAGGTCCGCGAGTTGGGTGTGGATATCGAGGATGTGCTCGGCGAGCGCGCGTGTCGCGGTGCGATTGCGGCTCGGCCACGAGACGTGTTCGAGCGAGATGAGCTGCACCACCAGCACGCGGTTGTGCGAGGCTTCCGCGACAGCAAGGTGGAAGTCGCGCGACAGGCGGGTGAAGCGGTCAAGGTCGTCCATTTCCCTGCGGGCGTCGTCGAGCAACTGGCGCAGACGCGCGATATCAACCTGCGTGGCGTTCTCGGCGGCGAGTTCAGCCGCGAGCGTTTCGACCGCACGCTGCGCGTCCATGATCTCGGCGGTGGATACGCCGGTGAGGTCGAGTTGCACGGCGAGCGCTTCCGCGAACAGCCGGGGATTGCCGCGAGCAATGCGCGCGCCGCCGCCCTTGCCCATGCGGATTTCGACGATGCCGAGCGCTTCGAGCGTGCGCAACGCGTCGCGCGCAACAATGCGGCTGACGCCGAACCGCGCTGACAGATCCTTTTCGGTGCCGAGGAAATCACCCGGTGCGAGGCGACGGCTGAATACCGCTTCGCGCACGTCGGCGACGATCTGCGACGAGAGCGAGGCCGCCCGGCCCGGCAGGATGATCCGGTCAAGGCTCGCCCGTTCGCTCGTCGGCCCGTTTGTCGGCGCCCAAGTGGCACGCATCCGCCGTGCTCCCGCAGGTGACACGGGAAGACTAGCGCGGCGGATAAAATAGTAAAGATATCATCTTTTGAAAACCGTATTGCACTGCAAAAGAAAATGCCGGCCGGGAAAAGGGAGAAACGAGCAGGAAAAGAAAAGGGCGGGCCTGAAAATGAAGAGAGGGCGATTAAAGGTCGGGACGGCGCGGGCTTTTCGGTGAGACGGGCCGTCGGACTGACAGGGCGGTCCAACGCGAAGGGTGCTGTTGATTTTACGGGGCCTGTCCAGCGCAGACTTCGACAACAGCGAAACGGCATTGCGTGGATCGCGAATTGCGCGGCGCTCTGGGGGCGATAAAGCTCGCCCATGGATTCGTCCCTGCTGCCGATCGTCGCGATCTTCATCCTCGCCGGTTTCGTCAAAGGTGTGGTCGGCCTTGGTCTGCCGACCGTGTCGATCGCGCTGCTGAGCGTGGTGATGATGCCGGCGCAGGCGGCGGCGCTGCTGATCGTGCCGTCCTTTGTCACCAATGTCTGGCAGGCGTTTGGCCGCCGTGCGTTGCTGCTGCTGCGCCGGCTCGGCGCGATGCTGGCGACCATGGTCGCCGGCACGCTGCTTGGCGGCTGGTGGCTGCCGATCGACAATTCCGGTCGCGCCAGCATGGCGCTCGGCGTGATGCTGATCCTCTATGCGCTGATCGGGCTGCTGCTGCCGCGCTTTCATGTCAGCCGCCGGCAGGAAATCTGGTTGGCGGCACCGGTCGGTCTTGCCACCGGCCTTGTCACCGCGATGACCGGCGTGCTGGTGATCCCCGTGGTGCCCTATCTGCAGGCGCTCGATCTCGAGCGCGACGATCTGGTGCAGGCGCTCGGGATCACCTTCACCGTCTCGACCGTGGCACTGGCGGCGGTGTTGATCGGCCAGCATCAGCTTTCGGCCGGCGTCGCCGGACCGTCGCTCGCCGCGTTGGTTGCCGCGGTGGCCGGCATGGTGGCGGGGCAGGAGGTGCGCAAGCGGATTGATCCGGCGCAATTCCGCATCTGGTTCTTCATCGCGCTCTTGGCGCTCGGCGCGCATCTGCTGCTGCACGGCCTGCTCTGACCGCACGCCCGCATGCGGTGGACGCGGCTCTCCATGCGAAATCCATGTGCTAGGCTCGGCTGGTCAGTGAACCAAACCCGGACGGCCGTGATGAAGATTGTCGATCTCTCCCATGTGATGAACGTGCATACGCCCGGCTGGGTCGGTTATGCCGGCAACAAGATGTATTACGCGCAAAATCTGCAGACGGTCCGGATCGTCGCGCAGCGGATCGACACGGCGCTGCATGTCGGCACGCATTTCGATGGCGCGATGCATGCGACCGACAATCCGACCGGCGACATGGCGCATCTCCCGCTCGACTATCTGTGCAATCGCGGCGTCGTCGTCGACATCTCCAAACACATGCACGACTGGGCGGTGATCACGCCGGAGATCATCGAAAGCGCCGGCGCGGATATCCGCGAGGGCGATATCCTGATTCTGCACACCGGCTGGCACAAGCACTATGAAGGGCAGCCGCAGCAGGATCTGGTGCGCTACTTCTGCTATCACCCCGGCCCGAGCCTCGACACGCTGCAATGGATGCTCAAGAAGAAGATAAGGTGGTGGGGCATGGATACCGGCTCCTGCGACCACGCGATGAATACCTCGATCCGCTATATGCGGCCCGATCTCGCCGAGGAGTTCACCAAGAAGCATGGCAAAACGCCAGGCGAGTTCTTCGGCACGTTCCATTACACGCACAAGCGGTCGGGCCGGAAAGTCTCCGCCGACGTGTTCCCGTTCCACAACTGGGGTTTTCAGGAAGGCTTGCTGCACGCCGAGAATATCGGCGGCGACATCGAACTGATGCTCAACAAGCGCTGCCTGATCGGCGCGTTCCCGTGGCGCTATGAAGGGCTCGAAAGCTGCCCGTGCCGCATCGTCTGCTTCGAGGATGCGGGCGAATCCGTCGAGGCGGTCGGTGATGCGGCGCGGGCGATCCTGTCGCCGCGCCGCTGAACCCGTCTCGTGACATTACGGCGCGCGGATCAGCCGCGCGTCGGGACTGTTGCTTTGCAAGGTGGCCTGGATCGCCTCGCGCAGCAGGCCGTAGTCCTCCGGCTTCCATTGCGCGACGTGAATATCGGCGAGCAGCTTCGCCGATTTGCCGAACACGACGATGCGGTCGCCGACGGCGATCGCTTCCTCTAGCTGGTGCGTGATCAGGATCGCGGTGCTGCCGCATTCGCGCGCCAACGCGAGGAAGGTGCTGCGCAATTCCGCCGCCGTCACCTCGTCGAGATGCCCAAACGCTTCGTCGGCCAGCAGGATATCCGGCTGCAGCACGAAGGCGCGGGCGATGGCGACGCGCTGGCGCATGCCGCCGGACAGTTCGTGCGGATAGGCATTGGCGAAGTTTTCGAGGCCGAGGCGCTTGAGCCAGTGCATCGCGCGCTCGCGCTGGATCTTTTCGTCGACGCCCATCAGCTCCAATGGCAGGCGGGCGTTGTCGTAGCTGGTGCGCCACGGCAACAACCGGTCCTGCTGGAACACGGTCGCCATCTTGCCGCGGAAGGCATCGAAGTCGGCGTAAGGCGTCTTGCCGTTGATGCGGATCGCGCCCTCGCTCGGCTGTTCGAGGCCGATCATCATGTCGAAGAAGGTCGATTTGCCGCAGCCGGTCTGACCGACAATGGCGACCACTTCGCGCGGTGCGATGTGCAGGCTCAACCGGTCGATGGCGACCACCGATTGCCCGGTGGTCGCCTGCCGGAACACCTTGCGCAGGTTCTCGACCTCGATGGCGGTCGGCTCGCTCTTGGTTGTGCTCATGGTTGCGTTCATGCGCGCCACCGCAGCACGCGCGCCTCGAACCGCACCAGCAGTGCTTCCAAAAGGAACAGAAGCACCACCAATACCAGCGTCCACGCGAACACGTCGGCGACCGAGAACAGTTCCTGCGCCACCGCGAGCTGATGGCCGATGCCGGTGACGGCGCCGACCAGCTCGGCGATGGTAACGACGCGGATCGCCAGACTGAGATTGATCTTCCAGCTGGTGATCAGGCTCGGCAGGATCGCTGGAAACATCAGCTTGGTGAAATACTGAAACGCCGTCGGTCGGAACGAGCGCATCATGCCGCGCAGATCTTTCGATACGCCGCGCATGGCATCGAGCGCATCGACCAGAAACACCGGTCCGCACACCGCGATCAGCACGAAGGCGATGCGGAATTCGACGCCGCGGAACCACAGTACCGCGAACAGGATCCACGACACGACCGGCACCGCCATCAGGATGCGGACCAGTGGGTGCAGATAGTTTTCCAGGCTCGGCGAGCGGTACATGCCCATGGCGATGACGACGCCGCCGACGAACGACAGCACCAGCGCGCCGATCACCCGCGCCAGCGTGACGATCACGTCGAGCGGCGTGATCTTCATCAGGCTTTCCCCGATTCGCACGAAACTCGGGATCGCGAATGGCGGGATGCCGAGCGATGGCGAGAGCCGGGACATGATCTCCCACAGCACGCAGAAGATCACGATCGAGACGAATGCCTGACGGGGAAAACGCCCCGTCAGCTCGTTCGCGTGAGCTTGGTCGGAGAGCATCGGCGTTACGGCGTATAGATGATCTTGTCGTCAGCCATCTTCGCGTAAAAACCGGCTTTCACCGCGCGCTCCATCATGTCGAGCAGCGCCTTTCGCGTCGACGCATCCCAGGCGTTGTCAGCAACGATGTTGAGTCGGTTGCTGCTGACGGCGGCCTTGAGGATACCGGGCGGCAGTTTGACGTTCTCGACCGCGATCTTGTCGGCCGCGTCGATGTCGGACTTGATGAAAGCCGCGACGTCCTTGAGCGCGGCGAGCAGCATCTTCGGTGCGTCGGGAACGCGCTTGATGGAATCCTCGCGCATGCCCATCACCAGCTCGTAGCCGTTTTGCCCGGTGATCTCCTTCCATGCATCGGCGGCGTTGAAGATGACTTTCCAGGAAGGATTCTGCTTCTGGATAATGCTGGCGAGCGGCTCAATCACCATGGCGGCTTCGACGCGATCGGCTTCGAGCTGCGCGCGTGCCACCGCGAAGTTGGCGTTGACGACGGTGATGTCCTTGCCGAGGTCGAGCCCCTTGGCGTTGGCATAGATCTTGACGACCTGAAACTGGCCGCTGCCCATATCGGCGGCAAGCTGCTTGCCCTTGAGGTCGGCGAGCGATTTGATTTTGTCATCCTTCACGAAGATGACGAGGTCGGAGAGGGTCATCGCGGTGCCAACGATACGCGCCGGCACGCCTTCGATCCGCAGCTTCTGATAGACGGTCGGCCCGCCGACTTGCACGTCGACCTCGCCGGTCGCGAAGCCCGCGTAATAGGCAGCAATCGACGGATAGGGTTTCAGCTCGAGCTCGAAACCGTGCTTTGCATCGAAACCGCGTACCTTCATGATGTTCCACACGAGCGGCGCGATCACCGGCAAGGTCAGGCTGGCGGCGACGATCTTCGGCTTGGTCTGCGCCGAACTCGGTGCGGCGCCACTGAAAACAAAGGCGCTGGCTGCGAGCAGGGCGATCACCGCGCGGCGCGCGAGGTGCGGACGGATGAAGGGGATCATAGGACCGGTGCCTCCTTGTTTCTCGATGACGACGTTGCCCCGGTATGCCCGGTGTGCGCAATCCTCAAGGTAGCAGGACGCAGCGAATGGTGGCGTCGACCGGAAGCCCCATGCAAACCCCTTGCCATTACTGCAGCGCAAGAGGATTTGCTTTTGCTCGCGACGAAGTCTTGCCTTGCGGACCGAAAGCTACTCTACTAGCATTTCATATGTGTGCATATGAATTTCAACGGCGCGAGTGAGAAGCGAATATGCCGCACGTCACCGCAAGCGATAGTACTCGTCTTTATTACGAGGAGGCCGGCACCGGCACGCCGGTCGTTTTCGTCCACGAATACGCAGCCGATTACCGCACCTGGGAGCCGCAGATGCAGCGGTTCTCGCGGTCGCACCGCTGCGTCACTTACAGCCAGCGCGGCTATCCGCCGTCCGACATTCCGACCGATCCCGAACGGTACCTGCAAGACGTCTTCCGCGACGACGTGATCGCCGTCATGGATGCGCTCAAGATCGACAAGGCGCATGTGGTCGGCCATTCCATGGGCGCGGCGACCGCGCTGCATGTGGGCATCCGTTATCCGGATCGCTGTCTGTCGGTAACCGCGGCCGGCTGCGGCTACGGCTCAAGTCCCGATCCGGCCGTGGTTGAGCAGAACCGTGCCGCCTCGCGCGAGACCGGCAAGATGTTCGCGAACGAGCCGATCTCGGTGACGGCGCCGCGCTATGCCAACGGCCCGACGCGGCAGACGCACAAGAACAAGGATCCGCGCGGCTTCGCGCATTTCGTGCAGATGCTGAGCGAGCATTCGGCGATCGGCCATTCGCTGACCATGATCAATCTGCAGGCGCGCCGGCCGACGCTCTATGAAATGGAAGCCGACCTCAAGGCGTTCAAGCCGCCGCTTCTCGTGATCGTCGGCGACGAGGACGACTGGTGCGTCGATGCCAGCATCTATCTGCGTCGTACGGTGCCGACGGCCGGTCTGATGGTGATCCCGCGTTCGGGACACACCATCACCAGCGAGGAGCCGGACAAGTTCAACGCAGCGTTGGCCGAACTGTTCGCCGACGCCGAAGCGGGCCGCTGGCTCGCCCACAAACCCGCTTAACCGAGGAGAGACGGACCATGGATCTCAAACTCAAGGGCAAGACCGCCGTTGTCACCGGCGGCAGCGAAGGCATCGGCAAGGGCATCGCGCTGACGCTTGCACGGGAAGGCGTCGATGTCGCGATCTGCGCGCGGCGCATGGAGCCGCTGAAGGCGGCTGCGGAGGAAATCGCCAAGGCCACCGGCCGCAAGATCGTGCCGATCACCGCCGATCTGCGCAGCGATGCCGACGCCAAGAAGTTCATTGCCGAGGCGCACAAGGCGCTCGGCCGCATCGATATCATGGTCAACAATGCCGGTTCGGCCGCCGGCGGCGTGATCGAGCATCTCAGCGAGGACGACTGGGAGAAGGGGCTGCAGCTCAAATTCATGGGCTATGTGCGCTGCCTGCGCTACGTGCTGCCGATCATGGTCAAGCAAAACGGCGGCCGCGTCGTCAATCTGATCGGCAATGACGGCGTCAAGCCGTCCTATTGGGAAATCTGCCCCGGCGCGGCCAATGCCGCCGGCCAGAACCTGACGAAATCGCTCGCCGGACAATACGGCAGCCACAACATCAGCTTCTGCGCGGTCAATCCGGGCCCGGTGCGCACCGAGCGCTGGGCTGGCCTGGTGGACGCCATGGCGCGCGACATGAAGATTTCACGCGAGGAAGCCGACAAGCTGGCGCCGGCGTCGATCCCGCTCGGCCGCATCGCCGAGGTGGAAGAGGTCGCCAATCTGGTGGTGATGATGGCCTCGCCGCTGATGCACATGGCCAACGGCACGATGATCGAGATCGACGGAGGCCAGGACAAGCCGCTGATGGATCGCTTCCGCGATAAAAAGTGACCGGCGCGGCCGGTGTGGCGCGCGAGCGCCGCACCGCTGCGACGGACGACGACTTGACAGGTTAGAAGACCGGTCGGACACTTTGCGCACATACATTCGCCGGCCGGACGCGAATTTCGGACCTTCACACGAGCATGCGTGCGCCGTCGTCGAGGCCACGCGGGGGATGTAACCAATGGACAATCGTCATCTGCACAAGCGTTACCTGCTGACCGTTGCGCTCGCCGGTGCTGCCGCGATCGCGCTGTTCCGTCCCGCGTCCGCGCAGGACACCATCAAGATCGGCGAGTTGAACAGTTACAAGTCGCAGCCGGCGTTCCTCGATCCCTACAAGAAGGGCTGGGAACTGGCGATCGAGGAGATCAACGCCAAGGGTGGCGTGCTCGGCAAGAAACTCGAAGTGGTCTCGCGTGACGACGGCGCCAATCCAGGCGAGGCGGTGCGTGTCGCCGAGGAACTCGTCACCCGCGAAGGCGTGCCGCTGATTTCCGGTACCTTCCTGTCGCATATCGGTCTGGCGGTGACGAATTTCGCAGGCCAGAAGAAGGTGTTCTTCCTCGCCGCCGAGCCGCTGACCGACAAGATCACCTGGCAGAACGGCAACAAATACACCTATCGCCTGCGCTCCTCGACCTACATGCAGGTGGCGATGCTGATGCCCGCCGCGAAAGCGCTGAAAGCGAAGCGCTGGGCGCTGGTCTATCCGAACTTCGAATATGGCCAGTCGGCGGCCGAGAACTTCAAGGCGCTGATGAAGAAAGCGCAGCCTGACGTGGAATTCGTCACCGAGCAGGCACCGCCGCTCGGCAAGATCGACGCCGGCGCGGTGGCGCAGGCGATCGACGACGCCAAGCCGGACGCGATCTTCAACGTGTTGTTCGCCGGTGATCTCGCCAAGTTCGTGCGCGAGGGCAACACCCGCGGCGTGTTCAAGAATCGCCCGGTGGTGAGCCTGTTGTCCGGCGAGCCGGAATATCTCGATCCGCTCAAGGACGAGGCACCGGTCGGCTGGATCGTCACCGGCTATCCGCAGGACAAGATCAATACGCCGGAGCACAAGGCGTTCCGCGACGCCTATATGAAGAAGTTCAACGACTATCCGCGGCTCGGCTCGATCGTCGGCTACGCGACGATGAAGTCGCTCGCCGCCGGCATCGCCAAGGCCGGCTCGACCGACACCGAGAAGCTGGTGACGGCGTTCGCCGGTCTCAAGGTCGACAGCCCGTTCGGGCCGTTCATCTATCGCGCCAGCGACCATCAGGCGACCATGGGCGCCTATGTCGGCAAGATCGCGCTGGAGAACGGCAAGGGCACCATGACCGACTTCAAATATGTCGACGGCGCGGATGTGCTGCCGCCCGACGATGAAGTGAAGAAGCTGCGCCCGGCGGGCGCGAACTGATCGCTGACGTGACGCATCGTCTCTCCCCGGCAGTCGGGGAGAGACACCGCCTCACATGAATGTCAGCGGATTCATTTTTCAGGCGCTCAACGGCCTGTCATCGGCATCCGGCCTGTTCTTCGTGGCGGCCGGCCTGTCGCTGATTTTTGGCGTCACCCGCATCGTCAATATCGCCCACGGGTCCCTCTATATGCTCGGGACCTATGTCGCCTATTCGCTGGCGACGAAGATCGGCGGCGGCTTCGGCTTCTGGGGCGGCATTGTCATCACCGCGTGCCTCGTTGGTCTGCTCGGCGCGGCCATCGAATTCGTGTTGTTGCGGCGTATCTACCGCGCGCCCGAACTGTTCCAGCTGCTCGCCACGTTCGCGCTGATCCTGATCATCAACGACGCGACCCTGTGGCTGTGGGGACCGGAAGACCTGCTCGGCCCGCGTGCTCCCGGCATGCGCGACGCCATTGAGATTTTCGGCCGGCGGCTGCCGACCTACGATCTGTTCCTGATCGTCATCGCGCCGGTCGTGCTGTGGATTCTGCATCTGGGACTGGCGCGCACGCGCTTCGGCCGGCTGGTGCGTGCGGCGACGCAGGACCGCGAGATGGTCGGCGCGCTCGGTGTCAACCAGGCGATGCTGTTCACCGCTGTGTTCGCGCTCGGCTCGTTCCTCGCCGGGCTCGGTGGCGCGCTGCAGGTGGCGCGCGAGCCGGCCAACCTGGCGATGGACCTCACCGTGATCGGCGACGCCTTCGTCGTCGTCGTGGTCGGCGGCATGGGCTCGATCACCGGCGCGTATCTCGCCGCCGTGATCATCGCCGAGGTCAAGGCGCTGTGCATCGCCATCGGCACGGTGTCGATGTTCGGCATGTCGCTCAATTTTTCAAAGTTCACGCTGGTCGCGGAATTTCTGGTGATGGCGGCGGTGTTGATCGCGCGGCCTTACGGACTGCTCGGCCGTCCGCAGGGGGCGGTGCGTGGCGTCGCCGACCCGGAAGACCCGATGCGCCCGGCGACGCCGGCGCTGAAATTCCTCGGCGTGGTCGTGTTGGGCGCGCTGATGGCGATGCCGTTGATGGCGCAAAGCTCGCCTTACGTACTGATCCTCGGCATCGACGTGATGATCGCGGTGCTGTTCGCGGCGAGCCTGCATTTCATCATGGGGCCGGGCGGCATGCACTCGTTCGGCCATGCCGCTTATTTCGGTCTTGGTGCCTATGGTGCGGCGCTGCTGGTGAAATGGCTCGCCGCGCCCATGGGATTGGCGCTGCTGGCAGCGCCGATCACGGCGCTCCTCGGTGCACTGCTGTTCGGCTGGTTCGCGGTACGGCTGTCCGGTGTCTATCTGGCGATGCTGACGCTGGCCTTCGCGCAGATTGTCTGGGCCGCCGTGTTCCAGTGGGAAGACCTCACCGGCGGATCGAACGGCGTGATCGGCGTCTGGCCGCCGGCGCCGTTCAGCAACAGCAGCGTCTATTTCATCCTGGTGCTGCTGCTCACGGTGATCGGCGTGCTCGCCTTGCGCCGTATTCTCTTTGCCCCGTTCGGTTATGCGATGCGCGCCGGACGCGACTCGCCGCTGCGCGCCGAGGCGATCGGCATCGATGTGAAACGTGTGCACTGGCTCGGCTTTGCTATCGCCGGTCTTGTCTGCGGCGTCGCCGGCGGGTTGTTTGCGTTCGCCAAGGGCTCGATCTCGCCGGAGACAATCGGCGTCGGCCGTTCCATCGACGGGCTGGTGATGGTGCTGCTCGGCGGCATCCAGACGCTCACCGGGCCGATCGTCGGTGCCTCGGTGTTCGCGGTGCTGCAGGATACGATCATGCGCCAGACCGAATATTGGCGCGCGCTGCTCGGCCTCATCATCCTGTTGCTGGTGATGGCGTTCCCGGCCGGCATCGTCGGTGGCGTCATCAATCTGCTGCGGCGGTGGAGGACAGCATCGTGACCGATCTGTCGATCCGCTCACTGGCCAAGGCGTTCGGCGGTGTCCGTGCCGTCAACGACGTGAGCTTCGAGGTCGCGCGCGGCGAATTTCTGGCGATGATCGGTCCGAACGGCGCCGGCAAGTCGACCTGCTTCAACATGATCAACGGTCAGCTTCGGCCGGATTCTGGCGAGATCTGGTTCGAGCGCGCCAATCTGGCCGGGCTCGCGCCGCGCGAAATCTGGCGGCTTGGCGTCGGCCGAACCTTTCAGGTTGCGGCGACCTTCGGCTCGATGACCGTTGTCGAGAACGTACAGATGGCGCTGATCTCGCATGCCGGCGAGACGTATCGGCTGTGGAAGCCTGCGGCGTCGCGGTATCGCGCCCGTGCGCTCGAGCTGCTGGAACAGGTCGGCATGAAGGATGCCGCCGACCGCGCCAGCCGCGAACTCGCTTACGGCGATGTCAAACGTGTCGAACTGGCCATGGCGCTCGCCAACGATCCGCGTCTGCTGCTGATGGACGAACCGACCGCGGGCATGGCCCCGCGCGAGCGCAACGCGCTGATCGCGCTGGTGAAGCGGCTGGTGGTCGAGAAGGGGATTTCGGTGCTGTTCACCGAGCACTCCATGGATGTGGTGTTCGCCCATGCTGATCGCATCATCGTGCTGGCGCGAGGCCGGCTGATCGCCGACGGCGATGCGCGCACGATCCGCGAGCATCCCAAGGTGCAGGAGGTCTATTTCGGCACCGGCAAGACCTTCGCGCGTGTCGAGCCGAAGCCTTTGGAGCCGCAGCCATGACAGCGCCGCTCCTCAATGTCGAAAACCTCAACGCTTCGTATGGCGCAGCGCAAATCCTGTTCGATCTGTCGTTCGAGATCGGGCGCGGTGAGGTTGTCGCCCTGATGGGCCGCAACGGCGCCGGCAAATCGACGACCATGAAGGCGATCATGGGGTTGATGGCGCGGCGCGGCCGCACGACCTTCGACGGCGTGGATATTTCCCGGATGCGGCCCTACGAGATCGCGCGACGCGGGCTTGGTTTCACGCCGGAGGATCGCCGCATCTTCGTCGATCTGACGGTGATGGAAAATCTCGATATCGGCCGGCAGCCGCCGCGGCGGTTCGCGGACGGCACCGCCGCGCCGGTGTGGACGCCGCAGCGCCTGTTCACGCTGTTTCCCAATCTCGGCGAGATGCCGGACCGTCCGGGCGGCGGCATGAGCGGCGGCGAGCAACAGATGCTCACCGTCGCGCGCACGCTGATGGGCAATCCGCTGTTGGTGCTGCTGGACGAACCGTCGGAAGGCGTGGCGCCGCTGATCGTCGAGCAGATGGCCAACACCATCGTCGAATTGAAGAAGGAAGGGTTATCCATCCTCCTGTCCGAACAGAACATGCACTTCGCCGAACTGGTGTCGGATCGCGTCTATTTGCTGGAAAAGGGCCAGATCCGCTGGAACGGCACGATGAAAGAGCTTGCCGGCAATGTCGAAATCCAGCGCAACTATCTGACGGTTTGAATTGTGGCTGTTGTCCTCTCGTGCCGCGACCGACCGAGCCGAACCTGTCCATAGGTTGATCCATAGGTTGTTCAATGCCCCGGCGTCCCCGGCTGAAACTGCTGCCTGAGGCGGATGCAGCGTCCGCCTATCTGCTCGACGACCAGATCGGCTTTCGCCTGCGGCTGGCGATGCAGCGACACACTGCGCTGTTCATGGCCGGCATTCCCGGCCGGTTGACGCAGACGCAATTCGCGGCACTGGCGAAGCTGCTCGAGGTCGGTGCCTGCTCGCAGAACCACCTGGGCCGGCTCATTTATCTCGATGCCTCGACCATCAAGGGCGTGGTCGATCGGTTGCGCGTGCGGGGGCTGGTGGCGATCTGCGACGATCCCAACGACCGCCGCCGTCGTGCCGTCACGCTCACTGACAAGGGCCGCAAGGCCACCGAGGCGGCGATCAAGGTGGCGGCGGAGATCACCGCAAAGACGGTCGCGCCACTGACGCCGCAGGAGCAGCGGCAGGTGATCACGCTGTTGCGGAAACTGAGTTAGCGCGCGGCCAGCGCAGCCTTGAGCCGCTGCGGCGTCACCGGCAATCGCGTGATCAGCCCCGGCATGCCGAGCGCGTCATCGATGGCGGCGGCAATGGCCGCGCCGGCGGCGTTGACGCCGGCTTCACCCGAGCCTTTCAGGCCGAGCGGATTGAGCGGGCTCGGTGCATCCTCGGAGATCACGATATCCATCGGCGGGATTTCGTGTGCTGTCGGCATCAGATAATCGGCGAAGGTCACCGACAGCGGCTCGCCGCGCTCGTCGTAAAGAAATTCCTCGAGCAGCGCGCCACCGATCCCCTGCGCGATGCCGCCGGTGATCTGCCCCTCGACCAGCATCGGATTGACGGCACGGCCGATGTCATAGGCGACCAGATAGCGTTCGACGGTGACGCCGCCGGTCTCGCGGTCGACCTGCACCAGCGCGACATGGACGCCGTAGGGATAGACCATGTGGCTCGATTCGAACGAGGCTTCGCTTGACGCACCGTGTGTGGCGTCGATGCTGCGCGCGACATCGGCGATGGCCATCGACGGCCCGCTGCCGTCCGTGCGCGCGATCCAGCCGTCGCTGACGGTGAGTTGCGTCGCGTCAGTCTGCATCAGCGGCGCAGCGATGGCGAGCAGCCGCGCGCGCAGCGCCTCGGCCGCGCGCCGGGTTGCTTCGCCGGTCATCACCGTGACGCGGGAGGCGAAGGCGCCGAGGCCGCGCTCGATGCGATCGGTCTGGCCGTGGGTGACGCGGATCGTGTCGAACGCGGCGCCGAGCGTCTCCGCGCAGATTTGTGCGATCACCGTCTCGACGCCCTGGCCGATCGAGGCGGCACCGGTAATCACCTCGATAGCGCCGGAGGGCGAGAGTTCGATCCGCACGTCGTCATAGGGACCAAGGCCGCTTTTCTCGACGAACATGGCGAGGCCGACGCCGACCGTTTCGCCGGCCTTGCGGCGCGTGGCAACGGCGTCGCGCAGCGTTTGCCAGCCGGTGGCGTCAATCGCCTTGCGCACCAAGCCGCCATAGTCGCCGGAATCGTAGACCACCTTGGTGCCGAGCGTATCGACCCGCAGGTCGTAAGGCATATCGGCTTTCTGCAGCAGATTGCGGCGGCGCGCTTCGACCGGGCTGATGCCGGCCTTGGCGGCGATGGCGTCGAGCAGCCGCTCGCGCGCGAAGGTGCTTTCGTAACGGCCCGGCGCGCGATAGGTGCCGCCTGGTGTCTTATTGGTCAGCCGGATATGCCCGACCGCACGATAGGCCGGAATGCGATACGGTCCCGGCAGCATCGCCGCGGCGAGATCGGCGACGGTGGCGCCGTGGGTGCGCACATAGGCGCCCTGATCGTGGAAGAACTCGTCCTCGACCGCGAGGATATGTCCCTCGGCGTCGATGGCGGCGCGGATGCGGTGTGTCTGCTCGCGCGAATGATTGCAGGCGACGAGATTCTCGCGCCGGTCCTCGATCCATTTCACCGGCCGGCCCAGCTTCAGCGCGGCATAGCAGGCGATCACGTCTTCCGGATAAAGCTCGCCACGCACGCCGAAACCGCCACCGGTGTGGCCTTCGTAGAGATTGATTGATTTGCGCTCGCGCCCGAGCATGATGGCGATCTGGTCGCGATTCCAGTGCGGCACCTTGGCGGCGCCGTACATCTCCAGCATGTCATGCTTGGCATCGTAGCGGGCGATGGCGCCGCGCGTTTCCAGCGGCACGCCGGAATGCCGGCCGACGCTCAGGGTGAGCGAGACGACATGCTGCGCGGTCTTGAACGCCGCGTCGGCATCGCCGTAGCCCTTCTCGATGACAATGACTTCGGTCGGCAGGCCGGGGGCGAAGTCGCCGGTTTCGCCTGCGGCGTCGAGCACCGCCGGCAATTCCTCGATGTCGATCACAACGAGATCGGCAGCGTCCTCGGCAGTGTAGGCATCACTGGCGAACACCACCGCGACCGGCTCACCGACATAGCGCACCTTGTCACGCGCCAGCACATATTGCCGGTAGGGCGCGAGCCCCTTGATATTGGTGAGCCGCACGTCAATGGGCGGCAGGTCGGCGACGTCGTCGGCAGTCCACACCGCGAATACGCCCGGCAGCGCGCACGCCTCGCTGGTGTCCACCGAGACGATCCGCCCGTGGGCGTAGCCCGAGCGGACCACGCGCATCGCAAGCTGATCGGGAAACGAGATATCCGAGGCAAAGCGGCCCTGACCCGTCAGCAGCGGCGGGTCTTCGAGCCGCTTGCGCGATTGGCCGATGATGCGGCTGGCCATCAGCTTGCGCCGCGCATCTCGGCGGCTGCGGCGCGCACCGCCTTGATGATGTTCTGGTAACCGGTGCAGCGACACAGATTGGACGACAGCACGTCAAGCAGATCGTCGTCACTGATCTGCGGCTCGCGCTCCAGCACGCCGACCGCGAGCATCAGGAAGCCCGGCGTGCAGAAGCCGCATTGCAGCCCATGGTGATCCATGAAGGCGCGCTGCATCGGGTGCAGCTCGTTGCCTTTGGCAAGCCCTTCGACGGTGCGGATCGCCTTGCCGTCGGCTTGCGCGGCGAACATCAGGCAGGAGCGCACCGGCTCGCCGTTGACGATCACGGTGCAGGCGCCGCACACGCCGTGCTCGCAGCCGATATGGGTGCCGGTCTGGCCGCAATCCTCGCGGATCGCGTCGGCCAGCGTGCGGCGCGGCTCCACGGCGATCTTGTGGTCGCGGCCGTTGATCTTGAGCGTGATCGGGGTTTTCTCGCTCATGCGGCGGTCTCCGTCTGTTGGCGCGCGCGCAGCGCGGCGCGGATGCGCTGCGGCGTCGCCGGCATTTCGTCGATGGCGACGCCGAACGGCGACAGTGCATCGTTGATGGCGTTCATCACCGCGGCAGGCGAGCCGATGGCGCCGCCTTCGCCGAGGCCCTTGGCCTGAAGATTGGTCGCGGTGGTGTGGGTTTCAAGGTGATGCAGCTCGATCGGCGGGATTTCATGCGCGGTCGGCGGCAGGAAGTCGGCGAGGGTGGACGACAGGATCGTGCCGTTCTCGTCGTAGAGGATTTCCTCGAGGATGGCGTTGCCGATGCCCTGGGCGATGCCGCCATGCACCTGACCGTCGGCGATCATCGGATTGATGATGCGGCCGCAGTCCTCGGCGGCGATGAATTTCTCGACCTTGACCTGTCCGGTTTCGATATCGACCTCGACCATCGCCACATGGCACGCATTGGAAAAGGTGCCCGGCGGATCGTAGTGGCCGGCCTCGGTCATACCGGGTTCGATCTCACCCTTGAAGCGGTGCGTCTGGTGATAGGCGTCACGCGCGAGCGCGGCGATGGCGATGCTGCGGTCGGTGCCGGCAACGGTGGCGGCGCTGTCGCCCAGTACGATATCCTCGGGTGCGGCCTCCAGCATATGCGTCGCGAGCTTGATGATCTTGGCGCGCAGCTTCTGCGCGGCGATCAAGGTTGCGCCGCCGGAAATCACCAGCGAGCGGCTGGCAAAGGTGCCCCAACCGTAAGGCGAGCGATCGGTGTCGCCGTGGATCACCTTGATCCGCTGCGGCTCGATGCCGAGCTGGTCGGCGACGATCTGCGCCAAAGTAGTGCGCAGGCCCTGACCGTGCGGCGAGGTGCCGATCCGCAATTCGACGAAGCCGGATGGGTCCATGGTCAGCTCGACCATTTCCCAGCCGGGCGTGATCGCCATGCCGCGCGCTGCGAACGCGGGGCTGCCGTAGCCGGTGCGTTCCGAGAAGGTGCAGAAGCCGAGGCCGAGATAGCGGCCTTGCTTGCGCAGCGCCTGCTGGCGCGCGCGGAACGCCGGCACGTCCACATGCTTGACGGCAAGCTCCAACGTTTCCTTGTAGGTCGCCTCGTCGAACACAAGCCCCATGGCCGATGTGTAGGGAAACTGATCGATCAGGTTGCGGCGGCGGATATCGATCGGATTGATGCCCAGCTCGACCGCGGCCTTGTCCATCAGCCGTTCCAGCGCAAAGGTGATCACCGGACGCGACACGCCACGATAGGGCGCCATTGGGCAGGTGTTGGTGGCGACGCCGCGCGCGGTGCACGCATAGTGCCGCACGTCGTAGGGACCGGGGATTTCCGCCATCGCCATCAAGGGTTCGACGCCGCAGGTGGTGGGGAAGCAGGAATAGGCGCCGATATTGGCGAGCACGTCGGCCGACAGCGCGATCAGCTTGCCGTCGGCATCGAACGCCCCGTCGAGCGCGATATATTGATCGCGGCTGTGGTAGCTGGCGATCAGGTTCTCGCGGCGATCCTCGGTCCAGGCAAAAGAGCTGCGGTGTTCGCGCGCCAGCCACGCGATCAGCACATATTCCGGCGGCAGCGACATCTTCTGGCCGAAGCCGCCGCCGACATCGGGCGCGATCACCCGCAGGTCGGATTCCGGCATGTCGAGCAGATCGGCAATGGCGGTGCGCGTGAGATGCGGCATCTGCGTGGTGCAGGTCAGCGTGATACGCCCGGTCGCCGGATCGTAAGCCGCGTGCGCGGCGCGCGGCTCCATCGGCGTCGCGTTCTGGCGGCGTGAGCGCGCTTCGAGGCGAACGATCCTGTGTGCGTTGCGCCAGGCGGTGTCGAACTCCGGCGTCTTCACCTGCGCGTTGACGATCACATTGTCCGGCGCCTCCGGATGCAGCGCCGCGCTTGACGCCGCGTCGCGTGCATCGATCAGCGGCGCCGTCTCGTCGATCTCGACCTCGACCGCATCGGCGATGTCCTCGGCTTCTTCCTCGCTCGCGGCGATCGCGGCGGCGATACACTCGCCGGTGAAGCGCACGACGCCGTCGGCGAGGATCGGCTGGCCGATCGGCCGGTAGTTGAACTTGTACAGCATCGGCTTGATCGGCTTCACGCCGGCAAGCTCCGCCGCGGTGACGACGAAGGCGCCGTCCGGCGGCTTGATCTTCTTGATTGTGCCTGCGGCGACCGGGCTGCGCACGAAGCGCACCCAGTGCGCGGCCGGCAGATCGGCGGTGAAGCGCCCGCGGCCGGTCACCAGCGCCGGGTCTTCCAGCCGCCGGATGGCGCGGCCGACCCAGGTTGTGCCCGATCCTTTGGTGGCAGCGCTCATTTGACCGAGGCTTCCAGCGCGCGCCGCACCACGGCGCGGACCAGATCGCGGCGATATTCGCCGGTGGTCTGGATATCTTCGAGCGGATCGATCGCGGCGCTGGCGGCTTCCGCCGCCGCGCGGAACGCGGCATCGCCGGGCATCTGGCCGTTGAGCGCCGCTTCTGCTTCGGGAATGCGGCGCGGGCTCGCTTCCGCGCCGCCGACTCCCACGCGCGCGTCGGCGATGCGGCCGTCAACGATGCGATAGGTGGCGAGCGCCGCCGACATGGCGAAGTCGCCGGCGCGGCGGCTGAATTCGTTGAAGCCGAACTTGGTCCCGGCCGGCAGCAGCATGTAGCGCGCCTCCGCCAGCAATTCGTCTTCCTTGAGCGCGGTCGACATCAGACCCTCGAAGAAGTCGCGCGCGGGGATGATGCGCTCGCCGCCCTTGCGTCGCGCCACCAGCTCGGCGTCGAGCGTCGCGGCGGTCAGACACCATTCCGAGGACGGGTCGGCATGCGCGAGGCTGCCGCACATGGTCCCGCGCATGCGGATCGGATAATGCGCGATATTGTGCACGACCGATGCCAGCAGTGCGCCGAGCGGCCCCGGTTCGACCGGCTTGTGGAATGCGCCGTGGCGTACGCGCGCGCCGACGATCAGCATGCCGTTCTCGACAATGAGTTTATCGAGGCCGGCGACCTCGTTGATGTCGACGAGATGTGCCGGCCGCGCCATGCGGAACGCCATGATCGGCACGAGGCTCTGCCCGCCGGCCAGAACGCGGCCGTCCTGCGGTGCGACTTCGGCCAGAATCGCCAACGCCTCATCCAGGGTTCGCGGCGTGTGACGAACAAAGGGCGCTGGCTTCATGGTATTACCTCGTCAGGCGTCGTCGAGCCCGATATCGACGGCGGGCGCCGCCTGGATGGTCTTGCTGGTCGAAACATAATCGACGCCGGTCTCGGCGATCGGCCGCACGGTGTCGAAGCGCACGCCGCCCGACGCTTCCAGCGGAATGCGGCCGGCGACGAGCTTCACCGATTCGCGCATCTCGTCGAGCGGCATGTTGTCGAGCATGATGATATCGGCTTTCGCCGCGATCGCATCGCGAACCTGTTCAAGCCGGTCGCATTCGACCTCGATCTTGATCAGACCCGGCACGCGCGCACGGGCGCGCTCCACCGCCTTGGCGATACTGCCGGCGACCGCGATGTGGTTATCCTTGATCATCACGCCGCCGTCGAGGCCGAGGCGATGATTGGCGCCGCCGCCGCAGGTCACCGCATGTTTCTCCAGCATGCGCAGGCCGGGCGTGGTCTTGCGGGTGTCGATCAGCTTCGCCTTTGTGCCCTTGATGGCGTCCATCCAGCGCGCGGTCTCGGTGGCGATGCCGGAGAGGTGCTGGACGATATTGAGTGCGGTGCGCTCGACGGTGAGGAGGCTGCGCGCCCCGCCGGACACGGCCAGCAGCGTCGTCTTCGGCTTGCAGCGCGTGCCGTCCTGGGTCTTAACCTCGACCTTCACGGCCGGGTCGTAACGTTTGAAGCAAGCGGCGGCGACGTCGATGCCGGCCAGCGACAAATCCTGTCGCGCATTCATATGGAAGGTAGCCTTCGCGTCTGCTTCGATCATCGACAGCGCGGTGAGGTCGCCGTGGCCGATATCCTCCTCGAGCCAGAGGTCGATCAGGCGATTGACGGAGTAGAGGTCCAGCATGCGGATACTCGCTACAACAGGCGATCAGCCGATCCGCCGATGATAGCCCGCCCGGCCGCCAAGGCAAGATCGTTTGTGTGCATACAAAAGCGGCCGAAAGAGCCTAACGCGCCGCCGTCCGGTCCAGCAGCAGCAACAGCGCATTGGCGGAGACGGCGAAAACCGACAGGAACAGGGCCACGGCCATGATGGTGGCGATGTCGCCCAGCCCCATGGCGCTGGTGATCATGAAGCCGAGCCCGCGCTGGGAGGCGAACATTTCGCCGATCAGCACGCCGAGCAGGGTCAGCGAGAAGCCGAGCCGCGCGCCGGCGAGCACTTCAGGGATCACAGCGGGCAGCGCGACATGCCATGCCATCTGGCCGGGGGTCAGCCGCATGGTCTCGGCGGTACGCCAGTACACCGGCTTGATCTGCAGGATCGCCTTCATGGTGAAGATCGTCACCGGGATCAGGCCGTGCATGGCCCCGAACGCAATCTTGGCGGAGATGCCGAGGCCGAAGCACAGCAGCACCAGCGGGTAGAGCGTCACCTTCGGCAGCGAATAGAGCGCGATCAGGATCGGCTCGGAGACGATTGCCGAGGTACGGCTCAGGCCGAGCACGACGCCGAGTGCGACGCCGCCGATCAGCGAGATCAGCGCGGCGGCGACGAACGCGCGGGCGGTTTCCGCGACATTGAGCCAGAACCGCTCGGTGCCGAGCAGCTTGCCGAGATGCTCGACGGTGTCGAGCGGCGAAGTCAGCGCGATGTCGCCGGCGATCCAGTGCAGGATTTGCCAGGCGGCAACGATGCCGACGAGAAGCAGGATGAAGTCGACAAGCCGTCTCATCGGCGCCTCACCGTCGCAGCCGGCTCTGCAGCCGGCGGTCGATGGTGTCGAGCACCGCATTGGCGACGGTCGCGACAATGATGACGAGCAGCATCAGCCCGTACATCTTGCGGTTCTCGAAATTGTTGTAGGCGTAGGCGATCTGGTAGCCGATGCCCTGGCCCGACAGGATGAATTCGGAGGCGATCACGCCGATGAAGGCATAGGCGAAGGCGAGCTTGATGCCGGTGAACAGATGCGGTGCTGCGGCCGGCAGATCGATCAGCAGTGCGCGGCGCGCAAGCCCCATCCGGTAGATCGCCGCGGTCTTGCGCAGCACGCGCGGGATGCGGTCGAGCCCGGTCAGGGTCGAGGCGATCATGGCGACGATCGACAGCAGCACGGCGATGGCGATGATCGCGCGATCGCTCACGCCGAACACGACGATGAACACCGGATAGAACATGAAGGTCGGGATCGCGTAATAGCTTGCAAGCAAGGGCTCCAGCGTCGCGCGCAATCGCGGAAGCGCGTGGATGGCGATGCCGAGTGCAAAACCCAGCGCGATCGACAGCGCCGAGGCGATCGCCACATCCTGCAAGGTCGAGACGATATCGGCGGTGAACTCGCCGGTTTCGAGCAGATGCCACAGGCTGGTCGCCATCTCGGACGGCGGCAGCACGACGGTGCGCGGCAATACGCCGAGGCGGCACAGCAACTCGAAGGCCAGAACAAAGGCGACCACGACCGCGAGGCGAATCCAGCCTTCGCGGGTCAGGCCGCCGCGTTTCATGGCCGCGTGCCCATCAGCTTGAGCGATTCGACGCGCAACTTCTCCCACAGCCTTGCTGTCACCGCGCCGAAGCCGGGATCGGAGACGATGCGGCTGTCGCGGTCGCGCGGCCAATGTGTTTCGACGATATCGATGAAGCGGCCCGGTCTCGCCGACATCACGCCGACACGATCCGACAGCATCGCGGCCTCATCGAGCGCGTGGGTAATCAGCAGCACGGTCGCGCCGGTTTCACGCCACAGCCGCAGCAGTTCGTCGCCCATCAACAGCCGTGTCTGCTGGTCGAGCGCGCCGAACGGCTCGTCGAGCAAGATCAGACGCGGTTGCAGCACCAGCGTGCGGGCGATGCAGACGCGCTGGCGCATGCCGCCGGAGAGTTGCGCCGGATAGGCGCGCTCGAAATCGCGCAGCCCCATGAAGCCGATCGCATAATCGACGCGCTTTTTGATCTCGGCCTCGTCGACGCCGGCGCGGCGCAGACCGAACGCGACGTTGTCGCGAACCGTCAGCCAGGGAAACGAGGCGTCTTCCTGAAACACGACGCCGACGCCGTCCGGCACGCCGTCGATCGGCTTGTCTTCGAAGGTGGCCGTCCCGTCGGTCGGTGGCGACAGGCCGGCGAGCACGTCGAGCAGGGTGGACTTGCCGCAACCGGAAGGTCCGACCACGGCGAAGAATTCGCCGTGATAGAGATCGAGGTCGATGGGTCCGAGCGCATGCAGGCCCGCGCCCGACGCCAGCGGGAACACCCGCGTCACGCCGCGCAGTTGCGCGTGGACGTCGCGCGGGGCGATTTCTACGCCGGATGCGGCGCCGTCAGAGGCGGCCGTCACAGCTTGCCTTGCAGATCCTTGGGCAGGAACGACTGATCGACCACCTTGTTCCAGTCGACGTCCTCTTTCAGTTCGCCGATCAGCTTCAAGCCTTCCGCCGTGCGGTCGAGCTCGGCGCGGTTGAAGTCGCCGAGACTCCACATCTTCGGGGCGATCATGTTGTGGACCGCTTCCTTGGAGATGGCCGGATCGAAGTTCCACATCTTGTGCAGGATCGCGGCGGTCTCGTCAGGGTTGGCGTAGATCGCCTCGACCGCGGCGCGGCGGCCGGCGATGATGGCGCGCAGCTTGTCGCCGTTGCTGCGGGCGAAATCGCGCGTGGTGATGCCGACCGAGGTTGTCATCGGCGGCAGGATATCTTTCGCCGCGGCGACGGTGCGATAGCGATCCTTGCGGATAATCGACAGCGGTTCGATCAACGCAGCGGCTGACACCGCGCCCTGTTCGAGCATCGTCAGCGCCGGCGGATAACCGCCGGCGGCGACGCGCGTCACCTTGCCGGCGTCGATGCCTTTGGCCTTGAGCTCCATCAGGAAGATCATTTCCGACGACGACTTCGGCGAGGTGATCGCTACTTTCTTGTCGACCACGTCGGCGATGGTCTTCACGTCGGAATTCGGCATCGTCACCAGTGTCGATTCCGCAACGGTGCGCGTGCCGACATTGACGATGACAAGATCAAGCCCTTGCCGCACAGCGGCCAGCGCCGCCGGCAAGGCCACTTCGCCATAGGGCGTCGTATTGGCGAGAATATTGCGCACCGTGGTACCGCCGCCGGCGGAGCCGATGATGCCGGTGATATCGATGCCGGCCTTCTTGAACAGGCCCTTTTCCATTCCGACCGCGAACGGCGCGCCATAGAGGCTCTGGCCCCATTGCGTGACGGCGATTTCCTCGGTGTGGGCAGGTGTCTGGAATGCTGCGCAAGCGATGAGCAGCGGGGCGGCATAACGAAGCAAACGAGTCCTGATGTTGATCATGATCTCCACCTGATCGCGGACTTGAGTTTGTTTGTACGCAAACGATAGGCTAGGGGCGTGCTTCCGGGGTGTCAAGAAAGGGTTTTTGCGCGATACGGCACGCGCCGCGGTATTGTCTTACGTTCCGACTTTCAGTTCGGAGACAAGTCCGCGCAGCGTCGCGACCGTCGACAGCGCGACGATCCGACCGGTGCGGGGATTGTCCGACGGCACGTTCTCGATCGCCATGGAGAAACGCGCGGTGTCGGCATCCACCTCGATGCGATGCGTGTTCAGCGTCAGCGAGGGATCGGCCCAGATCTCGAGTTGCGTGCGGTCAGGTCCGATGCCGGCGAGACTGAGCGCCACGGCGACGTTCACATTGGCCGGAAAGCCCTTCACGCCGTCGCGGGCGCTGCCGGAAAACACCAGCAGCGGCTTGTCGAGATTTTTCACCGAGATCTTGTTGTCGACGAGATGCGGCGCGCCCTCGAGGCCGCCCGGCGGCTTGCGCGTGATCATCTTCACCGAGCGGATGTCGCCTTCGGCGGCGGCGCGCACGGCGTCGAGCGCCAGCAACGCGCCGGACGGCACCAGAATGCGTGCATCCTTCTCCTTGGCGCGCGCCACCAGATCCCAGTTCGGCAGCAGCTGCCCGACCGACAGTGGCATGAAGATGCGACCGCGATCGATCGCGCTGATGGCGATGTCACGGAACAGCACGGGCGGCAGCATCTCCACCACTACGTCGCAATCCTCGGCCAGCGCCGCCGGGGCCTTGAAGGGGATCGTTCCAAGCTCCGGCAGGTTACGCCGCGCCTTGTCCTGGTCGTGCACCGAAACCGCGCCGAGCGCCAGACCGGGAACGCCCCGGATCAACCGCCGCGCCACGTCGAGGCCGACGCCGCCGAGACCCGCCAGTCCAATCCGCAATACCCGCGCCATGCCGCTCTCCTCCGCTTGCAGAGGTGCCTTAGCGAGGTTCCGCACGCCGGTAAACCCGACTCTCCGGTAACCGGTGGTGTCAGCGTCCGCGGCCTGTGAAATTCGGCTTGCGCTTGTTCATGAAGGCGCTGACGCCTTCCTGATAATCCGGCGCGAGGCTGGCATCGCGCTGGCTGTCGCGCTCCAGATCGAGCTGTTGGTCGAGCGTGTTGTCGGCGGAGGCGTTCAGTGCGCGCTTGATCAGCGACAGGCCATAGGTCGGCGCATTCGCGAAATGCGCGCACAATTTGTGCGCTTCGTCCATCAGCGCGGCATCGTCGATCGCCTTCCAGATCAGGCCCCAGTCCTCGGCTTTTCGCGCCGGCAGCGGCTCGGCCAGCAGCGCGAGCCCGCGGGCGCGCGCCATACCGACCAGCCGGGGAAGATGCCAGGTGCCGCCGGAATCCGGAATGAGGCCGACCTTGGCGAACGACTGGATGAACGTCGCCGACTGCGCTGCCAGCACGATGTCGCAGGCGAGCGCGATATTGGCACCGGCCCCGGCGGCGACGCCGTTCACCGCCGCGACCACCGGAAACGGCAACGCCTTGAGTTTGCGGATCAGCGGATTGTAGTGCTGCTCCAGCGTGCCGCCGAGCACGACCTGCTCGCCCGGCTTCGCCAGCCGGTCGCTGAGATCCTGTCCGGTGCAGAACGCGCGCCCGGCGCCGGTCAGCAGCAGCGCCCGGCAACTCGCATCGGCGGCGGCATCGTCGACCGCCTGCCGCAATGCCGCGTGCTGCGCCTCGTTGAAGGCGTTGAGCCGGTCCGGCCGGTTCAGCGTCAGCACGCGATAGCCCGGCCGCGTCTCGACCAGCACTTCATCCATCACCCGCCTCCCGCGCTTCGATGGCGCATCTTTAAAGATGCGTCGCGCCGCCGTCGAGATTGATCGACTGACCGGTGATGAAGGCCGCATTGTCGGAGGCGAGGAACAGGGCTGTCCCGACCAGATCGTCCGGGGTTTCCGGGCGCGGGATGCACTGCATCGCGACGATGCGCTGCTTCTGCTCCGGCGTCACGGTCTTGCGCTCGATCTCGGTGAAGGTCGCGCCCGGCAGGATGCTATTGACGGTGATGCCGTCGCCGCCGAGTTCGCGTGCCATCGACCGGCTCATGCCGGCGAGTGCTGCTTTCGAGGCAATGTAATGCAGATAGTTCGGCCGGCCGAGCAATACCGCGCCGGAGGCGATGTTGATGATGCGGCCGCGCTTCTGCCGGCGCATCGCCGGCAGAAGCGCGCGGGCGCACAGGAACGGGCCGGTGACGTTGACGCGCAACACGCGCTCCCATTCGTCGAGTGGGATCTGGTCGAACGGCCGCATCTCCAGGGTCGAGAAGATGCCGGCATTGTTGATCAGTGTGTCGATCCGCCCGCACTGGTCTTCGACCACGCGTGCCATCAGGTTAATCGAGGCTTCATCGCTCACGTCGGTCTCGATCGCCAGCGCCTTGCCGCCGGCGGCCATGATCTCTTCCGCGACATCGGTGGCCTTGCGCGGGTTAAGCTCGGCGATCACGGCGGTGGCGCCGGCCTGCGCGAACGCCTTGGCGAAGGCGCGGCCGATGCCCTGGCCGGCGCCGGTGATGACGATGACATGGCCCGCGAGCGATCCGAAATCGGTCATGCCGCACCTTTGTTGTTTTTGATGTGGGCGTCGAGCGCCTCGCGCGCGTTCCACGGCGTCCACCACAGCGGTACACCCAACTCCTTGGCGATGATGCCGGCGGTGATGTAGCCCGCGCCGCCGGAGATCGCGCCGCCCGGATGGCCCGACGATCCGGCACAATAGAGGTTCGGAATCGGCGTCTTGTAGCCGAAGTGGTTGTACATCACCTGATCGGCGTTGAAGGCGCCCATGAAGATGTCGCCCTCGCGCATATTGATCATCTCCTGCGTGTATTCGCGCCCGGTGTAGACGTAGCGCGCCAGCACGTTCTTGTCGGTCATGTTCGGGCAGACCTTGGCCCAGGTCTCGATGATCTTGTCGGAGAATTCCTCCTTGAAGCTCTCGTAATCCTGCCCGCCGATGTCGGGATTGAGCGGCATCACATGCCAGGCGTAGGTCGTCGCCTTGCCGGGCGGCGCCTGCGTCGGGTCGAGCAGGCTGAGCGGCCCTGCGCCGAACTGGATCACCTTCGGCACGCGGCCGGCCTTGGTGTCCTCGTGCGCCGAGAACAGGTCGTCCATGGTCTCTGCGCCGATGCTCCATTTCTGGGCACGGTTGATGTTCGGATCGAATTTTTCGGCGGCGAAGCGCGGACTTTCGTTGAGCGCCAGATGCAGGCCGAACAGGCTCCACTTCGTGTATTGGAACTTATCGACCTTGGCGAGGAACGGCTGCGGCAATTGCGCGCGGCCGACGAGCTTCTCGAAGGTCTGGTGCACGTCGAGGGTCGAGGCGACGAACTGGGTCGCGCGGACGGTGCCGCCGTCGGTGAGCGCGATGCCGGTCGCCTTGCCGCCTTCGATGACGATGCGGTCGATAGCGACCTGCGGCTGAAATGTGCCGCCGGCGGCGATGAAACACTCCATCAGCCCACGCGCCAGATTGAACGAACCGCCCTGGCAGAGCTGATAGCCGCTCTCCAGGTCGAAGGCGCGGATCACCGAACCCATCGGGCTCGTTTTTGATGTGGTGTCGACCAGCCAGGTTCCGAACAGCGAGACCTTGAACAGGAACAGCAACTGGACATGCTCGTTCTCGAACAGGTCGCGCACCACTTCCAGCGGTTCGCGGCGCGAGACGTCGAGGAACTCGCGGCCGAGCGCCGTCTGCGACAGCAGCGCCTCGCGCTCCGCCTGCGGCAGCGGCTCGGAAAACCGCTCCGGCATGAAAATCTCGCGGGTGATGGTCTCAGCGCGCGCATTCCAGTCGCGGAATGTCTGGGCGTCGCGCTTGGAAAACCGCGCAAGATTGGCAACGGATTCGTCAAGATCGCGGCCGAGCACCAGCGCCGTGCCGTCGGCATGGGCCTGCGCCAGTTCGTAGCGCGGCGTGATGTAGTTCACGCGCTCGCCGACGCCGAGGTCCTTGAACCACGGTGCCTCGGTGATGTGGAAGTGATTGATCGAATGCAGGTTGTGATAGAAGCCCGGCAGCGTCACTTCCTCGGTGGAGAGGCCGCCGCCGTAGCGCAGCCGGCGTTCCACCAGCAGGATCTTCAGGCCCGCACGAGCGAGATAGGTACCGAGGATCAGGCCGTGATGGCCGGCACCGATGATGATCCCGTCGTAAGTCCTGTCGAGTGCGGCGGCCATGGCGTGTCCTCTGGGCGTTGTCCTTGGATTTTGTCGGGCAGCATGGCGGCTCACCCGCGCCGGTCAATGGTCGCGCCTGCGGGACAGCCCTGCGGGAGGCGTACGCCATTTTTTACGTATATGTAAATTATTTCTTGACTTGGTTTTGACTGCCGCGCGACACTCCGCCGCCGGCGAAGGACAGTGCATCCGATCCTTTCGCAAGGCGGATGGTCTTGCGGGTAGACCTTTCGGCCGCTCTCCCGCTAGATTAGCGCCAGTCTAACTGGCCGGAACGGCCTCGGGAGGGAACATCAATGAAACAAAAGACCATGCTGCTCGCCAGCGCGTTGCTAATGGCGGCGATGCCGGCCTATGCGCAGCAGAAATCCGTCAAGATCGGTTTCGTCAGCACCTTCAGCGGCCCAACGGCCGTGATCGGCAACGACATGCGCAACTCGTTCGAGGTGGCGCTCGACCATATGGGCCGCAAGATGGGCGGTCTGCCGGTCGAGGTGATCTACGAGGACGATGGCCAGAAGCCGGATGTGGGCAAGCAGAAGGTTGAGAAGCTGGTTCAGTCCGATAAGGTCGACTTCATCGCCGGCATCATCTGGTCGAACGTGCTGCTCGCCTCGCTCAAGACCGCCGTCGATTCCAAGACCTTCCTGATCAGCGCCAATGCCGGCCCGTCGCAGATCGCCGGCGAGTTGTGCAATCCGTATTTCTTCACCACCTCCTGGCAGAACGACCAGACGCCGCAGGCGATGGGCATCTACATGAATCAGAAGGGCGTGAAATCGGCCTTCCTGATCAACCCGAACTACGCCGCCGGCAAGGACATGGCGTCCGGCGTGAAGTCGACCTTCAAGGGCAAGATCGTCGGCGAGGAATACACCGTCTGGCCGTCGCAACTCGACTTCTCGGCCGAATTGTCGAAGGCGCGTGCCTCGGGTGCGGATGCGATCTTCGCGTTCTATCCGGGTGCTGCCGGCGTGCAGTTCCTCAACCAGTATGTCCAGGCGGGCATGAAGCAGCAGATCCCGCTCTACACCGCCTATATGATCGACGAACTGTCGCTGCCGCTGCAGAAGGAAAATGCGCTCGGCATTCCCGGTGCGCAGGAGTGGGTCAACGACCTGCCGAACGAGCAGAACAAGAAGTTCGTTGCCGACTATCGCGCCAAATATCCGGGCAAGCGTCCGAGCTATTACGGTGCGCAGGCTTATGACGCCGCCCAGCTCATCAACAGCGCCGTCGTCGGGGTCAAAGGTGATCTGACCAAGAAGGACGACATGATCGCCGTGATGAAGAAGGCCGACTTCAAGTCGGTGCGCGGCAACTTCAAGTACGGCAATAACCACTTCCCGATCCAGAATTTCTATCTGCAGGAAGTGGTCAAGGGTGCCGACGGCGAACTCTCGCTGAAAACGATGGCCACCATCGTCGAGAACGCGCAGGACAACTACCACACCAAGTGTCCGATGAAGTAATTCGGGGTTACGCCCGAAACGCGGCGGCAATTGGGGTTGCCGCCGCGTTCGCTTTTCGGAAAAGATCACGACACGGGTCCTGAGGGGGACTGTCTCGGACAATGTTGCTCTTCATCGAACAATTGCTGAACGGGTTGCAGTTCGGCCTGCTGCTGTTCCTGCTGGCCGCCGGACTGACGCTGGTGTTCGGCATCATGGACATGGTGAACCTTGCGCACGGTTCGCTGTACATGATGGGCGCCTATTTCGCGGCGACCTTTGCGGCCTGGACCGGCAGCTTTATCGGCGGCGCGCTGCTCGCGCTCGGCGCTACGTTTCTGCTCGGCATCGCGCTTGAGTTCATCGCGTTGCGCCATCTTTACGGCCGCGACCATCTCGACCATGTGCTGGCGACGTTCGGCTTGATCCTGTTCTTCAACGAACTGGTGCGGCTCGTCTGGGGACCGGGCGGCCTGAGCCTGCCGCTGCCAGCGTGGCTGACGTTCCCGGTGCAGATCCTGCCCGGCGTCTATTATTCGGCCTATCGCCTGAGTATCATCGTCGTCTCGCTGCTGGTCGCCGGCTTCCTCTATGTGCTGGTGATGCGCACCCGCATCGGCATGTTGATCCGTGCCGGCGCGTCCAATCGTGAAATGATCGGTGCGCTCGGCATCAACATCAAGCTGCTGTTCATGCTGGTGTTCGGCCTCGGCGCCGCGCTCGCGGCGCTCGCCGGGCTGATGCAGGCGCCGATCCTCACCGTGCAGATCGGCATGGGCGAGAACATCCTGATCCTCGCCTTCGTCATCATCGTCATCGGTGGCATCGGCTCGATCCGCGGCGCCTTCATCGCTGCGGTACTGGTTGGCCTGATCGACACGCTCGGCCGCTCATTCCTGCCGGACCTGCTGCGCACTATCCTCAGTTCCACCGCCGCCTCGACCGCCGCGCCGGCGATTTCGTCGATGCTGATCTACCTGCTGATGGCTGTGGTCCTGGTGGTCCGGCCGGAGGGGCTGTTCCCGGCCAGCCGTCGATGATGAAACAATCGCTCTTGTCCGTGCGCGGCATCGCCATCGCCATAATGTTGCTGCTGCTGGCGCTGCTGCCGGTCTATTCGCACGCGACCGGCAATATCTTCGCGCTGACGCTGTTCACCCGCATCCTGATCTATGCGCTCGCCGCCGCGAGTCTCAATCTGATCATGGGTTTCGGCGGCATGATGAGCTTCGGCCATGCCGCTTATCTCGGCATCGGCGGCTATGCGGTTGGCATCCTCGCGCATGAGGGTATTGCGTCCGGCTTCGTCCAGTGGCCGGTGGCGATCGCCGTGTCCGCGCTATTCGCATTGGTCATCGGCGCGTTGTCGCTGCGCACCCGCGGCGTCTACTTCATCATGATCACGCTCGCCTTCGCGCAAATGGCTTACTACATCGCCGCCGGCATGGCGCGCTATGGCGGCGACGACGGCCTGACCATCTACAAGCGTAGCGACTTCGCCGGGTTGATCAATTTGTCCGACAAGGTGCAGTTCTATTATCTCTGCTTTGTGCTGCTGCTGGCGGCGATCTATCTGATCTACCGCATCGTCAATTCGCGGTTCGGCATGGTGGTGCAGGGCGCGCGCTCCAACGAAAAGCGCATGCAGGCGATCGGCTTCCCGACCTACCGCTACCAGCTTACGTGCTTCGTGATCGCCGGCACCTTGTGCGGCATCGCCGGTGCGCTGCTCGCCAATAACACCGACTTCGTCAGTCCGGCGATCATGTACTGGACGCGCTCCGGCGACCTGATGGTGATGGTCATCCTCGGCGGCATGGGCTCGTTGTTCGGCCCGGTGTTCGGCGCGATCGTGCTGCTGGTGCTGGAGGAACTGCTGTCGCAGTTCACCGAATACTGGCAGATCATTCTCGGGCCGATGCTGCTCCTGATCGTCTTGTTCGCGCGTGGCGGCATCGACGGCATGCTCGGGAGGCGCACCCATGACTGATGCGCTTTTGCAGGTCAAAAACCTCAGCAAGCGGTTCGGCGGCATCGTCGCCACCGACGATCTGTCGCTCGATGTGCGGCAGGGCGAACTCCATGCCTTGATCGGCCCGAACGGGGCGGGCAAGACGACGCTGATTACGCAGCTCACCGGCCAGCTCACGCCGGACAGCGGCGCGGTGCTGTTCGCCGGCGAGGATATCAGCAGTCTGCCGGCCTATCAGCGCAGCCAGCTCGGCCTCGCGCGCTCGTTCCAGATCACGTCGTTGTTTCTCGACATGACCGCGCTCGACAATGTCGCACTCGCGGTGCAGGCGCACGCCGGCCATTCGTTCCGGTTCTGGGCGCCGGCCCGCGGCGAGGCGGAACTGCGCGATCCAGCCCGTGCCGCGCTCGCCCGCGTTGGCCTCGGCGAGCGGATGAATGTGCGTGCCGCGGCCATGAGCCACGGCGAGCATCGGCTGATCGAGATCGCCATGGCGCTCGCCGCCAAGCCGCGATTGCTGCTGCTGGACGAGCCGATGGCCGGGCTTGGTCCGGAAGAATCCGCGCGCATGGTAACGCTGCTGCGCGAATTGAAGCGCGACTATGCGGTCCTGCTGGTCGAGCACGACATGGAAGCGGTATTCGCGCTCGCCGACCGCATCACCGTGCTGGTCTATGGCCGCGCGATCGCCACCGGCGCTCCCGATGCGATCCGCGCCAATGAGGATGTGAAGCGCGCCTATCTCGGCGAGCAGAAAGCGGTGACGCGCCATGGCTGAAGCAAGCATGGTTGATCCCGCGCCGCTGTTGCAGCTCGACAAGGTCGAGACTTGCTATGGCTTGAGCCAGGTTCTGTTCGGTGTGTCGCTGTCGATCATGCCGGGTGAAGTCGTCACGCTGATGGGCCGCAACGGCATGGGCAAGACCACCACCGTGCGCTCGATCATGGGGCTGACGCCGGCGCGCGCCGGCAGCATCCGCTTTTCCGGGTCGGATATTCGCGCGCTGCCATCCTATCGGGTGGCGAAGCTCGGTCTCGGTCTGGTGCCGGAAGGCCGGCAGATTTTCCCGAACCTCACCGTGCGCGAAAACCTCGTCGCCACAGCACGCGGCGACGGCGAGGGTGCCTGGACGCTCGACAAGGTACATGGGCTGTTTCCGCGACTCGCCGAGCGCGGCGGCAATATGGGTAATCTGCTCTCGGGCGGAGAACAGCAGATGCTGGCGATCGGCCGTGCGCTGATGACCAATCCGCGTTTGCTGATTCTCGACGAGGCGACCGAAGGTCTCGCGCCGCTGATCCGCGAGGAAATCTGGAACTGCCTCGGCATGCTGAAGAAAGCCGGGCAATCGATCCTGGTGATCGACAAGAACGTCGATGCGCTCACCGAGATCGCCGACCGGCATTACATGATCGAGCGTGGCCGTGTGGTCTGGAGTGGCACCTCGCGCGACCTGCTCGACGCGCCGGACATCCAGCACCGCTATCTGGGGATTTGATCCCGGTTATTCCGCCGGCTGCGGTTGCGGGCCGGTCGCGACCGTGTGGCCCGCGCCGCCGAGGTGGCGGTGCAGCCGGTCGAGCAGCAGATAGATCACCGGTGTGGTGTAAAGGGTTAGCACCTGCGAGACGATCAGGCCGCCGATGATGGTGATGCCGAGCGGCCGGCGCAGCTCCGAGCCGGGGCCGGTGGCGACAACGAGCGGGATCGCGCCGAGCAGCGCCGCCATGGTGGTCATCAGGATCGGCCGGAAGCGTTCGAGACAGGCTTCGTAGATCGCGCGTTCGGGCGGTAGCCCGCGCCGCCGCTCGCCCTCCAGCGCGAAGTCGACCATCATGATGCCGTTCTTCTTGACGATGCCGATCAGGAGAATGATGCCGATGAAGGCGATCACGGTGAGTTCGGTATTGAACGCCTGCAAGGCGAGCAGCGCGCCGAGACCCGCTGACGGCAAGGTCGAGATGATCGTCAACGGATGCGCCAGGCTCTCATAGAGCACGCCGAGCACGATATAGACCGCGAGCAGCGCGGCGACGATCAGCAGCGGCTGCGCGCTCGCGCTCTGCTGGAACGCGCGAGTGTCGCCGGCGAAATCCGCGTTGATGCTGTCGGGCATATGCAGTTGAGCGACCGCCTGCGAAATTGATGTTGTGATCTCTTCGAGCTTTGCGCCCGGCGTGATGTTGTAGCTGATCGTTACTGACGGAAACTGACCCTGGTGGTTGACGACGAGCGGCGACAGACCGCGTTCAATCCGCGCCACCGATGATAACGGCACCTGGCCGGAGGCACCGTTGACGAACACCTGATGCAGGTCGGACGGGTCCGACTGGTAGCGCGGGTCGATCTCCATGATCACGCGATACTGATTGCGCTGGGTGTAGAGCGTCGAAATCTGCCGCTGCGAGAACGCGTTGTTCAGCGCATTGTCGATGTCCTGGATCTTCACGCCGAGCCGCGCCGCTGCGTCGCGATCGATCTTGACGTCGGCCTGCAGGCCGCCCTGATCGCGGTCGGTGGTGACGTCAACAATGCCGGGGAGACTGCGAATGCGCTCCTGCACGCGCGGCACCCATTTCTGCAGTTCGTCGAAGTCCGAGCTCCACAGCGTGAATTGATATTGTGAGTCAGTCTGCCGGCCACCGACGCGCAGATCCTGTGCCGGCACCATGAACACGCGCAGCCCGGGAATGTTGGTGAGTTTCGCGCGCAGCCGCGCCACCACGGCCTGCGTGCTGATGCCGCCACGATCGTTCTGCGGTTTCAGGCTGATGAACATGCGGCCGCGATTGACCGAGCCGTTGAAGCCGCTCGACCCGACCGAGGAGCCGACGCTGGCGATCGCCGGGTCGGCCATGACGATGTCGAGTGCCTTCTGCTGCAGGTCCACCATCGCTTGATAGGAGATGTCGGTGGACGCCTGGGTGCCACCGAAGATCAGCCCGGTGTCGTCCTGCGGGAAATAGCCTTTCGGCGTCTTGATGAACAGGAACACGGTCAGCGCGATGGTGGCGACAAACACCAGCAGGACCAGCGCGTTCCGGCGCAGCACGATTGCCAGCGTGCGCGCATAGAACGCGATCATGCGCGACAGCAATGCTTCGACCGCGCGGTCGAGCCATGTGGCGTTCGGGCTCGGCGGCGAGCGCACGAAATAGGCGCAGACCATCGGCGTCACCGACAGCGAGATCACGGTGGAGACGGCGATGGCGAACGCAAGTGTCACCGAGAATTCGCGGAACAGGCGACCGACGATGCCGCTCATGAACAGCAGCGGAATGAAGGCAGCGATCAGCGAGATGCTGATGGAGACGACGGTGAAGCCGATCTGCTTCGCCCCCATCAGCGCCGCACGCAGCGGCGAATGGCCCTTTTCGAGATTACGAAACATGTTCTCGATCATGACGATAGCGTCGTCGACGACAAAGCCGATGCTGACCGCGAGCGCCATCAGCGACAGGTTGTTGATTGAGAAGCCCACTGCCCACATGGCGGCACAGGTGCCGGCGAGCGAGAGCGGCACGGTAATGCCGGCGGCCATGGTAGCAGCGCCGCGGCGCAAGAATAGGAACACCACCGCCATCACCAGCAGCGCAGTGGCGGCGAGCGTCAACTCCATGTCCTGGACGCTGGCGCGGATCGTCTGGGTGCGGTCGCTGAGGACTGAGAATTCCAGCCCGGCGGGGACCAGCCGCTGGATATCCGGCAATGCCGCGAAAATGCGATCCACCGTCTCGATGACATTGGCATCGGCCTGCTTGGTGACGATCAGCAGCACAGCGGATTCGCGGTTGAAACGCGCGTCGGAGCGGCGGTTGCGCACGCCGGGCTCGACCTTGGCGATCGAGCCGAGCCGCACGACATTGCCGTTCACCGTCTTCACGACAATCGGTTCGTAGTCGCGCGCGTCCTGAAGCTGTTTGTTGGTGGCGATGGTGGAGGCGCGCTGCGGCCCGTCGAACACTCCGATCGGCCCGACCGCGTTGGCGTTGACGATGGCGGTGCGCACGTCCTCCATCGACAGGCCCATGGAGGCGATCTGCACCGGATCGACCCGCACGCGCACAGCGGGCTGCTCCGAGCCAGCGGCGGTGACCTCGGCGACGCCGTCGATCTGCGACAGCCGTTGCACGATCACGGTATCGGCGGCGTCGTAGATCGCGCTCGGCAGCATCGTCTTCGACGTGAGCGCGAGGATGAGGATCGGCGCGGCCGCCGGATTGGCCTTGCGGAAGGTCGGCAGTGTCGGCAGGTCGCCGGGCAGCGTCGCCAGCGCGGCGTTGAGCGCCGCCTGCACGTCGCGTGCCGCGCCCTCGATGCTGCGCGACAGGTCGAACTGCACGGTGATGCGCGAGGAGCCGAGCGAGGACACCGAGGTCATCTCGGTCACGCCGGCGATCTCGCCAAGACGGCGTTCCAGCGGCGCGGCGACGGTGGCCGCCATGGTCGCCGGATCGGCACCGGGTCGGCTCGCCATGATGTTGATGGTCGGAAATTCCACTGACGGCAGGCTCGATACCGGCAATTGGTCGTAAGCGACGGCCCCGACCAGGAACAGGCCGATCGCCATCAGCGTGGTGCCGATCGGCCGCCTGATGAACGGGTAAGAGAAGTTCACGGCCGTTCTCCGGCCGCAGGCGCTCCCGAGGTGGCGCGCGGCGCGCGGGCCGGCACCGGCGACAGCCGCACCCGCAGCCGCTCCATGTAGAGATAAATCACCGGCGTGGTGTAGAGCGTCAGCAGTTGCGACAACAGCAGACCGCCGATGATGGTGACGCCGAGTGGATTGCGCAGCTCCGAACCGGTGCCGCCTTCGAGCGCCAGTGGCAGCGCGCCGAACAGGGCAGCTAGCGTCGTCATCATGATCGGCCGGAACCGCAGCAGCGCCGCCTGCACGATCGAATCCTCTGGCGACAGCTTCTGCTCGCGTTCCGCGTCGAGCGCGAAGTCGATCATCATGATCGCGTTCTTCTTGACGATGCCCATCAGCAGCACGATGCCGATCAGTGCGATCACCGACAGGTCGTAGTTGAACAACATCAGCGCGAGCAGCGCGCCGACGCCGGCGGATGGCAGCGTCGACAGGATCGTCATCGGGTGGATGAAGCTCTCATAGAGCACACCCAGCACGATATAGATGGTGATGGCGGCGGCGAGGATCAGCCACGGCTCGCCTTGCAGCGAGCGTGCGAACTCGGCCGCATCGCCGGAATAGCTGCCGAGGATCGCCGTCGGCATGCCGATGTCTTTTTCCGCCTGCGAGATCACCGCGACCGCATCGCTGAGCGCCGCGCGCGGCGCAAGATCGAAGCTGATCGTCACCGAGGGGAACTGCTCCTGATGCGCGATCGACAGCGGCGCGGTGACACGCTCGAAACTGGCGAAGGCGGCGAGCGGCACCTGCGTGTTGACGGTGCTGGTCGCGGTGCTCGTCGTCGTGCTGCTCGCGGCGCTGCTGCTGGTGCCGGACTGCGTGCTCACCGGCGTCGTGGTCGTCGTGGTCGTGGTGGTGCTGGAGCCCGGCACATAAAGCCGCGCCAGCGCGCCGGGATCCTGCTGCTGGCTCGGCAGCGCCTCGAGGATCACGCGATACTGGTTCGCCTGGCCGTAGATGGTGGAGATTTGCCGCTGGCCGAACGCATCGTTGAGCGTGTCGGTGACCGACTGCATGCTGATGCCGAGCCGGCCGGCCTTCTCACGATCGACATTGACGTTGATGCGCGGCCCGCCGTTCTGCGCTTCGGATGCGACCTCGCGGAGCGTCGAGGATTCCCGCAACTTCGCCGCCAGCGTATCGGCCCACTGGTTGACCTGTTCCGCGTCGCTGCCTGACAACGTGTATTGATACTGCGCGCGGCTGGCGCGGGTGCTGATCTGGATATCCTGCACTGGCTGGAAATAGACGGTCATGCCGGGAATATGCGCGACCGCCTCTTTCAAACGCTCGATGATTGCCTCGACACGGGTGCTGCGCTCGTCGCGCGGCTTGAGCGTGATCGCCAGCTTGCCGGCATTCGGCGTGGCGTTGACCGGGCTGACGCCGACGATCGACACGATGTCGGTGACGTCCGGATCGCTGCGGATCGCGTCTTCCACCTGCTTCTGCCGCCGCGTCATCTCGACAAATGACACATCGACGCCGGCCTCGGTCACGGCGGTGATCTGCCCGGTGTCCTGCAGCGGCAGGAAACCCTTGGGGATCGCGAGATAGAGGAGGACCGTCGCGGCGAGCGTGGCGATGGTGACGATCAGGGTCGCGCGCTGCCGGCGCAGCACCCAGTCGAGGCTGACGCGATAGAACTCCACGGTGCGATCGACCGCGCCGTGCAGCCGCCGCGCCAGCGCGCCTTGCGCCTTGTCGAGATGCGGCTTGAGCAGCCGGCTGCACATCATCGGCGTCAGGGTCAGCGACACGACCATCGACACAACCACGGCGATAGTCAGCGTTAGCGCGAATTCGCGGAACATGCGGCCGACCAGCCCGGTCATGAACAACAGCGGGATGAACACCGCGATCAGCGAGATCGTCAGCGAAATCACGGTGAAGCCGATCTCGCGGGCGCCACGCAGCGCCGCGGCGAGCGGGTTCTCGCCTTTCTCGATGTGGCGGACGATGTTCTCGATCATGACAATGGCGTCGTCGACCACGAAGCCGGTGCCGATGGTCAGCGCCATCAGCGACAGATTGTCGAGCGAGAATCCGCAGAACCACATCACGCCGAAGGTGGCGATGATCGACAGCGGCAATGCCACGGCGGCAATGATGGTGGCGCGGATCGTCGAGAGAAAGATCAGCACGACGAGAACGACGAGCACGACGCTCAACATCAGCGTGAATTGCACGTCGTGGATCGAAGCGCGGATCGTCACGGTGCGGTCGTTGACCACGGTGAGACGCGCGGCGGCGGGCAGCGCACGCTGGAGCCGCGGCAGTTGCGCACGGATGCGCTCGACCGTGTCGATCACATTGGCGCCCGGCTGACGCTGCACGTCGATCACCACCGCCGGCTTGCCCTGATACCAGGCACCGACCTTCACGTTCTCCATGCCCTCGACGACATTGGCGATGTCGCTGAGCAGCACGGGCGCGCTGTTCTTGTAGGTGATGACGATCGACTTGTAAGCAGCGGCGGTGCCGATCTGGTCGTTGGCGGCGATGGTGTAAGACTGCTGCGCGCCGTCGAGCGAGCCTTTCGGGCCGGCGACATTGGCGCCGACGATGGCATTGCGCACGTCTTCCAGCCCGATGCCATAGGCAGCAAGCCGCGACAGGTCCGCTTGAATGCGGATGCCGGGGCGCAATCCGCCCTGCACCGAGACCCGGCCGACGCCGGAAATTTCCGAGAGGCGCGGCGCCATCAGCGTGTCGGCGAGATCGCTGAGTTGCCGCATCGACACCGCGTCGGAGGTCAAAGCGAGGGTGACGATCGGCGTGTCGGCCGGGTTCACCTTGGAATAGAGCGGCGGATAGGGGAGGTTGCGCGGCAGCGTCGAGCCGGCGGCGTTGATCGCCGATTGCACGTCCTGCGCGGCCGCGTCGATGTCGCGGTTGAGGTCGAACTGCAGCGTGACCTGGCTGATGCCGAAGCTCGACGACGAGGTCATGCTGGCGAGCGAAGGAATTTGCCCGAATTGCCGCTCCAGCGGCGCGGTGACGAGTGACGTGACCGTGTCCGGATTGGCGCCCGGCAGTTGCGTCGTCACCTGGATCGTCGGGAAATCGACCTGCGGCAGAGCGGACACCGGCAGCCACCAGTATCCGAGCAGTCCTCCCAGCATCACCGCCACCGCGAGCAGCGAGGTCGCGATCGGCCGGCGGATGAAGGGCGCCGAGACGTTCATCGGAACGGGATACTCACTGTGACGCGGCGCGCGCCGGCGTAATCGGTGACGGTGCGCTTTGCGAAGTATCGGAACGCTGCCGCTCGCGGCGCGGCTGGCCGTTCCGGCGCGAGGTCGCGGGCGGCGTCGCGCCCGGCTGAGGCTGCGCGTCGGGATCGGAGATTTTCACTTCCTTGCCGTCAGCAAGTTGCGCGAAGCCGGTGGTAACGACGCGTTCGTCCGGCTCGACGCCACGAGCGATCACCGACTGGTTCTCGTCCTGCATCGTCAGCGTGACCGGCCGCTGCTGCACCTTGTTCTCGGCATTGACCACATACACGAAGGTGCCGGCGGAGCTGCGCTGCACCGCGCCGGTCGGCACCACCACCACCTGCTGCAAGGTATCAACCGTCAGCCGCACGTCGACGAACTGGCCGGGCCACAGTTGCTGGCTGGCGTTGGGAAATTCGGCCTTGAGCTTCACCGTGCCGGTCGACTGGTCGATCTGGTTGTCGACCACCTGCAGCGTGCCCTTGTCGATCAGTGCGCCGGTGTCGGACTGCAACGCCTCGACCGTCAGCGGGCCTTTGGCGAAGGCGGCGTTGATCTGCGGGATGGTCTGCTGCGGCAGGTTGAACATCACATTGATCGGCTTGAGCTGGGTCAGCACCACCAGCCCGGTGGAGTTGGCGGCGCGTACCACATTGCCAACGTCGACCATGCGGATGCCGGTGCGTCCGTCGATCGGCGCGGTGATCTTGGTGTAGCCGAGAATGGCGCGTGCGTTCTCGATCGCCGCCTGATCGGATTTCACCTGCGCCTCGAGCTGCGCCACCAAGGCACGCTGGGTGTCGGCCTGCTGGCGGTTGATCGAATTGGTCGAAGCGAGTTTCTCATAGCGGTCGAGGTCGAGTCGCGCATTGGCAAGCTGAGCTTCGTCCTGCGCTTTCTTGGCAATCGCCTGGTCGAGCGCGGCCTGATAGGTGGTCGGGTCGATCTCGGCGAGCACGTCGCCCTTCGCGACGTCCTGACCCTCATTGAAATTGATGCTGAGGAGCTTGCCGTCCACCTGCGGCTGCACGGTGACGGTTTTCAGCGCCCGCGTGGTGCCGACGGTTTCCAGATAGACCGGCACATCCGCCTTCTTCGCCGCCATCGCCAGCACCGGCACCGGCCCGGTCGCGCCGGCGAAGCGCCCGCGGCCGCGTTGCGCCGTGTGCGAGGAATTGCCGCCCGGCCATTCATAGACAACGACCGCCGCGACCGCGGCGATCAGCACCAGGCCGATCAGCCATCGGGTCCAGCGGCGCTTATGGCCGGTGTCGGGGTTATCGGGCATTCGCTTCCACGGGTTTGGGGAGCCAGCCGCCGCCGAGCGCCTGGAACAGGCTGATCACCGCCTGCAGCCGCGCCAGCCGCACTTGCGCGAGCGCATCTTCCGCCTGGAACAGGGTTTGCTGGGTCTGCAACACGGTCACGAGATCGACGGTTCCCTCGCGCAGCCGGGTCTCGGAAATCTCGAAAGCGCGGCGGGAGGCGACCACCGCCTCCTGCTGCAACCGTTCGCGGATCGCGTTCTGCTGGATCGCCGCCAACGCATTCTCCACGTCGGTGAAGCCGGAGATCACCGACTTGCGATAGTTCTGCAGCAATTCATCCTGCCGGCCCTTGGCGAGATCAAGCTGTCCTTGCAGGCGGAGGCCGTCGAAGATCGGTTGCGTCAGCCCGGCGGCAAGATTGAAGAACGCGGATTCCGGCCGCATCAAGGTGCGCAGCGCCGAGCTTTGATAGCCGCCTTCGCCGGTCAGTGTGATGCTTGGCAGCATCGCCGCGCGCGCATTCTCGACATTGAAGCTCGCCGCCGCCAGCGCCGCCTCCGCTTCGCGGATATCGGGGCGCTGCGCGATCAGTTCGGACGGCAGGCCGGGCGTGACGCGTGGCACGGCGACCGAGCGCAGGCTGCCGCCGCGGATGGTGACGCGCTCCGGCGGGCGCGCGGTGAGCAGAGCAAGCGCATTGGCGTTCTGCCGCAGCGCGAGTTCGAGCGGCGGCACGGCGGCCTTCTGGGTCGCGAGCAGGCTCTCCTGCTGCGATGTGTCGAGTTCGGACGCGGTGCCAGCATTGAGCCGCTGACGGATGAGGTCGAGCACGCGCTGCGCGCTGGTGATGTTGCGCCGCGCCGTGGCGAGGCGATCCTGCGCCGCCAGCACCTGGAAATAGGCGTTCGCGGCCGCCGCCATGGTGGTGAGCGTCACCACGTCGCGGTCGAAGCGGGTTGCCACCGCGCTTTCCTCGGCGGAGCGGAGCGCAGCACGGTTCTTGCCCCAGAAATCGATCTCGTAGCTGCCGCTGAGCGACGCGGAATAGAGGCCGCGTTCCGAGGCGCCGCCAACGCCGGTTCCGGTCGATTGCGACGATCGCGACCGCGTGCCGCTGCCGTCGAGGCTGACGGTCGGCAGCAGCGCCGCGCCAGAGACGCGGGCCTGCGCGTCCGCCTGCACGATTCGCGCAATTGCCGCGGCGATATCGAGATTAGCCTCGCGTGCCTCCTCGATAATCTGCGTCAGTTCACGCGAGCGGAAACTGCGCCACCAGTCGAGCCGCGGTAGCGCCGCTTCGGCGACTGCCGGATTGCGCGGACCGGCACGGTAATGCGCCGGGATATCGAGCGCCGGGTCGGGATTGTCAGTCAGCAGGCAGCCGCCCAGCGGCAAAGCGAGGGCGACAGACCCGACGGTCAGCAGCCGGCGGCGGAACGATCGATTTTTCAACACAGAACCCAACCCGAACTTGAGGCTTTATCCCTGCCGCACCCCTGGTCGGGGGAATCAGCGCGTATTGGAGCGCCAGTCGGCAAGCTTGCTCCGGCCGACCGTCGACATCCGCGCGGCTGCGGTCAAGACCACCCCGTGCAATACCTGGTAAAAACTCTCCCGGGCGGCACGGCTGCCCGCCTGCGCGGTGCGCATTGCCGCTGCGTCAAAGGGTTCCGCCCGCAGTGCGGCGCGAATATCGTCCTGTTTCCGATGGATGGCGTCGCGGGCCGCTTCCACCGCGTCGCGTTGCCGGGCGTATTCGGCGCGTAGCAGGTCGCCGTCGGCGGGCGGCAGCGTGGCGGCGATGCGCTCGATCTTGGAAAGGTCGTTGCGCTCGGCTGTCTGGGTGGTGTCGAGCAGGTAGCGTACGCCCATCGCGCCGGCGATGCCGATGAAGAACAGGTTGAGCGCAAGCGATATCACCAACAGCCAGCGCGGTTGCGCCGATGCGGGGGCGCGGGAATGGGTGACGGCACTCATAACAACGTCCCTCTGGTGGTCACGGCCTCAGCCCGATCAGCGGCTCGACGTCCTCGGTGAGGGACGGAAGATCGGAGGCGACGCTGGTGGCGGACGCTTCGTCGATCCGTGTATCGAGGCCAGCCATGCCGATGATGAAACCGGCGGTGATGCAGGATGCAAACACCGCCACGCGCGGCCAGGCCGGCGCAAAATCCCAGTTCAGCAGGATCGCTGGCCAATGCAGCCAGTTTCCGCGCTGGCGCGGCAGCGGCCCCGCGGCGAGCTTGCGCAGGATGCGCGCCGCCGCTGCGTCATCGGCCGGTGTCGCTGCCGACACATGCCGCTGCAGCAGCGCGTCGAGCGGGTCATGCATGGGTTTCTGCGGGGTTTTCTGATCGTTTGTCATGATCGTTCTCCGGATCGGAGCAACTCAGGATGTGAGGTCATCGCGTAACTCGCTGCGGAGCTTCTGTTTGGCGCGCACCAGCAGGGTTTCGAGCGCGGAAACCGATGTGCCGAGCGCCTCGGCGGCCTCCGCATTGCTGAGACCGTCACGATAAGTGAGCGCGATCGCGGCGCGCTGACGCGGCGGGAGCGCATCGATCGCGGCATTGACGCGGCGATCTGCCTCGCTCGCCTCGATCTGTTGCTCAACGCCGGGCGTGCTGTCGACCGGATCGCCGGCGACGTCGAGCGGCAGCGGCGTGGCGCGGCGTTTGCGGTCAAGGCAGAGATTGACCACGATCCGTGTGAGCCAGGTGCGGAACGAGGCGAGCGGCTGCCAGCGCGGCGCATGGGTCCAGACCCGCAGCATGGCTTCCTGGGCAATATCCTCGGCATCGGCGCCATTGCGCACGATATGCCGGGCGAGCGCCACAACCGACGCGAGATGCCGGCGCGACAGCGCACGGAACGCGGCTTCGTCGCCGCGCCCGATCCGGGCCATGAGCGCTTCGTCACTGTCATCCATGCTCGGGCTGTAATCGGCATGCCGCGTCCGCGCATCCTAAAACCTTGTGATGCGGATTAAACGTATCGCAACTGCGAAACCTGCGGGACGATAATTGTGGGGAAAAGTTCCGGAGGCTAACCCCTTGATATTATTGCACTGCAATATGGGTCAGGTGGCTGGCGGCTTGTCCGCGCCGGTCGGCACGGCAAATCCGGCGATTCGCTTGTAGTTGTCCGACAGTGCCCGCAGCTCATCCTGGGTGATGTAGTCGTCGAGCCGCTCGAACGGCCGGTCGCCGACCAGTTCCTCCACCTTGATATTGATGAAGTCTGGCGGATGCGCGCGGTTGGTCTCGACGATCCGCGTCGTCGGCGTGAGGCGGGCGGCTTCGTAGGCTTTCAGCGCCGCGACCGGATCGGTGTGTGCCTTGAGCGTCTCGGCCAGCACGCGCGCATCGATCGCCGCTTGCGCCGAGCCGTTGGAGCCGCGCGGATACATCGGATGCGCGGCGTCGCCGGCGAGCGTGACGCGGCCGAAGCTCCACCGCGCGATCGGATCCTTGTCGACCATCGGATATTCGAGGATCTGGTCGGCATCGCGGATCAGCGCCGCGACGTCAAGCCAGTCGAACTGCCAGTTCTCGTAGAGCGCGTAGAAGTCGGACAGCTTGCCGGCGGTATTCCAGTCGTTGGAGTGGCGGGTGTCGCGCTTGATCTCCGCCATCCAGTTGATGAGCTGTCGTCCTTCGCCATCGATGTTGTCAATGATCGGATAGATGACGATCTTGCCGGTCAGGATCGAGCCGACGCGCATGTAAGTGCGCCCGCCCAGGATCGGCTTGTGCCGGGTGATTCCGCGCCACGTGTTGATACCGGTGAACACCACCGTATCGTCCGGATAGAACTGCTTGCGCACCGCCGACTGGATACCGTCGCAGGCAATGGCGATGTCGGCGCGGACCGGCTCACGCAGCGCGCCGCTCGCCGGATCGCGAAACCGGAGGGTGACGCCGTTGTCGTCCTGCTCGACGCCAACGCAATCATGGGCCGTTTTCACCGCGTCGGGCATGCGTTCGCGCACGGCGTCATAGAGGATCATGTGCAGGCGGCCACGGTGGATACCCACTTCCGGATCGTTGTAGCCGCTGAAGCGGCCGCGCGGCTCCTTGTAGATGAGCTGGCCGAAGCGGTTGAAGAAGCAACTCTCGCGGTTCTCGATGCCGGCCTTGAGCAGCGTCTCGGCGAGGCCGAGCGCGGTAAATTCGCGCATGGCATGCGGCAGCAGCGTGATGCCGACGCCAAGCTCCTTCAGCTCCGCCGCCCGCTCATAGACCGTGCAGGCGATGCCACGCGCTTTCAGGTTGAGCGCCAGCGCGAGCCCGCAGATGCCGCCGCCGATGATCGCAACCTGCATGGAGCCTCCCGTCGCTGCCGTGCCCGTGAATGGACGGGATCGCCGAATCCCTGTCAACTTCGCCGCAAGATGAAGCCACCAGGCGATGAAGCCGCGACCAAGGGAGCGAACCGATGGACAAGGATGTGTACGACCGGGGCATGGCCAAGCGCCGCGCGGTGCTGGGCGATGCCTATGTCGACAAAGCGATGGTGAATGTCGACGATTTCAACCGCGATTTTCAGCGCATCGTCACCCAGTATTGCTGGGGCGAGGCATGGGGTGATGCGACCCTGACGCCGCGCGAGCGCAGCATCCTCAACCTCGGCATGATCGCCTGCCTCGGCAAGATGCACGAATTCGAGAGCCATTTCCGCGGCGCCATCAATAACGGCCTCAGCACCGACGAACTGCGCGCCGTGCTGACCCAGATCGCGGTTTATTGCGGGATCCCGGTCGGGGTCGATTGTTTCCGGGTTGGGCGGCAGGTTTTGGCCCAGATCGAAGCGGAGCGGGCCGGCAAGAGCGCCGGCGCGGGCAAAGGGTAGGGGCATGGAGCAGGGGCAAGGGGCAGGGGAGTGACAGTGAGGATGATATGAAAGCCACACCTCGGGACCAGCGATCACATTGACGATATTCGTCCAATTCTGGTCTTGAATGTGCCTTCATCCTGCGTCAGTGCAACGCCGACCTTTCGATCTGGGTGACCCAACGCATGATTCCCCGTCTCAACGGCAAAACTGCGGGCAAAACCGCGAACCTGATCGCCGCTGTCGCTCTGGTGGCCATCGTCCCCGCGGGCTCGGCTCTGGCTCAATATTCGTCCCCGCCGCCGGGTTATCGGTGGGGGCCGCCGCTCGCCGAGGCGGATCAGCCGGCCGACCGCGCCGACCCGCGTCCCTACGAGTCGCGTCAGGTGCAGATGGCACCCGACCGCGCGCCGGCTCCAGGCGAGTCGGTCTACCGCAATCCGGATACGCTGGCGCCGATGCCGGGCCAGCCGATCGATGGCAACCTCCGCCCGCCGGCCGCCGTCGGCTCGCAGGCGGCGCCGGGCGCGCCCGCGGCTGCGCCGGGAAGCCCGCCGAACACTGTGGCGGCGCTGCCGCCCGAGGATCAGCCGGAAGTGGGAGAGCCGAAGCAGCTCCCGCCCCAATTCCAGAAGCAACTGGTCGATTATCACACCAAGGAACCGGCCGGCACGATCATCATCGATACGCCGAACACCTATCTCTATCTCGTCCTCGGCGACGGCAAGGCGATGCGTTACGGCATCGGCGTCGGCCGCGAGGGCTTCACCTGGGCGGGCGCCGAGCGCGTCAGCCGCATGGCTGAGTGGCCGGACTGGCATCCGCCGGCCGAGATGATCGAGCGCCAGCCCTATCTGCCGCGCTTCATGGCCGGCGGCGACGGCAATCCGCTCGGCGCGCGCGCGCTCTATCTGGGCAAGACGCTCTACCGTATCCACGGCACCAACCAGCCCTCGACCATCGGCACCTTCGTCTCGTCGGGCTGCATCCGCCTGACCAACCGTGACATCGAGGATCTCTACAGCCGTGTTCAGGTCGGTACCCGCGTGGTGGTGATGCCGGGTGGCAAGCCGCCGGCGACGGCGTCGAACGCGCCCATGACCCCGGCCAGCTATCAGCAGCCGCAGGGCGGCCCCGCTGTCCCGGTGCAGCAGGGTCAGGCCCAAGGTCAGGGTCAGGCGCCCGCCTACTATCCCAACAACGGGCAGGTCAGCGGCGCGGGCGGCGTCAGCATCTCCGGCCCGAATTCGATCCCGGCGTCAGGGCTCCCGCCGGCGCGCTGATCGATTTCATCGTCCGATCTCTGCGGTCAGGAAGTTCTCACGATGTGAGAATTTCCTGATTTCGTTTTGACCGCCGTGTCCGTGGCGGTTCTGATGCTCCCGTCAGCAACGGAGGAGCATCATGCACAGCGCCGTCAGCACCGGAGCCTATCTCCACCATCTGCAGATCGGCAGTCCCGATCCGGCGCGGCTCGCCGCCTATTACCGCGATGCCTTGCAGACGCAGGTGAGCAGTGTCGGCGGCGCGATACTCTGCACCGGTCCCGGCCGCCGCACCCTGTTCGCGCCGGGCCAGGCGGGCGCGTTGCAGTATTCCGCCTTTGCCTGCCGCGATGCGCAGGCGCTCGCGGGGCTTCGCGCCTTCGTACGGGACAACGGCGTTGCGCTGGAAAAATCGCCGAGCCCGTTGTTCGGCGACGATGCGTTCGGCGTGCGCGACCCCGAAGGCAATCTGATGCTGTTCGGTCTCGCCCGCGAGGAGGCGGGCGCCGCGACAGGCATCCGCGGGCCGATCCAGCACGTCACCGTGACCAGCACCGATCTCGACCGCATGGAAGCGTTCTATGCCGGCAAGCTCGGCTTCGCCGTGTCCGACCGCGTGCGCAACGATCAGGGCGTGGTGACGACGGTGTTCTTCCGTTGCAACCATGAGCATCACACCCTCGGTTGCTTCCTCAAGACCCAGGCGGGCCTCGACCATCACAGCTACGAGGCCGGCGAATGGATCACCATTCGCGACTGGGCTGATCATCTGGCGACCCGCCGCATCCCGATCGTCTGGGGACCGGGGCGGCACGGGCCGGGCAACAACCTCTTCATCTTCATCAAAGACCCCGATGGCAACATGATCGAGATTTCCGCCGAGTTGGAGGTGGTGCACGACCGGCCGGTGAAGGAATGGGTGCACGAACCTTACACATTGAATATGTGGGGTCCGGCGATTATGCGAAGCTGAGAGGGTCATTCACGCGGAACGCTTCGCTCATGAGCAGCGCCGACAAGGTTCTTCGCATGCTCGCCTTGTTCACCGCCGCGCGCCCGGTCTGGTCGCCGGAGACGGCTGCGCGTCAGGCCGGCGTATCGAAGGCGACCGGCTATCGCTATTTCCAGTCGCTGATGGAAGCCGGGCTGATCGAGCGGATCGCCCGCAACCGCTACGCGCTCGGTCCGGCCATCATCGAATTCGACCGGCAGATCCGGCAGGGCGATCCGATCCTGAAAACGGCGGTGCCGGTGATGGATCACCTGCTGCGCGAATGCGGCGGCATGGCTGCGACCATCCTGCTGTGCCGGCTTTATCGCGCGCGGGTGATGTGCGTGCACGCCGAGAGCAACCGCGCGATCTCGATCAGCTCCTACGAGCGCGGCCGGCCGCGCCCGCTGCTGCGTGGCGCTACCTCGAAGATCATCCTCGCGCATTTGCCGCCGCGCATGCTCGACGCACTATGGCGCGAGCGGCGCAAGGAGATCGTCGCCTCCGGCCTCGGCGCCGATCTCGACGGCTTCAAGGCGCAGTTGCGCGATATCCGCGCCGCCGGTCTCTGCGTCGGTCACGGCGAGGTCGATGCCGGGCGGATCGGCATGGCGGCGCCGGTGTTCGATCGCGACGGCGATATCGTCGGCAGCCTCAGCGTAGTGATCGCCGACACCCAGGCGACGCGCAAGACGGTGGCGCGTCTGAGCAATCTTCTGAGCGCGCAAGCGCGGCGGCTCAGTTGGACCATCCAGCCGGAGCGCGTGCCGGCGCGGCCGCGCAAGACGACAAAGGCGGCGGCATGAGTGCGGAGCCGGTCATGCTGCGCGATCGCTATCCCGTCGTCATCGCCGGCGGTGGCCCGACCGGCCTGACGCTTGCCAATCTGCTCGGCGTCTATGGCGTCGACTGTCTGATGCTGGAGCGCAATGCGTCCACCGTCAGCGAGCCGCGTGCGGTGTCGATCGACGATGAATCGCTGCGTACCATGCAAATGGCGCGGGTGATCGACGCGGTTCTGTCGCGCATCGTCACCGGCTACGGCTCGCACTATTATTCGCCGCACGGCCGCTGCTTCGCCAAAGTGGAGCCGACCGACAGACCTTACGGCTATCCACGCCGCAACGCGTTCCGCCAGCCGGTGCTGGAAGCGCAACTGCGCGACGGCCTCACACGGCAGCCGAACGTCACCGCGGCGTTCGAGCACCGTCTCGTCGCGTTTACCCAGGACGCCGCCACCGTGACGTTGACGGTGGCGAAGCCCGACGGCAGCGAGACGACGATCCGCTGCGACTATCTCGTGGCCGCCGACGGCGCCAGCAGCATGGTGCGCCGCGCGCTCGATATCGCCATGGGCGGCTGGACGTTCGACGAGCGCTGGCTGATCCTCGATCTGGAGGATTCGCCGGTTGCGTCGCGCCATACCAAGGTGTTCTGCGATCCGCAGCGGCCGTGCATCGCGCTGCCGGGGCCGGACGGGACGCGGCGCTACGAATTCATGCTGCATGCCTACGAGCGCGACGAGGACATGCTGCGCCCGGAGGTCGTTGCACATCTGCTGGCGACGCACGAGGCCGCGCCGCAGAGCAAGCTAATCCGTGCGGTGGTCTATGCGTTCCACGCCCGGCTCGCTGAGCATTGGTCGCGCGGCCGTGTGCTGCTCGCCGGCGACGCGGCGCATCTGATGCCGCCGTTCGCCGGGCAGGGGATGAACAGCGGCCTGCGTGACGCCACCAATCTCGCGTGGAAGCTCGCTGCCGTGCTGCGCGGCGTGCTCGGCCCGCGTTTGCTTGCGACGTACGAGAGCGAGCGCCGCACGCATGCGGACGCGATGATCGTCCTCGCGCTCAACATCGGCCGGGTGATGGCGCCGCGTAACGCGCTGATGGGTTTTCTGACGCGCGCCTTGTTCCGCTTGCTGGCGATCTATCCGCCGGCGCGCGACTACATCGCGCAGATGAAGTTCAAGCCGCCGCCGCGGTTCGATCAGGGCTTCCTGCTCGGCGATCCGGACGGCGCGCGCCACCCCATGGTCGGCCGGCTGTGTCCGCAACCGGAAGTCGCCGGGCGGGACGGGGAGCCGGTGCTGCTCGATTCGCGGCTCGGTGACGGCTTTGCCGCGCTGGTCCTGACCGCCCAGGCGGATCCCCTGAACTGGCCTGCGATCTGGGACCGGCTCGGGGTGCGGCGGGTACGGCTGCTGCCACCGGGGGCGGTAGCCGGCCCCGACGACCTGGCTCTCATCCACCCACCCACCGGATTTCTGGCCGAAACCGGCCGGATCGTGCTGCTGCGCCCGGACCGGTATGTGGCGGCGGTGATCCCGCTCGACCGGCTGGTCGCCGGTTCGGCCCGGCTGGAGGCGATGGTCGCCTCCACCTTCTCCTAAAGTCGGATTTTGTCCGGGCCGCCTCGGACAGATGGCCGGGGGAAGCCTCCGGACCGGCCTTGTCAAACGCCCGCCCGCCCGGCAAAGGAAGCGCGGGCCGGCGGCACGCTGTCCGGTCCATCCCGAGACGCAGCCCCGAGGGTTCCATGCTTCGCTGGTTTCACAAGCTGATGCCCAAGGAGGAGCGTTTCTTCGACCTCTTCGCCAAGCATGCCGAGGTCATCAGCGCCGGGGCTGCGGCGCTGCGGGCGATGCTCGAAGGTGGCGATGCGGTTCCGGTCCAGTACAAGCTGGTGATGGACCGCGAGCACGATGCCGACAATGTCACCCGCGATATCCTGATCGCGGTGCGCCGCTCCTTCATCACGCCATTCGACCGCTCCAATATCAAGGATCTGACCCAGTCGATGGACAACTCCATCGACCAGATGCAGAAGACCGCGAAGGCGGTGATGGTGTTCAAGCTGCGCGAGTTCACGCCGCAGATGAAGGCGATGGCCGACGACATCGTGCAATGTGCCGAACTGGTGCAGAAGGCGGTGCCGCTGATGCGCTCGATCAGCGCCGAGGCGGTGCATATCAGCAAGATCGCCGAGCAGATTTCCCAGATCGAGGGCCGCGCCGACGAGCGGCACGACAATGGGCTGAAGGAATTGTTCGAGCAGTACGGCTCGACCAATCCGATGGCTTTCATCACCGGCAACGAAGTCTACGATCACCTCGAAAAGGTCGTCGACCGGTTCGATGACGTCGCCAACATCATGCAAGGCATTGTGCTCGAGCACGTCTGACCGGCAAGGCCATCCATGGACGCCCTCGTGCTCAGTTTCCCGCTGCTGGTTGGCCTCATCGGGGTCGCCCTGCTGTTCGATTTCCTCAACGGGCTGCACGACGCCGCCAATTCGATCGCGACTATCGTCTCGACGCGCGTATTGCGGCCGCAATATGCGGTCGCCTGGGCGGCGTTCTTCAATTTCATCGCGTTCCTGTTCTTCGGCCTGCATGTCGCGCAGACCATCGGCACCGGCATCGTCGCGCCGGACGTGGTGACGCCGCATGTGATCTTCGGCGCGCTGATGGGCGCGATCGCCTGGAACCTGATCACCTGGGGGCTCGGTATCCCGTCGTCGAGTTCGCACGCGCTGGTCGGCGGACTGGTCGGCGCCGGCATCGCCAAGGCCGGCTTCGGCGTCATCGTCTGGCACGGTTTGCTGCCGACGATCCTCGCCATCTTCGCCTCGCCGATGGTCGGCTTCCTGCTCGGCCTGCTGTTGATCCTGTTCCTGTCGTGGCTGTTCATCCGCTCGACGCCGTTCGCGGTCGACAGCAATTTCCGCCGGCTGCAGTTCGTGTCCGCGTCGCTCTATTCGCTCGGCCACGGTGGCAACGATGCACAGAAGACCATGGGCATCATTGCCGTTCTGCTTTACTCGCAGGGCTATCTCAACGGCGAATTCCATGTGCCGTTCTGGGTGGTGATCTCCTGCCAGGCGGCGATGGCGTTCGGCACGCTGTTCGGCGGGTGGCGCATCGTCAAGACGATGGGGTCGCGCATCACGCGGTTGACGCCGATGCAGGGCTTCTGCGCCGAGACCGGCGGTGCCATTACGCTGTTCGCCGCGACCTGGCTCGGCATTCCGGTGTCGACCACGCACACCATCACCGGCGCGATCATCGGCGTTGGTTCGGCGCGGCGCGCCTCGGCGGTGCGCTGGAACGTCGCCAGCAACATCGTCGTCGCTTGGTTCGTGACGATCCCGGCGTCCGGCATTCTTGCCGCGCTGTTCTACTGGCTGTCGTCGCTGTTCGGCTGAACGCTTACGCCGCCACGTCGCGCAGGAAATCTTCCAGTTCGCGGCGCAGATCGGCGGCGGCCTGACGCACCACGTCGGACGCGTCGAGCACCGTGCGGGCCGAGCGTTGCGTTTCCGCCGTCGCGTTCGCTACCTCACCGAGCAGAGCCGTGGCGGTCTTGCTGCCG
>MKWA01000022.1:225734-247058 GCA_001899285.1 Rhizobiales bacterium 64-17
GCGCCGAGCACGTTCTGCGCAATCTCGCGGGTGGCTGCGCTTTGCTGCACCACCGCGTTCGCCACGGTGGAGGTGCAGATTTCGATTTCCTGCATCCGCGCGGCGATGCGGCCGATGCCTTCGACCGCATGGGTGGTTGAGGATTGCACCGCCGCGATCTGCGTGGCGATGCTTTCGGTTGCTCTGGCAGTCTGCACCGCGAGCGACTTCACCTCGGACGCGACCACGGCGAAGCCGCGGCCCGCTTCGCCGGCGCGTGCCGCCTCGATCGTGGCGTTGAGCGCCAGCAGATTGGTCTGTCCGGCAATGGAGCGGATCAGTTTGATCACGTCGCCGATCTCGCTCGTGGTACGCGCCAGCACGTCGATCTGCTGGTGCGTGCCGTGCGCTTCGCCCACGGCGGTGCGTACGACGTTGCCGGCATGCGCAAGCTGCTGATCGATTTCGCCGATCGAGGAGTTCAGTTCGTCGGTGGCCGCCGCTGCGGTTTCGACATTAGCCGAGGCTTCGTGCGAATTTTGTGCCGCGGTGTCGGCGCGCTGTGAGGTCTGCCCCGACATGTCGAGCAGCCGTTCGGCGCTGCCGCGCATCGCGCCGGTACTGTCGGTCATCGCGCCGAGCAGGGTTTCGATGCGCGAACGGAAGTGCGTCATCACGCTGTCGATCCGGTCGCGCCGGATTTTCGCGTCCTGCACGGCGGCGCGTTCGCGCGCGGCGCTGCGCCGCTCGGTGATGTCCTCATGGGTCGAGACCCAGCCGCCAGCCGGCAGCGGCCGGTTGCGCATCGCCACCAGCCGTCCGTCCGCCAGCACCGCTTCGCTGTTGAGCATCTTGCCGGCGCCGATTTCGGCAGCCAGCTCGCGCTGATAGGCGGCGGCGTCGCCGGTGAACGAGCCGGCCGCCCGCCGCAACGCCATGATCTCCGACAGGAAGATGCCGGGCTTCACCTGTTTCGGCGACAGACCGTACATCCGCAGATACTGCTCGTTGCAGAACGCCAAGCGCTGCGCCGCGTCGAACATGCAGAGGCCCTGCGACAGGTGGTTGATCGCCGTTCGGATGCGTAGCGTTTCGGCTGAAATCCCACGCCGGATCAATGCGCCGACGATGCTTGAGGCCACCAGGCCGACGACCAGCGCGCCCAGCACGGTCTCGTGCATGTTGGCGTCGCCCCACTGGCCGAGCGCGACATAAGCGAGCCCGGCGGCGATCAGCCCGGACAGGGGAATCACGGGCCAGGGCATTCGGGCGAAGCGGTGGGACAAGGACAGGGTCATGGCAATACTCACGATCCGGCAAGAGGTAGCCCTGTCTGGTTTTTTTGCGGTTAAATGCCGGTGAAAGAGTTCCGTTAACGAGGCGTCAACCGCCGCGGCGTGAGGAGGTGTCCACCATTCGGCCATGGTCCACCGTTAGGTCCGGCCGGCTTTCGCAGGAGATGAGCGGTCATGGCGGCAAAATCGGTACGGTTCGCGGCCTTGGCCGGGGTCTTGATGCTCGCGGCGTGCGCCGGCCAGGAAACTCCGGTGCCGAGCCAGCCGAGTTTCTATCAAAGCATGGCCCGCCCCGGCGCCGTGCTCGACACCGCTGCCGCCGCCTCCATGGTGTCCGGCTATCGCCAGAACAACGGGCTCGATCCGGTGACGATCGACCCGGAACTGACCCGGCTTGCGCAGGAGCAGGCGCAGGCCATGGCGAAGCGTGACAAGCTCGACCACAACCTGATCAAGCCATTCCCGGCGCGGCTCAAGGCGTCCGGCTATCGCGCCGCGGGCGCCGCCGAGAACATCGGCGCCGGTTATCACACCCTGGCGGAAGCGTTTTCCGGGTGGCGCGATTCGCCACCGCATCGCGCCAACATGCAGTTGCGGGGCGCCAAGCGCATGGGCATCGCCGCGGTCTATGCGCCGACCTCGAAATACAAGGTCTACTGGTCGATGATCCTTGCGGTCCCGGACAAGGACTGACCGACGGCTTGGGCGAAAGACGGGGTGACACACCCGGCGCGCGGCGGTTAGGGTTCGCGCGGCCGGAGACCCGCCGATGCTGCCGCCGATCCGAGATTACGACGCGCTCTATCGTGCGTTCCGCTGGGATATCCCGACGCGCTACAATATCGGCGTCGATGTCTGCGACCGCTGGGCCGATCGCGAGCCGGACCGGCTCGCGCTGATCCATGTGAAGCCCGACGGCCGGCAGGACCAAGTCACCTACGGCGTGTTGCGCGACACCTCTAACCGTCTCGCCAACGTGTTGCGTGCACATGGCGTCGGGCGCGGCGATCGCGTCGCGGTGCTGCTGCCGCAGATGCCGGAAGTCGCGGCCGCGCATGTTGCGATCTACAAGCTCGCCGGCATCGCGCTGCCGCTCGCGATCCTGTTCGGCACCGAGGCGTTGAGCTACCGGCTGCAGAACGCCGGCGCCAAAGCGGTCATCACCAATGCTGCCGGCTTCGCCAAGGTTGCGCAGGTGCGCGATGCGCTGCCTGATCTGTCGGTGGTGCTCACGGTCGACGGCGCGCAAAACGGAGATGATGACGGATCGCTCGATTTCGCGACGGCGCTTTCAAAAGCCTCCGCGTCGTTCATGCCGGAAGACACCGCGGCCGACGATCCGGCGCTGATGATCTATACCTCCGGCACCACCGGCCAGCCGAAGGGCGCGCTGCACGCGCATCGCGTGCTGCTCGGCCATCTGCCGGGGATCGAGCTGCCGCACGATTTCTTTCCGCAGCCCGGCGACCGGTTCTGGACGCCGGCAGACTGGGCCTGGGCCGGCGGTCTGCTCGACTGCCTGCTGCCGAGCCTGCATTACGGCGTGCCGGTGGTGGCGCGCAAGTTCGACAAGTTCGATCCCGACGAAGCCTTCGCGCTGATGGCCAATGCCGGCGTGCGCAATGCGTTCATTCCGCCGACGGCGCTGCGCATGCTGCGCTCGGCGCCGTCGCCGCGCGGCCGCTACGACATCCGCCTGCGCACGGTCGGCTCCGGCGGTGAGGCGCTCGGCATCGAGGCGCACGAATGGGGCAAGAGCGCGTTCGGTGTCGACATCAACGAGTTCTACGGCCAGACCGAATGCAATCTTGTCGTCTCGGCCTGCGCGCAGATCGGGCTTTATCGCGCCGGCGCCATGGGCAAGGCGGTGCCGGGCCACAACGTCGCGGTGATTGATGCCGAAGGCCAGCCGGTGAAGTCGGGCGTGACCGGGCAGATTGCTGTGCAGCGGCCGGACCCGGTGATGTTCCTGTCCTATTGGGGGAAGCCCGAGGCGACGCGCGACAAGTTCATCGGCGACTGGATGACCACCGGCGATCAGGGGATGATCGACGACGACGGCTATATCCATTTCATCGGCCGCGACGACGACGTTATCACCTCTGCCGGTTACCGCATCGGTCCCGGCGAGATCGAGGATTGTCTCATTCGCCATCCGGCAGTGGCGCTCGCGGCGGTGGTCGGCAAGCCCGATCCACTACGCACCGAGATCGTCAAGGCGTTCGTGGTGCTCAAGGGCGGCGAGACGGCGTCCGACGAACTCGCGAAAAGCATTCAGGAGTTCGTGCGCAAGCATCTCTCCGCACACGAATATCCGCGCGAGGTGGCGTTCATCGATCAGTTGCCGATGACGACGACTGGCAAGGTGATCCGCCGTCTGTTGCGCGAGAAGGCTTAATTCCGTCCGAACAGCCCGCGGCCGATGAACATGGTGATGCCGAGCTTGCGCTTCACCGCCACCACCAGCAGCACCGACTCGACCACCACCGCGCTCGCGGTGGCGATCGCCGCGCCGATCGGGCCGAGATGCGGCACCAGCAGCAACAGCATGCCGATATTAACGACGACGGCGCCGGCATACGCCATGGCGCAGATGCGCTGCTGTCCGACCATATTGAGCAGACGTTCCGCCGGACCGACCGACGAGCGCGCCATCAGGCCGACCGCGAGGACGAGGATCATCGGATAGCCGTGCTCGAAGCCGGGGCCGAACAGCATCAGGATATATTTGCCGAACACGACGAGTGCGCCGACCATCACCAGCGACGGCCAGAACATCATCTTGGTCGAGGTGTGCACGAAGTCGGAGAGCTTCGTCTGGTCGCCCTGCGCGTGATATTCGGCGAAGCGATGCGCGCAGGCGCTCGACACCGCGAAGTAGATGAAGGCGACCAGCGCGAGCGTCTTGCTCGCCGCATAATACTGCGCGATCTCCTCAGGCCCGACGAACAGCTTGAGCAGCAGCACGTCGACATAAGTGAGCAGGAAGAAGAAGCCGTCGATCAGCAGCACCGGCGCGGCGGTGCGCATCCACAGCGGGATCGCGTAGCGGCGCGGGCCGGGCTCCACTTCCTGTTTGAGACGGCGGCGCAGCAGCAGCGTCTGCCCGAGCGTCGTCACCCAGATTGCGACCAGAAACGCGAACATCGCCGCTGCCGCGTCAATCGTAAAACCGGACAGATGCATGCCCAGAAGGATCGCGAGGATCAGGATCGGCCGAACGATATAACCGGGGATCAGCGCGACGCTGGTCCAGGTATAGGCGTTGGAGATCGACTCCTGTGCGCTCGACACTGGAAAGATCGGCAGCGAGGCGAGTGCCAGCAGGAACGGAATGACGTAAGGCGCGGCAATCCGGTCGCCGAGGCCGAACACGACACCTGCCCCGACGACAGCGGCCACGGTGCCGAGCGCGAAGCAGACCCAGCGCGCGCCGGCGAGGAAGCCGCGCAGCGAATCCCGGTCGCCGCGCGCGGTGTATTCGGGGATGAAGCGTTGCGGCAGATAGGCGAGGCCGAGCGGCGCCAGCGCGCCGAGCATCAACAGCCAGGTCCAAACATAGACGTATATGCCGAACTCGTAGGTCCCCATCCAGCGCGCGAACAGGATCTGCGACAGGTAGATGAGCCCGGCGCTGGCGACGCGGACGATGAACGCCGTGCCCGCGACCTTCTGCGCCAGCGCCAGATGGCTCTGGCTGTCGCGGAATCCGCGCAGCCGCGCGACCAGCGCGCCAAGCGGCGACGACCGGGCGGGAGAGGCGTTGTCGATGTCGCTCAGGGCCAAACCGATGCTCCGTGAGAGCGGGTGCTCCGCCGGGCTTCTGCTTTAGCAAGGAAGCGTTAACAGTCTCTGGCCTCGATCTCGGACTCTCGCTAAGCCGGCAAATCCGCGAGGATTTTCGCTACCGCTTCGCGGTCGGCCGGGCTGAGCGGCACCTGCGGCGGCACCGGATCGCCGACCGGATAGCCCTGGACTTCCAACCCCGCTTTCATGCAGGCGGCGAGCTGGAACCGGGCGAAGGCCTCGTTCACCTGCCAGAGCTTTCTTTGCAGCGCCATCGCCTCGTCCCAGCGCCCGGCGCGGCAAAGATCGTAAAGCCGCACGCTCTGGCGCGGCACGATATTGGCCGGGCCGGCCATCCAGCCGACGCCGCCGATCATCATCACCGCCGCCGGAATATGCGCCGACGCCGCAAACACCTTGAGTTGCGGGCAGCGGTTGATGATCGACAGCAGGCGTCCGGTATTGGTCGAGGCATCCTTGAGATAGCGGATGCGTGGATGCTCGGCGAGCCGCGCGATCGTATCGATGGTCAGGTCGCTGCGCTGGAATTGCGGATTGGTGTAGATCACCACCGGAATGTCGACGGCGTCGGCGATGGAGCGGAAATAACTTTCGATCTGTGCATCTTTCAGCGGAAAATAAGCTTCGAGCACCGCGAGAATGCCGTCGGCGCCGAGTGCCTGATAACGCTGCGCCTGCTCGATTGCGTCGCGGGTGACGGTGGAGGCGACGCCGGCGATCACCGGAATGCGTTTCGCTGTCGCCTCGATGGTGGCGCGCACGATCGTCTCGCGTTGCGCGTTGTTGAGATAGGCGAACTCGCCGGTGGAGCCGAGCGGTGTGATGCCGTGAATGCCGGTGCCGACCAGATCGTTGACCAGCCGGCCGAGGACATCGTCCTTCACCCGGCCATCCGCATGGACCGGAGACACCAGATAGGGAAACACGCCGTGCAGATTTGCCATATCGTACTTCTTGCCGCTCATTTCAGATGTCGCTCATTCTCGTGATCGTCGGATGACTGTTGCGCCGCACGAAACGCGTGCGGCGTTTGCGACACGATGCTACAAGGACCGGCAACAAACAGCCAGCGTTCCGTCGCGATTGCGACGATCGGCCCACCAACAGCGAGTCAAGATGAGCGAACCGAGCGTCCAGCAAATTCCCGTCGCGATTGTTGGTGGCGGGCCGGTCGGACTGATGCTGGCGCTGTTTCTCGACCGGCATGGCGTGCGCTCGGTGGTGTTCAACACCGAGCCGTCGGTGCGCATCCATCCGAAAGGCTCGACACACAATTCGCGCACCATGGAGCACTACCGGCGGCTCGGCTTCGCGCCTCGCGTGCGCGCGCTCGGCCTGCCGCCGGATCATCCGACCGACAGCGTCTATATGACCGGCTTTCAGGGTCATGAACTGGCGCGGCTGCGCATGCCGTCCGAACGCGAGAAGATGGCGCAGGTGGCGGCGGCTCCGGTGGACGATCAGGTACCGGAGCCGATCCATCGCGCCAACCAGATGTATGTGGAACAGGTGCTGTTCGCGCAAGTAGCGGCGCGTCCGAATATCACGCTGCGTTACGGCTGGCAGGTGACGGCGGTGAGGCAGGATGCGGATGGCGTGTCGCTGACGGCGGAGAGTGAGGACGGGAAACGCGAAGAGTGGCGTGCCGCCTATGTTGCGGGCTGTGACGGCGGCCGCAGCTTCGTGCGCCGTTCGCTCGGCATCGCCTATGAGGGCCATGCGTCGCTCGACCAGCCGTTCTTCGGCCAGAACATGGTCTCGACCTATATCCGCACGCCGGCGCTTTATGGCAGCATCGTCAAGCCGCAACAGCGCGCGTGGCAATACTGGTTCGTCAATCCGCGCTTCCGCACGGCGATGGTGGCGCTCGATGGCGCCGACGAGTTCATCATCTGGACGCGGCGCGCCGGCCCCGATGCGCCGATCGACGATCGTGCCATCGCTCGCCTGCTGTGCGACGCGGCGGGCGCCGACATTCCGGTGGAGATCGTCGCACATGGCGTGTGGACCGGCGGCGTGGCGTTGCATGCGGAAGGGTTCGGCGAAGGACGCATCTGGCTCGCCGGCGACGCGATCCATCTGTTCACGCCGACCGGCGGCTTCGGCATGAACACTGGTATCGACGATGTCGCCAATCTGGCGTGGAAGCTCGCGGCGCGGGTGCAAGGCTGGGGCGGGTCGGCGCTGCTCGCGTCCTATGCGCAGGAGCGCAAGCCGATCGCGGCGCGCAACACCACGGCTTCGCGCGCGCTGGCGAAGAGTGTCGGCGACGTACCGGTGCCGCCGGATCTGGAAGACGACAGCGCGGCCGGCGCTGCCGCGCGGCGCGAGGTCGGCGCGTTCCTCTCGACCTTTGGCGAAGAGTTCGCCTCGATCGGTGTGCAACTCGGTGCGCGTTACGACGGCTCGCCGATCATCGCCGAAGACGGCGCGCCGCCGGTCGACGATTTCGTGCGCTATAGGCCGAGTGGCGTGCCCGGCGGCCGCGCGCCGCATCTGTGGCTCGGCGCGGGACGCGGAGCAGGGGACTCGCTATTCGACCGGTTCGGCTTCGGTTTTACCTTGCTGCGGTTCGGCGGCGAGCGCGGCGAGACGCTGATCGCGGCTGCTGCGGCGCGTGGCGTTCCGCTCACCGTGCTCGACGTGGCGCAACCCGAAGCGCGCGCGCTCTATGGCCGCGATCTCGTGCTGATCCGGCCGGACCAGCACATTGCCTGGCGCGGTGACGCCGCGCCCGCCGATGCCGATGCGCTGTGGGCGAAGCTCACGGGATTCTGACGCTCACCCCGAAAATCCGCCGCCATCGAGGAACGCCTGCTCGTCCGGCGTCGTCTCGCGCCCGAGCACGGTGTTGCGGTGAGGGAAGCGGCCGAACTTGCGGATGATGTCGGCATGCATCTGCGCCCATTTCTCGCCGTCGCTGTCGCCGGCGGTGCGATAGAGCGTGACGCCGCGATTCTGTTCGGTGAGATCCTCGGCGTGCATGAACGGCAGATAGAAGAATGATCGCATCTGCGGTTCCACCAGCACGTCGAAGCCGCGGCCGATCGAGCGCTTGGCGAGCGCCAGCGCTTGCGGATCGGTGGCGAAGGCTCGCGCGCTGTCGCGGAACATGTTGCGCGGGAACTGGTCGAGCAGCAGCATCAGCGCGAGCGCGCCGCTCGCGCTTTTCTCCCAGCCTGTGAGCGTGCCGCCGGCGGCGGCATCATGGGTCGCCAGAAACCGCTGGCGGATATCTTCGTCGAACGCCGGGTCTTTCTTGAACCAGCGCGGCGGTCCGGCCTCCTTCCAGAACGCGATGATCGCCTCCGGCGTCACCTCATGCATTTTTTGTCCCCTGTTGCGCTTCGTCGCGCAGTTCGCGGCGCAGGATCTTGCCGACATTGGTCTTCGGCAGGCTGTCGCGGAACTCGATGTAATGCGGCCGCTTGTAGCCGGTCAGCTTGTCCTGGAGGAACGCGCGCAGCGCCTCCTCGGGCAGCGACTTGTCCTTGCGCACCACGAACAGTTTCACCGCCTCGCCGGAATTGGCATCGGGTACGCCGACCGCCGCGCATTCCAGCACGCCGGGGTGAGAGGCGCAGACGTCCTCGATCTCGTTCGGGAATACCTTGAAGCCGGACACCGAGATCATGTCCTTGAGCCGGTCGACGATGCGGACGCGGCCCTGCTCGTCCATGATGCCGATATCCCCGGTGCGGAAGAAGCCGTCGGCGGTCATCACCTTTTCGGTTTCGTCCGGCCGGTTCCAGTAGCCCGGCATCACCTGTGGCCCGCGCGCGCAAATCTCGCCGCGCTCGCCGAGCGGCACTTCCTGGCCGTGTTCGTCGCGCAGCGAAATGTCGGTCGAAGGCATCGGCAGGCCGACGGTGCCGGTCCATGCGGCGATGTCGCCGCGGTTGCAGCACAGCACCGGCGAGGTCTCCGATAGTCCGTAGCCCTCGATGATCGGCTTGCCGGTGCGCTTGACCCATTGCTCGGCCACTGCCTGCTGCACCGCCATGCCGCCGCCGACCGCGCATTTCAGCCCACTCCAGTCGAGTTTGTCGAAATCGGGGTGATGCAGCAGCGCGTTGTAGAGCGTGTTCACCGCCGGGAACGAATTGATCTTGTACGGCGCGATCTCCTTGATCAGGCCGCCGATGTTGCGCGGATTGGGGATCAGCAGCGACAGCCCGCCGATCCGCATGGTCAGCAGCATGCACGCCGTCAGCGCGAAGATGTGATAGAGCGGCAGCGCCACAACGAACACCATCTGCTGCACCTTCGGCGGCGCGTCGAGCAGCGGTTCGAGCCAGGCGTCCACCTGCATCAGATTGGCGACGAGATTGCGATGCAGCAGCATCGCGCCCTTGGCGACGCCGGTGGTGCCGCCGGTATATTGCAGGAAGGCGAGGTCGTCCGGCCCGATCGCCGGTTGCGTGAGCGTCAGCTTTCCGCCCTCGGCCAGCGCCGCCGCAAACGGTACGGCGCCGGGCAGCGAATAGGCCGGCACCATCCGCTTGATGTGGCGGACGACGAGATTGACGATCGCGCCTTTCAAAGTCCCAAGCATGTCGCCCATGCTGGCGACGACGACGTGCTTGATGTTCGAGCCCGGCAGCGCCTCCTGCACCACGGACGCGAAGTTCTCCAGCACGATGATCGTGTCGGCCTGGGAATCCTTGAGCTGGAACGCCAGCTCGCGCGGCTTGTAGAGCGGGTTGACGTTCACCACCGTCATGCCGGCGCGCAGGATCGCCAGCGTCGCCACCGGATATTGCAGGATGTTCGGCATCATCACCGCGACACGGTCGCCTTTTTTCAGGCCGCGCGCCTGCAGGAACGCGCCAAACGCACGCGAGGCGCGCTCCAGCTCCGCATAGGTGATCGCCTTGCCCATGCAGGCGAACGCCTGCCGGTCGCCATAGCGTGTGAAGCACTCGTCGAAGATCTCGACCAGCGAGCCATAGCGCGCCGGATCGATCTCCGCCGGAACGCCGGGCGGATAATGTTTCAGCCAGATGCGGTCCATGAACGATCCTTGCGGGCGAGGCGCTGGCCGAGCATCGGCAAATCGACGCAATGTGACAAGAGCGGCAATGTCGCGTGCCTGCGGTCAAACCCGCATGGCTGAGATGCCGGGTGCAATGCAGCAGCAGTAGGTGATCAGCGATCGGCGCCGCCGAACGGTACCAGCGGATTGTCGGTGAGCGCCGCGCGGTCCGGCCGGTCGATGGCGGCAGTGCCGAGGAACGCCTCGAACAGATCGCGGATGGTCTGCGGCTTGATATCCCTGACGATGAAGACGAGCCGGCTGCGGTAGTCGTCGTCCGGCCAGCGCGGTAGGGTTGCGGTCGGATGAAACACATGCTGCACGCCATGGATCACCACGGGTGTGTCCGGCATCTCCGCGACGTTGACGATGCCCTTCATGCGCAGCAGGTTCGGTCCGTGAGTGGCGCGTAAAAGTTCGAGAAACATCTCCAGCGTACCGCCGGGGATCGGCTTGTCGCTCGTCAGCGAGAAGGCGCGGATTCGGTCGTCGTGGCGGTTCGGATCGTGATGATGTCCGTGATCATGTCCGTGCGTATGGCCATGCTCGTGTCCCGCCTCGGCATACGCTTCCGCCGCCAGCCACGTCTTCACATCGGGGATTTTGCGTGCCGGATCGTAAAGCCCGGCCGACAGCAAAGCCGCCGGCGTTGCTTCGCCCTGCGCCGCGTCGAGGATCGGCGCGGCGGGGTTGAGCGCGCGCAGCCGTGTCAGCAATTTGTCGCGCGCGGCGCCGCGCTCCGGCGTGTCGATGAGGTCGGTCTTGGTCAGCACCAGCCGGTCGGCGACGGCGGCCTGCTTCACCGCTTCCGGATGTGCGTCGAGGGTCGCGGCGCCATTGATGGCGTCGACCGTCGTCACCACGCCGTCGAGCCGGTAGCGCATGACCAGATAGGGATGCGCCATGGCGGTGTGCAGCACCGGCGCCGGATCGGCGAGCCCGGTGGTTTCCAGCAGCACGCGGTTGAAGGTGCAGCGGCGGTTGTCGAGATCGCGCAGCAGTGTTTCCAGCGCGTCGATCAGGTCGCCGCGCATGGTGCAGCACAGGCAGCCGGACTGCAGCAGCATCATGTTGTCGCTGACATATTCGACCAGCAGATGGTCGAGGCCGACCTCGCCGAACTCGTTGATGATCACCGCGGTGCCGGCGAGTGCGGGGTCCTTCAGCAGCGTGTTGAGCAGCGTGGTCTTGCCCGAGCCGAGGAAGCCGGTGAGCAAAGTGAGCGGGATCGGCGCCGGCGGCTGGCGCGGCCGCTCGGGGCCGTCTGTCATTGCGCGGTCGCCGTTTTCTTCTTCTTGGCAGCCGGTTTGGCGGCGGGCTTGCTCGCGGGCTTGGTGTCAGATTTGGCGTCGGATTTAGCGGCAGGCTTCGCCGCCTCCTTCGCCTTTGGCTTCGCATCTGCTTTCGCGTCGGCTTTGGCCTCGACCTTGGCGTGCTTCGCCTTGCCGCGCTTCTTCGCCACCGCCACCGGAATGGCATTGTTGGTCGGGTTGCGCGCCGAGCCGGTATAGACGTCGATGATCGGCCCGCTCACCGTCATCGGCGCGAGCACGTATTTCGCTGGGGGCTGGCGGATCGCGGAGAGAGAGAACACCTGGCTCGCGTCGGCGCCGTCGCCGGTCGCCTGACCGCCGGCATTGGCCTCCTCGCCCTCGTCATTGTCTTCTGATGCCGGCTTGCGGCGATGCTTGCCGCACATCTCCTCGCGCAGATCGGGCGGCGAGGCATTGATCGGCTGCAGCGCATCGACGGTGCCGAGCGAGGGCGTCAGCCACGACAGATTGCCGGAGCCGAAGCCGCGTTCGAGCAGTTGCGCCGCCTTCTGCGCGCGCGAGGCACCGCCATAGGCGCCGAGCACGACGGCGATCAGCCGTTTGCCGTTGCGGGTGGCGGAGGCGACGAGATTGTAGCCGGAAGCGCAGATGAAGCCGGTCTTCATGCCGTCGGCGCCGGGATAACGGTCGATCAGCGAGTTGTAGTTGCGCATCACCCGCTTGCCGTAGCGGATGCCGGAAATATGCCAGAGCGAATCCTCCGCGGGGAATTCGCGGATCAGTGCCCGCGCCAGAATGGCGAGGTCGCGCGCCGAGGTGACATGGTTCTCCGCCGGCAGGCCGTTCGGATTGACGAAGTGCGACTGCGTCATGCCGAGCCGCGCCGCGTTCTCGTTCATCTTGTCGGCGAAGCCGTCGACCGAGCCGCCGATCCCTTCGGCGATGGCGACGGCGACGTCGTTGGCCGATTTCACCATCAGCATCTTCAGCGCGTTGTCGAGCGTCAGCGTGGTGCCGACCGGGAAGCCCATCTTGGTCGGTTGCTGTGCCGCCGCGGCCGGCGACATGGTCAGCAGCGTGTCCAGGGTCGCCTGCCGGTCCTTCACCGCGCGCAGCGCGGTATAGGCGGTCATCAGCTTGGTGACGGAGGCGGGATACCAGGGATAGGTCGCGTTTTCGGCGTGCAGCACCTTGCCGGTGTCGGCCTCGACCAGCAGCAGCGCCTCGGCGCCGGCGGTGCGGCTTGCGGTGCCGAGCGCCGCGCCACACATGATCAGGGCGAGGGCGGCGCGGACAAGACGGGTGGACAAACGGCGGGCTTGATTCACTGCGATGATCCGGTTTGGGCTGCCCATCGTTGCGCGCCGGTTTCCTCGGCTGCGGCAACGCGCTATTTAAACGAAACCGGAGGGCCGACGCAAAGCCGCGGCGCCCCCCTCCACATTAATAGTAACCGCTGGATCGCTGACGAAAGCGACGAAAATTCGGCGGGTTAGCCCCAAATGACGAGTTCCATCCGGGGCGGTCCGAAGGTCTTAAGACGCAAACGGTGAGATGAGGTCGTCATGAGCGCATGTATCGTCGGCTGGGCCCACACCCCGTTCGGCAAACTCACCGGCGAGACGCTGGAAAGCCTGATCGTTAAGGCGGCCACCGAGGCGCTTGCCAATGCCGGCCTCGCGCCCGGCGACGTGGACGAGATCGTGCTCGGCCACTTCAATGCCGGGTTCTCGGCCCAGGACTTCACCGCCTCGCTGGTGCTGCAGGCCTCGCCGGATCTACGTTTCAAGCGGGCGTTGCGGGTCGAGAATGCCTGCGCCACCGGCTCGGCGGCGGTGCATCAGGGCCTCAAGGCCATCGCCGCCAAGGCGGCGCGGGTGGTGCTGGTGGTCGGCGCCGAGCAGATGACGGCGACGCCGGGGCCGGAGATCGGCCGCAACCTGCTGAAAGCCTCGTATGTGCGCGAGGAAGCGGACATCGAGGGCGGCTTCGCCGGCATCTTCGGCAAGATCGCCGGGCTCTATTTCCAGAAATATGGCGACCAGTCCGACGCGCTGGCGATGATCGCCGCCAAGAACCACAAGAACGGCGTCGGCAATCCCTATGCGCAGATGCGCAAGGATCTCGGCTTCGACTTCTGCCGCACCGAGAGCGACAAGAATCCGTTCGTCGCTGGCCCCTTGAAACGGACCGACTGCTCGCTGGTGTCGGACGGTGCAGCGGCGATCGTGCTTGCCGATCTCGAGACTGCGCTGCGGCTCGACAAGGCGATCGCGTTCCGCGCGGCCGAGCATGTGCAGGATTTTCTGCCGATGTCGAAGCGCGACATCCTCAAATTCGAGGGTTGCAGCAAGGCGTGGCAGGGTGCGCTGGCGAAGTCGGGATTGAAGCTCGACGATCTATCGTTTGTCGAGACTCATGACTGCTTCACCATTGCCGAGTTGATCGAATACGAGGCGATGGGCCTGGCGCCGGAAGGGCAGGGCGCGCGCGCCATCGCCGAGGGCTGGACGCAGAAGGACGGCCGCCTGCCGGTCAATCCGTCCGGCGGGTTGAAGGCGAAGGGTCATCCGATCGGCGCCACTGGCGTGTCGATGCACGCGCTGACCGCGATGCAGCTCGCCGGCGTCGCGCCCGAAGGCATCCAGATGCCAAAGGCGACCATCGGCGGCGTGTTCAACATGGGCGGCGCGGCGGTCGCCAACTACGTCAGCATCCTGGAGCGGATTCGGTAGCGCCGCGAGCACAACTCTCGCGCCGCCTCACCCTGAGGAGCCGCGCAGAGCGCGGCATCTCGAAGGAGAGGCGGCCAGAGCTTACACCACGCCGAGCGCGCGCATCGCTTCCGCGACGCGAATGAAGCCGGCGATGTTGGCGCCGAGCACGTAGTTGCCCGGCTCGCCGTATTCCTCCGCCGTCTGCGCGCAGCGGTCGTGGATGCCATGCATGATCGTCGCGAGCCGTTCCTCGGTCTCCTCGAAGGTCCAGGAATCGCGCGAGGCGTTCTGCTGCATTTCCAGTGCGCTGGTGGCGACGCCACCGGCATTGGTCGCCTTGCCGGGGCCGAACAGCACCTTGGCGTCGGCGAATACCCGTACCGCTTCCGGCAGGCACGGCATGTTGGCGCCTTCACCGACGGCGCGCACGCCGTTCTTCACCAGCTTGCGCGCGTCCTCGCCGTTGAGTTCGTTCTGCGTCGCCGACGGCATGGCAATGTCGGTCGGCACATCCCAGACGCTGCCGCCCTCCACATAGGTCGCGCTCTTGCCGCGCGCTTTGGCGTAGTCGGAAACGCGGCCGCGCTTGCGTTCCTTGATTTCGCGCAGTAGCGCGAGGTCGATGCCGCTTTCGTCCATCACATAGCCGTTGGAATCCGAGCAGGCGATCACCTTGCCGCCAAGTTCCTGCGCCTTCTCGATCGTGTAGATCGCGACATTGCCGGCGCCGGAGACGACGACCTTGCGCCCGGCGAAATCCTCGCCGCGCCGCTGCAGCATGCGCTGCACGAAATAGACCGCGCCGTATCCGGTCGCCTCGGTGCGCACGCGTGAGCCGCCCCAGGTGAGACCCTTGCCGGTCAGTACGCCGGATTCGTAGCGGTTGGTCATGCGCTTGTACTGGCCGAACATGTAGCCGATCTCGCGCTGGCCGACGCCGATGTCGCCCGCCGGCACGTCGGTATATTCGCCGAGATGGCGCGCCAGTTCGGTCATGAACGACTGGCAGAATCGCATCACCTCCGCTTCCGAGCGGCCCTTCGGATCGAAGTCGGAGCCACCCTTGCCGCCGCCGATCGGCATGCCGGTGAGCGCATTCTTGAACGTCTGCTCGAAGCCGAGAAATTTGATGGTGCCGACCAGCACGCTCGGATGAAACCGAAGACCGCCCTTGAACGGGCCGAGCGCGGAATTGAACTGGACGCGGAAGCCGCGATTGATCTGCACCTTGCCGGCGTCGTCGATCCACGGCACGCGGAAGATGATCTGCCGCTCCGGTTCGCAGATGCGCTCGATCAGCGCGTTCTCGGCATAGTGCGGATGCTTGGCGACCACCGCGCCGAGGCTGTCGAGTACCTCGCGCACCGCCTGATGGAATTCCAGTTCGCCCGGATTGCGGCGCAGCACATCGTCGAAAATCGGTTGCAGCTTCTCGTCGAGCACGATGGGAACCTCCTTGCCGTGAGCACACTGCAAGGAGATCAGTCCGCTCCGAGGGCTCGGAGTCGGCGTAACGTCCCCGTCCCGGCAGGGACGCAGTGCAAAACCTATTTTTTAAAACACGCCGCGCAAGGCCGAGGCAACGCCTATTTCGGCGTAGCCATTTTGTCGCGCCGTGCGGGGCGGATCAGCGTTGTTTCTGGCGGAACGGATGCGCGGGATAGACGCCGAGGATCTTCATCTCGGCGGAGAAGAACGCCAGCTCCTCGAGCGCGAAGGCGAGCGCGCGATCCTTCGGATGACCGTCGACATCGGCGTAGAACTGCGTCGCCGAAAAGCTGCCGTTGATCATGTAGCTTTCCAGCTTGGTCATGTTGACGCCATTGGTGGCGAAGCCGCCGAGCGCCTTGTACAGCGCGGCCGGCACGTTGCGCACCCGGAATACGAAGGTGGTCATGGTCGGCTGCTTGCCGCGCGGCGCCCATTTGGCGTCCTTCGACAGCACGATGAAGCGGGTGGTGTTGTCGCGCTCGTCGGCGACGTCCGGCATCAGCGTGCGCAGGCCGTAGATTTTTCCGGCGAGCGCGGTGGCGAGCGAGGCGCGGGTTGGGTCGTTGGCTTCCGACACTTCGCGGGCGGAGCCGGCGGTGTCGGCGGCGACCACGGCTTTCAGGCCGAGCTTGCGGATCACCTTGCGGCACTGGCCGAGCGCGTGGACGTGGCTCTCCACGGTCTTGAGTGTCTTGAGCGATGCGCCCTTCACCGCAAGCAACTGATGCTGCACCGGCAGGAACCACTCGTTGACGATGTGCAGCCCCGAGGCCGGCATCAGATGGTGGATGTCGGCGACGCGGCCGGCCAGCGTGTTGTCGATCGGGATCATCGCCAGATTGGCGCGGCCGGAGCGCACGGCGATGAAGGCGTCCTCGAAGGTCGGGCAGGGCAGCACCTTGTGGCGCGGATAGGCTTCCTGGCAGGCGATGTGCGAATTGGCGCCGAGTTCGCCCTGAAATGCGATGGTTTTGGTCATGATGATATCCAGACTGCGTGTCGTGTCGCGCAGTCGCTAAATGAAGTCAATGCGCCGTCAGGAGCGGTGATGATGGCCATGCAGCGCCGCCCGCGCCTTGTCGAGGTCGGCGGGGGTATCGACGCCGAGCGGCACGCTCGCGACCACGACAATATCGATGCGCATGCCGGCATCGAGTGCGCGCAACTGCTCGAGCCGTTCGCGTTGCTCGTTGACCGACGGCGGCAGCTTGACGAACCGTTCCAGCGCCGCGCGGCGATACGCATAGAGGCCGATGTGGTGGTAATGCGGCCCCGGACCGGTCGCATTGGCGCGGGTGAAGGTGGTGGCCTTGAGATGCCGCGGGGTCACGGGCGCGCCGATCGCCTTGACCACGTTGGGGTTGGTCAATTCCTCCGGGTCGGTGATGACCGCAGCGAGGGTGGCGATGTCGACCGCCGGATCGGTGAGCGGGGAGAGCGCGGCGCGCAGGTCGCCCGGCGCGAGCGTCGGCAGGTCGCCCTGGACGTTGACCACGGTGTCGATCGCCCCATCCGGGTCGATCGCCAGCAGCGCCTCGTAGATCCGGTCGGAGCCGGAGGGGTGGTCGGCGCTGGTCATCACCGCACGGCCGCCGGCTTTTTCAACCGCGGCGGCGACGGCCTCGGAATCGGTCGCCACCACCGGTTCGCCGATTTCGGCTTCCCGCGCCCGGCGCAGCACCTGGACGATCATCGGCGCCCCGCCGATGTCGATCAGCGGCTTGCCCGGCAGGCGGGTCGAGGCCATGCGGGCGGGAATCAGGATGACGGTGCGGGACGAGCTCATGGCGGGACTCACGACGAAAACCCCGGAAAAGGCGCAAAAAGCCAAGCGTGACGCCTGGGGGGCCGTTGAACGAATGTCGCAGGCCGTTGTGGGTATACGGGTTGCCAGAGGCAAGGCAAACCGGGTATCTGTCCGCTGCGGCCGGGCTCTCCGGCCCCGCGATTTTCCGCGCATTTTCCGGCCTCGGACCTCTGGCGATGAACTCTTTTGAATTCAACAAGATCATGGGCGCCGTGCTCGGCACCTGCCTGGCTTTGCTGGCGATCAATATCGCCGCGGGAGCGGTGTTCACCCAGCACAAGCCGGAGAAGCCCGGCTTCGACATTGCGGTGAAGGAAGAAGCCCCCGGTGGCGGCGAAGCCAAGCCGGAGAAGAGCCAGCCGATCGAAGTGCTGCTGGCTGCGGCCAGCGCCGAGAAGGGCCAGGCCGTCGCCAAGCAGTGCGGCGCCTGCCACACCTTCGAGAAGGGCGGCGCCAACAAGGTCGGCCCGAATCTCTACGGCATCGTCAACGACGAGAAGGGTCATGGCCGCAACGGCTTCAACTTCTCGGCGGCGATGAAGGCCAAGGGCGGCAAGTGGACCTTCGACGACCTCAACCAGTTCCTGACCAGCCCCAAGGGCTTCGTCCCGGGGACGGCCATGGGTTTTGCCGGCATTCAGCGTGATGGCGCCCGCGCGGACCTGATCGCTTATCTCAATACGCTGTCGGACAGCCCGCAGCCGCTGCCGAAGGCGGCTGACGCGGGTGCCAAGCCGGCCGATGCGAAGCCAGCCGACGCCAAGCCTGCGGATGCCAAACCTGCGGATGCGAAGCCTGCGGACGCCAAGCCGCAGTAAGCTGCAGCCTTCGTTACGCATGAATTATTGTGAAACGGTCGGGGTCTCCCGGCCGTTTTTGTTTGCGAGCCGGATCGCTCGGCGCCGGGCCGCGTTGGCACAGAATGGCCACAACAAAGTGAACCGCGCGGCATCGCGGCGCGGGGGCGTGGCTGTGAAGTTGCCACAAAACCCGACATAATCGGCCCGGCTGCGGGCGCGTCGGAATCGGAAAGAGGAGCAGAGCCGTTGAAGCTGACACGCCGGACCGTGATCCATAGCGCCGCCTCCGTTGCTCTCGCTCCTGCGCTCGATATCCTCCGGCCGCTCGGTGCGTCAGCGCAAACGGCGTCTGCCGGAGGTGCCTCGGAGTGGCGACACGCGCTCTCGCTGTTCAATGAAGTCCGCTACCCCCCCGACTTCAAGCATTTCGATTACGTGAACCCGCAAGCCCCCAAGGGCGGCACGGCGCGGATGATCGCGTTCGGCACCTTCGACAATTTCAACCGGGTGGTCGCCGGCGTGAAAGGTAGTTTCGCGCAGGGCGCGGTGCTGATCAGCGAAAGCCTCACGACCGGGTCGCTCGACGAGGTGTCGACCGAATACGGCCAGCTCGCGGAAGCCGTGCGCTTCCCGGCCGATTACTCGACCGTCACTTACCGGCTGCGCGCCGCTGCGCGCTGGCACGACGGCAAGCCGGTGACGGCCGAGGACGTGATCTACTCCCTCGATGTCATGAAGAAGAACAGCCCGTTCTTCGGCGCTTATTATCGTCATGTGACCAAGGCCGAAGAGACCGGCGAACGCGAGGTCACGTTCACCTTCGACCAGCCCGGCAACCGCGAACTGCCGCAGATCGTTGGCCAGTTGATCGTGCTGCCGAAACACTGGTGGACCGCCAAGGATCGCAACGGCAATCCGCGTGATGTCACCGCGACGACCCTGGAGCCGCCCCTTGGCAGCGGGCCTTACCGCATCAAGGAATTCGTCGCCGGCCGTTCGGTGGTGTTGGAGCGTGTCAAGGATCATTGGGGCAAGGATCTTGGCGTGAATGTCGGCACCAGCAATTTCGACCAGATCCGCTTCGAATATTTCCGCGACACCACGGTGGCGCTGGAAGCGTTCAAGGCCGATCAGGTCGACTGGCGCTCCGAGAACAGCGCTAAGAACTGGGCGACGGCCTATGACTTCCCGGCGGTGCGCGACAAGCGCGTGGTGCTGGAGGAATTCGCGATCCGCAATATCGGCCGGATGCAGGGCTTCGTGTTCAACACGCGGCGCGAGAAATTCGCCGATCCGCGGGTACGCCGCGCGTTCAACTTCGCGTTCGACTTCGAGGAGATGAACAAGCAACTGTTCTTCGGTCAGTACAAGCGCATCGCCAGCTATTTTGAGGGGACGGAGCTCGCCTCGTCCGGCGTGCCGGAGGGCGCGGAACTGGCGATCCTCAACACCGTGCGCGACAAGGTGCCGGCCGAACTGTTCACCACGCCCTACACCAACCCGGTCAGCGGTGATCCGCAGAAGGTGCGCGGCAATCTGCGCGAGGCGATCCGCCTGCTGAAAGAGGCCGGCTACGAGGTTAAGAACCAGAAGCTGACCAACACCAAGACCGGCGAGGCTTACACCGTCGAATTCCTGGTTTCGGACCCGAACTCGGAACGCTTCGTGCTGTTCTACAAGCCGTCGCTGGAGCGGCTCGGCATCACCGTCAATGTCCGCACCGTCGACGACGTGCAGTACGAGAACCGATTGCGGCAATGGGACTACGACATCATCACCGCGGTCTGGGGTCAGTCGCTGTCGCCGGGCAACGAGCAGCGCGAATTCTGGAGCTCGGCCTCGGCCGAGCGGCAGGGCTCGCGCAACTATGCCGGCATCCGCAATCCGGCGGTGGACGCTTTGATCGAGCGGGTGATCTTCACCAAGGACCGCGCCGAGCTGGTCGCCGCCACCAAGGCGCTCGACCGCGTGCTGTTGTGGAATTTCTACGTGGTGCCGCAGTGGACCTATCCGTTTGAACGCACCGCGCGCTGGGATCGGTTCGGCCGTCCGCAGACCATGCCGAAATATGGCCAGTCGGCGTTCCCGACCATCTGGTGGTGGGACGCGGAGAAGGCCGCGAAAGTGCCGGTGCGTTCGTGAGGCCGACGCGGCGGACGGTCCTCGTTCTCTCCGGCAGCGCGCTCGCCGCGGCGGCGTTGCCGCGCGCCGCATTCGCCGACGGCGAGGAACGCCACGGCATGTCGGCGTTCGGCGATCTGAAATATCCGGCCGACTTTCCGTATTTCAGTTACGTCAATCCGGATGCGCCGAAGGGCGGCGCGTTCTCGCAGATCGGCCCGACGCGCGCCTACAACCAGAACTTCCTCACCTTCAATTCGCTCAACAGCTTCATCTTGCGCGGCGACGCGGCGCAGGGCATGGAGCGTACCTTCGCGACATTGATGTCGCGCTCCGGCGATGAGCCGGATGCGATGTATGGGCTGGCCGCGCGCACGGTGGCGATCAGCGACAATGGATTGACCTATCGGTTTCGTCTGCGGCCAGAAGCACGTTTCCATGACGGCACCAAGCTGACGGCGGAAGATGTCGCGTTCTCGCTGACGACGCTCAAGGCCAAGGGCCATCCGATCATCACGCAACTGCTGCGCGACTTCCGCGGCGCGGACGCGGAGGACGAACTGACGGTCGTTGTGCGCTTCGCCGAGAAGCGCGGCCGTGATGTGCCGCTGTTCGTCGCCGGACTGCCGATTTTCTCCAAGGCTTATTACAGCAAGAAGCCGTTCGAGGAATCGACGCTCGATATCCCGCTCGGCAGCGGCGGTTACAAGGTCGGGCGGTTCGAGTCCGGCCGCTATATCGAATACGAGCGCGTCAAGGACTGGTGGGGTGAAAAGCTGCCGGTGGTGCGCGGCACCAGCAATTTCGACATCCTGCGCTACGAATATTATCGCGACCGCGACGTCGGCTTCGAGGGTTTCACCGCCAAGAACTATCTGTTCCGCGAGGAATTCACCTCGCGCACCTGGGCGACGCGTTACGATTTCCCGGCGATCAAGGACGGCCGCGTCAAGCAGGCGGTGTTGCCGGATGATACGCCGTCCGGCGCGCAGGGCTGG
>MKWA01000022.1:247073-306223 GCA_001899285.1 Rhizobiales bacterium 64-17
CGCTCCAAGTTCAAGGATCCGCGCGTGCGCGAGGCGATGATCGACGCCTTCGACTTCGAGTGGACCAACAAGAACCTGATGTACGGGTCGTATCAGCGCACCCAGTCGGTGTTCCAGAATTCACCGATGATGGCGGAGGGAAAGCCCTCGCCGGCAGAGCTTGCGCTGCTCGAACCGTTTCGCGGCAAGGTGCCGGACGAGGTGTTCGGCGAGCCGTATGTTCCGCCAGTCACCGACGGCTCCGGGCAGGATCGCGCGCAACTGCGCAAGGGCCAGCAACTGCTGCAGGCTGCGGGTTGCGTGGTGAAGAACGGCAAGCGCTATCTGCCGAGCGGCGAACCGTTGACCGTGGAATTCCTGCTCGATGAGCCGACATTCCAGCCGCACCACATGACTTACATCAAGAATCTCGGGCTGCTTGGCATCGAGGCGACGCTGCGTCTGGTCGATCCGGTGCAGGGCAAGGCGCGCACCGACGATTTCGATTTCGATCTTACCGTGCAGCGGTTCGGTTTCTCCGAGACACCGGGGGATTCGCTGCGCACGTATTTCACCAGCCAGGCAGCGGCGACCAAGGGCTCGCAAAATCTGGCCGGCATCGCCGATCCGGCGATCGATGCGCTGGTAGAGACGATCATCGCCGCCGACACCCGCGAGACTCTGGTGACCGCCTGCCGCGCGCTCGACCGCGTGATCCGCGCCGGACGTTACTGGGTGCCGCACTGGTACAAGGGTTCGCACTGGATCGCTTATTGGGACGTGTTCGCACACCCGCCGGGCAAGCCGCGTTATTTTCGCGGCATTCCCGAAACCTGGTGGTATGACGCGGACAAAGCCGCCAAGCTCGAACGAAGAGGATAGGGCATGGCCGCCTATATCATCCGCCGCCTGCTACTGATGATCCCGACACTGCTCGGGATTCTGTTTGTCTCGTTCATCGTCGTGCAGTTCGCGCCGGGCGGTCCGGTGGAACGCGTCATCGCGCAGCTCTCCGGCTCCGACACTGGCGCCACCTCGCGCATCGGCGGCAGCGGCAGCGGCGATTTCGGTTCGCGCGGAAGCCTGCAGGGCGGCTCCTCTGTCGACGCCGTGTCATCGAAATATCGCGGCGCGCAGGGCCTCGATCCGGAATTCATCAAAAGCCTCGAAAAGCAGTTCGGTTTCGACAAGCCGGCCTACGAGCGCTTCCTGATCATGGTGAAGAATTTCGCGACGTTCGATTTCGGCAAGAGCTATTTCCGCGACATCAGCGTGCTGCAGCTCATCAAGGAGAAATTGCCGGTGTCGATGTCGCTCGGCATCTGGATGACGCTGATCACCTATCTGATCTCGATCCCGCTTGGCATCCGCAAGGCGGTATCGGAAGGCTCGCGCTTCGACACCTGGACCTCGGCGGTGATCATCGTCGCTTATGCGGTACCGGGATTCCTGTTCGCCATCGCGCTGATCATCCTGTTCGCCGGCGGCTCGTTCTTCGACATCTTCCCGCTGCGCGGGCTGACCTCCGACAACTGGTCCGCGCTGCCGTGGTATTCGAAGATTCTCGATTACTTCTGGCACCTGACCTTGCCGATCATCGCGATGGCGCTGTCCGCCTTCGCGACGATGACGCTGCTGACGAAAAACTCGTTCCTCGACGAAATCCGCAAGCAATATGTGATGACCGCGCGGGCCAAGGGCTGCACCGAGCGGCAGGTGCTGTATCGCCACGTGTTCCGCAACGCGATGCTGATCGTCATCGCCGGTTTCCCCGGCGCGTTCGTGCATGCGTTCTTCACCGGCGCGTTGCTGATCGAGACGATCTTTTCGCTCGATGGTCTTGGATTGCTCGGCTTCGAAAGCGTGCTGAACCGCGACTATCCGGTGGTGTTCGCCACGCTCTACATCTTCTCGCTGGTCGGTCTGGTGGTGAACCTTTTGTCCGATCTCACCTATACCTGGGTCGATCCGCGCATCGACTTCGAGACGCGGGAGGTCTGACGTGGACGTTCTCGCGCAGTCCCCCGGCAAGCAGCCGGAAGCGCAGGCGGTGGGTGTCACGGGTCCGGTGGTGCCGCCGACGCGGCGGCCGCTCGCGCTGTCGCCGCTCAACAAGCGCCGCTGGGCGAATTTCAAGGCGAACCGGCGCGGCTACTGGTCGCTCTGGATCTTCACGGTGTTGTTCGTCGTCTCGCTGTTCGCGGAGTTCATCGCCAACGACAAGCCGTTCTTCATCTACATGCAGGGCAAGACCTATTTCCCGGCGGTGGTGTCGTATCCGGAGACGGCGTTCGGCGGCGACTTCGAAACGGCGGCGGATTATCGCGATCCGTTCCTGCAGAAACTGATCGCGGAGAAGGGCGGCTTCATGCTGTGGCCGCCGATCCGCTATTCCTACGACACGCACAACCTCGATCTGCCGACGCCGGCGCCGTCGAAGCCGACCTGGATGCTGACCGAGCAGGAATGCAAGGCAGTGGTCGAGCGCAAGGGCCTGAAAGGTTGCCGCGATCTCGAATATAACTGGATCGGCACCGACGATCAGGGCCGCGATGTGGTGGCGCGGATTCTCTACGGTTTCCGTATCTCGGTGCTGTTCGGCCTGATCCTCACGGTGTTTTCCTCGATCGTCGGCGTCGCTGCCGGTGCGGTGCAGGGTTATTTCGGCGGCTGGACCGATCTCTTATTCCAGCGCTTCATCGAGATCTGGACCGCGATCCCGTCGCTCTATCTGCTGCTGATCATCTCCTCGGTGCTGGTGCCGGGCTTCTTCGTGCTGCTCGGCATCCTGCTGCTGTTCTCCTGGGTCTCGCTGGTCGGGCTGGTGCGCGCCGAATTCCTGCGCGGCCGCAATTTTGAATATATCCAGGCGGCACGCGCGCTCGGCGTGTCGAACGCCACCATCATGTTCCGGCATCTGCTGCCGAATGCCATGGTGGCGACCATGACGTTCCTGCCGTTCATCCTGTCGTCGTCGGTGATGACGCTCACCTCGCTCGACTTCCTCGGCTTCGGCCTCCCACCCGGCTCGCCGTCGCTCGGCGAGATGCTCTCGCAGGGCAAGGCCAATGTGCAGGCGCCGTGGCTCGGTCTGTCCGGATTCATCACGCTGGCGGTGATGCTATCGCTGTTGATCTTCATCGGCGAAGCGGTGCGCGACGCCTTCGATCCCCGCAAGACCTTCCGGTGAGCCGATGGACGATGTGACAAAAGCCGGTGAGCCGCTGTTGCAGGTCAAGGACCTGTCGGTGTCGTTCGGCGTCCGTGAGCGCGAAGTGCGTGCGGTCGATCGCGTCTCGTTCGAGATCAAGCGCGGCGAGACGCTGGCGCTGGTCGGCGAATCCGGCTCCGGCAAATCGGTGACGGCGCTGTCGATCATGAAGCTGTTGCCGTATCCGGCGGCACATCATCCGTCGGGGCAGGTGCTGTTCAAGGGCCGCGACCTGCTGCCATTGCCGGAAAGCGAAATCCGGCATGTGCGCGGCAACGACATCACCATCATCTTTCAGGAGCCGATGACGTCGCTTAATCCGCTCCACACCATCGAGAAGCAGCTCGCGGAAATCCTGCTGCTGCATCGGGGTGTGACCGGTGAGAAGGCGCGCAAGCGGATCGTCGAACTCTTGACGCAGGTGGGGATCCCCGAGCCGGAAACGCGGCTCGGCAGCTATCCGCATCAGCTGTCGGGCGGCCAGCGCCAGCGCGTGATGATCGCCATGGCGCTCGCCAACGAGCCGGACCTGCTGATCGCCGATGAGCCGACCACCGCGCTCGACGTCACCGTGCAGGCGCAAATTCTCGCGCTCCTTGGTGACTTGCAGAAACGTCTTGGCATGGCGATCCTGTTCATCACCCACGACCTCGGCATCGTCCGCAAGCTGGCGAGCCGCGTCTGCGTGATGAACAAAGGCAAGATCGTCGAGCAGGGCGATGTGGAGCGCGTGTTCACCGCGCCGGAACATCCCTACACCAAGGCGCTGCTGGCGGCCGAGCCGAAGCCCGATCCGGCGCCGCCGAAACCGGACGCGCCGGTGATGGTGAAGACCGATGATCTCAAGGTCTGGTTCCCGATCAGGCGCGGCGTCATGCGCCGGACCGTCGGCCACATCAAGGCGGTTGACGGCGTCACCGTGGAAATCCGTAAGGGCGAGACGCTGGGCGTGGTCGGCGAATCCGGCTCGGGCAAGACCACGCTCGGCCTCGCCCTGCTGCGGCTGATTTCGTCGCAGGGGCCGATCGTGTTCATGGGCCAGCCGTTGCAGGGGCTCTCGTTCAAGGAGATGCGCCCGCACCGCAGCGACATGCAGATCGTGTTTCAGGATCCGTATGGCTCGCTGTCGCCGCGCATGTCGGTGGCCGACATCATCGAGGAAGGTCTGTGGGTGCACCATCGCGGCATGACGCTGGAAGCGCGGGAGCAGCGCGTGATCGCCGCACTCACCGATGTCGGTCTCGATCCGGCGATGCGGAACCGCTATCCGCATGAATTTTCTGGCGGCCAGCGTCAGCGTATCGCGGTCGCGCGCGCCATCGTGCTGGAGCCGACCTTCATCGTGCTCGACGAGCCGACCAGCGCCCTCGACATGCTGATCCAGGCGCAGATCGTCGATCTGTTGCGCGGCCTGCAGAAGCAGCGCGATCTGACCTACATGTTCATCTCGCACGATCTGCGCGTCGTGGCGGCGCTCGCCAGTAACCTTGTCGTCATGCGTAACGGAAAGGTGATCGAGCAGGGGGCGGCCTCGGACCTGTTCAAGAATCCGAAAAGCGACTACACGCGTGCACTGTTCGCGGCAGCCTTCAAACTCGAAACGGCGGCGAGCGGTGTCGTGGCGCAATGATTCAGATCATCGTTCGGACGGTTCTCGCAGGCTTTCTTCTGGCGTCGGGTCTTGCTGCGGCTTCGGCCGCGCAGTTCGGCGACGCGCAGTATGCGATCAAGGCCGACGACGGCTCCGAGATGACCAATTTCGATTTGTCGCCCGAGCTGGTGAAGCGCATGCAGGGATTGGAGTCGCTGATCCCGGTCGGCAATCCGTCCGGCGACGTGACGCTCTATCAGTTCTACGACCTCAACTGCCCGTTCTGCCGCGAGGCCGCGCACGATGTCGACGCGCTGCTGAAAGCCGACCCGAAGCTGAAGCTGGTGTTCGTGCCGTATCCGGTGTTGTCGGTTGCCTCGGTTCAGGGCGGTCTGGTCGAAGTGATCGCCGCGCGGATGCTGCCGCCGGAGAAATTCCTCGAGCTTCACCGGCAGATTTATGCCGGCCGCGGCGTGGTCGATGGCATGCGCGTGCTGGACGCGTCGATCAAGCTCGGCCTCGACCGCGACAAGATTCTGGCGCAGGCGCAGACCCAGGCGACGCTGGACATTCTGCGCTCGCATGCCGACTTCGGCAGCGCCGCTAAGCTCGTCGCGACGCCGGCCTACGTCATCAATGGCGTCGCCATTGTCGGCCATCCGGGCCAGCGTGCCTTGCGCTCGGTGGTCGCGTCGGTGCGCAAATGCGGCAAGGTCGCGTGCTGATAATCAGGCGTTGATACGCTTCACGCTGACCACATCGCTGTCTGCCGCCTTGATACGGGCGATCGCCTCCGCCGCCGGTTCGATCGTCACCGCCATGTGATGTGCATTGGCGTGGATCAGCGTCCCGCTGTCACGCATCATCGCCACATGGCCTTTCCAGAAGATCAGATCGCCGCGCCGCGCGTCGTTGAGGGGCACCGGCGTACCGAACGCGGCTTGCTGCATATCGCTATCGCGCGGGCAGGCGATGCCGCAGGCTTGCAGCGACACCTGCACCAGGCCCGAGCAGTCGATGCCGAACGAGGTCTTGCCGCCCCACAGATATGGCGTGCCGAGAAAGCGTTCGGCGATCGCCACCGGATCGCGCGCGATGCTGTCCTGCGGCGCGAGGTGCTGTGTCGGGACATAGAAGCTGCGGCTGGTCGCGGCGAGCGACCCCTGCTCGCGCAGTACCGTGATGCGCGCGCCAAACGGCAGCGCCGCGACCGGTGGCGTCTTGATATCCGGTCCCGGAAAGCCGAGGCTTCGCAGCGCGCTCACGCGGTGCGTCGGTGTCTCGGCGCCGGGCATCAGCGCATTGAGCGGCAGAAAACCGACATAGCCGTCGATGGCGAGCTGGCCCCACGCCCAGCCTTCGTCGTCGGTCTCATAGACCGTCACCTGCTCGCCCATCAGCGCTTCGGTGTCGAGCGCGGCGTCTGGACGCGGCTCGCGGCGCAGCGGTGCGGTGGTGTCGATCACCTGATAGACCGTACCTTCGGCATAGCGCGACGCTTCGACCGTGCTGCGCAGATGCGCCGCCGCGAGGTCGGGCCGGTAGGGCGTGATGCGGCGGTCGGGCGCGCTCATGGTCAGCCGTAGCGTGCGGCGAGCATCGCGTAGAGCGCGCGCGCCGACTGGCATTCGCCGCCTTCGTGCCGCGCCGGTTTCGCCGACGGCGTCCAGGCGAAGATGTCGAGATGCAGCCATTTGGCGGGATCGGTGACGAAGCGGCGCAGGAACAGCGCGGCGGTTATCGAGCCGGCAAAGCCGCCGGCCGAGACATTGTTCATGTCGGCGATCTTGGAATCGAGCATGCGGTCGTAGGGCGACCAGAGCGGCAGCCGCCACAGCGGATCGTTACGCGCTGCCGCATGTTTCGCCACCTCGGCGGCGAGGGTCTCGCTATCGGTATAGAACGGCGGCAGATCGGGGCCGAGCGCGACGCGCGCCGCGCCTGTCAGCGTCGCCATATCCACGAGCAGGTCCGGGTTTTCATCGCAGGCCAGCGTCAGGGCGTCAGCGAGGACGAGGCGGCCCTCGGCGTCGGTGTTGCCGATCTCGACTGTCAGCCCCTTGCGCGAGCGGTAGATGTCCCGCGGCCGGAACGCGTTTCCGGCGATGGAGTTCTCGACGGCGGGAATGAGCACGCGCAACCGTAGCCTCAGTTTGCGCGCCATGATCATGTGCGCGAGGCCGAGCACGGTCGCCGCACCGCCCATATCCTTCTTCATGTTCAGCATGCCGGCGTCAGGCTTGATGTTCAGCCCGCCGGTGTCGAAGCACACACCCTTGCCGACCAGCGTGACCTTGGGATGCTTTGTGCTGCCCCAGGTCATGTCGATCAATCGCGGCGCGCGTGTCGATGCGCCACCGACTGCCTGGATCAGGGGAAAACCTTTTGCCAGCGCAGAGCCGCTGACGGTGCGAATGCTGGCACGATGCGCTTTCGCCAACCGCCGGGCGGCGGCTTCAAGCTCTGCCGGACCCATGTCGTTCGACGGTGTGTTGATCAGGTCGCGCGTCAGCGTCACGCCTTCGGCGATGCGGCTGACGTCTTCGCCATCGACGCCGTCCGGCACGACGAGCTTCGCGGCCGGCGCCCTGGCCTTGCGATAGCGGGTGAAGCGGTAGGCTTCGAGCAGAAAGGCGAGGGTCGCGAGCGTCGCGTCGTGCGGCTTGCTGGCGAAATAATAGGTGCCGGGTGGCAGCAGCCCGGCGAGCTTGCCCGGCAGGAACGCATCGGCGTTGGCGCGATCCGCCTCGATGCCGAACAGCACGCCCGCAAGGCCGCCATCGCGGCCCGGCAGCGCCAGATAGGAACCGGGTGTCGGCGTGAAGCCGGCGGCTTTCGCAAATGTGCGGGCCGGCATGGCGAGGCGGTCGATCGTCGCGGTATTGACCAGCCAGATCGGCGTGGCCTGCTTCGGCGGCGTTTTGCCCGCGCGGACGAGAAGAGGGTGCATCGGAAATCCGCTGTTGGAATAGCGTCTGCTACCACGCCGGTCCTGCACCGGCAAAGCCGGTGTTAACCATCCGTTAGTGTTAACCATTTATTGCTGGCCAGGATGCGACCCAAGTCCGCCCATGCTTCGCGCTTCCTGGCCTCCGTCGCGCTTGTCGGCGTGCTGGCGCTGCCGGTTGCGGGCTGCAAGACGACCGGGGATAGCGACGTCACCGGCTCCATCGGCGCCACGAGCGGTGGCGATCTGCGGCGTGATGTCGACCGCTGGGGCGCACGCTATCGCGACAATTCCAACGATCCTGATATCGCCATCAACTACGCACAGGCGCTTCGCGCCACCGACCAGCGCGCGCAGGCAGTGGCGGTGCTGGAGCAGGTGGCGCTGCGTCATCCACAGAACAAGGCGCTGCTCGGTGCCTATGGCCGCGCGCTGGCCGATGCCGGCCGGTTCGAGCAGGCGCTTGACGTGCTCTCACGCGCGCATACGCCGGATCAGCCGGACTGGCGCATTCTCTCGGCGCAAGGCGCGGTGCTCGATCAGCTCGGCCGGCATCAGGATGCGCAGCGGCAATACGCCAGCGCGCTGAAGATGCAGCCGAACGATCCGAGCGTCTTGTCGAACCTCGGTTTGTCCTACGCCTTGTCAAAGGATCTGACACGCGCCGAAGCGACGCTGCGGCGCGCGGTAGCGCAGCCGGGCGCCGACGCCAAATCCCGGCAAAATCTTGCGCTGGTGCTTGGCCTCCAAGGTCGTTTCGCCGAGGCCGAGGCGATCGCGCGCGCCGATCTGCCGCCCGATCAGGCGGCGGAGAACGTCGCGGCGCTGCGGCAGATGGTGGCCGAGCATCGCGATCGCACCGATGCGCGCGGCTCGCGGCCGGTCCGCGCACCGGTCCGGAACGGCCGCGACGGCTAACGCGCGGCTCTTGCGGTCTTTGCGCTATTGCAGGCCCATCACCTTGATGGCGGCCGGGCCGAGAATCACGATGAACAGCACCGGCAGGAAGAACAGGATCATCGGCACGGTGAGCTTGGGCGGCAGCCCGGCGGCCTTCTTTTCCGCTTCGTTCATGCGCATGTCGCGATTTTCCTGCGCCATCACGCGCAGCGTGGAGCCGAGCGGCGTGCCGTAGCGCTCCGCCTGCTGCAGCGCCATGCAGACGGATTTGACCCCATCGAGATCGGTGCGCTTGGCGAGATTTTCATAGGCCATGCGTCGGTCCTGCAAATAGGACAATTCGGCGGTGGTCAGCGTCAGTTCTTCGGCCAGCGCGACCGACTGGCTGCCGATTTCCTCGCTGACGCGCTTGAACGCCGCCTCAATCGACATGCCGGACTCGACGCAGATCAGCAGCAGATCGAGCGTGTCGGGAAACGCGCGCCGGATCGAGAGCTGGCGGCGCTGAATCTTGCTTTTGAGGAATTGCCACGGCAGGTGCATGCCGAGATAGGCAGCGCCGATGCACATGCCGATCTTGACTGTCAGGGGTTGGTCGAAATCGGTCACGACGAAGATGTAGAACGCCGTACCCAGAGCAGCGGCGATCGGCGACAGCATGCGGGCGACCAGATAGGTCATATACGGCGCCTGGCCACGGTAGCCGGCCTGCACCAGTTTCAGTCGCGCCTCTTCCTGTCCGACCCACTTGTTCAGGTTGAACTGATCGACCGCTTTCTGCACCAGTTGCTTCGGTGACTGCCGCAGCGTGACCTTGTCGCCGCGCGCCAGCCGCTCGCGCTCCCGCTGGCGGAGTTTTTCGCGCTCCAGTGCCACCGTCTTCATACGCTTTTGCAGCGAATCGCCGGCGATCAGCGGCATCGCCAATGTCAGCACGGTCGCGCCGGCGGCGATGGCGGCGAGCAGCATCGTCAGGGTCTTCGGGTTGATGGCCTGGATCAGGATGTCGATCATGGCGCCATCCTCAGAAGTCGAAATTGATCATCTTGCGCATCACCAGAATGCCCATGGTCATCCAGATCGCCGATCCGGCAAGCATCAGCCGCCCGAGCGGCTCGGTGAACAGCACGACGATGTAATCGGGGCTGGTAATATAGACGAGGCACATCACCGCGATCGGCAGCGAGCCGATGATGGCAGCTGAAGCTTTTGCTTCGGTCGACATCGCCTTGATCTTGCCCTTCATCTTCTTGCGATCGCGCAGCACGCGCGAGAGATTGCCCAGCGCTTCCGACAGGTTGCCGCCGGACTTCTGCTGAATGGCAATGACGATGCCAAAGAAATTGGCCTCCGGAAGCGGCATCCGTTCATAGAGTTTGGCGCAGGCTTCGCCGAGCGGCATGCCGATCGCCTGAGTCTCGACGATCGCAGCGAATTCCGACCGCAGCGGCTCCGGGGAATCGATGGTGATCACTTTCAGCGAGTCGAGCAGCGGCAGGCCGGCCTTGATGCCGCGCACGATCACATCGACCGCATCGGGCAGCGCGTCGATGAATTTTGCCTCGCGGCGCGTCTTGAGGAATTTGAGCAGCCACGACGGTACGCCGAGCCCGGCGGCGAATCCGAGCCCCACAGCGGTCAGCAAGCCGGTGTCGATGATGGTTCCGACGAGAAATGCTCCGATGCCGAGGGCGGCTGACGTGATGTAGTAGCGCTGCTTCGACCAGCTCAGGCCGGCTTGCGTGATGCGTACGCTCAACGGCTGGCGCTTCTGCTTCTTGTGCCGCTCCTCCATCTCGCGCAGCGTGCCTTCGATGGAGTCGCGTCGCGATTTCTGGCCGCGCACCTGCCGCGTGACCACGGGCTCCGCCTTGGCGACGTTTGCGCGCCGCTGCTCGGCTTTCTTTTCGCCGGACAGGATCGGGTACAGAAAAACCCAGGCGATCCCGCCGATCGCGACCGTCACCAGGAAGAACAAGGCCAGCGGCTGCATCATCGCCTCAACCCCGCACGGCGTCGGCGACCGCTTCCGAAGCGTCGAGAGCCTTGGCCAGCCGCTCCTGTTCGCCGTAATAGCGGGCGCGATCCCAGAACTTCGGCCGGCCGATCCCGGTCGAGCGATGGCGGCCGATGATGTTGCCCTTTTCGTCTTCGCCGACCATGTCGTAGACGAACAGATCCTGAGTGATGATGGTGTCGCCTTCCATACCCATCACTTCGGTGATGTGGGTGATGCGGCGGGAACCGTCGCGCAGGCGCGCTGCCTGCACCACGATGTCGACCGAGGCGACGATCATTTCGCGGATGGTGCGCGAGGGCAGCGCATAGCCGCCCATGGTGATCATGGATTCGATACGCGACAGTGCCTCGCGCGGCGAGTTGGCGTGCAACGTGCCCATGGATCCGTCGTGGCCGGTGTTCATCGCCTGCAGCAGATCGAATGCCTCCGGTCCGCGGACTTCGCCGACGATGATCCGTTCCGGACGCATACGCAGGCAGTTCTTGACCAGATCGCGCATGGTCACCTGGCCTTCGCCTTCGAGATTTGGCGGCCGGGTTTCGAGGCGCACCACATGCGGCTGCTGCAGCTGAAGCTCTGCCGCGTCCTCGCAGGTGATGATGCGCTCGGTATTGTCGATAAACTGCGTCAGGCAGTTCAACAGCGTCGTCTTGCCGGAGCCGGTGCCACCGGAGACGATGGTGTTGATGCGGCAGCGGCCAACGATTTGCAGAATGGTCGCGCCCTCGGGCGTGATCGTGCCGAATTTGGTCAGTTGGTCGAGCGTCAGCTTATCTTTTTTGAATTTCCGGATGGTCAGCGCCGGGCCGTCGATCGACAGCGGCGGGGCGATGACGTTGACGCGCGAGCCATCCGGCAAGCGCGCGTCGCAAATCGGTGAGGATTCGTCGACGCGCCGGCCGATCTGGCTGACGATGCGCTGGCAGATGTTGAGTAGCTGCTGGTTATCGCGGAACCGGATGCCGGTTCGCTGGATCTTGCCGGCGACTTCGATGTAGACGGTACCTGACCCGTTGACCATGATGTCGGCGATGTCGTCGCGCGCCAGCAGCGGTTCGAGTGGGCCGAATCCGAGCACGTCATTGCAGATATCGTCGAGCAGTTCCTCCTGCTCGGCGATCGACATCACGATATTCTTGATCGCGATGATCTCGTTGACAATATCGCGGATTTCCTCGCGCGCGGATTCCGGATCGAGACGCGCAAGCTGCGCCAGATCGATCGCCTCGATCAGTGCGCCGAAGATGGTGCCCTTGGTTTCGTAGTAGGATTCCGAACGGCGCGAATCCACCGCTGTCGGCACGGCTGTGCGCGACGACGCAGACGGTGCCGTCACGATCGCCGCGCCGAGGCCTTCCGACGACAGCGGTGTGCGGCCGCTGGTCATCCCGCTTTGGCTCATTCCGCCGATGGCTCCGCCGGCCGGCGATGCCGGTGCCAGCGGCGGCGCCGCGACGGGCGCCACGCTCGGCGCCGAAGGCGCCGCCGCGGGTCGAAGGTCGTTGTTGCTACGCTTACCGAACACGTCCGAACGTCCTTAGCCTTGTCTGTCCGCGGTGACTCCGCGCTGCCGTATCAAGCCTGCTTGCGCCGCAGCTTGCGCAGCAGCGGCGAGAGCAGACTGCTGCGCGATTTCTTGGCTTCCGCGCGGCCGGTCATCACCTGCGCCACGGCGCGGAACATCTCCGAAGCTTTGTGGTTTGCGGACACTTCCGAGATCATCTGCCCGTTGTTGGCGGCGGTGCCGAACATCTGCGGATCGAATGGGATCACGGCGAGCGGCTCGTCCTCCAGCGCCTTGGCGAACTCGTTCGGCTTGATTTCCGGGCGTTTCGGCACGCCGACCTGGTTGAGGCAGTAGTACGGCCGCCGGTCGTTGGGACGCGACGCGCGCATCAGGTCCATCATGTTCTTGGCGTTGCGCAGGTTTGCGAGATCCGGCGCCGCGACCACAAGGATATCGTCGGCGCTGGTGAGCAGGCGCCGCGTCCAGCCGGTCCACTGGTGCGGGATATCGAGCACGATGCACGGCACGTTGGAGCGCAGCGAATCGAGAATGCCGTCGAACGCCTCGGGGCCGAAGTCGTAGACCCGATCCAGCGTCGCCGGCGCGGCCAGCAAGCTGAGATGGTCGGTGCATTTCGACAGCAAGCGATCGACGAAATTCGTGTCGATCCGGTCCGGCGAGAAGACCGCGTCGGCGATGCCCTGGGGCGGATCCTGATTGTAATCCAGCCCGGCGGTACCGAAGGCGAGATCGAGATCGGTCACGACGGAATCGAGCGAAAAGTCGCGTGCGATCGACCAGGCCATGTTATGCGCGACGGTCGAAGCCCCGACGCCGCCTTTGGCGCCGACCACCGCGAGAATGCGGCCGACCGGCTTCGAGGTTTCCGGCGCGAACAGGCCGCACACCGAGCGGACGAGATCGAGCGTGCCGACAGGCGCGATCAGATAGTCGCTGACGCCACGACGGGTCAGTTCGCGATAAAGCGCCACGTCGTTGATGCGGCCAATGACGACCACGCGGGTGGTGGCGTCGCACACCTCCGCCAGTTGATCGAGACCCTCGAGGATCGCCTCGGAGCGACCGTTCGATTCGATGATGATGACGTTCGGCGTCGGCGAATTGCGATAGGCTTCGGCGGCAGCCGTGGCGCCGCCCATCTGGATCTTGAGATGAACCTTGGCAAGACGTCGGTCCGCGCCAGCCGCTTGTGCGGCGGCGGCCGTTTCCACGCTGTCGCAGAACGCCTGCACGGATACGCGCGGCGCCGGCGCGATATGATCGTCGGCGGCGATCGGCTCAGGCGCTTGCGGCGCCAGCGGCGGCGCGTCCAGCGCTGCGGGGTCGGCGAGCTGTTGTGCGTATTTGATCATTTTCCGAGATCGCTGATCTTGCCCTGTTCATAACGGTCGTAAGTGCCGGACGGATTGTCGCCCTTGCGATACTTGTCGAGCGCCACCGAGCGGCGCGCGGCATAGGCCGGGCTTTCACCGCGCGGTTGAATGAGGTCGGCCGGATTGTCCACCATCGCGGCGAGATTGCGCTGCGTCGCACAGCCGAGATTGTAGTACTCGCGATTTTCCGTGTAGGTCTTGCCGAGGGTCGGTCCGGTGTCCTTCGGCCAGGTGCCGCAGGGGCCGGCTTCCGCCACCAGCTTCGGATAGTTCAGGCGGATCGCCGGCAATTCGAGGTCGCGCTTGGCAAATGTCGCGACCCGCACGCCATTCCGCGGGACGCCGGATTGCGCGAAGATCGAATGGATCTCGCGCAGCGTGTCATGGGCCGAACGCTTGAGTGTCGGATCGGACGGAACGTCGATGATAATGCCGCCGGTGGCCTCACGACGCCAGGCGCGTGCGAAAGCGAGCACATCGGCGCGCTGCTCCGGCGTCAGGCCACCGCGATTGCGGCTGATGAACAACTCGACGGTTCTGTCGCCCTGCTTCAGCGCGATCGGATGGCGGTCGCGGTAGTCAGCGGGGGGTGCCTTGGCTTCGTGCTTGTAGCAGCCGGCCACAGTCAGCGCGATGCCGACGCAGGCAGCGACGCGCAGCAGCGCGCCGATCGCGGGACGGGAAGCGGTCATCGTGTCTGTCTCCGGCATGCGGTCAGTCAAGGTGGAATCCATAGTTGCCGCGATAGGCGCGGCGCGGTTCGGGATCGTCAGCGGCGCCGTAGATGCGATTGAGACGACCGAGCAGCACCGTCGACTGGTCGCTCGGATCGGCATAACCGTCGTCCGGCCGCGAGAGTTGCTTCTGCGCCACCGCCTTGACGACATAAGGCGTCACCAGCACGACCAGTTCGGTCTGGTTGTTGATGTAGTCGCGGCTCTTGAACAGCGCGCCAAGCACCGGAAGCTGCATCAGGCCCGGCACGCCGTTGATCTGCTGCTTGGTCTGTTCCTGGATCATGCCCGCCATCGCCAGTGTGCCACCGGACGGGATTTCCACGACAGTGTCGGCGCGGCGGGTGCGGATCGACGGGATGGTCAGGGTCTGGGTCGAGCCGGGGACCGCGAGCGTGATCGCGTTCTCGGCCGACAGCTCTGACACTTCGGTCATCACCTTGAGGCTGATCCGACCGCCGGACATCACGATCGGCGTGAACATCAGGCTGACACCGAACTTCTTGAAGTCGATCTGCGATTGGCAGACCGGAGGCGATTTGGTCGTGTCGCACGACAGGCCGGCGGGGATCGGGAATTCGCCACCCGCCATGAAGGTTGCGGTCTCACCGGAGATTGCCGTCAGGTTCGGTTCGGCCAGCGTGCGGATCAGGCCGGCGCGATCCATCGCGCGCAGTGTCGCATTGACGCCGCGGATCGGCGAGCCGCTGAGAGCCGTATCGCTCAGCGCGACGCCGGTCGCGGAGAACGGATTGGTGGTGTTGAAATTGACGACATTGCTGCCGTAGCCGACGCTGCCGGTCAGGTTGATGCCGAGCTGTTTGACGACGTTGCGCTGCACTTCGGCGACGCTGACCTTGAGCATCACCTGATCGCGGCCCCGTACGGCGATGCCGTTCACCACCTTGCCGTCACCGGCAAGGCGCTGAGCCAGATCGAAAGCCTGCTGCGAATCCCCGGCGGTCGCGGCGACGCCGGACAGCATCACACTGTCGTTGATGCCGTCGACGCGAATTTCGGAATCCGGCAGCGAATTGCGCAGCGCCGCGCGGATACCATTGAGGTCGCGGGTTACCGCGATGTCGAACCCAGCGATCTGGCGGCCGTTGGCGTCGAAGAAAAAGATGTTGGTCTGACCGACCTTGACGCCGATGATATAGGCGCGCCGCGTCGAGCGGACCACCGCGTTGGCCGTGGTCGGATCGGCGACCAGTACGTCCTTGACGTCGGCCGGCAGATCGATCGCCACCGATTTCCCCACCCCGAGCGAGACCGCGCGCGATGTTGAATCCGCGGCGGCAACGGTGATGGTGCTGCCGGCCTGCGGGTCGGCGGCTGATGCCGGCGGCAACGGCGCCATCGCGGCCGCCGCTGCAACAGCGATGACCGCGACCGTGCGGAGAAGATTGCTCATACCCATCGCGTTTTCCTTCACCCGCTCACATCACTCGACAGCGTCACGTCGATCGTCATGTCGGCCATCGTCATTTCGGCGTCGTCGGCATGGTCACCCCATAGCGCACGACATTGATGCTGGAGCGCCCGGCCGGTTCGTCCGATACCGTCGGTTTGGTGTCGGCATCGGTGATGCTGCGCAACGAGAGCGACAGAGTTCCGAGTTGCCGGGCCATCGCCAGCGTCTCGGCCTGACCGGGAGTCAGTTCGAGGGTCGCGGTCTTTCCGACCACGACCTTCTGACCGTTCTTTTCCTCGACGTTCTGGTCGATCGCGAGAACGCGCACATTGTTGAGAATGGTTTCGCTCGGCCGCGCTTCATTGGTGGCCGGATCGCGGTCGCGCCGCGACAGGATCACGTCGACGCGATCGTTCGGCAGGATGAAGCCGCCAGCGCCGTTCTCCGGGGAAATTTCCGTCGACACCGCGCGCATGCCCTGCGGCAGGATCGCTGCCATGAAGCCGGAGCCTTTGGCCTTGACCAGTTTCGAGTCGCGGATCGGCTCGCCCGCGACGAATGGTGCGCGCGCGATCGAGCCGGCGAGGCTTTCGATCGCGTCCGGGCGCTCCTTCTTGGTGATGAAGTTGCCGCTGCTGGCGGATGCGGGCCATGCCTGCCAGGTCATGTCGCCGGCGGCGACGACCGAACCGAGGCCGATGTCGGCCTTGGCGACAAGAATGTCGGCGCTGTCGATCTTGGCGGCTGGCTGTTCGGCCACGGGTGCAGGAGGCGGCGGCTCGGATCCGCCACCGGCCAGGATCGCAGCCAAGCCACCGGCGGCGATCGCGATACCCAACACAACAAGACGCGCGGCTTTCATAACGCGGTCACTCTCTACTAACAGCGGCCCACCGCCGCTCACCCCAGATGGCGGCCGCACTTGCCGCGCGCAGGGATTTCAACATCCAAAGGTCAAGGTATGGTTAAGCGCGCGTATCCAAATCGAGTTAATGATCGGTTGGCGACGGATCGCGACGCGCGCACTGACGCAGCCGGATTTCGGCTGTCTGTCTGGCGGGGGACGAAGGAATCGCGGCAATCAGGACGCCGGCGTCATCCAGATGGTGTGCGGATAGATCGCAAGCGCCGCGGCGGCCAGCGCAATGCCATAGGGAATGCCGCTGTTCTGGTCGTGCAGACGCAGCGCCCAGGATTGGTTCGCCAAGAAATTGGGGAGCGGCCAGGCGCGCCATTGCAGCAGCAGCAGTGTCAATGTGCCGCCGAACAGTGACGCGCTGATCAGATAATCGAGCAGGTGAGGAAAGCCGAACCACAGCGCCGTTGCGGCAGCAAGCTTGGCGTCACCGCCACCGATCCAGCCGCGGGCGAAGAACACGAATGCGACCACCAGCACTACCGCGCCAGCGGCAAGGTGCCAGCCGATTTGGGTCAGACTCATGCCGGTGACGAGCGCGAGAATAGCGAAGCCGGCCACCAGCAGCAGCGAGACCCGGTTTGAAATGGTCATGGTGAGCAGGTCGCTGGAGGCGGCGAAAGCCATCAGCGCGGGAAACAGGAGAAGCTCGGTCGCCTGAATGAGCATGCTGCACTCTGCACGGCGAAACGCCCTGCTGGATTAGCCTGCGAACGGTTAGCCGTGGGTTAAAAGCAAAAGCCCCGGCAACAGGCCGGGGCCTTTGGCATTCATCGTTGCTGACTGCGCGATTACTGCGCGGTGTTCAGCTGGGTCTTGACGGTGCTGAAGGTGGCCTTGAGCTGGCTGCCGAGGCCGTTAACGACTGCGATGATCGCAACGGAGATGCCGGCGGCGATGAGGCCGTATTCGATGGCGGTGGCGCCCGCCTCATCCTTCACGAAACGCAGAAGAACGTTCTTCATTGGTAACTCCATAATCCACACGTAGCTGTCTGAACGGGGGGCGTTCTGCCCGGGCTGTTTTCCGGTGTCCCGGACAGCGGCAAACCTAACAAGGAGGTCTTGCGCGCTCGTTAAGGTGATTGCAGAAAAACGAGGGTATCTCCCACTTCTATATTGTAGTTAATAAATTACATACAGTGTATATCTTAGTTAATCATGTATTTATTCTATTGTAATCGCCAATATACTGCAAAAAAGAGGAATGATTATTGTTAGAAACGAAATTGATGCTGTCTTTTATTGCCAATATAGTGGAATGAATACCGCGCTCCTTGCATTGGCACGAGGCCCCCGGCGCAGCGCAGCCCAGTTGCGAGGTCCAGTTCACGATGGATCATCAACGGTGATGCTTCATATCTGCCCATGGTGACGTTCCGCCGTTTCGAGTGAAAGGTGAACGTCTTCAGTGCCGGGGCCCAGGCGCTGGTGACGGATTTGGTCGCGAAACAGGGTTTCATCCCTGATTCATCATTTTGCGGTCAACTGGCGATGGTCGCGGTCTCGCCGCGGCATGTGTGTTGCGTTTGCGTGCTGGAGTGTTTCGATGCCGGCTGTCCGTCCGCGTCGTGGAAAGATCGTGCTCGCCGCCCTCATGGCGGGATTTGCCGGCTTCGCCGGACCTGCCACCGCCGCCGACACATTCGTCGTGGCGGTCGATCAGGCGCGGCTGATGCGGGTGCCGGATCGCACGGCCACCATCATTGTCGGTAACCCGCTGATCGCTGACGTGTCGCTGCAATCCGGCGGCATGCTGGTGGTCACCGGCAAGGGTTATGGTGCCACCAATTTCCTGGCACTGGACCGGTCCGGCAATGTTCTGAGCGATCAGCAGTTGATCGTGAAGTCGCCGGCAGACAATACCGTGGCCGTTTTCTACGGCACGGCGCGGCAAAGCTATAGCTGCGAGCCGCTGTGCGAGCCACGCATCACGCTGGGTGACAACAAGGACTACTTCAATAACACCTTGCAGCAGACCGCGACCCGCAACGGTTCCGCGGCGGCAGGTGGCGGCCCGGCTGGCGCGTCCGCGGCGCCCCGGTAATTCCGCCGGCCGCGCGGCATTGGCCGCCGCGCTCTCTCTTATGGTTAGCCGTTTCTTGCCATCGCGCCCCGATGCGTCGGAGACCGTGGCAACCAATCGACAACGCCTGTTTGCTAGAGATTGACCTGCGCGCACGGGCATTGGCGCGCCAGGGCATAAGACCATGTTCGACGTGTTGAGAACGCGCGCCGTCCGCAAGGCAGGTGATTTGCTATCGCGATCGCCGTTGCGCCGATTCATCCGGCATCAGGATGGTACGAGCGCAATCGAGTTTGCGCTGGTCGCGGTCCCGTTCATCGCGCTGATGTTCGCCATCATTGAAACCGCGCTTGTGTTTTTTGCCGGGCAGACACTGGAAGCCGCAGCCGCAACGGCTTCACGGCTGATTCTGACCGGGCAGGCGCAGTCCCAGGGCCTCAGCGCAAATGCGTTCAAGACCAAGGTGTGCGCACAGTTGACCGTGATGTTCGACTGTACCGGTGGTGTCTATGTCGATGTGAAAACCTATACCAATTTCGCGTCGACCAATATGAGCAGCCCCGTCAGCAACGGCAACTTCGATTCGTCGGCGCTGACCTACACGCCGGGCGGTCCCAGCGATATCGTGGTGATGAAGCTGTATTATCAGTGGCCGATCTACGTTTCGCTCCTGAATACGGGATTTGCGAACCTCAACGGTAACAAGCGTTTGCTGGTCGCAACGTCCGCCTTTCGCAACGAGCCATACAAATGACCAAGCTTGATCGCATGATGTCGTCATTCGCGCGCAAGGTCAGCGATTGTTGTCTTGTCCGCGACGTTCGGGGTGTGTCAGCCGTTGAGTTCGCGCTGGTGCTGCCGCTCATGATCGGGCTGTATCTCGGTCTGACCGAAATCTCGCAGGCCATTGCGATCGACCGCAAGGTGACCCTGACGGCCCGCGCGCTGAGCGATCTGGCATCGCAGGCGCCGTCGACCATCAGCAACGCCGACATGACGAATATTCTCAGTGCCAGCACATCGGTGATGGCGCCGTTTGTGACGACAACGCTCGCCGTCACCGTCTCGGCCATCAACATCGACAGCACCGGCAAAGCGACCATCGGCTGGAGCGACACGCGCGGCGGCACCGCGCGGTCGGTGGGATCGAGCATCACGATTCCGTCGGCGCTGGCGACACCGAGCTCGCAGCTCATCCTGTCCGAAGTGAGCTACGGCTACAAACCGGCGATTGGCTATACGATCACCGGTACGCTGACGATGACTGACAAGATGTACATGACGCCGCGCGTCAACAAGATCACGCGGACGTCGTAGCCTTATCCGAGAATTGCGGAATCGGCAGCGCGGTGGAGAGCTTGATCTTCTCCATCGCGAAACGCGACGTCACGTTTTTCAGCGGCACCGTGGCGATCAGCTTTTTGTAGAACGCGTCATAGCCGGCGATGTCGGGCACCACGACGCGCAGCATGTAATCGACGTCGCCGGCCATCCGGTAGAACTCCATCACTTCCGGCATCGCCTCGACCGTATCGGCGAAGCGGGCGAGCCAGTCGTTGGAGTGGTCGCCGGTCTCGATCGACACGAACACGGTGACGCCCAAACCGATCTTCTCGGCGTCGACGATGGCGACGCGGCGCTGGATCACGCCGTCGGCTTCGAGGCGCTGGAGTCGCTTCCAGCACGGCGTGGAGGACAGGCCGACCCGCTGGCCGATCTCGGCGACTGACAGTGACGCGTCCTGCTGAACGACGGCGAGGATCTTGCGATCGATGGCATCCATGCTCGGAAACCTCAAAAATTTGGGAGGAAGTTACTGCTTCAGACCGCAGGAAGAGATAAATTTTCTTTTTTGTGTCGTGATATTGTCTTTACAAAGAAAAATATTCTATTTCAAGAGGAAAGTTCTGACCCGAGGTGCCGTCATGACCCGTTTGACCCGTCCCCTGATGTTCTCGCTGATCGCTGCCGGCATCGCTGGCACGGTGGCCGGCTCTCTTGGCCCGGCGACCGCGGCGGATCGCGAAACTGTGGCTGTTCTCGTGGCCGCGCCTTCAGCCAAGCCTGTGGCAGAGACTGTGACCGGGGCTCAGGCGTCCGCTGTGACGCCCGTCGCGCTGGCGAACCGTCCGGCGGCCGCGCATCGGGCGCCGACGCTCAACCATCAACGTCCGCTGAACGAAGATCTGGCGCGGTTCACGCGCGCGTTCTGAGCAGGGCTTCGACAGCCTCGCGGCGCGGCGCGCCCGCCACGCCGCCGAAATGCTCGCATTTGAGGCCGGCCGCCGCCGCCGCGAACCGCAGTGCCGCCGGAATATCCTGGCCTTCAGCGAAGCCAAGCGCGAACGCGCCGTGAAAGGTATCGCCAGCGCCCAGCGTGTCGATCGCATGAACCGCGAACGCCGGCTGCCGGCGCAGGTCATCGCCATCGAACCAGAACGCGCCTTGCGCGCCGTCTGTCACGCACAGGAACGCGGATAATCGCTGCCGCATCCGGCGTAGCCCTGTTTCCATGTCATCCAGACCGGTGGTGCCACGCAGGCATTCGGTCGAGAAGATCACATGCGTGCCGAGCGAGAGCAGCGGATCGTCCTCGGTGGTTTCCTTGTCGGCGTCGATGATGATTGGTAGGCCGCATGCACGCGCACTCTGCGCGAGCACCGTGACGAATTCCGGAAAGCGGTTGTCGATCAGCAGCAGGTCGATACCGTCGAGAGCCGCGTCGGCATCGCGCGGCAGCACATGGCCAAGATTGTCGCCACGGCGGGTGGCGATGGTCTTTTCGCCGTCGGCGTCGATCAGGATCAGCGAAACCGAAGCAGTCGTTCCGTTGACGCGCACCGCATGCGAACAGTCGATCCCTTCCTGCTCGAGATTGTGCACGATCTGCGTACTGGTCGGATCATCCGCCGCGCCGAGCGGGCCGGCAAACGCGGCGCGTCCGCCCAGTCGGGCGATGGCGACCGCGGCATTGGCGGCGCAGCCGCCGCCGACCGTGATATAGTCGGACGCCGAGACCTTGGTCCCAGGCGCGGGGAAATGCTCGACCCGCATCAGGATATCCTCGACGGCAATGCCGGCGCACAGGATTGTCGGTTGGCTCTTTGACAAATTAGTCAAAGACGGATGCTCCGCGTTCAACCCACCCCCGGATAATATGGTACGCGATTGCGACCGGTGGCGGGCACGTCAATCCCTGCGGATGTTGGCGCATCAGCATCGCGGCGCAATCATCGCGCGAGAACCAGCGCGCATCCTCGAGTTCCGATCGATCGACGGTGATTTCCGCCGATAGCGCCTGCGCGTAGCAGCCGATCATCAGCGACATCGGAAATGGCCAGGGCTGCGAGGCCAGATAGACCACCTTGCCGCAGCGGATACCGGATTCCTCCAGCGTTTCGCGGCGCACGGCGTCCTCGAAACTCTCGCCCGGTTCGACAAAGCCGGCGAGGCACGACCACATGGTCGGCGCGAAACGGCCAGAGCGACCGAGCAGACAACGTTCGCCGTCAACCGCAAGCATGATCGCCACCGGATCGGTACGCGGGAAATGCTCGCGCTGGCAGGAGCGGCACTCGCGCTTCCATCCGGCCTGGGTGACGACCGTCGGCGCGCCGCAGTTGGCGCAGAACCGATGCGTCGCGTGCCAGTGCAGCATCGCTTTCGCTTCGGCGATCGGCGGCAGGTGATTGGCCGCGACCAGCCCTTGCACCGCGATCGAGCGCAGGTCCGTTACGAACAGATCGTCGCGTTCTTTCAGCGTATCGGCCTGTTGCGCCGGCAATCCGAATCCGAATCGCGCCGCGCCGTCATGCAGGCCGAGAAAGATGATCTCGCCGACCGGGCCGAGGGCATGGGCATCCGGCGGGGTGAAGAGCGGGTCGAACGTATCGCCGCGCCGCTGCAGCAGTACCATCTCGCCGGCGATCGCATAGGCGCGGGTGGTCGGCGCCGCGAGCAGGGCGGCGAGATGTCCGGCATCGCCGCGCAATTCCGCGGCGCGCGCCAGCGGACTGTCGGTATAGCCAAGACGGTGAGGGGGACCGAGATCGAGGGAAGGCGACATGAAATTGCGAAACACCAAAGCGACGCCCGATCGGAGTTGAGACGGACGGCGCGCAGAGGTCAACTCGCCGCGACGGACAAAGTGCCGTCAGGCGGATCTTATCAACCAAGCGCCATCAACCGTTTCATCTTGCCGATGAAATCCGCCAGCGCCCCGTCCGTATAGGGCTTGGTCGGGACCACGCCCCAGACCGGCTTCGGCCAGGCGTCGTCGTCGCTGAAGCGGGCGATGACGTGGACGTGCAGTTGCGGCACCGTATTGCCCAGCGCCGCCACATTGAGCTTGGTGCAGCGGGTCATGTCCTTGAGCGCGCGGGCTGCCTGCGCCGATTCCACCGCGAGCCGGGCCTGGTCGGCGTCGGCGAGGTCGATCACGTCGCGCATGCCGGTCCGGCGCGGCACCAGCACCAGCCAGGGGTAGTTGGCGTCGTTCATCGCCAGCACCCGGCACAGCGGCAAGTCGCCGACGGTCGCCGAATCGGCCTCCAGTTGCGGGTGCAGGACCCAGCCGTTTGTGTCGGTCATCATCGGAATCCTCAGGAGTCGCGGGAACCTAGCAGAACCCAGCCTGAATGGGTGGTGGGTGACTTGCATTGCCCGGCTAATCCGCTGATATAGGGTCCGGGAGGTTGGCGGTGGACGAACCACTCGCCAACCGGGTCAGGTCCGGAAGGAAGCAGCCCTAACGAGCCCCGGTTCGGGTCGCTCGTCAGCCTCCCACCCTTTTCACAGACCGCGTCTTCCGGGTCCGCGCGGGAGCGCGGAATCCGGATGGCAGGATGAGCAAGGCCGGCACGCCCGCCGATCAGACCGATATGGCGGCGCCAGCCGACGCGGGCGAATACCGCGTTCTGGCGCGCAAATATCGCCCGGCCAGCTTTGATGACCTGATCGGCCAGGACGCCATGGTCCGCACCCTCTCGAATGCGTTCGAGAGCGGCCGCATTCCGCAGGCCTGGATCCTCACCGGCGTCCGCGGCGTGGGCAAGACCACCACCGCGCGCATCATCGCCCGTGCGCTCAACTACGAATTGCCGGACGGCTCGGTGACCGGCCCGACCATCCATATGCCGACGCTCGGCATCCACGATCAGGCGATCATGGAGAGCCGGCATATCGACGTGCTGGAAATGGATGCGGCGTCGCATAACGGCGTCGACGACGTGCGCCAGATCAACGACGCGATCCGCTACGCGCCGGTGTCCGCGCGCTACAAGGTCTATATCCTCGACGAAGTGCACATGCTTTCCGGCGCGGCGTTCAACGCCCTCTTGAAAACGCTGGAGGAGCCGCCGCCGCACGCCAAATTCGTGTTCGCCACGACAGAAATCCGCAAGGTGCCGGTGACGGTGCTGTCGCGCTGCCAGCGGTTCGACTTGCGGCGCGTCGATGGCGCGGTGCTGATGAAGCATCTCGAAGGGATCGCGCAGAAAGAGAATGTCGAGGTGGAGCAGGCGGCGCTCGCCTTGATCGCGCGTGCGGCCGAAGGCTCGGTGCGCGATTCGCTGTCGCTGCTCGATCAGGCAATCGCGCATGCGGCGGGGCCGGTGCGGGCCGAAGACGTGCGGCAGATGCTCGGCCTCGCTGACCGCGTGCGCGTGGTCGATCTGTTCGAGGCGCTGATGCGCGGCGATACCGCCGCCGCTCTGACCGAACTGCGCGAGCAATACGACATCGGCGCCGATCCGGCGGTGGTGCTCACCGATCTCGCCGATTTCACTCACTTTGTGACCCGCGTGAAAGTCACACCGGCGGTGGCCGACGACGTGTCGCTGTCGGAAGCCGAGCGCGTGCGTGGCCGCGAATTCGCATCCAAGCTGTCGATGCGCGTGCTCTCGCGCACCTGGCAGATGCTGCTCAAGGGCATCGCCGAGACGCAAAGCGCGGCGAAGCCGGTGGTGGCCGCCGAGATGGTGCTGGCACGGCTCGCTTATGCCGCCGATCTGCCGACGCCCGACGAGGTGATCCGCTCGCTCGGCGGTGGCGAAGCATCGGCCGGCGCGGCTCCTGCCACGTCCGGACGTTCGGCTGCTCCGTCAAACGGCGGCGCTGGCGGCATGTCATCTTCTTACGCCTCGGCTGCCGCGCCGCGTTACGATGCGCCGCGCGGCGCGCCACGGGCGGCATTGGCTCAGCCGGCCGCCGATCCGCGCCCCGAACCGGCGGCGCCGACCGTTACCGTTCCGAGTTTCGATGCGCTGATCGCACTCGCCGCCGACAAGCGCGACATCACCACCAAGCTCGCGCTGGAGCGCGATGTGCGCCTCGTCCGCTTCGAGGATGGCCGGCTGGAGATTGCGCTGGAGCGCAGCGTCAGCCGCTCCCTGATCACGGATCTGCAGAAAAAGCTGCCGGAATGGACCGGCAAGCGCTGGATGGTCATCGTTTCGTCCGAGCAGGGCGAGCCGACGCGGCACAGCCAAGCGCGCGAGCGTGAGGTTGAACTCAAGCGTGGCGTGCGCAGCGATCCGCTGGTGCAGGCGGTGCTGGATCGCTTTCCCGGCGCGGAGATTGTCGGCGTGATGGCCCCGGCGTTGCAGACGCCCATGGTGGATGCCGTGGAGCTACCGCCGGACGACAATAACGAGGATACCGATGGCTGACTTTCTCGGCATGATGAAACAGGCGGCGCAACTGCAATCGAAAGTGCAGGAGCTTCAGGCCGAACTCGAAAACGTTCACGTCGATGGCGCTGCCGGCGGCGGCCTCGTCACCGTGACGCTGAACGCGAAAGGCGACATGAAGGCGATCAAGGTCGATCCGTCGCTGATGAAGCCCGAGGAAGCGGAAATCCTCGAGGATCTGATCGTCACCGCGCATGCCGACGCGCGCCGCAAGGCGGAGGCGGAGATGCAGGAGCGCATGAAGGCGCTGACCGGCGGCCTGCCGCTGCCGCCCGGCCTCAAGCTGTTCTGAGCGGAAGCGGTTTGCGCCGATGTCACGAGCGGTTGCCGGGCCGGAGATCGAACGGCTCATCCAGTTGCTGGCGCGCTTGCCGGGTCTTGGCCCGCGCTCGGCGCGCCGGGCCGCGCTGCATCTCATCAAGAAGCGCGAGGCGCTGATGGCGCCGCTCACCGCCGCGCTGCAGACGGCGATGGAGCAGATCGTCGTCTGCAAGACGTGCGGCAATATCGACACGCGCGATCCCTGCACGGTGTGCATCGATCCGCGCCGCGATCCGTCGATCATCGTCGTGGTCGCCGACGTGGCCGATCTCTGGGCGCTGGAGCGGGCGCAGGCGATCAATGCGCGCTATCATGTGCTCGGCGGCACGCTGTCGCCGCTCGATGGTGTCGGGCCGGGCGATCTTGCCATCGATCCTTTAATCTCGCGCGCGCATGACGACGCGGTGAAGGAGGTCGTGCTGGCGCTCAACGCCACCGTCGACGGCCAGACCACAGCGCATTACATCACAGACCTGTTGCAAAACGCTGATGTGAAGGTGACGCGCCTCGCGCATGGCGTGCCGGTGGGCGGCGAGCTTGATTATCTCGACGAGGGCACGCTATCGGCGGCGTTGCGCCAGCGCACGCTGTTCTGAGCGCCGCTCAATCGTCAGTGACGATCACTTTAGGCTTCTCCAGCGCCGCGAAATGCCGGCGCAACTGCAGCCACCATAACAGCGCCATGCTCGGGATCGCCGAGACGGCGGTGATCGCGAAGAACACCGTCCAGCCGGACGCCTCCGCCACATAGCCTCCGCCGGAGGCGAGCACGGTGCGGCCGACGGCGGCGAGCGCAGTCAGCAACGCATATTGCGTGGCGGTGTGGGCGCGGTCGCCGCACAGCGCCGAGAGATACGCGACGAAGATCACCGTGCCGATCGCGCCGGTGAAGTTCTCGACGATGATCGTCAAGGTCAACGCCGGCACGTTGGGGCCGACCCAGGCGAGCCAGCAGAACACCAGGTTCGATCCCATCTGCAGGAACGCGCCGACCCACAGGCTGGTGGACAGCGGCAGCGCGCGCGCAATCAGCCCGCCGGCAAAGCCGCCGATCAGCGCGGCGGCAAGCCCGACGCCTTTCACCACCGCAGCATAGGTCGCCTTGTCGAAGCCGATCGAGATGACGAACGGCGCGGTCAACGCGCCGGCGAACGCATCGCAGAACTTGTAAAGGACAACGAACAGTAGGATCGCGATCGCCGCGTCGCGGGCGAGGAATTCGCCGAACGCACCGGTCGCGGTGGTGACGACGCGATGCAGCGGATTGCCCTGTTCGCGCGGCGCGTCCGGCGCCGGCGGCTCGGTGGCGAGCAGCGTCGCGACGATGCCGACGATCATCGCTGCCGCGGCGCCGACATAGCCCCACATCCAGACGCTGCTGCGCGCGACGCCGGCGCTTTCCAGCCACGCCACCAGCACCAGCACGCCGGCACCGGAGACCAGCATGCCGATGCGGTAAGCGGCGACATAGCCGGCCATGCCCGCCGCCTGTTCGTCGGTGCGCAGGCTTTCGACGCGGAAGGCGTCGATGACGATGTCCTGCGTTGCCGAGGCGGCGGCGACCAACACTGCGCCGAAAGTGACGAGGCTGATGGCGCGCGTCGGATCCTGCACCGCGAGGAACAGGATCGCCACCACCAGCAGCAGTTGCGAGAAGATGAGCCAGCCGCGCCGGCGGCCGAGCAGCCGCGACAGCACCGGAATGTCGAGCGCGTCGATCAGCGGCGCCCAGATGAACTTGAACGTGTAGGGCAGGCCGACCAGCGAGAACAGGCCGATCGTGCCGAGGTCGATACCGCGCTCGACCAGCCACACCGACAGTGTGGAGCCGGACAACGCCAGCGGCAGGCCGGAGGCGAAGCCGAGCAACAGGACGATCAGCACCCGCGGCTTCACATAGACCGCAACCGCGTCGATCCAGCTTGCGGTTTTGGCGGTCGTCGAGGGTGCGCTCACAGGCGTTCTCCGGTCAGGCGCGGGGTGGCGAACGGCATAACGACATCGGGTTAAGAACTCGCTCCCGGATGTCGCCGACGCACGGGCTCACTCGGCGGCGCTCAATTTGCGCGGCAGCGGCGAGGGGATGACGTCGGCTGACGGCGCTTCATCGAACTCCAGCCCCTCGATCCGCGTCGCGCGCTTCTCGATCCGCCCGGCGGAGGTGAGGATATCGTCGATGTCCTTGCCGGTCTGGCCGAAATGCTGCTGCAGTTTGCGCACCCGCTCGCCGAGCAGGCGCACGTCCTTCATCATGTTGCCGACTTCGCTGCGGATCTGCTCCGCCGCCTCGCGCATCTGCGCATCCTTGCGAATCTGCTTGATCACCTGGATCGCCATCACCATCAGGGTCGGTGAGACGATCATCACCCGCGCGCGCTGCGCCCGCTGCACCACGTCCTCGAACCGCTCGTGCAGCTCGGCATAGACCGATTCCGAGGGGATGAACATCAACGCGATGTCCTGCGTCTCGCCCGGCAGCAGATATTTGCCGGCGATGTCGCCCACGTGCTTGTTGATGTCCTGGCGCACGCGCTGCATGGCCTGCTTGCGCTCGTCCTCGGTCGCTGCACCGCGCAGGTCATTGACCGCTTCCAGCGGGAATTTCGCGTCGATGATCAGCGGGCCGGCATCGGGCAGGAACACCGCGCAGTCCGGCCGCGTGTTGTTCGACAGCGTGTGCTGGAACGCATAGGCGCCCTTCGGCAATACGTCGGCGATGATCGCCTCAAGCTGAGCCTGGCCGAATGCGCCGCGCGTCTGCTTGTTGGACAGCACGCCCTGCAACGCGCCGACCTGCGCGGCGAGATCGGGAATGGTCTTCTGCGACAGATCGGCGATGGTCTTCTGCGCTGTGTCGATCACCGCCAGCCGCTCGTTGAGCTTCTGCAGGTTCTCGACGGTGTTCTTCGTCGTGCTCTGGATCGACTGGCCGAGATTGAGCGTCACCGCATCGAGCCGCTCGTTGACAGTCCGCGCCAGCTCCGCCTGCCGCGCCGATAGCGCCTCCTGCATCGCGTGCATCCGGCCGGCGGCTTCCGCCTGCAGCCGCTGGATATCGACCATGCGCAGGTCGATCTCCTCCGTACGCAGTGCCTGCGTGATCGCATCCACGCCGCGGCGCCTGCCGCCGCGCGCCACCAGCACGGCGATCACCGTCAGCACGATCAGCACCAGCACGAACCCGGCGACCAGCAGGGCGGCGAGGCTGATCGGCACATCGCCGATGAGGAAGACGGGATCGGACATTGTGTGAGTCATCGTGCCGGACATGAGACCTTTTATCGCGATTCGGGCGAATGGAACAAAAAGGGAACATTAGCCGAGCCAGGCCACCGGCTCAAGTCGTGGAAGGGCGCGGGAGCAAGGTTCGGCAAGGTTCGGATTGACCGGTCCAGCTCAAATCCTTACATCGCCGCGCATGGCCATTCGCGACATTCTCTCCATTCCCGACAAGAAGCTCCGTCTCGTCTCCGAGCCCATCAAGGCGTTCGACGGCGATTTGAAGGCGCTGATCGAGGACATGTTCGAGACCATGTACGAGGCGCCGGGCATCGGCCTCGCGGCGATCCAGATCGGCGTGCCGCTGCGCGTCATCACCATGGACCTCGCCAAGAAGGACGATCCGAAAGAGCCGCAAGTCTTCATCAATGCCGAAGTCGTCTGGAGCTCCGAGGACAAGAGCACCTACGAGGAAGGCTGCCTGTCGATCCCGGAATACTACGAGGAGGTCGAGCGGCCGGCTGCGGTGACGGTCAGATATCTGGATCGCGACGGCAAGCCGCGAGAGGTCGAGGCGACCGGACTGCTGGCGACCTGCCTTCAGCATGAGATCGACCACACCAACGGCGTGCTGTTCATCGACCACATCTCCAAGCTCAAGCGCGACCGGGTGATGAAGAAGTTCACCAAGGCCGCGAAGCGCGACGGCCATCCACATCCGGCGCGGGAGAAAAAGGCGAACGTCGTCTGATGCGCCTCATCTTCATGGGGACGCCGGACTTCGCGGTTCCAACCTTGATGGAGATCGCCGGTCGCGGTCATGAGGTCGTGGCGGTCTACACGCGCGCGCCGAAGCCGAAGGGCCGCGGCATGGACATGCAGGAGACGCCGGTGGCGCGCGCCGCGCACGCGCTCGGCATTCCCGTCTATACGCCGGTGACGCTGAAGACCGAGGAAGCCCAATCGGCCTTTCTGGCGCTGGTGCGCGACAACGCGGTCGATGCGGCGGTGGTCGTCGCTTACGGCATGATCCTGCCGAAAGCCGTGCTCGATGCGCCGCCGCTCGGCTGCTTCAACGTGCACGCTTCGCTGCTGCCGCGCTGGCGCGGCGCCGCGCCGATCCATCGTGCGGTGATGGCGGGCGACACCGAAACCGGCGTCACCATCATGAAGATGGATGAAGGTCTCGACACCGGCGACATGGTGCTGATCGACCGCATGCCGATCGGCCCCGACGCGACCACCGGGCAGTTGCACGATGCGCTGGCGCGGCTCGGAGCCGATCTGATGGTGCGGGCGCTCGGCGCGCTGGAGCGCGGCACGCTGACGGCGACGCCGCAGCCGGTTGACGGCGTCACCTATGCGGCGAAGCTCACCAACGCCGAAACGCGGATTGACTGGGGCAAGCCGGCGCGCGCGGTGCATGATCATATCCGCGGCCTCTCGCCGTTTCCCGGCGCGTGGTTCGATCTTGGCGGCGTGCGGGTGAAGGTGCTGCGCGCGGCGCTGGCTGACGGCAGCAACACGCCCGGCACGGTGCTCGACGATGTGCTGACGATCGCCTGCGGCGACGGCGCGGTGCGGCTGCTCAATGTCCAGCGCGCCGGCAAGCAGCCGATGAGCGCGGAGGATTTCCTGCGCGGCAATTCCGTGTCGGCTGGTGCGCGGCTCTCATGACCCGCGCCGATGTGGTCATCCGGCCGGAGCAGCGCGGTGATCATGCCGAGATTGCGGCGCTCCTGACGGCGGCGTTCGATGGTCCCGCTGAAGCCGATCTTGTGATGCGGCTGCGCGACGACAACGACATAGCTCTCGCGCTGTTGGCGGTCGCAAACGGCGGCGAAATTGTCGGCCATATCGCCTGTCCGCGCTTGCAACTGGTGCAGGCTGAACGGCGCATTCCGGTTGTCGGCGTGGCGCCGCTTGCTGTTGCTCCCGCACGTCAACGCAGCGGAATCGGAGGCGCGCTGATGGCCGCGAGTCTCGAACGGCTGCGGCAACAGGGAGAGGCGCTGGTGTTCGTGCTCGGCGATCCCGCTTACTATACGCGCTTCGGATTGAGCCTGGCTGTGGCTGAACCGTTCGCCAGCGACTATGCGGGGCCTCACTTCATGGCTCTGGCTTTGCGCCCGGATGCTCCCGCGAGCGGACGTTTGGTCTATCCACGTGCGTTCTCCGATTTGGGCTGATCCATGCCGCGCTACAAGCTCATCATCGAATATCACGGCGCGCCGTTTCTCGGCTGGCAGATCCAGGCCGAGGGGCTGACCGTGCAGGGCGCGCTGACCGAGGCGGTGTTCGCACTCACCGGCGAGAAAGCATCGGTCAACGGCGCCGGCCGGACCGACGCCGGCGTGCATGCGCGCGGACAGGTGGCGCATATCGATCTGAGCAAGGAGTGGCGGACCGATGTGCTGCGCGACGGGCTGACCGCGAAGCTGCGGCCGCATCCGGTGGCCGTGCTCGCGGCGGAAGCCGTGTCGGACGATTACGATGCGCGGTTCTCGGCGGTGAAGCGGCATTATCTCTATCGCATCATCACCCGGCGTCCGGACCTGACCTTGGAAGCTGGTCTCGCGTGGCGCTGGCCGCGCTGGCTCGACGAGAAAGCGATGCATGCCGCCGCACAGGAACTTGTCGGCAAGCACGACTTCACCACGTTCCGCAGCACCGAGTGTCAGGCGAAATCGCCGGTGAAGACGCTCGATCGCCTCGATGTCCGGCGCGAGGGCGACAATGTTTTCATCGAAGCGTCGGCGCGGTCTTTTCTGCATAATCAGGTGCGCTCGATGGTTGGCTCGCTGTTATGGGTGGGGGACGGGCGGTGGACCGCCGCGGATATCCGCGCGGCGCTTGAGGCCCGCGACCGCACCGCCTGCGGTCCGGTGGCGCCGCCGGACGGCCTCTACCTGATGCGCGTCGACTACACGAAATAGTCGTCGAGAATCTTGCGGTAGATTTTCGTCAGCGCCGTGAGATCGGCGACCGGCACGCGCTCATCGGTCTGGTGCATGGTCTGGCCGACGAGACCGAATTCCACCACCTGGCAATAATCCTTGATGAAGCGCGCGTCCGACGTGCCGCCGGTGGTCGAGAGCGTCGGACGGCGGCCGGTCACGGCCTCCACCGCATTGACCACCACATCGGTGAACGGTCCCGGCGCGGTGAGGAACACCGCGGCGTTGGACGGCTCGAACTCGAACCGGAATTTGATCGTGCCGCCCGCCGCCTTCTCGGCGCGCTGCTGCAAGAGCGCCTTCAGCGAATCGAGCGTGTGGCAGTCGTTGAAGCGGATGTTGAAGCGTGCCCGCGCCTCGCCGGGAATCAGGTTGACGGTCTTGTTGCCGACATCGACCGAGGTGAATTCGAGATTCGACGGCTGGAAATGCGCGCTGCCGCTGTCGAGCGGCTCGGCATTCATGGCGGCGAGGATGGTGACGAGGCCGCGCACCGGATTGTCGGCGCGCTGCGGATAGGCGACGTGACCCTGCTTGCCGATGACGATCAGGGTGCCGTTGAGCGAACCACGCCGGCCGATCTTGATGGTGTCGCCCAGCGTCTCCTGGTTGCTCGGCTCGCCGAGCACGCAGTGGTCGAACGTTTCGCCGCGCGCGTTCACCCAGTCGAGCAGCTTCGGCGTGCCGTTGATGGCGACGCTCTCCTCGTCGCCGGTGATCAGGAACGAGATCGAGCCGGTGCCGTCGGTGCGGGGCTTGCCACCGTGCGCGGCGAGATAATCGAGCACCGCGGCGACCTTGCAGGCGATGCCGCCCTTCATGTCCACCGCGCCGCGGCCGTAGAGTTCGCCGCCGGCAACGTCGCCGCCGAACGGCGGATGCGACCAGCCGGTCTCGTCGCCGGCCGGAACGACATCGGTATGGCCGGCGAACATCAGATGCGGGCCTTGCGTGCCGATCCGCGCATAGAAGTTCTCCACGTCGGGCGTACCCGGCGTTGAGAACGTCATGCGATGCACGGTGAAGCCGGCGCCGCCGAGGACGCGCTCCAGATAGGCGAGCGCGCCGCCTTCCGCCGGCGTCACCGACGGACAGCGGATTAGATCAGCGGTGATGGCGACGGGATCGGCGGCCATGGTCGGTCGATCAATCCCGCAGCAGTTCGTTGATTGAGGTCTTCGAGCGTGTGCGCTCATCGACGCGCTTGACGATCACGGCGCAATAGAGGTTCGGGCCTGCGCTGCTGCCCGGCAGGGTGCCGGACACGACTACGGAGTAGGGCGGCACTTCGCCGTAGAAGATCTTGCCGGTGGCGCGATCGACGATCTTGGTGGACTGGCCGATGAACACGCCCATGCCGAGCACCGAGCCTTCGCGAACGATCACGCCTTCGACGACTTCGGAGCGCGCGCCGATAAAGCAGTTGTCCTCGATGATCACCGGGCCGGCCTGCACCGGCTCCAGCACGCCGCCGATGCCGACGCCGCCGGACAGATGCACGTTCTTGCCGATCTGCGCGCAGGAGCCGACGGTCGCCCAGGTGTCCACCATCGTATTCGCGCCAACATGCGCGCCGAGATTGACGAAGGACGGCATCAGCACCGCGCCCGGCGCGATGAAGGCGGAGCGGCGCACCACGGCGCCCGGCACCGCACGGAAGCCGGCCTTGCGGAATTTCGCCGCGGTCCAGCCCTTCATCTTGGAATCGACCTTGTCCCACCACACGGCCTTACCGGGACCGCCGGCGATCACGCCCATGTCGTTGAGGCGGAACGACAGCAGCACGGCCTTCTTGAGCCACTGATTGACGGTCCACGAGCCGTCCGCCTGCTTCTCGGCGACGCGGGCCTCGCCGCTGTCGAGCAGGGTGAGCGCGGTTTCCACCGCCTTGCGCACCGGGCCCTTGGTCTTGAGGCCGATGCCGTCGCGCTTCTCGAACGCGGCGTCGATGGTGGCGGCAAGCTTGGAAAGGTCAGCCATGAAAATCCCCTGAAAGTCGCTGTGTTGTCTGTTCGCGCTCTAGTGAAGTCAAGGTGATCAACCTATGCGGAGCGGCGCTCGGTGATGCGGGTGAGGAAATCGACCAGATTCTCGGTGAGATGGTCGATATGCGGCGCGTCCTGGCCTTCCAGTTCCCAGGTCTCGCGCAAGACGACGCGCTCGCCTTCCGGCACCACCAGCACGGTGGTCATGCCGAGCGCATGCGGCACTTCGAGATTGCGTGAAAGATCCTCGAACATCGCGGCCTTGGTCGCATCGACGCCGTGGCGGGCGAGGAAGCGGTCGTAGCTCAGTTGCGAGGGCTTGGGCTCCAGCTCACCGGCGACGATGTCGAACACGTCCTCGAACCGGTGGTCGATCTCCAGCCGCTTCATCACGTTTTCGGCGTGGCGGCGCGTGCCGTTGGTGAAGATCAGCTTGCGGCCGGGCAGTTGCTCGAGCGCGTCGCCGAGCGCCGGATTGGGCGTCAGCGGCGAGTGGTCGATCTTGTGCACGTAGTCGAGATAGTCGTCGGGCGACATGCCGTGCTCGGCGATCAGCCCGCGCATGGTGGTGCCGTAGCGCCGGTAATAGTCCTTCTGCAGCCTGAACGCCTCCTCGGGCGAGATGCTCAGATAGTTCGACACGTAGCTGCGGATCCGCTCGTCCACCTGCTGCCAGAGGTTGAGGTGATGCGGATACAGCGTGTTGTCGAGGTCAAACACCCAGGTCTCGACGTGATCGAAGCGGCGCGGCGTGTCTTTCAAGAGTCAAAAATCCTTAGTCTATATCGTCCCTCTCTCCTCCGTTCGTCCCCGCGAAAGCGGGGACCCACTCTTAAGCGTGGATTCCCGCTTTCGCGGGAATGAACGGAACAAGGTGACTCATCACCGGTGAATCAGCGTGCCGGCGCCGGCATCGGTGAGCAGTTCGACTAGCACCGCGTGCGGCACCTTGCCGTCCATGATGACGACGCCTTCGACGCCGGCTTCGAGCGCGTAGATGCAGGTCTCGACCTTCGGAATCATGCCGCCGGAAATGGTGCCGTCGGCGATCAGCCGGCGGATATCGGCGACCGACATTTCCGGGATGAGCTTCTTCGACTTGTCGAGCACGCCCGGCACGTCGGTGAGCAGCAGCAGGCGCTTGGCCTTCAGCGCGCCGGCGATGGCGCCGGCGAAGGTGTCGGCGTTGACGTTGAACGTGCCGCCCGAGGCCGAGGTCGCGACCGGCGCCAGCACCGGGATCATTTCGCGGCCGAGCATCTGCTGCAGCAGCGATACGTCCACCTTGTCCGGCTCGCCGACGAAGCCGAGGTCCACCACCTTCTCGATGTTGGAATCCGGATCGACCACGGTGCGCGACACCTTCTTCGCCACCACCATGTTGCCGTCCTTGCCGCACAGACCGAGCGCCTTGCCGCCGGCGGCGTTGATGTAGCCGACGATCTGCTTGTTGATGGAGCCGGCGAGCACCATCTCGACGATCTCGACGGTGGCGGCGTCGGTGATGCGCAGGCCGGCGGCGAATTCCGACTTGATGCCGAGCTTGGTCAGCATCGACTGGATCTGCGGGCCGCCGCCGTGCACCACGACCGGGTTGATGGCGGTCTGTTCCAGCAGCACCACGTCGCGGGCGAATTCGCGCGCCATGGCCTCGTCGCCCATGGCATGGCCGCCGTATTTGATGACGATGGTTTCCTCGTCGTAGCGCTGCATGTGCGGCAGCGCCTCGGACAGAACCTGGGCTTGTTCCTGCGGGCTGATTTTCGGCAACTGGGTCATGTCGGTCTCCGGGGCGCCGCCGTTCTAGCCGAGGCGGGATGGCGCGACAATGCGGGGATTTTGGTGGATTCTCGTCGTAAAGGCGCGCAAATGCGCCCCTGTTCTTTGCGGCGCGGGGACGCCGGAAGCTTTTTCCTTCCCTCATCTCATTGATGAGGGGGGACGGAGCGCCGCGAAGCGCAACGTCTTAGCCACCGCTCACACGTCACCGCGTGAACGGAGCGCATCTCTCCCGCCAGAGAGAGACACGCGCGCCTTGCGGCGCTCCACCCAGCCAAGCTTGCGCAGGCTGGGCTTTGTCATGGGCGGCGATTTCGCTCCCCGGGACCGTGCTTCCGGGGCGCGGACAGATGGAGTTGTCGATCCTTGCGGGATCGGACCCCACCGGTTCCCGCGGGCTTTGGCCCGCGTTCGTCCTACCCCGTCCAGCCCTTGCGGGCGGCCCCACTTAGTTGGGGCGGACGGCAAACCCAGGGCGTCCCGGACGCACGGGTGCGAACCGTGCGCGCGGGCGCCGCAATTCCTGCTCCACCATCAAGACGCCTCTAGATGACGCCCCTCGACGAGCAGGACAGACATAGGATTATAGGCATATAGGAAGAAAGTCAAGTGGCGGAATATGCCTCTCTCCGAGCCTCATGGTGAGGAGCCCGGCGAAGCCGGGCGTCTCGAACCAAAGCGATCCGTCAGGATCGCGCTAGCAAACATGAGCGGGCGTCCTGCTGTGGCCGCCTCGCCCTTCGAGACGGCCGCTGCGCGGCCTCCTCAGGGTGAGGCGGGTTAACTGGTTCACTTTCCAGCTACTCCCTCACGGCGCGAGTGCGACCTGCGGGCCGTCCGCCGTTTCGACACGCACATAGCGCGCGCCGGTGAGGCGGTTGCGGCCGCTGGTGACCGTGACCAGTTCGTCGAGCGATGCCTGGCGCACGTCTTCCGGCGGGCGCGACAAGTAAAGCTCGGCGTGGATCATGCCGTCGGCTTCGAATCCGGACGGGTCGATGCCGAGCCGCGCCAGCGTGCTGACGGTGTTTTCCATCTCCTCCTGATCGCGGAAGCGGCGTTGCACGAACGTCGCGCTGGCGAGCCGCTCGGTGACGAGGCCGTGCGCCTGCATCACCTTCTCGAATCCGTTGTAGGAGAACATGCGCAGCACGAAGGAGATGACCCATGGCCGGCGGGACATCGTGTTCAGAAGCTGCGTGTAAGTCTTCTCGGACACATAGCCGATGCAGCCGGTGGACAGGATCACGTCGGCGCTGCCGGCGACCTTCGCCTGCGCGGCGGTGATGCGATCCTGCTCCAGATTGGCGACGATACCATCCTGCAGGAGGCCGACCTGCTTTGCATAGTTGACGGCCTTGCCGGAGATGTCGAGGCCGATGAAATCGGCCGCGCCGATATCGGGCCAGGACTCGAAGAAATTCTTGTCCAGCGTCATCAACTCGTCAGGTGAGACCGCGGCCATGTCGGCCGACGCATAGCGCCGGCGCAGCAGATCGACGTTCACCGGAAAGCGATGCACCGCCGCATTGATGCCGTATGAGCAGCCGACGTCGAGCACGCGTGGGCGGCGATCATGGATTTTGCTGTAGGCGGTGAGGATTTGCCGGACCACCGGATCGGCGAGATCCGGGATGATGTAGTCGAGCGCGCCGAGGATCGAGAAATAGGCGCGCGGGTCCGGCATGACGTAGATGTCGTCGAAGTTCGCTTTCGATGCGTTGATCGCAGAAAAATCTTTCAATAGCCCAGTCCCCCATGGTGAGTGGTGTGTGGTTGCCCCGTCGATTGTTGTGATGCGTGGCACCCTAACGGCATCAACCGTGTGACACAACCTTCAATTCCGCGCGCAAATTCGCATCGTTTGCGCTCTGCGCGCGAACAAACAGCGATCATGGCGCGATCGAGCAGGCGCGCGATTCGCGCATGCGATCATGCGCAAGGCGCTTTGCGTGATGTGTCGCGAAGACGGAGAGCGAGCGGTCGTGGGCTTGTTGTCGTTGCGCGTCAGCGCCGCTCGTTGACGAGCCGCGCGATCGCCGCGCGCAGTTCCGGCATGCCTTCGCCGGTTTCCGACGAGGTGACGAGCACATCGGGGAACGCCGCGGGGCGCTTGGCGATCGCCGCGCGGGTCTCGTCGATGCGGCGCGCGAGTTCGTCGGGTTTCACCGCGTCGGATTTGGTCAGCACGATCTCGTGGCTGACGGCGGCCTGACCGAGGGTGTCGAGCACGTCGTCGTCGGTCGATTTCAGCCCGTGGCGCGCGTCGATCAGCACATAGACGCGGGCGAGGTTGCGCCGGCCGCGCAGATAATCGTGGATCAGCGAGGTCCAGGCCGCGACCTTGTCCTTCGGCGCGGCGGCGAAGCCGTAGCCCGGCATGTCCACCAGCGAGATATTCTTGCCGGCGGAGAAGAAGATCAGCTCCTGGGTGCGGCCCGGCGTGTTCGACGTTCGCGCCAGCGCCTTGCGGCCGGTGAGCGCGTTGATCAGGCTCGACTTGCCGACATTGGAGCGGCCGGCGAGCGCGATCTCGAGGCCGTGCGGCTTCGGCAGCGACGCCGTGGACGAGGCGGCACTGACGAAATCCCACGGCAGCGAAAAAATCTGGCGGCCCTGGTCGAGTTCGGCGCGGGTGAAATCGGTCATGACGGTTCTTATACAATGAAATGGCCGGGCAATGCCCGGCCATGACGTCGTGAGGCTGAAAAAGCGGCCGCGCTAGGTCTGCGTCTTCTTCTTGCCGAACAGCGATTTGACGTTGTCGAACAGTTCGATCTTGGCGCCGTTCTTCTTCATGATGATCGACTGCTGGATCACCGACAGGGTGTTGTTCCAGGCCCAGTAGATCACGAGGCCGGCCGAGAACGACGCCAGCATGAAGGTGAAGATCAGCGGCATCCAGTCGAAGATCATCTTCTGGGTCGGATCCGGCGGCGCGGGATTGAGCTTCATCTGCGCCCACATCGTCACGCCCATGATCATCGGCCAGATGCCGAGATGCAGGAAGTGGCCGACCACCGGCAGCACCATCGGATCCCACGGAATGAGGCCGAACAGCGTGAAGATATTGGTCGGATCGGGTGCGGAGAGATCCCTGATCCAGCCGAAGAACGGCGCGTGCCGCATTTCGATGGTGATGAACAGCACCTTGTAGAGCGCGAAGAACACCGGAATCTGCACCACGATCGGCAGACAGCCGGCGACCGGATTGATCTTCTCGCGCTTGTAAAGCTCCATCAGCTCCTGCTGCTGCTTCACCTTGTCGTCCGGATAGCGCTCGCGCAGCGCCTGCATCTGCGGCTGCACGGCCTTCATCTTCGCCATCGAGGCGTAGGACTTGTTGGCGAGCGGGAAGAACAGCCCCTTGACCAGCACCGTTACCAGCAGGATGGCGATGCCGAAATTGCCGACCAGCCGGTAGATGTAGTCCATCACGAAGAACATCGGCTTGGTGATGAAGTAGAACCAGCCCCAGTCGATCATCAGGTCGAAGCGGTTGATGCCCTGCGTCTTCTCGTAATTGTTGAGGACGTTGACTTCCTTGGCGCCGGCGAACAGCCGGGTGCTGACAGAGGCGGTAGCGCCGGGCGCGACCGACTGCGCGTCCTGCAGATAGTCGGTCTGGTAGGTCTTGAGCGTGCCGACGGTGCCGGAGGAGAAGCGGGCCTTCACATGCGCGTCGGAGGCGGGTGCCAGCGTCGCGGCCCAGTATTTGTCGGTAATGCCGAGCCAGGCATTGGTGACGTCGAACTGCTGGCTCTTTTCTTCTTCGATCTTCTTGTAGGTGACTTCCTGCAAGCCCTTGTCGCCGAGAACGCCGATCAGGCCCTCGTGCAGGATGTAATAGCCTTCAATGTGCGGCGTGCCGTGGCGCGAGATCAGCGCATAAGGATAAAGCGAGATCGCGGCGCTGCCGCCGTTGGTCACGTCGTCCTTGACGGTGAAGAGATATTTGTCGTCGACCGAGATGACGCGGCGGAACGTCAGCCCCTCGCCGTTGTTCCAGGTCAGCGTCAACGGCTGTGTCGGCGTCAGCGCGCCGGAGCCCTGCTGCGTCCACACGGTCTCGGCGTTCGGCAGTTTCGGCGAACCGGACGCGGGCACCCAGCCGAATTCGGCATAGAACGGCTCCGGGCTGCCGGACGGCGACAGCAGCACGATCGCCGGCGAGGTCGGGTCGACGGTGGTGTGATAGCCGTTGAGCGAAATGTCGTCGATGCGCGCGCCTTTGAGCGCGACCGAGCCGCGCAGCGCCGGCGTGTCGATGGCGACGCGCGGGGTGGCGGCGATGGCGGCGGCGCGGGTGACCGGCTGCTGCGTCGGGGTCGCTGCGGCCGGCGCCTGGCCGGGCACGGCGGGCGGCGCGCCCGGAACGTTCGGCTGCGCGGTCTGCGCCGGTGTCGCCGGCTGGCCCGGCTGCGGCTGCTTCTGCGCCTGCTGCTGGGCCTGTTCCTGCTTCTGCTTTTCCAGTTGCGGAACGCCGACAAAATATTGCCAGCCAATCAGCACGAGCGCCGACAGCACGACTGCGATGATGGTGTTCTTCTGGTCGGTCATGATCAGCCCGTGACCTGTTGTTCTGGTCCGTTGGTGCGGTGTCGCCCCGCAAATCCACGCCGCAAGGCGCCGTCGAAGTCTTGTGCCAGCCGGGTGAAAGGCAGCGTCAGCGCCGCCCGCCGGCCGATCAGCACATAATCATGTCCGGAACGCAGATGCCGCGGATCACAGAGCCGAACCACCTCGCGCAGCCGGCGGCGGATGCGATTGCGCTCGACCGCATTGCCGATCTTCTTCGTCACCGTGAAGCCGACGCGCGGGGCATCGGCTGCTTCCTGTCGGGCCGCTTGAGCTTTGCCTTGTTGAGCCTTGCCTTGCGCGTGATCCCGTTTGCGGATCTGCAACACGAAAGCGGGCGCAGGCACCTTGAGCCCGGACGCCGCGGCCACGAAATCCGCGCGTTTGCGTAATCGCTCCATCGGGCAGGCGGCGGTTGTTGCCGCGCGCCGCGATCAGGCCGTCAGGCGCTTGCGGCCGCGGGCCCGGCGCTTGGCGACGACCTTGCGGCCGCCCTTGGTGGCCATGCGGGCGCGGTAACCGTGGCGGCGCTTGCGCACCAGTTTGCTGGGTTGATAAGTCCGCTTCACGAAACAAGTCTCCGCTGCAAGGCGTTCCAGTAGGCCGGGATGTGCCGGAATTTGCGGGGCTTATACGGGAGCGCACCCCCGCGCGTCAATGTAGCCGGGTGGCCCGCCGGGGGACAGTTGGCGTGCGCCGCGGCCATGGTTCCGCCCCATAAACCGGGCAAATATCGCCGCGAACGGGGCTGATGCAGCGGCCGGGCGGGGTGGTTTGACGCTCCACCGGGCGGGGCGCATCATCACATTGCGATTCCACTATATTTAAGGCCGGGACGTGCCCGGCCGGCGGCTTGAGCCTGATGACCGAGAGGACCGCAGAGCAGACCGCAGACGCGCCGCGGGAGACCAGCCCACACCGGCGCCGGGGCCTCGGCCTGTCCGGAAAGCTGCTGGCGCTGACGCTGCTATTCGTGACGGTGGCGGAAATCCTGATTTTCGTCCCCTCGATCGCCAATTTCCGGCTGAACTGGCTCAACGACCGGCTCGCCGCCGCCCACACCGCGGCGCTGGTGCTCGACGCCGCGCCGAGCGGCATGGTGCCGGAGCCGCTGGCCCGGCAGATTCTCGACAGCATCGGCGCCAAGACCGTGGCGATGAAGATGGGTGATCAGCGCCGGCTGCTGGCGATCTCCGACATGCCGCCGGCGATCCACCACGACATCGACATGCGCGACGTGTCGAAGACCATGGCGGTGGTTACCGCTTTGCAGACCATGTTCCTGTGCGGCGACAATGACTACATCCGCGTCGTCGGCGATGCGCCGATGGGCGGCCAGTTCCTCGAAATCGTGCTGCCGGAAGCCCCGCTGCGCGCGGCGATGTTCCGCTTCTCGCGCAACGTGCTGCTGGTGTCGCTGGTGATCGCGGCGATCACCGCCGCACTCATTTATTTCGCGCTCAACATGATGTTCGTACGGCCGATGCGGCGCATTACGGCCAACATGATCGCGTTCCATCGCGATCCGGAGGATCCGTCGCGCGTTATCGTGCCGTCCGGCCGGCGCGACGAGATCGCCACCGCCGAGCGCGAACTCGCGGCGATGCAACGCGATCTCGCCTCGATGTTGCAGCAGAAAAACCGGCTCGCCGCGCTTGGCCTCGCGGTGTCGAAGATCAACCACGATCTGCGCAACCTGCTGGCCTCGGCGCAACTGTTCTCCGACCGCATCGCCGGCTCCGCCGATCCGACGGTGCAGCGTTTCGCGCCGAAGCTGGAGCGCGCGATCGAGCGCGCCATCGCGTTCTGTCAGGCGACACTCTCTTATGGCGCGGCGCCGGAGCCGGTGCCCGACCGGCGCATGATCGCGCTCGAGCCAGTGATCGCCGAGGCGCGCGATGCGCTCGGCCTCGGCGACGATACGCCGATCCGCTGGATCGTCGCTGTCGAGCGCGGGCTGACCATCGACGCCGATCCGGAGCAGCTGTTCCGCATTCTGCTCAACCTCAGCCGCAATGCGCGGCAGGCGATCGAGAGTGACGCGGGCGCCGAGGCTGGCGTCGGGCAGATCCGCATCACCGGCCGCCGTGTCGGCGCGGTGGTGGAGATCGAGGTGGCGGACACCGGGCCGGGGTTCTCGGAGAAGGCGCGGGCGCATCTGTTCGAGGCGTTCCAGGGCTCGACCCGCGCCGGTGGCTCCGGCCTCGGGCTGGCCATCGTCGCCGAGCTGGTGCAGGCGCATGGCGGCGAGATCCGGCTGGTGGACGGCACCATCGGCGCCACCTTCCGCATCACCATCCCCGACCGGGCGCTGGAACTGCCGCTGCGCCGCCGCGCGTGAGCGGGTGGCCCGGCGCGGCAAACCGCTTCTGGTCAATCCCGCTGGTCAACGCCGGAATCCGGGCCCTAAACCGTGCTTGCCAAGCCGCCATCGAGACGATAGCTATGCGCCCGGTTTCGGCCGGTTCGCCCGCCGCAGCCCCGCGCGCCCGTAGCTCAGCTGGATAGAGCACCAGACTACGAATCTGGGGGTCAGAGGTTCGAATCCTTTCGGGCGCGCCAATCAAATCAATAACTTAATCAGAGTTTGTCCGTGGCCTGCTTACCCGTAATTCGCGGAAGTAAGCGCATGGTAAGCGGCGTTTGCCATTTCAAATAATTTTACCGCTCACGGAGCGGTTCTGAAGATTTAAGCCAACCAGATTTCGCGTCGTGCAGTTCACTACCTTGTTGAGTAGCGGCGTGATCAGCCTGATATCCGCAGCGTGTCCTTAAACTCCGGTGGCGGGAACAGAGTTACTTTAGCTTGAGTTTGGTGATTTGACATTGTCATATTTTTAGATATTATTTCTGACATTGGAGGCGCCATGAGTGATGGACCGCACCGAAGTCTGCCGATGCGCAGGCCCTGGAAAGAGTTGGCTAAGCGCGGCGACAAGCGAGCTTACGATTCCGACCAAGTAACGGAAGCTGCCACTCATGCACTCGCTAGCGATTTCAAAAACGAAGTTTCGGCAGCGCTGATCGGCGCTCTGAAGGATGTCTTCACTCGGAAAGATAATTCGCTCGGGCTCCCTGAGATCGCGCTGCATCAACTTGCGGAAGCAAAGACTTTTGCGGCGGGTTCGGTGTTTGGGATGAACGCTGTCGCGTGGAGCATCCAGCTCGTTCATGAAGGCCGGCTGGACAAGAATGCGCTCTATGAAGCCGTAGGTCTCGCTGCCAAGGAACGTGGTTTTGCCAATACGCGATCCGTTCAGGAGCATTACCTACGCGAATCAAATCAGCGGCGTGCGGATGGCGTGAGCTCAAGGTTGAGCAGTGCGATTGCCGGATTGTCTGAGAGCACGCTCGGGTCGATGCTGATCGACGCGCGACAAACTGCAAAGCGCAGGCCACGCAAGCAGACTGGCGTCAATGAAGGGGTGCGATTGTAATGAGCGCAGCACGCTTTCTTGATCTGAAGGAACTTACGGTCGATGTCGTCGAGCGTGGTGGTCGTCCACGCAGGGATGCACGTGCGTGCGTGCTAGGTCAAAATATCAGTTTCGATACCGATATTCTTGAGTCCTTTTCGTCAACTAATTGGCAGGCTGTTGTTTATGACGCGCTCGTCGTAGCGGCGGCGGTCGAATTCTGTGATCGTAGCCTCAGCCGTAGTGCGATGAATTGGGGCCGACGTTTCCACCTACGTATACCGGTTCATGATCGGTCAAGATGGTCTGATCATGGTGTGATTGGGGCGCTTGTTGATGCGCTGAACCTTCTTACCGGTGATGATTGGCATTTCGAGTTTCGATCCCGTAAAGCGTGCGCTGCAACGCCTGCCCAAAACCGTATGGAGTTTCCCAGCGATGCAGAGGCCGTGATCGCTTATAGCGAGGGCATGGATTCGCAGGCGGTAGACGGAATCGTGCGCGAGCGCCTCGGTCGTCGCCTGGTGCGGGTACGGGTAGGCAATAACTGGCGAGACATTTCCAAAAGAGAAAGAGCTCACCTGCCATTCGCGGCAGTGCCCTATGAAGTTACACTGAACCACGACAATGCCGAAACGAGCGCGCGGAGTCGCGGGTTCAAGTTTAGCCTTGTAGCCGCCATTGCGGCCTATCTGATTCAGGCTCCGTCGGTCATCGTTACAGAAAGCGGGCAAGGCGCTCTTGCGCCAGCAATTCTGCCAGTTGGGCAAGGGTACGCTGATTACCGAACTCATCCAACGTTCACCGTGTTGATGGAAAAATTTGTCTACGCGCTGCTTGGGCATCGGCTTCGCTACCAATTTCCGCGTCTTTGGATGACGAAGGGCGAGACGCTGCGAGAATTCATCGATACTTGTGGCAACGCGGCAGGGGGCTGGGCGAAGACCAGATCTTGTTGGCAACAGTCGCGGCAAGTTTCGGTTGCCGGTAGACGGCGACAATGTGGGGTGTGTGCAGCATGTATGCTCCGTCGTCTCAGCGTTCATGCCGCGGGATTGGCAGAATCTCAGGAGACTTATGTGTGGGAGACGCTAAAAGCGCCGTCTTTCGAGCGGGGAATCGCGGAAAGCTTTGAAAATATCACGCCAGCCCTTCGCCAGTATGCCCTCGCAGGAGTGCTTCATATGGAGCACTTCTCTTTGATTCGAGATTCGGCGCAGCATGAAATGCTCAAGCGCCGCGCGACGAGTGAGCTAGCGCGATCGCTATCAGAGCCCCTGGATGTAGTTTCTGCTGGCCTTGAGCGACTTCTAAAGCAGCACGCCGGGGAGTGGTCGGCGTTCAAGAATGATTTGGGCCCACGGTCGTTCGTGAGGGAATGGATAGATATCGCATCATGAGTAAGTTGTCTCAATATCTGAGCCCACTCGCGTTGGGTGAAAGGTTGAAGGTCGCGAGAGAGACCGCGAACGTTACCCAAGATGCTGGTGCCAAAGCAGCTGGTTTGGCACGTACAACGCTTGTGGCTATCGAGAAGGGGCAGCGCGCCGCACGTGTTGATGAACTGCAGGCGCTTAGTCGTTGTTATGGAGTGTCCGTCAATTCACTTTTGCGCCGTGAGGCTGTCCACGTGGATCTGGTGCCGCGCTTCCGATCGCTACCAGAAACGGGTGACGTTGGCATCGACCAAGCTGCTCGGATGCTAAATGATCTCGTCCGGGCTGAGGTCGAGCTTGAGAACATTCTCGGTATCCAACGGACCCATAATTATCCGCCAGAAAAGACGATTCTCCCTGGTGACGTACGAACCCAGGCAGAACATGATGCGCAAAGCCTGCGGACCTGGCTCGGACTTGGTGAGGGTCCGGTCCAGAATTTGTTTGCGCTCATGGAGCTGCAACTCGGGGTGAGGTTTTATAGCCGCAAGTTGGATCCTAAAGTTTCCGGACTGTTTGCATACGACGACGCTATTGGTGCTTGCATCCTCATTAATTCCTGTCACCGGAAGGATCGTCGAACGCAAACGGGGGGGCATGAACTCGGACATTTCACGGCAACGCGCCGACAGCCGGAGATTTATCAGGACGAAAGACACGATAATTCTCGTGAAGAACGCTATGCAAATGCGTTCGGGCGAGCTTTCCTCACGCCGGCTCGTGCTGTGATGGAGAAGTTTAAGGAGTTGACGACGGGATCGAGCCATTTAACCCGCCGACATATTATCCTGCTCGCGAACTTTTTCAGCGTGTCCCGTCAAGCATTAGTTATGCGTTTGGAAGAACTCGGCTTAACCAAGAAGGGGACATGGGAGTGGTTTAAGGATAATGGAGGCATCACGGACGAGCAGGCTCTGCAAGTGCTCGGCCCAACTGCGGCCGATAAGTCTACGATCGATACCGATCAATCCTCGCGCCTTTTCCTGCTAGCAATCGATGCGTGGAAGAAAAGTCTGATCAGTGAAGGTCAGATGTCCGAGATGCTCAAGCTTGGACGTGTGCAGGTCCGCGAATTAATCGATGAAGCGGCAGCGGAAGAGGATGAGGTGGATGACCTTTTCAAGCTGTCTCACTAACGAGGATGTGTCGATTGTTCTCGATTCGAGTGTTGTGATCAACCTTCTGGCTACAGGACAGGCGGCTTCTATCATAAGAGCTTTAGCAATTCCGATTGTAATAACCGAAAACGTTGTGCGCGAAATCGAACTGGGGGGCGCCAACGGCCGCGCGGAACCTAGCTTACTGAAGAAGTTGATAGGGGAGCGGGTGGTGAGTGTCAGAGACCTAGAAGGGGAAGCTCTCACAATCTTTCTAGATCTTGTCTCCGGTAGCGCATCGGAGTCACTCGGGGACGGAGAGGCGGCAAGCCTTGCGTTCGCATATCAATATAGTTGCCGTGCGGGAATCGATGAGAAAAAAGCTACGCGCGTTGCTGCGGATCGCTTCCGTCAAATGAAGCTCGTTACAACTGTCGATATTCTTGCGCACGAATCTGTACGAGAGTCACTCGGGGGTGCCTCATTGATTGAGGCGACGTTTCGGGCACTTCGTATTGCAAGGATGCAAGTGCGTCAGGATCAATTCGATTGGGTTGCCCGACTTATAGGATCGGAAAATCTGGCAACTTGTCCGAGTCTGAGGCGCCTAGTGAGAAGCAGATCATTGATCGAGGCACCCTGATCATTTCGATCTGACGCGCCAGATATCGAAGTTAAGAGCGGCTGGCCTAAAGCTACTTCGTGGGGCTTGCCATTTCCTCAATAATTCGATATTCGTTGAATCATGGAAAAACAAGACGCCGTCGCGGCTCTTGCCGCGCTCGCACAAGACAATCGCCTGGATGTCTTCAGGCTGCTGGTTCAGGCCGGTCCCGATGGGATGGCCGCTGGCGAAGTCGCCCAGGCTCTCGGGCTTGCGCCCAATACGCTGACCTTTCATTTCGACCGCCTCCGCCAAGCGGGTCTGGTGACGGTCAAACGCGAAGGGCGCTCGATGATTTATGCGGCCCGCTACGAAACGATGAACGGGCTGCTGTCTTTTCTCAGCAAGAACTGTTGCGCCGGTGTGCCGAAGCCGCGCGCGTCAGAATCTAAAACGAGTTGCAGGCCGAACCGGAACAAGAAACATGTCTCAGTCGAATAATCGGAAAGTCGCCGTTATCGGTGCTGGCCCCGTGGGTCTTGCTGCCGCCGCCCATCTGCTTGAACGCGGTCCCAAACCGATCGTCCTTGAGGCTGGCCCTGAGATTGCCCATTCAATACGGCAGTGGTCACATGTACGGCTGTTTTCGCCGTGGGCCTACAATGTCGACAAGGCTTCAAAACGCCTGCTCGAAACAGTCGGCTGGAGCGATCCTGATCCGGATTACTACCCGACCGGGCGGGAATTGATCGAAGACTATCTTGAGCCACTCGCGACACGCACCGTGCTCCGCGATCATATCCTGACATCAAGCCGCGTGATCGGTATCAGCCGCGTCGGCTTCGACAAGGTCAAGACGGCCGGTCGGGATTCCGCGCCATTCGAAGTTCGCTATCGCAATGGTGCCAGCACGAAGACCGTGCTCGCCGACGCCATCATCGACACTTCCGGAACGTGGAATTCCCCAAATCCCGCAGGCGCCAATGGCCTTCCAGCGATCGGAGAAGATCTGTCATCGTCGCGTATTGCGTACGGTATGCCCGATGTCTTGGGTCGTGCACGCGCACGTTATGCCGGTCGTACGGTCGCCGTTCTCGGCGCTGGTCATTCTGCTGCCGGCTCGCTGATCGACCTGGCCAAGCTCGCCAAGGAGGCACCGGGGACCAAAATTGTGTGGGTGTTGCGGGGCAGTGACCCGGCGAAGTCCTTCGGTGGTGGCGCTAACGACAAGCTCGCCGCGCGTGGAGAACTCGGCTCAGAACTCTCACAAATCGTCGCGCAAGGAAAACTGGAGGTGCAGCCCGGCTTTGGCGTGACCCACATCGCTGAAACACCCGAAGGCCTTCGGATTGGCGCAGGTTCGGCCTGTTGCGGCCGCCATCTGATCGTCGACGAACTGATCGTCGCGACAGGCTTCCGGCCAGACTTGGGCTTTCTCGGCGAACTTCGGCTGTCGCTCGATCCCGCGCTGGATTGTCCGCCGATGCTCGCGCCACTGATCGATCCGAATATTCACAGTTGCGGCACGGTACGTCCCCATGGGGCGCACGAACTCGCGCATCCGGAATCGAGTCTCTATGTCGCCGGCATCAAGTCCTACGGCCGCGCGCCGACGTTTCTCATGGCAACCGGCTATGAGCAGGTCCGCTCAATCGCGGCCGATATCGCCGGAGATCGGGAAGCCGCGCGGCGTGTAGAACTCGAACTCCCAGAGACGGGGGTTTGCAGCTTGAATCGATCAAACCCGAACGAAACGTGCTGCGGTGACACAGGAACCGCGCAGTCTGACGCTAGTTGCTGCACAACGACCGAGAAAACAAAAGAAGCGGCCTGCTGCGCGTGATACGGGTTTCAGAACGCCTGCCGACTATCCTTGTTCTCGGCACCACCCAGACTCTTGCCTGGGCGTCGAGCTATTACCTGCCGGCGATCCTTGGCGATGCGATTGCGCGTGACTTGGGCGTACCGGCATCGTGGCTGTTCGGCGCTTTTTCCGCATCGCTATTGCTTGCCGCAGTGCTCGGTCCCCGCATCGGACGCACCATCGATTCTTTTGGTGGTCGAGGTGTTTTGTCAGCCTCGAATATCGTGTTTGCCCTCGGGCTTGCTGGGCTTGGCTTGTCGCCGTCGTTCTGGATTGCATCTATCGCCTGGCTGCTGCTTGGGCTCGGTATGGGGCTTGGTCTTTACGATGCGGCGTTCGCAGCACTGGGCCGCATTTATGGACCGGGAGCCCGTTCCTCGATCACCGGCATTACACTGTTGGCCGGGTTCGCGAGCACAATTGGATGGCCCCTCAGTGCCTGGGGGCTGGCGCACTTTGGCTGGCGGGAGACGTGTTTCGCGTGGGCGGCGATCCACATATTCGTCGGACTGCCGCTTAATCTCTTTCTGTTGCCGCGAACCAAGACCGTCGGCGAAGAACACCGTGATCGGAAGCCGCATATTCCGATGGACCGCAATATGTGGCTGCTGGCCATCGCCTTCGCGCTGGCGTGGACTGTGGCTGGAGCTATGGCTGCCCATCTTCCGCGGCTTCTTGAGGCTGGCGGCGCAACGGCCACTCAGGCAATCGCTGCTGGCGCGCTGATCGGCCCTGCGCAGGTTACTGCACGTGTTCTTGAAGCGCTCGTTCTGGGTCGGGCTCACCCACTTTTTTCGGCACGGTTGGCAACCGTTACTCATCCGATCGGCGCAGCGCTGGTCGGTGTCGTGGGCGGCGCCGGCGTGCCGGCCCTCGCATTCGCCGCCCTTCACGGATTCGGCAACGGCATTATCACCATCGCGCGCGGCACAGTCCCGCTGGCGGTCTATGGTCCTCAGAACTACGGTTATCGGCTTGGTTTGCTGGGCGCTCCCGCACGCATCGCCCAGGCGGTTGCTCCACTGCTATTCGGGCTTCTGATCGACTGGTGGGGTTTCGGGACGCTTGTTATTTCAAGCGGACTAAGCGTGGCAGCACTTGCTGCACTAATGCTCGTCCGCAAGAAAATTCAAGTGGACGAACCTGCTACCACCGCCAACGGATGACCCTTTCTATTGCGATCATCGCCAGCCCAAGGATCACCACGGGCAGCGCAACGAACTTGATGATCGTTGTGTTCCAGCCCCCGAACAATGGCATCGTAGCCACCAGGAGCGCCCCGAAAGCTCCGAAATAGACGCCTAAAAAGCCATAGAGCGTCAGGCGGTTGAGAGCGCGTTCATCGAGATTGCGGGTCGCCTTTGTCATCACCCTGTCACAATAGGCTCATTATGTCGATAAGTCACGACATATGGACAGGAAGGCCAAAATGAAGGGATTCAAACCTGCGGTGCTGGCGATGGTTGCCACGCTCGCTATTGCTGCACCCGCGACCGCTGCCGACATCACCGGCGCAGGTTCCACGTTCGTTTTCCCAATCCTCTCGAAATGGTCGGCCGACTACAGCACCAAGTCCGGTGTTCAGGTGAATTACCAGTCCATCGGTTCTGGTGGCGGTATCGCGCAGATCAAGGCGGCGACGGTCGATTTCGGTGCCTCGGACGCGCCGCTGAAGCCGGAAGAACTTTCCAAACTCGGGATGGGGCAGTTCCCGCTTGTGATGGGCGGCATCGTTCCGGTGGTCAACATCGAGGGCGTGAAAGCAGGTGAAATCAAATTCACCGGCCCGCTCCTTGCCGACATCTATCTCGGCAAGATCAGAATGTGGAACGATCCTGCAATTGCCAAGGTCAATCCCGACCTAAAACTCCCTAACGCCGCGATCAGTGTCGTGCATCGATCGGATGGTTCCGGAACGACTTTCAATTGGGCCAACTATCTGTCCAAGGTCAGCCCGGAATGGAAAGAAAAGGTTGGTGAAGGCACGGCCGTGGAATGGCCAGTCGGTATTGGTGGCAAGGGCAACGAGGGTGTTGCAGCCTTTGTCAGCCAAACCAAGAATTCGATCGGTTACGTCGAATATGCCTACGTCCTGCAAAACAAGATGGCGTATGGCTTGGTGCAAAATAAGTCAGGCAAGTTCGTGAAGCCGGACGCCGCGAGTTTCCAGGCAGCTGCCGCGAACGCGGACTGGGGCCACGCAAAAGACTTCTACCTCGTCATGACAGATGCGCCAGGCGATGAGGCTTATCCGATCGCCGCTACAACTTTTGTGCTGATGTACAAACACTCAAAAGACCCGTCGCGTGGCGGCAGAGCGCGCGATTTCTTCAAATGGGCACTGGAGAGCGGTCAATCGCAGGCAAACAGCCTGGACTATGTGCCGTTGCCTCCCAACCTCGTGCAGACGATCGAGAGCTATTGGTCGACAGAGTTCAAAGGCTAAGGCCCAACGCTCATGCGACCGCAAGCCGCTCCGGAACCCGCGCAATTTCAACTTGCGGATCCGGTTCAAGCGAGAGATAACGTCGATATGTCTCGACATATGAAAGATATCGACGCCATTACCGCGCTGACGGCGCTTTCACAGCCGACGCGGCTCGATGTGTTCCGCCGGCTCATCAAGGCTTATCCGGACGAAATCGCGGCAGGCGAAATCGCCCGGCAATGCAAGACACGACACAACACGATGTCGACGCATCTCGCAATCCTGGTGCGTGCAGGCTTGGTGGATGTTCGGCGCGACGGCCGCATGATGCATCATCGGGCAAACCTGGACGGATTTCAGGCGCTGATGAAGTTTCTCTTGCAGGATTGCTGTCACGGCCGCGCTGAAATCTGTGCGCCGTTGGTAGCGGAATTGACCTGTTGTGCGCCGCTAAAAAGCAGGAAGAAAGCCCATGCCTGACAAACCGCTCAATGTGCTGTTTCTCTGCACGCACAACTCGGCGCGATCCGTGATCGCGGAATCCATCCTGAACAAACTTGGGAAGGGTAATTTTCGCGCATACAGCGCCGGCAGCCACCCCAGCGGGAAGGTCAATCCCCATGCGCTGAGGCTACTCCAGAGTCTGGGTTATGACGTGTCCGGAATTCGTTCGAAGTCCTGGAATGAATTTGCAGAACCGGGCGCACCGGTCTTCGATTTCGTCTTTACCGTTTGCGATGACGCCGCAGGCGAAGCGTGTCCGGTGTGGCCAGGTCAACCGATGACGGCGCACTGGGGCATTCCCGACCCCTCGCGTGTGACCGGAAGCGACCTCGAAATCGCCGCGGCGTTCAACGAAACACACCGAATGCTGGCGATGCGTATCGGCGTCTTCCTGGCGCTCCCCTTTAAAAAGCTTGAACGGATGTCCCTGCAATCACGGTTGAGCGAGATCGGGCGGATGGAAGGCGCGACGTCAGGGCAAGGAACGAAAGCAAAAGCATCATGAGTACGTTTGAACGATACCTGACATTGTGGGTCGCTCTTTGCATCGTGGCGGGCATTGCGCTGGGCCATTTCATGCCCGGCATGTTCGCCGCGGTTGCAGCGGCCGATATTGCCAAGGTCAATCTGCCAGTCGCCGCTCTGATCTGGTTGATGATCATCCCGATGCTGCTGAAGATCGACTTCGCAGCCCTCGGGCAGGTGCGCGAACACTGGCGTGGTGTCGGCGTCACGCTATTCATCAATTGGGCGGTGAAGCCGTTCTCAATGGCTTTGCTCGGTGCTTTCTTTATCGGTCACCTGTTCGCACCGTTGCTGCCTGCTGACCAGATACAGTCCTACATCGCAGGGCTTATTCTGTTAGCCGCTGCGCCTTGCACGGCAATGGTGTTCGTCTGGTCGAATCTATGCGGCGGCGAACCACACTACACCTTAAGCCAAGTCGCCCTGAACGACGTCATCATGATCTTCCTGTTCGCCCCATTGGTCGGATTGCTACTCGGGGTCGCTTCGATTTCGGTACCATGGGATACGCTGCTGCTGTCGGTGGTGCTCTACATCGTCGTCCCTGTGGTTGTGGCTCAGATCTGGCGCCGATCACTTCTCGCTCAGGATTCAGATCGAGCTCTGACCCGTACGCTGAAGACGCTGCAGCCCGTGTCGCTGGTGGCGCTGCTGGCGACGCTGGTCCTGTTGTTCGGGTTCCAGGGCGAGCAAATTCTAGCGCAGCCAATTGTCATTGCGCTGCTTGCGGTCCCGATTCTGATCCAGGTCTATCTGAATGCGGGCCTCGCATACTGGCTCAGTCGGCGGTTCGGTGTGGCCTGGTGCGTAGCCGCGCCAGCAGCGCTGATCGGCGCCAGCAACTTCTTTGAGTTGGCGGTCGCTGCCGCGATCAGCCTTTTTGGTCTCAATTCCGGCGCGGCGATCGCAACGGTGGTCGGCGTTCTGGTCGAGGTGCCGGTGATGCTTTCCGTGGTCCGCATCGTGAAAGCAACAAAGGGGTGGTACGAGGCCGGAGCGCCTGCGTCGACCTCGGCTGTGGAGGCGCGGCAATGACGGTCACGATCTATCACAATCCGGATTGCGGCACGTCGCGCAATACGCTCGCCATGATCCGGCAAAGCGGCACCGAGCCGACGATAATCGAATATCTCAAAACGCCGCCATCCCGAGACAAGCTTAAGGAACTGATTGCCGCAATGGGGATTTCGGTGCGAGCCTTGCTGCGCGAAAAGGGCACGCCCTACAAGGAAATCGGCCTAGACGACCCAAAATGGTCGGACGACGAATTGCTCGACTTCATGATGACGCATCCGATCCTGATCAATCGCCCGATCGTGGTGACCGACAAGGACACTAAGCTGTGCAGGCCATCGGAAGCTGTGCTTGATCTGCTGCCAAATCCGAATATTGGCCATTTCACCAAAGAAGACGGTCAGATTGTCGAGCGGACGACACATATCCCTTGATGTGCTTCTGAGGGCTTCGGCAAAGATTTTGAAAGCCACGTTCAGAAGAGGTCATCTGATGCGAGATTGGGGGCGAATTGCTGGAGGTGCTGAACTCGCTGCAAATCTGATGAATGTTCCTACCCACATCCAAGTTGAGAAATTGGATGTGGATAGCCCTCAACCTATCTGCGCGGCTTGTAGGATCTCTAAGAAATATACATGGTCCAAGCGCTTTACAAATGCGGAGAGTCTTGTCTGAACATAGGTGCGTCGGCCGCGCTAACGTTCAAACTTCCAGCGACCCGCGGTAACGCGCAAGATGCGTTGAGGTTCTAGCCCAAACAGAACGACTTTTTAGGGTTCTGTTGTTGTCCCGCATCAGCAATTCGGCTTGATCCAATCGCTGATTTCGTTCGGCGCCGCGAAGATCACCGACGCGCGGTCGCCCATCATTCCGGCGCCGAGGATGGCAGGCGCGCCCTTCTCGGGCCCGTCCGGACTGGAATCGGTCTTGAACCGGAGATTGCGTTCCCAGAACTCATGCACCGTCCCGTCCGCGGTGGTCACACGATAGGTGTCGCGACAAAGCATGATGGTCTGGACGCGTTGCGACGGTGAGAGCGTGCGCAGATTGGGAGCCGTGCCACCGCCACCCATCATGCCTCCCATGGGCATTGTCGGTTCAGTAGTCTGGTCGGAAGTAGCAGTCTGCTTGAGAAACGCGATGAGGTCTGCGCGCGTTTGTTCATTCTTGATGCCGGGAAAGGTCATCCGATTTCCGGGCACCATATGCGCAGGATCGACGAGCCATGAATCAAGCGATTGTTCGTTCCAGGTAATTTGTGCGGATTTGAGCGCCGGCGAGTAGCGTTCGAAGCTCGGGAGGCTTCCTGCACGACGTCCCCAGAGCCGTGCAAGGCTGGGCCCGGTCATATTGCGGTCGGGCGTAAGTGAATGGCAGGGCGCGCAGGCCCGAAACGCCTGCTGGCCGCGAGTGGGGTCACCTTCCGCTGCGAGAGCAGACGACGCTACGAAGCTGACAAGGACAAGACCTAGCAAAGTGCGCATGACAGACCTCATCTGAAGAAGACGTATTTCACGAGTGCGACGATTAGGAGAACGAGCGCGACAACGGCCAGGAGGCCGACGAGGCCCATGCTCCAACCCATGCTTCCCATCATGTCGTGCATCATCGAAGCCTCCTTTCATTCGGCAGCAGCCTGGAGATCGGCAGATATCCGGTCGGCTATCGGCTCCTCTTTCGCGAGCCTCCAGCCTTTGACGAGGGCGTAGATCGCAGGGATGACGACAAGGGTGAGTATGGTCGAGGACACCATGCCACCGATCATCGGCACGGCGATGCGCTGCATGACCTCGGAGCCGGCCCCCGTGCTCCAGAGGATCGGCACCAGACCGGCCATGATGGCAACGACAGTCATCATCTTCGGCCGCACACGCTCGACTGCACCGAGCATGATAGCCTCGTAGAGATCGGCGCGGGTGAACGCACGGCCTTCGCGGCTTCGTCGCACCCGCACCTCCGCCATCGCCTGATCGAGATAGATCAGCATGACAACGCCGGTCTCGGCGGCGACGCCGGCAAGCGCGATGAAGCCGACTGCGACGGCAACCGACATGTTGAAGCCGAGCCACCACATTAGCCAGACGCCTCCGACGAGCGCGAATGGCAAGGACAGCATGACGATCAGCGTCTCGGTCAGCTTACGGAAGTTGAGGTAGAGCAGCAGGAAGATGATCAGCAGCGTCACCGGCACGACGATCTTCAACCGCGCCTCCGCCCGCTGCAGATATTCGTATTGGCCACTCCAGCCGACCGAATAGCCGGGCAGCAACTTCACCGAGGCTGCGACCGCCTTCTGCGCATCGGCGACATAGCCACCGAGATCGCGGCCGTTGATATCGACATAGATATAGGTCGCTAACTGGCCGTTCTCGGTGCGGATCGAGGTTGCGCCTCGGGTGAGTTGGACCTCCGCCACCTCGCCGAGTGGAACAGCGCCGCCACCGGGAAGCGGGACTTCCACATCCGTGGCAATTGCCTGGGGACTGGAGCGCAGAGCGCGCGGGTAGCGGATGTTCACGCCATAGCGTTCGCGCCCTTCTATTGTCGTTGTCACGGTCTCGCCGCCGAGCGCAGTGGCGATGACATCCTGCACGTCGCTGATGTTCAGGCCGTAACGGCCGAGTGCCTCCCGGTCGGGCACGATATCGAGGTAGTAGCCGCCGATGACGCGCTCGGCATAGGCGCTCGATGTGCCGGGCACGGTGCGCAGTACTGCCTCGATCTGACGGGCGATCTTCTCCATCTCGCTAAGGTCGGTACCGAACACCTTGACGCCCACCGGCGTGCGGATGCCAGTCGAGAGCATGTCGATGCGGGCGCGGATTGGCATTGTCCAGGCATTGGAGACGCCGGGGAATTGCAGCGCCTTATCCATCTCGGCCTTCAGGCTGTCGAGGGTGACGCCGGGCCGCCACTGGTCTTTCGGCTTCAGGTTGATGATCGTCTCGAACATCTCGGTCGGAGCGGGATCGGTCGCGGTGGCGGCGCGCCCCGCCTTGCCGTAGACGGAGTCCACCTCCGGGAACGACTTGATGATGCGATCCTGCATTTGCAGGAGTTCGGCCGCTTTGGTGATCGAGATGCCCGGTAGCGTCGTCGGCATGTAGAGCAGCGTGCCTTCGTCGAGGTCCGGCATGAACTCGGAACCGAGTTGGCGTGCCGGCCAGACGCTGACAGTGAGAGCGGCAAGCGCGAGCAGGATCGTGAGCGTCTTTGCCTTAAGCACCCAGCGAATGACCGGCCGGTAGACCCGGATCAGGAGCCGGTTGATCGGGTTCCTGTGCTCCGGGATGATGCGCCCGCGCACGAAGATCACCATCAGCGCCGGCACCAGCGTCACGGACAGGAACGCCGCGGCTGCCATCGCAAAGGTCTTGGTGAAAGCGAGCGGGCCGAACAGCCGACCTTCCTGCGATTCCAGCGTGAAGATCGGCAGGAACGACACGGTGATGATGAGCAGGCTGAAGAACAGGGCCGGACCGACCTCGTTCGCCGCTTCGATCAGGATTTGCACCCGCGGCTTGTCAGGCGGCGCGCGCTCCAGATGCTTGTGTGCATTTTCGATCATGACGATGGCGGCGTCGATCATCGCGCCGACGGCAATCGCGATGCCGCCCAGGCTCATGATGTTGGAGCCGAGCCCGACGGCCTTCATGCCGACGAACGCTATCAGGATGCCGACTGGCAGCATCAGGATGGCGACGAGCGCGCTGCGCAGATGTAGCAGGAAAATGACGCAGACGAGCGCGACGTTGATGCTTTCCTCGGTCAGTGTATGCCGCAATGTGTCGATTGCCGCGTTGATAAGATGCGATCTGTCATAGACAGGAACAATCTCGGCACCGTTCGGCAGACTGCTGGCTATAGCAGCGAGGCGCTGCTTGACGTTGTCGATCACGGTCAGCGCGTTGGCACCGAAGCGCTGCAGCACAATACCGCTCGCGACTTCTCCCTCACCATTGAGCTCGGTGATGCCGCGCCGCTCGTCTGGGCCAACCTCGACACGTGCCACATCCTTCAGCCGAAGCGGCACGCCCTGATCGCTTTTCAGAACGATGTTTTTGATGTCGGCCAGTGATTTGATGTAGCCACGGCCGCGCACCATGAACTCGAACTCCGACAGCTCCAACGTGCGGCCGCCAACGTCCTGGTTACTATTGCGCACCGCGTTGCGCACGGCGGCAAGCGAAATCCCCTGCGCGCGCAGCCGTAGTGGGTCGACCACGATGTTGTATTGTTTGACGAAGCCGCCGACGCTCGCGACCTCGGCAACGCCTTCGGCTTTCGAGGCCGCAAAACGGACCACCCAATCCTGCAGTGAGCGCAGCTCCGCAAGGCTCATCTCCTTGGCGACGACCGCATATTGGTAGACCCAGCCCACGCCGGTCGCGTCGGGCCCGAGGCCCGGTGTCACGCCGGCCGGTAGGCGCTTTGTGGCGGTGTTGAGGTATTCGAGCACGCGGCTGCGCGCCCAATAGGGATCGGTGCCATCTTCAAAGATCACATAGACGAACGAGACGCCGAAGAAGGAGAAGCCGCGCACCACCTTCGACTTCGGCACCGTCAACATGGCGGTCGTCAGCGGATAGGTGACCTGGTCCTCGACCACCTGCGGCGCTTGCCCCGGATAGTCGGTGTAGACGATCACCTGAACATCGGAGAGGTCCGGAATGGCGTCCAACGGCAGAGTCTTGAGAGAATAGATGCCGGCGGCGACGGCGAAGATGGTGCCGACGAGGATCAGAACGAGGTTGCGGGCGGACCATGCGATCAGGCGGCCGATCATGGCGTGTTCCCTGCCGTCATACTGCTGAGTGCCGCTTTGAGATTGCTTTCGGCGTCGATGAGGAAGTTGGCCGCAACGACGACGCGGTCGCCGGCTGCGATTCCCGACTGAATCTCGGTGTAGCCGCCGCCGCGCGTGCCGGTCTTGACCTCACGTGGCCCAAAGCGGCCGTCGCCTTTGTCGAGGATCACGATTTGCCGCGTACCGGTGTCAATCACGGCGCTGTCCGAAACCGCGGTAACGGCGCGTGTGCCGCCGGCTGCGATCTCCACATCTGCATACATATCGGGGCGCAGGAGCCCGCTGGGATTGGCGATGGCGATGCGCACCTTCGTCGTGCGGGTCGCCGGATTGACCTGCGGATAGATCAGGGCAACGCGCCCCTGGAACGCCCGTCCGAGGAGGCCGCGGACCCGGATTGTTGCCTCCTGATCCGGCGCGACGCTCGCGAGCAGATATTCCGGCACGTCGGCCAGAACCCAGACGGTCGACAGATCGGCGATGCGGAAGAGGACGTCCCCGGCCGCCATCTTCATGCCCTCGGTGGCATTGCGGAGAAGCACGACTCCGTCGCGCGGGGCATACCAGGTGAAGGTCGGCGGAACCTGACGCGTGCGGTCGATTTCGTCGATAACCTCCTTCGGCACCGCCAAATTTTCGAGACGCCGCCGCGCGACGTTGGAGCCCGGATTGATCTGGACTTGAACAGCCGCCGCGGCGATCTCGGGCGAGCGCAGTTCCAGCAGCGGCTGACCCTTGCGCACCTTGTCTCCGGTGGTGACGTTCTCCACCTTGCCGACATAGGAATCGGCCGGGACGGTTACGACCGAGACATTGCGCTCGTCCGGCTGCACCGTGCCCGGCACGCGCACCGTCTGGATGATGACACGGTCACTGACGGTCTCTGACCGGACGCCTGTACGCTGCAATTTGCCCGGCGCGATCTTGACGGTCGAGCCGTCTTCATCTTTGTCGGCATATACGGGGATGTAATCCATCCCCATGGAATCCTTCTTCGGCACCGGCGAGGTGTCGGGCAGGCCCATTGGATTGCGATAGTAGAGGATCTTCCTCGGCTCGCTGCTTGCCTGCCCCGTGGCTTTTGCGTCCGCTTCCGGCTCACCTTCGAAACGGATGTCCTCGCTCGCATGGACGGCTAGGAAGTTACGCCCATCCGCCGTGTTGCGCGGCTCAGCCGAATAAGCGGGCCGTCCATCCGGGTCGCGGTAGTAGATGATCGGCCCGGACACCATCGGGCCGACATCGGTTGAATTTGGTGGCGTGTGCGTTGCTTGCAGCCATGGCAGGGG
>MKWA01000022.1:306232-329764 GCA_001899285.1 Rhizobiales bacterium 64-17
GCTCGCGTGCTGGCCGATCCAGTAACCGCCGGCCCCCGCCGCCAAAATGGCAGCGAGGGTGAAGCCTGAGCGGCCCATGCGTTTCATGGCACGGCCTTGATGACGAGCTTATTTTCGACCGAGCCGGTTTCGCCCTGGACCTTTGCGCCGAGCGAGAGTTGCCAGCCACCGGTCATGCTGAGATTGGCCTTGAACTGGTAGACGCCCGGCTCAGAGCTCGGAATGGGCGTTACCTTCGTCAGCATCTCCTGCATACCGTCCGGTGTCATGTCGAGCCGGCTCGCGAAAATCACGGCATCAGGGACGGGCTTGCCCGTCACCTTGTTGATCAGGCGTACCGCGATAACGGAAACGCCCTTCTTGATTTCGTTTTTTACGAGTTGAAACTCATAGTCCTGGATGGCTGCCTGCGCTTGCGAGACCACCCCAATCGAGACAAGGCTGATTACCGCCGCGGCTGCGACGCGCTTCAAATTTAAAAGAGTCATAGTCGAAGATTCCCAAATTCATCGTCTGACCACGCAAATGCGCGGTTGCTGATGACCCGATCTTGCGATCAAGCCATACGACATCACCGCGATGGCCATCGGCCTTGCGGTGCGCGCGGCTCGCTAAGAGCCGTTGATGAACTTAGGTTCGAGGAGGTTTAGGCGGTGGAGGGTCCGGCAAAATGTCTCGCAGATTGTCGTCCCATGACGTCTTCACATCTGCGACAAAGACACGGGCTGGCATGACGACAGAAACTGCTGGAACAGCGGGAAAGCATTTCGCGAGGCACAGGATCGCGAACGGGCAGGATTTTGCGCAACCCGGCAGCGAGGGTTTCTCGTTAGGGCAGCAGGGCATGTCGTCCGGCACTGATGCCATCCCGGACATGCCGGCCATCGACGCATCATCCATCGCCACAGCGCTCGATGGGGCCACCATCGGTGCGGTCAGAAGGCCCACGATTGCGAGGATCGAGAGCAGACGGGATATGAACGAGAAAAGCTGCACGTCGGCAAGATGCCATGAGGAGCGAGGCGGTAGAAGGGCTCGCCTCTACACAATTGGGTCAACTTTCGCTGACCCGCTGCGGTACAGGTCGGTGCCAGGGCGAGCCAGCCTTGCCTGCGATCCGTTATGGAAAAGGGTTAGTCCGTGGCGATAGAGCTTCGATGATTCGGCAGTCGGCGACCGTCCCGCAGTGGCATTGAGCAATCATGCTGTCCAGTTCGCGACGTAATGCCCTCAAGTCGGCAATCTTCCGGTCGACCTCGGCCAAGTGCTCTTTGGCAATAGCATCGACGGCGTCGCAAGATTGATCGCGCTGATCAGCCAAATTGAGCAATGCTCGAATTTGATCGAGCGAAAACCCGAGGTCTCGTGATCGCCGGATGAAACTCAGCCGATTTAAGTGCTCTGCGCTGTATGCGCGGTAGTTGCCAGCTGTTCGACCCGGCGCAGCAAGCAGCCCGATCCGCTCGTAATAGCGGATGGTCTCGACCTTGGTGTCCGTTCTTCGCCCCAATTCGCCGATTGCCAGATAATCGCCCGTCATGGTGTTGACCCTGTAGTCGCTACAGGGTCCATATGGGTGGTCACGTCGGACTTGTCGAGGTGACGCCCATGGCTACTGCTACCCCTTTGAAGTTGCGTGTCGAAGGCATGGATTGCGGCGCCTGTGCCATAAAAATCGAGAACGCGATGAAGAGGCTGCCCGGCGTCAGCGATATTGATGTCAACTACGGCCTGCAGTCGCTTTCCTTGGTACTCGACGAAGACCGCACCTCCAAACAGGCAATTGAAGCCAGGATCAGGGTGCTCGGATACGCGCCTGTCGATCCGTCCGGACCCGCCGCATCCGCGCTCCGCGATGACGATCGTGATGTGATGGGGAGCGCCTGGTGGTCATCGCCGAAGGGGCGGTTGGTCATCGGCAGCGCCGCCCTGCTGACACTGGCTTTTGGTGTTTCTCATATCGAGCCGGCCTGGTCGAGTTGGGCCTATATCGCTGCGACGCTGGTTGGCCTGGTTCCGATCAGTCGACGTGCGCTCGCCGGCGCGTTGTCCGGCACGCCGTTCAGCATTGAGATGCTGATGTCGATCGCTGCAATCGGCGCCGTTGCGATCGGCGCGGCGGAAGAGGCGGCTGTCGTCGTATTTCTGTTTGCGGTCGGGGAGTTGCTGGAAGGGATCGCCGCTGGCCGAGCACGCGCTGGCATCAAGGCATTGATCGACCTTGTCCCGCGTACGGCGCTTCGTCAAACGGGCTCGAACGTAGAAACTGTTTCTGTCGAAGTTCTCGCCATCGGCGACACGGTGATTGTCCGCCCTGGTGATCGCGTTCCCTCCGATGGAATCGTGACCGAGGGCATGTCGGAGGTCAACGAGGCGCCGGTGACTGGCGAATCTGTTCCGGTCGCCAAGGAGCCTGGATCGACAATTTATGCCGGCAGCATCAATGCCAATGGTGAGTTGCGCGTGGAGATCACGCGGACTGCGGCGGACAACACGATTGCCCGCATCATCCACATGGTCGAGGAAGCGCAGGGTTCGAAGGCGCCGACAGCCCGTTTCATCGATCGTTTCAGCCGCTGGTACACGCCGGCGGCCATGGTGGTGTCGGCGCTTGTCGTATTCGTTCCTCCACTTGTGTTCGGTGCCGATTGGTTCACCTGGATTTATCGCGGGCTGGCGGTGCTGTTGATCGCGTGCCCTTGCGCGCTCGTTATCTCTACTCCGGCCGCCATTGCCTCGGGGTTAGCAAGCGGCGCGCGGCGCGGCCTTCTGGTCAAGGGTGGCGCAGCTCTGGAAACACTCGGCAAAGTCAGAACCGTTGCCTTCGACAAAACTGGCACGCTGACTAACGGGCACCCGCAGGTCACGGACATCGTTGTGATCGCAGGTGAGGACGCCGAGGTGCTGACGAAAGCCGCCGCCGTTGAGCGCGGCTCCAGCCATCCACTCGGGATAGCCATCGTCTCTGAAGTCGAAAGGCGTGGTCTCGACATCCCGACGGCATTTGGAGGCGGGATTGCGACGCCTGGCAAAGCGGTCACGGCCCGACTCAAGTCCGGCTTCGTGTCGGTCGGATCGCCGCGCCATGCAGCCGAGCTGGGCGACGTGCCGGAGGAGATCAGGAAGCGCGTCGAAGCGCTGGAAAGCCAAGGCAAAACGGTCGTTGTGGTCAGCGAAGGCAAGCATCTCCTTGGGTTGATCGCGTTGCGCGATGAGCCACGCCCAGACGCCGCCGATGGTCTTGCGAAGCTGCGCGCGCTCGGCATTCGCCCGATCATGCTGACGGGCGACAATGCTCGTACCGGCGCGGCGATCGGCGACGCACTCGGCCTCGAAGCCAGAGCCGAACTGTTGCCAGACGCCAAGCTTGCTGCGATCGCGGCTTACAAGAGTGAGGGGCCGATCGCTATGGTCGGCGACGGCATCAATGATGCACCGGCGCTTGCCGCTTCCTCGGTTGGCATCGCAATGGGAGGTGGAACGGACGTCGCGTTGGAGACCGCGGATGTGGCGCTCCTGAAAAACCGCGTCATCGGTGTTGCCGAGCTGATCATGCTGTCACGCGCGACCCTCTCTAACATCTGGCAGAACATCGCGCTCGCGCTCGGCCTCAAAAGCGTTTTTCTCATCACCACGCTGTTCGGCGCGACACCACTCTGGATGGCCATTCTAGCCGACACGGGGGCCACCGTATTGGTAACCGCAAACGCACTGAGATTGTTGCGCTTCGGGCCAAGGGGTGAAGGCCGGGCCTGACGCTCACCTCGCGGGATCGTCGTGCGGTAAATGTGCTGTCATCTCAGACACGACTCGGCGTCCTCAGTCGATTGCGCCCGAAACCCAGACCGGTCACGGTAAGCAAAGCGAAAGCAGCGCCTACGAGGAAGGTCGCCTGGGGGCCGACGGCATCCCAGAGCGCTCCCGCGATCACGCTGGCGGCCAGCAGCATCAGACCGGTGACGAGGTTGAACACGCCATAGGCGGTGCCTCGAAGCTCGCCAGGAGCGGCCTCGGCGATCAATGTCGCGAACAGCCCCTGGGTGAAGCCCATATGCAGGCCCCAGAGCACGACGCCGATGCCGATTCCCAAAAGGGAGGTGGCGAAAGCGAGTGTGAGATCGGCGAGGACAAGTAAGACCATGCCGAGGATCAGGATCGTCATCCGGTCCATCCGGTCGGACAGAATGCCAATCGGATAGGCCGAGAGCGAATAGGCCAGACTCATGAGCACCAGCACGATCGGGACGAGCGCCAGCGGCAGGCCAATCGATTGGGCACGCAGGATGAGAAAGGCTTCGCTGAAGCGAGCAAGCGTGAACACCGCCGCGATCGCCACGATCCACCAATAGGCCGGACCCAGGCGGCGTAACTCCGCGCGATGCAGCGGCATACGGACTTTGCGCAACTCCTTCGGCCGCTCCGGCTCCTTCACGGCGACGAGAATAAGCGCGACCGACAGGAAGGCCGGAATGACGGCGATCCAGAACACGGTCTGGAAATGGTCAGCAGTCAGCCACATCAGGCCGATGGCGAAAAGCGGGCCGATGAAGGCGCCTACCGTGTCGAGCGACTGGCGCAGGCCGAAACTGGCGCCGCGCAATTCTGGCGGCGCGATGTCGGCGACGAGTGCATCACGCGGCGCGCCGCGGATGCCCTTGCCGACCCGATCGATGAAGCGAGCGCCAACGAGCCAATCGAGTGAGGAAGCGAGCGGAAAGATTGGCTTGGTAAAAGCGGCAAGCCCGTAGCCGAGGGCTGCAAGAAACTTGCGCTTGCCGAGCCAGTCGCTGAGAGCGCCCGAAAAAATCTTGGTAATAGAGGCGGTCGCTTCGGCGATACCCTCGATGATGCCAACGGCAAGGGTCGAGGTCCCGAGCACCGTCACCATGTAGATGGGCAGCAGCGCGTGGATCATCTCCGAGGAGATGTCCATCAGCATCGAGACAAAGCCCAGCGCCCAGACGCCGGCTGGAATGCCGCGCCGCTCTCCGGAGACAAGAGTCTTCTCCGTGATCTTGTCCATCTCATCGGTTCTCTTCGTGGGCGTAGCTGCTGAGCAGGGCTTCTCAGGCGCCAAGGCGGCCTACGTCTTCAGGCGGAATTGCTGATTGAGCGGTTTTCGTCCTGCGCCTCAAACACCTCGCGCGCATAGTCATCCAGCAGTGTTGTGCAACGAGCGAGCCGTTCCTCAGCTTCGGAGCGGAGGGAGGCACCGTAGAAGTCGAGACGAACGATTTTGTCGAGCCATGCCCGCAGCTTCGTCAGATCCTCTTCGTTCTCTTCAACCTCGGCATAGGTGAACTTCCCGTTTCCCCGCTCCTTCGCTATTTCGCCGTCAAAGTCGTCGCAGCGGCTGATGAATTCGCGATAGGCCTCGTCGCGCTCGGTCGAAAACCGAGCGATCACCTTCTGCTCTTGTGCATGGTCAAGCCCGACGGTTTCGAGAAGTACCGCGTCGCCATCCATCTCGAATATCTCGTTCTGCAGGACCTTCAAGCGCCGCTCGTGTGCGTCAATCTTGGGTAACAGGCACACGCCATTTTGCAGATAGATGGCCCCCAAGGCCTTCAATTTGCGCCACAACGCGATTCGTCGCTTTGCCGGTTCGGCAGGCACCTTGTACGTCAGAAGCAGCCATGACCGAGAACTGGCTTGGCGGGCTTTCCCGGATTTCGACTTGATGGTCCGCGGCTCATCTTTGATTTCCGGACGGGGCGCTCGTTTTGCGCGGCTGTGTTCTGCGGTCATGATTTTTGATTCGACTTGGGTGGACCTAGATAGATCCCCTGACGGTCGCTCCTTGAACCGATTCAATATCTACAGTAAATGTTACGGTCGTAACATCTATTTTGTCCAGATGTTCCATAAACAAGGGCTGGCCGTTTATGTCTTGGCAACAGGCGCGCGCCGTGGCCGCATTCCAGGCGGCACTGCTCATGTTGACCGCGTCGACTTGGGTCGGAACCACCCAATTCGGACAGGCCCAACTCGTCACCCAGCCTCAGCCGGCAGGATCAGCTGTAGGCGACCCGACAACGGTCACGCTTTCTCCGGAACAGCAGAAGCAGATTGGGCTTCAAACTGCCGTGTTGATCGTGGAACCCCATCCCGAGCAGTTCCGTGCCTACGGCGCCGTGCTGGACATCGCCCGCGTAACCGAACTCACCAACAGTTATGCCAACGCCCAGGCGCAGCTCCAGATGACGCAGGCAAGGTTCGACGTCGCAAAGAGCGCATTCGAGCGCGCGAGGAGTCTGGCGCAGTCCGCAGCCCTTCCCAGGAAGGATGCCGAAGCCGCTGAAGGAACGTTCCGTACCGAACAGGCCGCGCTGACCGCCGCGGAGTCACAAGTGAGGACCTTGGCAGCGACGGCGCAACAGGAGTGGGGTCCGCTGATTGGCAAGGCAATCATCGAACGCTCGCCAACCGTTGTCCGACTGATCGAGCGCGAAAGGTTTCTGGTTCAGGTGACGCTACAGCCCGGCATCACCTTGGTGGACCCTCCTCGGACGGCCCTCGCACAGGCACCCGCGCGCGACGCCAACATCGACCTTCAATACCTCTCGCCGGCAACCCGGACGGATGCACGCATTCAGGGCGTGAGCTACTTCTTCACGGCGCAGGGAGACAGCGGCCTGCTGCCAGGAATGAACACGACGGTCTATGTGCCGTCTGGCAAGACCTATGACGGAGTGTTCGTCGAGGACACAGCCATCGTGCGCTGGCAGGGACGCTCCTGGGTGTACCTGCGCGTCGGCCCCGAGGTGTTCAAGCGGCACCCGATCAGCACCGACCAACCGGTCTCCGATGACGATTATGTGGTGCGGGACCTTCCAGCCGGCGCGGAAATCGTGACCCGTGGTGCGCAGGTCCTCCTTTCCGAGGAGGCCAAGAGCGAGCTTCGAGGCAGCGCCGACAATGACTGACGGCGATCTCGGCACCCACGCGGGCCCCCAAGCTGCCCTTGTCTCGTTTGCCATTCGCTTCCGTGGAATCCTACTCGCGTTAGCATGCGCGTTGTTGGGCTACGGATTGTATTCGCTTACGAGCGCCAAGTATGGCGTCTTCCCCGAATTCGCGCCGCCGCAAGTCGCGATCCAGACCGAAGCGCCAGGGCTGAGCCCTGAGCAAGTCGAGATTCTTGTCACTCAGCCGATCGAAACGTCCATCAACGGATTGGCGGGCGTCGAAAGTATGCGTTCGTCCTCGATTCAAGGCTTGTCGGTCATCACTGTTATATTCCGCCCAGGCAGCGACATTTACCGTGCGCGCCAACTCGTGAACGAGCGCGTCGCGGTGATCGCCACCCGGCTCCCGCAGGGCGTCCAACCTCCCGCGATGACCCCGTTGACCCCAACCGCCGGCACGGTTCTGGTGATCGGTCTGACGTCCGATCAGCGCTCGTTAATGGATTTGCGCACAATCGCAGACTGGACCGTGGCGAGGCGGCTGTTGGCCGTGCCAGGTGTCGCGCAAGTTTCGACCTACGGCAGAGACGTGAGATCCCTACAGGTGCAGGTCCGCCCGGACGATCTGGTCCGGTTTCGGGTTGGCATGAATGACGTCCTGGCCGCCGCCCGCAAGGCCACAGGGGTGCGGGGCGCCGGTTTCGTAGACACGGTCAATCAGCGCATTACGCTCCAGACCTTTGGCCAATCGTTGACACCGGAGCAAGTCGCCCGGACCGTTCTGATGCATGAAGGCGGCGCAAGTGTCGTGCTCGGGGACGTCGCGAACGTCGTCGTGGCTCCCGAACCGCCGATCGGTGCCGCTCTCATCAATGGCACGCCTGGCATCGTGCTGATGTTAAGCCAGCAATACGGAGCCAACACGCGGGAAGTCACAACGCGGGTGGAAGTTGCGCTGCAAGAACTGCGACCGGCGCTTGAGCGTGAAAGGGTTCAACTTCATGCCGATTTGTTTCGGCCGGCCAATTTCATCGACACGGCAACCCAAAACGTCCTGCATGCCCTCCTGATCGGGGGCGCGCTGGTGATCATCATTCTGTTTCTTTTCCTGTTCGACTGGCGCACCTCGATCATCAGTTGCACCGCGATCCCGCTCTCGCTGGTCGCGGCGGTGCTGGCCCTGCAATGGATGGGGGAGACCCTCAACACCATGACGCTCGGCGGGCTCGCCATTGCCATCGGCGAGGTGGTCGATGACGCGGTGATCGGCATCGAGAACGTCGTGCGCCGATTGCGCGAGAATCGCCGATTGGCTGAACCGAGAGTCGAGGGACGCGTTGTGCTCGATGCGATCCTTGAGGTCCGCAGCGCCGTCGTGTACGCGACCTTCGCCGTCTTGCTGGTGTTCTTTCCTGTTCTCACGCTCTCTGGCGTCGGCGGACGTCTGTTCGGGCCTTTGGGTATCGCCTACATCCTCGCGGTACTCGCCTCCCTCGCGGTCGCGCTGACCGTCACGCCCGCGCTTTCGATGTTGCTGCTCGTCGGAAAGAACCGAAGGGAGCATCGGGACCCGCCAGTGGTTCGCTTGTCGCGCGGCGATTATGAGACGCTGCTCCGGCGTATCGAGTGCTTTCCACGGCTCATCGTCGCAACAGCCTTTGCCCTTACCGTCGCGGGCGTAGCGATGTTGCCATTCTTTGGCGGTACTTTCCTGCCCGACCTACGAGAAGGACATCTCATCCTCCACGTCTCAGCGATACCAGGCACCTCGCTCGATGAGTCACTTCGGATCGGAGGCCTAATCACGGAAGCCCTCCGAAAGGTTCCGGGCGTGCGTAGTGTCGCACAGCACGCAGGGCGTGCCGAAGCTGGCGTGGATACGGTAGGCCCGCACTACAGCGAGTTTGAGGTTGACCTACAGCCCGGGCTTTCCGGTCACGATCAAACCGTGGCCGAAACGCGCATGCGAGAAGCCCTTGCGAAATTCGCTGGCATCAGTTTCTCGCTCAAGACCTATTTGGCCGAGCGGGTGGAGGAAACGGTATCGGGCTTTACCGCTGCGCTCGCTGTGAACGTGTACGGCGCTGACCTCGATTCACTGGAGAAAACTGCGCGAGACGTAGCGCGCGAACTTGGCGAGGTTCCAGGCGCTGTGGATGTCCAGCAACAATCTCCGCCGGGGATGCCGCAGATTAACGTAACGCTCCGTCCCGCCGACCTGCAGCGGTGGGGGCTCGATGCCGTCGAAGTGCTCGAACTGATCCGCACGGCCTACCAGGGCGATGTGGTCGGGCAAGCATATGAAGGCAATGCGGTCTTCAACGTTAACGTGATCCTGGACGCACAGGCCCGTGTCCGGCTCACCCAGATTGGCGATCTCCCATTGCGGACGTCCGGCGGAGCCTACGTTCTCCTGAAACAGGTGGCCGATGTCTACGAAACATCCGGTCGATATCAGGTCCTGCATCGGAGCGCGCAGCGCGTCCAGACGGTGACTGCGAACGTGAGTGGGCGTGATCTTGCGTCCTTCGTCAGTGACGCCAAGCGCAAGATCGCAAAGGACGTCGCGCTACCACCCGGCGCACATCTGGAGTTCGCCGGCGCGGCCGAGGCGCAAGCTCAGTCGGAGCGCGATCTGCTTGTGAATACACTGCTGGCTGCGATCGGCATCGTTCTTCTGCTTTCGATTGTCACCGGCCACTGGCACAACCTCGTTCTAATTCTGATCAACCTGCCGTTCGCGTTCGTGGGCGGAGTCTTTGCGGTCGCTCTGACCGGCGGACTGCTCTCGCTTGGATCGCTGGTCGGCTTCGTAACCTTGTTCGGCATCACGTTGCGCAATTCCATTCTGATGATTTCGCACTACGAACATCTCGTCACTGTCGAAGGTCGTGCCTGGACCCTGGAAACTGCCGTCGAAGGTGCGGCGGATCGACTCGTTCCGATCCTCATGACCTCCCTGGTGACTGGCCTCGGTTTGCTTCCGCTCGCGCTGGGGGCGAGCGAACCGGGGCGCGAAATTGAAGGCCCAATGGCGATCGTTATCCTGGGCGGCCTGATAACGTCGATGGCGCTTAACCTGCTGGTCTTGCCGACGCTGGCGCTTCGATACGCTCGCTTCGATCATGGAAAGACAGGCGCGCATCGAGGGGAGGCGATAGCCTGATGGTAGTCTCCCCGAAGCGTTCCTCGATCACGGCATTACGGTCGGAGAGGTTCAAGCGCTTCGCAGGTGCGGAGGTTGCCTATCAGAACAGGCGAGCCAATCCCCCGATCGCTCGCCTAACGTGGCAAGGGTGCTGATTATCCCGCGTAGTCTTTCTTCGTGAGCAGCATTTTCCCGGAGGGGTCAGTCGTAAAGATCATTGTGACACTGCTTTCGTCAGCTTCCCCGCCAGTAGCATAGGACTGGCAGTTGATAGTGATCTCCGATGAAGTTGGGGATTGCTTGACCCAGTATTCGAGTATGCAGCGTGCCTCGGGACGAAACCCCCGCAACTCCTGTTTGATCTCCGACAGGACGACTGCGTGGCTTCTGAACTTCTGGTTCAGTTCCTCAAGGGTGATGGCGACGGAGTCGTTCTGCGGATCGAAGGCGCTGCAGCACCTGATCCATTGCCGGCTGCCTTGACCGCTGAGGGTCCATCCTTCTTCTCCTGACGGAACGACGCGGACCTGCCACCATCCGTCGTTCCGGCGCTGCAGAACTTGCAACAGCGTGCCGTTCGGCATGATCTTGATGCGCGAGCCCTGCCGGGAGTTCGGTTGGGTTCGGAGCGCCAGATACGCATCGGGCGGCTGCGTGTTGGTGACGAAGTGGAGCGAATTGCGCTCCGGGGGCTTCGCAGTCAGACGATATATACTCTCAAAGACTTCCTTGAGCTGGGCTGAAGTCTGGATCAGGCCGTCCGGTCCGCGATAGCGTTCAAGCTTGAGCGCATCGTGATGGCCGAGGATGGTGGGCGTGAACTCCGCGACGTTGGAGAATATCTGCCCGGTCTTCGGGTTGGCGAATGCGCAACGCATCGAGAAGCCGTCGTCGGGCCGTCGCGTAAATTCAAGTTTGCCATTGCCGAACAGGCGACCGCAGTTGCGCATGAACTGGCGCAGGGTGAGCCCGGTGTCGTGATCGCCGCCGTCTTCGGCGGGGATCAGGATCGGCTGATCTAGCACCGCGGCCGGTGGCGTCCAGGCGCCGAGCATGATCGGGAGCAGGAGCGCTGAGGCAATACGACGATAAAGCATGTCAGAAGTCCGCCTTGGGATAACAGTTGACATCAGAATCGTTCTTGCAGACGCGCCAGTATCCGAAGGCGTCCTGGCCTTCTTCCGGACCTTCGATCAGACCGTCGTCCATGAGCACGTCGCGAATGCTTTTCATCATGCTCTTTGCGTCGACGTCGTTGATCCTCATCCACTGGGTCCTCCCGATGTTCGAGCCGTAGATCTCGATCTTAGCAAGTGCAGTCTTAGGATGGTCGCTGTGGGGGCGGACCACGAAGAAGGTGTGTCTCGTCCGGTGAGCGGGAGTGCCTTTCCGAGCTGGAATCGCGCAGATCAGGGAAAACGCCTGATAGACGCCGTCCTGCTGGTAGGAGACCGTGCCGTTGCGGTAGCGCACGCAGGCCGTCGCCACGTCGTTCGGGGTCATCTCCAGAGGTCGAAGATCGGGGTCACCGCGGTCCGGATCGCCGAAGAACATGTAGAGGGGGCTGCCGAGGACCGTGACGGGTGGCGACCAGCCGGCGAGAAGTGGCGTTAACCCAAGCATAAAGCCGGCTTGGCAGAGCCTGGTCATGAGGCGGCTGAACTTGAAATCCTGATGGGCGCGCGCGAATGGTGTGGTCATGGCGCTAGAGCCCATAGACTGTCGCGTAAAGGCGGCCGTCGTCGGTTCGCTCCAGTGTGTAAGTGATGTCGGCATCATGTTCGAGCACAGACGTGGTCGCATTGGGCATGATCTTGGGATCGACGGGGACCGTCATGTGCAGCTTTGCCGCGCACATCGCCTTGTTGCCGGCTTTCTCCCTCGTGATGATGTCGGCCAGCGAGAACTTCAGTCCGGGATAGGGTTTATCTTCCGGGATGTTGAACGCCTTGCGGAAGCTCTGTCCTGCGATCTGGTAGACGAGGTCGCGGGTTTCCTCGGCCGAACAGTTCAGGTTCTTGCCACAGCCAGCGAGAGGAAGCACGAGGACAGCAAGAGCTGCAGCCGACAGTCCGGCGCGCTTATGTTTGTTCGGAAAGACTGCGTGATTCATGAAGGTTCGCCCGTAGGTTTGTGGTTGGGAAAACGCGCGGCGCCTAAACGCCGATCAGCTTGGTCTTGAGGCCGTCGAACTCCGTCTGGGAGATCACGCCGCGCGTCAGCAGGTCGTGCAGGCGTTCCAACTCTTGCGCGGTCGAGGCGCTGGATGGATCGACGATCTGCACTTTCTTGGTGTCATTGACGAAAATGTTGAGGCCGGATTCGCCGCCGCTGTCGGTCGATCCCGGTCGGTGGACAGCGCGGAGAGCCCAGACCAGTGCGACGCCCCAGCCGATGATTGTGCCGCCGAAGGCCATGTTGATGACCGCGATGATCCAGCGGTTCGGATGATTGCGCCGGAATGCGACGATGCTCGGGATTACGTAGATGATGGCGAGCCCAAGGTAGAAGACCGCGACAAAAAGGAAGCCCATGTCGGAGCGGATCATGATCGTGGCTCCGGTCAGGATGCTTGTAGCAACAGCGACACGATGAACGACGCAATCCAGACGTAGCCGTAGGTCGGCGTCTGGCGCAGACGCTGCGCGCGGATGAACAGATAGACGGGCGCCAGGAGTACCGCGAAGAACGTCATCCACCCGAAGCCGTAGCCGGCCCGCTTAAGCTGTTGCTCATCCAGAAGACAAAGGATGCAGTTCGTCGCTACGGGGATGATCCAGATCAGGGCTGACGACATCGGGAAATCGTCGCCGGGCTGGCTGAACTGATAGGCGTGGATCAGAACTTCGATAATGAGGTAGGCGATCGGGGCGACGGCCAGGGTCCAGACCAACCCGTTGTTGATCTGGGCCGCGGCCACCGGTGGCGGCGCATCAGGCAGCATGGCGCCGATCTCAGACTGATGAAGTGGCAGCCAGTCTTTCAGGCCTTTGTGCCAGACCGGGGTTTCGCCGTCGATGGTCTGCGCCGTTAGCAGCGCGCGTAGGTCTTCCGCTCGCACCGGGCCTTTCCGCTGCCCGCCCTGTGTGTAAAACCAAGAACCCTTTGTTGAAATAGTGTCAGTCACGCCGCCCCCGAGCTTTAACAAGCAGCAGATGGTGCTGTGCTTGAGATGAATTATTATGTGAATTCAGTTAGTTGCATCGAATATTGCTTCGTGCGCTCTGTAGCAGCGAGCGCGTAATACATATTATAGTTTGTAAACTCGAAGTATGTAAATTGCGACTGCTTGTGCATGGACATGCGCAAGCTAGTCGGTAGAAATTTTGCGCGACTGCGTCGGGAAAAAGGTCTGACGCAGGAGGAGGTCGAGGCGCGCTCTGGCTTCAGCCAACAGTATTTGAGCAGTCTCGAGAGGGGTCTCCGAAACCCCACCGTCATCACTCTCTACGAATTGGCACAGGCGCTAAAAGTTTCTCATGTAGATCTAGTCTTGCCTGATCGTAAGAGGGAGTGAATCAACAGCTACAAGCTGTTCGTAGGTCGAAGGATAAAATTTTCTACCTCGACGTCGTGTCGCCCTCAAACGGTACGTGGACGATTCAAATCTCTCGGTAGCTGCGCGGCCACTCAGGATGCAGGCTATCGATTATGTAAGCGTGGCGATGTTGGTAGCCCATCGCCGTGTGCTTCGCGCCATCAATATGAGGGTCGTCGTGAGCAAGTTTCTCGTGAACGTGTTCCATTTCGTTGGGGTCATGGGACGGCCAGATATACATGGCGGTGGCGACCGCTGCCACGGCGACGGTCCCAAGCGCAGCGAATGTCGCGGTCATCCCGACCTTTGCCCCGATCCAGCCCGCTAGCGGATAGGTCAGCAGCCAACTCGCGTGGGAGAGAGCGAACTGCGCGGCAAACAGCGATGGGCGGTCCTCTGGATGGGAGGAGCGCCGCAACAGACGGCCCGATGGCGTCTGCGTGAGCGAGAGACCCACACCGAACACGAACCAGAGGCCAAGCAGCATAGGATAGGAGGATAACGCCGTGCCGGCGAACAACCCGACAACGAGAACAGTTGCTCCGGTCAGCATGGCGCTGCGGTCTGGTACTGTTTCGAGAAGCTTTGGTAAAACGAACGCTGCGAACATCGATCCGCCGCCGAAGACACCAAGCGCGACGGCAGTATCGCTCTGGCTCAAACCGTAAATCGATTGGACAATAACGACTGTGTTGACGATAACCATCGCGCTCGCGGAGGCGACGGCAAGATTGAGAGCCAGCAAGCCGCGCAGGCGCGGAGTGGCAAGATAAATTCGCATCCCACGTGTCGTGCGGTCGTAAATACCGCGGTGTTCGGAAGCTTTCGGACTCGGCAATTGCACTGTGAGCCCAAGCGCAGCTGAACAAAAAAAGCCGATCACTGTGCCAGCGAACAGAACATGGAAGCTGATGATGATTAGCAGCGCCGCCGCGATCATAGGGCTAACGACGCTTTCCAAGTCGTAGGCCATGCGGGACAGCGATAGCGCACGCGTATAATCTTTTTCCGCGGGCAGGACGTCGGGTATGGTCGCCTGAAAGGTCGGCGTGAAGCCGGCAGAAGCGGACTGCAATACGAAAATTAGAACATAGACCTGCCATAGCTCGGTTACGAACGGCAGTAGAACGGCTACGGCCGCACGAATCATGTCAAGCGTGATCAGCATAGCCCGTCGCGGTAATTGCTCCGCAAAGGCTGCCGCCACCGGAGCGACGCCAACGTAAGCGATCATCTTGATTGCGAGAGCGGTTCCGAGAACCGCACCCGCGTTGGCCCCAGCAAGTTCGAAGGCGAGCAGACCGAGAGCGACTGTTGCGAGTCCAGTTCCAACCAGCGCGATGATCTGGGCGAGGTAGAGGTGGCGATATGTGCGGTTCGCGAGCACCCGGAGCATAATGCTTTCCGTCAATCTGAGCTTGGCCCTGTCTCGGGGCGCCGCTTATCTGCATCCAAAGTAGCTAGCTTCATTTCTGTCTCGCAAGGGAACCTTTGCCCAACGATGGTTGTTTGAGCCATCACCAGGAGAGGAACTCGGTGCGGCAGTGCCAAGGTTGAGTCGGGTGGCAGTTATCTGCGTTCTGTTGATCATTGCCATGGGGTCAACCGCTATTGTTTTGCTTCTTCAGCGATATTACGGCCGCCAAGCAAGTCTGATCTATGGCGGCCCTCTATTGGCCGCGGCCGCGACGGCCATCTTCAGCGCCTGGCTATTCCGAAAACGAGACCCATGACAATTCTGGAAACAAAAGAAACCTCCGCCGAAAAGCCAGGCCCGCTCGCGAGATTTCTCAAGATTTTAGGCCCAGGTTTCATTACCGGCGCGTCTGACGACGATCCGTCGGGTATTGGCACCTACAGCCAGGCGGGGGCACAGTTCGGATATGGCATAGGGTGGACGATCCTCTTTACGTTTCCGCTTATGTCCGCCATTCAAGAAATAAGTGCTCGTATCGGACGAACGACCGGGCACGGAATCGCAGGCAATGTTTGCCGGCATTATCCTGCTTCGATTCTCTATGTCATCGTGGGTCTGCTCTTTATCGCCAATGCGATAAATATCGGAGCCGACCTAAATGCGATGGCAGACGCGATCAAGATGCTGATCGGTGGAAGCAGCGCGCTTTATGTAATCTTGTTGGCAGGTGGGAGCGTCGCTGCGATTATTTTTCTAACGTACAAGTCGTATGTGCGTATTTTAAAATGGACCACGCTGGGCTTGTTCTCTTACGTCGCGACATTGTTCGCTGTTGACGTCTCGTGGAAAGAGGCGATCTCTGGCCTTTTCATACCTAAGATTGATTGGGCGCCAGACTTTTTCACAATGCTCGTTGCGGTTTTTGGAACGACCATTTCCCCATATCTGTTCTTCTGGCAAGCCTCCATGGAGGTCGAAGAAATCGACGCGCATGAGAAAGCGAAGCCCCTCAAAAAGGCCCCGGAGCAGGCGCCAAAAGTCATTGAACAGATCAGAGCTGACACATTGCTGGGGATGGCCTTCTCAAGTCTCATCGCGATAGCAATCATCATCACAACCGCTGCAACGCTTAACCGGGCTGGAATCACGAACATTGAGTCATCGGTGCAAGCGGCCGAGGCCTTAAAGCCCATAGCTGGCCCCTTTGCGTTTGTGCTGTTCGCTTTGGGCATCGTCAGCACGGGTCTTCTTGCGATTCCTGTGCTTGCGGGTTCAGCCGCCTATGCTGTGGGAGAAGCATGCAAATGGCCGGTCGGAATTTCTAAAAAGCCAAGGAGGGCAACGGCCTTTTATGGCATTCTTGCGGGCGCTACGGCGTTGGGCGTGGTGATAACCTTCGTCGGCATTGATCCCATTAAAGCGCTCTATTGGAGCGCTGTTATCAACGGCGCTGCTGCTGTGCCGATCATGATTATGATGATGCTAATGACGCGGCGCGAGAAGGTCATGGGCGAGTTTGTGATCGGAGGGTGGCTTCGTAGTCTAGGCTGGGTCGCAACTGCAGCGATGGCGCTTTGCGTGCTCGGAATGGTGGCGGGTTGGCTGATTTAACTGTAGCTGTGCCCTCTATCTTCCAGATCAAAATTAAAAACCTCCGCCGGCCCTGAAGGCCAGCGGAGGCATGACTTTCAGCGCGGCCGCTCAGTATGCGGCCCAGGGAGCGCCGTAATAGTCATTCACAGTCCGTGCGCGATCCCGGTCTTCCCAATTCCAGTCAGATCCTGCGTATTTTGGGGCGCCCTCAAGCTGATCTTTGGTGAGGTTTACGAGGTAGCCGCCGAGTTCAGTGTCGTAGGTCAACTGATTCCAAGGCAATGGATAATGATCGTCACCCATTCCAAGGAAGCCACCGAAGCTCAGTACCGCGTAAGCCACTTTTCCGTCGCGCTTGCCAAGCATGACTCGCTCGATCGAACCAATCTTCTTGCGATCGGCACCGTACACATTGGTGCCGTCCACCTTGTCGCTGCCGATCAAACCAACGGTTTCTCGCGTTTCTGTTGCCATTGCAAAACTCCTCATAATGCGTGGGCAACTATCCGTCGAACGAGATTGTTCCAGATAACGCCATCGTCTTGGATTGAGTGTCGCAATGCCGACGACCGACGCGGAAAAATGCTGGATTCGTCGACGGCCACTGGCGCATTCTCGAGCCGGCTATAGCGCGGGCGAGTTTCAGCTTTGGGTGAACCGACCGCAACGGAACTGCTAGAAAGCGTTTTGTTGAAGTGGGTATTCGCCGACGCTTCTGCCTATCGGACTCGCGTACAAGTGATCTAAGCCCGCTATTTCAGGGCGCAACAAATCGTCGGCCATTCCAGACCATAATTTGCGTCTTTCCAGCCGAGCGCTCGACCGCAAGGGCGGGGCGCTGATTGACCAGCTTCAATTCGATGTCGCTCGCGTAGATTCGCTGCACCAGTCGATATGTGCCGCCTCGTGATGCAAAGATCTCATGGAGACAACCAGCATTGCTACAGATAGCGCGACGATTGTCGCATCGAAAATTCTCGTAGTGCAGTGCAATCAATTGCACGGGTCCGCCATCCAAGGACAATGCAAATTGATGGGTTGCGGCGAGCGATCCGCAAGGGGCCTGATATTGGAGAACGGCATTCTGAATTTCACGCGGGAGCCAACTAACGTGTCGGGCGTGCCAGCGGTCTTCCTGCGCGGCACCGCCGCGTGCGTGGCTCGAAAGCGTCAGAACGCAGACCATCGCCGCGCTCAATAACAATTCCACTACAACGCGCTTGTCTAATGTTGGACGTGCAAAGGACATAACCACTCCTATAGACCGGCGGCGCTATGCACTTTGCAATTCATAGAGCACATAATACGAACAGGCAAACGAAGTGGAGCTAGCGGTTTCCTGCAATGCAAACTGAAGGTCTAACGGCTCTCAAAATCCCCCTGAGCTCTTCGTTGAATTGGAGAACGGGAACTCCGCGAATTTTCCAACGTTAGATTGGGTCTAACTGGCATCAGGGGTTCGAAAATGCCGAACGAAACGCCTCAAATCACCCGTAAAAAGCTTGCTGCACTGCTCAATGAGGACTTAGCGCGCGAGTATCAGGCGATCATAGCTTATGTCGTCTACTCTCAGGTCCTGAAAGGCGCGGCGTATATGAGCATCGCCGATCAACTCCAGAAGCACGCTGCTGAAGAGCTTAAACACGCTCTGACCATTTCGCGGCAGATTGATTATCTCGGTGAAATGCCGACTGTGGTGCCAAGGCCCGTCAAGGTGTCCGATCAGGCTGAGGAAATGCTGCGAGCTGACCTTCAAAACGAGGTTAATACGATCAAAAACTATCGTGAGCGTGTTCGTCAATGCGAGGCATTGGGCGAGTTCGCGATAGCGGAGCATATTCGCGAAATTCTGCTGGACGAACAGGATCATCTCATCGATTTGGCGACGGCGTTAGGAGAGGACACTCCGGATGTAAGCCAGTAAATCTCAGACCAATTCTCGTTCGAATCAGGCCAATTGAGGTCGCGATTTGTTGAGGCGCGCATTGGAGGCAATCCAACCTTGCGCGCTGGCCGAACCTCGTGCGTGAACTTTGCTCTATTCCGGTACTTGATTTCGGTACTTGGCCAGCGCTCCCTTTCTCAATAGCGTCTCGCTCCCGATCTACCCTAAGTTCAAAGCTTGTACGCGAAGCGGGGCGATCTTGCGCCTTGAGGCTAGTGAGAGGGCTACGAAATTGACTGACAAACTGCGATTGGACATACCGATACTTCTCCCTGATGTCCCGGATGCTAGCGACACCTGCGTTTCGCGACTCATCTCAGAATTGCAGTCCAGGGAGGGTGTCGAGCGCGTCCACGTTGCCGATTCGAACGAGGGTGCGCCAGCAAGGCTTTGTATCCACTATGACAAAAACGTGCTGCCGCTACCGCGTATCCGCGAACTGGTTACCAGCGCTGGCGCGAAAATAACGGAGCAGTTTGGACACATTCTCTGGCCCGTGGATGGCATCTCGCATGAGCGCCGCGCGCGAACCGTCGCGGACCGTCTGCGTGCGATGCCGGGCGTACTCGAAGCGGAGGCAAGCGTAACAGGCAAGGTGCGTGTTGAATTTGAGCGCAGCAAGACCACTGAGGCTGAGATCCGCAAGGTTCTCAGTAAAATGGGTGTTGGTCCGACGAATGATGCGGCCGGATCTGCCTTGTTGAAGGAGCGTCAAAGTTCGTCGCAACGCAAAAAAGATGCCACTGCTAAACTGTCTGACGGGCATAATCATCGGTCCGCTTCCGATAAGGGAGATGGGCACGATCATCATCATGGTCATGAAAAACACGATCATGATCATGATAAGCACGATCATGGTCATGCGCACGGCGGCCTTCTTGGGCCTAACACGGAACTCATCTTTGCGCTTTTGTGTGGTGGGCTGCTCGCTGTTGGTTATCTTATCGAGAAGCTCGCAAATGGCGCGCCTGATTGGATTCCGACGGCCTGCTATATTGGCGCCTATTTCTTCGGCGGCTTCTATACGCTGCGCGAAGCAATCGACAATCTCCGCTTAAAGAAGTTCGAAATCGACACGCTGATGTTGGTGGCGGCCGCAGGTGCTGCCACCCTCGGGGCTTTTGCCGAGGGGGCGCTGCTGTTGTTTCTGTTCAGCCTTGGGCATGCGCTTGAGCATTATGCCATGGGCCGCGCAAAGCAGGCGATCGAGGCTCTCGCCAAGCTTGCTCCGCCGACTGCAACGGTGCGACGCGACGGGGGGACGAAAGACGTCCCGATTGAAGAGCTTGTCATCGGAGACATTGTCATTGTCCGGCCGAATGAACGTCTTCCGGCGGACGGCTTTGTCATCAAGGGCGAGTCAAGCATCAATCAGGCGCCGGTAACGGGCGAGAGCATCCCAGCGGATAAGCGGCCGGTTAAAGATGCTGCTGCGGCGCGGGCTAAGCCGAATGTCGTTGAGGCGGTGTCTCGGGTCTTTGCGGGTACAATCAATGGGGCAGGCGCTCTCGAAGTTGAAGTAACTCGGCTTTCCAATGAGACGGCCCTTGCCAAGGTTGTCGAATTGGTCAGCCAGGCAGAAACGCAGAAATCGCCAACGCAACGTTTCACCGATTCCTTTGAGCGCTACTTCGTCCCGGCTGTATTAGCGCTATCCTTTATTCTGCTGTTTGCATGGGTCGTCGTTGATGAGCCCTTCAGCGCCAGCTTTTATCGCGCTATGGCGGTTCTAGTTGCAGCCAGCCCCTGCGCGTTAGCGATTGCGACGCCGAGTGCGGTGCTGTCCGGCGTTGCGCGTGCGGCGCGCGGCGGTGTGCTGGTCAAGGGCGGCGCGCCGCTCGAAAATCTCGGTTCCTTGAATGCCATCGCTTTCGACAAGACCGGCACACTGACGGAGGGGCGCCCGAGGATCACCGATGTCGTGCCGAATGACGGGGTCACAGAGGAAGAACTGCTTCGGGTTGCAGTTGCTGTCGAACAGCTCAGTGACCACCCGCTGGCCGCGGCAATTGCCCGCGATGGCCGAGAACGCCTCGGTGAAGGCCGCTTACCAGAAGCGGACGATCTAAAAAGCCTAACAGGTCGCGGCGTTACTGCCACGCTCGATGGCAAGCAGGTGTGGATCGGTAAAGCCGAGATGTTTGGTAGAGACGGCATCGAAGCTCTTAGTGAAGCGTCGGCGTCGGCAATTCAGAAGCTACGAGAAGGCGGGCGCACGACCATGGTCGTTCGCCAGCAGGAGAGGGATTTGGGCGTCATCGGGTTGATGGATACGCCTCGGTCGACGGCCACGGATGCGCTGCGTGAACTGCGCGAACTCGGCATTCGCCGCATGATCATGATCTCTGGCGATAACCAAAAGGTTGCTGACGCAATTGCCAAGGAGGTTGGGCTCACCGAAGCTTGGGGCGATTTGATGCCCGAAGATAAGGTCGAAGCGATTCGGAAGCTTCGTAGTGAGCAAAAGGTTGCAATGGTTGGCGATGGGGTGAATGACGCTCCAGCGATGGCCAGCGCGACGGTGGGGATCGCCATGGGCGCTGCGGGATCCGACGTTTCCCTTGAGACTGCGGATGTCGCCCTGATGGCCGATGATCTCAGTCATTTGCCATTCGCGGTTGGTCTTAGCCGTCATACCCGTTCGATCATTCGTCAGAACGTCTTCATTAGCCTCGGTGTGGTTGCGGTGCTGTTGCCGGCGACCATATTCGGACTTGGGATTGGTCCGGCGGTTGCGCTGCATGAGGGGTCGACTCTTGTTGTCGTTTTCAATGCGTTGCGCTTGCTGGCTTATCGTGACCCGCGTTCGGCCCAGCGCGCATAGGCGTTGAAGGCAGTCATGTCGAGGACTGAAAGAGCGCTGTGATATCTCGCAAAACCTGAATCTGTCCGAGTCACTACAGCGCCATTGAATCAATGAGGGCGATATGGTCTCAAAAGCTGGGCCAAATAAAACTCAAGACGCTGAAGCAGGAACTGCAGCGGGGCGGCATAAAACGCGGCTCTATACCGCTCTGGGTCTTACAACCACGTTTATGGTCGTCGAGGTTGTCGGCGGCCTGTGGACAGGCAGCCTGGCGCTGCTCGCGGATGCGGCGCACATGCTGACCGATGCCGGAGGTTTGGCATTGGCGCTGATCGCGATCAAATTCGGTGAGCGTCCGAGAACGCCGCAAAATACGTTCGGCTACATCCGAATGGAGGTTTTGTCGGCGTTGACGAACGCTGTCGTTTTACTGCTTTTGACAGTTTATATCCTTTACGAGGCCTATCAGCGATTTCTCAATCCTCCGGAGATTATCGGTGGGCCAATGCTCGCCGTTGCGGTCGTCGGGTTGATCGTCAATCTTGTCAGCATGCGTATGCTGTCGGCCGGCTCGCAGGAAAGTCTCAACGTCAAGGGAGCATACTTCGAGGTGCTGGCGGATATGCTCGGCTCGCTCGGAGTCATCGTCGCTGCCGCCGTCGTCGTCTGGACGGGCTGGCAGCTCGTCGATCCCATCATTGGTGCGGGTATCGGCTTATTCATCGTGCCGCGCACCTGGATTCTGCTGAAGCAGGCTCTCCATATCCTAATGGAAGGAACGCCCGCCGAGATCGATCTCGGGCTGCTGGAACGAAAACTCCGGGACATTCCGGGCGTCGTTGATGTACACGATTTGCACGTGTGGACCATTACTTCGGGCGCCGACGCAATGAGCGGTCACCTTGTCGTTTCCGATGTTGCTGCGGCGCGGACAGTCTTGGCCGCGGCTCAGGAATCCATGCGGACCAACTTCGCTTTGAAACACGTTACAATTCAGATTGAGGATGCTGTCCTTCAAAATACGGAAGCCAAGCTTCCATTCTAGCAGCAACAGCAAATGCCGGGTCAGGTGCATCGCGGCCCTGTTGGAGTTCTGCGTGCTTTAGAAGCGCGGCGGCAACAGAGTTTTTTGACGGGCCTACATATCCTGCCCTGACAGCTTCCGGAGCTCGTCGCTGCTTTCCTCGCGCATGATCAATTTTGCGACGTTTTGGTAAGCATTGGATGCGGCGACAAGTTTACTCATTTCTGAAATGGGTTTGACGTTTGAGCTTTCAATTGCCCCGACGACAAGACGGATATCTGTGGACGGAACGTCTATCGCGGGGCCTGACGCGGTGAACAGCCCGCCGTCCCCGGCCCGAAGTTTTTGCAGATCATCAAACCGAACGAGACGGAGCTGGCCTAAAATCCGCTTTGAAGTGGAAACGGTGCCATCGGCGCTAATGGCCAGCGGTCCTTCCTCTCGTGGGGCGGTTATCACGCCTGCTTGCGTCAACACCGGTTGCCCGCTGAGCGTCACAAGGCGGCCGTTTGCGTCCGTGGCAAACGAGCCTCGCCGCGTATACCGCTCACCGTTTGGTGTCTGTACAACGAAAAATTCCTTTCCGACAATTGCAACGTCGGTCGCAACACCGGTGGCTTTCAAGGTGCCGCCGGAAAAGTCGGTGAATCCCTTGATTGAGACGAGCGATCGCAAATTCGTAGAGGGGAGCGGCTCGCTGGCGGACGACAAATATTCTTGGAATTGAAGCCCTTCGCTCTTAAAGCCCGAAGTGTCTTGATTGGCTATATTTCTCGCGATTTGATCGACGTGTTGTTGGATCGCGATGAGGCGTGACAGCCCAATAACCAGCTTGTCGCTCATATCAACGTCCGTTGATCGCTGCCGCGCGAGTCGGCTTGAGATCTAACATTTCAACTGCGAACCGTTCGCGATTGTGCGGTTTGGTCGCAGTCGCTTCCCCATACGTCTTCCTTCGCGAGACGGCACGAAGAAGGTGTACCGCAGGGGACGCGTTACAATGTAACGCCCGGAACTCGCTGAACTGACAGCAAAGTGAGGAGGGCGTCCTTGACGGGACGGGGTCACCCGCATTAAATCCATGCGGCGCCGCACAATGGCTGAGGCGCATTAAGCCGGAGTTTCGGTGACGGTTTCGTCAAACAGGCAAACG
>MKWA01000022.1:329771-350471 GCA_001899285.1 Rhizobiales bacterium 64-17
CGCGGATTCGCCGGCTTACGGTGAATCTGTGTGCTGCTGCATTCCTGTTCGTCACCTTCGGGCATTTTGTCCAGCATCACATCGAAATCGGCACTCCGGGCATTGCGGCAGTTGTTACAGCGACGTCGGCGGACACGGCAGGTGATACGGGTGATATGGGCAAGATTGGCCATGCCGGTCATTGTCATACCTGTTCTACAACGGCCATGCAGGTAAGCCACGACGTCGGATTTTCGCGCGCGATCGCTGAAATCCCGCAACAGGTCGCCTTGCCGCTTGTGTCCGTATCGGAAACGTCGGACGGCCCGCCTCCACGATCGTAATCTGACAAAACATACGTGCCGCCACCGACAAGCTTCGGTGGCGCCTGTTGCATTTGTTCAGGTTATGCCATGTCTTTTCGGCCGGTTATCGTTGCGGCGAGTGCTTGCGCGCTCTTGTCTCTCGCGTGTCCTCAAGCGTCCGCACAATCAAACTCCCTGACGCTGACCCGTGCTGTACAGCGCGCGGTTAACAACAATCCGCGCTTGACCAGTGCTGAACGAGATATCGGGATAGCAGCGGGTAGGCGTCAGCAAGCCGGAGCGATTCCCAATCCGGACGTTTCGTTTGAAATCGATAATGCGTTTGGATCGCGCGACTACCGCGGAACACGTTCTGCTGAGACGACGCTGCAGCTTAGCCAGTTGATCGAACTTGGCGGCAAGCGTGAAGCGCGCATCGCCGTTGGAAACGCCGAGCTCGATGCGGCGCATTGGCAGCGGGCTGTCGTGCGTCTTGAAATCATTTCGGATACCGCCGTCGCTTTCTACAGCGTGCTCGCGGCCCAGCGCCGCATTGCGATTTACGACACTCAGATTTCCGCGCTCCAGCGCGTGTCGCCGTTGCTTCAGCGGCGCGTCGAGGCTGGAGCCTCGTCACCAGCCGAAACCGCACGTGCTCAGATAGCGATCGATCTTTTACGAGCCGATCGCGAGCGAGCACGGACCACACTGGCAACGGCCCGGCTTGAACTTGCGACTTTGATGGGAGGCTCCGTTCCCGATTTCGGCCAGGTGAACGGAAATCTCGCCGGAACCGGACGTCCGGTATCCTTTCAAGCGATCCGCAGTGCGCTTGACGCCAACCCTCAGCTTGCTCGGTTCAGTGCTCTTCGTGCTCAGGCGGACGCCGAGCTATTGTCTGCCCGCCTGAAGCCAGTGCCGGATTTGCGAGCTGGCGTCGCATGGCGTCACTTTCGTGAGACGAATGACAACGCGGCACGAGTAAGTGTTTCCGCAGTCGTTCCGTTGTGGGATCAGAACCTCGGCAATATCGCCGCCGCGCGCGAGCAGCGTTTAAAGGTCGAATCCGATCGTTCCGCGGCGCGGTCAGTCCTGCTTCTCACGCTTGGTCGTGCCTATGAAACGTTGAGCGGGGCCGAGCGCGAGATCGAGATACTCCGCAGTTCCGCGCTTCCCAACGCGCGTCGAGCCGTTGACGCCCTTGAGAGTGGCTACGGACAAGGGCGGTTCACGTTGCTGGAATTGCTCGACGCTCAGCGCAGCATGGTTGAGGCGTCGCTGCGTGAACTAGAGGCACTTTTAAGTTTTCACACGTCGCTGGCGACCATCGAAGGACTTATTGGCGCGCCGCTTCGCCTGACGAGGGGGCAGGGCCGATGAATCGGAAATGGATTATTGCGGGATTGTTCGTTGTCGCCTTGGTGGGTGGCTACGTAGTAGCCGGACCTCGAATGACGGAAAGCGCCTCGCCAAAAGCTGCCACCAAGGGCGATGATGGGCATGGGCATAAGGAGGGAGGCCACGAGGAGGAGGGTGAAATCAAAATCAGCGACGCGAAGGTGGCCGCATCAGCTATTGAGCTGGTCAAGGCCGGACCCGCGACGTTGAAAAACGCGCTCATCCTGAACGGCATTGTTCAACCCAACCAGGAAACTCTGGTGCAGGTAACGCCACGGTTCCCCGGGGTAGTGCGCGAGATCTACAAGCGGATCGGCGATCAGGTCAAAGCTGGTGAGCTTCTTGCCAAGATCGAAAGCAATCAGAGCCTGACCACTTACGAGATGCGCGCGCCGACGGCGGGCACGATAATCGACCGACAAGTCTCATTGGGCGAATACGCCTCCGAGCAAAAGTCGGCGTTTGTCGTTGCAGACTTGTCCTCGGTATGGATCGATTTCTCTGTTTATCGCCGCGATATGGCAAGGGTCAGAAACGGCGACACGGTTTTGATTGAGAGCGACAACGGGGGCCCGCCCATCGAAACAAAGATTTCTTACCTCGCGCCCGTTGGAAATAGCGATACGCAGAGCGCGCTCGCACGCGCCGTGGTGCCAAATCCAGAGATGAAGTTGCGGCCCGGGTTTTTCGTCACGGGAAACCTTGTTCTGACGGCGAAGCAAGTGTCGATCGCGGTCAAGGTAGAGGCGCTGCAATCCGTAGAGAACAAGCAAGTGGTCTTTGTGCGCAACGGCGAGAAGTTCGAGACTCGCGACGTTGAAATCGGCGCACGCGACCCTCAATACGCTGAAATCCTGTTTGGCGTAGCGGAGGGCGACATCTACGCCGCAAAGAACAGCTTCATCGTCAAAGCCGAGCTCGCGAAGGGCTCGGCCAGCCACGAGCATTAGGCCCGCAACGATGCCAGAGACTTCAAACGGGACGCAGGGAACTCGATAAAATGATCGATGCCATTCTCGCCTTTTCGATCCGGCAGCGTTGGCTGATCATGATCGCCGTTCTGGGAATTGCTGCGTTCGGCGCGTGGAATTTCACGCGGCTGCCGATCGATGCCGTTCCGGATATCACAAACGTACAGGTGCAGATCAACGCCAAGGCGACCGGGTACTCTCCTTTGGAAGTCGAGCAGCGCATTACATTCCCGATTGAAACGGCAATGGGTGGCTTGCCGAAGCTCCAGTATACACGGTCGCTTTCTCGTTATGGCCTGAGCCAGGTGACCGTTGTCTTTGAAGATGGCACCGATATCTATTTTGCGCGCCAAATGGTCAATGAGCGCATCCAGCAGGTCAAAGACCAACTCCCGACCGGAATCGACACAGCCATGGGCCCGATCTCGACGGGCCTTGGCGAGATCTTCATGTACACGGTCGAGACTGACCCGAACCTTGCGGCCGGGAAGGTCGGACCGAGCCCAATCGATCTGCGAACCGCTCAGGACTGGATCATCAAACCACAGTTGCGGACTGTTCCTGGGGTTGTTGAAGTAAATACAATCGGCGGATTCGAACGCCAGTTTCACGTGTTGCCCGACCCGACGAAGCTCATGGCTTACAAGCTGAGCTTCCGGGACGTGATGACTGCGCTTGCCGCAAACAATGCGAATATCGGCGCCGGGTACATCGAAAAGAACGGTGAACAGTATCTTGTTCGCATACCGGGGCAGGTCTCAGCTGTCGATGACATTCGCCGAATTGTCATCGGTTCGCGCAATGGGACGCCGGTCCATATCGGCGATGTGGCAGCAGTCACGGAAGGGCGTGATCTTAGAACCGGCGCTGCGACGCTAAACGGGGACGAAATCGTTCTCGGTACGACCATGCTGCTGATCGGCGACAACAGCCGAACAGTGGCGCAGCGCGTGTCAGCAAAGCTCGGAGAAATCGGTAAGTCGCTGCCCGAGGGGATGGTCGTTCGCACTCTCTACGACCGCACCCATCTCGTTGAGGCAACGATCGCGACCGTCGAGAAGAACCTTGTCGAGGGCGCGCTACTTGTCATCGTCATTCTTTTCCTCATTCTTGGGAATTTCAAAGCAGCGATCGTCACGGCTTTGGTCATCCCATTGTCGATGCTGATGACCATCACGGGCATGGTGGAGAATAAAGTCAGCGCCAACTTGATGAGCCTGGGCGCAATCGACTTTGGTATCATTATCGATGGCGCGGTTATCATCGTCGAAAATTGTCTCCGGTTGCTTGCGCACGAACAGCATCGTCGTGGCCGACTGCTGACCACGGAAGAGCGATTTGCTACTATTCTCGACGGCGCCAAGGAAGTCATTCGCCCGAGTCTGTTCGGGACGCTAATCATTGCCGTCGTCTATCTCCCGGTCCTGACGTTGTCCGGCGTCGAGGGGAAGATGTTCACGCCTATGGCCGTTACCGTGCTCATGGCGCTAGCGGCGGCTTCCCTGCTTTCTATGACCTTCGTGCCGGCAGCAGTCGCGCTATTCGTTACCGGGAAGGTTACGGAAAAGGAGAATTGGTTCATGCGCGGCGCGCGGCGCATGTATGTGCCCGCACTTGAGGCGTCCATCCGATTCCGTCGCGTCGTTGCGCTCGGTGCAGCGGTGCTCGTTATTCTGGCAGGTGTCGCAGCTTCCCGAATGGGTGGCGAGTTCATTCCCAGTCTGGACGAAGGTGACGTTGCAATCCAAGCACTTCGCGTTCCCGGCACGAGCCTGACGCAATCACTGGAAATGCAAATCGCCCTGGAGAAGAGATTACTGAAAATCCCGGAAGTGAAAGACGCGTTTGCCAGAACCGGTACGGCGGAGGTCGCTACGGACCCGATGCCGCCATCCATTTCGGATGGTTATGTAATGCTCAAACCGCGTTCTGAGTGGCCGGATCCCAAGAAGCCGAAGTCTGACGTGGTTGCCGAGATCGAAAAGGCGGCAGAAGACATCGCTGGTAGCGCCTACGAGCTTTCGCAGCCGATTCAGCTGCGTTTCAATGAGTTGATTTCCGGCGTTCGCAGCGATGTCGGTGTGAAAATCTTTGGCGACGACCTTGAACAATTGCTGCAGGTTGCAGGCAAGGTGCAGGCGGTTCTTCAGACCGTACAAGGCGCGGCTGACGTGAAGACCGAGCAGGTCTCCGGACTTCCCGTTCTCACTGTCAATATTAATCGACCGGCGCTCTCTCGACTCGGGTTGAGTGTCAGCGATGTTCAAAGTGTCGTCGAGATTGCGGTGGGCGGTAAAAGCACCGGTCGCGTCTTCCAGGGGGATCGGCGATTTGATTTGGTCGTGCGCCTGCCGGAGCATCTCCGCTCGGATATCGATGCGATCAAGAACATTCCGATCCCGTTGCCAGCGGTCGAACCGCAGGCGACGGCGCCGGTTCGTGCCGCTTGGAGCGCGACACCTCTGACGCAATCTCGTTACGTGCCCTTGTCTTCGGTTGCGGAAATTGAAATCGCTCCTGGCCCAAATCAGATCAGCCGTGAGAACGGCAAAAGGCGCATCGTCGTCACGGCCAACGTGCGAGGACGCGATTTGGGCTCGTTCGTCTCCGACGCTCAGCAGCAGATCGACTCGAAGGTCAAACTGCCGGCGGGCTATTGGATCGGATGGGGCGGACAATACGAGCAGTTGGTCTCAGCCACCAAACGGCTCACGATTGTCGTTCCGATCGCTTTGATGCTGATCTTCCTGCTGCTCTTTATGAGCCTCGGATCGATCGGTGATGCGGCGTTGGTCTTTAGCGGAGTACCGCTCGCTCTCACCGGTGGCATCGTTGCATTGCTAATCCGCGATATTCCGCTTTCGATCAGTGCGGGCATCGGATTCATCGCGCTTTCCGGTGTAGCAGTGCTCAACGGTTTGGTCATCATCGCGTTCATCCAGCGTCTTCGTGAGGAGGGCCACGAACTCGTTTCAGCGGTCAAAGAAGGTGCGTTGACACGGTTGCGACCGGTTCTCATGACCGCTTTGGTCGCGTCGCTTGGCTTCGTTCCGATGGCAATTGCGACGGGCGCCGGTGCAGAGGTGCAGCGTCCGCTCGCCACCGTTGTCATAGGCGGCATTATTTCGTCGACCCTTCTGACGTTGCTTGTTCTTCCGGCACTCTACGTTCTGTTCAAGCGAAGCGACCGGGTACCGGTGGGCAGCGATGCTCGGATGTCTACCGAACAAAAGCCAATTTGATCGAAACAGAGGAACGAATGCGATGATGAGAGCTATCTTATTTGCGTTGGTGATGATGGTGTCGCCCGCTTTGGCGCAGCATGCCCACCATAAAGGGCCTAACGGCGGACCCATGGAGGATGTCGCCGGTGTTCATGTTGAGCTTGTTACAGCCGGTAGCGATATGATCATTCATGTGACTGACGAGGCTGGAAAGCCCGTTTCAACCTCCGGGTTCACTGCTTCTGCGCTCGTTACAGCGGGAGCACAGAAGGACACGGTGAAACTTGAGCCAGTCGGCAACAATCAGCTTAAGGGTGGAATGAAGGCCGCAGCCGCTCCGGGATCCAACGTTGTCCTGATGATCAAGACGACGGCTGGGAAGTCCGGCCAAGCCAAGTTCAAGATCTAGCTCAAGGACAAGGGCAACCGAAGATGGTCATGACGACGGAAAAGGGACGGCTGAGCGGTTGGAAGCGGTTTCGTCTGTTTTTTGTCGTCTTCGCAGTCGTACTGGTGTTGAGCGCGATAAAGTTTATCGTCCATTCTCTCGGCTTTGAATTTCTAGCGCTCAACACCCTGTTCACGAGCGGCATCGCTGGTGCGATCTTTATCATCGGCTTCCTGCTTTCCAGCGTCCTCTCGGACTATAAGGAAGCGGACAAAATACCAGCCGAAATCCGTGTAAATCTCGAAGGTATCTGTGGGGATGTCCAAGCGCTTCGTGGCCAATATCCGGATCTGGATACGAAGTCCTTTTTAAACCTTTCCATCTTTCTGGTGGAGAAGATCCGAGCCGGTCTGAGTCACGAGAACGGCCACGTCGGTTTACCTCCAGCGCTAGACGCAATTGACCGGTTTACTCCGTTGATCGCTCAGCTGGACAAGCTGGAAGTACCGAGCAATCAGATTGTACGGCTGAAAAATCTGCAGGACGGACTACGACGCTCAATCCTGCGGATGTATCACATTCAGAAGATCCAATTCGTGCCCTCTGCACATGTCCTTGTGCACACGCTGGTTGCATCGATCCTGTTGCTCTTGCTGGCTCTCAAAACCGAGGGATCGCCGGAGTCGGCGCTCATGTTTGGCTTTATTGCCTACATGTTTGTCTACGCGCTCTACCTGGTGCGCGTTTTGGAGCAGCCGTTCATGAAAGAGCACGGATCATTTGATGATGTTAGCCTGTTCCTTCTAACCGAGCTAAGTGAAAAGTTCACGGCCGCTCGATCGCCTGTTGCCGAAGGAAGGCGCCTCCGATGAGGGCGTTTTTGGTCGCACTTTTTTTGATCGTGTTTGGGGCGATGAACGCGGCATGTGCCGGCTATCAAGGTCAGCAGGTCCAGCCGAGTGCTGGGGCGGTCGAGGTCTTTGACGCACGGGTGTTATCGCTCTCTGCGGTGGACAAAGACGATGTAAGCCCGAAGAAGATCCATTTTCTGATTTCTATGGATAGTGTCTGCGGTGCTCATTGCCCAGATTGCGCGCACCCTGCGTATGCTGCTGCGAACATGCACGTGAAATCGGAGACGATGCCGTTTGCTGACTTCTCAAACGATTGGCGGAGCTTAAGGGGGCGGTTGGAGCGACCCCCGTGCGGCTGATGTGATCACTCTCCCGCGGCGGCAATGCGTCATTGCGTTGCGTCGCATCTGATCAAATAGCCGTTAGGAGCTTGCAATGCAGGCCAATTTAGAACACCCGAGGCATGGGGAGTCGCTTCTTGATTTTGCGATCCACCACAACCGCGAACTTGGGCTAACGAGTCGTCATTTCAGCCGAGGCTCAGTTCTATTTGTACCACATACAGCGATCAATGCAGTGTTCATCATTCGTTATGGGCGCTTGCGTGTTTCGGCCCCCGCGGAATCTGGGCAGCAGGTATTTCTCGCCGAACTAGGACCAGGCGACATCGTCGGAGAGGTCTCTGCGATCACTGGCAGCCGAGAAGCCACGATTGTCGAGGCCGTCGAAGATACCGAAGCGGTCGTCTTCACGCGGCCGGCTTTTCTGCGTGTCCTGAGAGAGTGTCCGGAAGGTTCGCTTCAGGTCATGCGTATTTTGTGCGAGAGGCTAAAGTCTTCGAACACACGCCATATGGAAAAAGTAAGCTTATCGATGGCGGAAAGGTTAGCTATTGAAATCGGCCGGCTATCGAGTGTTGAGGACGATGGAGTTTTGGAGGTGCGCAACGCTCCAACGCATTCCGAGCTGGCTGATCGGATTGGATCCCACCGTGAGGCCGTGACAAAGGAACTGAGCCGGCTGTCGCGCGAGGGCGTATTGGACGTTCAGCGTGGACTTATCAGGGTGTTGAAGCCGGATAAGCTATTACCCAACAGGTACTCAGCGCACTGAGACACCTGCTGCCGGCGGGGGGGGGCGTAGGGGCCGGCAGCAGGGTCGCTTGCCTCAGTAAATGGTCAGTCGATCGACCGACTGGGCAACGCTCTTGGCGGGAGCCGGATCCTCGAAAAACGATCGAACGGAGGCGTAGGCATCGTGCGACTCCGTGTTGCGCGCGGTATGCTGGTTATAGCTCTCCTTCTGGACGTCGCGGAAGTCATGCAGCTCGCGCGCCTCCACTGTGGTCCTTTCTGTCGGCGTCAAAGGGGCAGCGATCGCGGGAGCCGCAACGGTGACGCTAAGGGCGACGAGCATATATCGCATCGTAGTCTTCATTTACGTTCTCCTTCTGCTCATCATTGAGCTGTCGCGAACGTAGAAGGGCTGCAGAAATTCCGATGTGGTGATTGCCACACTTTAAAGACAATCACGGGAACGTGAGGAAAATCGGCCAAGGGATGCATAACTGGGCGTGGGCGTTGCTGCCGTTTATTCCCTGCGAACAAGCTCCTTGGAGCGAGATCGGGAGCTCTGGCTGCCTCAACCGCACTTGCTGCTGGGATTAGTCGGACTGCAAATATTGCCTACGATCTCTGGATGCGTCTGGTCACGCGATTGAGCTACCGATGAAGCTATCGGATAGTTTGCAACTAATCTCAATTATCGCGAAGTCTGGCTGCTGTTTGTCAGCGCCGAAAGGGAGCAGTCTAGATTGTATTGGAAACCATTCTCTTGATAGCCCAGCGTCGGCTTGCACTTCAACTCACTCCCAACGACCGAAGTGAGGATCACAGAACCAAAGCCTAGGTCGTCGGGGACCTTGGATGGTGGCCCGTCGATTTCCGACCACGTTAGCAAAAATTGCTCGTCGCTGCCGGTGCGATGAATCTTCCATTCGATTTCAACACGCCCGGATGCATTGGAAAGTGCACCGTATTTCGTAGCGTTTGTTGCCAATTCGTGGATCATTAGTGCCAATGTCTGCGCGTTTTTGGCAGGCACGAGAATGTCTGGTCCTCGAATAGTCGTCCGCTCGCTCTGAAACTTCAAGCTGGCGGCCATGATGTCATGTAGCTGCAAGCTTTCAGGCGATTTATCGGTAAGAGTGTTGTAAGTATGCGCGAGTGCGCCGAGGCGGCCAACAAAAGCCTCGCGAGCCTCATCTAGTGAGCGGTTTCCGCGTAGCGATTGGCCGGCTATCGCCTGAATGATCGCGAGAAGATTTTTTCCGCGATGAGCAAGTTCGCGCATTAACAAAACATTTCGTTCATTTTGTTCCAGCAACGCTTTCGCAGCGAAGCTGCGCTCAACATGACGGCCAGCGAGCTCCGCGCACAGATCAAGCGCCCGCAATTCCCGATCATCCGGCTCGTGGGCTTCAAGCCAGTAAACCGAAAACATCGCCAGCACGTTACCGGCTTTATCGAGCACGGGCGTTGAAACCGCGCCGACCGCGCCGTAGGAAAACAGCGCGGCGGCGATTTCGGAAAAGTCGGGATCGGTATGCAGGTCTGGAACGATGGTGCGCGCGCGACGTTTCAACGCGACTGCACAAGTCGAACAGTCTTCAAGGCCCACGGAGGCAAATTTCTCGAGTACATCGCTGCCAAAACCGAACTGCCCGACCATGCTCAGCATGCCATTCGGCTCGACGATCTGCGTCGTCCCGAGTCGGGCATTCACAAGCGTGGCTGCCGTCTGCAGCACGTCGAGCAGGACATCGACCAAGCTATTGGCTCCCGCAAGGCGCAGACTGAGGTCGTGAATATGATTCAAGTCTTCGACTTCCGCCGTCAGCATCCGCTCGGTCTTCGACGAACGCGTGTCGAATTCCGGCATGGAAGGAAGCCGGATGCTGCTTGGATTGTGGCTCATTGAATTTTGCCGGCCTTGGGCTGACTCAAAACTGTTGAAGCGAGGCTAGCACGGGCGGGTCTCGAAAGCCATGCGTTTGAAATAACTGCGGATTTCTTGCTGTGTTACTGCCGTGCTTGTCTCACGCGCGATGATGATGGCCGTTCAGATTGGCTGCTGCCGATTTGTTTTACATGCAGCTCTTGATTGGCGGGGGTGCGGCGGGAACCACGCTCCTGTCAGCGGATTATTGTCAGAATGACCGGAGATGGCCGTGGGGCGATCCCGGGGGTGAGGGCCGATGGGCCCTGGCGGAGGCGCCAATGGCGCGGGGGCGGGTTTTTGCGGCGATCCTGATCGCGGTCGCTTTGGGTGTGGCCGCCGTGGTGGCGCTCGTTTGGAAACCCCGCATCGATCCTGTCAAACAAGACCAAGCGCAAACGTTCGATCCGACGACCGTGACCCGAGGCTCTGAACTGGCCGCTTTGGGGAATTGCGTTGTGTGCCATACCGCTTCTGGCGGAAAAAGTTATGCGGGCGGGCGGCCCATCCCGACGCCGTTTGGCACGATCTACTCGACCAACATCACGCCTGATCGCGACACGGGAATCGGTGAATGGTCTGAGGCCGCGTTTCGCCGCGCCCTGCGCGTGGGTGTCGATCGGGCGGGCGAACATCTTTATCCAGCGTTCCCCTACGACCATTTCACGCGGCTGACGGACGGTGACATCCGCGCGCTCTATGCTTTTGTGATGACACGTAGCGCGGTCCGCAACCAGCCGCCGCCAAACCAACTGCCATTCCCGTTCAATATCCGGCCGCTGCTGGCGGGCTGGAAGCTGCTTTATCTTCGTAAGGGCCCGGTCGAAGCAGATACGAAGCAGTCGGCTGACTGGAATCGCGGCGCATATCTCGTTGAAGGCATTGCGCATTGCGGCGCGTGCCATACGCCGCGCAATGCCTTGGGGGCAGAGCAAAAATCGCGCGCCTATGCTGGCGGCGATGGTGAGGGATGGGACGCCCCAGCGCTCGATGCCAGTTCGCCCGCGCCTGTGCCGTGGACCGCGGACGCGCTGTTCGCCTATTTGCGGTCTGGTTGGCAACATCAGCACGGCGCGTCCGCCGGGCCCATGGAGCCCGTGACACGCAACCTCGCGACCGTCAGCGAAGCGGATGTCCGGGCCATAGCAGTGTATGTCGCCGGTTTGTCGCGGGACCGCAACACCGTTACTCCTCCGACGCCGGGAAAACCCGACCCGGCGCAGGCAGACACGCCCCGCGCGACATCGGCTGCGATTTACGCGGGCGCCTGCGCCGTCTGTCATGACAAGCCGGCTGGAGCGGCCTCAGAAGCGACGAGCCTTACACTCAGTTCATCGCTTCGCTTGCAGCGACCACGCAACGCGCTCAACGCGATCGTGCATGGCATCGCACGTCCTCTTGGCGCTTCGGGGCCGTTCATGCCCGCTTTCGGCACGACACTGACCGATCAGCAAATCGCGGATCTGACGAATTATATTCGCGCCCGCTTCGGCGGCGCTGCGGCGTGGGGCGATGTGCAGGGTGATCTTCAAAAAATCCGAAACGGAGATCCGTCATGACGTTCAAGGTGGGGGGTCTGGCAACAGATCCCGCAGATTGTCGTCCCATGACGTCGTCACGTCTGCGACAAAAATACGGGCCGGCATGACGACAGACACTGCAGGAACCGCGGGAAAGCACTTCGCGAGGCACAGGATCGCGAACGGGCAGGATTTTGCGCAACCCGGCAGGGCGGGTTTCTCGTTCGGGCAGCATGGCATGTCGGCCGGCATCGAAGCCGTCTCGGACATGGCTGTCGTCGAGCCGGCCATTGCCACATCCATCGCCGCCGCACTCGATGGTGCCGCCATCGGGGCGATCAGGAGGCCAGCGATCGCGAGGATCGAGAGCAGACGGGATATGAACGAGAAAAGCTGCACGTCGGCAGGATGCCACGAGGAGAGGGGCGATAGAAGGGGCGCCGATACACATTTTGGTCAACTTTAGAGAGCCGATGCGGTATCCTGCCAGAAGCGTTCCAGGCAGCTATGCCGATTGTTACGGCTAAGGCCTCGCGCGTATCACCGTACGGCCCTTATGCGAACTGACCTGTCAATCTAGCATTGGCGGCGTGCGGCTGAAAAACTAGTTTTGCCGATCAGCGGGCCGCTCCGTGGTCAAGTCGGATGCCGGCCAGTGCGTTGAGGCATCAGCATGATCAAACCAACAATAACGGCTGCCAAAACGGCTGAAGCCAAAGGCCTGCTTAGACTCAGTCCACCCTGACTGATGGGTTTGTCGAGAAAATCGCCAACGGTTGCCCCGAGCGGTCGCGTGAGAATGAATGCCGTCCAGAACAGAAATACGTGCGATACTTCCGTCCAAAAATACAGCATTGCGACTATTGCCAGAGCCAAGCCGAACACGAGCGCGCCGCCTTCGTAACCAAGCCCGCCCGTATCAGCGAGCCAATCCCCCAGGGCCGTGCCAAGCGTCTGTGAGAAAGTAATTGTCATCCAGTAAAAGATTTCCACTCTCGGCGTCGCAACGGTCTGAACATCCACAGTACCCATCGCCAGATACCAAAGCGCAAGGGAAGCCAATACACACAGGAGCAGAATCGAGGCGCCGCCCGTATAGCCAATCCCTAAAGAACGGTCGAAGAAGTCGGCCAAGGTTGTGCCGACGGTCGTCGAAGCGACAATTGCGAGCCAGTAGAGCCAGGAATTGAATTTCTTTGTTGAGATTTGAGCAGCAACCGCAGCAACAAATATAGCTAGAAATATCCCCGTTCCGATCAAGTATCCGCCGTTGTTTGCGTCGGTGTCAGCGTGAAAGACGGTCATCGTGAGCGCATCGCCGCCGGTTTCCCCGAGGGTCGTTGCAAGAATTTTGATAATCCAGAACCCGAGTGTGACTGCAGGGACCTTGCCCAAGCCGTGGGAGAGTTTGTTGTTCATGAAATATGATTTCGATTCGCGTTGTTTGCTCTTGCATGATGGTGCTTGAATCAAGGGGCGTCCTTGATTCCCTGGCCGCCGTTTGGCCGAATGAGCCTGCCGACTTAGAATGGACTTAGAAAGTTGAGAACCGGCCGAAGATAGTTGGCCATCGACCTAAGGCGTCGCTAAGTCTACGAATTGAAACTGTAACTCCCTTGGGAGGATTTCCGGAACGGCCAGGATGCAATTGCTGAAGAAGGTCGGGCGCGTTGGATGGTTAACATAAGGGAACATTTCACACGCGCCATCGGCGAGTTGATACATGCGTATTCTATTGGTTGAAGATGATCGTATGATTGGGGCTGCGGTGGCGCAGGCTCTGAAAGACGCCGCATATGCGGTGGACTGGGTCAGAGATGGCCAGACGGCGATCGAAGCTGCGCGTTCCGAGGCCTATGATCTAACGTTGCTCGACTTGGGGCTGCCAACTCCGGATGGCACCGAGGTGCTACGCGAGCTCAGGAGAATGGACCGCAAGTTGCCCGTCATCATCGTAACGGCGCGCGACGCGGTCGACGACCGTATCCAAGGACTCGATCTCGGCGCCGACGACTATATCGTCAAACCTTTCGAAATCCGGGAGCTCCTCGCGCGCATGCGAGCTGTCCTGCGTCGGCAGGGAAGCGGTAGTTCGGCCATCCTGAGCAATGGTACTATAAGCCTTGACCCTGCAACCCGTGAAGCTGTTGCCGACGGCGGCACGGCCTCCCTGACGGCACGTGAATTCGCTCTCCTTCAGGCTCTTATGCTGCATTCCGGCAACATCCTGTCACGTACCGACCTCGAACGGCACATCTACGGTTGGAATGAAGAGGTTGAGAGCAACGCAGTCGAATTCCTGATCCACGCAATCCGGAAGAAGCTGGGGACCTCGTCCATCCGTAACGTGAGGGGCGTTGGCTGGATGGTTGATCGATCATCATGATCTCGTCGTTGCGTGGCCGGCTTTTCACGGGGCTTACCGTAGTCATTGTCGGGATGGCGCTTGCAGCGGGTTATTTCGCTTATCGATGGGCATTCGATGAGGCAATTGAGCTGCAAGATGCGATCCTGCTGCAGGTAGGATCGTTGGTGGCAAAAAACCATCTCTCAACAACACTTCCGTCCGAAGGCAATGTTGACGGCGAAGCGCAAGTCATTATCGAAGAGATCGGGCGGCGCGGAGGTGCGGCCGGTCAAGGCAGTTCGGCTGCCGCATTTTCGGGCGATCTTTCGGACGGTCTCCAGACTATTATGCGCGGTGGAACGCGGTGGCGAATCCTCGTTCGGACGCGGTCCGACGGAAGCCGCCTTGCCGTAGGTCAATCGACAGCCAACCGTGACGAGATTGCGCAAGACAGCGCGCTCCGAACCATCGTGCCGCTCGGGGTCCTCATTCCCTGTCTTATGGTGTTAATTGCGCTTGTCGTCGACCGGACGCTGCGTCCCCTTTCTCGTCTGGCGGAGCGGCTCGACGCGGCACAATCCGACCATTTGGAAAAGTTGCCCACGGAAGGCATCCCGACCGAACTACTCCCGTTTGTATCGTCCATCAATCGTCTGCTCGAGCGCATTGGCGCAATGTTCGATACACAGCGGCGGTTCGTCGCCGATGCTGCGCACGAGTTGCGCACGCCCATTACCGCTTTGGTCGTCCAGGCAGAAAATCTGCAACAGGCTCATCTTTCGCAGGACGGACGTGATCGCCTTAGTTCTCTCAAAACCGGTATTCGAAGGATCGGCCACCTGCTGGAGCAACTATTGACGTTGGCGAGGTATGATAGCGGCCCATCCAAGGATGGGTCGCAGGTTCAGATCGACCGCGTTCTTAAAGAGGTGGTGGCCGACCTATCATTGGCGGCGCAAAGCAAGTCCATTGATCTCGGTTTTGCGCGGATCGAACCTGTTTCGGTCCGGCTCGAACAGGTTGCGTTGACGGTGCTGGTTCGGAACCTGCTCGACAATGCCTTAAAGCACACGCCTATGGGGGGACAGGTCGACGTGAGCCTGATTGCCGAAAACGGGTCCATGGTTCTTTCGGTCGAAGACAACGGCCCGGGGATTCCGGACGCTGACCTTGATCGGATTTTCGAACCCTTTTTCAGAGGCAGTCGCTCCCAAGGCGAGGGAAGCGGCTTGGGACTTTCGATCGCACGGCGTATCGTCGAACGATCCCATGGGTCGATCTGTCTCGAAAACAAGCGCGCTCCTAGCTCTGGTCTGCGGGTGATCGTTCGCATTCCCCGCAATTGAACGGTCAGTGTCTGCTGGCCAGAAAATCCGGTAACACGCTCATTCTACCCTAAGTCTAGTCCGGGATCGTTCTCGTGTTGAGGTCGTCGCAACCGCGCCGTGCCTGCACTTGGCGAAGGGGGAGTGGAGAAATAAATGATCAAGAACGTTCGACATTGTTTCAGTGCATTGAGCGCCATCGGCTTTCTGGCCCTTACGGGACCGGCGCTGGCTTACACAGGCCAAAAACTTTCCGGCCACGCAAAGATAACCATGAGTCAAGCGCGGGAAATCGCCTTGAAAGCGTATCCGGGAAAGATTATGGATCAGGAACTCGAGCGCGAGGAAGGCGGCAGCGGCCTGCGCTATTCTTTTGACATCAAGAGCGGCTCACGGACGCAGGAAGTCGGAATCGACGCCTCTACCGGCGCAGTGCTCGAAAACAAGACCGAAGGACCTCATCCAGATTGACGGGCTCGGGATGGCCGTAACAACATGTTTCGGTGCCCACGCTGGATTCGGTTCAGATAACATCGACATGAGGGCGACCGCCCGGCTTATAATCCGCGAGTACCCAACGCCGGCATCAAGCAGATGCCCTGATGGCCATGGGTGTCGATCAGCGTTATGATTTGCGCAGCGAAGAAGTGTTCGTGACAAATTTCTCGGGTCTGCTGCGCCGTCAGGCAGAGTCGCTTTGTTGCATTTTCTATTTCATGACAAGAAATACCACGTCAGCGAGTCTCGCAGGGTTGGCCGTAAGCTTCTGAAACAGAAACTATCGGTCACAGATATGTGACCCCTGTAACCGAGCGACCTTTCCGTTCGAATTACCAATGGTGAATGCGCGTGACGGCGCGTGCCTTCGTCCGCATTTACGTTTGAGTAACAAAAAGGAAAATTCGAATGATCAGCAAGGCGAAAATCTTCGCGGTTTCGGTTGTGCTCCTGACGGGCGTGACTGTAGCGAGCGCCCATACGGTTTCGTACCGCGGCACACCGGCCGATTTCAATCAGGGCGTCGAACGGGATGTTCATGGAGCGCCGCAGGGTTCGATCAACAATCCGAGCCCGCACGGAATCGTGCGTCAGAAAGCTATCGGTGGCGGCTATGATGCGTTCGCCCGCGCCGACAATCCCTCGGAATTGAGCGGTCCGCATTTCACCGGTGGTGGCAGCGTCGGCTATGAGACGCTTTTGAAAACCTACTGATCAATCACGATCGGCTGGATCGAGAATGAGAGCGGGCCCATGTCGAGCCCGCTCTTTTCCCGTTTTCTCATGACCGTTGGCGAAATAGGAACGGAAGGATCTCTTGTCTCTGATACGTCCAATGTGCTGACTTTGGCCCCCTTAATAGGCGCAGGTTACCGCATGTCTGACGCTGCTCTGGGGCATTGTTGTCTCATGCTCTGCTGGAACCGTCGGGCGAGAAGAGGGGTAAATTGACGCGTGTATTTCCCTGGCGACTGCCAGCTACCAGAAATGGCGAAGGCCGCATGGGCTGCGCTTGGCATTATCGCTATCGACATAAGCGCGGTGGCGAGAGATGTTTTCTCAACATGGTCCTTCTCCTGACGTTGTCTGATCACGCATTGGTGCCAGTTGAAGCCGAGAGCGGAGCTGGGATCGGTCCCTCCGATTGAGTGGCAGGCCCGCCAACGATAACGTTTTGCAATCTGAATCTTAGTGACAAAACCAATCTCGCCGCGCCTACCACCGCAATAGTTTCGGCCCGAGATAGGCGCCTACGGCCGTGCAAAACGCCATAGCGCCTCCGTACCAAAGCGCGATGAAGGGCAACGAGTCGTCGACACAATGGAGCGTGTAGCCAATGGCTGCTACGGAACCAGCAATCAAACCGGCAAAAGCTCCGGCGCGTGTCAGATCAGTGGGGGCTGTCTGGCGCAAAGCCAAGATCACAATCAGGAAGGGCACGATAGCAATCATCGGAATCGATACCAGGCATTCCAGCCAATGGCCGCCCAGCATCATCGAATGCCAATGTGGTAAGGGCGCCAGCATCAGACTGACGCAGCCGAGCAAGGCAATCCCGGCAAATGGAAGTGCGACCAAAGCAACGGATGTTTTATGTTCGCCGCCGGGCCGAGCAACTCGTAACAGATACATTGACGCAGGAATCGCTACCCCGACCGTAAAGACGAGTTTGGTGGTTACGACGAGCCAAGCATGCGTCGTCTCCAGGTGGGTCCGAACGCCGAAAAACAGGAGCATTGCGCCTATACCCAGCGCCGTCCCAGCAACAACCGCAGTGCCAATCGTTTTTTTAAGCTGGTCCTTATTTACCGCCTCGACATTATTGCTCAGGACCGCGATCAGTTCACTGGTCTTCATGTGAAGTTCTCCGGCTCATGAGTTTCGACAGTCGTTGTATGCCGCGGTGAATGTTGACCTTGATAGCGGATTCCGACATGCCGCTACGCTTTGAGGCTTCTGCGACGCTCAATCCTTCGAGCTTGACATATTGGATAGAGCGTCGAGCATTTTCCGGAAGTGTATCTAGAAGCCGGTGGAGATCGTAGGCGCTTTCCGCTGTGGTCCGCTCGTCCTGAGCCAGAACGTCATCAGCGGTTTCAATGGGCAGTTGTGCGTACGAATTGCGTGTCCGACGAAAATGGTCGATTATCTTGTAGCGCGCGATTGCGTATACCCAGGGTGTGAGTGGCTCGTTCAAGTCGAAAGTGTGACGACGGGTATGCACCGCCAGGAGCGCTTCCTGCACAAGATCCTCTACTTCGTGTATGCTGTGACCGCCTCGTAGTCGCTTTTTGTAATACGCACGTAAATGGCCGCTGAGCCGGCTGAGCAACGTCTGATAGGATGTAGAGTCGCCACCCATCGAGGCGATCATCAAGCCTTTCAGCTCATCTTCAGGCGACATGGAGCGCTTAATCCGATAATTCGCATCAACTTGCCCTGCGGTTACAGCCAGAAGCAAAAAATGACTTCGGTTCCGCGAGGGAGGACGGCTATACCCCGGGCATGAAGCCTATGTGCCCGCACGCAGGGAAAGGGCGATCCTGACGTTTTGTTAAGCAGGCGGTAAGCGTGCTGTATTCAAATGGTAGCAAAGATCCTTGCACGAAAAGGTCGCCCCAGCAGCAAGCCGGGGCGGCCTTTCCTTTTCGGGAATCGACTATTTGGCCTTTTCGATCTTGGTGACAGTGATCTGCCCGTTGACCCGGTCGGCATCGAACTTGACCTTGTCGCCCACCTTTACCTGCTTAAGCATCGCCGGGTCCTTGACGCGGAAGACCATGGTCATCCCATCTTCCTCCATATCGAGTGACTTGATCGGACCGTGCTTGAGCGTGATCTTGTTGGCGGCTTCATCAATCTTCTTCACCTCGCCGTTGACGCTTTGTGCCAATGCAACGTTCGACCCGAACAATGCCAATGCGGCAGAGGCAACAAGGATGCTTCGTAGGGTGTTCATGATAGTGCTCCTTTCAAGACTTACTTGACGACAACAGTTCCGATCATGCCGGCCTCGCGATGACCGGGAATGAGGCAGCCGTACTCAAATGTCCCTTTCTTGGTGAATTTCCAGACGATCTCGTCGGCCTTCTTCGGAGGGACACGTTTCGCGTTCGGATCGTCATGCTCCATGTCAGGGTTCTTTTTCATCGCTTCCGCATGCTTCAGATTTTCCGCGGTCGTAGCCAGAACGAATTCATGGTCGAGCTCGCCGTTGTTGCGGATGACGAATTTGATCTGCTCGCCGGTGCGGACTTCGACCCGCTCGGGCATGAACATCATCTTACCGTCACCTTCGCGCATCGTGATCTGCACGATGCGCGCGGGCTTTTTGGCATTGCCAGGTTCGCCTGCCGAGAACGCCTCGTCGTGGCTGTGTCCGGCTGGGCCCGCACCGGCGAGGGCTGCGGTGGAAAGCCCGAGCGTAAGCGCAGTCGTAACAATCGATAGCTTCATCGTCTTCTCCTTCAATGGTCTGAGTGGCCGCCAGAGGCGGGTTTTTTAACCCGCGCCGGCGTGTCCGATGGTTGCGAAGCCCCCTTGTCGGGCTGACGCGGCGCTTCGGCCGTGTCCCCCCGAAATTCATATGCGACGGTTCCTTGCGGATGCTTGTAGGGACCTGGATCCGAGTAATCGTTCGGAGCCATTCCTTCGCGAATCTTCACCGTGGTGAACATGCCGCCCATCTCGATCGGACCGAACTGCCCTGATCCCGTCATCATCGGCAGGGTGTTATCGGGCGCCGGCATTTCCATCTCGCCCATGGCCATTCCGGCAGATCCCATGACCATCGCGTCGGGTGCGAGCTTCTTGATGGCTGCTGCCAATTCTTTGCGGTCCACTCCGATTAGGTTCTTCATGTCATGGCCCATCGCATTCATCGTGTGATGCGACTTGTGGCAATGGAATGCCCAATCACCCGGATTGTCGGCGAGAAAATCGATCGTGCGGACCGCGCCCACCGGCACATCCGTGGTCGTTTCGGGCCACCATGCCGTTTCTGGGACCCAACCTCCGTCAGTGCCACTTACATGAAAGTCATGCCCATGCAGATGGATAGGATGATTGGTCATGGTGAGATTGCCGATGCGTACACGCACTCGGTCTCCAAGCCGGACAGGCAACGGATCGATCCCAGGAAATACCCGGCTGTTCCACGTCCACATGTTAAAATCGGTCATCTCGTTGACCTTCGGCAGATAGGTTCCGGGATCGATGAGATAAGTGCTCATCACGAAGACGAAATCGCGGTCGACGCGCCTGAATGAGGTGTCGCGCGGATGCACGATGAACATCCCCATCATGCCCATGGCCATCTGCACCATTTCGTCGGAGTGCGGGTGATACATGAACGTGCCGCTTTTCGTCAGGATGAATTCGTAGACGAATGTTTTTCCGGGCTTGATATGCGGCTGAGTGAGGCCACCGACGCCATCCATACCGTTCGGCAGAATCATCCCATGCCAATGAACGGTGGTATGCTCTGGCAGCTTGTTGGTGACGAAGATGCGAACTTTGTCGCCTTCCACCGCCTCAATGGTTGGTCCGGGTGACTGCCCGTTATATCCCCACAGATTGACCTTCATTCCTTCGGAGAATTCGCGCACCACCGGTTCGGCGACAAGGTGGAATTCTTTCCAGTCGCCGTTCATGCGCCACGGCAGTGTCCAGCCGTTAAGCGTGACGGTAGGCTGATAGTCGGGGCCGCTCGACGGAACGATCGGCGGCTGCATGACCGCTTTGTCCATCATAGGTGCTTCGGGGATAGCCGCAGCCTGCGCGCGCCCGTTGATGGCAGTTGCGCTGGCGAGAATTGCTGCGGTGCCAATGAAGTTTCTGCGAGACAGCATAATTGTCTCCTCTTAATGTCCGCCGCCAGCAGCTGGTGCGCCGG
>MKWA01000022.1:350506-490928 GCA_001899285.1 Rhizobiales bacterium 64-17
GTTCCGCCGCCGATCACGGCAGCCGAGAGATTGGTTTTGGCCAACCAGAATGCCTGCTTGGCTTCAATTGCGGCCCGGAGCGCGGCGATCCGTTGTCGCGCTTCCTGCAAGAGGGCGAAAACGTCGATTTGCATTGCACTAAACCGCAACTGGCTTTCGTCGCTGATGATCTTGCGCAACGGCAGGATTTCCCGCTGGTAATGCGCGGCGATGTCATAGTTTGCGCGATAGGTGCGATATGCATCACGCGCTTCCGAGCGGACATTGATCGCCCGTTCGGTCAAGCGGTTTATCGCCTGGAGGTAAATCGCCTCGGCTTGCCGGACTCGAACCTCGCCGAAATCGAAGATGGGAATTTGAATTTGTGCATCAAGTCCGCGCTCGCGCAGGATGCTTCCGTCTGCATCCTTTGTCCGTTTGGCAATACCGGCAACATCCAGCAAGTTGATAAACCGTGTTGCCTGCGTCAGGCCGTATGCTTTCGCGAGCACCTTGAGTTCCGTACGCGCAATCTGTAGGTCGACGCGCCGCGATACTGCTTCGACTTCAATCGTTGGCCAGGACATTGCTCGTGCGGGTAAAGCAGGGAGCGCGTCTGGCAGGCGGAACATTCGATCGCTGCCCCAAAACCCGAGAAGCCGGGTCAACCGTTCGCGGGCGCTCGCGGCTTCGCGCCGTGCCAAAGCCAAGTCCGCGGTTTGTTCTGCGTAAAACACCTGCTCACGCGCCTGATCGAGCTTATTGAGCGATCCTGTCTCGCCCAGCTTCGTTGCGAGCTGCGCGGTCGACTTGGCAGTCGCCTCCGCTTGAATCAGCAAAGCTGAAAGTTCATTTGCCGCCACCGCGCGGTAGAAATCGCGGCGCACCTCCGTTGCGATACGCAGTGTTTCTTCGATCGCCCGGAGTTGAGCTTGACGAAAGCGGTCTGCGGCGATTTCCGAACGAATCGGAAGAGTGGCGAGGGCAAGAATGTCCATCGCCACTTGTCCCTCAAGTTCGGAAGCACCTCCGCCGGCAATGCGTGAAATGGAGAATGTGGGGTTCGGCGGGAGGCTCTCGCCGACCGCTTGCGCTTCGGCGACTGCAAGTTCGTTATAAGCAGCTTGCAGCCCCCGATTGTTAAGCAGTGCGATTTGAACGGCGCCTTCAGCGCTTAATGTTCGACCTCGCAAACGTTCGACGGTGTTGTGGGCTTTCTGCGCATCATCGGTATTGCGGATGACGGCGATGTCCTTCTTGAGCGTCGCCTCGGCAAACAGTGCAACCGGTGTCACCCCGCCATCCGAAGAGAACGTAACGCAACCCGATAGAAGGGTAAGGACAGCGAAACTGCTTCCGGAGCGCAACAGTTTGGATTTGAGTTTTTGAAGAGGCTTTAGCGCGGATAGGCTCAACGGCGGCGTCATGAATGCCCCCTTATTGCTGAGATTTGGGCTGCGGCGCAGCGCGCTCGTTCTGCTGGCGCCATGGCGCCGGCATCGACGGACGCAGCCGAATATAGGATGCGGTTGTCGACCGATAGGTCGCGCCTTGGACTGGCACGGCGGGATCAGCAGGATCGGCCCCAACACGAAGTGAGGCGGGCGCTGTTGCGCAACCCGACAACAGGAAACCGGTTAGCACCGTCACCGCAACGCTTCGGGGGCGCCAAAATAGCTTTCGCAAAGCTGCCGAAATAGCAGCCGCTGCCTCACGTAAATGAGTGGACATAGTAGCCTCGACTGAAGAATTGAAATAGACGCGCGCAGACAGGGCTGCGGCGGCGTCAGCTCAATACGACAGCAAGGCGTTCGGTGGCCGGTAAAGGAGGGCGGGTGTTTGGCCCGTAAAGTCCTCAAGTTTCGTCATGCGAACGAAAGCGTGAGGCAGCGTCGGCATCTCACCTGCTTGAACTGCAGCGGGGAGCGCGCTGAGACAGGCGAGACCGCAGCATTGCTTATCGGCCTTTTTGCCGTGACCGTCACTTTGGACCGGAGCGGTGTCACTATAATGCGCATGCGGCGCATCATCGCCGTGGACGTGCAATTTGGCGACTTCGGAAGGGCTGGTCTGCAGCTGAAGCGCTTGGATTCCGTGATTGGTAGCTTCCAGGCAGTGCGCTGCCCGAGAACCATCGCCTAGCGCGAACGCTGCCGCCGGGGCAAGCACGCAAAGCATGTAGCCGAGAGCGAATACCTTCGCTATCCGCAATCTCATTACTTTGGTGAGCCGAACAAACATACCGCTAGTGTATCACTAAACTGGAGCGAATCACGGTGCGTAGCAAACAGAACGTGTGGCGCCGACGGCAAGTTGCCGGCATACGAACACAGCCGGCGCCAATGGGCAAGTTCGCCAGCAATCCGACGTTTCCGTCAAGGCCGCCATTCTCGAATTCCCAAATTCAAATCTCGCGCGCTGATTACGCACCAATATGCCTATTCTGCTATCGGCGTGTTAGAGCATTTGCGCATATATACCCCCAGAGGGTACCCCGCAACAGGCTATCGAAGACCGGACGTCGCGTTCCCCAGGGTTTCGAAGTAATCGTCCGACATTCGACCAGCCTGTTCTCCATCGCCAGCTATTTATCGACCGATTCCGCGTGTGAAGGACCAAAATCGTTGGAACGCCGCTCGATATGGCTGCGTTAAGGGGTTAGGCCGCCCTCTGGTTCCGGAGCGGGAACTGACCATGACAATCGGGAAGCTCCATTTGCTGGTCTTTGCTCTCATGCTTTGTGTGGCATGCGCAATTGCGCCCCGAGAGGCATCAGCTCATGCCGGTCATGCCGGACCGCAACCAATACCGCACTCTGATTTGGATTTGCACCGAGACGTTCAAAAACAAAATCCGGTTATGGTCGCTCGAGATCATGGCGCTGCCGGCGGGCTGACATGCCGATGTGGGGCGCATCCCTGCTGCGGCATCGCTTGTTATTCCGGCGGGCACGCCATTGCCGGCGCCATGATGTTCCGCGATCCTGCGGAGAGTAGTGCGCTCATTCAAGCGCCGTCAGGGATGCTTGCACCGGGCAGAGGCTCCGAAGGAATACGACGCCCTCCGCGCGTCTAATCGGCAAATTATTATTTGCTCGCCGCGCGCATACCCTGTGCGCGGGCATTAATCACGCACGCACTCAAAAAAATCATAGGAGAAAGCCATGAATCTCAAAGCGATTCTCGCCGCTGCTGCGACCGTTATGATCATCAGCATTCCCGGAGCCGTTGCGCAAATGCAGGGAATGGACATGCAGAAGATGATGCCCCAGGCCGATGATACCGCGTCAACCAAAGATATGAAGCAAGCTCATATGGAAATGATGAAGAATATGAACTTGGACTTCACCGGGAATCCCGATGTCGATTTCGCGCGCAGCATGGTGAAACATCACGAGAGCGCGATCGTCATGGCCAAGATCCAACTCAAGCACGGAAAGGATCCTGAAATTCGCCAAATGGCGGAAAAAATTATCAAGGATCAACAAACGGAAATCGCGGAGTTCAATTCCTGGCTCAGGAATCACACGAAATAACGATTAGCAAGCAAGGGAGCTGACGATGGATCATATAACCGAGGCGATGCAAGTCTGCATTGATGAATGCTTGCGTTGCTATCAGGCCTGTCTTGGCATGGCGATGACGCATTGCCTTGAGGTCGGGGGCGAACACACCAAGCCAGACCACTTCCGGATAATGATGGCTTGTGCGGAGGTGTGCCGGACATCAGCACATGTCATGTTGTTGCAGTTTCCCGGCCATAAAGGGATTTGTCGGGAATGCGCGGACGTCTGCGAAGAATGTGCCAACGACTGCGAGCGCATCGGGGGCATGGACGGTTGTGTGAAAACCTGCCGATCCTGCGCGGAAAGCTGCCGGGAAATGGCTGCCTGAAAGGAGAACGCGATAATGAAGAATGCCTACTTCAGTCTCGCTGTGCAGACACTTGTGAGTGGCGTCATCATGTATCTCGTGATGTTCGTGATGATCGACTCGTTGGATAGCTTCTTCAATAACCTGAATATGTTTTACATGACTTTGATGATGGTGACGCCAATGGTGGTGCTCATGATCCTGGCCATGATGCACATGTTCAAATCGAGCACGGTGAACATCATCCTGATTGTTGCTTCTGTCGTTATCTTTTTTGGCAGCTTTGCGCTAATCCGGACGCAAACGACGATTGGCAACACGGCGTTTATCCGTTCAATGGTACCTCATCATTCTGGCGCCATCCTAATGTGTCAGAAGGCGACCATTACAGATGGGGAGCTCAAGTCGCTCTGCCAGGAGATCATCAAAAGTCAGCAACAGGAGATTGATCAGATGAAGGCAATCTTAGCCCGACTCAAGACCTAGCCGGACAAGCGGGGGATTGGCGCTGGGCCTCCCGTTTAGGAGGTTCGGACTCTCGCCCGTTACCGCGGGCAGGCGCGATGACGCTTTCATCCGTCAGCGTGGTCGCTAAACCGCCCCGCTTACGGAGCATAGAAGCTTAGACCAAGGAGCGTCTCGGAACATTGGCGGTCAATCAGCAAGGGCATGCGAATTCATTCTTTGCAGTGCTGTACTTCTACAGTGATGTGGGCGATCCTATCCATGCCGGCAAGTCGCTGCTTGTAATGGCTAGGCGGCTTTGGCTGATCGCTGACTACCGAGATAATTGCCGCGGAATGCCCGGGACCAAGCTGCCAGATATGCAGGTCGCTAATCCGGTCGCCATCGCTCTCAAGTTCTTTCCGGATTTTCCCTGCGATTTCAGCATCGGTGACATCTAACAATACGGCTCCGGCGTCACGGAGCAGTCCATAAGACCAGCTGGCGATGACGCCAGCTCCGATGATCCCGACTGCGGGATCAATCCATGTCCAGCCATATGTCCAGGCCGTGGCCAAGCCGAGTATCGCCAGCACAGAGGTCGCTGCGTCGGCCAAGACATGAACGTAAGCAGAGCGAAGGTTGTTGTCGGCGTGCGCACCAGAGACAGGATGCTTCCCGTGATGGTCTTGATGATGAGTGTGATCATGCGAGTGCCCATGATCGTGGCTTGCCGCAAGCAACCAAGCGCAGGCGAGGTTCACAAATAACCCGAGACCGGCGATTGCAATCGCTTCCTTGTAGGCGATCGGTACCGGTGACGACAGCCGGACAACGCTCTCATATCCGATGAATGCTGCGATCATGGCGAGAACAACTGCACTCGTAAATGCCGCAAGATCGCCGAACTTTCCTGTGCCAAAGCTAAAGCGTGCACTTCGTAAATGGCGTCGCGCATAAACATAAGCTGCGCCGGAAATGCCGAGGGCGGCCGCATGCGTCGACATATGCCAGCCATCGGCGACGAGGGCCATGGATCCGTAGTAATACCCGCCGATGATCTCCGCGATCATCATCAATGTCGTAATGATCACGACCGCCCAGATCCGGCGCTCGTTGCGACTATGATGCTCGCCAAGGAAGTCGTGCAGATGTGTCCATTGATCTATGGATTGTGAATGCATGAGATTCTCGATCGTATTCCTATTGTACGTTTAACATCAAAGTCAGGCCGCCAGCGCCTTTCTGTTCGACATTGTTATTCGTCGTATGGTGTGGAATATGGCAATGCACAAGCCACCGGCCCGTTTTTCGTGCAGTCCAGATTACGTCATAACGCTGGCCGGGACCAACATTGATTGTATCGGCCAAATAACGCGCCGTCTCTTTGAGTGTTTCTCCGTCGCGCGCCACGATTTCGAACGGACCACCATGAACATGCATCGGATGAACGAAATTATTGTTTGTTCCGATGAAACGTAGCTTGATCGTCTGTCCCACTTTCATGGGCACTATATCGGTTTCGGGATATGCTTTGCCATTGATGGTAAAATAATTTGGCATGCCGCCCTCCATCAGCATCGCGGGATAGGTACGCCATTCGCGCTTGAGCCATTCCTGCAGTTGAATGGTGTACTCGAGATCAGCGATTGGTTCTTTAGCCGGGTCCCTTGGCGCGATGAGGAGTGCTCCGTAAAGTCCGAGCGCTTGTTGCCGGTCGGGGTGATCGTGGCTGTGGTAAAAATAGGTGCCCGACTGTCCGACATCAAACTCGTATGTATAGGAACCGCCAGGAGCGATCGGTGCCTGAGTGATTTTGGCGGGGCCATCCATTTCGTTAGGCACGATCAGCCCGTGCCAATGAACAGTCGTGGTTTCCTTTAGATTATTGCGGAAATTGATCCGGACATGATCGCCCTCGGTCAGTTGAAGACGCGGTCCGGGAACTTGGTGGTTGTAAGCGTAAGCTTCGACCGCGACGTCCGGCAGGATATTCCATCGGATCACCGATGCTTCGATATCGAATACCTTTGTACCGTTTTCCAGACGGGGTACGAGCGTCTGATCGCCTTTCGCATCGGGTGGCGCCACATAGCCGACTTGTCGGGGTGGAACAGCGGCCATATCGCGCATAGCTTCGGCCGGTGTTTCAAATGGCATGATCATGCCGGGGGGCATGATGGCGCCGCCGACATCCTTCGCGCTCAACGTTAGATTGACGAAGAAGCCGGGGAAAACTATGCCCGCGGCCAGCAAAAGGAATGTCGTTCCAGCCATTGTTGCAAGTTGCGTGCGCGTAGTACGGCCTTTCATGCCGTGCATCTGATGGCTAGGCTTCTCCTCGCCTCTGGCCTCATGGGATGAGGCCTTCCGAGCGTGGTGGATATGCGAATCAGGTGAATGTCCACCGGATGGACGGCGCTCGGTCATCAAGCCGTGCTTGAGGTTTTGCTGAACCATCCAGATGTTGAACGGATAAGCGAGAATAAAGCCGGCGATGACGCCGAGTGACATAACGCCCCAAAAGATGAGCTCTGTCGGCTCCATCGCGCGCATGTCGCGTCCCATCATCAACAAACTCATCACCGGCGCCATACCGGCCATCATCGCATTCATGCTGACGAATTCTGGGAGGAAGGACCTCTTGACGTTTTCCCAGTAAGTACCGCCCTTCATCTTCCGCATGAAGAGCGACTGGAAAATAAACAGACCGAAAGAAAACCCGACAACATATTCAACAAGGAGATCAAGCCACATCGGCAAACCGAGTCCGGCGGTGATGACAGCCGCTAGGATGATCCCGGTGGCATCTCCCGCCACGCAATGGATTGTGCTGCTGACTCCTTGCTTCCAGAGTGGCTTAACGAATTTCTCATGTTCCCCCGGATGTGGCTCCTTGTCGGCCATTACATAGAGCCACAACCCAAATGGACCCATGTAAAGCGTAACAAGAATAAACCCCCATTTCATCACCGCTGGTTCGGGGTTGTTCTTGTATTGGTCGTATCCGACATAGACGGTGGAAACCGCCGCCAGCACAAACCAGACGATCAGGAAATAATCATAGGGCATTGCGATCATGACGATTCTCAGTCTGGGTGGATGCTTGAATTCGAGAGGTGATGCCTCGAATGCACCTCGGGTACGCCGACAGAAATCTAAGCAAACCCGGCGAGAAAGTATCCTTTTAAATTGATGCCTGGTGCGCGAATTGCGGGCTGAAAACGTTCACGTCCTTTGCCAGAGGATTGAGAACTGAGTCCGGAGGCAATTTGCTGAACTACGTCGCGAGTTGAGGCTAGGTAGGCCTGTTGTCCTTGCCACTTGGCGGCATTGAAGAAGCCGCTGGTTTTGAGAGAGTAGCTCGGGCGAGTGCACACCACCGATCGAGGTGCGGTTCAATGAACTGTGGGAGGCGCGCGGTGCCCCCATTAAGATGTTCGCCGGCATCTTCGAGCGATGATCTACGCAGTATACTAGGTCAGCGGCCTTTTGCGTGGGTGTAGAAGGTATAGCAGGCAAGTGGTCCGCTGACGCGGGAAATCGATGTCGATCGTCGCGAGTTCGGTTGGCATGGCTTAAGTATCGTCGTCGCGCAGGAGAATGTTGGGGCTGCAATCGACGGCTAGGAAGCAGGCGCGGTATTCAAAGAGATCGCCGATTTCGAGGTATTACGAATCTACCGGCGCGGCGCCTAGGTCTGGAGGAATTCCACCGGCATCCGCTCGCTGTCAGTGAACACCGCGGCGGTGAGCTTCCGGCCAAAGACCGCGCCGGTATCGATGTTGACCCGGTTGGGATGAATGTCGGGTTTGCCGTTCCGCTGTGGCGTGTGTCCGTGCACGATGAGGCGGCCGTGGTCCGCATCGGCGGATAGGAACGGCTCACGAATCCAGAGCATGTCCTCGCGGGTTTGTTGGTCTAGCGGGATGCCCGGTCGGATGCCGGCATGGACGAAGAACCGTTGCCCGTCATCGTAATGGGTCGGCAAGTTGCGGATCCAGGTGAGATGGTCCTGCGGAAATTCTGTCATTGAACTGATCCCGTAGGATCGTAGAGTGGAGTCTCCGCCGCTGTCGAGCCATCTCGCCTCATCGATAAAGTTGTCGGCACGAAGGAGAAGATCTTCGTGATTACCGGCGAGGGCGATGACCCGTTCGGGATCGGCGGTCTGCATGTCCATGATGGTCTGGGTGACGCCGCGGCTGTCCGCGCCGCGGTCGATGTAGTCGCCAAGGAAGACGAAGGTGGCTGGCTGAATCTTCGCAAATCGGCGGCAGTCATCGAGCAGCCGCGTGAGGTGATCGAGGCAGCCGTGCGTGTCGCCGATCGCGAACGTAAGCATGGGTCAGGCTCGGTCGGTGAGAGTGGAGGGTTCTTTTCGGCCCTCGTTGATGAACGGCCGCAGAATGATCTTACCGTCGAGCGGGTGAGCCTGGAGCAGGACATTCATACCGGCTCCATCCTGATGAAGGAAGGCGGCGCCGAGGTCAATCCAGACGGGTTTCTGGCCGTCGCGCTCGACGACGGTATAAGCCCGGAAGTCGGGAAGTTTGGTAGCCATATGGTGTCTCCGATGGACGGTGGTGGATTCAACTGACGACGCTGGTTGTTTACGGAGCGTCGTCCATTGTTTCTTCGAGAGTGCAGTCTCGTTCGCAGTCCTCGCAGTAGGCGTGGTCGAAGGCCTGCCCCAATTCCCATTGCTGCCGTTCGTAAGACCAGCACGCCCAGGCGTCGCGCATGACGCGCTCGCCACGGCAGGTCGCGCAGCGAACGACGGTCTTGGGATGAATGGGGGATGTTGTGGTGATCATGTCTGTGAATTGTCGCCGACCTTGCGGCCGGCGACTGTCCTAAGGGTTATCCGGTGACGAGTTGGTCGACGGGGCTGAAATCGAGGTAGCGCTCGTGAAGGAGCGACGCGATTTCCGGAGCTCCGGAGCGTTTGATAGCTCCAATGAGTTGCTCGTACGAAATGACGTCGAACGGGATGCCGCCGCCGGGGAGCAAATGGGTTCGGTAAAGGGCGAGAGCCTCTTGCGCCGAACGGTTCAGGGTCGGGGCGATGACGAGGAGGCGGCCGGCGCTATAGAGGCCGTTCTTGACCATACTGAAAGCGAGGAGGTGCTGCCGCCAGATTTGCTGCAGTGGCGCCATGCGTAGGGCCGGGTGGTCAGCGTCGATGAAGAGTTCGGATTCTCGCGAAAGCTCTCCATATTCCGACCTTAGCCTTGCCGGCTGCTCCCAAAGCCCTTCGGTGTATTTTACCTCGCAGGCCACGAAGCCGTGCTCGCCAGAGGTGGTATTGACCTTGAAGAAGGCATCGAAGGCCGTGCGGTCGTTGGTGAAGGCCGGGTGGCGGCGCGCGGGGCTATGCTCGAACAGAGTCGCGGTGACTTTCTTGACGAAGTCCGGGCAGATGCGCCGCATCACGGCGGTGGCGAGACGTTGATCGAGAGCTAACGGTCCGATGAGATTGAATGTCGCGGGCATCGACGAGACCATGTTGCGATACAGGCGGTCGACCTCGATCAGGGCATCGTCCTCGCGCCAGGCGATTTCCTTGCGGACCAGCTTCGCAATGTCGGGGGTGATAAGATTGGCATCGCCGTGATCTTCGGCTAGGTAAGAGCCCATTTCGCGGGCCTTGTCGGTATCCGGTGCCCAGCAACCGATCGGCCAGCCTTTGGCTTCACGAAGAAGGGCCTGGCGTGCGCGCGCGGCGGCGCGGAAGCGGTCGTCGGCAGGTTCGTAGACGTGATGGGCGCGAAGCGCGGCCTCGGGAATGAATGGCACCCGGCCGGTCAATGCAGTCGACATCTGGAAACCCTCGTTGGTGTGGTGCGAGGTATTCAAATGAGGGGCGCAGCAATTTACCGAAAATTTCGCGACATGCTGACGCAGCTAGCGGGCGAAATGTTGCAGCCAAGACACAGCGCGATTGCGAAGTGAGCGCTCAAGTTAATTCGGGAGGGGGGTAAACTGAATATACTACTTGGAGCTCCGATCTCATCCACGGTGGATCGCAGCGGCAGCTCCAGGAGCGGAAATATGAATATCGGTTATGGTCCTGATCTCAACCAGCTGTTTCGCAACACCAATCGTCTGAGACCCCTCAAGAGGAATGATATCGCGAGCGCTAAGAAAATTAATGCCTGCCTTAAGGCGGCGATCAGAGAGATTCAGGCCGCAGGCGTCCATGCCGGGAACCGCGAACAGGCGGTCGCGCAACGCTTGCAGGTCGTCGAAAATTCGCTGGCAGATTTGATCAATATCACGATGGTCGCACCGTTTGAGCGTGCTCCGTGGAACCCTTTGCATCAGGTCCTCAGCAATGTCCTCTTGCTGATTGAACTGGAAGACGAATGGGGAACTCTGCACGTCGTGGATGTCAAAAAAATGCCCTTGATGGCCTGGCGCTATCCCGAGGGCGCCATGGGTAAGGACATTCGGTACACACCCCTTTTGAATCTCCGCCGCCTGTTGGAGTTGGCGCTCGAACCTGAACGTGCGCGGGCAACTAGCCACAAAAATAAAGTTGCCTCGGCGGTGTCAGTCGCCGGCCCAATCCGTTCTTAGTCGCGTGGGGCATTTCGCGTCGTCTCGCTTGTGTCGAAGGTGCGGGGAAGAGGTCAAGGTCCCTGTCCCCGCACTCTTCACACGTCAGGCCCGGGGGCTCGATCCCGGTTGGGGCGATGCCTTTTGGCAAGAGTAAACATTCGCCGCACGTGCGACACGAATAAGCATAGCGAGGTACCTGATGGATCATGATGGTGATTCAGGCAGGGCCTCGTCGAATTGCTGCGCTCGCGACTCCTTTTTCAGAACTTGTATCTGAAGGTTACTCTCATGAATGATACGATCGTTATAGCTCTCAAGAAAGACTGGCGTTCGCCTGGTCGTTGTATTCCGGACAAAGAAAAGGAGGTGTTGCTGACATCGGCAGCTGAGCGGTTGATGAAAGCAGTTACTCTGGCCAAGGTTACGGATGTCGATCGGCGTGCAGACGTGCTTCATGCAGCGCTTCACGAAATCGCGGATTTCTTGGACGATGTGGAGTTCGAGGTGCCGAAGCTCGGCGCCGATCCGATGAAGCTCTTTGTCTCTGATTTTGGCCAGCTGTGCGAGGCGCTTCACCTGGCGACGTCACGAACCATCCGTAAGAGGCTTGCGAAGATGGATTTTCCTCTTCCGTTTGGCATGGACGAATCCGATGCCAAAGTCCGTTTGCTGTCGGCGTTGCACCGACTGATCGGCATGATGCTGGCTACGTATGAGGAGTTGGCGGTTAGGGCGGGTCTGCCACCGCTGAGGCGGGCTCTGGTTCACTAGGTCCAAGAATGACGAAGGGGAGGCGCAGTGCCTCCCCTTTTTTAAGAATAGCGACCCGGTCCGTCGGGTTTTGCGTGGTGCCGCTTCTTAGAGTTTCAGTCGGGACTGGAATGCGGACATGGTCTCTTCACTGTGGGCAGTGTCTTTTAGGCAGACGGTAATGAAAGCCGAAAGGCCGCGTTCAGGCAGGATGTCGTTGCTGCCGTCTCGGCAAATGATCCCGCGCTTTGGATAATAATTTAAAGCACCATATTTGATGTGGTGGGGTGAACACACCTGGACGGCGATGCCGGCGTTCGCGAGCGCAGTCAGGGTCTGTGTAAGAAGTTGTTCGCGGGCTAATGCCTTAGGCGAAACGGAGTTTGTCGAAACGTTAGTATCGTACATATCGGGGATCTCCATGATTGATCCTCGATATAGAAAGCCGCAGCCTGGCCACCACAGATCGCATGTAGGCATAAAAAATAGGGGAAGTTCAGTCAGGCCGCTTATTAACAGCGGCCTGATTAGGAGGGATTGTTCGATGGATAAGGTTTCTGCGGGGCCGCGGGGCAGGGGCAGGGGATATAGTGTTCCGCTTTGCGCGGAATCAGAACAGTCCAAACTGGCACAAGTTCGAGATGATCAATGCAGGAGACGAGTTGAAGAGGCGGCGGAAACACTTCAGCCGCCTCTCCTCATATTGTCCTACGTCGAACGCGTGCGTCTCCCTGACCGCTTAGGCGCGACCTTCATAGATTCGAGTGTGCCACGCATGAATTCGAGCCACCGCAAAAGAGCGACTAATGGTTCGCAACGATAATCGCAAAGCTCGGCCTCTTGATCGCATCGATCGATCGCTTCAGTTACGCGACGCAACAGCTTTTTCCGCGACGAGGATACGCCAGGCTCGGTCAGATACGCGACGGCCCAGCAAAACCATAGAACTGCGTCTTGCCGGTGCGCACAGGGAATCTCCCGGGTGAAATGGGCCGCGAACTCAAGACTTACCTGCAAGAACTGTTTGAATTCAGCCAACCGATCTGCTGGTACAAGCGACGCAGTGTATTCGCGGTAGGAGTCGATATAAGCGGCAACAGCCAAGAGCTTCAGTTTACGCACTTCCTCGAGAGTAGTGAGATCTGAACCTTCGGGGGCGCTTGTTATTGAGAGGTCCTGCTTCGAGGCTGGATTCACTACAGCGAGTCGCAGGTGTGAATGCTTCCGCTTGTCCCTTTGAGTTTCAAACATTTAGTCTTCCTGAGCATGCATGGATGGCGCTGCTGGCAACGCCAAGCAGCGATGAAGGCGCCTTTCGGCGTTGCCACGGGTTCGAGATGAAGCCGGGGCTGACGCTGTAGCGCCTCATGCTGATCAGGATGGACGCCCTCAACGGGCACCGCAGGAGAGGTAGCCAGTTTTCTGTTTGGTCGATTGGTGGCTGGAATGCAGTTCGGCTCGCTGGATGTTTTTTCTTCCGGCAGAATTGCGGAAGCGAACATCTAGAGGCCTTCGTCTCCGTCGCTGCCACCTTAGCGGAATGCCCGAGCCCGGCGTCCTAGGGGTAGGGACACGATGTCTGCTTTGTGCGGAAGGGGGGCGAAAGCCGAACGGGCTGCGTTGTGGATCCCGGTGCCGCTGTGCATGCAAAATGTTTTCGCGGTCGCGGCGACAATAAACATAGCAAATTCAATAGCTTACCAATATTGTTCGTGGATTTGAGCGATATACCCCAGCGAAATTGGCTACCCCCTTATTCGCGCGGCAAAAAGCCTGACAATTACACGCCCCATGAATGTCGATCGACCATGGGCCATTGACCGCCTCCCGGAAGAACTTGCTCTGCAGTGCGTTCTTCGCACCAGCGAAGCCGCGTGCTTCTGCGGCGTTTCAGTTTCCCATTTTCGTCGCCTTCATTCCCACGGGGTGCTGCCCGCGCCAATTCGGCTCGGAGAGCGAAGGCTTGGATGGCGCCTTGGGGATCTCATCGCATGGCTGCGCAGCCGCCAATGCAATTAAATACCTCACGAAAGAACCCACCAACATGACTGACGAATCTATTCTGCCGATGGACGAGCAACCGCAAGATCCACTCGCGGTGGCAACCGCTGATGAACTTGTCGTGTCCTTGATCGAAGACGAATTCGATCTGGAGCTCCTGTTCGATGGCGGGCTCCGCCCGAAGTCGAGCCCGATTTTTGCCGACTCGCCGCAAACACTACAAAAGTACCTGAGCGTAGCTGAACGCTCCCACCGTGAGGTGTTCGACGATATCCTCGGCATCGTCCATACGCGCGGCTACGAACACAAGGCGAGCGAGCTGGCTCCGGCCTTGCGTCGGTATTGCCGTCGTAAAGAGCACGAGCGTTTCAATACGGTGATGACGCCTCTGCTGATGCCGGAAGCTCAAATCGACCAGCTGCGGTGTGAAGCTGAGTGGGAAAAGCTCGGTACACTGTTCGATGCGCCCGCCCATCTTAGCGTGCATATCTTTAAGCATTTCATTTGGCTGGTTAAGCAGAAGGCGACCGGCAGAACCGGGAAGGATCACCTCATGCCTATCCTGTTCAGCTCCGTTCAAGGCTCTGGCAAGACAACGTTCGTGCGCAAATTCTTGGGTCCGCTACGCGAGCTTGCAAGTGCCGATACGCTACTGTCTGATTTCGCTGACCGGCGGAGTGGGACGATCTATCGCTATCCAGTCGTCGTCATCGATGATATGGAACAGTTGCCGAAGGCAGCGTTGCCGGCCTTGAAATCACTGATCACGGCTGAACGTATCAATCGTCGACAAATTATGACCTCGCAAAATTCGACGGTGCGACAGCGTGCGACCCTGATTGGTACAGCCAACGCTCCGGTGCAGGAACTTATCGACGATCATAGCGGCTATCGCCGGTTCGTCACCTTGCCGTTCCGCAATGGCGACGAAGATAAGGGCGGCGACCGGGCCATTTGGCACACGGTGTCTTCGCTCGACTACGAACTTCTCTGGCTGTCGGTCGAAACCTTCAAACCGAGTCCTATCATCACGGTGCGCCAAGAACTGCTGGCCTTCCAGAACAGCGCGAGACCGATTTCGGCGCTCCTGCGTTGGCTCCGCGAGTTGGATCTTGGATGTCGAGAGGTGCGTGCCATCACGACGCGCTGGGGCGTGCGCGCTGACGGTTTGCACGAGCTCTATCTGCAGACTGGTGTAAGTATCTCGCGTCAGAAGTTTGCGGAAGAAATGCTTTGGCATTTCTCGGACCCTTCTACTCCCTTCGGGGCCAAGCGGAAGGTAGAGATTGGCGCGGTGTACTGTGTCAAGGAAGGCTGGTCTCAACCGATAGCGGAAGCCCCGAATGTCCCGCCAATCGTGCCGCTTTCAGACCCGTCAGCATCGTCAGCTCCGTCAGGTCCGTCAGGTTCGTCAGCCAGCCAGCACCATATTGTTGCTTCGCAAGCGGCGGGTGAACTCGCCGGGTTGAGCTAAACACCCGCGCTGGCAAGCAAGCCGCAGTCGATCAAGTCGTAGCGCTCGGGTGATTTAGCCCGAGCGCGGCAAGGATTAGCGCCCCCCAGCGGGCGACCTAGGGAAACCTTTCATGAACTGGGAAGAAGAGTACCGCCCTCACTCCTTCGAGGACGTGCGCGGCCAAGACGTGGCCGTGCGATTGTTGTCTGGTCTTGCACGAAGGCGAGCCGGTCGATCGCTCTTGCTGGCAGGAGCTATCGGCAGCGGCAAGACATCGTTTGCCCGCATCCATGCGCGCGCCCTCAACTGTGACGACCCAAATCAAGCGGGTTCACCATGCGGAGCCTGTCGGCCCTGCCAAATGCCCGCAGCTGAAGTGATGATCGAGATCAATGCCGCCAGCGCTGAAGCGCGAGAAAAGTATGTCGCCGCCATGTTGCAGGGGTGGAACCGAAAGCCGGTTGACTGTCGGTTTAGGGTCATCTTCTTTGACGAGGCGCACAATCTCCCTGCAGGTACCCAGCAACTGTTGCTAAAGCCAGTCGAGGAGCCCGCGCCCGGAATCGTATTCATTTTTGCAACGACTGAACCACATGGCCTTACTGCGGCCCTGCGGTCTCGTTTGCAGCTGATTCGAATTGAGCCATTTTCCTCCGCAGTTGCTCTCGATTTACTAGAGTATGTAGGGCGCCGTAAAAACCTGTCGTTCGATCGAGAGGCGCTCAGCCTTGTCGCGGCGGCCAAGCCGTATCCCCGCGACATGATTATCGGGCTGCAGCAGCTTAGCGAATATGGACGCCATATTGATGTCCAGCTGGTGAAAGACGTTCTTGATCTGAGCATCTGCGACCATCTCGAGAATTACATGCTGGCACTCGCCAGCGGCGATCGTTGGGCGCAGGTTAGGGCTATGCACGATTGGTCCGACGAGGAGACCATTAAGGCACGGTGGGTCCGACTGTTTCTCCTTACGGTTTATTATAACGAGGTGCTGGGGCAGCGTGTTGTCGCCGATGCGCTTTGTTATGGCATGCATCGGACGAGGGCGAGCTTTGTGCAGAGTCTCGCCAAGCGGCACCAAATCGCTGACAAAGCGGCATTGGCGACATTCGTCGAGAGCATGTTGGTCTTTTGGAGTGAGCGCGGCTCTGAGGAACCGGCAAAGCTCAAATTAACTTTTGCGCTCTTTGAGGCGGTGTGCAGTGCCGGAGCTGGTTCCAATGGCGTACTGAGCCGGACAGAATATAAAGCGGTTCCTTCTATTTCCGTGCCTCCCGCAACTATCGCTGCAGCTACCACGGTCGCGGATATCTTTCCTCCCACCGAAGACGACGGTTTCATCACGCCCGAGGAGGTTCGAGAGATTGTCAACCGGGCGAGCTTTCTAATCCAGCACCACGGTTCATATTTCACTGTTGCGGCACGTGTCGAGGCGCCGGCCTCGCGCGACATGACGGAAACTGACGCCATTGCCGTCGCCAGCTCACGTTGCCAAGTGCTGTTGACAGCCTTGGCCGCGGATAAGCCAGTAGCGAGTATCCTGCAGCTGGAAAATGATAGCGGAGCGATTGTTGCGCGTTTGGTCGCATGTCATGCGGTGGATGATACGGATCGGGCGTCATCTTGCATTAGGAAATGGTGCGAGGAGACAGAAGCTATGGGGCTGATCGTCCACGTCAGAGAAGCACCCGAACGCGATAGTGGCGAGTTCCATTGGAGTGCGGTTCGAGAGCTCTGTGCGGGATTTTGTGAGGATGCTGCTGTTCCAGTTCAACAGACCCTTCGCGCTGTCTTGGGTATTTCTCGGAATGATCGGCGATCACCTTCGCCGATTAAAGGGGCGAGACTGATATTCAGCGGCCAAGTAAGCGGAACTGAGATTGCTATAGCTTGCGCAAACGAGATGAAGCCACTGTCTGCTTTCGATGCGAAAGCCTGGAAACAACTCTATTCGGGGTGGGAGGAGTTTGAGCATGTCGACCGGATGGCAGAAGTCGCCGTTCGCAGCGAGATGCTCATCAGTCTAGCTGGTCGGTATGGCGATGGTTCCGAAACCTATTTGGCCGAGGTTACCAAGCTGCTGAGTTGGTGGCGCTCGCTTGGAGCCCAAGGGCGTGCGCGAAGCTGGCAGGTGTGGTGGTGATGCTTGACATCGACTTCATCTGCAATCCGCCGAAAGCTCTGACCGGTCTTATCGTGTATCGATATCGGACCGGTGTGTTGCGCGGACAGTTCTTGACCGCCTTAGAAAAGCTCGCCACACGGCTCGGTGGTGTGCTCATTGGGTGCGAGCCTGGCACGTTGGAATCCGAGTGGGGCGCGGCGGGCCTGTTTGATGGGATTCGTGTCATCGATCTCGCGAGTGCTGACTTAAAAGAGAAGACTGGTTTCGGACCGGGAATACTCACGCTGACTCGTGCTGAGCCTCTCATGCCGACCGTCCTTTGCGTACGTGGATCGGCGCTTGATCGTGCTGGGACTAATGAGCACCGGCCGCTCTTTATCGACGAAACCGTGGTGAAGAAAGAGAATCTATGTGAAGTGTTGCAGTTTCTCGCACGATGTCATGATTTACCCATTGAAAGTGCGGAGCGGCCGTCGGAGCCAGCCATCGCGTATTTTGATGGCTATCTCCAAGCTGAGGGCGGGTCACTTGATCTTGGCTCCTTCATCGCCGAATACGATCGTGCAGCTTTGCTTTATACCGACGGTCCGACTGGAAAGTTCATAGCTCCCAGTTGTGCCGCGCGAGTCCGAGAGGCGCGCTCTTATGTGGTGCAGTCGCTAGACCGATTTGTGGAAGGCAAAGCAGAGTGTGCTGCGGCCGATCTTGTTCGTGCGTTTGCCATAAAGGCACGACGAGGCTGGACAGCCTACGAGCTCGCGGAGGAGCTCTGTCGCGCGAGCCGCGTACTCGTCGATCGAGGTGTGGATAACGGTACTCGCTCGAGCAGTCGCAAGCAGAGGCGGAAGAGCATCCGTTCTGCGGTCGGTTGGGCTCTGCAGGTGGTGCCTTTTGCTGGGCCATTTGTTGAGAAAAGGAGCGAGCTTCTCGTCAAAACATCTGAAGAGTTTCTTATCTCGCTTGAGGGCCTCGCGCGCGCATACAAAGCACATGCTCGGGCTGCCTTCTATGGACAAAGGGTGGGCCACAGGGCGGACATAGTAAAAGTCTTGCGCACGGCTTCCGAAGAATTCACGGCTCCGGAGGAGCTCGACGAGCACGTGCGACTGTCTCAGGCACTACTCCGCGCCATTGAAGATGGAAGTGATGAATGGTTACAGCGCATGAAACGCGATGTGGTGGATCGAGTTTGCCCAATTCACGAGCTGAGGCGCGATAGCCAAACGTCCGTTCCGTCGCCGAGGTCATTCGCGGGACTCATTGGGCGACAAAAGGTGAAGAGCACGATTCGTCAACGATTTATCGACGGAAAGCATGACGGGCCTCTTGTTATCGTGGGGCCTGCTGGCATGGGTAAGAGGTCGATGGCACGGCTTTATGCGAAAGCCTTGCTTTGCCTCGAGCGCGCGCCCGGCGATTACGAGCCGTGTTGTCGATGCTCCTCATGTCTCGAATTCGAAACATCTGGAAATTTCGGTTATATCTCAATTGATCTCAGGCACATCAAGGCACATGAGCATGTTCTGCGTCACGTGGACGGCTTGAATCAGGTCTCTTTCGCTGATCATCGGATTATTGTTCTGGCCAATTCTGAGCAAGCGTCAACGTCGTTGGACGCGTTCTTGAAGCCATTTGAGGATAGAGCGCACAAAACGACATTTATCGTATTGGCGACAAACGAAGCGTCGTTACAGTCTGCCATATTGTCTAGAAGCCGCGTCGTGCGCGCCGACCGTCTCGGCACGCAAGATGCAACGTCTTTGATACTGGAACGATTGCCGCGCTCCAGTTACTCTTCTGACGTTATTTCTTTGATCGTGCTGATGGGAAATGGCGTCCCCGGAGAATTGCTCCGTTTAGCTGACCTCGTCGACAGGGCAGTCGCGCGGACCCTTACGCAAGCACGCAGCGTCCTAGCATTGGACTGGGGTGCTGATACGCTCGCGTTCTGGAGGATGATTTTCTGCTGCGAATTCGATGGCGTGCGTGTTGACGCCCTAATTAGGCAGTGCTCACCGAAGGAAGCGGTCTCGCGTGCTGGGGCAGTACTCGTGTGCCTTTGTCGGGGTGAGTTGTCGCGTGAGCCGGCTTTACTTGGATTGGATTCGGAGTTTGGTGCGTGTGTCGAGCAGCTATCACTGCGATGCAAATTGCTTGGGTTGACCGAGGGGAAGCTGGTAGTGGCCCTGTTGGGCCTATGGTTGGCGGGGGATGTTTTCGATCGGGTGAGTTTCTTGCTTCTAGCAGAGAAGGCGGTTCGGCTTGTAAAACATAGCTAGCGGGCAGAACACCACGAGGATCACTTGTTTTCCCAAGCGTCTCCGATGCGATTTTTCATGATCTCCCAGCTATTGCCTGGGATGCGGGGTCTCATTCCATTCGCGTCCTTCGGTACTTCCCACGGAAAAGGATGGGATAAATCGACACTGTTATCCGTGCGGCCGCTTTCGTCGTAGGACCGATGCTTCGGGAACTCGGCAGGCCTCCAGTTTGGTTGTGTTTTGGCGCGCTTCTTGTCGAAAGGCCCCATAAATTGATGGAGTTCTAGCTCCCTAATCACAGAGCAAGCAAAGCGCATCGGTGGCCCGTCGTGATAACGTCGGCTTTTATCCTTACGAAAATCGACGTTTGTGTCGCTCACCGAGAATTTTACGCCGAAGCATTCTTGGTAAGCTTCGGCGATATAGTGCACGATTGTTTTGTCGGGTAACCGGTCGCTGCGCGGACGGAAAAATTTATAATACATCCGATTGATATCCTGCTTCAGTTTGTCCGTCGTGAAGCAGAGAGCCAAAGCGAAAACAGTTGGTGGCGCCAGCCCAAAGGCAGCTTTGGTCTTGCTAAGGTGTTCGGCTAATCCCTTCAAAACGCGAAGCGAGGAGGGACCAGGTTCCTCGATTCTTAGGCGGAAGTCTCGATAGTCGATTTGGCGGTTGCTATTTTTCCAGATGTCGACAGCAGCAGCTTGGAAAAGATCCATGAACGGATCGAATGTCGCGGCATTTGTCCATTTTTCGATCGATTCGACATCGCTCCGCAGCATGCCTTTCAGCAATTTATCAAGATCCGTTGAGAGTTCGCGAGGTCCTAGCGAATGCTCGATGTATGCGATGTTGTAAATCGCACGTAAACGCTGGGCAATTTCGGCAACTTTTGCGTCTGTCAACACGCGGTCGGGAAAGTTCGGCAGGTTGCCATCTTCATCGTACATCCCATCGATGACGCGAATTGCGGTTTCATCTGGTATCGTGAGATCAAAAAGGGTCGGCATTCGCTGGTGATCAACCGGAGACACTGGCGACGCACTGGATGTCGGGGATGGCGGCGTTTTTTCGCTGGGGGACTGATCCGACGCGGAGTTAGAGGGTGGTGACGATTCTTGAGACATAGTTTGACCACAGTGTTAGAGCCGCCGCTTTTTCCTCGCGATAAGTAGCGCGGTTGTAAATTCCTGCAACGCCGGCGCGTGTACCAGACACATGATTCAGGACGGCTTCCACGACGTGAGGGGAGACGCCGTTGTTCGCCATCCCGGTGGCCGCGGTGCGTCGGAGGTCATGTATCCGCCATGGCTTTATCGGGGGACGAAGAGGCTGCAACTCCAGATCTAGTTCTCGTTTGGCTTTTGACCAGCCAGAGAAGCCACCTTTTCCCGATCCAAAGACGATATCCCGGCCGATAAAGCGAGGCGTACTATCCAAGATCGACACCGCCAGCTTGGACAGAGGGATTTCATGCACTCGGTGGTTTTTGGTTCTCTCTGCCGGCAGCGTCCAGATTGCTTTTTCCAGATCGATCTCTGGCCACCGCATGCTGCCAACTTCGTCCCGACGCTGGCCGGTTAACATCAGAAGACGGATGATGCGCCCATAGTCATAGTCTCCGCTGGCTTTCCATACAGCGGCAATTTCGTGATCGGACAGGACGTGGTCGCGCTTAATCTCTTCCCCTAATTTGAGAGTGCCGACGACCGGATTGTGATCCGCGAGGCCCATCCCGAGGGCATAAGAATAAAGTGCTGATAGAGCAGCCCGGGCACGGTTGGCGGCAATCGGGCCGTTTTGCTGGGCAATGTCGTCGAGCTTCGCTGCAATAAGCGCTCGATTAATGGAGAGTAGTGGCAGTTCCTTGAGGGAAGCCCAGTGCTTTGTGAGATGGCGGTTCACCTCTTCAAATGACCGGGGCTTGAGCCGACCTTGGGCGTTTTGAAGATATCGGGTAGAGACCCTATCGAAGGTGACAGCGCGCCGAGCAGCAGCTTCTGCTTTTTCGGCATGGGGATCTGCCCCGAGTTGGACCCGAGCCAAGGTCTTTCTGGCATTGTCGCGCGCCATCTCCGGAGCAATCGCGTCGACGCGGCCGATAGTTTCGCGGCGTGATTTTCCGCCCGCCCGGTACTGCACCACCCAGACTTTGCCGGTGGGGTTAAGCCGCACGCCGAAGCCGGGCAACTCGTCGTCCCAGACGATGAGATACGGCTTGTCTTTGGGCAATGTGAGGGTGGCGATCGCCTTGCGGGTAAGGCGCATTCTAAAATTTGCTGGTAAGCATCTGGTAAGCAGGAGCTCGGTGAATTGTGATATTTCTTGACCACAAAAGACTGAGGGTCAAGTGAATTCATTCAATGAAAACAACAAGTGTGATTGCTTACCAACTCTTGTGAGCACATAGTCTGCCAGACTACGAATCTGGGGGTCAGGAGTTCGAATCTCTTCGGGCGCGCCATTCTTCCGGATTGGATCAGCCACCTGAATCGACGGCCGGCCTATCTCCGGACGAGCCTGTCGTCGCATGCGCGATGATGCGTGCCGGCCGATGCAGACCTCAGCCGTGCTGGAGGAATTCCTCGAGCGTTTGCGCCGACGGTAAAGCGAACCCGGATTGCGCGATCCTGCTTGTGCCGATGCCGCCGAGCTTTCGCAGCTTGACCGCCATCTCCGCGGCTTTCACGAGGATGGTCACGCCATTGACGATCGGCGCGCCGTCGATGTTGGCGCCGGCTTCGCCGGCAAACAGCATCATCGGGATGCCGCCGGTCGGAACGATCACATCGGCGCCGGCATCGAGAAGACGATGGCATTCGCGCTGGAAAACCTCGGCGAGGGCCGCTTTCTTGTCGGGCGATGCGAACGCCTCCATGTAGTCGCGGATATTCGCGTCGATGGCGCGAATCCCGGCGACGCGCTGCTGCAACCCGTAGCGTGTCACCTGGTCGAGATGACCGGCGATGAAACCGGGATTGATCGCCAGCAACCCCAGTTTCCGCCCGATGGTGCAACTGTGCAGCAGCGTCGTTTCCCCGAGGCCGAGCACCGGGATCGCGACGGACGCGCGTGCTTCATAGAGGCCGACATCCTGAAAATGATTCATGAAGAAGACGTCGCAGCCGGTTTTTTCCGCCTCGATCGCGCCGCGGATGACCTCGCGCGAAAAGCGGAATTCCGACAGCGCGTGCACAGTCGTCACCGGCGGTGTGATCGTGTGAAAGGTCAGCTCGAAGTCCGGATCCAGGCAAGACTGCATATGCGGCAGCAGCGACGCCAGATAACTCTGATGATGTGTCGGGTGGGTGGCGCCTTGCGCCCAGATGCGAAGCTTGTGCTTGCTGCCGTTGGTGTTGTTGCCGTGCGTATTGCCGTTCATAGCGTGTCTCGCGTGTGATGGACGTCGTGATTTACCGGGCAACCAGCGGCCGGACGAAATCGATGATAGGGGCCGCGAATTCGCCGGGGAGTTGCTCGGGGAGCGGCACCATGCCCTCCGCGACCGGGCGGATGCTGCTGTTGGCGATGGCGCGCGCGAGTTTCGCTGCGGCCGGATGAACGTGCGGGTCTTTCACCGGATCGATGATCAAGGTGGGGCTTTGGATCGCGGGAAGCCGATCCTCCATCCGGTAGTGACCGACAACATGATGGCCTGCCGCAGCCATCGGGCCGGCATGCAAGGCATCCATTACGAACCGTTGCAGGAGAAGCGTGTCGCCTTCCGGATAGAACGGCTGACGGCGGGTCCAGAGATCGACCAGATGCCCTCCGTCGGGCCGCGGGTCGACATCGTCGATGCCGCCTTTCACATGCGGTCTGGCGCGCCGTACCGCATCCACCATCGGGCAGCCCGAGAGAACCAGCGCGCGAACCTGGCGCGGCGACAGGGCGGCGATCTCGACCGCGATCACCGCGCCGGTATGATGCCCGGCCACCGCGAAGTCGCGAATGCCGAGCGCATTGAGACAGGCGAGAGACGCTTGCGCCCACACCTCGATCGACGCCTTGTCGCGATCGATCGGGTCGGATTCCCCGAAACCGAGCGTATCGATGGAGATCGTCCGGAAGTGGCCGGCCAGCAGGGGGATGACATATTCGAATTCCCGCCAGGACCGCGGCGTCTGATGCAACAGCAGCAACGGAAACCCTTGCCCGCAGATCGCGGCGTGGATCCGGCCGAACGGCGTTTCGACAAAAGCGTGTTCGATCTTTGGAGGTTCGGTCGTGGTTGGCACGGTGGCTGGTCCGCATGCTGAAAGGTGACGCCAGTGAAGCGCATCCGGCAGGCTGCTGCAAAGCCCGCATCCGTTGAGCCGGTCGAAAGCGACGACCGATGCGCCTCACCGGGCCAAAGTAGCGCCGTGCCGCGCAGTCAACACAATACCATCCGTCTGCAAAGACATTGCAACGGTCTTGCGAAGCGGACAGAGTTGTGACGTTCGACCTTGCGTTCTCGCCTGTTGCGTGCAGCGCAAAGAACCAATCGCATCTGAGCATCGACAGCCCGCCGGAAGTATGCCCAGAATTGCAGTTAAAAACGGGGCGCGAGGGATAAAGCCAACATGCGCATCTTTTGGCAAAGCTTTGTCGATGTTGTTGCCAATGCTCCTTATCTCCAGTCCCTCAGCAAATATCTGAACGATATCGCCGCGCCCGGCACGTCCGTTCACGTCAACGGGTTGTCGCCCCATGATCGCGATTTCGGCCGGCTCGCGGAATTTCGCTGTTCGGTTCAAGCCGTCGATTACGGTCTGCAGGCCGAGGACGACGGTTACGATGCCTTCGTGATGGGGCACTTCCAGGATCCGGGTGTGTATGAGCTGAGGTCCGCGCTTCGGATTCCGGTGATTGGGACCGGCGAGGCGACGCTGCTCGCGGCGTCGCAACTGGGCCGGCGTCTCGGTCTGGTGACGCTCGATTCCGCTTTTGAAGTTTGGCACTACGAGCAGGCGGACCGATACGGCATCGGCTCGCGCATCGTGAAGGTTGTCTGCATCGGCTGTCAGCCGGAGGATTTCGGCGCGGCGTTTGCCGGCGATCAGGCGGCAAAGGAGCGAATGCTGCGGGATTTCAAGACCTGCGCGCAGCCGCTCGTCGATGCGGGCGCGGACGTGATCGTTCCCGCCGGCGTTCTTCCCGGTTTGCTGGTATGCGGCGAACGTGGCTTCAAGATCGGCCATGCGCCGGTGATCAACTGTGCGGCGGTCGCTTTGAAATCTGCGGAGATGTGGGTGCAGTTGCATCGACTGAACGGCACGGAGCCGAGTCGCGGTCCGAGCTTTGCTTTGGCACCGGAGCGCGCGAAAGCGGATTTTCGGGCTTTGCTCGCACGTCATCGCAAATAGCCGCTGAGAGATGGAGCGATCGGATGACGCCAGACAAGGTTCTCTACGAGACCGAGGCCACCGCCACGGGCGGCCGGGAGGGACGGGCCGCCACCAGCGATGGCACGCTCGACGTCATGCTTTCGGTCCCGAAAGCTCTGGGCGGCGGAGGCGGCAGCGGGACAAATCCCGAGCAACTGTTCGCAGCCGGCTACGCGGCCTGCTTTCTGGGCGCGGTCAAGCTTGTCGCGCGTACCAGCAAAATTGCCCTGCCGGACAACGCGAGTGTCACCGCCAAGGTCGGGATCGGCCCGGTCGCCGTCGGCTATGCGCTGACAGTCGAACTGCGGGTCAACCTCCCCGGTATCGACCGCGCGGTCGGCGAGGAGATCGTGAACGGCGCACATGCGCGGTGTCCGTACTCCAACGCCACGCGCGGAAATGTCGATGTCAAGTTGTCCGTGGTGTCATAATTTGCTGGCGCCGTGCGTCCGTTGGTTCAAGATGAGGTGATTCAGTACAGGCGCACGGGAGCGTCGTTGCGTCGAGACCGCAAGCACATCGCAAGAGCACATCGCAATCCAGGGTGGGACTGAGCCATGCGTTTGAAAGATCCTCGGAACATCACTGTCCCATGCGCGGATGGTGTCGATCACGACCGGCGGCTGATCATGACAGGACTCGCCGCGCTCTGCGCGGGCGGCCCGCTCATTTCGTTGAACTCGCCGGCCCTTGCTCAGGGCCAGGATTCGGCGGTGATCGGCTGGCCGAGCGACGTGCCTTCGTGGGATCCGAACCAGCGGTTCAGTCCGGATTCGCAACCGCTGTTCAAGCTGGTGTTCGACCAGCCGCTCGACCAGGATCCGGCGCTGCATCTGATCCCGAAGCTGATCACCAAGTGGGACATGGCGCCGGACGGCCTCAGCCTATCCGTCGAATTGCGCGACGACGTCTCTTTCCACAACGGCGACCGGATGACGGCGGACGACTTCCGCTACACGTTCTTCGAACGGATCAAGGCGGGTCATGCCGTCGATACCAAATCGTCATTCGGCAAGGTCAGCGACATCGAGGTTCAATCGCCGACCAAGGCGGTGATGAAGTTCTCGTCTCCCGCGCCGACGGCGCCGACATGGCTCGGCTTTCTCGGCAGCTACATCGTTCCCAAGAAATACATGGAATCCGTCGGGGTCGAGAAATTCCGTGAAAAGCCGGTCGGCACCGGCCCGTATCAATTGGTCGAATATCAGTTGAATTCGCGGATCGTGCTGGAGCGGAATGAGAAGTATTGGGGGCCGAAGCCGGCGGTCCGGCGGGTGATCTTCGAGATCCTCAAGGATCCTTCGGCGCGGGTCGCCGCGATCCAGTCGGGCCAGATCGATTTGACCATCAACGTGCCGGTGCGGGATATCGCGCGCCTGCAGCGCGAGCAAAGCCTCGCCGCCGAGATCAACCCGATCACCCGTGTCGTGCTGTTGCAGGTTCGTAACGACGAAGGCTTCTCGGACCGCAATGTTCGCCTCGCCGCGCACCATGCGATCGACAAGGCCGCGCTCTCGAAAGCATTCTATGCGGGCAGCGCCGTGCCGCTGTCGATTCCGGTCAGCCCCGGCTCTGCCGGCTACCTCGACAGTTACAAGTTCGCCTACGATCCGGAACTGTCGAAGAAGTTGCTGGCGCAATCCGGCTTCAGCACAGCAAAGCCTGCGCGGATCAAGTTCGCCTCGACCAACGGGCATTTCCCGAGCGACTACGACATGGCGCGCGCGATCCAGCAAATGTGGAAGAAGGTTGGCATCGAAGCCGAGCTGGAAACGATCGAATACGCGAAATATTTCGAGCTTAATCGTGCCGGCAAGCTTCCCGAGGCGACGCTTTATTCCTGGGACAATGCCTCGGGCGATCCGGAAATCTATTGCGGGTATCTCCTCAATCCGAAGCTGCCGATGTCGGCGTGGAAAGACCCGGCCATCGGCGGCGAGATCACGCGCCTGATGGCGGCGACGGACAACAAGGCGCGCATCGAGGGCTGGAAGGCTCTGGCGAAGGACGCGGTGGAGCAGGGCGCCACCATTCCGTTGCTGCAGTCGGTCCAGACGCTGGTCCGGAAAAAGAAACTCGCCTACCTCAAATATGGGAACGGGTGGGTGCTGGCGAACTCGATGCGCTGGTCCTGAACGCCGGTGCCGGAGCGGGATCGGCATCGTTCGCGCTCCGGAATACGGCAGGGTGAGGAGGAGGCGGCGCGGCCGGTCCGCGCGCGTTGGCACTCATGTTGACAACGATCGTGCCACTGATCGGCCGGCGCCTCATCGCCTCGATCTTCATCCTGCTGGTCGTGTCGGTGCTGCTGTTTCTCGTGCTGCATGTGCTGCCGGTCGACCCCGCGGCGATGTCGATGCCGCCCACGGCGACGATCGCGGAGATCGAGGCGCATCGTCGCGAGATGGGCATGGATCAGCCGTTGTGGGATCAATACGCAATCTGGCTGGTGAAGCTGCTGCAGGGCGATCTCGGCACGTCGATTCATTTCAAGCGAAGCGTGTGGGGCCTGATTGCCGACGCCCTGCCGGCGACCATCGAACTCGCATTCCTCTCGATGCTGATCGCCACCGTGTTCGGCATCGGCGGCGGGTTGCTGCTGTTCGCGTCGCGCGGCTCCTATGCCGAGCCGGCCATCGATCTTGTCACCATCGTTCTGTTGTCCATTCCCGAATTCCTGTGGGCGTTGTTTTTCATTCTGATCTTCGGCGTCGCATTGAACGTGTTGCCGTTCACCGGACGGCTTGATGCCGATCTGCGGCTGCCCGAAGGTAGCAACTTTCTGCTGCTGAATGCCCTGTTCTCGGGGCAGTTCGCGATTTTCTGGAATGCGTTGAAACACATGGTTCTGCCCTGCTTCGCGCTGGGCATCGCATTCTCGCCGGCGATCATGCGCGTTTTGCGATCCAGCCTGATCGACGTCTATCAGGATGACTATATCCATCTGGCGCGTTTGCGCGGCGTGACCGAGACGCGCATTCTTCTGGGGCACGCGCTCAAGAACGCCATCCTTCCGACCTTGAGCCTGATGGGCGTGCAATTCGGTTTCCTGTTCGGCGGGACGCTGCTGGTGGAGGTGATCTTCTCGTATCCGGGCCTCGGCAGCGTGATGGTCGACGCGGTCCGCAACGCCGATCTGCCCATCATCCAGGCCGTCGGTCTCGCCTATTGCGTGGTGGTTCTCGTGATCAACACGGTTGTCGATACGCTTTATCTCGTGCTCAATCCGAAGCTGAGGGCACAGTAGTGTTGCGCTCCGTCTTCCGCTCGAGCCGCGTGCTGATTGGCCTGACGATTGTCGGCATTCTGGTTGTCTGCGCCATTTTCGCGCCGCTGATCGCGCCGCACGACCCCAACGAGCAGAATCTCGTGTCGATCCTGCTGCCGCCGGCCTGGTCCGAAGGCGGTGACCCGTCGTTTCTGCTCGGGACCGATAGTCTTGGCCGGGACGTGCTGTCGCGTCTGATTTTCGGCGCCCGCGTGGCGATGACCGTGGCGGTTCTGGCCTCGCTCGGCGCGATGATCGTCGGCGCGGTGCTTGCCTATATCGCCGGCTATTTCGGCGGACGGATCGATGCGCTGATCGGGCGGGCGGTCGATGTCTGGATGTCGTTTCCGCCGGTTATCCTCTCGCTGATCCTGATGGTCGGACTCGGCGTCGGTCTGCGCAATGTCATTTTTGCGATCGTTGCCGTCGACTGGACGCGGTTCTGCCGCGTGATCCGCAGCGAGGTGCTGGTGGTCCGCCGCAAGGATTATATCGCCGCCGCGCAACTGATGGGGTTTTCGCACCCCCGCGTGATCGTCAAGGAAATCGTACCGGCCACGCTCCCGCTGCTCATCACACTGCTGAGTATGGAGATGGGCATCGCGGTGATCGTCGAGGCGATCCTGTCCTTCGTCGGCATGAGCGTCAGCGCCAACACGCCGGCCTGGGGACAGATGGTGGCCGATGCGCGGCAGACGATCTATGAGGCGCCGTGGAATCTGTTTCTGCCGATCTTCGCGATCTTCCTGGCCGTTCTCGGCTTCAACATCCTTGGCGACGGTTTGCGCCGCACGCTGGATGTACGTTTGATCGCGCGCGGGCGGACATAGCGCCATGAGCATTCTCGCGGTCGACAATCTCGAGGTCAGCGCGCGGATCGGGACGGCGCGCATTCCCGTGGTGAGCGGGCTTGGCTTTACCCTGCAACGGGGCTCCGTTCTCGGCGTGGTCGGCGAGTCCGGCGCTGGAAAATCGATGATCGGACGGGCGATCGCGCAAATTCTGCCGCAAGGGTTCTCGGTGACTGGCGGCCTGTCCTTTCTGGGACAGGATCTGATCGGGATGCCCGCGGAGCAGCGGCGCATGCTGCTTGGGCGCGATATCGCGTTCGTGCCGCAGGAGCCGCTGTCGGGGCTCAACCCCGTTCTCACCATCGGCGCCCAGATCGACGAGCATCTCGCGCGTTTGGGGATCGGCGCGAAACGCGCGCGCCGGGATTACGCACTGGATATGCTCAATGCGGTGCGGCTGCCGCGTCCCGCGGACATCCTCGGCAAATATGCGCACCAGTTGTCCGGCGGCATGTGTCAACGCGTGTTGATTGCCATGGCCTTCGCGAGCCGGCCGAAGCTCCTGATCGCGGATGAGCCGACCACCGCGCTCGATGTCACGACGCAATCGCGGATCGTCGAACTGATCCGCGATCTGCAACGGAGTGAAGGCACCAGCGTAATCTTCATCACGCACGACTTGCGGCTGGCCGCGGACATCTCGGATCAGGTCCTGGTTCTGTATGCCGGCCGTCTCGCGGAATACGGGCCGGCGAAAGAGATTTTTGCCGATGCGGCGCACCCCTATACGCGATGCTTGCAACTGTCCAATCCCTCCGTTCACGCCTCGCGGATCGGGCTGTATTCGCTTCCGGATCGCATGCCGGGGATCAGTGCGCTCGGCAGCATCGCCGGATGCTTGTTCGGCCCGCGCTGTCCGAATGTGATCGATGCGTGTCGCGAAAAGACGCCGCGGGCGGTCAGCGTCGGCGAGGGGCATGACGTCGCCTGCATTCGCAGCGATCTGACGGCGCGGATCGATCCGCCACTGCGGCAGGCGATCGACAAGAAACCCTATGGCGCCTCGCTGCTGACGGTCGAATCAGTATCAAAGACGTTTTCCATGACGTCCGGAATCTTCCGGCGCACGAATTTTCAAGCCGTCAGGAACATCAACTTCACGCTCCAGCAGAACGAGTTTGTCGGCATTGTCGGTGAAAGCGGCTCGGGCAAAAGCACCGTCGCGCGTCTTCTGTGCGGGCTGGAAACGGCAACCGAAGGCAAGCTCGTTCTCGCCGGCCGCGATGTCACCGGCGGTGACAAGGTGTCGCGCCAGCATCAGCGCGCGCATATCCAAATGGTGTTTCAAGATCCACAATCGGCGCTCAATCCGCGCCGGTCCGTCGCCAGCATCATCACGCAAGCCATGGAGGCAGCGGGACAGGCGACGTGGCGCGACCGCCTGGCGAAAGCCGAGGCGTTGCTGCACGAGGTCGGGTTGCCGTCGGATGCGGCGTTGCGCTTTCCCAGCGAACTGTCCGGCGGGCAAAAGCAACGGGTGAACATCGCGCGGGCCTTGTGCCGGGCGCCGGAAATTCTGGTCGCGGACGAGATCGTGTCGGGCCTCGACGTGTCGGTGCAGGCGCAGCTTCTGAACCTGCTGCTGCGCTTGCGCAGCGAGCGCAGCTTTTCGATGGTTCTGATCTCCCACGACCTCGCCGTGGTCCGCTATCTCTGCGACCGCGTGTTCGTGATGCACAAGGGCGAGTTTGTGGAAGCGGGGCCGACGGCCGACGTTTTCGACCATCCGCAACATCCCTACACCGAGAGCCTGTTGGCGGCAGTGCCGCGGGACTTCGTCGCGGACGCCGCGCGCCGGGATCGCCGGAACGGGATTTCGCCGGCGGACGAAATCGTCTGAATCGGCGGCGGGCAAAGCGCGTCGCCGGTGCCAATGCGACCACTCACTTGTTGCGAAAATCGCAACAAGTTTCCCGAAATAGCCTCATTCTAACATCTTTGGAATCGCTATGATTTTCGTACCGCACGATGATCACGCTGACGCCAAAGAGAGTTCATGCGCCTTCCGACGACGCTCGCCTCGAATATTGGTCCGTTGATTGTCCCCGCCGTCTTCGCGGTGATGGTCCTGACGTTCTGGTCGATTGATTCCCGCTATCTGTCGTCGGCCAATCTGCTCAACATCATGAATCAGGTCTCCATCATGATGGTGGTGACCGTTGCGGCCAGTCTGGTGATCTTCACCGGCGGCTTCGACCTGTCGGCTGGCGCGGTGGTGGCGTTGAGCGGCGTGGCTGCGTCCCTGGCCATCGAGTACACCGACAGCGTCGCGATCGCGTTGCTCGCGGGCGTCGCGATGGGGATGCTGGTGGGTGCCGCCAACGGCTTCTTCGTCGGTTATTGCGGCGTGTCGCCTTTGATCGTCACGCTCGGCGCGCTGAATATCGCGCGCGGCCTTGCGCTGATTCTCGCGGGCGGCAGCGCGATGTACAATTTCCCCACCTGGTTCACCGATCTCGGGACATCGCGTGTCCTCGGCGTGCCGCTCCTGTTCGTGATCGCGCTCACCGTCTTCGCCGTGTTCGCTGTCGTTCTGCGGTTCACGACGTTCGGCGTGTCGCTCTACGCCGCCGGCGGAAACGCGCAGGCCGCCGAACTCTCCGGCATCAATGTCAAATTCATCCGCTTCGTCACCTACGCGTTGGCGGGCGCGGTGACGGCTATTGCCGGCCTGATGCTTTGCGCGCGGACCGGCGGTGGCGAGCCGACCGCCGGCTTTCTTTATGAACTCGAGGCCATCGCCGCCGTGGTTCTCGGTGGCGCGTCGCTCGCGGGCGGCGAGGGCCGTCTCTGGCGGTCGATGGTCGGCATCCTGCTTCTGACGGCGCTCGGGAACGGCCTGAACATCGTCGGCGTCCATCCGCATTGGAAAGGCGTGGCGATCGGCGGAATCCTCGTTCTGGCCGCCTCGCTCGAAGCTCTTCGCAGACGAAAATAGACGATCATCATCACGATCCGAAGGCAGGGGAGAATTTCATGTCGAAAAAGCTGGCGTTCCTTTTCTCGGCGGCGCTTCTCGCGCTGATGTCCGGCAACGCTGTTGCCCAGACCAAGACCTACACCGTCGGCATCTCGCTGCCGGAGGCGCAGAATCCGTTCTATGTGCTGCTCGGCAAGTCCGCCGTGGAGACATTCAAGCAGCGTGGCATCGAGGCGACGCTGCTGTCGGCCAATGCGGACGTCAACGAGCAGATCAACAACATCAACGATCTCGCGGCCAAGAAGGTCGATGCGATCCTGATGTCGCCGCTCGACACCGAAGGCCCGGCCTCGGCGGTCAAGCGCGCGCATGACGCCGGCATTCCGATCTTCATGGTCGCCCGCACGCTGGACAAGCGTTTCGGCAACATCTGGAAGACGTTCGTCGGCATTCACTTCGACGAGATCGGCAAGTCCAAGGGCGAGTGGGTGGTGAAGAACACCAAGCCGGGCAAGGTCGCGATGCTGCTCGGACCGGCCGGCGCGCTGGTGATGGTCGAGCAGGACAAGGCGTTCCGCAGCGTCATCGAGCCGGCCGGATACAAGGTGACGTTCGCTCAGAACTCGACGCAGACCCGCGAGAACGGTTTGAAACTGAGCGAAGACGCCTTGATCGCGAATCCCGATCTCGTGGCGATCTACGCCTCGAACGATGATCTGGCGCTCGGCGCGGCGCAAGCGGTGAAAGCGGCTGGCAAGACAGGGCAGGTGGCAGTGATCGGCCTCAACGGTTCGCCGCCGGCGCTGGCGGCCGTCCACAAAGGCGAGATGGCGGCGACCGTGCTGCTCGATCCCATCGGCTGGGGCCGCACGGCGGCGCTGACCGTTGCCGACTATCTGCAGAACAAGAAAGAGCCGGAGCCGTTCGTCACCTTCCAGTATCGCATGGTCGGGCAGGCCGATGCGTTCGATTTGATCCCGCCGCCGCTGCGCGAACGGCTCGGTGTGAAGAAGTAAGCGCCGATGACCTCTCCGCAGACCATGACATCGTCGGGGCAGGATGTGTTCCTGTCGGCGCACGGATTGAGCCGAAGTTACGGGCCGATCCAGGCGCTGTCCGATGTCTCGGTGGAGATTCGGCGCGGAGAGGTACATGCCATCGTCGGCGAGAACGGCGCCGGCAAATCGACCCTGATGCGGCTGCTGGCGGGCGAAGAACGACCCGACAGCGGCCGCATCCTGATCGACGGCAAGCCGGTCGAACTCGGCAGCCCGCATCAAGCGAAGGCGCAGGGTATCGCCATCGTCCATCAGCAGTTCCAGCTCGTGGACACGCTGACGGTCGCGGAGAACATCTTTCTCGGTCGGCCCAAGCGGTGGTTCGGTCTCGTCGACCGGCGCAGCATGCAGCGGGCGGCCGCGGAACGGCTGCGGTCATTCGGAATGCAGGGCAAGGCCGGCGTCTGGGTCCGCGATCTGACGGTGGCGGAACGGCAGCTTGTCGAGATCGCCCGCGCGCTCGACGGTGATGCCAAGCTTCTGATTCTGGACGAGCCGACCGCGTCGCTCGGTGCCGAGGAGCGCGATGAGCTGTTCCGTCACGTCCGGCGGATGAAAGCGCAGGGCGCGGCAATTGTTCTGATCGCGCACAATCTGGATGAAGTTCTGGCGATCTCCGATCGGGTGACGGTGCTGCGCAACGGGCGCAAGATCGATTCCTTGCCGCGGGCCGCTGTCGATTATGCGGGCGTGGTCGCGATGATCGTCGGTCGCGAACTGGCCCACGGTTATCAGAAAGCGGATGTGCCGCGCGGCGCGCCGGTGCTGACGGCACAAAAGATGATCCGATCGGCTGACGGCGCCGGCTTCGATGACATAAGCCTGCGTCGCGGCGAGATCGTCGGCATCCCGACCTATGTGGGGGCGATGGTCGATCGCACGCTGGCCGAATTGACCGGTCTGCGGCGGTTTTCCGGAACGGCGCTGTCGGTCGATGGGCGCGATCTGTCGCGCGCGTCGATCCGCGCCTTCATTGATGCCGGTGTCTGTCTGATCCCCGGTGATGCGATGGCGGAAGGTCTCATTCCGAATTTTTCCATCGCCGATAATATCCTGCTGCCGAATCTCAAACGGTTCAGGTCGGCTGGCGTCGTGCGGCGCCGTGCGCTGCGCGCTGCCGTGATGGACCTTATCAAGGAACTGGATATCCGCCCGGCCAACCCGGATGCGCCGGTGCGTTCGCTGTCCGGAGGCAATCGCCAGAAGGTGGTCATCGCCAAATGGCTGGCGCGCGGTGCGACTGTTTACGTGATGAACGATCCAACCAAGGCGGTCGATGTTGGCGCCAAGGCGGAAATCTATCGTCTGCTCGGCAATGTGGTGCGCGACAACAGGGCGATCCTGCTGGTGTCGTCGGATACGGATGAACTGATTGGTTTGTCGGACCGGATCATCGTGTTGCGCGACCAGCAGGCGGTTGCGGAATTTCCGGAGCATCCGGCGGACAAGCAGAGCCTGTTGGCGGCGATCGTTGGGCGATCCGCCGAGAGCCGGTCAGCGTTACAGGAGGCGCCGCGATGACGGCATCCGATCTCGTCGCGCTGGAGCAGCGCATCGTCCGCGAGCGGCAGTTCCTGTCGTTTCCGTCGCGGGCGTGGATGCGGCCGGCAGCGGCGGCCGGAGAGCACGTTTATGACGTGATCATCGTCGGCGGCGGACAGAGCGGTCTTGCGGCGGCTTATGGCCTGATCCGCGAGAACGTCAGCAACATCCTCGTGCTGGACCGTAACGCGCCGGGCCGCGAAGGGCCGTGGAAGACCTTCGCGCGGATGATCACGCTACGTACGCCGAAAATGGTCAGCGGCCTCGATTTCGGTAATCCCTCGCTGACGCCGCAAGCCTGGTACGAGGCGCAATGGGGCGCGGACGCCTGGCAGCGGCTGGTGCGGATGCCGCGCGAGCAATGGCAGGATTACCTCGACTGGTATCGCCGGGTGCTCGAGCTGCCGGTTCGCAACGGCGTGAGCGTCACCGGCTTTGCCGGCGATGGTGACCGGGTGCGCGTACAGACGGCGGATGGCGCGCATCTGCTGGCCCGTAAGGTGATCCTGTGCACCGGGCTCGATGGCTCCGGCGAATGGACCGTCCCGAAAATCATTTCCGAGGCGCTTCCCAAGAATCGCTACGCCCATTCGGGGGAAGAGATCGATTTTGCCGCTCTGGCCGGACAGCGCATCGGCGTGCTCGGCAATGGCGCATCCGCTTTCGATAATGCGGCGACGGCGCTGGAGCACGGCGCAGCGAAGGTGACGCTCTGCCTGCGCAAGCCCGTATTCCCGCGCATCAACGTCCATAAGTGGATGGAGACCTCGGGGTTTCTGGGCCACTACTGGACGTTGCCCAACGAAGCACGCTGGCGCTTCATGCGTTACATCACCGGCATGAGTCAGCCGCCGCCGCAGGATACGTTGTGGCGCTGTGTCAACTTTCCGCAATTCAGCATCGAAACCGGAGCCGGCTGGCTCAGCGCGCGGCTCGACGGCGATGATGTGGTTGTCGAGACCGCGAAGGGGCCGATGCGGTTCGATTTCCTGATTTGCGGCACGGGGATTTCGAGCAATCCGGCAACGCGGCCGGAGCTGGCCGCGCTGGCGCCCTCCATCGCGCTCTGGAACGATGTGTTCACGCCGGCGCCGGGCGAGGAAGACCCTTATCTCGGCGCTGCGCCTTATCTCGGGCCGGGATACCAGTTCACGGAGAAGACGCCGGGCGAAGCGCCGGTTCTCGCGCGCATCCATAACTTCACTTACGGCGCGACGTTGAGCATGGGCCTGTCGGCGTCGTCGATCAGCGGCATGAAGTTCGGTTTGCCGCGCTTGATCCAGGGCGTCGTCGGCGACCTGTTCCGTGAGGATCTCGCCTATCAGGTCGAGTCACTGCACGCCTATCGCGATCCCGATATCGACACGCTCGCCCTTCCGGAAGATCGAAGCCTCGTTCCGGTCGTCGATGTCCGGCGTGCGGCCGTTTGATCAATACGAAGCATGAATCATGTATCCCTCCCGATTTGACTATGTGAAAGCCGCCAGCTTCGCGGAAGCGTCCGCCGCGCTGTTGCAGGGCGGCGACGGAGCGAAGGTGCTGGCCGGCGGCCAGACCCTGATCCCGATGATGAAGCTGCGGCTCCTGCGGCCGGAACTGATCGTCGATCTCGGCGGCATTGATGATGCGCGCGATATCGTCGTCGATGACGATGTGATCGAGATTGGCGCGCTCGCGCGTCATGCCGATATCGGCAACGAATTCCGCGCGCAAAACCTGTGTCCCATCATCTCCGATTGTGCGCTGGGGATCGCCGACGCGCAGGTGCGCAATATGGGGACGATTGGCGGGTCTCTGGCGGAAGCCGACCCGTGCAGTTGCTGGCCCGCATTGCTGGTGGCGCTCGATGCCGCCGTTCTGATCGAAGGTCCGGGCGGAACGCGCGCGCTGCGCGTGCGGGATTTGCTGCGCGACGCCTACACACCCGACCTCGCAGCCGGTGAGTTGATCACACGCATCGCGGTGGAGCGCGCCGCGCTCGACGGGATCGGCGCCTTCGTCGCGTTCAAGCGCGCCGCGCCGGCCTATCCGACCGCCAGCGTCGCACTGCAAATCAACTATGACGGTGACCGTATCGCCGCGCTACGGCTCGGCTTCGGCTGCCTCGGTTTGACCCCGCTGGCGTTCGATGCCGCAAGCGACATGGCTTGCGGGAAAACCGTGACGCCGGCCTTGATCGCTGACATCGCCGCCGCGGCTTCCGCTTTCGTCGAGCCGATCGACGATGCGAAAGGCAGCGAAACCTACAAGCGCTCGCTCGCCGCCGGCCTCGTGACAAGGGCCTTCAATGTCGTCGAGGCGCGCCGTACGGGAGCGCCTGCTGGGGAGACGCATCAATACTATGGCTGAGACCATGAAAATCCCGGTGTCGATCACGCTCAATGGCAGCATCGTGCGTGCCGATGTCGAGCCGCGCATGCTGCTGGTTGAATTCATCCGTGAGGTTGCCGGTCAGACCGGCACGCATATTGGTTGCGACACCAGCTATTGCGGCGCCTGCACCGTTCTGGTGAACGGCCGTCCGGCGAAATCGTGCACGCTGCTGGCGGTTCAGGCCGACGGCTGGTCGGTGAACACGGTGGAATCCCTGGAAAGCGGCGACACGCTCAATGTTCTGCAGCAGTGCTTTGCCGACAAGCACGCCTTGCAGTGCGGCTTTTGCACGCCGGGCTTTCTGATGGCGGCCACCGGTCTGCTCGAACAGAATCCGGATCCCGACGACAAGGCAATCCGCAAGGGTCTGGGCGGGAATGTGTGTCGCTGCACCGGCTATCTGCCGATCATCGAGGCCGTCCGCTCGGCCGCCGTCGTCATCAAGGAGCGCAGGTCATGAACGTCGATCTCGACGGTGAATTCGATACCGCGGCGTCGGCGGATGAGACCTTTGCCTTCATCACGACGCCGGAAAAATTCGCGCCCGTGCTCCCGTATTTCAAGGGACTCGATGTCAAGGACCAGCGTCATTTCACCGTGACATTGGAGGTTGGCGTTCCGCAAATTCGCGGCCGCGCCGATGTGGACGCCGAACTGGTCGAGAGCGAGGCGCCGTCGCGGGCCGTCTATGTGATCAAGGGGCGTCATGCGCTAGGCATGATGGATTCCCGCATGACGTTCACTGTCGCGCCGAAAGAAGCGGGCGCGCGCGTCGTCTGGGTGACGCAGAGCGTGGTGAGCGGAACGCTGGCGTCGCTGGCACAAGGCATCCTTCTGCCGCTGGCGAAGCGACAGATCAAATCGTTGGTGCAGGCGGTGCGCATGGAACTTGGCGGTGAAGCCGAGCCGGCGGCGCCCTCGCTGGTCTCGCGCGGCACATCCTCGTTGCGCGGCCTGTTCGGCAAATCGACAGGATCGGCCCGATGAACGCTCCATTTCGCCGAAAGGAAGACAATCGGCTGGTTCGCGGCCGGGGCCGTTTCGTCGATGATGAAGGCGGACGTGCGCTGCATGTGCGGCTGGTCCGCTCGCCTTATGCTCACGCGCGCATTCGTTCGGTCGATGTCAGCGCGGCCGAGGCCAGCGAGGGGGTTATCTGCACCCTGACCGGTGCCGAAGTCGCGACGCTGACCAACCGTTTCATGCAGATCGCACCGCCGCCGGCGGATCAGGTGATCGACTATTGCATGGCGCCGGATCGCGTGCGGTTTCAGGGCGAACCGGTCGCGGCGGTGGTCGCCACATCCGTGGCGCTCGCCGTCGATGCGGCGGAAAAGGTGCGCGTCGACTACGAACCGCTTCCGGTGGTGGTCGATGCTGTCGAATCCCTGCGCAACGAGACGCTGCTGCACGAGCAGGTCGGCACCAACGAAAGCTGGGGTTCGCTGTTTGAATGGGGCGAGGTCGATAAAGCCTTCGCGGACGCCGATACGGTGGTGACGATCGACCGCCTCAAATTCCACCGGTTCTCCAGCACGCCGCTGGAAACCTATGGCGGCGTGGTGACCTGGGAAGCCAGCGGCCGCATCGACATGCTGTGCAATCTGATCCAGCCCGGCGTCGCCATGAAGTTCATGGCTCCTGCGCTCAGCGTGTCGCCGGAGCAGTTGCGCGTGCGGACGCAGGACATCGGCGGCGGATTCGGCATCAAGCAGAATCTCTATCCCTATCTGATGATCGCGGCGCTGTGCTCGCGCAAGGCCGGCCATCGGCCGATCAAATGGATCGAAGACCGGCGCGAACATTTGCAAGGTAGCGCGCACGGCAACGAGCGCACCTTCCTCGATATCAAGGTGGCGCTGAAGGCCGATGGCGAAATCACGGCGGTGTCCGCGACGCATATCGACGATTGCGGTGCCTATCCACGCTATGAGCCGCTCGGCGGCGTGATCTGGAGTCAGGTGGCGCCGGCGTCCTATCGCTTGCGCAATCTGCGGATCAATTTCCGTCAGGCGATGACCAACAAATGTCCGGTGGGGCCGAACCGCGGCTTCTCGCGCATGCAGAACGTCTGGTTCCTGGAGCGGGTGGTCGATATCTGCGCGCACGAGATGGGGATCGCGCCGGACGTGATGCGGCAGAGGAATTACATTCCGGAGATGCCGTGGACGACGCCGAATGGCTGCGTCTACGATTCCGGCGATTATGCCGCCATGTTGGCCATGGCCAAGGAGATGATCGGCTGGGACGACTGGATCGCGAAGCGCGATGCCATGCGCGCGGAAGGCAGACTTGTCGGCATCGGCATCGGCACCGCGCTCGATTCCGGCACCAACAATTTCGGCCAGTCAACGATCGTCAATCCGAAGTCCGGTCTGTCGGGCAATTCCGAGGCGGCCAATGTCCGCGTTGGCGTGGACGGCAGCCTGACAGTGATCGTCGGCTCGGTTCCGCAGGGGCAGAGCCACGAAACGGTGGCGGCGCAGATCGTTGCGAAAGAGCTTGGCGTTCCGGAGGATATTGTCCGCGTTGCATCCGGCTTCGATTCCGAGCGTGCCACGCACACCAGCCACTCCGGCACCTATGCCAGCCAGTTCGCTGTCACCAGCGTCGGCGCGATCCATGGCGCGGTCGAAAAGGTGCGCGCCGAACTGCTGACCGTCGCGGCGATGCTGCTGCAGAAGCAGCGCAGCGAGTTACGCACGGGCGTGTTCGGCGGCGTTGCCGGCGTCGGTACGGCTGACGGCGGGAGCCACGTTTCGTTTGCCGACATTTCCAATCTCATCAATACCAAGACGGCCGGGCTGCCTGCCGAGCTTGAGGACATCACGCTGAACTGCCGCTATGTCTATCGCGCGCCGTTCCAGCTTCCCGATCCGGTCCGGAAATACGGCAACCTGACGCTGACCTATGCCGCGCAGGTGCATGTCGGCGTGATCGAGATCGATCCTCTGACCCACAATATCCATGTGCTGGATTATGCCGCGGTCGATGATTGCGGCCGGGTGATGAACCACACGATCGTCAAGGGACAGGTGATCGGTGCGGCCGCGCATGGTTTCGGCGCGGCGCTGATGGAAAACCTGCGCTACGACGCCAACGGCAATCTGCTGACGGCGACGTTCAGCGACTATTGTCCGATCACCATGCTGAACATGCCGAATATCCGCTATGGCAACCGGGAATCGCCGTCACCCTTCACCTATAACGGCGCCAAGGGTATGGGCGAGGGTGGCGGCGGGCCGATCTTCGCCCTGTCATCGGCGCTGCAGGATGCGCTGGCGGCCTCCGGCGCGCGCCTCAATCAGTCCCACTATTCGCCGAGCGATCTCCATGCGGTCATGACGGGAGCGCCGGCGCGCGGCGTCGCGCAAGTAAGCGCGACCCGGCAAAGGCCGATCTAGGCATCGGACCTATATGGACTTCGCCATTCCGCTTTTGCACCATGGTCTGGAGCTGGCAGGAAAGATGGCGTGAGCAAGTCAAAGGACCCGATCCGGACGCTGGCCGAGGATGGCCTGCTGTATCTCAGCCACGCCGCGCGGCTCGGCACGATGCGTGCCGCCAGCGACCTGTTCGATGTCGCGCCCTCGACCATCAGCCGTCAGATCGCGATGCTGGAGAAAGAACTGGGGATCGAGCTTGTCGAGAAGAACCGTCATGTCGTCAAGCTGACGGAAGCAGGCCGGCGTGTGCTGGCCTATTACCGCGACCAGCAAGCGCAACGGGAGACATTGCTCTCCGAGATCGACGATTTGAAAGGATTGCGGACGGGCCATGTTGTTGTCGCGATCGGGCAGGGACTGATCCGGATTCCACTGGTCGCCGCGATCCAGGAGTTCAACCGCCGCTTCCCCCGCATGACCTTGACGGTTCGCAACATCGCGTCACGCGATGTCGTCCAGCTCGTCTACGAAGACGTCGTACATTTCGGCGCTATTCTCGACGCGTCGCCGGACCCGCGCGTGCGCACCCGCAGCACGTCGAACCAGCCGCTGCTGTTCATCACCCGGCCGGACCATCCCTACGCCAACCGCCGTTCGCTGGCTGTCGCGAGGTTGGTCGGGCAGAAGCTGGTTCTGCCGCAGGAGGGATTCCGCGTCCGGGAGATTTTGAGCGCCATCCAGCAGCGCGAAGGGATCATTCTCGATATCGGCGTGACGGCGTCGTCGATCCAGACGCTGACGGATTGCGTTTTGTCGGGCGTCGGCTCGACCATCATCCCGGCCGACTGCGTCTCCGATCATATCAAGGCGGGCCGGCTTGTTGCGATCCCGATCCAGGATCCCGATCTCTCGGCCGCGCGACTGCATATCATCGTCCGGATCGGCCGGAGATTGCCGTCCAACGCCCTGGCGTTTCTGGAAATTCTGGAGCGGCAGCTGATTTCGTGAGGCCCTGAAGAATTCGATCTTCGGCTTTGAGCGATGCTGCTGCCGCAAAATCCGGTCGCGGTGTTGCCGCGACCGGCCGCCTGGCCCTGCGATCAGGCCGATTTCAGATGTGCGTCACGGCGCTTGTAGAGATCCTCGTCGGCATAGCCCATCGTCTCAGGCTGCCCGCGGCCGAGCATGACCTGGAAGTAGACCGGCTCGAGGCTATCGTTCTGGTACCCGTGGATCACGCCGGCCGGGCAGGAGATGCACTCCCACGGACCGAGCCGCTTGGTGAGACGCTTGCCGGTCTCGTCTTCGATGAAGACATCGAGATGGCCTTGCAGCACGAAGAACACTTCCTCGACTTCATGGGTGTGCGCCGCATTGCCCTGGCCCGGCGGCACGAACATGATCGACAGGGTGAAGTTCTTGGCGGGGATGAAGCCGCTTTCGCCATGCTTGCCCGAGCCGCCGGCGCCGATGAAACGATGCTGGGCGCGGCGATAGCCTTCGATCTTGGCATCCTCGAACGCCGCCCAGTCCGCCTTGCGGTCGGCATAGCGGGCCGTATAGCGGGCCATGACGTCTTCCAGCGAAACGCCCACAAGCTCGGCGGGTAGCGGATGTCTTGCGACGCCCATAGAACAACTCCATCCTTTGGCTTCCGATTGCCGCGATCATAGTCGTCTTGACTAGTTAGTCAATAAACGGGCTCGGCCGCGGATGAAAGCCAGATCTGCGCTCCATGCAATTCTCGTTGACTGCATGCAATTTGATGAACCTGAATGCAAAATAGATGCGGCATCGGTGCCGTTTGCCGCGCATTGATCCACATCTGTTTGTACGAAGGGTCTTGCCGGTAGCCGTGTCAGGCGATTTTCCGCAGGCTCGGTGAACCGGCCAGACAGTGAAGCGACATGACTTCGACGATCTGATCGACCCAACGCTGCTGCGCACTCTCCGACGACATGTCGCGACCGAGCGCGATCTCCAGCGTGAACTGGTTCGACAGGTAGTGATAGCAGAGCGCGCAGAACATCAGATAGATGGTGACCGGATCGAGATTAGGCCGGAACACGCCGTCCTTGCAGCCGCGCTCGATCACGAAGGTGAGCGTCTCCAGCAACGGACCGTAAAGGTCGCGAACGCGCTGCGATTTCTTCAGGTATTTGCCCTTGTGCTTGTTCTCCTCGTTCATCAGCCGGATGATCGTCGGATCGTCACGAAAGGCGTTAAATGTATAGCGGATCAGCTGTTCCAGCGCGACGGCGGGATCGCTGGTGCGCACCGCGAGATCGCGCTGCTGGTCGCGCATGCGCTCATACATGCGCTCCAGCACGGCGACGAACAATTTTTCCTTCGAGTGGAAATAGTAATACAGCATGTTCTTGCTGAGATTGCAGCGCGCGGCGATGCGGTCGACCCGGCCGCCCTCGAATCCGAGCCGCGCGAACTCGTCGGTCGCCTTGGCGAGGATCTGCTCACGGGTTCGAGCGGGATCGTTGTGTCGACGTGCCACGACGGCATCTCCCAGCGGAAGCGGCGCAAAAGCCGCTCCATGACTCACGCCCTGATTTATCAATCTTCGACGGTGCTAGGCAATCGCCCAAACGGCCAGCCGTCGATCCGCGAACGCCGCGCCGCGCCGCGATCAAGCCCCGCGATCCCGGAACCAGGCGGTTTCGGCTCCGAAGCCGATTGAATTCATTTTCGCTTCCGTGTTGAATATCCATTCAACATAATGGGTTGCGACGGCCCAGTTCGGAGCGCGCGATGATCCCGGCGACATTGTCCGACTTTCCCGACCGGCAGGATTTCGACGTGGTGGTCGCAGGCGCCGGCGTCGCCGGACTGTCGGCGGCGTTGTTCGCGGCTATCGCCGGATTGCGGCCGCTGCTGGTGGAACGTACCGATCGCCTGGGCGGCACCAGCGCCTGGTCGGCGGGCAGCGCCTGGATTCCCAATACGCATCACGCGGCGGCGGTCGGTGCCGACGACAGCATCGAGAAGGCGGCGCTTTATCTGCGCCATTCCGTCGGCAACGAGTCGCCGGAATCGTTGCGGATGGCGTTCTTGCGCAACGGTGCGGCGGCGGTGGCGCAGCTCGAGCAGCAGTCGCATGTCCGCTTCCGGGCGCGCACGCTGCACCCCGATTACAACAGCGATCTGCCCGGCGCGACCTTGAAAGGCCGCGTGCTGGAAGCGGTGCCGTTCGATGGCCGCCGGCTCAAGACCCTGCTCGGGCTCGTGCGCGAACCGATCCCGGAATTCACCATTCTCGGCGGCATGATGGTCAACCAGGAGGATGTGCTCAATCTGCTTGCCGCGACGCGCTCGCCCAAGGCGCTGCTGCATTCGCTGAAAATTCTCGGGCGTCACGCGCGCGACCGGCTGACGCATGATCGCGGAACGCGGCTGATGATGGGCAATGCGCTGATCGCGCGGCTGCTGCTGTCGCTGCAAGAGCGCGCTGTGCCGATCCTGATGCAGACTCAGATCGATTCCATTGCAGTCGAAGGCGTGCGCGTGACCGGCGTGTCATTGACACAGAGCGGCCGCACGCAATCCATCGCCGTGCGTGGCGGTTTGATCGCGGCGACCGGCGGATTCAATCGTCACCCTGTCCGTCGTCAGGAGATGCTGCGCAAGCCGGTGCCGGACTATTGCCCCGGCGCGCCGGGGCATACGGGCCAGTTGCATGACCTGCTGCTCGATCTCGGCGCCTATTACGGCGCCGACGGCCGCGATACGGCGTTCTGGACGCCGGTGTCGGTCCGCGCGCGCTCTGACGGAACCACGGCTGTGTTTCCACATTTCATTTTCGACCGCGGCCGGCCCGGAACCGTCACCGTCAATCAGGCCGGGCAGCGGTTCGTCAATGAGGCGCTATCGTATCATCCGTTCGGGCAGGGGCTTTACAACGCCAATGCGCGAGCGCCATCGATCCCGGCGTTTCTCATCGCCGATGAAACCGCGTTACGAAAATATGGGCTTGGCATGGTGCGGCCCGGCCGTTTCGGCCGCGGCGCGTTCCTGCGGGACGGCTATTTGACGCAGGCCGGCAGTATCGACGAATTGGCCGGCAAGCTGTCGATTGATCCGGCGGCGCTGCGCGCGACGATAGGCCGCTTCAACGATCTCGCGCGGCGCGGCGTCGATGAGGATTTCGGCCGCGGCGGCACCGATTATCAGCGCATCACCGCCGGCGATCCGACCCACAAGCCCAATCCCTGCCTGGCACCGCTGGAAACGCCGCCGTTTTCTGCCGTGCGGCTCTATCCTGGCGACATGGGCGCCGCGACCGGCTTCGTCACTGATGAAAATGCAGGCGTGCTGCATCGCGATGGAGCACGGATTGGCGGATTGTATGCCGGCGGCAACGACATGCATTCCGTCATGGGCGGTAACTATCCCGGTCCCGGTATCACCATCGGGCCGGCGATCGTGTTCGCTTATGCCGCTGCGCAGGATATCGCGCGGCATCTTGGCTGATCCCGCGCGATAACGCGGGTTTTTGCTGGCTGGCGTCCGCAAACCACGGCAATATCGCGCCTGGGCCAGCGCCGGGGCTCTCCCGGCACGATATACAACGACCCCGGCGCGCATCCGCCTTCAGGGCACGATGCGCCTTTCAGTTGACTGACTAGACAGTTTTGCAGGGGCGAATTATAGTCGCTCAAAAGTCCGGGAAGATTATCAGTCACCCATTGAAAGGGAAGGCGTCATGAGGAACGGCAAGGCTCTTGTGGCATTGGTGGCCGGCGCGTTGACGGTTTTGTCCATCGGCGGCGCTTCGGCGCAGGACAAGGCGACCTTGCGTCTGGACTGGACGACGCTCGGTTATCACGTTCCGTTCTATTACGGCGTCGCCAAAGGTTACTACAAGGACGCCGGCATCGATCTGAAGGTCGAGGAAGGCAAGGGGTCGAGCACCGGCGTCAATCTCGTCGCCAATCAGGCCGACGATTTCGCTTTCGCTGACGCCACCACGGCCGCGCGCCTGATCGGCGAAGGATTGCCGGTGAAGGTGGCGATGGGCGTGTTCCAGCGCTCGACGCTGTCGATCTTCTTCCCCAAGGGCAAACTGTCGACGCCGAAGGACCTCGTCGGCAAAAAAATCTCGTCCTGCGCCGGTGACGGCATCGCTGTCTATCTGCCGGCTTATTATCGTGCGATCGGCATCAAGCCGACCGATGCGCAAAGCGTGATCATGGATTGCTCGGTGAAATACACTGCCGTTGCGCAGGGTCAGGCCGATGCGGTGGCGACCTACGGCACCGCCGGCAAGCCGCTGATGCTCGCGGTCGGCATCAAGGAGGTCGGCAAGTTCGACTTCGCCGATTCCGGCATCGTGCTGCCGTCGCACGGCATCATCGTCTCGCGCGAGAAGCTCAAGGCCAATCCGGACTTGATCAAGCGCTTCGTCGCGGCTACCGCCAAGTCCTGGGAAGAGGCGATCAAGCAGCCGGATGCGGCGGTGGAGAGCGTGATTGCGGCGCGGCCGCTGCTCAAGGGCAAGGAAGCCCCGCTCAAGGACGCGTTCTTGGACTCGCAGCAATATATCGGCGGCACCTCCGGCAAGCCGTTCGGCTGGCAGTCGCCCGACGACTGGAAAAAGGCGGTCGATACGATGGTGGAATTCGCCGGCATGAAGCGGGTCGATCCGGCCGACGTCTTCACCAACGATTTCCGCTAAATTGAACGGCGCGCGATGCGGTGGCATCGGGCGCCGTTCGACCGACACTTGCGACGTTACATCCTGCAGAACGAGAGGGGGCGCATGACCGTCCAACGTGAAAGTGCCCCCACGCCGGCGGGAACGGACAACCAGATCGAGGTCAAGGGGCTCAACAAACGCTTCGGCGCCGGTGACGGCGTTGTCGCGCTGGAGAACGTCGATCTGACAGTGCGGCGCGGCGAGTTCGTCGCGATCCTCGGTCCGAGCGGTTGCGGCAAGAGCACGTTGCTGATGATCACCGCCGGCCTGACGCCACCCTCGTCCGGCAGCGTCGTCGTCGACGGCAAGAAGGTGACGCGACCGCTGACCGAGGTCGGCATCGTATTCCAGCGCGATCTGCTGTTCGACTGGCGGACTGTTCTCGGCAACGTGATGCTGCAGGCGGACATTCGCGGTCTCGACCGCAACGCCAGCCGCGAAAAGGCGCTGCAACTGCTCGAGACGGTCGGGCTGCGCGGCTTTGCCGATCGCCGGCCGTGGGAATTGTCCGGTGGCATGCGCCAGCGCGTGGCGCTGTGCCGCGCGCTGCTGCACGATGCTTCATTGCTGCTGCTCGACGAGCCGTTCGGCGCGCTCGATGCCATCACCCGTGACCAGATCAATCTCGATCTGCAGAAAATCTGGCTCGCCACCGGCTGCACGGCGGTGATGGTGACCCACAGCATTTCTGAGGCCATCTTTCTGGCCGACCGCGTCGTGGTGATGTCGCCACGTCCGGGCCGCATCGCGCAGGACGTGACCATCGATCTGCCGCGCCCGCGCACCGTCGAGATGCGCGACACGCCGCGGTTTGCCGCCTATCAGGCGACGCTGCGCGACGCGATCATGCATTGAGGAGGCCGGTTCCATGACGACACGTTCGGCGATGCGGCAGCTGACCGATATAGCTTATCCGGCACTCGTGTTCATCGTCAGTATCGTGGTGTGGGAATTCGGCGCGCGCGCCGGCTGGTTTCCGCCCTATGTGTTGCCGGCGCCGTCATCGATCGTCGCGCGGATCGGCGATACCGCCGACCTGATGCTGCACCACGCCGTCGTCACCAGTTTCGAGATCATCCTCGGTTTCGTACTCGCCGTGATCATCGGTGTCGCGCTCGCGGCGATGATCGTGTTCGTGCGCACCATCGACAAGGCTTTCTATCCCTGGCTGGTCGTCGTTCAGGTGATCCCCAAGGTCGCGCTCGGCCCGTTGCTGGTGGTCTGGCTCGGTTTCGGCTTCCTGCCGAAAGTCCTGCTGGCGTTCCTGCTGTCGTTCTTCCCGGTGATGATCAGCGCCATGGTCGGCCTGCGCTCGATCGACAACGATTCGATGTTCCTGCTGCGCTCGATGGGCGCGGACCCGATCAAGATCTTCCGCCATCTGCAGCTACCCTCGGCGTTGCCGGGCATTTTCGGCTCGATGAAGGTGGCAATCACGCTCGCGACGGTGGGCGCCATCGTCGGCGAGTTCATCGGCGCCAACGAAGGTCTCGGCTATGTGCTGGTCACCGCCAACGGCGTGCTCGACACCACGCTGATCTTCGTGGCGTTGACATGGATCTCCGTGCTCGCTCTCGTATTCTACGGTGCGATTGCCATGCTGGAAAACATGTCCGTGCACTGGCACGTCTCTCACCGGAGTCGAGCCGCCCAGGCGCTGGCATAGAGTATCCGTTGCTCGCGCTGCGCGCCGGCAATGTCGTGAGGAAAGCGTTCGATGAAGCCCGCAGCTTTCGACTATCAAGCGCCCACCACGGTCGAGGAGGTGGTGGCGCTGCTCGGGCGTCATGGCGGCGAGGCCCGTCTGCTGGCGGGCGGGCAGACTTTGGTGCCGATGATGAATTTCCGGCTGGCGACGCCGGCCATTGTCGTCGATCTCAATCGCATCCCCGAACTGGCCTATATCAAGAACGATAACGATGTCGTCCGCATCGGCGCGATGACGCGGCAACGGGCGGTCGAATTCTCCGACATCGTCGCGCGCGATCTGCCGGTGCTGCAGGCGGCGATCCGCATGGTCGGGCATTTGCCGACGCGCTCGCGCGGCACCATCGGCGGCTCGATCGCCAATGCCGATGCGGCGGCGGAAATCCCGATGGTGCTGCAGGCCCTGGGCGGCGAGGTCAGCGTGCGCGGGCCAAGCGGCGAGCGGCGGATCGCGGCGGCCGATCTGATCGAAGACGCGATGATTACCAGCCTCGCGGAAGACGAGGTGCTGACCGAGGTCCGCTTTCCCAAAATGGCGCCCGGCGCGCGCTTCGCGGTGGAAGAATTCTCGCGGCGGCATGGCGATTTTGCCATTGCCGCTGTCACCGTCGTTCTGGAGATGGACAAGGGCGTGTGCGCATCCGCGCGGATCGCCGCCGCCGGCGTCTCGGCGTGCTCGCGCCGCATCGCCGCCGCGGAGGATGTGCTCCGGGGACGTGCCGTCGATCCTGACAGTATCGCCGCGGCAGCGGCGGCGGCCGCCGATGCCATCGAGCCGCTCGATGATCGCAATGCCAGTGCCGATTATCGGCGGCATCTGACCAGGATTCTCACCGGCCGGGCGCTGCAACGCGCCGCGGCGTAATTCAGCCATCCGCGACGATCGTGTTTGTCCCGTCACGGGAAGGAAGTGCAATGACGAAGCTGGTCGATATCCGTCTGACCGTGAATGGGCGGGAGTATCAGGGACAATGCGAGCCGCGTACGCTGCTCGCGGATTTCCTGCGCGATCATCTCGATCTCACCGGCACCCATGTCGGTTGCGAGCACGGCGTCTGCGGTGCTTGCACGGTGCTGTTCAACGGTGAGGCGGCGCGCTCCTGCCTGATGCTGGCGGTGCAGGCAGAGGGCGCCAAGATCACCACGATCGAAGGTCTGGCGCAGGGCGGACAATTCCACCCGGTGCAGAAGGCGTTTCACGAGAACCACGCGCTGCAATGCGGCTTCTGTACGCCCGGCATGCTGGCGGCGACCATCGACTTTCTGAATACCAACGCCTCGCCGAACGAGGAGGAGGTGCGCGAAGCTCTGTCCGCAGTGCTGTGCCGTTGCACCGGCTATCAGAACATCGTCAAGGCGGTGCTCGCCGCTGCCGCCGAGATGCGCGCGGCGGGCAATGCGGGAGCGCAGGCTCATGTCTGAGGTCAAAAATGATGGCTTCGTCGGCCGTTCGATCCCGCGCAAGGAAGACCAGCGCCTGCTGACCGGCAAGGGGCAGTTCGTCGCCGACCTGAAACTGCCGGGCATGCTGCATGCGGCGTTCGTGCGCAGCCAGGTGGCGCATGCGCGCATCAAGTCGATCGATCTGTCGCGTGCGCTGAAGGCGCCCGGCGTGGTGTATGCGATTGCCGGCCCGGAACTGGCGCAGATGCTGCCGCCGGTGCCGGACACGCAGCTCTCCCTGCCGCGCAAATGGACCACCCGGGTCCAGCATAAATTCCAGAATCCGCAGCAGCCGCTGTTGTCGCATGACAAGGTGCGTCATGTCGGCGAAGCGGTCGCGGTGATCCTCGCCGAGACGCGCTATCAGGCCGAGGACGCGGCGGAGCTGGTCGAGGTCGATCTCGAGCCGCTCCCCGCCGTTGTCGATCCCATCGCCGGGCTGACGCCCGAGAGTGCGGTGTTGCACGAGCAATACGGTACGAACCTGATCGGCGATTTCGTTGTCGAGAAGGGCGACGTGAAAAAGGCGCTGGCCGCAGCGCCGCGCCGGATCAAGCGGCGCTTCCATCATCACCGTTACGCCGGCATCCCGATGGAATGCCGTGGCGTGGTCGGCAGCCACGATCCTCGCACCGACACCATGACGATCTGGTCGGCGTGCCAGGTGGTGCATTGGCTCAAGCGCGAAGCATCGACGGTGCTGAACATGCCGGAAGCGCGCATCCGCTGCGTCGCGCTCGATGTCGGTGGCGGCTTCGGCACCAAGGGTCACGTTTATCCGGAAGATCTGGTGATTCCGTTTCTGGCCCGCGCGGTCGGCCGGCCGGTGAAGTGGATCGAGGACCGGTTCGAGCATTTCATCAGCGCCTGCCATTCGCGCGACCAGATCCATGACGTGGAAGCTGGGTTCGACGACGACGGGCGGCTGATCGCCTTCAGCGACAACTTCTATGTCGATTGCGGCGCGTGGAATCCGATCGGTTCCGGCATCGCCTACAACACGGCGGTGCATCTGCCGGGGCCGTACAAGTTCGATCATTTCTTCGTCCGCTCGCGCATCGTCTCGACCAACAAGGTTGCCAACGCGCCGTATCGCGGCGCCGGTCGCCCGGAAGCGACCTTCGCGATGGAGCGGATCATGGACATGATCGCGGCGGAACTCGGCCTCGATCCGGCCGAAGTGCGCCTGCGTAACATGATCCCGGCCGCGGAGATGCCGTATCATCTCGGCATTCCGTATCGCGACGGCGAGATGATCGTCTACGACAGCGGCGATTATCCGGAATCGCTGCGTCTCGCGCTCGAAGCCATCGGTGGGCTCGACGCGTTTCGCAAGAAGCAGCGCGCGGCGCGGGCGAAGGGCCGCTATCTCGGCCTCGGTCTCGGCTGTTACACGGAAGGGACTGGCGTCGGCCCGTTCGAGAGCGCGACGGTGCGCATCGACCCGACCGGCAAGATCTATGTGGCCGGCGGCTCATGCCCGCAGGGGCAGGGCATGGAGACGATCTTCTCGCAGATCGTCGCCGACGTCTGGAAGGTCGAGCCGAAAGACGTGGTGATGTCGCTGGCGGACACGTCAGGCGTCGCCATGGGCTTCGGTACCATCGCCAGCCGCAGCACCGTGACGTTATCTGGCGCGATCCATCAGGCCAGCGAGCCGCTGCGGCAAAAGGTGTTCTCGATCGCCGCCAACATGCTGGAATGCTCGGCCGGCGATCTGGAGTTGCGCAACGGCGCGGTCGGCGTGGTCGGCGTGCCGGGCAACGAGGTGACGCTATCGACCATCGCCAAGGCGGCGCGTCCCGGCTGGGATAGCGCGCGGCCGCAGGGCATGGCCGCGGGTCTCGAAGAGACGGCCTATTACGAGCCGCCGACCGTGACATGGGCTTATGCCGCGCATGCGGCGCTGGTCGAGGTCGATCCCGATCTCGGCCGTGTCTCGATCGACAAATACGTCATCGTTCACGACTGCGGCACGGTCATCAATCCGATGCTGGTCGATGGGCAAATTCACGGCGGTGCGGTGCAGGGACTTGGCGGCGCGTTGCTCGAGGAGATGAGCTACGACGCCGACGGCCAGATCCTGGTCGGCTCGTTCATGGATTATCTGGTGCCGGGCGCGAGCGACATGCCGCATCTCGATCTGGTGCATATGCACCATCCGTCGCCGCTCAATCCGTTCGGCGTGAAGGGCGTCGGCGAGGGTAGCGCGATCGCCCCGCCGGTCGCTATCGCCAATGCGGTGTGCGACGCGCTCTCGCATCTCAAGCTGGAATTCAACGAGACGCCGATCAAGCCGGAAAAGGTCGTCCGCGCCATCTGGAATGCTCGGCGATAAACAGTTGCGCCGCCCCTGTCGAACAGGGGCGGCGCATTCGCCTGTACCGGATTGTAATCGGTCGGATCTTAAGCTTTGGCGCCGACCTCGTACAGCTCGACCTTGAGACCATCCGGATCGGCCACATAGACCGTTAGGCCATAAGGGCCGTCGTGCAGGTCCTGGAAGAACTTGATGCCGTTCTTCTGCAGCTTGTCGCGCAGCTTACGCACGTCGTTGACCTCGAACGCCATGTGGTCGATCTGCCGGTGATCGGACTTGCGTCCCTCGACCAGCGCGATGCCCTGATGGAACGCGGTGAAGGCGCGTCCATCCTGCAGCGGCTTCGCCGGGCGGATCTTGAAGCCGAGCTGATCCACATAGAATGTAATCGACGTCTGCATGTTCTCGACCATCATCAGCATGTGGCCGTATTGCAGCGTGCGCGGCGCCGACTGGTCGGCGATCCAGCCTTCGATCTCCTTGGTGTCGGAGAGTTCGCAGAAATACTGCTTCCAGACCTTCTGCGCGGTTTGCTCCCAGTCGGAGTTGACACCGGAAATGCAGTCGGTGACCGCGACCACGTCGAAGTCGCGCAAATAGGCTTCGCGGATGCTGGTCTCGACGCAGGCATTGGTGGTGGTGCCGGTCACGAACAGCGTGCGGGTGCCGAGCATGCGCAGCAGCATGTCGAGTCGCGTCTCGTAGAACGCGCCGAAGCGATGCTTGCGCAGCACCAGCGACGGGTCTTTCGCCGCCAGAGTCTTCAACTCGTCGACGATCTCCTCGTCCCAGGTGCCCGCCAGCGCCGACACCTGCTTGCGCCGCGAGGTGTGACCGGCGAGCTTCTTGCGGGCGCGGCTCGCATCGACGGCGAAATGTTCCTGGATGGTCCAGATCACCGGGATGTTGGCCTTGTGGCAGTTCTCCACCAGGCGCTTCACGTTCGGCGTGATCGCCGACAGGCGCTTGGTATCCACGCCGGAAATGCCGAGGGTGCCCTTGTCGTGGACAAAGGCGTTCTGCATGTCGATGACCAGCAGCGCGGACGTCTTCAGATCGACGGCTTCGAGCGACATTTAGTGTCCTTCCTTATCAATGCCCAGAACGCCCGCGCGTCCCCAGCTATCCTTCGGCACGTCATGGATCACCACATGCAGATGATCCGGCTTGGCGTCGGCGTGCTCCACCATGGCGTCGGTGATGGCGCGCACGAGCTTGCGCTTCTGCTCGACCGTCCGGCCTTCCCACATTTCGACGATGACGAATGGCATGGTTCTCTCCTGTTAACGGGACGCCCAGCGCGGAGGATCGCTGGCGAACCCGGTGACGAAATCATTGCCCGCGCGGTCCTCGCCGCGCAGCAGCCAGAGCGGCCGTGTGGTGTAATTGATCAGCAACTGTTCCTGCATCGCGACGCGATTGGCGGGCATCTTCGCATCGCGGCTGAACCTGCTGGCGGCCGGTATCGCGCGGATCACATAAAGCGGCTCGGCGTCGGCGATATCGGCCGGAAGCGCGGCGGGCTCCCGGACATCGAAAACATGCAGGGCCGGGGAGACGCCGAGCGTGATCAGCGCCACCACGCCGGCCAGCGGCTCGGCGGGCCAATAGCGGCCCTCGCGTCCGTCCGCGACAAAGGCGCGATAATCACGCGCACACAGATACAGTTCGCTGTCCCACAACACGATATCGGAGCCGATCACGCGCTCGATCGCATCGACCGTCAGATCGCTTTCGCACAGATCGAGGAAGCTCCACGGATCGGTCAGCCCGGCCGCGAAGCCCCACGGATTGTGGATGCCAGACAGCCGTTCGCGGCGCGGCGCCGGCTGCACCGCCAGCAGCCGCGCGACGGCGTCCTGTGCCCGCCGCACCAGCGTATCCGGAAGGACGGCGCCGAAACGGCCGGTCCCTGTGTCTCCGGTGGCGAGCGGCGGCATCGACGTCTCTCTACGCAGGCACGGTGACGCAACGGCCACGGCCGAAGCCGCTTTCGTCGACATGCCCATCTTCCATCAGCACGGTGCCGCGCGACACGGTGAGCACCGGCCAGCCCTTGAGCTTCCACCCGGTGTAGATGCAGGTGCCCTTGCCGGTGTGCTCGACGGTCTTTTCCATGTCGAGATCGACCAGGATGAAGTCGGCGTCGGCACCGGTGCGCAGCGTTCCCTTCTTCGGCGCGAGACCGAAGCGCCGCGCCGGATTGTAGGAGTTCAGCTCGACGAGACGGCTCAGCGACATGCCGCGTTGATGCACGCCGAAATGCAGCAGCAGCGACAGCTCCCACGGGAAGCTGACGACGCCGGGCAGCTCGTTCCACAGGTCTTCGCCCTTCTTCGGGAAGAACGGGACATGGTCGGTGCCGAGGCTGTAAACCGAGCCGTTGAGGATGCCCTGCCACAGGCCGTCCTGGTCTTCCTTCGGCCGCAGCGGCGGCGAGATTTTCGCCGTCATGTCGAGATCGGAATCGTAGCAGGTGCGGGTGAGATAGTGCGGGCAGGTCTCGACGGTGACGTTGAGGCCGCGGCCCTGCGCCTCGGCGGCGAGCACCGGACCCATGCCGACGGAGGTGTGCACGAGATGCAGCGGGCAGCCGGTGCGCTCGGCGAGGAAAATCATGCGCCGGATCGTCTCGACCTCGCAGAACGAGGGCCGCGATTCCGTATAGGCGCCGAGGTCCTGCCGGCCGGTTGCCTTCATCTCGGTCTTGAGCCAGGTGGCGATCTGCGTGTTCTCGCAGTGGACGTTGATCACCGCATTGGGGATCTTGCTGAGGATGCGCATCGCCGCATAGACCCAGCCGTCGGTCGCCGGAACGATGCCGATCGGATTGTCCGGCTCGTAGCCGAAATAGCACTTGAAGGAGCGCACGCCGGTCTTGGCGACGATCTCCGGAATTTCCGCGATGTGTTCCTCGCGCTGGATTCCGAAGTGGAAGCCGAAATCGATCAGCGAATTCTGCTCGCCCAATTCTTTCCGTTCCGCATAGAACGGAAGATAGGACGGCTTGAGATTGCGGATATAGAGGAGCGCGGTGGTGACGCCACCGGACGCGGCGGCGGCGGTTTCCGTCCGCATATCCTCGGGAAACGGATATTTCACGCCAAGATGACAATGCGGGTCGATCACGCCCGGCATCAGCACCTTGCCCTTGGCGTCGATCTCGCGGGTGCCCTGCGGCAGCGCGCTGTCGGCGCCGATCGCGACGACCACGCCGTCCTTGACCGCGAGTCCGCCATGGAATTCGCCGTCATGGAGAACGACGCGCGCGTTACGAACGACCAGATCCGCTTTCATTTCCGTTTCTCCATCAACTCTTCGATCCGGCGGCTGATGCCAACCCACTGGCTGCGGCCGACGGTGATCGGCGCGCGGCTGCCGAGGCCCCGCGCCCAGACGAATTTCAAGCCGAGGTCGGCTGCCGCGTCGCGGTCGATGCCGCCGGGCGGCGCCGCCAGATCGACCAGCAGCGCATGCTTCGGCAGTTTCTCCAGATGCGCGCGGGTGACGATCTGCGCCGGCACGCTGGAAATGACGATATCGGCGCCGGGCAGGGCCTCGCCAAGCGCGGTCAGTTCGTGAGTCTCGGCACCGGCAGCATAGGCCATGGCGCGCTGCACTGGATTGCGCGCGACGGCATGCAGGCGCGCGCCGAGCGCATAGAGCGTCCGCGTCACCAGCGAACCGATCGTACCCTGGCCGACCAGCACGATCTTGGCGCGGTGGATGGTGATGTCGGTGTTCTCGATGATGATCTTGAGCATGCCTTCGACGATGGCCTGCCCGCGCAGGAACATCAGATCGTCGTCCCACTCATATTCATGGATCGAGATGCCGAGCGCATCGCAATGGCTTTTCAGGTTCTTGTCGGCCCAACCGAGGATGATGTGCCCCGGCTTGCGCATGCCTTCGAGCATCGCGCGGTCCGGAATGATCCGTTCCTGCACCGCCGGCGCGAACAGCGCGCCGTCGGCGGCGATGCCCGGAATCGGGAAGAGGGCGAAATCCGCATCGCGCAAGGCGGCCGCCGCGCTGGCCGCGTGCTCGACGCCGGGAATGCCGCCCTCGGGCCACGGAAAGCCGTAAGCGCGGACGGTAGCACCGGCCGCAACCGCGCAGCGGGCGATTTCCTGCTCGCGCCGGTCGCCGCCGACAATCGCGATATTGAGACCCTGCCAGCTCATTGACCCGTGACCTTCTTCAGAAGCTGCGATTTGGTGAGGCCGGCGATGCCCATGGACTCCGCGGTCCGGCCGCTCGGCCGGAAATCGACGCCGCAGAGTGAGCCGGCCAGATCAAACAGCGCGGCGGCGATCGGCACCTTGACCTCGGCGATCCGCGCGAGATCGAGGAACGGCAGCAGGCCGTGGCCGAAATCCTCGCGGTAATAGCGATGCTGCAGGGAGTTCGGGCCCTTGATGCGCTTGTTGGCTTCGCCACCGGCGATTGCCGCGACCAGATCGTTGCTGTCCTTGATGCCGGCCTCGACGGTGCCGATCAGCTTCATCTCGTCGACGATGTTCGGCAGGGTGAAGCCGAAGGCCTCGGCAACGGCGCGTCGTTCGTCGTCGAGCTGGCGCATCACGCGGGCGACGCCCGGCGTCATGGCATCGACATAGAAGGTGAAATCGCCTTCGCGGGCCTCGACCCAGGCAGCCGCGAGGATCGCGCCCGGTGGGTGCAGCACCATGTTGGCATTGGCGAGGCTGCTCATGAGCACATTGCCGACCGGCGTGGCGCCGGGGAACAGCCTGGCCGCAAGCTCCAGCGCGTGCTCCGCGCCCGGCAGCGCCGCCGCGCGAACCTGCTTCGCACGTCCGGTGACCGTCACCTTGTCGTCGCTGTATTTGCGCGCGACATAAGTCAGCGTCGAGAACTCGACGATCGGCGGCACTGCGGGATTCACGCTGGCGAAGGCGTGGGCGAATTCGAGCGCACCGCCGGTGTGGCCCGGATTGAGCAGCACCGGCTTGTCCTTCGGCCAGCCGGCTTTCGCCAGCTCGCGCGCGACGGAGGCGTGCGATAATGTCGGCAACACGACCGCCGCCACATCGACGCCGGCGATGGCTGCCGCGAGATCGGATGTCATCAGCCGGGGACGCGCGACGCCTTCGCCGAGCACACCGTCATAAGCAATACCGCCCAGTGCCTGAAACGGCGCGAGCGTATCGGCTGAGCGACTCCAGAATGAAACGTCGTGGCCGGCTTTCGACAGCTCGGCAACCGCAGCGGCGCCGCCGGCGCCACCGCCGATAACTGCAATTTTCATGCGTTACTCAGTGCTCGACGAGCACGCCCTTTGCCTCGAAGGTTTCGCGGATCTGCCGCACATAGTGCTGGAAACCCTTGTTCTCGTGGATGCCGGTCCATTGCCGCGGACGCGGCAGATCGATCGTCAGATCGAGATCAATGCGACCCGGCCGCGGCGACATCACCAGCACGCGGTCGGCGAGAAACACCGCTTCGTCGATGCCGTGGGTGATGAACAGCACGGTGTTGCGAACGCGGCCCCACATCGCCTGCAGATCCATGATCATCTGTTCGCGGGTGAGGGCGTCGAGCGCGCCGAACGGTTCGTCCATCAGCAGCAGGCCCGGCTCCTGGATGAGCGCGCGGCAAATCGCGACGCGCTGGCGCATGCCACCGGACAGTTCGGACGGCATCTTGTTCTCGAAGCCCTTGAGGCCGACCTGCTCCAGCAGCGCCGCCGCGGTTTCCTTGTAGCGCGCACGGTCCTGATGCTTGATCTCAACGGGCAACAGAACGTTGTCGATAACGTTTCGCCAGTACAGCATCAGATCGGTCTGGAATACGACGCCGACCTTCGGGTGCGGCTTGCGGATCGCCTGACCGTCGATGAGGATTTCGCCGGTGCTCAATGGAATAAGACCGGCCATCAGTGACAGCAGCGTGCTCTTGCCGCAGCCTGACGGGCCGACCACCGCGACGAAGCTGCCGGGCGCGATGTCGATGTCCACCTTGTCCAGCGCGTGGACGTCGTCCTTGCCGCGCGTTTCGTAGGTTTTCGACACGTTGTTGATTTTGACGGCCGCGCCCGCCTGGGTACGCAGGTCCGAAGAAATCGCATTCATACGATGGTGCCTCTGTCAGCGAGCCGTCAGGTGATGCCGTGCGCGCGAGCCGATCGGTGTTCCGGGCTCGCGCGCAGAGAGCCTATTTCGCAAGCTCGCGCTGGAACACGAACCGGCTTTCAATCAGACTCAGGATGAAATAGAGCGCGACGCCGAGTACCGAGATCACGACCACCGTCGCGAAGTTCAGCGCGGTGTCGAACCGGGCGTTGGCCTGCAGTTGCAGATAGCCGAGACCTTTTTCCGCGGCGACGTATTCGCCGATGATCGCGCCGATGACGGCGAGGCTGATCGCGACCTTGAAGCCGCCGAATACGCTGGGCAGCGCCGCCGGCAGGCGGATTTTGAAGAAGGTCTGCCACTCGTTGGAGCCCATCGAGCGCACCAGATTGACCAGACCCTTGTCGAGCGACTGGAGGCCCACGACGGTGGAGATGACGATCGGGAAGAACGAGATCAGGAATGCCAGCGCGATCTTCGGGCCCCAGCCGTAGCCGAGATAAAGAACGAGCAGCGGCGCGAGCGCGATCTTCGGAATGGTCTGGAGCGCGACCAGCATCGGATACATCGCGCGCTCGAACGGGCGCCAGTAGAAGATGGCGAGCGCAAGCGGAATGCCGATGAATACGCCGAGGCCGAAGCCGGCGACCACTTCAAAGGCGGTGTAGACGGAATTGGTCGCCAGCAGGTGGAAGTCGGTCACCAGGCGCTTGGCGATCAGCGACGGTGTCGGCAACACGAACTCGGACAGGCCGAGCAGCGGTACCGACACCTGCCAGATGACGATAATGGCGATCGCCATGACTGGCGCCGCAAGTGTTTCAACCAGGGATTCCCGCCATGCGCTCCGTTTGGCCATGTGTGCTGTCCTCCCTGGTTGAAGCCGGTTTGTGGGTTGTTGTTATTTCGGCAGCAGATCGTTGGTGAAGAAGTTCTTGGTCGGCTTCGGCGTGCCGATATCTTCATCGCTCTTGAGCAAAGCGAGCGTGGAAGTGATCAGCTTCTCATCCGTCCAGCCGGCCGGGTGATTGGGCTCTTTCACGATGGCGTCGATCGTCGCCTTCACCTGGCCTTCGACGACCTTCAGCGAAGGACCGGCCGGCCAGGACTTCAGCAGGATCTGCGACGCACCCTTGATGTCGCCGCGGGTCGTGGTGATGCCCTTGTCGATGGCGGAGAGGAAGCGCTTCAGCACGTCGCCCTTCTTGGCGATGATCGCGTCACTGCTGACGATAGCCATGCCGGGAATCGCCAGGCCGTATTGCGCCATGTCGATCATCGGAAAGTTGGTGCCGACCTTCTCTTCCAGCGCGGGAAGATCGTTGCTGCGGTAGACCGTGACCAGATCGACCTGCTTCTGCAGGAAGTAGGCGACGCGCGACTGGGCATCGACCTGCACGCGCTTGATCTTGCTGAAATCGACGCCGTTCTGTGCCGCGAAAGTGGACAGATAGGTCGTTCCGGTTTCACCGACGGAGACGGCAATCGACTTTCCTTCGATGTCCTTCGGCGTCTTGATCGGCTTGTCGGGATGCGAAATGATCACCACCGGAGTCTTGGGGTGATAGACCGCGATCAGCTTGATCGGCATTCCCTTCTGGATCGCCGACACGGCGAAAATGCCGGGGAGCACGACCACATCTTCCTGGCCCTGGAGCAGCGCGCCCAGCGCCGCCGGAGCGCCGGCGCCTTCGCCGAGCCGCACCGACAACTTGTTTTGTGCGAAATAGCCCTTGTCCTGCGCGACATAGAGCGGGGCGTACTCGCCCTTGAGCTTCCAGCTAAAGCGGACATTGACCTGATCATCGGCATGGGCACTCATGCCCCCGGCGATCACCATGGTCATGGCTCCGCACAACAATCCTAGCTTCTTTGTGATATCACCGAGCAGCATTCCGTCCTCCTGTGAACCCTGAAACACCATGGTCTCAAGACACCATGCACCAGAACCCGGCACGTCTTGCGCGTATTGCATCGAGTAGAATGATCACATAGTGTGATCACAATTTCGGGCTGTCAAGTATGCCCCCGATGCGGGGCGAAGAATGTCGCACCCCACGGATACGATCCATGCCGACACCAGCAGTGCCACGTCGCGCGACACCCACCGGCCCCAACCGGGCTAGCACAAATCGGGCCAAATCACGCCGCGGCGGGGTCCAGGATCAGGTTTTGCGCCGGTTGCGGACGGGCCTGATGGTCGGGGCCTTCGTTCCCGGCCAGGTGATGAGCCTGCGCAAGGTCGCGGCCAGTCTCGGCACCAGCCCGATGCCGGTGCGCGAAGCCCTGACCTATCTTGTTACCGCCAATGCGCTGGAAGAAATGCCGAACCGCTCGGTGCGTGTCCCGCGGCTCTCCGACAGCCGCCTCGCCGAGCTGTTTCAGATCCGCGAGATGCTCGAGGGGCTTGCCGCCAAGATGGCCTGCGAGCGGGTGACGCCGGATCTGATCGCGCGGCTCGAGGCCACCAATCGCGAGTTGATCAACGCGATCGCCAAGCGCGATATTCTCGGCTGCCTCACCACCAATCAGAAGTTTCACTTCGCGCTGTATCAGGCGTCGGAATCCGAAACCCTGATGCCGCTGATCGAGTCGCTCTGGCTGCAATGCGGCCCGACCATGTATTTCTCGCTGTTGTCGCCGTCGATGCCGTGGGATGCGTCGGCGCATACCGAAATTCTCGCCGGCCTGCGGGCCGGCAAACCCAGCGTCGTGCAGCGCGCGCTGGCGCGCGACGTCCGCACCACCGCCAAGAATCTGCTGGGCGGCGCCGTCGAGCGTGGTCTCAACGGACCGCTGATGCGCTCCATCGCCGAGATGGATGCGTTTTTCTGATTTCCACACTGTCGATCACAGCATAACCGGGAGAGCACGATGAGCGGCCGCATTGACGCGCGTTTGAAGGAATTGAACATCGATCTGCCGACGCCATCGACGCCGGCGGCGAACTATGTGCCGTTCAAGCGCGCCGGCTCGCTGATTTTCATCGCCGGTCAGGTGCCGAACGCCAACGGCAAGGATCAGTTCACCGGTCAAGTCGGCAAGGAAATCTCGCTGGAGGACGCGCAAAAGGCGGCCCGTCTGTGCGCGGTCAATATCCTTGCGCAACTCAAAGCCGCGGTTGGCGGCGATCTCGACAAGGTCGTGAGCTGCGTCCGGCTCGGCGGCTTCGTCAATGCCGTGCCCGGCTACGGCCAGCAGCCGCAGGTGATCAACGGCGCCTCCGACCTGATGGTCGAGGTGTTCGGCGATGCCGGGCGTCACGCGCGTGCTGCGGTGGGCTGCGGATCGCTGCCGCGCAACGTTCCCGTGGAAGTGGACGCGATCTTCGAGGTCGCCTGACGGATGCAGCCGCGGCGCACGCCAGTCCATGTGCTGACGGGTTTTCTCGGTAGCGGGAAAACCACGCTGCTGCGGCATCTGCTCGGGGATCCGTCGCTGCGCGACACCGCGGTGGTCATCAACGAGTTCGGCGAGGTTGGCCTTGATCACCTGCTGGTGCGCGAGGTCAACGAGGACGTTGTGCTGCTGCCGTCCGGCTGCCTGTGCTGCGTGCTGCGCGATGACCTGATCTCGACGCTGTCCGATCTGCATCGGGCGCAGGCGGTCGGGGAAATCCCGCCGTTCTCGCGCATCGTCGTCGAGACCACGGGCCTCGCCGATCCCATGCCGATCCTGCAGGCGATCCTCAGCGATAAGCAGTTGGCGCGGCTCGCCCGGCTCGGCGAGGTCGTCACCACCGTCGATGCGGTCAGCGGACATGCCACCATCGACCGCTATCAGGAGGCGGTGCGGCAGATCGCAGCCGCCAACTGTCTGGTGCTGACCAAGACCGATGCGGTCGATGACGCACAGGCCGACGCTGCGGCCGCACAGTTGCAGGCAATGAATCCGACGGCACGGCTGCTGCGCTCGCGTCAGGGCGCATTCCCGGCTGCCGCCGATTTGTTCCGCGATGATGGCGATGAGCGCGTGCTGCCCGCCGCCGCGGCTTTTGTCGCGCAGGGCGTCGATCCGCACGGCGCGCACGACACCATCGGCACCTTTGCAGTGACGTTGGAAAAGCCTGTCGATCTCGATGCTGTTATCGACTGGCTCGAACTGCTGCTGGCGAGCCGCGGCGACAATGTGCTGCGCGTGAAGGGCTATGTCGCCGCGACTGGTCATGACCGGCCGCTGGTGATCCAGGGCGTGCAGCGCGTGCTGTACCGGCCGGAGCCGCTGGTGGTGCCGGTCGACGACCCGCATGTCTCACGGCTCGTCTTCATCACGCAAGGATTGACGCAAGACGCGGTCGAACGCTCGCTGCGATCTTTTGTCGATCTCGATGTGCGGGCTCCGACGGCGGGTTAATTGCCGCCGTCGTAGAGCGTCGTGCTGGTCGGAACGCCTTCCTCGTGCAGACCGGCGCGCCGCACCGCATCTGCCGCCAGCTCGCGCGCCTTGCGCCGCAGCGCCGGCTCGTCGACGCCGACCACTTTGCCGTTCTGGTAGCACGGCTTGCCGTCGACCCAGGTTTCCGCGACCGACGATGAGGAAGCCGAGAACACCAGCGCCTGCAGCGGATCGTAGAACGGCGTCCACTCGACGTGATCGAGATCGAACAGGATGAAGTCCGCCTTCTTGCCGACTTCGAGCGAACCGATCTCGTCATCCCACATCAGCGCCTTGGCGCCGTTGATGGTAGCGGCGCGCAGCGCGTCGCGGGCGAGGAAGATATCGGGTTTCAGCCGCGCATCCTTGAACATGCCGGCGACCACCAGGATCTGCCGCATCAGGTTCATGTTGCCGGCAGCGGCGACGCCGTCGGTGCCGAGACCGACCGGCACGCCGGCCTTGACCATCTCCGGATATTTGCCGATCGCGGTCGCGCCCTTGCCGAGCTTGAACGACGAGCACGGGCAGAACGCCACCTTGGTGCCGCGCTTCGCCAGCAATTGAACCTCTTCGTCGGTGACGGCGGCGCAATGGGCGATGACAAGATTGCTGCCAAGGCCGTCGGCCTTGTCGATGCGCGTCACCGGCCACATGCCGTATTTGCCTTCGCACACCTTGGCTTCCTCGATCGAGGTGGCGAGGTGGTAGGTGGTGCCGACGCCGAGCTTCTGGGCAAGCTTCACCGCGCCCACATGCAGTTCGAGCGTGCAGGGCTCCTTGCCTTCGATATTGACCCAGCAGCGGGCGCGGCCGCCGAGCGCGCCGTTATATTTGCGAACACATTTTTCCAGTTCCTCCAGCGCCGCCGCCGCGTTCGGGAAGAAATGGTGATGCATCATCTCGTCGGTCCAGCCGCGCGGCCGCTCCGCCGGCGGGTTGTCCGCCGCGTGGCGGCCGGTGATGCCGCGCATGCCGGTCTTTTCCATCGCACGAACGACGATGCCGGGGTCGTATTGCGAGCCCATGTCGAGGAAGCAGGTGGTGCCGCCGCGCAGCATCTCGGTCATGCCGAGCATTGCGCCCCAGTATTCATCTTCTTCCGTGACGTGCGCGTAGAACGGCTTCGCCCAATGAAAAACCCAGGCGCGGGTGTTGAGGTTGTCGGGGAATACCGCGCGCGACAGGGTTTCGGAGAGATGGACGTGGCTGTCGACGAAGCCGGGGCAAATCGCCTTCATGCGGCCGTCGATGGTCTCGTCGAACTTGGAGCCCTTATGACGCTTGGCGATGTCGGCGGCCGAGCCGATGTCGGCGATCCGGTCGTTCTCGATCACCACGCTCGCGTCGCGCAGGATGGTATCGTTCTTGTCGACCGTGAAGGCGACATCGAGATGTTCAATCAGCCTGCGCATCGCACTCTCTCCTGAGACTTGATCGCCGCGCGTTGGGTCTAGTTCACGACGAGAAGCTTGTCGGTGTTCGCGTAGTCGGAGATCAATTCCGACCCCGACTTGGTGACCAGCAGCATGTCCTTGTTCTGCATGCCGTAGCCGTAACCGGTCTGGTAGCAGAGCGGTTCGAAGCCGAGCACCATGCCTTCCTCAACCACGGCGTCCTTGCCCGGCTGGCCGAGGATCGGTGTCTTGCCGAGATACGGGTTCTCGTGGAGGTGCAGGCCGATGCCGTGGCCGACGAACGAGATCGGCGGGAGATTCATCTCCGACAGCTTGGCGATGAACGCCTCGTAGATGGCGCGGCAGCTTGCGCCGGGCTTCACCATCTCCATGATCTGGTATTTGCAATCGACCAGATGCTGCCAGATCTTTTCCGCCATCTCCGGCGGCTTCTGGACGACGGCGGTGCGGCAGACGCCGGCCTGATAGCCGCCGATCACGGAGAAGATTTCGACGCGGCAGACGTCGCCGGTCTGCAACCGGCGCGCGGAGGGGCCGACATTGGGAAGCTGGCTGCGCTCGCCGGTAGCGACGATCAACAGTTTGAAGTGTTCGGCGCCGAGCTCGTAGATGCGTCGCGTCAGTTCGCCGGCGATATCCATCTCGCTGGAGCCGACACGGACGGCGGCGAGGCTGTCGGTGATCGCCTGATCGGCGATGCGGGAGAGCTTGCGCAGCAGCGCGATTTCGTCGGCGGTCTTGATCTGGCGCAGACGGGCGAGGATATCCTCGCACGGCGTGAACTGTGCGTTCGGCAACGCCTTGACGAGTCGCGCGAAGTCGCCGGCCGGCAGATAGTCCATCTCCATGCCGATACGGGCTTTCGTCAGGCCCATCGAGGTGAGCTGATCCGCCAGCACCAGCATCGGATCGTCGCTGAATTCCGCCCAGATGCGCACCGGCACGTCCGGCTCGCGCCGCTTGATGGTGGTCGCTTCCATGTCGACGCCGAAAATCTGTGTGTCGCCGGACGCTGTGGCGATGACCATGGCGTGGCGGTGCCGGATCAGGGGCTGCGTCGGTACGACAAATCCGGTGGCGTAGGCAAAACTCTCGGGGGCGCATGACACGATGGCATCGAGGCCGTTCGCTTTCATGGCCTGCGCCTGACGCGCGATGATTTCCGCTCTCATGGTGCAGCCTCTTGATGCAGTCTTTTGGTGCAGCAGGTGTATTCGGGGGCAGGCCCCGGAATGTCGGCCTGCGGTTAATCCCGGACGCGATATTTCTCGATCTTCTTCTCGTCGACGTCGATGCCCATGCCGGGCTTGTCCGGCACCTCGATGGCGCCGTCGACCACCTTCATCGGTTCCTTGATCAGATCGTCCTTGTAATAGATGCCGCCGATCTGGCCGGTCAGGAATTCAGCCGGGGTCGAGATCGGGATCACGCAGGACAGCGTCACTGCTGGCGACGCGGCAGCGAGGTGGACGTTGGCGAGATTGCCGACGCCGGTCTCGATCGAGCCGTTGACGTTGCAGATGATGCCGGCGGCGCGGCAGACCGCGCCGACCTCCATCGCCTTGTAGAGGCCGCCCGGCTTGGTGGTGTAGATCGAGACGATCTGCGCGGCGCGCTGTTCGATGATCTGCATCGCGTCATGCGCGTTCCAGGCGGATTCGTCGGCCATCACCGGATTGTCGATGCGGCGCGCCACCTCGGCGATGCGCTCGATCCCCATCACCGGCTGCTCGACATATTTGAGGCGATACTTCTCCATTTGCCGGACGATGGTGACTGCTTCGCCGGGTGTCTTGTAGCCTTCGTTGGCATCGACGCAGAGCTCGACGTCATCGCCGACCGCGCCGCGCACCACGCGCACGATCTCGACGTCACGCTTGGGATCGACGCCGATCTTGATCTTGATGGTCTTGATACCCTCGGCAGCGACCTTGCCGGCTTCGGTCTCGGCGTCGGCCACCGGAATGAGGCCGATCGAATGCGTCACCGGCACGCGCGTGCGCACGCGCCCGCCGAGCAGCGTGGTCACCGGCACGCCGAGCGCACGGGCCGACAAATCGTAATAGGCGAATTCCACCGCGGCCTTGGTGTAGGGATAGCCCTTGATCAGCGCGTCCATGCGCGCATGCAGTTCAACCGGGTTGCCGAGTTCCAGGCCCTTGAGCAGCGGCGCGAGATAGCTGTCGATGACGGTGCGGGCGATGAGCTGGGATTCGCCGAAATAGCGGCCGAATTCGCCGCCCCAGTCCTTGAGTGCCGGCGCTTCACCCCAGCCGACCCGGCCCTGGTCGTCGGTCATGCGCACCAGCACATAGCGGCCGATCGGCTCGGTGAGGCCGGTCCATTTGTGTTCGCGCCGCGTCGGGAGCTGAACCAGAAGCGTTTCAATGGACTTGATCGAGGCCAAAATCCGTCTCCCACGGGCCGTTGTCGGCCGATATTGTGATCACATTATGTGATCATTCGCAAGGGGCGGCGCGGCCCGCGTCCCTGGCGTCTCCGCTGGCTTGGGCATCGCGCATGAGTCCGGCGATTCGCCCCGGTGACAGCGGCAGTTCATTGGGCTGGCAGCCGAGGGATGTCAGCGCCGCCGCGACCGCATTGGCGATCACCGCGCCGACCGAAATGATGCCGTCCTCACCTGCACCTTTCACGCCAAGGGGATTGTGCGGCGAGGGGCTGTGTTCCAGCGAGACGGCGCGGACCTCCGGAAAGTCGGACGCGGTCGGCAGCAGATAGTCGGCGAGCGAGACGGTGAGGAGCTGCGCCTCGTCATCGTAGGACAGGTCTTCGAGCAGGGTGCCGCCGAGGCCCTGAACCACCGCGCCGACTTTCTGCCCGTCGACGATCATCGGATTGATCATGCGGCCGACGTCCTCGGCGGTCACATAATCCAGCACCTCGACCTTGCCGGTTGCCGCGTCGACCGTCACGTGGGCGGCCTGGCTGCCGTAGCTGTAGACGCGATCCGGTGTCGCGTAGCTGCCGTCGGCGGAGAGCGGCTGATCGTCGGAGGTGAAATCCCAGAAGCCGGCGCTGCGGCCGTCCGGCGCCGTCACCTTGCCTTCGGCGAGCGCGATGTCCTCGGGGCAGCAGCCGAAACGTGCGGCGCCGGCCGCGCGCAACTTTTGCAACAGCTTCTCGGCAGCGTCGAACACGGCGGGTCCGCCCATCACCATCGAGCGGCCATGGAACGAGCCGAAGCCTTGTTCGAGCCGCGATGTAGAGCTGTGCTCGACCCGGATGCGCTCGACCGGCAGGCCGAGCGCGTCGGCGGCGATCTGCGTGAACGCGGTTTCGATACCCTGTCCGAGCCCCGATGAGCCGATCGCGACCGTCACCATGCCGTCGCCCGCAAGATCGCGGACAAGACTGATGCGGGCATTCTCCTTGCCGGAGCCGCCGCTTTCGACGAAGCAGGCGACGCCGAGGCCGTGATAGTGCCCGTCGATCAGCTTGCCTTGCAGGTGAGCCTTATTGCGCCAGCCGATCTCGGCGAGACAGCGATCGAAGGTGAGATGATAGTCGCCGGAATCGTAAACCACCGGCGTGTCGTAAGGCACCAGCCGCCCGTAGTCGTAAGGCATCTCCGCGGCGGTGATGAGATTGCGGTGGCGGAAGGCGATCGGATCGATACCAAGCTCGCGCGCGGCGATGTCGAACAGCCGCTCGCGAAAGAAATTCGCCTCGAACCGGCCTGGACCGCGAAAGCTGCCGGATGGCGTCTTGGTGGTCAGTGCCGCCTCAACCGTGATCGCGACATTCGGAATCCGGTACGGGCCGGGCAGAAACTGCCCCGCGCGCGAGGGGATGACGCCGCCGGTGGTGCGGATATAGGCGCCCATATCCGCCATCAGCGCGCCGCGCAGCCCGACGATGGTTCCATCGCGCTGACAGGCGATTTCCAGCTGGCACGACACATCGCGCGAATGGTTGGTCGCCATCAGATGCTCGCGGCGATCCTCGATCCATTTCACCGGCCGCCCGCACCAGCGCGCGGCGAACGGAATGAGGAAGTCCTCCGGATAGAATTCGCCGCGCACGCCGAAGCCGCCGCCGACATCAAGCTCGATCAGTTCGACCGAGGCTTCCGGCAGTTGCAGCATTGCCGCGACGGTGCGCCGGTTGAAATAGGGAACCTTGGCCGCGCCCCAGACCGTGAGTTTCTCGGTCGCGGCATCCCAGGCGGCGACGAGGCCACGCGCTTCCATCGGCGAAGCGGTGTGACGGTGCACCTTGAAGGTTTCGGCGCGGGTGTAATCGGCCTGCGCGAAGGCTGTCGCCACATCGCCGATGCCGGCCTCGTAGGAGACGCAGACATTGGTGCCATGCTGCTCGAACAGCAGCGCAGGCGCGTCCATGGGCGAGGGGACCGGCGCGAGCGGCTCGATCTCCACCTCGATCAGATCGAGGGCGTCTTCCGCGAGCGCGCGGTCGTCCGCGAGCACGATGGCGATCGGCTCGCCGACATAGCGCACCTTGTCCGCGGCGATGACCGGCTGCTGGAATCGCTCCTGTCCGTCGATCGGCGCCATGCGCACCGGAATGTCCGGAATCGTATGGCCGAGAACCTGGCTGATGTCCTGCGCGGTGATGATGCCATGCACGCCGGGACTATCCAGTGCCGCGGCGGTGTCGATCGCCATGATCCTCCCGTGCGCAGCGGGGCTGCGCAGGATTGCGGCATGGATCAATCCGTCCGGCTGGAGATCGGCGACGAACTGTCCGCGCCCGGTGACGAGCCGATGATCCTCGACGCGCGGCAGCGGTTGGCCGATGAATGTGTTGCGGCGTGCCGTCGTCGTCATGATGTCTTCGTCACGGCGTCACGACGTTATGACCGGAAGAGAATGTCACGGGCTGGCCTGCTCGTCGCGCACATAGACATGGCGCTCGAAACGTTCGAGAAGGGTGTGCATGGTCTTACGTCCTTGCTCGAATTCTTCGCACGCGCCGCGTGCGGCCATGTCCGCCTTGAATTCGTCATCCGACGCGAACGCGCATTCCCAGCGCACATCGGGGCCTTTGCCGTCGCGTTTGATGAGGATTTGTCCCGGCTTGAGGCCGAGCCGCTTCCGCAGGCGCGTGACCGCGCGCCGCTGTTCGAGAACGGCGCCCGCCTGGCCCTCCCTGGCGAAATAGTTGGTGACTTCGACGATCATCGGTCCTCGCAAAGCTCTGCTGATTATCGCGCTGTGGCCGTGGCCATCTCGCGGATCACCGACAGGCCGAACCGGTGATCTTCCGGTTCGCCGGCCATGAACAGCACCAGATCCTGCAACCCGGCATCGGCGAAGGCTTCGAGCTTGTCGCAGCATTGGCGCACGGTGCCGGCAACGGCGAACGCATCGACCGCCTCATCCGGCACCAGCTTCGCGGCGGCGGCGTAGTCGCGTTTCGACATCGCCGCGATGATCGCTTCCTGATCGATCGGGATGCCGGAATAAGCGAGATTGTCGGAGATGAACTTGTTGCGGAACAGGAAGGCGAGCTTCTGGCGCACGGCTTCGACGGCCTTGCGGCCATCCGCCGCCGCCATGAAGGAAATGTAACCGGCGGTGCGCACGGCGCTTATGTCACGGTTCGCTTGCGCTGTACCCTCGGCGACGAACTCCAGCGAGCGGCGGACATAAGTGGGCGACAGGCCGGCCGAGAGAACGACGCCATCGGCGATCTTGCCCGCAAGGCGCAGCATTTGCTCCTTCATCGGCGAGAGATAGATCGGGATCGGCTGCGACGGCTTGAACATCATCCGCGCCTTGTCGAGCTTGAAGCGCTTCGCCTGCATCTCGACCGGCGCCATCGACCACAGGGCGCGGAGCGCCTCGACGAATTCGCGCGTCACCACCAGAGGCTTGTCGATCGCCTCGCCGGATTCCGCGAGAAACAGCGGATTGCCGGAACCGAGCGCGAGAATGGCGCGGCCCGGCGCCGCTTCCGCCAGCGTCGCCATCTGCATCGCGGTCGGCGTCGGGTGCCGCAGATAGGGACTGACCGCGGTCGGCACCACGGTCGCGGTCGGCGCCGCCATGGCGAGGCCGAGACAGGAGATGATCGCTTCGCGATAGCCGAGATGATCGGCCATCCACAGGCTGGAGGCACCGGCCTCGACCGCGAGTTTGGCGAACTGATTGGCTTCGTCGAAGGGTCCGAAGCCGTCGAAACTCACGCCAAGCTTGAACGTCATCGCATCCTCGCAGGATCGGCATCGCCATCCTGCCCGAAGATGGCGGTTGTTGTCGGGATGACGGGCTGCCGGGTCGCGACAGCCCGTCCTTCTGGCTTATTTGAGCAGATCGGCGCGATAGACCGTTGCGGCGTCGAGCGGCTTCTTGATCAGGTCGAGCTTGACCATGGTCTCCATCATCGAGTCCCAGCCCTGCTTGGTGGAATAGCCGAGGCCGTTCGCCTTGGTGTCGGGGCTGTCGAGCAGCGTCAGCACCGCCGGGAGCTTGAGCTTGTTGTAGGTGTTGTCGAGCTGCGGATGCGCCTTGATGGTCAGCGCATAGGCTTCATCCGGATGCGCCTTGGCGTATTCCCAGCCCTTCACGAAGGCGCGGGTGAAGCGCTTCACCAGATCCGGGTTCTTCTTGATCAGTTCGGCGTTGGTGACGAGGCTGGAACTGTACATCGGCAGGCCGAGGTCGCTGAACAGCAGCCAGCCCATGTCGATGCCTTCCGCCTTCGCCTGCAGGCCATCGTTGAAGAAGAACGCCACGCCCGCGTCGATCCGCTTGGCGATGATCAGCTTGCCGATCGCGAGGTCGGCCGGAACCTCGTTAATCTTGCTGGTGTCGATGTTGTGCATCTTGACGAGCGCGCGCCATTGCCGCTCGACCGCACTCTTGAGCTGAAGGCCGAGGCGCTTGCCGTAGAGGTCGGTCAGCTTGGTGATGCCGGTCGACTTCGGATAAATGATCGCGACCGGGCTGCGCTGCAGGATCACGGCGGTGGCGACCACCGGAAGGCCGCGATCGGCGGCGAGCACCGCCTGATCGGCGGTCGCGTAGCCGAATTCGACGTCGCCGTTACCGACCAGCTTCACGGTGACGCTGGATCCTTCGCCGGGGAACACCTCGGCGTCGATGCCTTCATCCTTGAAGAAGCCCTTTTGCTGGGCGACGAAGATGCCCGAATGCTCGGCGCCGAAAACCCAGTCGAGTCGGATCTTGACCTTGTCAAGGGCTGATGCGGGCGTTGCGAACGCGGTAGCGGAGGCCAACAAGGCCAGCGCCAGCAGACCACGAAACTTCATAGTGTCCTCCGTTTCACGTGCGGTTGATCTCGAAAGCGATCTTGCGAATTTCGATACGCCAACTCAGGCCGTCTGCGGCGTCTCCTCGATGGCGGCCTGCCATTTCATCATCATGTGTTCAGCCAGGACGACGGCGAGGAAGAACAGCACGCCGATCGCGCTCAGCACGAAAATGCCGGCGAACATCAGTTCGGTGTCGAGCGAGATATTCGCATAGCTGATGACATAACCAAGCCCGGTGTCGGAGGCGACGAATTCCCCGACCACGGCGCCGACCACGGCGAGCGTGATGGCGATCTTGAACGAGGCGAAGATATAAGGGAGCGACCACGGCAGGCTGATCTTGAAGAAGATTTCCATCCAGTTGGCGCCGAGCGACTTCATATATTGAATCAATTCGACGTCGACCGATTGCAGGCCGCGCGCGGTATTGATGACGATCGGGAAGAACGCGATCAGCGCGGCGATCACCACCTTGGGCGTGACGCCGAAGCCGAACCAGATCAGGAACAGCGGCGCTAGCGCGATTTTCGGCAGCACCTGCGCCGCGACCAGGAACGGATAGGTCACTTCGCTGATCCAGCGCGAATAGGCGATGCCGACCGCGATGATGAAGCCGGCGATCGCCGCGAACAGGAAACCGGCGCCGATCGCAAACGCAGTCGGGCCGCTGTGCTTCATCAAATAGGGCCAGTTCTTGATGATCGATTCGAAGATCTGCGTCGGTGAGGGCAGGATCACCGGCTTGATGTGCAGGAGGTCGACCGCGACTTCCCACGCGACGAAGAACAGGACGAATACTGCGATCTGGCTGCTGACGCGCGAAATGGCCTTGATCATGCGGCCCCCGCGAGCCCGAGCTGGCTCTGGCGCAGCTTGTGACGGATATATTGTACGAGTTCGTTGAACGGCGCGCTGGCGCGCAGCTCCTCGCCGCGCGGACGGGGGAACGGCACGTCGAGCACTTCCTCCACTTTGCCCGGCCGCGCGGTCATGATGATGATTCGCTCGGACAGCAGCACGGCCTCGCTGATGCTGTGGGTGATGAAGATGACGCTGCTTTCGGTCGCCTGCCAGAGCCGGAGCAGCTCTTCCTGCATCGATTCCCGCGTGATCTCGTCGAGCGCGGCGAACGGCTCGTCCATCATCAGGATCGGCGGATTGAAGGCGAGCGCGCGGCACAGCGACACGCGCTGCTGCATGCCGCCGGACAGTTCATGCGGCAGCTTGTTCTCGAAACCGGCGAGGCCGGCGAGTCCGAGCCAGCGCTTGGCTTCCGCCAGGCGCGTTTCTGCTGACATTTGTTTGCGCGCGATCTCGGAGGTCAGCGCCACATTTTCGAGCGCGGTGCGCCATGGCAGCAGCAGCGGACGCTGGAACACGTAGCCGACCCGGCCGGAGAGCCGCGCCTCGCCGAGTTTCTGGTCATCGAATGTCACGTCGCCGCTGGTCGGCTTGAGCACGCCGGAGAGAACCTTGAGCAGCGTGGTTTTGCCGCATCCGGACGGGCCGACGACGCTGACGAACGAGCGGCGCGGAATGTCGACCGTGACATCCTGAAGCGCGGTCACGATACTGCCCTTGCTGCGGTATTGGACCGTCAGATGGTCGATCTTGATGTTCGGAACGTCGGTCAAGGCGCGAGTCCGGCTGAAACGAGCGGCGAATGATGAGTGATCTCATGTTGTGATCACACATTTGTCAAGCGTATCAAGGCGGCAGGGCGCCATGCAGGATGCTCAATCCGGCGCCAGCAGCGGCTCGATGCGCCGGATCAGCGTGCCGTGCCGATCACATGCACGGCGTCCGGAGACCATTCGATCCGCAGGATCTGCCCGACGGTCAGGTTCGACGCGGCCACCGCCGGCAAGCGGATTTTCAGCGGCACGGTTCCAAGCGCGCCGACCAGCACGACGCTGTCGCCATAATTGACGATGCCCTGCACCGTGAACGCTGGTGCGTCGCTCCCGGCGGCAAGCCGGATCGATTCCGGGCGCAGCGCGATCTTGAGCGGCCCTGTCGGGCAGTCAGAGGGAAGCGCGGCCGCGATCGGACCGACACCGGGAAGTTCGATCCGTCCGCCGCCCGCATGCGTGGCGTCGAGCACGTTGTTGTCGCCGACGAAGCCGGCGACGAACGGGGTGTTCGGCCGGCGGTAAAGCGCGAGCGGCGCATCGACCTGCTCCACCTTGCCGCCGTTGAACACGACGATGCGGTCGGACATGGTCATCGCCTCGGTCTGGTCGTGGGTGACATAGATGGTCGTCACGCCCAGTTCGCGGTGGATGCGCCGGATCTCGATCTGCATCTGCTCGCGCAGGTTCTTGTCGAGCGCGCCGAGCGGCTCGTCGAGCAACAGCACATCCGGCTCGAACACCAGCGCGCGCGCCAAAGCGACGCGCTGCTGCTGGCCCCCGGAGAGCCGCCGCGGTTCGGCGTCGGCAAACGCGCCAAGCTCGACGATCGCTAGCAGCCTGGCGACGCGCGCGGCGATCTCCGCTTTCGGCACGCCGCGCATGCGCAGCGGGAAGCCGACATTGCGCGCCACCGACATGTGCGGAAACAGCGCGTAGTTCTGGAACACGACGCCGATATTGCGCTTGTGCGGCGGCACCGGATCGATAGCGCGGCCTGCAAGCGCGATATGCCCGCTGGTCGGCTGCTCGAAGCCGGCGATCATCATCAGCGTCGTCGTCTTGCCGGAGCCGGAAGGCCCGAGGAAGGTGACGAATTCGCCCTTCTCGATGGCGAGCGACACATCGTCCACGGCAAAAATCTTGCCGCCGTAGTCCTTGCGAAGGTTTTGCAGCGAGAGATAGCTCATCGGGAGACTCCCGCCTTGAAGAATTTACGCAGGAAGGACGCGGCGAACACGGCCAACACGACGCCGAACAGCAACGTGGCCGCGACCGACAGGACCGGGTCGGCCTGCAACCGGATGGCGTCGAACATGCGTTTCGGCAAAGTCGCCACATCGCGGCCGGAGATGAACAGGGCGACTGTGGTTTCGTCGAACGAGTGCACGAAGGCGAGCAACGCCGAGACGAGGAACGCCGCGCGCAGCACCGGCAGGGTGACGACGAAGAACGCGACGATCGGCGGCGCGCCGAGGCTTTGCGCCGCGCGCTCGTAGTTGCGGTCGAGGCCCTTGAGTCCGGCGGAGACGGTCAGAAAGGCGAGCGGGCTGGTCAGGCACGTATGCGCGAGGATCACGCCGAGATAGGTCTGCAGCAGCCCGAGCTTGGCGAAATAAGTGAAGTATCCGACGGCGATGACGATATGCGGCACGATCACCGGCGTCAGCAGCAGCACATTGATCGCCGATTTGCCGCGGAAATCATGTCGCGTCATCGTGAAGGCGGCTGGCGTAACCAGGAGCATGGTCAGCAGCGTGGTGCCGGCGGCGACGATGAAACTGTTGATCAGCGGCCCGGTCCATGTCGGATCGCGGAAGAAATGCGCGTAATGGCCGAGCCAGTAGCCGGGCGGCGGAAACGCCAGCGACGGCGAGGTGGAGAACGACATCGGCAGCACGATGAAGATCGGCAGCGCGACGAAGACCGCGACGGCTATCCCGAGCAGGATCATGGTGGGTCGCATCGCGCTCAACCCCACAACTTGTCGAGGCCGAAGAAGCGGTGATAGACCGCGAGGATCGCCACGGTGACGACCAGCAGCACCATGGCCATGGCGGAAGCCTCGCCGAAGGCGAGGAATTCCTCGATCTGCGCGCCGATCATGCCGGAGATCATCTGCTCGCGCGGGCTGCCGATCAGCACGGGCGTCACGTAGAAGCCGATGCACAGCACGAAGACGATGGTCGAGCCGGACACGATGCCGGGCGCGCTCAACGGGAAATAGATATTCCGGAACGCGGAGAACGGCGTGGCGCCAAGGCTCGCGGCGGCCTTCATGATGTTGAGGTCGATCTTGCGCATCACCGCATAGAGCGCCATCACCATGATCGGCAGCAGGATATGCGTGAGCGCGACCGTCGAGCTGAACCGCGTGAACAGCATCAGCGGCGGCGGATCCCAGCCGGTGGCTTTCAAAAGCTCCGAGACCGGACCGCGATTGCCGAGGATGATCATCCAGGCATAGGTGCGGACCAGGAAGCTGGTCCAGAAGCTCATGGCGACCAGCATCAGCAGCACGGCGCCGATCGTGCCGCCGATCTGCGCCGTCACATAGGCGAGCGGATAGGCGAGCAGCACGCAGACGGTCGTGACCATTAGCGACGTGCCAAGCGTGTCGAGGACGACGCGGCGGTAATGCGGATCGAGCAACACTTTGCCGTAGTGGCCAAAGCCGAAGCTCGGTTCGGTGATGCTCATCCACATCACTTCGCCGAGCGGCACGAGAAAGAACACGACCAGGAACACGAGCAGCGGCGCCAGCAGGATAAGCGCCAGCCGGTCCGGACGATGCGGCGTGCTTTTGGTCGGCGTCATGGATCAATCGCGCGGGCCGGGGAGCGACAATGATCCCCGGCGCCCGCGTCCCGCATCAGCTCGCCAGCCATTGATCGAAGCGCTTGGTCACCGCATCGAAGTCGATGCCGGCATTGAGCACGTCCTGCTCGAAGGCCAGCTTGTAATGCGGCGGATAGGTCGGCATCCGCTTCGCCTCGTTCTCAGGAATCACCTTGAACGCTTCCGGATTGAGAGGGCCGTAGTCGGCCGACTTGCAGAAGCCGGCGAGCGCGGTCGCCGACACCGCGGTCTTGATATATTTCCGCGCCAGCTCCGCGCGCGGCGTGCCCTTGGCGATGACCCAGTAAGCGCGATCGATTTCCGCCTGATTCCATTCGATGGCGGCGGGCGCTTTCTGGTCCATCAGTTCGAGGATGCGGCCGTTCCAGATGCCGATCAGATCGACCTCGCCGTCACGCAGCAACTGCTGCGACTGCGGACCTTGCGTCCACCAGACGCGGATCGACGGCTTGATCCGCTCCAGCGACTTGAATGCGCGCTCGACATCGAGCGGATAGAGCTTGTCCATCGGCACGCCGTCGGCGAGCAGCGCGATCGGAATGATCCGAGCCGCATATTTCTGCAGGCAGCGTGTGCCGGGGAATTTCTTGGTGTCCCAGAACTCGGCCCAGTTCTTCGGGCCGCCGTTCGGGAATTTGTCGGTGCGATAGGCGATCACCGTGGCGAAGGCGTGCGAGGCGACGCCGTTCTGGAACACGGCATCCTTCCACAGGCCCATATCGGCCGCGGCCTTGTCGTTGATCGGCTCGATGATGCCGGCCTTGTTGGCGCGCACGATATCGCCGCCGCCGAGGGTGGTGACGTCGAACTCATAGACACCGGTGCGCGCCTGCGCGGCAAGCTTGGCGACAGACACCGGCGACACGGTGCGGATCTCGACGCCGGTTTCCTTAGTGAACGGCTCGAAAATGTTTTTCTTCGCTGCCGCCTCCCAGGCGCCGCCCCAGGTGTTGACGTACAGCACCTCCGCCGCATCGACGCGCCGCACCCAGGGTGAAGCGATCAGGGCCGTGCCGCCGAGCGCGCCCTTCACGAGGGTGCGACGGGTAACCGGAATACGCGCAGTCATGATGTTCCCTCCGATGTTGTCGTTCTGTCGTCTCACGCGACCGCTTTGGCTTTCGGCGTTGCCGGTCCGGCCCCATCCCCGAACACGGCGCGATAAACCCGCAGCCAGTTTCCGTTGGCGATCTTGTCCGCCTCCGCATCGCTGAAGCCTGCGCGGCGCAGCGCCGGCTCGACGGTGCCGATCCCCGACAGCTCCTGAAACCAGTCGGCGGGCGGTACCTTGCCCGGCCGCGCCGCGGAGCCCGCGCCGTAGTCGATGCCGCGTGTCCATTGTCCCCGGCGCATCCAGTCATAGTCGCGCGGACCATGATGGTGGCTGCGGTCGGTGCCGATGGCGACGTGGTCGATCCCGGCGATGTCCACCGTGCGCTTGATCATGTCGCACCAGCGGTCCACCGTCGAGCAGTAATCGTCGCCGGTGATGTTGCGATAGCAGGCGCAGCCGATGACACCGCCATTGTCCTTCAGCGCGCGCAGCACGTCGTCGGTCTTGTTGCGCTTGTGCGGGAACAGCGAATCCGCGTTGGCATGCGTGACCGCCACCGGTTTCTTGGAATACTTGACCGCGTCGAGCGTGGTGCGATTGCCGACATGCGACAGGTCGACGAGGATGCCGGCGCGGTTCATTTCCAGCACCAGCTCGCGGCCGAACCGCGACAGGCCGGAATCCTGCGCCTCGTAGCAGGAGCCGCCGTAGTCGTTCTGGTTGTTGTAGGTGAGCTGCACGCAGCGCACGCCCATGTCGGCGAACAATTCCACGAAGCGGATGCGGCTGTCGAACAGCGTGGCATTCTGGAATCCGAGCAAGACGGCGATGCGCCCGGACTTGTGGATCGCTTCGATCTGCGCGGCGTTATAGGCGATGCCCATCACGTCGGCATTCTCGCGCTCGAGGTCGCGCCACCGGCCGATCGCTTCCATCGCCTGGATCGCGCCTTCCCAGAAGCCGAGCGTGATCGTGACGCAGCCGACGCCGGCGGCGTTGAGTTGCTCGAGCACCGCGCGGTCGAAATGACCGCATTGCAATCCGTCAATCAGCATTGGTCCTCTCGTCGGTCTTGACGCCCGGCTGACCGAGCAGAAGTTCGAAATCCGTGTCGTCGTCATCGCGGCCGTGCACGCGGCCTTCCGCGTCGACCATCACCGGGCCGGCATGGCGGCGCGACTCGATCGAGTCCGGCGTCAGTGCGTCGGCGGAGCGGTCATAAAGCGCGCGCCACAGCGCGTGCGGCACGGTCAGGCCGTCGCGCAGCGCCGTGACCATGACCGGATCGGGGCCGGGCAGGCGGTCGGCGGTAATTCGGATGGTCGCGCCGTTGCGGGTCGGCTCAACCGTGGCGCGCGCACGATGGCGCTCCGCCAGTGCGGCGATGACGCGCAGCTCCGCGGCATCCGCAACCCGCGAGACGGTGATCTCGCCCGTGCCATGCATCCGGTATTGCGCCAGCGCGAGGTCGAGCACGTCGTCGGCGAGCAGCCACGCATGCTGGCCGCCGCCATCGAGTTTTTTGTCATCGACCAGTCGGATGGCTTCGGGCGGCGCGGTTTTGAGCGTGTCGATATGGTGCTGGAAACCGGCCAGGCCGGATAATCCGATCGTCTGCGAATAGAGAATGGCGTTGCTGATCGAGGGCACCAGTCCGGCTGTCAGACCGAGCGAGAGCAGGATGCGCTCGACGATCATGCGGGTTTCCCGCACGGAGAGCGTGATGCTGCGATCGGTGTCGGGCTTGGTCATGATGCGGGTGCTTCCGGCCAGAACCAGTCGGCGCTGGTGCCGGCGGCGATCTCGTCCGGCAATGGCGCGCCGTGATAAAGCACGCCGCGCAGATTGCGGTTGAGGTAATCGCGCGTCTTGTCGATGCCGTGGATCGCCACATTCATCAACCGCACCATGTCGATCGGTACGAACCCGTCGCCCATGATGTTCATGATCGGCGAATGATAGGGCAAGCCGGATAACGTCTGCACCCGCGCGATGAAAGCGCGCAGGTCCGGCCGCGCCAGCAGCAGCCGCGCCACCGGTGCGGTGTCACCGAACGCGGCGAGCGCCGCGTGCAGGGTTTGCGCCAGCGTCGGGATGTCGAGGCCGAGATTGAACGCCCAGGGAATCTCGTCGAGCGGGCCGCGCCGCGGCTCCTCGGCGTTGACCGATTTGTACCAGACGAAACGCTGCGCGCCCGGCGCCGCCATGTCGATGTCCAGCGCCCAGCGGTATTCGGTTTCGACGATCTGCCGCAGATGGCCGATGGTCATCTCGGGTTGCGTGACGGTTTCCTCGTCGACCACCAGCGTTTCCGCCAACGCATCGGCGGTGTCGGGCACCAGCTCGATCAGCAGCGCGTGCAGCGTTTCCAGCGTTTCCGCCGCGACACGCGGAGCAAGATGATCGCACAGCGCCGCCAGCGGATAATGCGCGCGGCGGCCTTCGACCAATCCTGTGTCGAACAGGTTTTGCACCGCCTGCTGCACGCCGCGCAATTCGGCGGCGATCTGTGCGCTTGGGATAAGCGCATCATAGCGCACGCTGTCCTGTTCCCGGAAACGGATCGCGCGCGCGATCAGCCGCGACAGCGTGGCGAGCCGTGCATCACCCGCTGCAACCGGCAGGGATTTCGCCGCCGCCAGCGCGGTTTCCCGCGCGTGCAGCCAGCGGTCGATCAGTTGCGGATGATTGTTGACGAACAGAATGAGGCCGAGCGCCGAGCCGTTGCCGACGCCGAGATAGCGCGCGATCTCCGGCGCCAGCGGCACGGCGGTGTCCGGCGCGCGGCAGCGCGCCAGATGCTCGACCAGATCCTGCGCGAACACGCGCATCATGTAAGTGCACAGCATTTGCGCCGAGAGGGCGGTGCGCAGCGGATGATCGGCCTCCAGCGCGCGAAACGCGCGCGTGCCGAACGTGCCGTTGCCGTCGAGGCCGGTGTTGCGCATCAGGTAGCAGACCTGGCCGAGTGTCGCGACGTCCGGTTGTTGTCCGGCGGCGAGCCGCTCGACGGTATGATTGAAGGCGCGCGACGAGCGGTTCGACCGACACCAGATCAAGGTGCTGGGCGTGGCACGGCCCTCGTAGAGCTTCGGCAGTTCGACGCCGGTGGTGGCGATGTCGTCGGCGCTCATCTCGCCTTCGACCAGCGCCGCCATCATGTCCCACGAACGGCCGATGATGCGGCCGGTGCGGCCCTTGGGCGAGAACGCGAACGAGTAGACCGGAAAATCGAACACCCGGTCCGGCGTCTCGATGCGATAGAACGCGGAGCCGCGCGCCGTCTCGTCGAGATCGAACGTGCGCCGGGTGATGCGCCAGCGCTCGCGGATGGCGCGGACCAGCAATGCGCGGGAGGCACTGATCCGGCAGGGCTGCAGCGCCGCGAGCGTCGCAGACTGCATCAGCACGGCAGGCGGGCGCATCTGTGGCGGCGCGTCGTCAAGCGCGATGGTCTGAGGATGGGTCATGACAGGTTCCCGATCATCGGCCACCGATGTGCGCGGTGATGCGCGCCGCGGCGCGCTCCAGATGCGGGCGCAGCTTGGCGCCGTTGAAGCGCGGCAGTGGGCCGACCAGCGACAGCGCGGCGACGCATTGCTGCCGTTCGTCGAAGATCGGCGCGGCGATGGCGCGCACGCCTTCGTAGGACAGGCCGCTGGAATTCGCGAATTTCTCGCGTTGCACCTGCGCGATCATTTTCGCGTCGGGCAGCGCGATCTTGCGCTTGCGCCATTCCTCAAGTTGGTTGTCCTTGGCGAAGGCGACGAGCACGCGCCCGGACGCGCTGTTGGGCAGGTCCAGCATCGCACCGATCCGCAGTTCCGCGCGCAACACGCCGACGGATTCGACGCGCTGAACGATGCACGCGGCATCGCCGGTGATCACGGCGAGCGATGCGGTTTCCCGGCTGTCCGCCACCAGATCCTCAAGGAACGGTACGACGCGCTCGCCGAGACTTGCCTGTTCGAGCGCCGAACTGCCGATGCGCGCGGCGTGCAGCGAGAGGCGATAGCCGTTCTCGGCATGCTCGATCCAGCCGGCCTGCGCCAGCGTGACCAGCTTCTGATGCGCGGCGCCGCGGCCCATGCCGGCGGCGCGAGCGATATCGGCGAGGCGCGCCGGCTTGCCCTGTCTGGCGATGATGTCGATGAGGCCGAGCGTCTTCAAAACCGAGGAGAGCGGGCGCACTTTGCTCGCTGTGGGAGTCCTCGTATAGAAGACGTTGTCTTTCATGCGAGAATGATGGCCGGGGAGGCGATCGAGAGTCAAGCCGGAGGCGGCAGCGGTATCGAAGTGCGCGGCGATGGTCTGGTGCGCGGTGCCCCGCAGACGCGCGTGGTTGAGAGCGCACCGGCCGGTTGATATGAGTTGATCGGTGGCGCATCGCAGCATCGTTAGGGCGCCGCTTCCTGGCTGTCCGAGGAAAAATTGGCATGTCCGACCCGACCGTGTCTTCCGCCGATCTCGATACATTCCGCGGATGGATCGGTCGCGAGGAGCATGCGGCCGATGTCGTCGGCGCCGATCTGGTCCGCAAATTCCAGGCGACGTTTGATCGGCCGGCCGATCAGCCGAAGACCGGCGATGTTGCGCCGCGCCTGATCCATTTCTGTCTGGCGCAGCCGGCAGCGCCCACCGCGCAACTTGGCGAGGATGGGCATCCGCAGCGCGGCGGCTTTCTGCCGCCGGTGCCGCTGCCGCGGCGCATGTGGGCCGGCGGCGCTCTGACGTTCCATGGCGATCTGCGGATCGGCGATGCGATCACGCGTACGTCGCGCATTGCCGACGTGGCGGTGAAGGATGGTCGTTCCGGCGTGCTGTGTTTCGTCACCGTCAACCACACCATCACGGTCGATGGCGAGGTGAAGGTCGAGGAGCGGCAGGACATTGTTTATCGCGGCGCCGAGGGTGGCGCGCCGTCGAAAGCGCCGCCAGCCGCAGCTTCAGGAGAGCACCGGCGCGCGATCGATCCGTCGCCGCCGTTCCTGTTCCGCTATTCGGCGCTGACCTTCAACGCCCATCGCATCCACTATGATCGCCGCTATGCGACCGGCGTGGAAGGTTATCCCGGTCTCGTCGTGCATGGACCGGTACAGGCGACCTTGCTGATGAACTTCGCGACCGACGTGCACGGAACGCCGCCCGCGCGCTTCTCGTTCCGCTCGGTGTCGCCGCTGTTCGACAACGATCCAGTGTTGCTAAATGCGCGGAGAGACGGCGACAGTCTGAAACTGTGGACCGCGCGCCCGGACGGACCCGAGGCGATGCTGGCCGACGCGGCGTGGTGACGCGGGCGGGCAGCGTCACGCCACGCGATAAGTCTCGCGCGCACCGGATGTCCAGACGATACCATGACCGGGTGGCTGGCCCGGCTGCGTGACCGGCGCCACCAGCCCGTCCTTGATGGTCATCGGCGTCTCGAACAGTGGCTCGATGGTCGGGAAGTCTTCCAGCCAGCGCACGGCGGGCGAGGCATGCGCGAGATGCACGAACAGCGCCGGCAGGAAATGTGGCGAGACGCTGGTGTTGGTCTGCTCCGCCCACGCGCATAATTTCAGGCAGTCGGTGAGCCCGCCCATCATTGCCAGATCGGGCTGCACCACGGCGCACAGCCGGTCGAGCATGAACGGCGCCAGCGCGTCGGTGCCCTGACTGTGCTCGCCGAACGCGATCGGCACCGGCGCTGACGCCGCCAGCGTGCGATAGCCGGCGAGGTTGTTCGCGGGCAGCGGCTCCTCGACGAACGCGATGTTATAATCAGCGGCGAGCCGCAGCAGGCTGTGCGCGGCGACGAGATCGCATTTCTCGTTGGCATCGACGAACATCTGCGTGTCGCCGGGCAGCACCGCCGCGACGGCTTTCAGGAGATCGCGATCGGATGGTGCACCCGCAGCCCGCGGCTTTACCGCGCGATAGCCGTTGCGGACGTGGCGCGTTGCCGCCGCCGCGGCATCGTCCGGCGTCTGTCCGGCATAGAACGCGCCGCTGCCGTAGATCGGCACCGCGCGCGAGGATGCGCCGCCCATGGCAAGCCCGAGCGGCATGGCGAGACTCCGCGCATAAATATCCCACGCCGCGACATCGATGGCGGCGAGCGCGATATTGTTCGGCCCCTTGCCGAGCCGGTTGAACGAGGCGGAAATCTGATGCCAGAGCCGGATCGGGTGTTCGATTGTCTGCCCGCGCACGAAGCGGTCGAGCAGGATCGTCGCCGCTTCATGGGCGATGCGGCCGCCACCGCCGAGCACATAGCTGAAGCCCATGCCGTTGAACGATTTGCCGTCGCGGTCGCCGTGCAGATGCACGACGATGATGTCGATCTGCTTGACGCCGGAGCCGCCGATCGGCTTGTCCAGCCGGTACTCCCAGAATTCGCTCGTCACCTCGCGCAGCGTCAGCATGGCGCAACCTCAATCACGGGCCGGCGATCCGGCCACCTTGGGGTGCATCCATAGCGGAGCGGCGGCGTTCCGGGAAGAACGCCGTCACTTTGCCGTCGATGGAAAGTTCGTCCGGCTATCGGCGCCAGAAGGCGATCAGATAGATGACGGACGCGTCATCGCCGCGCACCGTGATCGTACCGAGGCCGGTAAGGTCGTCGCCGTCGAGGATCGCCGTGTCGCCGTCAGCGATCCGCTGGTCGCCAACAATGATATTCCCGCCGCGCGGCATCAGCAGCGCCGTCTCGGCGTCGCGCGGCAGCGATACGGTTTCGCCGCTGCGGTGGCGCGTCATGCGATGGTCGTAACGCGCGCGACGGCTCATCACGTTGAGATCGTCGATCGGCCCGTCGATCAGTGTCGCGTCGGTGTCGATATCGCCCGGAAAGAAATGCGGCGGTGCGCCGCGGTCCAGCGTCACCGTCAGGCCGGCGATCGCCAGATGGATGCCTTGGCCCTCGATCACCGCCAGCGTGCGGTCGATGCCGGGAAACCGCGAGAACGGTCCCGGCGTCGCCACATGCGCCATGCTGATGCGCCAGTCGAAATTGTCGAGGGTGGCAGCCGCCGGAGCGATCGCCACCTCGGTGGTCGAGCCGCCGCCATTCTTCCACGGCATGCGGCGATAGTCGGCGGCTCGAACGATACGCATGAATCAACCCAAACGGTCAGCCAAATGACCCGTCAAAGACTCGGCAGATTGAGTTTGTATTCCTTCGCACAGGCGATGGCGTCCTCGTAGCCGGCGTCGGCGTGACGCATCACGCCGCTGGCCGGATCGTTCCACAGCACGCGCTCGAGGCGCTTGGCCGCTTCCGGCGTGCCGTCGGCGACGATCACCATGCCGGCGTGCTGCGAATAGCCGATTCCGACGCCGCCGCCGTGATGCAGCGACACCCAGGTGGCGCCGCTCGCGCAGTTGATCAGCGCGTTGAGCAGCGGCCAGTCGGACACCGCGTCGGAGCCATCCTTCATCGCTTCGGTTTCGCGGTTCGGTGAGGCAACGCTGCCGGAATCGAGATGGTCGCGGCCGATCACCACCGGCGCGCTCAACTCGCCCTTCGCCACCATTTCATTGAAGGCGAGGCCGATGCGATGGCGATCGCCGAGGCCGACCCAGCAGATGCGCGCCGGCAGGCCCTGGAACTTGATGCGCTTCTTCGCCATGTCGAGCCAGTTGTGCAGGTGTTTGTTGTCCGGCAACAGCTCCTTCACCTTCTGGTCGGTCTTGTAGATGTCTTCCGGATCGCCCGACAGCGCGGCCCAGCGGAACGGGCCGATGCCGCGGCAGAACAGCGGACGGATGTAAGCCGGCACGAAGCCGGGGAAGTCGAAGGCGTTGCTCAGCCCTTCTTCCTTCGCCATCTGGCGGATGTTGTTGCCGTAGTCGAGCGTCGGGATGCCCATCTTGTAGAAGTCGAGCATCGCCTTGACGTGTTCGACCATCGACTGGCGCGCGGCCTTCGCCACCGCCTGCGGGTCGCTCTCGCGCTTGTCTTCCCACTGCGCCAGCGTCCAGCCCTTCGGCAGATAGCCGTTGACGGGATCGTGCGCGGACGTCTGATCGGTGACGACATCGGGCTTCACGCCGCGGCGGACGAGTTCGGGGAAAATCTCCGCGGCGTTGCCGAGCACGCCGACCGAGAGCGGCTTGTTCTCCTTGCAGGCCTTGGCGATGATCGCGAGCGCGTCATCGAGATCCTTCGCCTGCACGTCGAGATAGCCGGTTTTCAGCCTCATCTCGATGCGGCTCGGCTGGCATTCGACCGCGAGGCAGGACGCGCCCGCCATGGTCGCGGCGAGCGGCTGCGCGCCGCCCATGCCGCCGAGACCGGCGGTGAGGATCCACTTGCCGGCGAGCGTGCCGCCATAGTGACGGCGACCAACCTCGACGAAGGTTTCGTAGGTGCCCTGAACGATGCCCTGCGAGCCGATATAGATCCAGGAGCCGGCCGTCATCTGGCCGTACATCATCAGGCCCTTGCGATCGAGTTCGTGGAAGTGATCCCAGTTGCCCCAGTGCGGCACGAGGTTGGAGTTGGCGATCAGCACGCGCGGCGCGTCGGCGTGCGTGCGCATCACCGCCACCGGCTTGCCGGACTGCACGATCAGCGTCTCGTCGGCTTCGAGCTTCTTCAGCGAGGCGACGATGCGGTCGAACGCTTCCCAGGTGCGCGCGGCGCGGCCGATGCCGCCATAGACGACCAGCTCATGCGGCTTCTCGGCCACCTCGGCGTCGAGATTGTTCATCAGCATCCGCAACGGCGCTTCGGTCAGCCAGCTCTTGGCGTTAAGTTCGCTGCCGCGCGGCGCGCGGATCGAGCGGGTGTTGTCGATACGACTCATCGGGAGTTCTCCAGTTTAGCGGATTGTTTCAAACGGCTTTGCCGCGCCAGATGCGCTGCTCGAGCGGATTGAAGCCGATGCGGTAAACCAGCTCGGCCGGCCGCTCGACATTCCAGATCGCGAGATCGCACCACTTGCCGGGCGCGAGCGTGCCGACGCTGTCGAGGCGGCCGAGCGCGCGCGCGGCTTCGCGCGTCACGCCGGCAATCAGTTCGTCGATGGTCAGGCGGAACAGGGTTGCGCCCATGTTCATGGTGAGCAGCAGCGAGGTGATCGGCGAGGTGCCGGGATTGCTGTCGGTAGCGATCGCGAGCCTGGTGCCGTGGCGGCGGAACGCGTCGATTGGCGGCAGTTGTTTTTCCCGCAGCACGTAGAACGCGCCGGGCAGCAGCACGGCGACAGTGCCGGCTTTCGCCATGGCGGCGGCGCCGGCTTCGTCGGTGTATTCGAGATGGTCGGCCGACAGCGCGTTATAGCGCGCCGCGAGCGCGGCGCCGTGCAGGTTCGAAAGCTGGTCGGCGTGCAGCTTCACCGGCAGGCCGGCCGCCTTCGCGGCGTCGAACACGCGCGCGGTCTGTTCTGGCGAGAAGGCGATGCCTTCGCAGAACGCATCGACCGCATCGGCGAGCTTCGCCGCGGCGAGATCCGGGATCATCTTGCAGACGGCGGTGATGAATGCGTCCTTGTCGGTTACGCCCGGCGGCATCGCATGCGCACCGAGGAATGTCGTCGTCACGTCGACGGCGCGCTCGCAGCCGAGCCGCCGCGCCGCGCGCAGCACGCGCGTTTCCGTGTCCTTATCGAGCCCGTAGCCGGACTTGATCTCGATGGTGGTGACGCCTTCGGCGAGCAGATGGTCGAGGCGCGGCAGCGCCGTCGCCACCAGTTGATCCTCGGTGGCACCGCGCGTCGCCTTCACCGTCGAGACGATGCCGCCGCCGGCGCGCGCGATCTCTTCGTAGGAGACGCCGGCGAGCCGCTGCTCGAATTCGTGGGCGCGGTCGCCGCCATAAACGAGATGGGTGTGGCAGTCGATCAGGCCGGGCGTGATCCAGCGGCCGTCGAGCTTGATCCACTCGGCTGCGTCGGCGCCAGTCGGCAGGTCCGACGCCGGGCCGGCGAAAACAATCTTGCCGTCCTTGGCGGCGACGGCGGCGTTCTCGACCGTGCCGAGGCCGGGCCGGGTCTCGTCCAGGGTGGCGAGGCGGGCATCGTGCCAGATGGTGTCGAAACGCATGCAAGTCCCTCCCGTCATCGGCGGTTGGCCGCGGCCGGTTCCGGCTTAATTGTATATACAATATTGCCCGGCAAGGGCAGATTGTCTATACAATTATTTGGGTATCTATTGTGGCATGACGCAGCCTGGCTGCGGCGGAGGGTCCGGTGTCCCGTCATTATATGTTCGACCATGCGTGGCTGGCGGATGGCTGGCGGCGCGACGTTCGGGTCACGGTGACGGACGGTGTCATCACCGCGCTGTCGGCCGACGCGCCGCGTGACGGGGCGGAGCGGGTCGCGGGCTTCGCGGTGCCGGGCCTGCCGAATCTGCACAGTCATGCGTTCCAGCGCGGCATGGCCGGGCTGGCGGAACGCCGCGGCCCGGCCGGCGACAGCTTCTGGACCTGGCGCGACGTGATGTATCGCTTCCTCGGCCGGTTGACGCCGGACGATGTGGAGGCGATCGCCGCGCTCGCTTATGTCGAGATGCTGGAGCGCGGCTTCACGACCGTCGGCGAGTTTCATTATCTGCATCACGGGGCCGACGGCGCGCCGCATGCCGAACTGGGCGAGATGGCGTTCCGCATCGCCGCCGCTGCGGGCGAAACCGGCATTGGTCTCACGCTGCTGCCGGTGCTCTACGGTTATGCCGGCTTCGGCGGACAGACGCCGACGCAGGGCCAGCGCCGCTTCATCAACGATCCGGAGCGTTTCCTGCGGCTGCTCGAGCGCGCGCGCGCCGCCTGCGCGCCGCTGCCGGCCGCTGCGGTCGGCATCGCGCCGCATTCGTTGCGCGCGGTGACGCCGGAGACGCTCCGCGCCGTGCTCGATGCGGCGAAGAGCGGCCCGATCCATATCCACATTGCCGAGCAAATGAAGGAAGTGGACGACTGCGTCGCGTGGTCCGGTCAGCGGCCGGTGGAATGGCTGCTGGATCACGCGCCGGTCGATGACCGCTGGTGCCTGATCCACGCGACGCATATGACAGCGGACGAAACGAAACGCATGGCGCAAACGCGCGCGGTCGCCGGGCTGTGCCCGCTCACTGAAGCCTCGCTCGGCGACGGCGTGTTCAACGGCGAAGCGTATCTCGCCGCGGGCGGACGCTTCGGTATCGGCAGCGATTCCAATATCGAGATCGATGCGCCCGGCGAGTTGCGGATGCTGGAATATAGCCAGCGGCTCCTCCATCGTGCGCGCAATGTCATGACGACGCAGGAAGGCGAATCCACCGGCCGGCGTCTGTTCAAAGAATCGCTCAGGGGCGGCGCGCAGGCGCTGGGCCGTCCGATCGGCGAACTGGCGATCGGCCGCCGTGCCGATATCGTCGTGCTCGATGCTGAGCATCCCGATTTCGCCGGCGCGGGGTCCGATCACTGGCTCGATGCGTGGGTCTTCTCGGCCGGCCGCAATGCGGTGCGTACCGTCTTCACCTCCGGCGAGAAAGTCGTCGAGAACGGCGTGCATCGCCGCCATGACGCGGTGCATGCGCGTTATCGTGCCGCGCTGAAAAGGTTGCTCGATGCCTGACATCGCTGCTCCATCCGAGGACGAAGCCGAGGCGCTGCCGCGCTACGGCGAGATTCGCCGCGAGCTGGAGCGCGCCATCGTCTCCGGCGAATGGCCGCCCGGCCATCGCGTGCCCTCGGAGCAGGATTTGCTCAAGCATTACGGCTGCTCGCGCATGACCGTGAACAAGGCGTTGAGCGCGCTCGCGGCCGCGGGGCTGATCGTGCGTCGCCGCCGCTCCGGCAGCTTCGTTGCCGCGCCGGTGGCTGAAGCCAATGTGTTGCAGGTCCGTCCGGTCGAGGAGGACGTGCGCCGCGACAACAAACAATACCGTCTTACGGTGACGCAGCGCGCCGTGCGCAAGGCGACCAGGCGCGATGCCGCGCGGCTGGTGGTGCCGGCTGGCACGGCGGTTCTCGCGCTGACCTGCGTGCATTTTGCCGACGACCAGCCGTTCGCGCTGGAAGAGCGGCTGATCAATCTGGCGATGGTGCCATCAGCCCGCGACGAGCGTTTCGACGATGTGTCGCCGGGCCACTGGCTTCTGAAGAAGGTGCCGTGGAGCGAGGCGGAGCATCATATCCGCGCGGTCAACGCCGATGCGGCGATGGCCGAGGCGCTGGAGATCGACGTGCGCGACGCCTGCCTGGTGATCGAGCGGCGGACGGTCAATGCGGGACAGTCCGTCACTCACGTCATTCTCAGCTATCCGGGCGAGCGTCATGCGCTCGCCGCGCGCTTCAATCCGGCGGGCTGAACCGTGCTTATTCGGCGGGTTGCGCCGCCGGCTTGCCGCGCCAGCGTTCGAGCCGGCGCAGCCGCCACAGCCGGCCCTTCTCGATCGCCATCAGCGCTGCCGGGGTGACGATCAGCGTCAGGATCGTCGCGAAGCCGAGGCCGAACACGATGGCGGTGGACAGGCTGATCCACCATTGGGTCGCCGGCGCGCCGACGGTCAGTTCCCGCGTGAGAAACTCGATGTTCACGCCGAACGCGATCGGCAGCACGCCGAGGATCGCGGTGACGGCCGTGAGCAACACCGGGCGCGCGCGCTCACGGCAGGTTTCGAGGATCGCGTCGCGCGCCGCCATGCCTTCGCGCTTGAGCCGGTCGTAGGTGTCGATCAGCACGATGTTGTTGTTCACGATCACGCCGGCATTGGCGATGACGCCGATGCCGGTCATCACCACGCCGAACGGCTGACCCATGATGAGCAGGCCGAGCAGCACGCCGATGGTCGAGAGCACGACGGCGCTGAGAACGAGACCGACCGAAGTGAGGCGATTGAACTGCGCCAGCAGGATCGCGAAGATCAGGAAGATCGCGACGCCGAACGCTTTCATCAGGAACGCGCCGGCCTTGGCGCGTTCCTCGTCCTCGCCTTTCAGCCGCCAGGTGACGCCGGGACCGAGATCGGCCTTGGCCAGCGTCGCCGCGATTTCTTCCTGGGTCTTCGCCGTCTGCACGCCCTGCGCGACGTTGGCGGTGACGGTGATGACGCGGTTGCCGGCGATGCGGTTGATGTAGCCGACGCGCGGCGCGGCCTTGCGCTCGACGAAATTGCCGATCGGCACCGAGCCGGCTTGCGTCTGCACGCGCAGATCGTCGATCCGGTCGAGGCTGCGCATATTGTCCGGGAACCGGACGAGGATATCGACCGCCTTGTCGCTGTCGGACGGGCGATATTCGGTGACTTTCACGCCGTTGGTGACGAGCTGCACGGCGGTGCCGACCGACGTGGGACTCGCGCCGTATTTCGCGGCTTCGGATTTGTTGACGTCGATCTTCCAGTCGATGCCCGGCAGCGGCAGTCCGTCGTCGAGGTCGCGGATGTCGCTGCGCTCGGCGAGCAGCGCCGCGACCTTCTTGGCGGCGGCGGGCAGCGCGTCGGGATTGAGGCCACCGATCTGCACCTGCACCGGCTTGCCGGTCGGCGGGCCGCCGCGCGGCGCGGTGACTTCGATCGAGACGCCGGGAATGTCGGCGGTGGCGGTGCGGATCTCGGCCATGATCTCGCGCGCCGTCGGGCGCACTTTCCAGTCCGAGAATTCGTACTGGATGATGCCGATCGTATCCTCGGTGATCTCCGAGGAACCGCGCGGCTGCTCGCCGACGCGGGTATAGACCGTCTGCAGACCGGTCATGGTCAGCACGCGCTTTTCCGCCAGCGCCAGCACGCGGTTCTTCTCCTCGAGCGAAAGATTGCCGCGCCCATGCACGATGATCTGGCCGAAATCCGGCTCGACATCGGGGAAGAATTCGACGCCGCTGCCGAACTTGCCGTAGGCCACCGGCACGAGGATCAAGAGCGCGGCGGCGATCGCCAGCGTCGCGCCGGGGCGGGCGAGGGCGCGCTTGACCAGCCGCATGTAGAAGCCGTTGTCGGCGGCGCGTTCGTCATGCGGCACAGGCGACGCCTTGCCCAGGAGCGCGCCGAGCGTCGGCGTGAAGAACAGCGCGACCACGAGCGATGCCGAGAGCGTCGCGATCAGGGTGATCGGCAGGTATTTCATGAACTCGCCGACGATCCCCGGCCAGAACAGGAGCGGCGAGAACGCGGCAACGCGGGTCGCGGTCGCGGCGATCACCGGGCCGGCCATGCGCCTGGCGGCCAGCGAATAAGCCTGTTGCGGCGGCATGCCCTCGGCCATGCGCCGTTCGGCAAATTCCGAGACGATGATTGCGTCATCGACCAGCATGCCGACCGCGAGGATCAGCGAGAACAGGACGACGATGTTCACCGTCAGTCCGGCGAGTTGCAGCCCGAGCACGCCGGCGAGGAACGAGGCGGGAATGGCGATGCCGATGAACAGCGAGGCGCGGAAGCCGAGCGTGAACATGATGATCACGATGACCAGCAGCACGCCTGTCGCCACGGAATTCTGCAGGTCATGCAGCATCTGCCGGATGACCTTGGACTTGTCCTGCGTGAACGAGACGTGCACCGCCTCGGGCCAGGTCTTGCGCAAGGTGTCGATGGTGCGGCGGACGCCGTCGACCGTCTCGATCAGATTGGCACCGGTGCGCTTCGACACTTCGATGGTCATGGCCGGACGGCCGTTGACGCGGGTGACGGAGGTGGCGTCCTTGAAGGTCGGGCGCACCTGCGCCACGTCGCCGAGCGTCACCGCCGCGTCGGCGGACGCCGTCAGCGGAATCTTCAGCACGTCTTCCGGATGCTCGATCAGCGCCGGCACCTTCACCGAGAAGCGCCCGGTTTCGCCTTCGAGCGCGCCTGCGGCGATCAGATTGTTCTGCGTACCGAACGACTGGATCAACTGATCGAGCGAGATGCCGTAGCTCTTGAGCAGCATCGGCTCGGCGATGATCTCCACCGCCTCGTCGCGCGCGCCCCGCAATTCCGCCGACAGCACGCCCGGCACCTGCTCGACCGCATTCTTGGCGGCACGGGCGATGCGCAGCAGCGAACGCTCCGGCAGATCGCCGGACAGGCCGACGACCAGCACCGGATAGAGCGACAGGTTCACTTCCTGCACGCTCGGTTCGTCGGCGTCCTTGGGCAGATCGCGCTTGGCCTGATCGACCTTGGCGCGCACGTCGGCGAGGGCGGCATTGGAGTTGAAGCCCGCTTCGAATTCCAGCAGCACATAACCGCCGCCTTCATAGCCGGTGGAGCGCATCTCCTTTACGTTGGCGACCGACTTCAACTGCGTCTCGACCGGCCGCAGCAACAGCCGCTCGGAATCCTCCGGGCTGATGCCGCGCTGGGTGAGCTGCACATAGATGATCGGAATCTTGACGTCCGGCTCGGCCTCTTTCGGGATCGTCTGATAGGCCACGAAACCCGCAAGCAGCAGGAAGATCAGGCTGGCGATGGTCAATCGCGCGTGGCTGATGGCAACGTCGATCATCGATGAATGCCCCGCGTTCGTTCAGCGTGCCGTCAAGGCGGTCGGCGGCACGGCAACGGTTTCGACGCGCTGCGCCTCGCGCACGAAATCCTGGCCCTGCACGATCACCCGCGCGCCATCCGCAACGCCGGTGACCCACATCATCGCCTGGGCGTCTTCGGCCGGCGCCACCGGAACGAATGCGACCATGTTCTGATCGTCGACGATGCGGATGCCGAGTTCGCCCTTCGACGAGAACACCAGCGCCGAGCGGGGAATGCGGGTCGCCGGCACCGGCGAGACGGGGATCGTCACCTCGGCGGTAATGCCGTCCGGAATTTTCATGTCGGGATTGGCGATCTCGACCTCGACGCGATAGGTGCGGGTGGTCTGGCTCGCGGACTTGGAGACATAACGCACTTTGCCGGTCACCGTCTGCCCGGTGACGAGCCGCACCTCGGCCTGGTGGCCGAGTTCGATGCCGGCGAGCTTGCGCTCCGAAACCTCGACCACCGCGAGCAGCGGATCAAGCGCGACCATCTGTGCGATCTCCTTGCCGGAGAACGAGAACGCCGAGGTGCCGACTTCGGCCGGAACGTCGGTGACAACGCCGTCCCACGGTGCACGCACCACGCCACGGTCGCGTTCGGCCTCGGCGGCGGCGAGGCTTGCCTCCGCGGCTTTCACCTGCGCTTCCAGACTTGAGAGTTCGAGCCGCGGCGCGGCGTTGACGGCGATCAGCCGGCGCTTGGCTTCCAGTTCGTCACGGCGCTGGTCGAGCAGGGCGCGCGCCTGCAGCACCTGCGCCTCGCGCGCCTCGTCGGACAGAATGGCGAGCACATCGTTGGCCTTGACGTGGCTGCCACGGCGCACCCGCAGATCGTTGAGCACGCCGCCGGTGCGCGCCAGCACCATCACCTTGCGGTCCGCCTCGGTGCGGCCCGACAGGACGAATTTGCGCTGATGCGCGACGACATGCGTCTCCAGGACGCCGACGCGGAATGGCTTGTCGGCCGCTGCGGCCTGTTCGCCCGGCGTCTTCGCTGGCGGCGCTTCGTGCGGCGACAGATGTCCGGACGCGATCCAGAGCGCGACCGCGGCGACGAGGCCGACGGCGGTGATACGGGCGGCTTTCATGAACGCTCCGAGGATGTCGGTTTGAGCATGTGGCGCACCAGATCCATGAACAGCGGCACCAGCGTGCGCGGCTCGAATGACGGATTGGCGACGCGGCGGTTCCAGACGCCGTCGACGATCACCATCAGCATGGTGGCGATGGCGTCATAGTCGGCAGTCTTCGAGACTTCGCCGCGCGCGGCGGCGGCTTGCAGCATGGCGATCAGACGCGCGTGGACTTCCGTGTCGAAGTCCTGATGGATGCGGGCCACATCGGGGTTGCGCCGGCTTTCGGTGGCGATCTCCAGACAGAGGCCGATCTGTTCGTCGGTGCGTTCGGCGAAATAATGCTGTGCCATTCCTTCCAGCACCGAGAAAAAGTCGGCGGAGACATCGATGCTGGCGAAATGCTGGCCGACCTCGGTGCGGTCGCGCTCGGCGATGCCGGCGATGATCGCTTCCTTCGACGGGAAATAGCGATAGAGGTTGCCGGCGCTCATGCCGGCCTCGGCGCAAATCTGCTGCATCGAGGTCTGATGGAAACCGAGCCGCGCGAAGCAGCGGGCGGCGGCATCGAGAATGTCCGCGCGCCGATTGGTCGACGGGACGGACGGGCGGTCGCGGTCGAGTTTGAGCATGCCGATAATGGTTGAGAATGAACGTTCATTCTCATAGTGGGCAAGGTGCTTCAAGTCAATGGTGTCATGGTAGGGGGTTGGTGGGGATTTGCCGATCGATGGGCAGGCCGGCCGGGAGGCCGGCGCCGGCTGTTTCCGCGCGAGGCTCGACCGGATCGGGTGGGCTAACAGCAGCCTTACCCGACGCGGATCGGCACGGGACTGCGGCAGCGTCACGAGCGGAGTCCGCCACGCGCGCGACTTCCGCTCTGCGGAATTATCATCCGCAACCGGTACCCGTTATTGACCCTTGCGGCGGCGCCGACGAATGCTACGACACGACGCGGTGTTACAAGGCGCTGATGCGGCCGCGCGCAACAAGGATTTCGCAGAATGGATTACGGGATCAAGGGCGAGACCGCGCTCGTCCTCGGCGGCAGCAAGGGTTTGGCGTTCGCGTGCGCGCAGGCGCTGGTGGAAGCCGGCGTGCGCGTGGCGATCAACGGTCGCAATGCGGCCGACGGTGAAGCCGCGGTCGCCAAGCTTGGCCATGGTGCGATCTTCATCCAGGGCGATCTCGGTGAAGCCGGCAAGACCGCGGCGACGATCGACGCGGCGCGCCGCGCGCTCGGGTCGATCCATATCCTCGTCACCAATGCCGGCGGTCCGCCGCCCGGCCAGTTCGACGAACATGGCATCGATGTGTGGCGCCGCGCGCTCGAGGTGAACATGCTGGCGGCGGTGGAAGCCGTGCAGCGCGTGCTGCCGGACATGCGCGCCGCGCATTTCGGCCGCATCGTCAACATCACGTCGTTCGTGGTGAAGGAGCCCTATCCGAACATGGCGCTGTCCAACAGCATCCGCGTCGCGCTCACCGGCGCGATGTCGACCTTGGCGCGCGAGGCGGCGGGCGACGGCATCACCGTCAACAACATCCTGCCGGGGCTGATGGACACCGGCGCGTTGCAGCGCGTGATCGACGCGCGCGTGCGCAAGCAGGGCAAGACCGAAGCGCAGGTGCGCGACGAGATGGCGAAGTCGATCCCGATGCAGCGGCTCGGCACGGCGGAGGATTTCGGCCCGCTCTGCGCCTTCCTGTGCTCGAAGCACGCGAGCTACATCACCGCGCAGAACATCGCCGTCGACGGCGGTCTGGTGCGCGGCCTCATCTGATATCCAGCAGGACAACATAATATGGCTTCCGATGTGAGCGTCGAACGCCCCGCCGCGGGCATTGCTCTGGTCCGCTACAACCGGCCGCAATCGCGCAACGCGCTCGACGCCGCGGTGCGCCGCGAGATCGCCGAACAGCTCAACGCTTTGGCTGAAGATAAAGACGTCCGCGCGGTCGTGCTGACCGGCACCGACAAGGTGTTCGCGGCCGGTGCGGATCTGTCGGAAATGTCGAAGCTCGATGCGGTCGGCTTTCACGGACTCAACACCGCGAAATCGTGGAAGGCGATCACCGCGTTTCCGAAACCGCTGATCGCGGCGGTCAACGGCTTCGCGCTCGGCGGCGGCTGCGAGCTGGCGATGCACTGCGACATCATCATTGCTGGTGAATCCGCGAAGTTTGGCCAGCCCGAGGTGAAGGTCGGCATCATTCCCGGCGCCGGCGGCACGCAACGGCTGACCCGCGCGGTCGGAAAATTCCGCGCCAATCTCTATCTGATGACCGGCCGCATTTTCGATGCGCGCACCGCGCTGGAGATGGGACTGGTCAGCGAGGTGGTCGCCGACGACAGCGTCGAGAAGACCGCGATCGCGCTGGCGAGCGAGCTGGCGGCGTTGCCGCCGCTGTCGCTGAAATTCATCAAGGAGGCGGTCGGCCTCGCCGACAACGCACCGCTCGATGCGGCGCTGGATTTCGAGCGGCGCGCCTGCCAGTTCCTGTTCGCCAGCGCCGACAAGAACGAGGGCATGACCGCGTTCCTGCAGAAGCGCAAGCCGACCTACACCGGAGAATAAGAAAATGACCACGGCAACGACCACGCTCGGCATCATTGGCGCGGGCGCGATGGGGCAGGGCATTGCCCAGGTCGCCGCGCAGAACGGCATCATGGCGATCCTGCTCGATGCCGCGCCCGGCGCGGCGGAGAAGGGCCGTGCCGCGGTGATGCAACGGATCGACAAGCTCGCCGCCAAGGGCCAGGCCGACGCGGCCGCTGCCGGCGCGCTGCTCAAGGTCGCGTCCGGTTACGCCGATTTCGCGCCGTGTGACTTTGTTGTTGAGGCGGTGGTCGAACGGCTCGACGTCAAACAGGCGGTGTTCGCCGAGCTTGAAAAGGTCGTGCGCGACGATGCGATCCTCGCGTCGAATACCTCGTCGCTGCCGATCGGCTCGATCGCGCGCACCTGCCGCAAGCCGGAGCGCGTCGCGGGTCTGCACTTCTTCAATCCGGTGCCGGTGATGAAGCTGGTCGAGGTGGTGCGCGGCCCGGCCAGCAGCGAGGCGACGGTGCGCGCGCTGCTCGATCTTGGCACGCGGCTCGGTCGCACGCCGATCGAGGTGAAGGATACGCCCGGCTTCCTCGTCAATCTCGGTGGCCGCGCGCTGAACACCGAGGCGCTGGCGATCCTGCAGGAGAATGTCGCGCCGTGCGCGACCATCGATGCGATCCTGCGCGATTGCTGCGGCTTCCGCATGGGTCCGTTCGAGCTGATGGACCTCACCGGCATGGACGTGAACTTCCCGGTGACGGAGATTGTCTGGAACGGATACTTCAACGATCCGCGGCTGCGCTCGACGCCGTTCCACGCGTCGCTGTTCCGCAGCGGCCTGCTCGGGCGCAAGACCGGCAGCGGCTATTATCATTATCAAGACGGCAAGGCTGTGTTGCCGGAGGCGACGCCGCCCACAGGCAGCCCGCCGAAAGCGGTGGTGCTGGCGGAAGACCATGAGTTGTTGCGCACGCTCTGCGCCGCCGCCAAGGTCGAGGTGCTCGCGCGCGACGACAGTAAATCACCGATCTTGGCCGCGCCGTGGGGCGAGGACTGCACCGCGCTGTCGCAACGGCTGAAGCTTGATGCGAAGCGGCTGGTGGCGATCGATCCCGCCGGCAAGACCGACGGGCGCGTCACGCTGATGACTGCGCCCGGCGCGGACGCCGCGGTGCGCGACAGCGTCGCCGCGCTGTGCCGCGATGCCGGCCGGCAGGTGTCGGTGATCGCGGATTCGCCGGGCTTCGTCGCGCAGCGCGTCGTCGCCATGGTCGCCAATCTCGCTTGCGAGATCGCGCAGATGCAGCTTGCCGATCCGGCGTCGGTGGACAAGGCGTATCAGCTCGCGCTCGCCTATCCGATGGGACCGCTTGCGATGGCCGATGCCTGGGGCGTGAAGCGCATCTACGACGTGCTTGTCACGTTGCAGCAGATCACCGGCGACGACCGCTACCGGCCGAGCCAGTGGCTGCGCCGCCGCGCATTGCTCGGCTTGTCGGCGCTGACGCCCGCCTAGTTGCGGCCGCTCAATTCACCGGCCGATTAAGCTGGTGGCGCGCGGTGAGCGCCACCAGTTTCGCCGTCAGCGGTCCGCGCATGTCCTTTTCGCTGACGGTCGAGGTCGCGACCGGCACGGTGATCACGCCGATCTCGGTGCCGTTCGACACCGGCACGGCAATGCCGCCGATGCCTTTGTGCCAGGTGTCGCGGGCGATCACCACCGGTTCGGCGAGCGCGTCGGCGAGCCGCTGCTCGAACGCGGCGACCGGTTGCCGCCGCCGCGCCAGATTGGCGCGGATGCGCGTCACCACCACGCGGCGGTCGGCCTCGTTGCAGGCTTTCAAGAGGCCAAGCCCGGACGCGGAGGTGGCGAGCGGCAGCCGCGCACCGATCTCCATGCGCACCGCCAGCATGTTGCGGCCCTGAATGCAGTCGAGGAACGTCGCGTAGAGCCCGTCGCGCTGGGCGAAGCCGCAGGTCTCGCCGGTCTGCTCGGAAATCTGCACCAGCACCGGCCGCACCTGATGCAGCAGCGGTGCCTGCGACAGCACCGGATAGCCCAGCGTCAGCACCTGCGGCGTCAGGATATAGGCGCGGGTGGTACGATCGTAGGTGATGTAGCCCAGCTCGCGCAGCGTATAAACCAGCCGCGAGATCGTGGACGGGGCCAGTTTGGTTTCGCGTGCGAGTTCGCCGTTGCTCAGCCCGCCGGGCTTGCGCGAAAACGCGCGCAGCACGCTGAGCCCGCGCTGCAGCGCGGTGACGAATTGTCGGTCCTCCATGGGCCTCTGCCGCTCCCGTATCTTTTCCGCTCTGCGGAAAGCCGTTTCGCATATATTGTCATAAGCCGCCGCGCCTGAGAAACAGGTAAGGTGAAAAAATCGAGTTGAGGGGAGTGTTGGCGTGCTGGCTGGTGACATGCTGCGCCGTTCGGCGAAGCGATTTCCTGACAAACCCGCGATCATCTGCGGCGACGAGACCTTGACCTATCGCGCGCTCGACGCGCGGGCCAATGCGCTCGCCCACGCGCTCATCGGGCTCGGGCTGCCGAAGGGCGCCAAGGTGGCGATGCTCAGCCGCAACGTGACCGATTACGGCACGGTGTTCTTCGGCGTCGCCCGCACCGGCTACGTGCTGGTCAACGTCTCGGTGCTGTATGCGCCGGAGGAATTGACCTTCGTGCTGAACAAGGCCGATGCCGACGTGCTGATCTTCGATCCGTTCCTGGCGGAGAAGGTCGAGGCGGTGAAGGGCGATGTGCCGCGCATCAAGACCTTCATTTCGCTCAGCGACGCGCCGGCTTCCATCGGCGCCAAAACCATCGACGACTTCATCGCCGGCGCGCCGACGACGCTGCCGGACGTCAAGATCGCGGAAAGCGATCCGTTCTGCATGACCTATACCGGCGGCACCACCGGCCGGCCGAAAGGCGTGCTGTGCAGCCATCGCGCGCGTGACATCACAGCGCATACGGTGATGGTGGAAGAGGCGATCGACGAGCGCGATGTGGTGGCGATCGTGACGCCGCTGTTCCATGTCGCCGCGCTCAACATCATGTTCCAGCCGGCGATCCTCGCCGGCGCGACGACGACATTCCTGACGCGCTGGTCCGCGCCCGGATTCATGGAGATGGCGGAGCGCACCGGCGTCACCGCCGCGTTCATGGTGCCGACGCAGGCGAGCACGCTGGTCCGCGATCCGGAGTTCGATGCCACGAAGCTCAAGACCTGGCGCAAGCTGTCGTTTGCCGGCGCGCCGATGCCGGACTGGGTGCAGCGCGAGTTGAAGGCGAAGCTGCCGAACCTGCTGCTGACGCAGATTTACGGCCAGTCGGAAATGGGCGTGATCTGCGTGATCCGCGACTGGTATCTGCCGGAAAAGCTCGGCGCAGTCGGCCGTCAGGCTTACAATGTCGATATCGCGGTGGTCGATCCGCAGGGCAAGCCGGTGAAGGTCGGCGAGATCGGCGAAATCGTCTCGCATGGCGACAATCTGATGCTCGAATATTACAACGAGCCGGAGCAAACCAAGGGGTTCTTCAAGCTCGGTGACGGCTGGGGCTGGTCCGGCGATCTCGGCGTGATGGACGAGGATGGCTTCGTCACGCTGGTGGACCGCTCCAAGGACATGATCATCTCCGGCGGCGAGAACATCTATCCGATGGAGATCGAGAACACGCTGTACGAACACCCGGCGGTGGCCGAATGCGCGGTGTTCGGCGTGCCGGACGACAAGTTCGGCGAGGTGCCGATCGCCTATGTGCTGCTGAAGGACAAGCAGACCGTGTCCGCCGACGAACTGGTGGAGCACTGCGCCAAGCTGCTGGCGCGGTTCAAGCGCCCCCGTTCCGTCACCTTCGTCACCGATTTTCCGAAGACGCCGATCGGCAAGATCCAGAAGAACATTCTGCGCGAACCGTACTGGTCGGCGCAAAAGAAGAAGATATGAGGACGACGAGATGAGCGAGCGTTATCAGGGCTACGAGGCCCTCAAGCTGGACTGGCCGCGCGAGCGCGTGCTGCGGATCACCATGCACAGTCCGGGCCGGCTGAATTCGGCGCATGCGGGGATGCACCAGGAGCTGGTGCGGATCTGGCGCGATATCGACGGCGATCCCGATGTGTCCGCCGCGATCATCACCGGCGCCGACGGCGCGTTTTCCGGCGGCGGCGATCTCGGTCTCGTCAAGGATATGAGCGAGAGTTTCGAAGTGCTGTCGCGCGTCTGGAAGGAAGCGCGCGATCTCGTCTACAACGTCATCAACTGCTCGAAGCCGGTGGTGTCGGCCATGGAAGGTCCGGCGGTCGGCGCGGGACTTGTCGCGGGATTGCTCGCGGATATTTCCATCGCCGGCAAGACCGCGCGGATCATCGACGGGCATACGCGGCTCGGTGTCGCCGCCGGCGATCATGCCGCCATCGTCTGGCCGCTGCTGTGCGGTCTCGCCAAGTCGAAATACCACCTGCTGTTGTGCGAGCCGGTGAGCGGCGAAGAGGCCGAGCGCATCGGCCTCGTCTCGCTCTGCGTTGATGACGACAAGGTGCAGGACAAGGCGCTGGAAGTCGCGGAGAAGCTGGTCAAGGGCTCGCCGACGGCGATCCGCTGGACCAAATACGCGCTCAACAACTGGTTGCGCATGGCCGGGCCGACCTTCGATACCTCGCTCGCGCTGGAGTTCATGGGCTTCACCGGGCCGGACGTGCGCGAGGGCCTCGCCTCGTTCAAGGAGCGTCGGCCGCCGAATTTCAAGCGTGACTGCCCGCTTTAATCGCGCTCTTACGAAGCCGCACTTTTCTGCGGTGCGGAACGATTTTCTGCCAAGTGGACGGAGCCGCGATGGCACATTGCGGCCGGAATTGAACGCATCCCGGATCTGAACCGGACGCATCGGGAGGAGACCATGCAAACATCACTTCGCCAGCCGGCGGTTCTGCGCGTCATGCGGGGCCTGCTGCTCGGGGCCGCCATGGGTACCGTCGTCGGCCTCGCTACGCCCGCGATGGCGCAGGTGTCGAACGACACCGTGAAGATCGGCGTGCTCACCGACATGACCGGCAATCTGTCGGCGCTGTCGGGCAAGGGTTCGCTCGTCGCCGCGCAGATGGCGGTCGAGGATTTCGGCGGCAAGGTGCTCGGCAAGCCGATCGAGGTGTTGAGTGCCGACCACCAGAACAAGGCGGACATCGGCTCGCAGATCGCCAACAAATGGATCGACGTCGATAACGTGGACATGATCGTCGATGCGCCGAATTCGTCGGTGGCGCTGGCGGTGCAGGCGATCGCCAAGCAGAAGAACCGGGTGTTCATCGCGTCCGCCGGCGGCACCGCGGAACTGACCGGCAAGTCCTGCTCGCCGACCGGCATGCAGTGGACCTGGGACACCTATGCCGCGGCGGTCTCGACCGCGCGCGCCATCGTCGAGGAAGGCGGCAAGTCGTGGTTCTTCCTCACCGCCGATTATGCCTTCGGCAAGGCGATGGAAGCCGATGTGTCGCGCGTCGTGCAGAAGTCGGGTGGCACGATCGCCGGTCAGGTGCGGCATCCGACCAACACGTCGGACTTCTCCTCGTTCCTGTTGCAGGCGCAGGCATCCAAGGCCGACGTGATCGCACTGGCGAACGGCGGCAGCGACACCAGCAACTCGCTGAAACAGGCGCAGGAATTCGGACTGACGAAAACAGCCAAGATCGCCGCGCTGGCGATCTTCATCACCGACGTGCACGCGGTCGGTCCGCAGCAGGCGCAAGGGCTGCTGCTCACGACCGGCTTCTACTGGGATCGCACCGATGCGACCCGCGCGTGGTCGCAGAAGTTCTTCCAGCGCCACGGTGCGATGCCGACCATGTCGCAGGCCGGCGTCTATTCGGCGGTGATGCACTATCTCAAGGCGATCGACGCCGCCAAGACCGATGGTGCGATGCCGGTCGTCGCCAAGATGAAGGCGACCAAGGTGAACGACATGTTCGCCGAAAACGGCGTGGTGCGCGAGGACGGCCGCATGGTGCACGATATGTATCTCGTGCAGGTGAAGGCGCCGGCCGACGTCAAGAAGCCGTGGGACTATTACAAGGTGCTGCGCACCGTGAAGGGCGACGATGCGTTCCGTCCGCTGGCGGAAAGCGAATGCCCGCTGGTGAAGAAGTAAGCCGCGCGATCTGAAAAGCAAAACGCCCGCCTGTGCCGATGCGCAGGCGGGCGTTTCTGTGTCCGGATCGGATCAGCCGGCGGCGTGCGGCGGGATTTTGCCGGCCCACGGCTGCGCCGTCTCGAACGCGGCGGCGAGCGCGAGCAGCGCGCCGTCGCGATACCACGGCCCGACGATCTGCAAACCGACCGGCAGGTCCTTGCTGGTAAAGCCGCAGGGAATGCTTACGGCCGGATGGCCGGAGAGGTCGAACAGGTTGAGATAGGGCGCCCAGCTCTGGCGCATGTCGCCGGCATCCTTGCCATTCACCGTGATCGGATCGAGCGCCTTGTGCGTCGCGGCGAGCGGCGGGCGGCTGCAGGTCGGCGTCAGCACGAAATCATAGGTGGCAAACCAGCTTTGCACGGCGCGGAAATGCGTGGTGCGCTTGTAGGTCGCCTGCAACAGTTGCTGGCCGCTATACGAACCGCCGACGCGGATGCCTTCGACGAAGCTCGGGTCGAGCTTCGGCGCCACCTCGTCGATTTTGGCGAAGAAGCGCGCCGCCCAGTTCGACTGCTGCAGCACGCGCCAGGCCGGCTCGGCATTCTCGATCGGCTCGTCGGCAATATCGACCGTGCAGCCCATGGTGCGGAACACGTCGAGCGCCTGCTCGCAGACGCGCCGCACCTCGTCGTCGAGCAGTGTATTGCCGGCGAGCGCGCGCCAGGCGATGCGCAGCTTGCCGGGCTTGGCGCCTTGCACCGCGGCCAGCGCGTTCGGCGCCGGCACGCCGATGGAGTGCGGGTCGGAGCGATGTTCGCCGGCGGTGGCGTCGAGCATCAGCGCGGTGTCGGCGACGGTGCGCGCCATCAGCCCGAGATGGATGAAGTTGTTGAAGCCGTCCGGCACCTGATTGTGCGGGATGACACCGAGCGTCGGCTTCAAGCCGACGATGCCGGTCAGCGCCGCCGGCAGCCGCGTGCTGGCGCCGGCGTCGGTGGCGAGCGACAGCGGCCCCATGCCGGACGCCACCGCGACGGCGGAGCCGCCGCTCGATCCGCCCGGCGTGAGTTCGGTGTCCCACGGATTGCGGGTAACGCCGCACAGCGGCGAATCCGTCAGGAGCTTGTGCGCGAATTCGGAGGTCGTGGTCTTGCCGAGGATCACCGCGCCGGCCTGCTTCAGCCGCTCGACCGAGACGGCGTCGGCATCCGGCACGTTGTTGGCCATGGTGTGCGACGCCCAGGTGGTGCGCAGACCCCTGGTGTTGATGATGTCCTTCACCGACACCGGCACGCCGTGCAGCGGCCCGAGCGTGTCGCCGCGCGCGACCGCGTCGTCGGCGGCTTTTGCCTGCGCCAGCGCACCGTCGCGATCGACGGTGATGAAGGCGTTGAGCGTTTTCTGCGTCGCGTCGATCCGGTCGAGCACCGCTTGGGTGATCTCGACCGACGACAGTTTTTTGCCGCGGATCTGCCGGACGATATCGAGGGCGGAGAGATAAAGCGGCGAGGAAGCCATGAGATCACCTGAAAGCTGAATGCGACGACGCCGTGCGCCACGTAAGGCGTCACGGCGTCAGAGATGGAATGGAAGCCGGTCAGACGGGCAGGCAGAGCGCGTTCGGCACCAGCAGGTTGCTGTACACGCACTGGCGCTCGGCGAGCTTGAGGCCGTCGTCGGTGCGGCGGAATTTGTCGTAATACGTGCCGACCTGATGCAAGGTCGCATCCGGCCGGTCGAACAGCACCTGCAGCACCACGTAATTCGCCTGCGCGACGATGGTGCCGTCCGCCTCTTCACGCACCACCTGCTGGTTGGCGATCAGGTGCGTGAGGTAGCGCGGCGCGAACATCGCCGTTTCCTTGAGCGCGAAGGCGCGGTCGCGGATCATGCCTTTATTTTCGCAATAGATCAGGCCGACCGGCAGGCCGCGCTGATAGTTCTCGCGCGACACGATGTTGTAGAGCGCGTCGTCGGTGAACAGCTCCACCCAGTCCATCAGACGCTGCTCGTCGAGCGCGGCGGCATAGACTGTGTTGAACTGCTCGATCTCGTATTTGAGCAGCATCGCCTCCAGCCGCTGATCCGGCGTGGTGGCGGTTGCGCGCGGACGCGCCATGACAACGTCACCCATGGTCTAGAGCCCCATTTCCTGACGCCAGTGCTTGTACATGGCGCGGATCGCCGCTTCGGAGATCAGCGTGTCGGTGGTGCCGGCCTCCACGGCAGGGTCAAGCTCCACCAGATGCTCACCGTTCGGCACGCGCTGCATGCCGTCCTGCACGAACTTGATCGCCTCGTTGTCCTCGAGGCCGAGGAAGCCGGCCGGGCCCATCAGGTTGCCCTGACGCAGCCGGTGGCGGGTCATTTCCTCGGTGTCGCCTTCGAAGCCGAACATGGTCCACTTCATGATGAACTCATGTGGGCCGGTCGGCACGATCTGCCGCACGCCGAGCGTGTTCATCTCGCGCTGGATGATCAGGTTCGGCCAGATGGTCGACATGGTCACCGACCACGGACTCTTGAACTCGTCGACGAAATCCATGAAGCGCGGTTCGGCGAGCGTCATGCCTTCCCTGTAGGCGCGCATTTCCTTCTTGGTGTCGTTGGCGACCTGGGCGCCGTCGGACTTGGCGGATGCCATCACGCCATGGCGGCCGGTCGGATCGGCCAGCATCAGCGAGCGGTTGCCGGCGACCAGCAGGCCGAACGTCACGAGGAAGGTGTGCAGCAAGGTCGCGTGGTACGGATCCTTGAGGTTCTCGTGATAGAGCTTCCAGTTGCCGGGCAGCGTGTGGCGGTAGTAGCCGAGCAGCTTGAGCTTGCGGCCGTCGAAGGTCGCCTCGAACTCTTCGAGGATCTCCGGCCCGAGATAATCCTGCAACGACTCCATGTCGTCGCGATACGACGCGAACACCACGCCGCGATGGGTGGTGACGGCGAGCTTGCGCAGGCCGTGATTGGTGTTCTTGAAGTCGGACGGCATGCCGCCCTTGCCGTTGACGCCGCGGCGGAACGGCACGCCGGCGAGATTGCCCTTCAGGTCGTAGGACCACTGGTGATACGGGCAGACGAATTCCTTGGCGTTGCCGGAGAGGTCGCGGCAGAACTCGGCGGCGCGATGCGCGCAGCGGTTCTCGAACACGTTGATGCTGCCGTCCTCGGCGCGCGAGACAACGACCGGCGTCGGCCCGACATTGGAGCGGATGAAGTCACCGGGGTTCGGCACCTCGCATTCCAGCGCCACGTAATTCCAGGTGCGGCCGTGGAAGATCTTGTCGATCTCGCGCTCGTAGATGGTCTGGTCGGTATAGACCCAGTCCGGAATGCGGCGCAGCCCTTCCTCGGGCCACAGATAGCGCTTGGTCAGGGAGAGAGGGGGATTTGCGTTCATGTCGCTGTCCTCCAGGGGAATGTCGGTGTCGTTGGCGTCGATGAGCGTCGCGCCGGCGGCGGCGAGATCGAACGGGCCGCTCTGCGTGAGTTCGTTGCGCGCGGCGCGGATCGCCTTCGGGTCGGAGAAGGCGACCACGCCGGTGAGCTTGCCGGTCGCCGGATCGACGGTGCGATAGATTGCGCCGGGCTCGGTGCCGGGTGCACCGGCATGCGCAACCTGATAGCGCGGGCCGATCAGGCCGAGCATCTGGATGTTGCGGTCGAACTGGTCGGTCCAGAACCACGGCGCCTTGGCGGCGCCGGCCGGAGCGGCGCCGGCGATGGAGCGGCCGGCGGCTGCGCCCTGTTCCTCGGCGTTCTGCCAGCTTTCCAGCCGGATGCGTTTGCCGTCGAGCGCGATGTGATGCAGCGCGCAGTCGCCGGCGGCCCAGATGCCGGCAACGCTGGTGCGGCCTTCGCCGTCGATCTCGATGCCGCCGGCGACGCGGCAGCCGGCCTGTTGCGCCAGCGACAGTTCGGGTTCGAGGCCGATGCCGACCAGCACGCTGTCGACCTCGATGGTCTCGTTCCCCGCGACGATACCGAGCTTGGCGCTGCCGTTAGCGCCGCGGCGGGTGATCGCCGAGACGGCAGCATCACGCCGCACATCGACGCCGTTCCGGTGCGCGAGCGCGCGGAACACGCGGCCGAGCGCCGCCGGCATGATACGCGCCATGATCTCCGGCTCGCGCTCCAGGAGCGTGACGGCCAGTCCGCGCGACACCGCGCTCGACGCCAGTTCGAGGCCGATGAAGCCGCCGCCGATGATGCCGACATGGCCACCGCGGGCGAACGCCTGCTCGATGGCGGCGGCATCCTCGATGGTGCGCAGGTGATGGACGCCGGGAAGCTCCGCGCCGGGCAGAGTGAGGCGCCGGGCGCGGCCGCCGGTGGCGATCAGCAGCGCGTCATAAGGCAGCACCTTGCCGCTCTGCAGGGTGACGGTGCGTTTCTCCGGATCGATCGCGGTCGCGCGCTGGCCGAGATGCAGCGTCACGCCGTATTGCGCGACGTCCTTCTCGGTGAGCCGCAGATGCGACACCGATTTGCCCTGCACCAGCTCCTTGGAGAGCGGCGGGCGCTCGTAGGGCAGGTGGCGCTCGTCGCCGACGAGATCGATGGTGCCGTTGAAGCCGGCCTGGCGCATTGCCGCGATCGCGGCGGCGGCGGCCTGTCCGGCGCCGACGATCACCGCACGCTGCGGTGTCTTGGTCGCTTCGGCCGCGGGCTTGTCGTCGAACGACAGCGCATCGCCGGGCTGTTCGAGATCGACGAAAACATCGTCGCCCTCGACCCTGGCGGCGAAGGTCTTGATGGCTTGCGTGACCGGCGCGCACAGCGCCTTGCCGGTGCGGATATCGAACTGCCCCTGATGCAGCGGGCATTCGATCTTGCCGTCCTCGACGAAGCCTTCGGCGAGGAAGGCCAGCGCGTGCGTGCAGATGCCGTGCGTTGCGTAGATCCGGCCGTCGAGATTGTAGAGCGCGATCGGCGTGTCGCCGAGATCGACGCCCTTGACGCCGCCCGGAGGAATGGTCGCCAGTGAGGCTGCCCGTTGCCAAGCCATCGCGGTAACATCCTGATCCTATCCGGCTCGTCAGGGAATAGGGCGAGGCGGATATTGCGTTGAGCAGATCGTCAGTATAACCTCATATTATCCCGACGACAACACAGGAAAGGGCTTTGCCATGGCGCAGGAACCGATCGCGACGAAAGGAAATTTCTTGCACATCTACGACTTCCGCGTGAAGGCGGGTCATGAGGCCGAGTTCATCAAATCCTTCGAGACGTTCGACTATTCGGACACCAATCCGATGCACAAGTCGTCGGCGCAGGTGAAGGACGGCGTTCTGTGCCGCGACACCGAGGATCCGCAGCGTTTCTATCTGATCGCCGAATGGGCGGACATCGAGGAACACGCCAAGATCCGCAAGATTCTGGCCGAGCAGATCAAGCCGGAGTTCATCAAGTACATCGAAGGTGGTAAGTTCGTGCCGAAATATGTCGAGGTGGTGTCCTCCACCCCCGATGAAATCTTGCAGAAGGCCGCGGGTTAAGCTGCGGATTTAAGCATCGTGTCTCGCCATCTTTATACCTTCTTCCGGTCCTCGACCTCGTTCCGCCTGCGGATCGCGCTGAACTACAAGGGGCTCGACTACGAGCCCCATTACGTCAGCCTGCCGAAGATGGAGCATCGCGATCCGGCCTTCACGAAGCTCAATCCGCAGGGGCTGTTGCCGCTGCTGATCGATGGCGACCACTCCTACATCCAGTCGATGGCGATCATCGAATATCTGGATGAAGCCTATCCGAACCCGCCGCTGATCCCGAAGGACATCAATGCCCGCCACTATGTGCGGGCGGTGTCGCAGGCCATCGGCTGCGAGATGCACCCGCTCAACAATGTGCGGGTGCTCAAGCACATCAAGGCGCAGTTCGGCGCCGACGAGGCTGCGACCAAGGCCTGGTATGCCCACTGGATCAAGGAAGGGTTCACCGGCCTTGAGGACTACATGAAGCGGTCGGGCCTCGCCGGCCAATACTGCTATGGCGACAGCATCACCATGGCGGATATCTGCCTGGTGCCGCAGGTTGCCAACGCGCAGCGGTTCGACTGCGATCTCAGTCCGTATCCGCTGGTCACCGCGATCGCAGAGCGATGCCTGCAGCACGAGGCTTTCAAGAAGGCCGACCCGAGCACGCAGAAGGATGCGTTCTGAATCGCGGCTTCGCTGCGTCGGGATTGGCCGGTTATTCGTTCCGCCTCATCCTGAGGAGCATCGCCATCAGCGCGTTTACGCGCGTCTTCGACGCGCTATGGCGATGCGTCTCGAAGGACGAGGCGGCCCCGGCGCAGCGCACGCCCCATGGTTCGAGACGGCTCGCAAGTGCGAACCTCCTCACCATGAGGCTCAGAGACGGGCCCAATCCCGCTCCTTGACTTTCTTCCTATGTGCCTATAATCCTATTTCTGTCCTGCTCACGAGGGGCGTCATCTAGAGGCGTCTTGATGGTGGAGCAGTCCGGTGTGTCGCAAGACACGACCGGGGTCGCGGGCCGGAGATGTGGCCCGTGCACGATGCGGCGCCCGCGCGCAGGTCTCGCACCCTGCGTCCGGGACGCCTTGGGTTTGCCGTCCGCCCCAACTAAGTGGGGCCGCCCGCAAGGGCTGGACGGGGTAGGACGAACGCGGGCCAAAGCCCGCGGGAACCGGTGGGGTCCGATCCCGCAAGGATCGACAACTCCATCTGTCCGCGCCCCGGAAGCACGGTCCCAGGGAGCGAAATCGCCGCCCATGACAAAGCCCAGCCGGCGCAAGCTTGGCTGGGTGGAGCGCCGCAAGGCGCGCGTGTCTCTCTCTGGCGGGAGAGATGCGCTCCGTTCACGCGGTGACGTGTGAGCGGTGACTACGACGTTGCGCTTCGCGGCGCTCCGTCCCCCTCGATGTGTTCGAGGGTCTGAGGAAATACGGGCGCACCCGGCGCCGGCCAAACAATACGGGCGATGACGCACGCCTTCATGTCATCGGCTGTTTGACAATCGCATCGGGACGACGAGAGGCAGACTCGGTTTTCAATCCGCCTCATCCTGAGGAGCCGCGCCGGAGCCAACGGCGAAGGCGGGGCGTCTCGAACCATGGGGCGGTCACAGACTGCGCCCACCCCATGGTTCGAGACGCGATCCAAGAGGATCGCTCCTCACCATGAGGCTAGAGAGAGATCTAACCCGCACGCCGACAGATCAGCTCGGCGTGAAGATGGTCCGGCCGAGGTGGTTGTTGCCCTCGATCAGCCGCAGCAGCGTGCTGATCAGCACCTTGCGCTCGGCGGGGGGGAGGGGCTGCAACAGGCGCTCCTGCGCGCGCTGCATCGCCTTGTACATCTCGTCGGTGACTTCCTGACCGGCGGGCGTGAGGCGGGCGAGCACCATGCGCTTGTCGAGCTTGGAGCGATGCCGCTCCACCAGGCCGCGTCGCGCCAGACGCGCCAGCACGTCGGCGACATTGGTGCGATCGATGCCGAGTTCGCGGCACAGCGAATTCTGGTCGAGATCGGGATTGAGCGACAGCGTCGTCAACAATCCATACTGCACCGGCGTGATGTCGAACGCGGCGCATTCCTCGAAGAACAGCGCGTAGTGAATTTGATGCAGCCTGCGGATCAGGAAACCGGGGCGCGCCCAGAGTGGCATGTCGGGTGATTGCGGGCCGTTGGCAAGTTTGATGCGCTGCGGAAACGCCGCGCGCGATTTCGACGGCGTCCGTGACGGCGATTTTGGTTTGCTCTTGAGCGAGGGGCGCGAGGGCATTGTCAGGTCTTGGCTGTTGTTTGGTCTTGGTTGTTCCGGCCGGTACGGCCTTTTGGTTGTCGCGGCCGGGGGATTCGCGCCGTTCCGTTGCAAATTACAGAATGGCAGTCGCAAAGCCAGTCCCACGCGAGCCGTTCTGCCCTGCATTCGCGACAGGCAGCAAGCGCGGAAAAATTAGTCAGTATACAGGCATATCTTGCGCCAGTTTGGAATCCTGCTAGTCTTTTTGATGCCGGTCAAAAAAACCCTATCGAGGATGTCATGAACCATCTCCGTCGCTGGGCATTGGGTGTCGGTTTCGCAGTCGTCGCCACGTTGAGCGTCCCGCACACCGCGCGTGCGGCGGATACGATCAGGGTGCGGCTCGACTGGACACCCTGGGGCAATCAGGTGCCGTTCTTCCTCGCGCAGCAAAAGGGCCTGTTCAAGAAATACGGCCTCGACGTGAGCATCGACGACGGCAACGGGTCTGTCGCCACGGTGCAGATCGTCGGTAACGGCGAATATGATGTCGGCCACGCCTCATTGGCGCCGATGGCCATCGCCCGCTCGAAAGGATTGCCGGTGAAAGCGATCGCCGGCTTCATCCAGAAAAACGATATCGGTTTGCTGGTGCCGGCCGACAGCGGCATCAAGTCGCCGGCCGACCTCAAGGGCAAGAAGATCGCCTTCACCGCCGGCTCGCTGGAAGCGCCGTTCATCGATCGCTTCCTCGCCGCCGGCAAGTTGAAGCGCAGCGACGTCGAGCTGCTCAATGTCGATGCGGCCGGCAAGGCCGGCATGTACATGACTGGCGGCACCGACGCGGCGTTCTCCTCGGCACCGTTCTTCCTCGCCGTGGTTGCCAGCAAGCGTCCGTCGAATGCCGTGCGGTTCGCCGATTACGGCCTGAATTTCCCGAGCTTCGGTCTGTTCGCGACGGAAAAAACGATCGCGACGAAGAAGGACGCGCTCAAGCGTTTCGTTAGCGTGGTGGCCGGAACCTGGGCTTACATCTTCCTGGAAGGGCACGAGGATGAGGGCGTGAAGGCGATCATCGCCGCGCGGCCGCAATCGAAACTTGATCCCAAGGCGCTGCGTCAGCAGGTCGACAATCTCAAGGACTACGCGCAGACCGATGCGGTGAAGTCGCAGCCGTTCGGCACGCAGGCGCTGTCGGATTGGGAAGTGGCGATCAAGACGCTCTCTGAAGGTGGCCTGCTCGGGCAAAAGATTGAGGCGAAGGATACCTTCACCAACGATTTCATCGATCCCAAGATTATCGCCGACATTCGCGCCGGCTCGAAATAGCGTCCGCTGATGATCGTCGCGCAGGACGTTGCGAAACGGTTTGGGGGCGAAACCGGCGTCACGGCCATCGAGGGCATCTCGCTCTCGATCGCCGAAGGCGAGTTTGTCAGCCTGCTCGGGCCGAGCGGCTGCGGCAAGAGCACGTTCCTGCGATGTCTCGCCGGCCTCGAAACCATCACCGGCGGATCGCTGACCATCGAGGGCAAGCCGGTCGATGGGCCGCCGGAGCGCCTCGGCATGGCGTTCCAGCGCGACGCGCTGCTCGACTGGTACAACGTGCTCGACAACGTGCTGCTGCCGGCCGATTTTCATGGCGAACGGCGTTCCGCCTATGAGCCGCGGGCGCACGAACTGCTGAAGATGGCCGGGCTGACGAGCTTCGCGAAAGCCTATCCGCGGGCGCTGTCGGGCGGCATGCGTCAGCGCGTGGCGATGTGCCGGTCGCTGTTGCTTGATCCGCGATTGTTGCTGATGGACGAGCCGTTCGGCGCGCTCGATGCGTTGACCCGCGACCAGCTCAATGTCGATTTGCATCGGCTGTGGGAGCGGCAGCGGATGACGGTGCTGTTTGTCACCCACAGCATCAGCGAGGCGGTGTTCCTGTCGAGCCGGATCGTGGTGTTCAGCCCGCGCCCCGGCAAGGTGATCGAGGACATCAAGGTCGAACTGCCGGGCGAGCGCAAGCTCTCGGTGCGCGATAGCGCGGAGTTTGGCCACTACACCCGCCATATCCGCGGCCTGTTCGAATCCATGGGGCTGCTGCATGACTGATGCTCGCACCGCCGCCTGGATGACGCGGCTCCGCCGCCGCTCCATGCCGTTCATCGGCGCGGCGATCTTCATCGTGCTGTGGGAATTGTTTTGCCAGCTCTATCACGTCCGGCCGGTGCTGCTGCCGCCGCCGTCGCTGATTTTACAGGAACTGTCGCTGGCGCCGCTGTGGTTCGCCGAACAGGCGATGTACACGCTCGGCATCACGCTGGCGGGATTTGTTGTGGCCGCGGTTCTCGGCGTTTTGTTCGCGGTGTTGATCACCGAGTGGGCGGTGCTCGACCGGCTGCTGTTTCCGCTGTTCGTCGCGCTCAACAGCGTGCCGAAGGTGGCGCTGGCGCCGCTCTGCATCATCTGGTTCGGCACCGGTGCCGAGCCGAAAATTGCCATCGCTTTCCTGATCGCGGTGTTCGCGGTCGTGATCGATACCATCCTCGGGCTGCGCTCGGTGCCGCCGGATACCATTGATCTGGCCCGAACGCTGCGCGGCTCGCGCTGGAAGGTACTGACCCGGATCAAGCTTTATTGTGCGTTGCCGCACCTGTTCGCCGGGTTGAAAGTCGCGATGTCGCTTGCTCTGGTCGGCGCGATCGTCGGCGAGTTCGTCTCGTCGCAGCGCGGCCTCGGCTACGTCATTCTAAGCGCGCAGGGCATGTTCGATACGCCGCGCGTGTTCGCGGCGATCACCATTCTCGCGGTGATGGGCGTGCTGCTGATCGAGGCGGTGAGCATCGCCGAGCGGCTTGCGTTGCCGTGGCACCACAGCACGGAGAGGCCGGCAGGCCATTGAATCGCGCTTGTTGCCCGCCGGACGCGCACCATTGCGCGCGAAATGCGCACGACACGATTTGACAGGTTTTGGATTTTTAATCAGTATAACCTCATATTTCGCGAACAAGGCTCAAGGGTCGAAAACGTATGGTCCGGCATCAAACGGCAGCCAGAACAGCAGGCCGTCGATCGCGAGAGGGAGCGCAATCCCGCCGCACTGTGCCGCCATCGCGATAATCGAGATCGACGCAACCGCATTCATCCAGGGAGGATCGACATGAAGAGGCGTGAATTTTTGAAATCCGCGACGGCTGGTGCCGTTACCGCGGCCATCGCCAGCCCGGCAATCGCGCAGACGGCCGGCCAGGTGAACTGGCGCATGACGACGAGCTGGCCGAAGAGTCTCGATACGATCTACGGCTCGGTCGAACTGATGTGCAAGCGCATCGGCGAACTGACCGACGGCAAGTTCAAGGTCACACCGTTCGCCGGCGGCGAAATCGTTCCGGCAACGCAGGCCATGGACGCGGTAACGAAAAACACCGTCGAATGCGGCCATACGCTGTCGACATTCTACTTCGGCAAGAACCCGGTCTATGCCTTCGATTCCGGTGTCGCCTTCGGTGGCAATACGCGGCAGCAGGCGGCCTGGCTCTATTACGGCGGCGGTCTGGAACTGCTGCGCGAGATTTTCCGCAAGGAAGAGGTGTTGAATTTCCCCTGCGGCAACGTCGGCGTGCAGATGGGTGGCTGGTTCCGCAAGGAGATCAAGACCGTCGATGATCTCAAGGGCCTGCGCATGCGCATCGGCGGCCTCGGTGGCACGGTGATGCAGAAGCTCGGCGTGGTGCCGACGCAGATCGCGCCGGGCGACATCTATCCGTCGCTGGAACGCGGTACAATCGACGCTGCGGAATGGATCGGTCCTGCCGACGACGAGAAGCTCGGCTTCGCCAAGGTGGCGAAGTACTATTACACGCCGGGCTGGTGGGAAGGCTCGGCGATGATCACCACCTTCGTCAACGCCAAGGCGTGGGAAGCGCTGTCGCCGTCGTTCAAGGCGGCGTTCGAGACCGCGGCGAACGAGCAGCATCTGCTGATGCAGGCGCGCTACGATGCCGCGAACCCGCCGGCGCTGCGGCGGCTGATCGCTGGCGGCACCGAACTACGCGCTTTCTCGCAGCCTGTGCTCGAAGCCTGCCACAAGGCGACGGTGGAAACCTTCGACGAATTGTCTGCCAAGAACGCCGATTTCAAGAAGGTGTATGAGCACTGGAAAGCGTTCATGAACCTCTCGAACCAGTGGTTCCGCGTGGCCGAATACCGGCTCGACGCCTTCCGCTACGGCGCCGGTAACTGGTAACATTCGAGGCGCCGGCGCGCGTGGCGTGCCGGCGCCTTTTCTTTTGACGATCGAGTCCGGGATGGAAGATCAGGTTAAAGGCCAAAGCTCGGGTCAAGGTATCGGCGCGCGCGTGCCGCGCAAGGAAGACGCGCGGCTGATGCGGGGGCGTGGCAACTATGTTTCCGACATCATCCTGCCGAACCAGAGCGAAGTCGCGTTCCTGCGCAGCCCGCTGGCGCATGCGGTGTTGCGCGGCATCACCAAGCCGCAGGGGCTTGAGGGGTCGGTCTATGTCGCTGCCGATCTGACCGGCGTGAAGCCGATGGAGGCGCCATGCACGGTGCCGAATTACAAGATTTCAGTACAGCATCCGCTCGCACATGAGAAAGTTCGCTTCGTCGGCGAGCTAGTGGCGATGGCGGTCGCGCCGACGCGCGCCGCGGCAGAAGATATCTGCGAGCGGATCGAAGTCGATCTCGATGAGCTTCCGGCGCTGGTCGATGCGCACGAGGCGCGCCGTTCGGCGACCCGTGTACACGATGCGTGGGACGACAATCTTTATCTGACCCTGAATTACGACAACGGGTTCGACGAACACGCGCGCAACGCGCCGGTGGTTGTCGAGCGCGAAATCAACATGTCGCGGCAGGCGATGGTGCCGCTGGAAGGCAAGGCCATCGTCGCCGATTGGGATCACCGCGCCGACCAGCTCGTGGTCTATACCTCCACGCAGGTGCCGCACGTCATCCGCATCGGGCTTGCGGAGATGCTTGGCATTGGAGAAGGCCAGATCCGCGTCATTGCCCCCGATGTCGGCGGCGGATTCGGTTACAAATGCGTGCTGCAGCCGGAAGAGGTTTGCGTCGCCTGGCTGGCGCTGACCCATAAGCGGCCGTTTCGTTATGTCGAGGATCGGCGCGAGCATCTGATCGCCGGCGCCAACAGCCGTCAGCACAATTACAAGCTTAAAGCCTATGCCGACGAACGCGGCCGGTTGCTGGCGCTGGATGCGGAAGTCACCATCGATGGTGGCGCCTATTCCAACTGGCCGTTCACGGTGGCGCTGGAACCGGGGCAGGCGACCGGCAATCTGCCGGGGCCGTATGACTTCCGCGGCTATCGCTGCAAGACTTATTGTGTCGCCACCAACAAGCCCGGCTTCCTCCCGTATCGTGGCGTGGCGCGCACCAGCGTCTGCTTCGCCATCGAACTGATGATCGATGCGATCGCGCGCAAGGTCGGCCGCGAGCCCTGGGACGTGCGCAACGAGAATCTCGTGCAGCCGCAGGCGATGCCGTACAACAACGTCGCGCGCAAGCATTACGACAGCGGCGATTATCCAAAGAGCCTGCTGGCAGTACGCCAGGACATTGATTTCGAGACATGGCGCGCTCGCCAGAAGCAGGGCGAAGCCGATGGCCGCCGCATCGGTATCGGCTTTGCGACCTATTGCGAACAGTCGGCGCATGGCACCAGCGTGTTCGCCGCGTGGGGGCTGCCGCTCATTCCCGGTTACGATCAGGCGACCGTCCGGCTGTTGCCGGACGGCAGCCTCGAGGTCCGCGTCGGCATTCATTCGCACGGGCAGGGCATGGAGACGACGCTCGCCCAGATCGCCCATGAAATTCTCGGCGTTGATATTTCCCGCATCCGTGTGGTGCACGGCGACACCGGACAGACGCCGTTCTCGACCGGTACTTATGCCTCGCGCAGCATCGTCATGACCGGTGGTGCCGTCGCGAAGACCTGCGAGGCGCTGGTGCCGCGCCTGCTGGCGATCGGTGCGCATCTGATGCAATGCGCGTCCAACACCGTGTCGATGATGCCGGGCCGCGTGGTCGGTCCGCAGGCGTCGGTGTCGCTGAAGGATATTGCCGAGGCGTGGTATCGCCGCCCGCAGCTGTTGCCGCCGGACGTGGACGTGAACGGGCTTGAGGCGACGGTCGGCTATCGGCCGCAGGTCGATACCGGTGTGTTCAGCTATGCCTCGCATGCGGCCGTGGTCGCTGTCGATCCCGAGGTCGGCGACATCGAAATTCTCGACTATGTGATCGCCGAGGATTGCGGGCGCATGGTCAATCCGATGGTGGTCGACGGCCAGACCATGGGTGGCGCGACGCAGGGCATCGGCACGGCGCTGTTCGAGGAAAGCCCTTACGACGCGAACGGCCAGCCGCTCGCCTCGACGTTCATGGATTATCTGTTGCCCGGCCCGACCGAGGTGCCGAAATTCCGCATCCGCCACAGCGAAACGCTGTCGCCTTACACGGCGTTCGGCATCAAGGGCATGGGCGAGGGCGGCGCCATCGCGCCGCCGGCGGTGCTGTTCAATGCCGTCAACGACGCGTTGCGTGGCCTCGGCGTCGAGGTCGCGGAAACGCCGCTGACACCGCGCCGTCTGCTCGCCGCGATCGAGGGTGCGCGGCCGAAGGAGCCGCAGCCATGAAGGCGCAATCATGAAAGCTCCTGCATTCGATTATCAGCGGCCGCGCGATCTCGCGGCTGCTGCGGCGGCGCTGCGCGGCGCATCCGGCAACGCCAAGCTCCTGGCCGGCGGCCAATCGCTGCTGCCGATGCTCAACCTCCGCCTCGCGCGACCCGGCATCCTCGTCGATATTTCGCGGATCGAGGAGCTGCGCGGTATCGAGGATCGCGGCGACGCGCTGCGGATCGGCGCGGCGGTTACTCACGCCGAGCTTGAGGATCGTCCGCTCGCCGGCGGCGCGATGCTGCGCGAAGTCGCGCACGGCATCGCCTATCGCTCGGTGCGCAACCGCGGCACCATTGCCGGCAGCATGGCGCATGCGGACCCGGCGGCGGACTGGCCGCTGGCTCTGGCCGTGCTCGGCGCGACGCTGATCGTCGATGGCGCGCAGGGCCGCCGGACCATGCCGGCCGGCGATTTCATGCAGGGGCCGTTCACGACGCGGCTCGCGGACGGAGACATCATCATCGCCGTCGATGTGCCGAAGCTCTCGCGCGGGGCGCGGTTCGGCTACTACAAGTTCTGCCGCAAGACCGGCGAGTTTCCGGAAGCGAGCGCGGCGGCCGTCTTCGATCCGGAGACGAAGCAGGCGCGGCTTTACGTCGGAGCGTTGCCCGGCGCACCGCAGCCGCTCGACGATCTCGCCTATGACCTTGCCGAGCGCGGCCTGCCGGCGTTGACCGAGGCTGCGGTGGACCGCGCGGTGGCACAGATTCCCAATCTCGAGCCGATCGCGCGGCGGATGCAGCGCGCGGCGGTGACGCGCGCCGTCAGACAGGCTTTCGCAGCATGACCAGCATCGCTTTCACCGTGAATGGCAGCCCTGTCGAGGCCGATGTCGCGCCACGCACGCATCTTGGCGACTTCCTGCGTGACACGCGCCGGCTGTCCGGCACGCATCTTGGCTGCGAGCACGGCATCTGCGGCGCCTGCACCGTGTTGATTGACGGCAAGCCGGCGCGTTCCTGCATCACGCTGGCGGTTGCCTGCGAGGGGCGCGAGATCACCACCATCGAAGGGTTCGACGACGACGCGGTGATGGGTGAATTGCGCGAAGCCTTCACCCGTGAGCACGGACTTCAGTGCGGCTTCTGCACGCCGGGCATGCTGATTGCCTCGCGCGATATCGTCATGCGGCTTCCGGGAGCCGACGAGCAGCGCATCCGCGAAGAACTGTCCGGCAATCTATGCCGCTGCACCGGCTATGTCGGCATCGTCAATGCGGTGAGTTCGGTGGCGGCGAAGCGTTCGGCACCAGCGGCGGAGACGGTGGCGCGTCCGGCGTTATCGGTGTTCACGCCGCAGCGCCGCGCGGCGACTGCCACGGTGGCAGCCGAGACAAAGCCCGCAGCCGAGACCGGCACGCGGCAGGGCTGGACCCAGTTCGACGAGACCTTCACCATCCATCAGCCGCGCGACAAGGTCTGGGCGCTGTTCGGCGATATTCCCGCCGTGGCGGACTGCCTGCCGGGCGCGGAAGTGCTGTCGCATGACGAGCGTGCCGTGAAAGGCCGCATGACTGCCAAGCTCGGTCCGATTGCCGCGACATTTGCCGGCTCGGCGGCGATCACGCGCGATCCGCAAACGTGGAGCGGCACGATTGCCGGCGCGGGCAGCGATGGCGGCTCCGGCTCGCGGACACGCGGCGAGATCGTCTATCGGCTGGAAGACGCGATGGACGGCGCGGCGACGCGCGTGGCGGTGACGGTGCTCTACAATCTGCAAGGGCCGCTGGCGCAGTTTTCGCGCTCATCGATTGCGCAGGAGTTCGGCCGGCATCTGGTCAGCCAGTTCGCGGCCAATCTCAATGCGAAGTTGGGCGGCGCGCCTGCTGCCGCATCGTCGTCATCGGCAGGCTCGCTCAATCTCGGCCAACTCGTCTGGGCGGTGGTGAAGGCGCAATTCCGCAAGCTGTTCGGCGGCCGGTAAGCCGCCGATCGGTTGGCCTTACTGCAGCGGAATATTCCGGCTCTTGATCACACCGGCCCACAGCGCCGTTTCGCGGCGGATGCGTTCGGCGAATTGCGCCGGCGGTTCCAGAACCACCGTCAGACCCTGCGCCTTCAACTTGTCCTGCACGGCCGGGTTCGAGAGGATGTCCTTCGTCACCGTGAAGATCGCATCGCGAACGTCGTTTGGCACGGCGCGCGGGGCGAGCAGGCCATACCACGAGGTCACGTCGATCCCGTCGATGCCCGACTCTTTCAGCGTCGGCACGTCGGGGAGTTGAGCGCTGCGTTCCGCCGTGGTCATCGCCAGCGGCACCACGGTCTTGCCCTGCAGCGCCGGAAGCGCGGCGGTGACATTGGTGGCGAGCAGATCGATGTGATCGCCCAGCAGGTCGTTCAATGCTTGCGTCGAGCCACGATAGGGGACATGCAGCAGGTCGATGCCGGCTTTTTCCTTGAGCAATTCCATCGCCAGATGCAACTGGCTGCCGACGCCGGGCGAGCCGTAGGAGATTTTGCGGGTCTTGGCGAGCGCGATCAGGTCGGCGATGGTTTTCACGCCGAGCTTCGGCGAGGCGATGATGATGTTCGGCGCGCTGGCCAGCAGCGTGATCGGCGCGAAATCGCGCTCGACGTCGAACGACAGGCTCTTCATCAAGGTCGGATTGATGGTGAGATTGCCGGCCGGGATCAGCAGCAGCGTCGTTCCATCCGGCGCGGCCTTGCGCACGAAGTCGATGCCGATATTGCCCGCACCGCCGGTCTTGTTCTCGACGGTGGCGGCATGGCCGCTGCGCGCCTGATAGTCCTGCGCCAGCAACCGGCCGAGCACATCGACCGGCCCGCCGGCGCTGAACGGAACGATCAGCGTCAGGGGTTTCTGCGGAAAGGCAGCCGGTACGCTTTGCGCGCATGCGACGCGCGAAAAAGCCGTGCAGGCCAGCACCGCGGTGAAACCGCGGCGCGTCAGATGGTGTGCCGTCATATCCTGTTGCTTTCCGCGATCAGAGCTTGTTGGCCGCAGCCAGATCGGCGAGCTGCTTGCGCGCCTGCTGCGCCAGATAGCGGCGCAGGCGGATCACGCCGGCGTCGTGCTGATATAGCATCTCGAACTTTTCGAGGCCGGGCTTGAGGCCGGCGAGGATCGTACGATCCTGTTCCAGTACGTCCCAGTGACGCGGTTCGAGATTGGTCTTGTAGAGGAAGCGCCAGGTGTCGCGCTGCCAGCCTTCGACCTTGCGCACGCGCCAGAAGAACACGGCCATGCGGTCCTCGTCGATCGGCGTCGCGAAGCCGACGATGGCGAAATTTCCGCCCGGACCGCCCGACGGCGGATAGGGGATTTCGAGCCGGACATAGAGCGCGCCGTCGTCGACCAGTTCGCTCCAGTCGAAGTTGACGTCGCGCTGGCCTTCCTTCTCGAAGAAAAAGCCCTTGGGCGTATCGCGGGTGACGAAGTGCGCCTGCGTATCGCCCTGATACATGGTGTGGGAATTCGCATGCAGAAACGTGCCGTGCATGGGATCCATCAGGTTGTCGTAGCAATAGCGCCACGGCGCTTCCCAGTCGGCGTAGCAGAGGAAGTGCGAATGTTCCGGCGAGGCAAGCTGCTCCGGCGGCACGAATTCGGGCGCCTCCTCGTGCAAGGCGTCGCCGAACCAGACGAAGATCGCGCCGGCGATATCGCGCGCCGGATAGGTCTTCACTGCTTTCTTGCCTTCGAGCGGGCAGCCCGGCTGGCCCGGCACGTTGAGCACGGTCCCGTCGGGGCCGACTTCGACGCCGTGATAGTTGCAGCGCAGCCGGTAGCCTTCATTGATGCCGCGCGACAGCGGCACCGCGCGATGCGGGCAGCGGTCCGCCTGCACATGGATTTCGCCGGCCGCGTCGCGCCAGAGCACCAGCGCCTCGCCCATGCGGGTGAGGCCGAGCGGCTTGCCGCCGGTTTCAACAAAACGAGAGGGCAGGATTGGCCACCAGCGATTGCGCAGGCCGGTACGCAGATAGGCTTGCACCTGCTGATCCGTCGGACCGGTGGTGCCGGCTGTGCGGGGACGTTCGAGGGTCGTCACACTTGCGGGGGTCATGGCTCGGGCTCCGGTTCTCAGGCGCCAAGTTCGCGCATCAATGCAGTGAAATTCTCTTCGGTCCAGGCGCCGCCCGATGGCGGCCGCACGCGGGACGCATTCAGGCCGGCAACGACCTCATCGAGCTCGCGTGCGCCCTTGCTGAACACGCCCTCGATCGCGTTGGCGAGTTCCTGCTGCCATGCCGTCGGCTCGCCATCGCGAGTCTGGCGGGGGGTGAGATAAGGATACTGATAGTTGCTCATACTGTTCTCTCCCGTAGCAAGACCATCTCTATATTTAAGACGCTGCCGATGCGAATTCCACGTCGGATCTCCGATGTCATCACGCCTTCGTCGTTCGGCCGCCGTGGCCGACGACTGCGACGGCTTCGATCTCGACCAGCAGATCGGGGCTGACCAACGACGATACGCCGACCAGTGTCGAGCACGGCATCGGTTCGGTGAAGACCTCACGGCGCGCGGTGCTTACGTCCGCCCGATGATCCATGTTGCACAGATAGACATTGAGTTTCACAACATCGTTTGCGGTGCCGCCGGCTGCTTTGATCAGCGTCAAGACGCGGCGGAGGGCCTCGCGGCTCTGCTCCAGTACCGATGTACCGCCGACCACGCCTTGCGTGGTCCCGGCATGCTGACCCGACACATGAATGGTGTCTCCGACCACGATGCAGTTTGAGAACAGCCCGGGTGGAGGCTCCGGCACATCCGGCGCGCGGATGACCTGGATCGGAGCGCCGCTCATGGTGCCTTGCCCGCGGCGTCGAGCGCGGCCAACTGGCGCGACGCTTCCTGCGCCAGATAGCGCCGCAACCGGATCACGCCGGCATCATGCTGGTACAGCATTTCGTGTTTTTCAATTCCGGGCTGGCATCCTTCCAGGATTTCGCGATCCTGCTCCAGCACCGCCCAATGCCGTTCTTCGATCTTGGTGCGGTACAGAAAGCGCCAGGTATCACGCTGCCAGCCATCGACTTTGCGCACCCGCCAGAAGAAGGCGGCCGTGTGCTTGTCGTCGATCGGCGTGCCGAACGAAATGATGGCGAAGTTTCCTCCGGGGCCGGCCGTCGGTGGATAAGGAATTTCCAGGCGAACATACAGCGCGTGATCGTCGACCAACTCGCTCCAGTCGAAGTTTACGTCCCGCTGGTCGGCTTTCTCGAAGAAAAATCCGGTCGGCGTGTCGCGCGTGACGAAGTGGGCCTTGGTGTCGCCCGTATACATGGTGTGGGAATTGGCATGCAGGAACGTGCCGTGCATGGGATCCATATTGTTGTCGTAGAGAAACCGCCAGTGCGTCTCCCAGTCGGCGTAGCAAAGAATGCGGGAGTAATCGGCGTGCACAAGCTGCGGCGGCGGTTCGAACGTGGCTGGCTCTTCGTGCAGCGCATCGCCGAACCAGACGAAAATCGCATCGGCGATTTCCCGGGCAGGATAGGTCTTCACCGCCTTCTTGCCCTCGAGCGGACACCCCGGTTGTCCGGGAACCTTGAGCACGGTTCCGTCCGGGCCGACTTCGACGCCGTGGTAGTTGCAGCGAATGCGGTCGCCCTCATTGATGCCGCGTGACAGCGGCACCGCGCGGTGCGGGCAGCGGTCGGTCTGAACATGGATGACCCCGGAGGAGTCACGCCACAGCAGGAGGGGCTCGCCGAGGCGGGTGATGCCGAGCGGCTTTCCTCCGGATTCGATGAAGCGCGACGGCAGGATCGGCCACCAGCGATTGCGCAGGCCGGTGCGGAGATATTGCTGAACGGTCTGATCGCTCGGGCCGTTGCCGGCAGTGGCGATGCGAGGGTGGGCGATTGCAGCTTGTGCCATTGGCCAATCTCCTTTCTACGCATCAAGCTCGCGCATGAGCTTTGTGTATTTGTCCGCGGTCCAGGGTCCGCCATCGAGCGGCCGCACGCGCGAGCTGTTCAAGCCATCCACCAATTCGTCGAGAGTCTGCGCACCTTTGGCAAAGATGCTCTCGATGGCCGATGCCAATTCTATTTGCCATTGCGTCGGCTCGTGCCGGCGCGATTGATGCGGGCTGAGATAAGGATAGCTGTAGCTCATGACTTCTGGCTCGCTTTCCCCTGCCATTCCCGCTTCAGGCGTTCGCGCACCGGCACAAAATCGTAGGTCGGAAAGAATTCGGTCGAGAATACGCCCCACGCGCTGCGTTCGATTTCGATATTGATGATATTGAGAAGCCGCGGCGGAAAGCGCAGGGTCACGATCTGGCCGATGCCCATGGCGACGGTCCAGCTCACGATCTCGCATCCTTCGGGTGGGAACCGATCCCACCACGCGCGCTCGGCCAGCGTACCCTGGATCTGGTCGATGTTTTGCGACTGGTCATGCTTGAGGAAAATGGTGAGCATGATCTTTTCTTCGTCAGCCATCATTCCCTCCGAATGTCACTCAACCCCGTTCGAGCCGGGCACTCGACTTGTCTGTTAGTCCGCGACGACCGGTTGATCGCCGATGGTAATTTTCATCAGGTCACGGCCGACCTGCAGCGGCCCGTCATAGACGGCGCGCGTCCGCGTCACGAGATCGTCGACGGTCGCGCCGCCATTGAGGCCGATATGGCTGTAGACGGCGAGCTTCGGCCGCGCCTCCTTGAACACGCGCGCCGCGTCTTCCGGCGCGGAGAGGTGCTGCAGGATGGCGTTGTAGGCCGGGATCTTCTTCAGCAGGTCGTCCGGGATCACCGTGACGCAATGGACCAGCAGGTCCGCGCCCTTGGCTTGCGCGACGACCTCGGGGCTATAGCGGGTATCGCCCGACAGCACGACGACATGGCCGTTGTACTCGATCTTGTAGCCGTAGGATGGCGTCACCAGCTTGCCGTGATCGTTGTTGAACGCGGTGACTTTCACGCCGCCGGCCTCGTAGACGACGCCGGGCGCACTCTCGTGCACATCGAACGCGATGCCTTCCGGCGGGTCGTGCTCGTCCTCGCCGCGGATTTCGATGTCGCGGCTGAATGCGTCGGTCAGGCCCTTGGTGAGCTTGGCGATGCCGGGCGGCCCATAGAGCGCAAACTTCTGATTACGCTGCCCGTAGGGTGGGCGCAGCCATCCGGTCAGCCACAGATCGGGCAGGCCGTTGAGATGGTCGGAATGAAAATGCGTCAGGAAATGCGCGTTGATCTTGCCGAACGGAATGCGCAGTTGCGCAAGGCGGATGGTGACGCCGCGGCCGAAGTCGAACACCAGTTTCTGATCCCCCGCTTCGATCAGCGTGCTGGGGCCGAAGCGCTCGGCGGATGGCACCGGCGTTCCGGTGCCGAGCAGGGTGACGCGGAAGGGGCCATCGGCGGCCGATGCCGTCGCGGCCGCGAGAGGCGCCAAAGCCAATGCCGCGAGCGCAGTCGCCATGCTCCAGCGCAGCAGGGATCGGCGGTTGGGGTTCATCTGCGCGCTGGCATGTTTCCGCATCATCGTTGCCTCTCAAATGTCCAGCACCAGCCGCGCGCCCTTGGCCCGCGACACGCAGGTCATCATGGTCTGGTTGGCGGCGCGCTCCGACGACGACAGGATGCTGTCGCGGTGATCGACCTCGCCGTCGATCACCCGCACCTCGCAAGTGCCGCAGATGCCTTGCTGGCACGAGCAGGGGATCGGAATGCCGGCGTCGTTGAGCGCTTCCAGCACCGTTTTCTCCGGCGGAACCGTCACGGTGAGGCCAGACTGTTCGCATACCACCTCGAAACTGCCGGAGACTTCATCGGCCGGGCGGCTGCGCGGCGTGAACCATTCGAACCGCACGGTGTCGGCGGGCCATTCGGCGGTCGCTTCCTCGACCGCGGTCATCAGTCCTTCCGGGCCGCAGCAATAGACCACGGTGTTTTCTTCGACCGGGCCGAGCCGCTGCTGCACGTCGAGCCGCGTCCCGGCTTGCGAACTGTGCAGCGACAGGTTGCCGCCGAGCGCGCGGATTTCGTCGAGGAACGGCGCGTCCGCGTCCCGCTTGTTGCAGTAGAGCAGCGTCCACGGCTTGTTGCGGGCGCTGGCCGCCTGCATCATCGGGATGAGCGGCGTGACGCCGATGCCGCCGGCGACGAACAGGTAACGGTCGGCGTCGATCAGCGGAAAATTGTTGCGTGGCGTACTGATCTTGAGGATTTCGCCGGGCCGCAGCTTGCGGTGCACGAATTGCGACGACTGCCCGCCGCTCACCGAGCGAATGCCGACGCGGTAGCGCGACGTATCGTTGGGATCGCCGCACAGCGAATATTGCCGCATGATGCCGCCGGGCAGATGCAGGTCCACATGCGCGCCCGGCTCGAACGGCGGCAGCAGCTTGCCGTTGGTCGGCGCCAGTTCGAGCGACAGCACGCCCGGCGCTTCGTAGCGCAGCGCCCGCACGATCACTTCGTGCATATCGGGTGTGGCGCGGCCCGCTTCCGGTTTGGTCAGTTCGGCGACGTCGTTCGCCATATCCGTTGGTCCTCTTACGCCGTCAACCCGGCCCACGGATGGGGCTGGCTGCTGAGATCGCAATAGATCGACTTCTGTGCCATCCAGGCGCGGATGCCTTCGCGGCCTTTTTCGCGGCCGAGGCCGGAGTCCTTGACGCCGCCGAACGGTGTCGAGATCGAAAACTGCTTGTACGTGTTGATCCACACCGTGCCGGATTCGATGCCGCGCGCGACGCGCCAGGCTTTCGGAAAGTCGCGGGTATAGATGCCGCAGGCGAGCCCGTAGGTATTGTCGTTGCCCTGGCGGATCACGTCCGCCTCGGTATTGAACGGCAGCACCGCGAGCACCGGGCCGAACACCTCGTCGCGGCACAGGCGGCTCGTATTGTCGAGACCGGCGATGATGGTCGGCCGGTAATAGGTGCCGTCGGCATAATCCTTGCCGCTCGGCCGCTCGCCGCCGGTCAGCACCGTGCCGCCGTCCTCGCGCGCACGCGTCACATGGCCTTCCACCTCGTCGCGATGGCGCGGGCGGATCAGCGGCGCCACTTGCGTGGTCTTCTCGAACGGATGGCCGATGCGCAGCCGTTCGGTGGCGGCGACAAGCTTTTTGACGAAGGTGTCGTAGATGCTGCGCTCGACGAACAGACGCGAGCCGGCGATGCAGGACTGGCCGGTCGAGGAGAACACGCCGAACATCACGCCGGCGCAGGCGACATCGAGGTCGGCGTCGGCGAAGACGATGGTCGGCGACTTGCCGCCGAGCTCGAGCGAGACCGGCATCAGCTTTTCCGCGGCCTTGCGGGCGATGTCGCGGCCGGTTTCGGTGCCGCCGGTGAACGACACTTTCTTGATGGCCGGATGCGTGACGAGGCGCTCGCCGACGATTGCCCCCGCGCCGGGCAGCGTCGAGAACAGGCCGCGGGGCAGGCCGGCGGCTTCGATCACCTTTGCCAGTTCGAGGCAGACCAGCGGGCTCCACGACGACGGCTTGAGCAGCACCGCATTGCCGGCAGCGAGCGCCGGGGCGATCTTCTGCGCGTCGGAGGCGATCGGCGAATTCCACGGCGTGATCGCCGCGGTGACGCCGAGCGGTTCATACACCGACATGGTGAGATAGTTGCCGCGCGACGGGGTCAAGGCATCTTCTGTCGTCTCCAGCGTCGCCGCCATGTAGCGGAACGTGCCGGCGGCGCTCAGTGCCAGCGCGCGCGTTTCGGTCAGCGTCTTGCCGGTGTCGCGCGACTGCACCTGCGAGATGCGGTCGGCGTTCTGCGCGATGCCGTCGGCGATGCGGTAGAGATAGGCCGCGCGCTCATGTGGCAGCAGCTTGCGCCACGCCGGATCGTTCGCCGCGTCCTGCGCGCGCTCGATGGCAAGATCAACGTCTTCCAGCGAAGCACCGGCAAGGTTGGCGTTGAGCGAACCATCGGCCGGGAAATTCGACGCGATGTCCGCGCCGCGACCACGGCGCCATTCGCCAGCGATATACAACTTGTCCTGAGGCGTGACGGCTTGGTCCATCAGACGCTCCTTCACTCTTACTATTCGGATCAGGTCGGCTTGCCGGCAGCACCCGCCGGCGGACCGGCGAAGCTGTGGCTGAACGGACCGATCGCGACCATGTCGATTTCGATCAGACGCGGGCCGCGCGCCTTGAGCGCGCGGTCGAACACGGCGTCGAAATCCTCGATCTTGCTGATTTTCTCGTGCGGCAGTCCGACCGACTGGCACGCCAGCGAAAAGTCGGGCGTCAGGATGTTGGAATAAACATGGCGGCTGCCGTATTGCGCGTCCTGGATGTTGCGGATCACGCCGTAGCCGCGATCGTTCATCAGCACGAACACGATATCGGCTTCGCTTTCCACCGCGGTGGCGAATTCGCCGATCATGAGCTGCGAGCCGCCGTCGCCGAGCAGCGTGACGGTCTTGGCCGTATTGGCGGTCATGGCGGCGCCGATGCCCATGGCGATGCCCTGGCCGATACCGCCGCCGAGCGCATGCACGCCGAGATGCGGCGCGGCCAGCCGCACGTCGCGGTTGCCGAACGTGCTGTTGGAGATGGTGACGTCGCGCACCCACGGATGCGCGCCGGCCTGCACGCGGCGGCTTACCGTCGCCGCCATCGCGATGTAGGGGCCGAGATTTTTGCGCAAGGCCGCTTCGGAAGCTTCGCGCGCCGGCTGGATCGCCTTGAGGAAGCCGGCGTCGGTGTCGAGGGTCTGCGGCAGGCGCGCCAGCAATCCTTCAAGCGCCAGTTGCGCGTCGGCGGTGATGAACATCTCAACCGGATAGTTGCGGCCGCCCTGCGACGGCTCGGCATCGATCTGCACGATCGGCGGCAGCTTCATGCGGTTGTTGTGGGTTTCATTGCCGCGCAGCCGGGAGCCGACGACGATCATCAGATCGGCGCGGGCGTAAAGCGCTTCAGCGTCCTTGGTCATGTTGAAGGCGCCGAGGCTGCGCGGATGGCCTTCCGGCACCACGGCGCGGCCGTTGGTGCTGGTGACGGCCGCAAAGCCGCGTTCCACCAGCGCGGTCGCTGCGTCCGCGGCGCCACGCGCGCCGCCGCCAAGCCACAGCATCGGCCGCTTCGCCTTGCGCACCCGCGCGGCCAGTGCATCGAGATGCGCGGCGTCGGGCGCGCGACGCGGAATCTCCGGCATGCCGGCGAGGGCGCGCGCGGGCACCATCACGCGCTGCACGTCGACCGGAATTTCCAGCGTCACCGGGCCGGTCGGCGCAGTGAGGGCCTGAACTGCCGCATCCACCAGGGTGTCGATGGCGCTGCACGGTTCCCAGATGCGCAGATAGCTCTTGCTGATCGCCTTGAGCATATCTGGCTGACGCGGAACGTCATGGATTGCGGCGCGGTCGCGATCGACGAATTCGCGATCGACCTGGGTGGTGATGTGCAGCACCGGCGAGCCGGCGGTGAGTGCCTCGACCTGCGAGCCGGCGGCGTTGCCGGCGGCGGTCCCGGTCGAGGTGATGCACACGCCAAGCGAACGCGACACGCGCGCATAGGCGTCCGCCATGTTCATGGCGCCGGCTTCGCCGCGCGCCGGGACGAAGCGGATGCGGCCCTGCCGAGCGATGGCGTCGAGGATCGGCATGTTGTGGATCGAGATCACGCCGAACGCCGTGGTCACGCCGAGATCGGCCAGCGCGCGGGCGATGGCGTCGCCCACCGTTTCCTCGACGGGAAGATTGGTTGCCTGCACCTTGGTCGAACCGTGGGTGGCAGAAGCGACGGAGATGTTCATCGTGATGTCCAATCTTCAGATATGACGCGAGACGCCGCCGGAGATTTCGAGGCTAGCGCCATTGATGTAGCTGGCGGCCGGAGAGCCAAGGAAGATGATCGCCTTGGCGGCTTCCTCGGGCTGGCCCAACCGGCCGAGCGGAATATGCTTCTGGAAGGCGAGGGAGGCGAACCAGTCATCGCGCGATTGACTCTTGTCGGTGCGTGCCTCGAACCGGCGCTGCCATTGCCCGGAATCGACGAGGCCGAGCAGCACCGTATTGACGCGGATGCGCGGCGCGAATTCGGTGGCGAGGGACTTGAGCAGGTTCTGCACGCCGGCGCGCGCCGCCGAGGTGCAGAGCATATGCGGCTCGGGCTGGACCGACAGCAGCGAATTGACACCGACAATCGCCGGCGCGTCGCTTTTCTCGAGCAGCGGCCGGAACGCGCGGATCGGCAGGATCTGGCTGAAGAATTTGAGTTCGAGCTCGTCGCGCCATTGCTGGTCGCTGGTGTCGCCGAAGGTGGAGACGCGGCCCTGGCCGGCATTGTTGACAAGCAGATCGACGTGACCGCTGCCCCAGGCGGCAACCTTGTCGGCGAAATCTTTCACCGCGGCGGCATCGAGCACATCGCAGCGTACGGCCAGCAGCTTGTCACTGTTGCCGAGCTGCGATTTCGCGGTGCTCAAGCGAGCCTCGTCCCGACCGCAAATAGCGACCCGCGCGCCGTCAGCGAGCAGCAGGCGGGCGGTGGCGAGGCCGATGCCGGAGCTGCCACCGGTCACGACGGCGATGCGATTTTTCAGTGCAAGGTCCACGGCTGATCCTTCATCCTGCTGCGCGCGTTGTGCCGTTCGGTAGGCCCTTGTCCGGCCCGCGCCATCCCAACCGCTGCGAAATGTCATGCGCCGCGCTCTTGATCCCGGTGGCGATCTGCGAGCGCCGGGCGGCGCCGGCGAAGTCGGCGCTGAGGCCCGTGACATTGAGCGCGGCCACCGGCGTGCCCGTAGCGTCGAACACCGCAGCGGCAACCGAACTGATGCCGGCCTCAAAGTTGCCGTCGCTCCAGGCGAGACCGGCGGCGCGATCCGCCGAAATCTGCGCATGCAGTTGCGACGGCGTGACGGCGGTGTGCGCGGTCACGGCTTTGAGCACCGTATCGGCGTAAAGCGCGTCGACGCGGGCTGTTGGTAGATAGGCGAGAATGATGCGCCCCATATTGGTCGCGTGCGCGGGCAGGCGGCTGCCGATCCGGATATTGCTGGTCAGCACATGGTTCGGCACGCGGCGCACGAGGTAGACGACTTCCGCGCCGTCGAGCACGCCGAGATGCGCCGACAGGCGCAGCGAATCCGCAAGCCGCGTCAGCACTGGCACCGAGGTCTGCACCAGATCTTCGGAGAAGAACGCCTGAGCGGTCAGCCCGATCAGGCCGACGCCGATGCGCCAGCCCTTGCCTTCACCCTGCGGCTCGATGAAGCGTTCGCTTTCCAGCGCGTGCAGCAGCCGCAACAATGTGGTGCGGTTGATGCCAAGCTGCCGCGCGCTGCGCGACATATTGGTGACGGGATCGCCTTCAGCGATGTGCCGCAGCAGGCGTGCCGCGCGCTGCACCGGCGGAGAGCCGTAAAGCTGCTGACTGGTGTCGTCGTCGACCGGTTCATCTGTCTTAGGCATGGACAGCATCCTCGAACAACGGGGCGAGAAGGGTTGCGGCCGCCTGCGGCGCTTCCTGCGGCAGGGCGTGGCCGGCATCGTCGATCAGATGGAAACGGCTGCCGGAGAGCGCCGCATGGGCTTGCCGCGCATTGTCCGGCGGGGTGATGATGTCCTGCGCGCCGACCGCGACCAACGTCGGCGCCTTGATATGGCGTGCATCGGCCAGAAGGTCGCCACGGCCGAGAGCCTGCACCGCCTGCGCGTAGCCAGCGGGGTTAACGGCTGCCATGGCGTCCTCGACCGCCTGCGCGATCTCCCGCTTGCGCTCGGGCTGATAGACCAGCCGATGCGCCCGCGCTTTCGCGAAGGCTGCCGGACCGAGCGTCTGAAGATCGTCGATGCGTGCTTGTACCTTCGCCGGCAGTGCTTCGCCGGGCGCGACGCGATAGCCGAGCGCCGGCGACAGCAATGCGAGCGCATTGACGCGGCCGGCATGATGCGCGGCGAAACTCGCCGCGAACAACGCGCCCAGCGAATGGCCGACCAGCATAACGCGATCGATGCGAAGCCGGTCGAGCAGATCGGCGAGGGCGTCGGCGTAATCGCGCGGCGCCGGTGTCGGATTATCGAGCGGCCGCGATCCGCCGTAGCCCGGCGCATCCCAGGCGATGACATCGACATTGTTCGGCAGGGCCGCCATCAAAGCCGCGAAACTTTGCCCACGGCTGCCGATGCCGTGCAACAGCATCAGCGGCGTCGCCGCCCGTCCGCGCCGCCGCCACAGGCGAAGCCCGGCGGATTCGGAGCGTTCCAGTGCGGCGATGGTGGCCGTTGCGGTCATAAGCCGGTGCTACGGGTTGGCGGTTGGAGGTGCGTCGAGCGCGCGCGGCACATAATGCAGGACGCGGGTTTCGATGCTGGTCACGGCCCAGTACATGACGATGCCGATGATGGTGAGCAGGATGATGGCGTCGAACACCATGGCGGTGTTGGCCTGGCCCTGGCCGAAACTGATCAGATAGCCAAGTCCGATCTCGCCGCCGACCAGTTCGCCGACGGTGATGCCGATGACGGCGAGTGTCGCGCCGATGCGCAGGCCCGCCAGCAGGTTCGGCATCGAGAACGGCACCATGATCTTCCAGAAGATCTTGCTGCGGCTCATGTTGTAAGCGCGTGCGAGGTTGATCATGTCACGGTCCATCACCCGCATCGCCTGCAGCACATTGACGAGGATCGGGAAGAACACGACGAGGATCGTGACGATCAGCTTGGGCCAGGCGTTGTAGCCGAACCAGAGAATGAACAGCGGTGCGAACGCCACCTTCGGTGCGATCTGCAGCGCCAGGATGTAGGGCGACAGCACCTTTTCCCAGGTCGGCAGCAGGCCGAGCGCATAGCCGGAAATGGCGCCGAGCAGGCCGCCCAGGATGAAACCGAGGATCGACATCGAGGCGGTGGAGATGAAATGCGTCAGCAGATTTTCGTTCTGCCACATGCGGACAAATTCCGCGGCAAGTTCGCTGACGCGCGGAATGATGTATTTCGGGACGCCGAACAGCGGCGGCAGATATTGCCACGCGACAAGGACGACGACGGCGAGCGCGAGGCTCGCCGCCGGCACAGCATAGCCGCCGGCCCAGGTTGCGCGCGCCGGCGCTTCACGCGAAGGCGTGGAAGGCGCGGCAGGTGTAGTGGCCTGGTCCGTCATCGCTGGCTCCGTTTGTTCAGCTCACGAACTGGTTGGTGTAGAGATCCTCGATCGGAACCGCGCTCTGGATGATCTGGTTCTCGACGTAGAACTTCTGCACCGTCTTCAAGCGCGCCGGGTCGAACTTGCCGAGCGCCGAGGCGGGTTCAGTCGCGTAGACCTGCGTCACGTAGCGGCGCAGGATGCGCTCCATGTCCTTTTCCTTGCCGGCGTGCTGCGGAACGGCGGCGACGAAGTCGCGTGCGGCGGCGGCCGGATCGGCCATGCAATCGCGCACGGCCTGCATCACCGCCTTGACGAAGCCGCCGACAGCCGCTGGGCGCTCCTTGATCATCTTGTCGGAGGTGAGGATCGCCTGCGCCATCACCGGGAAGATCTTTTCGACCGGGTAGTAGTCGAGTGCTACGCCGGCCTGTTCGATCGTGTCGGCCCATTCCGGGGTCGCCATGATGCCGTCGAGCGACTTGGCGATCATCAACTGGGTGACGCCGGCCGGACCGACCGCCTGCACTTCGAGGTCGGAGCGCTTCAGACCGGTCGCCGCGAGCACGGCGAGCAGTGCGTAATAGCCGGTGTCCTGATAGCCGATCACGCCGAGCTTCTTGCCGCGCAGATCTTTCAGCGACTTGATGTTGCTTTCCTTGCGGGTCACGAGCTGGAACAGCGGGTGCGAACCGAGCTGCGCAACGGCGCGAACCGGCAGATCGTTCGGGCGAACGATCATCGAGGTCTCGCCGAGACCGCCGCCGAGATCGGCATTGCCGACGCCGACCTGCTTGGCGACATCGGCGCCGCCGCGGCCGGTCTGGAACGTCACTTCGAGGTTGTTCTTCGTGTAGTAGCCGCGCTTCATGGCGATGTGAAACGGCATGAAGGCCGGCAAGAACGAGGGCGCCGGAAACAGATACGTCACCTTTTCCGGAGCGGCGAAAGCCGGCCGGAATGCCGCTGTGGCCATCAGGCCGCCCAAGGCCGTGCGCCGTGTGATCCTCATGTCAGTGTCTCCCCTTTGTTGAAGGTCCGAACGCGGCGAGGCGTCGGCCCGTTGCGATAGATGGACGGATGATTTCGCGATCCGGTTTCATGCCGGCTCCGCGATGCGCTGATAAAAGCGATCGACATCATGCTGCGCCGTTTCACGCATGCGGGCGTGGCGGCTGTCGCGGCTCGCCCCATCCTCGGCGGCGCCGGCTTCGCCGACGCGTCGCGAAGCGTCCTGCACGAATTTGCAGCGCTCGAAGCGGCGTGCGCTGAACTGCTCCAGCACGGCGGGAAAGTCGGTGGCGCCGTCGAGCATGTCGGCAAGGATGACGCCGTCTTCCAGCGCCATCGCGCCGCCCTGGCCCATGAATGGTGACGAGGAATGCGCGGCGTCGCCGATCAGCAGCAGGCGGCCACGATTCCAGGGCAGAGGCAGATGGACCTCTTCGACCGAGGTATAAAAGACGTTCTTGGTGTCGTCGATTTCGGCGAGCAGGGCGGCTGCCGGGCCGGCGAACGCCGCAAATTTGCGGCGCATTTCGGCGGCCCAGGTTTCGCGCGGATAGAACGGCTTGCCGGGCTCGCGCGTGGTTCCGAACATGTAGAGTTCGTCGCGGCTGGTCGGCATGATGCCGAGCCGCGTGCCGGTCCCCATCATCATGATCTTGGTGTCGATGCTGGCGGGCTTCGCGTGGGTGCTTCGCCAGACACCGAACCCGGTATAGACAGGCTCGATCGTGCCGAAGAGATGCGTCCGGATCGACGAGCGGATGCCGTCGGCGCCGATCAGCACATCCGCCGTCAGCGTTGTGCCGTCGGAGAGGGTGAGTATCACCGGGCGGCGCGGATCGGTGTCGTCGATGGCCGTGATCGTCACGCCGAGGCGAACATCGACGCCGAGTTGCTCGACAGCGCCGGCCAGTACGCGGTGCAGTTCGACGCGGCGCATGCCGACAATGGCCGGGACGTGTGCGTTGCCGCGCGGATAGACGGTGTGGGTGATCGTGCTGCCGTCTTCCGACAGATAGAGATTGCCGCCGTCCGGGCTGACCCAGCCGCTGGCGCAGATGTCGTCGAGCACGCCGAGCTGATCGAGCGCCAGCAGGCCGTTGCAATAGATGAAGATGCCGGAGCTGGCGGGAGCCCAGCGGCTTTCGCGCTCGATCAGCGTGACCGGGATGTGACGGCGCGCCAGCGCGATCGACAGCGCCGATCCGGCTATGCCTCCGCCAACGATCACGACCCGGTTCAACATCAACGGCGTCCTCTGCAGCGCAAGCTGCGATTATGCGTCGAGACGATCTTCGATATGCAGCGCGTGAAACAGATGCGCGACGATTTCGCTGGCGCGCGGCGTGGCGACGCGGGCGATCGGATTGTCGCGGTCGGGCAGGCCGACATCGATCTCCTCGACGATGCGACCGGGGCCATCGCTCATGACAAGAATACGGTCCGACATCGCCACCGCTTCTGACAGATCGTGGGTAATCAGCAACGTGGTGAGGCCGGAACCGACGATGGTTTCGGCAAAGCTCTTTTGCAGCACCAGTTTGGTCTGCGCATCGAGCGCGGAGAACGGCTCGTCGAGCAGCACGACGTCGGGCTCGATCGCCAGCGTGCGCGCCAGCGCCGCGCGCTGCCGCTGTCCGCCGGAGATCTGGTAGGGGTAGCGATCGGCGAATTCGGTGAGCCGGCAGCGCTTGAGTTCGCGCATGGCGCGCTCGCGCCGCTCGGCGGCGCTCAGATTGCGCGCCTCCAGCCCGAATTCGACATTGTGCAGCACCGTCCGCCACGGCAGCAGCAGGTCTTTCTGCAGCATGAAGCCGACGCTGGAATTGGGACCGGAGACTTCCACACCGTGCAGCGACACAGTGCCCTCGCTCGGCCGGTCGAGGCCGGCGACGAGATTGAGCAGGGTGCTCTTGCCGCAGCCGGATGGGCCAACGATCGAGACAAATTCGCCCTGGTTGACGCCAAAACTGAGGTTTCGGACGGCGGTGAAAGGCGGAGCGCCTGGCGTGCGATTTGGAAAACGCCGCGCCACATCTTCCAGTTTGAGGACGTTGGAGGCTTCTGTCATCACAGCTTCCATCTCTTGGATCGTTCAAATATGAACGAAGAGTTCGTCGTATAGACAGATTAGAGTGACTCCGAGCACAGAGTCAACCCGCCGTGTCCTGTGGATTTTGCATCGACCTGTGACCAGCATTGTCGGCAAAGCTTGTGGCGTCGCAGCAAAATCAATTTTGCAATGCAGAGGACATCGAGGAAGGGAGCGGAATCCCTGTTGGTGCTTGCCCCTGCTTGTTTTGTATGATATACATAGTTTTATTAGCCAAACAAATCGCTGCTGGGTTCATCGGGAATGTCCAACGCAAACGGCATCGCAAGTGCGGAAACCGCTAATGGTCAGCCTCAAACGGCTGGCGGACCGCCGGGCGGCGCGGTGGATGAGCGTTATCTGGTGCCGGCGCTGATCCGTGGCCTGGAAATCTTGCAAACGCTGTCCGCAGAGCGGCGTAAATTCACGTTGACGGAAGTCGCGGCGTCGCTTGGCGTCACCCGCTCCTCGGCCTATCGGCTGCTCTACACGCTCGGCCATCTTGGCTTCGTCGATTACGACGCCGACCAGAAAAGCTATTCGCTCGGGTCACAGGTGCTGCGGCTCGGCTACGGCTATCTCGCCTCGCGCGATCTGGTCGAGGTAGCGATGCCGCACCTGATCCGGTTGCGGGACCGTACCGGCTGGTCCGCGCATCTCGGTGAACTTCATGGCCGCGACGTTGTCTATCTGTCGCGGGTCGCGACGCGCCGCTCGATCGCCAGCACGGTGCATGTCGGTACGCGCTTGCCCGCGCGAACCACGACCATGGGCCGTGTATTGCTGTCGGGGCTGCGCGACCATGATCTGCGCGAACTCTATCGCGATGAAACATTTGAAGCGGGCAAGGCCGCCAGTTCGTTGTCGGAACTGGTGGAGCAGATCGGGCATGACCGTGCGATGGGCGCCGTGGTGCAGAATTCAGTCTATGAGCCCGGTGTCGCCAGCGTCGCCGCACCGATCCGCGATGTCACCAATCGAATCGTTGCGGCGATCAATATCTCCATTGTCGCGCTGTTCACCAACGATGCCGAGCTTAATGGCACGCTGAAAGACGAAGTGGTCGCGGCCGCGCATGCGATTTCGCGCGATCTCGGCCGCCAGACCGATACCGGCGACGTGCAGGCGTCACACGCCGGATAAACCAGACCCTCCCAGATCAACCGTAAGGAGATCAGCCATGGATGATGTGACCCAGCAGAAGCATTCTTGGGACCGCCCGGCCGGCGCGTCTTTTGACGACTGGATGAAGACCCGCGTCGCTCGCGTGGCGGAGCGGACCTATGACTGGAACGCGCTCAAGTTTCAGGCCGATTACGATCCGAAGTACCGCCGTGCGCAGAAGCGCTTTATCGGCACCGGCGGGACCGGCGTGGCGACGGACAAGAACGTGATTCCGTCCGAGCACTTCACGCTGTCGAACATGATCCTCCCGGTCGGGGCGGAAGGCCCGATGCATTTGCATGTCGACGCGGAAGAAGTGTTCTTCGTGCTGCGCGGTAAGGTCAAGTTCATGACCGAGATGAATGGCGAGCGGTTCGAGGCCGTACTCGGCGAGCGCGATTGCATTTCGATCCCGCCCGGCATGTACCGTGGTGAGATCAATGTCGGCGACGAGGAAGCCGTGATCATGGTGATGATCGGTTCCCCGAAGCCGGTGACTCCGACCTATCCGCCGGAGCACCCGCTGTCCAAGGTCAAGCGGAACTGACGTCTGTCATCAGCCGGGCCGCGTTTGCCGACGCGGCCCGTGGTCTATAAATCGAATGGTGGTCCGCGCAACGAGACCGCCCTGCAGGGAGTGTGCGAGATGGCACTGAAGGGTATCGATGCCGTCGTGTTCGGCGTCGCCGACATGGCCGAGGCCAAGCGGTTTCTCGACGACTGGGGCGTCACGGAGGTTTCGGTCAGCGACGACAAGCTGGTCTATCGCACCCGCGATAACGCGCAAGTGATTGTGCGTCCGCGCGATGCCAAGGATTTGCCGCCTGCGATCGAGGATCGCAACACGGTGCGCGAAGTCATTTGGGGCGCGGCCGACGAGAAAGAATTGGAAGAGACCTTGAGCCGAATTCGCGGGCTGCCGGGCTTCCAGGTCGGCGCCGACGGGTTGCCGAGGGTCACTGATCCGAATGGCTTGAGCCTCGCCTTCCGCGTCAGTCAGCGCACGCCGATCGTCGTCAAGCCGACCCTGCCGAATGCGCCGGGCACGCATCAGCGCATCAACCAGCGTTCGCCGGTGCATGATCGCGCTTATCCGATCAATATCGGCCACGTCGTGCTGTTCGCCGCCGATTTCCAGGCGATGCGTGCGTTCTATACCGAGACGCTCGGCTTCCATATCAGCGACGAATATCCGGGTCACGGCGTGTTCACGCGCTGCCAGAAGGTCGGCGATCATCACAACCTGTTCATGCTCAATCGTCCGGGCAAGCCGGGCGTGAATCATGTCGCCTTCACCGTCACCGATATTCATGAACTGATCGGCGGCGGGATCGCCATGGCGAAGAAGGGCTGGAAGACGGAAATTGGCCCCGGCCGGCATCCGATCTCATCGGCTTATTTCTGGTATTTCGAAAATCCGCTGGCGCCGCCGCTCGAATATTATGCGGATGAGGATTATTGCACCGAAGACTGGAAGCCGAGCACGTTCGAGCGCAAGCCCGAACTGTTCGCGGAATGGGCGATCGCCGGCGGCATCGACGGCAAAACGCGCCGCCAGTCGCCGCTCGAGGACAAGAGCGGTCGCGGTCACGCCTGATCCGGCTTTTCAACATCCGGGAACGCGCCATGCAGTCCGATATCCGACGCATCATCGCTGTTGACGCGCATCGCCGCCGCTCCGGACGCTGTCCGGTGCTGGTCTATTCGCTCGGCACGGGTGAATCGTTCGAGATCAAGCCGACGGCGGAGGGCTTTATCGACCTCGCGTCCGGCCTCACCGTGCGAGTGGCCGACGGGCAGATCCTGCTGCCGGAGACTCGCGAGACGATCGATATCCATATGAATGGCGACGTGACGTTCGATGGTTTCGACCATGCGAGTCGTGAATCGTTTTCGGGCCGGGCGGGTGGTGGAGCGTCGGTGACGCTCTACGATGTGGGCCGGGTCAACTACTTCCAGTATGCGGTCGTCGCCGAGGGCGATCACCTGTAAGGGATATGAAGATGACGGGGCGGTTTGCGGGCAAACGGATTGTCATCACCGGCTCCGGCCGGGGATTGGGCTTTGCATTCGCCGAGCGCGTGGCGCGCGAGGGCGCGAGTGTTGTCATCGCCGAGATCGATGCGGCGTCAGGTCACGAGGCCGTACGCAAGCTGACGGCCCAGGGTCTCAAGGCAAGCTTTATCGAAACCGATATTTCGTCCGAAACGTCGATGCAGGCTCTGGCCAAGCAACTGGCGGACGGCGGTGCCGTGCACGGCGTGGTCGCCAATGCCGGCTGGGCCAATAATGTTGGTGGCAAGACTTTCGACGAGATCGCGCCCGATGTCTGGGACAAGATGATGGCGATCAATGTGCGCGGCACCTGGCTCACGGTGCGCGCCCTGGTGCCGCTGATGCAGGCCGGCGGCTCGATCGTCACGGTATCGTCCGATACAATCTATTGGGGCCCGCCGCGGCTCCTGCACTATGTCACCAGCAAGTCGGCCATCGTCGGCATGACGCGCTCGCTGGCGCGTGAATTGGGCGACCGCAACATCCGCGTCAACTGTCTGCTGCCCGGCCTGACCTATGGCGAGGCAACCAAGGAAATTCCCGCGCAGCGCTGGAACGATTATGCGGAACGCCAGATCCTCAAGCGCCGCGCCGAGTCCGACGACATCGATGGCGTCGTCGCGTTCCTGCTCTCTGACGATTCCAAGTTCATGACCGGCCAGACGCTCGCCGTGGACGGCGGCTTCTCGCTGCATTGATGACCCAACACAACGACGGATTTGCACTATGGCGGGATTGAAAATCGGCATCAACGGCGGTGGCGTCGGTGGCATGGCGGCGGCGATCGCGCTGCGCCAGTCCGGCCACGATGTCACCGTGTTCGAGCAGGCATCGTCTTTCCAGCGGGTTGGCGCGGACATCAATCTGACGCCGAATTCGGTGCGTGCGCTCGACGGCCTTGGCATCGTTCCGGCGCTGAAGCAGACTGCCGCGCGGCCGACGCATCGCATCAGCCGCACCTGGGACACCGGCGAGGAAACCTCGCGTCTGGAAATGGCCGATGCCGCTGAGCGCAGCTACGGCGCGCCGCAGCTTACCATCCACCGCGCCGATCTGCTCAAAGCGCTACGCGACCGGCTTCCGGTGGAGATGATCAAGCTCGGGACCAAAGTCACCGGCGTCACGCCGGGCGCCGACAATGCGACGGTGACGTTCGCTGACGGCAGCACGCAGACCTTCGACGTTGTGATCGGCGCCGACGGTATCCACTCGCCGACGCGCACGGCCTTGTTTGGACCGGAGCATCCGACATTCTCCGGCCTCGTCTCCTATCGCAGCGTTGTCGACCGCAACAAGTTGTCGATCCCCAATCTCGATGCCTTCACCAAATGGTGGGGGCCGACCTCGGATCTGCAGATCGTCACGTTTCCCCTCAATCGTGGCAGCGAGACCTTCGTGTTCGCGACCACGTCACAGCCGGACTGGACCGCCGAATCCTGGACCATGCCCGGCGATGTCAACGAGCTTCGCCGCGCCTATCGCAATTTCCACCCGGAAGCGCGGGCGCTGCTCGATGCCTGCACCGAAACCATGAAGTCCGCGCTTTATGTGCGCGATCCGCTGCCGCAGTGGTCGGTGGGACATGTCACGCTGCTCGGCGATGCTTGCCATCCGATGACGCCGTTCATGGCGCAAGGCGCGGCGATGGCGATCGAGGATGCGATTTTGCTTGGCCGTTCGCTGAAGGGTGTCGACAAGGCCGGCGTGCGAGCGGCGCTGAAGCGCTACGAAGAAGCACGCAAGGATCGCACGGCGAAAGTCCAGGTCGGCTCGCGCGGCAACGAGTGGCTCAAGCAGGGTGGCACCGCCGACTGGGTCTATGGCTACGATTCCTGGACCGTGCCGCTGCCGGCCTGATCAGTCGGCCAGCGCGTAATGCCGGCGAAGATCGTCGCAGATCGCTTCGAGCTTCGGTTCGTATGCGGCGACCACGTCTTCGCTGCCGTTCATTTCGGCAGACCAGTCGCCGTCATGTTGCGCGTGCACGGCGACGTAGTGAGCCGGCACATCACCGAGCCGTTTGGCGATCATCGCGGCGAGGGCCGAGGCGGATTTGCGTTCGCGGGTGTCGGTGGTCATCGCGGGAACAAGCCGCCGCGTGCTGAAAGGTTCCAGCCTCCGGCGGTCTGTGCTAGACGCAGGGTTGCGTCACGCGACGCCTGCGCCGGTAGCTCAGCTGGATAGAGCACCAGACTTCGAATCTGGGGGTCAGGGGTTCGAATCCCTTCCGGCGCGCCAATAAAATCAGATAGTTAGCCAGAAAATTACTTTTCATGTGATTCAGTAGCTACCAATTAGCTACTGCAAAAGCGTTGCTGTTTCGAGGCCAACCTCCGCACCCGTTCAGGGAGGAGGTTTTCTGGCAAGGAGCAAGCGTGCGTGACGTCTTCGCTGGATGTTGAACATCCGTGCGCCGTCCTGCTCCCACAGTTCGCCGAATTCAGTGCCGCTGCAGCGGCTACATTTGGTTTGTGTTCTCGGCGGTTCGCCGACCAAAGTGAGTTGAACGCCGTAAGTGTTCAAACTGGAAAGCGGTCGAACAAGCCCGAACGGAAATTTTACCGTTCTTTACGTCACTCGCCAAAAGTCTCGAATTCATAAATTTGGCGCCTGTCATCAACGGATCAAAAAGGACTGTTTCAGGAATTTATTGCTATCTATGTGGCTTTGGCTCAATGCTTTCCATATCACTAGACAAAACCTGTTTTACTGTGTGAGATTAGCCCTACCCAGTGCCGGATCGGTCTTCTCATGAAAATCCTCGTCCCCGTGAAGCGGGTGGTCGACTACAACGTCAAAATCCGCGTCAAGCCGGACGGTTCTGGTGTCGACCTCGCCAACGTGAAGATGTCGATGAATCCGTTTGACGAGATCGCGGTGGAAGAAGCACTGCGGTTGAAGGAGGCGGGGAAGGCTGCGGAGATCGTCGTGGTGTCGATCGGCCCGCAGCAGGCGTCGGAGACGATCCGCACGGCATTGGCGATGGGCGCCGATCGCGGCATCCTGGTGAAGGTGGACGGCACGGTCGAACCGCTCGCGGTGGCGAAGATCCTCAAGGCGATCGTCGCGGCCGAGCAGCCCGGCCTCGTCATTCTTGGCAAGCAGGCGATCGACGACGACAGCAACCAGACCGGCCAGATGCTGGCGGCGCTGCTCGGCTGGCCGCAGGGGACCTTCGCCTCCAAGCTCGCGCTCGACGGCGACGGCATCGCCGTGACGCGTGAAGTCGACGGCGGCCTGCAGACGGTGAAGCTCAAGGGCCCCGCCATCGTCACCACCGATCTGCGGCTCAACGAGCCGCGCTACGCGTCGCTGCCGAACATCATGAAGGCGAAGAAGAAGCCGATCGACGAGAAGGCGCCGGGCGATTACGGCGTCGATGTCGCGCCGCGCCTCAA
>MKWA01000023.1:0-2829 GCA_001899285.1 Rhizobiales bacterium 64-17
CGCAGGGTGCGAGACCTGCGCGCGGGCGCCGCATCCTGCTCCACCATCAAGACGCCTCTAGATGACGCCCCTCGTGAGCAGGACAGAGATAGGAATATAGGCATATAGGAAGAAAGTCAAGAGGCGCGTACCAAAAAAGCAATTTTGCGATTATCGCAATTTTGCTATAATTCGGCTCTATGGAATGGGCTGTCGCGGTTCTCAGCAAAACGGTGGCGGAAGAGATTGCCGCATTGCCGGCGGACATGCGCGCTCGCCTTGCGCGGCTGATCGGTCTGATTGAGCAATTCGGGTTTTCGGGACTGCCCCGCGACAGCGTCAAGCATCTCGACGACAAACTGTGGGAGTTGCGCATCACCGGGCGGGACGGGATTTCGCGGGCAATCTATGTCACGGCGAGCGGCCGCCGGGTCATCATTTTGAGGGCGTTCGTGAAGAAGACGCAAAAGACGCCGGCGCGGGAATTGGAAATCGCGCGGCAACGTATGAAAGACATCATATGATCAAGTTCGGCACCCTGCACAAGAAATGGATGAAGCAAGATTCTGCGTATCGCAAGGAATACGAGGCGCTGGAGGAGGAGTTCGCGCTTGCTGCCGCCGTCGCGCGGGCTCGGATGCGCTCGGGTTTAAGTCAGGCCGAACTCGCCAAGCGCATGAAAACGACGCAGAGCACGGTGGCGCGGCTGGAAAGTGGACGCATGATGCCGTCGACTCGCACGCTCGGTCGCTTCGCCAAGGCGACGGGACACAAGCTGAAGATCAGTTTCGAGCCGGTGCGGAAGCGGGGGTAGGGCCGTTAGCTTATTTTTCTTCTTCTTGGTCGTTGTTGGGAAGCGGGTTTCGAGCAACGAGCCCCCACAAGCCTGGATTCGTTTGCGACCCTCTTGCCCCCAAAGCTAATAAGTATTCCTTGGTTACTTCCAAATCAGCCCCGATGACGTTGGACAAAGTGATTAGAGTTCTCCATCGAGGGCCTTGTTCCAACATCGCTTTCAAAAGTTTGGTTGCGTTTTCATCGTAGGGATCTGGCGGCACCTTATTTAGGTGCGCGTTAAGCCAAGTAGTAGCAATTGAACCAAACGCTCCAATCAGTGCCCCGCCAACAGCACCGAGCGCGGTTGCTATGGCAACAATTCCTACCGTATTATTTTCCATGAGGTTATTTGTTGGCTGCCGCTGTTTTTACTTCGATTATAGCCACCAATTTTTGAACTTCACTAACTGTTCAACAAGGTTGGGCTGAGCTTCCGTGCTTCTTCCCCCGACCCTGGAAAAGCACTAAAAAGGGCTGTCGCGGCGCGTGTGCGCTGCTTAAGCCCTTGAGAGTGCTTGCCAAATGAATGCCCCTGTCGCTAATCCGCTGCCGTCCTATTCGCATTCGCCGCTGTTTCCGCTCGGCAAGGACACGACGCCGTATCGCCTGATCACCAGGGACGGGATCAAGGTCGAGACGGTGATGGGCAAGGAAGTCGTCACGGTCTCGCGCGAGGCGATGCGGGCGCTGGCGGAAGCGGCGTTCGTCGACATCAACCATCTGCTGCGGCCCGCGCATCTGCAGAGCCTGCGCAACATCATCGATGACGCGGAAGCGACCGGCAATGACAAGTTCGTCGCGTTCGATCTTCTGAAGAACGCCAACATCTCCGCCGGCGGCGTGCTGCCGATGTGCCAGGACACCGGCACCGCGATCATCATGGGCAAGAAGGGCCGCCTCGTCTGGACCGAGGGCGAGGACGAGGCCGCGCTGGCGCAGGGCGCGCGCGACGCCTACCTGAAAAAGAACCTGCGCTATTCGCAGCTCGCGCCGATCTCCATGTTCGAGGAGAAGAACACCAAGTCGAACATGCCGGCGCAGGTGGAGATCTATGCGGAAGGCGATGACGCCTACAAATTCCTGTTCATCGCCAAGGGCGGCGGCTCCGCCAACAAGACTTTCCTGTTTCAGGCGACGCCGTCGATCCTGACGCACGACCGGATGATCGCGTTCCTGAAGGAGAAGATCCTCACGCTCGGCACCGCGGCGTGCCCGCCGTATCACCTCGCCATCGTCATCGGCGGCACCTCGGCGGAGATGAACCTCAAGACCGTGAAGCTCGCCTCGACCAAATATCTCGACACGCTGCCGACGCAAGGCTCTGAGGGCGGCCACGCGTTCCGCGATCTCGCGATGGAAGCGGAGGTGCACAAGCTGACGCAGGCGCTCGGCGTCGGCGCGCAGTTTGGCGGCAAGTATTTCTGCCACGACGTGCGCGTGATCCGGTTGCCGCGCCACGGCGCGTCGCTGCCGATCGGGCTCGGCGTGTCGTGCTCGGCCGACCGGCAGGCGCTCGGCAAGATCACGAAGGACGGCGTATTCCTTGAGGAACTGGAGCACAATCCGGCGCGCTTCCTGCCCGAAGTGGATCAGGAGAAGCTCGGCGGCGAGGTGGTGCAGATCGACCTGCGCCAGCCGATGGACGACATCAGGAAACAACTCTCGCGCTATCCGGTGAAGACGCGGCTGTCGCTGACCGGGCCGATGATCGTCGCGCGCGATCTCGCGCACGCCAAGCTGCGCGAGCGGCTGGAGCAGGGGCAGGGTCTGCCCGACTATTTCAAGAACCACCCGGTCTATTACGCCGGCCCGGCCAAGACTCCGGAGGGCTATGCCTCCGGCTCGTTTGGTCCGACCACCGCGGGCCGCATGGATAGCTATGTCGATCAGTTCCAGGCGGCGGGCGGCTCCATGGTGATGCTCGCCAAGGGCAACCGCTCCGCGCAAGTGCGCGAGGCGTGCAAGAAGCACGGCGGCTTCTATCTCGGCTCGATCGGCGGCGCGGCGGCGAAC
>MKWA01000023.1:2957-87635 GCA_001899285.1 Rhizobiales bacterium 64-17
CCTCAGGATGAGGTCGTGAGTGTTGCTGACGTTAGTGGAGAACCTCACTCCGTCCTCATCCTGAGGAGCCGCGCCGCAGCCCGAAGGACGAAGGCGGGGCGTCTCGAAGGATGCAGGGCGGCCACAGAAGGAAGCTCTTGATGCTCCTGCGTTTGTCTGCCGCTCTCCTGATGGGATCAATCGCGATGTCAGCAACCCTTGCAACGCCGGCGTCGGCGCAGACGTCGACACCAGCCCCTGCCGCCATTCCCTCATCCTGGCCGACGTTGCCGGAACTGCGGTTCGCGCCGATTCAGACGCCGGCGAATTTCCTCGGCGACCGCTGGAGCTATATGGAGCAGGGGCGGCCCGACGCGCCGCCGCTTCTCTTGCTGCACGGCGTCGGCGCCAATTCCATGCACTGGCGGTTCCAGTTCGCCGGGCTGTCCGACGCGTTCCGCGTCATCGCCTGGAACGCGCCGGGCTATATGTTGAGTGACGGTTTCCGCACCGACAATCCGACCTGCAAGGACTACGCCGATGCGGTCGCGGATTTCCTCGGCGCGCTCAAGCTCGACAAGGTCAACATCGTCGGCAATTCGTTCGGCAGCCGCGTCGCGCAGTGCTTCGTCGTGCATTACCCGGAGCGCGTCATCAAGCTGGCCATGACCGGCGCCGGCGCGGGGCCGAAGGGCATGTCGGCCGAGCAGAAAGCAAAGATCATCGCCACGCGTGAGGCGCAGATCGGCAAGGGCGGCTACGCCTTCGGTGCGCGCGTCTCGGCGCTGCTCGGCGCCAAGGCGTCGCCGGAGCTGACCGCCATGGTGCAGGAGGTGGTGCGCGGCACCAATTCGCGCGGCTTCATGCACGGCGTCAAGCTCGGCATGGAAGACGGTTACGATCCGCAGACGGTGGCGGCGAAGGCGACGATGCCGGTGCTGATGATCTCCGGCAACGAGGATCGCGTGAATCCGATCGACAAGAACGCCGATCTCATCCGCCAGGCGATGCCGAAAGCGAAGTTCGATCTGATCGAGGGCATTGGCCATCTGCCCGAGGTGGAATCGCCGGAAATGGTGAACCGCATCCTGCGCGATTTCTTCACGCGCTGATCCTTTCGATTCGTCTTTGCCGAACAAGCGCCGCGCGGACCGCGATCCGCGCGGCGCTCGCATTTTGTGCAACTGCCGCGATTTCGTGCTCGCAAGCGCGAGAAATCTTCGCGCTGCATCATGTGATGAAACGCGTGTCGGCACTCTCGATTAAGACGCCGTTGCGCGTATTGCGTTGAGAGACGCATCAACATTTTCGCAATCACTTGACCCCCTCGCTTTCGACTTTGGTCGAGTATGCGAAATTCGCCTGTGGCGACGCGCCTGGTTGCATTTCTCCGCTTTGTGCAATGCCGTTGATCGTTACATTGAAAAACGCAATCACGGCAAACGAAAGTCGGATTGAGTTAGCGATCCTCCTGATTGGATGATGGCAACAACGCAAAGAGATTGCGGCATGCGCGTGGCGACGCTGCGCAAAGGCCGACAGTCCGGCGATCGACCAAACGGATCGGTGCGACGGTTCGGGAGCGCGAACGCACCACGAATTTTTTCATCATGGGAGGAACTGATGTCCAACGACACACCAAAATTGCCGAATCTGTCGCGCCGCACATTGCTGCAGGTCGGCGCCGGCGCTGCCGGCGGCGCGATGCTGCCCGCGTTTTCATTCCCGGCGTTTGCCGCCGGCGATCATCCGGCGATCGGCACCTGGCCGGCCGGCTCGTCCGGCAACAGCGTCTCGCTCGGCGCCGCGGTGCCGCGCACCGGCACCTATGCGGTGCAGGGTGAAGATGAACTCAAGGGCTGGCAGCTCGCGGTCGAGCATCTCAACGAGGGCCACGAACTGGCCCGGAAGATTTCGCCGAAGACCAAGAAGGGCGTGCTCGGTAAGGAAGTGAAGCTGCTGGTCGCGGATAGCGCCGCCAAGCCGAACGAAGCCGTGCAGGCGCAGCAGCGCTTTATCACCGAGAACAAGATCGTGCTGATGACCGGCTCGACCTCCTCGGCGGTCGCGGTCGCGCTCAACAAGCTCGCCCAGCGCGAGAAGGTGCTCTACGTCGCCGGCATTTCCGGCTCGAACGACACCACCGGCAAGGACTGCGTGCGCTACGGCTTCCGCCAGAACTTCTTCGGCCAGACGGCCGCGGCCGCGATCGCGCCGGTGATGATCAAGCAGTTCGGCAAGAACAAGAAAGCGGCGTATATGACGCCGGACTACACCTACGGTCACACCGTCACCAAGTCGATGCAGGATGTGCTCGCCAAGGCCGGCTGGACCACGGTGACCAACCAGGTGTCGCCGCTCGGCGCGCCGGACTTCTCGTCCTACCTGCTCAACGTCGCCAACTCCGGCGCCGACGTGCTGATCAACGTCAACTGGGGTCACGACGCGGTGCTGTCGATCCAGCAGGCCAAGCAGTTCGGCGTGCTCGACAAGATGAAGCTGGTGGTGCCGTACCAGATTCCGTTCCTGGCGCGCGAAACCGGCGGCCTGATGGAAGGCGTCTACGCCGCCACCGACTACTGGTGGACCATCGAGGACAAGTATCCGCTCGCCAAGATGTTCAACGCGGCGTTCGAGAAGAAATTCGGCTACAAGCCGGAGTGGGGCGCGGAAAACGCCTATATCAGCTTCATCCACTGGGCCCGCATGGTGGAGGAGACCGGCAGCTTCTATCCGCCGGACATCATCAAGACCTGGGAGAAGGGTGAGACGATCCCATCGCTGGTCGGCGACGTCCACTATCGCCCGCAGGATCATCAGGCGATCCGCCCGGTGATCATCGTCAAGGGCAAGACCAAGAAAGAAATGAAGAACAAGGAAGACTGGTACGAGGTCGTCGAGATCGTGCCCGGCGAGGGCCTGATGCAGAAGCCGGATGAATTCGGCTGCAAGCTCGGCGACTACACCTGATCGGGGGAGTCGATTGGCGTCGCGGGGGCTTTACGTCTCCGCGGCGCCGGCCCTCCGCCGATACGACTTGCATCGTTTCCTGCGCGCTGCCGCCGTGTTGTCTGCGGGCGTGACGGCGACCACTTGTCCCAACTGACCACGTTTCGGGCGACGACATGATCAACTGGGCGAATCTGATTTCGCAAATGTTCAACGGTCTGGTGCTTGGCGCGCTGCTGGCGCTGATCTCCTCCGGCCTCACCATCATTTACGGCACGCTCGGCGTGCTCAATCTGGCGCATGGCGCGATGTTCATGCTCGGCGGCTATGCCGGCTACGTCGCCTATACCTATACGGAATCGTTCGTGGTCGCGGTCGCGGCCGGCTCACTGTTCGTGATGGTGGCCGGCGTCATCATGGAGCGCGTGATCGTCCGCCATTTCTACAGCCGGCCGGATTCGGACCAGTTGCTGGTGACGTTCGGCATCAGCATCTGTTTCGTCGAACTGGTGCGGTTCTGCTTCGGCTCGCTGTCGCTCACGGTGCCGCCGCCGAAGCTGTTCGCCGGCATCACCTCGCTCGGCTTCATGTTCTATCCGACCTATCGTCTGGCGGTGGTCGGCATCATCGCGGTCGCGCTGCTGGTGTTGTTCATCGTGCTCTACAAGACGCGGCTCGGCATGATCGTGCGCGCCGGCATCGAGGACTCGGTGATGGTCTCCTCGCTCGGCATCGACGTCTACAAGGTGTTCATGGTGGTGTTCGGCATCGGCGCGATGGCGGCCGGTTTCGCCGGCATCGTCAACGCGCCGGTGGTGTCGCTGACACCGGACATGGGCGAGGCGATCCTGGTGCAGACCTTCGTCGTCGTCGTGATCGGCGGCGTCGGCTCATTCCCCGGTGCGATCATCGGCGGCCTGATCGCCGGTGAGATCATCAGCATCACCTCCATGATCAACCCCGGCTATGCCTACGTCATGCTGTTTGCGGCGATGACGCTGGTGCTGGTGCTGCGGCCGCGCGGACTGCTCGGCTCGGCGAGCCGCGAGTAGTCTGCAATGCTCAAGCAACGTCGTTTTCTCATCGAAGCGCTCACGGCGGTCGGCCTGATCCTCGCGCCGTTCATCCTGCCGCATCTCGGCTTCGCGCCGAACACGGTCAACCGCATCCTGGTGTGGGGCCTGTTCGGCATCGGTTTCGACATCCTGTTCGGCTTCACTGGCCTGCTGTCGTTCGGTCAGTCGGCGTTTTACGGCACCGGCGGCTTCTTCGCCGCCTATCTGCTCACCCGCGCGGGCTTCCCGCATGTGGTGACGGCGCTGTTCCTCGGCATGATTGCCGCCGCCGTGGTCGGTTATCTGGTCGGCCTGATCGCGCTGCGCCGGACCGGCATCTATTTCGCGATGATCACGGTGGCGATCGCCGAAGTGTTCTTCTTCGTCGAGTTCAATCCGCTCTCGGAATGGACCGGCGGCGAGAACGGCCTGCCGGGCGTCCCGACGCCGCATTTCGATCTCGGCTTCGCCTCGTTCCACTTCACCACAGGCTGGTCGCTCTACTGGTTCCTGGCGTTCTGCTACTTCGTCGGCATCGTCGCCGCGCTCCGCATCGTGCGCTCGCCGGTCGGCGCGGTGATGCGGGCGATCCGCGAGAACCCGCTACGTGCCGCCGCGCTCGGCCACAACATCCATGCCTACAAGCTGACGGCCTTCGTCATTGCCGCCGCCTATGCCGGCTTCGCCGGTGGATTGCTCGGCGTATTGCAGGCGTTCATGCCGCCGGATGCCTTCACCTTCGAGACTTCCGGCCAGCTGGTGATGATGTCGGCGATCGGCGGCGTCGGCACGCTGTTCGGGCCGTTGCTGGGCGCTGCGGTTTGGCTGTTCTTGCAGGATTTTCTGCAGTCGGCGCTTGGCCTCGGCGCGTCGTGGAAGCTGGTGCTCGGCGTCGTGTTCGTGCTGCTGGTGTGCTTCCTGCGGCGCGGCCTGATCGGCGGCATCCAGGATCTCTATGCGCTCGCCACCGGCCAGCGCCACAAGCGCGAGGCGCCGGAGGAGGGCATCGAGACCGCGGCCGACGTGGCGGCGGCGGAAGCGGCCGCGCCGCTGCCGGCGGCCAACGAGTCGCCCGACCAGCCGCACAAGGGCACGATCCTGCAAGCCAAGGGCCTGACCAAGCATTACGGCGGTCTCGCCGCCAACAGCGACATCGACTTCGCCGTCGATCATGGCGAGTTGCGCGGCATCATCGGCCCGAACGGGGCCGGCAAGACCACGTTCTTCAAGATGCTTACTTGCGAGGTGCATCCGACCAGCGGCTCGATCAGTTTCGAGGGACGCGACATCACCGGTCTCGAAGTCACCGATGTCTGCCAGTTGGGTCTGACCAAGAGCTATCAGATCAACCAGTTGTTCAACCGGCTGACGGTGCGCGAGAACCTGGTGATTGCGGCGCTCGCGGAGCTGCGCGGCAAGTACCGGCTCGATCTGCTGCGCCGGATCGAGAACATTCCGGGCTTGACCGAACAGATCGAGCACACCGCACAACTGGTCAATCTGACGCGCCGGCTCGATACGCCGGTGTCTGAACTCGCCTATGGCGAGAAGCGGCGGCTTGAGATCGGCCTGGCTCTGGCGACGTCGCCGAGCCTGCTGCTGCTCGACGAGCCGCTGGCCGGCATGAGCCCGCGCGAGCGCGTCGAGACCGTGCGGCTGCTCAAGGCGATCGGCCGCGGCCGCACCATGATCGTGATCGACCATGACATGGATGCCATCTTTGAACTCGCCGGCAAGATCACCGTGCTGCAGGAAGGCAAGGTGCTGGTGGAAGGGACGCCGCAGGAGATCAAGAACAACAAGCTGGTCCAGGATGCCTATCTCGGGGGGATGCACGAACCATGAGCCTGCTCGAGGTTAACGGACTGAATTCGTATTACGGCGACAGCCACATCCTGTTCGACGTGGCGATGCGTGTCGACAAGAACGAAGTGGTAGGACTGCTCGGCCGCAACGGCGCCGGCAAGAGCACGACCCTCAAGAGCCTGATGGGTGTGGTGAAGCCGCGCGCCGGCTCGGTGAAGCTCGACGGCGTGGAGCTGGCCGGCAAGCCGAGCCATGCGATTGCGCTCTCCGGAATGCAGCTTGTCCATGAGGACCGGCGCGTGTTCGGCAGCCTCAACGTCGAGGAGAACATCATCCTCGCCGGACTGACGGCGAAGTCGAGATGGCCGCTGGAGCGCATCTACGGCATGTTCCCGCGGCTCAAGGAACGGCGCGGCAGCCGCGGCACCGATCTCTCCGGCGGCGAGCAGCAGATGCTGGCCATCGCCCGCGCGCTGGTGCGCGACCCGAAGATCGTGTTGCTGGACGAGCCGTTCGAGGGCCTCGCGCCGGTGATCGTGCAGGATCTGATCCGTGCCTGCCGCGAGCTGGCAGCCGGCGGGCAGACCATCGTGCTGGTGGAGCAGAACCTCGCGGCTGCGCTCGCGCTGTCGCAGCGGATCTACATTATCAATAACGGGCACATCGTGCACGAGGCGCCGGCGGCCGAATTGAAGGCCAATCCGGACGTTCTGCACCGCTATCTGGGCGTCTGACCCTAGTTTTCGATCAGGTCTGTCGATCAGGACCGCTCATCAGGTCTGCGGTTTGCGTGGTTGGCAGGAGCCGGCCGCGCGGCCACACTCGCCGGCATCCGGTGGGGCAGACCTGACGATGGGCAAAATCCGACAATGGGAATGACGATCAACTGCGATATGGGCGAGGGTTTCGGCCTTTATCGCATGGGTGATGACGCGGCGCTGATGCCGCATATCGACCTCGCCAATGTCGCCTGCGGCTTCCATGCCGGCGATCCGGGCATGATGCGCGCCACGGTGCGGCTGGCGAAGCAGTACAACGTCAAGGTGGGCGCGCATCCCTCGCTGCCGGACCTGCAAGGCTTCGGACGCCGCGCCATGGTGATGACGCCGCAGGAGGTGATGGACCTCGTCACGTATCAGATCGGCGCGCTGGCGGCGTTCCTGCAGGCCGAGGACATGGCGCTCAATCACGTCAAGCCGCATGGCGCGCTCTACAGCATGGCGGCGAAGGACGAGGCGATCGCGCTCGCCATCGCCGATGCGGTGCGGCCATTCGGCGTGCCGATCCTCGGCATGGCCGGCACGGCGCATGAGCGCGCCTGCAAGGCGCGCGGCGTGAAGATGATCCCGGAGTTCTATGCCGACCTCGATTACGACGGCGACGGCAATCTGATCATCAGCCGCAGCCATGAGGCGGTCGATCCTGCCAAGGCGCGCGACCGCGTGTTGCGGGTGATTTGCCAGCGGGTCGTCACGACAACGGGCGGAAACGATATTCCGGTGGAGGCGGCGACCATCTGCGTGCATTCCGACACGCCGACCGCGCCGGCCATCGCCGCCGAGGTGTCGCGCACCCTGCGGCAGATGAAGGCGGGGAACGGCGCTTAGGAAGGGCCCGCGCGGCGCTTGCGGAGGCTACGCACGATCCCGATCACGAGGCCGATGGCGGCGCCGACCGGGCTCGCGCCCAGCACCAGCATGGCGATGCCCATCTCGCAGCCGCCGGAATCCCCCGGCGAGCCGCAGCGGGAATCCATCGCATAGACCACCAGCATCAGCGCCAGTACCGCGAGCGGCAGCACAACGCCGCCGGCGAGCGCATAACCGATGATGCGGGCGATGGCGGCCATTGTTTGGTTTCCTGTAAATCAGTTTCTTGAAATTAAATCGGGCTCTCTCCCCGTTCGTCCCCGCGAAAGCGGGGACCCACGCTTAAGAGTGGATTCCCGCTTTCGCGGGAATGAACGGAGAGAGTTTGTCTCTCCTGAAGCACTATTGCACGCGCCCGTCCGCGTCGCGGCGGAGAACCTTCCCCGGCAGCGCGCCTGTGTGCACCGTGTCTCGCACCACCACCGTGCCGTTGATCAGCACCGTGGTGCGCGTCCCGGTCGGGAAGCGGTGCGGGTCGCCATAGGTGGCGCGGTCGCGGAAGTGGTTCGGATCGAACAGCACCACGTCGGCGCGATAACCGGGCTTGAGCAATCCGCGGTCGGTGAGTTTCAGCGCGCGGGCGGTCGAGCCGGTCATCTTGTGGATCGCGGTTTCGATAGGCAGCAGGCCAAGCTCCTTGACGTAATGGCCGAGCACGCGCGGGAACGTGCCGTAGAAGCGCGGATGCGGCATGCCCTGGCTGGTGATGCCCTCGGTCGAGACGCAGTTGCCGTCGGAGCCGACCAGCGCCATTGGCGATTGGACAATGGCGCGGATGTCGTCCTCGGAGATCGAGATGACCAGCACGCGGGTCGCACCCTGATCCTCGATCATGTAGTCGCACACCACGTCGATCGGATCCTTGCCGCGCTCGGCGGCGAGGTCCTTGATGGTGCGGCCGGCGAATTGCGGCAGGTGCGGGGAGATCGAGATCTGCACGCAGTCCCAGTCGGGGATGCGACCCCAGTTGTTGAGGCCGTCGCGGGCGATGTCGGCGCGGATGCGCTCACGGGTTTCGGACAGCGCGAGCCGTTCCAGCATCGCCGGTACGCCGCCGGCCTGCACCCATTGCGGCATCAGGTTTTTCAGCGGATTGGAGCCGGCGGTGTAGGGATGGCTGTCGCAGTCGATGTCGAGGCCACGCGCCTTGGCGGCGGCGATCATCTTGAGCGCGGTCGCGGCCTTGCCCCAGTTGTCGAGGCCCGAGCATTTGAAATGCACGATCTCGACATGGATGCGGCAGGTCTCGGCGATGTGGATCGCTTCCTCGACCGCTTCCAGCACCTTGTTAGATTCATCGCGGATGTGCGTGAAGTAGCCGCCGTTGTAGCGCTTCACCACGTTGCACAGCGCGACCATCTCCTCGGGTTCGGCATAGGCGCCGGGCGAGGTGAACAGGCCCGATGAGAGGCCGAGCGCGCCGGCTTTCAGCCCGTCCTCCAGAAGCGCGATCATGCGCGCCAGTTCGTCGGCGGTGGGGGCGCGCTTGTCCATGCCCATCACCATCAGCCGCAGCGTGTTGTGGCCGACCAGCATGCCGGCGTTCACCGCGGTCGCCGGGAACGTGTCGAGATATTGCGGGAAGCTCATTTCGCGGAACGGCAGCCACGGCGCGCTCGGCGAGAGATAGTCGCGCAACAGGTCGACCCGGCCAGGCAGCGCCGGCGCGACCGAGAAGCCGCAGTGGCCGATGATCTCGGTGGTGACGCCCTGGCGCACCTTGCTCTCGGCCTTCGGATTGATCGGCAGGGTGAAATCCGAATGGGTCTTGATGTCGATGAAACCCGGCGCCACCGCCAGACCATCGGCATCAATCACCGTCGCGCCGGTGGCGGCGAGGTTGTCGCCGACCGCGGCGATGCGGCCTTCGGAAATCAGCACGTCGGCGCGAACGCCGGGATTGCCGGCACCGTCATAGACGGTGCCGCCGCGCAGCAGGATATCGCTATTCACGTCGTCTCTCTCGATTTGGAAAATCAGTTGGCCTTGATGCCGGCGGCGGTCAGCAGGTCGCCCCAGCGTTTCGCCTCGCTGGCGATATAGGCTTTGGTGTCCGCCGGATTGCTGCCGACCGAGACATTGCCGAGCGTTGCCAGCCGCTGCTTCACGTCCGGCGAATTGACGGCATCGGCGATCGCCTTCGACAGTTTGTCGACGATCGGTTTCGGCGTGCCTTTCGGCGCCAGCACCGCGTACCACGCTTCGACCGCATAGCCCGGCACGCCGGCCTCGGCGATCGACGGCGTGTCCGGCCAGCCGGCCGCGCGCTGCGGCGAGGTGACGCCGAGCGCGATCAGCTTGCCTTGCTTGACGTGATCCATGGCGATCAGCGGACTCATGAACGATACCGGCACGCGGCCGGTCAGCAGATCGGAGATCAGGTCGTTGGTCCCCTTGTAGGGGATGTGCATGATGTTGACGCCGGCCTGCTTCTTGAACATCTCGCCGGCGAGATGCAGCGAGCTGCCGGTGCCGCCGGAGCCGTAGTCGATCTTGCCCGGCTCACGCTTGGCCTTCTCGATCAATTCCTTGACGCTCTTCACGCCGAGGGACGGATGCACCACCAGGACGAGCGGGCCCTTGGTGACGATCGACACCGGCTCGAACTGATCGAAGGTGTAGCCGGCATTGCCGAACAGCGTCGGGTTCACCGCATAGGCGATGGCGGGCAGCACGATGGTGTAGCCGTCCGGCTCGGCGCGGGCGGTGGTGACGGCGGCGATGTTGCCGCTGCCGCCGGGCCGGTTCTCGATCACCACCTGCTGCTTGAGCGATTCCGACAGCTTCGCGCCCAGAAGCCGCGCGATCACGTCGTTCGGGCCACCGGCCGGATAGGGCACCAGCAGATGGATCGGCCGGTCCGGATAATCGGCGCGGGCGGCGGGCAGGGACACGGTCATGGCGGCGGCGACGGTCAGCGCGCCGGAGACCGCCAGCAGCAGCCGGCGACGGAAGGGATTGAACGACACGGTGTGCTCCTCGTCCTGTGTTTTCCGGGGAGCGTATCTGCCAACGCGGGCTGTCGCAATTCGCTTGACGCCTCCAAGCCCTGCGGCAGGATCAGGGCCGAACGATCGCGACAAGAAGATCGAACGCGAGGGAGGATGAATGAGAGCGACTGGTCGACAGCTTTTCCCGCGTGTCCTGCTCGCGGCGGGCCTCTGGCTCGCCGCTGCGCAGCCGTCGCATGCGGATTATCCGGAACGGGCCATTACGCTGATCGTGCCGTTCGCCCCCGGCGGCTCGACCGACGTCATCGCGCGCACGGTGGCAGAGGCGCTGCGGCCGCTGCTCGGCCAGCCGGTGGTGGTCGACAATCGCGCCGGCGCGGGCGGTGCGCTCGGCACCGCGCAGATCGCCAAGGCTCGTCCCGACGGCTACACGATCGGCATGGGCACGGCCTCGACGCTGGCCATCAATCCGGCGGTGTACAAGTCGCTGCCGTTCGACGTGACCACCGATCTGGCGCCGGTCGGCGCCATCGCCGCGGTCCCCAACATCATGTCGGTTAACCCCAAGGTCGCAGCGCGCAACATGAGCGAGTTCGTGCCGCTGGCGCGCATCCAGGCCGGGCGGATGAGTTACGGCTCGTCCGGCAACGGCTCGGTCAGCCATCTGATGGGCGAGCAATTCAAACTGGCGACCGGTGCCGATCTGATTCATGTGCCGTATCGCGGCATCGGACCGGCACTCAACGATGCGGTTGCGGGACAGATCGAAGTGCTGTTCGACAATCTGCCGACCACCTTGCCGCTGGTGCAGGCGGGGAAGCTGCGCGCGCTGGCGATTTCCGGGCCGGCGCGGCTGCCGGCGCTGCCCGATGTGCCGACCTTCGCGGAATTGCGGCTCGATGCGCTCGACTGGATGGCGTTCTTCGGGCTGGTGGCGCCGGCGAAAACGCCGGACGCGGTGATCGCGCGGCTCAACAGCGCGCTGCGTACCGCGCTGGCGCAACCGGAAGTACGCAAGACGCTCGCGGCGCAACAGGCCGTGATCGCCGCCGGATCGCCGGCGGAATTTGCGGCGACGATCGCAGCGGCGATGCAGCGCATGCGCGGCGCAGCGGCCGCCGCGCATATCGAAATCCGCTGACGCATTGCGCGGTCGTCACCGCATACTTGTCGCGCGTTCGCATTTCACAGCGAATTCTTGCGCAAAGATTCGTCGTGCAGGAATTCGCCGAACCCCTTGATCGTCCGCTACCCGTGCGCGACAGTCCGCGCGTGATGTCGTGTCACGCGGGGCTATCCCGCGTCGCAAGGGGGCCGGCAAGCGCCGGTGCGACGCGGAAGAAGGAGACGGGCATGGCAAATCGAACCGTTGACTTCGACGCGCCCGATCTGGCGGCGCGGCTCGAACGTTTGTCGGAAGCGGACATCGATGCGCTGCCGTTCGGCGTGATCCATCTCGATCGCGGCTTCAAGGTGGTGCTGTACAGCAAGACCGAGGCGCGGCTGTCCGGATTTGGCCGGCAGCCGGTCGGCGAACATTTTTTCGATCTGGCCCGCAAGCTCGGCAGCGAAAACTTTCGCGGCCGCATCGAACAGGCGATGGCGGACGGCGTGGTCGATCTCGATATCGGCTGGGTCGGCGACTACGACAATGCGCGGCGCGATCTGCGCATCCGCGTTCAATCGGCGAACGACGGCGGCGTGTGGCTGTGCGTCGACCGCGATCCGCGCAATGGTGGCGGCGGCCGTTGAGAACGTCCTAAAGCCCGGTGGCGAAGCGCGCCATCACCACGATGATCGCCACCTGCATCGCGCCCTGCATGGCGACGACATAGATGTACCATTTCATCAGCCGTCCGATCTTCTCCGGATCGGGATTGGGTTTGCGGACCTCGAAATAGACCTTGAGGTTGGTCGGCAGCAGGAAGCCGAGACCCTGCACGGTGAGGATCGCCAGGATCGCGAGCGCGGCCGCCACCCAGTAGAATTCCGGATAGCCGACATCGAGATAGCCCATCCGCTTCGCCAGGAACCAGCCGGCGGTGCCGGTGACGATCGACAGCGTCGGCATCAGGATCAGCGTGCGCGGCGTGAGCTGGCTGATCACGGCGCGGCGCGCCTCGAACGGCAGCCTGCGCATGATCGGTCCGACCACGAAGCCGAGGAACAGATCGATGCCGGTCCACAGGATGCCCGCCATGACGTGCACCCAGTTGAGCAGCCAGTCGCTGTCGCTGTTGATCGCGTAGATCATCACCGCGATCGCGGCAGCGGCCATGCCGACATAGAGCGGGCGCACCGGGGACACCGGCATGGCAGGAGCGGAAGGAGCGGCAGGGGCGGTCATGGGGGTGGCCTGGCTATCGGTCTTGCTGGGAAGGAAACCGGTTGATTCCGCGCCAGTCATAGCGCGGTTGCGAGACAGCGGCCAATGGCCCGCCGGGGCACGCGCAAAAGAAAAGCGGCGGCTCAAGGCCGCCGCCGCGAGGTACCGAACGATTGCCTGACGGCAAAAAGAGGAGCGTGTCCGTCAGGCGCTCAGTCGGGGGTTACTTGAACAGTTGCATCGCGTTGATCAGGGTCTGTGACACGCCCCACAGCAACGGAATGCCGACGAAGATCCACGCGGCCGCGATCTTGAGCGGGCTGGTGGTCTCGGCTTCGCCGGTGTTTTGATTTGTCATGGTCGTGTCTCCCTCATGCGGTTGCGGCTTTGGCGGTACCGGCGGCGTTCAGCGCGCTGCCATCGGTATCCGGCTTCATGTGGTAGCGGGCGTGCACCGCGCGCACGAAGGCGTTGCAGATGAAACCGATCACCAGCAACCCGGCCATGATGTACATGGTGTTGTTGTAAGCCTGCGCCTTCGGCACACCATGCGTGATGTTGTACTCACGCAGATAGTTGACGATCACCGGTCCGAAGATGCCGGCGGCCGACCACGCGGTGAGCAGCCAGCCGTGGATCGCGCCGACATAGCGGGTGCCGAACATATCGCGCAGATAAGCCGGCACCGTCGAGAATCCGCCGCCGTACATCGAGATGATGATGCAGAAGCAGAACGCGAACAGCGCCACGTTGCCGGAGCCGCCGGCGTAAGGCACCGTGATGTAGAGGATGATGCCGAGCACGAAGAAGCAGAAGTAGGTGTTCTTGCGGCCGATGAAGTCCGACAAGCTCGCCCAGCAGAAGCGCCCGCCCATGTTGAACAGGCTCATCAGACCGACGAGGCCGGCAGCAGCGATCGGGGTGATAACGCCCGGGAACATTTCCTGGCTCATCGCCGACGCCTGACCGAGCACGCCGATGCCGGCGGTGACGTTGAGGCAGAGCACCCACCAGATCAGCCAGAACTGCGGCGTCTTCAGCGCGTCATAGACGTAAACGTCGTTGCGGCTGATCATCTTGGTCGCGGCCGCGGGCGGCGTGTAGCCGGCGGGCTTCCAGCCCGGTGCCGGCACGCGGACGATGGTGGCGCCGACCATCATGAAGCAGAAATAGATCGCGCCCATCACCACGAAGGTTTCCATCACGCCGACATGGGTGGCGGTGCTGAACTTGCTCATCAGCCACACCGACAGCGGTGAGGCGATGAAGGCGCCGCCGCCGAAGCCCATGATCGCCATGCCGGTCGCCATGCCGGGGCGGTCGGGGAACCATTTGATCAACGTCGAGACCGGCGAGATGTAGCCGATGCCGAGCGCGCAGCCGCCGAGCACGCCATAGCCGAGATAGATCAGCCACAACATGTGCAGCTTGACGCCGATGGCGGAGAGGAAGAAGCCGCCGGCCCACAGGCAGCCCGCGGTGAACATCGCCCGGCGCGGTCCGCCTTCCTCGACCCAGCGGCCGAACACGGCCGCCGATCCGCCCAGGAACAGCATGGCGATCGAGAAGATCCAGCCCAGCTCCGTGAGCTTCCAGTCCTCGGGTGTCGATTGCGAAATGCCGATGAGCTTGGTCATCGGCAGATTGAACACGCTCAGTGCATAGGCCTGGCCGATGCAGAGATGCACACAGAGGGCCGCCGGCGGCACCATCCACCGGCTGAAACCGGGTTTGGCGACCGTGTGCGACCGGTCAAGAAACGACAGAAAGGCCATGAGCTGTTTTCTCCCCCAAGAATCCGTTCGAGAAATGCGTCGTTGAGACGTCGAACGGCAGGAGACCGGCCATGCCGGACACGATCAAGAAGGTGTCGGCAATCTTTTGATTGTCATGCGCAATCGGTGGATGCGATCAGGCCGCCAGCAGTTCCGGTGGGCAGAGGCGGCGTGCCTCGTCGACCAACTGCCGGATCGACGGCGGTTGCGCATAGCGATCGGAGACAATGAGGCCGATCGTGTGCGTCACGGTCGGCGTATCGATCGGCAGGGTTTGCAGATCGCCGAGCTGCAGCGCGTTGAGCATTGATTTCGGCACGACGCTGACGAAGCGGCCGGTCGCCACATGCGAGGCGAGTGCGATCGCGGAATCGGTTTCCACCAGCGGCGCGGTTTCGAGGTCGAGCCCCTCGAACACCGAATCGATGATGCGCCGATGCTGCAAGTCGCGCGTCAGCAGGCACATCGGCAGCGAGGCGATGTCAGCCCAGGTGGTTTTTTTCGCGCTGGCGAGCGGATTGTCGCGCGAGGTGAGCAGCAGATAGGTCTCGCGGAACAGCGGCACGCGCGTCACATCGTCGATCGGATCGTGGTCGATATAGGTGATGCCGGCATCGACCTCGCGGTTGTGCAGGAGCGACACGACCACATCGGAGGGCCGGGCCAGCACGGTGAAGCGTGTCCCGGGATGCCGTTTCTGGAACGGCGCGGTGAGCGCCGCGACCACCGACATCGCCGAGGGCATGGCGGCGAGCCGCAGATGCGCACCGATGCCGCGCTGCAGGCCCTGGATCTCCTGGCGCATCGCATGCGCGTCGCCGACCATGCGGCGCGCCCAGATCAGCACCCGCTCGCCTTCCGGCGTGAAGCCCTGAAACCGCGACGACCGCTTCACCAGTGCGACGTTGAGCATTTCCTCAAGGCTCTGGATGCCGAGCGAGAGCGTCGGCTGGGCGACGCCGCAACTGTCGGCGGCACGGCGGAAGTGCTTCTCTCGCGCCAGCGCGAGCATGAATTCGAGCTTTTCCAGCACCGCATCCTCCCAAAGTGCCCGGTTCGGCGCGGACTTTTGCCAGTCTCTTGGTTTTTCGTTGTGTGGTCGGCCAAGCTAAGGTGCGGGCCGGGAGGGGTCTAGCGTGGTCGTCTTCGACTTATGGACGAGACGCTGACCGCCCGCTGTTAGCGTGTGCGTTGCACAATGGATTTGCGGCTGATCCGGAGCAATCCCGCTATACTGTCCGGCGCAATCATTCAGCCGAAGGACAACCACCCATGGGGAACTATTTCGACCAGCCGCTCGACCGCCGCGTTTTGATCGCGGGCGCCGCCGGTGCCGCAGTGGCCGGGGGTGCGGCGGTGGCGCAGGCGCAGCAGCCGGCCGCGCCGCGCGAGAAGGGCCCCAAGGTGTGGATGGAGATGGATCAGAAGGAACTGGACGACGCCTACGACCAGGCGAAATACGCGCCCAACCTGCCGATCGTGCTCAAGCGTTACGTCACCGGGAGCGAGGAGACCCGCAAGCGGATCGGCGCGCCGAAACGGTTGAGCTACGGGTCGACCCCGGTCGAGGCGCTCGATCTCTATGCCGCCAAAGCGCCGAATGCGCCGATCCAGATCTTCATCCACGGCGGCGCATGGCGCGGCCAGGTTGCCAAGGATTATGCGTTCCCGGCGGAGGCGCTGACCCGCGCCGGCGCGCATTACATCGCGCTCGACTTCACCAATGTGACACAGACCGACGGCAATCTGATGCCGATGGCGGAGCAGGTGCGCCGCGCCATCGCCTGGGTGGCGAAAAATGCCGCGAGCTTCGGTGGCGACGCCAACCGCATCTATATTTCCGGCCACTCGTCCGGCGGCCATCTCGGCGGCGTCGCGCTGGTGACGGACTGGAAAGCGATGGGCGTACCGGCCGATGTGATCAAGGGCGCGGTGCTGCTCTCCGGCATGTATGATCTGAAACCGGTGCGGCTGTCGGCGCGTTCGTCCTATGTGAAGTTCACCGACGCGATCGAGGACGCGCTGTCGACGCAGCGTCATCTCGACAAGATCACCTGTCCGGTGACGCTGGTGCACGGCTCGCTGGAGACGCCGGAATTCCAGCGGCAGAGCCGTGACTTCGCCGCCGCGTTGAAGAAGGCGGGAAAGCCGGCCGAACTGATCGTCGGGCCGAACTACAACCACTTCGAGATCGCCGAGACGCTGGCCAATCCATTCGGAGTAGCCGGCCGCGCGGTGATTGAGCAGATGAAGCTTAGGGTGGCCTGAGAAGAACCGGTCGCGCGGTTACATCGCGTTCGGGGTCGGCGGCGTGCCGTCGTCGTCCTCGATCTTGATATGCGCGCAGCTCTCGCAGCGGAAATAACGGGCGCTGCGGCCGGTCCGCGGATTGCGAATCTGCCGCATGAGCCGCAGCCGCCCCCGGCGGCAGGTGGGACAGAGCGGACGGTCTGCGGTCAGAGTTTCCGGCACAGCCATTGAACGAAGCCGCCGGTCAAATCCTGCGCCGGGGTGATGCGGTTGGCCGAAAATATTTTCGCGGGCGCTGCCGCGGTGGGCGCGAACGAACCGTGGCGCGGCGGCGTTGGTCTGGATATCGGAACCGCGCGGCCTTGAGCGAACAGATCTCAGGTCGCGATCAAGGAGAGCAATCAGGGAGATGACGATGGCTGATACGACTATCGATTCATCGGGCGCGGTCCGTTCTAGGTTGCGCCGGGCATCGCCACGGAGACTGGTCCTGGCGGCGCTGATTGCGGCGCTCGGCCTCGGCGGCCTGCTGCTGCCCGGCCTGGGTATGGGTACAGCCCATGCGCAGGTCAAAGCCGACCCGTATCGCTGGTGCGCCGATTTCGGCGGCCGCGGCGGTGGCGGCACAAGCTGCTATTACATGAGCTTCGAGCAATGCCGGCGCGAGTTGATCGGCCGCGGCGGCATCTGCCGGCCGAATCCCTTCTACACCGGCGTGCCGCGCGCGACCGGGCGCCATGGCAAACGGCGGTATCACCGATACGATGATTGAAACGCCGGGCCGTCGCGTCTGAGGCTGTCGTCGTGCAAAAAAGGCCACCCGGACGGGTGGCCTTCTGCTTGCGCGAAGATCGGGCAACGTGCCGGACTCTCTATTGTCCGGCGTGCGGAGCCGACCCGGACCGGGATCAGTACCCGCGGTAGGGCTTGCAGACGCCGTCCTGAACGGTGAAGCCCGGACGGGTGCAGTTCGGCTGGCCGTTGTAATCGAGATAGATGCCGCGGCCGCCGCGATAGGCGCCCGGAGGCGGCCCGTAATAGCCAGGGCCAGGGCCCGGCCCGAAATGGCCGGGGCCGGGGCCGTAAGCGGGACCGCGCATCGGCACGCAGCGATAGCCGTTGTAGAAGCGGCCGGCGCCGCAGCCGTCACGGGCCTGGGCAAGCTCAGCGGCGGACATCAGAGCGACAAGCGAAAGCGCGGCAACAGCGAGACGACGCATGGATTCCCTCCATCGGGTGGCGTCAAACAACTGGAACCGAGCCTATTGGTTCCGCGATGAATGGCGGCAAAACAAGCGGTTAGGGCAATGGAAAGCGACCCTAGCGCGCGGGACACGGGAAAAACTGCGATTGAGATGAGAACATATTGCGAACTGAGAACAAATAGAGTACATTCTTTTCATCGTCGATTCCGTGCGGCGGCCGGCTCCTGACACAGGGGCGGTGTCCGGAACCGGCGGGAGCTGGCGGCCCTTGGCTCCCTCAGGGTCGCAAGCGGGGAAATCTCCAGGGGCGGTTTGTCGGGGGTTCGATTCCCGGCCATAAGGAGCGCGACCTATGAGTCAGCCAGCACTGCGTGTCGTCGAAGGATCCTCGTCCATGGATAAGTCCAAGGCGCTTGCCGCCGCGCTCTCCCAGATCGAGCGCAATTTCGGCAAGGGCTCGATCATGAAGCTCGGCAAGAACGACAAGGCGATGGAGATCGAGACGGTCTCCACCGGGTCGCTCGGGCTTGATATCGCGCTCGGCGTCGGCGGCTTGCCGCGCGGGCGCATCGTCGAGATCTACGGACCGGAATCCTCCGGCAAGACCACGCTCGCGCTGCACACCATCGCCGAAGCGCAGAAGAAGGGCGGCATCTGCGCCTTCGTCGACGCGGAACATGCGCTCGATCCGATTTATGCGCGCAAGCTCGGCGTCAATGTCGACGACCTCCTGATCTCGCAGCCGGACGCCGGCGAGCAGGCGCTGGAAATCGCCGACACGCTGGTGCGCTCCGGCGCGGTCGACGTGCTGGTGGTCGATTCGGTCGCGGCGCTGGTGCCGCGCGCCGAACTTGAAGGCGAGATGGGCGACTCGCTGCCCGGCCTGCAGGCGCGGCTGATGAGCCAGGCGCTGCGCAAGCTCACCGCCTCGATCAACAAGTCGAACACGATGGTGATCTTCATCAACCAGATCCGCATGAAGATCGGTGTGATGTACGGTTCGCCGGAAACGACGACCGGAGGCAACGCGCTCAAATTCTACGCCTCGGTGCGTCTCGACATTCGCCGCATCGGCGCGATCAAGGATCGCGACGAGGTGGTCGGCAACCAGACCCGCGTCAAAGTGGTGAAGAACAAGCTGGCGCCACCGTTCAAGACCGTCGAATTCGACATCATGTACGGCGAGGGCGTGTCGAAGATGGGCGAAGTCCTCGATCTCGGCGTCAAGGCCGGCGTGGTCGAGAAGTCCGGCGCCTGGTTCTCCTACGACAGCCAGCGTATCGGTCAGGGCCGCGAGAACGCCAAGACCTTCCTCAAGGAGAATGCGGATATGGCCGCCAAGATCGAGGCCTCGATCCGTCAGAACTCCGGCCTGATCGCCGAGGAACTGCTGACCGGCGACAAGGAAGACGACTCGGATGACGAGGCGGCCGAGGATTGAGCCCGTTCCCCGTCAGGGGAGCGTGCGATCCTGATAAAGCCGCCCGGCAACGGTGACTGCTGCGGTTAAGCGTCGGCAGTCCCGATAACAGGGCGCCCGTCGAAACGGCGGGCGGTGCGTGAGTGGCGTTGCGTTTGGTTGAGTAGGCGTATCCGCGTGGTCGTGAACCGGGGTCCGTTACCGTGTGCGGGTAATGGGCGGGGAAACCGGAGAAGGATGTCGCGGACAGAGTTGAGTGGTTGAGTTGTCAGTGAGGTGCGTGTTGCTGTGAGGCGTGGTCGCGACCGGCGCAGGCGTTCAATGCCACAAGCGTCCGGTGGGCCTTCGCGGAAGAGCAGTGTTCTTCGCAGGTTGAAGTCAAACGTGCGTATCGGCGGTCGTTGCGTCTGGAGCGTGTCCTAGCCCGTAGCCCAGACGACATGGACCAGCTTGCATTTCGCCCCCGTCGGCACCCGGCTGCGTAAAGCGGCCGCAACCGAGGACGGGGGCGAAAAGCGTTTTGGGAGGGCGCGCGTGTCGGTTCTTGCGCCCGGGACATGGCGTGCTGCGGCCGTCCGCTGTGGCGACCCGCTATCTCGATCGTGCCATCGGCTGCCGGAGGCTGCCCGGATCGGCCCCGAATCCGCCCGTGAAATCGGCTACTTGTCCGGGCTGAAATACTTCCGTGACCCGGCGAACCGCGCCTGTGCGCGCCCCGGCCGTTTTCTGGACAGGCCCGCCGCCAGCGGATAAATATCCGGCCAAAATATCAAGCCGGACGGGCAGTTAGCCCCGATCCGGCCGGCGCAGGCAGACGTTTTTCGACCAACCTTGAGACCTCCAGAACAGGCAGTACGCGCGACCATGAGCGGGACCGGCAAAAGCGGCGTCAACGAGATCCGCTCCACCTTCATCGATTACTTCGCCCGCAACGGCCATCAGCCGGTGGCGTCCTCGTCGCTCGTTCCCAACAACGACCCGACCTTGATGTTCACCAACGCCGGCATGGTGCAGTTCAAGAACGTCTTCACCGGACTGGAGAAGCGTCCCTATCAGCGCGCGGCGACGGCGCAGAAATGCGTGCGCGCCGGCGGCAAGCACAACGACCTCGACAATGTCGGCTACACCGCGCGCCACCACACCTTCTTCGAGATGCTCGGCAACTTCTCGTTCGGCGATTATTTCAAGGATCGCGCAATCGAGCTGGCCTGGAACCTGATCACCAAGGAATTCGGGCTGCCGAAGGACAAGCTGCTGGTCACGGTCTATGCCGACGACGACGAGGCGCATGGCCTGTGGCGCAAGATCGCCAGCTTGTCCGACGACCGTATCATCCGCATCGGCACCTCGGACAATTTCTGGCAGATGGGCGACACCGGCCCGTGCGGCCCGTGCTCGGAGATCTTCATCGACCAGGGGCCGGCCCTGCAGGGCGGCCCGCCGGGCTCGCCCGACGAGGACGGCGACCGGTTCCTGGAATTCTGGAATCTGGTGTTCATGCAGTTCGACCAGATCGCGCCCGGCAATCGTCAGCCGCTGCCGCGGCCGTCGATCGACACCGGCATGGGCCTTGAGCGTATGGCGGCGATCCTGCAGGGCGTGCACTCGAACTACGACACCGATCTGTTCCGCGCGCTGATCGAGGCGGTGTCGCACGCGCTCGGCCGTGGCCCGACGCCGGAGAACCGTGCGTCCTATCGCGTCATCGCCGACCATCTGCGCGCCTCCTCGTTCCTGATCGCCGACGGCGTGCTGCCTTCGAACGAAGGCCGCGGCTATGTGCTGCGCCGGATCATGCGCCGCGCCATGCGCCACGCCGAACTGCTCGGCGCGCGTGATCCGCTGATGTGGAAGCTGGTGCCGGCGTTGACGCGTGAGATGGGGCAGGCCTATCCCGAACTCCTGCGCGCCGAGGCGCTGATCACCGAGACGCTCAAGCTCGAGGAAACCCGTTTCCGCAAGACGCTGGAGCGCGGCCTCGTGATCCTCGACGACGCGTCGAAGTCGCTGAAGAAGGGCGACATGTTCGACGGCGAGACGGCGTTCACGCTCTACGACACCTACGGCTTCCCGCTCGATCTGACGCAGGATGCGCTGCGCAACCGTGGCATCGGCGTCGATCTCGCGTCGTTCACCGATGCGATGGAGCGGCAGAAGGCGAAGGCCCGCGAGAGCTGGAAGGGCTCGGGCGATGCCGCGACCGAGGCGGTGTGGTTTGCTTTGCGCGAGAAGCTCGGCGCCACCGAATTCCTCGGCTATGAGACTGAGAAGGCCGAAGGCGTGGTCGCCGCGCTGGTCAAGGACGGCAAGGAGGTCGCGACGCTCGGCAAGGGCGAGACCGGCACCGTGGTCGTCAACCAGACGCCGTTCTACGGCGAGAGCGGTGGTCAGGTCGGCGATACCGGCGTGATGCTGGCCGACGGCGTGCGTTTTCGCGTCACCGACACGCAGAAAAAGGGCGGCGACCTGTTCATCCACACCGGCACGGTGGAGGAGGGCACGCTCAAGGGTGGCCTCGCACTCGCGCTGAATGTTGATCACGCGCGCCGCGCCGCGATCCGGCAGAACCATTCGGCGACGCATCTCCTGCACGAGGCGCTGCGGCAGGTGCTCGGCGATCATGTCGCGCAGAAGGGCTCGCTGGTCGCGCCCGATCGGCTGCGCTTCGACTTCTCGCATCCGAAGCCGCTGTCGGCCGACGAACTGGAGAAGGTCGAGGACATCGCCAACACCATCGTTCTCCAGAACGCACCGGTGACGACGCGGATCATGGCGCTGGACGATGCCCGCGCCTCCGGCGCGCGCGCGCTGTTCGGTGAGAAGTATGGCGACGAGGTTCGTGTCGTTGCGATGGGCGACACCGCCGAGGCGGGCAGCAACGCGCTCGGCTGGTCGGTCGAACTGTGCGGCGGCACCCATGTGAAGCGCACCGGTGACATCGGCATCATCACCGGGCTCGCGGATTCCGGCGTCGCGGCCGGCGTGCGGCGGCTCGAGGCGCTGACCGGCACGGCGGCGCGCAAGGCCGCGAACGCCACGGCGCAACTCGTGAAGGCCGTGTCGTCGGAGCTGAAAGTGACGGTCGAGGATGTGCCGGCACGGCTCGCGGCGCTGGTCGAGGAGCGCAAGAAGTTCGAGCGCGAACTCGCCGATGCCAAACGCAAGCTGGCGATGAGCGGCGGCGGTGCCGCTGGCGGCTCCACGGGTGCGGCCGATAACATCGTCGAGGTCGGCGGCGTCAAATTCCTCAAGCTGTCGGTGAGCGGCCTGCCGAACAACGATCTCAAGGCACTGGTTGACGACGGCAAGGCCAAGATCAAGTCGGGCGTGGTCGCGGTAGCGAACAACGCGCCGGATGGCAAGGGTGGCCTCGTGGTCGGTGTCACCGCCGATCTCACGTCGCGCTTCAACGCGGTCGATCTGGTGCGCAAGGGCGCCGAGGCGCTGGGCGGCAAGGGCGGCGGCGGGCGTCCGGACATGGCGCAGGCCGGCGGGCCGGACGGCTCCAAGGCCGACGCGGCGCTCGCGGCGGTCGAGGCCGCGCTCGCGGGGTGAATGCGCTGCTTTCTCTTCCCTCTCCCTTTGAGGGAGAGGGTGCCGAGCGAACGTCAGTGAGCGAGGCGGGTGAGGGGTCGCTGTCTTAGGTCGTACGAGCAGACCCTTCACCCGGCTCGCGCTTTCGTTTCACTCAGCGCGATCCACCCTCTCCCACAAGGGGAGAGGGTTTATCGTGTTTGCTACGCCAGACGATGCGAAGAGGAGATCGGTTGATGATCACCACCGTCGAACAGCTCGAAGCCCTCTACGGCACGCCGGCGGAGCCGGCGTTGGTGAAGGAGGTGGATCATCTCACGCCGGAATACCGGCGACTGATCGAGCTGTCGCCGTTCGTGATCGTCGCCACGGCGGGACCGGACGGGCTCGACTGCTCGCCGCGCGGCGACGCCGGCGCGGTGGCGCGGGTCGCCGATGCGCGCACGGTGCTGCTGCCGGACCGGCGCGGCAACAACCGCATCGACTCGCTGCGCAACGTGCTCGCGGATCCGCGCGTCGGTCTCTTGTTCCTCATTCCCGGCGCGGGCAACACGCTGCGTCTCAACGGCCGCGCCAGCCTCAGCGCCGATCCGGCTTTGCTCGACAGCTTCGTGATGGAAGGCAAGGCGCCGCGCAGCGTGATGATCGTGACGATCGAGAAGGTGTTCTTCCAGTGCGCGCGGGCGGTGATGCGCGCGGACCTGTGGAATCCCGACAAGCACGCGCCTCGCGCGGACGTGCCGACGCCGGGGCAGATCCTGTCGACGATCACCGATGCGCGCGTCGGCGGCAAAGCCTATGATGAGGCGTGGCTGCCGCGCGCCAAGGAGACGATGTGGTGAGGACGATAGCCGGCGCGTGACAGCGCCGGCGTCGGATTGCAGGGCGTTGGATCACACGGGCGGACGATTGCCCGGATCGGGAATGGCGCGTGCCGCGACCAGTCTGTTCCAGATGAACAGCACCACCACCGCGCCAACGGTCGCGGTGATGAAGCCGGCGCCCTGATTGGGGCTGTACCAGCCGACCGCTTGCCCGATCCATGTGGCGAGGAACGCGCCGGCGATGCCGAGCACGGTGGTCAGGATGAAGCCCTGCGGATTGTTCGGGCCAGGCGACAGCATCCGCGCGATGATGCCGGCGACGAAGCCGACCAGAACGATCCAGAGAAAGGCGCCCATGTTTGCGTCTCCAAAACGAATATATCCCGAACCGGGGTGTTACGCAGGATAGCGGGTCAGTCCCGCATCATACGGGACATTTCGTCATGCGTCGGCATCCGTCCGTCGGGCGTCAGCCGGTTGACGAATTCCGGAAGCTGTTGCGACAGGCCGTTCAGCAGATCGACCTGCGACACGCCGGCCTGTTCGGCGAGCGAGTTCACCGTGTCGTCGCCCAGCGTCTTGCGGATGTCGTCGGGGGACACGGTGTGGTTGTTGCCGCTGCCGACCCACGACTTCGTCGCGTCACCGTGGCCGTTCTGCTCGAACTGGCGCAGCAGATCATCGAGGCCGCCGCGCAGCGCGCCGCCGCTGCCGGCTCCGCCGCCAAGCAGTCCGCCGAGGAGACCACCCAATCCGCCGCCGAGCGCGCCGCCCAGTCCACCGGGAAGGGCGCTACCAGCTCCACCGCCGGCACCGCCACCCAGCGCACCACCGAGGCCGCCGGGCAGGAGACCGCCGAGAATGCTGCCGAGATCGTTGCCGCCCTGTTGCGGCTGCGGCGCGGGCGCATTGCCGGCCGGCGCGGCCTGGGGCTGGCCGCCGCTCATCGATTTCACCGCCTTGTAGGCGAGCAAAGCAAGCATCGCCATGGTGATCGGCGACATGCCGCCGGACGATTGACCGCTCTGGCCCGACGAGCCGCCGCGCGGTCCGTTCTGCATGCCGTTGAGAATATCCATCAGGCCCATCGCGAAAGTCCTTTCCAGCAAAAATGGCGTCCGCCCCTACAAGTAGGATAGCACCATGCGGCGGCAAGATGGCAGATGACATCGCCCGCGCGCTCGTTCTAACGTTGCCGCGAAGCATTCGATCCATGCCGTCCGATGCGTATCATCCGATACATGTCATCGGCGTGACATGAACGGATGTTTCGTTTTGAATGAATTTTTCAGGGAGTACGTTGATGAGCATCTTTGGGTCGATCATGTCGGCAATCTTCGGCAAGGCCGAGGCCGCGCCTGCGGGCGGTAGCGCAGCACCAGCGTCCATGCCGAGCGGAGCGGCGCCCCTGTCCAATGTTGATGTGGAGAAGGTGCTGACCGATCTCGCCTCCAAGAACAAGGAGAAGCTCGACTGGCGCAAGTCGATCGTCGATCTGATGAAACTGCTCGGCCTCGACTCGAGCCTCGGCGCGCGCAAGGAGCTGGCCAAGGAGCTTGGCTATACCGGCGACACCAACGATTCTGCCTCGATGAACATCTGGCTGCACAAGCAGGTGATGCAGAAGCTCGCCGCCAACGGCGGCAAGGTGCCGGCCGACCTGCATTAACGGCGCGAGCCACGATTAAAAAAAACGGCGCCCGTGAGGGCGCCGTTTTCGTTTCCGGACGGAGATGCGATCCTACGCCATCGCCTTCTGCAAATTCTGGTCGATCTTGTCGAGGAAGCCCGTGGTCGACAGCCAGTGCTGATCGGCACCGACCAGCAACGCGAGATCCTTGGTCATGTCGCCGGATTCCACGGTGTCGACCGTGACCTTCTCCAGCGTCTTGGCGAATGTCGCCAGCGCATCGTTGCCATCGAGCTTGGCGCGATGCGCGAGGCCGCGCGTCCACGCGAAGATCGACGCGACGGAGTTGGTCGAGGTTTCCTGTCCCTTCTGATGCTGACGATAGTGGCGCGTCACGGTGCCGTGCGCGGCTTCCGCTTCCACCACCTTGCCGTCCGGCGTCATCAACACCGAGGTCATCAGGCCGAGCGAGCCGAAGCCTTGCGCGACTACGTCCGACTGCACGTCGCCGTCGTAATTCTTGCACGCCCAGACATAGCCGCCGGACCACTTCATCGCCGCCGCCACCATGTCGTCGATCAGGCGATGCTCGTAGGTGAGCTTGCGCTTGTCGAACTCGGCCTTGAATTCCTTGTCGAACACTTCGCGGAAGATATCCATGAAGCGCCCGTCATACGCCTTGAGAATGGTGTTCTTGGTCGAGAGATAGACCGGATAATTCCGGTTGAGGCCGTAGTTCAGCGACGCGCGGGCGAAGTCGCGGATCGAGTCGTCGAGATTGTACATCGCCATCGTGACGCCGGAGGAGGGCGCGTCGAACACGTCGTGCTCGATCACCTTGCCGTCCTTGCCCTCGAACTTGATGGTCAGCTTGCCGGGACCGGGAAAGCGGAAGTCGGTGGCGCGGTACTGATCGCCGTAGGCGTGGCGGCCGATGATGATCGGCTGGGTCCAGCCGGGAACGAGGCGCGGCACGTTCTGGCAGATGATCGGCTCGCGGAAGATCACGCCGCCGAGGATGTTGCGGATGGTGCCGTTCGGCGAGCGCCACATCTTCTTGAGATTGAACTCCTTCACGCGGCCTTCGTCCGGCGTGATGGTGGCGCACTTCACGGCGACGCCGACCTTCCGGGTCATTTCCGCCGAATCGACCGTCACCCGGTCGTCGGTGGCATCGCGGTTCTCGATGCTGAGATCGTAGTACAGCAACTCGATGTCGAGATAAGGATGGATCAGCTTGTCCTTGATCAGCTTCCAGATGATCCGGGTCATCTCGTCGCCGTCCATTTCGACGACGGGATTCTTCACCTTGATCTTCGCCATTTTTATTGAGCCGTTTGGTGGGAGGGATCGACGTATCTCTTCACCAAACTGTTATTGCGGCCGGTTCCGTTCTTCAACTCCGTAATCTGGGAAAAGGGCTGCTATCGCGTTAAACTGCGCCGGTTTCCTGCCCGTTGCTCGCAAAGGAGGCACTGAGATGGCCACTGTCGTGCTCAATCGCCGCAATCTTCTGGTGGCGGGCGGTTCCGTTCTGGCTGCCGGAGCGTCCGGCCTGGTGTTGCCCGCTGGCGCGCAAGGACTCGCGCCGACTGCGTCGATGTCGGGCGGCGCCAACAATTACATCAAGGGCGCGCCGGTCGTGGAGCGGATCGGCAAGGGCGGTTTCTGGATGAGCGGCACCGTGCGTCGCGCCGGCGACGGCGCGCCGCTCGCCGGGCAACGCATCCAGATCTGGGCGCATACGACGGAAGGGCGCGAGGAAGACGAACGCAGCCACGGTGCGACGCTGACCGACAAGAATGGCGCGTTCCGTCTCGAGATGCCGCAGATCATTCCGATCTTCGGCCAGCCGCACGGTCATCTCGCCTATGACAGCGGTCAATTCAAAACGGTCTTCCTGCGCCCCGTGATGCGAAGCGCAAAGGTGAACAGCCTCGAAGCGCACTTTGTTCTCCAGCCGGCCTGATCGTCGTTGAGAATAAACGGATGCCAATGGCCCGGAAGACCCTGATCTGGGGCCTGCTTGCCGTCGCTGTTGGCGTGCCGATCGCCGCTGCGGCAACAAGCGAGCAACTCGCCTGGCGCGGGCCGGTCTACATCATCGCCGGATTTGCGGGCATTGCGGCGCTGGCGCTGGTGCTCGTGCAGCCCTTGCTGATCGGCGGATACCTGCCGGGGCTGGAGACCTATCGCGGACGCCGCGCGCATCGCTTTATCGGTGGCGCGCTGGTCGCCGCAGTGGTGATCCATGTCATCGGTCTCTGGATTACCAGCCCACCGGACATGATCGACGCGCTGACCTTCACATCGCCGACGCCGTTCTCGCCGTTCGGAGTGGTGGCGATGTGGGCGATCTTTGCCGTCGCGCTGTTGGCTTTCATCCGCCGCCGTTTGGGGCTGCGCACATGGCGCATTGCGCACATGTCGCTCGCGGCGGTGATTGTCGCGGGCAGCGTCGTGCACGCCGTGCTGATCGAGGGCACGATGGAGACGATGACGAAGGTGGCGCTCTGCGCGCTGGTCGTCGCCGCGGCCGCCAAGGTGATGATCGACCTTTGGGCGCGGCAAAACAAAACCCGCCCGATGAATTCGCCACCGGGCGGGTCGCGTTAGTCAGCCGTCGCCTCAGAGCGCGTCGAGGGCGGTGTTCAACGTCTGGCTCGGCCGCATCGCGGCCGATGTCTTCTTCTGGTCGGGCGCATAGTAGCCGCCGGTGTCGACCGGCTTGCCCTGCGCCGCGATCAATTCGTCATAGATCTTCTTCTCGTTCGCGGTGAGCGCTTCCGCGAGCGGCTTGAAGCGTGCGGCGAGACCGGAGCTGTTGTCGCGCCGGGCCAGCGCCTTGGCCCAATAGAGCGCGAGATAGAAATGGCTGCCGCGGTTGTCGAGTTCGCCCACCTTGCGCGCGGGCGAGCGGTTGTGTTCGAGGATCTCGCCGTTGGCCTCATCAAGCGTCTCGGCGAGAACCTTCACGTCCTCGTTGCCGCTGACCTGCGCCAGATGCTCCAGCGAGGCACCCAGCGCCAGGAACTCGCCGAGCGAATCCCAGCGCAGATAGCCTTCCTGCTTGAACTGCTCGACATGCTTGGGCGCGGAGCCGCCGGCGCCGGTTTCGAACAGGCCGCCGCCCTGCAGCAAGGGAACGATCGACAGCATCTTGGCCGAGGTACCTAGCTCCATGATCGGGAACAGGTCGGTCAGATAATCGCGCAGCACGTTGCCGGTGACGGAGATCGTGTCCTCTCCCTTGCGGATGCGATCAAGCGAAAACTTCGTTGCTTCGACCGGCGCCATGATGCGGATGTCGAGGCCGGCCGTGTCCTCGTTCTTCAGGTACTTTTCGACCTTGGCGATGAGCTGCGCGTCGTGCGCGCGGTTCTTGTCGAGCCAGAACACGGCGGGCGTGTTGGTGAGGCGCGCGCGGCGCACGGCGAGCTTGACCCAGTCCTGGATCGGCGCGTCCTTGACCTGGCACATGCGGAAGATGTCGCCGGCTTCGACCTTCTGGGTCATCAGGACTTTGCCGTCCTCAGCCACCACATTGACGGTGCCGTCCGCGGACATACGGAAGGTCTTGTCGTGCGAGCCGTATTCCTCGGCCGCCTGCGCCATCAGGCCGACATTCGGCACGGTGCCCATCGTCTTCGGGTCGAATGCGCCGTTGGCCTTGCAGTCGTCGATGACAACCTGGAACAGCGTCGAGTAGCAACGGTCCGGGATCGCGGCGATCACGTCATGCAGCTTGCCGTCCGGGCCCCACATCTTGCCGGATTCGCGGATCATCGCCGGCATCGACGCATCGATGATCACGTCGCTCGGCACATGCAGGTTGGTAATGCCCTTGTCGGAATTGACCATCGCGAGGGCGGGCCGCTTGGCGTATTCCGCCGCGATGTCCGACTTGATCGCGGCCTTCTCGGCCTCGGGCAAGGTTTCGATCTTGGCCATCATCTCGCCAACGCCGGTGTCGGGATTGACGCCGAGCTTCTTCAGCGTGGCGCCATGCTTCGCGAACACGTCCGAAAAGAACACCGCGATGCAATGACCGAACAGGATCGGGTCGGAGATCTTCATCATCGTCGTCTTGACGTGCAGCGAGAACAGGATTCCGTCCTTCTTCGCCGCTGCGATCGCGTCGGCGAAGAACGCATCCAGCGCCTTCACGTTCATCACCGAGCAATCGATGACCTCACCGGCCTGAAGTGGCACCTTCTCCTTCAAAACCGTTTTGGTGCCGTCCTGAGCGACCAGCTCGATGCGAGCCGTGGTCGGCGCCGCAACGGTGGTCGCGACTTCCGAGCCGTAGAAATCCTTGCCGGTCATGTGCGCGACACGGGTCTTTGAGTCCTTGCTCCACGCGCCCATCTTGTGCGGATGACTGCGCGCATACGCCTTCACGGCGCCGGCGGCGCGGCGGTCGGAATTGCCCTCGCGCAGCACCGGATTGACGGCGCTGCCCAGCACCTTGGCGTAGCGGGCGCGGATTTCCTTGTCGGCCGGTGTCGCGTCGCTGTCGGGATAGTCGGGAACGTCGTAGCCCTTGCTCTGCAGTTCCTTGATCGCGGCCTTGAGCTGCGGGATTGAGGCGGAAATGTTCGGGAGCTTGATGATGTTGGCTTCCGGCTTCATCGCCAGCTTGCCAAGCTCGCTGAGCTCGTCGTTGATCTTCTGCTCGGGCTTCAGCTTGTCGGGGAAATTCGCGATGATGCGGCCGGTCAGCGAAATGTCCTTCAGCTTCACGTTCACGCCCGCCGCGCCCACGAATGCCTGGACGATCGGCAGCAGGGAGAATGTTGCAAGCCCGGGCGCCTCATCGACCTTGGTCCAGACGATTTCGAGATTCGACATGCTTGCTCCTCCGGTCGCCGTGCCTGTTGGGCCGCCCGGAAACTGACCATCGACGGGCGCGGTGGGGCGGTTTCTGGCGGGAATTCGGCGCGAGGCCGAAGTCCGCGCGCTATAGCATCCGGATTTCCAGGGGGGAAGGCGGCTCGCGTCCTATGCACCATGACGTTAGGCGTGGCCCGTTTCGCCGTGATATGACGGCGCCGGACAGGCCCTCCGGCCTGCGGGGGAGCCGCAAAAGTGCCTGAAAAATCGGCATTTCAAGCCATGCGCGGGGCGACCGGGCGACTGCGCCGGTCGCTGCGGCAGCGGATGCTGACGCCGGTGATGCTGGGCGTGCGCTCGTTCCGCGAGGCCGTGCTCAATGCGCTCGCCGCGCGGGGACACCTGGTCTATTGCCGGCTGCCGCAGGGCAATTTTTTCGTCGATCCGTCGGACCGGGTGATTGGTTCCTGGCTGATGTGGCACGGCCGCTGGCAGCGCGAGGAGATCGAGCAGGCGATCGCGCAACTGGCGCAGGCCGGCCGGCTGCCCGCGGGCGGCGTGTTCGTCGATGCCGGCGCCAATATCGGCACCCAGACGGTCTATGCCATGCGCTCCGGCCATTTCGGCCGCGCGGTGGCGTTCGAGCCGGAGCCGCGCAACGCCGAACTGCTGCGGATGAATGTCGCCGCCAACGGTATGGGCGACCGCGTGGCAGTGGTGGAGAAGGCGCTCGGCGCGACCAGCGGCACCGCGACCTTGCATCTGCATCCGCGCAACAAGGGGGCCCACGCGATCGGCGCGGCGCCCTCGCTCGACGGGACCGAAAGCGTGTCGGTGCCTCTGACGCGGCTCGATACCGAACTCGCGGTACTCGGCATCGCGCCGGAGACCATCGGCCTGATCTGGATCGACGTAGAAGGCGCGGAGGTCGATCTGCTGCGCGGGCTCGGCGATCTCGTCGGCCGCGTGCCGCTCGCCATCGAATACGGGCCGGAGCGGTTTTCCTCGGCGGAAGGCGAGGCGTTCCGTGCCTCGCTGCACGCCCATTACACGACTCTGCGGCGGCTGGGGCCAGGTGATGCGCAAGCCGAGCCGATCGCCGCGCTTGACCGCATCACCTCGATCACCGACATCCTGCTCTACTAATCGGATGTGAGTGACGATGCCGGGTGCCGGAACCGATAATACCAAGCCATGGATCGACGTGCCCGGACCGGCGGTGGTGCTGGTCGGGCCGCAGATGGGCGAGAATATCGGCGCGGCGGCGCGCGCCATGGCGAATTTCGGCCTGTCGCGATTGCGGCTCGTCAAGCCGGTGCAGGGCTGGCCGAACGACAAGGCGCGGATGATGGCGGCGGGCGCCGACCACATTCTCGATCGCGTCGAACTGTTCGAGACGGCGGCGGAGGCTGTCGCCGATTGCACTTATGTGCTGGCGACCACGGCGCGCACCCACGATCAGGCGAAGCCGGTGGTGAGCCCCGACGCCGCGACACACCTGATCGGCCCGCACATCGCCGGAGGCGAGACCGTGGCGATCATGTTCGGCCGCGAGCGCAACGGGCTGGAGAACGACGAGGTGGCACTGGCCGATGCCATCGTCACGCTGCCGGTCAATCCGGCGTTCGCCTCGCTCAATCTGGCGCAGGCCGTGGTGATCGTCGCCTACGAATGGTTCAAGCATGTGCGCCACGGCGAACTGCCGTTCCGCGCGCCGGACAAATCGCCGCCGGCGCCGAAACAGCAGTTGCAGACGTTCTTCGATCTGCTCGAAACCGAGCTGGAGCGCGTCGAGTTCTTCCGTCCCGCCGAGAAGCGCGAGACGATGACCATCAATCTGCGCAACATCTTCAACCGGATGAACGCGACGCAGCAGGATATCCGCACGCTGCATGGCGTGATCAGCGCCATCGTCACCGGCCGCAAGGGGCCGGCGCGGGGCGGCGTGCTCGACAGCGAGCAGGCGCTGCAACTGCGCGCGCTGATCGCCGAAGGCACCCCCAACAGCGGCGACGGTGGGCCGGTGCGCGGCCTCGCGCGGCTGTTGCGGCGCAATCCGACCGACGTGGAACGCGCGCTATGGCACGCGCTGGTCAACGACAAGCGGTTCGCCGGCAAAGGCTTCAAGCGGCAGACGCCGGTGGGGCAGCAGGTGTGCGATTTCGTCTCGTTCCCGCTGCGGCTGGTCGTCGACGTGGCGCCGGCGCAGGAGGACGCCGCGGCGGCGCAGAAACGCGCCGAACGCAATGCGTGGCTTGCGGAGCGCCATTACCGCATCGTCACCGTGAAGGCCGACGACGTGCAGCAGGATATCGCCGCAGCGCTCGCCGTGATCGCTGCGGCAATGCCGGCAGAAAGCTAGGACCAGCGCTCCGCAGGGAGCGCCGGCCAGATCGCTGCCTCACGCGGCTTTTTGCGCCTGTTTCGACCAGACCTGCCGCAACTCGTCGCTGGTTGCCGCCTGGCCGAAATAGGTCTGGATGTTGAACACACCGGACTCGTATTCCGCCTGGGTCGGCGCGCCGGTGCAATCCTTCACCAGCACGATGTGATAGCCCTTGATGTAGCCGTGCCGCGCAGTGGTTTCGACGCACACATTGGTGGTGAAGCCGGTCATCAGGAGGCTTTTGATGCCGCGACTCTTGAGCATCAGATCAAGCTCGGTATCGGCGAAGGCGTCATACTGCCATTTGGTGATGACGGGCTCGCCGGTCTTCGGCGCGATCATGCCTTCGTACCAGTCGATGCCTTTCCCGTCTTCGCGGATCAGCCAGATATCGTCGCCGGCGCCCCACAGCGCCTTCTGATTGGGATGCATCTTGCTGTCGGCGAAGATTTCGCGCACCCAGACGACGAGCACGCCGGCCTTGCGGCAATCTTCGATCATCGCGTTGAGCCGTGGCACGGCTTCGCGGATCTGTTTCATGTCGAAGCCGAACTTTTGCGCCATCGCGCCGCGCTCGGAACAGAAGTCGTGCTGGGGATCAATGATGATGAGCGCGGAGTGGGACGGGTCGGCGACGTCGGCGAGCGTCTTGAGCAGGTGTTGCGTCATGAATGTCTCCATTGGCTGCGTTGCGGACGGAGTCGGCGAACGAGGGATCGCAATCGGAGATCGTCAGTACACAGCCTAGTTTAGGCTGCGGCGTGATCGCGTCAATGCATATGAGCGGCCGTTTCGGCGCGTGGCATCCCATAAAACTGGCAATCCAGCCGAGAGTGCTGCTTCGCAGGCGCGACCTATCGTCACCACACGGTAAATGCGGCGCCGCATTTCCAGCCGATTGCTGTCACGGTGCGGCAACGATTGATCCTTATCGCTCGGCCTCTCATCAGCGGAGGAGCCCGATGCGTTTGATCCCGATGATTGCGGCAGCGGCACTGCTGGCGCAGGTTTCCGTTGCGGCGGCGCAGCCTGCCTTCATGCCACGGCCGATGCCGGATGGCGCGCGCGGCGAGGTGCGGGTGCAGGTCAACGTCAGTTTCTTCGTGACTGGCGCCGTCAATCAGAGTGCTGAATCGCTGCAGGCGCAGGAGAGCGCACGACGCTCGCTTTACGAACGCGCCGGCAAGGAGTGCGAACTGCTCAAGGCAACCATCGCGACTGAATGCCGGCTGGCGTCGGTGAACGTCAACATCAATCGGCAGTTCGGTCAGCAGGAAGGCTTCAACGCCAACGGCAGCTTCGCCTTCGCCATCACGCCGAAATAGCGATCAACTCTTGAGTGCCTTGATCTGCGGGGCGATTCCGGCGCGCAGGAAGCCGAGGTCGCTGCCGATGGCGTGGAAGCGGAAGCCGCGCTTGGCACAGGCGAGCGCGCGCTCGGCATTCATGCAGTAAATGCCGGCCCATTTGTGCGCCTTGCGCGCGGCGGCGACGATCTTGTCGAGCGCCTGCTCGACTTCGGCCGAATGCGGATCGACATCGGCGCCGTTCGACAGCGCGATCGACAGGTCGGACGGCCCGACGAACAGCATGTCGATGCCGGGGACGGCAGCGATCGCTTCCACGTTGTCGAGCGCCTCGCGCGTCTCGATCATCGCCAGCGTCACGGTGAGGCGGTTCGCCTCGCGCAGATAGATTTTCTGGTCCGGCATGCGGCCGAGCATGGTGGCGCGGTGCGGCCCCCAGCTTCGCTCGCCGCCCGGCGGGAATTTCGCCGCAGCAACGAAACGCTTGGCGTCGTCCACGGTGTTGACCATCGGCATGATGACGCCCTCGGCGCCCCAGTCGAGGACACGCGACACGCCGGCCTCATCGTTGATCGGTACGCGCACGATCGGCGCCGCGCCGCCGTGACGGATGCTGCCGATCGCGGCAACGGTCGCCGCCTGATCCCACATGCCGTGCTGGCCGTCGATGGTGACGGCGTCGAAGCCTTCGCGCGCCAGCACTTCGGCGACGAGTGGCGAGGTGAGGCCGCACCAGCCGGAATAGATCGTGTCGCCCGCGGCGAGGCGGGTGGCGAGGGTGAAGCCGGGATGGGATGTCATGAGGACCGTCTTGAGGTTTGTCGCGGGACGCTGTGCCCGGCGTTCGGCCGCGATCTAAACCCGTGCGCGACCGCTTGGGAAGACGCCTGGGAAAGGGCGGACAATTTGAGGAAAAGCTGCATGAAAAAGGGCCGGCGGTGGCCGGCCCTGTGATGCCTGTGGAGAACCGGCGATGTCGCGCCGGCTCCGAGTCTTTTCCTCAGACGCCTTTCTGGACCTGGTCGATGGCCTTGGCCATCAGTTCGACCATCGCCGCGCGAACGTCCTGCTCGCTGGCCTTGCCGGCGAGATCCTTGGCGACCTTGCGCAGCACGTCGTCGTCGCCGGCTTCCTCGAAATCGGCCGCGACGACCTCCTTGGCATAGGCGTCGGCATCCGCGCCGCTCTTGCCGAGCTTCTCCGCGGCCCACAATCCGAGCAGCTTGTTGCGCCGCGCGGTGGCCTTGAAGCGAAGCTCCTCGTCATGCGCGAATTTCCGCTCGAAGTCCTTCTCGCGCTGGTCGAATGTGCTCATGCTGAAACGCCTCGGTCTTGTGGACAGGATCGGCGCACACACATATAGGGTGCGCGGGCCCTTGCATAGGGCGGCAAAGTGGTCAAGGCGACGCGGGGGACGGCACCTGCGCACGGTGGACAACGTCCCGCCACTTTGATTGTACTGAAAATAGCGATCGGCTAGGTTGCCGATTGCGATGGGCCGGGGTTTTTGCTCTGGTCGATTCGAATTCGGTCCCGCCGCGGATCTTGTGCTTTCAAACGGAGCCTCGGCACACTCGATGGACTTTCTCAAACCACGGTACATTCCGATGAGCCGCCGCCGCCGCATTTACGAGGGCAAGGCGAAGGTCCTTTATGAAGGGCCGGAACCCGGAACTCTGATCCAGCACTTCAAGGACGACGCCACCGCGTTCAACGCGAAGAAGCACGAGGTGATCGAGGGCAAAGGCGTCCTCAACAATCGCATCTCGGAATATGTGTTCTCGCACCTCAACGAGATTGGCGTGCCGACGCATTTCATCCGCCGTCTCAACATGCGCGAGCAGCTGATTCGCGAGGTCGAGATCATCCCGCTCGAAGTGGTGGTGCGGAACGTCGCGGCCGGTTCCCTCTCGACCCGGCTCGGGATCGAGGAAGGTACGCAACTGCCGCGTTCGATCATCGAATTCTACTACAAGAAGGACGAGCTTAACGACCCGATGGTGTCGGAAGAGCACATCACCGCGTTCGGCTGGGCCTCGCCGCAGGAAATCGACGACATCATGGCGCTGGCGATCCGCGTCAATGACTTCCTCGCGGGTCTGTTCCTCGGCGTCGGCATCCGTCTGGTCGATTTCAAGATGGAATGCGGCCGTCTCTGGGAAAACGACGTGATGCGCATTGTCGTCGCGGACGAAATTTCGCCCGACAGTTGCCGTCTCTGGGACATCAAGACCAACGACAAGATGGACAAGGACCGCTTCCGCCGCGATCTCGGCGGGCTGCTCGAAGCCTATACCGAGGTCGCCAAGCGCCTCGGCATCATGAACGAGGGCGAGCCGCCGCGCGGCACCGGCCCGGTGCTGGTGAAGGGCTGAGCGGTTCGGAATTTCGGCCTGAATCGCGGTCGAAAGTATTGAGGACACCCGCCCGCGGCCGTTGAGAGGCGGCGGGAAGGGTGGTACGCCGGGGGCCTGATCGGCCCCCGTCGCTTTTCGCGGCGATTGCCGCGACAGGCGGCCGATTACGACCGATCAGACGACGAATCCGAGTGTCACCGATCAGCGCCGAGACCGCCATCCCATGAAAGCCCGCGTCACCGTCACCTTGAAATCCGGCGTGCTCGATCCCCAGGGCAAGGCGATCGAGGGCGCGCTGCGCTCGCTCGGCGTCGATGGCGTCGCCAGCGTCCGGCAGGGCAAGGTATTCGACGTCGAGATTGATGGCGCCGACAAGGCCAAGGCCGAGACGCTGCTGAAGGAAGCGGCCGACAAGCTGCTGGCCAATACGGTGATCGAGAACTACCGCGTCGAGGTGCTGGGATAGCCGTGCCATGAAAGCCGCCGTCCTCGTCTTCCCTGGGATCAATCGCGAGCGCGACATGGCGCGCACGCTGCAACTGGTATCGGGCCGCGCGCCGGCAATGGTCTGGCACGCCGAGCACGATCTGCCGGCGGGCACCGACCTCGTGGTGGTGCCGGGCGGCTTCTCCTACGGCGATTATCTGCGGTGCGGCGCCATCGCCGCGCGGGCGCCGGTGATGGATGCGGTGCGCAGCTTCGCCGCCAAGGGTGGGCTGGTGCTCGGCGTTTGCAACGGCTTCCAGATTCTGTGCGAATCCGGCCTGCTGCCGGGCGTGCTGATGCGCAACGCGCAACTCAAATTCATCTGCCGCGACGTCTATCTCAAGGTCGAGCGGTCCGACACGCCATTCACCCGCGGCTACAATGCCGGCCAGGTGATCCGCGTGCCGGTGGCACATGGCGAGGGCAACTACATCGCCGACGGCGAGACCGTGGCGAAGCTCGAAGGCGAAGGGCGCGTCCTGTTCCGCTACACCGGGCCGGACGGCATTCCCGATCCCAACTGGAATCACAACGGGGCGATGAACGGCATCGCCGGCATCCTCAATGAGCACGGCAATGTGCTCGGCATGATGCCGCATCCGGAAAACCACGTCGAAGAGGTGATGGGCTGCACCGACGGCCGTGGCCTGTTCGCCGGGCTCGTGGACCATCTTGCAAAGGCGGCATGACGACGTGACGGCGGCGACCCAGACGAAAATCACCCCCGAACTCGTTGCCGAACATGGCCTCAAGCCGGACGAATACGAGCGCATCCTCAAGCTGATCGGCCGCGAGCCGACCGTCACCGAGCTGGGTATCTTCTCGGCGATGTGGAACGAGCATTGCTCGTACAAGTCTTCGAAGGTGCATCTGCGCACGCTGCCGACCAAGGCGCCGTGGGTGATCCAGGGACCGGGCGAGAACGCCGGCGTCATCGACATCGGCGACGGGCTAGCCTGCGTGTTCAAGATGGAGAGCCACAACCACCCGAGCTTCATCGAGCCGTATCAGGGCGCGACCACCGGCGTCGGCGGCATCCTGCGCGACGTGTTCACCATGGGCGCGCGGCCGATCGCCTGCCTCAACGCGATCTCGTTCGGTGAGCCGGCGCACCCGAAGACGCGGCATCTCGTGTCCGGCGTGGTCGCAGGCATCGGCGGCTACGGCAATTCGTTCGGCGTGCCGACGGTGGCCGGACAGACGCGCTTCCACGCGCGCTACAACGGCAACAACCTCGTCAACGCCATGGCGGTGGGCCTCGCCGAGGCCGACAAGATTTTCTACGCGGCGGCGTCCGGCGTTGACATGCCGATCGTCTATCTCGGCTCCAAGACCGGCCGCGACGGCATCCACGGCGCGTCGATGGCGTCCGCGGAGTTCGATGACGATTCCGAGGAGAAACGTCCGACCGTGCAGGTCGGCGACCCGTTCTCGGAGAAGCTGCTGCTCGAAGCCTGCCTCGAGATCATGGAGAAGGGCTGCGTCATCGCCATCCAGGACATGGGCGCGGCGGGACTGACCTGTTCCGCTGTCGAGATGGGCGCCAAGGGCGATCTCGGCGTGACGCTCGAACTCGACAAGGTGCCGACCCGCGAAGCCGGGATGAGCGCCTACGAGATGATGCTGTCGGAGAGCCAGGAGCGCATGCTCATGGTGCTCAAGCCGGAGAAGGAAAAGGAAGCGGAAGACATCTTCCGCAAATGGGGTCTCGACTTCGCTATCGTCGGGCACACCACGCCGACCAAGCGGTTCGTGGTGAAGCATCACGGCGAGGTGATGGCCGATCTGCCGATCAAGGAGCTGGGCGACGAGGCGCCGGAATACAAGCGTCCGTTCGTCATTGCCGAGAAGCAGAAGCGTGTCGATGCCGACAGCGTTGCTGCGCCGATGCCGCTCGCCGATGCGCTGGAAACGCTGATCGCGACGCCGGACCTGTGCTCGAAGCGCTGGGTGTGGGAGCAGTACGACCACGTCATCGGCGGCAACACGGTGCAGCGCCCCGGTGGCGATGCGGCGGTGGTGCGCATCAACGACGGGCCGAAGGCGCTGGCGATGACCACCGACGTGACGCCGCGCTATTGCGAGGCCGATCCGTTCGAGGGCGGCAAGCAGGCGGTGGCGGAATGCTGGCGCAACATCACCGCCGTCGGCGGCCGGCCGCTGGCGATCACCGACAATCTGAATTTCGGCAATCCCGAACGGCCCGAAGTCATGGGCCAGTTCGTCGGCTGCGTTCGCGGCATCGGCGAGGCGTGCAAGGATCTCGACTTCCCGGTCGTGTCCGGCAACGTCTCGCTTTACAACGAGACCAACGGCCGCGGAATCCTGCCGACCCCGTCGATCGGCGGCGTCGGCGTGATCGATGATTTCCAGAAATCCGCGACCATCGCCTTCAAGGCGGCCGGCGAGGTGATCCTGCTGATCGGCGAGACGCAGGGCTGGCTCGGCCAGTCGCTCTATCTGCGCGACGTCTGCGGCCGCGAAGAGGGCGCGCCGCCGCCGGTCGATCTGATCGAGGAACGCGAGAACGGCGATCTGGTGCGCGGCCTGATCGCCGACGGCGCGGTCACGGCGGTGCACGACGTCTCCGACGGCGGCTTGCTGGTGGCGCTGGCCGAGATGGCGATGGCCTCCGGCATCGGTGCGACACTGACGGAGGGCCCGGATGACACGCCGCCGCATGCCTATTGGTTCGGTGAGGATCAGGCGCGCTACATCGTCACCGTGGCGGCGTCGTCCGCCGCGCCGGTGATTGAGCGCGCCCGCGACGCGGGCGTGCTGGTCGAGCGCATCGGCGTCACCGGTGGCGACGCGCTGTCCCTGCCGGGCGAGCGTCCGCTGGCGGTGGCGGACCTCAACCGGAGATTTGAGGGCTGGCTGCCCGGCTACATGGCCGGGGCGGGGCAATAAGCCGCTTTAGTCGGGTGGCGGCGGCAACTCCGAAAACGCGACCAGCAGCGCCAGGCTCAACGCCGAGGCGACCAGTAAGGCTGTGTCGTACATAGCGGGCACATCCCTGTTGGGTGACGGGCGTTCCTCCCGCGGATCAACGCGGCGATCGTGCATTTGTGCCGGGATTGAGCAGGGTTTTTGGAATTCCGTGCAAAGGCCCGTGCCGGGATGCCGCATCGGGGCATATCGACCCCAATTCTGGCATAATGCTGAGCGATTCACGTTGACCTCGCCCGATCCTGCGGGGCGGCGGGCGTTTCCGGACCTCGAAGGAGCGAACATCACCATGGCAATGGATGCGGGCGAGATCGAACGCCTCATCAAGGCGGCCCTGCCGGACGCCGACGTCACCATCCGCGACCTCGCCGGCGATGGCGATCACTACGCCGCCTCGGTCGTTTCCGCCTCGTTCAAGGGCAAATCCCGCGTTCAGCAGCACCAGATCGTCTATCAGGCGCTCCAGGGCCAGATGGGCGGCAAGCTGCACGCATTGGCCCTGCAGACGGGGACGCCGGAAGGCTGAATCGGGCTCTGGGGCTGGCTGGAAGGCTTTACCAAGGGAGGTCTTGCGTTCGCCGCCCAAAGGTACGATGTGTCAGGCACCAACCGAGGACGTGTTCCGGCCGACCCAACCACCGCTGCGACAGGCAGCAAAGGCAAACGACATGAGCATTCAGGATTTCATCCGCAACGAAGTGACCAGCAACGACGTGGTGCTGTTCATGAAGGGCAGCCCGCAGTTCCCGCAGTGCGGATTCTCGGGGCAGGTCGTGCAGATCCTCGACCATATCGGCGTGCCCTATAAGGGCCTCAACGTGCTGGAGTCGCTCGAACTGCGCGACGGCATCAAGCAGTATTCGAACTGGCCGACGATCCCGCAGCTCTATGTGAAGGGTGAATTCGTCGGCGGTTGCGACATCGTGCGCGAGATGTTCCAGGCCGGCGAGTTGCAGTCGATGTTCAAGGACAAGGGTCTGGCGACGACGACTGTCGCCTGACGTCCTGATTTCAGATTTGCGCAGCGCCAGTCCGGACGCGGTCCGGGCTGGCGTTTTGTTTGGGTTGGTGAACCGGGAACGTCCTCTATCCGTTCATTCCCGCTTTCGCGGGGACGAGCGGCAACAGGGCGTGCTCACTGAAAGCGATCTACTTCTAAGCCGGCACGAAGCGGTAGGCGTTGTCCTTCTTCTCCACCTTGCCGACGCCCGGATAAGGCAGGTGGAAACCGATTAGCGTCGCGCGATCCTTGGCGAGACGATCCAGCATGGTCTTGCGCGTCGCGATGGCGCGCTCGGCCTCGTGATCGGCCGGCATGCGCCAGTCCGGGTTCGCGAATGAAACGATCTCGTGGGTGAGCACGTCGCCGCCGACGATCAGACCGTCGCCACCGGCGAGTTCAAGCGAGACGTGACCCTGGGTGTGACCGGGGGTCGCGAGAATGCGCAGGCCGCGCACGATCTCATCGTTCGGCTTGAGCATCGTCACGCGGTCCTTGATCACCGCGTAGTTGCGGCGCGCGCCAGTGACGAAGCCGGCACGTTCCTCCGGCAGGCCGCGCGTGGCGTTGTCGCCCTGCCAGAAATCCCATTCCGCCGCGGCGACATAAAACGATGCTTTCGGCAGCCGCGGATCGTCGAGTTCATCGACCAAGCCCCAGAGATGATCGGGGTGGCCATGGGTAAACACTACCTTGGTAATCTTGCTGCGGTCGATGCCGGCCGCTTCGAGATTGTCGAACAGCTTGCCGGCGGTTGGCATGAAGCGATCGCCGGAGCCCATGTCGATCAGGATCAGGTCGTCGCCGGATTTGATCAGCGTGATGTTCGTCGGCGAGTCGTATTGCTGGCTGGTCTGCTTCGCGGCGGCGAGCGCGGCGTTGCGTTCTGCCGGGGGCGCGTCCGGCGCGATGAAGCTCGTCGGCAGCACCAGATGCCCGTCGCTCACGACCATCACCTCGAACGCGCCGTGGCTGAATCGATGCGGCGCGGCGTGGGCCATGCGCGGCAGCAGGGGCGCGGCGACGCCGCCGGCGGTGAGGGCGAGGAACGAGCGGCGGTCGAGCGGCCTATCGAAGCGCATGGTAATGGTCCCGGAACAACTGTCCGGACGATAGGCCACGCGCGCGCCGCTTCGCAACCGGCGGCGAGGGTTAGAAACGGAACACGATCTGCCCGCGCACGCCGTGGTCGCCGGTGCTGGAGGCATATTGGCCGGCGTACCGGCGAACGCTTGACGCCAGCCGAGCGAACATTCACCGTCGCGCCGCTCTTTGCGCTCGCCGATCCGCTGCCCGGCGTGAACGGCAGGCCGGCGATGCTCACGTTCGAAAGGCAAAATCCGACCGCGAGGTGACGGACACACAACAAGTCATCGGCCATAAAAAAAAGCCGCCCAAACGGGCGGCTTTTTCCGTATTCGGCGCGAAAGATCAGCGCGAATAGTATTCGATCACCAGATGCGGCTCCATCTGCACCGCGAACGGCACGTCGGTGAGCACCGGCACGCGCGTCATCTTGGCGGTGAACTTGGAGTGATCGGCCTCGATGTAATCCGGCACATCGCGCTCGGCCGAGGCGACGGCTTCCATCACCAGCGGCATCTCGCGCGACTTGTCCTTGACCTCGACCACGTCGCCGACCTTGACGCGGTAGGAGGGGATGTTGACGCGGCGGCCGTTCACCTTGATGTGGCCGTGGTTGATCACCTGACGCGCCGCGAACACCGTCGGCACGAACTTGGCGCGGAAGATCATCGCATCGAGACGGCTCTCGAGCAGGCCGATCATGTTGGCGCCGCTGTCGCCGCGCATCCGGCGCGCTTCGACGTAGGTGCGGTGGAACTGCTTCTCTGAAATGTTGCCGTAATAGCCGCGCAGCTTCTGCTTGGCCTTGAGCTGCACGCCGAAGTCGGAGAGCTTGCCCTTGCGGCGCTGGCCGTGCTGGCCGGGGCCGTATTCACGCTTGTTGACCGGGCTCTTCGGGCGACCCCAGATGTTTTCGCCCATCCGGCGGTCGATCTTGTACTTTGCGCTATGGCGCTTTGACATCGCGTCCTCTGTGAACGTTCGAGTGAGAGATGAGGAACCGCGCCCTCCTTTGTCGCGGGCCGAAGCCCGAAACCGACAGGTTCCGGCCGAAAGCTGACGGCCGTGACCACGGGTGCGAAACGCTCCGCGGGGCCGGATTGGCTCCAGCCCCGCGAAGTGGGCGCGTTTTAGGGGTTTGGGGCGGCCCTGTCAAACCATCCGGGGCCGGGAAGCAGGAACGAGTGTCGCCGATAGTGCTTGCAGATCAATGCTTTGGCGGAAAGTTCCGCCGCGCTGTCCGGTCGCGTCCGGTTTTTGTTGCGCCGGGGCGGGTGGTCCCCTAGTTATTGCGGATCAGACCGGGCCCCTCTGACAGCCAACTGGCTGTGATGTCGGACTGATGACGACCACGGTGGCCCGATGCTCGAACTCCTGTCCGAATCTCCGATTCCGTTTCCGTTGATCCTGCCGACGGTCAGCCTGTTGCTGCTCGCCGTGGCCGGATCATTCGCGTTACACGGCTGGTGGTCCGGACAGGCGCGCGCAGGGGACACCGTAACCTCGTGGGATATTGCCGCGGCGCTGACCTTCCTCGGCTGCGCTGCCGCGATCCTCGGCGAGATCGAACACGTCATCGAATATTTGTGGTTGAACGACACAAGGACCAAGCCCGCCAATGGATAGTATCATTGCCGATATCGTCGCGACCCTGACCACGCCTGCCGGCCTCGCGGCGCTCGGCCAGGTCATCATGATCGACCTGGTGCTCGCCGGCGACAACGCCATCGTCATCGGTCTTGCCGCCGCCGGTTTGCCGGCCGAACAGCGCAACAAGGCGATCCTGCTCGGCATCCTCGCTGCGACCGGTCTGCGCATCATCTTCGCCAGCGTCACCGTGCAGTTGCTCGCGATCGTCGGCCTGCTGCTCGCCGGCGGCATTCTGCTGTTGTGGGTGTGCTGGAAGATGTGGCGCGAGCTGCGCGGCCCGCATCACAATCCTGATGCTGCCGCCGCACTCGCGGACGGCGCCGCGCCGACCAAGACGCTGCGTCAGGCCGCGCTGCAGATCATCGTCGCCGACGTCTCGATGTCGCTCGACAATGTGCTCGCCGTGGCGGGCGCGGCGCGCGAACACCCGACCGCGCTGATCTTCGGTCTCGGCCTGTCGATCGTGTTGATGGGCCTCGCGGCCAACTTCATCGCCCGCCTGCTCGATAAGCACCGCTGGATCGCCTATGTCGGCCTCGCCATCATCCTCTACGTGGCCGGCGACATGATCTATCGCGGCTTTATCGAAGTGCGGCCTTATGTGGTGTCGCTGTTGACGTAAAGCCGAAGGAGGCCAGCGCCCGCATCAGGTGCGGCGCTGGCGCCCGGCCGGAGGTGAACACGATGTCCGCGGACAGGGTCGCAAGCCCGTTCGCAAGTCCGCTCATTTGTTCGTTGGGTGTGCCGATCAGGCCGACGACGCGGCGCGCGATCGCCGGCGCCGGATCGATCCAGTCGACCGACCACGGCGCGAGCGCCGCCAGACGGTCGAGCAGCAGCGGATAATGCGTGCACGCAAGCGCCACCGTGTCGGTGCGCTTGCCGTCGTGTTCGATGAAGCAGGGCGCGATCTCGGCGCGTAGCTCCGCGTCGGTCGCGGGCGCGCCGTTCAGTTCGGCTTCGGCGAAGGTGGCAAGCCGGGCTGCGCCGACCAGCGTGACGCTGCAATCCTGCGCGAATTCGCGGATCAGGCTTTTGGTGTATTCGCGCGCCACTGTCGCCTCGGTGCCGAGCACCGACACGAGTTTGCTGCGCGAGCCTGCACAGGCGGGCTTGATCGCCGGCACGGTGCCGACGAACGGCACGGTGAAGGCTGCGCGCAGCGGCGCCAGCGCCAGCGTCGAGGCGGTGTTGCAGGCAATGACCGCCAGGTCCGGGTGCCATGTCGTGATCGCGTCGCCGATCACGTCGAGTACGCGCGCGACCAGTTCGGTTTCCGGAATGCGGCCGTAGGGGAAACGCGCATCGTCGGCGAGATAGATGTAGCGCGCATCCGGGCGCGCCTTCGCCACCTCGCGGAATACGGTGAGCCCGCCGAGGCCGGAATCGAAGACGAGAATCGTTGGATGATCTGCGCGCGGCATCTGATGGATTCGCAATGGCATCAGATAAGCGCGCCTGCGGCACCGTGACAATGGGGGCAGATCTGGGCTCCGCATGAGGGTCATAGATTTGCCCGTCTCGTGCGGTGTGTGTCCGGGTAGGACAGCAGCGGCGGAGGCGGGCATGCGATGGAAAACGGGTGGTCTGGCGGGCGTTCTCCTGTTGGCCAGCGTGACGCTGGGCGACGCCGCGACAGTGCGCTCCGAACTCAACCTGCGCGCGGGGCCGGGAACGGGCTACAGCGTGGTTGCCGTCATGCCCGCGGGCGCCGAGGTGGATATTCGCGATTGCTCCGGCGCGTGGTGTCGCGTCGTTTGGGGTTCGGCCGAGGGTTACGCCAACGCGGATTATCTGGTGGACGAACCGGACGAGGGGGACAGGCGGCCGCCGGCTGCGCGTGGTCCGGCACCGCTGTTCAATTTCGGCGTCAGTACCTGGAGCTTCGGGTCGAGCGGCGATCACGGCTGGTCCAACCATCGCGGATGGGACACGGATCGTGGTGCTTACAGCCGCGAGCGCGCCTGGTAGCCGGAGCCGTTTTCCAGCGCGGCGAAAGTTAGTCCTTCACGCGCGCCAGCAACTGGCCGAGCAGCAGCAGGCCCTGCGGCCACAGGCCGAGCCGCGTCGCGGTGTTGATGTGGCCGAGTTCGGGGATTTCGCAGTAATCCGCCAGCCAGGCGTCGGCGAAGAACCGCGCGCGCTCCGGGTTGACGTAAGGATCGTCGGTTGAGGCGACGACCAGTGCCGGCACCGGAAACGGCTTGAGCGGCATCGGCGCGAACGGGCGCACGCTGTCCGGCGTGTTCTCCGGGTGATCGACGTCGGACGGCGCGCACAGGAATGCGGCCTTGATCCGGCCCGGCGTGTTGCGGGCTGCCCAGTGCGCGGCGAGCGAAACGGAGAGGCTGTGGCAGATCAACACGGCCGGACGTGAGCCGCCGGTAATTGCCGCGTCGAGCTGCTGCATCCATGCCTGCGGATGCGGCTGATCCCAGTCGTCCTGAATGACGCGCGTCGCGTTGCGCAGCGCCATGCACCAGTACGACTGCCAGTGTTCGACCCCTGAATTGCCGAGGCCGGGCAGGACGAGGAAGTCGTAGTCGGCGGTGACGTCGCGCATGATCGCTCGGGTCAGCCGCCGAACACCCGCTTGAAGATCGTGTCGACGTGCTTGAAGTGGTAGCCGAGGTCGAAATTGGCCTCCAGCTCCTTGTCGGTCATCTTGCCCTTCACGTCGGGGTCGGCCTTGAGGAAGGCGAGGAAATCGCCTTCGCCGCGCCAGACGCGCATCGCGTTGCGCTGGACGATGCGATAGGCGTCCTCGCGCGAGATGCCCTTCTGTGTCAGCGCGATCAGGATGCGTTGCGAGTGGACGAGGCCGCCGAGCTTGTCGAGATTTTTCTGCATGTTCTCGGGATAGACGACAAGTTTGTCGATGACGCCGGCGAGACGGTTGAGCGCGAAGTCGAGCGTCACGGTGGCGTCGGGACCGATCATGCGTTCGACCGACGAATGCGAGATGTCGCGCTCGTGCCACAACGCGACGTTCTCCATCGCCGGCAGCGCATAGGCGCGCACCATGCGGGCGAGGCCCGTCATGTTTTCGGTGAGCACGGGATTGCGCTTGTGCGGCATCGCCGACGAGCCTTTCTGCCCGGCGGAGAAATATTCCTCGGCCTCCAGCACTTCCGTGCGCTGCAGATGGCGGATCTCGGTGGCGAGCCGCTCCATCGACGAGGCGATGACGCCCAAGGTCGCAAAGAACATCGCATGGCGGTCGCGCGGGATCACCTGCGTCGAGACCGGCTCCGGCGTGAGGCCCATCGCCTTCGCCACGTGCTCTTCCACGCGCGGGTCGATCTGCGCGAAGGTACCGACCGCGCCGGAGATCGCGCAGGTGGCGATGTCCTTGCGCGCGGCGATCAGGCGTTCTTTCGCGCGCGAGAATTCGGCGTAGGCGTAGGCCATCTTCAGACCGAACGTCACCGGTTCGGCATGGATGCCGTGCGAACGGCCGACGCTCGGTGTCAGCTTGTGCTCGTAGGCGCGGCGCTTGAGCGCGTCGAGCACCTTGTCGAGATCGGCGAGCAGGATGTCGCTCGCGCGCGTAAGCTGCACGTTGAGGCAGGTGTCGAGCACGTCCGACGAAGTCATGCCCTGATGCACGAAGCGCGCCTCCGGGCCGACATGCTCGGCGAGATGTGTGAGGAAGGCGATCACGTCGTGCTTCGTCTCGGCCTCGATCGCATCGATGCGCGCGGTGTCGAACGTCGCGGCATTGCCTTTTTCCCAGATGGTCTTGGCCGCTTCCTTCGGGATGATGCCGAGATCGGCCAAAGCGTCGGCGGCATGCGCCTCGATCTCGAACCAGATGCGGAAGCGGGTTTCCGGCGACCAGATCGCCGTCATCTCGGGGCGGGAATAGCGTGGGATCATGGTGTCACTACCGTTGTCCTGTCATGGCCGGGCTTGTCCCGGCCATCCACGTCTGAGTCGTCGCTAGCGGGACGAAAGGCGTGGATGCCCGGCATGAAGCCGGGCATGACGGTTGAGAGAATCATTGTTGTTCACGCCACTTCTCCGCGCGCCGCGGCGGCGGCGTTGCGGATGGCGCTGATATTGGCGCGGTACTGTTCGGCACCGCCCTTGAACACGGCGGAGCCGGCGACCAGCACGTTGGCGCCGGCGGCGATTACCTGCGGTGCCGTCTCTGGCGTGATGCCGCCGTCAACTTCGATGTCGATCGGCCGCCCGCCGGCCATCGCGCGGAGATCGCGCACCTTCTGCACGGCGGCGGGGATGAATGCCTGACCGCCGAAGCCGGGGTTCACCGACATGACGAGGATGAGATCGACGAGATCGATCACGTTCTCGATGGTCGAGACCGGCGTGCCGGGGTTGAGCGTCACGCCAGCTTTCTTGCCGAGCGCGCGGATCGCCTGCAGCGAGCGGTGCACATGCGGTCCCGATTCCACATGCACGGTGATGATGTCGGAGCCAGCCTTGGCGAAGGCTTCGAGATAGGGATCGCACGGCGCGATCATTAGATGCACGTCGAACGTTTTCGTCGTGACCTTGCGCAGCGCCTTCACCACGTCCGGGCCGATGGTGATGTTCGGAACAAAGTGCCCGTCCATCACGTCCACATGGATCCAGTCGGCACCGGCGGCCTCGACCGCGCGAATTTCGTCGCCGAGCCGCGCGAAGTCGGCGGCGAGGATCGAAGGGGCGATCGCAAGCGGGCGCAAAGCGGGCATTGGCGGCCTTTTGGGGGCTCCGGGATGGGGTCCGGGTACCATGCCCGGTCCGCAGGGGCAACGACGCGGCCGCCGTTATCCCGGCATCGCCATGCTGCCATTCGTGCTGCGCGGGATGCGACCAATTCCCTCTCGCCGGGGGCGGCGGAAGACATTATCTGCGGGATGAGGCCGGCCGAATCCGTGGAATAAGAGCCGGCCGCTTGTTTTTGAAGGTGACTGGCGATGGCGCGGACCGATGTTGCTGTTCTGGGGGCCGGGATCGTCGGCACATCGGTGGCCGCGCAGCTCGCGCGTCGGGGCCTGTCGGTGGCGCTGGTCGATCGCGCGGGGCCGGGGCTGGCCACGTCCTACGGCAATGCCGGCATCATCGAAGGCAATACGGTGTTTCCGCCGGCGTTCCCGGCCAATCCGATGGCGCTGCTGCGCATCGCGCTCAAGCGCGCGCCGGAAGCCAACTATCATCTCTCGTTCCTGCCGCGGGTGCTGCCCTGGCTGATGCGGTTTCGCGCTTATTCGGCGCTGCCACGGCTGATCGAGACGGCGCATGCGATGCGGCCACTGTTCTCGCATGCGGTGTCCGAGCACGAAGAGCTGATGACGCTCGCCAATGCCTCCCGCTATCTGCGCAAGACCGGCTGGCTGAAGCTCTATCGCAACCGCAAGAGCTTCGATGCGCTCGCGCCGGAGATCGATCTGGCGGCAAAATTCGGTCTGCATCCGCAGCCGCTTGACGCCGAGGAGGCGCGGCGGCTCGAACCGTCCTTGCGTCCGGTGTTCGAGAAGGCTGTGCTGTGGAGCGATCTTGCCAGCATCAGCAATCCGCTGGCTGTGACCAAAGCCTATGCTGCGCTGTTCGAGACGCTGGGCGGCGTGATGCTGCCGGGCGACGCCAAAAGCCTGCATCGCTCTGGCGGGCATTGGCGGCTCGACACTGAGGCCGGCGCGCTCGACGCCAATCATGTGGTGGTGGCGCTCGGCCCGTGGGCGCCGGACCTGCTCAAGCCGCTCGGCGTCGATCTGCCGATCGGCCTCAAGCGCGGCTATCACCGGCACTATCACACCCTCGGCGGCGCATCGCTGGAGCGGCCGGTGCTCGATTTTGACCGCGGCTATGTCATCACGCCGATGGAGCAGGGCATTCGCCTCACCACCGGCGTGGAGTTCGCCGCGCGCGACGCCTCACCGACACCGGTGCAGTTCGAGCGGCTGCTGCCGTCGGCGCGGGCCTTGTTCCCGCTCGGCGAGCCGGTCGATGGCGTCACCTGGCTCGGGGCGCGGCCCTGCATGCCGGATTCCCGGCCGGTCATCGGCCGGGCACCGGGACAGAGCGACATGTGGCTCGCGGTTGGCCACGCCCATTGGGGCCTGACGCTCGGCCCCGCCACCGGGCGGCTGCTCGCCGAGATGATCACTGGCGCGACGCCGTTCTGCGACCCGGCGCCGTATGGCGCCGAACGGTTTGGCGGGCGGGCGTGATCTCGCGGAAAGCGTAGCGGTCGCGAATGTCGCGGTTGAAGAACGCGCCCTTTGACGAAGCGGTGGCGAACGCGCCGGCCACGTCCGGCGGCACCTCGGCATATTGATAGACGCGGCCGGTGATGAACGTCACCGTCAGGCAGCGCTGTCGCGGGTCGTAGCTGAGATCGGCAATCGCGGTGGATGGCATATCGCCCTCGCGCGTCGTCGAAATGACAACGCGCCAGAGCGGATGCGGTTCGCGTCATCGTTTCCGGAAACGGTCGCCCCAGCTCGGCAAGGCGTCGGGGAACGGCAGCGCGGTGGCTTCATAGACGCCGCGCGCGATCGCCCGCGCCAGCACGTTCGCCGCCAGCATGCCGAGTTCGGTGAAACCGTAGATCGGATCAGCGAGCGGCTTGCGGCCGGTGGCGGCGGCGAACACGGTGTCGCCGTCGAGCGGCGTGTGGACCGGATAGATCGCGCGGGCGAAACCATCCTGCGCCATCACCGCGAGGCGCCGCGCCTGCATCTTGTTGAGCACGGCATCGGTCGCGACCAGCGCGATAGTGGTGTTCTGCGACGGGCCGCCCGGCGTTGCCGCCGCATGCCCTTTGGCGCGCAGCGTCAGCGCATCGGCCGGCAGCGGCGAGGGCAGGCCGAGGCCGCCGAACTCCTTGCCAATCTCGAACGGCGCGGCCCAGAAATGCGGACTGTCGCCGATATTGCAGGTGCCGACCGCGTTGACCGCGACGATCGCACCGACGGTGATGCCGTCTCTCGTTGTCGCCGAGGCCGAGCCGATACCGCCTTTGAGCGCGACGGTGGTGGCGCCATGTCCGGCGCCGACGCTGCCGAGCGCGCAGTCGCGGCTCGCCGCGCGCGCCGCGTCATAGCCGAGCTCGCGATAGGGCGAGTAGCGGCCCCAGTTCTTGTTGCCGCCGGCCAGCAGATCGAACAGCACGGCGGACGGCACGATCGGCACGGTCGCCGGACCGATGCGGAAGCCGCGACCCTGTTCGCGCATGTAAGCCTGCACGCCGGACGGCGAATCGAGTCCGAACGCCGAGCCGCCCGACAGCACGATGGCATCGACTGCGTCGACAGTGCGCTCCGGCTGCAAAAGCTCCGTATCGCGCGTACCGGGCCCGCCGCCGCGCACATCGACGCCGGCGACGGCAGGCGTGTCGAACAGGATCGCGGTGACGCCGGAGCCGAGCGCGGCGTCATGGGCATGGCCGACGGTCAGTCCATCCACATCGGTGATCAGATTGCGCACGGTGTCCTCGTTGGGCTGGTCGTGGTCCGCGGGAGAGGGCGGCGCGGGGCCTCTCACCCGCATATCACATCGGCGCGACAATGCCGCAACCCGGCTTGCTTCGACGGGCGGGCCTGTGCATGTAGGTTGCCATGGCCGATATCTCCTTCCTCGCCGCGCTCGTGGCCGGCGTTGTCAGTTTTCTCTCCCCCTGTGTGCTGCCGCTGGTGCCGCCTTATCTCGTCTATCTGGCGGGTGCATCGCTTGAGCGCATGGCCGGCGGCGAGCCGGTGGCCCGCGCCCGCACCGATACGGTGATCGCGTCGATCTGCTTTGTGCTTGGCTTCACCACCGTGTTCGTCGCGCTCGGCGCGAGCGCGACGGCGATCGGCGGACTGATCCGCGCGTGGTCGGGGACGCTGGCGACGGTCGCCGGCATCGTCATCATCATCATGGGGCTGCACTTCCTCGGCGTCACGCGGCTCGCCTTCCTGATGCAGGAAAAGCGCGTCACGGTGTCGAAGCCGGTGAGCCTGTGGGGCGCCTATGTGATGGGGCTCGCCTTCGCGTTCGGCTGGACGCCGTGCATCGGTCCGATCCTCGCCGCGATCCTTGCGGTGGCGGCGTCGGAATCGACGGTGACGCGCGGCGCAAGCCTGCTCGCGGTCTATTCGCTCGGTCTCGGCATTCCGTTCGTGGTCGCGGCGTTCGCGATCCAGCCGTTCGCGGCGTTCCTCGCGCGCTTCCGCACGCATCTGCATCGCGTGGAGCAGGTGATGGGCGTGCTGTTGATCATCACCGGCATCGCATTTCTCACCGGCACGATCAACAATGTCAGCTACTGGCTGTTGGAAGCGTTCCCGGCGCTGGGGCGGATCGGGTAGCGGCGTTTATTTGCAAGGATAGGCTTCGCGCATCGCTGCGTAGACGAGTTCGTATCCCGGCTTGTCGCGCTGATCCTTGTGGGTCTCGATGTAGTGCTTGACCATCGTGACCAGCTCCTCCGGCGTCTTGCCGGCCGGCGGACACACGGCGTAAGGGCCGTCTTTCTTTCCTTGCAGCAACTCGCCGTTCACCAGCATGTCGATCGCGCCCATCACATAATAGCCGCAGGAGAAACGGCGGTGCTGTTCGCGCGAATTGCAATAGTCGAGCAGCTTCTGCCCGTGGATCATCGCCTGCGAGGGCTCGCGGGTTTGCGCGGTTGCAGGAGAGATCGCGGCGCCAAGCAACGCGGCGGTGATGGTGGATGCAACAAGGACTTTCATGACGGATCGCTCGCGCAGGCTCATGTCGTTTTTGCGGCGGTATCTGCCGGCTTTCTAAAGAAAAAGCCCGCCTCGGAGGGCGGGCTTATTGTCGCGTGACAGTGTTTAGTTGCTGGCCACCTGCGAATAGGTGCCGTCCGGCTTCCAGACGTAGAACACGTAGTCGATCGCGGTGATGTCGCCCTTGGCGTCATAGCCGATCGGTCCGAGCACGGTGTCCCACTTGCCGGCCTTGATCGCCGCCGCCACCTTCTTGGCGTCGGTGGTGCCGGCCTTCTTCACGGCCTCGGCCCAGATCTGCAGCGCTGCGTAGGTGTAGAGCGTGTAGCCTTCCGGATCGATGCCCTTGTCCTTGAAGCGCTTCACCACCGCGGCGGCGGTTGGTCGCGTGCGCGGATCGGCGCCGAAGGTGAACATCATGCCCTTGCCGGCGTCGCCGGTGATCGACCAGAACTCGTTGGTGGCGATGGCGTCGCCGGCGATCATCTGCGCGTTGAGACCTTGCGCGCGCATCTGCCGCAGAATGAGGCCGGCTTCGGTGTGATAGCCGCCGACATAGACGACATCGATGGCGTTGGCCTTCATCTTCGAGACCAGCGCGTTGAAGTCCTTGTCGCCCTGCGTATAGGCTTCGTAGAGCTTCTCCTTCACGCCGGCTTTGTTGAGCGCCTTCTTCATCTCGTCGGCCAGACCTTTGCCGTAGGTCGACTTGTCCTGAAGGATGGCGATGTTCTTGCCCTTGTACTGCTTAGCGATGAATGCGCCGGCCACCGAACCCTGCTGATCGTCACGGCCGCAGACACGGAACGTGTTCCACATCTTGCGCTCGGTGAAGGTCGGGTTGGTCGAGGCCGGCGTGATCTGAACGATGTTGCTCTCGTTGTAGACCTCGGAGGCGGGGATCGACGACGACGAGCAATAGTGGCCGGCAACGAACGGCACCTTGAGGCCCGCCATCTTTTCCGCGACAGCGCGCGCCTGCTTCGGATCGCAGGCGTCGTCGCCGACTTCCAGCTTGAGCTTCTTGCCGAGCAAGCCGCCGGCGGCATTGATGTCGGCGACCGCCAGTTCAGCCCCGTTCTTGAGTTGCTGGCCGAAGGTTGCGTATTGCCCGGTCATCGGACCGACCACGCCGATCGGCGTCTCCTGCGCCATAGCCTGGGTTATGGCCGCGCCGGTCAGCGCGAGGCCGGCCGCGAGCGTCAGGCTCGCCAGACGAAGTCCCTTCATCGTGTTGCTCCCTTGTCTGCTTGTCTCTGGTGCGTGTCTCGTCTTGCCCCTCACGGCGCCGATCAAAGCGCCGGGAAAATCAGCGGTATTGTCTCAGAAATTGCGCCAAAGTCACGACCCGGCGGGCTGCCGCGGCGCCGAGTCCGGCTTGATCTGCCGCACACGCCACTGAAACGGCCCCGCGCGCTCATACATCCAGGCATATTGCCGCACCATTTTCCCGGCAAGCGTCATCCGCCATGCGGCCGAGGCGCACAACAGCAGGAATATGGTATCGACGAGGTAGGACGGCAGCGACAGCAGTTCGGCCTCGAATAGCGCGAAGTGCACGAATCGCACCGCGCCGCCGAGCAGCAGCATGTAGATCACCACATGCCAGTACGGTCGCCAGGTCTGGGCGATGGCGCGACCGGCCAGGATCGCCGCGCCGCCGCCGATGATGACGGTGATCATCGCCACCTGCGGCCAGGTCTCGGTGGTGTAGAGGCCCTCCATCAATGGCCTCCCTCGAGATAGGCCGCACGTACCTCGGGACGCTTGAGCAAGTCCTCGCCGCTGCCCGACAGGGTGATGGCGCCGTTGACCATCACATAGCCGCGATGCGCGAGCTTGAGCGCATGAAACGCATTTTGCTCCACCAGGAACACCGCGAGGCCGTCCTGCTCGTTGAGCGTGCGGATCGCCTTGAAGATCTGCTTTGCCAGGAGCGGCGCGAGGCCGAGCGACGGCTCGTCCAGCAACAGCAGGCGCGGGCGGCTCATCAATGCGCGGCCGATGGCGAGCATCTGCTGCTCGCCGCCGGAGAGCGTGCCGCCGCGCTGATTGATGCGCTCCTTCAGGCGCGGGAACAGCGCGAAGATGCGCGCGATGTTGTCATCGAAATGCTGCGGATCGCTGATCGAGGCACCCATCTGCAGGTTCTCGAACACGGTCATGCGCGAGAAGATGCGGCGGCCTTCCGGCGATTGCGCGATGTGCAGCTTGGCGATCTCGTGCGCCGGCATCGCGGTGATGTCACGGCCGTCAAAGCGGATGGTGCCAGCCCGCGCGCGCGGATAGCCGAAGATGGTCATCATCAAGGTCGACTTGCCGGCACCGTTGGCGCCGATCAGTGTCACGATCTCGCCGGCCTTGACGTCGAGGTCGATGCCCTTGAGCGCGACGACACGGCCATAGGCGGCTTCGAGCTTGCGGATTTCGAGGAGCGCCGTCATCGCCCGGCCTCCGCTTCGACGGCGTCAACCTCGTCGGTTTCGACGCCGAGATAGGCGGCGATCACCTTCGCATCGTTGCGGATATGGTCGGGCGGGCCTTCGGCAATCTTAACGCCATAGTCGAGCACGACAATGTGGTCGCAGATCTTCATCACCACGGACATGTCGTGCTCGATCAGCAGGATCGAGGTCTTGTGCTCGTTGCGGATGAACAGCAGCAGTTCGTCCAGTTCGGCGCTCTCTCGCGCGTTGAGGCCAGCTGCCGGCTCGTCGAGACAGAGCAGATCCGGCTCGGTGCACATGGCGCGGGCGATTTCCAACCGGCGCTGTGCGCCATAGGGAAGCTCGCCGGCGGGATCGTCGGCGCGGTCGATCAGGTTGATGCGGTCGAGCCAGTAGCGGGCGCGGTCGATCGCGTCGCGCTCGGCGACGCGATACCACGGCAGGCCCAGCAGCCCGAATACCGTGAAGCCGGACGCACGCATCAGCGGGTTGTGCTGCGCCACCATCAGGTTTTCGAGCAGGCTCATGCCCGGAAACAGACGAATGTTCTGGAAGGTGCGGGCAACGCGCGCCTCGCGCGCGATGCGGAAGTCCGGCAACCGCTCCAGCAGATGCGTCGCGCCGTCGCGGCCGTCGAGTTCGAGCATGCCGGAGGTCGGCTTGTAAAAGCCGGTGACGCAGTTGAACACGGTGGTCTTGCCGGCGCCGTTCGGCCCGATCAGCGCGGTGATCTCGCCGCGCTGTGCCGCGAATGAGAGGTTGTTGACGGCGACAAGGCCGCCGAACCGCATGGTGAGATGGCTGACGGTGAGGATCGCGCTCATCCGCGGCCTTCCCCGACCAGCGCGCCGGCGATCGCCTTGCGTTGCTTGAGGAACACCGATGGCGTGCGCGTGCCAATCAGGCCGCGGGGCCGCCAGACCATGATCAGCACCATGGCGCCGCCGAATACCAGCATGCGGTAAGCGGCAAATTCGCGGAACAGCTCGAAGCCGCCGATGGTGACGATCGCGGCGATGGCGACGCCGAGTTGCGAGCCCATGCCGCCGAGCACGACGATGGCGAGGATCAGGGCGGATTCCACGAACGAGAAGGATTCCGGGCTGATGAAGCCCTGTCGCGTTGCGAAGAACGCGCCGGCAAAGCCGCCGAACATTGCGCCGATGGCGAAGGCGGTCAGCTTGGTGTTGGTGGTGTTGATGCCGAGCGAGCGGCAGGCGATCTCGTCCTCGCGCAAGGCTTCCCAGGCGCGGCCGATCGGCAGCCGGCGCAGCCGCAACGTCACCCAGTTGGTCAGCAGCGCGAGCATCAGGATCAGGTAGAACAGGAAGACGATGCGGTGCGTGGCGCTGTAGTCGAGGCCGAACACGGCGGCGAAGCCGTCATCGTCGTTGTTGAACGGAATGCCGAAGAAAGAGGGGCGCGGGATCGACGAAATGCCGTTCGGCCCGCCGGTCACGTTCTGCCAGTTCAGGAGCACGATGCGGATGATCTCGCCGAACGCCAGCGTGACGATGGCGAGATAGTCGCCGCGCAGCCGCAGCACCGGGAAGCCGAGAATGAGACCCCAGAACGCCGCGAGGATGCCGGCGAGCGGCAGGCACACCCAGAACGACAGATCGAAATTCTGCGCCAGCAGCGCATAGGAGTAGGCGCCGACCGCGTAGAACGCGACGTAGCCGAGATCGAGCAGGCCAGCGAGGCCGACGACGATGTTCAGCCCCCAGCCGAGCATCACATAAGTGAGAACGAGGATGCCGAGGTCGAGCGCATAGCGGTTGTTGAAGAATAGGATCGGCGCGACCAGCGCAAAGCCGAGCAATGCGATTGAAAAGATGCCGCCGAGATTGCGGCCCGGCATCAGCCGCGCGAACCGTTCGCCGCCGGCGGATGCCTCTTGCCAGCGTGCAGGCACCAGCCGTTGCAGCCGGATCGGTCCGTCGCCGAATGCCAGCACGCGCAGGAACCGGCCGAGGAACACGGCGGCGACCAGCAGCGCCACGTCGCCGAACCGTGTCCAGTAGATCAGCGAACCGGTCGGTCCGGTCTCGGTGCGGATGCCGACCATCAGGCCGAACAGGCCGAGCGCGACCACAGCCGAGAGAGCGGCACTTTTCAGGGCTGCGCCGAACGCGAAGCGGGGAGGCGATGGCGTGGCCGCGTCGGTCACGTCAGACCTTCTCCACCTCCGGCCGCCCGAGAATGCCGGTCGGCAGGAAGATGAGGACGATGACGAGGATCGAGAAGGCGGCGACGTCCTTGTATTCGATGGAGAAGTAAGCGGACCAGAACGTCTCGATCAGGCCGATCAGCAGGCCGCCGAGCATCGCGCCGGGCAGCGAGCCGATGCCGCCCAGCACGGCTGCGGTGAAGGCTTTCACGCCGGCGACGAAGCCCATGTAGAAATCGACGACGCCGTAATAGAGCAGGTACATGATGCCGGCGACGGCGGCGAGCGCCGCGCCGAACACGAAGGTGAGCGAGATTGTGCGATCGACATTGACGCCGAGCAGCGAGGTCATGCGCATGTCCTGCTCGCACGCGCGCATGTCGCGGCCGAGCCGTGTGCGGGTGATCAGCCAGGTGAAAACAGCCATCAGCGCGACGGTGGTCACGACGATCAGGATTTGCACGTAAGACAGTTCGACGCGGAACGTGCCGTTGTCGAGCAGCGTGATGCCGCCCTCGATCAGCGGCGGCAGCGGCTTGACGCGTGCGCCCTGCGCAACCTGCACGAAATTCTGCAGGACGATCGACATGCCGATCGCCGAGATCAGTGGCGCGAGCCGGAACGAATGGCGCAGCGGCCGATAGGCGACCCGCTCGACCGCCCAGCCATAGAGCGCGGTCAGCGCCATGGCGATCAGCAGGACCAGCAGCAGCGCCAGCGGAATGGCAGTGATGCCGAGTGAGGTCAGCACGACGAAGGCGATCAAGGCGAGGAACGCGCCGACCATGAAGATGTCGCCGTGCGCGAAATTGATCATTCCGATGATGCCGTACACCATCGTATAGCCGAGCGCGATCAGCCCGTAGATCGACCCGAGCGTGACGCCATTGATGAGTTGCTGGACGAAATATTCCACGCGGCCCCTCAGCGGCGTTCGTCGATCCCCGCGAATCCTTAACAGGATGGCGGGAATGCGGCAACGCGACACAGCAGCAAAAATTTAATCCCGCACGAAGCGCCGGTTCCGGTGGAACGGCGGAACGCTCCGCTTCGTTGATCCTGGCTAGTCCTCAGAACATGGAGTGTTCGATGAGCCAACAGAATCAGAACCAGTCCGGCGGCCAGCAACAGCAGCAGGGCGGGCAGAAGCCCGGTCAGCAGCAGCAGGGCGGCGGCCAGAAGCCGGGTCAGCAGCAGCAGTCCGGCCAGCAGGACAAGCCGGGCCAGCATCAGCCGCAACGCTGACGCGCACGGTAAAGGAAAACGGGCTCCGCCATCCGGTGGAGCCCTTTTTCTGTCGGTTGACGTGGCCCCCTGTGGGTAAGCCGGCGGGGCGCCATGCGCTGTCCACCGCGGCACGCTTAACCGGTAAGGTAAAGCATCGGTATCTTTTGAACCGGCAATCCGACGCGATTACGCATGATACTCCGAAAAGGAGAACAGCATGCGCCATCGGGGTCTGGTCACGGCATCGCTTCTGTCCATCGCGCTCTATTTCGCGCTGTTCTGGGGTTTCGACGCGCTCCGCATTCTGACGTCGCCGGCCTATGGGCTGGAAGCGGCGTGGCATTCGCAGGCGGTTTACTGGGTCGGACGCTGGCTCGGTTTCGGCCCGCAAGGATTGCTGCAACTCGCAGCCGGCTACGGGATCGTCAAATTCGCTGTCGCGGGCGTGTTCGCCGTGCATCTGCTCGACCGCGCGCGCTGCTGGCGCGCCGGCAAGCCGGATATGGATATTCTGGAGATGGCGCTGTTCCTGGTCGTCATCGTCAGCATCGTCACGGTGGCGCCGGCGATCTGGCAGCACGATCCGACGCTGATCCGCTCCTGCACCATGAATCTGGTGTTCGCGAGCCTTGCCGCCGCGCTGGTCGCCATCGAGCGCAACGAGCAGGAGAAGGTCGTGGCAGCCGCGGCCGAGCCCGGCGTTATCGAGATGACCGAGCAGGACGTGGTGACGGTCGAGCCGACGGCTGCGGCGGCCGTTACGACGAAGGCGGGCGGAGGCTGGTACGCGCCTTGGCGTTGAGAGCTTGACGTTGAAGGTTTGGCGTTGAAGGTGTGGCGTTGAAATCTGACGCTGAACGGTTTTGCTGAAACCAAATCCGGCTGACACTCAGCCGGATTTGTTTTTTGCTTTGTCGATTTCGGTGACGATCTCGGCGGCCAGCTTGAACGCATGGTTTGCCGCCGGCACGCCGCAATAGATCGCCTGCTGCTGCACGATCTCGCGGATGTCGTCGCTGCTGAACCCGCCTTCCGTGAGGGCGGCGCGGACGTGCATCCTGAACTCGTCCCATTTGTCGAGCGCGATCATGGTGCCGATCACCAGCACGCGGCGTGTGCGCTCGTCGAAATGCGGCCGGGTCCAGACCTCGCCCCACGCATAGCGGGTGATGAAGTCCTGAAACTCCGCCGTCAGCGGCGTCTTGTTGGCGTTGGCGCGGTCGACCCAGGCATTGCCGAGCACTTGCCGCCGCCGCGCCATGCCCTTGTCGAAACGGTCCTTCTCGTCCATCGCCGTGCCCCAATCGCTTTTGCTTCGTCTCAGCCGATGAATTTGACGATGGTGTCGGTATAAGCCTGCGGTTGCTCGATATTGGCGATGTGCGCCGCGTCGAGCGAGACAAGCTGTGCGCCGGGAATCGCCTTGCGGATCGCTTCGCCGGCAGCCGGCGGCGTCGCTGGATCCTGCGCGCCGACGATCACCAGCGTCGGCACGCTGACCTTGGGGTTACTCTCGCGGAAATCCATGTCGCGCACCGCCTCGCAGCAGGCGATGTAGCCGTCCGGCTTCGTGGCGACGAACATCTCCTTCATCTTGGCGATGGCATCCGGCGCCTTGGCAATGAAGCCCGGCGTGAACCAGCGTGACATATTTCCGTCAACCATGCTGGCGAGACCGCTCTCGCGCACGGTCTTGATGCGGTCGTTCCACGGTGTCTTGTCCGGATACCAGGAACTGGTGTTGGACAGGATCAGTTTGTTGATGCGCTGCGGCGCGTTGGCGCCGAGCCACTGGCCGACCATGCCGCCCATCGACAGGCCGCACCAGTTGATCTTGTCGATCTTGAGCGCATTGAGGATCGACAGCACGTCGAGGCCGAGCCGCTCCATCGTGTAGGGGCCTTTCGGCACCTCGGATTTGCCGTGGCCGCGCCGGTCGTAGCGCACGATCCGGAATCGGTCGGCGAGCGCCGCGGTCTGCGCGTCCCACATGCGCAGATCGGTGCCGAGCGAGTTGGAGAACATCAGCACCGGCGCGCCGTCGCGGCCGTCAACCTGCACGTTCAGCTTGGCACCGTCATCGGCTGCGATCATCGTCGCGATGTTGGGCATGACATTTCCTTCCGTCGTTATTCCAAAGCGATAGGGGGATACGATCAGGTTTTCGGCTGGGTTGCCGCGATCTGCCGATCGATCAGTTGTTGCGATACGCCCTGATAGGCGGCGGGATCGAACAAACGGCGGATCTCGTCGGCTGGCACGATCGCTGTCACCTGGGCGGTCTCGAGCAGCACGTCGCGCAGATGGCGGTGCTCGCGCGCCGCGATCTTGCCGGCGGTCTCCATCAGATGGTGCGCGGCCTGCTTGCCGAGTTTCTTGGCGAGCGCGAAGCTCACCGCTTCCGACATGATCAGTCCGTGGGTGATGTCGAGATCGGCGCGCATACGTGCGGCATCGACCTCCAGCCCTTCGGCGATATCGACGATCCCGGCAAGTGCGCCGGAGACCGCAAGCAGCAGCGCAGGGAAGGTCGGCCATTCCACCTGCCAGCCGCCGAGCGCGCGCTCGTGCTCCTGCACGCCGCCGGCGATGATCGTCGCGACGAAATTCGGCGCCATCGCCGCGCACGTCAGCGCCGATGCGGCCGCGACCGGATTGCGCTTATGCGGCATGGTCGAGGAGCCGCCGCGGCCGGCGCCGGCCGGCTCGAACGCTTCCGCCACTTCGGTCTGCATCAAGAGCGACACGTCGCGCGCGATCTTGCCGCAGGTCGCGGCGAGGATGCCGAGCGCTGAGGCGATCTCGCCGAGCCGGTCGCGATGACTGTGCCATGGCGCGTCCGGCAACGGCAGCGACAGCCGCGCGGCGAGTTTTTCCGCGACCGCTAGACCTTTGTCGTCAAGCGCAGCCAGCGTGCCGGCGGCGCCGCCGAATTGCAGCACGAGACCGTCGCGTCCGGCGCGGACAAGGCGCGAACGGCTTCTTTGCAGGGCGGCGGCATAGCCGGCGAGTTTCAGTCCGAACGGCATCGGCAGCGCGTGCTGCAGCCAGGTGCGCGCGACCGTGTCGGTGTGGCGATGTTTCTCCGCCAGCGCCGTGAACGCGGCGATGGCGCGCACGAGGTCGGCGTCGAGCGTGGCGAGCCCGTCGCGCAGGTCGAGCACCAGCGCGGTGTCGATGATGTCCTGGCTGGTCGCGCCCCAGTGCACGAACCCGGCGACTTCCGCGTTTTCGGCTTTCACTGCGTCGGTGAGCATGCGCACCAGCGGAATGGCGAGATTGCCGGATTTCACCGATGCGGCGCCGATCGCCTCGGGATCGAATTTGTCGGCGCGGCAGAACGACGCGATGCGTTCGGCGGCGGCGGTGGGGATCAATCCCACATCGGCCTCTGCCCACGCGAGCGCGGCCTCGACATCGAGCATGTGTTGCAGGCGCGCGCGGTCGTCGACCACAGCACGCATCGCGGCGCTGGAGGTGAGGGGTGCGAGCATGGGCGTGGGAGAGAGCGAACCGGCCATGCCGCACTATGGACCGGGCGAGCGCGTCGCCGCAAATCCGTCGCGATGCAGAGGCGCCTTGCGTTCGCTGCGCTTGCAACGGCAGCGCGGATCGGATGGATAGGCGGCGATGGCTGACCTGACCCTGACCTTCGACAACGGCCCGGATGCCGAAACGACGCCGCTCGTGCTCGACGTGCTGGCGCGGCGCGGCATCCGCGCGACCTTCTTTGTCGTCGGCGAGCGGCTGGCGGCACCGGGCGGTCATGCGCTCGCGGCGGCGGCGCATGCGGCCGGTCACTGGATCGGTAACCACACCTGGACCCATTCCGGACCGCTCGGCACGCGCGACGGCGCTGCGTTGGCGGAGCAGGAGATCGGCCGCACGCAGACGGAAATTGGCGCCCTCGCGCACCCGCACCGGCTGTTCCGGCCACAGGGTGGCGGCGGCGCGCTCGGTCCGCATCTGTTTCGATCGCGCGACGTCGCCTTCCTCAAGGCGCAGCGCATGAGCTGCGTCCTCTGGAACGCGATCCCCGGCGACTGGAAAGACCCGGACGGCTGGGTCGACCGGGCGCTGGCGCAGATCGATGCGCAATCGTGGACGCTGCTGGTGCTGCACGATTTGCCGACCGGGGCGATGCGCCATCTCGACGCTTTTCTCGATCAGGTTGCAGCGCGAAATGTCCGGTTGCAGCAGGATTTCCCACCCGATTGCATGCCGCTCGTTGACGGGGTAGTCGTGCGGCCCATCAATGACTGCGTGACGGACGCGCCCAAGGAGTAAGCCCGATGGCTATGACGATGAACGGCGAGTATCTGCTTCCCGCGACCAAGGAAGTGGTGTGGCAGAAACTCAATGACGCCGAGACCCTGAAGGCGTGTATTCCGGGCTGCGAAGAACTCACCAAGACCTCCGACACCTCGTTCGAGGCGACCGCGTCGATCAAGATCGGCCCGGTCAAGGCGCGCTTCAAAGGCAAGGTCGATCTGACCGATCTCGATCCGCCGAACGGCTACCGCATTTCCGGCGAAGGCTCGGGCGGCGTTGCCGGTTTCGCCAAGGGCGGCGCCACGGTGAAGCTCGAGGACAAGGACGGCGGCACGCTGCTGAAATATGACGTCGATGCGCAGATCGGCGGCAAGCTGGCGCAACTCGGCCAGCGGCTGGTCAATGGCGCGGCCAAGAAAGTAGCCGACGACTTCTTCGCCAATTTCGTCAAGGCGGTCAGCGCCTGATCCGGGGTACCGGAGACGGATGGAAACGAAAAACGCCCCGCAGATGCGGGGCGTTTTGTTGTGCGGTGGAACGCTGCTTACGGGCAGGGGTGACGGTAGCCGTCGTAGCCAAGATAAGTGCCCGAAGCCGGATCATAGGATTTGAACCGGTTCATGCAGTAGGCGACATCGTCGCCCGGAGGCGGTCCGTAATAGGCCGGCGGGGGAGCGTAATATCCCGGGCCGTAGTCGTAATAGCCCGGCCGGCTCGCGGCGATCGCGCCGCCGAGCAGGGCACCGGCCGCGAGCCCGCCGAGGACCGCGCCGCCGCCGCCCCAGCCGCCACCGCGATGATGGTGGTGGTGCCGTCCGCGCCATTGGGCGTCAGCCGGTGTAACGGCGGCCAGCGTGGTGGTGCCAACCAGAGCCAGCGCGACAGCGCCGGCCATCCATTTGGAACGCAACATTGAATGTCCTTTCGTGCTTGTGATCCTCCGGGACCTTTCCCGTTGAAGGGGTAAGGCCCTCCCACCGGGAGAGTTCCGTGAAATCTTGGTAACGCTGTGGCAGCGCGGAGCGGCACTTGACCGCGGCGGGTCCGGAGGTCCAAGTTGAGACCAGTTCCAAATTGGTTTTCGGTGAAAACGGCAAGTTTTCGCCTTGGAACGGGCCCTCGACCTTTCCAGCAAGGGCAAAAGCGAGCAGATCGCGTCGAATTTGGGAGAAAACGGACCATGGCCAGCACCGTGTCGATGACCGTCAACGGAAAGCCGGTGTCCGGCAAGATCGAGCCGAGAACCCTGCTGGTCCAGTACCTCCGCGAGACGCTGCGTCTCACCGGCACCCATGTCGGTTGCGATACCTCACAGTGCGGCGCCTGCGTCGTCCATGTGAACGGCGTCGCCATGAAATCCTGCACGATCTTCGCCTGGCAGCTCGACGGCGCCGAGGTGAAGACCATCGAGGGGCTGTCCGCCGCCGGCGAGCCGCTGCATCCGATGCAGGAAGCCTTCCGCGAACATCACGGTCTGCAGTGCGGCTATTGCACGCCCGGCATGATCATGTCCGCGCTCGATATCGTACGCCGCAAGGGTCATGAGCTGGACGATCATACGATCCGCGAGGAGCTGGACGGCAATCTGTGCCGTTGCACGGGCTACCACAACATCGTCAAGGCGATCGCTGCCGGCGCGAAAGCGATGGCGAAATAGGCGGCGGGAAATGCGCCGGACAGGCGGCGAGGAGAGAGCGACACATCGGTTCGACGACTGACAGAACGACAAACGCGGCCGCGCCGTAAGCGCTGACCGCGGGCGAGCACCGAAGGGTGGGAGACGAGCAATGACTGCGACCGGCATCGGCGCTCCCGTGCGCCGCAAGGAAGATCTCCGCTTCATCACCGGCAAGGGGCAGTACACCGACGACGTGCACCGTCCCGGCGTTACCCGCGCGGTGTTCGTCCGCTCGCCGCACGCGCATGCCAAAATCAAAAGCATCGATACCAAGGCGGCCGAGGCGATGCCCGGCGTCGTCGCGGTGCTCACCGGCGCGCAGCTTGCGAACGACAAGATTGGCAATCTGATCTGCGGCTGGATGATCCACTCCAAGGATGGCTCGCCGATGAAGATGGCGGCGCATCCGGCGCTGGCCGCGAGCAAGGTCAATCACGTCGGCGACGCGGTCGCGGTGGTGATTGCCGACAGCTACGCTGAGGGCCGCGACGCCGCCGAGGCGGTGAAGGTCGATTACGAGGTGCTGCCGGCGGTGGTCGATCCGCGCAAGGCGCGCGACAAGAGCGCGGCGCAGATCCACCCCGACATTCCGAACAACCTGATCTACGACTGGCACCTCGGCGACGCCAAGGCGGTCGATGCCGCCTTTGCCGGCGCCAAGCACATCACCAAGATCGACCTCGTCAACAACCGGCTGTCGCCCAATCCGATGGAGCCGCGCGCGGCGCTCGCCGAATACGATTCCGGCACCGAGCACCTGACACTGTGGAATACGTCGCAGAACCCGCATGTGGCGCGACTCGTCATCTCCGCCTTCGTCGGCATGGCGCCGGAGAACAAGCTGCGCGTCATCGCGCCGGATGTCGGCGGCGGATTCGGCTCGAAGATTTTCATCTATCCGGAAGAGGTGGTCTGCCTGTGGGCGGCGCGCCGCACCGGCCGTCCGGTGAAGTGGACTGGCGACCGTTCCGAAGCCTTCGTCACCGATGCGCATGGTCGCGATCATGTCACCCACGCCGAGATGGCGTTCGATGGCGACGGCAAGGTGCTCGGTCTGCGCGTCAAGACCACGGCCAATCTCGGCGCCTATATGTCAACCTTCTCGTCGTCGGTGCCGACCTATCTCTATGCGACGCTGCTGTCCGGCCAATACGCGATCCCGCAGATCTATTGCGAGGTCGCGGCGGTCTACACCAACACTGTGCCGGTGGATGCTTATCGCGGCGCCGGACGGCCGGAGGCGACCTTCGTGGTCGAGCGGCTGATGGAGGTCGGTGCGCGCGAGCTGGGGATCGAGCCGCCGGAACTGCGCAAGCGCAATTTCGTGCGCGCGTTCCCGCATCAGACGCCGGTCATCATGAACTACGATTCCGGCGACTATCTCGCCTCGCTCAAGAAGGCGATGGAGATCGCCGATGTGAAGAGCTTCGCCAAGCGCAAGCGCGACAGCGCGCGCAACGGCAAGCTGCGCGGCATCGGCTATTCCAACTATATCGAGGCGTGCGGCATCGCTCCGTCGCAGGCGGTCGGCTCGCTCGGCGCGGGCGTCGGCCTGTGGGAGAGCGCAGAGGTGCGCGTCAATCCGACTGGCAGCGTCGAAGTGCTCACCGGTTCGCACAGCCACGGCCAGGGCCACGAGACGACCTTCGCACAACTGGTCGCGGACCGGCTCGGCATTCCGATGGACTCTGTCAACATCGTCCATGGCGACACCGACAAGGTGCAGTTCGGCATGGGGACTTATGGCTCGCGCTCAGGCGCGGTCGGCATGTCGGCGATCGTCAAGGCGCTGGAGAAGGTCGAGGCCAAGGCGAAGAAGGTTGCCGCCTTCATGATGGAAGCCGCCGAAGGCGACATCGAATTCAAGGACGGAAAGTTCACCGTCGCCGGCACCGACAAATCGGCGGCGTGGGGCGAGGTCGCGCTCAATGCTTACATCGCCCACAAATTCACCGGCGCCGAGCTTGAGCCGGGGCTGAAGGAAGGCGCGTTCTACGACCCCACCAATTTCACGTTCCCGGCCGGCTGCCATATCTGCGAGGTCGAGATCGATCCCGACACCGGCAAGGCGGAGATCGTCGGCTGGACTGCGGTCGATGATTTCGGCGTCGTCATCAATCCGATGATCGTCGAAGGCCAGGTGCACGGCGGCATCGCCCAGGGCGTCGGTCAGGCGCTGCTGGAAGGCGTGGTCTATGATGAACAGGGCCAGCTCGTCAGCGGCTCGTTCATGGACTATGCGATGCCGCGCGCGCATGATCTGCCGTCGTTCAAGATCGGCACCACGGAAACGCGCTGTCCGTCCAATCCGCTCGGCATTCGCGGTTGCGGCGAGGCTGGCGCGATCGCCGCGCCGGCCGCCGTGATCAACGCCATCACCGATGCCATCGGCAGCGAGGATATCGCGATGCCGGCCACCCCCAATGCCGTCTGGCATGCCTTGCAGCGCGCGTCGCAGCGCAAGGCCGCCTGACGGAACACGGACGAACAAGGAGACACCGATGTACGCTTTCACCTATCACCGCCCGACCACGGTGCGGCAGGCCGCCAACCTCCTGGCCAAACACCCGGAGGCGAAGCTGCTCGCGGGCGGGCATTCGCTGATCCCGGTGATGAAGCAGCGGCTCGCCGCGCCGAACGTGATCGTCGATCTCAACAAGGTAGAGGGCATCGCCGGCGTCGAGATCAGCGGGCGGTCCGTCACCATCGGCGCGATGACGCGCCATGCCGATGTCGCCAATTCGCCGGTGCTGCGCGAAGCGATGCCGGCGCTGGCCGGCGTGCCGGGCTCGATCGGCGATCCGCAGGTGCGCAACCGCGGCACCATCGGCGGCTCGATCGCCAACAACGACCCGAACGCCGATTACCCGGCCGCCTGCCTCGGCCTCGGCGCGACCATCGTCACCAACAAGCGCAAGATCGCGGCGGACGATTTCTTCACCGGCATGTTCTCGACCGCGCTCGAGGAGAACGAGATCATCGTCAAGGTCCAGTTTCCGCTCGCCAAGAAGGCCGGCTACGAGAAGTTCAAGCATCCGGCCTCGGGCTTCGCCCTGGTCGGCGTATTCGTGTCGAAACGCTCGTCCGATATCCGCGTGGCGGTGACCGGCGCGGGCGCCAACGGCGTGTTCCGCGTCAAGTCGTTCGAGGAGGCGCTGAAGAAGCGGTTCGCGGCGAAGTCGCTTGAAGGCATGACCATCCCGGCGGCGGGCATGAACAGCGACATTCACGCGGGCGCGGACTATCGCGCGCATCTTGTCGGCGTGCTGGCCCGTCGCGCGCTCGACAAGGCCAATGCCAAAGGCGACGACAACGACTGATCGGCATAGCCCTTGGCGTTCGCGCGACGAAAAGGCTCCGCTTGCGCGGAGCCTTTTGAGTATCGGCGGGCGCTCACGCGGCCGGTTGTTCAAGCTCGGCGAGCAGGTTGCGCAGGTCGAGGGGTTTCGATCCCATGACGATGTGTCCGTTCGGCGCGTACTGCCATTCGTTCTGCGGCCGGTCGCGATAGAGTTCGACGCCGTTCTCGTCGGGGTCGCGGAGATAGAGCGCCTCGCTGACGCCGTGATCGCTCGCGCCGTCGAGCGGGATGCGCGCCGCGATCAGCCGTTGCAAGGCATCGGCGAGCAGGCGGCGCGTCGGGTAGAGGATCGCCACATGATAGAGGCCCGTGGAGCCCGGCGGGGGCGGCTGGCTTCCCGCGCTCTGCCAGGTATTGATCGCGAGATGGTGATGGTAGCCGCCGGCGGACATGAACACGGCCCCCGCGCGCTCGCGGGTCACGGTAAAGCCCAGAATATCGCGGTAAAAGGCCAGCGACCGCTCCAGATCGGCGACCTTGAGATGGACATGGCCGATGCGGACCTGAGGGTCGATGGTCGGATTGATCCGCGGCCCATCCTGCGTCATGGCTGATCCCTAAAAAATGCACTGACTCAATGCGATATACCGGGTTTTAGGATAGACTTCCCGCGATGACAAAATTGCCAGTTCCCACCTCCATCGACGAGACGCTGACGCTGCTGACCGCGGGCGGCTATGTGGCGGATCGCGCGCTCGCGACCGTGCTGTTCCTGTCGCTGCGGATGGGCAAGCCGCTGTTTCTCGAAGGCGAGGCCGGCGTCGGCAAGACCGAGATCGCTAAGGTGCTGTCGCAGACGCTCGGGCGCCGCCTGATCCGTCTGCAATGCTACGAGGGCCTCGACGTCGCCGCCGCTGTCTATGAGTGGAATTACGCCGCGCAGATGATCGCGATCCGCCTCGGCGAAGCCGGAGGCGACACCGATCGCGCGCGGCTGGAGAGCGACGTGTTCTCCGAACGCTTCCTGATCAAGCGGCCGCTGCTGCAGGCGCTGGAGCCGGACCCGGCCGGCGCGCCGGTGCTCTTGATCGACGAACTCGACCGCACCGATGAGGCGTTCGAGGCGTTCCTGCTCGAAGTGCTGGCGGATTTCCAGGTGACGATCCCCGAACTCGGCACCGTCAAGGCCGCGCATCCGCCGATCGTCATCATCACCTCGAACCGTACCCGCGAGGTGCATGACGCGCTCAAGCGCCGCTGCCTCTATCACTGGGTCGGCTATCCGAACGCGGAGCGCGAACTGAATATCCTGCGCACGCGGCTGCCGGGCATCGGCAAGAAGCTGTCGGAGCAGGTGGTGGCGTTCGTGCAGGCGCTGCGCAAGGAAGACGTGTTCAAGGCGCCCGGCGTCGCCGAGACGCTCGACTGGGCGACGGCGCTCAACGAACTCGACGCCATCGCGCTCGATCCGGCGACGGTGTCCGATACGCTCGGCACGCTGCTCAAATATCAGGACGACATTGCCCGCGTCGATCAGAGCAAAGTCAGGGAACTGCTCGACGGCATCAAATCGGATCTGCGCGCGGCGGAGTAAGGACGTCGTTGTGAACGAGCACAACAAAACGGCATCTGCCACCCCATCTCCGGCGAACGGAGCGGGGGAGGGTGGCCGTCTCGCCGACAACATCGTCTATTTCGCGCGCGCTCTGCGCACCGCCGGCGTCCCGGTCGGGCCGCGCGCAGTGCTCGACGCCATCGAGGCCGTGGACGTTGCGCGGATCGGCAACCGGCAGGATTTCTACTGGACGCTGCATGCGGTGTTCGTGAAACGGCACGAGCACTCGATCCTGTTCGATCAGGCGTTCCGCATCTTCTTCCGCAAGCGGGCCTTCCTCGACAAGCTGATCGCGGCGATGCTGCCGGAGCAGAAGGTCGATGAGGCGGAGAAGCCGCCGCCGGGCATGCAGCGCATTCAGGACGCGCTCGGTCCGCAGCAGCGCGAGGCGCAGGAGAAATCCGAGGTCGAGATCGACGCGCGGCTCACCGTGTCGGACCGCGAGGTTTCCGCGAAAAAGGACTTCGCGCAAATGACGGCGGCTGAGATCGCCGCCGCTCGCGCCGCGCTCGCGCGGATGCGCCTGCCGCTCGACGAGGTGAAGACGCGGCGCCTCGGCCCGAGCCGGCGCGGCCGCCTGATCGACCTGCGCCGCACCGTGCGCGCCAGCATGAAGGCGGGCGGGGCGCTGATCGATTTGAAATATCTCGGCGAGCGGACCAAGGCGCCGCCGATCGTCGCGCTGCTCGATATTTCCGGCTCGATGAGTCAGTACACGCGGCTGTTCCTGCATTTTCTGCACGCGGTGACGGATGCGCGAAAACGCGTGCACACCTTCCTGTTCGGCACGCGGCTCACCAATGTCAGCCGCGCGCTGCGCTCCAAAGACCCCGACGAGGCGCTGGCCGCCTGTTCGTCGCATGCGACGGACTGGTCTGGTGGCACGCGGATCGCCACGTCGTTGCACGATTTCAACAAGCATTGGGCGCGCCGGGTGTTGACCCAGGGCGCGGTGGTGCTGCTGATCACCGACGGACTGGAGCGCGACGGCGACGACACGCTCGCCTTCGAGATCGACCGGCTGCACCGGTCCTGCCGCCGCCTCATTTGGCTCAACCCGCTGCTGCGCTATGAGGGTTTTCAGCCCCGCGCGCGGGGGGTGCGCACGATCCTGCGCCATGTTGACGAATTGCGGCCAATCCATAACTTGGAGTCGATGCACGACCTGATCCGCGCGTTGGCGCAGGGATCGGGCGACGGCGATCGGAAAGCGATGCTACGGGTAGCGTAGATCGCGGTTGCCGCCTCTGTGCCCGACACCGTGAACCCGGCCGTTCAAGCCGGATATGGCCCGCAGCGATGCGGCCGATGGGACTTTTGGAGGCGATGATGGATACGATGCTGGCGCGAGACGAGGACATCCTCAAGGCGGCGGAGGACTGGCGCAAGGCCGGCCGCGGCGTGGCTTTGGCGACGGTGGTCGAGACCTGGGGTTCGGCGCCGCGTCCGACCGGCTCGAATCTGGTGATCGACGAGGAGGGCAATTTCCTCGGCTCCGTGTCCGGTGGTTGCGTCGAAGGCGCGGTGGTGACCGAGGCCATGGACGTGATCGACAGCGGCAAGCCGCGCCTGCTGGAATTCGGTGTCGCGGACGAGACCGCCTGGAATGTCGGCCTGTCGTGTGGCGGTCGCATCCGTGTCTATGTCGAGAAGGTGGACTAAGTGCAACTCGCGGAATTGCAGACGGTCAATGCGGAGCGCGCCGCGCGGCGTGCTGTTCTGGTCGTCACGGATATCAAGGGCGGCGCGCAGCGCGTCGTGAAGGCAGCCGACGTTGCCGCTGATCCGCTCAAGGAAGTGCTGCAGAAGCGCCTGCGGCTCGGCAAGAGCGGGATGGAAGAGACGCCCGAGGGCGAGGTGTTCGTCACCGTGCATGTGCCGTCGGCGAAACTCGTCATCACCGGTGCGGTGCATATCAGTCAGGCGCTGGCGCCGATGGCGAAGATGCTCGGCTACGACGTCGCGGTGGTCGATCCGCGTACGGCCTTTGCCTCGCCGGAGCGATTTCCCGATGTGAAGGTGATCGCCGAATGGCCGGATGTGGCGCTACCGCCGCTCGGCGTCGACCGCTATACGGCGTTCGTCGCGCTGACCCATGATCCGAAGATCGACGATCCGGCGCTCAAGCACGCGCTGGAGCGCGATTGCTTCTATATCGGCGCGCTCGGCTCGCGAAAGACGCATGCCAAGCGAGTTGATCGATTGAAGCAGAACGGCTTTGACGAGGCGGCGATCGGGCGTATCCATGCGCCGATCGGTCTCGATATCGACGCGGTGTCGCCGCCGGAGATCGCGGTGGCGATCCTCGGCGAGATCACCGCGACGCTGCGGCGGAGGGACGGCGCATGAAATTCGGTCCTGTTTCGCCGCGCGATGCGCTCGGCGGCACCGCCGTACACTCGATCCGTCAGGGTTCGCTAGTGCTCAAGAAGGGAACGGTGATCGGGGAGCGCGAGGTCGCCGCGCTGGAAGAAGCCGGCGTGCGCGAGATCGTCGTGGTGCGGATCGAACCGGGCGATGTGGCGGAAGACCTCGCTGCGGCGGAGATCGCGGCGGCGGCGACCGGACCCGGCGTGCGGGTCGACCGCGCCTTCACCGGCCGTTGCAATCTGTTCGCGGAAACCGCCGGCGTGCTGGTGGTCGACAAGGATGCGATCGACGCGCTCAACCGCGCCGACGAGGCGGTGACGTTCGCGACGCTGCCGGCATTCAAGCCGGTGGTTGAAGGCGAGATGATCGCCACCGTGAAGATCATCCCGTTCGCCATGCCGGAAAGCGGCCGTGACGCGGCGCTCGCGGCGGCCGAGCGCGCGAAGCCGCTGGTGCGCGTCGCGCCTTATGTCGTGCGCAAGATCGGCGTGGTGTCGACCATCCTGCCGGGCCTGTCGCCCAAGGTGGTGGACAAGACGCTCAAGGTGCTCGGCGACCGCATCGCGCCGGCCGGCGCGCGGGTCGTGTCAGAGCGGCGCGTGCCGCACAATCAGGACAAGCTGGCGCGCGCCATCGAGGAGGTACTCACCGACGGCGCGGAATTCGTCATCGTGTTCGGCGCGTCGGCGATTGCCGACCGACGCGACGTCATTCCGGCGGCGCTCGAAGCCGTCGGCGGCACCATCGATCATTTCGGCATGCCGGTCGATCCTGGCAATCTGCTGCTGATCGGCCACACGCGCGGCAAGCCGGTGCTGGGCGCGCCGGGCTGCGCGCGCTCGCCGAAGGAAAATGGTTTCGACTGGGTGTTGATGCGGCTCCTCGCGGGTCTCCCGGTCGGCCGTGCGGACATCACCGGCATGGGTGTCGGCGGGCTGCTGATGGAAATCGTCACCCGGCCGCAGCCGCGCAAGGACGGCCCCGAGGCCGGGCGGCGCATCGCCGGCGTGCTGCTTGCCGCCGGCCGCTCCACCCGCATGGGCGACGCCAACAAGCTGACGGCAGAGATCGGCGGCAAGCCGCTGGTGCGGATCGCGGCCGAACAACTGGTCGCATCGCAGGCGTCGCCGGTGATCGTCGTTACCGGACATCAGCACGAACAGGTCGAGCAGGCGCTCTCCGGTTTGGCGGTGCGGTTCGTGCGCAATCTCGATTACGCGCGCGGGCTCGGCACGTCGCTGGGCGCCGGCATCGCGGCGCTTCCTGTCGAAGCGGACGGCGCGGTCGTCTGCCTGGCCGACATGCCGCAGGTCGATACCGCGCTGATCGATCGCTTGATCGGCGCGTTCGATCCGGAGCGCGGCGCACTCGTCGTCGTGCCGACGCATGACGGTCAGCGCGGCAATCCGGTTCTCTGGGCGCGGCGTTTCTTCGCCGATCTGATGAAGATCAACGGCGACATCGGTGCGCGCAATCTGATCCGCGATAATGCCGAGGCGGTGGCGGAGGTTGCGGTGAATGGAAACGGGACGCTGATCGACGTCGATACACCGGATGCTTTACGGTCTGTTAAGGCGCATATTGAACGCGCGTAACGCCGATTCTCGACGCTGACGCGCGGATTCCGAGTCGCGCGTTGCGTCAATATCCGCGCGCGAATCTTCCTCGCTTGATCACCGGCGCGACTCAGCCCCAACTCCACCCCAAGCTCTCAAGGGGGAGAGCGGGGGATGACGGATACCGCTTCCACTCTCGTGCGCGCGCTGGTCGCGAGCTCGCTGATGCTGGCGATCATGACGCTGATGGCGGTGGCGGTCTCGACCGCGAATGCCGCCGGTGCGCTCGCGGTCGGCCGCTGCGGAGCCTATGGCCAGGCGTTCGATTTCCCGAGCGCGACGCAGGCGCGGACCTCCGCGTTGTCGCAATGCCAGGGCGCCGAGTGCCGCGTCGTCACCGACCTGTCGCGCGCCTGCGCGGCGCTGGCGGTCGATATCGTCGATCCCTGCGCCGCCAATGGCTGGGGCCGGAGCGCGCGCCTGGGTAGCGCCCAGAACGGTGCGTTGAAGGCTTGCTACAAGGATGGCGGCAAGGACTGCGTGATCCGCACCTTTATCTGCGACGCGCGCGGCTGAGTGCCGGATAGATCCCGCGGGGCCGCGGACCCCGAAACCTGCCGGCTGTTGCGGTAGGTGTCTGCTAATCTTCTGAATTCGTTGGATTTTCCGTCGGGCCAGCGGCATTCCTGCCTGTCCTCTTGCAAAACAGGTTTTGCGTTCTAAAATGACTGACTGGTCAGTCATTTTAAGGAATGCGTCGATGGCACCCCGCCGTTCGCAGTCCGGTCGTGCTTCAAAGGCTCGCGTCAAGGAGCGAGCGGGCGCTCGCGCCGGCACGCGCCGTGCTGCTGCGCCTCCGCAGGAAAATCGTCAGGTGGAGCGCCGTCTGGCCATTCTGGAAGCGGCGCTGGCGGAATTTTCCGAGCGCGGGTTTTCCGCGGCACGGCTCGACGATGTCGCCCGCCGCGCCGGCATCGCCAAGGGCACGATCTATCTCTATTTCCGCGACAAGGAGACCTTGTTCGCCGAGCTGATCCGCACGCGGCTGGTGCCGCTGGTGGGCACGCTCCAGCATCTGCGCGAGACCGACATCCCGGTCCGCGTGCTGGCCGAACGATTGATCGACCTGTTTGTCGATGAGGTGTTCGCGACGCCGCGCAAGGACGTGATCCGGCTGATGATCGGTGAGGGCGCGCGGTTTCCGAAGCTCGCCGAATTTTACTATCGCGAAGTGCTGGGCCCGGTGATGGACACGCTCGGTGATCTGCTGCGCCGAGCTCACCAGCGCGGCGAGATCGCTGACGACGCACTGGCGCGCTTTCCACAATTGCTGGCGGCGCCGGGTGTCGTCGCCATCGTTTGGAACGGTTTGTTCGACCGTTTTGCTCCGCTCGATGTGCGGGCGCTGATGCGCGCGCATGTCGATCTCATCCTCGGGCAGGGACCGCAGCGCGGCAACCGGCAATGACAATCGTGCGACAGGCTTTGCTCTTGGCGTTGGGCGCATTGGCCCTCGCGGCTTGCAGCCGGGAGACCGAGCCGACCGTGCAGGGTTGGGTCGAGGCCGAACTGATCTTCGTCAGCCCCGACGAGGCGGGACGGGTCGATCAGCTCGCGGTGACGCAGGGCGACCGTGTCGAGAAGGGCGCTCTGCTGTTCGCGGTCGATCCCGACCTGCAACAGGCCGATCTCGCGCAGGCCGAGGCCAATCTCGTCAACATGAAGCAGAGCTTCGACCGCGCGAAGGCGCTGGCCGCGCAATCGGTCGGCACGCAGAAAGCGCTGGAGGACGCGGAAGCGGCGCTGCGCACCGCCGAGGCGCGCGTCAATTCCGCGCGTACGCGGTTGACGCGCAGGCGGGCGCTCAGTCCGGATAGCGGCACGATCCAGCAGGTCTATTACCGGCCGGGTGAAACCGTGCCGGCGGGACGGCCGGTGGTGTCGCTGCTGCCGCCACGCAATCTCAAAATCCGGTTCTTCGTCGCCGAGACGCAGCTCACGCAGATCAAGCATGGCGATGCGGTGACGGTGAGTTGCGACGGCTGTGCCGACGGCCTCACCGCGCGCGTCAGCTTCGTCGCGCAGAGCGCGGAATATACGCCGCCGGTGATCTACAGCCTCGAGGAGCGCGCGAAGCTCGTCTACATGATCGAGGCGCGACCGGACGCGCCAGAGAAATTCCGCGTCGGGCAGCCGGTCAGCGTCATCTTGCCGGGCGGCGCATCGGGCGGGACGAAAAAATGACAGCGCCGACGGATGTGGTGGCGAAACGGATGGCGGATGCCGCCGAGGCGACGCCGGACATCGCTATCGACGTGCATGGCCTCACCAAGTCGTTCGATGGGCGGACTGTTGTGCGTGACTTGTCGATGCAGGTGCGGCGCGGCTCGATCTACGGTTTTCTCGGGCCGAACGGTTCGGGTAAGACCACGACGATCCGCATGCTGTGCGGCCTGCTGACGCCGGATTCCGGCAGCGGCACCTGCCTCGGCTACGACATCCTGACGCAAGCCGACAAGATCAAGCTGCATGTCGGTTACATGACGCAGCGGTTCAGTCTGTATCAGGATCTCTCTGTCCGCGAGAATCTCGAATTCGTCGGCCGGCTCTACGGGGTGCCCGATCCGCGTGCCGCCGCACGCGACATGATCAAGCGGCTCGGTCTCGACGGGCGCGGCGAGCAGATCGCCGGCTCGTTGTCGGGCGGCTGGAAGCAGCGGCTCGCGCTCGGCGCCTGCACCTTGCCGGGGCCGCAACTGCTGCTACTCGACGAGCCGACCGCCGGCGTCGATCCGAAAGCGCGCCGCGAATTCTGGAACGAAATCCACGCGCTCGCTGACGAAGGGCTCACCGTGCTGGTCTCGACCCATTACATGGACGAGGCCGAGCGGTGCCATGAGATCGCGTACATCGCCTATGGCGAATTGCTGACCCATGGCACGGTCGATCAGGTGATCGCGCAGGCGGGGCTGTCGACCTATACGGTGAGCGGTGAGGGGCTGTCGCGGCTGTCCGACGCGTTGAGCGAGGACAAGGCACTGATGGTCGCGCCGTTCGGCAACAGTCTGCATGTGTCGAGCCGTGATGCGCAGGCGCTGGAGCGGGCCATCGCCGCGCATCGCGACGAGGGTCGCTGGACCTGGACGCGGGCCGAGCCGTCGCTGGAGGATGTGTTTATCGACCTGATGTCGCGCTCGCGGGACAATTTCAAATGAAGCGGGCCTTCAAATGAAAATGTTCGCGGGCGGATTCTGGCGGCGGGTCGGCGCCATGGTGCGCAAGGAATTTCTGCAACTCCGCCGCGACCGCATCACGCTCGCCACCATGGTCACGGTGCCGCTGATGCAACTCGTGCTGTTCGGCTATGCCATCAACACGACGCCACGCTATCTGCCGACCGCGGTGCTGCTGCAGGAGCAGAGCGACGTCGGCCGTTCGATCCTCGCCGCCTTGCAGAACACCCGCTATTTCAAGGTGACGCAGCTCCCGCGCACGGCGGACGAGATGGATCACCTGCTGGCGGCGGGGCAGGTGCTGTTCGCGGTGGAAATCCCGGCGAATTTCGAGCGCGCCGTGCGCCGGGGCGATCGGCCAACGTTGCTGGTTGCTGCCGACGCCACCGATCCGGTCGCTGCCGGCTCGGCCATGAGTTCGCTCGGCACCGTGGTGCAGACCGCGCTGCGCAACGACCGGCTGATTCCCGACAGCGGTCAGACGCCGTTCGAGATCCGCTCGCATGCGCGCTACAACCCGGCCGCCTCGACACAACTCAACATCGTGCCGGGCCTCCTTGGCACGATCCTGACAATGACCATGCTGATCTTCACCGCACTGTCGGTGACGCGCGAGAGCGAACGCGGCACCATGGAGAGCCTGCTCGCCATGCCGATCACGCCGATCGAGATCATGCTCGGCAAGATCGCGCCCTATGTGCTGATCGGCATTTTTCAGGCGGCGTTGATCATCGGTGCCGGCGTGCTGTTGTTCGCAGTGCCGATCGTCGGCGATCCGGTTCTGCTCGCGGTGCTGACGACCTTGTTCATCGCCGCCAATCTCGCGACCGGCTATACTTTTTCCACCGTCGCGCAGAACCAGTTGCAGGCGGTGCAGATGGCGATGATGTACTTTTTGCCCAACCTGCTGCTGTCGGGCTTCATGTTCCCCTATGCCGGCATGCCGGTGTGGGCGCAGTGGATTTCGGAAGCATTTCCGCTGACGCATTTCATCCGCATCGTCCGCGCGATCATGCTGAAAGGCTCGACGCTCGACGATCTGCACTACGACACGGCGGCGATGCTGGTCCTGACCCTGGTCGCGATGCTCATCGCCGTGACGCGGTTCCGGCGAACTCTGGACTAAAGCAATTCCAAAAGTGTGACGCGGTTTTCCGTCCGGACTTGCGTCAAACCGGAATCAATACCGCTTCAGGATGCCGACGCGTCCATAAAGGCCCGATACGCCGTCGCTGTCTCGCGCCAGTCCGAGCGCGCCGGACCATTCGAGTTCGAGCCAGCGCAGCGCGGTCACATGCAGCCCGACGCGCCATTGCCGATAATCGTAGGACGAGAAGGCGGTCAGCTCCGGGCCGAGATAGAACGCGTCGAACAGGCGCCAGCCGGCCAGCGCCTGGACAAAATACTGGCGGCCGACGGTCGAAACATTGGCGTTAAGTGCCGCCATCGTGTCGGACGTCGGCTGGTACCATGCCTCGATACCGGTGTGCAGTCCGACATGCGTGCCTTTCAGCCGCGCGCCGGGGTCGTCGGGAGAGAGACGCACATCACGGATATCGATCCCTGCGAAGACTTTGACTTCCATCGGCCCGCGGACAAAGCGCCAGCCCGGCAGAATCTGCGCGCCGAGCATGCGGCCTAGCACCCGCTGGTCGTTCAGTGCGCCGGCACGATAGCGGTAAGTTCCTTCCGACAGCAGAGTCTTGAAGGTGAGGCCGTCGCGATCCATGCCGTCCGGCGACCAGTAGAGGCCGGCATGCGCGAAGTTGCCGTTGCGCCAGAGGTCCGCGCCGGAAAACAGCAAAAGCCGGTCCGTGTCGCCGTCAGAATTGGCGGCGGCTGCGACGCTGACGCAACTGGTTACGCTGGCGATCGCGAACACGATCGTCGCGCAGACACACGCCCCACGCACGAGAGGCTCCCCAGCCCCTTCCGGATAACCGCCGGATACAACCGCAAGTAAAGCGAAGCCGGCCTGATGTGTCTATGGGTTGATCGATGCGGTCCGGCGGCGCGCGCCGAGACTGCGCGGCGTTTCGCCGAATTCGCGGCGCATCATCGCGGTGAAGGCGCTGGGGCTGGCATAGCCCACGGCCGCCGCGGCATCGGCCACCGATGCGCCGCTGCCGAGCCGCGCCAATCCGTCGACGGCGCGCAGCCGCGCCCGCCATTCGGCAAAACTAAGCCCGGTTTGCGCACGGAACAGCCGCGCCAGCGTCCGGCGGCTGGCGCCGGCGCGCTCGGCCCAGCCGTCGAGGTCGAGATCGACGTGCGAATGTTCGAGCAGCGCCCGCGCGACCCGCAACGCGCGCTCGTCGTGCGGCATCGGAATGTCGAGCGAGCGGCGATCCAGCCGTTCAAGCTCCGTCAGGATCAGCCGCGCGACGATGCCGCCGCGCTCATCGTCGCGGTAGTCGGCGGGCTCGTCGAGCGCGGCGAGGATCAGTTCGCGCAGCAGGCCGGAGATTTCGACCAGCACCGGTTGCGTCGGCAGCGGCCCGCAGCAGGCCGGGTCGATGTAGAGCGTGCGCATCTCGACGCGGCCGCGCATGGTCACCTGATGCGCGTGCTCCGGTGGCATCCACAGCGCGCGGGCAGGCGGCAGGATCCAGGCAGCGGAGGGCGTCTCCACCCGCATCACGCCGCTGATGGCGTGCAGGAGTTGGCCGCGCTTGTGAACATGCAGCGGGATCACATGGCCGTCCGCTTCCGAGATCGCCTTCGCCGCCACCGGGCGCGGGGCGTCGTCCATGATCTGACGATAAACGGGAGTGGTATCAGGGTGTGCCATATGGTCCAAAATCTGAGGTGGCCCGAACACGATGAAAATCGGCTGAACATCGCGAAAAGGCAAGGGGTATAGTACCAGCGACTCGCAGGCCGGAACGGCCTGCGCCCGGATTCAGCCGCCTGGAGCCAAAACCCATGAGCCTGTCAGCGACCGAGGCCATTCCGGCTGCCACCGGGGTCAAGCGCCGGCATATCGGCTACCTCAACTGGGCTCATGCGATCGACCACTATGTGCTGCTGATCTACCCGACCGTGGTGATCGGCCTGCAGGATATCTACGGCCGCAGTTATTCCGAACTGATCGCGCTTTCGACCGCGTCGTTCGTCGCTTTCGGCGTGTTCGCGCTGCCGTTCGGCTGGCTCGCCGATCGGGTCAGCCGCCGCGATATCATGATCGCGTTCTATCTCGGTTGCGGCGTGTCGCTCTGCGCCGCGGCGCTGGCGCCGAACCTGATGATGCTGGCGGTGGCGCTGTTCGCGCTCGGCATCTGCGCGGCGATCTATCATCCGGTCGGCATGGCGCTGCTGATCGAGATTTCGCAGGCGCGCGGACGCACGCTCGCCTTCAACGGCGTATGCGGCAATCTTGGTGTCGCGCTCGCTGCGGGCATCACCGGCGTGCTCGCCTCGACGATCGGCTGGCGTTACGCCTTCGCCGTTCCGGGCTTGCTGTGCCTGATCACCGGCGTGGTCTACTGGTTTGCCATTCCCGACGAGCGCGTGCGCGGCCAGAAGCGCAAGGCGACGGCGCAGGTGCCGGTCACCGGCAACAATGCCATCGTCATGTTCGGCCTTTACATCATCATCTCGATCTGCGGTGGCCTGACGTTCAACACGATTTTGATCGCGCTGCCGAAGATCGTCGACGAGCGGCTTGCCGACGGCACGTCGCTTGCCGCCGTCGGTGGTGTCGCGACGCTGGTGTTCCTGTGCGGCGCGCTCGGCCAGTTGGCGGTCGGGCGGGTTGTCGAAAAAATCCTGCCGGCGGTGGTGTTCGTCATCGTCGTCGCGATGCAGGTGATCGGCATCGTCTGGGCTGCATCCACGACCGGAATGATGCTGGTGGCGGGTCTCGCGTTCTGCATGGCCGGCATCTACGGGCAGGTGACGACCGGCGACATCGTGATCGCGCGTTACACGGCTGATGCGTGGCGCGGCCGGGTCTATGCGGTGCGCTATTTCCTGACCTTCATCTCGTCCGGCGTCGCGGTGCAGATCATCGCCTTCCTGCACGCGCGCGGCGGCTTCGATCTGGTGCTGTGGACCATTGCCGGCGTGACGGGCGTGCTGCTCGCGGCGGTGCTCGGATTCGCCACGCTGGTGCTGGCGATCGAGGCGCGGCACGGCGCGGCGCAGCCGGCGGAATGAGTGCTGGCTCCTGGATGTGGCGATGGATGCAATCCACCGACATTGCATCGGTGTCCGCCATCGCCCGGATCGTGCATCCGTCGTTTCCGGAAGACGATGCCGTGTTCACGGAGCGCGTCGCGCTCTATCCGGCCGGTTGCCGTCTTTTGATGGGTGAGGCGAACGCGCCGCAGGGCTATGTCCTGAGCCATCCGTGGCGTGGCGCGCCGCCGAAGCTCAACAGCCTGTTGCGGACGCTGCCGGCACCGGACGTTTATTACATCCACGATCTGTCGGTGTTGCCGGTGCAGCGCGGCTCCGGCGCGGCGTCGCAGGTGGTGCGCGATCTGCTGGAGCACGCGCGCGGGGAGGGGTTTACCCGCGCGGCGCTGGTCGCGGTCAATAACTCGGTACCCTTCTGGTCGCAGCTCGGTTTCGCCATCGCGGACGATCCGGCAATGCAGCACGCGCTCGGCAGCTACGGCGGCGACGCGCGCTACATGACCGCGACGCTGGCTTGAGGTCACGCCGGCGACGGTATCAGGTCATCGACCGCGAGCGGTATCGTCTTTTCGAGCGCGGCGACGATCCGGCTGCGGTGGCAGGCATTCGGATTGCGGCAATAGCACAGCAGAGCAAGCAGGGGCTTGCGCGCTTTGACCAGACCGGCGAGCTCGCCGAGCGACTCCTGTGCTGCCTTGGTCTGCAGATGGCGGTCGTAAATACGAAACAGCGCGTCGATCTTGCCAGCGCGCGCCGCCTCGCGGCCGGCTTCCGGCGTGCCGAGCGGCTGTAGGTGCAGATAACCAATGCCGGCTTCGTCGAGCCCCGCCGCCAGTTGCTTCTTGGAAAAGCCCGGCCGGCGCGACGCCGCGACGGCTCGTACATCGACCACCAGCTTGACGCCGGCGCGCGTCAGTTCGCTAATCACCGCGCCCGGCAGCGCCTTCTCGTAGCCGATGGTGCACAGCGCGGCGCGCTTGCCCGTGGTGGCCTTTGACGGTGCGCGGGTTTTCCGCGCAGAAACTTTTGCTTTTGCTTTTGCTTTCCGCGCTCGTGTCGCCATCTCACACCCGTTCGATCAGAGCCATCGCCGCCGCCGGCGCGCGCACCTTGCCCTCGTGGATGACGTAAAGAAAGACATCGCGCGGCGCGGCCGGTATCTTCGCCTTTGGTTCGACGCGCGGCAGATCGGTGGGCGCGCCGCCCTTGGCCCAGGTGGCGGCACGCTTCGCCCAGACATCGAGCGCCTTCGGCTCATAGCCGGTCTTGATGTCGTCCTTGCCTTTCTGCAGCCGCGCATAAACGAAATCGGCGGTGAGGTCGGCGATCGCCGGATAGGTGGCGTGCTCGGAGAACACGACGGGAATGCCGCGCTCGCGCAGCAGGGCCAGGAAGGTCGGCGTGCAGAAACTCTCGTGCCGCACCTCGACCACATGGCGCAGCGCAAGGCCATCGGCTTTCTTCGGCAGCAGATCGAGAAAGCCGCCGAAGTCGGCTTCGTCGAACTTCTTGGTCGGCGCGAATTGCCAGAGCAGGGGACCGAGCTTCTGGCCGAGTTCGGAGATTCCGGACTCGATAAAGCGTTTGATCGAATCGCCCGCGCCGCTCAATTCACGGCGATTAACGGCATAGCGCGGACCCTTGAGCGAGAACACGAAACCATCCGGCACCTCGCTCGCCCATTTGGCGTAGGTCGCGGGCTTCATGGTGGAGTAGAATGTGCCGTTGACCTCGATCGAGGTCAGCCGTTCGGCCGCATAACGCAGTTCCTGCGCGTGGGGGAGGCCCTTCGGGTAAAACACGCCGCGCCACGGCTCGAAGGTCCAGCCGCCGATGCCGCAATAGATCCGCCCGGATTTCCCCGCTTTGTCGGCTGCTTTCCCTGTCATAACCCTGTCACATGCTCCGGCTATTCCTCGCGCAAGTGGCGAGGACAGAGGAAGCCTATCCCGTCTTCGCCGACGCGGCCACGGAAACCAAATGGGTGACGCCGGATGTAAGCGCGCCCGCTTGACCGTGGTCGTTTTGTTGTGTGGGCCTCCGGTTATGCTCCGACGTTGAGCGGCGGCGCGAGGCGGGAGCTGATGCCGATCCGGTTCATCGCGTTCATCAGCGCGATCACGATGGTCAGATCGGCGACTTCCTTCTCGGAGAATTCAGCTTTGACCGCGGCATAGTCCGCATCCGGCGCGCCGGTCGTGGCAATATTGGTCAGGCTTTCGGTCCAGGCCAGCGCCGCGCACTCGCGCGGGGTGAAGAATGGCGCTTCATGCCAGGTGACAACGCTGTTGATCTTGCGCGGGTCATCGCCGGCCTTGAGCGCATCGCGCCAGTGCAGGTCGACGCAATAGGCGCAGCCGTTGATCTGCGACACCCGCAGGAACACCAGGTCGATCAGCGCGCGGTCGAGGCCCGATTTGTGGATGTAATCGTAGAGTGGACCGAACGCCTTGTAGCCGTCGGGGGCGACGTCCTTGAGATTGTAACGCTGCAACACGGTTTTACTCCTTGCCAAATACGCATCGATTAAATACGGATATATAATATCCGAGTTTAAATCGAGGTGGTCAAGATGCGCTTGTCGGAAGGTGTGGAATGGGCGGTGCATTGCTGCACTGTGCTGGCTGCATTGCCGCCGGAGCGCACGCTCGGCGCCGGCGCGCTGGCTGAGTTCTTCGAGGTGCCGAAGGCCTATCTCGCCAAGCACCTGCAGGCGCTGTCGCAGCATGGCGTGGTCGATGCCGTGCCGGGGCGCAATGGCGGTTACCGGCTGGCGCGTGCGACCGCGAAGATCACGCTGCGCGACATCGTGACGGCGATCGAAGGACCGGGGCCTTGTTTCCGCTGTCAGGAAATCCGCCGGCGCGGTCCGAGCGGCCAGCCGAAGCGTTGCTACACGGCGCCGTGCGGCATCGCGCGCGCCATGTGGGCGGCGGAGAAGGTCTATCTCGATGCGCTGGCCAGGACGACGCTCGCGAAGCTGATCGCCGAAGCGGCGCATGAGGTCTCGCATGAGCAACAAGCTGCGATGGCGCGTTGGCTGGAGCAGGCCGCCTAGACCGCGCTATAAGGTTCTGGCCGACGCCCGCGCGTGACAGGAAACGGAATGGTGAGCACGGAGACAGCCCCCCGGCAGGATCGCACCACTTCGCTGTTCCGCGCCTTGCTGCGAATGCCCTCGGTGCTGGCGCTCCTGATCGCCAACCTGTTGCCGCTTTACGGTGTGGTTGCGCTCGGTTGGGATCTTATCAGCCTGATCATGGTCTACTGGCTCGAGACCGGCATCATCGGCTTTTTCGCCATCCTCAACATCGCGCTGGCCACAGGGGCAATAGCGCTGCTGCTGGTGCCGTTCTTCATCGTGCATTTCGGTGGCTTCATGGCCGGTCATCTGATTTTCCTGATCACGCTGTTCGCGGCGAAGCCCGGTGCAAGCTTTTCCGACATTCCCGGCTTTGTCCGCGAGATGATCGCCAGCAACGGGCTGTGGTTCGCCGTGGTTGGGCTGTTCATCAGCCATGCGGTGGCGTTTGTTATTTATGTGCTGATCCCGTGGCTGCGGGCGGTGTGGCTCGGCACGTTGAACACGCGCAACGTCGAGGCCGGGCCGATCATGATGGCGCCCTATGGGCGGATCATCGTCATGCACCTGACGATCATCTTTGGGGCGATCCTGGTGACGGTGTTCGACAACAGGCTCGCGCTGCTGGTGTTGCTGGTCGCGCTGAAGACGGCGGCCGATCTATGGGGCCTGCTGCGTCGCCCGGCTCCGGCGGCACCGGTGGTGGTTCACTAATCTCTCAAAAGCAAAAAGGCCCGGATCGCTCCGGGCCTTTTCGTTTCGCATTGTGCGGAGGACTTAGAAATCCATTCCGCCCATGCCGCCACCCGGCATCGCCGGGGCGGCCGCGCCACCCTTCTTCGGCAGCTCGGCCACCATCGCTTCGGTGGTGATGAGCAGGCCGGAGACCGAGGCCGCGTTCTGGATCGCCGAACGGACCACCTTGGTCGGATCGATGATGCCCTTGGAGAGCATGTTCACATACTCACCGGACTGGGCGTCGAAGCCGTAGGAGTACTGGTCCTTCTCGAGGATCTTGCCGACGATGACCGAACCGTCCTCACCAGCGTTGCTGGCGATCTGGCGGCACGGAGCCTGGATCGCGCGACGCACGATCTCGACGCCGGTCTTCTGGTCGTCGTTCTGGGTGCGGACCTTCTTGAGGGCCTCGGACGCGCGCAGCAGCGCAACGCCGCCACCCGGAACGATGCCTTCTTCCACCGCGGCGCGGGTCGCGTGCATCGCGTCGTCGACGCGATCCTTGCGCTCCTTCACCTCGACTTCGGTCGCGCCGCCGACGCGGATCACCGCGACGCCGCCCGCGAGCTTGGCGAGACGCTCCTGGAGCTTCTCACGGTCGTAGTCCGAGGTGGTTTCCTCGATCTGCGCCTTGATCTGCGCCACGCGCGCTTCGATGTCGGCCTTCTTGCCGGCGCCGTTGACGATCGTGGTGTTCTCCTTCTCGATCATCACCTTCTTCGAGCGGCCGAGCATCTGCAGGGTCACGCCTTCGAGCT
>MKWA01000024.1:0-365490 GCA_001899285.1 Rhizobiales bacterium 64-17
CGGCGATCACCACCCGCTTGCCCTGCAGCGCGAAGAACAACGGCAGCCGCGCCAGAGGCTGCATGCGCGAGGGCGGCGTTTCAGATGGCGAGCGGTGCAGCGTCATGATGCAGAAGCCGTTTCAGTTCCGGAATACAGGAGCCGCAATTCGTGCCGGCTTTCGTCGCCATGCCGATCGCGGCCGGCGTCGTCGCACCTTGTGCGATACAAGCGCGGATCGGATTGAGGCCGACGTTGAAGCAGGCACAGACGGTCGGCCCCGGCTGCGCCACACCATCCGCCGTTTTGCCGGACAACAGCAGCCGGCGTGCACTGTCATCGACAGCATCGCTGTCGAACAGTGCTTTGACCGTATCCCACAGCGGTAAACCCGACGCGCTGACGAACAGAGCGCCCGCAAGGCGGCCCTCGCGGAACGCGGCCACGCGGCATTCACCTTTTTGTTGATCGCAATAATCGGCAAGCTCGACATCGTTGCCAAAGACGCGGTTCGCCCAACCCTGCCAGACCGTCAGTTCGGCGTTGCCGGCAAACAGATAAGCGTCGCCGCCATTGACGGCGACGCGCGCCCACCAGCTTTCAGCGGGCCAATCGGGTACATCGCGCGCGAGGACGAAACCGCGATACCGAAACGTCACCGGCGCAACCGCGACGGGAGTAGCCTTTGCCTCCGGCTGTCCCGACACCGGATCAGTGAGCGGCGCGATCAGCGCGCCGATCCGGGCATCGCTTGCGGTTTCGTTACTCCAGTGAATCGGCGCGAACACCGAACCGCGCTGCTGACCGGGAGTCAGCACGACCTTCAGCACGCACGCACCATGGCGCGTACGCAGCCGCGCGAATTCACCATCGCCAAGACCGTAGAACGCCGCATCGTCGGGGTGCACCTCGACAAACGGTTCCATCAGATGCAGGCCGAGACGTGCGCTCAGCCCGGTGCGGGTCATGGTATGCCACTGGTCGCGGATACGGCCGGTGTTGAGCCGCAACGGGAAATTGTCGTGGAGCGGCTCGGCCAGCGCCACATCGGCCACCGCCGCGAATGACGCTTTTCCATCTGCATGGCAATAGCCACCATCGGCGAACAGACGGCTCGTGCCTCCGGCGCGCGATGAAACCGGCCACTGCACCGGTGTCATCACCGCAAAGGCGGCATCATCGAGATCGGCGAGCCCGCCAATATTGAAAGCGCGCGTGTGGTTGTTCTCGAAGGCTGATAGCGCCGCATGCTCGCGAAAGATGTCCGCCGCCGATCGATACGAGAACGCGTCGCCGAAGCCGAGCCGTTTCGCGACCTCTGAGACGATCCACCAGTCAGGCCGCGCCTGACCGGGCAACGGCAGGAACGGCCGCTGCCGCGCAATGCGGCGTTCCGAATTCGTCACCGTTCCGTCCTTCTCGCCCCAAGCCGCCGCAGGCAGAACGATATGCGCGCCAGCCGCCACAGTATCGTTGGAGCAAACATTCTCCGACACGACGAAAAGATCGAGCTTGCGCAGCGCCGCGCGCGCCGCATCGGCGTCCGGCAGCGACACTACCGGATTGGTCCCCATGACCCACAACGCCTTGATCTCGCCGCGCGCGACAGCCTCGAACAGATCGACCGCCTTGAGGCCAGGATGCGTGGCCATCCGCTGTGCGCGCCAGAAGCGCCGCACGCGATCGATCTCGCGCGGCGTGAAATCCATATGCGCGGCAAGCTGGTTGGCGAGGCCACCGACCTCCCGGCCGCCCATGGCATTGGGCTGACCGGTGAGCGAAAACGGTGTTTGGCCTTCCATGCCGATCCGGCCTGTCGCCAGGTGACACTGGATGATTGCCGCAACCTTGTCGGTGCCTTGCGCGGACTGGTTCACGCCCTGCGAGAACGCGGTGACGATTTTCGGTGTCGCCTGAAACAGCCGAAAGAACTGCTCGACATCGGTGATCGCAAGCTTCGTCGCCGCCGCAACACTTGTCATATCCGGCGCGAGGCGGCGCGCCTGCGCAAGCGCAGTCGCAAAGCCATCGCTATACGCCGCGATATAGTCGAGATCCAGCGCACCCTGATCGGCAAGGAACACCAGCAAGCCGGAAAACAACACCGTATCCATACCCGGTGCGATGCCGAGGAACAGATCCGCATCCTCGGCGCTCGCGGTGCGCCGCGGATCGATGACGACGAGCTTCGCGCCGCGATCGCGCTTGTTCGCGATGATTCGCTGGTAGAGGACCGGATGGCACCAGGCCGCGTTGGAGCCGACCAGAACGATCAGATCGGCGGTGTCGAAATCGGCATAACAGCCGGGTACGACATCCTCTCCGAACACCCGGCGATGACCCGCCACCGACGACGCCATGCACAGCCGCGAATTGGTGTCGACATTGGCCGAGCCGATGAAACCTTTCATCAGCTTGTTGGCGACGTAATAATCCTCGGTCAGCAACTGACCGGACAGATAGAAGGCAACGGAATCCGGCCCATGGCGCTCAATCGTATCACGCAAGCCGTCCGCGATTGTTCCGAGCGCGTCATCCCACGAAGCCCGGTTTAACACGCCTCGTTCATTGCGCACCAGCGGATGCAGCAGACGGGTCTTGAGACCGAGCGTGTCGCCGAGCGCCGCACCTTTAGAGCACAACCGGCCGAAATTCGCGGGATGATCGGGATCGCCCGCGATCATCGCGCCGCCACGCCCGTCCGGCCGCGCCAGCACGCCGCAGCCGACGCCGCAATACGGACAGGTCGTCTTGACGGATGCCGGCGTCTGCAGCGGCGCGTTCATCAGTAGACGTCCTGCTGATAGCGCGATTTCCTCTTCAGATCACCGACGAAGACGATAGCCTCCTCGGTCGAGCGTGCGCTGTGGGTCGCGACAATCTCGATCAGCGCGCCTTCAACGTCTCGCGCCATCCGCTTGGCGTCGCCGCAGACGTAAATATGCGCGCCGTCCTTGATCCAGTTCCACAGCTCGGCGCCAACCTCGCGCATCCGGTCCTGCACATAGAACTTCTGATCGTCGTCGCGCGACCAGGCGAGAGACAGGCGCGTCAACAAACCCGACGCTTTCATCGCCGCGAGTTCATCCTCGTAGAAGAAGTCGTAGTCGCGCCGCTGATGGCCGAAAAATAGCCAGTTGCAGCCGGGCGATCGCGTCGCCATCCGCTCTTGCAAGAAAGCGCGGAATGGCGCCACGCCGGTGCCGGGGCCGATCATGATCACCGGCACGGATGGATCGTCCGGCAGCGCGAACGCATGCGCCTTCTGAACATAAGCTTTCACAAAATCGCCGACCGCGAGCCGATCGGCAAAGCAGGTCGAAGCGACCCCGAGCCGCTCCCGGCCGTTGATTCGATAGCGAACCGCATCGATCGTCAGCGACACGTGGCCGGGCTTCGCCTTCGGCGACGACGAGATCGAATAGAGCCGCGGTTGCAGCGGCTCCAGCGCCTCGACAAATGCCTCCGGGTCAGGCCGCACGTCGGGAAATTTCTCAAGCGCCGCGAGCACATCGAGTGTCGCCGCATCGCCGTCGGGATCGTCTCCTGCCGCCAGCGCCTTCAGCTTCTTCTTGCACTCGCCGCCACTGATATAGGACATCAACTGGAACAGGCTGTCTGGCGCGGGCGCAAGCGAGACGCTGTCGGTCAGCACCTCGCGCAGCGTCGATTCACCGATCGGCGTATCCGCCGTCGCGCCGAGCGTGGCGATGACACCATCGACCAACACGGAATCGTTGATCGGAAACACACCGAACGCATCGCCGGCCTGATAATCGATTCCGCTCTGCGACAGATCGATATCAATATGCCAGGTCTGTTTGTCGGAGCCAGGCCTGTTGAGCCGATAGCGCGCCGCGAGCCGCACCTCAGCGGGCGTTTCGCGCGAGGGTCCAGCCGCCATCACCGGCGGAACGGCGACGACGGAAGTCACAGCCGAAACAGTTGCACTGTCCATCGGCGTCTTCGGCGCTGCGGGCTGATCGATCTCCAGCGCCAGCGCCTTCAGCGTGCGAGCGGTTTCCTTGCCGCCCGGCACGCAGAGATTGAGCCTTGCTTCCGTTTTCAGGAACAGAGCGTTGGAATAGTCCTCGCAACTGTACCCGCATTGTCCACAATCCTGCTGCGCCATCGCGGCCATCAAACGGCGCCGGACCGGGCGGTCCTCCGCCAGCGTCAGCCGCTCGGCGAGCGGCAATGACGGGTCGTGCCAGGGCGCTTCGCCATCATCGGCGTCGCCAAATTCGTTCTGCGCCGGCGGCATCAGCGCCGCATTCTGCTCTCGAGACAGCGCCGTTATGCCGGCGCCGTCGAGCGATACCAGACCAGCGAAAAACCCGTTGAGCCACGAGCGCTGCTCCGGCGTGAACGGCGCTGTTTCCGGTACAAGCTCAATCGACGGTGACGCGGCGTGCTGAGTCATGCCGCCGTCTCCGCTGCAATCAGACTTCTCAGCGCGATAACGTCATGGCGGCGCGCAAACGCGACAAAGTTTTCCTCCGGCGTCGCACGATGCACGAGATAAGTGTTAAGGATTGTTTCGATGAGCCGCGGCGCATCATCGGCCTTGACGTTCTGAAACAATTCCCGGCCGATCCCCGCGTCGGCGCCGAAGCCACCGCCGACGTGAACGTGATAACCATCGACGGTGTCGCCTTCGTCCGACACCGGCACCCGTGCGCCGATCAACCCGATATCGCCGATATAGTGTTGCGCGCAGGTGTTGTGGCAGCCGGTGAGATGGATATTAATCGGCGTATCCATCGCCACACGCGGTTCACACCATGCGGCGATCTTCTCCGCATCTTCCTTGGTATGGGCGCCGGCAAACCGGCAGCCGGTGGCGCCGGTGCAGGCCACCAGCCCGGCGCGCAATGCGGTAGCGTGGGTGGACAAATCCAGCGCCGCGACCGCCGCCTCCGCCAGCGCGACGTTTTCTTTGCTCACGCCGGAAATGAGCAGGTTCTGCCAGACGGTCAGGCGGATATCGCCATCGCCCAGATCGGCGGAAATCCTTGCGAGACCGCGCATTTGTGCCGTGGTCAGTTTGCCCACCGGCAAAACGACGCCGATCCAGAATAGGCCCGGCTGCTTTTGCGGATGCACGCCGATATGCGCCGCACGATCATAGGCGCGGCGCGGCAGCACGGCAGCGGCCGGCACGCGCGCCAGCGGCGCACCGATTTTGGCCTCAACAGCGGCAAGGAATTTATCGAAGCCCCATGCATCGAGCACATATTTGAGGCGGGCCTTGTTGCGATTGGTGCGGTCGCCGTGTTCGCTGAACACGCGCACGATCGCATCCGACACACAGGTCGCGTCCCGCGGCCTGACAATAACGCCCGTGTCGCGGGCGAAGTCCTTGTGACCGGTGATGCCGCCGAGCGCGAGCCGGAACCAGACACCCGGATCAACGCCGAAACCGTCGCGAACTTCTACCGCCTGAAAGCCGATGTCGTTGGTGTCCTCCAGCACCGGAATGACGCCGGCGCCGTCGAACGCAACATTGAACTTGCGCGGCAGACCGTACATCGCCCGGTCGTTGAGAATGTGGAAATGCCACTCACGCGCATAGGGCCGCGTGTCGATCAGTTCCTGCGGATCGATCCCGGCGGTCGGCGTACCGGTGACATTGCGGATATTGTCGGCGCCGCTGCCGCGCGAGCACAAACCGATATCCTGGATCGCCTCCAGCACCTCGACCGCGTGGCGCGGCACGATCTCGCGGATCTGAAAATTCGCCCGTGTCGTCACATGGGCGTAACCGCCGGCATAATCATCGGCGATCCGCGCCAGCTCATATAACTGCCAATGATTGAGGATACCGTTGGCGATCCGAAGCCGGCACATATAGGAATCCTGTGCCGGCGCCACATAGAAGATGCCGTAATAGCGCCAGCGAAAATTGTCGGCCGGCTTCGGCGCCTCGTCGGCCACCGCCTGCGCCTTGAGTTTTTCATAAGCATCGAACGGATGCTGCTCGCGCTTGATCTTCTCCTGCTCGTTCAGCTTCTTGCCGGCGGCGAGCACCTTGTTCTGCGCGATCAGATGGATCGCATCGGGACCGGAGGGCTCGCCCGGCGCAGATGTGGCGGCGCGTTGCGACCGCGCCGCGCTCAATCCGGATACGAAACCTTCCAGGTAGCGCTTCTGCTCGCTGCTGAAGTCGCTGGACATGGCGTCAGGCCGCCACGCGTTCGGCCAGAGCGCGACCGAATGCCAGATCGTCGCGGAACGCCTCGATCGGCGTGCCGTTCCTGATCAGATCGAGATACCAGCGCGCATCGCCGGTGTCGCCGAACAACACCGCGCCGACCAGACGGCCTTCCGCAATGACGAACTTCTTGTAGTGCTTCAGCCCGGCGTCGCTGTAGACGATGCTCTCCGTGCCCGGCGCACCGAGAAAATCCCCGGCGGAGAACACATGCACGCCGGAAACCTTCAGATTGGTTGAGAGTATGCTGCCGGCATAGCTTGCATTGTGTCCGGCGAGACGACGCGCCAGCACTCTGGCCTGCTCGTAAGCCGGCTCGACCAGTCCATAGCAGACGCCGCGATGTTCGGCGCATTCACCGATCGCGCTGATACCGGTGTGACTGGTGCACATATGGTCGTCGACGACGATGCCGCGGCCGACCGACAATCCGGTCGCATATGCCAGATCGACATTGGGCGAAATGCCGGTCGCGACGACAACTTTGTCCGCTTCGAGCACGCGACCATCGGCAAGAACGACGGCATTGGCACGACGCCGGCCTTCGATCCTTGCCGTTTGCGCCTGCAGCAGCACGTCGACTCCGATCGCCTCAACAGCATCGCGCAGCATCGCCGCCGCACGCGCATCAAGCTGGCGCTCCATCAGCCGGTCCATGAGATGCACCAGCGCAACCTGCGCGCCGGCCTTCGCCAGACCATAGGCAGCTTCAAGGCCAAGAAGCCCACCGCCGATCACGACGACCTTCGATCCGGGCCCGACGGATAGCGCCTCGATATCGGCCATGTCGCGGAAGGTCAGAACACCAGGCCGGTCGATACCGGGAATCGCCGGTCGCGCGGGTCGCGATCCTGTCGCCAGCACCACATGCCGGTAGGGAAGCGTCGCGCCGCCGGCAAGCCGCACACGGCGGATGGCGGTGTCGATCGCCACCGCGCGATGGCCCGTGAGCAACGTCACGCCACGATCCACCCACCACTGCGCCGGATGCAGCTCGATCTCGTTACGCGCGACATCACCGGCGAGCACGGACGACAGCAGCACGCGGTTGTACGCAAGCTGCCGCTCCTCACCCACCACGGCAATGGCGAAACGGCCGAGCGCGGCGCGCGTCAGCGCATCGACAAAATGCGCCGCAGCCATTCCATTGCCGATGACGACCAGCGGCTCGCCCATGACGATTATGCCGCTTCGACGAAGTGATGACGCTCGTACAGGAATTCAAGTACGCGCTGGCGGCACTTCAAATAGGTGGCGTTGGTCGCCATTTCGAGCCGCTTGCGCGGTCGCGGCAGCGGCACGTCGAGCAATTCGCCGATTCGTGCCGACGGACCGTTAGTCATCATCACGATCCGGTCGGACAGCAGCACCGCCTCATCGACGTCGTGCGTGATCATCAGCACGGTGTTGCCGAGCTTCTGCTGCAGCGACATCACCGAATCCTGAAGATGCGCCCGCGTCAGCGCGTCGAGAGCCCCAAACGGCTCGTCCAGCAGTAGAACCTTCGGCTCCATGGCGAGTGCGCGAGCGATGCCGACGCGCTGTTTCATGCCACCGGAGATTTCCGACGGACGCTTGTCCTTCGCATGGGTCATCTGCACCAGATCAAGATTGTGCAGCGTCCAGGCATCGCGCTCGGCACGCGACTTGGTGCGCGAAAACACCTTGTCGACGCCCATACGGACGTTGTCGTACACGGTGAGCCACGGCAGCAGGCTATGGTTCTGGAACACCACCGCGCGGTCAGGGCCCGGTTCGTTGACTTCCTTTCCTTCCAGCAGCACAGCCCCACTCGTCACCGGCAGAAGACCGGCGACGATATTCAGCAGCGTGGACTTGCCGCAGCCGGAATGACCGATGATCGACACAAACTCACCACGCGCGATCGTGAGGGTGATGTCCTTCAATACCTCGCTGGTGGTCGAACCGCGCTTGAACGACTTGTCGACATGATCGATCTGAAGATAGGCGGTCATGCTGTGCTCCTTAGCTCGCCGAGGTGCCACGGGTGACAAGGTGGGCGACGCCGGCGACGATGCGGTCGAGGATGAAGCCGGTGATGCCGACATAGAACAGCGCCAGAATGATCTCGCTCATGTGCGAGGAATTCCACGCATCCCAGATGAAGAAGCCAATGCCGACGCCGCCGATCAGCATTTCCGCCGCGACGATGGCGAGCCACGATAAGCCGATGCCGATGCGTAAACCTGTGAAGATATAAGGCGCCGCCGACGGCACCATGATCTTCCAGAAGAACTCAAGATGATTGAGCCGCAGCACCGCCGCGACGTTGCGGTAGTCCTGCGGAATGTTGCGGATGCCGACCGCCGTGTTGATGATGATCGGCCAGATCGCGGTGATGAAGATCACGAAGATCGCCGCCGGATGGCCCTGACGGAACGCCGCGAGCGACAGCGGCAGCCATGCCAGCGGCGGCACGGTGCGCAGCACCTGAAAGATCGGATCGAGGCCGCGCATGGCCCAGGTCGATTGCCCGACCAGCGTCCCCAGCGCGACGCCGGCCAGCGCCGCCATGGCATAGCCGAGACCCACCCGCTGCAGGCTCGCGGACATATGCCAGAACAATCCCTTGTCGAGACCACCGCGGTCATAAAACGGATCGACGATCAGCTCCCAGGTGTCGGAGATCACTTGCGATGGCGGCGGCAGGCTCGAGCCGGCATGGCCGCACAGCAATTCCCAGAGCAGCAGCAGCCCGGAAATCACGATCACCGGTGGCAGCAAGCGGCCAGCCATCGCCGTTCCTTCCGCAAGGAAACGCTCCATGGCCGGCGCCCGGCGAACCGTCAGGTTGTGCACGGTGGCGACGGATGCCGGCAGCGGCAGGGTTGTTTCGGCTTTCAGTGCAGGCATGGTCATTACAGGGAATCTCCGGGAGCGCGGTCTCCGACCGCCGGGGCGACCGGGCAGCGACAATGCCGCCCGCACGGGATCACGCTTCAACGCGCTTGATGGACAGCGCCTTGAGGTAAGCCATGGGATTGGCGGGATCGAACGCCTTGCCGTCGAACATCTTCTCGATGCCGCGCGATTTCGATGTGGGGATCTGATCGGCGGGAACGTTGAGCTGCTTGGCCGCCTCGCGCCACATGTCCTCGCGATTGACCTTGCCGATCAGCGCGTTCGCATCATAGGTCGGTTCGAACTTGCCCCAGCGCATGTCCTCGGTGATGAACCACAGATCGTGGCTCTGGAACGGATAAGACGCGAAGTCATTCCAGTAGCGCATGATGTGCGGGCTCATCTCCACGACCTTGCCCGGCAGGCCATAGTCAAACTTGCCCTTCATGCGATCGGTGACGTCATTCACCGGAACATTGATCCACTGACGCTTGGCGCAGATGGCCGCGACCTCTGCACGATTTTCCATCTTCTCACACCACTGCTGCGCTTCCATCACCGCCATCAGCAACGCCATCGCAGCTTTCGGATTTTTGTCGACATAGGCGGCGCGCATTCCGAACGATTTTTCTGGATGTTTGTCCCACAACTCGCCGGTAGTGATCGCGGTGTAACCGATCTGCTGATGAATCAGTTGCAGGTTCCACGGCTCGCAAACGCAAAAACAATCCATGGTGCCGACTTTCATGTTGGCCACCATCTGCGCGGGCGGAACGACGATCGTTTCGATATCCTTGTCGGGATCGATGCCGCCGGCGGCGAGCCAATAGCGGATCCACAGATCGTGGGTGCCGCCCGGGAATGTCATTGCCGCCTTGATCGACTTGCCGGATGCCTTCTTCTTCTCAAGCGCCGCCTTGAACTGTGTCGTGTCGACGCCGACCTTGATGTCGCTATACTCTTTGCCGACGGAGATGCACTGGCCGTTCAGATTGAGCCGCGCCAGGATGTACATCGGCGTCGGCACGTTGTTCTGCGTCACTTTGCCGGCGGAGATGAGATACGGCATCGGCGTCAGGATGTGCGCGCCATCGATACCGTTGCCTTCGGAGCCGAGCACGAGGTTGTCGCGCGTCGCACCCCACGATGCCTGCTTCTGCACCTCGACATCGGGCATTCCATATTTGGCGAAGATGCCCTTTTCCTTGGCGACGAACAGCGGCGCCGCGTCGGTCAGCGCAATGAAGCCGAGATTGGCCTTGGTGGTTTCAGGCCCCGCCGCCAGCGCCGTGTGAACGCCGAAGGGAAACTGCGCGCTGATGGCCCCGAACAGCGCCGTGGTGCTTGCGCTTGCCTTCAGGAATGCGCGGCGGTCGATCCCTTTACCCGGTTCGGCTTTGATCTTGTCGGTCATCGGTGTGCTCTTTTTCTGAACAATGAAATCCGGCCTCGCCGCGCGTCCACGTTGATGACTGCCCACAAAAAAGCCGCCCCCAAGCCATCCCCGCGCATGCGCGCGGAGGGATTTGCTCGGGACAGCGGCGTTGCTGTCGGTCCTTGATGGACGTGGCGCTTTTTTTGCGCCGACCTCTTCAATACAAGCTTCGTGCCAATTCCCGGCCGAAGAGAAAATCGATATTTTTCAAAGAGTTAGCATTTTCCCATCCATGCGGGACGTGGCGGCGCGCCAGCCGACATCACGCGCACTCTGGCGAAAAACTGTGCAATGCAGCAAAACAGGCCGATCAACGCCGGATCCGCAACGACCCGAGATAAGCCTCGATATCGTCAGGGTCGAACGCCGCATCATCGAAGGCACCTACGGTATCGGGCAAAGCGAACGAAGAGCCCGCATGACCTGCCGCCGCATCATAAATGTCCGGCCGGCACACTGCGGCCGCGACCGCTGCATGAGCGCGGTCGAACGGCGCCTGCCCCCATCGCACCATCTGCGCATACAACCATGCGGCTTGCGCCGGATCGGGTCGCGCCGCGCCTTCGCGACCGACCAGCAGATAATTCTTTCCCGTCCTGATGTCTCCGGCTTGATTCACTTTCAGTCGTCCCTCCAGCGTGCGCAGGATCACCTCCGGCGAGACGCCGATACGATCGGGCCGCGCCAGCAGCTCCGCCGCCTCGCGATGATTCTCCGGCTGCTCGACGAAAGCGGCGGCGCGGATATGCGCCCGCACCAGCCGCAGCAAGGTTTCCGGATGTTCGTCTGCCCAGCTTTGGCGCACCGCCAGAAACTTTTCTGCGGCACGACTGAAGATGTCGGAAACGAAATGCAGGATCACGCCGATACCGAGATCGACGGCAACCGAATTCCACGGTGCGCCGACACAAAATCCATCGACATGTCCGTTCTCGAGACTCTCGACCATGTAGGGCGGCGGCAAGACAACCAGCCGTACATCCTCGTCGGGATCGACGCCACCCGCCGCCATCCAGTAACGCAGATGGTAGTTGTGGGTCGAGAACGGAAACGTCATGCCGAGCGTCAGCGGCTCGTCGCCTTTGGCCTTGCGGGCCGCGACCACCTTTGCCAGGGCGCGCGCCGAGACCAGCGGATCGCGCAGATCACCATCGGCGACGATTGACAAAGCACGCTGTAACGCCGGCGATATGGTGATCGCGTTGCCGTTCACGCCGAGACCGAACGGCGCGATGATCGGCACCTTGACATGTCCGAGGCCGAGTGCCGACGCGATCGCCACCGGCGCGATCAGGTGCGCGGCGTCGAACAGCCCGATATTCAGCTTGTCCCGAACATTCGACCACGACACCTCTCGGACAAGCTCGATCGCAAGCCCCTCGTCCGCGCAGAAGCCTTTGTCGACGGCAATCAACAGAGCTGTGGCATCGGCGAGCGGAATGAACCCGATCCGTAGCGGTTGAAGGGTCGCAGTCATTTCAAAATCTCCGCTGCCGTCACCACCGACTGAGCGATATCGGCGATTTTTTTCTTTTCATTCATCGCCGTCTGTCGCAGCAAGACGTATGCCTGATCCTCGCTGATCGATTTGGCCTTCATCAGGATGCCTTTGGCGCGATCAATGATCTTGCGATCCTCAAGCGCGGTTTTCGCGTTCTCGAGATCGTCCTGCAATTTTGTGAAGGCGTTGAATCGCGAAATACAAAGATCGAGGATGTATTTCATCCTCTCCTTCTTGAGACCGTCGACGATATAAGCCGAAATGCCGGCATCGACCGACGCCTGAATCGAGGCGGCATCGCTCTGGTCGACGAACATCGCGATCGGGCGCTTGACGATGCGGCTGACCTGAAACATCTGCTCCAGCACGTCACGGCTCGGGTTGGCGAGATCGATCAGGATGACGTCGGGGTCGATTTCATAGACGCGCTTGAGCAAGTGCCTGGTTTGCTCGATCCAGATCACGTCGAGAAAGCCGGCTTCCCGCAGCCCTTCATCCAGGATGGCCGCCCGGATCGGATTTTCATCGACGATCGCGATCTTGAGACGTTGCGCCATGGCCGCTACTGATTGACCGGTCGCCATGATCGGCGCCGCTTTGGCCATATGACCTGCAAATTCCAAGCCAATACCGGGCGCGACAGCGGAAATGCAGAAATAATCCGGTTTTTGAATGCTGAGGTGAGCGTTCCCACCCGGTTCGATGTTCCGAAAGACGCAGGCCGTCCACGGCACCTTTCACCTGTGGCGACAGCGCCAGTCAGACTGCCGGGTTGCTCCGTCGTGAAGTTGTGTCCTATTGCCGACCAGCCGCTCGCGGCGGGCGACCTCAATCACAAGATTTGCAAAACCCGGACGCTAGAAGCGAGAGTTCGATGTTACTCTGCCAAATCTAACCATGACGGCGGGAGCAGCGCGCGTCACGCCGCAACCGTCTTCGCCGGCCACTTGCACAGATCGGCGATGATGCAGCGCTCGCACAGCGGCTTGCGCGCGAGGCAGGTATAGCGCCCGTGTAAAATCAGCCAGTGATGCGCATGCTGCATGTACTTCGCCGGAATACGCGCCACCAGCTCGTCCTCGACCTCGCGCGGATTTTTGCCCGGTGCCATGCCGGTGCGGTTACCAATGCGAAAGATGTGGGTATCGACCGCCATGGTCGGTTCGCCGAACGCGATGTTCAGCACCACATTGGCGGTCTTGCGGCCGACGCCAGGCAATGCCTCCAGTTCCTCGCGCGAGCGCGGCACTTTGCCGTGATGCTGCTCGACCAGCATGGTCGCCAGCGCCGCGACGTTCTTCGCCTTGGTGCGATAGAGCCCGATGGTCTTGATCAGCTCGCGGATGCGGTCTTCGCCGAGCTTCGCCATCTTCTCAGGCGTGTCGGCGGCAGCGAACAATCCGGGCGTCGCCTTGTTGACGCCAGCGTCGGTCGCCTGCGCCGACAGCACCACCGCGACCAGCAGCGTGAACGCATTGGTATGATGCAGTTCTCCCTTGGGGTGCGGTTCGCGCGCGGCGAAGCGGCGGAACGCCTCGTCAATCTCCGCATCGGTCCAGCGCGGGATATCGCCGTGCATCGCCTTGGCATCGGCTTTGGCCTGCTGCGCCGGCGGCTTCAGTGTGGCCGCTTTGCCGGCTCTGGCTTTGGCGAGCCGCATCTTCGTTGTGGCGGCTTTGGCCGCGCGTTTCTTTTTACCGGTCGCTGGTTTTGCCATGGTTCCGATATAGATTACCGGGATGAGTGCCGACAACACGATGGCTCAGGACGGCGATGCACCGATTTTTGCGGCGCTGCTGACGCCGCATCGGTCGCTGGGCCGGGCCGGGTTCCTGATCGTGATGCTGCTGTTCGGCGGCGTCAGCTTCGTCGCCGGCATGGCGTTCCTGCTGATGGGCGCCTGGCCGGTGTTCGGATTCTTCGGCCTCGACGTGCTGCTGCTCTATCTCGCCTTCCGGATCAATTATCGCGCCGCGGCGGCCTATGAGGAAGTCACCGTCACCGCCACCGAATTGAAAGTCCGCAAGGTCACCCATCACGGCCGCGTGCGCGAATGGACGCTCAACCCGCTGTGGGTCCGGCTGGAAACCGTGACCCACGCCGACTACGGCATGGAGAAGCTGCTGCTGGTCACCCGTGGGCGCGCGCTGCCGATCGCCACCCTGCTCGGCCCGGACGAAAAAGCCAGCTTCGCCAAGGCTCTGGGCGCCGCGCTCGGCGAGGCGAAACGCGGCCCGACCAGGACCGTGCTGCCATGACCGGTCCGGGAAGCCGGTTCAGAAATCGGGTGGCGACGCCCGCCCGCCGGCCCTAAATCGGGATCATGCTGAACACCATGACCCAGAACCCATCGTTCGCTTCCGCCCTCGCAGCGCAGCAGCCGGTCAAGACCGCCGAGACCGACTACGACATCGTGCGCCGCGCCATTGCCTTCATCTCCGAACGCTGGCGGGCGCAGCCGGAGATCGACGCCATCGCCGCAGCGGCCGGCGTCACGCCGACCGAACTTCATCATCTTTTTCGCCGCTGGGCCGGGCTGACGCCCAAGGATTTTCTGCAAGCGATCACGCTCGATCACGCACGCCTGCTGCTGCGGGATTCCGCCAGCGTGCTCGATGCCGCCTATGAGGTAGGCCTGTCGGGGCCGGGCCGGCTGCACGATCTGTTCGTCGCGCATGAAGCGATGTCGCCCGGCGAATGGAAAGCCGGCGGCGAAGGTCTGACGCTGAGTTATGGCTTCCATCCCTCGCCGTTCGGCATCGCGCTGGTGATCGCCACGCCGCGCGGGCTGGCGGGACTTGCGTTCGCCGATCCGGGCGAGGAGCGCGCCGCGCTCGCCGACATGACCCGGCGCTGGCCGAAGGCGACCTATGTCGAGGATCGCGCCATGACGGCACCGATCGCGCAGCGCATTTTCGATCAGGCCCAGTGGTGCGCCGAGCAGCCGCTGCGCGTCGTGCTGATCGGCACCGACTTCGAGCTGCGCGTGTGGGAAACGCTGCTGACGATCCCGATGGGCCGCGCGACGACCTATTCGGACATCGCGGCGAAGATCAAATCGCCGAAAGCCTCGCGCGCGGTCGGCGCCGCCGTCGGCAAGAATCCGATCAGCTTCGTGGTGCCGTGCCATCGCGTGCTCGGCAAGAGCGGCGCAATCACCGGCTATCACTGGGGCCTGACGCGCAAGCGCGCCATGCTCGGCTGGGAAGCGGGCAAGATCGCAAGTTAGTTTGCAGGCCAGACCGGTGCGTCGGTGCCGAGCGGCACCGACGGCCGATCCCACCGTGGCGGTGTCAGCGGCAACTCCGCCGGGTGCCGGACCACCGACAGATTGCCGAAACCGGACGGCATCTCCACCAGCATGTCGCTCACGTCCTCGCGCGACGGATCGGGACAGGCAAGACCGTCGATCCGGCCGAGACCGCGCAGCCAGTGCCCGGTCTGCACCAGCGACAATCGCACCTGCCAGCTTCCGCCCTCGCGCGCACGGCGCAGCAACGCCGCCATGGTGGCAAACGCCATCAGATAGCCGGTTGCATGATCGAGGATCTGCGCGGGCAACGGCTTCGGCGCATCGCTGCCGGCAGCTTTCGCCTCCGCATCATTGAAACCCGTCGCGGTCTGTACCAGTGAATCGAAGCCGCGACGCGACGCCCATGGCCCTGCATGGCTGTAGGCCGACAGCGACACCGACACGATGCCGGGTCGCAGGCGCGCGAGATCGTCGGCGCCATAGCCGAGCGTGGCGAGGCCGCCGGGGCGATAGCCCTGCACCACCACGTCCACATCGCGCAGCAGTGTCTCGAAGATCGCACGATCGTCCGCCTGTGTGAGGTCGAGCGATACCGACAGCTTGCCGCGGCCGGTGTCGATGACCAGCGGCGCGATCGACGGCAGGTTCGGCGACGTTACCAGCATCACGTCGGCGCCGTGCGCCGCGAGCGTCAGCCCGCACACCGGCCCGGCGATGATCCGCGTGAGATCGAGCACGCGAAGGCCGGCGAGCGGACGCTCTCCCGCCGGCCACCGCGCGGGCGGCGCGTCGCCGATCCGCGTGATATCGAACAGCGGCAGCGCCGCGATGACCTCACCCTGCGGATGTGCGTCCCATTCGGCAAAGCTGCGCATTGCCGCCACCACAAGACCGGCCTCGGCGCAAGCGGACTCGAAATCGAACGCAGTCCAGCGTTGCAAAGCGTCAGCGACCGCTGCCTTGTCATAGGCGCAGCCGAGGATGTTCAACACGCCGTCACGGTGATGCGGGAAATTGGTATGCAGCCGCACCCAGCGCCCATCGCCGCAACGATAAGCGCCGGCGATTGTGTCCCACAATTCCGGCGCCGGGCCGCCATCGACGGTCAGATAGCGTTCGCTGCGCGCGGCAATCGCAGCGGCGCGCATATCGACCGTGACCTGTTGCGTTTCACCGCTGCGCGCCCGCCAGCATTCCGCCGCCGCGAGCGCCGATGCCGCGACGCTTGCCTGCATCGCCGTTCCGACGGCGAAGGACGATGGCAGCACTGGCTCCGCGCCGGTCAGTGTCAGATGATCGAGCGCAGCCGGATCGAGGCGCGCCGCGCGCCACAGCTTTTCGACCGTGGCGCGGGCGTCGATCACGCCGCCAGTTCTTTGAGGTCCGCCACGGTGGCGTCGGCGTTGAGCCGATAGACCAGCGGCACGCCGGTCGCCAGTTCGCGCTTGAGGATCTGCTCCGGCGACAGCCGGTCGAGCACCATCACCAATGCGCGCAGGGAATTGCCATGAGCGGCGACGATCACCCGTTCACCGCGCAGCACGCGCGGCAGGATGTTCTGGACGTAATAGGGCAGCGTACGCGCCAGCGTATCGCGCAGGCTCTCGCCACCGGGCGGCGCGATGTCATAGGAGCGGCGCCAGATATGCACCTGCTCCTCGCCCCACTTCTTGCGCGCATCGTCCTTGTTCAACCCCGACAGATCGCCGTAGTCGCGCTCGTTGAGCGCAGAATCACGGGTGATCGGCAATTTGCTCTGGCCGAGTTCAGCGAGGATGAGATCGAGCGTGCGCTGCGCCCGCGACAGCGACGAGGTGAAGCCGACGTCGAACTGCAAGCTGAGCGCCTTGAGCCGTTGGCCGGCAGCTTTCGCTTCGGCGACACCCTTCTCGGTCAGGCCGGGGTCTTTCCAGCCAGTAAACAGGTTCTGCAGATTCCATTCGCTCTGGCCGTGACGCACCAGAACCAGCAACCGATCGCTCATCGTCAGAAATCCTTCAGGTCGAGAACATCCAGCATGGAATAGACGCCGGGCTTCTGCCCCTGCTTCCGTCCATGCGCCCACAGCGCGGCCTTCAACGCGCCGCGCGCGAAAATCATCCGGTCGTCGGCCTTGTGCGCCAGCTCGATGCGCTCGGTCGGGCCGGCGAAGATCACATTGTGCTCGCCGACCACCGTGCCGCCGCGCAGCGAGGCGAAGCCGATGGCGCCGCGTTCGCGCGCGCCGGTATGACCATCGCGGCCGCGTTCGGAATGTTGCGCGAGCGTGATGCCGCGGCCTTCCGCCGCCGCCTCGCCAAGCAACAGCGCGGTGCCGGACGGCGCATCGACTTTCTTGTTGTGGTGCATCTCGACCACTTCGATGTCGAAGTCCTCGTCGAGCGTGCGCGCCACGCGCTTGACCACCGCCGCGAGGAGATTGACGCCGAGGCTCATATTGCCGGACTTGACGATCACCGCTTGTTTCCCAGCCTCGACGATGCGCGCCTCGTCATCGCTGGACAGACCCGTGGTGCCGATGATGTGGACGAGGCCGCGCTGCGCGGCAAGCGCGGCATAGGCCACCGTCGCCGCCGGCGCGGTGAAATCGACAAGTCCATCGGCCTTGTCCATCAGCGCAGCCGCATCACCGGTCAGCTTGATCCCGTTGGCCGGCAGACCGGCGAGCGTGCCGGAATCCTGACCGAGCAGCGGCGAGCGCGCATCGTCAAGCGCACCGGCCAGCGCCAGCTTGTCATTCTCCGAGATCGCCTTAACCAAAGCGCGGCCCATCCGTCCGCCGGCGCCGGTCACGATCAACCGCATCTGTGCCATCGCACTTCTCGCTTTTCTTTACCGTGCCTATAGCCGGACCAGCGGACCGCGCAAAGCGGTTCACGCCCCGTCGTAACCTTCAATGATGATCAGGTCGACCTCGGCGCCGCGTTTCAGATCCTTGGATATGGCCTGGTACGCCTCGGAATGGAAACAGGTCTTCGCCGCCTCGTAGCTCGGGAATTCCAGCACCACATTATGTTTGCGGGCGTCGCCGAATGCGACCTCGAACGGGCCGCCGCGCACCAGGAAACGGCCGCCATGCGCGGCAAACACCGCGCCGTTGCGGTCGCGGTAAGCATCATACGCGGCCTGATCGTGAATGCTCAGCCGCGCGATCCAATAGCCTTTCTTTGCCATCCGTCTCTCCCTGTCATGTTGTTGCTTCAGCCGGCGTCGCGGATTTCGGCAACGATGGCGGCGGCAGCAGCGCGCGGATCGGCCGCCTCGACGATCGGCCGGCCGACCACGAGATGATCGGCACCGGCCGCGATCGCCTTCTGCGGCGTCATGATGCGCTTCTGATCGCCGCTCGCTGCGCCGGCGGGGCGAATGCCCGGCGTCACCAGCGCGATGTCGGTGCCGATCACCGGGCGCAAAGCCGCCGCCTCTTCCGCCGAACAGACGAGGCCATGGATGCCGAGATCGCGCGCCTGCTTCGCGCGCAGCAGCACCGTCTCGCGCACGCCACTCTTGTACCCGGCAGCAGCGAGATCGTTGTCGTCGTAGGACGTGAGCACGGTCACGGCGAGGATCTTCAGGCTCGAGCCGCGCGCGGCCTCGACCGCCGCCTGCATGGTTTGCGGATAGGCATGCACGGTGAGGAATGTCGCGCCGAGCTTGGCGATGTTCTCGACGCCCTTCGCCACGGTGTTGCCGATGTCGTGCAGCTTGAGATCGATAAAGACCTTATGTCGCGCCGCGATCAGCGCACGCGCGAAATCGAGCCCGCCGGCGAAGGCGAGCTGATAGCCGACCTTGTAGAAGCACGCGGCATCGCCGATGCGCGCAACGGTCGCTTCGGCCTGCGCTACCGTCGGCACGTCGAGCGCGATGATCAGCCGGTCTCTCGCATCCACGTCGTCTGTCTCCTTACGTCAGAGCGCGCGCGACGGCGATCAGCCGCTGCACGGCGGTTTTCAGCGCCTTCATGGCGCGCGGATCGGTGAGTTCATCCATGTCGTTGAATGCCTTGTCGGCATGCGGCACGGAAATATGCTCCGGCAGTACCAGCGCGCCGCAGCCGACCGCCAGCACCTGACGCAATGCGAGCAGCGAGCGCTGCCCGCCATAAGGCCCCGGCGAAGCCGAGCCGAAGGCGAACACGCGGTCGCGATAGGCGGCGAGCGGCGCCTCGTCGCGCTCGCGCACCCGCGACACCCAGTCGATGGCGTTCTTCAGGAGCGGCGTCACCGAGGCGTTGTATTCCGGACTGACGATGAAGATGCCCTGATGCGCCATGAACATGCGCTTGAGCTTCACGGCATTTTCGGGAAAGCCGGAATTGACCTCGAGGTCGTTGTCGTAAAGGGGCAGCGGATAATCCTGCAGCGAGATGCGGGTGACATCCGCTTCCGCCAGCGCGAATTCCTTCACCGCCAGCGCCGCCAGCCGCGCATTGAACGAGCCGGTGCGGATCGAGCCGGCAAACACCAGGATTTTCGGTTCAGGCATGGTCACCTCGCGCGTGCTCCTAGCATACTGCACGCGATAACCCAGCCCGTCATGCCCGGCTTTTTGCCAAACGGCATCGCGTCGGCAAGGCGGAAGAAAACCCGATCAGCGGCCGCGATAGACCCAGACGCGGGCGGGCGGCACATTGGCCCAGACCAGGTCGGACGCATGCACGGTGATGCTGCTGGTCGCCTTCGGGATCGGTGTTACCATCGCGTAGGTGAACTGCACGAATGGCGCATGCGGTGCCATCAGATGCAGCGCGTCGGAGATCAGCCGCACGCGGGTACGCAGCGGCTTGGTCATCAGCGGCAGGCTCGACACCAGCGCGGCGGCCGGCTCCTTCATCAGCGACGACAGCAGCGGGCGCAGCCGGTAGGCGTCGCCCTGCACCACGGTGGCTTCCGGATAGCGCGTGCGCAGCAGGCGGCAGAAAGTCGGATTGAATTCAACAAGCACCAGACGGCGCGGCTCGACGCCGTGACGCACCAGCGCCTCGGTCACCGGGCCGGTGCCGGGCCCAAGCTCGATCACCGGGCCGTCCTGGGTCGGATCGACATAACGCGCCATCGTCCGCGCCAGGATGCGGCCGGACGGCATCACCGCCCCGGTGGCCAGCGGCTTCTCGATCCAGGATTTGAGGAAATGCACCTCGTCGTCGAAGCGCAGCACCTTGTCCAAGAGGCCCTTTTTCGCGACGCGGGTGGCAACGGGGTGCAACGGCATCGGATTGGGCATCGAACTGACTGGCACGAGGGACGCGGCGGAGCGGGCCGCTGACCCTTCAGGCGTACTGCGGCGGCCTGACACGGTCAAGGCCGTGCCGTTACTTGTCCGCCGCACGCTGCCCGAGGCCATCTAGGAACTCCTTGACCTTGCTCAGGAATCCGGTGGATTCCGGCTGCGTCGTGTCAGATGACAACTGGTCGAATTCGGCGAGCAGTTCACGCTGGCGCTTGGTCAGGTTCTGCGGCGTCTCGACCACAACCTGCACATAGAGGTCGCCGTTGCGCTTGGAGCGCAGCACCGGCATGCCACGGCCTGACAGGCACAGCCGCACGCCGCTCTGGCTTCCCGCAACGACTTTCACCGTCGCATCGCTGCCGTCGATCGCCGGCACCTCGATGGAGCCGCCGAGCGCCGCCGTCACCATGGAGATCGGCACGCGGCAATGCAGATCGGCGCCGTCGCGCTGGAAGAACGGATGCGCGGCGACCGACAGGAAAATATAGAGATCGCCCGCCGGCCCACCGCGCGTGCCAGCCTCGCCTTCGCCGGCGAGGCGGATGCGGGTGCCATCCTCGACGCCAGCCGGAATGTTCACCGACAGCGTGCGCTCGCGCGTGACGCGGCCCGCGCCCGAGCAATTCGGACACGGATTCTCGATCACCTGACCACGGCCCTGACAGGCCGTGCAGGTGCGTTCCAGCGTGAAGAAGCCTTGAGCGTGGCGCACCGTGCCCTGACCGTTGCAATGCGGACAAGTGCGCGGCTTGGTGCCCGCCTTGGCGCCGGTGCCGGAGCAGGTCTCGCAGGTCACCGAGGTCGGGATGCGCACCTGCGCGGTCTTGCCGGTGAAGGCATCGTCGAGCGTGATCTCCATGTTGTAACGGAGATCGGAGCCGCGCTCGCGGCCGGAGGAACGGCCGCCCCGGCGACCGCCGCCCATACCGAACAGATCCTCAAAGATATCGGAGAAGGTCGAGCCGAAGTCGGCGCCGAAGCCCGCGCCCATCCCGCCACCCATGCCGCCATGCTCGAACGCCGCGTGACCGAACCGGTCGTATGCCGCGCGCTTGTCCGAATCTTTCAGGACTTCGTAGGCTTCGTTGCATTCCTTGAAGCGGATCTCGCAATCCTTGTCGCCGGGATTGCGGTCGGGATGATGCTGCATCGCCGCCTTGCGGAAGGCGGTTTTCAATTCGATTTCGGTGCAGGTGCGCGTCACACCCAGCACCTCATAGTAATCGCGCTTCGACATCAGCTTTTATCGCCGCAAAAACAAAACCCTGCCCCAGGTACGGGTGAGGTTTTGTTCGCCCCCTGAAAACGAAAGCCCCCATCCTTCGAGACGCATTGCTTCGCAATGCTCCTCAGGATGAGGGCCATCATCATTCTCCGGCTCTTACGCCGACTTCTTGTCGTTCTTGTCGTCGACCTCGGTAAACTCCGCGTCGACAACATCATCCTTCGGCTGACCGGCCGCGGCGTCGCCACCGGCGGCGCCCGCTTCGGTCTGCTGCTTGTACATCGCCTCGCCGAGCTTCATCGACGCCTGCGCAAGCGTGTTGGTCTTCTGCGCGATGGCATCCGCGTCGTCGCCCTTGAGCGCTTCCTTCAGGTCGGCGATGGCATTCTCGATCGCGGAGCGATCGGCGTCGCCGATCTTCGAGCCGTGCTCGGAGAGCGCCTTCTCGGTCGAATGGACCAGCGCCTCGCCGTGGTTCTTGGCTTCCACCGCGGCCTTGCGCTTCTTGTCCTCGTCGGCATGCGCCTCCGCGTCCTTGACCATCTTCTCGATGTCGGCTTCCGACAGACCGCCGGATGCCTGGATGCGGATTTGCTGCTCCTTGCCGGTGCCTTTGTCCTTGGCATGGACGTTGACGATGCCGTTGGCGTCGATGTCGAACGCGACCTCGATCTGCGGCACGCCACGTGGCGCCGGCGGAATGCCGACCAGGTCGAACTGACCAAGCAGCTTGTTGTCCGCCGCCATTTCGCGTTCGCCCTGGAACACGCGGATCGTCACCGCGCTCTGGCTGTCTTCCGCCGTGGAGAACACCTGGCTCTTTTTGGTCGGGATCGTCGTGTTGCGATCGATCAACCGGGTGAACACGCCACCCAGCGTTTCGATGCCGAGCGACAGCGGCGTCACGTCGAGCAGCAGCACGTCCTTGACGTCGCCGGCGAGCACGCCCGCCTGGATCGCGGCGCCGACGGCGACCACTTCATCCGGGTTGACGCCCTTGTGCGGCTCCTTGCCAAACAACTGCTTCACGACTTCCTGGACCTTCGGCATGCGCGTCATGCCGCCGACCAGCACCACTTCGCTGATCTCGGCCGCGGTCACGCCGGCGTCCTTGAGCGCCTGCTTGCACGGCTCCATGGTCTTCTGCACGAGGTCGTCGACCAGCGCCTCGAACTTGGCGCGGGTGAGTTTCATCGTCAGATGCTTCGGACCGGACGCATCGGCGGTGATGAACGGCAGGTTGATCTCGGTCTGCGTCGTCGACGACAGCTCGATCTTCGCCTTTTCCGCGGCTTCCTTCAGCCGCTGCAGCGCGAGTTTGTCCTTGCGCAGGTCGATGCCCTGTTCCTTCTTGAACTCGTCGGCGAGATAGCTGACGAGACGCATGTCGAAGTCTTCGCCGCCCAGGAACGTGTCACCGTTCGTGGACTTCACTTCAAACACGCCGTCGCCAATCTCGAGGATCGAGATGTCGAAGGTGCCGCCGCCGAGGTCGTAGACGGCGATGACGCCCTGCTTGGCCTTGTCGAGACCGTAAGCGAGCGCCGCCGCGGTCGGCTCGTTGATGATGCGCAGCACTTCAAGGCCGGCGATCTTGCCGGCGTCCTTGGTGGCCTGACGTTGCGCGTCGTTGAAATAAGCGGGAACGGTGATGACCGCCTGATCGACCTTGGTGCCGAGATTGGCTTCCGCGGTCTCTTTCATCTTCTGCAGGATGAAGGCGGAAATCTGCGACGGCGAATAGGTCTCGCCACGCGCCTCGACCCACGCGTCGCCGTTGCCGGCTTTCGCGATCTTGTAGGGGACGAGTTTCTTGTCCTTTTCGACCATCGGATCGTCGTAGCGGCGGCCGATCAGCCGCTTCACGGCGAAGATGGTGTTTTCCGGATTGGTGACCGCCTGGCGCTTGGCCGGCTGGCCGACGAGCCGCTCGCCGTCGTCCGTGAAGGCGACGATCGAGGGTGTGGTCCGTGCACCTTCCGCGTTCTCGATGACTCGCGGCGTCTTGCCTTCCATCACGGCAACGCAAGAATTGGTGGTGCCGAGGTCGATACCGATGACCTTGCCCATGAATTTGTCCTCTCGATTACGGCAGGCCGGCCGGACCAATCAGCGTCCGAATTGCCCTCCGGGGATCGTCCCCGAAAAGCCCCCTAACCGGCCCCCTGGATTCACGTTTTCGCCGCATTGAACGGCGTTACGGCTCATATAGGAGAGGGGCGGAGTGCCGCAAGACGGATTGTCACGAATCCGCGAGGCGCGGCCCTGTCCAGCCTCGCATTGCCGCCGCCGGCGGCGGCGCGTAGGGAAGGGACGAACGAAGGAGCGGTCATGCTGCGATTTTCAGGTCTGGTTCGGGCTTATGTGCGGGCGGGCGTCCTGGCCTGCCTGGTCGGCGGACTTGCCCTGGGCGCAGCCTGCGGAGCCAGCGCCAATCCGGTTTTCCCGCCCGGCTCGCGGGTCGGTATCACACCACCGGTCGGCATGGCCCCTGATGCCGTGGGTGCCCGCTTTCAGGACGGCCGCAACGGCGCGACCCTGACGGTGCTGGAGCTGCCCGGCCCCGCCTACGAACAGATCGAGCGCGGCCTGTTCGCGGCCAACGAGCCGAACGTTACGCTGATCAAGCGGGAATCCTTCGGATTCGACGCGGGTCTCGGTTATCTGGCGCAGGTTGAGGTCAAAACGGGCGGCAAAACCTTGCGTAAATGGGTGCTGCTGGGTCGCGCCGTGGCCGGCGAGCCGACGGCGCTCGTCACCTTCGACGTGCCGAGCGAAGCCGCCGCCGCCTATCCGGAGGCGAAAATCCGCGAGACGCTAGCAAGCGTGACGTTTCGGCCAGCGCCGGTCGAGGAACAGCTCAACCTGATGCCGATGAAGCTCTCGGACCTCGCGGGCTTCCGCGTGGTGCGGGTTCATCCGACGCTGGGCGTGCTGCTGACCGACGGACCGAAGGACCAGAGCCCGGAGCAGCCGACACTGCTGCTCAGTTTCGGGACGCAGACGGCAAGCAATCCGTCCGACCGTCAGTCGATCGCGCGGGACATGCTGCGGAATTTCGGCCTGCCGGAGTTGCGGATCCAAACCACGGAAACCATCCGCCTGCGCAACCAGCCGGTGATCGAGGTGCGCGCCGAGGCGAAGGATCCGCCATCCGGCACCGAACTGCGCGTGGTGCAGTGGATGCGGTTCAGCGAGGGCGGCTTCATGCGCATCATCGCCGCCGCGCCGAAGCAGGACTGGGATGCGGCGTTTCCGCGCTTTCGCGCCGTGCGCGACGGCATCCAGCCGCGCTAGCGGATCAGACAGAAAAATCAGCTCGAAAAATCACGCGGTCGTATCGACCGTCGGTGCTTTCTCGCCCTTCGCCACGGCGACCATCGCCGGCCGCAGCACGCGCTCGCCGATCATGTAGCCGGACTGGATCACCTGGGCGACGTGGCCGTTCGGATAGCCGGAGCCCGGCATCTCGAACATCGCCTGATGCAGGTTGGGGTCGAACTTCTCGCCGAGCGGCGAGAACATCTTGACCCCATGCTTCTCCAGTACCTTCACCAGCTCACGCTCGGTGAGATCGACACCCTCCACCAGCGACTTCACGGTCGGATCAACGCTGGAACGCAACTGATCGCCGATATGGTCGAGCGCGCGGTGCATATTGTCGGCAACCTGCAGCACATCGCGAGCAAAGCCGGTGATGCCGTAGAGGCGCGCCTCGGCGACATCGCGCTCGGTGCGCTTGCGCAGATTTTCCATGTCGGCGAGCGTGCGCAGCAGCCGGTCCTTGAAATCCGCCGCTGCGTCCAGCGCCGCCTTCACCTGCTCGGCCGGCACCATCTCCGGGGCACCATCCTGCTGCGGGGCAGTCTCCGGAGACTCCGCGGCGACCCCGTGCTCGTGGGGGTCCATGCTGGCGGCCATATTGGCCGACTTGCCGGCTTTATTGTCGGTCATCGCTCTCGATCGCTTTTGCGCTTCTGGTCGGGTTTTCAACGATTGCCGGGGATATCAGGGTTCGGCACCGAAAAATCAAGCGATCCCGCGTCGCGGCAGCATTTTTCGAGACCAGGCGCCGCGGTTCAGGGGCCACCCAGCATCCGCCCGACCAGTTTCGCCGTGTAATCCACCATCGGGATCACCCGCGCGTAATTGAGCCGGGTCGGCCCGATCACGCCCAGCACGCCGACGATGCGGCCACCGGCGTCACGATAAGGCGTGACGATGGTGGACGATCCCGACATGGAAAACAGCTTGTTTTCCGAGCCGATAAAAATGCGCACGCCGTCGCCGCCTTCGGCGCGGCCGAGCAGATCGACCACGCCGCGGCGGGTTTCCAACTCGTCAAACAACGTGCGGATGCGTTCGAGATCCTCAATCGCGTGCAGGTCTTCCAGCAAATGCGACTGACCGCTGATGATCAACTTGCGGTCCTCGTTCGCTCCGCCGGACCAGCTCGCGACACCGGCCGCGATCACTTTGCCGGTCAGTTGATCGAGTTCCGCCTGTCCCGCCGTCAGCGCGCGCTCCAGTTCGCTGCGCAGTTCCGGCAACGTGCTGCCGCGCACCCGCGCATTGAGGAAGTTGGACGCCTCGACCAGCGACGAACTCGGCAGATCGGCCGGCACCGGCAATACGCGGTTCTCCACCTGCCCGTCCTCGGACACCAGCACGGCGAGCGCGCGCGTCGGCTCGAGCCGCACGAACTCGACCTGCTTGAGCCGCACGTTGGATTTGGTGGTGAGCACGACACCTGCAGTACGAGTGAGGCCCGACAGCATCTGCGACGCTTCGGTGAGCACTGCTTCCATCGACTTGCCGTCGCCGAGCGCCGCGACATTGGCTTCGATCGATTGCCGGTCGGCCTGATCGATCTCACCGATCTGCATCAGGGCATCGACAAAGAACCGCAGACCCAACTCGGTCGGCAGCCGCCCCGCCGATGTGTGCGGCGCGTAGATCAACCCGAGATGTTCCAGGTCGGACATCACGTTGCGCACCGACGCCGGCGACAATGTCATCGGCAGGATGCGCGCGAGATTGCGCGAGCCGAGCGGCTCGCCCGTCGCCAGATAGCTCTCGACGATGCGGCGGAAAATCTCGCGCGAACGCTCGTTGAGCGCCGACAGGCTGCTCGCCGGACTAGAACCGATCGGAATGTCTCGCGCGCTCACGCGGGTCTGCTCCATCGCGGGGCCGGATCATAAAGGACGATTTTGCCCCACCAGCACCAGATTTGACCATTCTGCCGCCCGCAGACAAGAGATCACGGGCAGAAGACTGCGACTTGTCGCTGGCGCAGTCGCCCCCTACAAGCAGCCGCAAATCAGCGACCGAACAAGGAGCAATGCCATGCGGCCGAGCCGCCGAGCCCCCGATGAACTGCGCGCCGTCTCGCTGGAGCGCGGCGTGGTGAAATATGCCGAGGGCTCCTGCCTGGTGAAGTTCGGCGACACCCATGTGCTGGTCACCGCCTCGCTGGAGGAGCGTCTGCCGCCGTGGCTCAAGGGCCAGGGCCGCGGCTGGATCACCGCCGAATACGGCATGCTGCCGCGCGCCACCGAGACGCGCACGCGCCGCGAGGCATCTGCCGGCAAGCAGGGCGGCCGCACCGTCGAGATCCAGCGGCTGATCGGCCGCTCGCTCCGCTCCGTGGTCGATCTCGTCGCGCTCGGCGAACGGCAGATCACGCTGGACTGCGACGTCATTCAGGCCGACGGTGGCACCCGCACGGCGTCAATCACCGGCGCATGGGTCGCGCTCGCCGACTGCCTCGCCTGGATGAAGAGCCGCAGCATGATCTCCGCGCCGGTTTTGCGCGATCACATCGCCGCGGTGTCGTGCGGCATCTATCGCGGCACGCCGGTGCTCGATCTCGATTACGCGGAAGATTCCGAAGCCGACACCGACGCGAATTTCGTCATGACCGGCAAGGGCCTGATCGTCGAAGTGCAAGGCACCGCCGAGAAGGACCCGTTCAGCGAGCAGCAACTACTCGAACTCCTGGCGCTGGCGCGCAAGGGTACCGGGCGTCTCGTCGATCTGCAGAAGATGGCCGCGACGTGAACGACGCCGTTTCGCCGCATCGGCGCCTGTCCGGCAAGGTGGTGATCGCCACCCACAATCCCGGCAAGCTCAAGGAAATGCGCGATCTGCTCGCGCCTTACGGGATCGAGGCGGTGTCCGCCGGCGAGCTCGGCCTCGCCGAGCCGGAGGAAACCGGCAAGACCTTCGCCGCCAATGCGCGCATCAAGGCCGAGGCCGCCGCCAGGGCGTCCGGCCTGATCGCCTTCGCCGACGATTCCGGTTTCGTCGTCGATGCGCTCGGCGGCGATCCCGGCATCTATTCGGCGCGCTGGGGCGGGCCGGACAAGGATTTCCGGCTGGCGATGAACAAGGTGCAGACCGCGCTGGTGAAAGCCGGCGCGACGACGCCGGAGCAGCGGCGCGCACATTTCGTCGCCGCGCTGTGTCTCGCCTGGCCCGATGGCCATCGCGAGGAATTCGAGGCCGCGGTCGACGGCACTGCCGTCTGGCCGCCGCGCGGCACGCGCGGTTTCGGCTACGATCCGATGTTCAGGCCCGACGGTTTTGATGAAACCTTTGGCGAGATGAGCGCCGAGGAAAAACACGGGCTGCCGCCGCTGGGAAAAGGGCTTTCGCACCGCGCGCGTGCCTTCGTGACGCTGGCAAAAGCCTGTCTCTCAAGCCTCTGATAGCGGATTGATCCGCTCTCATTTTAATCTCTTTTGTCTCACAAAAGACCTGCTATCTCATTGAAACAGCGAGAAGAATTCTGGCGACAAGCACGCTTTTCGCGTGACGCGGAGCGACGAACCTGCGATATGGTTAATCCATGATCGCGCAGGCCCATCAGCACACCCATCAGCAGCACGGCTTTGGTGTCTATGTGCACTGGCCGTTTTGCCTGTCGAAGTGCCCGTATTGCGACTTCAACAGTCATGTCCGCCATGGCGCGATCGACCAGCCGCGCTACGTGCGCGCTTTCGCCGCCGAGATCGCTGCCACCGCAGCGCGCACGTCGAAGCGCACTGTGTCGTCGATTTTCTTCGGCGGCGGCACGCCGTCGCTGATGCAGCCGGAAACGATCGGCGGCGTGCTCGATGCGATCGCGAAACACTGGACCATCGCGCCGGACGCCGAGATCACGCTCGAAGCCAATCCGACCAGCGTCGAGGCAACGCGGTTTCGCGGCTATCGTTCGGCCGGCGTCAATCGTGTCTCGCTCGGTGTGCAGGCGCTCGACGACGTTTCATTGAAAGCGCTCGGCCGTCTGCATTCGGCGCGCGAAGCCCTCGATGCCATCGCCGTCGCACGCGCGAATTTCGAGCGCTACTCGTTCGACCTCATTTACGCGCGGCCGGACCAGACGCCGGCGCTATGGGCCGATGAACTGCGCCACGCCATCGCTGAAGCGGCGGAGCATCTGTCGCTGTATCAGCTCACCATCGAGCCGGGGACGCCGTTCGCCGCGCTGCATGCTGCCGGCAAACTCAAGACGCCGGACGACGACACCGCGCGCGCGCTTTACGACGTGACGCAGGAGATCTGCGAGCACGCGGGACTGCCCGCCTACGAAGTCTCCAATCACGCACGGCCCGGCGCGGAATCGCGACATAATCTGATCTACTGGCGCATGCACGATTACGCCGGTATCGGGCCCGGCGCACATGGCCGCTTGCAGATCGGCACCAACCGTTTTGCCACCGCCACCGAGAAGCGGCCGGAAACCTGGCTGATGCGCGTCGAGGCGCTCGGCCACGGCGTGACCGTCAACGAGCGTCTCACTGACGACGAACAGGCCGACGAATTGCTGCTGATGGGTCTGCGGCTCAAGGAAGGCATCGATCCGCTGCGCTATCAGTTGCTCGCCGGTCGTCCGCTCAACCCGCAGCGCGTCTCGGCGTTGCGCGCGCAGGGCGCGGTGGAAACCACCGCGAGCGGCTGGCTGCGCGTCACCAATGCCGGCTTCCCGGTGTTGGATGCCGTCGTCGCCGATCTCGCGGCGTAATCAACTGAATTTTCGCTTACGTCCCCGGCGCAAAGTTGCGCGGCGCCGGCGCGACCACCTGTGGGCCGGACGGCGTCACGCGCAGCACCGCAAGGCCGCGCTCGCTGGTACCGTCATTGCGGAAGCGGAACACGCCGTCGATGCCGGCAAAGCCCGACGAATTGGTCAGCACTTGTTCGCTGAAACGCTGCGTGCCCTGCGTCTTCACCAGCGCCGCGACCAGCGCCGCCGCATCATAGGCGAGCGTCGCCGTGCGCGCCGGCTCGCTGCCATAGCGCGTGCGATAACGGTTGGCGAAATTGCGGAAGCCGGTGCCATCCGGCGCCGCAAACCAGCCGCCCGACATCGACGAATTGGCATAGAGGCGTTGATCGTCCCACAGACCGGTGCCGAGCAGTTGCACGCGCTTGGTCACGCCGCTCGCCAGCAAGGTGTTGACGATCTGCGGCGCACCATCGGCGCCGTCCGGAATGAAGATCGCGTCGGCGCGCGATGCCTGCTGTGCGACGCGCCGCGCGGCTTCTGCCATGCGCGCGGGATCGGACGGATAGCGTTCGAGCGCAACCACGCGGCCACCGCGCCGCGCCACCGCGTTCTGGAACGCGGCTTCGGCGACGCCGCCGTAAGCATTGTCGGGAATGAGCGCGGCGAACGAGCGTTTGCCCTGTGACACCGCGTATTCGATGATGCGGTTGACGTCGGATTCCGGCAGGAAGCTCAACAGATACACGCCGCGCGACGCGACCGTCGTATCGGTGGAGAAGCCGATCACCGGCACACCGCGCGCCCGCGCGACCTGCGCCGTCGCCGACACCGCCTGCGCGAACAGCGGCCCGAGGATCAGCTCAGCGCCTTCCTCCAGCGCCTGCTGCGCCGCCTGCTGCGCGCCCTGCGGCGAACCGCCGTCGTCCTTCACCAGGATCTGGATGTTGGGATTGTTGAATTCGAGCAGCGCCATCTCGGCGGCATTCTTCATCGACAGCGCGACGCTGCCGGCATTGCCCTGCGCCGACAGCGGCAGGATCAGCGCGACCTTGACGGTGCCGCTGCCGATCAGCGTACCCGGCGGCGGGGCCGTGACCTGTTGCTGGGGCAGATTGGGATTGTCGAAGGCTTCGCCGGGGCTGTTACGGCCAACCGAGCCGCAACCGGCCAGCGTCAATCCGGCCAGCGCGGTCAGGACCACGCGCCGGCTCCACTGAACTACAGAATTCCGGTTTTGACGCTGCGATAAAGCCATTCTGACACCCTGCACGCCCGATCCCCCACCGGGCAGCCCCGTCGTCTTTCCCCTGGGCCCCCGTTTACAGCAAACCAGGATCGCTGAAAAACGTTAATTCCAGGAACCACATAGGGGTCCATCGGACCGCGCGGGGCGCTGACGCGCGGCGTCGGCCCGTCTATGGTGCCGCGATGTCTCATTCCGGCCTCTTAAAACCCAGCCCGGCCCCGCGCGCCTATCGGCTGCATGACCGCGACGTGACCGCGCCGGCGCTCACGGGCGGGCTCTATCTGGTGGCAACGCCGATCGGCAATCTGCGCGACATCACGCTCCGCGCGCTCGAGACGCTGGCCGCCGCCGACGTGATCGCCTGCGAGGACACGCGCATCACGCGCCGGCTGACCGATCACTACGGCATCGCCGTGCCGCTCACGCCCTATCACGAGCACAATGCGCAGGAGGCACGACCGGCGTTGCTGCGACAGCTCGCCGACGGCCGCGCCATCGCGCTGGTCTCCGACGCCGGCACGCCGCTCATCTCCGATCCCGGCTACAAGCTGGTGCGCGACGCCTGCGCCGCCGGACACGCCGTCACCGCCGTACCCGGCGCGTCGGCGGTGCTGACCGCGCTGTCGCTCGCCGCCCTGCCGACCGACCGGTTCCTGTTCGACGGTTTCCTGCCGCCGAAACAGGCCGCGCGGCAGAAACGCGCGCAGGAATTGGCGCGCCTGCCCGCAACGATTGTGCTGTTCGAGACCGGACCGCGCATCGCCGACGCGCTCGCCGATCTTGCAACCGCGTTTGGTGCGCGCGAGGCCGCGATCTGCCGCGAACTCACCAAACTGCATGAGGAGATTCGCCGTGGCGATCTCGCCGCATTGGCGCAGGCTTATGCCGATGGCGCGGAAACGCGCGGCGAGTTCGTGATCGTCATCGCGCCGCCCGCTGCTGACGATCTTGCAAGCAGCGACGACGTGGATGCTTTGCTGAATGCCGCACTCGCCCGCTTGTCGGTGAAAGATGCCGTCGCGGAAGTGGCGACCGCCACCGGACAGAAGCGCCGCGAGATCTATCAGCGCGCGCTCGAACTCACCAAGTCGAGCGGTCCGGAATGAGCCGCGCGCGCAAACCCGGCACCTTGCCCGGCGACATTCCTCGCCCGACCATCGCACGTGGCACGATCCGCGAGCAGATGAACGCGTCGCCGGAGATCGCCGCGCCGAAACATCCGGAAAAGCCCGCGCCGCGCCCGGAGCGCGTCGCCGCGTTCCGCACCGGCATTTCCGCCGAAAGCCGCGCCGCCGCGCTGCTGATCGCCAAGGGCTTTCGCATCCTGGCGCGACGTTGGCGCTCGCCCGCTGGCGAGATCGACATCATCGCGCGCCGCCGGCATCTGCTGATCTTCGTCGAGGTGAAAGCCCGCGCCACGCTGGACGATGCCGCCTATTCCGTCACGCCGCAGCAGCGCCAGCGGATCGCCGCCGCGGCCGACATCTGGCTGTCGCAACACGATGTCGGTGCGATCACGGACATTCGTCTTGACGCGGTGCTGATCGCGCCAGGCAAGCTGCCGCAGCATATCCCCGCTGCGTTTGATGCAGACGGATAGCTGGCGAGAATGAAAAAGTTGGCGTAAGCAGAACCCCCTTTTCGTCATGCCTGGATAGCCGTCATGAGCCTGAACATCGCCGTGCAAATGGACCCGATCGAGCGCATCAAGATCGCCGGCGACTCGACGTTTGCATTACTGCTCGAAGCACAGCAGCGAGGCCACAAGCTCTCCTACTATCCACCCGACCGCATGGCGTTCACCGGCAACCGCGTCTATGTCGGCGCCCAGAGCCTCACGGTGAAGGACGTACAGGGCGAGCACGCCGTACTCGGCGAGCAGAAGCGCGTCGAGGCGTCGAGCTTCGACGTGATCCTGCTGCGGCAGGATCCGCCGTTCGACCTCGCTTACATCTCGACCACGCACATGCTCGAGCGTGTGCATCCGAAGACGCTCGTCGTCAACGATCCTGCCGAGGTGCGCAACGCGCCGGAAAAAATCTTCGTGATGCAGTTCCCGCAGCTGATGCCGCCGACGCTGATCACGCGCGATCTCGGCGAGATCAAGGAGTTCCGCAAGCAGTATGGCGACATCGTCATGAAGCCGCTCTACGGCAAGGGCGGCGAAGCGGTGTTCCGTCTGCAGGCCGACGATCTCAACTTCGGCTCGCTCTACGACCTGTTCGCGGTGACGTTCCGCGAGCCGTGGGTGGTGCAGCAGTTCCTGCCCGCCGTCCGCCATGGCGACAAGCGCATCATCCTGGTCGACGGCGAATTTGCCGGCGCGGTTAACCGCGTGCCCGCGGCGGACGATCTGCGCTCCAATCTCGCGCGCGGCGGCTCGGCCAAGGAAGCGGACCTGACGCCACGCGAGCGCGAAATCTGCGAAACCATCGGACCCGCGCTGCGCGAGCGCGGACTGATCTTCGTCGGCATCGATGTGATCGGCGACTATCTCACCGAGATCAACGTCACCTCGCCGACCGGCGTGCGCGCCATCAAGAAGCTCGGCGGCCCCGACACGGCGGCGATGATCTGGGACGTGATCGAGAAGAAGCGCGCACGCTGACAGCTCGCGATGCGGGCCTTCGCGCCGTCCCATAGCTTGCGGTTATACCCTCCGGAACAATGTTCATGGATTGTTCTTGCGCGTCCCAGGGTCGTGCCCTAGGATCGTGCCGGAACAGAGGCTGGGAACCGCCGAACCGCGACGGATCGGCGCGCTGCCCCGGCGGCGGGCTTCACGATCATCATGGTCCAGCACGTATCCACCGTGGCGTTCGAGGGCATCGAGGCCCGCGCCGTCGACGTGCAGGTGCAGGTCGCGCCCGGTCTGCCCGCCTTCGCCATCGTCGGCCTGCCCGACAAGGCGGTGAGCGAGGCGCGCGAGCGGGTCCGCGCCGCGCTGATCGCGTCCGGTCTCGCGCTGCCGGCGCGCCGCATCACCATCAATCTCGCGCCTGCCGATCTGCCGAAGGAAGGCAGCCACTATGATCTGCCGATCGCGCTCGGCCTGATGGCCGCGATCGGCGCACTGCCGCCCGACGCGCTCGCCGGTTTCACCGTGCTCGGCGAGCTGGGTCTCGACGGATCGATCGCACCGGTCGCCGGCGTGCTGCCCGCGGCGATCGGCGCCAATGCCCGCGGCGAGGGTTTGATCTGTCCGGCGGCCTGCGGCGGCGAAGCCGCCTGGGCGAGCCCGGACATCGAGATCATCGCCGCCTCATCGCTGATTCAGATCGCCAATCATTTCAAGCGCACGCAACTCCTGGCGCGGCCGCAACCGAAGATCCGCGAGCGCGATGCGACGCTGCTTGATCTCGCCGACATCAAGGGACAGGAGAGCGCCAAGCGCGCGCTCGAGATCGCCGCGGCCGGCGGCCATAATCTCTTGATGTGCGGGCCGCCCGGCGCCGGGAAATCGATGCTCGCCGCGCGGCTGTCGTCGATCCTGCCGCCGCTGTCGCCGGAAGAGCTGCTCGAAGTGTCGATGATCGCCTCGGTCGCCGGCACACTGGAAGGCGGCGCGCTGACCAGCCAGCGGCCGTTCCGCGCACCGCACCATTCCGCATCGATGCCGGCGCTGGTCGGCGGCGGATTGCGCGCGCGCCCCGGCGAAGTCTCGCTCGCGCATCACGGCGTATTGTTTCTCGACGAATTTCCGGAGTTCTCGCCGCAGGCGCTCGATTCACTGCGTCAGCCGTTGGAAACCGGTGACGTCGCCATCGCCCGCGCCAATCACCGCGTCACTTATCCCGCGCGCTTCATGCTGGTGGCGGCGATGAATCCGTGCCGCTGCGGGCACGCCAGCGATCCCGGCTATGCCTGCAAGCGCGGCCCCAATCCGCGCTGCGCCGCCGATTATCAGGCGCGCCTGTCCGGTCCCCTGCTCGACCGCATCGACCTGCATATCGACGTGCCGCCAGTGACCGCTGCCGATCTGTTGCTGCCGGTCCCGACCGAAGGCAGCCACGAAGTCGCCGCGCGAGTCGCCCGCGCGCGCGACATTCAGGCGGAGCGTTACGCCGCGCTGAGGCTCGCCGGCGTGCGCACCAACGCGCAGGCGCAGGGCTCGGTGCTGGAACAGGTGGCGCGCGCTGATGCCGCCGGCATGACCCTGCTGCGCGATGCCGCAGACGCGATGCGGCTGTCGGCGCGCAGTTATCACCGGGTGTTACGGGTAGCGCGCACGCTCGCCGATCTCGATGGCGCGGACGCTGTCGGCCGCGTGCATCTCGCCGAGGCGCTGTCCTACCGCGTCCGCAGCGACGAGCTGCGTCGTGCCGCATAACGCGGCTTCAAAGAGAAGCGGAACGACACGGCCAGGTTCCAAATTTACCGGCGATTAACCATAAATCGGCACAGTACGGCGTATTGCGCCTGGCGTCGTCGCGATATTCCGGACGGACAACCGCTCCGCCTTTTCTGGAAAGAGTGTTGGAGCGGTCTCTCGAGGCCACCATGCTGCCGTTGCATCGCGCCGCCGTTCCCGCGTTGCTCGCCGTCGCGCTCTGCGCCGGCTATGTCCTCTGGCCGAAGCCGACCGCCGCCTGCTTCCGCGCCGGCGCCGCGCAATATCAGATCACCAGCGCCGCGCATCCGACCTATACGGTGCGCTTCGTCACCGGCGAAGCCGCTGACTTTCATCTGCAGCTCGTGGACACACCGGACAACGCCGACGTGGTGCTGGTCGACGAAGACGCCGCGCAACCCTGTTCGGCGATCCCGACCCAGACCATCCGCGTCGATGCGACTGGCACCTCACCGTCGACGGCCGACGTCACAGTGCATCTCTCGTCCGCACCGGATGCGCACAAGCTATATGTCCGCTCCGCTGCATTCACACGGCAGGAAGCCGCCGCGCTGATCGCGGTGCTGTGGCGGCAGCAGCACGGCACGCATCGTCAGGCTCTGGCGCAGCGGCACTGATCCACGCATCGCGCGAATCCTTTGATCGCGATTTTTCACGCGAACCGGCATCCACGTCGCTTGAAAACGCTTCGCAGCTTAACCCGCCATTCACCATAACCGCGCGCGGCGTGCAGCCGGAACGAAATCGCAACAATCGCGGCAGCATGGTCACCTCCGGGTTAAGACCGCGGGTTTGTGATGCGTTGGCGCAGCAGAATGGTACGGCGGATCGATGCGATGCTCGGCCGCTCCGTGCTGTTCGGGCGGGCTGCCGTCATCACCATCGCGGTGTTCGCGGGTGCGACCGGATTTCTGTCCGGCATCCAGGCGAGCAGCGCCACTTATAATCCGCACAGTTATGCGATTGGCAGTGCCGCGCTGTTGATGCTGGCGTGCATCACGCTCGCCGGCGTGTTGTGGAGCCGCCGCCGGATCAAGCGCAGACTCGCCGACGCCGAGCGACGGATCGAACACCTCGTCGACTCGACCTGGGAATTGCGCGAAGCGCAGGACCGCGCTGCACATCTGCTTGATGCGCATGGCGACATCATCCTGCGCCGCGACGCCGCGGGCCACGTTACCTTCGCCAATCAGGCGTACCGCGCACTCACGCAAGACGCACCGCTCACGGTGGTCGAACAAGGCCCCGCGAACGTGCTCGATGACGGCACGCGCCTCCATGACCAGAAGATCGCGACTGCCGGCGGCGCGCGCTGGATCGCCTGGCGCGAGGTCGCGGTCCGCGGCGACGCCGGCGCTGAAGTTCAAGCGATCGGACGCGATGTCACCGCGCGCGTCGCCACCGAACAGGCGCTGACCGATGCGCGCGACGCCGCGGAAGCGGCGAGCCGCGCCAAGTCACGCTTCCTCGCCACCGTGTCGCACGAGATCCGCACGCCGCTGAACGGCATCCTCGGCATGACCGGACTGCTGCTCGACAGCCGCCTGACGCCGGAACAGCGCACCTATGCCACCGCCGCCAAGACCTCCGGAGAAAATCTGTTGTCGCTGATCGAGGACATGCTCGATTTCTCCAAGATCGAGGCCGGCAAGCTCGACCTCGCGCCGCAACCGCTGTCGCCGACCGCACTCGTTGAAGATGTGGTCGAACTGCTGGCGCCGCGCGCGCACGGCAAGGCCATCGAGATTGCATCTTTCGTCGATCCTCAGGTGCCGGCGCAGGTGATCGGCGATCCGGCGCGGCTGCGGCAGGTGCTGCTCAACCTCGCCGGCAACGCCATCAAGTTCACCGAACGCGGCGGCGTCTCGATCACCATCGCGCCGTCGAAACGCGCGGTGGCGGACCCGCATGCACTTGATATCGTCGTGCGCGACACCGGTATCGGGCTTGACGCGGCCGATCAGGCGCGCATCTTCGACGAGTTCGAGCAAGCCGACACCGGGACCACCCGCCGTTACGGCGGCACCGGGCTCGGCCTCGCCATCAGCAAGCGCATCATCGCGCGCATGGGCGGCACGCTCGGCGTCGACAGCGCCCCCGGCGTGGGCGCGACCTTCACCGCCACGGTGACACTGCCACCAGCCGATACCCAGGCCGCAACCGAACCGGCGCCGATCCTCGACAACCTCGCGGTGCTGATCGCCGCTACTGGCATAACGGAAGCCGGATTGATCGCCCACCGGCTGCGCCGCTGGGGCGCGCTCTGTGCCGTCGTTAGCGATGACACAACCGCGCAGGCCATGTTGCGGCAGCAGACGTGGGACGTGATCCTCGCCGATCCTGCACTGGCCGATATCGCCGCATCTGGCCTTGCTGGCGGCGCGCGACGCATCGCGCTGCTCACCCCCGACAAGCGCGAGGCGATCACCGGCCTCAAGCAGAATGGCTTCGACGGCTATCTGATCAAGCCGGTGCGCGCCGCGTCGCTGGCCGCGGCCATGCAGAGCGGCGCCTTTGTCGGCGCCCTCCCCGAACCGGCCGCCGATAACGAGACCGCCGCCGACGCTCCCGTCCACCCGCTGTCGGTCCTGGTCGGTGAGGACAACCCGATCAACGCGCTGCTGGCCCGCACGCTCCTGACCCGGATGGGCCACCGCCCGGTGATCGCCGCCGATGGCGCGGCAGTGCTCGCCGCCTGGCGCGGTGCCCGCGCCGCCGGTGCGCCGTTCGATCTCGTTCTGATGGATGTGCACATGCCGGCGATGGACGGGCTCGCCGCCACCCGCGCGATTCGCCGGGAGGAACAAGCGGACACCGGTGCGATGCGCACCCCGGTCATCGCCCTCACCGCCAACGCCTTCGACGACGATCGCGACGCCTGCCGCGACGCCGGCATGGACGGTTTCCTGGTGAAACCGCTGCAGCGCGAGGCACTTACCGCCGCGCTCGACGAGGCCTGTGGCCGCGCGGCCACGCTTGCTGCCTAGGCATACCTCCCCACATTGTTTTCGCGCGCCAATCAGATCATGGTGCAAGTTCCCGGCTTGACCGGGAACTCAAGGGAGCCGGGCGCGTGCCGGCTCCGGCCCCAATAACGACCGACGACACCTCTATGCCCGATCGCGACCCGCCGCCGCTCACCGGACCCCGGCATCCCGGCCTGTTGTCGACCTTGCAGGCTTATGGCGGGCTGCAGGTCGCACCGGCGCGCGCGTTTCGCCGTCACGACAGTCTCGGCCGCATCGGCCCGCTCGAGGTGCGGCTGGCGCAAAGCGCCGCCGAGGTGCGGCAGGCGCAGAAGCTGCGTTACCGGGTGTTCTACAAGGAAGGCACCGCGATCCCCGATCCGGCGCGGCTGGTCGCACGCCGCGACGTCGATGCGTTCGATGCGATCTGCGACCATCTGCTGGTGATCGATCACAGCGTAACGCCGAACGGCACAGGCAATGCACCCGCTGTGGTCGGTACTTATCGGCTGCTGCGCCAGGAAGTGGCGGAAGATTTCGGCGGTTTTTATACCGCGTCGGAATTCGACATCGGCGGGTTGCTAGCACGCCACGCCGATTTGAAATTCCTCGAGCTCGGCCGCTCCTGCGTGCTCGCGCCCTATCGCAACAAGCGCACCGTCGAACTGTTGTGGGCCGGCATCTGGAACTATGTGCGCATGAGCGGGCTCGACGTGATGTTCGGCTGCGCCAGCCTCGACGGCACCGATCCGCAAAAGCTCGCGCAGTCCTTATCGTTCCTGCATCACTATGCGCGCGCGCCGGAGGAATGGCGCGCGTCGGCGCTGCCCGAGCGCTATGTCGACATGAACATGCTGTCGAAAGAATCGATCGATCCGAAGACGGCGTTGCGCGCGCTGCCGCCGCTGATCAAGGGCTATCTGCGGCTCGGCTGCTATATCGGCGACGGCGCAGTGATCGATCACCAGTTCGGCACCACCGATGTGCTGATCATGCTGCCCGTGTCCGCGCTCAACGAACGCTACATCCAGCATTTCGGCGCTGACGGCGAGCGTCACGCGGCGTAATTACAGGCGCCGCAGCGAGACCTCGGCGACCTGATGGTTCGCCTGCTTCTTGAGGATCAGATCGGCGCGCTGTCGTGTCGGCACGATGTTCTCGTTCAGGTTGACGAGATTGATGCGCGACCAGATCGAGGTCGCGGTTTCGGTCGCTTCCTCGTCCGACAGATTCGAATAGCGGTGGAAGTAGGATTTCGGATCGCGGAACGCAGTGCCGCGTAGCGTCAGGAAGCGGTTGACGTACCAGCCGCGCAACACGTCCTCATCGGCGTCGATATAGACCGAGAAGTCGAAGAAGTCGGACACAAACGGGATCGCCTTGCCGTCCTTCGGCAAGCGCCCGGTCTGCAGCACGTTCAGCCCTTCGACGATGAGAATATCCGGCCGGTCGACCTCGACCCACTGGTTCGGCACCACGTCATAGACGAGATGCGAATAGATCGGCGCGCGCACCGGCCGCCGGCCGGCCTTCACGTCGGTGAGGAATGTCAGCAGCGCCGGCAGGTCGTAGCTTTCCGGAAAGCCCTTCTTCTCCATCAGCCCTTCGCGGTCGAGCACCGCGTTGGGATAGAGGAATCCGTCGGTGGTAATGAGATCGACCTTCGGCACATTGGGCCAGCGCGCGAGCAGCGCCTGCAACACGCGCGCGGTGGTCGATTTGCCGACCGCGACCGAGCCGGCGACGCCGATGATGTACGGCATCTTGATATCGACGGTCTTGAGAAAACTCTGCTGCGCGCGGAACAGCCGCTGTGTCGCCGCCACATACATCGACAGCAGCCGCGACAGCGGCAGATAAATCTCCTCGACCTCTTTCATGTCGAGGCGGTCGTGCAGCGAGCGCAACCGCTGCACCTCCTCGCCGGACAACGTCATCGGCGCGTCATCGCGCAGCGCCGCCCATTCGGTGCGCGAGAAGCTGCGGTAAGGCGAAAGAACCGTATCGGCGCGCTGTTCCATCGGCATCGTCCGCGCGCTCAGCGCCGCGCGGCCTTTTCCTGCAGGCCGGATTGCGCCGTGCGCTGCGCCAGCACCGCTTCCACATCGGCGAGCGTCACACCGCGCGCTTCCAGCACCACCAGCAGATGATAAAGCAGATCGGCGGCTTCCGACGCGACCCGCTCCTTGTCCTCCTGCACGGCGGCGAGCGCGGTCTCGAACGCTTCCTCGTTCAGCTTCTTCGCGCAATGGGCGATGCCCTTGTCGAGCAGGCTGCGGGTATAGGAGGTCTCGCCGCTCGCATGGGTGCGTTCGCGGACCGTCCGTTCGAGATCGTGCAGGGTGAAGGTGCTCATGATCGGCCTGTCATCCGCTCTTAACACTTTCCGTCCGCAGACGGGAGTCGGGCTTTGCGGGAAGCGTTAAGGGTCGAGCCGCATCGGCAATCCGGCCGCGGCCATATGCTCCTTGGCTTCACGCACCGAATATTCGCCGAAATGGAAGATCGACGCCGCCAGCACCGCCGTGGCGTGGCCGTCGCGGATGCCCGCCACCATGTGGTCGAGATTGCCGACGCCGCCGGAGGCGATCACCGGCACCGGCACCGCATCGGCTACCGCGCGGGTGAGCGCGATATCGTAGCCGGACTTGGTGCCATCGCGATCCATCGAGGTCAGCAGGATTTCGCCGGCGCCGAGCGAAGCAACCTCGCGCGCATAGTCGACCGCATCGAGGCCGGTGGGCTTACGGCCGCCATGGGTGAAAATCTCCCAGCGGCTTGGCGCGCCCGGCTGCGACACGCGCTTGGCGTCGATGGCGACGACAATGCACTGATCGCCGAACTTTTCCGCCGCCTCGCGAACAAACTCGCGACGGCTCACCGCCGCGGTGTTGATCGACACCTTGTCGGCGCCGCAATTCAAAAGCTTGCGGATGTCGTCGACCGTGCGCACGCCGCCGCCGACGGTGAGCGGCATGAAGCAGGCTTCCGCCGTCCGCTGCACCACATCGAAGATCGTATCGCGGTTCTCGTGGCTCGCGGTGATGTCGAGGAACGTCAGCTCATCGGCGCCGGCAGCGTCATAAGCGATCGCCGCTTCCACGGGATCGCCGGCATCGCGCAGATCGACGAAATTGACGCCCTTGACCACGCGGCCATCCTTGACGTCGAGGCAGGGAATGACGCGGACTTTAAACACGCCAATATCCTTTCCGCGCGAGCGCGTTGCGCAGGGCAAAAGCAAGCACCACGGCGAGCCATACGACCAACAACAGCATCGCCGGCGGCGCCGTGGTGAAACCGAACCATCCGGCAATCGCCATCTTGTGCAGCACCGTGCCGAGATCGACTGCTCCCCACAGGCACGGCACCGGCGCCGCAGCATCGATCCGGCAACCGAGCAGCGGCGCCGCGTCGAGGGCAATCAGCGCGGACACCACCGGCAGCGCACCGAGCACAGTCATCAGCCCCAAGGCGACCGCAAGCGCGCGACGCGGCATTGCAGTCAATGCCGCAGGCACAGCAGCCGTGCTCACGCGGCGGCTCCGGCGATCAGCTTGAGCGCGGCAGCCGCATCGAGCCGCCCGTCGTAGAGCGCGCGGCCGGCGATCGCGCCTTCGAGCTTGTTCGCGCGCGGCTCCAGCATCCGCGTGATGTCGTCGATGGACGCCAACCCGCCCGACGCGATCACCGGGATCGACACGGCGTCGGCCAGCGCGATGGTGGCGTCGAGGTTAAGTCCCATCAGCATGCCGTCGCGCGCCACATCGGTGTAGATGATCGCGGCGACGCCGGCGTCCTCGAACCGTTTGGCGATGTCGAGCACGGTCAATTCCGAGGTTTCCGCCCAGCCTTCCACCGCCACCTTGCCGTCGCGCGCGTCGAGGCCGACGGCGATGCGGCCGGGAAACCGGCGCGCCGCCTCTTTCACCAGCGCCGGATCGCGCACCGCCGCGGTGCCGATGATGACGCGAGTGACGCCCTTGCCGAGCCAACCTTCCACCGTCGCCATGTCGCGTACGCCGCCGCCGAGTTGCAGCGGGATCGAGATGGCATCGAGGATGCGCTCGACCGCCGCGGCGTTCACAGGCTTGCCGGCGAATGCGCCGTCGAGATCGACCAGGTGCAGATAGCGGAAGCCCTGCGCCTCGAACGCCAGCGCCTGCGCCGCCGGATCGCGGTGGAACACCGTGGCGCGTGCCATGTCGCCTTGTTGCAGGCGCACGGCCTGGCCTTCCTTCAGATCGATAGCGGGAAACAGGATCACGGCGTCCACGTCAGAAAGTTGGCGATCAGAGCGAGCCCCATGCGCTGGCTCTTCTCGGGATGGAATTGCGTGCCGACCATGGTGTCGCGGCCGACGATGGCGGTGACCGGGCCACCGTAGTCGGCGCGCGCGATCACGTCCTCGGCACGCGCGGCATCGAGCGCGTAGGAATGCACGAAATAGGCATGCAGCGTCTCCGGAATGCCGGCGAGCAGCGGATGCGCACGCGCCCGGTCGAGCGTGTTCCAGCCCATATGCGGAATCTTCAGCGACGGATCGTTCGGCTTGATCTTGTTGACCTCCCCAGCGATCCAGCCGAGCCCCGGCGTCACGCGATATTCGTTGCCGCGCTCAGCCATCAGCTGCATGCCGACGCAAATGCCGAAGAACGGCCGCGCCTTCTCGCGCACCGCGCGATCGAGCGCACCGACCATGCCGTCGATGGCGTCGAGCCCGGCGCGACAATCGGCAAACGCGCCGACACCCGGCAGCACGATCCGGTCGGCGCGCGCCACCGCATCGGGATCACGCGTCACGACGATCCTGTCACCGGCGCCACGCTCATGCGCCGCGCGCTCGAACGCTTTCGCGGCCGAGTGCAGATTGCCGGAGCCGTAGTCGATAATCGCAACCGTCACCGGCCGCTCCCCGGCTCGGGAAATACGCCGATCGGATAGGACGACGGCGTTGCCGGGCGCATGACCGGTGCCGCAGGCGCGGCCGGCGCCACCGGCGCAACAGTCGCGGCCACCGGCGCGCGTTCGACCCAGCCGGCGAAAAACCGCCGCTCGGCCTCGTCATACCGGTCGGCGACGACGACGCCGGCCTGCGTCCATTTGCGGCGCGCCAGCGTCCAACGCTGCACAGTCGCCGCTTCGAGCCCGAACAACAGCGACACCAGCGCGAGCACGAGAAAGCGCACGCCCGGAGCAATCCCGATGAAGCGTAGCGAAAAGACAAGTACGGCCATCGCCACGAGATAGATGACAAGCGCGAGCCACAGCCGTTTCACGATCAGCCACAACGGCGCGAGCAGGAAGGCCCAGAACGCGAAGCCTTCGCGCACGAACACGAAGCGGTCGGGATCGGCCGCTGTCTCGTTATGCCGCAATGGCGGCTGGTGCACGGTGTAGACCGGCATCAGACCTGTCTCCGCTGTCTCGTGGCCGGCTCGGGCGCCAGCTTCAGTTACCGAGCGTTCCCTTGGTCGAGGGCACTTCGCCCTGCGCGCGCGGATCGATCGCCACCGCCGCGCGCAGCACGCGCGCCAGACCCTTGAAGCACGCTTCCGCAATATGGTGATCGTTGCTGCCGTACAAAACCTCGACATGCAGCGTCAGGCCGGCATTCATCGCGAACGCGTGGAACCACTCGCGCACCAGTTCGGTGTCGAACGTGCCGACCTTGTCACGGCCGAACTCGGCCTTGAACACCAGCACCGGCCGTCCGGAAATATCGAGCACGACGCGCGCCAGCGTCTCGTCCATCGGCAGATGCACGTCGGCGTAGCGGGTGATGCCGCGCATGTCGCCGAGCGCCTGCTTCACCGCCTGACCGAGCGCGATGCCGACATCCTCGGTGGTGTGGTGGTGGTCGATATGCAGGTCGCCTTTGGCCCGCACCGCCATGTCGATGCGCGAGTGCCGCGCCAGGAGATCGAGCATATGGTCGAAGAAGCCGATGCCGGTGTCGATCACCGCATTGCCGGTGCCGTCGAGATCGACCGCGACCTCGATCGCCGTTTCCTTGGTGATGCGCTTCACCGCGCCGCGCCGCGCCACCGGTGCCCGCGTCGTGCGCGCCACCGCGCGGGTGGTTTTCGCCAGTGCCTTGCTCCCCGTTTTGCCGGCAGAGCCGGACCGGCCCTGAACGCGGGCTTTGGCGGAACGGGCTGGAGTGCGAGCCATGAGCCTTGGACCTCGTGCCTTAACCTTTTGACGGAACGGCCTATCGCCGGGCGCTGAATGCGCGGCTTTTATCAGGGGTTTGGCGGCAATACCACCATCCGAACGGCCATGCCGGGAGGGGTCGAAGTCCTTGCGAGCTGGTTTGCATTGCCGGCGGCCGATGCCTAGATGACCGGACGCACAGGGATTTTCCGGATGTCATCGCACGAAACGCCGTTCCCGGTCTGGCACGGCACCACCATCCTCACCGTCCGCAAGGACGGCCTCGTCGCCGTCGGCGGCGACGGCCAGGTGTCGATCGGCCAGACGGTCATGAAGTCCAATGCCCGCAAGGTTCGCACCTTGGGCAAAGGCGGCGAGGTGATCGGCGGTTTCGCCGGGGCGACGGCCGATGCCTTCACCCTGTTCGAGCGGCTGGAAGCCAAGCTCGAGCAGTATCCGGGTCAGCTCATGCGCGCGGCCGTCGAACTCGCCAAGGACTGGCGCACCGACCGCTATCTGCGCCGGCTCGAAGCGATGATGATCGTCGCCGACGCCAAGGTCTCGCTGGTGCTGACCGGCAACGGCGACGTGCTGGAGCCGGAAAACGGCATCGCCGGCATCGGCTCCGGCGGCAACTATGCGCTCGCCGCCGCGCGCGCGCTCGCCGACAGCGACATGGGCGCCGAGCAGATCGTGCGCAAGTCGCTCGATATCGCTGCCGACATTTGCGTCTACACCAACCGCAACGTCACCGTCGAAACCCTGAAAACCGCGTGAGCGTCGCTCCCGACACCGCGAGGCTTCCGACGCGCGGCCTGTCTTGCGCGCAGGCGTTGCTCGTCGTCCTCGCGATGCTCGCCGCGCAGGCGCTCGTGCTCTACGCCATGGGCCGCGTGCCGATCTGCACCTGCGGCACGGTGAAGCTGTGGCACGGCGTGGTGCACAGCGCCGAGAACTCGCAGCATCTCACCGACTGGTACACGTTCTCGCACATCATCCACGGCTTCATCTTCTATGCCGTGCTGACATGGTTGCTGCCGAAGACGCCGGTGACGACGCGGCTGTTCCTCGCCATCGGCGTCGAGGCCGCGTGGGAAATCGCCGAGAACACGCCGATGGTGATCGAGCGCTACCGCAGTGCCACCATCTCGCTGAACTATTACGGCGACAGCATCGTCAATTCCGTCACCGACACGCTCGCCATGATCGCCGGCTTTTTTCTCGCCCGGCGGCTGCCTATATGGATGACGGTGCTGGCCGCGGTGACGATGGAGATCGCAGTCGGCGCCGTCATTCGCGACAATCTGACGCTGAATGTCATCATGCTGCTGCACCCCTTTGAATCCATCCAGCACTGGCAGTCCGGACTCTAGGAAACCGACACACTCCGATGACCGACTTTTCTCCCCGCGAAATCGTTTCCGAACTCGACCGCTACATCGTCGGCCAGACCGACGCCAAACGCGCGGTGTCGATCGCGCTGCGCAATCGCTGGCGGCGGTTGCAGCTCGAGGATCGCCTGCGCGACGAAGTGCTGCCGAAAAATATTCTGATGATCGGCCCGACCGGCGTCGGCAAGACGGAAATCTCCCGCCGGCTCGCCAAGCTCGCCGGAGCGCCGTTCCTCAAGGTCGAGGCAACCAAGTTCACCGAGGTCGGCTATGTCGGCCGCGACGTCGAGCAGATCGTGCGCGATCTGGTCGAGATCGGCATCACGCAGACCCGCGAGAAGAAACGCAAGGACGTGCGCACCCGCGCCGAGCAGGCGGCGGAGGAGCGCGTGGTCGATGCACTGGTCGGCCCCGGCGCAGGCGCCGCGACCAAGGACAGTTTCCGCCGCAAGCTGCGCGCCGGGGAACTCGACGACAAGGAAATCGAGATCGAGGTGCAAGCCCAGTCCGGCGGCATGCCGATGTTCGAGATTCCCGGCATGCCGGGCGCACAGATGGGCGCGATTTCGATCGGCGACATTTTCGGCAAGATGGGCGGGCGCAGCAAGACGCGCAAAGTCACCGTACGCGACTCGCACGAAATCCTCGTCAACGAGGAATCCGACAAGCTGCTCGACACCGAGCAGCTGGTGCAGGAAGCGATCCGCGCCGTCGAGCAGAACGGCATCGTCTTCCTCGACGAGATCGACAAGATCTGCGCGCGGGAAGGACGCGTCGGCGGCGACGTGTCGCGCGAGGGCGTGCAGCGCGACCTGCTGCCGCTGATCGAGGGCACCACGGTCAACACCAAGCACGGCCCGGTGAAGACCGACCACATCCTGTTCATCGCCTCCGGCGCGTTCCACGTCTCGAAGCCGTCGGACCTGCTGCCGGAATTGCAGGGCCGCCTGCCAATCCGCGTCGAATTGCAGGCGCTGAGCCGCGACGATTTCCGCCGCATCCTCACCGAGCCGGAAGCCTCGCTGATCAAACAGTATGTCGCGTTGATGCAAACCGAGGGCGTGACGCTCGCCTTTACCGACGATGCCATTGATGCGCTCGCCGATATCGCCGTGCAGGTGAACGCCAGCGTCGAGAATATCGGCGCGCGGCGGTTGCAGACGGTGATGGAGCGCGTGCTCGACGAACTGTCGTTCAACGCACCGGACCTCGATCGCCAGCAGGTGACGATCGACGCCGCCTATGTGCAGAAGCACATCGGCGATCTCGCCCGCAACGCCGATCTCAGCCGGTTTATTTTGTAAGCCTCAGGATGAGGCGCGCGCTCGGCGCAGCCGCACATAGAACGCGCCGTCGCCGCCATGCGCGATATGCGCGGTCTCGAAACCGATCACCAGCGCGCGGAAGTCCGGCAGGGCAAGCCATAGCGGCACCTGCCGGCGCAACACGCCACCGCCCTCGCGGGAACCTTTCCCGGTGATCACCAAAACGAGCCGCGCCTCGCGGCGCACCGCGCTGTGCAGAAAATGCGCGAGCGCATCGTGCGCTTCCGCCTGCGTCAGACCATGCAGGTCGATGCGACCGTCGATGGCATCGCGGCCCTTCGCCACGCGTTTGCGCTGACGGCGGTCGAGCGCAGCCAACACCGGCGGCGCGGGTGGCGGTGCCGCCAAGACAGACGTAACGCTCGGTCGCGGCGGCGCCGCCGGTTTGATGGTGATGCCGAGACGCTTCGCTACAGTCTTCTGTTTCGGCGGTGCGCGCACGACGGTTTCGTCATCGTCCGTCTTTACGCTGCGCGCGGGATGCAACGGCGCGATGCTGCGCGTCACCGTCGTCCACAGCACCCGCTCCTCGTCGCTCAGGCGGCGCCGGCTCATGACCCGCTCATGGGGTCGTCGTGCTGACCGGCGTGGCCGGGGCGATATCATCTGGCCGCGCACGCGGCAGCGGCACATGCACGGTGGCGACCGGCGCGAGCGCACGCGGCACCAGCATCACGAACCGGCCGTTCTGCTTGATGCGGCCGGCGACGCTGCCGATGTCCTCGCCAGCGCCAAAATAGATATCGGCGCGCGCCGGTCCGACGATGGCGGAGCCGGTGTCCTGCGCGATCATCAGCCGGCGGAAGCGCGTCTCCGGCTTCTCGCTCTCGATCGGCAATTCCGCCTCGATCCAGAACGGCGTGCCGTAGACATGCCGGTTCTTGTCGACGGCGATCGAGCGTCCGGTGGTGAGCGGCACGCCCTGCGCGCCGACCGGCTCTTCGTGCTCGGCCAGTCCGGTTTCGCGGAAGAACACGAACGAGCGGTTCTTGCGGCGCAGTGCCTTGCCCTCATCCGGATTGGCGTTCATCCAGTCGCGGATGCGGTCCATCGACATGGCTTCCTTGTCGATGATGCCGCGGTCGATTAGATCGCGACCGACCGGATAATACGGCAGGCCGTTATGCGCGTCGTAATTGAGCCGCAGCAGATGCCCGTCCGGCAGCCGCACCCGCGCCGAACCCTGGATCTGCGCGAAGAACGCATCGACCGGGCTTTTCACGTAGCAGATTTCAAGCCCGCGCCCGGCGAGCGCGCCCTCTTCGATGGAGGTGCGGTCGTAGAACGGCACGACCTTGCGCTTGCCGACGAGACGGCCGACCTTCGCGCCCGACGATGGAAACTGCGCCACGCGCTTGCCGCCCGCGACCGCGAGGCTTGCCGGCGCGCGATACATCGGCACGGTGAAATCCGCGGTGGCGACGCGCGAGCCCTCGAACACCGCTTCGTAATAGCCGGTGAGGAAGCCCTGATTGGCATCCAACGGAGCGATGCGCACCGGCCGGAAATTCGCCTCGAAATAAGCGCGCGCCTGCGTGTCGTCGACCTTGCCGCCGCGCAGATGCATGCAGGCATGATAAAGGCCGTCGAGCATCGGCCGCGCATGGCGCGCCTTGCGGTCGGCGCGCAGAATCGCCTTGCAGCTTTCCGCGAACGCGGCGTAAGCGGCCGCCTGGTTGTCATCGCTCCAGCCGTCGAGCGCGTTCCAGGCGATCGGCTCAAGCTGCGCATCGCGGATCGTCAGCGCGCGCGGCTTCTCCGCATGCGCCGTCGTCGCTATCAGACACAGGGATAGAGCGGCGAAGGCCCGGCCGAGAGCCGCACTCAGCTTGGCGCGGTGCGGCGAGCGCGGCACCGGCATGGATCAGCGACCGCCTTCGGTCGCGACCAGCTTCCAGTTCGGATCACGCGAGGACACGTCGCGCACGAAGGTCCAGACATCGGTGACATCCGTCACCTTGTCGGGATTACCGTCGATCACGTTGCCGGATTTGTCGCGCGTCACCGACACCATCTGCGAGACGAAACGCAGCGTGAGCTGCGCCTGCTTGTCGCGCTGTTCGGCGCCGGTAATGGCCGCGGAATCGATGGCGACGAAACGGCTCTCCACCGTCTCGCCGCGCTGCTCGCGCGCGGCGATGGCGGATTCGAAATTCTCGTAAACATCGCGCGACAGGAGATTCTTCAGCGTGCGGCGGTCGCCTTCCGCAAACGCGGTGACGATCATCTCGTAAGCGGCGCGCGCGCCGGTGAGGAAGTGCTTGGCATCGAACTGCGGATCGACGGCGACGATCGCATCGAGACCGGCCGCGACGGGCGTGCCGGCCTCGGCCACACCCTTCCAGCGATCGACCGGTGCCGCGGCTTCGCCGGTGCTGTCGCCGGGCTGCGCGGCGGTTTCGCCCGTGCGGTTCGGCAGCGGAATGACTTTCTTGTCGGCCTTGTCAGTGGACGGCTGTGCCGGCTGGCGCGCATAGGGATTGCTCGGCGGCCGCTCACGGCCGGTGCGCTGGCCGAGCACGCTGCGCAGCCGCAGGAAAATGAACACCGCGAGCGCCAGGAAAATGATGGTGTAGATGTCGAACACGTCAGCCAATTCCCTTCCCAGCACGTCCTTCACACCTTGCGCGCGCTTTTTGACGCGGTTTCGTACGGTCCTGGGAGCGTTCTGAAGAGCGATCCTGGGCCGGCCCGCAGATCATGTAAGCACGCGGCGCCGATGATCCATAGCCGATCCAACCAGCCGATGGGGCCGCGCCGTGGCGGGCGCGATGTTTCGCCTCAGATGGTTGGTCTGATAGGCGAATCTAGACGATTGGCGGAATGCCGCCAACCTCTGGCGGCGGCCCAAACCATGCTGCCGCACCCTCATTTGGGAGCATAGGTCTCGGAATCCTGTCATAATCCCGACCATGCCCACACCTTCCCGGCCCTCGCCGCTCCGCTGGCTGCTGCTCGCCATCCTGGCCCTGCCACTGGCCGAATTTGCCGCCTTCATCGCCGTCGCTTTGGCGATCGGGGTGGTCCAGGCGGCGCTGGCGCTGATCGCGCTGTCATTGCTCGGTGTCGTGCTGTGGCAACGGGCACGCGAGCAGGCGGCGGGTCAGGTCCGGCTCCGGCTCGACCAGTCGACGATCCAGGCCATCAATCTCGACAATGTCGGCATTGCCCGCTTCGCGGCGGCAATTCTGCTGATGGTACCGGGGTTTATCACCGCCTTCGCAGGTCTGCTGGTGCTGGTTCCGGCGGTCCGGCGGACTGCTGCCGGCTGGCTGCGGCGGCTCTCCGGCGTGCCGGCGCCGCCCGCCGATCCGGATGTGGTCGATCTCGCGCCGGACGACTGGCGCCAGGTTCCCGATCCGCAACTGAAAGACCAGCGGGCGGGCAGCCGGGGCCCGCGACCGGATTGAGCCGCTGCCGGATTAAGCTTCGGCCCGCGCCATCCTTGTTCAAAAGCACCCGGCCATGTTAGCCAGCCGCCAACCGTTTCCGACACCCGTATCCGACGAGAGCACGCAATGACGACGACCAATGGCGGCCCCACCCAGCCGGTTCCTCAGGGACAGCCCGGAGCCGATCAGCAGCCGCCCCAGCTCAACGTGCTGGCGCAGTACATCAAGGACTTCTCGTTCGAGAATCCGAACGCCCCGCGCTCGCTGCAACAGGGCCAGCCGCAGCCGCAGATCGAAATTCAGATCAACGTCAATGTCGGCCCGATGGCGGAAACCGAATTTGAAGTCGTCCTGAAGATCGAGGGCAAGGCATCGACGCCGAACGGCGTGATGTTCTCGTTCGATCTCGAATATGGCGGCGTGTTCCGCGTGCTCAACGTGCCGCAGGAGAGCCTGCATCCGCTGGTGATGATCGAATGCCCGCGGCTGCTGTTCCCGTTCGCCCGTGAGATCATCGCCAATGGCGTGCGCAACGGTGGCTTCCCGCCACTCCTGATCGACCCGGTCGATTTCGTCGCGCTCTATCGTCAGAAGATGATGGAGCAGCAGCCGACGGCGAACGCACAGCCGGCGTAATTCGCCGGCATCATCGTCAGCGATAAACCTTCCACACCGCCTCGTCGCCCAAGGTGGCGACGAAGGCATCATGCGCGGCCTGCTCGGCCTCGGTGATGCGCGGCGCCAGCGGCGCCGGACGCGGGCGCGCATTGCGGCCGCCCGACGACGTGGTCGCGGCGCGCGCGGTATCGAGCAGAATCAGCGACGCCTGCCGCGCGCCGATCAGCTCCAGATAGACCTCGGCCAGCAATTCCGCATCGAGCAGCGCGCCGTGCTTGGTGCGCTTGGAATTGTCGATGCCGTAGCGCTGACACAGCGCGTCGAGATTATACGGGCCGGCGGAATGCTTGCGCCGCGCAAGCAGCAATGTATCGACCAGCCGTTCGCTGGCGATCAGCGGCCGCTTGAGCAACTTCAGTTCGGCGCACAGGAAACCGTGGTCGAACTGCGCGTTGTGAATGACCAGCGGCGCATCGCCGATAAAATCCAGAAAGCCGTCCACCACCTCGGTGAATTTCGGCATCGTCGCCAGGAACTCGGTGGACAGGCCGTGCACGGCGAAGGCTTCCGCCGGCACGTCGCGTTCCGGATTGATGCGCTGATGATAGCTGCGGCCGGTGGGGAACCGGTTCACCAGTTCGACGCAGCCGATCTCCACCAGCCGATCGCCCTTGAGCGGATCAAGTCCGGTGGTTTCCGTATCGAGAACGATCTCGCGCAGCATGTTACCCGTTCCCGTGTTCGCCCGAATCGCGGCGTCGCGGCGTCATTGTAGCGGCGACTTTCAGAATGTCCGCTACCTGCGCGCGCGCCGCATCGAAGCCTTGCGACGTATCCACGATGAAATCGGCGCGGCGGCGCTTATCGGCGTCCGGCATCTGCCGGAACAGCAGTTGCTCGAACCGTTCGGCGGTCATGCCCGGCCGCGCCAGCACGCGCTCGCGCTGCACCTCGTGCGGCGCCGATACCACCACCACCGCGTCGCAGACCCGCTCTGCGCCGGTCTCGTAGAGCAGCGGAATGTCGAGCACGGTGACGCTGGCGCCTTTGCCATGAGCGTCGGCGAGAAATTTCTGGCGATCCAGCGTCACCAGCGGATGCACGATCGCTTCGAGTTTCTTCAGTTGCTCCGGTTTGCCGACCACCTGCGCCCCGAGCGCGGTGCGGTCGACGCTGCCGTTGCGGGTCGAGCCCGGGAATGCCGCTTCGATCGGCGCCACCGCCGCACCGTCATAGAGCTTGTGCACTGTGGCATCGGCGTCGTGCACCGGTACGCCAGCCTCGGCGAACATCCGCGCCGTCGCCGACTTCCCCATGCCGATCGATCCGGTCAGTCCGAGTATGATCATCGACGCACGATCATTCCTGCTTTACGCCGCCACCAATTTCGCCTGCCGCAGATGGGCCAGCAACGGCAGCAACGGCATGCCGACGATGGTGAAATAGTCCCCCTCCACCTCCTCGAACAGATGGATGCCCGGTCCCTCGATCTGATAGGCGCCGACGCTCGCGAGCACCGCATCGCCGGCGGCGTCGAGATAAGTCGCGATCATCGCCTCGTCCAGCACGCGCATGCGCAGCCGCGCCGTAGCGCAATGGTCGAATAAAATCTGTCCGTCACGCGCGAGGGCGATGCCGGAATGCAGCGCATGGGTCTGTCCCGACAGCGCGCGCAGTTGCGCGGCCGCATCGTCAGGGCCTTGCGGTTTGGAAAAGCGCTGCTCGCCCAAAGCCAGCGTCTGGTCGGCGCCGAGCACCAAGCGCCCCGGCAGTTGCGCGGAAATCGCCAGCGCCTTGGCACGCGCCAGCATCACCGCCACGCGGTCGGGCGCGGTCGTGCCGCTGTCACGCTCCACCGCACGCTCGTCGATCCTGGCCGGCATGATCTCCAGCGGGATCGCCGCCGCGGCCAAGACCTTGCCGCGTACTTCGCTGCGCGAGGCGAGCACCAGCGGCGCGCCGCCGCGCCAGAGTCCAGCGGTTGCCATCTCACACTCCCGGCGCGCGCTTGCGGTCAGTGTAGAGCCGCAACACCGCCGCCGCCGTCTCCTCAATGGAGCGGCGGGTGACGTCGATCAGCGGCCAGTGGTGCTTGGCGCACAGCCGCCGCGAGAACGCCACCTCCTCCGCCACCGCGGTACGATCAATATAGCGGTCGTCGTCGCGATGCGCGTTGAGGCCGAGCAACCGGTTCTCGCGGATCTGCACGATCCGCTCCGGGCTCGCATAGAGACCCACCACCAGCGGGCGTTTCAGGTTCTCCACATCCGGCGATACCGGCACGCCCGGTACCAGCGGCACATTGCCGGTCTTGACGCCGCGATTGGCGAGATAGATCGAGGTCGGCGTCTTCGAGGTACGCGACACGCCAACCAGCACCACATCCGCGTCATCGAGCGTCTGGGTGTTCTGCCCGTCGTCGTGCATCATGGTGAAGTTGAGCGCCTCGATGCGGTTGAAATATTCCGCATTGAGCACATGCTGCGCGCCAACGCGATGCAGCGTCTCGGCGCCGAGATAGGACTGGAACAGCCGCAGCACCGGCCCGAGGATCGACATGCACGGCAGGTTCAGTTCCCGGCAATGATTCTCCAGGCTCTCGATCAGGTCTTCCTCGATCAGCGTGAACAGGACGAGGCCCGGCGTCTCGGCAATCTCGTTGAGCGCATGGTCGAGCTGCTTCTTGGTCCGCACCATCGGATAGACATGCTCGACCGGCTGCACATGCGCGTATTGCGCCGCTGCGGCGCGCGCCACGGTGATCAAGGTTTCGCCGGTGGAGTCCGAAACGAGATGCAGATGGAAGTAGCCGGTCTGGGGCATCGGATAACGCTGTGGCGATCCTGTGGATGATGCGGGACGAGGCCACACCGAAACGGGCGAGGCAAGCGGGGCGCGGGATGACGCAGGAGCCTATCAACATCCGTGCCTTCGGGAGAGCCCTTGGGGCGCAGACCGGTGGTGGCGCAAACGCTGTGCGCAGGAGAATGGGAATTGCGGGGGTGACGCACCGGAAAAGCCCGGAATGACGACAGACTCCCCATGGCGATCGTTTTCCGCTGGCAAGCAAGGGGCTGGGGAGAACGCTGGCTGTGCCGGGGACAAGATGTGGACAGCAAAGTGTGAGTCCAATCCCCGCCCTAACAACTACAACAACCAGAATCTCTAGATAGTATGAGGAAGAGCGAGACCGCCGGGAGAGCGTGTACAACTCTCGGACATCAACGGATCAAGCAAGGTCCGTCAGGGACTCTCGATCGAAGGATGGCTCATGTATCTCTGGGTAAAGGCGATCCACATCATCGCGGTGATCGCCTGGATGGCCGGGATGCTCTACCTCCCCCGCCTGTTCGTCTATCACTGCGATGCCGAACCGGGCTCTGCGCAGGCCAATACCTTCAAGCTGATGGAACGGCGCCTGCTGCAGGTGATCATGCTGCCGGCGCTGCTGGTTACCTGGGCGCTCGGCTTCTGGCTGGTGCTGCAGGGCGGCTTCCTCAAGGAGGGCTGGTTTCACGGCAAGCTCGCTTTGGTCGTGGCCATGACCGCCCTGCATGGCCTGTTCGCTCGCTGGGCCGGCGCTCTGGAGCGCGACCACAACCCCCACAGCAAGAAATTCTATCGTATTATCAATGAGGTAGTCACACTTCTGCTGATCGGGATCGTGATCCTGGTGGTGGTCAAACCGTTCTAGACGGAGCGTTTCGAGCGAAGCGGGAACCGGTTCGGGTCAGGAAACCGCGACGAAATCATAAAACAGCATTTTCAGACCCATCCGCTTGTGTGCTCTTGCGAAGCAGGGCGGACTTTTCTATTTTGGTGTCATCCCACCGAACGCAGGCTGATGCTGTCGCGGTCCGGTCCCGCGATCCCTGATCTCCATCAGGGTCTTGGGGCGGACAAGTAGGACCGGGACAAACTCCCCGTCTCCAGACGTCGTCACACGTTCACAGCCAGCAAGACCGCAGCACGACAGATCACCCGATCGACCCCGCGACTCTTCGCTCCCTTCCCTCCTCTTTCGTCGGCGCACCCTGGGATCGCCGCCGGTTTCTCAACAGGACTCCCCCGCATGCGGGAAATGAAACTTCAAGACCTCAAATCCAAGACACCGGCGGAGCTGGTCGCTTTCGCCGAGGAAAACCAGGTGGAGAACGCCAGCACCATGCGCAAGCAGGAGCTGATGTTCGCGATCCTCAAGCAACTGGCCGCGCAGGAAGTCGACATTATCGGCGAAGGCGTGGTCGAGGTGCTGCCGGACGGCTTCGGCTTTCTGCGCTCGCCAGAATCCAACTACCTGTCCGGGCCTGACGACATCTATGTTTCGCCGTCGCAGATCCGCCGCTTCGGCCTGCGCACCGGCGACACGGTTGAGGGCCAGATCCGCTCGCCAAAGGAAGGCGAGCGCTATTTCGCCCTGCTCAAGGTCAATCTGCTCAACTTCGAGGATCCGGAGAAGGCCAAGCACAAGGTCAACTTCGATAACCTGACGCCGCTCTATCCCGATGAGCGGCTGAAGATGGAACACGAGGATCCCACCAAGAAGGATCTCTCGGCCCGTGTCATTGATATCGTCTCGCCGATCGGCAAGGGCCAGCGCGCGCTGGTCGTTGCGCCGCCGCGCACCGGCAAGACCGTGCTGCTGCAGAACATCGCTCATGCGATTACCGCCAATCATCCGGAATGCTATCTGATTGTGTTGCTGATCGACGAGCGGCCGGAAGAAGTCACCGACATGCAGCGGTCGGTGAAGGGCGAGGTGATCTCCTCGACCTTTGACGAACCGGCGACACGGCACGTTGCCGTTGCGGAAATGGTGATCGAGAAGGCCAAGCGTCTGGTCGAGCATGGCCGCGACGTGGTGATCCTGCTCGACTCGATTACCCGTCTCGGCCGCGCTTACAACACCGTGGTGCCATCCTCCGGCAAGGTGCTGACCGGCGGCGTCGACGCCAATGCGTTGCAGCGGCCGAAACGGTTCTTCGGCGCCGCGCGTAACATCGAGGAAGGCGGTTCGCTGACCATCATCGCCACGGCGCTGATCGACACCGGCTCGCGCATGGACGAAGTGATCTTTGAGGAGTTCAAGGGCACCGGTAACTCGGAAATCATTCTCGACCGCAAGGTCGCCGACAAGCGGACGTTCCCGGCGATCGACATCACGCGCTCGGGCACGCGCAAGGAAGAGCTGCTCACCGAGCCGCAGCAGCTCAAGAAGATGTATGTGCTGCGCCGCATCCTCAATCCGATGGGAACGATGGACGCCATCGACTTCCTCTTGGACAAGCTGCGCAACACCAAGACCAACGGCGAGTTCTTCGAGTCGATGAACACGTAAGTTGTCGATATTCGCGATTTCTGAACGGCCGGGTTCTGCCCGGCCGTTTGTTTTTGTCCTGCACCGGATGTTAAGGCTGCCGTGATAATCAGGCCGTGATGCAGCAACATCCGGCGACAATCCGTCCGTTGATCCGGCCTGATCTCGTCCGGGCGACCGCTTTGTGCTGGATTGCTGTTGCTGCCGTGGCGACAGCCATCAGCGTTGCCCAGCATCTGCAGCACGGTCTGACCAACACGGCTGGCGAACCGCTGGGCGCGGATTTCATCAATACCTGGACCGGCGCGGCGCTGGCGTGGCGGGGGCAAGCACAGACGGTCTACGACTGGCTCGCCTATCACGCGTTTCAGGAACAGATTGTCGGCGCGCCGCTGGATTTCTATCACTATAGCTATCCGCCGGTGCTGCTGTTGCTGGCGCCGCTTGGCGCGCTGCCTTATCTCGTCGCGCTCGGCGTATGGACACTCTGTGGCTGGTTGGCGTTCTATTTCGCCCTGCGCAGCGCCTTTCCTCATCGTGCGCTGCTGTTCGCACTGGCGGCGCCGGCGGTGCTGGTCAATACGCTCGGTGGGCAGAACGGCACCTGGTCGGCGGCGTTGCTCGCCGGCGGATTGTGGCTGCTGCCGCGCCGGCCGGTTGTTGCGGGAATCCTGTTCGGCTTGCTGATCTACAAGCCGCAGCTCGGTTTGCTGTTGCCGATTGCGTTGCTTGCCGGGCGGGAAGGTCGGGCCTTCGGCGCTGCTGCGGCGACGGCGATCGTGCTTGTCCTCGCCAGCGGATTGTTGTTCGGCTTCGAGCTTTGGCCGAGCTATCTGCGCAATGCCGAAACCCTGCGCGGAACGATCCTGGAAGACGGGACCGGCGTCTGGCATCGCATGGTGTCGGTTTTCGTGTTTGCCCGGCGCATCGGCTTTGACGTTTCCAGCGCTTACGCGATGCAGTTGATTGTCGCCGTGCCGGTTGCGATCGGCGTCGCCATTGCCTGGTGGCGAAACTGGCCGGCCGATCTGCGCAACGCGCTCACCGTGGTCGGAACCTGTCTGGTGACGCCGTATTTGCAGGACTACGATCTGGTGATGGCGGTGTTTGCGGCGGCTGCATTGCTGGCAGCGATGACGCCGCACACGCAGATGCTCGCGGTTGCCGGCGCCGGTTTATTGTTGGTCGCTCCGCTGCTGGCGGCGCCGGTCGGATTGGCGACCGGGCTGTCGATCGGCGCGGTGATGCTCGCACCGGTGTTTCCGATCATCTGGATGATGAAACGCCGCGCCGATACGATCACGCCCTTTACGTCTGCATCGATTCAACAGCAGTCCTGATTTCGTCCGGCGCTGTCACCGGCAGCGAGCAGGTCTCGCCGACACAGACAAATGCCGCGGTGCCGGACACGGCCTTGATCTTCTCCCGTGCCGGATGATGGTTCGGCAGCATATCGGCCGACGGCGCGCGCAGTACCATCCGGTCGGTGAACGGCACGGCGAGCGCCGCGTCGGTCAGCTTTTGGGCGGCCTCGCCCGCGCCGGTGACGACGATCTCGGCGCCGCGCAAGCGCAGGTCGAGCGCATTGAGCAGCGCTACATGCGCGAACAGGTTCTTCTCGGCAATGGCGAGCACGCCGTCGAACAATCGGTCCACCCGCGTACGGAATTTGTCGTCGCCGCTGGCCGCCGCGAGACGAACAAGATTGGCGGCCGCCACCGCGTTGTGATTGGGGATCGCATCGTCGGCGGTGGAATGCGGCCGCACCACCAGTCCCTCCGCGTCATCGGCGGTGAGGAAATAGCCGCCGGTCGCCGGATCGGCGTAGTGCCGCTCGAGTACGTCCTGCCAGCGCAGCCCCTGGGCAAGATAGTCGCCCTCGCCGGTCGCTTCGTGAAGCGCCAGCGCGGCGCGGACCATCGCCGCGAAGTCCGACGCAAGCCCCGGAAACAGCAGCCGGCCGTCGCGCCAGGAGTGACCCAGACGATCGTCTCTCGTCATCGACGCGGCGATGAACGCGAACGCGCGCTTGGCCATGGTGATCCACGGCGGCTCGCCGAATGCGATGCCAGCATTCACGAGAGCGGCGATCATCAGCCCGTTCCAGTCGGCCAGCACCTTGTCGTCGAGGCCGGGCCGCACCCGCGCGGCGCGCGCTTGCAACAGCTTGGCGCGTAACGCCGTCAGTTTCTGCTCGTCGGCCTCTGTGCGCTCCGGTGCTTTCAGGCGATTGAGGATGGTATGGCCCTCGAAATTGCCCTCGGGCGTCACGTCGTAAAATCGTGCGAAATAGGCCGCATCCTCGGCGCCGAGCACGCGGTCGATCTCATCGGGCGACCAGACGTAGAACTTGCCCTCCTCGCCTTCGCTGTCGGCATCGAGCGAGGCGCTGAACGCGCCCTCCGCTGTGGTCATCTCGCGTGCGAGCCATTGGACGGTCTCCGCGGCGCGCTGCCGGAACAGCGGCTTGCGCGTGCGTTGCCAGGCGAGCGTCAGCAGATCGAGCAGTTGCGCGTTGTCGTACAGCATCTTCTCGAAATGCGGCACCAGCCAGCGATCGTCGACCGAGTAGCGTGAGAATCCACCGCCGAGATGATCGTAGATGCCGCCCTCGCTCATGCGATCGAGCGTCAGCTCCATGGTCGCAAAGAACTGGGCATCGCCGCTGCGCCGTCCGGCGCGCCAGAGAAATTCCAGCATCGCCGGCTGCGGGAATTTCGGCGCGCCGCGCAGCCCGCCATTGACGCCATCGAACGCATTGCCAAGTTGACCGGCGAAGCTTGTGAGTTCGCGCAGTCCGATCGCCGGTCGCGCCCCGCCGTGCGCGCGCTCCGCCAGCGCTGCCAGCAGGCCCGCGCGGTTCTGCGCGATCTTCTGCGGTTCCTGATGGAAGATGCGCGAGACTTCGCGCAGCACATCGGCGAAGGCCGGTCGGCCGTAACGTGACACGTTGGGGAAATAGGTGCCGCCCCAGAACGGCTCGCCCTTCGGCGTCAGAAACATCGTCAGTGGCCAGCCCCCCTGCTCGCCGAGATGATGCAGCGCCTGCATGTAGATCTGGTCGATGTCGGGCCGCTCCTCGCGGTCCACTTTGATGTTGACGAACAGCTCGTTCATCACCGCCGCGGTTGCTTCATCCTCGAAGCTTTCGTGCGCCATCACATGGCACCAGTGGCAGGCGGCGTAACCGACCGAGAGCAGGATCGGCCGGTTGGTCCGCTGCGCTTCCGCGAGCGCCGCCGGCGACCACGGCCACCAGTCCACCGGGTTGTGCTGATGCTGCAGCAGATATGGGCTGGTCTCGCCGGCAAGACGGTTGCTGTGGCGATTGGTATTGGTCGCAGGTGTGATGGCGGAGGACATGGTGCTTCCGATATGGGTAGAACGAACGGTGTTGTGAACCTGCCTGATAAAGCGGCGGGACAACACCCGTCCGATCACTGACCTCGTGAGACTGATGTGACCTCTTCGCGCGATACCATTTTTGCTCTCTCGTCCGGACGGCCGCCGGCGGCGATCGCGGTGATTCGGATCTCCGGGCCGCGCGCCGGCGCGGCGCTGGAGGCGCTGACCGGCCGCATCCCGCCCGCGCGCAAGGGCGTGCTCGGCCGCATTCGTGAAACGCCGGGCGGCGAGATGATCGACGAGGCGCTGGTGCTCTGGTTTCCGGGGCCGAATAGCGAGACCGGCGAGGACGTGGCCGAGTTGCAGTTGCATGGCGGGCCGGCGGTGATCGCCGCGACCCTGCGGGTGCTCGGCGCGATGGATGGGCTGCGGCTGGCCGAGGGGGGGGAGTTCACCCGGCGCGGGTTCGAGAACGGCAAGCTCGACTTGACGGCGGTGGAGGGGCTCGGCGATTTGATCGCCGCGGAGACCGATGCGCAGCGCCGGCAGGCATTCCAGCAGATGAAGGGGCTTCTGGGCGACCGCGCCGAGACCTGGCGGCGGCGGCTGGTCGAGGCGCTTGCTTTGGTCGAGGCGCGGATCGACTTTTCCGACGAGGCCGATGTGCCTGAGGATCTGCTGGGTCCGGCGCTGACGATTGTGCAGGGGCTGCGCGACGAGATCGCGGCGGCGCTGGCCGATGGCCGGCGTGGCGAGCGGTTGCGGGACGGGCTGATGGTGGCGGTGACGGGGCCGCCCAATGCCGGCAAATCGACCTTGCTGAACCGGCTGGCGCGGCGCGATGTGGCCATCGTCTCGCCGGTTCCCGGCACGACGCGCGACGTGATCGAGGTCCATCTTGATCTCAATGGGTATCCCGTGACTCTGCTCGATACCGCCGGTATTCGGGAATCGGCCGATCCGGTGGAGCAGGAGGGTATTCGCCGGGCGCGCCAGCGGGCCGAGGCGGCGGATCTGATTCTCTGGCTTTCGGATTCGGGAGAAGAACCACCGTTCGGTTCTTCGACTCCAATTTTGAAGCTCCGAACCAAGGTTGATCTTCTTGACGAAAATGCGGACCAGAATTCATTTAATGAAAATAAGTTCGCTATTTCATCAAAATCAGATATCAATATTCATCTTTTAATGGAGCGATTGGCCGCGTTCGCTGCATCATCCTTGCAGGGCCAGACGCCGGCTTTGGTGACGCGGGAGCGGCATCGCGGGTTGTTGCAGGCCACCCTGGCCGGTCTGACCGAAGCTCTGGCGCATACCGAGCACGAACTGGTGGCGGAATCGCTGCGTCGGGCCGCCGATGCGCTGGGTCGGCTCACTGGCCGGATCGACGTAGAGGATGTGCTGGATGTGATCTTCCGGGATTTCTGCATTGGAAAGTAAGCGGCGACTTGTTTCACGTGAAACAGGCCGGGCTTGCTGGGCGTAGTTCCCCGCAATGAATACAGAGTACGGCGGCCTGACAGGGGCTATGACTTCCTGTCCACCCGCATCCTGAGGAGGCCGCTGATCGGCCGTCTCGCAGGACGAGGCGGCCCGGTGCCATGTCTTATGGTTCGAGACGCCCGCGTTCGCGGGCGCCTCGGCGCGGTTCCCTCGTCATGAAGCCCTCGGTATTGACTTTATTCCTATTTTGTCGTAATCTCGCTTTGTCCTGCTCGGGAGGGGCGCTTCATGAGGCGTTCTGAAGTGGAGCAGCTCGCCGAAGCCCTTCCGGGGCAGAGGTGGGGGCGCGGGCCGGAGATGTGGCCCGTGCACGATGCGGCGCCCGCGCGCAGGTCTCGCACCCTGCGTCCGGGACGCCCTGGGTTTGCCGTCCGCCCCAACTAAGTGGGGCCGCCCGCAAGGGCTGGACGGGGTAGGACGAACGCGGGCCAAAGCCCGCGGGAGCCGGTGGGGTCCGATCCCGCAAGGATCGACAACTCCATCTGTCCGCGCCCCGGAAGCACGGTCCCGGGGAGCGAAATCGCCGCGATGATGGAGCGCCGCAAGGCGCGCGTGTCTCCGCTCGCACGGAGATGCGCTCCGGTGCTGCCGCGAGGTGGCATCGGTGGCTAAGACGTTGCGCTTCGCGGCGCTCCGTCCCCCTCGTCATGCGACGAGGGAAGGAAAGGGCTTCCGGCGTCCCCGCGCCGCAAACAACAGGGGTGATTACGCATGCCTGCATGAACGCCGGGCACGACAGGAGCGGGCGAAACGACGGTTGGCCTACCTCAAGGTCCGTTGTTTCACGTGAAACACTTTACCGATCATCCCGGCCTTTGCTTTCGATCCGCCAAATCTATATGCCCATCCTCGCCGGCATCTGGAGCGGCTTCGCGACATGCAATTCGATGTGGTGGTGATCGGGGGCGGGCACGCCGGCTGTGAAGCCGCGGCGGCAGCCGCGCGCATGGGCGCGCGAACCGCGCTTTTGACCCATCGGTTCGACACCATCGGCGCCATGTCCTGCAATCCGGCCATCGGCGGCTTGGGCAAGGGCCATCTGGTGCGGGAAATCGATGCGCTCGACGGCCTGATGGGCCGCGTGGCGGATGCCGGCGGCATCCAGTTTCGCGTGCTCAATCGCCGCAAGGGTCCGGCGGTGCGTGGACCGCGCGCTCAGGCGGATCGCAAGCTTTATGCAACGGCGATGCAGACGGCGATCCGCGAAACGCAAAACCTCACGGTGATCGAAGGCGAGGCCGACGATCTGATCATCACCAACGATCGCATCGCCGGCGTTCGGCTCGCGGATGGCCGCGAACTGATCTGCGGCGCGGCGGTTCTCACCACCGGCACGTTTCTGCGCGGCCTCATTCATATCGGTGAGCAGCAGATTCCCGCCGGTCGCGTCGGTGAAGCGCCGGCGATGGGTTTGTCGCGCGCTCTGGAGCGCATCGGCTTCGCGCTCGGCCGTCTGAAAACCGGCACGCCGCCGCGGCTCGATGGCAAGAGCATCGACTGGCAGGCGCTGGAGATGCAGCCGGGCGACGATCCGCCCGAGCCGTTCTCGATGCTGACGGCTGCAATCAACACGCCGCAGATTCAGTGCGGCATCACGCGCACCAACGACGCGACGCATCAGATCATTCGCGACAACGTGCATCGCTCGCCGATGTATTCCGGACAGATCGCCAGTCGTGGTCCGCGTTATTGTCCGTCGGTCGAAGACAAGATCATGCGCTTCGGCGAGCGCGATGGTCATCAGATCTTCCTCGAGCCGGAAGGGCTCGATGACGACACCGTTTATCCGAACGGCATTTCCACATCGCTGCCGGAAGACGTGCAGCGCGCGATTGTCGCCAGCATTCGCGGACTGGAAAAGACGCGCATCATTCGTCCCGGTTACGCGATCGAATACGATCATGTCGATCCGCGCGAATTGCAGCCGACGCTGGAAGCAAAGCGTATGCGCGGTTTGTTTCTCGCCGGACAGATCAACGGCACAACGGGATACGAAGAAGCGGGCGCGCAGGGATTGCTCGCGGGATTGAACGCGGCGGCACGCGCGAGCGATAGCGATGCGATCACGTTCGATCGCGCGGAAGCCTATCTCGGCGTGATGATCGACGATCTCGTGACGCGCGGTGTCACCGAGCCGTATCGCATGTTCACGTCGCGCGCCGAATATCGTCTCGCATTGCGTGCCGACAATGCCGATCAGCGTTTGACGCAGAAGGGCATTGCGCTCGGCTGTGTCGGCGCGGAACGCGCGCACCATTTCACGCGCAAGAATGACGCACTCAATGCGGCGCGCGATTTCGCCAAGTCGGTGTCGATCACGCCGAACCAGGCGAATGCGTTTGGTCTCGCGTTGAACAATGATGGACAGCGCCGCACGGCGTTCGAGCTGCTCGCCTATCCGACGATTGCGATCAGCGATCTCGCGCGCATCTGGCCGGAGCTTGGCGCGTTGCCATCGAAAATTGCGGAGCAGATCGAGATCGACGCGACCTATGATGTGTATCTGTCGCGGCAGGCGGCCGACATCGAATCCTATCGTCGCGATGAAAGCGTGATGCTGCCCGACGATCTCGATTACGACGCGATCAAAGGCTTGTCGAACGAAGCGCGGCACAAGCTGGCGGCGCAGCGTCCGCGCACCATCGGTCATGCGGCGCGTCTCGATGGCGTGACGCCGGCGGCGCTGACCTTGCTCGTCGCGCATCTGAAATTGCGCGGCCGCGTGCAAGCTGCTGCGCGCGCGTCATGAGCGACGACCACGGTTCTGTCGCGCTGCGGTCGCTCGCCATCGATCTGGACGATCGCGATCGTGCGTTGGCCTTGATGCCGGTGTCCGATGATGTCGCGCGGCGGCTCGATCGCTATGCGGCGATGCTGTTGCGCACCCAGGCGCACACCAATCTCATCGCCGGTTCGACAGTGCCGCAGCTCTGGACCCGGCACATTGCCGACTCGTTGCAACTGTTGCCGCTCGCAACTGGCGCGAAGACCTGGGTCGATTTCGGCGCGGGCGCGGGCTTTCCCGGCATCGTCATCGCCTGCGCGTTGGCGGACACGCCCGGCGTCACCGTGCATCTGGTGGAGAGCCGGCAGAAGAAAGCCGCGTTTCTGCGCGATGTGGTGACGGCGCTCGGCTTGCCGGCGCAAGTCCATGCCGAGCGTGCTGAGAATTGCGGGGACAGTTTAGCCGGTACCGTCGACGTGGTGATGGCCCGCGCGCTCGCCTCGCTTACGGTGCTGTGCGGATACGCAGCCCCGCTCATCGCCAGGGGGGCGGTCGGGTTGTTCCCAAAAGGACAAGATGTAGAGGCTGAATTGACCGAGGCCTCTAAATATTGGAATATTGAAGCGGAATTGATCCCGAGTCTGACCAACCCGGAGGCCCGGATTGTCCGGGTCGCGGGATTGAGCAAGCGGGGGAAGAAGAAATGAATGACAATTCGAAAGACGAGCTGATCGCGCTCGACGATCTGACCCTGTCCCCGGTCGATACGCCGGCGGCGGAAGCGGCGCCGATCGCACCCCGCGCCCCGCGGGTTCTCGCCATCGCCAACCAGAAGGGCGGCGTCGGCAAAACCACCACCGCGATCAATCTGGGCACCGCGCTGGCCGCCATCGGCGAGACCGTGCTGATCGTCGACCTCGACCCGCAGGGCAACGCCTCGACCGGCCTCGGCATCGACCGTCGCAGCCGTCAGACCTCGACCTACGATGTTCTCACCGGCGAGGCGCCGCTGCGCCACGCGGTGATCGGCACCGCCGTGCCACGCCTGCACATCGCCCCCTCGACGCTCGATCTGTCCGGTCTCGAACTGGAGATCGGCCAGGACCGCGACCGCGCGTTCCGGCTGCGCAATGCGCTCGACGCGCTGAACACCGCGACCGACTTGCCGTTCAGCTATGTGCTGGTCGATTGCCCGCCGTCGCTCAACCTGATCACCGTCAACGCCATGGCGGCGGCGAACGCGATCCTGGTGCCGTTGCAGTGCGAGTTCTTCGCGCTCGAAGGTCTGTCGCAACTGATGAAGACGGTGGAGAGCGTGCGCACCACGCTCAACCCGGATCTGACGATCCACGGCATCGTCCTGACCATGTACGACTCGCGCAACAACCTCTCCAATCAGGTGGTCGCCGACGTGCGTCAGCATATGGGCCGCAAGGTCTATGACACGGTGATCCCGCGCAACGTGCGCGTCTCGGAAGCACCGTCCTACGGCAAGCCGGTGCTGGTCTACGATCTCAAATGCGTCGGCAGCGAAGCCTATCTGCGGCTCGCCACCGAGATCATCCAGCGTGAGCGTGAGCTCAAGGCGGGTTGATCCCATATCGCATGTGAGGCCGGACGGTGCGCGGCGTTGTTGTTGCCGTGATCGCGTGATGGAAGGATAGTGGCGTGACGGGTTCTGGAGCATCGGCCATGGCGGAAGAGCGGTCGCGTCTCGGGCGCGGTCTTGCCGCGTTGATCGGCGATGTCGGCGCGGAGACGCCGGCGCATGAGCGCGGCGAGCGTCAGCGTGGCCAGAAGCGCGTGCCGATCGAATTCGTCCATGCCAATCCGCGCAATCCACGCCGCACCTTCGTCGAGTCCGAACTGGAGGAATTGTCCGCGTCGATCCGCGAGCGTGGCGTGATCCAGCCGATCGTCGTGCGCGCGGCGCGCGGCAAGACCGGCGAGGCTTATGAGATCATCGCCGGCGAGCGACGCTGGCGCGCGGCGCAACGCGCTGGCCTGCATGATGTGCCGGTGGTGATCATCGAGGTCAGCGACGCGGAAGCGCTCGAACTTGCCATCGTCGAGAACGTGCAGCGATCCGATCTCAATCCGATCGAAGAGGCGCAGGGCTATCTCGCGCTGATCGAGGAGTTCAAGCACAGCGTGGAAGACGTGGCGCGCATCGTCGGCAAGAGCCGGCCGCATGTCGCCAACACGATCCGTCTCGCGCGTCTGCCGGAAGCCGTGAAAACCCTGGTGCGCGGCGGTTCGCTCAGCGCCGGTCACGCGCGCGCGCTGGTCGGTCACGCTGATGCGGAAACGATCGCGCAGGATGTGGTGGCGCGCGGCCTGTCGGTGCGCGACCTCGAAGCGCGGATGCGCGAACCGGCCGCGCCGTCGTCGGGCGTTGCGGCGTCGAAGCCTGCCGTCGTAAAAGACGCCGACACCCGCGCGCTGGAAAAGCGGCTGTCCGATGTACTCGGGCTGAAGGTCGCGATCGATCATCGCGGTGAGGGCGGCTCGGTCACCATCCGTTACAGCACGCTCGATCAGCTCGATGAGGTCGTGCGTCGGCTGTCCTGACGGGGCTGAATGTCACGCCGAACCGTGGTTCTGGCGCGGCCGAAGCGCGTGCTATAAGCGCGGTGGGTGGGACGAACCATGTGCGCCACGCGGCGCGCCATTGCGGAGAGATCAATGTTGCGATTGCCGTTGCTCGGTTTGACCCTCGGATTTGTTGTCGCGGCCAGTCCCGCGTTTGCTCAGGCCCAGACCTCGACGGACGCGGTTCCCTATCGCTATGCGCGCACCACGCCGCGCAACTGCGTCGATCCCGCCAAGTTCCCGGCATTCCTCGATCAGATGCGCCGTGAAGCGACCGCGCAGGGCGTGCGGCAGCGCGGCCTCGCCGCGCTCGACGGATTGCAGTTCGATCCCGGCGTCGTCTCGCGTGATCGCGGCCAGCAGGTTTTCACCCAGACCTTTGAACAGTTCTCCGGCCGCATGGTGCCACCGCGGCTCGGCCGCGCGAAACAGATGATGACCAAGCACGCGGCGCTGCTGTCGCGCATCGAGCAGCAGTTCGGCGTGCCGGCGGGCGTCATCGTTGCGATCTGGGGTTTGGAAACCGATTTCGGCGCCTATCTCGGTGACTTCAACACGGTGCGGTCGATCGCGACGCTCGCTTACGATTGCCGCCGTCCAGAGAAATTCCGGCCGGAGCTGATCGCGGTCCTGAAGATCGTCGATCACGGCGACATCAATCCGCAGACTGCCAAGGGCGCGTGGGCCGGTGAGATCGGCCAGACCCAGTTCATGCCGACGCAATATCTGAAATTCGCCATCGACTATGACGGCGACGGGCGACGCGATCTGGTGCGCAGCATTCCCGATGTGCTCGCGTCCACGGCCAATTATCTCAAGGGATATGGCTGGCAGCGCGGACAGGGCTGGCAGCCGGGCGAGCCGAATTTCTCGGTGGTGCAGGACTGGAACAAGGCGGAGGTCTATGCGCGGACCATCGCCTATTTCGGCCAGCAACTTGAAGCAAGCCGGCGCTAGCGCATGATCCGGAAAAGTGTGAAGCGGTTTTCCGAACAGATCATGCGCCAATAAAAAGCGCGATCAGTTCACTTTGCGCGCGGCCATCGCTACCGCCATGAAGGCGCGCTGACCGAGCGCCAGCGCGAGGGCCGGCTGGCGGCGGATGTCCAGCGCCATGTCGGCCAACTGCTGCATCACCCGCGTCAGCCGCGCCGAGGACCAGAGGCGCAGCGCGGCTTCGACCGCGGCCTGCCGGCTGAAATGCACCGGCGGCGGCGTGCGCATCATCGCATCCTGCGCGCGCGCGCCATCGTCGATGGCAAGCCGCATCTTGTGCAGTTGCGCGACATGGCGCTGCGCCGCGCTGATCAGCGCGCCGGGTGACGCGCCGTCGGCCAGCGCCTTGCCGTATTGCTGATCGACATCGGCGAGACGGCCGGCGAACGCGGCGTCGATCACGCCGTTGAGGCCGAGCGCGGAAGCGTCGGTGACGACCGCGAGCACGTCGTCGAGTTCGACCCGACCCTTGCCGCGCGCGTAGAGCGCGAGCTTGCGCACCTCGCTGCGCGACGCGAGACGGTCGCCGCCGAGCAGCGACGCCAGCGACGCGCGGGCATCCGGCGCAATGGTGAGATTTTCCGCGCGCATCTCCTCGTCGATCAGGCGAACGACATCGCGCTCGTTGTCGGGATAGCAGGCGATCACCGCCGCCGTTCGTGCTTTCTCGCATACCGAGCGCAGCGGGGCGGTCTTGCGCAGTTCGCCGGCCTCGATGATGACGCGGCAATCGCGCGGCGGATCGGCGAGCAAAGCCTCGACGGCGGGTGCCGCGTTATGGCGCGGACCGACGCGCAGCCAGACGGCGCGCCGCCCGCCGAACAGCGGCACGGTATAGGCTTCCTCGACCAGTCGTCCGGGATTGGCGGAGAGATCGTCGCCTTCGAGCCGTGCCAGCGAAAACGGATCGGCGATATCGTCGACCGCGCCACGCACCAGCGCCTCGACCCGCTCGCGCACCAGTCCGGTGTCGGGACCGTGCACGAGCACGACCGGCCGCGCCGGATCGGGCTTGGCGATGAAGCTGTCGACTTCGGTGGTCTTGAGCGCGGTCATGCGAAACGCTGCTGCAGGACGCGGGCTGTGTCTCCGTTACGTCCCCGCGACGAAATAGGAGGCGAGCCGCGCATGGATCTGGTCGGCGATCACCTTGGCGGCGCGGTTCTCGGCGTCGCGCAGCGCGCGGTTGCCGACGAACCGCTGCTGCTGGCCCGGCGTATCGTAGGACACGCGCGAGAATGTCCGCGAGGTGAACACCACCTTGCCGGTGGCGAGATCGCGCAGCGTGTAGATCGCGTCGATGCCGTAGTTCTGCACGTCGGGCCGCGCGGTGTTGATATCGACGATCACCGACAGGTTGGTGGTCGACAGTTTGATGTCGAGTTCGTGGCTCGGGGCCGCCGCATTGCTGCCGCCGGTGAGGTTGAACAGCAGGTCGTTACGGACCTCGACGGCGATGCGCGACAGCGGTGTGCCGTTCGGCGCGACGATCTGCTTGACGTCGACCGCGCGCAGCGCCTCCAGCGTCGGGCTGTTCGACACGACGCCGGGCGCCATCGCCGAACGGTCGCCATACATCGGCTGGAAGCAACCGGCGACCAACCCAGCAAGCGCAAGGGCCGGAACAAGGCGAACGAGCCGCTTCAGACTCCGCGTGCTGGGGTCAAGCCACGACATTGACGATCCTTTGCGGAACAACGATGACCTTCTTTGGCGATTTGCCGTCCAGTGCCTTTTGTACCGCATCGAGCGCCAGAACGGCAGCCTCGATTGCGTCCTTGCTGGCATCGCGTGGCACGGTCACATCGGCCCGTTTCTTGCCATTGATCTGCACCGGCAGGGTCAGGGTATTTTCGATCAGCAGGTCGGCCTCGACGGCTGGCCAGGGCTGGGTGGCTGCCAGCGAATCATGGCCGAGCGCGGCCCAGCACTCCTCGGCGAGATGCGGCATCATCGGCTGGAACAACAGCACCAGAATGCCGGCGGCCTCGCGCATGGCCCAGGCCAGGCCCGGTTCCGGCTTGCTCTCCACATCGCCGATCGCGTCCGACAATGCGTTGGCGAATTCATAGAGATGCGCCACGGCGACGTTGAAATGCAGCGTCTCGATCGCCTCGGACACCTTGGCGAGCGCGCCGTGCGCGGCCTTGCGCAGTTTCAGCGCCGGTTCGCCGAACGTCGCCGGACGCTGCGCCGGTGCGTTTTTGGCGATCCCGGCCGCCTCGTGAACCAGTCGCCACAGCCGTTGCGTGAAGCGCCATGCGCCCTGCACACCCTTCTCGGTCCAGTTCACGTCGCGGTCGGGCGGTGAATCCGACAGCATGAACCAACGCGCGGTGTCGGCGCCGTAAGCGGCGATGATGTCGTCGGGATCGACGGTGTTCTTCTTCGATTTCGACATCTTCTCGATGCTGCCGATCTCGATGTCCTCACCGCTCTCGATCAGCACCGCGCGCCGCGCATCCTCGTTGCCGAGGATCTTGATCTCCGACGGCATCACCCATTCGCCGGTCTTGCGGCGATAGGTCTCGTGCACGACCATGCCTTGTGTGAACAGGCCGGCGAACGGCTCGTCGAGCCCGGTGTGGCCGGTCTTCTTCATCGCGCGGGTAAAGAACCGCGAATAGAGCAGATGCAGGATCGCGTGCTCGATGCCGCCGATATACTGATCGACCGGCAGCCAGCGATCGACCTGCGTGCGGTCGGTCGGCGCGTCTGTGATCCACGGGTCGGTGAAGCGCGCGAAGTACCACGATGAATCGACAAAGGTGTCCATCGTGTCGGTTTCGCGCCGCGCCTTGCCGCCACACTGCGGGCAGGCGACGTGCTTCCAGGTCGGATGACGGTCGAGCGGATTGCCCGGCGTGTTGAAGTCCACGTCGTCCGGCAGCGTCACCGGCAGGTCCTTGTCCGGCACCGGCACGACGCCGCAGGTCTCGCAATGGATGATCGGGATCGGGCAGCCCCAGTAGCGCTGCCGCGAAATGCCCCAGTCGCGCAGGCGGAAATTCACCTGTCGCGCCGCCACCGGCCGGTTGCCGCGTGTCTGGCTTTCGAGCCGGCGTGCGACCTCGTCCTTGGCTTGCGCGATGGTCATGCCGTCGAGGAAGCGCGAATTGATCATCCGGCCATCGCCGTCATAGGCAGTGTCGGTGATGACGAAGGTTTTCGGATCGACGTCGGGCGGACACACCACAGGTGTGTTGCCGAGGCCGTATTTGTTGACGAAATCGAGGTCGCGCTGGTCGTGCGCCGGACAGCCGAAGATGGCGCCGGTGCCGTAATCCATCAGCACGAAGTTGGCGACATAGACCGGCAGCAGCCAGGTCGGATCGAACGGATGCTGTGCCTTGATGCCGGTGTCGAAGCCGAGTTTCTCGGCTTTTTCGATGGCTTCTTGCGCGGTGCCGATCTTGCGCGCCTCGACAATGAAGTCGGCGAGTTTCGGATTGTGCGCGGCGACCGCCGCGGCGAGTGGGTGATCCGGCGACAGCGCCAGGAATTTTGCGCCGAACAACGTGTCCGGCCGTGTGGTGAAGATTTCCAACTCGTTGCCGGCGGCATAGGGTACGTTCTGCATCGTTGCCGGATCGAGCGCGAAGCGGACGTGCAATCCTTCCGACCGGCCGATCCAGTTGCGCTGCATCAGCCGCACTTTTTCCGGCCAGCGGTCAAGCGTGTCGAGCGCGTCGAGCAATTCCTGCGAATAGGCGCTGATCTTGAGGAACCACTGCGTCAGCTCGCGCTGCTCGACCATCGCCCCGGAGCGCCAGCCGCGCCCGTCGATCACTTGCTCGTTGGCGAGCACGGTCTGATCGACCGGATCCCAGTTCACCTTCGACTGCTTGCGCTCGACCAGGCCGGCGCGCAGGAAGTCGAGAAACATTTTCTGCTGATGCTTGTAGTAGGACGGATCGCAGGTGGCGATCTCACGTGCCCAGTCGAGCGACAGACCCATCGACTTGAGCTGCTTCTTCATCGCCGCGATGTTGGCGTAGGTCCATTCGCGCGGATGCACCTTGCGTTCCATGGCGGCGTTTTCCGCCGGCATGCCGAACGCGTCCCAGCCCATGGGATGCAACACGCTGAAGCCGCGCGCGCGCTTGTAGCGCGCCACCACGTCGCCCATCGTGTAGTTGCGCACATGACCCATATGGATGCGCCCGGACGGATACGGGAACATCTCCAGCACGTAGTATTTCGGGCGCGGGTCGTCGTTACGGGTGGCGTAGATGTTCTTCTCGTCCCAGATCGCCTGCCAGCGGGGCTCGGCGTCGCGAGGGTTGTAGCGTTCCGTCGTCATCGTCGGTGTGGGTGCCTGTCTGGTCTCTTGTCCGGTTTGTCGGCCGGCCGGTCGTGCTGTGTTCCGAGACCGCGCCGCGCTTTCAAAACCTTGCAAGATCAAATCGTTAGATTGCGGCGGACTAGGCCATGAAGACTGGGGCGGGTCAACCGGGAAGGAACCCGCAGGTGGCCTGGAAGCCGTTCGGACGCAGGAACCCTGGCCCGCGTTGCCGGGTTAGCCCCCGAGAAGGAGGCAAACCATGCAGAAGACCGACCAAATCAAGGAACATATGGAAGTTCTGGGGTCCGACGGCAAACACGTGGGAATCGTCGATCACCTGGACGGCAGCCGGAAAATCAAATTGGCCAAGAACGATCCCAAGGCCAACGGCGAGCACCATTTCATCCCGATGGATTGGGTTGACCATGTCGACCAGCATGTTCACCTGAACAAGTCCTGCGACTTTGCCACATCACAGTGGCAGACCGCCGCCTGATCCCTAGCGGGATCCGAAGGCGCGAGGCAGGACGAATCCGGTGCCGTGGAGGCCACGGCACCGGATTTTTCATGATGAAACCCGATGCCCGGCGTCAACGTGGCCCGATCATTCGGGCCAGCGTGGCAATGAGTGTGCGTTCCTCAAACGGCTTCTCCAGCACGACGGCGTCGCGAAGGTCGTCCGGCAATGCCGATTTCATGGAATAGCCGGTGATGAAGACGAACGGCGTTTGCACGGTGGTCAACTCCCGCGCTAGCGGCAGGGAGGATTCGCCATCCAGATTCATGTCCAGTACGACAAGATCGAACGGACCGGCACTCGCCAGCATGTCGCGTGCCATGGCGAGATCGTGGGCTATGACAATACGCGCTGCGCCGGCCGATTGCAGAATCCGCTCGTAGTCGACGGCGATCAGAAACTCATCTTCGACAATGAGACAATGAAGGCCGGAAAGCGGAGAACTCGGTCCGTCTGCCGACATAATTCATTTCATTTCTTTTTGGAGCGCCGTCGGTGCGGCCAGATTTTTGTTGTGTCGGTGTTGCGTATCTGTGTGAAGCGTGGCTCCACTGTGCTATATTTTGAAAATGGTCATCATTTAAAAATGACATAATGCGCCGACAGAGTTCGTCATCGTGATGGCTATCGCTCAAAAAAATAACGGACGCGTGACGCCCTGCGATCTGTGTTCGCTGCGCAGCCGCAAGGGGCTGCGTGAATTCACGCCGGACGAGCTGACATTCGTTAAAAGTTTCAAGACCGATGAATTGCATTTGTCCGCAGGCACGACGTTCCTGCAGCAAGGCCACGCAAGTGAACATCTGTACACATTGCTGCGCGGCTGGGCGATTCGTTACAAGACACTCGACGACGGTCGCCGTCAGATCCTGAACTATGTGCTGCCGGCCGATCTGGTCGGTTTGCAGGGATCGGTGCTCAATCAGATGGAGCACTCTGTCGAAGCTTTGACCGACCTGACGCTCTGCGTATTTCCGCGCAAGAAACTCTGGGAGCTTTATTCCGGCTTCCCGTCGCTTGGCTTCGACATCACCTGGTTAGCGGCGCGCGAAGAGCAGATCCTCGACTCCGGCCTCTTGAATATCGGCCGCCGCACCGCGCTCGAGCGCACCGCGTATATCCTGTTGCAGTTGTTTGCGCGCGCGGAGGAGGCCGGCCTGGTCCGCGACAATGCGATCCAGTTTCCGTTCACGCAGCAGCATCTCGCGGATACGCTCGGCATGTCGCTGGTTCACACCAACAAGACGCTGAAGCGCCTGTTTGCGACCGGAGCGGTGCGCTGGAGCGGCCGGGTATTCGAGGTGCTTGATCGTGATTTACTGGTGAAAACCGCCGGCGAAAATGTCGTCCTGCATCAGGCGCGGCCGTTCATCTGATCGCTGCAAAGCTGGTGCGATCCGGTTCGCCTTGATCTCGTTCCACGGATCGGGCACGCATCATATGCTATGACCGATGATCCGTCCGAACAGGCTCGACATCCCGCCGTTGCCGCGCTGGCCGAGGTGCGGGCCGCTATCGACGCCGCGTGCCGCGATGCGCAGCGCGATCCGGCGTCGGTGATGCTCGTCGCGGTGTCGAAGACATTTCCCGCCGAGGCGATCATGCCGGTGATCGCCGCCGGCCAGCGGATTTTTGGAGAAAATCGCGTTCAGGAAGCGAAGGCGAAATGGCCGCCCTTGCTCGATGGAACGCCCGGCATCGGACTGCATCTGATCGGCGCGCTGCAGTCAAACAAGGCGCGCGATGCGGTCGCGCTGTTCGATGCCATTCACTCGGTCGATCGCGACAGCCTGTGCGCGGCGCTCTCCAAGGAGATCGCGCAGCAGCACCGCAAGTTGCAACTGTTCGTGCAAATCAATACGGGTGCCGAGCCGCAGAAAGCCGGCGTGCTGCCGCAAGATGCGGACGATTTCATCGCCCGGTGTCGCAATCATCATGGCCTGACGATCGGCGGGCTGATGTGCATTCCACCGGCAGACGATCCGCCGGCGCCGCATTTCGCGCTCACGGCGATGATCGCGCGCCGCAACGGCCTCCCGTCTTTGTCGATGGGCATGAGCGCGGATTTCGATACCGCGATCGCGCTCGGCGCAACCCATGTACGGGTCGGTAGCGCGATCTTCGGTGCGCGTCCGAAAGCTGGCGGCGTGTGAACGTCAGCGTTTCGGTGACGGTGGCGCTGACCCAAGCTCCGCCAGATTGACATCGCGGCGCAGCAGCGAAAACCGCTGCGGGTCGAGGCCGAGCGCCGTCGGCGCGCGTGGCGACAGAGTCGGCGTCTGTCGCGGCGGCGGTGCGGCAACGGGCGGTGGTGGCGCATAAGCCGGCTGTGCCGGTGCCAGCGGGACCGCTTCCGCCGGAAATGCCGGCTCGTTGATGAACATGTCGTCGGCGGACTTCTGACTCATGGTCGCGCTGCGCCAGCGGTCGATCACGCCGCTAATCAGATCATGCGTGACCACGCCGCCGGGCCCGGCCTGCGTCTGCCCGCCGGCTTCGCTCTGCGGCCGCACGCTGGGTGGCAATTCGCTGAAGCGCAGCCGCGTCGGCACGCGGACGCCGGTGCCGAAGGCAAACACCTCGCGGGTGCCGAGCGAAGGTATGAAGGTGAGCAGATTGGCGGCGGCGTCGGAGACGGCGGAGCGCACCAGATTTTGATCGCGCTCGTTGGCCATGCGCATCACGAACAATGTGCTGCACTGGGAAATGATGGTCGGGTCGATTTCCGCCGGACGCTGTGTGACGAGGCCGAGGAACACGCCGTATTTTCGGCCTTCCTTGGCGATGCGCGACAGCGCACGGCGCGTCGGGCCGAAACCGATCTTGCGGTCAGCCGGCGCGTAGCGGTGAGCTTCCTCGCAGACGAACAGCAGCGGCGCGACGCCGTCGCTCCACAAACCGAAGTCGAATGCCATGCGGCAGAGAACCGACACCACCGAGTCGACCACCTCGGCAGGAAAGCCCGCGAGCTGCATGATCGTCATTGGCTTGCCGTTCGGTGGCAGACGGAACAGATGCGCCAGCACCTCGGCCATGGTGTCGCCGCCGATATTGGCGTTTTCGAACATGAACGCGTAGCGCGGGTCGTTGCGTACCGTCTGGATGCGCGTCATCAGCTTATGGAAAACCATGCGCGAGGTGCGATTTTCCAGTTTGCCCATCTGCTCGTCGATCATGGTGACGAGATCTTCGATGCGGTACGGCACCGGCGTGTCGGCAGTGTAGCCGACATTGCGCGGATCACGCTTTTTGGTCAGCGATGAGCGGTCAGCGGGACCATTACGGTATTGCAGATAGGCGCTCTTGGCGAGCGGGATCGTCTCGGCCAGCACCTGCATCTCTTCGTCGACGCCGGGACGGCCGCCGAAGAACACGTCGACGATTTCCTCGAAATTGAACAGCCAGAACGGCAGCCGCAGATTGCGCGGCGTCATGATCTGCGCCTTGTCGCCAAAGCAGCGCGCATACTCGTTGTGCGGATCGACCAGAAAGATACGCAGCTGCGGACGCGCTTCCAGCACCTGACGCAGCAATACGGCGACGCCGCTCGACTTGCCGACGCCGGTGGTGCCGAGGATCGCGAAATGCTTGGCGATCATTTCGTCGACATCGATATGCGCTTCACCGCCGCTGTCATGCTGCAGGTCGCCGATGCGGATAGTGTCGGCATCGTGCGCTTCGTACAGCAGCCGCAGCTCGACTTCGCTCATGAGCTGCGCCGGATTGCCGATCGACGGATATTCGGTCACGCCGCGCTGGAATCTCGGTTTTTCGTTCGGAAGCTGTTTGATCTCGCCGACCAGGTCGAGCTGCGCGACGGCGTGATAGCCATTGTCGCGCGCAGCAGCCGGGGGTTTCTCGGTAATTTCGGTGATCATGCCGATCGTCACCGCGGTAGCGGTCTGGATGGCGATGAATTTGCCGACGGTAGCACGCGCCTGGGCCGGTGAACCGGGGATGCCGGTCAGTCCAACCACGGCCTGCGCACCGCTAACGGAAACCACACGGCCGATCGGTTCGTGCACGCGGGGTGCATGATCGGGAAGAGTCTGAAGCGTCATAATGCCCTGCGCGCAGCCGGCTCTTCAAAAGCCGGTCGTGGTGCGAGGCTACCCGTCGGGAAAAAAGTTTTTATGAACCGGATCGGTCAAAAGCCGCCGGTGCCGTAAGATGGCTAACGGTTGGTTACCGGGCGATTGTCGATGCCGATCTCGATCGCCGTGCCGGGGCCGATCCGGGCGAGCAGCCGCTGCAGCGCCGGCCGTGTGAGGGCGACGCAGCCGGCGGTCGGCGCGAAGGCCGGCCGGGCGATATGCACGAACACCGCGCTGCCGCGGCCGGCGACGCGCGGCCGGGTGTTGTGATCGATCTCAATGATCAGGTCATAGAGCGCGTCGGCGCGGGTCAGCCGGTCTGCACTGCTCTGGGCCGGCACGTGGACCGGCTGGTTGTAACGCCGGTCCTGTGGGTCTTCGCACCAGCCGTCACCGGGCCGGATCGCCCGCACCGGCAGGCCGGTCCGGGGCCGCGACAGACGGTCCGCCCGCCACCACAGCCGCACTGGATGAAAACGCCCGCGCGGCGTGCTGCCGTCGCCTTCGCGTTTGTTGGCACGGATGCCGCCGCGCCCGAGCGCCACCGGAATGGCCTGTCCGTCGGCCAGCAGCCAGCCCTGGGTCGGGCGGCCGGGGCGGGCGCGGACCACGATCTGCTTCAACGGCTGCTGCGCCATCCCCTAAATCCCTCGAATCACGACAATTTTGACCCCGTCCAAAAGCCTGGCGCTTGCCCTTTTAGCCCCGAATGTTCTACTTCGCGAGGACCGTCGTCTTAGCGCCGCTTTGGGGGCAAACTGGAATGGCCAATACGCGCACGATTCTCATCGTCGATGACGATACCGAACTGCGCGAAGCACTGGTCGAGCAGCTCACGTTGCACGAGGAGTTTCAGGCCGAATCCGTCGACACTGCCACCAAGGGTGTGCAGGCGGCCAAGGCCGGGCAGATCGACCTCGTGATCATGGATGTCGGCCTGCCCGACATGGACGGCCGCGAAGCGGTGCGGATCCTGCGCAAGAACGGGTTCAAGGCGCCGATCATCATGTTGACCGGCAACGCCACCGATTCCGACACCATCCTCGGCCTCGAATCCGGCGCCAATGATTACGTGACCAAGCCGTTCCGGTTCGCCGTGCTGCTGGCGCGCATCCGCGCGCAGTTGCGCCAGCACGAAGCGAGCGAGGATGCGATCTTCACCATCGGGCCGTATTCGTTCCGGCCAAGCTCCAAACTTCTGATGACGCCAAAGAACACCAAGGTGCGACTCACCGAGAAGGAGACGGCGATCCTGCGCTATCTCTATCGCGCCGGACAGAAGCCGGTGTCGCGCGAAACGCTGCTGCAGGAAGTATGGGGGTATAATTCCGGCGTGACCACGCACACGCTGGAAACGCACATCTATCGCCTGCGGCAGAAAATCGAGAAAGACGCAGCAACGCCGGGAATTCTGGTGACGGAAGCCGGCGGCTACAAATTGGTCCCTTGAGCGCGCGACGATGGCGCTCGACGACGACATCACATTGTTCAAGCAAGTGCCGACGCTCGCTTTGCTCGGCGATGAGGCGCTGCGTATTCTTGCGATCGGTGCGGAATCGCAGGTGGTGTCGAGCGGCACGGTGCTGTTTTATGCCGGCGAGCCGGGCAATGCCGGTTATGTCATTCAGGATGGCGCGATGCGTCTCCTGCCCGGAACGCAACGTGACGGTGACAGCGAGCATACGCTCGGTCCCGGTGCTCTCGTCGGTGAATTGAGTCTCATCACCGGCAACGCGCGCCCGGCAACCGCGATCGCGCTCGAGGAAACGGTGGTGATCCGCATTCCGCGCACGCTGTTTCTGAAAGTTCTGGAAGGCTATCCGGATGCGGCGCGCACGTTGCGCGACGTTATCGCGCAGCGGGTCGAGCACGCGATCCGCGACCTCGCGCCGGTGCGGGCGCGGCTGGCACTTGGTCTCGACGACGAAACGAGTTGACGGTCACACCTCGATGGTGGCCGTCACCGGCACATGATCGGACGGCCGCTCGGCGGCGCGATAGTCGCGGGCGATCCTGATCTTCGACACGCGGTCGGCGAGCGCCGGCGAGGTCCAGATGTGATCGAGCCGCCGGCCGCGATCGGACACCTGCCAGTCCGGCGAGCGATAGCTCCACCATGTAAAGAGCTTGGCCGGCTCCGGCGTTAGCACCCGCATGCTGTCGACCCAGTTACCGGCCAGCCGCGCGGCGGTGAGTTTCTCCACCTCGATCGGCGTGTGCGACACCACTTTCAGCATCTGCTTGTGGCTCCACACGTCGTGCTCCAGCGGCGCGACATTGAGATCGCCGACCAGAATCGCGCGTGACGTCGTGGCGGGACGCAATGCCGGATGCGCGCGCATTTCGTCGAGGAACGACAGCTTGTGCTCGAATTTTATATTGAGCTTCGGATCGGGGATGTCGCCGCCCGCGGGTACATAGAAATTATGCAGCGTGACCGGATCGCGCAGGCCGGCGCGCTCGCCGAGCACGGCGGTCATGTGCCGGCAATCGGTTTTGCCACAGAAATTCTGGATCTCGAAGCTTTCAAACGGCAGGCGTGAGAGCACGGCGACGCCGTGATAACCCTTCTGCCCGTTGATCGCCGCATGCTCGTAGCCGAGCCGCCGGAAGCGTTTCAACGGAAACGCGTCATCCGGGCATTTCGTTTCTTGCAGGCAGAGAACGTCGGGCCGCGCCGCCTTGATGAATTTGGCGACGAGATCGATGCGCAGCCGCACCGAATTGATATTCCAGGTGGTGACTTTGAGTTGCATGCCGGCAATCTAGGGTGCCGCGCCTAATCCCGCCACGTCGTGGTTCGGTTTGTCCGGGCCATCCACCAGAAAATCCGCACAAAAAAGCCCGGCCGGAAGGCCGGGCTTAGGATCGCGGGAAACGGCGTGCGCTACTGAATATTCCGGGTGTAATCGATCCGGAACGCATTGGGGTCGGCGCGCTTCGTCGTGTCGAGGTTATAGACGGCGACGGTGGTGTCGTAGCCCTGCGGATCGGTGATCGTCCACTGTTTCAGCGACATGTCCTTGGCCGAGAACATGATCATCAGCTTGCTGTTGCCGACGATGCCGTTCTTCTCCTCGATCACCGCGGTGATAAACACGTCATCGGCATAGACCGCGAGCAGATTGGTGTCGCGCAGCAGGTTGACGCGATCGGCGAGCAGGAAGCGCAGCGGTGTCTGCGACAACGGATAGACATCCTGCGTCGCCAGATTGCGGTCGCGCACCACCACCGAGTCGCCGTCGGCAATCAGCTCCATCGGCGATGGCGGGTCGTATTCGAACCGCACCTTGCCGGGTTTCTGGATATAGAACGTGCCCTGCGATTTCTTGCCGTCGGGGCCCACCTGAATGAAGCTACCGTTCAGGATCTGCATGCCCGACATATAGGCGTTGATCTTGTCGACCAGCGCACGTTGTTCCGGCGTGATGGTGGCCTTTTCGCCGGTCTTGCCGAACAGCGCGGCGACCGGGTTGGGGCGGATCGGCGGCGGTTCCGCCTGCATCGGCGGCGCTGCGCGTTGCGGGGTCTGCTGCGCGGTATGGGCGGGTTTCGGTTTCGCGGCCTGCGGCTTGTGGGCCGGTTTCGCTGCCTGCGCGGGTTTCGCGGCGCTGTCGGCTGGCTGCGCCAAAGCCGCAGAGAAGGCCGGAATGGCGGTCAACAGGGCAATCGCGCCCAAAACGGCGGCTCTGCTCATCATCCGGCCCGTCGTTTCGCTCTTCGCTCGGCACATGTGCCCATTATCCTTCTCGCTGGCTCACTCTTATCTAAGGAGCCGCTGTGGCGTTTTCACGGCCCGATCCGGTCCGCGATTGTTCGGTCCCGTTGCCCGCTCGATCCGTCAGAACCGGTCGCTGCCGGGGTCTTCGGGAATGAGAATCTCGCGTTTGCCGGCGTGGTTGGCCTGGCCGACAATGCCTTCCTGCTCCATCCGTTCCATGATGGTGGCGGCGCGGTTGTAGCCGATCTGCAGCCGCCGCTGGATGTAGCTGGTCGAGGCCTTGCGGTCGCGCTTCACGATTGCGACAGCCTGCTGATAGATGTCGCCGCCTTCGGCCAGACCCATGCCGGTGGAATCGAACACCGCACCGTCCTCGCCTTCCTCCGGCTCGTCGCTGGCGGTGACTTCTTCCAGATATTGCGGCACGCCCTGTGTCTTCAGGTGACGCACGATCTTCTCGACTTCGTCGTCGGAGCAGAATGGGCCGTGCACGCGGCTGATGCGTCCGCCACCGGCCATGTACAGCATGTCGCCCTGGCCGAGCAGTTGTTCCGCGCCTTGTTCGCCAAGAATGGTGCGGCTGTCGATCTTCGACGTGACCTGGAAGGAAATGCGGGTCGGGAAGTTCGCCTTGATGGTGCCGGTGATGACGTCGACGGACGGCCGCTGTGTCGCCAGCACGACGTGGATGCCGGCGGCGCGCGCCATCTGCGCGAGGCGCTGGATCGCGCCTTCGATATCCTTACCGGCGACCATCATCAGGTCCGCCATTTCGTCGACGACGACGACGATATAGGGCAGATCGTCGAGTTCGAGATCTTCCTTCTCGTAGATCGCTTCGCCGGTTTCCTTGTCGTAGCCGGTGTGGACGGTGCGGGTCAGCGCTTCACCCTTGGCCTTGGCCTCGGCAAGGCGCGCATTGTAGCCGTCGATGTTGCGCACGCCGAGCTTCGACATTTTCTTGTAGCGCTCTTCCATCTCGCGCACGGCCCACTTCAGCGCGACGACGGCCTTCTTCGGGTCGGTAACGACCGGCGTCAGCAGATGCGGGATGCCTTCGTAGACGGAGAGTTCGAGCATCTTCGGATCGATCAGGATCATCCGGCACTGATCGGGCCGCAGCTTGTAAAGCAGCGACAGAAGCATCGTGTTGATCGCGACCGATTTGCCAGAGCCGGTGGTGCCGGCGATCAAGAGATGCGGCATGCGCGCGAGATCAACGATCACCGGCTCGCCGCCGATGGTCTTGCCGAGGCAGAGCGGCAGCTTTGCCGTGGTGTCGGTGTATTCGCGGCTCTGCAACTGCTCGCGGAAATAGACCTTCTCACGATGCGCGTTCGGCAGTTCGATGCCGATGGCGTTGCGGCCGGGCACGACGGCGACGCGCGCCGAAACGGCGCTCATGGAGCGGGCGATGTCGTCGGCCAGCCCAATCACGCGTGACGACTTGATGCCGGGAGCGGGTTCGAGTTCGTACAGCGTGACGACAGGGCCGGGCCGCGCATTGATGATTTCGCCGCGCACGCCGAAATCCTGCAGCACGCTTTCCAGCGATTGCGCGTTGCCCTGAAGCTGATCCTGACTCATGACTTGGCGGTCGCTCGCTTTCGGCTGCGCCAGGATCGACAGTGGTGGGAAGTCGTAGCCGCTGCCGCGACGCGCCGGTTTCTTCGCCGGCTTGGCGGCGACACGGCGCGGTGCCGGCGCTGCTTCCTCTTCTGCCTCGTCGTCCTCGTATTCTTCGTCGGAGTCGTCGTCTTCCACGGCCTGCGGCGCCGGCGCACGGCGCGCGTCACCGCCGTCGAAGCGCGGCTCGACGCGGCCACGGGCCACCGGAGCTGCGGGCGCAACGCGCTGCATCGTTCGCGGTGTGCCCTTGATCGCGCGCCACAGCCGCGATTTGAGGCTCATCATGCCGTGCGCCAGAAGGCCGAGTACGATGGCGAAGCGGCTTTCACGCTCCTCGGTTTCGTCCGCCGCATCCTTTTCCGCCTCGTCCTCCTCTTCCACATGCGCGTCCCGGCGCGTGGCGGGAGCCGATGCGAAGAAGCCGAAGGCGACGATCAGCAAAGCGACCGCGGCGCTGGCGAAGATCAGTGCATAAACGAGACGGCCGAGCGCATTGGGATCGCCGAACAGCCAGCCCGGCACAGCCAGCACGGCATCGCCGATCACGCCGCCGAGGCCGGTCGGCAGCGGCCAGTGCGCGGTGCGCGGCAGACAGCCCGCGACCGCGGCGGCAGCGAACGGCAGCGCGATCCAGCAGATCACGCGCCACAGATCGCCCAGCGGACGATGCGCGATCAGCCGCCAGCCGAGCACGGCGACCGGCAGTAGCAGCAGACACGCAGCGACGCCGAACAACTGCGTCGCGAGATCCGACATGATCGCGCCCGGCGCGCCGAGCAGATTGCGGATCGGTGCGGTGGTCGCGTGACTGAGCGACGGGTCCTGCACCGACCAGGTCGCCAGCGCGATCGCGCCGAGCAGCGCGAGCGTCATCAGGACGAGGCCGGCGCCCTCGCACAGGCGGCGCTTGAGCATGTCGCGCAAATGATCGTGCAGATACGCGACGGCGTCGTGAGTGCGATCGATTGCGGACATCGGGGCCTCCGTCAGCCGAGCACCGCGACGAGGCGATGCAGCGCCTCGGCCGTGGTCTCTTTGTCTTGAACCATGGCGACACGAATGAAGCCTTCGCCGGGATTGCGCCCGTCCGGCTGCATGCGCGCGAGATAACGACCGGGCACGACGCGTACACCGGCCTTGCTCCAGAGAAGCTTGGTGGCGGCTTCGCTGCCACCCTGCGCCGACACGTTGAGCCAGAGAAAGAATCCGCCGGCGGGCCGGACATAACCGTAGCGGTCGCCGATAATCTGATCGGCGAGATCGAATTTTGCGCGGTACATATCGCGGTTGTCGTCGACATGCGCCTCGTCGTTATAGGCGGCGATGCCGACGCGTTGCGCTGGCACCGGCACCTGCGGCGCAGCGACGTTGCGTAGTTCGAGAAAGTCCTTGAGGAAGCGGCGGTCGCCGGCGACGAAACCGACGCGCAGACCCGGCAGGTTCGAGCGCTTCGACAGCGAGTGGAAGACTACCGCGTTTGCAAAGTCCGGACCGGAGACTTCCAGCATGCCGGCGGGCGGCGTGGTGCTGTAGATCTCGCTGTAGCACTCATCATTGAAGACGAGGAAACCGTGACGCTGTGCCAGCGCATGCAGTCGCGCGAGATAGGCGCGATCGGCGACCGCACCCTGCGGATTGGCGGGCGACGCGAAATAGAATGCGACGGTGCGCTTGAGCAGGTCTTCGCTCAACGCATCGAGATCGGGCAGGAAGTCGTGCTCGCGATAGGCCGGCAGATAGATGGTCTCGCAACCGGCGGCGGTCGCTCCGGCGGCATAGGCGGCATAGAAGGGATTCGGCAGCAGGATTGCCGGCCGTCCGGCGCGCGGCCCGACAAATTGTTTCGCTGCGATTGCCGCGAGGAAGAGGCCCTCGCGCGTGCCGTTGAGCACCAGCACCTCGTGTTCCGGATCGACCGGCCGCGGCAGATCATAACGGCGGTCGAGCCACGCGGCGGCGGCTTGCCGATAGGGCTCGATACCCTTGTTGGCGGGATAGCGGCCAAATTCGGCGATATGCGCGGCCAGCACCGGACCGACGAACGACGGCACCGCGTGCTGTGGCTCACCGACCGACAGGTTGATCGGCGGCATGCCAGGCGGGGTGTCGCCGAGAAGCTCGGTCAGGCGCACGAACGGCGAGCGGCGGTCGTCGGTGCTCACGTCCTGATGTTGCGCATGGTGTTGATCGGGCATCACGAAACGGCCGCCCCCAGCGGCAAAAACACTGGCCGCGAAGATAGGTGCCGTGGGGTTAAGGCGCCGTTAACTATCTGCGGTTTTCCGGGGCATTTATCCACATCTGCGGACATTCACTTTGTCCTTTAAAATTGGGGCTATTTCGAATTTCTAGCGCCCGCGCCCATTCGCCGCTATCCGGCACAATTCCGCGAAAATCGTTAGCTGTGAGTTAGCTAGAATAGGCCGGGAAACCGAAATCGGGATGCGGTCCACGCGCGGTGATCGAGCGGCATCGAAGCGGCGATTGATGCAGCCGTGACGCAGTCCAGAGCGCCGAAAATATTTTTTGGTTTCCGTGTTCGCGCGCATTCGCGGGCGTCCCGCGTTCGGGTCCCTCGCTCTTTGCTTTCCCGCGCGCTGACAATATTTCGCGAGCAGCAAAATTTTTCCCCCGCCCGCGAAATGCCAAGACCGAGACGTGACGGGACAGCGCCCGCTGCTCCGCGAAAACACAAACTCAATGAGCTGTTGCTGCGTAGACTGGAGCCGCGCGAGCGCGCCTATATCGTTTGGGATACGCACCAGCGCGGCTTGTCGGTGCGTGTGCAGCCGACAGGCCATATGGCATGGGTTTTCCTTTACTCGGCCAATGGCCGACCGCGCTGGTACACGATCGGTGCAATCGATGCGATTGGCTTAGCCGATGCCCGAAAAATGGCAGGTGAAATCGCCTTCAAGGTCACGCAAGGCCACGATCCCTGCGGTGAGCGAAAACTTGCGCGGGACAAAGGTACATTTGAGGAGCTTCACAATCGCTACGTCGATGAGCATGCCAAGCGCCGCAACAAATCGTGGCGGCAAGCAGACAAGCTTGTCCGGCGTCATCTTATTCCTCGTTGGGGCAAGCTACAGGTTACAGCAATTGCTCGGCGAGATGTTAAGGCCGCGATACGGACGATCAAAGCGCCGATCTTGGCCAACCAAACACTCGCGGCTGCTTCAGCCGTCTTCAATTGGGGGATGCGCGAAGAAATAGTGACGGGCAATCCGTGTGCGCAGGTTGAACGCAATCCAACCAAAAGTCGCGATAGGGTGTTGTCAGACCGCGAACTGCCTCTGTTCTGGAATGCTTTTCTAGATGCGGACGATATCAGCAGCGGGATTCTTCGGATGATCCTGCTCACTGGTCAACGTCCAGGCGAGGTTCGTCATCTCTGCCGTGAGCACATAGTCGACGGATGGTGGACAATGCCCGGCGATCCTGACCCAGAGATCGGTTGGCCGGGAACCAAGAACGGAAACACCCATCGCCTGTGGCTACCCGAAGCGGCGCAACAGTTGCTCGCGCAGATGCCCAATGAAAGTAAGCCTTTTCGTGGCAAGGAAGTGAACCGTGCCATGCAGCAGATCAACGGCAGTCTGAATGAAGTCGCCAAGGCGCAGGGCAGCCCATCAATCGCACCGGTGCGCCCGCATGATCTACGACGCACGCATGGCACGACCATCACGCGGCTCGGCTTCGGGCGGGATGCGATGAACCGCATCCAAAACCACATCGAGGGCGGAATTGCATCCGTCTACGACCGGCACGGATATGCCGACGAGAACAAGCGGATCATGGAGGCGGTGGCGGCGGAAATTCTGTCGAAGGTCGACGCCGGACGATGAGAGCGAACGCTTATTCGCCCCTTCGCGCCTTTCCTTCGGCACGGACGGCCTTCTCGATCTGCTCAATCAGTTCCGCTTCTTTCCTCGGGTCCGTAGCCCAGTCGTGATCGGCGTCACGAACTGCAAACGCCAGCTTTTGGACGAGCCTGCCGTTCTCGCTGCCGCCGAGCAGGAGGGTAAAGACTTCGTCCCGTTCGAACGAGTTTTCGATCCGGTGTTCCAGCTCTTGTACCAGAGACCGGCCGGATTGCGCTGCGGCGGCCCGCATCTTTTCCCGAATTTCGGCGGTAGTTCTGAGGTTTAGCGGGTATCGGCGCGGTTCGTTCGCGGGGTGGGATTTTTTCGGCATGACCATCTTAAAATGTTACGTTTCTCGTTGACTTGGGTCCGGGGACCCTCTAATCGCGGACAACGTAACCCATCAAGTTTCTCCCGTCTATATCGGAGTTCCGCATGCTTCCTCAGTCTCTCCCGGCCCAATTACCGCTCCAAACCGAACGTCTCATCGACAAGCGCGAGGTCATGCGCCGGGTCGGTCTTGGGTACACGTCGATTTGGAAGCTCATGTGCGAGGACAAATTCCCGCGCTCTCGTGAACTCGGCCGCAACAAGGTCGCGTGGGTTGAGCGCGAAATCGACGAATTCATCAGGACTCGTCCGGTGCGTCGGCTGAAGGGCGACTGAGTGATGGAAGAAACAGCCGCTCCTGCCGCGCCCGCATCCCAATCTTCTATTCCCGATCCGCTGGAGGCTGAGTTTCGCGCCCTATCGGATGAATGCGTCGCAGCTTGTCTCGCGCAGGTGGCCGCCGACGCGAAGGTATCGGAAAAATTGGTCAAGGTGTACCTGAGTTGGCGCGGCCTTCGGGGTACGCCGTTCATGGCGCAGCTTCACCAGGAAGAGGGCTTCTCGTTGCCCGATTACCATGCGGCTGCGCCCGACTTCGTTCCATTTACGAAAATCACGTTTCGCCTTGGGTTGCAGCGGACGCCTGAAGACAAAAAACGTCTTGCGCAAATGAATAGCGGCACCCGACGGAACAAACAGACCGGCTATGTTGCCAGTCTCGTTCGCCTTCATGCGGAGTATGAAGAGCACCGGCGCCGCTATGCCAGCGACCCGTACGAACAGCTGCTCGCTTTCCACGAAGAAGCGGGTGGTATTGAAGGAGCGCGCGAATGGCGCGTCCAGCAGAATGTGCAGCCGACATCGAAGAAAAGAAAAGGCGTTGCGCTGGTCGCGCTGAATAATAGCGTGTCGATCCACGATCGTGCACGTCAATGGATTGACGACAACGTCGTCGCCAAGATTACCAAGATCACCATCTTAAGCGCTGGACGGAAGACCAAGGTTGGCGCTGTTCAGTTCAGCGCTGATGGGCGCCAACTCACGGTTCTCGGGCGATATGGGCTGCGAGCCTTCGACATCGCGAACGACAACCTGCGAAATGTAGTTCGACAATCAGCAGCGCATTTCGAACATATCGACCCGCCACTTTTGCGGTTGTTCGCAGAAGTTGCCCGAACGCAGCTTTATCCAAGGGCGTTCGCACCTGCCGGATCACGGCTTGATCCGAGCAGTCCTTACTCGCTGTGGGATCAGAAGCTCAGCGGCTCAAATTTAGTTCGTCTATTCATGATCGACGGGCATTCTCTGACTTTAAGTCCCAGTGACGAAGCCGGACTTATCACCGTCGTCACTACACAGGAACCGCTATTTCCGGTCCTGTTGTGGTCGCGGTCGGGCACTCTCGAACAGGTCGAAGAGGCGCTTGACCAAGGTGCCCTGGCGGGAATGACGGTTAGTCCCGTTGCTCCCATGAAGCTCGGCAGCGGGGTGTTTGGGATGCGTCTGATTGCCAAGGCAGGCGATCGCTGCAAATCGCACAAACCGGTTCTGTTGAAATTCGACGACACGGGCGTCGGTAGTCCTCCGCTTCAACCAACCCTAGACCTTCAGAATTTTGTTGCACGGTGGTCGTTCTCGGCAGCACCTGAATGGTTTAGAGGCGTCCGGAAAGACTTCTTTGAACCATGGTCAAAAAACCAAGGAGCGCCCAATCGCATCACGCGCGTCGAAAACCGCCGTTTTGGGATTCGAGTCGACCACAACACCCTCGGCATCACGTTTGAGATCGATTCTGCGGGAAACGGGCCGATCGAAACAATCGCCCTCGGTAATTCCTCATCGACTAAAGCTCGCTTGCGTCATGGCCCCGGCTTTTGTGATGTGATGTCTCACGATGTTGTCCGCGTGTTCTGCGCGATACCGGACCTCCCGGTAAAAGGCCATGTGAGCGTCGAAGGAGACGATCACCTCATACTTCTGACGTTCGCGACCGATATAGGAAATTTCCAAATCGGTATTCCCTCGGTGCTCCAGGACAAGAAAAAGTTGGTCTACACCAAGGCGCATATGACTACGGTGTAGTCGATGTCATCGATCGACCTGACGGCGCGGCTGCGGAACTTCGCGCCTTATCTGCCGAGCATTCAGCCCTCATCCGCCGAACGGTTCGTGAAGGATAGTTCGAAGTGGAGAGCATCCCCGTTGCCGGCCGGCTTGAGGCCGGATGACTTCGATTACCTTCAGGCCAACAATCGCTATTGGTCGTACCTATGTGGGTTGGCCTCGGCAGAGGCATTTCGGGGCAGCAAGGATAATTCGATCGCGTATCGCGACTCGAACACGGACGTGTTGGGCGATTCCGGGGGCTTTTCATACGGGTCTGGCAGCGGCGAACCTGGCCAATGGCGGGGGTTAACGTGTGAGGCAGAAGTCGTGGCTGCCTGGCGCAACAGCGGCATTCTTGAGAAAACGGTCGACTGGATCGAGCGTTATGCTTCGGCTGGTTTGACCCTCGACCTGCCACTTTGGGCAGCACGACCGGTGAATTCGGAGTCACCATTCCACCTATGCTCCGCAATGACCCTGCTAGCGTTGAGCATGGAACACGTCCAATACCTGCTCGATCGTAAGTCTGCGGGAAGACTCAAACGGAAATACCTCAACGTTCTGCAAGGCGATAAGGAGGCCGACGAAGAGGTTTGGTACCAGCAGGCGCGGCAGTATCGGCTAGACGGGTGGAGCTTCGCGGGTGGCGTCGGCACCGATGGCGGACCTTATAGAATTATTCGGCGCCTGCTGACCCTCCGGGACGATGGTCTTCTCGGTTCGGGGTTGAACTGGGTGCATCTCCTCAAACAGACGCAGCTCCGCTGGGCCCCCGTCCTCACGGCCATGCAGCGGGGCATCCAGCGCTCCATCGGTGCCGAGGACTTCAAGATTACCTATGACAGCAGCACCCCCTATCAGGAGGCCGGCAAGCGTGAGCGATTTGTCGAAGCCCCCGCGCTCGGTCCGTCCCTCGTAGGCTGGCACTTCAAATATCATAAGTTCCCGACGACTTTTGGTGTGGCGACCGCTGCGGTGCCGCTATCCTTGGCCACTGCAACCTGCACGGCTCAGAAATGCACTATGTGCCAAAGTCAGGGCTCACATCTTGATGCTCCGCTGCTCAGCCCGATCGCGCAACTTTTGACCATTCAGGATTTGCTGGAGCGGAAGGGAAACCTCATTACCCGCCGGGGCAGTGTTCTGGCCGATGAGGTGCTGATCAACCACAACGTTTTTACGGTGGTGGAGGGCATCATCCGCGCCAACGAGGCGGTGTTTTCGGCCACACCGAATGCGCCGCAGGAATTGATCGATGCGGCTGGTATGGTCGCGGACATTTGTAATCGACAGTCATGGCACACCACGTTGACCTACCACCGTACTTTTCTTGAAAAGGCGGTTGCCTATCGTCCGTCCAAAAATGTTCTGTGATGGTGCTGTCAGCGTAACGGTGACCGTTACGCCAGCACAGCCCGCTCACCGCCAAAATATCGCCAGCGCGATCCACGGTGATGGAAGTGCCAGAAGCGCTAGCGCGTAGGTAGGCCATCTGCCGAATAGCGCCTGTAATTCCCGAATGTTTGCCAAAATTCCCTCCTACCCGACCTTCCTGAAGGGAATATAGTCAGAAAAGAGTATGGGCAGAATTATGGGCTTATATTCCTAGTCAGCTAGACCAACGATCAAACCAGCGTCGTTATCGTCGGCGCGCGAGCTGTTGACCTTCTTGTCGACCATCCAGCGCTGGAGAAGGTTGTCATTCCCAGGAACCAGAACCTCCTTGCCAAGCTCGCCTGACAACCATCCGTCGAACTGTTCTGGCTGAAGAATAACCGGCATCCGGTCATGGACTTCGGCGACGAACTTGTTCGGTTCGGTGATGATCATGGAGCAGGAGCGGATCAGCTCTCCCGTTGTACGATCTTTCCACCCGTCCCAAATCCCCGCGATGGAAACGATCGGACTGTTCTTTTGGGTGAAATACCAAGGCTGCGGCTTCTTATCGCCTTCGATGTGCTGCCATTCGTAATAGCCACTCGCGGGAATGATGCAGCGGTTCTTTTTGAACGCAGTCCGAAACATCGGCTTCTGTTCCACTGTTTCCGCTCTGGCGTTGAACGTCGCCATTTTCATTTCCTTGAGCGGCTTTGACCACCATCCTGGAATGAGACCCCAGCGCATCTGCTCGATCTGGCGCTTACCCTCCAGTTCCGTGACCACATCAATCATCGTGGTCGGACAAATATTGTATCGAGGCTGAAGGTTGCGGATCATGTAGGGCTCGGTCAGGCGGTATAGCCTGACGAGTTCTTCCCACGTGTACATGCTCGTAAAGCGCCCGCACATCAGAAGCGGACCAGCGCCAGTGTGAGGACGATAATCAGGACCGCGATGATGCACATCGGGATCGAGAGCCCGAAGTCCGGTTCAGGCCCGCCGTAATCCGGGGATTTCTCGTATCCGGTCATGTCTTTTCCCAGACGTGCCAGCGACCACCACGGTTTCGTTTCTTTGGATCGAATGGTTCTCCATCGAACCGCTGGCGGAAAGCCTCAGCCTGCTCGGGCTTGGCGAAACAATAAACGTTGTACCACACCGCATCCCGCACAACCGCGTGCCGGCGGGGGCAGGCTTCCAGCTCCTGTACCCCCGTTGAACCTCCAAACCATTGAACCGGCCGGTGACATTCTCGCGGACCGCGATCTGGTGCGGCGAGCCCTATCCGTCGGGCGTAAGTTCCCCTTTCCGTTTCACGCATTCTCCTTGACTGAATGTTCTGCTTTTGTTCTAACTTGGCTTTCGCAAGAGTCCAGCCGTGATTGAGACACTCGGGGAAGCATGGAAGCTCGGATGGAAATGTTCGGCTCATTGCCTCTGGTTCGGCCCCTCCAAGCGCGGCACCCGCATGCTGCCGTACTGCGACGAACACTTTCAGCTGGACATGCTGACGTTGGTTCTGACCAGGGGTCACCGGTTTCCGATCGCACGCATGAACGAGGTTCTTCGCTGTCCGAAGTGCGGGTTCATGCGCATGCGCGTGTTTTTTGCACCACCCCCTGTTCACCGCCCTGAAGCCATAGCGATCAACGATGACTGAGAAGAGCTCGCGCTATCTCGAAGCTGGCGCACCGACGGTTTGCCCCGCCTGCGGAGAGCCGTTCCGCACGTCGTGCACCCGTAAGGACGATGTTTTCTATTGCGGTCAGGTCTGCGCGGACGAAGGCGCGAAGAATGTCGAACCCATGAAGAAGAGAAAGGTGTGAGATGAGCGTCACGTATTACGTCGCGCTACCTTTCACGGTAGCGGAAGACGGCATCGCGCCCGGTCAGGCTGAGGAGTGTCCGACGGAGAACGCGGCGGTGTGGAAAGCGTCGTCGATGTCGCGCGACACCAAGTACGTCGGCGCGCTCGCGTTTAAGCGCAACGGCGATCCGAACCTTGGAGAGTTCTCGGAGGCTATCGTGATCCGGGCATACGGTCAGGTACCCGCAGACCTGTCGGAGTTATGACAGCCCTACCAACAACTGAACTTCGATGGCTCAATGCGCGCCGGAATACGATAAAATCGAAAGGCTTTGCACGTTTGTGAACTTGACGCCTTCAACTCACCCCGGCCAGCGCACCAACATTCTGGCAAAGCGCAGGCCCCGGATCATCCGCTGTTGGACCGCTAGTTTAGCATGATCATGCGCCCGTCTTGGATCGCCCGTTAACTGCCCATGCATTGCTATTCGGCTTGAGCTTGCAGCCGCACTCGGAGAACTTCCGCACCCTGCTCGTCGGTGACTTTGACTTGCATTCCCGGATCAGGGTGAAGGCGTCTGATTGTTTTAGCGTACGCCAGCGCGTGATCGCGGGCCGCAGCTTCGGTCGCGAACTCGATGCCGCTTGGATCGCTGTACTTTTGACCGTCTAGGACGTGGAAAAAATATCGGGGCATCGTTCAACCTCGAGGTCGGAATGCCCACGCCTCATGGAAAGTTCCATCCAACTCTTAGCAACTGATTCGTCCAGGGCGCGTTGAGTCGCGAATCATGTGTGTTGCGTAAAGGAGTACCCATGGCCCCGCGCGCCTATTGGAAGGGGAACCTGCGGTTATCGCTCGTTTCGTGCCCTATCGAACTGTTCCCGGCCACCGGCGCCGCCGAAAAGATCAGCTTCAACCAGATCAATTCCGAGACCGGGAACCGGATCAGCTACCGGAAGGTCGACGCCGGCACGGGCGAGCCAGTCGAAGCCGACAAAATCATCAAGGGCTACAAGGTGGACAAGGACACGTATGTCACCCTTGAACCTGAAGAGCTTGAGGCTGTCGCGCTCGACACCACACACGCGATCAGCATCGAGCAGTTCGTTCCCGAAGCAGAGATCGACGAGCTCTATTACGGCGATCCCTATTACGTGATGCCGGAAGGCGAGTACGGCGAGGAGGCCTTCGCGGTGTTGCGCGAGGCGATCAGCGAAAAAGACATGGTGGCGATCGGGCGGGTCGTATTCCGCTCCCGCGAACTGCTGGGACGGCTCGGGCTGGACCAAAGATAAATCGATCAAGCATCAAAAATGGAATGGTTGTGTTGCAGACCGAGGCGATCAGAACGCGCCCAGTTCCGGCAATTATGACCAAAGTGTCGTTGAGCCGACTGGCGCATCTTCGAAATGGCCAGCCGAACAATACGCTCAATGCCCTGCGCAAATGCTCGGACTATCCTATGACTGGAATAAGCTGAACGACCTCGTCGACGACATGGCGCCGGCAGGTAGCACCAATCAGCCGATCGGCCTCGTCTGGGCCTGGCAGTCGCTTGTTGGTGGCGGCCCATTGACCGCGCCCGCGAAGGACCCAAATTACATCTATTCCGACGTCATTATTTTAATGTCCGATGGGCTGAACACTCAAAATCGCTGGTGGGGCAATGGATCTGCCACCTCAACATCGGTCGACAAGCGCATGTACGATGCTTCTTCAGGCGGCAGAGGCACTTGCGCGAACGCTAAGGCGGCCGGAGTGATTATCTACACTGTGCACGTCAACACGGGGGGCGATCCCACATCGACCCTGTTGCAGAATTGCGCGAGCGGAAGTGACAAGTTCACGGAGATCAAGTCTGCTAATCAGCTGATCTCCACGTTTGAGTCGATCGGCACGGCCCTCAGTAAGCTACGGATCGCAAACTGAAAAATCTTAGCCGACGGTCACAATGATCGACGACAGCGTTCAAATCCGCTGCCCGCGGTGCAAGTCTAAGTTCAGAGATAAGGCGCGACGCGTGGTCGACGGCTATTCTCGGTCGTGTCCTCATTGCGAAGGACTGGTGTTTTTCAATGAAGATGCTCCAAACGAAGAGCTCCGCGTAGCCCTTAGGACAGCCGCAAAGGTCCGCAAAGCGGTCAAACAAGAAGCGGCAAGCAATGTAATGGTCACCGAAAGCGACGTAGTCCCCGCGATCCGTAGCCGCCAACAGAATGCGCGATCAAAACTGCGAAACCGAAGCTTCTGATCATCGTCATTAATCGCCCATCGATGTTGGCTAATTTCACCCATCGTTACGCACGACATAGGACTTTAGCGGTGCCATAATCGATTGAGCGGGCCGCTGCTTCCATACACGGGGTCTTTGACGGGTTTACGTACTTTGGAGATGCGTTTGATCGCGTCTGGCCGGTCACGGGTGTCTGTACATTCGTCGTAAGTGCCGTGTTCCGGATAAGCACCGACGACCAAGAAATTCGTGCTCGCCTCGATCAAGCGATGGCCGGTACCAGCAGGCAATACCACGACATCGCCTGCTTTAACCGCAATGATGCGGCCTTTCACGCCGCCGCACTCAATCTTCGCGTCACCACGCGCAACGCCTAGAACCTCATGGATTTGGAAATGATAGTGCACGAAATCGTAGACCGTATCGCGCCAGGATCGCCGCCAGCCATTCACTTCAAACAAAGCTTCGATGACAGTCGCCAGATCGAAACGCCTTTCCCCGATTATTGCGGAGCGGTAGATCAATAATGGGAAGCGCGGATTATTCGGCACAATTCCATCGTCGGCGAACATGATAGCGGTGGGCTTCCGCGTTCGGATCATTCCGCGCAGCAGAGCAGGCTCCGGACGATCTTCGACGAGCTTCTTAGCGTAGTTCTTAATCTGATCTTTAAGTGGCATCGGCTTCGACTTTGTATTTTCAATGGTTAGGAGCAATACAAGTTCCCTGTGGATGATAATGAGCAACCTATCATCTCATTCGGAGTGATGTTTGTGGCTACCTGCTCGGTAGTCGCGTGCTAATGAGGGCCTAGCTATATGGAGTTGAGTACCTCAACACAGCGTTCTAACCGATGTGCCACAAGCTTCGCTGTGGAGCGTTTCGTCTTATGTCTACGCTTCGCTTGCGCTCCGCTCTGACATAAGCACTCACGCCGTTTCTTCGATCTTCTCATCTTCAAAATGTTTAGCGTGTTAGACGCATGCTCATTCTAGACAATCCTTCAGCGATTGTTCTGTAAGTGTATCTTAATGTGATTGATAACTAGCCAATGTTTCACAATACAACGTTCCCCAAAGGGAACGCTATTTGTGTCGCTTGTAAACTCTGAGGCTGCAGAACGACGGCTCGCATCGTATCCTCGCGTTCAGATGACTAGAGAACTGTATTATTCCAATCTATCTCTGACCCGCGGTCGAGATATTTGGTAGCGTAGCTGAAGTAATCGCCGGTCAGCGGGCCAGCCCAGTAGAGGCGATCGTCGAAATCGCACGTAGCAAATTCGCCAACCTGTTCGTGCCAAAGCGATGATAGCATTGTGGATGTGCGAAAGGCGCCAAGCTCAGGCGGAGATTTCAGGAGCAAATGCGCGTGCCACCCGACTGTCTGCTGATGTTCAAGCACCACCAGCCGAGACACCCTGATACCATGTCGCCGATATTGGGCCCGGTGCACTTTCCGATCAAATCGGTTCAAGCAATGGCGCAGCTCTTTACTCAATGACATCTCGTCATTGCTGCAAAATCTTCCAAAAGCGGCTTGGACGCGACGCGGCAAATGCATTGTAGCCGGCAGATCACCACCACCTTGTCTCAGCCAATCGCGTACTGCGTCGCGTATGAAGATACGATGTTCAGGCCACGCCATTTGTTCTCGCCCATTCTGCTCTCTCTGCGCGACTGTATGAATAGCAGGTACTTGCTGCGCCAAACGTGTTGCGCATGAAGCGTCGGCCACGGACAGCAGCCTTCCTTCGGCGCCGGCTTATCGGAGCGGCTTTTGACCGACTGTCTGCCTGATCAGTGTCTTCTTCGTTTTTTGTTCTTATTTTCATGGTCTCTTTCATTGACGGATTCTGCATTCTGAAGATCGGTCACGTCTATTTATCTCTGCGCGCGAGGACGCGCGGATTTCCACTCGTCGATGCGAAACTGTAATATTGCGCACTTCTGAAATAGCGCAGAGCGTTTGCGGGTCAGCCGGGGCGTATCGGTTGAAAGCAGCGCCCTACGCCCCGAAAAATGGGTAACTCCGCTACCCAAGTAGCAGCGCGTGAACAAAACACGCTGTAGCGCTTGCTATTCTGGCGTGTGACGCTGGTACAAACTGTAGCGCCGTGTTTCGAAAATCTGGCGCTACATCTATGCCCTTCCGAAAGCACACAGCGAGACGCTAATATGCGACAGCGTTGGCGTCATTTCGGTAGGAATTTTGGTGCTTTGAATGCAGTGCTAGCTCCTAGGTCAATTTTATGGAGCTTCAGATGAGCGCACTCAAATCACTGGTTTTTGCCCCACTACCCAAGCTGTCCGGTGCAGATCCCGTGCAGCATCGCCGCAACAAACTGATCGAACGGCTGCGCCAGCAGATTTCGTTGGCAAACGACCCCGCGTTCGCGCTTACCCGGCAGAAATGGGTGTCGGACGGGAATGGCGGAAAGAACTTGCTGGAACAGCGCAAGCGCGTGCGCCCGTGGTGGAGGATGGATGGAAGCGGAAATGTCGTGCTGACCGTACGCTACGGTGCTCGTCCGATCGAGTTCGACAAAGGTAAGGCTGCTATCGCAGTTGGGAAGAAGGACAAGCTCGTTTCGACGATCGAAACTGTGATCTCAGCCGTGGAAGCTGGCGAGCTAGACGCCGCGATTGGGCATATGAGCAAGACTGCGGTGCAGCTTAAGAGTAAGAAGGCTGCTTGAAGCTGACGACGATAAAGGGGGTGAATCTTTCATCCCCTTTCCTTGACGTCAGGATGGTTGTTCGTCTTCCTCGACCAAAACGCGCGTAATCAGATCATCCCACAGTTCACCGTAGAGACTGAGCATCCATGCACCACGGGCTTGGAAGTATGGGAATTTGCTCTTGGCATATGCCCAACCGATCGTTTTGAGAGTGGCTGCGAGACGGACCTGCGCCTGAACGCTTACTGCCTCTCCACGGGCAACGACTGATCGGTAATAAGCCGGATTGGCGCCAAGCCATCGTGAGGAAAAATCGCTCCGACTGTCGCATGACCCCCAATGGAGCAATCCGTCGTAAACGTGGTCGATTAGCAATTCGGTCATGACAGTTGGCTTGATGGTGTTCCTCTCCCTCTATTTATATGCCGTGAATGATGATCGGATGCGCCCGTCAGCGAAGCTCGTAAGGCGACGAGAGAAGACAACCCTTGCCGTACTGAGCTTCCAGCATCCATCGGGCGTTGGTCGATGTGTCGGCTTGCACGGTTACTGTTTGGATTGTGCCGTTCGGAAGTTTGATCTTCGTTTCATACGTTTTGGTGGCCATCGTAAACCCGCTCCTGTTGTTAAAATGAGGGCATTCACTCGCAATTGCCCGGCGCCAGCACGCTAATTTCTGATGCTACTTATGGGCAACCGAAATGATTTGCACCGTTCTGGACGACGAGGCGCTCCGCATGTCTCGATAAATACCAAGAGCGTACTGAGGTCTCACCGCAGACGTGAGCAAGGAGAAGGGCGCATGTCCTCAAAACGAAAAGTCGAGAAACATCTAAAGGCATTGTGCGCATATTGGGATGGCGATGAGTTTCACGAGGCGCTAGAGATCGTAAGGAACGTGACTGACGCAATTCTGTCAGCTCGCACCGAACTGGACAACGACGGAATCGAAGAAATTTGCCGGGCTATGTATTTCGGCCCTGATAACTTTGGTCGCTGGATGCGTATCGCAGTGCTTCAGCGCGAAATTGAAGAATCGTCAGCTCCTCCCATATTCTATAAGCGACGATCAATGGTGCCCGACCGAGGCTATTTTGGCGGGCAAGTCGGCGTAGCGCTAGCTGAACGGTTGCGAATGCTGCTCGTCAATCACATTACGGCGTTCGAGGGCGGGCTGGTCATGCGCCGGCAGCAATCACTCTCCAGCCAGTTCAATTATGGCGTAAGGATCGTTGGTCTGGACGAAATAGGCCATCGTGTTTTCAAGATGACCGTCGAGTTGGGACAAGAACTGTGCGACGCCTGCGGTATCTCATCTAACCCGAAGCCGACAGCGCAGGTATTCTTCGAGGTGTTGGCGGACAGCATATGGGAATTTAAAATGAGCGGTGACGACGCCCAGCGTTATCTCTCGCGAGTGTATTTGGATGCGATGCTTGTGAGCTTGTGCCTTGATAGTTCCGCTGACGATGGGGCTGCATTGCTGGCTAAGGTTGATGAAGCAGTGACGGCGGTTACTCTCGGTGGGCAGAAATCCGTGGAATGGATACAGGCATGATCTTGCTGCTGTAGCCACCATCAATTTTCTTCGGTGTATTATTTATTGGTCATTGTTTAGACCTATCACACCGTAGGTATCGGCGGATTTTGTGAAAAGCACGTTCCCAGTCGATGGATCGACAACCTTCAGGGTCAGCAGCATACGATCGCTCGCGTTCTGCATTCGGATTGAGAATCTAATCTTCAAATCCAGCTTAACCCCGTCGCGTGTTTCTCGACCGAGCGCGGTCACATCGGGGCCTTTATACATTTGATAATTATCGCCGTTTCTTATCTCAATAGAGGTCCAAGAGTCTCGGCTGGAACCGATAAAGCAGGGCATTATCGAAAGATGTTGTCCTCTCATACCGCATTGAATGTACGCGACATATCGATTTTCTGTTTGCTCTCTATTTCTACTCTCGCGATAGATTTTCATAGCCTCACTGGTGCCTTCGGTCTGAGCCTTAGACAATTCCTTATCCGCGCTTGTTAACTCGAAGCACCTCCTCACATTGCGCGCCATAGATCTCTGAAATTCCTGAGTGTCAGTTTTCACAGTTTCAATAACGCTTTTTGTCACCTCAACTTCGACGGATTTGAGTTGTTCTTCGCTAAAGCCGACTTTCCTTCCGAGGACTTTAGCTGCCTTGAGATATCCATTCGCGATCATATCTGCGCCACTAGCAGCGTCTGAATTTCCTCCGTTTCGCAGCAACATGCCGGACGATGCCGCTTCTATTCCACAAGAGAAAAGTGTCTTCACATTCTCTCTATTATGCGCCCGGACTTCCTCAAATCGTATTCTTTCCTGATCTTGATGGTGCTTCTGAGCACCATTCTCCGGCAATTGCGAAGCCTGCTTAGCGTCGGATTGTGTGCCACCACCAAACCAACCTGAAATCTTTCCGCTCCAACTATTCTTCCGATCTTCTTCCTCTTTGGCGATCTTGGCTTTCTCAGCTTCGGCCTTTGCGCGTTCGGCTTCAGCTTGAGCGCGCTTTTGATCGGCATCGGCTTTGGCCTGCGCTGCCTCTGCGGCAGCTTTGGCCTTTGCTTTCTCAGCCTCGACCTGCGCAGCAGCTTTGGCCTTCTCAATTTCAACCTGAGCTAATGCCTGCGCCTTCTCGCGTTCGGCTTTGGCTTTCTCAGCTTCCGCACGGGCAATGGCCAGTCTGCGCTCATCATCCTCACGTTTGGCTGTATCCTGTGCTTCCTTGGCTTCACGTGCGATACGTGCGGTTTCACGGGCTGCCTGTTCACGTTCTGCGATGACCTTCCGTGCCTGCTCAGCTTCGGCCACTTTGGCTTTGTCCAATTCCGCGATCGTGGGTGCTGAGACGCCATTCTGCGCGAGAACCGCAGCGACCTTACCAATGCCGGCTTCTAGCTGCTCCTTGATGCAGCCGGTATTGCCCTGGCATTCCTGACGACGCTTATTGATGGGCACTAGCTGCTTTCGCAACTCGCCTTTGCGATCAAAAGCGCGGGATTTCGCGAAGTATTCACCGTATCGGCTGTCCAGCTCGGACAAAGGATATGACGAACAGATCGCTAGTTCGGATTGCGATTTTGCATTCGCGCAATTGAAACTGGGCGACACCACCTTGGCTGAGACAACTCCGGCCGTAGCCATTTGCCCGCGACGTGCCAGAGCATCCTGTCGCTCGAATTGAGCGGTAGAGATTGGCTGGCCAGACGCCGCAAGCCGAATAACCTCCTCCGTGCTCAATTTCGACAAGCTGCCGTCTTGTCCTTTCTGGGCATAGAATTCATCGCAATAGGTCGTGATACTCTGACCGGGCTGTTGAAACGTGCATTCGAAATTCTTGCGCATGGGACGATCAACAATCTCGTCGCATTTCGCACGGAGCGGGGCGATACGGGGATCGAGCGGCGATATGGCACCTTGCTGCAATGCCTGCTGAAACCGGATGTTCGATTGTGATGCGGCTAGTAGGCATTGACGCTTCAACTCGGGCAGTTTTCTCCATTCTGCCTGATTGTTGGCCTGTATTGCCGAATTGATCAGACCGCCAATGATGTTCTGAAAATTCTGGGCGTTTGCCGTCCCAGTCGAGAGCGACATTGCGAACATCGCCACTAACACCAATCTTGCACGCATACTCGTCCCCCATGCGCTTCTCGATAGCCGAATAAATTCGCGATCGTCTCGCATCTACGATGCGTGATAGGCACAGCTAGCCATCGCGCCGCAGTTTGTAGATGATCGAGCGGAAAGAGTGCTCCCAATCGATTGGTCGCTGCTCTTGAGTGTTAGCGGTGTCGCCCAGCGGGAGCGCGATATTCCCATTTGCGGTCATTCTGGCGATCGCACGTACATTGTCTGCGATATCCAGCAGGATAAATGCGAAGCCTACGGCGATGATTGTTCCTAGGACTGTCAGCGCAAAGATGAAAAAACCGAGGAGTAGCGCTCCGTATCTGGCATACATCGTCATCAAGAAGAAACCGACGATGAACGATACAATTATGCTGATGACGCATACCAACTCGAATACGCGGATAATGAAAACACGAAATCCACGCGTTAAATTCACAGCGTTTGAATTATCCTCCGCGCTCATTAATTCCCCCGTTTAGGCCAATTCAACCGCGTTTCGTAATTGCTGATCGTTTACATCGATGTAGCGTTGCGTGGTCGTAATGGAACTGTGACCTGCAAGCTCGGCAAGAACGCGCACCGAAACTGATTTGCTGGCAAGATTGGTGATGAAGGTGCGCCGACCGCTATGGGAGCTGGCACCCTTGATGCCGCAGTATTTGTAAATTCCGAGAAACAGCTGACACATGGTGTTGGCGTTAAATGCACGCCGCTTCTGTGAACAGAATAACGGCAAGACAGGATCGATGTTGGCAAACTGATCCTTGACGTATGCGGTTAGCTCTTTGCGAAGCCGGGCATTGATAAAGACACGACGCGGACGACGCCCTTTGGTCTGCTCGGGCGACAGAATGATCTCATCGCGTACGCGGCCAGCATCATCGATCACGTCACCGAGACGTAGCGAAGCAATCTCATGCGCGCGCATGCCGGATAGAAAGCTGATCTGGACGATTGTGCGATTGCGAAGTGCGTGCGGGCGAGAGGCGACGTAAGCAAGAACAAGCTTTAGCTCATCAGCTTGCAGCGTCTTCGCCCGCTTCATGCTCGCGCGCTCGAAATCTCATGTTGTGTGCGCGCACAAGCTATTTTCTGATATTCCCAAAGAGCAACCGATTTTGGCGGCGCAAAAATATCAATGAAATCAGCCCGGTAACGCAGAACGTCATGTTATCTATATTGTCTGATGTATAGGTCTGACGAGCGCGCGGGAATTCATCAGTTCATTCAATACGAAGCGGCGCGCGTGACGTTGGGCAGCGATACCGTTGCGGGACACGAACACGCTGATTACGGCGGCGAAGAAAGCCCCGAAATCGCTGACGGAATTCCGCGCTTGAAAATGTCATGAAATATAGAGTTCGTTAGATTAGCCGAGTAGCCCACAGGGATTTGAGCCATCGACTGCTCTAACTTTCGCTCGTGAAATCCGATTGCGCTCACCCTCTTTGACATAAGGGCCTTCAATCGGTTTCGGGTAGTTCTCTGTTTTGCGCCGCCAAGAAGCTTCGTCGCAAGCATGTCTGTATATGCCAACTAGTCGGCAGGACAACGTGTCCCCATTAGCAAGGTTCCAACGTCGGTTGTGCGCGGGTTACTGGCGTGCCGATACCATCGCGCCCAATCAAAAATCGTTTGTCGCGGTACTTGGTTATCAATCAGTACTCTAGCTTGATCTGCCACTAATTTGATTTTCGCGTTGCCTGATGCTGTCCGACATATCCAATGACTACTCTGTTCGTCGTTTCGTCGTAAACGAAGGCCAATCGAATAGTGTGACGTGGCTCGGTGCTAGTTCCAAAGCCGATATGTTCTTTCAATTTAATCTTGTTGCCATTGTAGTTTAGCTCATAATCTGCGGGGAACATGCTCATAGTGATATCGGACTGGTGGGCACTATAGTGAAATTGGCATGCTTCGCGGCACGATGTGTCCAAGTCGCTGCAGCGTTGAACACCTGATCTGGCGTCACGATAGGTAGTCGCCAGCCACTTGAACGCAGCATAAAGTAACTCAGGCTCTTCAAATAACAGCGCTTGCTTAGAGATACGCCCGTCTAGAATCTCGAGCCGGTCCACGAAATCAGCTTTTGCAAGCGTGATCGCCCCGGTTGCATCATCTATCGTAACTTCTTCGAACGTATCCTCGTTCATATTCACAGATTGATTACGGAGCGCCTGCAGATACATCTGCTTCCAACGTCGAACATCTTCGTCACGTTCTAGTAATGCGTCAGACATCGCGTCTCGCTCTTTTCGAGCTTCCGAGAGCGCGGCCAAATCGATATCATACTGTTTGAACCACTCGTCGGAAATTTCGGCAGCTACAGCCCCAGTGCTTTGCAAGCGTTGAATGGTCCTGCGCGTATTTTCGCGCTCAACATCCTCCCATCGAACGAGTCCAGAGACGTGTCTTGTTACTGACGCAGTTGCTACTATCCTTAATAAGTCATCCGAAATTCTGCGGTTATGGTCGAGAAGTTGGCGCTTGTTCCACCATCTATGGCGGTGCGGTGCGTCATTTAGAGTCATCTTTGGCCAATAGACTCGGATAGTCCCGTCGTATGCGTTCAGACGATTACTAATGTGGCCAGTCAATGCCCAGCTGAGGTTCGAGGAATCCGCGACGCAGACATATGCTGCACCAACAAGTTTATCTGTTAGATCGGCAGGATCACATAAGATAGCCTCATCTTCATTGCGCCTACTCACAAACACAAGCGGAAGCGTTCGAGCGGGATCGAGTAAGAACGCTGCAAAAGTATCCGCTTCTGCAGTCTTAATCGTGAGATGTTTCGGCGTCAGCGCGTATTGCTCACGAGCGCCGAACTTATCCAACATGGAACGAACGATGCGAGGACGTGTGGTTGGTGGTCTTATCGCGTATTCCCGTTCGGAAGCGCCTCCTGCTGAAACCGTTACGGCAAAGCGAACCGACGGCTCGTGTTCTGCTGAGTAGCTGACGACGCAGTCGGTGCGCCATATGCGGCCTTGAGGGTCCGGATGCTCGTAACGGATTGCGCAGGCTTGGAGCGAATCTCCTACTCCATCAGTAAGTCTTAGCAACTGAATCTTTTCGCCGTTCGGGAATAAAATCGGTCCAGTGAGATTGGGCCATTCAACTGGTCGATCAAGCGGCCGATAGCGATTATTGAAAATCCAATCTGCGATGACTTCGAGAGCATCCGATACAAGGGGGAGATCGCCTCGCTGACCGCCCAGCAGAAACGACGCAAAATAGGTTGGCTGCACATTCCCCCCTCTCTCTTGGGCTGTTAGTATTTTACTTTCTTAAGAACAGCCTCATATTCCTTCCGATTGGCGACAACGATCGGCGTTTCTTTGGGGCGGTCTTGCTCTTGACCAATGTCAAGCCGCAGCCGCTTGTCCAGATAATACAACATCGCTCGACGAACGCGCAGTTCGCATCGACCGTCTTTCATTCCATAATCGCGTTCAATTGCTTGCCGCTGCGCCTTTGAAAGCTTCGGATTCGGGATCAAAACCACAGCGAAATAATTCCACCAGTTTTCGTCCCCTGCGGGATCAGCTCCTGGTTCGGCCATTCTACCAATTTTTGAACAACGCGAAATCAGAAAGTCTTTCCATTCGCGTTGAAGATGGCAATACGCGCGCATGTGCCAGCGTAGCCCGTCCGTTCCAAAAGCGTGTGGAGTGATACCTCGCCATGTCGGCGCTGGCCGATCTTCACTGAGTGACTGGTATTCCACCTCTATCGAACGTTGTTCTCGCACAGCCTTGAGAAGCGGCTTCAACATCTCTGGCTCAACTCGTCGCTCAGGGACCGGCACGACACCAACCTCGGGCAGATCTGCAAACCATGTATCGTTCTGAGCAATGACGTTCTCTGAGATCGCGCGCATCTGAGCGAGATAACGCTCGGCATTTGGCTTCATCAAACGAGGTCGAAACGTCGACGTAGGTACAAACCGCTTGGCGCTGGCGTCGTATTCGATGTTGTCGGGTGCCCGTTCGCGGTACTGCGCGAGATCGTTCGACGCCTGTGGTGCCGAAACCCCGAACCTGTCTGCGATGTCGCTGCGATTGACGCTACCGTCCCAGAATAGCCGAAACTCAATAAATTCAAGGCGTTGCTCGGTACCCCAACGCAGCTTCCCAGTCGAAATGTCCACAAGTTCCTCACAAACAGGTAAGTTTATTGACAGGTCATATTTCTAACGGTAAGAAATGTTACGGATCGGCCAGGCGACCGTCAAGAGTCGTAGCCTGAGCCGACACAGAAACCTTACCAATGAGGCGAATTTGTCATGAACAAGCTGCTGATTGAACCGTTGGGACCGGGAGCCCCGGTTGGCGAAATTCTTCTCGCCGAAACTGCCGTCCGCATCGAACTGCCACCCAGCCTTCACCAACTCGCAGTCGACCGTTACGCCGCCGTCAGCAAACACGCTGAACGGCCGGACAGTCCGCTCCACGACAAGGTGACCTGGTTCTATCCGCAAGGCTCGATGGCGATTCGCTCGACCATCAAGTCCCATCGTCGCGATGACGGTTTCGACATCGACATCGTCGCCGAGCTTCTTCTGCATGGCGCCTTGACGCCGGCGCAGGTCCTCGACCTGCTCTTTGAAGCGATTAATGGCCCTCCCGGCTCGATGTACCACGGCATGGTCGAGCGCCAGACCCGCTGTATCACCGTCCGATACGCCGACGGGATGCACCTCGACATCACGCCGTCCGAACTCTTGGATGCGCACGATCCCCGGCGCAGCCATATCTTTCACGCGAAGCCCGGCGAGCCCGCCACCCATCATCGCTACCTGACCATGAACAGCTGGGCATTCTGCGATTGGTTCAACGCCAACACGCCGGTCGATCTGCTGTTCGAGCAAGCGTACCGCAAGCGCGCTTTGGCATTCGACCAGATGCGCGTCTTGGCTGAGGCCGAGGTGAAGCCCGTGCCGGGTCATTCGAGCACGGAGGCGGGGAAATCCGCAAGCGTGGTTGCGCTCCAATTGCTCAAACGCAACCGCAACATGCGCTACGCCTCTCGGAAGGGCCAGCGCCTGCCACCGTCCGTGATGATGGCCTGCTTCTCCGGCCACACGTCGGTACCTGGCTCGAGCATTTCCGATGCACTCGACACCATCGCGGCCGTGATCCTGGAAGCGCTGGAGCGCGCCGATCGCAGCAACACGCTGATCGATCTGCGCAATCCGAAGTGCAACAATGACCGCTTCACCGACCGTTGGCCGGAGAATGCGCAAGCCCAGCGCATCTATATCGACGATTTGAAACTCTTCCGGCGCCAGTTGGCTGCGATAATGTCGGACCAGCTCACGCTCCCACAGAAGCGTGATCTCCTCGTCGTGATGTTCGGCGAGGGGCCGGCACAATCGGCAGTCAACGACTACGCGGCCACCCTCGGGCAAGCTGTGGCGACCGGGAGCCGGAAGATCGCGCCCTCCGGTAAGGTGCTGCCGATCGCAGCGGCTGCCCCGGCCATTATTACGCCGTCAGCCGCGCAGCCCCGCAGCCACACCTTCTACGGCTCGCCCTGGGGATCGTGGTGAAGACCATAGCCGAGCAAGTGCGCGCGATGCGGCGTCGGTGGCGTACCTTCGACCTCGCCGAGCAGAAGGACGACAGTGCCGTCTGGTTCGGTGGGCTTGTCGGCATTGAGCGACAGTACCGGGTTTCGGTCGAGTACGGGCATCCAGCGCCAGGTCGAGATAACGCGCGCTGGCGGTTGTTTCCGCTCGTGCGCGTGTTGTCACCTCAGCTTGAACCCCGGTTCGACGCTCTCGAAGAGGCGCCGCTGCCGCACGTCTATTTCGACTACAAAGACATCACGCTTTCACCGCTCTGCTTGTTCGACCCGAACGCTAACGAGTGGTCACATGATGATCTCATTGCCGAGACCACGATCCCTTGGGCCGCTGATTGGCTTGCTTGCTACGAGGGATGGCTTGCCACAGGCCGATGGCATGGGGGTGGTCGGCACGGTCAACCCCATCACGCTTCACAATGAGCAGACACATGACCTACACCCCACCACGCCGGTCCGGCGGCACCATCCAGACCCGGCGCATTCAACAACCGTGGCCTTCAGACAAGCCGTTTCGCATTTTGTCGATCGATGGTGGCGGAATTTGTGGTATTTTGCCTGCAGCCGTGCTCGCCGAGCTCGAGGCAAGATTTCTCGGGGGTAGCTCCATCGCGAGTCACTTTGACATGATTGCCGGCACGTCGACCGGCGGGATCATCGCGCTCGGTCTGGCCCACGGCCATACAGCAGCGCAGGTCCGTGATGTGTATCTTGAGCGTGGCGGGCTAATCTTTCCGCCCACAAGCCAGCTGGGCCGCCTTGTCCGGCTTGTGCGGCAAGGCCACCGAACCATCTATGCACGCGGCCCGCTAGAAAATGAACTCCTGCGCATGTTCGGCGAGACGCCACTCGGTGAAGCGCGCACGCGGCTCTGCATTCCTTCGTTTGAAGGGCGGCATGGCGAGCCTTGGATATTCAAAACACCGCACCACCTTGACTACAAGCGAGACCGTCACGAACGCATGGTGCGAGTCGCTTTGTCCACCGCTGCTGCACCGACATTCTTCGAGGCGCTTCCAAACAACGGCTACCTGATGGTCGACGGTGGGATTTGGGCGAACAATCCGATCATGAACGCGCTTGTTGATGCGCTCGCATGCTACGATGTCGACCGAAGCCAAATCCAAATTCTGAGTCTTGGCTGCGGCGAAACGACCTTCAAAGTAGACGACCGGAAGGCTCGGGGCGGTTTGCTGCATTGGTGGAACGTCATCCGGGCAGCTATGCGCGCGCAATCGCTCAATGCGCTAGGCCAAGCATATCTTTTGGTCGGTAAGGACCATGTCATGCGCGTCGATGCGCCGGAGAGCCCCAATGCAATTGCGCTCGATGATTATGGCCGCGCCTGCAACGAACTGCCGTCAATGGCGCGCTCGCTCGTCGAGGGAGCAGGACGTGAAATCCAGCGCGTGTTCCTAACAACGCCCGCTGACAAATACACCCCATGTCCGTTGTAGTTTGTGAATCTCATACTTTCAACAAAGTATGACATTCTTCGATAAGCGTTTGAGTTGTTGTCAGATTTTCTAGACCAGCAGCGCGTGGCCTACAGAAAATGTCATGAAAGTCGTCAATCGATGACGAAACGTGACATTAATCAGAGTCCGTAATCGGCGCATCATTTCGCTCGGGCGGTTCGTAACCCAAATTTACGGATGCCTCGCGCGTTACAGCTAACAACCTATATAACCGCTCGTTCGGCAGGGCAGTTAGCGTCGGGTCGACGCTGAGTAACGATAATGTGGCCTAGATGCCGCCATGCAGATTGAACACCGGAGCTGCGACCGCGCGCAAACCAGCGACAAACACTCCATCGACCCACGAATAGCCGAGGCGCCGCGCTTGTTCACGGTTCGGCTGATATCTCCCGCAGTCGCGTTTTCCATTGATCGAGATATGACTTTCGTCCGGCATCGTCGACGCGCGGCGCGGCGTAGGCGACAAATGGCGGCAGGGCGTTCAGGCCGAGATATTCGAGGATTAACCGCTGCGTCGGCCATAGCACCTGATCGAGCGTGCCGTAAACTCCAGTGGCGGAGAACCGCTCGGCCGTACCACCGGTCGTGAAGCACAGCAGGCCCTTCTTGTCTTTGAAAAAGCCTTTGTCGTAGCGTCGTCCGTCGGAATAGGCGAAGCCGTAGGCAAGCACCCGCTCGAACCATCCTTTGAGGATTGCCGGCACGCCGCCCCACCAGATGGGAAAGAGCCAGATTACCAGGTCGGCTTTCAGGAAGCGGGCTTGCTCGCGTGCGAGGTCGGGCGCGAAACCTTGCTGGACGTGCGCCAGTCCTTGCTCGGTTTGGTAGTGAAACCGGGCCGGATCGTTGACGGTGAGGAAATCGTGCCGGCCGGCGACGGGATTGAAACCTTCCGCGTAGAGATCGGAAACCTCTACCGTGTAGCCGAGGTCGCGGAGGGTGTCCGCTGCGACGTCCCGCATCGCCGCCGTGAAGGATGTCGGCTCCGGATGCGCGTAGACCAGAAGTGCGTTCATGAAATTATACCTTCAAAGTTCATGCTTTTTTTGCGAGGCCACCGAACAGGCCGTTGGGGAAGAACAGCAGAACGATCAGCAGAACCGTCAGTGCCACGACATTCTTGAAACCTGCGCCGAAGAACACGATGGCACCCGATTGCACGACACCGAGCACGATTCCGCCGATCAGCGCGGCCGGCGCGCTGCCGAAACCGCCGATGATCGCGGCGATGAAGCCGTTGATGCCGAACGGGCCGCCGACGCTATAGGCGGTATATTGTGTCGGCGTAATCAGGATGCCGGCGACGGCGCCGAGCGCGGCGCTCAAAGCGAAGGACAGCATTAGCATCCGGTTGACCGGAATGCCGAGGAGGGCGGCGGCTTCAGCGTTCTGGGAGCAGGCGCGTAGCGCCCGGCCCATCCGAGTCCGGTTAAAGAACTGCGTGAGCGCATAAACCATCAGTGCGCCGCAGCCGAGAATCCAGAACAACTGGTAGCCGAGTGCGATCTCGCCGATCTTGAGGGGCCCGCCGGGAGTGAAGCTCGGGAACGTCCGCGGCTGATCGCCGAGCGTGATGATGATGATCTGTTCGATCAATAACTGGATGGCGAGCGTGGCCAGAATGATCGCGAAGAGGGGAGCCTTGCGCACCCACATCGGCGTGATGATCAGGATTTGCACCAGGATGCCGACGCCGGCCACTGCGATGGTGCTAACGATAGCGGACAGCCAGATCGGTATTCCGAGTGTTGTCAGCAGCGTATGCGCGAACATGCCGCCCAGCATGACGAATACTCCCTGGGCGAAATTGACGATACCGCTGGCGTTGTAGATGACGGAAAAGCCGATCGCGACCAGCCCGTAGACAAGGCCGATTCCGACACCATTGATCAGGCTCTGGATCAGTTCGACGCTGCTAGGCATGTTCCGCTTCCTCCACGCCGAGATAGGCGGCAATGACGTCGGGATGTTGCTTGATTTCGTCCGGGGTGCCTTCGGCGATTTTGCGGCCGAAGTCGAGCACGGCGATGCGCTGTGCGATGCGTGTAACCAACGCCATGTCGTGCTCGATCAGGAGCACGGTGGTGCCTTGCGCATTGATCTTCTGGATCACCAGCGCGAGCGCATCGGTTTCCTGGGTGTTGAGGCCCGCTGCCGGCTCGTCGAGCAGCAGCAGGCGCGGCTTGGCGGCAAGGGCACGCGCCATTTCGAGCAGACGCCGTTGCCCGTAGGGCAGGAGATCCGCATCCTGCTCCGACTGCGCACTCAGTCCGACGAAGTCGAGTAGTTCCCGCGCGCGATCGCGAACTTCGGTTTCCTGCTGGTAGAACCAGGACGGCCGGAACAAGGCAGAGGCGACACCGCCTTTGGTCCGCAAATGACAGCCGACCTCGACGTTCTCTGCGACTGACATGCCCTTGAACAGCTGAACCAACTGGAAGGTGCGGATGAGACCAAGCGCCGCAATCTGGTCTTGCGGCTTTCGCGTGATGTCGTGCCCGTCGAATTCGATCGTTCCGGCGGTGGAGGGAAGGAAGCCGGAAATCATGCTGAAGAACGTGGTCTTTCCGGCCCCGTTCGGGCCGATGACCGCAAACAGGCTGCCTTCCGGCACGTCAAGGTTGATGTCCTTGTTGGCGATTAGGCCGTCGAAACGCTTGGTGAGGTTGCGAACCTTGAGCAGTGTCATGCCCGCGTCTCCGGCTTGTCTACTTTGCGGCTGCGGAACAGATCGCCGACCGCGTAGAGCCCTTTCGGCGCGAAGATCAGCATCAGCAGCAGGATCGCGGCATAGGCGACATCCTGGAAGCGACCGGTGCTGCGGACGATTTCCGGCAGCAAGGACGCGACGATGGCGCCGACCAGCGGCCCGGCGATGGTGCCGACGCCGCCGACATAGAGCATCGTAAAGGTGACGACGACCATATGCAGGCCGAACACCTCCGGGCTGATGAAGCCGACGGTGTGCGCGAACAAGGAGCCCGACGCCGAGGCATACAACGCCGCGATCACAAAGGCGATCAGCTTATAGCGCGAAATCTTGATACCGAGCGCGGCGGCACCGGGCTCGCTGCCGGAGATCGCGCGCAGCGCACGGCCAAACCGCGAGTTGCGCAGGCGCTGCGATATCCAGAGCCCGATCAGCGCCAGCACCGTCAGGCAGACGAGCTTCATCCGCTCGTCTTCGATGGTATATGACCCGATGCCGAGCGGCGGGATGCCGGCATAACCCATGTAACCTTGTGTGAGGCTCGTCCACTGCACCGAGATATCATAGGTAATGAGGCCGAGCGCGAAGGTTGCCATCGCCAGATAGTGACCGCGCAGCCGCAAAGTCGGATAGCCGACCACCAGCGCAGCGACGCCGGCGACCACCATCGAGGTGACGAGCGCCAGAACGGGCTCCATATTGTATTGCACGCAGAGGATCGCGGTGCCGTAGCCGCCGATGGCGGCAAAGGCGTTTTGACCGAACGAGGCTTGCCCGGTGTAGCCCATGAAGAAATTGAGGCCGATGCAGAACACTCCGTAAATCATCGCGAGCTGCATCACCGTGATGAGATATCCGCCATAGGCGAACACCCCCGCGAACAACACCGCCGCGCCGATCCAAAGGATGACGCTTATCCGGTCGAACTTGATCGTCGGTCTAGTGGAAGTAATAGCGGGCGAGGTCATGATATGACTTGATCTGGTTGGTCGGCAGCTCGGCCTGGATGCTGCCGGATGACAGGATGTAGACGCGCTGCGCCAATTTGAGCGCAAGTGGAGCTTTCTGTTCGACCAGAAGAATGCCGAGGCCTTCCTTGTTCAAAAGGCCCAGCGTCGACAGAATTTCCGATGCGACCCGTGGCGCGAGGCCGAGCGACGGCTCGTCGAGGATCAAGAGCTTCGGGTCCGCCATCAACGCACGGCCAACGGCCAGCATCTGCTGTTCGCCGCCGGACATGGATGAGGCGATTTGGTCGAGACGTTCGTGCAGCCGCGGGAACAGCGTGAAGACCTTGTCGAGCCGTCCGCTGAGTTCGCCCGGCTTGGCCTTGAACGCCCCGAGCACGAGATTTTCTCTTACCGTCATATCGCCGAACAGGCCACGACCTTCCGGCGCCATGATGATCCCGAGTTCGGCGAGCTGATGCGTCTTCAATCCGGTGACGTCGCGGCCGTTGAACGTGATGTGGCCGCTGCTCGCGATCAGGCGGGTGATGGCACGGAGCAGTGTGGTCTTGCCCGCGCCATTCGGCCCCAGAATGGTAACGAACTCGCCCGGCGCGACATAGAGGCTCGTCGGATGCAGAGCATGAATGTGCCCATATCGCGCCGCCAGTTCACTGACCGCGATCAGCGGTGTCGCGCTGGCTGTGGTCATTTTTTGAGAACCAGCTTGCCGTCCTTGACCAGAGCCATGACGTAGGGGTTCTTAGTGATGCCGACATGCTGCTCCTTGGAGAAGTCGTAGGACGCGCCGGCGCCGTCATAGTGACCGAGGGCCTCGAACGCATCGCGCACGGCGGTGCCGTCGGTCGCGTTTGCCTTCTTCATTGCAGCCGCCATCATCATGATCGAGTCCCAGGCGCGGGAGGCCATCGACGAGTCGCTGCTGCCGAACTTCGCCTTCATTGCGCTGATGAACGGCTCCGCCGCTGCACGGGATTCCGGTTTTGTGATGACATTGATGTCATCAGCGGCAAGCTGGATCAGCGGCGAGGGAAACAGGAATTGTTCGCCGAGCACGTTGCCGGTCGCGACGAGGATATCGCGTTCGTTGATGCTGCCGAGCACTAGAATCTTGTTCAGCCCGAGATTCTTGACGTTGTTGGCGACAGTCACCACCGCGTTGCCTTGGCCGAGCATGATGATGGCGCCGGCACCGGCCGAATTGATGCGGCCGATCTGGACGCTGAAATCGGAATCGTCCTGCTGATAGGTTTCGTTGGCGACCACTTCGAGGCCGAATTCCGCCGCAGCTTTCTCGGCGATACCGCGCATCAGCAGGCTGTAGGGGCTCGGGTCGGCCAAAAGCCCGATCTTGCGCACCTCGGTCTTGCTCTTGAGGTAGTCGTAGCGCGCATCGACCTCGAATTTCGGCGGAGGCAGGAAGCTGAACGCCCATTTCTGCTCGTCCGGCTGACGCGGCAGGATCGAGCACAGGAACATGGGCAACTTGGCCTTGGAGACGAAGCTCGCCGCCGCGAAATTGCCAGCTGAAATGCAACCACTGTCGAACGCCGAGACCTTGTCGTCCGACATCATTTTGCGATAGACGACAACAGCCTGCTGCGGCGTGGACTTATTGTCTTCAGCGATCAGTTCGAGCTTTTTGCCGAGTACGCCGCCCTTAGCGTTGACCGCTGCGATCGCGATTTCCAGCCCGTCGCGCCAATGACCATCGGTGAGCGAACCATAACCGGTCAGGCCGAGCGAGGACCCGATCTTGATGTTGTCTTGCGCCGTGGCGGGCAATACCGCAAAGGCAGATGCGGCCAATGCCGCCGCGAGGGTCGTCTTAACGTTCATTGTCGTCTTCCTCCCTGGAATATCGACGTGATGTGAAGGCCAGCAACTTGAAGACAAGTGACTTGAAGGCAGTGAGCTGACGATGCGTGCGTTCAGACCGCTTTAACGGCTTCTTTCAATCTCGCGAGACCCCTGGCTGCGCCGTCGCGCATAAACCCCTGATCCGAGGATAGGACGAACATGCTTGCGCCGAGCGACTGGAGCCATGTGGCTTCGGCGTTGCCGCCCACATAGACGCTGATCGGCTTCTTCGCGGCACGGCCGGCAGCCGCGATGTTCTCGACGGCCTGCCGTACAGCGGGCGGGTCCTTCGATGGGTCACCGTAAGCGGCGGTAAGATCGCCACGGCCGATGAACAGAGAATCGATACCCTCGACCGCGGCAATCGCATCGATCGCATCAAGCGCGGGAGGATCCTCGATCTGTGCGACGACGACCGTGCGCTCGTCACGCTCGGCGATATGCTGCCACATCGGTACCGCCGTATAGCGGCCCGCGCGGGTTGAAGTTGCAAAACCGCGCCGCCCGTTGCTGTAGCGGCACAGCGCAGCCGCTTCCTTGGCCTGCGCAGCCGTGGCGATGTGCGGCACAAGAACGCCCGTTGCGCCGCAATCTAGCACGGACAGGATTGCTTCGGGTCCTGGCACACGGACTAAAGCTGGCACGTCGGCGGCGAGCGCCGCGAGCAGTGCGATGTCGGTTGTCGTCCGGTCGAATGGAGCGTGCTCCTGGTCGATGATGACGAAATCGAATCCAAGATCGCCGATGATCTCGGTCGCGTGGCTGGTCGGAGTCTTCAAGAACGTGCCGACGAGTGTTTCGCCGGCATGAAGTCTTTTTCTGAAAGTCGCGGTTCGTTGCGTCATGGTCGGTTCGTTCGATCACGGCATCGGATAATCGTCGGCATTCAGCACCCAGCCCGGCTTCTCCGAGAAATCGATGCGCGGGGGGCAGAAGATGTCGACAAGTTGATTGACGCCTTTGCCGGTCGCTTCGGTGGTGTGGACTGACGGCGGCGGGATAACGGCGATCGAGGGGCTGCCGCAGAATTCGTGGTCGTCGTTATGCCAATGTGTTTTGTTGACCGTCCACGGCCAGCGCAGATGGTGGACGAAATCGCCTTCCAGCGCGAGCGAGCATTGCTCGAAGTCGTCATGGAAGTGCGGCGACAGCTTGGACGGGTCGCGCGGACCCTGAAACACATCGAGATAGTTCACCATGAAGGTCGAGCAGCGCCAGATGCGTCCGAAACGGCCCGGCTCCGGCGGCACATCGAGACTGTAAACGCGCAGCCGATAGCCGTCTTTCGGCGCGGGCCACGGCTCCATCAGCGCGACATGCGGCTTAGCCGACGCATAGGAAGCGGCATTGGCGCATTTGGCGACGAGATCGGCGGCACGCGTGGTGAACATCCGCACGACGCGGCCCTGTTCGATCACCCGCAGCGAGGACTTGCCCGGCGGAACGAAAGCCAGCGAGCCGCCCTGGATGCGCTTGGTGTCGTCACCGGTTGTAATCTCGACGACGATGCCCGGATCGGGCAGCAGCACGGCATATTCGTCGGCTTGCACGTCACGTGCGAGCACAGCGCCTTTCTTGAGTTCGGAATAGGCGATGACGAAGTTCTGGCCGCGCCCGTACCAGGTCTTGCCGTCCGCGCCATTGTCCTGCGCGGGCTCTTGATAGAAGCGCAGATACTCCGCGCCGCCAAACGGGCCGGCGGCCGGCTGCTTTACTGCCGATGGGGCCGCCGCAAGCTTCGCGCGCGGGTCGGTGGCATCATACATGAGCAGGCTCCTTATCGTCCGCTTATTGAACAGCCGGAAGATCGGCTTCGATGCCGAGCATGCGCGCCGTATTGGTCGACACCATCTTGCGGATCTGGTCGTCGCTGTAGCCGAGGTCCATGCACATGCGGATGCCGCGGCGGAAGCCCTCGATCGGGCCGAACACGCCCGGCTGCCCGAGATCGGAGCACATCACCGTCTGCTCGACGCCGGCGGCTTCGATGTAATGGCCGAGGTCCGGCCCATCGGCGATCTTAAACTTCGATCCGTCGAGGAACATGCAGAGCGAGTGTTCGACGAAGGCGCCCATCGCCGCCAATCCTTTGACGTCGTTCAGGCTTCCGTCGACGATGTCTTCCGGATGGGTCAGCGTCATGCGCTTGACGCCGCGACGTTTGGCTTCCTCGAAAACGATCCAGGTTTCGCTGACGTGCAGATGGCCGCTCGCCAGCACCATGTCGTTGCGCGCGATCACGTCAATGACTTCCTTCACCTCGTCGCGGACACTCTTGTCAGCGTTGAAGACCGGGATGCCGACCGCAGCGCGCATCTTGCTCGTGGAGGCCGGGTGGGAGCGCTGAGACTCTCTTTCCCACCGCAGATGATTCTCGGCGGCGAGCGTCGGAAACCAGACGACCTTGCCGCCCATCGCCGCGGTGTGCTCCACCGCGTAAGGATTGAAGCCGCCGACCACGTTATTCAGCGCGATGCTCGAATACACCTTGGTCTTGAGTTCGGGGTGATGGCGCTTGATCAGTTCCGCGGTCATGACGCCGCTGTAGTCGTGGTCCTTGGTGACCACCGCGGCAAATCCGGCCTTGGAGGCCTGCTGCGCCAGCTCCAGATGATCGAGCGCACGCGGCGCGATCGACGGGCCGCTGTGAACATGCGGGTCGATCGCTCCGACCAACAGCTTGTCGATGCGATGCTCGATCGCTGCTTCTGTCTCCGAACCCTGTGCGGGACCCGCTGCCGAAATCTTCACCGAAACCATGGCGGTCACCTCAAAAATGATACGAACGACTATTTTTGTTCGCGATAGCAAAACGCAGTTTCATATTTCTAGAATGCTGTCGGGCGGCTTGTCAACCGTTTGAGAGAGCTCGTGTGAAAAATGCTATAAAAATAAAGGGTCTTTTATTTCCCGTGGTAGGCGGTTAAGATTAGCGGTATGCGAATATGGTATACTGTTTTGTATTCGCGAATAGGAATGGGATGATGGCGGAAGAGGGATCTGCGGGTGTTCGGTCGGTCCAACTCGCGATCGATGTGCTGGAAGCGGTGGCGTTTTCCGAGGAGGAGCTTGGCGTCACCCAGATCGCCGAACGCCTACATGTCACTAAGGGGTCGGTGCACCGGCACCTGCACACCCTGGTCGAGCGCGGCTATCTTGCGCAAAATCCATCCACGAGCCGCTACCGGATCGGTCCGCGCAGCCGCTTGCTGACACGGATTGCGCCGGAGACTGACCTCGTTGCGCTGGCTGAAGAGCCGATGCGCGCGCTGCGTGACGCGGTTGGCCACACTGTCGTGCTGTCGGAGATGACGCCGCGCGGCGCACTCGTCGTCGCGAAGATGACGGGTACATCCTCGATCGAGATCGGTGTCCGTTCGGGTAGCGAACTGCCATTTCATGCGACGGCGCAGGGAAAGGTGATGCTGGCCTTTGCGCCCAAGCCGTTCCAGGAACGGGTGTTGTCACAGCGGCTCGAAACCCTGACCGAAAAGACGGTCACATCGCGGGTCCAGATGGAAAAAGATCTGATCGAGATCGCACGGCACGGCTATTGCTCCGCGCCGGAAGAGGCGATGCTCGGTATTAGTGCCGTTGCGGCGCCCGTCTTTGATGACCGTGACGCTTGCATCGCTTCGCTGGCCCTGGTGGGCTCGATCCAATTTTTGCCCAGCACGCCGAAAGCCGGAGAGATTGCCGCGCTCATCGAGCGAGCCCGGCAAGTCTCCAGTAGGCTCGGGCACGGCGAGCGCGTAAGAACGACGAAAAAGACGGCGCTTCGCTAACGATGACGCCCACGCATCGTGAAATATATGTCTAGGCTTGGCGCGAGTTTGCCGAGCTACGAGTGTACCTCGATTAGCTGCACCTGAACGATGTTTCGTTGGCGATTTGACCTAATGGCGATGAGTTAGCTATGCGTTAGCTTCAAATAATGGTAGATAGAAATATCCTTTAATATCAATATTTTAGATCTTTTCGCGAGTTAAGGCGCCGTTAACCATCGACGGTTTTCCGGGCCTTTTATCGACGGTCGTGAACCTTCACTTGGTCCTTTGAATCAGCGCTGTTTTGGAATTTCGGCGTTTGGGTTCGTTCGCCACAAGCCGGCGCGCAATGCGGGACGATCGTTCGCTGGGCAGAGCTTGAAGACGCCGGCAAATCCAAGCCTAAGCGACCGTCACGGGGATTTTCCAACGGGAAGATTCGCGGATGCGGGACGCCCCATGACCGGGGTGCCCGCGACAGCCCCATGGGCCGAATCGGCGATGAGGTCGCTTTTTTGAATGATGCGGGGCAAGCGATGGACCCCGATGTCGGGGAGGGGTTGATCAAACAATTCAACGTCGCACATGCAGCTATGGGCCGTGGTCCCCTGCGCAAGACGCGACGTTCCGACGTCACGTGTGAGCGCATTCGGGTTACCGTGAACGTCGAGCGGACGACCCTCGACATCGTGCGGATCAAACCAGGCGCCCGTTGGCAATTGCACAACGCCGGGCATGACGCTGTCCGATAAACGGACGCCAGCCAAAGCCGCGCCGCGATCGTTAAAAAGCCTGACCACATCACCGTCCGCAATACCGCGCTCGCGCGCGTCAAACGGATTCATGCGAACCGGCTCGCGACCCCGAATCTTTTGCCCTCGGCTGACGTCGCCATGATCCAGCTGGCTGTGGAGTCGGGCCGGTGGCTGACTGGATATGAGGTGCAGCGGATAGCGTCCCTTTGCTCCCAGCCATTCAGTTTTGTCAAACCATGCGGCATGACCTTTGCAATCTTCGTACTGAAAGTCGGCGATCGCGTCGGAGTAAAGCTGCAGTTTGCCGGACGGTGTCTTGAGCGGATTGGCGAGCGGATCTGCGCGAAAGGCTTCGAACGTCGCGATGAGGTCGGGCAATTGCGGCCTCAGGTCGATGGGGTCGCCGTGCCAAAAGGTGTCGAAGTCCGGAAGAGTCACGTCGGCGCGTGCGGCATTGCTTGCTGTCATCTCGTAAAGGCGGCGGACCCACTGCATCTCGTCCCGGCCTTCGGTGAAGGCGTCGCGATATCCCAAACGATCCGCCAATGCGGAAAAGACGTCATAGTCCGTCCTCGCGTCACCGAGCGGTGCGGCAATGCGATGCATCGGTGTGATCCAGGAATCGAAAGTCGAGGCAGCGAAATCATTGCGCTCCAACGGCGTTGCCACGGGAAACACGATGTCGGCGCGGCGCGCGGTCGCCGTCCAATACATGTCGTGGACGATAATCGTCTCCGGTTTCCCCCAGACGCGGTCAAGGCGGTTGAGGTCCTGATGGTGGTGAAAAGGGTTTCCACCGGCCCAATAAATCAAGCCGATATCGGGATAGGTGAGCCGATTTCCGTTGTAGTCGAATGCGTCGCCGGGACGTTCCAGCATGTCGGTCAATCGCGCGACGGGGATATAATCCCGGACCGGATTGCTGCCTTGAGGCAAGGCGCCAACGGAAAACGTCAGGCGCTTGCGTTCCTTGAAACTGGAATTGAACACGCCATAGCCATACACAATGCCGCCGCCGGGAAGCCCGAAATGACCGAGCATCGCAGCAAGCGTCGTCCCGGCCCAATAGGTCTGCTCGCCATGTTCACCGCGCTGCACCGACAGTGACAGGCCGATGATGGACCGCTCCCGGGATAGCCGCAGCGCGAGGTCGCGAATTTTATCGGCAGGCACGGTCGTCAAGGACGCGGCCCAATTCGCATCTTTCGCAACGCCGTCCTGCTTTCCGAGCAGATAGTCGGCGACGTGATCGAAGCCGTGGCAGTAACGATTCAGAAAGTCGGTGTCGTGAAGCCCATTCACAAGCAATGTATGGGCGAGACCGAGCATCAGCGCGACGTCGCTGCCGGGCCGGCATGGAAGCCATTCGGCTTCGAGGAAACCGGCGGCATCGTCACGAACAGCGCTGACGTTGATAAAGTGCACGCCCGCTTCCTTGAGCGTGCGGAGATGATGCTCGGCGTCGTGGCTGCCGATGCCACCAGGGCTCACCTGATTGTTTTTGAGGCCGATGCCGCCAAAGCAAAGGATCAATTTGCAATGATCTGCAATGTCACGCGCGGGCGGGGCTTCGCCGCACGCCGTATAAAGCTGCATGCCGGTGATATGCGGAACGATGACGAGGCCGGCGCCCGCTGAATAATCGTTGACGGAATCCGTGTACCCGCCACCCAAGCGCAAAAATCGATGAATCTGACTTTGGGCGTGATGGAAGCGTCCGGCGCTCGACCAGCCATATGAGCTGCCGTAGACCGCGGAATCGCCGCGCCGTGCGCGCACATCGTGGATGGCATCCGCCGCCAGGTCGAGTGCGAAGTCCCAATCGACGGCGACGAATGGCTCTCGCCCGCGGCCCGATCCATCGCTCCCCTTTCCGCGCTCCAGATATCCTTTGCGAACCATTGGCGTGAGGACACGCACGTTGGGGTCGCGCGTGGCGCGAAGGTTACGTCCAAGCGGTGAAGGGGAACGGTCGGTGCCGCTTGGAGAGACGACGAGCTCACCGTTCTCATCGAGATGAGCGCGAAAATTGCCCCAATGCGCGGCGGTTGGAAAACTATCGGTGCTCATCGATCGAACTCAAAAGAAGGTCAATCATCGTCGAGCCGCGGCCAGCCGCGATTGCCGGGTGCTTCGAAGCATCGCCTTGCGAGGACTGCGCTGCCCCGCGAAATCCACATCACGTATTTGCGACCCGGCCTGAACCTCTGTCCTGCGTCCCTACCCGCGCTTCTCGCATCGCGCTGGATTGCCCATAAAGATTTTCGAGATAATCGATCAGCTCGCGCAAGGATTCGATTGCCGCACGAGGCTTGCGCCGCCGGATCCCTGACAGAATCCGCTCATGATATCCGATAATCGCCTTGCGCTCCCGCACCCGAAAAGTGACGAGATTTGTAATCGGTAGAAGAGCCTCAACGACCGCATACATCATAAAGCGCAGGGGCGCATTGCAAGTTGCGTCGACGATTGCGCGGTGAAAACGTACGTCTGCCGCGCAGAAATCCTCATCACTAATCGACGGGTCGCATGACGAGGCGAGCGCCTCTTCCATCGCCTGAATGTGCTGCGTCTGCCAGTTCTCGGCGGCGAGCTGACAGCAGCTTGCCTCCATCTCGAACCGTGCTCGCGCAATCTCTGCGAAGTTGAAGACGCCGAGGCTCACAAGCATCGTCGCGGTCCCGGTCAGCGATGCGGCAAACAGCGCCGGATCCGGCTCGGCGACAAAATTGCCGCCGAGGGGGCCACGTCGCGAGCGGACGAGATGCTGCGCCGCAAGCCGTTTCAGCGCTTCCCGGATGGTAGGGCGTGATACGCCATAAGTCTGGGCAAGCTCATCTTCGGTCGGCAACCGTTGGCCGACCTGGAGGCGGCCGCTGACGATGGCTTCGCGGATTTGCTCGGAAATCTGTTTGGCAACGCTGGCCGTCACGACAGCTGGCAACTGACGCTGCATAGAGGTTTTGCCCCCGACAATCGCGGCAGAGAGGCCCATATCTCGGGCCGAGGTTCACCGCACCCATTCGCCTCTGGGCATACAGCAGATTCGCAGAAGGCACATCGCCTCTGTTCGCCGATGCTCACAAGCAGTGCCAATCTACAAAATCATTATTTGTTTGACAAATATGAAAATGAAACCACAATCCACCCCGCTGCAAACAGCACTGGTGGAGGGACCGTTGCCGTTTCAAGCGATTGTTGCGCGCGACACTTCGGGAAAAAGCATCGCCGAACCGGCGTCGCTGGAGCTGAGTGACCTTCCGGCCGGGGACGTGCTGGTCGAGGTGCAATATTCCGCGCTGAATTACAAAGATGCGCTCGCGGTCTGCGGCAACCGCAATAAGATCATGAAAAGCCTGCCTTTCGTGCCCGGCATCGATCTTGTCGGGACCGTGGTCGAAAGCAGCGACCCTGCGTTTGCTGCAGGCGATCAGGTGCTTGCCACGGGCTGGGGCCTCGGCGAGCGTCACTGGGGCGGATTTTCCCGTTATGCGAGGTTGAAGAAGGAGTGGCTGACGCCGCTCCCTGCGGGACTGACGCCATTGCGGGCGATGGCATTGGGCACGGCGGGCCTTACCGCCATGCTGTGCGTCGAGGTGCTGGAGCGGGCTGGCGTGACGCCCTCGTCGGGTGAGGTGGTTGTCACTGGCGCGTCGGGCGGCGTCGGCAGCCTGTCGGTGATGTTGCTTGCCGCGCTTGGCTATTCCGCTGCTGCGGCTACAGGCAAATCTGAGCAATCCGAATATTTCAAATCGCTTGGCGCGTCCCGCGTCGTGCCGCGCGCTGAACTCGATCGCGATGCTAAGCCGTTGGAAAAGGAGCTTTGGGCGGGCGCTGTCGACACGGTCGGCAGCCGAACACTAGCTACCCTGCTGACGCAAATCCGTTACGGCGGTACGGTGGCCGCGTGCGGCCTGGCCGGCGGCTTTGATCTGCCTTCGACGGTGATGCCCTTCATCCTGCGCAATGTTGGATTGCAGGGCGTCGATTCCGTTTATTTGCCCGCTGACCGGCGAGGACCGGCCTGGCGCAGGCTTGCCGAGCTTCTGCCCGCCGCGCAAATTGACCGCATCGCCCAAGTGGCGAAACTCGCGGATATTCCCGATCTCGCGCAAAAAATGCTGGACGGGAAAACGCAGGGTCGCGCCGTCATCTCGCTGGAGTCGTAACGGAAAAATTTTTCACCTCAGCAAGGGGGAGGCCATTCGATGACTGACAGGTTCTCACGTCGATCTTTCATTCGCCTTGGCACGACCGGCGCGATCGCCAGCATTGCGGCGCCAATGGTGATTTCTTCCGCTGTCCGCGCCCAGAACCGGACACTTTACGTCAATACCTATGGCGGAGATCTCGAACAGGGCTGGAAAAAGGCTTACTGCGAACCATTCACCAAACAGACCGGCATCAATATCAAAACGGTGACGCCGGTTAACTTTGCCAAGCTGCGTGCGCAGGTGCAGACCAAGTCCTTTGAATGGGACATCACCTGCATGAACATCACCGAGTTGACGCAGGCGGAAGTCGATGGATTGACCGAAACCATCGATCTCAAGATCGTGAAGGATGTTCCCAAGAGCATTATCGTCGGCAACGGGATCGGCGCGTACAACCTCGGCACGACGCTTGTTTATCGGAAGGATAAATTCCCGAATGGAGGCCCCCAGAGTTGGGCCGATTTCTGGGACGTCGAAAAATTCCCGGGCAATCGCTGTCTGTTCAATCGTCCATTTACCTGCCTTGCTTGGGCATTGCTCGCCGACGGCGTGCCCAAGGACAAGCTCTATCCGATGGATGTCGATCGCGCGTTCAAGAAAATGGACGAGATCAAGCCCCATATCAAAGTGTGGTGGACGCAAGGATCGCAGTCGCAGCAACTGATCCGCGACGGCGAAGTCGACATGATCGGCATGTGGAGTGCGCGCGCAGCGAACCTGATCGAGCAGGGTGTTCCGCTCGAAATGGTCTGGAACGGTGCGGAAAACTTCACGTCCTACTGGTTCCTGCCGCGGGGCACGCCGCGAGCGGAGATAGCCTGGCAGTTCGCTAATTTTGCCGCGCAAGCAGAGCAGCAGGCGAATTTTACCAAGCTGCTGCCTTACGGACCTGTCAATCCGGGTGCGCTGAAACTCGTGCCGGAAGCGCGCATGAAGCTGACGCCGTCCTGGCCGGCCAATCTCGACGTTTCGTTTGAGCATGATGCCAAATGGCTCGGTTCGCGTCTCGGCGGAATCCGTGAGCGCTGGGCTCAGTGGCTCGCGTCCTGATCTTCGGGTGGCCTGATCGGCATCATGATCGCCTGGGAAAGCAAAGCAGCGAAGCCTTATCTGCTGATGGCGCCGGTCGTCGCCGTCATCGCGGTTTGCTTTCTTCTGCCGATCCTCAATGTTCTGTTTCTGTCGTTCACCGAGCCGACAGTATCGCTCCATAACTATGCTCGGATTTTCTCCGTACCGCTTTATCTCCGCGTTCTTGCCAATACGTTCAAGAATGCGGCTCTGGTTACAGTGATCTGTCTCGTGCTCGCTTATCCATTGGCTTACACGCTGGTGCGGCGTGGCCCTGTGATCGCCGGCATCCTTTTGGCGGCGGTCGCTATCCCGTTCTGGACCGGCTTTCTTGTCCGGACGTTTTCTTGGTTGGTTATTTTCGGAGCGGAGGGCCCCGTCGCCGGAGTGATGCGATGGGCGGGATTCGAGCCGCCGCGCATGCTGTTCACCACCTTCGCCGCGCTGTGGGGCATGACGCATATTCTGCTGCCCTACATGGTGATGGCGCTGTATGGCGTGATGAAGCGCATCAATATGCAGCAGATCAAGGCCGCGGAAAGTCTCGGCGCCACGCCGGTCATCGCGTTCTGGCGGGTGTTTGTGCCGCAATCTCTGCCCGGTGTAATTAACGGCTGTGTGCTCGTTTTCACGATGTGTCTTGGCTTTTACGTTACGCCGGTTCTGCTTGGCACGCCGACTGACATGATGATCGCGCAACTGATCGGCCAGCAGGTGCAGGAGTTGCTGGCGTGGGGTTTCGCCGCCGCGTTGTCGGTGATGCTGATGATCTGCACGTTCGCGATTCTCGCGATCTATGATCGCTTCTTCGGTCTGCAGCGGTTATGGGGCTGAACCGATGATTGCGCTCGTTCTTGCCCTGATTGTTGCCGCATTCCTGGTCGCGCCATTGTTCATCGTCGTTCCGATGTCGTTCAGCACCGCGGCCTCTTTTGCCTTTCCGCCGCCTGGCTATTCGCTCGGCTATTACCAGGCCTTCTTCGCCAACGAGAGCTGGCTGACGTCCGTTTTCAATAGCCTGATCATTGCTTCCATCACGACGGTATGCACGCTGGCCATTACCATTCCTGCGGCCATGGGCTTTGTGCGTTATCGGTTTCGCGGTGCGAGCGTCTTCAACCTGATTGTGATGGCGCCGTTGATCACGCCACATATCATGGCAGCCCTTGCTTACTACAATTTCCTCGCCAAGTTCGGAATTCTCGGTACGCATCTCGGCGTTATCATCGCACATACGGTGCTGACGGTGCCGATCTGTTTCCTGTGTGTTTGCGCAGCGATCAAAGGTTTCGATACCAATCTCGAGCGCGCTGCGATGAGCATGGGCGCCGGACCGTTGAAAACGTTCCGGATGGTGACCTTTCCGCTATTGCGGCCCGGTTTCCTGATCGGCGCCTTGTTCACTTTCCTGTATTCGTTCGAAGAGCCCGTGGTGGCGCTCTTTATCAGCGGCCGTGTCGCCGCGACGATGCCGAAGAAGATGTTCGAAAGCATCCAGCTCGACGCTGACCCGATCATCGCGGTGGTGTCGACGCTGCTCTTTGCCTTTGCGGCCCTCGCCATCTTGATTCCAACGACGGTTCGCCTCTTTCGGGATCGCGCGGCATGAAAAACCCCATGAACCGCCGTTCGATCGACGCGCTGCTCGATCCACGTTCGATCGCCGTTCTCGGCGCGTCGGATCGCCCCGGGTCGATTGGTGATATCATTCTTGGATCGCTGCGCAAATGCGGCTTTGCCGGTGACGTTTGGCCGATCAATCCGCGCTACAAGGAAATTCACGGTTTTTCCTGTTACGAGCATATCAGCCAGATTCCCGGCGCACCCGACGTTGTCGCGATCTGTACCCGTGGCGATACTGCGCCGGCACATCTGAAAGACATACTGGCGGTCGGCGGCCGCTCTGCGGTGATCTACGACGGCGGCTTCTCGGAAAGCGGCGACGAAGGTGCCGCACGCCAGCGCGAGATCACCCTGTTTTGCCGGGATAACGACATTGCCCTGTGCGGTCCGAACTGCATGGGAACGATCAATGTCCATAGCGGCGCGACCACCTACAAACTCCCGTTGCTCGATACAGCGCGCCTGCGCGGCAATGTCGGGCTGATCTCGCAAAGCGGATCGATCACGATTGGTCTGCTGGGAGATACGCGCCGGTTCGGATTTTCAACGGTGGTGTCCACTGGCAATGAAGCCGGATTGAAGGCGGCGGACTATGTCGATGCGCTGATCGACGATGAAAGAACCGGCGTCATCGCGCTCTTCATCGAAACGGCCCGCGATCCTGCGCGGTTTCGTGCGGCACTGGAGCGCGCCGCGAATGCCGACAAGCCGGTCGTTGTGCTCAAGGTGGGTCGCAGTGCCCGCGCAGAGCAGGCGGTGAAGAGTCATACCGGCGGGCTTGCCGGCGAGTCGCGGATATTCTCGGAGATGCTGCGCAAGGTTGCTGCCATTGAGGTCGCTGACATCGATGAGATGACGGAGGTTCTGGCTGCGCTGCAGGTGCGCAAGCGTCCGGCTGGCCGCCGCATCGCCGCGGTGACCGGTTCGGGTGGCCAGGCTGAACTCGTTTTGGATATCGCGGAAGCTCATGCCGTGGATTTGCCCCCGCTGTCGGCGGCGAGCCGTGCCGAAGCGGAATCCGTCATCGGCCATCTCACGGGCGATGGCAATCCGATGGATGCCTGGGGCAACGGCGACGTTGCACGCAATCTCCCTCACGCGTTTTCTGTTCTCGACCGCGATCCCAATTATGATGTGATCGTTCTCTGCAATGAGAATATCGATAATGCTCCGATCGGGCGTTCCGAAGCGGTGATGAAGTTGTTTTGTGTGTCGGCGCAAGCATCGTCGAAGCCACACTTCGCTCTCAACATGCGCCCCGGTTTGATGCACAGCGGTAATCTCGAACTCCTGCGTGAGGCGGGAGCCGGGATGCTTGGCGGCGCGCGCCAGGGCCTGGGTGCGATTGATCGTGTGGCTGTGTTTGAGCAGGCTCGCCGGCGTGCCAAAGCAGAAATGTCTTCCATCGAATCGATCAGTCTTCCGGGTACAGGCACGGGCCGGACGATCAACGAATATGATTCCAAACAAATCCTTGCCCGCTACGGTTTGCAGGTCGGCGATGAGATGCTCGTGCAGACACCGGAGCAAGCGGTCGCCTTCGCAAACAGCATCGGCTGGCCAGTGGTTCTCAAGGTCGCGTCGGATGACATGCCGCACAAGACCGAGGTCGGCGCCGTCAAACTCGGTCTCAAGAGCGAAGCTGACCTGACAACTGCCTTCACGGAACTCGCCGGCACTGTCGCCAAAATCAAACCGAAGTCGCTGCGCGGCTATCTCGTCCAGCCGATGGTTTCCAGCGGCGTTGAAGTTTTCATCGGGCTGAGACGTGATCCGGAATGGGGCATGACGATTCTGTTCGGTGTCGGTGGAGTTCTCATCGAACTGATCCGCGAAAGCGCGATGCGGTTGCTGCCGGTGTCGGCTGACGACATTGACCGGATGCTACGGGAGACGCGCGCCTGGCAATTGCTGTCCGGTGTGCGTGGGCAGCCACCGGCCGATATCGAGGCGCTCGCTGCGTGCATGGCAGCGGTGGCCCGCTTTGGCTTGGCCGCCGGCGACAGTCTCGCGGAACTCGATCTCAATCCGATCAAGGTGTTGCCGCGTGGGCAGGGTTGCCGCGTGCTCGACGCTTTGATTGTCACGTCGTGAACTCAGGAGAAGGTTTGATGGGCGAATTGGTAAAATACCGTGTCGAAGACAAGATCGGCTATGTGACGCTAAACCGTCCCGACAAACTGAATGCGTTGAATTTCGCTTTCAAGAACGAGATCATCGAGGCGATCGAGAATGCGGATAAAGATCCCGCGGTTTCCGTCATCGTCCTGAATGCGGAAGGGCGCGCTTTCTCCGTTGGCTTCGATATCGGTGGTGGTGGTCCGGAGCGCGACAAGGGACGCGACGATCCGCTGCACTGGGATCCGCCGTTGCACAACAGTCTGGAAATGGCGCTGTCGCCATGGACGGCGACCAAACCGGTTATCGCATCGGTGCAAGGCTACGTGCTGGGTGGTGGCTGCGAACTTGCCATGATGTGCGACCTGACGATTGCTGCCGATGACGCCAAGTTCGGTGAACCCGAAGTCCGCTTCTCGCACGTCGGGCCTGTCGTCGTCATGCCCTGGATCATCGGGCTGAAGCGCGCGCGAGAGCTGCTCTATTTCGGGGACATGATCGATGCGGAAACCGCATTGTCTTACGGCATGATCAATCGCGTGGTGCCGTTGGCCGAGTTGGGGGAGTATACCAAACGCTATGCGCGCCGTCTGGCGCTCATAGATCCGGTTGCGTTGCGCTGGGGGAAACGCTCAGTGAACCGTAGCGCTGAAGTGGCCGGGATGCGCTCGGCGCTCGAATCCGGTGTTGATGGCTTGGTCGCGCTCTATGCGGCTAAGACCGAAATCGGCAAGCAATTCGATCATCTCGTGAATGAAAAAGGGCTGAAGGCCGCGCTTGATTGGCGTGCCGGCCAGTTCAAAGAGTTCAAGATTTGACCACGCCTTATATCGAACTGACGAATGTGGTGCGATCCTACGACGGGCGAACGCGTGCCGTCGATGGGATCAATTTGTCGGTGGCGAAGGGCGAGTTCATCACCTTTCTTGGACCGTCCGGCTCTGGAAAGACGACGACGCTGATGATGCTTGCCGGCTTCGAAGAGCCGGATTCCGGCGGTATCATGCTGGCCGGAAACGACATTACTCATGTGCGATCCTGGAAACGCAATATCGGTGTCGTCTTCCAGAACTATGCGTTATTCCCGCATATGACTGTTCGCAAGAACGTTGCCTTCCCGTTGGAGATGCGCAAGGTCGACGCAGCGACCATCGGCAGCAAGACGACTGAAGCGCTGGCGCTTGTCGGTCTGACAGATTTCGCGGAGCGCTATCCGACACAGTTATCCGGCGGCCAGCAGCAGCGCGTCGCCCTGGCGAGAGGTCTTGTCTTTGAGCCCGATGTCCTGCTGCTCGACGAACCACTCGGCGCGCTCGACAAGAATTTGCGCGAACATATGCAGGTGGAATTGAAGAGGATCCATCGCGAGGTTGGCATCACGATGATCTACGTGACCCATGACCAAAGCGAGGCGATGACGATGTCGGATCGCGTCGTTGTGTTTCGGGGCGGCAAGATAGAGCAGGTGGGGAAACCGATCGAGCTTTATGACAGGCCGAAGACGCGCTTCGTCGCTGAATTTATTGGCGACAGCAATATCCTGGATTTGAGCAGCGTGAACCAGCACGAAGGCTGGGTTGAGCATCAGTCGATCGGCCGGATCAAGGTGCAGCATTTCAATCCGTCGCCTTCGACGGAACCAAGGTATCTTCTCGTCAGGCCGGAAGAGCTCGTGACGCTCCCTGATGGGGTAGAGCCCCCTGATAACAGTTTCACGATCGAAATTGGGACGATCATTCACTATGGCAATGAAAGTGTCATGATCGGCTCGATCCCAGGTACAGATGTTTCGCTACGAGTACGCGTTAGCGCTCGCGCTGGCCGCGATTTACCGGACAGAGGCTTGATCCGCGTTGGCTGGTCGGCAACGAATGGATATGTTGTCTGACTAAACCGTTTTATCAGTGAGCATTGCGGGCCCTGACAACAGCGCTAACCCGCTGAAGCGCGATCCTCCAGCAAATATGATGATACGCGTCGCTAAAACTTCGCGGCGCCCCATTTTGGTGATCAGCACTTAAACACAGCATCGTCGGTGTCGGTCGCATCCTAGCGGCGATGGTCAGCGATGGCCGAGAGGCTCTCCGACTCGCCCTTGCGCGACGCCTTGTCCGCGTGAGGCTGTCACTCCACGGTAGAGCACGTTGCAGACGACGCTCGGCAGGGTGAACTCCCTCACGCTCGCTTCGGTTCGATCAGTTCAATGCGCGGACCGGCGAGCCGCTTGTAGACATGCACCGCCAGCGCGGTGGCGAACAGCGGCGTCGCCAGATTGACGATCGGGATCGACACGAACGCCGCCATGGCGAGGCCGGCCATGAACACCGTGCCGCGATGCAGGCGTCGCAGCGCTTTGGCGTCGGTCGGCGGCATAAACCGCATCGCCACCAGCTCGAAATATTCGCGGCCGAGCAGATAAGCGGTTGCGAAAAAGAAAATGAACACGCCGAGGCCGGCGAACAGCAGGAACGGCAGCGCGACGAGATAGACCAGCAAGGCAAGCAGCGCGGTCTTGCTACCCTCGAGGGTGGCACGGCCGAGCGGCAGCGCACGGCCGAACGGCTCGGCCGGATAGTGCTCGCGTTCGACGTGTTCGGCGATCTCGTCGACGAAGAAGCTGCCGACGAAGGCCGTCACTGCCGGCATCAGGAAGATGCCACCGAGCAGGATGCCGAGGCTCGCGGCGATGGAGACGATCCATACCAGCACGTCCCATGCGGCATGCGGCGCGACGCCGGTGGTCACCTCGGCCCAGCCGGCACCAGTGGTGGCGAGCCAGGAGAACACGCGTTGCAGGCTGATACCGATCAGGACGATCAGCAGGAGCGCCAGGCCGACCGCTTTCAGCAAAATCCGCCGGAACGGCGGCGTGCCCATCTGGGCAATGGCCTTCACCAGTGCGTCGAACATCGTGATCTCCTCTGCCGGCAGGCAGAGTTAAGAACAGGATGGCGGCAAATCAAGCCGCTGCAGCGGCCGGCGCGGGAGTGAGGGGAACGGCCTGCGGTGCGGCCGTCTGCCGGTCGCTCCACTGCATCGCTTTGTAGTCGAAGCCGCCGGCGAGTGTCGGCTTCACCACCTCGAAATAGGGCGAAATGTCGAAATCGCGCGGCGCGTAAAGCGAGGAATGACGGATTTCCATCAGCTCGCGCTGCATCTCCGCGTCGCGCGTTACGGTCGGCAGGATTGGATAGCGTACGGCTTCGAACGACTGCGCGATCAGCGCCGAGCAGATGATCCGCGTCGGATGGCCGGAACCGAGCGCCAGCATGCGGCGGCGGAACCGGCGCGGGATCGGCAGCGGGATCAGATAGCGCATCAAATCGATGATGTTTTTCACATCATAGTCGAAGCCGATGCGCTCGGCCGCATAGGTGCAGACGCGTACGCGATCCTCGGCAGTGAGACTGGTCGGCCGGCAGACGCGCGTGTGGCATTTGAAGTATTTCGACAGCGGCGCGGCGACCACGCCCTGGCCGATATTGGCTTCCACCAGAACGAGTGGCTCGCCGTCGGCGGTGGTGCGATCGCCGACCGGGCCGGTGTAAAGCGCCGCATGCGACCATGTCGACTGCGTCAGATATTTGATGATGCCGGAAATCTTGTTGGTGCCTTCGACCAGCAGCACGTCGCCGGGTCGCAGCACGGCGCGCAGCGCCTCCGGATCGCTCGGTGTGAAAGGCGTGTAGTCGGTCTCGCGCCGGTCGAGATACCGGGCCATCAAGCCGCCGACATGATCAAGCACGAAACTCATGAGCCCCGCGTCCCCGGCGCAAAGGCGTCTGCGTCTTCTTGCGCTATATGCGCAATTCCTGACGCATTGGTCGTTGCGTCGAGATTACGCATGAAGGCATTGCGATTTGGTTCATGTCGCCGCGTGGCAACCGCTGCGTTGACCATGCGTTAGCCATCGGATTTGCGATGAATCAAGGGTTCGGGCAGAGTAGACCGACCTCCGGAAACCGTTTGGATACTATGACGACAATTAGCCGTCGTTCTTTTCTTGCCGGGTCGGCCGCGTTTGCAGCGGTGCCGGCCTTCGAACCGGCGCTTAATCCGGCGCTTGGTGCTGTGCCGGCCTCGGGCGAAGTGGATGTGGTGATTATCGGCGCGGGAGCCGCCGGCATCGCCGCCGCGCGCCGCGTCGCCGCCGCTGGACGGCGTTTCGCATTGATCGAGGCGTCGAACCGGATCGGTGGGCGCGCGTTCACCGACACCCGTAGTCTCGGCGCACCGTTCGATCGTGGTGCGCATGCGCTCTACGCCGCCGACACCAATCCGCTGCTGCCGCTCGCCGCTCGTGCCGGTTTCGAGACATCGGTGGGTCCGCGCCTGCAGAAGCTGCGAGTCGGTCGCCGTTTCGGCCGCGAGGGCGAGATCGAGGATTTCCTGGCGTCGGTGTTTCGCTCGCGCCGCGCCATCGCCGATGCGGTGCGCGGCAAGAGCGATATCGCGGCGGCGCGCGTGCTGCCGAAGGATCTGCTCGACGACTGGAAACCGACGGTGGATTTCGTGCTCGGCGCCTATGGCACAGGGCGTGATCTTGCCGACCTCTCGGCGCTCGATCTGTCGCGGATGATGGAGCGCGACAGCCCAACTTATGTGCGGCGCGGGCTCGGCGCGCTGATCGCCAAACTGGGCGAGGGCGTGCCGGTGCAACTCTCGACGCCGGCGACGAAGATCGAATGGCTAAAGACGCTGGAAGTGGAAACCGAACGTGGCAAGCTGCGCGCGCGGACGGTGATCGTCACCGCATCGGCAAGCGTGCTCGCCGCCGGCAAGATCAAGTTCACGCCGGAACTGCCGAAGAGCTATGTGGACGCTTTCGCCCGGCTCAAGCTCGGCAGCCGCGATCATATTGGCCTCGAGGTGAGCGGTAATCCGTTCGGTCTGGCCGCGAACGACCTCGTTTTCCAGAAAGCCGCCAGCGCCCGCACCGGCGCATTGCTAGCGCATGTCAACGGCAGCAGCGTCTGCGTCGTCGATGTCGGCGGCAAGTTCGGGGCGGAGCTTGCGGCGCAGGGCGAAGCGGCGATGACTGATTTTGCCGTGTCGTGGCTTGCCGATCTGTATGGCAGCGAGGTGAAGTCTGCGGTCAAGCGGCAGGCAGTCACGCGCTGGAATGAGGAGCCGTGGATTATGGGCGCGATCGCTTCCGCCTCGCCGGGTGGCGATGGCGCGCGTAAGCAGCTGGCCGCGCCGGTGCGCGAGCGGGTCTGGTTCGCCGGCGATGCGGTGCACGATACGCTGGGCGGCACCGTCGCGGGCGCGTGGGAGAGCGGCACGCGTGCGGCGGAAGCCGCGTTGCGCAAGATCGGCGCGCTCAAGGATGAGAAGCCGGAGACGAAGCCGACGCGCGGTCGGGAGCGGACCCGGCGCCGCAATCGCGATCAATGAGCCGCGCAAAGGCGTGGATTGCCTGGTCGAGCGGCAAGGACAGCGCTTTCGCACTGCATGTGGCGCGCAGGATGCTTGATTGCGAGATCGTCGGCGCGCTGACGACCGTCACCGATACATTCCAGCGTGTCAGCATTCATGGGGTGCGCGAGGAAGTGCTGCGCGCGCAATGCGACGCGGCGGGCCTGCCGCTGCGGATCGTGTCGATCCCTTATCCATGTCCGAACGAGATCTATGAGCAGGCGATGGCCGCGGCGATGGTAGCGGCGCGCGGAGACGGCGTGACACAGATGATTTTCGGCGATCTGTTCCTGGCGGATATCCGTGCCTATCGCGAGCAGAAGCTGGCCGGCACCGGCATCGCACCCGTGTTTCCGCTCTGGGGACGGGAGACAGCCGAACTGGCACGCGAGATGACCGCGGCCGGGCTGGAGGCCACCATCGCCGCGGTCGATTGCAAGGTGCTGACCGCAGATTTCGCCGGTCGCACGTTCGATGCAGCGACTCTGGCGGCCCTGCCACCGAATGTCGACCCGTGTGGCGAGAACGGCGAGTTTCACACCTGCGTCAGCGGTGGGCCGATGTTCGCGCGGCGCATTCCGTTGCGGCGCGGCGAGACCGTCATGCGTGACGGCTTCGCCTATGCCGATCTGATGCTAACGTAAGAGAGATCAGCCGCGCAGCGCGCCGCCGTTCTTCTTCGCCACGTCGGCGACGATCTTCGCCGCCAGCGCCTCGATCTCCTGGTCGGTCATGGTCTTGTCGCGCGGCTGGATCGTCACCGCGACCGCGACCGACTTCTTGTCGGGATCGATGCCCTTGCCTTCGTAGAGGTCGAACACCGTCACGCCGGTGATCAGCTTCTTGTCCACCGCCTGCACGGTGCGGACGATGTCGCCGGCCTTGATGGCACGGGCGACGATGAACGCGAAATCGCGCGACACCGGCTGGAACGGCGACAGTTCCAGCGTCGGCTTGGCGCGGGTCGGCTTTGCTTTCGGCTCGGGGATACGCTCGAGGATCACCTCGAACGCCACCAGCGGCCCCTCGGCGTCGAGCGCCGCCAACGCGCGCGGATGCAATTCGCCGAAATGGCCGAGGATGTTCTGCGGGCCGATCTGGATCGTGCCGGAGCGACCGGGATGGAACCAGTCGGGTCCGCCCGGCACCACTTGCAGCGCCTGTATCGGCGCACCGGCGGCCGCGAGCACCGCGAAGGCATCGGCCTTGGCGTCGAACGCATCGACCGGCGCGGCGGGTGACGACCAGAACCGGCCGGCGCCGGCGGGCCGCGCCAGCGCGCGACGCACGCCGCTCGCGGCAGTGAACTGCTGGTCCGACTGATCGCCGCGAAACACCTGTCCAACCTCGAACAAGGCGACATCGGAGGAGCCGCGGTCGGCGTTCTTCTGTGCGGCGCTGATCAGACCGGCGAGCAGGCTTGGCCGCATATCGGACAATTCGGAAGCGATCGGATTGGCGAGTGCCAATTCCGCTTGTCCGCCGCCGAACGAGGTCGCCTGCGATTTTGACACGAACGACCACGTCACCGCTTCAACGAGGCCGCGTGCGGCAAGCGCGCGCTTCGCCTTGCGGGTACGCAACTGCAGCGGCGTCAGCACGGGCTTGAACGCATCGGCATGGCGCGGGAACGGCGTCAGCGGTACCAGATCGACGCCGGCGATGCGCACGACTTCCTCGACGAGGTCGGCTTTGCCGTGCACGTCCGGACGCCACGACGGCACCGCGACTTTCAGGCGCTCGTTCGGGCCGGCGGTGAAGAAGCCGAGCTTCTCCAGCGTGCGCTTGATATCGGCCACTGGCACGTCAAGACCGGCAAGGCGCTTCACTTCGCTCACCGGGAAATCGATCACCCGGTCGGGGATTTTCACCGCACCTGCAACGACGATCTCCGACGGAGTTCCGCCGCACAGGTCGAGCACCATCTGTGTCGCGAGATCGAGGCCCGGCAGCATGAATGCCGGGTCGACGCCGCGCTCGAAGCGGTAGCGCGCATCGGTGTTGATGCCGAGCTTGCGGCCGGTCTGGGCGATGTTGATCTCGTCCCACAGCGCGGATTCGATCAGCACGTCAGTGGTCGTCTCGTCGCAGCCGGAATGCTCGCCACCCATGATCCCGGACAGCGATTCCGGGCCGGTATCGTCGGCGATCACGCACATGGCGTTGTCGAGCGTATAGGTCTTGCCGTCGAGCGCCAGCAACTGCTCGCCGTTCTGCGCGCGTCGCACGACCAGATTGCCCTTCACCTTCTTCGCGTCGAACACATGCAACGGCCGGCCGCGATCGAAGGTGATATAGTTGGTGATATCGACCAGCGCATTGATCGGCCGTAAGCCTATGGCATTCAGGCGCTTTTGCAGCCAGTCTGGCGACGGACCATTCTTGACGCCGCGCACCAGCCGCAGGCCGAACGCCGGGCACAGTGCCTCGGCCTCGATCGTCACCGACACCGGGCAGGGGAATTCGCCCTTGATCTGCTTCACCGCGCGGTCGCGGAACGTGCCGATCAGCGCCGCGCCGAGATCGCGGGCGATGCCGGAAACGCCGGTGCAGTCCGGGCGGTTCGGCGTGAGATTGATCTCGATCACCGGATCGTTCAGGCCGAGAACTTCGGCGAACGGCGTACCAACCGGTGCATCGGCCGGCATCTCGATAATGCCGCTATGGTCGTCATTGAAGCCTATCTCCGCACCGGAGATCATCATGCCCTGGCTTTCGACGCCGCGAATCTTGCCGACCGCCAGCGTAATATCTTTCGACGGAATATAGGTGCCGGGCAGACCGAGCACGGCCTTGATGCCGGCGCGCGCATTCGGTGCGCCGCAGACGATCTGCAAAGGCGCGCCGGTGCCGGTGTTGACCGTGCAGATGCGCAGTCGATCCGCATTCGGATGCTGTACGGCGGTCAGAACCTCGACCACCTTGAACGGCGCGAATTTTTCCGCCGGATTGTCGACGTGCTCGACCTCGAGCCCGATCATCGTCAGCTTGTCGACGATCTCCTCGAGCGTGGCGTCGGTGGTGAGGTGATCCTTCAGCCAGGAGAGAGAGAATTTCACGGCAGTTTCCCCGGCGTCCAGAAATACAAAACAGGCAGGCTGATGAAGACAAAGATCGTGAACACGATCGACGCCTGGTTACACAACGCGTAGAGCTCGCGCCGCAGGATGATCTCGCGGCTGACGGCTTCGGCGGCAGTCGCGGGCGTCAGCCGTTCGCTGCGAAAAACCGACAGCGCGCGCAGGCAGCCGATCGCGATCAGCAGATAGACGGCGATCTCGAAGATGATTACGCCGAGCTCGACATCGTTGCTCGCCACCATCGGCGCGATCAGGCCGAGGCCGGCGATCATCACCGACACATGGGTCAACAGGCCGCCCGCCTTGGTGTCGATGGTCTGCAGCGATTCCAGCACCACCGGCGTGATCGCCTCGTTGCGGTTTCCGAGCGCGGTGCAGTAGGCGCCGATACGGCCATCCTCCCAGCGCCGGGTGATGACGTTGAACAGCAGACGATCCAGCGTCGCGATCATGCGCTCAGTCCTCCCGCCAGCGTCGGGAAATCGAGCGGCCGGAAGCCGTAATGCGACAGCCAGCGCACGTCGGCCTCGAAGAACGGACGCAGATCGGGCATGCCGTATTTCAGCATGGCGATGCGATCGATCCCCATGCCCCACGCGAAGCCCTGATACTCGTCGGGATCGAGGCCACAGTTGCGCAACACGTTCGGATGCACCATGCCGCAGCCGAGAATCTCCAGCCAATCATTACCCTCGCCGAAGCGGATCTCGCCCTTGTCGCGGCGGCACTGGATGTCGACTTCGAGCGACGGCTCGGTGAACGGGAAGAACGACGGCCGGAAGCGCATCTTCACGGAATCGACCTCGAAGAACGCTTTGCAGAACTCTTCGAGAATCCATTTCAGGTGGCCGAGATTCGATCCCTTGTCGATCACCAAGCCCTCGACCTGATGAAACATCGGCGTGTGGGTCTGGTCGGAATCTGAACGATAGGTCCGGCCGGGACAGATCACGCGGATTGGCGGCTTCTTCGCCAGCATGGTGCGCACTTGCACCGGTGAGGTATGCGTGCGCAACAACATGCGCGATCCGTCCGGCTTCGGGTTGAAGTAGAACGTATCGTGCATTTCCCGCGCCGGATGGCCTTCGGGAAAGTTGAGCTTGGTGAAATTGTAGTCGTCGCTCTCGATATCCGGACCTTCCGCGACCGCGAAGCCCATGTCGGCGAAGATCGCGGTGAGTTCGTCCATCACCTGGCTGATCGGATGCACGCGGCCCGTTTCCGCCGGAGCCTCGCGCACCGGCAAGGTGACGTCGACAGTTTCGCTGTTGAGGCGCCGGTCGAGCGCCTCTGCGGCCAGCGCGTCCTTGCGCGCGGCGATCGCCTGCGTCACGCGCTCCTTGAGGCCGTTGATCGCGGGGCCTTGCGTCCTGCGTTCGTCCGGCGACAGGCCGCCGAGCGTTTTCAGCAATGCAGAGACCGAGCCGCTTTTACCGAGCGCGGCAACGCGCACCGTTTCGAGCGCGGCTTCGTCGCCGGCGTTGCTGATGGCACCGAGCAGTTCGTGTTCGAGCGTTGCGATATCCGCCATCGTGTTACTCCGGCATCACGAACAGGTCGGTATCGTGCGGCTTGCCGCCGGCCTGCGTGAGCATCGCATGAACCTGCCCGCGATGATGGGTCTGGTGATTGAAAAAGTGCGTCACAAGCTGCCAGCGTGGCCTTGTGACCTCGCGGTTGAGACCGCCGGAAAACCAGGTGAGGTCGCCTTCGGTCCAGCCCGGATCGAACCCGTCCGCCCACGCGATGATGGCCGCATCGGCGGCCGTGCGCTCGCGTTTGAGATCGTTCCAGTCCGGATAGAGCGATACCGACTCTCGAATCCCGACGCTTGGCTTCGGCCAACCGGCGAACCGGCTCATCCATTGCCGGTCGCCCCACAGCAGATGATTCAGTGTCTGATGGATCGAGCCGAAAAACGCGCCGCGATCCCGCCGTCTCTCGTCATCGGAGAGACGGTCGGCAACGCCGTAGAGGTTTTCATTTTGCCAGCGATTGTAACGCGACATCCGCTGGACATAAGCGGCATCGATCATCGGTCGCCAGTCCGGCTCATGATCGCATGATCATGAGCCTCGAGAATTACGCAGGCAGCGCGGCCTTGGCCTTCTCGACGATCGCCTGGAACGCCGCCGGCTCGCGGATCGCGAGATCGGAGAGCACCTTGCGGTCGATGGTGATGCCGGACTTGTCGAGGCCGTTGATAAACTTCGAATAGGTCAGGCCGAACGGGCGCACCGCGGCGTTGAGGCGCTGGATCCAGAGCGCGCGGAACGTGCGCTTGCGGCGCTTGCGATCGCGGAACGCATACTGGTTGGCCTTCTCGACCGCCTGCTTGGCGATCCGGATCGTGTTCTTGCGACGGCCGTAGTAGCCCTTCGCGGCCTTGAGCACCTTCTTGTGCTTGGCGTGAGCGGTAACACCGCGTTTGACGCGCGCCATGATTAGTCTCCTTCAGGAATTCCGCAATGAATGGGGTCAAGAATGCTGCGTGGCAGCCACCGGTCAGCCGTTCGGCAGCCAGTATTTCTTGATGTTGTCGCCGTCGGTCTTGAACAGCACCCGCGTGCCGCGATGGTCGCGGATCTGCTGGGTGGTGCGCTTGATCATGCCGTGGCGCTTGCCGGACTGCTGGTATTTCACCTTGCCGGATGCGGTAATCTTGAAGCGCTTTTTGGCGCCCGATTTGGTCTTCAACTTGGGCATTTGGCTCTCCTGTTCCGGGCGGAAAACCGCCGGAATTGATGCTCCGAAGGAGCGACTTTGCTCGGATTGAGCGGGTTCATCGCCACGGCAGCCCTTTACCGGCCGGGCCATGAAGGGCGGCGTTATGGCAGAGCGCCCGGAAAATGGCAACCGGCCCGCCAAGGGTTGATGGGACGGCAGGAACCCCGGGCGGATGGGGCGAATTGACCGCCCAAGACCCCGCCGCCCGAGGAAAAGCCAATGCGATCGCCTGCCCTGCCGCCGCCTGTCCGCCTCAGCGCCTTTACGGCTCTCGCGGGCCTGATGCTGACCGGCCTCCCGCTTGCCGACCAGACAGCCCAGGCGGCCGAATTCGACGGCCGCTGGAGCGTCGTGGTCGTCACCGACAAGGGTACCTGCGACCGGGCCTACCGCTACGAGGTCAAGGTCGAGCGCGGCCGGGTCGACTATGTGGGCGACGCCGCCATCGACTTCGCCGGGAAGGTGTCGCCGGCTGGATCGGTCCATGTCGATCTCGGCAAGGGCCGGTCAACCGCGCGGGCCACGGGCAAACTGGGCCGGGATGCCGGGGCCGGCACCTGGACCGGAGCGTCGGGGAACGGTGCCTGCAGTGGGCGTTGGGAAGCCGAGCGGCGTTGATCGCCTGATGCCGCCTCGCAGGAAATGAAAAACCCCGGCTGAAGCCGGGGTTTTTGTTGTGACCTTCGTATCCGCGTCAGCGCGGCGCCAGGATCATGACCATCTGCCGGCCCTCGAATTTGGCCGACTGTTCGATCTTGGCGATCGTGGCGGTGTCGTCGCGCACGCGGTCGAGCAGTTTGAAGCCCAACTCCTGGTGCGCCATTTCGCGGCCTCGGAAGCGCAGGGTGATCTTCACCTTGTCGCCTTCCTCGAAGAACCGCTGCATCGCCTTCATTTTCACGTCGTAATCGTGATCGTCGATCATCGGCCGGAGCTTGATCTCCTTGACCTCGACGACCTTCTGTTTTTTGCGGGCTTCCGCCGCCTTCTTCTGCGCCTGATACTTGTACTTGCCGTAGTCCAGGATCTTGCAGACGGGCGGCGCTGAATTCGGTGCGATCTCGACCAGATCGAGTCCTGCGGCCTGCGCCATTTCAAGGGCGGTCTGGATCGGGGTGGGACCGTGGTTGGTACCGGCGGTGTCGATCAGCTGGACCTCGCGGACACGGATCTCCTCGTTGATGCGCGGACCGTCCTTCTTGACGGGCGGCGCGGCTTTCATCGGACGGCGAATGTTCGTGGCTCCTCTTGCTGTTGTCAGGAAACGCGGATCGTCAGGGGTCGGTTCGGCGTTCGCGGAACGGACCCGCCCCAAAGATTGGAAGAAATAGGCCGCAAGTCAACGGCGGCGGCGCGCAAATTGCCGCATCCTTGCCAAACGGTACCGGGAAGCCACACGGCTCTCAGCGGCCGCTGAGCCGCGCCGCGCGGTTCTGGCTGGCGACCTCCGCATAGAGCGCCAGCGTCTGCTGGGCGACGGCCGCCTCGCTGAACTGGCCGAGTACCCAGTCGCGCCCGCGCGCGCCAATGGCGTCGCGCGCCGGTTCCGGCATCGAAAACACCCGCAGCAGCGTATCCGCGAGCGCGGCCTCGTCTCCGGCCGGGAACCGCAGCCCGGTCATGAGGTGCTCCGGCACCGCTGGGGGCGACAACACCACGTCCGGGCCGGCCGCCACGTCGGACACCACGACCGGCCGGGCCATGGCCTGCGCCTCGACGATGGCGCGCTGCAGCCCTTCCGGCTGTACCGCGGCCGAGACGACCACGGATGCCGCCGCATAAGCCGCCGGCAGATCCTCGCACGGGCGCCCGAGCCGGATGATGCCGGCGGTGTCGGACGACAGCACCAGATCCCACAGCTCGCCGGCATATTGCGTCTGGCCGCGATCCTCGCCGACGAATACGCAGAGGAAATTTTTCAGCCCGCGCTCGCGCAGCCGCTGCGCCGCGCGCACCATCACATGGTGGCCCTTGCGGCGGATCAGCCGCCCGACCACGAGGATCACCCGCGTGTCCGGGCCGATGCCCCAGGCGGCCCGCACCGCCTCGATGCGCTCGCGGGTCATCTTGCCGATGTCGAAGCGCGCCGCATCAAGACAACCAGGAATGACGCGGATGCGATCCCAAGGCGTGCTGTAGCGATCGACCGCAAGCTGGGCGATCTGCTCGCTCGGTGCGATCATGCGATCGCCGCGTATCATCACGCTGTTGTAGAGCCGCTTGAACAGGTTCTGTTCGCGAAAACCTTTGTGCCATGTGGTGAGCAGCGGCAGGCCGGTGCGGCGCGCGGCAAGGAAGGTGCACCACGCTGGCGCGCGGCCGTGCGCGTGCAAAATGTCACAGCCACGTTCGCGGGCGATCCGCGCCAGCGCGAAGCCGTTGCGCAGCATGACGAATGGATTCTTGCTGGCGACATTGATCCGGATCAATTCGCCGCCGGCCCCGAGGACGTCTTTCACCAGCCGTCCGCCGCTCGACACGACGATGGCCTTGTGTCCCGCCGCGGTCAGCACGCGCACCAGCTCGAGCGCGCCATGATCGGCCGCGCCGGCGTCGAGCGTCGGCACGGCGATCAACGCGGTGAGCGGTTTCAGCGAGACGATACGGGCGGAGGAGGCCGGCAATCGCTGCTCCGGAGGCGAATGTCGGGCCGGTATGCTGGACATCAACGATCCCGTGCAAGGTGAAGTAAGCAAGAACGACGACTATGCCGCGCCAAATGATAACGCGCCATATGACGCTGTCCCGGAGTGCGGCGGCGCGATCAGTGTCTTGGGGCGCTGCGCGGACCGGCGAATCAGAATGTCATTCGTCGCGAGCCAGCACAGATGTATAGACCGCACGTGTCGCCTCGGCAACGCTGCGGGGTGAAAACATGAACTCGGCGAACTGGCGCGCCCGCGCGCCCAAAGCCGCATAGGCGGTGGTGCTGAGCGACAGCACCGCGTGCAACGCCTGTGCGATTTCATCGGCATGGCCGGCGCGGACCACCCAGCCGGTGCGCAAATCCTCGGGCATGCGCGGCGGGAACAGCGTGTGTTCGGGTAACGTTCCCGACGCGGAGACGACGACCGGCCGGCCCATGGCTTGCGCTTCCGCAACGACGCGGGCTGCGGGCGGGGGTAACGATGGTGTGACCACGACGACATCCGCTGCCGCCAGCGCGAGCGCCATCGGCGGCGCTGCGCCGCGCACGCTGTGCGGCTCGTCGTCGATCGGACCGGCGAAGCGCAGCAGCGTGTCGAGGCCGTGCGCGCGGGCTCGCTCACGTAAAATGCGAATGGCGCGCGAGCGGCGGCGCGCATCGTCGGCCAGGACCAGCAGCGTGTCGCGCTCGCCGCGTAATCCGATCAGGAGCCGCATCGCTTCGAGGATCGCGATCTGTCCATTTGCGTCGTCGACCGGCTGCGGCGCGAAGATGACCCGTTGTCCGGCGAGCACGCCCCAGGCGCGGCGCATCGCGCCGATCTGCGCATCGCTCACTGCCGCCGCACTGAACGCAGCGGTGTCGATGCTGCGCGGCACGACGGAGATCCGGTCGGGCGCGATACCGTAACGTTCGATCATCGCCAGCGAGACGAAGCTTGACGGTGCGATCACCCGGTCGCCGCGCGCGAGCACGCCCTGATAGGTGCGGCGCAGCCAGGTATCGCGTGCGATCGCGTCGGGGAACGATGTCACCAGCCAGGCCGGGAGTTCGTGCAGCGCCGAGAGCGCACTCCACGCCGACGCCGCGCTATGCGCGTGGACGATATCGACGCGCTCGGTGAGCACATAGTCGCGCAGAAAGCGGGCATTGCCGCGCAACTGCACCGGATTGAAGGTCTCATGGCCGAGCGGCAGGAATTCGCCGCCGAGCGCGCGCAGTTCGCCGACCAGATCGCCGTCGTCGCCGGCGATGATGGTGCGCGCGCCACCCTGCAGCAGCAGCACGGCGGTATCCATCGCCGCGTGTCCGGCGGCATCGCCGCGCAGCGCCGGCACGATCTGCAGGATGGTGGCGCCCGACAGCGCGCGCGGCGTCATCGACTGTTTCGCATCGAAATGAAGGCGCGCGGCATGTTAAGGCTTGATGTCACGGCTTGCATATCAAGACTTGCATGGTCGTCGCCTTGCGGCGAAACAGGGTGCGCGTCATCGTCGTTGCCGCGCGAATCGCTGAGTGAAACATGCCGGATTCTAGCCTCAAAACCATCAGTGTGGGACACGGAAAGGGCGCGCGCGAGATCGCCGTGCGCATGCGCGCCGGTGCGCCACCGGGCTTGTTCTGGATGTCCGGCTTCAAATCCGACATGCAGGGCACCAAGGCCGTGGCGCTCGATGCCTGGGCGGCGGCGAACGGACGTGCCTGCGTGCGGTTCGACTATTCCGGCCATGGCGAATCCGGCGGCGCATTCGTCGATGGCACGATCGGCCGATGGCTGGACGAAAGCGTCACGGTTTACCGGCAGTTCTGCGAGGGGCCGCAGGTGGTGATCGGCTCGTCGATGGGCGGATGGCTCGCGCTGCTGCTCGCCCGCGCGTTGCAACGCGAGCCGCAAGCAGCTGCTCCGCTCGCCGGCCTCGTTCTCATCGCGCCGGCGGTCGATTTCACCGAAGAGCTGATGTGGAAGAAATTTACGCCGGCGATCAAGAAGGAATTGGCCGAGACCGGACAATGGCGGCGGCCGTCGGAATATTCCGATGAGCCTTACATCATCACCCGCGCGCTGATCGAAGACGGTCGCGACCATCTGTTGCTTGGTGGCCTGATCGAGACCGGATGTCCGGTGCGGATTTTGCAAGGCGTGAAGGATGAAGACGTGCCGTGGCAGCATACGGTCGAGCTGGTGTCGCGGTTCGCGCGTGATGACGTGGTGCTGTCGCTGGTGAAGGACGGCGATCATCGCCTGTCGCGACCGGAGGACATCGAACGTCTGATCGCGGCGGTGGCGGAGTTTTAAGCAGCCCACTCGGTCAGCACGTCCGGGTCGGACTCGCGGACGATGTGGTTCGTGCGCAAAGCATGAAATTCATCGGGTGAGAGCAGTCGGCTCAACGCCCACACTGCCGCGCCGCGCACTAGGGGCGCCGCGTCATCGATCAGCCGTTCGGCTTCCGCTGCGAGCGATTGATCCCCGGAATTGCCGATGGCGATCAGCACATTTCGCACGAAGCGGTCGCGGCCAGTGCGTTTGATGGCGGTGCGGGCAAACAGCGCGCGGAACGCCGCGTCGTCGAGTTTCGCCAGTTCGGACAAAGGCGGCGCGCGTAACGTGTCGCGTGCGGCCAGCTTCGCCTCGCGGCCGGTCTTGGCGAACTTGTTCCACGGGCAGGCGGCGAGGCAGTCGTCGCAGCCATAGATGCGGTTGCCCATGCGCGTGCGCAGGTCGCGCGGGATCGGCCCCTGATGCTCGATGGTGAGATAGGAGATGCAGCGCCGCGCATCGAGCTGATAGGGCGCGGTGAAAGCGTCGGTCGGACACGAGTCGAGGCAGGCACGACATGAGCCGCAGGTGTCCTCGCCCGGCGTGTCGAACGGCAGATCGAGCGTGGTGAAGATCGCGCCGAGAAACAGCCACGATCCGAATTCGCGCGACACGAGATTGGTGTGCTTGCCTTGCCAGCCGAGGCCGGCCGCCTGCGCCAGCGGCTTCTCCATCACCGGCGCGGTATCGACGAAGACTTTCACTTCGCCGCCGGCGGTGGCGATCAGCCAGCGCGCGACGGCCTTCAGCCGCTTCTTGATCACGTCGTGATAGTCGGTGTCGCTTTGCGCGTAGACCGAGATCGCGGCGCGGTCCTTGTCATCGAGGATGGCGCGGGGATCGAAGTCGCGGCCGTAATTCATGCCGAGCATGATCACGGCACGCGCCTGCGGCCATAGTGCCGCGGGATCGCTTCGCCACGCTGCGCGCTCGGCGAGCCAGTGCATGTCGCCGTGCTCGCCGGCGGCGAGGAATTGCGCGAACCGCTCGCGTGCCTGTGGGCTGGTCTGCGGCGGCGCGATACCGATGGCATCGAAGCCGTGGCCGCGCGCGGCGTCGGCCAGCACCGCCCGAAGTGTGGTTGGATCGGTCAGAAGTCGAGATTGGCGTAGTGCTTGGACGGCAGCATCCCCGCCACTGTGTCCGTCAGCAACGCGCGGAACGACGGCCGCGATTTCACGCGGGCGTACCAATGTTTCGCTGCGTCGTTGTCGGTCCACGGCACCTCGCCCAGATAGTCGGCGGCGGAGAGATGCGCCGCCGCCGCGAGATCGGCATAGCTCAACCGCTCGCCTGCAAGCCAGTCCCGCGTCTGCACCAACCAGCCGATATAGGCGAGATGATAGCGGATATTGTGGCGCGCGGCGCGCAGCGCGCTGCTGTCCGGCGGGCCGCCGCCCTGTTCGACGGTCATGTGCCGCTTGAATTCGCGTTCGCCGACCAGCGGGCCGCTGACGTCATCGAAGAAACGCTCGTTGAACCAGGCCATCAGCCGTCTTACCTCGACGCGCTGGCTGATGGAGATCGGCAAGAGCCGCGCCTCACCCTGTTCGGCGCCACGAGTCTCGTCGAGATATTCGGCGATGATGCTGGCGCCGGGCACCGGCGGCTGGCCTTCCTCGATCAGCACCGGCAGGGATCCGGCCGGATTGAGCTTGAGGAAGTCTTCGTGGCGCTCCCACGGCCGTTCCTCGATCAGCTGGGGCTCCTGGCCGTATTCGCCGAGGATCAGCCGGACGAACCGCGAATGCGGACAGAGCGTCTGGTGCAGCAGCGTCAGCATGTGCGGCCGGCGGGCAGGTCGGTGGATGGGGACCACGACGACGGTCGGGGTATCCCGGCGGATCGTCCAAGGGAATCACGCAAGACTATGCGGGAGCGGACGCCGCCCGGCAACCGAGCCGCTTGTTGACCGTGCTGCTTTTTCATTGCCCCCTTACCGTCGTTGCGCGACAAGCGCGTATTGACCGAATCGCGCTCGCGCCGTCGCGCCGGCCCCGGGAGATATCCAATGAACTTCGACGCAATGATGGCCGCGCTCGCCGGCATCATCACCGCGCATATCGACATTGTGAAAGCCCTGGTGCTCGGCATCGTCGAAGGGTTAACGGAATTTCTCCCGGTCTCGTCCACCGGCCATCTGCTCCTCATGGAGCATTTTCTCGGCTGGGGCGATGATGCTTTCGGCAAATCCTTCGCCATCCTGATCCAGCTCGGTGCCATTCTTGCGCTACTGACGATCTATTTCGGGCGGTTATGGCGGCTCGCGCTCGGCATGTTCACGAGCTGGGCGGCGGCGCGTTTCGTCATCGGCGTGCTGATCGCCTTCCTCCCTGCCGCGGTGGTTGGTGCTTTCGCCATCGGCTTCATCAAGGGGGTGTTGTTCAACGTCTGGATCGTCTGCACGATGTTCATCATCGGTGGCTTCGTGCTGCTGTGGGTCGATCGCAAGAATCTCGAGGCGCGCTATCACGACGCGACCGAATTCACGCTGCCGATGTATCTCGGCATTGGCATCATCCAGTGCGTGGCGATGATCCCCGGCGTGTCGCGTTCCGGCGCCACCATCGTCGGCGCGATGCTGCTCGGCGCCGACCGCCGCTCGGCGGCCGAGTTCTCGTTCTGGCTGGCGATGCCGACCATGATCGGCGCGTTCGCTTGGGAATTGTACAAGAGCCACGCCGATCTCGGCGGCGGCAACAAGATGGTGATCGCGGTCGGCTTCGCCGCATCGTTCGTCTGCGGTTGGATCGTGGTGAAGACGTTCCTGCGCTACGTGCAGCGGCACAGCTTCGCGCTGTTCGCGTGGTGGCGTATCATCGTCGGCGTCGCCGGTCTCGCCGCGCTCGCGCTCGGCCATTAATTGGGCCGGACAATCACGCCATCTTGGCGAACTGGCCGGTCTTGCGGAAACGCCACAGATACGACGGCACCACGGCGGTCATCACCGTCGGCGTGATACCGAGGCCCTGCAACGTATGGCCGGCGCGCGTCGCTGCATCCGACACGACGTTGTCGGTGCGCAGCAGTTCAACCTGATCCGGCGTCAGCGGCGGCTTCGGCAGAAATTGCAGCACGGACGCTTTGATCCTGGCGAGTCCGAACGGCAGCGGCACCAGCAGGCGTTTGCGGCCTATCGTATCGAGCGTGTAGCGCATCAGTTGCGCGAAGCTGGCTACGTCCGGACCGCCGCACTCGAACACCTCGCCGGGGCGCGGCGTATCGTGCATCAGCTTGCCGTCGGCGATGATGGCGATCGCCGCAGCGACATCGCCGACGAACACCGGTTGCAACTTCGTCTCGCCGCCGCCGATCAGGGGCAACGCCGGCACGAAGCGCGCGAGCGAGGCGAAACGATTGAAGAAATCGTCCTCCGGGCCGAACATGATCGACGGCCGCACGATGGTCGCGCTGGGCCGCGCGGCGAGGGTGCGCGTTTCACCCTCAGCCTTGCTACGCGCATAGGCGGAGGTCGAGTCCGCATTCGCGCCGATCGCCGACACATGGATCAGGTCGGCGCCATGGGTCGCGGCCGCGCGGGCGACGTTTTCAGCCCCTGCCGTCTGCACCGCATCGAAACTCTGGCGGCCGCGCTCGAACAGGATGCCGACGAGATTGATCGCGAGCGCGCTACCGCGCATCGCCGCCTCGACCGAACCGGCGTGACGCAGATTGGCCTGCACCACTTCGATCTGCCCGACACGGCCCAGCGGTTGCAGGTGCCCCGCCAGTTCCGGTCGGCGCACGGCGACGCGGATGCGGTAATCGCGCTTGGCGAGCGCGCGCACCACGCTGCGGCCGAGGAAGCCGGAGCCGCCAAAAACGGTGATCAGGGTGTCGTAGGGACTGCGTGCGGTCATCGCGCTACCTGTGATCGGGTATCTAAAGCGTCGGGTTTTGCCGGCCGGGTCGGGCGGCTGGCGAGGGCTTTAAAGCAGAGGCGGGATACAGGATTGCGGTGAGCTTTGCCACCGAATTGACAAGTCAGGGGCGCGTCCGTAGGTATCGCCCCGAGCCCAGATGGCGGAATTGGTAGACGCACTAGTTTCAGGTACTAGCGGGTAACACCGTGGAGGTTCGAGTCCTCTTCTGGGCACCATCGTCCGGCCGGCGTTGAGACCGGTCGTTCATTTCAGCCGCGGCGCAACAGCGGGCACAGCATGACCATCCGCCTGCATCGTGGCGATCTTCCCGATCTTTCGCGCTATTCCGGCGCCGTCGCCATCGATACCGAGGCGATGGGCCTCGATCCCAATCGAGACCGGCTCTGCGTGGTGCAACTGTCGCCCGGCGACGGTTCCGCCGACGTGGTGCAGATTCCGGCCACCGGCATTGATGCGCCCAATCTGAAACGGCTCCTGGCCGATCCGGCGATCGTCAAGATCTTCCACTTTGCCCGGTTCGATGTGGGCCTGCTCTACAAGACCCTCGGCGTGATGGCCGGGCCGGTCTATTGCACCAAGATCGCCTCGCGGCTGGCGCGGACCTATACTGACAGGCATGGCCTCAAGGATCTGACCCGCGAACTGCTCGGTATCGACATCTCCAAGCAGCAGCAGTCGTCGGACTGGGGCGCGTCGACCCTCTCGGAAGCGCAACTGGCCTACGCCGCGTCGGACGTCCAGAACCTGCATGCGCTGCGTGAGAAGCTTGACGCCATGCTGGCGCGGGAGGGGCGGACCGAACTGGCGCAAGCCTGTTTCCGGTTCCTGCCGGACCGGGTAAGGCTCGACCTGGCCGGCTGGGCGGCCGAGGACATTTTCGCGCATTCCTGATCGCTTGCCGGACCAAAAACGGCGGCTGGATTTAGGCTTAATCCGTGTCGGGCGTTTGATACGGCCCGCGAATATGGCACATGCAGGGGTGATGCCGGGTGGCTGAATTGCCGTTCCGGAGCCATATTCGGAAGGCTAGGTCTCCCGGAACTCAATAATCAGGCCGCCGCCGACCCCCGAGGGGCGCGGCATCAGACCACGGACCGATGAACCGCTCGATCGCCGCAACCACCGATCCGCGCCAAGATCCGCGTTTTGCGCCGACGCATTGGACGCCGAGCCGCGCCGACAGCGACCGTGCTTTCCGCGCGGCGCGCCGGCACAGCCGAACGGTGCGGTTCCTGCGCATCGGCATTCCGATCGGTGCTGCGCTGCTGCTGCTGCTGATCGGCCTGACGACCTATCTCAATCCGCTGCGGATGCTCGGCAAGCTGCCGCTCGATGTCGGCAATCTCGTCGTCTCCGGCACGCGCATCACCATGGAGCGGCCGCGCATCTCCGGCTTCACCCAGGACAACCGCGCTTACGATCTGTCCGCGAGCGATGCGGCGCAGGATCTCACCAAGCCCGATCTGGTGGAGCTGAAGGAATTGCAGGCGCGCATGGACATGCAGGACAAGACCAAGGTCGAGGTTTCGGCCAATGGTGGCGTCTACGATTCCAAGCGTGAGACGCTGACCTTGCGCCAGAACATTCTGCTGACATCGTCCACGGGTTATGCCGCGCGCCTGAGCGAAGCGGTGATCGACGTGCGCAAAGGCAATGTGGTGTCGGAGAAACCGGTATCGGTTGATTTGCTCAACGGCACGCTGAATGCCAACCGGCTCGAAGTGATTGACGCCGGCGATCGCGTGCGGTTTGACGGCGGCGTCACCATGGTGCTGACGTTGCCCAACGCCGATAAAGACAAGGCCGCTGCCTCACCGCAGAATGCGGCCGGACAAAGGACCGTACCGCGATGACCCGTTTGGTTTCCGTCCTCCTCGGCGCGCTCGCCGTAACCGCTGTCGGCACGATTGCATCGGCACAGCAGCGCGGTTCGGGGCCGCCCAATGCGCTACAGGGCTTCTCGCAGAACCGCGACCAGCCGGTGCAGATCGAGGCGGCGACACTCGAAGTGCGCGAGAAGGAGAAGCAGGCGACATTTTCCGGCAACGTGAAGGTGACGCAGGGCGACACCGGTCTGCGCGCGAAGTCGCTGGTCGTGTTCTACGACGACAATCGCGACAACGGGGACAAGAAGACCAACGACAAAAATGCCAACAAAGGTCAGATGACCCAGGCGACGCCCGGCCCGAACGGCCAGCAGCAGATCAAGCGGCTGGAGGCCAAGGGCGGCGTCATCGTCACGCAGAAGGACCAGACCGTCACTGGTGATATCGGCATTTTCGACATGCGCACCAACACCGTCACGATGAGCGGCAATGTGGTGATGACCCAGGGGCAGAACGTGCTGCGCGGCGACCGGCTGATGGTCGATCTCGGTTCCGGCGTGTCGCGGGTCGAGTCCGGCAAGTCCGGCAACGGACGCGTCCAGGGCTTGTTCCAGGCTGGCGGTGGCAAGCCCGGCGAGGGCGTGTTGCCGTCCATTCCGGCGCCTGGCGCCCGGCAACCGTCGCGTTGACCCGTCGCGCATGACGTTCCTGGAACCGATGGACCTGGAATCAGCTACCATGCCGCCGCCGATGACCCATGTTCCCACCGCAAGGCAGCAGGCGAGACAGCAAGCTTGAATATTCTGTCGCTCTTCCGCCGCCAGCCGGCGCAGGCGCCCCGGCAGCAAGCGGTGCGCTGGGACCAGCGGCCCGTCCCCGCGCAACAGCCCGGACAACCGGCTGCGCCGGCGCGTGCCGCCGCGCCGCAACCACAATATCCCGCGCAACATCCGCAGACGCAGCCGCAGCCGGCGCAATACGCCGCCGCGCCACCGCAGGCCCGCGCGCCGCAACCGCCGGCCCCGCAACAGCCGCCACGTCCGCCGCAGCAGCGCAGCGATGCCCGGCAGGATTCACGTCAAGATCCGCGCCAAGAGGCCCGGCAGGGTGCGCGGCACGGCTACCTTGCCGCGCATGGCGTCGAAAAAAGTTTCGGTGCCCGCAAGGTCGTGAAGGGCGCGACTATGTATGTGCGCCGCGGCGAGGCGGTCGGTCTGCTCGGTCCCAACGGCGCCGGCAAGACCACGATCTTCTACATGATCACCGGTCTCATTCGTGCCGACAAAGGCCGGGTCGAGATGGACGGTTACGACGTGACGGCGCTGCCGATGTATCAGCGCGCGCGGCTCGGCGTCGGCTATCTGCCGCAGGAAGCGTCGATCTTCCGCGGCCTGAATGTCGAGGACAATATCCGCGCGGTGCTGGAGATCGTCGAGCCGGATGCGCGGCGCCGCGAAGCCGATCTCAACGCGCTGCTGGAAGAATTCAACATCACCAAGCTGCGCAAGACACCGTCGATCGCACTGTCAGGCGGCGAGCGCCGCCGCGTCGAGATCGCGCGCGCGCTGGCGACGCGGCCGAGCTATATGCTGCTCGACGAACCGTTCGCCGGCATTGATCCGATCGCCGTCGGCGATATCCAGCAGCTTGTGCGTCATCTCACCAATCGCGGCATCGGCGTGCTGATTACCGACCACAATGTCCGCGAGACCCTCGGCCTCACCGACCGTGCCTACATCATCTATTCTGGCGAGGTGCTGATGGAGGGCCGGGCGCAGGACATCGTCAACAACCCCGACGTCCGCCGGCTTTATCTCGGCGAGGAATTCCGCCTCTAACTTGGGCAGAGGCGTGGCTATTGCCGCAAATCAATGCGGTCGCCGCACAGCGATTGTGCAGCAAGTGTCTACGCCCGCCCGGTACCGATCTGCTATATAGCGTAAGCAAGAATCGGACCAATCCGGGATCCCCTATGGCCTTGAGCCAACGTCTCGAGTTTCGCCAGACGCAAGCGCTGGTGATGACGCCGCAGCTGATGCAGGCCATCAAGCTGCTGCAGCTCTCGAGTCTTGATCTCGCTGCCTATGTGGAAGCGGAGCTAGAAAAAAACCCGCTGCTGGAGCGCGCCAGCGATGGCGAAGCACCCACGGTCGCGGACGATGCGCCCGTCGCAGCGGGTGGCGATGCCGCCGAGGGCGACTGGGCGGCGGACGAACTGGAAACCAGCCGCAGCGACATGGAAGCCGGGCTCGGCACCGAACTCGAGAACGTATTTCCCGATGACGATGGCGCGCGTGCACCGGCGGCGCAAACATCCCAGTCCGCGCCGGATGCGGACGCGCCCGCGAATTATTCCGAATGGTCGGCGTCCGGCGCGGCGGCGCCCGCCGACGGCGACTACAATCCGGAAGCCTTCGTCTCGGCCACGGCGACGCTCGCGGATCATCTCGCCGAACAGCTTGTGCTCGCCGAGCACGATCCGGTGCGGCGCATGATCGGGCAATATCTCATCGACCTCGTCGACGAGGCCGGTTATCTCGCCGGCGATCTGGATGCGGTTGCCGACAAACTCGGCGCATCGCGCGCCGATATCGAGTCGGTGCTGTCGGTGATTCAGGGTTTCGATCCGGTCGGCGTCGCCGCGCGCGATCTAAGGGAATGTCTGGCGATTCAGCTGCGTGAGCGCGACCGCCTCGATCCGGCGATGCAGGCGTTGCTCGACAACCTCGATCTGCTGGCGAAGCGCGATCTTCCCGGCCTGCGGCGGCGTTGCGGTGTCGACGACGAGGATCTGGCCGACATGATCGTCGAATTGCGCCAGCTTAATCCCAAGCCGGGCCTCGCCTTCGGCTCGACCGCGGTGCAGCCGATCGTGCCGGACGTGTTCGTGCGCGCCGCGCCGGACGGAAGCTGGCAGGTTGAACTCAATACTGACACGCTGCCGAAAGTCCTCGTTGCGCAACGTTATTATGCGCAGGTGTCGAAGACCGCGCGCAACGACAAGGACAAGACTTATCTTGCCGATTGCCTGCAGACCGCGACCTGGCTGGTGCGCGCGCTCGACCAGCGCGCGCGGACGATCCTCAAGGTCGCCAGCGAGATCGTGCGCCAGCAGGACGCTTTCTTCGTCCACGGCGTGAACCATCTGCGGCCGCTCAATCTGAAGATCGTTGCCGAGGCGATCGGCATGCACGAGTCGACAGTGTCGCGCGTGACCGCCAATAAATATATGGCGACCAGCCGTGGTATTTTCGAGTTGAAATATTTTTTCACGGCAGCGATCGCCGCAACCGATGGTGGCGAGGCGCACTCGGCCGAAGCGGTGCGTCACCGGATCAAGCAGTTGATCGATGCGGAAGCCGCCACCGATATCTTGTCAGACGATACGCTGGTGGAGCGTCTAAAGGAAGCTGGCATCGATATTGCACGGCGGACCGTCGCAAAATATCGGGAGGCCCTGCACATTCCCTCGTCCGTTCAACGGCGGCGCGAAAAACAGGCGGCGCTGCGCGCCTGATCGTCACAGGCGGTTCAAACGTCGCGCAAAGTCTTCCTCGGCCCCCTTCCACGACGCCTTGAAACTTGGCATCGTTACGATGGAATCGCTTTGCTTCGATCGCGTGTAGACAATCCTGCGAAAGTGGAGGTGACGATGGCCTTTCGTGTTTCCGGACGAAACCTCGAGGTCGGTGAAGCGATGCAGGAACGAATTACCGAGCGCGTGCGCGGCGCCACCACCAAATATTTTGACGGCGGATTTTCCGGTCATGCGACGATCGGCAAGGATGGTTTCGGCTATCTGACGGAGTGTGTCGTGCATCTCGATTCCGGCGTGACGCTGGAAGCGGAAGGCATGTCGGCGGATGCCTATGACAGCGCTGACAAGGCCGCGGACAATATCGAGAAACGGTTGCGACGCTATAAGCGAAAACGTACTGATCATCGCGACGGACGCGACAAGCGCACCGTCAGTTGACCGAAACGGGAGCCTATGGGAGAGGCCCCGGAGGCCATTGACGGGACAGGGGACGCTGCCTATGGTCCGCGCCTTTCCAGCACATCCACGTCGCTAACATCATCCGAGCCCCGGACAGTTCCATGCCGCTTACCGATCTTGTCGCGCCGAATGCCGTGATGCCGGCGCTCGCGGTCGCCAGCAAGAAGCAGGCCCTGCAGGAACTCGCCGCGCGCGCGGCGACTTTGTGCGGCCAGAGCGAAAGTTCGATTTTCGAGATTCTGCAGCAACGCGAGAAGCTTGGCTCGACCGCGGTTGGCAATGGCGTGGCCATTCCGCACGGCAAGCTGCCGAAGCTCGGTCGTCTGTTCGGATTGTTCGCGCGACTGGACAAGCCGATCGATTTCGAGGCGTTGGATGGTCAGCCGGTCGATCTGGTGTTTCTGCTGCTGGCGCCGGAAGGCGCTGGCGCTGATCATCTCAAGGCGTTGGCGCGCGTCGCGCGTCTGCTGCGCGATCCGTCGGTCGCGGCCAAGCTGCGCGAGTCGCATACGGCGGATTCGCTTTACGCCGCACTCGCGATTTCTCCCGCCAGCGCAGCATAAACGTCAGACATTTTTTGCGGATGAAAGCCGCGCGCGTTGTGCGCGCGGCTTGCGCATTTTTGGCGCACGCTGATCCTAGCGAACGCTACTTCTTAGTGGACGCTCGTCTTAGTGAACGCTCATGGGCTGCAGCGAATGGCTCCAGGCATTGGCCAGCGCGGCTTCGCGGCTATCAGTCAGCATCATCGGCGTGCCGTCAGCGGCATGCAGCGCGAACAGCTCGATGCCGTCGGCCATCTCGGGGACCTGCGGAAACAGCGATTTCACGTCCTCGGAGCGGACCGGTTTCACATAGGCGATCTGGCCGTCGCCGAGATGGGCGAGCGCTTCCTGCGTGATTACCGGATGCAATTCGGTCTCTGTGGTGGTGTCGATCTTGTTGGTCAGATTGGTCACGTTGGTCATGGCTCTCGATCCTTTCTGTGCGCGTGGTCGAGCCCTTCTTGTGGTACTTCGCCGTTCCAGAGTTTCGCTCAGTCCTGCTCGCTGATCGCGATCGACCGGACGACGCGCTCCGGCTCCGGCCGGACCAGATCGACGGACAACAGTCCGTTCTTCAGGTCGGCACCGAGCACCTCCATGCCGTCGGCCAGCACGAAGGTGCGCTGGAACTGACGCGCGGCGATGCCGCGGTGAAGGTATTGCCGGGTCTTGTCGTCCTGCTGCCGGCCGCGGATCACCAACTGGCTTTCCTCGATAGTCACGTCGAGCTGATCCCGGGTGAACCCGGCGACGGCCAGCGTGATGCGCAGCCGGTCGGGCTGCCCCTCGCTGCGGGCGATCCGCTCGATGTTGTAGGGAGGATAACCGTCGGAGCCCTTGGCGACGCGATCGAGCACGCGCTCGATTTCGTCGAAACCCAGGAGAAACGGGCTGGACAGGGACGGAACTCTGGTCATGGACGTCAAAGCCCTCGTGAGAAGCGACTTTGGATGAGGGCCCTTGCGGCACCCCCGTTCCGGACGGATTTCGGCCGTCCGGTCGCATCGAATATGGGGGGTCGTGGCGGCCCCCGCAAGAACATCGGGAACTTTTTGGGCTGGGGGGTCCTGCCGAAGGATGGGTTTTGTTCCGGCCGCGCGCTGCCAGGTCTCCCTGCTGCCGAGTCGTCCGATCGGGACACCGCGATCCGGCGGCAAGGTTGCAGCGTGCCCCCTGCCGTTGATGTCGCATGGAGTGCGCGTGCGCTCGCGATGTGCGTAACGCGTTATGCGGATCAATTTGCAGGAACGATCCGTCGCGCTGCGTGCGACTGCATGATCAACAACACGCTGACGCAATCGATAAAACTTGAATCGTTTGCCTTAACGCAGCGCCTTGCGCGCGTTCATGGTAAAGCGCGCGTTGCGATTTTTACGTTACTTTGGCAAAAACTTTTGCCACATCGTCCATAAGCAAATTGAGCCGCTAGTTTCAGTGCTGTCGAACAACGTTTCGGCAGACAGGGAGCGGCCCGTGATCGCACAAGCGCAGACGTTTGAAAGCCAGAGCTTCGAGCGTGACGACGCATTTTTCGCGCAGTCGTCGGAGCAGCGTGTAATTGGTGCTGCGAAGATCATTTGTATCCTGCTCGCCGGTGTGTCGCTCGCATTCAGTTTCTTTGACATCATCGAAGTGCGGTCGTTGACCGATGCGCAGGCGATGCTGCGAGATCGCGTCGCTCCGATGCTGACGGCGTTGCTGCCGGGTACACAGGAGAAGGCCGCGTCCGAGCATGTCGTGGTGAAAGCGGAATTCCTGCGTGACGTCGGCGCGACCGCGCGCGTGCCGTATCGCTCGCCCTATGTTCTCGCCGAGATTGATCTTGCTGCGCGCGCGACGCCGCAGCAGGTTGCTGCCTCCGTTCCCGCGCCACAGGCAAAGCCGCAGCCGGCTTCGGTCAAGGCCGCGCCGCCCGCGCTTGTCGCGCCGCGCCCGACACCGGCCCCTGCCATGCTTGCTGCCGCTGATGTGTCGGCCGTGAGTGCGCGCGCGCCGCGCCCGCTGATGGTCGAGCGCGCCGTCGCGGCTTCCGCTTCGATCAAGGCGCCGCCGGTTATGATACTGGCGTCGGCGTCGCCGGACGATCTCATCAACATGCCGCCGCTGGAGACGCCGGAGCCGAAGATGCTGCCGCCGAGTCTTACAACGCCGGCGCTCGAGGCGCCGCGTGCTCTGACGCCGCCGGCTGCCGCGGCGGAGCCTGTTGTCGCGCCATCGACGGCAACCCCGTTCCCGTCGCTCGCCGCTGTGCCGCTGCCACGCCCGTCGCCGGAACGCGAGGACGGCCCGCATGTGCCGACACCGGCGGAACTGCTCGGTCTCGACATCAACGCCAAGGAGCGCGCCAAGGCCGAACGCTGTCTTGCCAACGCCGTCTATTTCGAATCGCGCAGCGAGCCGGTACGCGGCCAGATGGCGGTGGCACAGGTGGTGATGAACCGCGTGTTCTCGCCGTTCTATCCCAAGGACGTCTGCTCGGTGGTCTATCAGAACGCCAACCGGCGGCTGGCGTGCCAGTTTACCTTCGCCTGTGACGGCAAGAGCAAGGCGATCCACGATCGCGGCTCATGGGCGCGCGCGGTGCGCATCGCCAAGCAGACGCTCGACGGCAAGCTGTGGGTGCCGGAAGTGGCGAAGTCGACGCACTATCACGCGATGTATGTGCGCCCGAACTGGATCCACGAGATGCGTCGCTACTTCAAGACTGGTCTGCATCTGTTCTATCGCCCGTACAACTGGGGCGATGGCTCAGATGAGCCCGGCTGGATGAAGCCGTTGAAGACAGCGGCGGCGAAGCACTGAGGCTCCGTCATCAACCGACAAATGAATGCCAACAAAAAAGCCGCCCGGGTGGACGGCTTTTTTATTTGATCGCGCAATCTCTGCCGCGAAGTTTGGTGGAGCCAGGCGGGATCGAACCGCCGACCTCCTGCATGCCATGCAGGCGCTCTCCCAGCTGAGCTATGGCCCCGAAACGGGAAACGGCTGGCTTATACTAGCTCTCTTCCTCTTTGTCTCCTGCGTCGCCGATAATATCGGTGACGTCATCGTCATTGTCGTCGGTTTCCTCGATGAAGGTGTCGTCGTCGCTGGAATCGTCGCTCGCGTCGTCCTCGACATCCACATCGTCCCCGGCGGCCGCCTTCTTGCTGCCGGAGGCCTCGGCATCGGCGTCCTCGAGCGACACGAAATCGGCATCCGCCGTCTCCGGCTCGACCGCCACGTTCTTAACCGGAGCGGCGCGGGCCGCTTCGCTGCGGGTGGCGCGGGTGGTGACGACCGGAACCACGAACACCGTCTCGCACTTCGGGCAGACGATCGGATCCTTGTTCAGGTCGTAAAACTTAGCCCCGCAACTGGCGCAAAGGCGTTTGGTGCCGAGCTCAGGTTTGGCCACGTGACAATCCTTGGGAAGTGCCTTGAAACGAACCCTGCCGGAGGATGACCCATCGGGAAGGCGGCAAAAAAATCGTGCTTCACTTGGCCAGTCAAGCGCCCGCTGTCAATAGCGCAGACGCTGCCCCAAGACACGACGCCCCAAGACACGACTTGCGTCATGCTCATGGCTCATGGGTATTGGCTCTTGGCTCCGAGGCGTCGGCCGGTGCAGCGGCGGGCGGGTGACGGGCCGCGCCGGCCCGTGTTAGGACGGCGCCGCATTTTCCGGGACATTTGCCCGCTCGTTTCCGCTCCGCCCGCTGAGCCGGCGGCTGCGGCATGCAGAAGGAACCTCCGACTTGACCCACGCCGCTTCCGCCCAGCCGCTCGCCGCCCGCCGCAGCGGGGCGCTCACCGGCCGTCTGCGCGCCCCCGGCGACAAGTCGATCTCCCACCGGGCCTTGATCCTCGGGGCGATGGCGGTCGGCGAAACGCGGATCGCGGGGCTCCTGGAAGGTGAGGATGTCCTCAATACCGGCAAGGCCATGCGCGCGCTGGGCGCGCAGGTCGAACGGGGCGATGACGGCGTCTGGCGGGTCCGGGGTGTCGGCGTCGGCGGGTTCGCCCAGCCGCAGGCGCCGCTCGATTTCGGCAATTCCGGGACCGGCTGCCGGCTGGTGATCGGCGCGGTGGCGGGTTGCCCGGTGGAAGCAACGTTCGACGGCGATGCCAGCCTGCGCAAGCGGCCGATGCAGCGGGTGCTCGATCCGCTGACCCGAATCGGTGCGCGAGTGGTGTCGGTGGACGAGGGCGGCCGACTGCCGCTCGTTCTGCGCGGCGCTACCGATCCGTTGCCGATCGAATACGAGCCGCCGGTGGCATCGGCGCAGCTCAAATCCGCGGTGCTGCTGGCTGGCCTCGCCGCGCCCGGCAAAACCATCGTCATCGAGGCGGAAGCCACCCGCGACCACACCGAGCGAATGCTTCGCCAGTTCGGTGCCGAGATCAAATCCACCCATCATGGCGACCACGGTCGGCGCATCGTGCTCACCGGCCAGCCGGAGTTGAGCCCTGCGGAAGTGGTGGTGCCGTCCGACCCGTCCTCGGCGGCATTCGCGATGGTCGGCGCGCTGGTGACGCCCGGTTCCGACATCGTGCTCGAAAACGTGATGATGAACCCGCTGCGCACCGGCCTGTTCACCACGCTCAAGGAGATGGGCGCGGCGATCGAGACGGTGACGTCACGCAACGAAGGCGAGGAGATCGCTGATCTACGCGTCACGTTCTCGGCGTTGAAGGGCGTCGATGTGCCGGCGACGCGCGCGCCGTCGATGATCGACGAATATATCGTGCTGGCGGTCGCCGCTGCGTTCGCCGAGGGCGAGACGCGCATGCGCGGTCTGCAGGAGTTGCGCGTGAAGGAATCCGATCGTCTCGCTGCCACCGCCGACATGTTGCGGGTCAACGGCGTCGATGTCGAGATCGACAAGGACGATCTGATCGTGCGCAGCAAGGGCCGCGCACCCGGTGGCGGCCTGGTCGCGACGCATATGGATCATCGCCTCGCCATGGCCGCGCTGATGATGGGGCTCGCCAGCGAGCAGCCGGTGCAGGTCGATGACACGAGTTTCATCGCCACCAGTTTCCCCGGTTTTGTCGAGACGATGCGCGCGCTCGGTGCCGATCTGAGCTGAGAGAAATAACCATGGCCGTGATCACGGCCATGGCACGTTTTCCGATTATTCCGCCGCCGCTTTCAACGATTCCGAAACTTCGGCGGCTTCGAGTGACACCGCGAACGCCTGGATGATCGCGGCGAAACGCGCCGCGGTCTGGATCGCGTCTTCGCTGACGCCGGCGTCGCGCAGCACCTTGTCGTGCGCATCAATGCACTTGCCGCAGCCGTTGATTGCCGACACCGCCAGCGACCACAGCTCGAAATCGGCCTTGTCGACGCCGGGATTGCCGATGATGTTCATGCGCAGCCGCGCCGGCTTGGTCTCATAAGCCTTGTTCGAGGCGAGATGCACGAAGCGGTAATAGACGTTGTTCATCGACATCACCGCGACGGCGGCGTGCGCCGCGTCGAGCGCGGCATCCGACAGATGCTGACGCGCGAGCTGCTCGAACGCATGCGCCAGCGCCGGGTTACGCGTCGCGATCGCGCAAGCGACGAACAGGCCGTAACGTTGCTGTGGGGTCAGCGTCTCGTCCGACAGCATCGACGAGACGTTGAGCTTGATATCCTTGGCGAAGGCCGGCAACCGGTCCTTCAGTTGATCGACGGTCACGCTGATCTCCAGACGCTTGAATCCTGAATTTGAAACGACGCGGGCGGAACGTGTGACCGTCCCGCCCGGCGCCTCGATCGGAATGCGACGGCTCAGGCCGCCTTCAGCACGTCACCGCCGACTTCGCGGTTGCATGGGCACAGCTCGTCGGTCTGCAGCGCATCGAGCACGCGTAGCGTGTCCTTCGGATTGCGGCCGACATTGAGGTTGGTCGCGTAGACGTGCTGGATCGTGTTGTCCGCATCGACGATGAAGGTGTAGCGATACGCCACGCCGTCGGGCGAACGGATGCCGAGCTGATCGACCAGCGAGCCCTTGGTGTCGGCGAACTGCCAGATCGGCAGCTTGGCGAGGTCCTTGTGGTCGCGGCGCCAGGCCAGCTTGACGAATTCGTTGTCGGTCGAGCCGCCGAGCACCACGGCATCGCGGTCGGCAAACTCACCGGCGAGGCGGGCAAATTCCGCGATCTCGGTCGGGCAGACGAAGGTGAAATCCTTCGGGTAGAAGAAAATGATCTTCCACTTGCCGGGGAAGCTCTTTTCGGTCAGTTCCTCGAACGCGGACTGGCCGCCTTCCTGATGGTTCTGGAATCCCGGCTTGACGCCAGTGACGGAAAACGAGGGAAGTTTATCGCCAATACCAAGCATGTTTGCTCCTTTTTGCCGTTTTTTTTGCGTCCCGGATTTAGCAATCGGCCGAAACGGACGCGAAATCGCGATTGCAACGCACAAAACCTTGGGTGCGCCGCGTCACGCGATGAGTCAAATGAGATAATCTGACTATCCCAATAACTTTATCTGATCGGAGAAGGGATGATCATCGCGATCGACGGACCTGCCGCCTCCGGCAAGGGGACTTTGGCCAAACGGCTGGCAGCGCATTATGGCTTGCCACACCTAGATACCGGCCTGCTGTATCGCGCGGTCGGCAAGGCGGTGCTCGATCAAGGCGGCGAGCCGGCGGACCCGGTCGCGGCGGCCGCCGCCGCGCAGATGCTCGATCTCGCCCAGATCGACGAGATGGCCCTGAAAGCTGACCTATACGGTAATGCTGCCTCGGTGGTGGGCGCGATTCCCGCCGTCCGCGAGGCGCTGCTCGCATTCCAGCGCCGGTTTGCGGCGACGCCCGGCGGCGCGGTGCTCGACGGGCGCGACATCGGCACGGTGATCGCGCCGGAGGCCGAGGTGAAGATTTTCGTCACCGCCTCGCCGGAGGCGCGCGCCGACCGCCGGCTCAAGGAACTCGTGGGTCGCGGCGAACCGGCTGACGCGGCGACCGTGCTGGCCGACATCCGCAAGCGCGATGCGCGCGACGCGGAGCGGACGGTGGCCCCGTTCCGCCCGGCCGACGACGCGCACTTGCTGGACACCACGCACTTGGCTATAGAACCGGCCGTCCGGGCGGCTCTCGACATCGTCGAGGCTTTCCGAGCGGGCCGAGGGCGCGGCTGACCGTCCCTCGCGGTTGGAGGACCAAAGCCCCGTTCGCGCCTCGATGCAGCGCTCCGGACTGCATCATCGTTCCGATCACACGGTTATCGCGCCGGCCATCCACGTTTGCGTGGAGGTTGCTGTTGGTTTTGCGAACCATCGGCCCGCGTGTTTGGAACGCCCCCGTTCAATCGCCGGCGCACCGCTGAGGATTTTTTATGGCTACTGCTGCTGCTGCGAAAGCTGCTCCGCGTGAAGATTTTGCCGCGATGCTCGACGAGTCCTTCAACCATGGAAACATGCAGGAAGGCTCCGTCATCAAGGGCACCGTCGTCGGCATCGAAAAGGACATGGCGATCATCGACGTCGGTCTGAAGACCGAAGGTCGCGTGGCGCTGCGCGAGTTCACCGGCCCGGGCCGGCAGAACGAGATCAAGGTCGGCGACACCGTCGAGGTTTATCTCGACCGGATCGAGAACGCGCTCGGTGAAGCCGTTCTCTCGCGCGACAAGGCGCGCCGCGAGGAAAGCTGGGGCAAGCTCGAGAAGTCGTTCAACGCGAACGAGAAGGTGCAGGGCACCATCTTCAATCAGGTCAAGGGTGGTTTCACCGTCGACCTCGATGGCGCCGTGGCGTTCCTGCCGCGCTCGCAGGTGGACATCCGCCCGATCCGCGACGTCACGCCGCTGATGAACTCGCCGCAGCAGTTCCAGATCCTCAAGATGGATCGCCGTCGCGGCAACATCGTGGTGTCGCGTCGTACCGTGCTCGAAGAGACCCGCGCTGAGCAGCGCCAGGAACTGGTGCAGAACCTCGAAGAAGGTCAGGTGATCGACGGCGTCGTCAAGAACATCACCGATTACGGTGCGTTCGTTGATCTCGGCGGCATCGACGGCCTGCTGCACGTCACCGATATCGCGTGGCGCCGCGTCAACCATCCGACCGAAGTGCTCAACATCGGTCAGACGGTGAAGGTGAAGATCATCAAGATCAATCACGAGACGCACCGCATCTCGCTCGGCATGAAGCAGCTGCTCGATGATCCGTGGCAGGGCATCGAGGCCAAGTATCCGGTCGGCGCCCGCTTCAAGGGCCGCGTCACCAACATCACCGACTACGGCGCGTTCGTCGAGCTGGAGCCGGGCATCGAAGGCCTGATCCACGTTTCGGAAATGTCGTGGACCAAGAAGAACGTGCACCCCGGCAAGATCGTCTCGACCTCGCAGGAAGTCGAAGTGCAGATCCTCGAAGTCGATCCGGTCAAGCGCCGCATTTCGCTCGGTCTCAAGCAGACCATGCGCAATCCGTGGGAAGTGTTCGTCGAGAAGTATCCGCCGGGCTCGGTGGTCGAGGGCGAAGTCAAGAATAAGACCGAATTCGGCCTGTTCCTGGGCCTCGACGGCGATGTCGACGGCATGGTGCATCTGTCCGACCTCGACTGGAAGCGTCCGGGCGAGCAGGTCATCGACGAATACAAGAAGGGTGACATGGTCAGCGCGCAGGTTCTCGACGTCGACGTCGAGAAGGAGCGCATCTCCCTCGGCATCAAGCAGCTCGGCGGCGACCCGATGGCGTCCGGCGTGGCAGGCGAGATGAAGAAGGGCGATGTGGTCACCTGCGAAGTGATCGACGTGAAGGAAGCCGGTCTCGACGTGAAGATCGTCGGCACCGATGTCGTCACCTTCATCAAGCGCGGCGACCTCGCCCGCGATCGCGCCGATCAGCGCTCCGACCGGTTCCAGGTTGGACAGAAGTTCGACGCGCGCGTCACCCAGTTCGACCGCAAGACCCACAAGGTCGGCGTCTCGATCAAGGCGCTCGAAGTCGCGGAAGAGAAGGAAGCCATCGCTCAGTACGGCTCGTCTGATTCCGGCGCGTCGCTCGGCGACATCCTCGGCGCGGCGCTCAAGCAGCGCTCCGACAAGGAAAAGGGCGACGAGTAAACATGGACCGTCGCCGTCCGTCGCGACATCGGCAACCGCTCTCGCGGTTCCGGTGCGCGGAGATGGCGGCAATCCAATCGACCTTGCGATCTCCCTCCGCTATACGGGGGGAGATCGTTTGCTTTCATGATTCCAGATGACGGTGCGCCATGTGGCTTGATGCCGATACCATCGTCGATCGCCGCCGCATGCGGCGCAAACTGACCTTCTGGCGTGTCGCTGCTGTAGTGATCGCTCTGGTTGCGATCGTCGGCCTCGGCGCGCGATTCTGGCGCGGTGGCCCGATGGCGGAAGCCAGCGGCGGCATCGCCCGCATCCAGATCACCGGTCTCATTCGCAGCGATCAGGATCGCGTCGAAGCCCTCGAGCGGCTCGCCAAGTCGCAGGCCAAGGCGGTGATCGTCCACATCAACAGTCCCGGCGGTACCACGGCCGGTGCCGAGCAGCTGTTCAAGGCGCTGCGCGCGGTGCAGGAGAAGAAGCCGATGGTGGTGGTCGTCGACGGCCTCGCGGCGTCGGGCGGCTATATCGCGGCCATGGCCGCCGATCACATCATCGCCTCGGACACTTCGCTGGTCGGCTCGATTGGTGTGCTGTTCCAGTATCCGAATTTCACCGAGATCCTGAAGACCGTCGGCGTGAAGGTCGAGGAAGTGAAATCGGCGCCGCTGAAGGCGGCTCCGAACGGCTTCGAGCCGACGAGCCCCGAGGCCCGCGCCGCGCTCGAATCCATCGTCATGGATTCGTTCGCGTGGTTCAAAGGTCTGGTTCAGGACCGCCGCAAGATGGACGATCCGACCCTGGCGCGCGTCAGCGACGGCCGCGTCTTCACCGGCCGGCAGGCGATCGGGCTGCATCTGGTCGATGCGCTGGGCGACGAAAAGACCGCCGTGATCTGGCTGGAAACGGAAAAGAAGGTGCCGGCTGACACCCCGGTGCGCGACTACAAGCTGGAGCCGCGGTTCAAGGACTTGCCGTTCCTGCACGCGGCCGCCTTCGTGTTCGAAGCTGTCGGGTTGAGCAGCTTTGCGCGGCGGCTGGAGGCATGGGGCGCGGTGCAGGCCATCGAGCGGCTGAACCTTGACGGTCTGTTGGCGCTTTGGCACCCTTCCACCCCCAATTAGTTCAACAGGCTCAAGCCCTTCCTGTCATCAGGCTTTGGACAGCAGTACCGCAATGATCAAATCCGAGCTTGTGCAGAAGATCGCCGCGCAGAATCCGCACCTGTATCAGCGCGACGTCGAGAACATCGTCAACGCGATCCTCAACGAGATCACCGCCGCCATGGCCAAAGGCGACCGCGTCGAATTGCGCGGTTTCGGCGCCTTTTCGGTGAAGCATCGTCCGGCCCGTACCGGCCGCAATCCGCGCACCGGCGACCACGTCTCGGTCGATCAGAAGTCCGTGCCGTTCTTTAAGACCGGCAAGGAAATGCGCGAGCGGCTGAACAAGGATTTCGCCGGCGACTTGTCCGCGGACGACGAGGACTAAAACAATTCGGGGCTGTAGCGCCGCGCGCGGCCCCGCCGACAAGAGGCCCCGATGCTCCGCAAAGCCCTCGCGGCCATCATCCTGATCCCGATCGTTCTGCTGCTGGTGATGTTTGCCGTCGCCAACCGGCAGGTCGTGACCCTGTCGTTCGACCCGTTCGATGCGGCGAACCCTGCCTATGCGGTGGCGGTGCCGCTGTTCGTGCTGATTTTCGTGCTGGTGGTGCTCGGTGTGCTGCTGGGCGGCGTCGCCGCGTGGTTGCGGCAGAGCCGCTGGCGCCGCGCCGCGCGCCGGCTCGACGGGCAGATGCGCCGCCTCAACGACGAGGTGCATGAGTTGCGCCGCCGCGAGATGGAGCGCAAATCACAGCCCAATTCGCAGCCCGTGGCGCCGTCGGTGCCGATGCTTCCGCCCCTTTAAGCGGAGCCGTTTGTTGTGCGGATCGTCACGGCGTCTGACATCGACCACGCGCTCGACCCTGCGGCCCTGATCGACGCGCTCGATGCGGCGTTTCGCGCCGATATCACCGTGCCGATGCGGCATCATCACACGATCCCGCAGCCTGGCGCCGATGGCACCATGCTGATCATGCCGGCGTGGACCGGGGTAGGGCAGGATCCGGAAAAGCGTGAAGCGGTTTTTCGAAAAGATCACGCCCAAAATAAAGAAGCGGCGCGGGATGCGCGCTTCATCGGTTGCAAGATCGCGACGATCCTGCCGGACAATGCCAAGCTCGGGAAACCCTCGCTCTATGGGCAATATCTGCTGCTGTCGGGCGAGAGCGGCGAACCGCTCGCGGTGATCGACGGCCGCGTGCTCACCGCATGGCGCACCGGTGCGGCGTCGGCGCTTGCCGCGCGCTATCTCGCGCGAAAGGATGCGAAGCATCTCGTCATGATCGGCGCCGGCGCGCTGGCGCCGCATCTGATCCGTTCGCATCTGGCGGTGCGACCGATCGAACGCGTAACGCTGTGGAACCGTAGCCGGGCGCGTGCGATCTCGACCGCCTTCGCGCTCGCTGCCTCCGGGATCGAGATCGATGTCACCGACGATCTGCAGGAGGCGGTGCGGCAGGCCGATATCGTTTCCTGCGCGACGCTGGCGACCGAACCGTTCCTGAAGGGCGACTGGCTCAAGGCCGGAACCCATGTGGATCTGGTCGGCAGCTTCACCCCGAAAATGCGAGAGGCGGACGACCGGGTGCTGACCCGTGGCCGGCTCTATGTCGACACCCGCGGAGCGCTGAAGGAGGCGGGCGATCTCACCGGGCCACTGCGCCGCAAGGTCATCAAGGCGGCGGACGTGCAGGGCGACCTGTTCGAATTGTGCCGGAAAACGGTGAAAGGGCGGCGGACCCAGCGCGAAATCACCGTGTTCAAGTCCGCCGGCACGGCGGTCGAGGACTTCGCCGCCGCCGTGCTGGTGTGGCAGCGGCTGACGTCGGAAGGGCTTGCGGGCGACAGGGCAGACAAAGCCGCCCCGGCAGGCTAGAACCCGGCGCGGGCGGCCCTTGGAGGCGTCCGGCAAACAGCCCGAGGCATTGGCGGCAGGCGTTGTTGGTATGGCGTTGGTGGTGAAAATCTGCGGGCTGAAGACGCCCGAGACGGTGGACGCGGCGATTGCTGCTGGCGCCGATCTCGTCGGCTTCGTGTTCTTCCCGCCGTCGCCGCGCCATCTCAGCCTCAGCGCCGCCAAGGTGCTGGGCGCCCATGTCGGCGGCCGGGCGGGAAAAGTCGCGCTGACGGTGAACGCCAGTGACGACGAACTGCACGACATCGTCGGCGCGCTTGCGCCGGACATGCTGCAACTGCACGGCATCGAAACGCCGGAACGCGTCGCGGTGGTGCGCTCGCGGTTCGGTCTGCCGGTGATCAAGGCGCTGCCGATCGCCGAGCGCGGCGATCTCGCGCCGGTCCGTCAGTACGAGAAGGTTGCCGACACATTGCTGTTCGATGCGCGGCCGCCGCGCGATGCGACGAGGCCCGGCGGGCTCGGCACGCCGTTCGACTGGACGCTGCTGCGCGGGCTCAATCTGCCGGTGCCGTATCTGCTGTCCGGTGGGCTCGACGCCGCCAATGTCGCGCAGGCGATCGCCATCACCGGCGCGCCCGGTGTCGACGTGTCGTCCGGCGTCGAACGCGCGCCGGGTGAAAAGGATATCGAGAAGATTCGCGCCTTTGTGCGCGCGGCGCGCGGCGCGCAACCCGAGAGCGCGTCCGGTGAGCGAAAGGCAGCGAGCGTATGACCATCCAGCAACCCAATTCGTTCCGCACCGGCCCGGACGAGCACGGCCGCTTCGGCAATTTCGGCGGTCGCTTCGTCGCCGAGACGCTGATGCCGCTGATCCTCGATCTGGAAAAGGCGTATACCGATGCGCGCCGCGACCCGGCATTCCAACGCGAGATGGACGGCCATCTCAAAACCTTTGTCGGTCGTCCGTCGCCGCTCTATTTCGCCGAGCGCATGACCGCGCATCTTGGCGGCGCGAAGATCTACTTCAAGCGTGAGGAGTTGAACCACACCGGCGCGCACAAGGTGAACAACGTGCTCGGGCAGATCATGCTCGCGCGCCGCATGGGCAAGAAGCGTATCATCGCCGAGACCGGCGCCGGCATGCATGGCGTCGCCACCGCGACCTTGTGCGCGCGATTCGGTCTCGACTGCATCGTCTATATGGGCGCGGTCGATGTGGCGCGGCAGGAACCCAATGTGTTCCGCATGAAAATGCTCGGCGCCGAGGTGCGGCCGGTGCAGTCCGGTACGCGCACGCTGAAAGATGCCATGAACGAGGCGCTGCGCGACTGGGTCACGAACGTCGCCGACACATTCTATTGCATCGGCACGGTAGCGGGCCCGCACCCCTATCCGATGATGGTGCGCGATTTCCAGTCGATCATCGGTCAGGAGACGCGGGTGCAGATGCAGGAGGCGGAAGGTCGCCTGCCGGATTCGCTGGTCGCCTGCATCGGCGGCGGCTCCAATGCCATGGGGCTTTTCCATCCGTTCCTCGATGATCGTCAGGTGGAAATTTACGGCGTCGAGGCGGCGGGCCACGGCCTCACTGGATTGCATGCGGCGTCGATCGCGGGGGGGCGTCCCGGCGTGTTGCACGGCAACCGCACCTATCTCCTGATGAACGAGGACGGGCAGATTCAGGACGCGCATTCCATCTCCGCCGGCCTCGATTATCCGGGCATCGGCCCGGAGCACGCGTGGCTGCACGATGTCGGCCGCGTGAATTTCCTGTCCGCGACCGACGACGAGGCGGTGGCCGCTTTGCAGCTCTGCTCGCGGCTCGAAGGCATCATTCCCGCGCTCGAATCCGCCCATGCGCTGGCGCAGGTCGAGAAGATCGCGCCGCAGAAGCCCAAGGATCACCTGATGGTGGTCAACATCTCCGGGCGCGGTGACAAGGATCTCGCTTCGGTCGCGCAATATCTGGCGGAGCGGGCATGATCGACCGGCAGAAGCTGATCGGCTGGATCATCCTGCTCTGGTCCGGCGGCTATATCTTCTATCTGCTCAAGGCGCGCCTGCTGGTGGCGGGGCCGCCGATCGAGCGCCGGGAGTGGATCTATCTGATCATGTCGCTGGTCGGGCTCGTGCTCGGCACGCTCAACATCCGCATGGCGGCGGCACGGCTGCGTGGCGACAAAGTCGTCTGGTCCAAGCCTGCCGCCAACAAGCCTGCCGCGAATTCCAACACGCCCGCGAAAAAAGCTGGCAAAAAATCCGATCAAGCAAAATGACTCGCATCGACACGACATTCGCCTCGCTGAAATCCCAAGGCCGCGCCGGTCTCGTCACGTTTGTCATGGCCGGCGATCCGGATCATGAGACCTCGGCTGCGATCATTGCCGCGCTGCCGGGCGCCGGCGCCGATGTGATCGAACTCGGCATGCCGTTCACCGATCCGATGGCCGACGGCCCGGCCATCCAGGCCGCGGGCCTGCGCGCGCTGAAAGCCGGCGCGACCTTGCGGCAGACGCTGGAACTGGTGCGTGGTTTCCGCAATACCAATGGCACCACGCCGATCGTGCTGATGGGTTACTACAATCCTATTTATGTCTATGGCGTCGAGAAGTTCCTGGTCGACGCAAAGGACGCCGGCGTCGATGGCTTGATCGTCGTCGATCTGCCGCCGGAGGAAGATGCCGAGCTGTGTCTGCCGGCGCTGAAGGCGGGCCTGAACTTCATCCGGCTCGCGACGCCGACCACCGACGACAAGCGTCTTCCGGCCGTGCTCGCGAACACATCGGGTTTTGTCTACTACGTGTCGATCACTGGCATCACCGGCTCGGCCGCGCCCGACACCAACAAGGTGGCGGCGGCTGTGGCGCGCATCAAGCGGCACACGCAGTTGCCGGTCGCTGTTGGCTTCGGCGTCCGGCGTGCGGAGCAGGCGCGCGACTTCGGCGCGGCGGCGGATGCGGTGGTGGTCGGCTCGGCGCTGGTCGATACGGTTCGCGCGCATCTGACGGCCGATGGCGCGCCGGGACCGGAGACGGTGCCGGCGGTGGCCGCGCTGGTGACCGACCTTGCGGCCGGGGTGAAAGCCGCCCGCTCAAAGTAGAAGCGTAGGTATCTCAGTAACTTAACCTTTTGCGTGCGGGGTTATTTTCCGCCGCAATCCGGCCTATATAGTCGTCGCATGAACTGGATCTCCAACGTCGTCCGCCCGAAGATTCGCAGCATTCTCAACCGCCGCGAAACGCCGGAAAATCTCTGGATCAAATGTCCGGAGACGGGTCAGCTCGTCTTCTACAAGGATGTCGAGGCGAACCAGTTCGTCATTCCCGCGTCCGGCTATCACATGCGCATGAGCGCGACCGCGCGGCTCAAGGCGCTGTTCGATGACGGCGCCTATGAAGAGGTCGCCTGGCGCGACGTGCCGATCGATCCGCTGAAATTCCGCGACGAGCGCAAATACGCCGACCGTCTCAAGGATGCGCGCACCAAAACCGGCATGCAGGATGCGGTGAAGACCGGCATCGGCATGCTCGACGGTCTGCCGGTCACGGCGTCGGTGCAGGACTTCGATTTCATGGGCGGCTCGCTCGGCATGGCGGCCGGTGAAGCCTTTGTTAGCGCCGCCGAGGCGGCGGTGTCGCGCAAGACGCCGTTCATCATGTTCGCGGCGTCGGGCGGTGCGCGCATGCAGGAAGGCATTCTGTCGCTGATGCAACTGCCGCGCACTACGGTCGCGGTGCAGATGCTGCGCGAGGCGAAGCTGCCCTACATCGTCGTTTTGACCAATCCGACCACCGGCGGCGTCACCGCGTCCTATGCGATGCTCGGTGATGTGCATATCGCCGAGCCGGGCGCGCTGATCGGTTTCGCCGGTCCGCGCGTGATCGAGCAGACCATCCGCGAGAAGCTCCCGGAAGGTTTCCAGCGCGCCGAATTCCTCGAAGAGCATGGCATGGTCGACATGGTGGTGCATCGCCATCAGTTGCGCGGCACGCTGTCCAATCTCTGTCGGCTGCTGATGCGCGTGCCCGAATCTGCGTCTGCCGCGAAGTCCGGCAAAGCTACGCCACAACTGCCCGCACACGCCTAACGTCCTATGGCCACAGTCGAGACGATCGTCGAGCGGCTGACGGCGCTGCATCCCAAGCTCATTGATCTGTCGCTCGACCGGATGTGGCGCATCCTCGCCGCGCTCGATCATCCGGAGCGCAAGTTGCCGCCGGTGATCCATGTGGCTGGCACCAACGGCAAGGGCTCGACCGTCGCGTTCCTGCGCGCGATCCTCGAAGCGGCTGGGCTGTCGGTGCACGTTTATTCCTCGCCGCATCTCGTCAACATCAATGAGCGCTTCCGGATCGGCGCGCCGGATGGCGGCAAGCTCGTCTCCGACGCGGAACTGGCGCAGGCGTTGGAAGATTGCGAGCGCGCCAACGGCGACGCGCCGATCACCGTGTTCGAGATGACCACGGCGGCGGGCATGCTGCTGTTCTCGCGCCATCCGGCCGACGTGCTGGTGATGGAGGTCGGGCTTGGCGGCCGTCTCGATGCGACAAACGTCATCGATAAGCCGCTAATCAGCGTCATCACGCCGATCTCGATCGATCACACTGATTTCCTCGGCGACACCATCGCCGCGATCGCCGGCGAAAAGGCCGGCATCATCAAGCGGGGCGTGCCGGTCGTCTCGGCGGCCCAGCCGCGCGAGGCGCTGGCGGTGATCGAGCGGCAGGCAGCGCGGCTGTCAGCGCCGGTCGCCGTTGCCGGCGAGCATTTCACCGTGACCGGCGAGCATGGGCGGCTGGTTTATCAGGATGACGCGGGCCTGCTTGATCTGCCGGCGCCGAAACTGTTCGGGCGGCATCAGTTCGACAATGCGGGCCTCGCCATCGCGACCTTGCGGGCGTTGAAAGATGCGCTGCCGGTGCCGCCGGTAGCGTTCGAATTCGGCGTCGCCAAAGCCGAATGGCCGGCGCGGTTGCAGCGGCTCACCCATGGATCGCTGGTGCAATACAGTCCTGCGGGCAGCGAACTCTGGCTCGACGGCGGCCATAACGCTGATGGCGGCCGCATCACTGCGGCCGCGCTCGCCGATTTCGAGGAACGGGTGTCGCGTCCGCTGGTGATGATCGTCGGCATGCTGCAGACGAAAGACTGCAGCGGCTTCCTGCGCAATTTCTCCGGGCTGGCGCGCCGGCTGATCGCGGTGCCGGTGCCGGACCAGCCGAAAAGCATGAGTGCGGAAGCGGTCGCCGATGCGGCGCGCGGCGTCGGACTCACGGCAACAACCCGCGATACGATCGTCGAGGCTTTGGAGACTGCTGCGAAGTTCGAGTTCTCGCCACCGCCGCGCATTCTCATCGCCGGTTCGCTCTACCTCGCCGGCGAGGTGCTGAAGCAGAACGGCACGCCGCCGACATAAACAAAACGGCCGGCTTTTCAGCCGGCCGCTATCGCAAAATAGGTCGCAAAAATCTGGCGGATCGATCGCGGCTCAGGAGCCCGACGAAATCCACTGCTGCAGCTTCGCCTTCGGCGCCGCGCCAACCTGGCGCGAGGCGATCTCGCCGTTCTTGAACATCATCAGCGTCGGGATCGACATGATGCCGTACTTCGCCGCCGTGTTCGGGTTCTCGTCGACGTTGAGCTTGACGATCTTCACCTTGTCGCCGAGCGCGCCGGAAATCTCGTCAAGCGCCGGGCCGATCATCTTGCAGGGGCCGCACCATTCGGCCCAGAAATCGACCACGACCGGGCCGGATGCTTTCAACACGTCCGCTTCAAAGCTCGCGTCCGTCACCTTGCCGACCGCCATGGCTCACCTCGTTGTTCTGGGCAAAGGGTTATTGGGGAAAGGGGCGACTCGCCCCGTCTGTCGGAGGCAAAACCTATGAACGAGGGCGTGCACCGTCAAGGCAGCCAAAAGCGGGGTCACGCGGAGGTGACGAGGGCTACGGCGGCGTCCATCTCCGTGGCGGAAACCTCAACGATTTCAGCGGTATCGACCCAGATCAGGGCAGCGCGGACAGTCTTTCCGGGATAGAGCCGCTGCAGCACGGCGCGGTAGAGGCCGAGCTGGCGGATATAGGCCGGCGGGTGCGCTTTGGGTCGCCCGGTCTTGAAGTCGCCGATCAGCACCGTGTCGCCCGCGACGGCGAGACGGTCGATCTGTCCGTTGATCCGCACTGGCGGCAGGTTTCCGACGATGGCGACCTCGGCGCGGCTTCCGGGCGTGAACAGCGGCGCGAAGCGCGGGTCGGCGAGGATCGCGAGGACGCGCTGCGCGACGGTGGCGCGATCCTGCGCGCTCCAGTCGTCGCAGGCGCGCGCCAGATAGGCGTCGGCGGCCGTCGCGCGTGTCTCCACCGGGAGATCCGGCAGCGATTGCATCAGGCGATGAACCACAATGCCGCGCTGCCGTGCCGCGCGCGCCGCGTCGTGGTTTTCGCTCGCGCGTGGGGCGACATCATCGTCATCGCTGTCGGACGGTGACACCAGTCGGATCGCGGGCGCGCGCGCCGGCGCCGGCTGCATCAGCCACGCGGGAATGTCAGGGTTCGTCGTCGCCGGTTGTGCAATGTTGACGTCGCCGGTCGGCATTTCGCCGTGACGGAAGCGCAGCACCGGCTCGCCGTCGTCTTGTTCTTGCACCGCCAGCGGCGTCAGCGCATCGGTGACCAGATCGTACCAGCAGCCGGCGGCGCGCTTGGTCCTGCCTTCGGCGCCGCAGATCACCAGCCGGTCGGCGGCGCGCGTCATCGCCACATAGAGCAGCCGGCGATGCTCGTCCTCGGCCAGTTGCTGTGCGGCCGCCCGCGCTGCGGCGGTCGCCGTATCGTCCTCATCCTTGCGTGGCGCCCAGACGATCGCCGATGGCGCATCCGGTACGGCGGACACCGGCGGCAGTTCGATCAGCTTGGGCTGTCGCGACGGATGCCCCGCCGGGGGCGACAGCGTATCGGGCAGGAATACGACCGGCGCTTCCAGTCCCTTGGCGCCGTGCACGGTCATGACGCGGACCTCGTTGCGCTCCATCTCCAGATCGCGCTTCACGTCGGAGCTGGTGGTGCGGACCCAGGTTACGAAACCTTGCAGCGATGGCGTCATCCGCCGCTCGTAGTCGAGCGCGAGATTGAGGAACTCGTCGATCGGATCGGCGGCTTCCTGTCCAAGCCGCGCCAGAAGATTGCGGCGGCCGCGCTCCGCGCCGAGTACCCGCGCAAAGAACTCATACGGCGATTGCGTCGCGGCGACCGTCGCCAGCCGTTCGAAGCGTGCCAGCGCCGCGGCGAATGCGGTGTCACTCGTCGATTTGGCGCGCAGCGATGCGATCAGCGTACCCTTCCGGTCATAGGCAAGATCGTAAAGCTGCTGCTCGCTGAGGCCGAACAATGGGCTGCGCAGCGCCGTCGCCAGCGCGAGATCGTCATCCGGCAGCAGGATCGCATCGGCGAACACCAGTAGGTCCATGATCGCTATATGCTCGGTCAGGACCAGCCGGTCCGCGCCGGCGACGGGAATATCCGCGAACTTCAGCGCGCGGATGATCGCCTCGAACAGCGGTCCGCGCTGGCGCACCAGCACGATGATGTCCTTCGGCTCGATGACGTGACGCTTGTCGTCATCGCCGACCTGTTCGCCGCGGGCGCGCCAGGCCTTGATGGTGCGGGCGATGCGCTGCGCGAGCTGCACGCGCGGACTGGTCTCCGCGTCGGTATCGAACGGCGCATCCCAGCCTTCCTTGTCGGGGCGCGCCGCCGGCTGCGTGGTCTGCCAGATTTCGACCAGACCGGGCGAACTGCCGCGGATGGCGGTGTGCACCGTCTCTGTCGGATCGGCGCTGAGGCCGCGATGCGCTTCCGGCTGTTTGAAAACGGTGTCCACTGCCTGAAGTACGGTCGTCACCGACCGGAATGAATAGTCGAGCGGCACACTTTCAAACGGCAGATCGCTGTCGCGGAACTGTCGCTCGAACCGCCGCTTCATCTCCGAGAAACTGCGCGGATCGGCGCCCTGGAATGAATAGATCGATTGCTTGTCGTCGCCGACGGCGAAGATCGAGCGATTGACGGTGCGTGCGCCGGCGCCGGCGGTGAATTCGGAGACCAGCCGCTCGACGATCTCCCACTGGCGCGGGCTCGTGTCCTGCGCCTCGTCGATCAGCACGTGGTCGATGCCGGAATCGAGTTTATAGTGCACCCACGCCGCATCGGTGCGCGCGAGCAGGGCGACGCTCTTGTCGATCTGATCGTCGAAATCCAAGACGCCGCGACGCTCCTTCTCGGCGCGATAGCGGCCGATCACGTCGGTGGCGAGCGTCAGCAGCGCCAGCGTACGGTCGCGGCAAGCGACGGCGCGGCGTTTGCTGCGCAATGTTTGAAGGCGTTGCGCCTCATCGGCGAGACGATCGCACAAGGACGGATCAATTTTCTTGATCGCATTGGTCGCCAACGATTTGCGCAGGTCTCCGTCTTTCGTGAAGAAGATGGAGGTATATTGGTCAACGCGGGGATCGCCCGCCGCCGCCAGAGCCGCTTCGAGAGCGTCGGCTTTGTCGTTATCGGTCTTCGAGCCTTGCCGGAATGTTGCGGCAAGGCTCATCCACGACGATGACGGAAAATTGGGCCCGTCAATCATCTCATGCGCGGCCGATTCCGCCGTGTCAGTCGCGGCGATGCCCAGCGCACCACAAAGCTGGCCGGCAACATGAGCGATCCCGCCGGCATGTTCGACCCAGCGCAGGATCGCGTTCCGCTTGCCGATTGCGTCGCGGATGATGTCGCGGACCGTCTGGTCGCTCGACGTCTCGATGGCGAGCGTCAGCGCGTCATGCAATGGCCCAGACTGCTGCTGGGCGGCGTCGAGCAGCACCGCCATGGTCATGCGGTCGAGCAGTTCGGCCTCGCCGGCTTCGTCCAGCACCTCGAAGCGCGCGGCGACATCGGCCTCGAACGGAAACTGGTGCAGGAGCCGCGTGCAGAAGGCGTGAATGGTCTGCACCTTCAGGCCGCCCGGCGTTTCCAGCGCGCTGGCGAACAACCGCCGCGCCTGCGCGCGCAGCGCCGGGTCCGGTTTGCGCCGCGACAGCTTGCTCATCTCTAGGTCGAGTGCCGCGTCGTCGAGCGCGGTCCAGCCGGCGAGGATGGCAAACACACGGTTCGCCATATTGGCGGCGGCGGCCTTGGTGAAGGTGAGGCAGAGGATTTTCGCCGGATCGACGCCATCGAGCAGCTGGCGCACCACGCGCTGCGCCAGCACATAGGTCTTGCCGGAACCGGCGTTGGCCGACACCCAGGCCGACACGGCGGGGTCCGATGCTTTGCGTTGCGCGTCGTCGACGCGGGACGGGACGATGAGACTCATTCGTCGTCTCCGCCGTCGCCGAGCGACCATTCCTTGACGCGCGCGAGATGGTCGTAATCGCCATAGCTCGTCTTCCACATCGGATGCACCAGCGAGCGATACGGCGTGTCTTCGTTCTCGAATTGCGCGATCACGCCGGTGAGCCGTGACAGCGCGCGGTCGGCATGATCGTCGGTGGTGCCGCCTTCCTTGAAGACGATGGTTTGCTCCTCGCCGGCCGGCGCGCCGCCCTTGAGCGAGACATAGACCAGGCCCGCGACGGAGCCACCGCCGGGAATGGCCTTAAAGCCTTTCTGTCGCAGAATTGCCGCTTCCAGCGTCAACTGTGGTGCGAGGCCGGTTCGCACCTGCTTCTCGGTCCGTTTGGCGCCGGTCTTGTAATCGAGGATGGCGAAGCGCCCGTCCGCAAGTTGCTCGATGCGGTCGGCGCGCGCGGTGAGGGTGAAGATGCGGTCTCCGACCGGGATCTTGATGTCACCGTCGATCTCGGCGTGCAGCGCTTTCAGATTGTTGCGCCGGTTCGCATCCCATGCCGCGAACCAGTCGGCGATGCGCAGGAAGCGCGGCCACCAGAACGCGCGTGCTTCCGGGAACGCGTCGAGCCGTGCGAAGCCGGTGGCGCCGAGCGCGGTCAGCTCCTGCACCGCGCGCTCGGGCAGCGCGGCGGCGAATTTGCTGGTGAAATCGCCGACTGCCTGATGGATCACGGTGCCGCGGTCGCGCGCGCCGGGCGGCGTGTCGATGGCGTCGAGCACCGGCAGCTTCAGGATATAGCGCGCATAGATCGTGTAAGGATCGCGCAGCCAGTGCTCGATGGCCGTCACCGAAAGCTGTTTCGGCCGTGCGGCGCGCGGCGGCCGCGGCTCTGGCCGTTTCTCCGGCGTCACGGTGACAGGATGGTCGAGCTGGCGGGCGAAATGGAGATATTTGTCCCCGCGTTCGCGGGCGTCGTGCCAGGCATCCTCGCCGGCGAGCGCCGCGATCCGCTGCAGGAAACGCGACATCACCGTCGGCGCGCCGGCAAGCTTCGCCGGACGGGCGAGAAACACATCGCCTGCGCCAAGCGCCTGGGTGAAGTCATGGGCGGACAGGCCGATGCGCCGCTCCGGCAGATCGAGCCCCAGTTTGTGGCGCATCGGCCGGCTTAGCCAAGGGTCGCTCGGCGGGTCCGGCGGCCACACGCTTTCGATCAGCCCGCCGAGCACGATACGATCGACCTGTTGTAGGCGCGCTTCCAGCGGGCCGAAGATGCGGATGTGAACGCCCGGAAGCTCCGGCTTGCGCACCACGCGGTCGGCGATGCTGGTGCGGAACAGTTCTGCATAATCGGCCAGCGGCATGACAAAGCTCGCCGCATGCTCGGTTGCGAGCATCTCGTCGGAGGCGCGTGTGAGATCGCGCCCGCCGAGCGCGGTGAACAGCGGCAGCGCGCCGCTGTCGTCCGCTGCGAGCGCATCGAGGCAAGCGCGATGCTGCGCGAGCAGCAGTGCGAAGCTTTGTGGCGCGCGCGTCTGCGTCAGGGTTTCGAGCGGCGCAAGCGCTGTCGCCAGCGCGGCGATCAGCGCGGTGGCCTGGTCGAGCTGCGCAGCGGATAATCGTTGCCGTGGATCGCTGCGATGGACGACGCCGGGTGTCGCCAGCGACGTGCGCAGATCGTTCAAGGCATGCGCCAGTCCGGCGGTGCCACGCTGGGGGCGTGGCCCCCGTAACAGTGCGCATTCTAGCGCGACGGTGGCCTCGCGCCATCCGCCGTCCGCGCGTCCGAGCCGCAGCAGCGGGTGTTTGAGCAGGGCGAGCAGCGTCACCGGCTCGGTGCCGCCGAGCGCCGCTTCCGCCGCGAGCCGCGCGAAAACCCCGGCCGGTGTGTCCCCGAGCGAATCGCCGCCGGAATCGTCGACCGGGACCGACCATCGTTCCAGCGCCGCCGCCACCCGCCGCGCCAGTGCGCGGTCGGGTGTTACCAGCGCCGCCGTCTGTTCGGGGTGTTCTGCGGTCTCGCGCAGCGCCACGGCGATCGCCAGCGCTTCTTCTTCGGCGGTGGCGGCTTCGATCACAGTGACGCTGGCGAGCGGCGCGGCGGTGGCATGCGCCGTGAGCCAGCCTTGCCATTGCTCGGTGGAGGCGGCGGGCCGCATCGCTTCCGAGACGAAGGCGTCGCGGCCGCGCGATTCCGGAGCGCCAAGGATCTGCACCGCGTCGCGTTGCACGCCGATATGTTGCAGCAGGCGATACATCGCGAATTGCGGATGTGCCGATGCCGGCATGCCGCCGTCATGCGGCTCGCGCTTGTCGTCGCCGCCGATCATGTGCCATGACGGCTCGTCGAGATGCGTGTCGAGGCCTGGCAGCACCACCGCGCCATGCGGCAAGCGGGCGATGGCCGCAAGCAGGTCGGCGGTGACCGGCATCGAGCCGGTCGAGCCGGCGGCGATCACCGGGGACTGGCTCGTCGCGAGGCGGGCGATCTCGCCCTGAATCAGCCGCTCGCGCCGCACCGCGGCTTCGATGCGGCCTAGCTCGGCAAGGTGTTGCGGCCAGTAGCTGCGGGCGATCTGCAGGAATTCGAGTGTCTTCTGCCAGTACGCGTCGAAATCGTGCGGGACCAACTTGTCCAATTCATCCCATGCGACACGCCGCGTCGTCATGTCGTCGATCAGCCGCGCCAGCCCGTTCGCCAGTTCCAGCATGGCAGCCGGCGTGTTGGCGATCAGCGGCGTGTCGCCGGAGCCGGCGATGCGCTTGGCCCATTCGGCGATCGGCCGCAGCAACAACAGCCTCCGCTCGAAATCGCTCAGCGCTTCCGGTAGATCGAGCGCGAGGGCAGCGAGGTCGCCGCTGCCGGCCTGCGCGAATACGATTTCGTCTTCGTCCACATCGCCGATCGGTACGATGCGCGGCAGGATCGCCGCGTCGCCGAGTTGCGCGAGGAAGGTGTCGCGCGCCAGCCGGCAGGCGCGCCGCGTCGGCAGATAGAGCGTCGCGCCGGCGAGCGCGAGCGGATCGCTCCCCGCGCCTCCCGCGGAAAATCCCGGCACCAGATCACCGCGCAGCAGTGTGCGGACCAGCACGTCGAGAAACGGCGCGGAGGCTGGGATGGTGAAAAGGCGGGGCGTCACGCCGGTCATGCCGACATGATATCGGGCCGATGCCGGATCGTTACAAGATCAAAGTCGGATTGTGGATCGGACGCGAGGTCAGGTCTGGGTGCTGGCGGCAATCGCCGCCTCGGCGGCCTTGATCGCCTCCGGCGTCCCCACATGCATCCACACGCCCTCGAGCCGCAAGCCGAACAGCCGACCTGCTTCGATGGCCCGGTCGAACAGCACGGTGAGCGCGAATTCGCCCTGCGGCGCTTCGCGGAACAGCGCCGGCGACAGCATCGCCGCCCCGGCGAATACGAACGGTACCACCTTGCCTTCCTGCCGGTAGGTGAGCCTTCCATCGGCGCCCATGGTGTAATCGCCACGGCCGTCATAGCCGATGCTGGTCGAGACCGGTGCCAGCAGCAGCAATGCATCCATCGTGTCGGGATCGAATGCCTCGACCAGCCGGTCCAGATTGGGCCGTGCGCCATCGATCCAGATCGTGTCCGAGTTGAGATGCAGGAATGGCGCATTGCCGAGGAGCGGTAGCGCCTGGACCACGCCGCCGCCGGTGCCGAGCACGACGTTGCGTTCGTCGGAGATCGTGATCGCGGGCTTCGCGCCGCGCGTTTGCCGCGCCTTGAGATGCTGTTCCAGCACATCGGCGAGATAGTGCACATTGACGACAGCCTGCGTGACGCCGGCATCCGCCAGCCGGTCGAGCACATGGTCGATCAGTGGCCGCCCGGCAACCGGCACCATTGGCTTCGGTTTATCGTCGGTCAGCGGCCGCATCCGCGTCCCGTAACCGGCGGCGAGGACCATGGCGCTGCGTGGAGCGGCGGAAGAAGCAGGCATCGGTTTCCCTAGATCGTCTTCAAGGCCGGCACGCCGATGGCGTACCAGGATTTCAGGCCGCTCAGCGCCGGGTGCGCGAGCGCGCGTTGCAGGTAATTCCATACACGCGGGATATGACGCAGATATTGTGGCTTGTGGTCGCGGCGATCGAGCCGCGCGAAGATGCCGAGAATTTTCGTGGCGCGCTGCGCTGCCATCACCGAATAGAGTTCGGCGAATGCGGCGGCGTCGAAAGTCGGGTCGGCGTCGTGGCGCGCGCGCAGATAACGCGACAGCAGGGTGAGTTCGAGTTTTTCCGGCACGTCGATACGGGCGTCCTGCAGCAGCGAGGCGACGTCGTATGCGGCAGGGCCGATCACCGCATCTTGAAAATCGAGCAGGCCGACGCGGGCAATGCCGCTGCGCTGCGGCAACCACATCAGATTCGGCGAGTGGAAGTCGCGCAGCACCCAGGTCGACTGAGTGTCGATCAGCGGTTGCAGCAGGTCGCGCCACAGCGAGAGGAACGTGTCGCGGCGCGCCTCCGTCAGTGGCGCGTTGAGCATCGGCAGATACCACGCCGGCAGCAGTTCAAGCTCGATCAGGAACGCATCGAGATCGTAATGCGGCAGCGTATAGGTTGTGGCCGGATCGACCGGCAGCGTCTCCGGCAGCTTCTGCCCGTGCAGCGCGGCCAGCATGTTGATGGCGGCTTCATAACGCTCCGGAATCGGCGATGGTGGCGTACCGCGCACGACGCCTTCCTTGCCAAGATCCTCCAGCACCAGCAGTCCGGCGTCGCGATCCGCATGCAGCACGGCGGGCGCGGAGAAGCCGCGCTCGCGCAGGCCACGCGCCATGGCAACGAACGGCGTCACGTCCTCGGCGAGATGGGCGATGGCGCTATAGGGCTTGCCGTCCTGCACCGGAGGCCCGTCCGGCCGGCGCGGCGCGTCCATCAGGATCAGATCGCGTCCTTCGTGCCGGAGCCGTTCGTAAATGCGGGTCGAGGCGTCGCCCTGGATGCGCTGGCGCTCCGCGTCGCTGAGACCCGAAGCGGCCAGGAACACGCGCAGCGCATTGAGCCGCTCGATGCGCGGGCCGAAGCTGCCGTAGCCGGTGACGCGCGCATTGCGATGCGATGGGCCGAGCTTCGGCGCCAGTGTGAAGCCGATGTCGAGACGATCGGGCGGTAGGTAACCGGCCGCACGGTCCGGCCATTCCACCAGCGTGACGGCAGTGGGCGGCAGATCGTCGAAGCCGAGTTCCGCCAGTTCCGATGAGCCGGACAACCGGTAGAGATCGGCGTGCACCAGCGGAAATTTTGGCAGATCGTAGCTCTGCGTCAGCGTGAAGGTCGGGCTCGGCACTTCCGTCAGCGGATCGCCGGCGAAATGGCGGATCAGTGCGCGCGCGAACGTGGTCTTGCCAGCGCCGAGATCGCCCGACAGCGTGATCGTGTCGCCGGGCGCGATGATCGACGCGATATCGCGCATCAATTTCAGCGTCGCCTGTTCATCGGACAGGGCGACGGTGAAACTTGAGTTGCCGGCCGTGGTTGGGAACATCCGTCGCCTCCGTCAGGCGGCGCTCTGCTTGCTGTCGGGCACGTTGCTGTCAGATTTGCGCGCCGACTGAACGATGGGGAATTCGCACACAACCACCGTGCCGTCCCCGACGATGGAGCGCAAGTTGACCGTGCCGCCATGCAAGGCGACGAACGAGCGCACCAGCGACAGGCCGAGCCCGCTGCCACGGTGGTTGGAGCCGTGCGAATTGGTCTCGAACCAGTCGAACACCTTGCCTTGCACGTTTTCCGGAATGCCGGCGCCGTGGTCGGTGACGGTGAAGATGATGCTGCTGGCGGTGCGCTCCGCCGCCAAAGTAATCGTCGATCCTTGGGGCGAGAAACCGGCCGCATTCGACAAAAGGTTGAACAGCACTTGTCGCAGACGCCGTTCATCGGCTTCGAAGCTGCCGATAGTGGACGCCGCCTGGATATCGAGCGCGATCTTTCCACTGACGAGGCGGTCCTGAATACCCTCGGCGGCGGCATTCATCGCGTCGCGGATGTCGACCATGCCGAGATTGAGCGTCATCGCGCCGGCGTCGATGGTGGCGAGATCGAGGATGTTGTTGATCAAGGCAAGCAGGGCGTTGGTGGATGCGGTCATGTAGCCGAGATATTCGCGCTGCTTGCCGGTCAGCGGACCGAACGCCGGATCGCCGAGGAAGTGCGCGAAGCCGATGATGTTGGTCAGCGGCGAGCGCAATTCGTAGGACACATGCTGGACGAAGTTGACCTTGATCCGGTCGGCGGTTTCCAGCGCCTCGTTGCGGTCGCGCAGCGCGCGCTCGACATTCACTGTGTCGGTCACGTCGCGGAACGTCACCATGGTGGCGCCATCCGGCAGCGGCACACTGGCACACACCATCACGGTGCCGTCGCGGCGCTCCAGCGTGCCGGAGACCGGCGTGCGCTCGTCGATGGCAGTGACGGCGGTGCGGATCGCGCGCCACAGCGAACTGTCGTCGTGCTGCGCCTGGCACCAGGCGATCACCGCTTCCACATGCGGGCGCTGCGCCAGCGATTCCGGCTGCAGCTTCCACAGACGCTCGAAGGCAGGATTATGCAGCCGGATACGGCCGTCGCTGCCGAACACGGCCACGGCTTCGGAGAGATGGTCGAGCGTCTCGCTCTGCACCTTGATCAGCGCGTCGTAGCGCCGCGCGAGGTCAAGGCGTTCGGTCACATCGTCGAACAGATAGGTGACGCCGCCTTCGGGATTGGGCGTGGTGACGACGCGCAACGCTTTCCCGCCGGGCAGATGCCAGAGCTGCTCCTTGGTCTCGACGGCGCGATAGGCTTCGTGCAACTGCGCTTTCCACTGCCGGAAATCCTGCTCTTCCGGCAAGCGATGCGCCGCGCGCAGCCGCTCCAGCACGGCGCTGTCGGTCGGGGCCTGATCGAGGAACGCGGCATCAAGATCCCACAACGCCCGGAACGCGGCATTGTAGAACACCAGCGTCTGGTCGGCGGAATAGATCGCAACGGCGGAGTTGAGCTGATCGAGCGTGCGGCGATGCGCATCGACGACGCGCTTGAGCTCCGTGCGCAGCCCTTCATTTTCGGTCACGTCGATCGCCATCCCGGCGCTGCCGTGCTGGCTCGGCGCGCCGATCACGTCGAAGCTGCGCCGCGCGCCGGCGGCGATGGCCGGCAGCCGTGCGCTGAAAGTCGTGCCGTCGGCCACCGCGCGGGCGACGTCGTCGCGGGCGCCGCGATCAAGCAGTTCGACCCCGCGCGCGACGGCATCCTGCGAATCGTCGGCTTCGACCGCGCGGCTGTAGGCGGCATTGACGAAGGTCAGCCGTCCGGCGCTGTTGCGGGCCCACACTGGCGCCGGCAATGCATCGATCAAACCTTGCAGCGCATCATTCTGCGCCACGAGCTTGTCGTGCTTGGTGGTGAGTTCGAGCAAGTTCAGCTTGATGCCGCTGACATCCTTGAGGCGCAGCACGGCGCTGCCACCGATCGCGCGGCCTTCCGCTTCGATCTGCCGGCCGGTGACGGTGATCAGCGGCAGAACGAAGGACTTTCCGGCTGCGCGCAGCGTTGCCACCGCCGCTTCGAGCTTTTGCGCCGTGCGCGGGTCGAGCCAGGTTCCGAATGCCAGCACGCGCTCGGTGCCCTGCTCGTTGGCGACGAGGCTGAGGTCGCCCATGATGTCGGCGGCGGTGTTGGCGGCGCTCGGCCAGGCGATCAGGATTTGCGGCTCGGCCTGCAGCAGTGCATTGACGCGGTCGACCTCGCTGCGCAACGCGAGGATTTCGTCGCGGAAGGAGCTTTCGCGGCGGCTGGCGCGGGCACGGGTACGCACCAGCATGATCGCTGTGACGACGGCGAAGCAGGACAGGCCGAGTGTCAGCACCAGCGCGACGGCGTCCTGCGCGGTCAACGCGATACTGGATGGCGCCTGTTCAGCGGCGAATGCCGACGACGCAGACAGGCTGAGTACACCGCCGAACGTACCGCCGAGCGATGCGCAGGCTGCGAGGAATCGCCCTCGTCGCCGGCGAGCTTTGGACTCGCCCTCATCTGCCCGGATCGTCTCCGGCATACCCGCCTTGCCCCAAGGAAAATAGCGCCGCTGCCCGCCGCGCGAATCGCTAACCACAATACCCTCAACGAGAATCCACTCGTAAGAGTCCAGATCGTGAACAGCAGTTTTCGCGCGCGATCGCTGCCGCGATCAGGCCAGCCGCTTCGCCCGCGCGGCGAGATCGGCGATGCTGATGCCGCTCAGCGCCGTGGAAAATGCTTCTTCGGCACGGATCAGCGCGGGGCGCACCACATCGTGCACGAGCGAGGTTTCCGCGAGCGGTGGTTCATCGTGATCCTCGGCCTTGCCGGCGGCGCGCAGGATATCGTCGGCGGTGATGGCACGGCTGTCGCGAGCCAACGCGTAGCCGCCATGCGGACCGCGGATGCCCTTGAGCACACCGTCGCGGACCAGTGCCTGCAGCACCGGCTCGAGATGCCGGGGCGGAAGGTCGTGGCGTTCCGCCAGGTGCTTGGCGGAAACGGGACGTTCGGTACCGTGGACGGCGATATCGATCACGGCCGCAATGGCCAGGATGCCCTTGCGGGACAATAGTGGCATTGAAAGGCGGACCGGGTTGTCGCGTGAAGAGGAATGGCGAACGGTATCCCGGTAACACTACTGGTAAAAGTTCCAGCGCGTCTAGTGTTTTTCGCGGGCGGTGGATGACGTGGCGCTGCCGGTCGATCCGAATCCTCCGTCGCCGCGCGCGGTGTCGTCGAGCGATGTGACTGCGATGGGTTGCACGCGCGTCACCGGCGCGACCACGAGCTGCGCCATGCGCAGACCGCGGGTGACGGTGAAAGACTCGCGACCGTGATTGATCAGCAGCACTTTCACCTCGCCGCGATAATCGGCGTCGATGGTGCCGGGCGCGTTGAGAACCGTGACGCCATGCTTGGCGGCGAGACCGGAGCGCGGACGCACCTGTGCCTCGTGGCCCGGCGGTACGGCGATGACGAGACCGGTCGGCACCATCGCAGTTGTGCCGGGCGCCAGTTGCAGCGGGACGTCGGCTTCGACGGCGGCCATCAGATCGAGACCAGCGGCGTCGGCGGTCTGATAGGCGGGCAGCGGCAGGTCGGCGCCGTGCGGCAAGCGCAGGATGTGCAGCGGAATCTCGCTCATGATTTTGCTTTCATCTTGTCATGCATCGTTCGCGCGATGTGTTCGATCAGCATTCGCGCGACGGCTTCTTTCGATTGTGGCGGCCAGTGTTCGACACCGGTCGCGCTGATGAGGTGCACGGTGTTGCTGTCGCCGCCCATGATGCCGGTCGCGGGCGACACATCGTTGGCGACGATCCAATCGCAGCCCTTGCGCGCCAGCTTCTCGCGCGCGTGACGCTCCACATGCTCGGTCTCGGCGGCGAAGCCGATCACCAGCGGCGGCCGGCGCGACGACGGCAATTTGGAAATGGTGGCGAGGATGTCGGGATTCTCCGTCAGCGACAGTTCCGGCGTCGCGGCGCCGGCCTGCTTCTTGATCTTCTGTTCGCTGTCGCGCGCGACGCGCCAGTCAGCCACCGCAGCGGCGAAAATCGCAATATCCGCGGGCATCGCCTTCTCCACGGCGGCGAGCATGTCGCGCGCGGATTCCACATGCACGACGTTGACGCCTTGCGGATCGGGGATCGTCACCGGTCCGCTGACCAGCGTCACCTCCGCACCGGCGGCGGCGGCGGCGGCGGCGATCGCGTGGCCCTGCTTGCCCGACGAACGGTTGGCGATGTAGCGCACCGGATCGATCGGCTCGTGGGTCGGGCCGGATGTGATCAGCACGCGATAGCCGGCGAGCGATTTTTCCGGTGGCGTCAGCAGTGCGGTCGCGCGCTCGGCAATCTCCAGCGGCTCGGCCATGCGTCCACGTCCACGCTCGCCGCGTTCGGCCATCTCGCCCTCGCCGGGGCCGACCAGCGTGACCCCGTCGCTCTGCAACTGTGTGACGTTGCGCTGTGTCGCCTTGTTGGCCCACATGCGTGGATTCATCGCCGGGGCGAGCAGGATCGATTTGTCGGTGGCGAGCAGCACAGCGGAGGCGAGATCGTCGGCGTGGCCGTTCGCCATCTTCGCCATGAGATCGGCGGTCGCCGGCGCGACGATGACGAGATCGGTGTCGCGCGCCAGCCGGATGTGGCCGACATCGAATTCGTGGTCGGGATTGAATAGGTCGGTATAGGGCCGCTCGCCGGCGATGGCGCCGACCGAGAGCGGCGTGATGAATTCGCTGCCCGCGCGGGTGAGCACGCAGCGCACCGCGACACCGCGCTCGCGCAGGCGGCGGATCAGGTCGAGGGATTTGTAGGCGGCGATGCCGCCGCCGATGATCAGCAGCACACGGGCCGGCTTCGCTGCCGCCGCGGCGGCCGAAAGAGCCTCCGCCGGGGTTGGATGAGTTGCCGGAGGGCTCTCGGCGTCCGCCGCCGCGTCGCGGAGGATGGTACGGGCTTCCTCTTCGACCGAACGGCCATGGCGGGCGGCGCGCAGCCGCAGCCGCGCCTTCATCGCCTCATCGAGCTTGCGGATGGTCAGGCTGCCCATGGGCAGCAAAACTAGGCCGGAAATGATGGCATTGCAATCAGTGCAATCAGTTCAGGGCGAGAATCACCAATCCGCCGAGCAGGGCTGCAATCACCCACAGGGCCACCGTCTGCCAGCGCCGGGCGCGGCGGTCGGCGAGCGTCAGCGCCGTCACCGTCTCCGGGGCCAGCACCAGCCCGTTGCGGGTGGCCTCATCCATCTGGTCGGCGATCTGCCCGGCACGGGTCAGCAGCGCCGGCACCTGGGCGAGGAACCGGCCGATCTCGCCGGCGCCCTCGGCGGCGTTCTGCAGCCGTCCCGAGGGGCCGAGCCGTTGCGTCATCCATTCGCGCACCACGGGATCGGCGGTGCTCCACATGTCGAGGCGCGGATCGAGCGTCCGCGCCACGCCTTCGACCACCACCATGGTCTTCTGCAGCAGCAGCAGTTCCGGCCGCGTGCGCATGTCGAACAGTGCCGTTACCTCGAACAGCAGCGTCAGCAGCTTCGCCATGGAAATCTGTTCGGCGGTGCGGCTGTGGATCGGCTCGCCGATGGCGCGGATCGCCTGCGCGAAATTGTCGACCGAGTGATGCGGTGGCACATAGCCGGCATCGAAATGCACCTGCGCGACGCGGTGATAGTCACGGGTGATAAAGCCGAACAGAATCTCGGCGAGGAACAGCCGCTCCTTCGGGCCAAGCCGTCCCATGATGCCGAAGTCGACGGCGATCAGCTTGCCGTCGTCATCGACTAGCAGATTGCCGGGATGCATGTCGGCATGAAAAAAACCGTCGCGTAGCGCGTGGCGCAGGAAGTTCTGGATCACTGCACGGCCGATCGCGGGCAGGTCGAAGCCTTTTTCGGCGAGCGTGGCGCGATCGTTGAGCGCGGTACCGTCGATCCATTCCAGCGTCAGTACGTCGCGCGTGGTCCGGTTCCAGTCGACCGTTGGCACGCGGAAACCGTCGTCGTCGCGCGTGTTCTCCGCCATTTCGGAGAGCGCGGCGGCTTCGAGCCGGAAATCCATCTCCATTGCTACCGAGCGTGCCAGCGTGCGCGCGACCTCGATGAAGCGCAGCCGCTGCGCCTCGCTCGACCATGCTTCCGCCTGCGCGGCAGCGAAGGCAAAGGCGTCGAGATCGATCTTGAAGCGATGCTCGATGCCGGGGCGCAGTACTTTCACCGCGACGGATTTGCGGCCCTCCGGTGTGTCGATGTCGGCGCGGTGCACCTGCGCGATCGAGGCGGCAGCGACAGGCGGACTGAACGATATAAAATGCGCAGATAACGGGCCTTCCAGCGCGGTCTCGACGATGCGTTCGGCTTCCGCCTGCGGAAACGGCGGCATCTTGTCCTGCAGCCGCTCGAGATCGCGGGCGATGGCGGCGCCGACCACGTCCTGCCGCGTCGCCAGAAATTGTCCGAGCTTCACATAAGTGGGGCCAAGCCGTGTCAACGCATTGGCGAGCCGGCTCGATCCGTCGCTGACGCCGCGCCGTTCGATCAGCTTCGCTAAAGCGAGCGCGGTGCGTGCCGGCACTGGCAGCGGTCGCGGATCGACCAGCGACAGCACGCCTTCGCGCGCGAACACGAAGCCGGCGCGGCCGAGCCGGATCAGATGATGGATGGAGCCGAACATGTCAGTGCATCGGTGTCGGGGCGGTGTTATGCGTCACAGCCGCCAGCCCGAATGGATGCAGACGATGCCGCCGCTCAAGCGCGTGAACGACGCGCGGCGAAAGCCGGCGGCCGCGATCATGTCGGCGAAGCGTTGCGGCGCCGGAAACTGGCGGATCGACTCGACGAGGTAGCGATAGGATTCGCGGTCGCCCGTCACCGCGCCGCCCAGCGCAGGAATGACGTTGAAGGAATAAAGATCATACAATCGGTCGAGCCCCGGCAGATCGGGCATCGAGAATTCGAGACAGACGAAGCGGCTGCCCGGCCGCAGTACGCGATACGCTTCTTTCAATGCCTGATCGATACGCGGCACGTTGCGGATGCCGAAAGCGATGGAATAGGCGTCGAAGCTTTTGTCCGGGAACGGAAGCTCTTCCGCATTGCCCTCGATGAAGTCGATGGCATCGTCGCGGCCGAGCTTGGCGATGCGTTCGCGGCCGACCGCGAGCATGCCGCCGTTGATGTCGAACACGGTGGCCTTGGTGCCGCTGCCGCCGGCATCGACGACGCGCAGCGAGATGTCGCCGGTGCCGCCGGCGACGTCGAGCAGATGGAATGGCTGCGGCCCGCGCGGCGGGTTGATGGCGGTGACCAGCGCATCCTTCCAGGCGCGATGCAGGCCCGCCGACATCAGGTCGTTCATCAGGTCGTAGCGGCCGGCGACCGAGTGGAATACCTCGTCCACCATCCCCTGCTTCTCGCTCAGGGGCACGTCTCGAAAGCCGAAATGGGTCTGGTCGTCGCGCGTCTGCATTCCACCGATCCTCGTCGGATGGACCATAGCGCGGCGCGGCGCGGCAGGCTATCTGTCGGTCGGGAGAGCCTTAATCATGCCGGAATTACCCGAGGTCGAGACGGTCCGCCGTGGCCTCGCGCCCGTGATGGAAGGCGCCCGCTTCGCCAAGGTCGAGGCGCGGCGCGGCGACCTGCGCTGGCCGCTGCCGGAGCAGTTCGTACAGCGGCTGGAGGGCAAGACCGTCGTGGGACTCGGCCGCCGCGCCAAATATCTGCTGGCCGACCTGTCGTCGGGCGAAGTGCTGATGATGCATCTCGGCATGTCCGGCTCGTTCCGCATCGCCGTGCCGTCCGGCGAGGACACTCCGGGTGATTTCCATTATTCGCGCGGCAAGCTCGCGGCGCACGACCACATCGTCTTCCACATGTCGAACGGCGCGGTGGTGACGTTCAACGACCCGCGCCGCTTCGGCTTCATGAAGCTGACGCAGCGCGCCGAACTCGACGACCATCCGCTGATGCAGGCGATGGGCCCGGAGCCGCTCGGCAATGCGTTCAATGCGGCGATGCTGGCGGAAGCGGTCGCCGGCAAATCGACCTCGCTGAAAGCCGCGCTGCTCGACCAGCGCGTCGTCGCCGGGCTCGGCAACATCTATGTCTGCGAGGCGCTGCATCGCGCGCATCTGTCGCCGCGCCGCAAGGCATCGACGCTCGCCGACCGCAAGGGCGCGGCGAACGAGCGCGCGGACGCGCTGGTGCCGGCAATCAAGGCGGTGCTCAACGCCGCGATCGAGGCCGGCGGCTCGTCGCTGCGTGATCACCGTCAGACCGACGGTGAACTCGGCTACTTCCAGCACCATTTCTGCGTCTACGACCGCGAGGGCGAGAAGTGCCCGACGCGGGGATGCACCGGCACGGTGAAGCGGATCGTCCAGGGCGGCCGCTCGACGTTCTATTGCCCGGTGTGCCAGAAATAACGAAACCCCGGAGACCTTTGCCATGAGCTACCAGCATCTTCTTGTCGAAACCAAAGGCCGCGTCGGCGTGATCCGCCTCAACCGGCCCGGCGCGCTCAATGCGCTGAATTCGGAGTTGAAGGCCGAACTGGCGCGCGCCATCGGCGCCTTTGAAGCCGATGCGGGCATCGGCTGCATGATCCTCACCGGCTCGGACAAGGCTTTTGCCGCCGGCGCCGACATCAAGGAGATGGCTGACAAGAGCTATGCCGACGTGCTGCTCGGCAATTTCGCCGGCAACTGGGATGCGGCGGCGCGGGCGCGCAAACCGATCATCGCTGCGGTCGCGGGCTTCGCGCTCGGCGGCGGCTGCGAGGTGGCGATGCAATGCGATATGATTATCGCCGCCGACAATGCGAAGTTCGGTCAGCCGGAGATCAAGCTCGGCGTCATTCCCGGCATCGGTGGCACGCAGCGGCTGACCCGCGCTGTCGGCAAGGCGAAAGCGATGGATATGGTGCTGACCGGCCGGATGATGGATGCGCAGGAGGCGGAGCGTTCCGGCCTCGTCGCGCGCATCGTGCCGCTGGCGCAGTTGATGGACGAAGCGATGAAGGTCGCGGAAACGATCGCCTCCATGGGCCTCCCGGCGACCCTGCTGGCGAAGGAAGCGGTCAATGCCGCGTTCGAGACCTCGCTCGCCGAAGGCGTGCGGTTCGAGCGCCGCGTGTTCCACTCGCTGTTCGCGACGCAGGATCAGAAGGAAGGCATGGCGGCGTTCATCCACAAGCGCCCGGCGAAGTTCACGCACAAATAGAGCGTGATCCCGAAAAGTGTGAAGCGGTTTTCGGACGAGATCACGCTCAAGAAATTGAAAAGCGACAGGTTACGGCCGCACGCAGACGATCCGCACCATGCTCGCCGCGGCGGGTGTGGTGGCGGACTTTGCTGAACCCGGTAGCAGATCCTGAACCACCGTCGCCGGCGTCAATCCACTTGGCGGCGCGACCGCTTCGGCGCTGGCGAGCTGCATGCCTTTCGGCGACAACAGTCCGATCAGGCGTCCTTCGGTGTCGAACACGCCGGCGCCGGCGCTCGTGGTCGCGGGCGGCGGATCGAGCCGCACGGCCGCGCCGCTGGCGGCGAGGCGTGCGCGTGTTTCCTTCACCTCGGTATTACCGTCCTGCATCTTCGGATCGGGGATCGCGCGCACGATCACGTCGCTGTTCGATCCCGGTGTACCGGTCGCAGCCGGTGTTAGGTTGCGTGCGCCATAGACGCGCAGCAGTGCGATGCTGTCGCGGGTCGCCACGCGCTCCGCCGGACCGAGATGCGCGACGGTGATGGTCTGGCAATCCTCGGTGATCGCGCGGTCGGTGATGATGTCGCCTGTCGCCGAGACGATCACGCCGCTGCCATAGACGACGCGCTGCGAACGGTCGGGAGGTGGCGCGCGGCCCGACGCGAAGGCGGTGAAGCTGTTGGCCATCGCCGTCGCCAGCGGTGTGAGCATGCCCTCGAGCGCCTGATCATAACTGACGGTGAAGCCGCGAATCTCGCCGTTGCCGGCCTGCGCGTGCATGGCGAAGCGGCGTAACCCCTGCATCCCGAAAATACTGAAGCGTGGTTCGCGCAGGCTGCTCGTTTCGACGCGGCGTGGTCGCGGCTTGCTGCGCTCCATTGCGAACAGTGCAGCGAGCGTCAGGCCGTTGGCGATGCGGAAGGTTTCGACCTGAATATTGCCATGCCGCGAGGTGAAGCGCGTTCCTTCGCGCGTTGTCTGCTCGATGGGCATCAGCTTGCGCGGCACGCCGAGCCGGACGCCGGTGGCGGTATCATCGATTAGTGTCCAGCCGTATTCGCTTTCGCGTGACTTCTGAGCGGCGAGGAGCCGCTCGCGTTCCTCCGGTGTCAGCGTGCCGGTGACCTTGGCATTGATACGCCGCTGAAATGCTTTCACCGCGCTGGTCCAGGCGTCGTCGCCATCGGCCGGGCCGGTGTCATCGCCGGAGAACATCAGCGCGGCTTCGATAACGCCGCGTTCGCGCGGAGTCATCGCCGCCGTGGCTGGCTGCGCCGGTGGTGCGGCGACCGCCGGCTTGGTCTCCGCTTTGGCGTCCGGCTTGCTGTCCGCTTTGGCCTCGGTGCTCACCGGCGCGCCGGGCGCCGGTTTCGGCAGTGGAATGGCGGATTTGCGTGGTTTCGCCGGCGCAGGCGGATGGTTCGTGGGAGCAATGCGCGGCTCCGCTTCGACCGGATCGGGTCGGCCGATCGCGCTGTCGGCATCGGCTTGCGCACGCGTCACCACGCCCGGCGCGGCCAGTACCGCACCGGCGCACAGGAGGACGCTCATGATCCGGCAACGCCACATACAAAGGCCCGATCGCTGATCCCGGACGGCGAGCTTAGACAAGACCCGCGCGCGGGGAAAGCAGGGCGCTTGACCCCGTGCTCGCGAGCGCCAATGGTCCGCTCATGCTTGATGCTTCGGAACTCGAACGCTATGCCCGCCATATCGTGCTGCGCGAGGTGGGCGGGCCGGGACAGGCGGCCTTGCAGCAGGCCCGCGTGCTGGTGATCGGCGCCGGTGGGCTTGGTGCGCCGCTGTTGATGTATCTCGCCGCGGCCGGCGTCGGCACGCTCGGTGTCGTCGATGACGATACGGTGTCACTGTCCAATCTGCAGCGGCAGATCATCCATGCGACTCCCGACATCGGCACGCGCAAGGTCGACAGCGCCGCTGCCAAGATCGGCGCGCTCAATCCGCATGTGACGGTCGAGACGCATCCGCTGCGGCTCACGGCGGACAACGCGCTGGAGATCGTCTCGCGCTACGACATTGTCGCCGATGGCTCGGATAATTTCTCTACGCGTTATCTCGTCGCCGATGCCTGCTTTTTTGCGAAGAAGCCGCTGGTCACCGCAGCGATCGGCCGCTTCGACGGCACGCTGACGACGATTCGCGCGCACGAGCGCGGCGCCGATGGCGAGCCGAACCCGACCTATCGTTGTCTGTTTCCGGAGCCGCCGCCCGCCGGCAGCATTCCGGCATGCGCGGAAGCGGGCGTGCTCGGCGCGCTGCCCGGCATTCTCGGTTCGATGATGGCGCTGGAGGTAATGCGCGAGATCGTCGGCTTCGGCGAAGGTCTGGTCGGCCGGCTGCTGATGGTCGATGCGCGCGACATGCGCTTCGAGACCATCGCCTACGGATGGAATCCGGACAATCCGCTCACCGGCCGCGCGCCGACGATCACGGCGCTGGCCTGATCACAACATCGACGGCAGGACGCGATCGGGCGGCCTGTGGCCGTCCATGAAGGTGCGGATATTGATGATCACCTTCTCGCCCATGTCGATACGGCCTTCGAGCGTCGCCGAACCCATATGCGGCAGCAGCACCGCCTTGCCCGCGCGCGCCAGCTTCACGAGCTTCGGGTTCACCGCAGGCGCATGCTCGAACACGTCGAGGCCGGCGCCGGCGATGCCGCCGCTCTCCAGCAAGCGCGCCAGCGCGTTCTCGTCGATCACTTCGCCGCGTGCGGTGTTGACGATATAGGCGTCGGGACGGATCAGCTTCAGCCGCCGCGCCGACAGCAGGTGATAGGTCGCCGGCGTGTGCGGGCAGTTGACCGAGATGATGTCCATACGGGTGAGCATCTGGTCGAGGCTTTCCCAATAGGTCGCGTGCAGATCCTCTTCAATCTTGGCCGCGACCCGGCGGCGGTTGTGATAGTGGATCTGCAGGCCGAATGCCTGCGCGCGGCGCGCCACCGCCTGGCCGATGCGGCCCATGCCGATGATGCCGAGCCGCTTGCCCCAGATGCGCTTGCCGAGCATCCAGGTCGGCGACCAGCCGTGCCACTCGCCGCCGTCGTTGAGCAGGGTCGAGCCTTCCGCCAGCCGGCGCGGCACTGCGAGGATCAGCGCCATGGTCATGTCGGCGGTGTCCTCGGTGAGGACGCCCGGCGTGTTGGTCACGGTGATGCCGCGCTGAACCGCCGTCGCCACGTCGATATTGTCGACGCCGTTGCCGAAATTGGCGATCAGCTTGAGCTGCTCGCCGGCTTTGGCCAGGAGCGGTGCGTCTATCCGGTCGGTGATGGTGGGAACCAGCACGTCGGCAGTTTTCATCGCCTCGGCGAGCTGCGCCTGTGTCATCGGCTTGTCGTCGACGTTGAAACGCACGTCGAACAGCTCGCGCATCCGCAGTTCCACGTTATCCGGCAGCTTCCGGGTAACGATCACCAGGGGCTTTTTACCCTTGCCCATTCAGCCCTCTTTAACCGTGCTCGCAGACACTGCGCTCTCGCGCGTATCGGGTTCCTTTGGCGAAGTCAGTTCTTCCTATCAGATGGCAATGACAAGAAAAAGCATCGGCGCCGGCCTGCGGGGAGCCGGCCCCAAAGGTGTTCTTTGCGGCTTTCTTTTAAGCTTTTTGGGATGCGTCATCGCGGCGGGGTGTCTGACGTGGCCCGCCGGTCCGGCGCGTGCGGCGAGCGAACTTGCCACCGGCTCGGTCAGCGGCCTGCCGGTCCCGCGCTTCGTCAGCCTAAAGTCTGACAAGGTCAATGTGCGCGGCGGCCCGAACAAGGACCAGGACGTCCGCTGGGTCTATACCCGCCCGGGCATGCCGGTGGAGATCACCGCCGAATTCGAGAACTGGCGCCGCATCCGCGACTGGGAGGGCGCCGAGGGGTGGGTCTACCATTCGCTGCTGTCCGGCCGGCGCACCGCGACCATCGTCCCCAAGCTGAAGGACGACCTCGTCCTGCTGTACAGCGACCCCGACGGCGAAAGTGCGGTGGTGGCCAAGTTGCAGGCTGGCGTGCTGGCCTCGATCAAGTCCTGCACCGGAACTTGGTGCCGGATTGCCGGCAAGGGCTTCGACGGCTGGATTCATCAGGAGCGCCTGTGGGGCGCTTATCCCGGCGAAAAGGTAGAGTGAGCGCTACCGCAGCGGCGTGACCCGCTTCGGATCGATGCTCAAGGCGACATCGCTGCCGAGCGGCAGGCCGCCGGCATCCCCGCGATGCGGCACGTCGACGATCAGGCTGTGGCGTCCCGCCTGCATGCGATAGCGGGTATGGCCGCCGAGAAATTCCTTCTCGGTGACGGTGGCGCGCACCGCGCCCTCCGTGCCGGGAATGATATCTTGCGGACGGATGGCGATGCAGGTCGCGCCGTCGCCGCCGGCGATGCCGGGCAGGCTCCAGCCGTCGCTCTCGAACCGGTCGCCGGCGATCCGTCCCTCCACCAGATTGGCGGTGCCGAGGAACGTCGCGACAAAACGGTTGGCCGGATGATCGTAAAGCGCGACCGGCGTTCCGACCTGCTGGATTTTGCCGCCGTCGAGCACGGCGATGCGATCGGCGATGGCGTTGGCCTCTTCCTGATCATGGGTGACGTAGATCGCGGTGAGGCCGAGCTTGCGCTGCAGCCGTCTCAACTCCGCACGCATCTCGACGCGCAGCTTGGCGTCGAGATTGGAGAGTGGCTCGTCGAGCAGCAGCACGTCCGGCTCGATCGCCAGCGTGCGCGCCAGCGCGACGCGTTGCTGCTGGCCGCCGGACAATTGCGCCGGGCGGCGGTCGGCATAGCCGGCGAGCCCGACCAGCGCGAGCGCGCTCTCGACCTTGCGGGCGATATCGGCGCGCGGGAGCTTGCGCCGTTCCAAGCCGAACGCGACGTTCTTGGCGACCGTCATGTGCGGCCACAGCGCATAGCTCTGGAACACCATGCCGACATTGCGCTTCCATGGCGGCAGGTCGGTGACGTCGGTGTCGCCGATCAGAATGCGGCCCGAGGCCGGCTCGCCGAAGCCGGCGATCAGCCGCAGCAGCGTGGTCTTGCCCGAGCCGGATGGCCCGAGGAACGCGAAGAACTCGCCGGCGCCGACGTCGAGGCTGACATCGTCGAGCACGGGCGTTCCGCCGTAGCCGAAGCTGACGTTCTCGATCCTGACGCTGCGGGTCATACAGCCAATCCTCCACGCGAGCGGCGGTCGCGTTCGCGCTCCGACAGGCGATACGCACAATAGGTCGCGATCGCAACCGTGACGACAGCGATGACGCCCAATGCCGCACCGGGGCCGCGCCCCGCCGCCGACTGCATATAGACATAGATGCCGTAGGAGATCGGCGCGTCGCGTTCGCTGGCGACCAGCAGCAGCGTTGCCGACAGCTCGACCGCGGCGGTGGCGAAGCTGGTGACGAAGCCGGCGAACAGGCCGCCGGTGACCAGTGGCACGACGATGCGCGACAGCGTCGACAATTTGCCGGCGCCGAGATTTTCCGCCGCCTCTTCGAGGCTGAGATGCAGTTGTCGCAGCGCCGCCGTGGCGGCGGTGAGCGCATAGGGCAAGCGGCGTACCGCATAGGCGATCACCAGCATCAGCCAGAAGGTGGCGAACGGCACGTCGGTGAACGGCAGATGCACGTCGTAATAAGTGCGCAGCAAGCCGATGCCGAGCACCAGACCGGGGACGGCGACGGCGGCCAGTGCGACTTGCTCGACCAGCTTGCGGCCGGGAAGGCGCGTGCGCAGGACGAGATAAGCGAGCACTGCGCCGATGATCACATCGATCAGTCCGGCGAGACCGCAATAGAGCACGGTGTTGCCGATCAGCCCCTGCGCCTCGCTGAACACGGTGGCGTAATGCGCGAGCGTGTAGCCGTCCGGCAGTTCGGCGAACGACCATACGGTGCCGATCGAGAGCAGGAAGATGCCGATATGCGGCGACAATACGAGGAGCAGGATCAGCACGACGAACACGGCGGCGACCGTATTGCCGAACCGGCCGAGCGAGCGGCGGCCGAGCCCGCCACCGCCGCGTTGGGTCGTCGCGAAATCGATGTGGCGCAAGGCGAGTGTCGAGATCGCCATGGCACCGAGCGCGGCGCAGATCATGATGACGGAGATGACGTAACCCATCGGGTCAGCGATGCCGACCGAGGTGATCTTCAAGTATGCTTGCGGCGCCAGCATCGCGTTGACGTTGAGCAGCAGCGGCGTGGCGAGGTCATCGAACACCTTGACGAACACGAGCGCCGCGCCGGCGACATAGCCGGGGAGTGCCAACGGAAACACGATGCGCGAGAACAGCGTGAAGCCGGACGCGCCGAGATTCTGCGCCGACTCCTCCATGCTGGTGTCGATATTGGCGAGTGAGGCGGAGAGATTGAGCAGGATGAACGGGAAGTAGTGCAGTGCCTCGACGAAGATCACGCCGTTCAGGCCCTCCATGAACGGGATGCGGAATCCGAAGTGATCGCCGAGGATCAGGTTGATGGTGCCGTTGCGGCCGTAGATGAGCTGCATGGCGATGGCACCGACGAACGGCGGCATCACCAGCGGCAGCACGCCGAGCGTGTGGATCAGTGCCGCGCCGCGAAACTGGAAGCGCGACAGCAGGGTCGCCAGCGGAACCGCGATCAGGCTCGCGACCACCACCGTCATCACGCCGACATAGACCGAATTCCAGAACGATTCACGCAGCAATCCGGTGCGGAAGAAGTCGCCGAAATGCACGAGGCTGAAACCGCCGGCGGGGCCGGTGAAGGCGACGACGATCACCCGCACGATAGGCACCACCAGGAACGCGATCAGCAGCAGCGCGATAACGAGAAGCGCGAGCGCCTGCGTCGGGCTGGCGTTATAGGCGGCGAGCTTTCGGCCGACGCTGCTGCGCGCGGAGCGTGAGGTCGAGGCGAGTGCCGGCGCGCTCATGGGAAGGCGATGCGTGCGGGATTACTTAGCCGCCAGCGCTTTCTCCGCCATCGCCTTGGCGTCGGTGTAATGCGCGATGGCGAAGCTGTCCCATTTCTCCTCGAACTCGGCCTGACGGCCGGCGGCCTTTTCGCCCTTCTTCAACTCTTTGAACGAGGCGGCGATGGCGGGCTCTGTAGCCTCCTTGTCGCCGATCGGAACGGCGGTGGCGAGGCGGCGCGCCTCCTCGATCAGCCGCTTTGCCTCGGTGCTTTTCGCCTTCGCTTCGGCCTCGTGGATCGCCTTCCATGCTGCATTCAATTCCTTGAGGCGGAAGGTGATGATGCGATCGAACAGCGAGTTGAGCAGCGCATAGCGTGCCTCCGACACGTCGGCATCGAATTTCACGCGCGCGCCGAGCGAGGCATCCTTGAACGGATTGGGATAGCCGGCGGGCGCCTTGGCGTAGGCGGTGGCTTTCACCGGCAGTCGCTGGATCTTCGGATCGAGCAGCAGTTGCTGGCCCTCGTCCGACAGCAGGAATTCGACGAAGGCTTTTGCCGCGTTCGGATTTTTCGCATTGGCGATGATGCCGACATTGGCCGGCACCAGCGTGGTCACGGTTGGATAGACGAACTCGACCGGAAAGCCCGACGCTTTCGCCGACAGGCCGAAGAAGTCGATGACGATGCCGATGCCATACTGTCCGCTGTTGACCGCGTCCGGCACGCCGAACGAACGGTCCGACACCTGCGCGAAGTTGCCGCCGATTTCCAGCAACGTCGCCCAGCCCTTCTCCCAGCCCTCGCCCTGCAACATCGTTTCGACGGTGAGATGGGTGGTGCCGGAGCGCGATGGCGCGGAGATGCCAACATGCCCGGCATAGACCGGCTTCTTCAGGTCGTCCCATTCCTTCGGTGCCGGCAGGCTGTTCGCGCGCAGATAGCGCGTGTTGTACATGATGCCGTAACCAGACGCGGCGAAGCCCGTATAGAAATTCTCCGGGTCGTTGACCGGATAGGAGCCGACCTTCTCGGCGATGCCGGGCGCCTGCGGCTTGTAAGCCTGCAGCAGCTTGTCCTTCTTCAGCACCTCGAAAGCATCCGGCGCCGACGCCCACATGATGTCCGGCGGATTGGATTTGGTTTCGCGGATGAAGGCGACCGCCGCGGCTGTATTGCGGTTCTGCACCTCGACCTTGGTGCCGGGGTGCTTCTTCTCGAACGCCTGCGCGAACGGGACGGTGAGATCCTTGGAGAAGGACGTCACGATAGTGAGCTTGTCCTCCAGCGCCTGGGCATGCGCGGTCGCCGCAAAGCCGGTGAGGGCGGCAGCAAGGATGAGCGGGCGGATGAAGGATGACATGTGGACACTCCCTGCGACCTGTTGGCGCAAGTTGACGACAGCCGCGTGAAAGCTGCAAGCGCGCCGATGCGGCCCCTCGAAAAAATCGGGGCCCGTCACGGCAGAAAAAAGCCCGGCCGAAGCCGGGCTGAATGTCTGGAGTGTGTTCGACGTTATTTCTTGCGCAGACGCACCACGACGTCGATGCGCGAAATCTCGTAGCCTTCCGGCGCGGTCGGCATCTTGTCGACGATCACCTCGGCGCCCGGAATATCGACGAGCTGATTGGCGTCCTCGACGAAGAAATGGTGATGTTCCGAGGCATTCGTGTCGAAATAAGCCTTCGAGCCTTCGACCGCGACCTGACGCAGCAGGCCGACCTCGGTGAACTGATGCAGCGTGTTGTAGATGGTCGCGAGCGACACCGGCACCTTCGCCTTGGTTGCTTCCTCGTAAAGCATTTCCGCGGTGATGTGCCGGTCACCCTTGGCGAACAGGATCCAGCCAAGCGACATGCGCTGCCGTGTGGGACGCAGGCCAACAGACCGCAGCATGGACTTCACGTCGTGCCACGGGCAGCCGGTGAGATCGGAAGGATGTGTCGTCGATGCCGTCACGGAATCCTCGACGTGGGTCAACGAGGCGAACTTGGTACGCATATCCATCATGTCACGCTCAACAATCCGGGTTTCAAGGGCCCGGCGTCAGTCACAAAGCCGTTTCATCTGCAACATATACGAAGCCGGGTTCTAGATGCAACTCTTTCGCAACGTCGGAGGAGCCACCTTTGATTGATTCTAAAGCGGAATTTCCGCCCGCCTGGGCCCGCCGGACGCCATACTCGGGCACCGTGCCGGCGCCATCTTTGCCCTGTGGACCCCGTATGTTAGGACAGCATGAATGACGTCATCGTCCATCATGCGCAGCGAGGAAAGACCGTCCATGGGCAGCCGGCCGTCGAGCTTTGGCTATGAAGATCTGCTGGCCTGCGGCCGCGGTGAACTGTTCGGAACGGGCAATCCGCAGCTTCCGCTGCCGCCCATGTTGATGTTCGATCGCATCACCGAAATCTCGGAAGAAGGCGGCGAGAACGGCAAGGGCCTGGTCCGTGCCGAATTCGACGTGCGGCCGGACCTCTGGTTTTTCGGCTGCCATTTCAAGGGCGATCCGGTGATGCCGGGCTGCCTCGGCCTCGATGCGCTGTGGCAGTTGCTGGGCTTTTTCCTCGGCTGGCTCGGTCAGCCCGGCAAGGGCCGGGCGCTGGGTCTCGGCGAGCTGAAATTCTCCGGCCAGGTGCTGCCCAACGTGAAAAAGGTGGTCTATGGCCTCGAGCTCAAGCGCGTGATGCGCGGCAAGCTGGTGCTGGGGATCGCCGACGGCTGGGTTTCGGCGGATGGCACGCAAATCTACAAGGCCCAGGATCTCAAGGTCGGCTTGTTCCGCGACGATGCCGCGTCGGCGCCGTCCGGGGCGGCCTGAGGTCGCCAGAATCCTTCGATGACCCGGCTTCTTAGACTTGCGCCTGCGTGTTCCGCAGGCCATGTCATTGGACCATATTCATGGACGCAGACGGCGGCTCGCCGCCGCCTGCGATCCTTTCGGCCAGGACGGCCCATCAACGCGCGTGCGAACTCAGTGAGGCAGGGATGAGACGGGTTGTGGTGACGGGGATGGGCATTGTCTCGTCCATCGGAAACAACACGCAGGAAGTGCTGGCCAGTCTGCGTGAAGGCAAATCCGGCATTTCGTTCTCCGACGAATACGCCAAGCTCGGCTTCCGGTGCCAGGTGTTCGGTATGCCGACGCTCGATCCGGCCGGTGCCGTCGATCGCCGTGCCATGCGCTTCCTCGGTCAGGGCGGCGCTTGGAACCACGTCGCGATGGAGCAGGCGATCCGCGATTCCGGCGTCGAGGAGAGCGACATCTCCAATCCGCGCACCGGCATCGTCATGGGGTCCGGCGGCCCGTCCGCGCGCGCCATCGTCGACGCCGCCGACACGACGCGCACCAAGGGGCCGAAGCGTGTCGGTCCGTTCGCGGTGCCGAAGGCGATGTCGTCGACCGCCTCGGCGACGCTCGCCACCTGGTTCAAGATCAAGGGCGTGAACTATTCGATCTCGTCCGCCTGCGCCACCTCCAACCACTGCATCGGCAACGCTTACGAGCTGATCCAGTGGGGCAAGCAGGACATGGTCTTCGCCGGCGGCTGCGAGGATCTCGACTGGACCATGTCGGTGCTGTTCGACGCCATGGGCGCGATGTCCGCCGGCTATAACGACAAGCCAACCAAAGCCTCGCGCGCCTACGATAAGGATCGCGACGGCTTCGTCATCGCCGGCGGCGCCGGCGTGCTGGTGCTTGAAGAACTCGAGCACGCCAAGGCGCGCGGCGCGAAGATCTATGCCGAGGTCGCCGGCTACGGCGCGACCTCGGATGGTCATGACATGGTGGCACCGTCCGGCGAGGGCGCGATGCGCTGCATGAAGATGGCGATCGAAACGGCCAAATTGCCGATCGACTATATCAACCCGCATGCCACCTCGACGCCGATCGGCGACGAGAAGGAGATCGAAGCAATCCGCCAGGTGTTCGGCGGCAAGTGCCCGCCGATCTCCGCCACCAAGTCGCTGACCGGACATTCGCTCGGCGCGACCGGCGTGCAGGAAGCGATCTATTCGCTGCTGATGATGAACAACGGCTTCATTTGCGAAAGCGCCAATATCGAAAATATCGATCCCGCTTTTGCCGATATGCCGATCGTCCGCGCGCGTCAGGACAATGTGAAGCTCGGCGCGGTGCTGTCCAATTCGTTCGGGTTCGGCGGCACCAATGCGTCGATCGTGCTCAAGCGGCTCGACGCGTGAGCCTTGCCGGCGCGTGGTGACACTTTCGGGGATCTGGGGATGTCGGAATTGATGAAAGGCAAGCGCGGCCTGGTGATGGGGGTCGCGAACGATCACTCCATCGCGTGGGGCATCGCGCGCACGCTGGCGGCGCATGGCGCCGAACTCGCTTTCACCTATCAGGGCGATGCGCTAGCGAAGCGGGTAAAGCCGCTGGCCGAGTCGGTGAACTCGTCGCTCGTTTTGCCGTGCGACGTCGAGGACGTGGCTTCGGTCGACAAGGTGTTCGACGAGATCAAGGCGAAGTGGGGAACGATGGATTTCCTGATCCACGCCATCGCCTTCTCCGACAAGAACGAATTGAAGGGCCGCTACGCGGATTCGACGCGCGAGAACTTCGTGCGCACCATGGTGATCTCCTGCTATGCCTTCACCGAAGCGGCCAGGCGCGCCGCGGCGCTGATGCCGAACGGCGGCAGCATGCTCACGCTGACCTACAACGGCGGCGATCGCGCGATGCCGAACTACAACGTGATGGGTGTCGCCAAGGCCGCGCTCGAAGCGTCGGTGCGCTATCTCGCGGTAGATTTCGGTGCACAGAAGATCCGCGTCAACGCTATCTCCGCCGGCCCGATCCGCACGCTCGCCGGCGCCGGCATCGGCGACGCGCGCTACATGTTCGCGTTTCAGCAGAAATATTCGCCGCTCGGCCGCGGCGTGACGCTCGACGAGCTTGGCGGCGCCGGGTTCTATCTGTGCTCGGACCTGTCGGGCGGCGTCACCGGCGAAATCCATTTTGTCGATTCAGGCTACAACGTCATCGCCATGCCGCAACCCGCTGCGCTGAAGGAAGCCGGTGGCGCGGTCGAGAACGGGAATTCGTGATCGGGAACTGGCGCGCGCGAAGCGCCGTCTCGAAGGATGAAAGGCCCCTATGTTGCAGCACATCGGCCTGCATGGTTCGAGACGCATCGTTTCACGATGCTCCTCACCATGAGGATTTGACGGGTTTCTCGATGCTCAAGAAAAACGGCCGGGTTTCCCCGGCCGTTTTTGTTTGTCATGTCGATGGCGCTTACGCGCCTTCGCGCAGCGTCTCGCCGGGCAGATCGAAGCGGTCGGCGTTCATCACCTTGTTCCAGGCAGCGATGAAATCCTTGACGAACTTTTCCTTGGAGTCGGCGCAGGCATAGACTTCCGCGAACGCGCGCAACTGCGAGTGCGATCCGAACACCAGATCGACGCGCGTGCCGGTCCACTTGACCGCCTTGGTCTTGCGGTCGCGGCCTTCGTAGAGGTCGTCACCCTTCTTTGACCACACCGTGCCCATGTCGAGCAGGTTGATGAAGAAGTCGTTGGTCAGCTTGCCCGGCGTCTTGGTGAAGACGCCATGCTTGGAATCCTCGGCATTGGCGCCGAGCACGCGCAGGCCACCGAGCAGCGCGGTCAATTCCGGACCGGTCAGCGTCAGCAACTGCGCCTTGTCGATCATCGCTTCTTCCGGGTGCATGAACTGCCGGCCGCTGAGATAATTGCGGAAGGCGTCAGCACGCGGCTCGAGCGGCGCGAAGGAGTCGACGTCAGTCTGGTCCTGCGATGCATCCATACGGCCCGGAATGAACGGCACCTTGGCGGTGACGCCGGCATCTTTCGCTGCCTTCTCCACCGCCGCTGCGCCGCCAAGCACGATCAGATCGGCGAGAGAGACTTTCTTGCCGAACTCCTTCTGGATCGCCTCGAGCTTTTGCAGCACGGTCTTGAGCTGCGCCGGATTGTTGACCTTCCAGTCCTTCTGCGGCGCGAGACGGACGCGCGCGCCGTTGGCGCCGCCGCGCTTGTCGGAGCGGCGGAACGTCGAGGCCGAGGCCCACGCGGCCGAGACCAGTTGCGACACGGTAAGACCCGAAGCGAGGATCTTCGCCTTGAGGTCGGCGATGTCCTTGTCGTCGATCAGCTTGTGATCGACGGCCGGGATCGGATCCTGCCAGATCAGCACTTCCTTCGGCACCATCGAGCCGAGGTAACGCACGCGCGGACCCATATCGCGGTGGGTCAGCTTGAACCAGGCGCGGGCGAACGCGTCCGCGAACTGATCCGGGTTCTCATAGAACCGCCGCGAGATCTTGCCGTATTCGGGATCGAAGCGCAGCGACAGATCGGTGGTCAGCATCATCGGCAGATGCTTCTTCGACTTGTCGAATGCATCCGGCACGTCGGCCTTGCCGTTCTTCGCCACCCACTGCTTGGCGCCGGCGGGGCTCTTGGTCAGCTCCCACTCGTTCTCGAACAGGTTCTTGAAGAAAAGGTTGCTCCATTCGGTGGGCTTCTGCGTCCAGATCACCTCCGGGCCGCCGCCGATCGCATCGGCGCCCATGCCGCTACCATGCGTGCTCTTCCAGCCGAGGCCCTGATCCTCAAGGTCCGCGGCTTCCGGCGCCGGTCCGACCAGCGACGCATCGCCCGCGCCGTGGGTCTTGCCGAAGGTGTGACCGCCGGCGATCAGCGCCACGGTTTCCTCGTCGTTCATCGCCATGCGGAAGAACGTCTCGCGGATGTCCTTCGCGGCGGCGACCGGGTCGGGGTTGCCGTTCGGCCCCTCCGGGTTGACGTAGATGAGGCCCATCTGCACGGCGCCGAGCGGTTCACTGAGCTGACGCTCGCCGGAATAGCGCTCGTCGCCGAGCCAGGTGCCTTCCGGTCCCCAATAGAGTTCTTCCGGCTCCCACACGTCGGCGCGACCGCCGGCGAAGCCGAAGGTCTTGAAGCCCATGGATTCGAGTGCAGCGTTGCCGGCCAGCACCATCAGGTCGGCCCACGACAGCTTGCGGCCGTATTTCTGCTTGATCGGCCACAGGAGCCGGCGGCCCTTATCGAGGTTGACGTTGTCCGGCCACGAATTGAGCGGCGCAAAGCGCTGCTGTCCTGCGCCGGCGCCGCCGCGACCGTCAGTGATGCGATAGGTGCCTGCCGAGTGCCAGGCGAGACGCACCATCAGACCGCCGTAGTGACCGAAGTCCGCCGGCCACCACTCCTGCGAGTCGGTCATCAGCGCCTTGAGGTCTTTCATCACCGCGTTGAGATCGAGGCTCTGGAATTCCTTGGAATAGTCGAAGCCTGCATCCATCGGATCGGAGAGCTTCGAATTGGTGTGCAGAACCTGGATGTCGAGATGGTCAGGCCACCAGTCGCGATTGGTGGGACCGCGCGATCCGGTGAAGGGGCATTTGCCCGCGCTCTTGTCGTCGGTTTTGGCGTCCATCTTTGTCTCCCGTCGTTTCTCTGTTGGGCGTGAATGGGATTCGGGGATCAGCGGTGCTCCCGTCTCTCTTCATCAAAAGTCTATGACCGTTCTTTGGATCAGGTCTAATCGTATTGAATAGCGGTCGCGATCAGTTAAACTGATCGAATGATCACCTTGAAACAATTACGTTATTTGAGCGCACTGGCCCGGCTGCGGCATTTCGGGCGGGCGGCGCAGGACTGCGCCGTGACCCAGCCGGCGCTGTCGATGCAGATCCGCGAACTGGAGCGGGAGATCGGCGTCGATCTGGTGGAGCGGCGGCCCGGCGAAGTCGGCTTCACCGAAGCGGGCCGCGAAGTGGTGGAGCGCGCCGACCTGATCCTCGCGGCGGCGCGCGATCTGGTCGAGGTGGCACGGCATCGCGGACGGCCGCTGTCGGGCGCGTTGCGCTTCGGCGTGATCCCGACCATCGCGCCCTATGTGCTGCCGCGCGTGCTGCCCGCTTTACAGCAGCGTTATCCCGAACTGACGCTCGACATGCGTGAGACGCAGACGCATGTGCTGCTCGACGAATTGTCGCGCGGCCAGCTCGACGTGGTGATGCTGGCTCTGCCGGTCGACAACCCCGATCTGCAGGCGAAGCCGCTGTTCGAGGATCGCTTCCTGCTCGCATTGCCCGCCAAGCGCGCACCGCGCGGCGACGCGCCCGTCAGCCCGCGCGATGTCGATCCAAGCGAACTGATCCTGCTGGAAGAAGGACACTGTCTGCGCGATCAGGCGCTGGCGTTCTGCGCCGTGAGCCGCCGCGACGCGGGTGTGCCGATGTCCTCCGTATCAGCGACGCCGGCGCGGCTCGGCGCCACCAGCCTCGCCACGGTGACGCAGATGGTGGCCAACGGTTACGGCGTGACGCTGATGCCGGAGATCGCCGTCGATGTGGAGCTGCGCGACGAACGCGTGCGGGTGATGCGGTTCAGTGCGCCGGAGCCAGCGCGGCTGATCGGGCTTGTGTGGCGCCGCACCTCGCCGCGGGTCGCCGACTTCATGGCGCTCGGCGACGTGATCGTCGATGCGCTCGGCGTCGCGCCCGCGGCGCCGGATGCGCTGCGGCGGCTCGCGGCGTCATGACCTAAATACCATGACCAAATAAAAAGGGCGGCCCGCGGGCCGCCCTTTCGTTTTGGATCGTCTGACGGCAATCAGCCGGCAGCCTGTTCCTGCTTGCCTTCGAGATCTTCGCCAGTGGTCTGATCGACAACCTTCATCGACAGACGCACCTTGCCGCGCTCGTCCATGCCGAGCAGCTTGACCTTGACCTTGTCGCCTTCCTTGACGACGTCGGAGGTCTTCTGCACGCGGTTCGCCGCGAGCTGGCTGATGTGCACGAGGCCGTCCTTGGCGCCGAAGAAGTTCACGAACGCGCCGAAGTCCATCACCTTGACCACGGTGCCTTCGTAGATCTGGCCGACTTCCGGATCGGAGGCGATCGACTTGATCCAGTTGATCGCCGCCTTGATCGATTCACCGTCGGCCGACGCGACCTTCACCGAGCCGTCGTCCTCGATATTGATCTTGGCGCCAGTCTTCTCGACGATCTCGCGGATCACCTTGCCGCCGGTGCCGATTACTTCGCGGATCTTGTCGGTCGGGATCTTGAAGGTCTCGATGCGCGGCGCGTGCTCGCCGAGTTCGGCGCGCGCGGCTGAGATCGCCTTGCTCATCTCGCCGAGGATATGCAGGCGGCCGTCCTTGGCTTGGCCAAGCGCGACCTTCATGATCTCCTCGGTGATGCCGGCGATCTTGATGTCCATCTGCAGCGACGTGATGCCCTGGTCGGTCCCCGCCACCTTGAAGTCCATATCGCCGAGGTGATCCTCGTCGCCGAGAATGTCGGAGAGCACCGCGTAGCGGTCGCCTTCGAGGATCAGACCCATGGCGATGCCCGCCGCCGGACGCTTGAGCGGCACGCCCGCATCCATCAGCGACAGCGATGCGCCGCAGACGCTGGCCATCGACGAGGAGCCGTTGGACTCGGTGATCTCCGAGACCACGCGCAGCGTGTACGGGAATTCCTCGGCCTTCGGCAGCAGCGGATGGATCGCGCGCCAGGCGAGCTTGCCGTGGCCGATCTCGCGCCGCTTGGTGCCGCCGAGACGGCCGGTCTCACCGACCGAGTAGGGCGGGAAGTTGTAGTGCAGCAGGAAGGTTTCCTTGTAGCTACCCTGCAGCGCGTCAATCCACTGCTCGTCCTCGCCGGTGCCGAGCGTGGTGACGACGAGCGCCTGGGTCTCGCCGCGGGTGAACAGCGCGGAGCCGTGGGTGCGCGGCAGCACGCCGACTTCGGCGACGATGTTGCGCACGGTCTTGAGATCGCGGCCGTCGATGCGGCGGCTGGTGTCGAGGATGTTCCAGCGGACGATCTTGGCTTCGACTTCCTTGAACACGCCCGCGACGCGCAGCTTGGTGACCTTCGGATTCTCTGCGCCGGCCGGGAAGTAGTGCTCCATCACCTTCTGCTTGACGGCGCCGACGGCGGCGTAACGCTCGAGCTTCGCCGGGATCGCGTAGGCCGCGCGCAGATCCTTCTCGATCAGGCCGAGAATTTCGGATTCCAGCGCCTTTTCATCCGGCACTTCGTGATCGCGCGGCTCCTTCGCCGCCTTTTCCGCGAGCTCGATGATCGCCTTGATCACCGGCTGGAAATGCTTGTGGCCGAACATCACGGCGCCGAGCATGATCTCTTCCGTGAGCTCCTTGGCTTCGGATTCGACCATCAGCACGGCGTCGCTGGTGCCGGCGACAACGAGATCGAGCTGCGCGTCCTTCATCTCGTCGAGAGTCGGGTTCAGTACATATTCGCCATCGACGAAGGCGACGCGCGCGGCGCCGATCGGACCCATGAACGGCACGCCCGACAGCGTCAGCGCGGCGGAGGCCGCGACCATCGCCAGAATGTCGGGATCGTTCTCGAGGTCGTGCGACAGCGTGGTGACGATCACCTGCGTTTCATTGCGCCAGCCGTCGGCGAACAGCGGACGGATCGGACGGTCGATCAGACGCGAGACCAGCGTCTCCTTCTCGGTCGGCCGGCCTTCGCGCTTGAAGTAGCCGCCGGGAATGCGGCCCGCGGCATAATACTTTTCCTGATAGTCGACGGTCAGCGGCAGGAAGTCGACGCCCTCGCGCGGCGAATGCGCGGCGACGGCGGTGGCGAGCACGGTGGTGGCGCCATAGGTCGCCAGCACGGCGCCGTCGGCCTGGCGGGCGATCTTGCCGGTTTCCAGCGTGAGCGTGCGCCCGCCCCAGTCGAGTTCGACTCGGTGAGTCTTAAACATGGATGTGGTCTTTCATGGTGTCGGGTCGGCCCGAAAGCCAAAGCAAGACGGCGAGACGCTGCCGCGCGATGCGCGACCGTGACAGCGTCCGGCGATCCTGCCGTGGCTTCATGGACTGGACCCTGGGCGACCCTGTCGCCCGGTGAGATCGGCAATCCGGATCAATGCACTTGCGATTGCCGACAGATGAGAGCGGCCGCACCGTGCGCCCGCTCACGAAAAACGCGCGGGACGGTCCCGCGCGTCGTAGTTCCGCTAACGGCGGATATTGAGCTTGTCGATCAGCGTCTTGTAACGCTGCTCGTCGGTCCGGCGGAGATGGTCGAGCAGCTGCCGGCGCTGCGACACGAGCTTGAGCAGACCGCGACGCGAATGGTTGTCGTGGGTGTGCTTCTTGAAGTGCTCGGTCAGATTGTTGATGCGTTCGGAAATGATCGCGACCTGCACTTCCGGCGACCCGGTGTCGCCCTTCTTGGTCGCGTTCGTCTTGATGACTTCCGCTTTACGTTCAGCCGTAATCGACATCGGTCGATCCTTTACCGTTTGCCGGCGCTGCCAACGAGGCCGGCGAGATTGAACACGCGCTTGGGGATGATTTCGCCGCGGTCCATCTCGGCGAGCGCGATCAGACGATCGGCTGACGTGACATAGACCGTGCCGCGGATGATGGGAGCGTCCCGTCCGCGCACCAAAACGGATTGGCCCCTTTTGAGCCGCACCGCGTCTGCCTGGCCAATGGCCAGCGCCGGGATGTCGTCCAGCGCGGTCTCGACAGGCAAAAGCGCATCGGCGAGCGACAGCTCGCCGGCGGCCGCTCTATGGCACAGCGCCTCCAAATGTTCCAGCGAAATCATGAGGTTCGGCCGGAACCCGCCGACCGCCTCCCGGCGCAGCACCGACACATGGCCGAAACAGCCCAGTTTCCGGCCCAAATCCCGCGCAATGGCCCGGACATAGGTGCCTTTGCCGCATTCGGCGATCAATTCAGCATGGTCGGGGTTCGGCATTCCTAAAAGTTCCAGCCGGTCGATCTCCACCGGCCGGGCCGCCAGCACCACCTCCTCGCCGTCGCGGGCGAGGTCGTAGGCGCGCTCGCCGGCGATTTTCAGGGCCGAGAATTTCGGCGGCACCTGCTCGATCCGGCCGATGAACTGCGGCAGCAGGGCGCGGATCGCCTCGGCCGTGGGACGGGCATCGCTGGAGGCGATCACTTTGCCCTCGGCGTCGTCGGTGTCGCGCTCCTCGCCGAAGCGCACGGTGAAGGTGTAGGTCTTGCGGCCGTCCATCACGAACGGGACGGTCTTGGTCGCCTCGCCCATGGCGATCGGCAGGCAGCCCGACGCCAGCGGATCGAGCGTGCCGGCGTGTCCTGCGCTTTTCGCCGAGAACAGGCGGCGGATCACCGACACCGCGTGCGTCGAGGTCATGCCGACGGGCTTGTCGAGCGCGATCCAGCCGTGCACGTCGCGCTTGTCGCGGCGGAATTGCTGCTTCGGCTTGCACGTCTGCGCTCCCTCTCCCGCTTGCGGGAGAGGGTTGGGGTGAGGGGCGTCAGGCGAAGCGGCTGAAGGGCCCGCGTCCTTACTCATCGTCGCCGTCCTTGTCCTTCAGGTCGCGCGCGACGTCGGGCGAGCGCAGCAGCCGTTCGATGCGCTCCGCCTCGTCGAACCGCTCGTCGATGCGGAAGCGGATATCCGGCGCGAATTTCAGATTGATGCGATGCGCGATCTCGCCACGCAGGAATTTCTTGTTGCGCTCGAGCGCGTCGAGCACCGGCTTCGCGTCATGGCCGCCGAGCGGCATGACATAGATCGTCGCGAGCCGCAGGTCGGCGGTGACGGCGACTTCCGGCACGGTGATCAGATGCCTCTCGATCACCGGATCGTGGATATCGCCGCGGGTCAGCATTTCCGCGATGGCGTGACGGATCAGTTCGCCGACGCGCAACTGCCGCTGCGAGGCGTTCGGGCCGTTGTCGTGTCTGGATTTCTTGTTGCGTGACATGAGTCAACATCGTTGCTGTCATGCCCGGCCTTGTGCCGGGCATCCACGTCTTGCTTTTTCACAAGTCGTGGATGGCCGGGACAAGCCCGGCCATGACGGAGAGTAAAAGTGGAGACCGTTAAAACGAAACCGTGAGACTTGGACTCACAGGCTGCGCTGCACCTGCTCCACGCGGTAGCATTCGATCACGTCGCCGGCGCGCATGTCCTGATAGGCTTCAAACGCCATGCCGCATTCCATGCCGCTCGCGACTTCCTTGACGTCATCCTTGAAGCGCTTGAGCTGTGAGAGCTTGCCCTCGTGGATGACGACGTTGTCGCGGATCAGGCGCACATTGGCGCCACGCTCTACGGTGCCGTCGGTGACGCGGCAGCCGGCGATCTTGCCGACCTTGGAGATGTTGAACACCTCCAGGATCTGCGCGTTGCCGAGCATGGTTTCGCGCAGCGTCGGCGCGAGCAGGCCGGACATGGCCTTTTTCACGTCGTCGATCAGATCGTAGATGATGTTGTAGTAGCGGATTTCGATGCCGGCCCGCTCCGCCGCCTCGCGCGCTTCCTTGTGCGCGCGGACGTTGAAGCCGATGATCGGCACGCCCGAGGCCTGCGCCAGCGTGACGTCGGATTCGGTGATGCCGCCAACGCCGCCGTGCAGAACGCGCGCGGTGACTTCCTCGGTGCCGAGCTTGTCGAGCGCGCCGATGATCGCTTCCAGCGATCCCTGCACGTCGGCCTTGACGATCATCGCGGCTTCCTTGGCGCCGCTGTCCTTGAGCTGATGCATCATCTGCTCGAGCGAGCCGCGCATCGTCATCGCGCGGTTGGCTTGCTTCTCGCGCTTCTGGCGGGCGCGATAGTCGGTGACTTCGCGGGCGCGGGCCTCGTTCTCGACCACGGCGAGGCGGTCGCCGGCTTCCGGCATGCCGGAGAAGCCAAGCACCTCGACCGGCATCGACGGACCGGCTGATTTTACATTGGCGCCGGTGTCGGAGACGAGTGCGCGCACGCGGCCCCATTCGGCGCCGGCGACGATCAGGTCGCCGACATTGAGCGTACCACGCTGCACCAGCACGGTGGCGACCGGGCCGCGACCGCGATCGAGCTTCGCTTCGATCACGGTGCCTTCGGCGGCACGTGCCGGATCGGCCTTGAGATCGAGCAGTTCGGCCTGCAGGCCGATCATTTCCAGAAGCTTGTCGAGATGCAGGTGTTTGAGCGCCGACACTTCGACGTCGACCACATCGCCGCCGAGCGATTCGACCTGAATCTCATGCTGCAACAGGTCGGTGCGCACGCGCGTCGGGTTCGCGTCCGGCTTGTCCATCTTGTTGATGGCGACGATGATCGGCACCTTCGCCGCCTTGGCGTGGGCAATCGCTTCGACGGTCTGTGGCATCACACCGTCGTCGGCGGCGACCACCAGCACGACGATGTCGGTGACCTTGGCGCCGCGGGCGCGCATTGAGGTGAACGCCGCGTGGCCGGGCGTGTCGATGAAGGTGATCTTCTGGCCGCCCGGCGCGGTCACCTGATAGGCGCCGATATGCTGGGTGATGCCGCCGGCTTCGCCAGAGGCGACTTCCGCCGAGCGGATCGCATCGAGCAGCGAGGTCTTGCCGTGGTCGACGTGACCCATGACGGTGACGATCGGCGCGCGCGGCTCGAGATTGCCTTCCTCGTCGGCCGCGTCGAACAGGCCTTCCTCGACGTCGGATTCGGCGACGCGCTTGACCGTGTGGCCAAGCTCTTCGGCGATCAGTTGCGCGGTGTCGGCGTCGATCACGTCGTTGATGGTCGCCATCTGACCCTGCTTCATCAGCAAGCGGATGACGTCGACCGCGCGTTCCGACATGCGGTTGGCGAGATCGGAGATCGTGATCGCTTCCGGGATCGTCACTTCGCGAACGATTTTTTCTTTCGGCTCGTTCGAGGCGTGACCCTTCAGGCGCTGGGTGCGGCGGCGGAACGAGGCGACCGAACGCTCGCGCACTTCGCCGGCGTTGAGCGCGTTGACCAGCGTCAGACGGCCGCGCTGCTTCTCGGCGCCGGGACGCGGCGCGGCGGGACGAGCGGGTGTCGCCGGCCGCGGGCCGGCACCACCACCAGGACGGCGGCGCGGTGCTTCCTCTTCTTCGGCTTCCAGCGTGAGCTTCGGCGCGGCGGCCGGACGCTTCGGCTGCTCGTCGGCGCCGAGACGTTTCTTGGCCACTTCGCCGGCCTTGCGCTTGGATTCTTCTTCCTTCTTGAGGCGGTCTTCTTCCTCGCGCTTGCGTGCTTCGGCCTTTTCGCGCTCCTCGCGTTCGGAGGCTTCGCGGATGGCGCGGCGCGCGGCTTCTTCCTCGGCGATGCGACGCTCCTCCGCGTCACGCAGCTTGGAATCGGCGAGCGCGGCGGCGCGCGCATTGCGCTCCTCGTCGGTCAGCGTGCGCAGCACGACGCCGGACGGCTTCGGTGCCGGCGCGGCGGCCGGTTTGGCAACTGCGGCTTTCTTCGGCGCGGCGACGACCGGCGCTTCCTGCTTCGGAGCGGGCGCGGGCGCGGCGGCGGAGCCGCCGACGCTGCGGCGCTTCACGGTCTCGACCACGACCTGCTTGCTGCGGCCGTGACTGAAGCTCTGGCGCACCACGCCGGTTTCGGTCCGCGGCTTCAGCGTCAGCTTGCCGGGGGCGCTGAGTTTCTTCTCACCGGGGTTCTTGGTCTCAGTCATTCCGTTACGATTCCGATCCTCAAAACTCAGGCGTCCGCGCGTGGCGCCCCATGATGATTTGGTTCGTCAGGCGCACAAAACCGCGCAAGGCGCGAAGCGCGTGCTACGAAGGTGGTTGTCGCGGGGCCGGCGAGCAGGGCTGCATGTACCACATTTGCGCGCCCGAGTGCCAAATCCAATTGTTCGACCGAAAACGCCTCGATCACCGGCAGGTCGGCGGAACCACCCCGCAAATAGGCATTTATCTTGCGTTTTCCATCCTCCGCGCCGTCCTGGGCGTGAAGAATCGCCACCGCCTGGCCGCGGGACAGGGCATTTTCGACCTTGGCGGCGCCATGGAGCGCCAGCCCCGCCTTGCCGGCCATCGCCAGCGCGTCGAGGGCTGACTGCACCAGCAGCTTTTCCGTCAAAGCGGCCAAATCGCCTGCCGGGCGGACTTCGGCCTTGAAGCCGCGGGCAAACACGTTGCGTTTGACCGCTTCGGCCACGGTCGCGCGGGTCGCGGTGACCCAGAGCCCACGGCCGGGCAGCTTGCGCTTCACGTCGGGGATGACCGCGCCATCCGGCGCGCGGACGAAGCGGATCATCGCGTCGGTCGGCTGCGTCACCCGTGTGACCGCGCACAGGCGCTCGACCGCGGTGCCGGATTTCGGCCCGCGGTCCAGGTCCTCGGTCGTGGGGGTCACAGCCAGCACGGCGGTCGATGTCTCCCGATCGGGTCTTTGCGCTCTCGTTCTTGGGCTCAGGCCGGCTCCCCGGCTTCCTCGGCCGGGGCTTCGTCTTCCGCCGGTTTGGCGAGATCGGCCTCGCTGATCCAGCCGGCCTTGACGCGGGCCTGCATGATCAGCGCCTCCGCTTCGTCGCGCGGCACGCCGAGACCGTCGAGATAGCCCTTGTGATGGGTGACCTCGCCGTCCTTACGCTCGCTCCAGCCGGCGAGATCGTCGGTGGCGCAGCCGGCCAGATCCTCGACCGACTTCACGTCGTTCTCGCCGAGCGCGACCAGGATGCGGCCGGTGATGCCCGGCACGTCCGTGAGGTCGTCGGCGACGCCCAGCTCCTTGCGGCGGGCGTCAAGCTCGGCGTCCTGCTGTTCGAGATATTCGCGTGCGCGCTGCTGCAGTTCCTGCGCGGTCTCTTCGTCGAAGCCTTCGATGCTGGCGATTTCCTTCTCTTCCACCATCGCCAACTCCTCGATCGAGGAGAAGCCTTCGGAGGCGAGCAACTGGCCGACCACTTCGTCGAGATTGAGCGCATCGACGAACACCTTGGTCCGGTTCTCGAAGTCGGCCTGACGGCGCTCGGATTCTTCCTGTTCGGTGAGGATATCGATATCCCAACCGGTGAGCTGCGAGGCGAGACGCACGTTCTGGCCGCGGCGGCCGATGGCGAGCGAAAGCTGCGCGTCTGGCACCACCACCTCGATACGGTTCTTGTCCTCGTCGAGCACGACCTTGGCGACTTCAGCGGGCGCAAGCGCGTTGACGACGAAGGTCGGCGTGTCGGCCGACCACGGAATGATGTCGATCTTCTCGCCCTGCAGCTCGTTGACCACGGCCTGCACGCGCGAACCGCGCATGCCGACGCAGGCGCCGACCGGATCGACCGACGAATCGCGCGAGATCACGGCGATCTTGGCGCGCGAGCCGGGATCGCGGGCGACCGCCTTCACCTCGACGATGCCGTCATAGATTTCCGGCACTTCCTGGGCGAACAGCTTGGCGGTGAACTGCGGATGTGTGCGCGACAGGAAAATCTGCGGGCCGCGTGGCTCGCGACGCACGTCGTAGATATAGGCGCGCACCCGGTCGCCGTTGCGCAGCGTTTCACGCGGCAGCATCTCGTCGCGCCGAATGATGGCTTCACCACGGCCGAGATCGACCACCACGTTGCCGTATTCAACGCGCTTGACGACACCGTTGACGATCTCGCCGATGCGGTCCTTGTATTCCGCATATTGCCGGTCGCGTTCGGCCTCGCGCACCTTCTGCACGATCACCTGCTTCGCCGACTGCGCAGCGATGCGGCCGTATTCCAGCGGCGGCAGCGGATCGGCGATCACGTCGCCGACCTCCGCGGCCGGATGGCGGCGGCGCGCGTCTTCCACGGTGATCTGGTTCGACGGATTCTCGACAGTCTCGACCACCAGCATGTGGCGGGTGAGGCGGAGGTCGCCGTTCTTCGGATCGATCTCGGCATGCACGTCGGTCTCGGCGCCGTAACGCGAGCGCGCGGCCTTGGCGATGGCATCTTCCATCGCGCCGATGACGATGACGCGATCAATCGCTTTCTCGCGCGCGACCGCGTCGGCGATCTGCAACAGTTCGAGCCGGTTGGCGCTGACAGCCATCGTTCAGTCTCCTCGATGTCTCGCCGCAGGCTTGTGCTTGCGGGAAGGTTTGGATGGATTGCGCGGCGTTTCGCCGCTTTGGGATGCGATTTCGGGTGTTTCGGTGTCGAGCGCGCGGCCCTCTGCCTTGGCGCGCCGCAGGGCTTCGGTGATCAGCGCATCGGTCAGAACGAGTTTGGCCTCACTGATGTCGGCTATGCTCACCAGCAGTTCGACGATCTCGTCGCTGTTATCGTCTTTCTCTTTTGCCGGCTCTTTCACTCGCTTGGCATGCTTCGACGGCTTGGCACCGGGCTTGCCATGCTGAGGTTTGCGGTCGGTGTCGAGCTCGATGCGCGCGGCGTCGCCCTCGGTGCCGAGCAGCGTGCCCTTGAAGCGGCGGCGGCCTTCCACCGGCACGGCGGTCTCGATCTTGACGCTGTGGCCGGCGTAACGGTCAAAATCGGATTTGCGCACCAGCGGCCGGTCGATGCCCGGTGAGGAAATCTCGAGCCGGTAGGCGCTTTCCACGGGATCGGCGGCGTCGAGCACCGGCGACAGATCGCGCGACACCGCCTCGCAATCCTCGACCGACATGGTGCCGTCCGGCCGCTCGGCCATGATCTGCACGGTGCAGCCGGCTTCGCCGGTGACGCGCACGCGCACCAGCCGGAAACCCAGATTCTCCAGCACCGGCTCGGCGAGCGCGGCGATCCGCGCCGGCAGGCCCGGCTCGACAATGAGCCGCGGCTCCGCGAAAGCGGCCGCGTCGGTCAGAGGTTGCGTCGTCTCGGTGTCGACCATCGGTTCTGTGCAATCGGTAACAAAAAAGGCGGGCCCCGCAGGACCCACCCTCAAACCCGATCGGATTGTGAGAATGTCGATTACGGTGGCGAATATAGCGGTTTTCCGGCGTCGCGCAAGGTTGGTCTGCCGGTCTGGCCGGCGCGCGGGGAACCCGGATAACCCTTCGTTCAGACCTTCATGCCTAAATTTGCGTAAAGCGGCCAGCCGGAATCCAGGGTTTCCGGCCGCCTGATGTTGTGACTGTATGTGTTTTTAGAGTTCCATGACGGCTTCCGCATCGCTGATTCCCGAACTGGAAGATGTGATCCAGAACGGCACGCCGGAACGGCGTGCGACGATGCTGCGCCAGGTCACGACCCTGTTCCTCGACGGCGCGCCGCAATTCGCTGACCAGCACATCACGCTGTTCGACGACGTGATGCTGTGTCTGGTGACGCAGATCGAGGCGCAGGTGCTTGCGGAATTGTCGCGCTCGCTGGCCCCGGTGGCGAATGCCCCGGCTGGTGTGGTGCGCCGCCTCGCCCATGACGACAATATCGCGGTCGCCGGGCCAGTGCTGAAGCTGTCGTCGCAGCTCGACGAACCCGATCTCAAATTCATCGCCGAGACCAAGAGCCAGGCGCATCTGCTCGCGCTGTCGGGCCGCGACAGCATCAGCGAAAAAGTGAGCGATATTCTGGTGGAGCGGGGCGACCGCAACGTCGCCTACAGTGTCGCCGCCAATCCCGGTGCGCAGCTCTCCAACAATGCGTTCGCGCAACTGGTCGCCCGCTCGCAGGACGACAACGCGCTGGCGGAAAAGGTCGGCAGCCGGAACGATATTCCGCCGCGCTTGTTCCGCGATCTGCTGATCAAGGCCACCGATGTAGTACAGCGCCGCCTGCTGGCGAGCGCGCGGCCGGAAACCCAGGACGAGATCCGCGCGATCCTCGAACGCGTCTCGGGCGAGGTCGGCGCCAAGATCGGCGTCGCGCCGCGCGATTATTCCGCCGCCTTGGAGCAGATGCGTCGGCTTCACGCCGACGGCTTGCTCGGCGAACGCGAGCTTGCCGGGTACGCGCAAGGGCAGAGCTATGAGGAGACGATCGCCGCGCTGTCGGTGTTGTGCGCGGTGCCGGTCGATGTGATCGACCGTTTGCTGGCCGGTGAACGGCCAGACCCGATCCTGATCCTCGGTCGTGCCGCCGGATTCTCCTGGGAGACGGTGCGGGCGATCATCGGCGTGCGGCCGGGCGGCAAAGGCACCTCGACGCAGGGCATGGAATCCGCGCGGGACAATTTCGACAAGCTCACCGCCACGACCGCGCAGCGCGTGGTGCGGTTCTGGCAGTTGCGGCCAGGCGCTTGAGCGGTGTGTGCTAAGGCGGTCTGCACTTAACGCGCGCTATGCGTCCCTGCGGCAGCGTCTTTTCGAAAAATAAAATAGGCCGGCGTGCGGCCCTCGCGAATCGCTTTCGCCTCATAGCGCGTGCGCACGAAACCGGGCCACGGCTCGCGCCAGTCGGCGGCGGTCTGCGCGGTCCACGCGAAGTCCGGCGAGCGCAGCACGCGCGCCAGCGTCCATCCGGCATAATGCGGAATGTCGGTGGCGAAGCGGAATTCGCCGCCCGCGCGCACGAGCCGCGCCAGTGCTTGCAGCGATTCCGTCTGCACGAAGCGGCGTTTCCAGTGCCGCCGCTTGTGCCACGGATCGGGATAGAGCAGATCGATGCGCGCCAGCGATGCCGGCGGCAGCCACGGCAGCAGCACGGCGGCATCGGCGAAATGCAGCCGGATATTACGCAGGCCGGCGGCGTCGATCGCCGCCAGCGCCTTGGCCATGCCGTTGACGAACGGCTCGACGCCGATGAAGCCCATGTCGGGATGTTGCGTCGCCTGCGCAATCAGATGCTCGCCGCCACCGAATCCGATTTCCATCCGCACGTCGTTGACAGGCGTGGCGAAGAGTGTGCGCAGGTCGGCCGGCGCGGGGTGTTTCAGATCGAGCGCAAGTTGCGGCAGCAATGTCTCGAACAGCGCCGCCTGTCCGTCGCGCAGGGGATGCCCCTTGCGACGGCCGAAGAAAGCGCGGGGTTCTTTGGGGTCGGCGGTCATTGATGGAATCTTAGCGCAAAAGAAAATGGCCGGGCGAGCCGGCCATTTTCGGAGCTTTTGATCCTGATACGGCTTAACGCACGGCGCTCTTGATCTGCGCGGCGAGATCCGTCTTTTCCCACGAGAAGCCGCCGTCCTTGTCCGGCGCGCGGCCAAAGTGGCCGTAAGCAGCGGTGCGGCGGTAGATCGGCCGGTTGAGCTTGAGCGTGCGGCGGATATTGGTCGGCGTGAGCCGGAACAGTTGCGGCAGGATCTTCTCGAGCTTGCGCTCGTCGACCTGGCCGGTGCCATGAGTGTCGACCAGGAACGACATCGGCTCGGCGACGCCGATCGCATAGGCGATCTGGATCGTGCAGCGGTCTGCGAGACCAGCAGCGACGACGTTCTTGGCGAGATAGCGCGCGGCGTATGCGGCCGAGCGGTCCACCTTGGTCGGGTCTTTGCCGGAGAACGCGCCACCGCCGTGCGGGGCGTAACCGCCATAGGTGTCGACGATGATCTTGCGGCCGGTGAGGCCACAGTCGCCATCCGGACCGCCGACGACGAAGTTACCGGTCGGATTGACCAGGAAGTCGGACGGGCGCTTCGGCATCCAGCCCTTCGGCAGCGCGGACTCGACGGCGGCGCCGATCATCTCCTTGATCAGGCCCGGCGAATACTTCTTGCCGTTGCGGCTCTTCTCATTGTGCTGGGTCGAGACAACGACCTTGGTGCAGCCGATGGCCTTGCCGTCGACATATTGCACCGTGACCTGGCTCTTGGCGTCGGGTTGCAGATCGGCGAGCGACTTGGAGCGGCGCTTGTCGGACAGCACCTTGAGGATCTTGTGCGAGAAATAGATCGGCGCCGGCATGAACGAGTTCTTTTCGTAGACCTCGCTCTCGTTGCAGGCGAAACCGAACATCATGCCCTGGTCGCCCGCGCCTTCCTCCTCGCCGCCCTTCTTCTTCTTGGCGTTGACGCCCATGGCGATGTCGGGTGACTGGCCGTGCAACAGCACTTCCACGTCCGCGCCGTGATAGGAAAAGCCGTTCTGGTCGTAGCCGATATCCTTGACCACGCCGCGCGCGATTTCGGTGATCGCTTCGCGATCGACCACGGAGACGCCGTGGATGTCACGGAAGAACTGGCCGCGACCTTCGCCGGCGATGACGATCTTGTTGGTGGTGGTCAGGGTTTCGCAGCCGAGCCGCGTGTTCACCTGGCTGTCATCGGCGATGCCGAGTTTGACGTCGCGTTCGAGGAACGCGTCGAGGATCGCATCCGAGATCTGGTCGCTGACCTTGTCCGGATGGCCTTCCGAAACCGACTCGCTGGTGAACAGGTAGTTCTTGTGCGCCACTGCCGACACTCCCTCCGAAAGCGCGCCAATCCGCGCCAAAGAATTCTGACTATGAATCCGGGGTGTTCTTGCAGCGGACCCGCGCAAGGTCAAGATGCGGGCTGCCGTGGGCGTAATCCACGGCGCCGATTGACCCGATTCCGTTCCGGCCCGCGTTGCGGTGGGCTGGCGCGCGCGGATAAACGCGATGTTTATTGATCGTTCTGGTCGTCGCCCGCCATTTCCTCGACGAGATCGACGATGCGCCGCCGCAGCTTGGCATCCTTGATTCGGACGAAGGCGCGCGTCAGCGCAAGGCCGTCCGAAGTCGCGAGGAAGTCGGAGATATAAGCGGGGGAGGGTGCTTCGCTGAGGCCGTCCACTTCATGGCCGGTCGCGGGCGCGCCTTCGAAGAAGAACGACACCGGAACCTGGAGAATGCTGGAAATCTGTTGCAGGCGGCTGGCGCCAATCCGGTTGGTGCCTTTTTCGTATTTCTGAATCTGCTGAAAGGTCAGGTCGAGCGCGTCGCCCAACTTCTCCTGACTCATCTCAAGCATCATTCTCCGCATGCGCACGCGGCTGCCCACATGCTTGTCGATCGGGTTGGGCGCTTTCTTGGCCATACAATTTCTTCTCCTGGTGTCCGTGCGCCCGACTACGTCATTTTTTATTGTCGGCACTGTCCATATCTGCGGGGAGAACGCAATGGTTGTCTTACGGCAACGACTTGCGCTCAGCAGCATAAATTTAAGTTATACTTCCCGATTTCTCTTTGAATTGAAGTATTTGTCGCAAGCCTGATTTTAAAAATGGCAACTGTGTGACGGAATGTCTGTATTTCCGGCATCGTCAACCGGAATCGGCTGCTTGGTTGCATCCGCCTTCTTTCACAATTTCAAGTCTGAGCGGCCCCTAATCTAGGCGGCGATGCTTCAATAAACGCGTCGCCGGCGTAGCACCCATCCGAGTGCGGCGAGGACGATAAGGGCGGTGGGCGCGTCACCAAGCCGCGCATAGACGGTCGCCGGCAGCGCCTTGGGCAGCGGCGCATCGAGCACGCCGTCGGCGCCGAGCGGCAGATACGCGATAATGCGGCCCGCCGGATCGACCACCGCGGAAATGCCGTTGTTGGCGGCGCGCACCAGCGGCAGACCCTCCTCGATGGCGCGCACGCGCGCCTGCTGGAAGTGCTGATACGGACCGGTGCTGATGCCGAACCACGCGTCGTTGGTCAGGTTCAGCATCCAGCCAGGGCGAGGCTCGCTCGCCGGTAGCACGCCGGGAAACACGATCTCGTAGCAGATCAGCGGCAAGAACGGCGGCGCCCGCGGCGTCGTCATGACCCGGCGGCGATCGCCTTCGAGAAAGCCGCCGGAGACCTTGGTGAGCTGCATCAGGCCGAGCTTTTCCAGCAGCGACTGGAACGGCAGGTACTCTCCGAAAGGAACAAGGTGAACCTTGTCGTAGATGCCGAGAATCGAGCCGTTGCCGTCGATGGCGTAAATAGAATTATAGGCGCGGGTGATGCGGCCGTTCGGCGGCACGGTTTCCGGCGCGCGCACCGAGCCGGTGATCAGCACTGTGCTCGCCGGCAAGAGGTCTGCGATCTGCGCCAGCGCATCCGGCTCGCGCGTCAGGAAAAACGGAAACGCCGATTCCGGCCAGATCAGATGCGTGACGTCGGCGACGCCGCTCGACTGCGGGCCGGTGGCGCGATCGGACAGCTTCAGATAGCGGTCCATCACCTGCTGCTTGGCGGAATAGTTGAACTTGGTGTCCTGCGGCAGGTTGGGCTGCATGATGCGGAGCTTCACGCCCGGCACCAGTGCGGTGGGATGCGCCCACAGCGCCAGCGTGCCGTAGGCGGCCATCACTACGAGCGTCAACGCGGCGAGCGCCGGGGTGCGCCACGGATGCCGCGTGTCGGCGCGTTCGTCCACGAGCACGGCCGGCGATGCGACGACAGCGATAGTGATGAAGGTCATGCCCCACATCCCGATCAGCGCCGCGTTCTGCGCCAGCACCAGCGGCTGCGTCAGCGCATAGCCGAACAGATTCCACGGGAAGCCGGTGAGCATGTGGCCGCGCAGCCATTCGGCGATGGTGAGTGTGACCGCGAGCGCGAGGATGCGCAGCGGCCCGCGCACCCAGATCAGCCGCGCGGCAGCGAGTCCCGCTGCTGTGAACAGCGCGAGATAAGCGGGCAGTCCCGCGACCGCGACCGGCAGCAGCCAGCCGAAGGTCTTGGCGTCGACCAAGAAGGCGTAACCGATCCAGTAAAGCCCGGCGACGAAATAGCCGAAGCCGAAGCACCAGCCGGTGATGGCAGCAGACCACAGCCCGCGCGTGCGGCCGGCGGCAGCGCCGTCGATCAGCCAGACCAGCACCGGAAAGGTGATAAACAGGATCGGCCAGGCGTTGAACGGCGCGACCGCGAGCGCCGAGGCGGCGCCGGCCGCGAGCGCGATGGCGGCGCGGCGCCAGCCCCAGGCCAGCACGATTGCATGATGCCAGCGTTTGAGCGTCACTTGAACGTCACGTCGGTCCGGTCTTGGAGGGTGGGCTGTTGTCGTCGAACGGCGAAGGCGGCGCGACCCCGGCAAGCACGGCGTCCGGCTCGCGGCGTCGCGCGGCGGCGTCGCGGCGGTCCTTGAGCCGATAGATGCGCGCGCGCTTGACGCGGCGCGGATCGGCATCGACCACCTCGATCTCGAACTGTTCGGGGCCGGGAACGATCTCGCCACGTACCGGCACGCGGCCGGCGCGGGCGCTGAGATAGCCGCCAAGCGTATCGACGTCCTCGGCGGTCTCGCCGGGATCGAAATCGGGGCCAACCACGCGCGTCACGTCTTCCAGATTGGTGCGGGCATCGGCGAGGAACGAGCCGTCCGGCTGCGCCACCACGGTTGGCGCTTCGTCGTCGTCGTGTTCATCGCCGATGTCGCCGACGATCTCTTCGACGATGTCCTCGATCGAGATCAGCCCATCGGTGCCGCCATATTCGTCGACCACCAGCGCGAGATGGATGCGCGTCGCCTGCATCCGCGCCAAGAGGTCGATGCAGCGCATCGACGGCGGCGTGAACAGCATCTCGCGCACGATCTTCGCCGACGACAGCGGCATCGCCAGATCGACCGATTTGAGGTCGAGCCCTGCCGGTAGCGGCTTCTTGCGCTTGCTCGGTTTCGCCGGCGGCTCGGCGGCGCGCGCGGTGATGAAGGCGATCAGATCGCGGATGTGCACCATCCCGATCGGATCGTCGAGCGTGTCGTTGTAGACGACGAGGCGCGAATGCTCCGCCTTCTCGAACACGCGGATCAATTCGCCGAGCGAAATGTCCTGCTGCACGGCGACGATATCCGCGCGCGGCACGCGCACGTCGCTGATGCGGCGTTCGCGCAAGGCGAGGATGTTCGCCAGCATCGTCCGCTCGATCGGCGAGAAGCCACTAGCGTCGTCAGTTTCCAACACGTCCTTGAGTTCGGCGCGGGTCGCTTCCGTCTTGCGGCCGAATAGCGTGCGCAGCACGCGCCGCAGCCAGCCGCCATTGCCGTGATCACCATTGCCGATGACGACCGGTAGATGGCGCGGCTCGTAAGGTTGCCCGGGCGTATCGGTGGGCGGGCGATCAGGCATGCGACCGCTCCGCGTCCGCATAGGGGTCGGCAATGCCCAGCCGGGCCAGAATTCTGCGCTCGAGCGCTTCCATCGTCTCGGCTTGCCGACTCATGACGTGATCGTAGCCGATGAGGTGCAGAAATCCATGCACCGTCAGATGCGACAGGTGATGGAGAAAAGCCTTGTGTTCGGCCTTCGCCTCGCGCGCGAGGGTCTCGTAGGCAATGACGATATCGCCCAGCAGCGGCTGCTTTGCGCTATTCCCTTGACCGGGAGCCTGCGCGGCGGGAAACGACAGCACGTTGGTGGCCTTGTCGAAGCCGCGCCATTCGTGGTTGAGCACGCGGATCGCGCGGTCATGGGTGAGCATCACCGAGACCTCGAAGTTCTTGCGGCGTGTGGCCGCCGCTGCCGTATCGATGGCGGCGCGGATCGTCCGCTTGGCGCGCGGCTGCGCGCGCCAGCGCGCCGAGTTCACCAGAATGTCGATGGTACCGCTCATTCCTTGTCGCGGGCTTCTTTGCCGCGCGTGGTGCGGGCGGGAGCAGCGCGGTCGTAGGCCGCGACGATGCGCGACACCAGTTCATGCCGGATCACGTCCTCGGCGCTAAACGCGGCGACGCCGATGCCCTCGACGCCCTGCAGGAGCCGCAACGCTTCCGACAGACCGGAGATCTGTCCTGCCGGCAGGTCGATCTGCGTCGGATCGCCGGTGACGATCATGCGGCTGTTCTCGCCGAGGCGGGTGAGAAACATCTTCATCTGCATCGACGTAGTGTTCTGCGCCTCGTCGAGGATGATCGCGGCGTTCGCCAGCGTGCGGCCGCGCATGAAGGCGAGCGGCGCGATCTCGATATCACCATCCTCCAGCGCGCGCGCGACGACGCGCTGATCCATCAGATCGGACAGCGCATCGAAGATCGGCCGCAGATACGGATCAACCTTCTCGCGCATGTCGCCGGGCAGGAAGCCGAGCCGTTCGCCGGCTTCCACTGCCGGCCGCGTGAAGATAATGCGGTCCACTTCCTTGCGCTCGTAAAGCTGGATCGCATAGGCGACCGCGAGCCAGGTCTTGCCGGTGCCGGCCGGGCCGGTGCCGAAGGTGAGCTGATGGCGCTTGAGGGTGCGGATATAATTGTCCTGCGCCGCGGTGCGCGCACGCACCGGCCGCTTGCGCAGATTGATCTCCTCGAAATTCGGGCGCGGCTCGCCGGGCGCGAAATCGAACAGCGAACCCTGCGCCAATGCCTGACGGATCGCGCCGTCGACATCGCCGGAGACGATATCCTGTCCACGCTGCAGCCGCGCATAAAGGTCATCGAGGATGCGCCGCGCCTGTTCGCAGGCCGCGCGCGATCCGCTGATCGACACCTGATTGCCGCGTTGCTCCGCGACGATGCCGAGCCGGCGCTCGAGCAGCGCGAGGTTCTGTCCGTATTGTCCGAACAGCGCCGAGGCGAGACGATTGTCCTCGAACGTCAGTTCGATCTGGGTGGTCGCCGTATCGGTTTCTGGTGTCATGGTCTTGGTCTGACCGGATGGACGCAAATCTTTGATGTCCCGCGTACTCATTCTCCCGCGCCCGCTAGCGCGAGAGGAGCCTCCTGCGGCGGCGCCGCGATGATATCGCCAAACAGGCTGTTCACCATCAACCCCGTGGTGTGCACGCGCACGATCTCGCCGATCCTGCTGCGATCGGCCATCACATGCACCGGTTGCAGATATGGGGACCGGCCGACCAGTTGGCCAGGGAGTTTGCCGGGCTTTTCCAGCAGCACGTCGAAGCTGCGGTTGACGCATTGCCGGTTGAACGCGGCTTCGCGCTCGCGGATCTTCGCTTGGAGGGCATGAAGCCGTTCCGTCTTCGCTGCCTCGGGAACTTGCTCGGCGATGCTGGCCGCCGGCGTGCCGGGACGCGGCGAATAGGCGAAGGTGTAGGATGTGGTGAACTGCACCACGTCCACCAGCGACATCGTGTCAGCGAAGTCTTTATCGGTTTCGCCGGGGAAGCCGACGATGAAATCCGAGGTGAAGGCGATGTCGGGTTGCGCTTCACGAAGCCGCACGATCACGTCGAGATATTGTTCGCGCGTGTGCTTGCGGTTCATCGCTGCGAGCATGCGGTCGGAGCCGGACTGCACCGGCAGATGCAGCTGCGGCATCAACTGCGGCAAATCGCGATGGGCGGCGATCAGTGTCTCATCGACATCGTTGGGGTGGCTTGTCGTGTAGCGAAGCTGGGCGATGCCGGGAATGCGCGCGACGCGGTAGAGCAAGTCGGCGAGCGTAGCGCTGCCGCCGGTCTCCGCCGCGCCGTGATAGGCGTTGACGTTCTGGCCGATCAGCGTCACGGCGCGCACGCCAGCCTCAGCCAGCCGCTCCACTTCGGCAACGATGCGCGCCACCGGCCGCGATACCTCGATGCCGCGCGTATACGGCACAACGCAGAACGCGCAGAACTTGTCGCAGCCTTCCTGCACGGTGACGAAGGCTGAGACGCCGCGCGCGCGAATTGCACGGCGTGACGGCGGCGTCAGCGCGTCGAAACGATCCTCCACTGGAAATTCGGTATCGACCACCGGCTTGCGTGCGCTGCGCGCCAGCAGTTCCGGCAGCTTGTGATAATTCTGCGAGCCGACGACGAGATCGACGGCGGGCGCGCGGCGCACGATCTCCGCGCCTTCCGCCTGCGCGACGCAACCGGCGACGGCAATCTGCATCTGCCGGCCGTCGCGCGCTGCCGCGTCCTTGAATTCGCGCAGCCGCCCGATCTCGGAATAGACCTTGTCGCTCGCCTTTTCGCGGATATGACAGGTGTTGAGGATGACGAGATCGGCGTCGTCGGCACGCGCCGTTTCGGTATAGCCCTCGCGCGCCATTAGATCCGCCATGCGCTGCGAATCGTAGACATTCATCTGGCAGCCGAACGATTTGACGTGCAGCTTGCGCGGTTTCGGTGTCGGGTCGCCGGCGTCAGTCATGCCGCGGAAAGGGCCTGATCCTCGATGCGAAAAACCGGACAGAACAAGTTATTGCGGTCCGGGAATGGCCGCCGTCATAACGGCTTTTGCCGCAAAAAGGAATGCCGCCAGGCTGCGGGTTATGCCGCAGGATTTGCCGCGGGTTCTGAGACTTTTTCCGCCGCCGGGGCCGGTTCCGGCGCGCGATGCGGGGCCGGATCGCCAGGACCGCGCCCGCGCAAGGTGTCGGCGGTGATCTGCCGTACCGCCTGTTCCAGCCGGCGGGTCAGCTTCTTGCGGTCCGGCTCCTGATCCGACGGGATCGGTGTGCCGAACGTCACCACCGCGTCGATGCCGCCACGTGTCACCAGCGCCGAAAGGTGCGGCATCAGATCGAGATCGCCATACCACGCGGTCAGATAGCGGTGCTGCCGGCCGAGCGGCATGCCCTGCACGCCGGTGTAGCAGATCGACAGCGGCTGGATCATGACGCGGCCCTTGAGCGTGTCATGGACGCTCGCGTCGCGCACCGCGCCGACCAGCGCCGAGCGGAACGGCAGCACATGATTGCCGTCGCTCGACGTGCCTTCGGCGAACAGCACGACCGGCACGTTCTGCTTGAGACGGTCGACCATGTCGTTGATGGCATCGCCGGTCTGCTGGCGGCGTTGTCGGTCGACGAACACGGTGCGTTGCAGATGCGCGATGATGCCGACCACCGGCCAGCGCCGCACCTCCTGCTTGGCGACGAACGCGACCGGCGCGACGGAACCGATGGCGAGGATGTCGGCCCACGAGGTGTGGTTGCCGATCATCAGTGTCGGTTTGTCGAGCACCGGCGCGCCGACCATGCGCACGCGGATGCCGAGCAGCTTGCACAGGAAGCCGTAATAGAACACAGCGACCCGGCCTCGGCCGGGCAGGCGCAATGTGCTCAGGGTCCATTGCACGATGCCAAGCATCGTCACCGTGGTGAAGAACACGCAACCGACGAACAGCCCGCGCAGCATCAGGGTTGCTTCATCCGCTTTTCTTGGTGTCGTCGAGCGGCACGGCATAAAGCTCGAGCCGGTGGTCCACCAGCTTGTAACCGAGCTTGCGCGCGATCTCGCGTTGCAGGATCTCGATGTCCTCGGACTGGAATTCGACCACCTCGCCGGTGCGCAGATTGATCAGGTGATCGTGGTGCGATTCCGGGCTCTGCTCGTAGCGGGCGCGGCCTTCGCGGAAATCGTGCCGCTCGATGATGCCGGAATCCTCGAACAGCTTGACGGTCCGATACACGGTCGAGATCGAGATGCGGTTGTCGATGGCGACGCAGCGGCGGTAAAGCTCCTCGACGTCGGGATGGTCCTCGGCGGCAGCGAGCACCCGCGCGATCACGCGGCGCTGCTCGGTCATGCGCATGCCTTTCGACGCGCACAGCGCCTCGATGTCACGTTTGTCCGACGGCTTGGTGGTCACCAGGCGGTCGGCTTCTGATTTTGGCGACGATGAACTCACCATCGGTCTCCGGACGTGTCGGGTATCATAGAGTGGCGTCAGCCGCAGCGTCCATGGTGCGCCGCCGCGCCCGCTTGGTTACGGCAGATCGCGCCGCAATACCAGTGCGTGCGCGGTGCCGCCCGCGTCGCGGTAATAATTCGGCCGTCGCCCGACCTCGCGGAAGCCGGCTTTGGCATAAAGCCGCCGCGCCGGCGCATTGTTTTCGCTGACTTCGAGGAAAATCGCGCCGATGCCGACGCCGGCGAGGCGGCGCAGATGCAGGGTCAGCAGATCGCGGCCGAGGCCGCCGCCGCGCCGCCCCGGATCGACGGCGACCGACAGGATTTCCGCTTCTCCGCCGGCGCAGCGCGACAGAATGAAGCCGGCGAGCCTCGATCCGCACGTTGCCCGGTGCGCGATCACCGCGCGGTCGAGCAGCAGCCGCTCGACCTCATCCTCGCTCCAACCGCGATGAAACGATGCGCAGTGCAGCGCCGCGATCGGCGCGGCGTCGCGGGAGGTGGCGTCTGCGAGCACGGGCGCCTGGCGCGGCAGCAGCCGGCGAAAGAGGCCGATCATCGGCGCGCCAGTTGCGCGGCGTCCTGCGGCTGTGCGTCCGGCGCGCGCAGATACAACGGCTTCGGCGGCGTCTGCGTGTCGGTCGCGGCGGCGCCGAGTCGCGCCACCCATTCGATCTCCGGCGCGCGGCGGTCATCGACCAGCGACGGGGGTTTTTCGGCTGTCGGCCAGGCGGACGCCATCATGCGCGCGCCGGTGCCGATGACGCGCGCTCCGGCGCTGGCGGCGACGCGCACCGCTTCGCGCAGCGGGCTGATGCGCGGCGGCACCAGCGTACGGCCGCCGGCCCCAAACACCTGCAGGTAGACGTGATCGTGGCGCGCATCGATCGCCGCGACCACCGGCAGCGTCTTGTCGGCGGCAATCAGCGGCGCCGCATAGGCGGCAAGCGTCGACAGGCCGATGGCAGGCTTGCCGGAGGCGAGCGCGATGCCGCGCGCCGCGGCGATGCCGACGCGCAGGCCGGTGAAGCTGCCGGGGCCGACCGTGACCGCGATCCGGTCGATCTCCTTGAATTCGAGTTGCGCGCGATCCATCACCCGCGCGATCAGCGGCATCAGCGCCTCGGCGTGGCCACGCAGCATCGGCTCCTGCTCGACAGCAAGCGCGGTGGTGCGCGCGGTGTCGAGGACCGCGGCGGAGCAGCTTTCAAGCGCCGTGTCGATGGCGAGGATTCGCATGATTCGGATTATAGCAGCGGCGGACGTTTTCTTCCCTCTCCCGTGAACGGGAGAGGGTACAGCGCGCCTATTCGACGACTTGAAACCGGCGCTTAAACCGGGCGCACCTCGGTGACGTCCGGAACGAAATGCTTCAGCAGGTTCTGGATGCCGTGCTTGAGCGTCGCGGTCGAGGACGGGCAGCCGGAGCACGAGCCCTTCATGGTCAGGAACACGACGCCGTCCTTGAAGCCCTTGAAGGTGATGTCGCCGCCGTCGTTGGCGACAGCAGGACGCACGCGCGTCTCGATCAGATCCTTGATGGTCGCAACCGTGTCGGCGTCCTTCTCGTCGAAGAACTCGTCGCCGTCGGCAGCCGCTTCGGCGCCACCGGCGAGCAGCGGCTCGTTCGACAGATAGTGCTCCATGATCGCGCCGAGCACGGCGGGCTTGATCTCCTGCCATTCGCCAGCGGTCTTGGTGATGGTGATGAAGTCGTGGCCGTAGAACACGCCGCCGACATTCGGGATGTCGAACAGCTTCTGCGCCAGCGGCGATTGCGCCGCCGCGTCGCGGCTCGGCATGTCGAGCGCGCTGCCGGGCAGCACGTCGCGGCCGGGCAGGAACTTCAGGGTGGCGGGATTCGGGGTCGGTTCGGTCTGAATGAACATGATCTGGCTCCTCGCCCGGATGACGAACACGGATTCAAGGTCCGCGGGGCGTAGCGGCTCTTATAGCAAAGATAGGGTCGGGAAAGGCACCCGCAACCGCGTCGGAACGCCCGGTTTCGCTCAGACCAAGGTATGAAACCGGCGGCGATAGCCGATCTCTTAGGCCATGGCGTCGAGTTCTTCGTCCGCCAGATGGCCGGGGACGATGGCGATCGGGATCGGGAACGCTCCGGCGATCCGGCCGATATTCGTCACCAGCGGGCCGGGGCCTTCCTTGCCGGTGCCGGCGGCAAGCACGAGGATGCCGATATCGGCGTCTTCCTCGATCAGCTTGGAAATCTCTTCCGCGACCGCGCCCTCGCGGATGATCCGCTCCGGCGTGATACCGGCGATGCCGTTGGCACGGCCGGATGCCTTGTCGAGCGCGGCATTGGCGGCGTCGGCCGCTTCCTGCCGCATGATGTCGGCAACGCCGAGCCACTGCTGGTTGCGGCCCTCGGTTTCGATCACCCGCAGCATCACCACGCCGGACTTGGTGCGCGCCGCGCGCCGCGCTGCCCAATAGATCGCGCGGTCGCATTCTTCCGTGTCGTCGATGACGATCAGATATTTGCGCTGATGTCCGCTCTCGAAGCTGAGGCGTTTCTGGGTCATCGTCGCTCCATAGAACTGTAGAACTCGGAAAAACCGCGGCGTGTCACCGACCGGCGCAAGCTGTAAGCAGAGGCGCAATGGTGGCACGGCGCTTGGCCCGGCGACAAGGCCGCCGGGCGGAACAAAGTTTCTGCACTTTGTTCTATGGCGTGATTATTTTTTCTGCACGAAGCCGACGATATCGCGGACGCCGCGCATGGTCGCGTCGGCGAGCACGCGGGCGCGGTCGGAGCCATCGGCGAGGATGGCGTCGATATGCGCCGGGTCCTGCGTCAGCCGCTTCATCTCGCCGGCGATGGGGCTGAGTTTTGCCACCGCAAGGTCGACCAGCGCGCCTTTGAAGGTGGAGAACTGCGAGCCGCCGAATTCGCGCAGCACCTCGGCCTTGGTGGTGTTGTTGAGCGCCGCGAAGATGCCGACCAGATTGTCCGCTTCCGGCCGCGGGTCGAGACCCTTCTCCTCGCTCGGCAGCGGCTCCGGATCGGTCTTGGCCTTGCGAATCTTCTGCGCGATGGCGTCGGCGTCGTCGGTGAGGTTGATGCGCGAATAGTCACTGGCGTCCGACTTCGACATCTTCTTCGAGCCGTCGCGCAGCGACATCACCCGCGTTGCTGGCCCCTGGATCAGCGGCTCGGGCAGCGGGAAATAAGCATCGCCCAAATTGTTCTCGCGGATCGACGCGCCGAAATCGTTGTTGAACTTCTGCGCGATGTCGCGGGCCAGCTCGACGTGCTGCTTCTGATCCTCGCCGACTGGCACATGCGTCGCGCGATAGACCAGAATGTCGGCGGCCATCAGGTCGGGATAAGTGAACAGGCCGACCGATACGTTCTCGCGGTCCTTGCCGGCCTTCTCCTTGAATTGCGTCATGCGGTTGAGCCAGCCCATGCGCGCGACGCAGTTGAACACCCACGCCAGTTCGGCATGGCCGGAGACCTGGCTCTGGTTGAAAACGATGTGTTTCTTCGGATCGATGCCGCAGGCGATGAACGCGGCGGTCACTTCGCGGATCGCCTTGCGCAGTTCGGCCGGCTCCTGCCAGACGGTGATCGCGTGCAGATCGACAACGCAATAGATGCACTCATGCGTGTCCTGCAGCGCGACGAAGCGGGTGATCGCGCCGAGATAGTTGCCAAGATGCAGGTTTCCCGTCGGCTGCACGCCGGAAAACACCAGCGGCTTGAAGGCCGGGGATTTGGGGGCCGATTCAGTCACGTCGCGTCGTCCTGTTGTGGGGCTTGGGAGCCCAAAGCTGGCCCGTGCTTGCCACGCCGACGCGGCGGCACGCAAGTCTAGGCACGCAAGTCTAGGCAGGCAAAGTCTCAGTCGGGCTACCGCCAGCCGTGCCGGAGCCGCCGCAGATCGATCACGCGCAAAGCGTGCAGGAGCCCGCCATAGAACAGGGCGCCGCCGCAGGTGAGCAGGAGGGTGACGATCAGCGCCGGGAAGCCGGGGCGGATCGTCGAGACCAGCGCCGCCGCCGCGCCGGCCACCGCCAGCCCCATCGCCACGGTGGCGGCGGCGATGCGGACAAGCCGTCCCGGCGTCGCCGGATCCAGGGTCAGCCAGCCGCGCCGCGCGAGGATCGCCGCGAGCAGCAGCGCATCGAACCAGCCGGACACGGCGATCGCCGCGGCGATCCCGGTCGCGCCATAGCGCGGGAACAGCATCAGGCCAAGGGTGACGGTCAGCGCAAGACCGGCAAGCGCGACCAGCATCGGCGTGCGTGTGTCCTCGTGCGCGAAGGCGATGCCGCCCATCACCTTCTCGGTGACGTGGCCCGGCAGGCCGGCACAGATTGCGGCGAGCGCGGCGGCGACCGCGAGACTGTCGGCGGCGCCGAACGCACCGCGCTCGAACAGACCCATGGCGAGCGGATGTGCCAGCACGGCGAAACCGGCTGCCGCCGGCAGGACGAGGCCGAGGCCGAGTTCGAGCGCATGCGATTGCGCGCGTGCTGTGCCTTGTGCGTCGCCGTCGAGGATGGCGGCGGCGATGCGCGGCGCCAGCACCGCCGAGATGACGATCGACGCGACGCCGAGCGGCAATTCGTAGAGCCGGTTGGCATAGTAGAGCCACGACACCGCCGCGGCCGACGACGAGGCGATCATCGCGCCGGCAATGAGCTTGAGTTGCGGAATGCCGGCGGCGACGAGCCCCGGCACCGCCAGCATGAAGAAGCGCGCGATCTCGCGCGTCAAGGCAAGGCCACCGCTCATCGATGTGCGCGTGAGCCTCAGGAAGCCGACAAAGATCACCGCGAACTGCGCAAGCCCGCCGGCGACGATGCCATGCGCCAGCACCGTGCCGGCGCGTGCCGGCAGAGTCGCACCGGTTGTCCACGCGATGCCGAGCGCCAGGAGCAGCACCGCATTGAACACGACGATGCCGAGCGACACCGCGCCGACGCGATGCTCGGCATTGAGCACGGCGGCGAATACGGCGATCACCGCAGCGAGCGCCACATAGGGACTGGCCGCGGCGAGATAGGTCGCGCCGAGCGCGGCGCGTTCCGCGTCGAAGCCGGGCGCGATCACGCCGACGATGGCGTCGGCATGGAACAGCCCGATCAGCGCGCAGGCGCTGGCGAGCAGCGCCATCGCCTCGAACACGCCACGGAAGAAACGCCAGGCGGCGGCATCGCCTTCGGTTGCCTTGATGCGCAGCCACACCGGCACGAAGGCGGCATTGAGCGCGCTTTCGGCGAGCAGGCGGCGAAAGAAGTTGGCGAGCTGCAACACCGCGAAGAAGGCATCCGCCGCCGCGCCGGCACCGAGCAGCGCGGCGATGCCGACGTCACGGGCAAAGCCGAACAGCCGCGACGTCACGGTGGCGCCGCCCACGGTGGCGATGGCGCGCAGGAGCGGCTGATCGGAACGAATGGGCTGCGGCATGGTGGATGAGGGGTCGTGGGCGAATCCGGATGGCCCACTCTAGCAGGCGCAAACCGTCAACAAAAAAGCCGATAGCCTCCCTTTTTCCGGATCAGCCTCTATAGTGCGCGCCAATCTTGGGAGACCTGACGAATGGCTACGCAGCAATATGACGTTCTTGGCATCGGCAACGCGATCGTCGATGTGATCGCCCGCGCCGAGGACGATTTTCTGGTCAAGCACGCCATGCAGAAAGGCGGCATGGCGCTGATCGACGAGGATCGCGCGCAGGGAATCTACGCGGCGATGGGGCCGTCGACGCAGATTTCCGGCGGCTCGGCGGCGAACACCATCGTCGGCGCGGCCAGCCTCGGTGCGCGCGCAGCCTTCGTCGGCAAGGTGAAGGACGACGAACTGGGCAAGCATTTCGCGCACGACATTCGCGCCGCAGGCGTCGCGTTCGAGACCAAGGCGGCGCATGGCGGTCCCTCGACCGCGCGCTGCTATATCATGGTCACGCCGGACGGCGAGCGCACCATGAATACGTATCTCGGTGCGGCGCAGAACCTGACGCCGGAAGACATTCACGCCGACGCCATCGGTGCGGCCGCGATCACCTATCTCGAAGGTTATCTGTGGGATCCGCCGCTCGCCAAGGAGGCGTTCCGCAAGGCGGCGGACCTCGCGCATGCCGCCTCGCGCAAGGTGGCGCTGACGCTGTCGGATTCGTTCTGTGTCGATCGCTATCGCGCTGAATTTCTCGATCTGATCCGTAAGGGCATGGTCGACATCGTGTTCGCCAACGAGAGCGAACTGCATTCGCTCTACCAGACATCGGACTTCGCGACGGCTGCGGCGCAACTGAGCCAGGACGCCAAGCTTGCCGTCGTCACGCGCAGCGAGAAAGGCTGCGTGGTGGTGTCGCGGCAGGGCGTCGAGGCGATACCGGCGCATCCGATCAAGGAGATGATCGACGCGACCGGCGCGGGCGACCTGTTCGCCGCCGGATTCCTGGTCGGCCACGCACGCGGCCAGGACAACAAGACGGCGGCGCGGCTCGGCGCGCTCGCGGCGGCGGAAGTGATCCAGCATATCGGCGCGCGGCCGCAGACCCCGCTGCGCGCGCTGGCGAAACAGCACGGTCTGGCGTCGTAGCGCGGGCGCCCGGGTTCCGGAAAAGGCGGTAACCAATCGGTAACCAAACGTGGTTACCGATTGGTGAATGCCACTTTCCGAGGACCGCGCCAAATGACCGTACCGATGGCCGACGGTAAGGAACCGGCGACGCCCGCTGCCGACAGCGCGACGCCCGACACCGCATCGCTCAAGACCGCATCGGCCGAACCGCTGACGCCTGAAGTGTCCGCGCCTGACGCGACAGCGCCGGTGATGGCTGCGGTCGAGTCGCCGCCGCTCGCGCCGACCGAACCCGTCCCGGCTGTTGCCCCGGAAGTCCGCGCCGAAGTCCGTGAACCGGCCGGCGAGCCGGCGTCGGCCGAAAGCACTTCGGCGATCGCGCCCTCGTCGCTCACCGGTGGACTGCTGCCGCCGCTGCGGATGCCGAAGCTGTCGCGCCGCACCCGCTGGCGCGGCATGATCGCCGCCAGCATCGCCTTCGCCGCCGGTGTCGGCGCCGCCGCCGGCGCGGTGATCGCCGGCACACGTGCGCCGCCGCCCGCGCCGATCCACGATGAATTTGCCGCATCGGAACGCGCGGCGATGCAGAAGACCATCGCCAAGCTGACCAAGGACGTCACCACGTTGCGCGCCAATCTCGATGCCGCGACAAAGACGGCGAACACGCAGCTTGCCAAACTGAACGAACGCGTCTCGGAACGAATAGCGAGCGAGAAGCAGGCCGAGCGTCATGCGGCGGCTGCCGCGGCGTCGCAGGACGTCACCGGTTCGATCGCCGCACCGGCCACGGCAGCAACGGCTGTGCCGGTGCCGACGCCGCGTCCGGTGGTACAGGTTGATGCCAAAGCCGATGCCAAACCCGAAGTGAAACCGGTCGAGACCCGGCCGGTGATCGTCGCGGGCTGGTCGATCCGCTCGGTGCGCGACGGCGTCGCGCTGATCGAAAACCGCGGCGAGGTGTACGAGGTCGTTCCCGGTGCGCCACTGCCGGGCCTCGGCCGGGTCGAGGCGGTGCGCCGCCAGGACGGCCGCTGGGTGGTGGTGACGCCGAAGGGCCTCATCGTCGCCGCGCGGATGCCCGCGCCGCCGCGCGCCTATTACGAACGGTTCTGATCCCGACGGTTCTCACTGGAATGTGAGCGGACACCGCGCCCTTTGAACGATCTTTGGGCGCGGTGTTGCCGCGCGTCGGTTGGCAGGCGCGCGCCAGCCATGCCAGACTTTGCGATGTCACCTGACGCCGCGAGGGATGAGCATGTCCGTGCGCCGCTGGATTCGTTGCGTGATGTGGGCGCTTGCCGCGGTCGTTGCGACGGCGGCAACGGTTTCAACCGCCGATGCGCAGCGCATATGGTCGCAATGGGCGCAATCGCCGCAGCCGCCCGCCTCCACGAAGGTTCTCGAAAGCTGTCCCGGCCTCGTCGCGCAGCATCGTTGGCAGGTGACGCCGGCATCTTTTCGCGTTCGCCCGCCGCGCGATGCGGTGCGCGCGTTCGGTCAACAGCTCGCCGCGCTGGCGCGCGACGAGGTGCGGCTGACGTTCGTCGGCCATGCGACTTTTTTGATCGAGAGTCCCGGCGGCGTGCGCATCGCCACCGACTACAATGATTATGTGCGGCCGCGCGTGGTGCCGGACATCGCGACGATGAACCACGCGCATTCGACGCATTACACCCTGTCGCCCGATCCGGCGATCAAATACGTCTTGCGTGGCTGGGCGGAGGACGAGAAGCCGGCGCGCATCGACATCAATGTCGGTGACGTGCATGTACGCAACGTGCCGACCAATATTCGCCGCTGGGGCGGAGACACCACCGAGCGGCAAAACACTGAAAGACATGGCAATTCGATTTTCATTTTCGAGATCGGCAGCCTGTGCGTCGCGCATCTCGGCCATCTGCATCACACGCTGACGCCGCAACAACTCGCGGAGATCGGCCGCATCGACGTAGTGCTGGTGCCGGTCGATGGTTCTTATACGCTCGACATGGATGGGATGATCGAGGTGCTGCAAGGGCTCAAGGCGCCGCTGATGATCCCGATGCATTTTTTCAGCGGCTACACGCTGGATAATTTCCTCGCCCGGCTCGCGTCGCTGAAATGGGCGGTGGAGCGCGCGGAGCTACCGACGGTTGTGGTGTCGCGCGCCACTTTGCCGCCGTCGCCGAAAATTCTCGTGCTCCCCGGCCGTTAGCGCCATTTTCTGCGGCGCATTTGCCGATTGCGGGAAGAAAACGCGCGAAATTGCGCAAGAGGACTGGTCAGGGCGGTTCCAACGCCTTATCTGCGCCCGGCGGGGAACAAAAATGTGATTGGCGCGTTTTGAACCCCCGGTGGTCTATCTGCGACTACCACAAGCGACTGCATCAGACAGCGCATTCAAAAATAACAGACAAGGCCGCGCAGACGGCCGCAGATGAAGTCACGAGGGGTCATGATCAAGTCCTGGAGCTCCTGGAAGCGGTTTCCGACTGGAACCAGCGGTGAATCGATCGAAGCGCCGATCGGTCCCGGCGTCTATGAAGTCCGCCGCACCGATAACGGCGAGCTGGTGGCGTTTGGCCATTCGGCGAATGTTGCCAATGCAATCTCGGAGCTGAAGGTCGAGAACCGCCGCGCCGGCTGGGTGTCGATGCTGAAGCGCCGCCTCGGCAATGTGCCGGAGGTGCCGCCGACCAACAATCTCGAATACCGCACCTATGCGGCGTCGAGCCGTGCGGAGGCGAAGACCGCCGCGCGCCGCTTCGTCGGTCTGCGGCAGACATACTGGCGCCAGCGCACGGTTGCCGACTGGGTCAACGGCCGGGCCTGAACCAGGACCGCAGCAGCCAAAATTTCGTTCGTTATTGCTGCGCGACGGTTTTCGCGCCGCGCAGCGCGAACGACAACGCCAACCCCATGACGCCTAATGTGACGAACAGAATCGGCGCGCTGGACCAGCCGAAATTGTCGGCCCAGGCGCCGAGCGCGGCCGGCCCGAGAAACTGGCCGATGGTGCTCGCCTGCACGATGACGCCGAGCGTCACTGACAACAGTTCGGGGCGCGGCGTATAGCTAGGCGCGCAGACGAACACCGATCCCGGCACGACGCCGGAGAAGCCGACGCTGACGCAGGCCAGCGCCGCCACCAGTGCGGCCGGCGCGTAAGGCGAGAAGATGCCGAGCGACATGGTCGCCATCAGCACGAACGAGATTGCCAACAACATCCACGGCGGCACGCCGACGCGGTTCAGCCAGCCGGCCGACAGATTGCCGATGGCGTTGAAGAAGATCGTCAGCGCCACCAGCGCGCCGGCGGTGGTGATCGACAGGCCGAGCCGGTCGATCATCAGCGTCGGCATCAGGCCGACCAGCGCGTGATAGTGGACGGTGTAGAGGCAGAACGACAATGCGAGCACCACCGGGCCGCGCAGCCGCAGCACGTCGCGGGCATTGTCGAGCGCGCTGCGCCGTGGCGCGCTTTGCACGCCGGAACGTACCGCCACTGTTGGCGCCACCAGCGCCAGCACGCCGGCATAAAGGATCGCCAGCACGCCGTTGCCGAGCCACAACAGCCGCCAGCCGCCGGCGGCGACCCACGGCCCGGCGAGCATGATCATCACCATGCCGATCGGCACGTAGGACGACCAGACCGACATCACCATATCGTCGTCGCGCGGCGACGACACCGCGCGGATCAGGCTCGGCATGGCGATCACCGCCGGGATGAAACCAAAACCCTCGATCACGCGCGTGACCAGCAGCATTTCGCCGCTGGTCGCCGCCGCGCCGAGGCATGAGGCGACGCCGAGCAGCGCCATGCCGCCGATCGCGACCGCGCGCGGACTGACGCGGGTGACACCGATGCCGATGGCGAGACCGGCGAGCGCGCCGAGCGCGGCATAAGCACTGACCAGCCATGACGCGAACGACAGGCTGAGATTGAGATCGTGCCGCACAAGCGGCACGGCGATCGCCGCCTTGCCGACCTGGAAAGCGCAGATGACGCCCGCGCCCACCAGCGCGAAAACCACGGGCCAACGTGTTCTGGTTTCGGTCATGGGGTTGAGAGTCATTCCGTCCGGTGTGAGGGTCAGGCGATCAGTTGTCGTTGCAGCGCGTCCGCTGTCGCGCGCAGCTTCGGCAGGAATACGGTGCGCATCATGTCGGGTGAGCCGCGTTCGCTGTGCACGCCGATGTTCAGCGCGGCGACGACGGTGCCGTCGCTGCGGCGGAGCGGTACTGCGATCGAGCGGAAACCGGTCTCCACCTCCTGATCGGCAAGCGCATAGCCGTCCGCGCGTGTGCGGGCAACCGCCGCGCGCAGTTTGGCTTTGTCGATGATGGTGGCGGAGGTCAGCTTTTCCGGCTTGATGCGGGCGAGGAACGCGTCGAGCGCGCGGTCATCGAGCGCGGCGAGCAGCACGCGGCCGAGCGAGCTCGATACCGCGGGCAGCCGCAGGCCGATCTGGGCGCTCAGCGCGATCAGCCGGTTCGGCGAGGCGTGCGCGATCATGACGACTTTGTCGCCGTCACGCACCGCGCAGGAGCACGCCTCGTTCACCGTCTCGCTCAGGTGCTCCAGCGCCGGCCGCAGGATGTCCGTCAGCGGATCGGAGAGCAGATAGCTCGACGCCAGCGACAGGATTCGCGGCGTGAGGCGGAAGCGCCGGCCGTCGCTCTGCGCGTAGCCGAGTTGCACGAGGGTCGACAGTGTGCGCCGCACCGAGGCGCGTGGCAGATCGACCAGACGTGCCGCATCGGCGAGCGTCAGGTCGCGGCGGTCGTGGCCGAACGCTTCGATCACCCGCAGGCCGCGCGCCAGCGCCTCGAGGAATTCCGGCCCCGCCGTGTCCGCGACGCGTTGTTCGGCGTCCGATCGTTTCAGCCGTGGCATCGCTGCGAGGCCCTGATTGCCAACCCGAAATCGATCTGTTCTAATTCGAACATTCGTTCGGTCAGCGAACATTGTAGAGAACCGCTGCGCCGACGCAAAGCGCCAAAACGCATCGCTGCCAAACGCCATCAGGGAGCCCGCAGATGCTCAGCCAGGAACAGAACGAGCAGATCACCCGCGTCGGTCCCGGCACGGCCGCCGGCGATCTGATGCGCCGCTACTGGCAGCCCGCCGCGCTGGTGGAGGAATTGGATGGACAGCGGCCGATCAAGCCGATCCGGCTGTTCGGCGAAGATCTGGTCATCTTCCGCGACGGCAAGGGCCGCTATGGTCTCGTCGGCCGCTCCTGCCCGCATCGCGGCACCGATCTGGCGTTCGGCCGTCTTGAAGGCGGCGGATTGCGCTGCGCGTTCCACGGCTGGCTGTTCGACATTAACGGCAAATGCCTTGAGACGCCGGCCGAGCCGGAAGGCTCGAATCTCTGCGCCAATATCCGTCAGAAAGCCTATCCGGTGGTGGAGCGCAGCGGCATCCTGTTTGCCTATATGGGCCCCGGCGCGCCGCCGGAGCTGCCGCATTTCGACTGCCTCGTCGCGCCCGACACGCATACGTTCGCGTTCAAGGGACTGATCGAGTGCAACTGGCTGCAATCGCTCGAAGTCGGCATCGACCCCGCGCACACCTCATTCCTGCATCGCTTCTTCAACGACGGCGATCCGTCGGATGCTTACGGCCGCATGTTCCGCGACATGTCACTCGATACTGACATGCCGATGACCAAGATCATGCGCGATTTCGACAAGCCGCGCATCGAGGTGGAGACGACGGAATTCGGCCTGCGACTCGCGACCCTGCGGCAGATCAGCGACAAGAGCACGCATGTGCGCGTCACCAATCTGATCTTCCCCAATGCGTTCATCATCCCGATGAGCCGCGAGATGACGATCTCGCAGTGGCATGTGCCGGTCGATGACACCAAGCACTACTGGTACGCGATCTTCACCAGCTACGCCGGCCCGGTGAACAAGAAGCAGATGCGCGACCAGCGCCTCGAACTCTACGAACTGCCGGACTACAAGCCGCGCCGCAACAAATCCAACGACTACGGTTTCGATCCGCACGAGCAGGCGCACGAGACCTATACCGGCATGGGCACGGACATCAACGTGCACGACCAGTGGGCGTGCGAGTCCATGGGCGTGATCCAGGACCGCACCCGTGAGCATCTCGGGACGTCGGATAAAGCCATCACCGCCTACCGCCGCATCCTGCGCCAGGCGATCGAGCAGGTGAAAGCAGGGCAGACGCCGCTGATGGTGCTCGACACCGCGACCGCGCCGGCCGTCACCGGCCCCGCGACCGCGGACGGCATCGGTCCGATCGACGACTGGCAGGGCTACTGGCAGAAGGTCGACACCACCCGCCGCAGCGGCGCGCCGTGGTACAAGACGCCGGCGAGCGTGCGTTAAGCTGGGCTGATCAATGCCGCCACGGTCACGGGCTGGGGAAAGTTTCGTCGAGCGCCACGGCCTGTGGTCGCCCGAGCAGACGCGGCGCGCCGCGGCGGTGGCGCGCGAGATCAAACAGCGCAAACTGGAAACGGTGCGGTTCTCGTTTGCCGATCAGCACGGCGTGCTGCGCGGCAAGACGCTGCTGGCCGAGGACGCGATCGGCGCGCTGCGCTCCGGCGTCAGCATGACGACGACGCTGTTGGCGAAAGACACCTCGCATCGCAGCGTGTTCCCGGTGTTTACCGCCGGCGGCGGCTTCGGCATGCCGGAGATGGAAGGTGGCGCGGATTTCGTCATGGTCGCGGACCCGGCGACGTTCCGGGTGCTGCCGTGGGCGCCGACCACCGGCTGGGTGCTGTGCGACATCGTCTTCGCCAACGGCAAGCCGGTGCCGTTCTCGACGCGGCAATTGCTGCGTGATGCGACGAAGAAGCTCGCCGCCGACGGCTACGACCTCATCGCCGGGCTCGAGGTCGAATTCCATCTGTTCAAGATCGAGAATCCGAGGCTCGCGCCCGAGGACGCCACCTGGCCGCCGGCGCCGCCGGACGTGAGCCTGCTTACGCCCGGCTATCAGTATCTCACCGAGACACGCTACGACATGATCGAACCGGTGCTCGATCTGTTGCGGCGGAATGTGGTCGCGCTCGGCTTGCCGCTGCGCTCGATGGAGATCGAACTGGGGCCGAGCCAGTGCGAATTCACTTTCCGTCCCGGCGATGCGCTCGCGTCCGCTGACGCGATGATCCTGTTCCGCGCGGCGGTGAAGCAGGTGGCACGCCGCAACGGCCTGCTGGCGAGCTTCATGTGCCGGCCGGCTTTGCCGCATGTGATGTCGAGCGGCTGGCATCTGCATCAGTCGCTGATCGCGCGCAAAGGCGGGCGGAATGCGTTCGCCTCCGACGGCAAGACCCCGCTATCCATGCTCGGCATGCACTATCTCGGCGGATTGCTGACGCACGCGGCCGCCTCGGCGGCGTTCTCGACGCCGACCATCAATGGCTACAAGCGCTATCGGCCTTATTCGCTGGCGCCGGATCGCGCCATCTGGGGCCGCGACAATCGCGGCGTGATGATCCGCGTGCTCGGTCAGCCGGGCGATGCGTCGACGCATCTGGAAAATCGTATCGGCGAGCCGGCGGCCAACCCGTATCTCTATCTCGCCTCGCAGATCCACGCCGGCCGCGACGGCATCGCCAACCGGCGCGATCCCGGTCCATCCGCCGACACGCCCTACGAAACGCAGGCGCCGCTGCTGCCCACGTCGCTCGGCGATGCGCTTGCGGCGCTGCGCGGCAGCGACTGCCTGCGCGCCGGCTTCGGCGCGGGTTTTGTCGACTATTTCGTGCGCCTGAAGGAAGGCGAGCTTGCGCGCTATCAGAAGGAAGAGACCCATTCGCCGGAAGCGACGGCGTGGGAGCAGCGCGAATATTTCGATCTGTTCTGAGCCATCAGACCGTTCGTTACAATTTTAACGAAAGGACTCCGTTTGTTCTTAACCCTCCGGCTCATCCGGATGCGCTAGAGTGTTCTGCATCAATCCGATGGGCTGGAGCGGATGACGTGAGCACGATGCGGACCATCATTCTCGGCGGCGTGATGTTCGGGCTGCTGCTCGCATGCGCCATGTTGTCTGCCATGCCGTCGGCCGCCGCCCGCGAATGGGGCTACGGCCGCAGCTACTATCCCGGCCCGTTCTACGAACTCTATCAGCGGCCGGTGCAGCACAGCCGCTGGGCTAGCGCGCGCGTGCCGCGCCCGCATCGTGTCGCCGTGCCGCCTGACGGTTATTGGGGCGAACCGGTCGCGGTCTACAGCCCGTGGTGCAAGCAGCGCGTGCTGCGCAAGGACGGCTATTTCGGCTGGGTCTGGACCACGGCCTGGGCCTGCTGACGGGAACTCATCAGCGCCGACGGCATTGAGAAGGCGACAACCGGGACACGGAGATCGTCATGCTCAAATGGGCCTTCATCATGCTGATCGTCGCGCTGATCGCGGGACTGTTCGGCTTCACCGATCTGGCTCAGGCGTCGGCGGGCGTGGCGAAATTCCTGTTCGGCCTGTTCCTGGTGATCTGCGTGATCCTGTTCTTTCTCGGCTTGCGCGCCACGCGCGGGCCTTGAGAACGCTCATCTCTATCCACTCGTCATGGCCGGACTTGTTCCGGCCATCTACGCCTTGTTTGGGCGCGGCAATGTAAGACGTGGATGCCCGGGATGAACCCGGGCATGACGTGGAGAGAGGATCGTCCTATTCGCTAGAACCAGCGCTCTTTCACGACCACCGTGTCGCCCGGCTTGAGCGCGAAGGTGAGCGGTACGTCGCCGGAGAACTGCTGGCCGGGAAGATTGCGCGTCACCTTCACCGTCGATTTCGAGGCGCGCGGGCCGAAACCCCCGGCGATGGCGATGGCCGTCTGCGCCGTCATGTTCGGCGAGAACGGATACTGGCCCGGCGTCGTCACCTCACCGAGGATGAAGAACGGGCGATAGACCTCGACCTCGGCGGTCACCTTCGGATCGCGCACATAGCCTTGCTTCAGCCGGTTGGCGATGGCCTGCGCCAGTTGTTGCGGAGTGAGACCGCGCGCCGGCACCGAGCCGATCAGCGGCAGGGTGACGTTGCCGCCGGCATCGATGAGATACGAACTGGTGAGACCATCCTGCCCGAACACAACGATGCGCAGCTTGTCGCCGGCGTCGAGGGTGTAGGGCTCCTGATAAGGCGCCGAGGCATAGGCGGCGGCATAGCTTTGCTGCGGCGCTGTAGGCGCTGCGGCCATGGCTGGCGCGCTGCCCGGATCGCTGACGCGACGGCCGGGCGCCTGCAGCACGGTCGAGGGATAAAGCGCCGGCGCGCCCGGTGCGGCGGCGGATGGGCCACCGGAGAACAGCCCGCGGCCCTCGCTCGTCGCGCGGCCGGACATGAAGCCGGAGGACGGCGCAGGCGCTGCCATCGCATAGGGGGAAGGTGCGGGCGGCGCGACCTCGCCGATCTGCTGGCCGGTCGCCGGATCGATCATGACATAGCGCGGCGGCGCCTGCCGCGCGCAGGCGCACAGGAGGCTCGCCAGCCCCAGCAGGATCGCAATCCGGGCGCCTCGCACCATCGGTCTCCAAACCCCGAATCCGGGGTCCGCACGGGAAAATCTGCGCCAATTAACGGGTTATATGGTTAACAAAGCGTGACCCCCGGGGCCGCCGTACGGCCGGAAAACCGGCCGGTCCGGACGGGACGGGACGCATTCCGGCCTCAGTGCCTCAGCCTTTGCCGGTGTTGCCGGCGATCCGCGCCTTCTTCGGGCTCTCGCTGGGATGCTCGGTCGGCTCGCTGATGCGATCGCTGATCGCGACCACCAGCAGCGACACCAGGAAGACAACGTGGATGCCGACCAGCCAGGCGAGCCGGGTATTGTTCGGCTCGTTGAGGTCCATGATGCCCTTGAGCACCTCGATCGCCGAGATCGCCACGATCGAGGCCATCAATTTCTGCTTCAGCCCACCAAAATCGATCTTCGCCATCCAGGCCGGCCGATCGGTCGTTTCCACGTCGATCCGCGAGACGAAGTTCTCGTAGCCGGAGAAGATGACGATCAGGATCAGGTTGCCGGTGAACGACAGGTCGATCAGGCCGAGGATGGCGAGGATCACCTCCGGGCCGCCCATGCCGGAAACGTGGCTGGCGAAGTGCCAGAATTCGACGAGGAAATGATACAGAAGCAGCAGCAGGGCGAAGATCAGCGCGATATAAAAGGGCGCCATCAGCCAGCGACTCTGGAAAATGAAATATTCCAGACCGCGCTCGATCGTCCTGCCGTTGCCCCGTTTCATGGATCAGCCCCGCCATGTCGCCGTCGCCCACGAATGACACTCGTCCCGGCTCGCCTCTCGGTGCCGCAGGCGCTCGAAAACAAGCCGAACCCCCACCCGCGGGTTCCATCGGCGCATGGCTGCGGCAGGAGCCGCAGATCCCGGTGGTCTGGATCACGGCGGCGGCGTTCCTGCTGTTCGGCAAGGGCTGGCTGGCGCAGGCGCAAAGCAGCACGGCGCTGACGCTGATCCTGTTCGGCGTGTTGTTTGTCGCCATCATGTGGGGCGCGTTCGGTGTGGTGCGCCACGCCGAGCATCTCGCGGAAAAACTTGGTGAGCCCTACGGCACGCTGATCCTCACCTTGTCGGTGACGATCATCGAGGTGGCGTTCATCGTCACCGCTGTCATCACCACGCAGGATGCGCAGACACCGGTGGTGCGTGACGCGGTGTTCGCGGTGGTGATGATCATGATCAATGCGGTGATCGGCCTGTGTCTGCTGGTCGGCGGCCTGCGCCATCACGAGCAGGAGTTCAATCTGCCCGGCGCGCGCGCGTTTTTATCGGTGGCGATCCCGCTCGCGGCGATCACGCTGGTGCTGCCGAATTTCACCGTGTTCGCGCACGGGCCGACCCTGTCGCCGCCGCAGGCGGTGATCCTCGCGGTATTGATCCTGTTTCTCTACGGCGTGTTCCTCACCATGCAGACGATGCGCTATCGCGCCTTCTTCAGCGATCCGCATGGCGGCAGCGCGGACGTGGCCGACGATCATCATCACAGTCCGCATTCGGTCGGCTATCACGCGGCGGCGCTGCTCGCGACGCTCATTCCCGCCGTCTATCTCACCGAGGAACTGGGCCTGATCGTGCAGCGCGCGGTGGCGGCGATGAACGCGCCGGTGGCCCTGGTCGGTGTGATCGTCGCCATTCTGGTGCTGGCGCCCGAAGCGATGGGCGCGGTGCAGGCGGCGCGGCGCGATCAGTTGCAGCGGTCGGTGAACATCGCGCTCGGCTCGGTGCTGGCAACCATCGGTCTCACCATGCCGGCGGTGCTGATGATTGGTCTGGTGATGGACAAGACCATCCTGCTCGGGGTCGATCCGGAAGGCATGGTGCTGCTCGGCATCACCTTCTTGGTGTCGGTCATCACGTTCGGCGGCGAGCGCACCAACATGCTGCAAGGCGCGGTGCATCTCGTGATGTTTCTGGTCTTCCTGACGCTGATCTTTCATCCGTAGCGACGCCGCCGCGCGGGCGGCGGCATCGCCGGATCATGATCAGGCGGCGGCGACGCCGGTGCCGATCGGGCAGGACACGCCGGTGCCGCCGAGGCCGCAATAGCCGGCGGGATTCTTCGCCAGATATTGCTGGTGGTAATCCTCGGCGAAATAGAAGTCCGGCGCGTCGAGCACTTCGGTGGTGACCGCGCCGTAGCCCTTCTTCTTCAACTCGCTCTCATAGGCGCGCTTCGACTCTTCGGCGGCGGCTTTTTGCTCCGGCGTGTAAGTGTAGATGCCGGAGCGGTATTGCGTGCCGATATCGTTGCCCTGCCGCATGCCCTGGGTCGGGTCGTGGCTTTCCCAGAACGTCTTAAGCAACTGCGCGTAGGACATCTTCGCCGGATCGTAGACGACAAGCACCACTTCATTATGGCCGGTGCGGCCGGAGCAAACTTCTTCGTAGGTCGGGTTCGGCGTGTAGCCCGCCGCGTAGCCGACGGCGGTGACATGGACGCCGTCGCCCAATTCCCAGAATTTGCGCTCCGCGCCCCAGAAACAGCCGAGGCCGAACATCGCCGTGGCGAAGCCCGCGGGATACGGGCCTTTGAGCGCATGGCCGTTAATGAAATGCGTGCGCGCCGTCGGAATCGCCTGCGCGCGGCCGGGCAGGGCATCCTCGCGTCGCGGCATCTCCGCCTTTTTGCGCAGCATGAACATGGTCATCCTCCGGTGTGATGGGGTTCGGCGCTAATATAGGATGTCCGCGCGTCCTGCGCAGTCACAAGCCGGACACCGCGAGCCTGCGGCGTGGTCACGAGCGCGCGAGGTCGTCAGTGCGCCGGAGGATGTGTCAGCGGGCGTAGCCGATCAACGGCTTCTTGCGGCGGCCGAACAGCATCAGCAGGATGCCGAGCACGCCGAGCACCGCCCAGCTCGGCGCCGACAACAGCGGTACCAGCACCGTGTCCCAGACGCCGGGCAGATAGGTATCGACCAGCCGCTGGAAGCCCTGCGTGCCGGTGGCCTGGACCATGTCCCACAATTCGCTGGTGGAGGTGAGCGCAACGGCGTTGCTCGCCATCGAGCGCATGCCGTCATAGATCAGCAGCACGAAGGCCGAGGCGAGACACATCAGGCCCAGGAGACGAAACAGAAAACGGATCATGGGACGTGCTGACGCTGACCGTGGGGGCGAATGCGGATGGGTAACGCGCCTGTCCGCCGGGTTCAAGCCGTGTAGCGCCGTCTGCGGCAAAGCGCCGGGTTGGATCAGCCATGAGCCCGCGTTCCCTTGAGGGACCGCCACCGGTTCCGCTAACGTCGCCCCCCGGCCCGTCGGCCGGCGCGTATCAGGAGTAGCGACGACCCATGGCCAAGATTCCCGCCAACCGGCCCACCTTCACCGATCAGGAAGCCCTGCAGTTTCACGCCGTCGGCCGGCCCGGCAAGCTGGAAGTCGTCGCCACCAAGCCGATGGTGACGCAGCGTGATCTGTCGCTCGCCTACTCGCCCGGTGTCGCGGTGCCGGTGCTGGCGATCGCCGAGGACGAAAGCCGCGCCTACGACTACACGACCAAGGGCAATTTCGTCGCCGTCATCACCAACGGCACCGCCATTCTCGGTCTCGGCAACCGCGGCGCGCTCGCGGCGAAGCCGGTGATGGAAGGCAAGGCGGTGCTGTTCAAGCGTTTCGCCGACATCGATTCCATTGATCTCGAAGTCTCGACCGAGGATCCGGATCAATTCATCAACTGCGTGAAGTATCTCGGCAAGGGCTGGGGCGGCATCAATCTCGAGGACATCAAGGCGCCGGAATGCTTTATCATCGAGCAGAAGCTACGCGAACTGCTCGATATCCCGGTTTTCCATGACGACCAGCACGGCACCGCGATCATCGCCACGGCGGGCCTGCTCAACGCGCTCGATCTCACCGGGCGCAAGATGGAAGACACCAAGATCGTCTGCAACGGCGCGGGCGCGGCCGGTATCGCCTGCCTCGAATTGCTGCGCTCGATCGGCTTCCGTCCGGAAAACCTGATCCTCTGCGACACCAAGGGCGTCATCTACACGGGCCGTACCGACGGCATGAACCAGTGGAAATCCGCCTATGCGGTGGAGACCAAGGCGCGCACGCTGGCCGACGCGCTCAAGGGTGCCGACGTGTTCTACGGCCTGTCCGCCAAGGGCGCCGTGACCAAGGAAATGGTCGCGTCGATGGCAGAGAAGCCGATCATCTTCGCCATGGCCAATCCGGACCCGGAGATCACCGCGGAAGAGGTCGCGGAGGTGCGCGACGACGCCATCATGGCGACCGGCCGCTCCGACTATCCGAACCAGATCAACAATGTGCTCGGCTTCCCGTTCCTGTTTCGCGGCGCGCTCGACGTGCGCGCCAGCGCCATCAATATGGAGATGAAAATCGCGGCGGCGCGGGCGCTTGCCGCGCTGGCGCGCGAGGATGTGCCCGACGAGGTCAATGCGATCTACGGCACGCGGCTGAAATTCGGGCCGGATTACATCATCCCGACGCCATTTGATCCGCGCCTGATTTCGGCGGTGCCGCCGGCGGTGGCCAAGGCGGCAATGGAGACCGGCGTCGCACGCAAGCCGATCGCCGATATGGAAGCCTACAAACATGCGCTGCAGTCGCGCCGCGATCCGGCGGCGAGCGTCTTGCAGCAGGTTTTCAACCGTGTGCGCCGCGCGCCCAAGCGCGTGGTGTTCGCCGAGGGCGAAGAGGAGCAGGTGATCCGCGCCGCCGCGAGCTTCGTGCATCAGGGGCTTGGCACCGCGCTGATCGTTGGCCGCGAAGACATCGTGCGCGAGAACGCGCGCGCTGCCGGCGTTGAAATCGGCGAGGGCATGGAGATCACCAATGCGCGGCTGTCGCACCGCACCGCGAGCTACACCAACTATCTTTACGAGCGGCTGCAGCGCAAAGGCTATCTGATCCGCGACTGCCAGCGCCTGATCCATCAGGATCGCAACCATTTCGGAGCTTGCATGGTGGCGCTCGGCGATGCCGACGCCATGGTCACCGGTGTGACGCGCAACTTCTCGGTGGCGCTCGACGACGTGAAGCGGGTGATCGATCCGAAGCCCGGCCATCGCGTGATCGGCTTGTCGATCGTCATCGCGCGCGGCCGCACGGTGCTGGTCGCCGACACCGCCGTCACCGAAATGCCCGACGAGAATGATCTCGCCGAGATCGCCATCGAGGCGGCTGGCGTTGCGCGCCGGTTTGGTTACGAACCACGGCTGGCGCTGCTGGCGTTCTCGACCTTCGGTCATCCGGCGGGCGAGCGGTCGGAGCGGGTGATCGAGGCGGTGAAGATCCTCGACCACCGGCGGGTCGACTTCGAATATGAGGGCGAGATGGCCGCCGACGTCGCGCTCAATCCGGATCTCGCTGCGGCCTATCCGTTCAGTCGCCTGTCCGGCCCGGCCAACGTGCAGGTGATGCCGGCGTTTCACTCGGCGTCGATCAGCACCAAGATGCTACAGGAGCTGGGGGGCGCCACTGTGATCGGTCCGCTGCTGGTGGGGCTCGACCGGCCGGTGCAGATCGTCCCGCTCGGCGCCAACGACAGCCAGATCGTCAATATGGCGGCGCTGGCTGCGTACAATGTGAGCGGCTAGCCTTGTATGCATGGATCGTCATGAGTATACATGCGGCAACCCGGTCCCCGGGCTGCCCTGACCATCCGTGTTATCGCCAGAACCTGCCCGACGCACGGCCTGATCCGATGCGCGACATCAACATGAAGAGCCCACCTCCATGACTCAAAAGCCGATCCGCGGTGTCGTCGCCGCCATTGCCACGCCGGTCGATGCAGCCGGCACGCCGGACACCGGCCGCGCCGTCAAGCTTGCGCGCTTCCTGCTCGACAATGGTTGCGATGGATTGAACGTGCTCGGCACCACCGGCGAGGCGACCTCGTTCTCGCGCGAGGAGCGCATGGCGGTGATGACCGCGTATCGCGACGCCAGTCTGCCGATGGAGCGGCTGATGGTCGGCACCGGCACCGCTGCGATATCGGACACGATCGCGCTGACGCGCCACGCGGCGCAGCTCGGCTTCGGCGGCGCGCTGGTGCTGCCGCCGTTCTATTACAAGGGCGTGCCGGACGACGGTCTCGTTGGCTATGTCGACGAACTGATCGCGGCGACGACGCAACCCGCGATCCCGCTTTATCTCTACCATTTCCCGGCGCAGTCCGGTTTGCCGTGGCATCCGGCGCTGGTGCGTCGTCTGCTCGACAAGCATGCGGGCCGCATCGTCGGGCTGAAGGATTCATCGGGCGACATGGCTTATGCGCGAGCGATCGCCGCGCTGTCGCCGGACTTCGCCGTCTTCCCGTCGACCGAAGCGTGTCTGATCGAGGCGCGCGGCGGTGCGTTCGCCGGCTGCATTTCGGCGACCGCCAACCTCAATCCCGATCTGTGTGCGCGCGCCTGGCGCGATGGCGACCAGACGGCGCTGGCGGACGCGGTGACGATCCGCAAGCTGTTCGACGGCAAGCTTCTGGTCAGCGGCGTGAAGGCGCTGCTGGCGCATATCCACGCCGATCCGGCGCTGGCGCGCACCAAAACCCCGCTCCCGGCGTTCCCGGCGGCGGACCGGGCGGCGGTTGTGGCCGGTTATGACGCCGTTCGGGCCAAAAAGGTGGCCTGAGCAGGGCGCTTCCCTGCAAGGACCGGGCAGGCGTTGACGCCTCCCGGTTGCCTCTCTATAAGCCCCGCCAACACCGTAATTTCTGTCCGAGAGACCTATGGCGACCACGAAATCCGCCCGCAAGGCCACGCGCGTCATCGCGCGCCGCACCGCTGTCAATCAGGCGCGCCGCACGCGCATGCGTTCCGCGATCCGGAACGTCGAAGAAGCGATCAAGGGTGGCGATAAGAAAGCCGCCGCCGCCGCGCTGAAGAAGGCGGAGCCGATCATCATGCGCGCCGCGCAGAAGGGCGTCGCGCACAAGAAGACCGCGAGCCGCAAGGTCTCGCGTCTCTCGCACCGCATCGCCAAGCTCGCGTAACAAGGCTCGGCTGATCGAGCCCGAGCTGATCGCGGACGGCGCATCGTGTTCGCCTGCCGAACTCGATGGATGGACAAGCGGCGATCCGGCATCTGACGATCGTCTCTCGCTCAGATTGAATCTGATCCAATGAAAGAATGAAGCCCGGCTTGGCCGGGCTTTTTCGTTGGCCGGATCATGGGTCGTTTTCTTGGATCGCTTCGTTAGGCCGGCCTTGTCATCATCAATCGTCATCATGGATCATGACGTGCGTGCATTGCGCGCGCGCTTTGCGCATTGCACGCGTGCCGTTGTCGTAAATCGGTCACGTCTGTGCAGGAATATATCGTCCGGCGACAAGATTCTGCTGGACAGGTTTTTGCAATAACGCCCATTCCGCGCGGCTTTCGCGCATCGGTTAGCCTGCGTCTCTGCGCAAAAAAAATGGCGCATTAAGAGAGACTTAACGGAATAGCGCGGAGAGCCACCCGAAAAAATCCAATAAACGGTGCGCCCTCCGATACCGCGACGAAAAAAATTCGACGCGCGCATCGGCATTGCCTTGCCGTGCGACAAGTTGAATCCGCATAGCGATTCAAAGCGTTGCGGCGAACGCGGTGGAGATCGCCTGGAATAATGCGCAAGTCGTGCGCAAGGCGCAGCAACGGCATGTTTGAAAGCCGTTGCGAGGACCGGTGGCCCGTGTATTCCTAACGGCGTCGGACTTTCCGAAGGCTTCCACACAAGGAGCGCGGCGCACTCATCACTTGCATGAGTTGGAATTGTTTTGCCTCTCAAGATGCGGTTCGTGACGAACGCGTCTCCACCGGGCGAACGGAACCAGACGCCGCAGCACAAGCCACACGCGTGATGCCGTAAGCGTCGCGCACACGGAAAGACCAACGGGAAAGGTGCGACGGCAGGCAGCGCAGAGTTTCGCTTGTCGTTGGCAGGATCACGAAGATGCGGCCTGTCGGTCTGCGGCGACAGGAAGGGGGCGTCCATGCGACTGAGCAATCTTGCGCCAGCTTACGATCGGCGGCAGAACAAACTTCGCTCCACAGCCGACGCGCTTCGCCACATCACTGTCCATCCGCCATCTTATCCATCCCGGAGGTGCTCCCGCCGACACTGACTGCACGCTTGATGGCTTCCACCAGCTTCAGAAACGAAAGACAGAAAATGACAGGCATGGATGAGGATCGTTGGTCGCGCGTCAAAGGGAGGCTCCGGGCTGAAGTCGGTGATGACATTTTCACGAGCTGGTTTGCCCGTATGGAGCTTGACGGTATGGACGACGAAACCGTCCGCCTGTCGGTGCCGACGCGCTTCCTGAAAAGCTGGATTCAGTCCCACTATGCGGAAAAAGTGCTGACCTGCTGGAAGTCGGAAGACCCGCAGGTCAACCGGATCGAACTCACCGTACGCACCGCGGCGCTGCGCCAGCCGCCGCAGAAGACCGTCAAGCCGGATGTTCCGGATATTCGCCCCGGCGCCGGCAAGATTAACGGCGCGTCGGACATGCGCACGATGCTGGGCGAAGCCAGCGCGCATGAAGGGCTCGGCGGCTCGCCGCTCGATCCGCGCCTGACCTTCGACAGTTTCGTTGTCGGCCGTTCCAACACGCTGGCTTTGGCTGCCGCCAAGCAGGTCGCGGCCGCGCGTCGCGGCGAGCCGGTGATGTTCAATCCGCTCTACATCCACGCCGGTGTCGGACTGGGCAAGACGCATCTGCTGCAGGCCATCACCTGGGCTGGCAACGCGCTCGGCGAGCGTAAGGTGCTCTACCTCACCGCCGAGAAGTTCATGTACGGCTTCGTCTCCGCGCTGCGCACGCAGACGGCGATCGCCTTCAAGGAATCCTTGCGCGGCATCGGCGTGCTGGTGATCGACGACATGCAGTTCCTGCAGGGTCGCAACACCCAGGCCGAGTTCTGCCACACACTGAATGCGCTGATCGATGCCGGCCGTCAGGTGGTGATCGCCTCCGACCGTCCGCCCTCCGATCTGGAGAGCCTCGACGACCGCGTGCGCTCGCGGCTCGCCGGCGGCCTCGTGGTCGAGATGGGCGCGCTTGGCGAAGAACTGCGGCTCGAAATCCTGAAAGCGCGCGCCACCGCGGCGCGGCAGATGCACCCCGGCTTCGATGTACCGCCGCCGGTGCTGCAATACATCGCCCGCACCGTCACCCATAACGGCCGCGATCTCGAAGGCGCGCTCAACCGTCTGCTGGCCCATAACAAGCTGACCGGTCATGCGGTGACCCTGGAGATGGCCGAGCGCGAGGTGCGCGACCTGATCCGCCCGCAGGAACCGAAGCGGGTGAAGATCGAGGACATCCAGCGGGTGGTGGCGCGGCAGTACAATGTCAGCCGTTCCGACCTCCTGTCCTCGCGCCGGACCGCCAATGTGGTGCGGCCGCGTCAGGTGGCGATGTATCTCGCCAAGACGCTGACCTTGCGCTCGCTGCCGGAAATCGGCCGGCGCTTCGGCGGCCGCGACCACACCACCGTTCTGCACGCGGTGCGCAAGATTGAGGCACTGGTCGGCAGCGACACCGCGCTCGCCGAAGAGGTCGATATCCTCAAGCGCCAGTTGCAGGAGTAACGGGCGTAGGAGCCGACACAGGCTCCCTGCGCGCCGGCTCCGTCAGCGGTCCTGACCCCACGATGTGAATCGCGGGGTTAAGCGTCGCAGGGTCCGGGTTGAAATCCCCAACGCCCTTGCGAAAATCACTCCATCACGGCACTTTCAGCGCCCCGGCCGTCCGGCCGGGGTCTGCCGCCGCGCCCGGTCCGTTTCCGCATGGCGCGCCAACGGGTACCCCATGAAGGTTACGGTCGAACGCAGCGCCTTGTTGAAGTCCCTCGGACACGTTCATCGTGTGGTCGAGCGCCGCAATACCATTCCGATCCTGGCCAACGTCCTGCTGCGCGCCGACAAGGGCAAGCTCAGTCTGAAAGCCACCGACCTCGATCTGGAAGTGATCGAGACCATCGCCGCCGAGGTGTCGCCGGGCGGTTCCACCACCGTGCCGGCGCATATGTTCTACGAGATCGTGCGCAAGCTGCCGGAAGGCACCCAGGTGGTGCTGGAGGCGTCGGGCGACCGCGCCATCCTGGCGATCCGCGCCGGCCGCTCGCGCTTTACCTTGCAGACCCTGCCGGAAAGCGATTTCCCCGATCTCGCCGCGGGCGAGATGACGCACACCTTCAAGCTCGGCAATGCGGAACTGAAACGGCTGATCGACAAGACCCAATTCGCGATCTCCACCGAGGAAACGCGCTACTATCTCAACGGCATCTATCTGCACAGCGCCGGCCCGGCGAAGAGCGCGACGCTACGCGCGGTCGCGACCGACGGCCATCGGCTGGCGCAGGTCGAATTGCCGCTGCCGGACGGCGCCGCCGGCATGCCGGGCGTGATCGTGCCGCGCAAGACCGTGGGCGAGATGCAGCGGCTGATCGAGGACAACGAAGGCGAACTGCAGGTCGAACTCTCGACCGGCAAGGTGCGCTTCACCGTCGGCGACGTCGTGCTCACCTCGAAACTGATCGACGGCACGTTCCCGGACTACGGCCGCGTCATTCCCGCCGGCAACGACAAGGAACTGGTGGTCGACAAGAAGGACTTTGAAGCGGCAGTCGACCGCGTCTCGACGGTGTCGAGCGAGCGCGGCCGTGCGGTGAAGCTCGCGCTGAGCAGCGGACGGCTGGTACTCACGGTGACCAATCCGGATTCCGGCAGCGCGACCGAAGAGCTGGAAGTCGACTATGCCGCCGACGCGCTCGATATCGGTTTCAACTCCCGTTATCTGCTCGACATCGCCGCGCAGATCGAGGGCGATGTGGCGGTGCTCAAACTTGCTGATCCCGGTTCGCCGACGCTCATCCAGGACAAGGACGCCAAGGGCGCGCTTTACGTCCTGATGCCGATGCGGGTGTAAGGCGGCCTCATCCTGAGGAGCCTGCGCAGCAGGCGTCTCGAAGGATGTACCGCCTCGCCCTTCGAGACGGCGACTGCGTCGCCTCCTCAGGACGAGACAAACTTGTGAGTCCGCTGCCGCTCTTGTAGAGCCGCACCATGCCCGCCGCTTTCATCCGCCGTCTGACGCTGACCGATTTCCGCAGCTACCGCGCTGCGCAGATCGAGATTGCGGCCGACGGTCCGGTGGTGCTCACCGGTCCGAACGGCGCGGGCAAGACCAATCTGATCGAGTCGATCTCGTTTCTGACGCCGGGACGTGGGCTGCGCCGCGCCGCGCTCGAGGAGGTGGCGTTCGCCGAGGGCAGCGGCGGTTGGGCCGTCTCGGCGGAGATAGAGGGCATGCTGGGCCTGGCGACGCTCGGCACCGGCCTCGAGCCACCGCGCGCCGAGGCTGCGACCTCGCGCAAGTGCCGCATCGATCGCGAGCCGGTCGCTTCGGCCGCCGCGTTCTCGGATCATCTGCGGGTGATCTGGATGGTGCCGGCGATGGACGCGCTGTTCAACGGCCCGGCGTCGGAGCGGCGACGCTTCATCGACCGTCTGGCGACGGCGGTCGATCCCAATCACGCCGGGCGCGTCGCGGCGCTGGAGCGCGCGCTGCGGTCGCGCAACCGGCTGCTGGAGCAGGGCGGCGACACGCACTGGCTCGATGCGGTCGAGCATGAAACCGCCGAACTCGCGGTCGCGGTCGCGGCCGGCCGCATGGAGACCATCGGCCGTCTGCAGGCGGCACTCGCGGCCGCGCGCGACGAACCGTCGGCGTTTCCGCCGGCGGCGATCGCCGTCGATGGCTGGATGGAAAATATGATCGCCACGCACGCCGCGGTGGAGATCGAGGATCGCTATCGCGCGGTGCTGCGCGAGAGTCGTGTGCGCGATGCCGCCGCAGGCCGCACGCTCGACGGCCCGCATCGCAGCGATCTCGCCGTCACGCATGTGCTGAAAAATATTCCGGCTGCCGATGCCTCGACCGGCGAGCAGAAGGCGATGTTGATCCGGCTGATGCTCGCTCACGCGGTGCTGATCGCCGACATGACCGGCCACGCGCCGGTACTGCTGCTCGACGAAGTGGTCGCGCATCTTGATCCTGGCCGCCGCGCCGCGCTCTATGACGCGCTGGCGGCGCTGGGCGCGCAGGTGTTTCTCACCGGCGCCGATCCGGCGGCCTTCGCCGACATTGCTGATCGGGCAACGGTGTTCGACGTGACGCCGGGAACCATCACGCGCCGGTGATCTGGTTCCACGCCTCGCGAAATCTTGACGAGGTTCTCGCGCGAACCGTTTGCAGCCCTGGCGGTTGACATCAGGCGTACCGGTCGACGTCGTTTCAACGGCGCGACGGGTGTTTCGTAACAAGCAACAACAACGAAAACAAAAACAACGCGGAGATGTCGTCATGCAGAACAAGGTCGCGGAACAGATACGTCAATCGCTCGACAAGGTTCGGGAGGATCTGGACACGCTGGAATTGTGGCTCGGCGCCCTGCAGGGCGTATCGCAGCCGCTGCCGGACTATGAATCGCCTTTTCGGCGGACCCGTATTCCGGCCAAGGATGTTGAGTTCCGACAGGCCGATCCGGCGGTCTGAGCCGCCCGTGGCGGCGGCTGATCGCGAATCAAAACCCGAATTTTCCGCTCTCCAGAGCGGGGCGTGAAAGCGCCCCTTTAAATCGAAAATTCCATATTTATATCAGCGGTCTAGCGGCTGCACATTACGCTGTACGGCGGCCCTGTTTTCGTGTCACATCACGGTCTGTTCCCGCATGTCCGGTCTGCCTGTCTGGCTCCCGTCAGACGGTCTGTGCCCAAAGGTTCTGTGCATGGCTGAATCCGCCCAGCAAGCGTCGTCCAATGCCGAATACGGCGCCGAGTCGATCAAGGTCCTCAAGGGTCTCGACGCCGTGCGCAAGCGCCCCGGCATGTATATCGGCGACACCGATGACGGCTCCGGCCTGCATCACATGGTCTACGAGGTTGTCGACAACGCCATCGACGAGGCGCTCGCCGGTCACGCCAGCGCGGTGACGGTGACGCTGAATCCGGATGGTTCGTGCACGGTGCGCGACGACGGCCGCGGCATTCCGACCGGCATCCACAAGGGCGAAGGCATCTCCGCGGCCGAGGTCATCATGACCCAGCTCCACGCCGGGGGAAAATTCGACCAGAACTCGTACAAGGTGTCCGGCGGCCTGCACGGCGTCGGCGTCTCGGTGGTCAACGCGCTGTCGACCTGGCTGAAGCTGCGCATCTGGCGCGACGGCGAAGAACATTTCATGGAGTTCGGCCACGGCGTCGCCAAGGCGCCGCTCGCCAAGATCGGCAAAGCCGACGGTGAGCGCGGCACGGAAGTCACGTTCCTGCCGTCGCCGGAAACCTTCACCATGGTCGAGTTCGATTTCGCGACGCTGGAGCATCGGCTGCGCGAGCTCGCGTTCCTCAATTCCGGCGTCACCATCGTGCTCGCCGACCAGCGCCACGCGGTCGAGAAGCGCGAGGAGATGCGTTACGAGGGCGGCGTCGAGGCCTTCGTCAAATATCTCGACCGCAACAAGACCGCGCTCATTCCAGCGCCGGTCAATATCAAGGCGGAGCGCGACGGCATCACCGTCGAGTGCTCGTTGTGGTGGAACGACAGCTACCACGAGAGCGTGTTGTGCTTCACCAACAACATCCCGCAGCGCGACGGCGGCACGCATCTCGCCGGTTTCCGCGGCGCGCTGACACGGCAGGTGACGGGTTACGCCGAGACCATGGGGTCGAGCCGCAAGGAAAAGGTCGCCGTCACCGGTGACGACTGCCGCGAGGGTCTCACCGCCGTTCTGTCGGTGAAGGTGCCAGACCCGAAGTTCTCGTCGCAGACCAAGGACAAGCTCGTTTCGTCGGAAGTGCGTCCGGTGGTCGAGGCGGTGGTCAATCAGGCGCTGCACGACTGGTTCGAGGTGCATCCGCAGGAAGCGCGCAGCATCGTCGGCAAGGTGGTCGAGGCCGCCGCCGCGCGCGAAGCGGCGCGCAAGGCGCGCGAGTTGACGCGGCGCAAGGGCGCGCTCGATATCTCCTCGCTGCCCGGCAAGCTCGCCGACTGTCAGGAGCGCGATCCGGCCAAGGCCGAACTGTTTATCGTCGAGGGTGACTCGGCCGGTGGCTCCGCCAAGCAGGGCCGCAACCGAGAATCCCAGGCGGTGCTGCCGCTGCGCGGCAAGATCCTCAATGTCGAGCGCGCGCGCATGGACAAGATGTTGTCGAGCCAGGAGATTGGCACGCTGATCACCGCGCTCGGCACCGGCATCAGCGATGAATTCGACATTGCCAAGCTGCGCTACCACAAGATCATCATCATGACCGACGCGGACGTGGACGGCTCCCACATCCGCACGCTGCTGCTGACGTTCTTCTACCGGCAGATGCGGCAGGTGATCGACAACGGCCATATCTTCATCGCCCAGCCGCCGCTCTACAAGGTGAGCCGCGGCAAGTCCGAGCAATATCTCAAGGACGAGCGTGCGCTCGAGGATTATCTGTTCTCGACCGGTGTCGAGGACGCGGTGCTGCGGCTTGCTTCCGGCGAGGAGATCGCCGGCGGCGATCTGCAGAAGGTGGTCGAGCAGACTCGCGTCATCCGCACCACGCTCAAGGGTCTGCATGCGCGTTACAACCGCCAGGTAATTGAGCAGGCGGCGATCGCCGGCGTGCTCAATCCGGCGATCGTCGAGGACGCGAAGACCGCCGAGCAGGCGGCGGCCTATATCGCCAAACGGCTCGACGCGCTCGCCGACGAGACCGAACGCGGCTGGACCGGCCATTTCGCCGACGGCAATTTCCTGTTCGAGCGCATGGTGCGTGGCGTCAAGGAAACGGCGGTGATCGATCACGCGCTGCTGGCGTCCGCCGAAGCACGCAAGCTCGACGAATACGCGCCGGCGCTGCAACAGATCTTCCCGCGGCCGACGCCGCCGGCGATGCTTCGCCGCAAGGATGAGACCATCGCGATCCACGGGCCGGTCGGTCTGTTCGACGCGCTCACCTCGGCTGGCCGCAAGGGCATCTCGATGCAGCGTTACAAAGGGCTGGGCGAGATGAACCCGGAGCAGCTCTGGGAAACGACGCTGGACATCAACGCCCGGTCGCTGTTGCAGGTGAAGGTCAAGGAAGGCGAGGACGCCGACAACACCTTCGCCGAACTGATGGGCGACCTGGTCGAGCCACGCCGCGACTTTATCCAGAACAACGCGCTGGCGGCTAGCGTCGACGCCTGACGTCAGCCATCTTGGTTTGGAGTTGGCTGGTCCTTTTCAGGGCCAGCCAGCATCTGGTTTGATGCCCCGCTTTTGTTTTCCCGTGCACAGGATCTTCCATGGCCAATCCCTCCGCGACCAATCGGAAATACCGGATCGCCGTTATTCCCGGCGACGGCATCGGCAAGGAAGTGGTGCCGGAAGGCGTGCGCGTGCTCGAAGCGGCGGCGAAGAAATTCAACTTCGCCCTGCAACTCGATGATTTCGATTTCTCCTCGTACGATTATTACGAGAAGCACGGCCGGATGATGCCGGAGGACTGGAAGGAGCAGGTCGGCACGCACGACGCGCTGTTCTTCGGCGCGGTCGGCTGGCCGGCCAAGATCCCCGATCACGTCTCGCTGTGGGGCTCGCTGATCCTGTTCCGTCGCGAGTTCGATCAATACGTTAATCTGCGGCCGGTACGGCTGATGCCGGGCGTGCGCTCGCCGCTCGCCGGCCGCAAGCCGGGCGACATCGATTTCTACGTGGTGCGTGAAAATACCGAGGGCGAATATTCGTCGATCGGCGGCCGCGCGTTTCCGGGCACCGAGCGCGAATTCGTCGTGCAGGAAACGGTCATGAGCCGGATCGGCGTCGACCGCATCCTCAAATTCGCGTTTGAACTGGCGAAGACGCGCCCGCGCAAGAAAGTCACCTCAGCGACAAAGTCGAACGGCATCTCGATCTCGATGCCGTATTGGGACGAGCGCGTCGAGGAGATGGCGAAGCAATATCCCGGCGTCGCCGTCGACAAATATCACATCGATATCCTGGTCGCGCATTTCGTGCTCAACCCGGATCGCTTCGACGTGGTGGTCGGCTCCAATCTGTTCGGCGACATTCTCTCCGATCTCGGCCCGGCCTGCACGGGCACGATCGGCATTGCCCCAGCCGGCAACATCAATCCGGAGCGCAAATTCCCGTCGCTGTTCGAGCCGGTGCACGGCTCGGCGCCGGACATCGCCGGGCAGGGCATCGCCAATCCGGTCGGGCAGATCTGGTCGGCGGCGATGATGCTCGATCATCTCGGCGAGCACGATGCGGCGAAGGCGGTGGTGCAGGCGATCGAGACGGTGCTCGGTCAGGAGAAGCTGCGCACCCGCGATCTCGGTGGTGGCGCCAATACGGTGATCTGCGGCAAGGCCATCGCCGACGCGCTGGGCTGAGACGTCCCGCCGAAAACAAACGGGCACCGCCGCGACCGCGACGGTGCCCGTGATGTTTTGAAGCGGGGTCGCTTTACTTCTTCATGTGCTTGGCGAGGAAGTCGCGGGTGCGCGTCAGCGCGATCTCGGCGCTGCCCTTGTCGTAGCTGCCGCGCTCGTCGCAGTTGAAGCCGTGGCCAGCGTCGTCGTAGATGTAAATCTCCACGTCCGGCCGCTTGCCGCGGATCGCCTCGACGTCGGTGAGCGGGATGCCCTGATCCTTAGCGCCGAAATGCAGCATCACCGGCACCTTCGGCTTCTCGTCGGCGAACTTGACGATGGCGCCGCCGTAATAACCGACCGCGCAGGCCACGTCGCTCGCCCGCGTCGCCGCGAGGAAGGCGATGCTGCCACCCATGCAATAGCCGATCACGGCCACCGGCCCGGCGGACTTCACCGCGTCGATCGCCGCCTGCGTGTCGCGCAGCATCGCGTCCCAGTCGGGCTTGGCGATGAACTTGCGGGCGTTGGCGATCTCGTCGGGCGTGTAGCCGGACTGGAAATTCTTCTCCTGCCGGTCGAACAAAGCAGGCGCGATCGCCACATAGCCGTCCTGCGCGAACCGGTCGGTGACGTTACGGATGTGGCTGTTGACGCCGAAAATCTCCTGAATGACGACGATGGCGCCTTTCGGCGCGCCGGCCGGATCGGCGCGATAGGCGCCGAATGTGTGGCCGTCCTTGGCGGTGAGCGTGATGTGCTGACCCACTGAAACCTCCTGCAACGCAACGATGAAAAATCGCGCGGACCCTAGCCAATCGCGGGAGGCGATGGAAGCCCGGCCGCTCAGGTGGCGGGTTGCAATCCGAACATCTCCGCCAGCAGCGCGTAGGAGCGTTTGCGCGCCTCGTGGCTGTGCACCATGGTCGTAATCATCAATTCGTCGGCCTGCGTCGCGGCGATGGCGGCGCTCAACCGTTCGTGCACGGTTTTGGGTCCGCCGACGATCAGGCGACGGCGGTTGTGCGCGATGCGCTCGCGGTCGATCGCGGTGTAAGGATAGGCGGCCGCTTCCTCTGGCGAGGCGAGCGGCAGATATTCGCCCTTGGCGCGGCGCACGAAATGCAGATCGGCGGCAGAGGCGAGCCGGTCGGCGTCCTGATCCGTATCGGCACAGATCACCGCCATGGCGAGGATCGCCTGCGGCGTCTGCATGCGCGCGGAGGGTTTGAAGCTCTGGCGATAGAGCCGCATCGGGATCGCCGGATCGAGATCGGAGAAATGCGCGGCGAAGGAAAAGCCGGCGCCGATCTGCGCCGCAAGCCGCGCGCTGTAATCGCTGGAGCCGAGCAGCCAGATCGGCGGCAGCGGCACGTCGGCCGGCATCGCCCGCACATTCTGGAATGGATGTCCCGCCGGAAACGCCCGCGTCTCCAACAGCACCAGTTCCTGAAAGCGGTCGAGGAAATCGTCTTCCTCGCTGATGCCCTGACGACGGCGCAGCGCATAGGAGGTGATCTGGTCGGTGCCCGGCGCGCGGCCGAGACCGAGATCGATGCGGCCGGGATAAAGCGCTTCCAACACCTTGAAGCGTTCCGCCACCGTGAGCGGGGCGTGGTTCGGCAGCATCACGCCCCCGGAGCCGACGCGGATATGCTGCGTCTGCGCCGCGATCTGGCCGATCATGATGTCGGGCGCGGAGGAGGCGATGGCCGGCATGTTGTGATGCTCGGCGAGCCAGTAGCGGGTGTAGCCGAGCGCGTCGGCGGCGCGCGCCAGATCGAGCGTGTTCAGCAGCGCCTGCGCGGCGCTGGCGCCGGACACGACCGGCGACAGATCGAGGACGGAGAGCGGTGTCATCCCGCCTATGTAGGGGTGGACACCGCCGCTGTCACCGGCACACGGCGCAAGGGTGGTATCGGCGCTTCAGCGCGTCAGGACGATGAAATCGGTCTCGAGCCCGGTTTCGTCGCTCAGGGCATTGTCCGACACGATCAGCGACGAGCCGGGTGCCAGCAGTGCGGCGATGCGCTGGCGCGCTTCCGTCGGGATGGTGAAATGCTCCAGCGCGTCCCTGGCTACCGGCGCATGGGCGAGATCGTAGGTGCGGGCGGCGCGACGCTCGGCTTCCTTCGCCGAGATCTTGCGCTTCGGCTCACCGGGCGCCGCATAACCGCTCGGCACCGTGATCGCGGTCCAGCGCGCCGCGCCGTCCTTGATCTCCATCACCGTGAACACATGGGTGCCCCATGGTTGTTTCGGTTCGGCGATGGTCACGGCGGTCTCGAACAGCGGGGCGAAGCCCTGCCGGACATAGAGCTTGCCGTCCTTGCGGCTGACGAAGGCTTGCACCGGGCCTTTGCGGTTGGGCATTTCTGCCGGAAAGATCAGCCGCGGCGCGGCAATGACCGGCGGCACGCCGTCGACCACCGTGCCGGTGACGTCGGCGACTTGCACGCCGGCGATCTGGTTAGCCGGGCTCGCCGGCTTTTCCAGCACGCCGCTCTCGGCGGCGGCGCGTTCGATCACGCGCTGCGCCTCCGGCACCAGATCGGCGCTCGGCGCGGGCGCGGCCTCAGCCGGCGCGATCAGCCGCGCGCTGTCGATGGCGACCGGGGCTGCCGGATCGCGGGTGACGATGACCCGCGCGCCAAGCTTGCTGGTCGCGAACAGGCGGCTGGCGAAGCTCTCCGGCAGGCGGATGCAGCCGTGCGAGGCCGGACGGCCGGGCAGGACGCCCTGATGCAGCGCGATGCCGGACCAGGTGATGCGGTGCATGTAGGGCATCGGCGCATCGCTGTAGATGTTGGATTTGTGATGCCGCGACTTGGCGATCACCGAGAAGACGCCGAGCGGCGTCGGATGATCCGGCACGCCGGTCGAGACCGGGGCTTCCGCCACCGGGATACCGTTGCTGTACCAGGTGACGCGCTGGCGTGCTGTCGAGACGATGAGCTGCATCGGCCCGGCCGGGATTTTCGCCGCCGGCAGCTTGATCGTGGCGTCATGGGCCTTGCGCGCCCGCGCCCAGTTCCGTGCCTTGTCGCGCGCTTTGATCTGTGGTTTGGGCTTGAGGGCGCGGGGCATCTCGTCGGGGACGACTTCCGCGCGCGGCCCGTCGAGCCAGTCGAACAGGCCTGGATAGGTTTGCGCCTGGGCGGGAGCGATCGCGCCGAGGGCCCACATGGCGGCGACGGCGACGACGGTGCCGCGAGAGAATGCGCGAGTCGGGGCACCTGTCGGGAACCGGCGGGGCAGGGCGGTCGTCATAGAGGATAACCTCGCATGGGTTCTCGCATGGGCTCTCGTTTGAATTCTCGCTTGGGCTCTCGATCGGGCGTCTGGACCCACGGCGATGCCGCGCGATCTTGATCCTTGATCCCGCAGCTTTGTCAGATTTCACTACCAATCGGTTCACGCGTTCGCACGATAAACAGGAAAATGAAGTAATGGCGATTGCCGGCGAATGGAAAATCCCGCAGCAGGTGCAACCGCGCCCGAAGGACTACGATTACGATCTGGCGCAGACGCTGGCGGCCGTGGTGGGATTGCACGTCACGGTTCCATCGGACGCGTTCACTGCTGAAACCCTGGGCACCGAGCGCGCCGGTCACGGTGTGTTGATCGACGACGGGCTGGTGCTCACCATCGGCTATCTCATCACGGAGGCCGAAATCGTGTGGCTGCATCTCGCCGATGGCCATGTGGCGCAGGGTCATGCGCTGGGCTTCGACGGCGAGACCGGCTTCGGTCTGGTCCAGGCGCTGACGAAAGTGCCGCAGGCGCCGCTGACGCTCGGCTCGTCGGCGATCCTGACGGCGGGCGATCCGGTGGTGATCGCGGGCGCGGGCGGCGTCGCCCGCTCGGTTGCGGCGGAAGTGGCCGCGCGTCAGGAGTTCGCCGGCTATTGGGAGTATCTCCTCGATGATGCGATCTTCACCGCGCCGGCGCATCCCAATTGGGGTGGCACGGCGCTGATCGGCCCGGACGGCAAGCTGTGTGGCATCGGCTCGCTGCAGCTCGAAGGCGGCCGCGATTCCGCGCACGATCATCTGAACATGATGGTGCCGATCGATCTGCTGCCGCCGATCCTGCCGTCGCTGACGCGCATGGGCCGCGTCGACAAGCCGGTGCGGCCGTGGCTCGGCATCTATTCCACCGAGGCGGAGGACAAGGTGGTGCTGGTTGGGCTCGCGCCGAACGGTCCGGCGGCGCGTGCGCAGTTGCGCAGCGGCGATGAGATCGTCGCGGTGGCCGGTACGCCGGTGTCGTCGCTGGCCGAGCTCTATCGGGCCTTGTGGTCGCTCGGCGAGGCCGGTGTCGAGGTGCCGCTGACCGTGCACCGCGACGACGTCACCTTCGACGTGCGGGTCAATTCGTCGGACCGGGCCAAATTCCTCAAGCGTCCGCGCCTGCACTGAGGCGGCCGGACGCGGGGTTTTGGCGGCGTTTGCAATCCGTTCACGACGTCGCTTTAGGAAATGTTCAGTCCGCCGCTGTTAGCTGGCAGCCCAAGATCGGGCGGGCCATGAACACGCTGCAGAAAGAAAAGCTGATCGAGCGGCTGTCGATCCTGGTCGTCGACAACAATTCCTATACGCGCAAGCTGACGCGGATGATGCTGACCAATGTCGGTGCCAAATCGGTCTATGAAGCGGCGGACGGCATCGAGGCGCTCGGCCTGATCCGCACCACCAATCCCGATGTGATGATCCTCGACTGGGATATGCCGGTGCTCAATGGTCCGCAGGTGATGCAGATCGTGCGGTCGCCCGGCCGGTTTCCACGGCCGAACCTGCCGGTGATCATGCTGACGCGGCTGGCGTTGCGCTCGCGCGTCAATGCGGCGCTGCGGCTCGGCGTGCACGAGTTTCTGGTTCAGCCGACATCGCCGACCGCGCTGCGTGACCGGCTGATGTCGATCGTGGTGCGGCCCCGGCCGATGATCAAGGTCGGCCGCCACTACGTGCCGAAGCCGCGCGTGCTGTTGAAGAAGACCGACCTGCTCGCCGCCGCGTTGTCGGCCTATCGCAGCAACAAGTCGTTCCCGACCACCGTCGAGTCCGGCCGGTTCGAGGAACCGCCGGCGACAGTGCATTAGGGTGATACGTCAGCGCCACCCGAGCGGCGGCGCGACGTGCTTGAGGATCGCCTCGATCACATGCGCGTTGTAGGCGACGCCGAGCTGGTTCGGCACCGTCAGCAATAATGTGTCCGCCTCGGCGATCGCTTCATCTTCCGCAAGCTGCTTGACGAGCACGTCCGGCTCGGCCGCATAGCTCTTGCCGAAGATGGCGCGCGTCTTCTCGTCGATGAAGCCGATCTGGTCTTCTTCCGGACGGCCGCCGCCGAAATACATCCGGTCCTCGTCGCTGACGAGCGCGAAGATGCTGCGGCTCACCGACACGCGCGGCGTGCGGGTATGGCCTGCTTCCTTCCACGCATCGCGATAGGCGCGGATCTGCTCGGCCTGCTGCACGTGAAATGGTTTGCCGTTCTCGTCGTCCTTGAGCGTCGAGCTTTGCAGATTCATCCCGAGCTTCGCCGCCCACACCGCGGTGGCGTTGGAGCTGGCGCCCCACCAGATGCGCTCGCGCAAACCTTCCGAATGCGGTTCGACGCGCAGCAGTCCCGGCGGATTGGGAAACATCGGCCGCGGATTGGGTTGGGCGAAGCCTTGCCCGCGCAGCACGTCGAGAAACACCTCGGCATGCCGCCGCGCCATGCTCGACGCGTCCTCGCCCTCGGCCGGCTGATAGCCGAAATAGCGCCAGCCATCGATCACCTGTTCCGGCGAGCCGCGGCTGATGCCGAGCTGCAACCGGCCGCCGGCGATCAGATCCGCTGCGCCGGCATCCTCCGCCATGTAGAGCGGGTTCTCGTAGCGCATGTCGATCACGGCGGTGCCGATCTCGATGCGCTTGGTTCGCGTGCCGACCGCGGCCAGCAGCGGAAACGGCGAGCCGAGCTGGCGCGCGAAATGGTGCACGCGAAAATAGGCGCCGTCGGCGCCGAGTTCTTCCGCCGCGACGGCGAGGTCGATCGATTGCAGCAGCGCGTCGGCGCCCGAGCGCGTCTGCGAGTTGGGCGAGGGTGTCCAGTGCCCGAACGAGAGGAAGCCGATGTGTTTCACGGGGGAGGGTCCAGCAAATGAAAACGGCGCGGAATTGCCCGCGCCCAAATTTCGGATTGAATGTCAGATCGGGGCGCGACGGAGAGAATGCAAGGTGGCATGACCGGTCCCCGGAGGCGACCCCACGGCCCCATTCCGGCCGGGTTGCGGTCGTAGAGTTCGGCTTCGATGGAATCGAAGCCATCGCTCTAGCGTCTTGTTTTGTCGCGGTTTCTTGACGCGAACTGGTTCCCGCTTCGCTCGAAAACGCGTTGACCGGTTGAATTCTCAAGCCCGGACACCTATGCGTGACGCCATGAACACCCTTGCTGCGGCCGAAAAGCCCGTGACGGCAACGCCCTTGAAGGCGCCGCCCTTGATGTCCTGGCCGCGCCATCGGGCGCAGCCGGACCAGGCCGCGCCATTCCTTCCGGCCCCTTTCCTGCCCATGAGCCGCGCCGAAATGACGGCGCTCGGCTGGGATGCCTGCGACATCGTGCTGGTGACCGGCGACGCCTATGTCGATCATCCGAGCTTCGGCATGGCGATCATCGGCCGGCTGCTCGAAGCGCAGGGATTCCGCGTCGGCATCATTTCGCAGCCCGACTGGCAGTCGGCGGAACCGTTTAAGGCTCTCGGTAAGCCGACGCTGTTTTTCGGCGTGACCGGCGGCAACATGGATTCGATGGTCAACCGCTACACGGCCGACCGCAAGCTGCGCCATGACGATGCCTACACGGCCGGTGGCGAGGGCGGCAAACGGCCGGACCGCTGCACCGTCGTTTATGCGCAGCGTTGCCGCGAGGCGTTCAAGGATGTGCCGATCGTGCTCGGCGGCATCGAAGCCTCGCTGCGGCGCATCGCGCATTTCGATTACTGGTCGGAGAAGGTGCGGCGCTCGGTGCTGGCCGATGCCAAGGCCGACCTGCTGCTGTACGGCAATGCCGAGCGTGCGGTGGTCGAGGTAGCGCATCGGCTTGCCGCCGGCGAAGTGCCGCGCGATCTCGATGATATCCGCGGCGTCGCGCTGTTCCGCCGCGTGCCGGACGGTTACACGGAACTGCACGCCGACGATCTCGACACCGCCGACGAGGGCGCGGGCCGCAAGCCGGGCGATACCGTGATCCGGCTGCCGGCGCACGAGCAGGTCGAGCAGGACAAGGAGGCGTATGCGCGCGCCTCGCGCGTGCTGCACCGGGAAAGCAATCCGGGCAATGCGCGTGCGCTGGTGCAGCGTCACGGCGACCGCGATCTGTGGCTCAATCCGCCGCCGATCCCGCTCACCTCGGAGGAAATGGACGCGGTCTACGATCTGCCTTACGCGCGCGCGCCGCATCCGTCCTATGGCGATGCGAAGATTCCCGCTTGGGACATGATCAAGTTCTCGGTGACGATCATGCGCGGCTGCTTCGGCGGCTGCACCTTCTGCTCGATCACCGAGCACGAGGGCCGCATCATCCAGAACCGCTCGGAAGGCTCGATCCTGCGCGAGATCGAACGCATCCGCGACAAGACGCCGGGCTTCACCGGCACGATCTCCGACATCGGCGGCCCGACCGCCAATATGTACCGGATGGCGTGCAAGGATCCGAAGGTCGAGGCGCTGTGCCGGCGGCCGTCCTGCGTATTCCCCGACATCTGCCCGAACCTCAACACTTCGCATGATGAGCTGATCCGGCTCTATCGCAAGGTGCGCGAGGTGAAGGGCGTCAAGCGGGTGATGGTGGCGTCGGGCGTGCGCTATGATCTCGCGGTGAAGAGTCCGGAATACGTCAAGGAACTGGTGACGCATCACGTCGGCGGCTATCTCAAGATCGCGCCGGAGCACACCGAGCGCGGCCCGCTCGACAAGATGATGAAGCCGGGCATCGGCGCTTACGATCGCTTCAAGGAGATGTTCGACGCCGCGGCGAAGCAGGCCGGCAAGAAATATTATCTGATCCCGTATTTCATCGCGGCGCATCCCGGCACCACCGACGAGGACATGATGAACCTCGCGCTGTGGCTGAAGAAAAATCGCTATCGCGCCGATCAGGTGCAGACCTTCCTGCCGTCGCCGATGGCGACCGCCACGGCGATGTACCACAGCGGCGTCAATCCGCTGCGCGGCGTGCGCCACGGCGCGAGCGAGAAGGTCGAGGCGATCAAGGGCCTCAAGCAGCGCCGGCTGCACAAGGCATTCCTGCGCTATCACGATCCGGACAACTGGCCGCTGCTGCGCGAGGCGCTCAAGCAGATGGGCCGCGCCGATCTGATCGGGTCACGCCCCGATCAACTGGTGCCGGCGCATCAGCCGCCCGGCACCGGCAAGGCGGCCGGTACGCAACGGCCGGGGCTTCGCGGGCAAGGGGCTGGCGGCGGCCGGATGCAGCGCTTCACCACCAAGGGCGTGCCGATCCGGAAGTGAAGCGGTCGTCGCGACCGAAACTCTTGAACAATGACCGGCGAATGGAAGTGGCGCACCCCACCGGGTGAAGATGATAGCTACATCTACGCTATAGCCCTCTAAATTCCGGTAGTGTTTCTGCGGATAACACATTGGAATAAGAAGTGTTTTTATCTCGTCAGCGGGCTGGTGACATTTCGAGCCATTGCCAGCCGCCAGGGGCGATAGCGTACAGTATGTAGGGCCAAGGCCTCAATCTGTCGACGACGGCGCTAACACGGCCGAAGATTTATGATCGGCGATTTTGGGGCCGGCAACCGACAGTCCGCTTTCGGCCGCCTCAGCGATTAAGGCAGGCGACAAACAGACCGATAGGCTACAATCTCGGGGAGACAATCGTTCTCTCAAGTTTTCGATAACCGCTTGGTAGTCTGTGTTGGATGGCAGATTTATTCGTTTCGTACGCTTGGACATCACCAGCTCATCGTGAGTGGGTGCGACTGCTTGCGAGCCAGCTTCATCTTCTCGGTTATGACGTGAAGATCGACGAACAGGTAGATTATGGATCTAGCCTTAGCGGCTTCATGCAGGAGGTAACGAGTGCAACGCACGTCTTGCTGATCGTCGATGAAAACTACGTTCTGCGTGCAGATACGATGCCGGATTCCGGCGTCGGGATCGAAAACAGGTGGATCAGCGGCGCATTTAACAACAAACCGTCAACCTGGTTGTCGCTCGTGTTTGTGCAAAACTCTTTACTCAAGGTTCCAGCTTGGCTCTCAAGCCGTTCTCCCAAGGGTTTCGATTTCAATTCAACGCCCGAGAAAAACGTATTCCCAGGATCGGTGCAAATCGATGAGATATGGCGTTGGGTCGAGGGACTGCCTGCCTCCAAAGGTCATGCCACCTCTCTGGCCGAGGTCCGCAAACGCGCAGCGCGGATCGAGCGTATCGACGCCCAACGTGATCCGGCCAACTATGCCAGCCCTGCGCTCAAAGGTCGCGTCACCTTCCGACACAAAGATCACGGTCATTTCAAAGTTGGCAATGGCGAATACGAGTTCAAGATTAACTTCAGCGGCCGCTCACACAACAGCGTTTACGTTTACATTGACAGCGGCCTCAAAGCGGTCGGCCTGATAACAGCTTCCAGTTACGATCCCCTCTCCGTCTCAACCTTTCTCCAGCCCGCGCGAACTGCAGAGCCGATCGTTGGGCAAAGCGTTGTGTGCATGAATAGTCATGGGGCGCTGTGTGTCCTTACCATTGACGAGGTGCAACCGGAGGTAAACGCTCAGACCTATGTGTCTCCGCACGTCACATTCTCATATGAAGTGCTGACCGCCGACTGAAAGACAGAGGGAAGGAAGTGAGACCTGCTTATGGTCGTTCGTGTCGAACGTCCGCTTCTGGCCGCCCGGTTCGTGGAACTGAATGTCCCATTAGGCGCGCATAGCGGTTGTTTAATGCCCCATAAACCACGTCTGTGGGGGGTCAAAATCGACCAATCGACCGCAAGCGATTCGAACTTTTTCACCGCCAACACCGCGGTTTCTAGGCTTTCTCGCGCAAGGACCGTCTCACGCTCTTTGCGCGAGCGTAGTTTCGGCGGTTATCGGCGGCAATAGAGGGCAATCGGCGATATTTGGCGCACCCGACACGATTCGAACGTGTGACCTTTGCCTTCGGAGCAATTTAGGCTGCCTTACGCTTCAAAGCGATAGGACGCGCCATGCTACGCTATACTACTGAATTAAATGAAGAATTTGTGTTTATCGGGTTGCCGGACTTATCCTGGCATACGCCCCAATTTCGCTCCGGCTGCTTACGTGGTGCTTACGCGAACAGTGGGTCTCAATCGGAGATGGCTCGTGGCTAAGCTCACCAAGAGGGTCGCCGACGCGGCCGAGATACGAAGCAAAGACTACGTCATTTGGGATGACGAGTTGCCTGGCTTTGGTCTGCGCGTGTTTGCATCCGGCAAGCGCAGCTATGTCATTCAATACCGATCCGCTGGTCGCTCGCGACGTTACACCATTGGTCTGCATGGGGTGTGGACGCCTGATGGCGCGCGACAGGAGGCGAAGGCGCAGCTGGGCCGCATTGCGCGGGGTGACAATCCCGCAGAGGAACGGCAGCTCGATCATAAGGCGATCACGGTCAAGGAGCTCTGCGAGCTCTACCTCAACGACCTGAAGGCGGGCCTCATACTGGGAAAAGGAGGTCGTCCAAAGAAGCCGACGACAATCGTCACCGACACAGGCCGCATCCATCGCCATATTATTCCGCTTATCGGTACGCGGAGGGTCAAGGACCTCGTCAAGGCCGACGTCAACAAGGTCTTGAAGGACATCATGGCTGGTAAGACTCGCGTTTCAGTCAAGACAAAGAAGCTGCGTGGGAAGGCCATTGTGCGCGGCGGAGCGGGAACGGCAACGCGCACTGTCGGTCTGCTCGGCGGGATCCTCACTTACGCTGTCGAAGCCGGCATCATTGAAATCAATCCAGCCCATGGAATCCGAAAGCCCAAGGACAACGTTCGCAATCGCCGACTGACAGAGGCAGAGTATCGCACGCTCGGAGATATTCTGCGCAATGCTGCCAGGAACGAGAAGTATCGAATGACGGTCGACATCATCCGGCAGATCGCTCTGACCGGGTGCCGCCGTACTGAGATGATCACGTTGCGTTGGATGGAGGCAGATACAGACGCAAGTTGCCTGCGGCTGATCGACAGCAAGGAAGGCGCCTCGACACGACCGATCGGCTTGCCTGTTGTCGAATACTTGGAACATCGCAGGGTCGACGCTGTCGGCACCTATGTCTTCCCCGGCCAAGGGGATGACAACGCGTTCGGCAGCTTTCCCAATCACTGGGGAAAGGTTTTCGAGGACACGTCGCTTGCCGATATCACGCCGCACGTGCTGCGACACAGCTTCGCGAGCATCGCTAACGACCTTGGGTTCACCGAGGTCACTATCGCGGCCCTGGTGGGACATGCCAAGGGCTCGGTCACGAGCAAATACATCCACACGCTCGACACCGCGCTTATCATGGCGGCCGACACGATCTCCGGCTACATCAATGGGCTACTCGACGGCGTCGAGTTCAAGCAGACTGCCTATGCGCTCGATCGGGATTCCCGGAAGGCGGCGCTTGCCCGCTTCCTTCGCAAGGCCGCCGGGGAGCGATCTACGGAGATCGAGGAAGATGCACGCCTTGCGGCCTGAAGCGCTATGATGCCGCGCTCGACTTCGCTTTTATCTTCTGGCGCTCGCTCTCGATCTCGGCGGTCAGCGTTTTCGGGAGTTGGATATTGTCCTTCACCCACTGCCACACAGCGTCGTTGTGTGAGAAGTGCGCGTGGCCGGCCTCGAGCGGATCGTAAAGACGTCGGACCAAAACGGGATTTTGTGCTGACGACGTGTACGACACAGGAGGATGCTTGTAGTCGGCGGGCGCAAATGGAAAGTTCCAAGTCAAGGCAGCGCGCGTTAGCTCTTCCCCACGCTTGCCGGACATCGTTTCTTCTAGGCGGGAATTTAGCCGCCATCGCTGCGGGTATTTCCCGAGGATGTCCCTATTGGAGAGATTAGCGGCGCCGTCGTGTGGCTTGCCGAGTTCGTACGCTTCAAGCGGCCGACACATTCGTCGTACTATGAAAACAACCTGATCGAGCTTCCAGAGGTCTTCCGGGTGCCTGCTATAGCCGAACAGTTGGTATCGGTTATCTGCCTGGCCGTCACGATGCAGCCGAGCGATGAAATCGACAGCATTCTCTACATGCCAATATGGATCGGGCATGCGATCTTCCGGTTTGACGAGGATCGCGGGAAATAGTTCGGGCGCGAGAGGCGTCACGGACGCATAGAGCTTCACGATGTCGTGGCTGTATGACTTCGCGCTCTTTCCGTTCAACAGCAGAACTGCCTTAAGATATTTTTCAAGTGCGTGAACGGCGAGCCAAAAGAAATCGACGTTCAGGTGCTGATGGAAGCACCAGCGAGCCAGGACGTAGTTGTCGTCGGCAGTCGCAATGAATAGCTCGTTTATGATGCTGTGCTTGTCGGCGAATGAATCATCCAATACTTCCGGCATAGCTCGCTCTTTGTGCGCATGTTAAGACCGCAAGGTCACCGATCGACGGGACGACTTTTCGTCTTTCGATGATTCTCTATGAATCCAAATTCAACATAGCTTTCTGCGCACAGAAGGTCGACGCGCGGGCATCTGAATGCAGCTCCAAATTTGCTTTGGTCATCCACACCGTCGGCCACCAGGCCCGCCGCCGGGCGGAAGGCCGCGAGGGGTTCGCGCCGGATGTCGCGACAGTGTTTCATAACCACGACCCGAAGCGGGTGAGCTATATGGAAGTGGATCGAGTCGAGAGGGCGCGATGACGGAAGCAGATTTTGACGTGGGCCCCACAGCGAGGAATCTCAACGCGCGTGCAGCGCCTTATGCGATCGGGCGCCTCCAAGACATCCGCATGCGGCTGCGGGGATTTTCCAAGCGGCCCTCTTCGGATATCTTCACCTCGCACACGATCCATCCGCGTTGGGCGTTCCACTACGGCGGACGAACGGAGCTGCAGTTCAATATCGGGCTGGAGCGCGTCTCTGACGTGGACGAGCTGCGGCATGGCGTGGCGTTTTCGTTTGAGCCAAGCCAATCTCTGCCGTCGATCGACGTGTTGATACCAAAGGTTCGACTCTTCAACGACTTCATGCGCTTGTATCCGGAGCATTATGGGGACATGTGCATGTGGCATCATGCCGGCCACGAACGCAGTGCCGACTATGCGCCGAGCCCCATTTTGCCCGATCTCGTCAGGCCAGGCCCGTTTGTGTTTCTTGGCAAGCGTCGTCCTGTCGCCCTCATCGACTACGACGAGATCCTTACGGATTTCGACCGGCTCTTGCCGCTCTACGAATATGTCGAAAGTGGCGGACGAGAGGATGCCGGGCTACCGGCCGCGCCGACGGGATTCACGTTCCAGACCGGCTGTACCGAGCGGCCTGCAGCGACGACGGCCACGCTTGCCGAACGCGAACTGAATGTGAGCCTCCGCCATAACCTGCTGCAAGCAGGGCTGTCGGCGCGCCTGATCGCGGAATACGGGGCTGAGAACGTGGCCGACGAACATCCGAGCGGTCTTGGCACGAAGATCGATGTGGTGTTGCGGCGGACACCCGAGGAATACTGGTACTACGAGATTAAGACCGCGCATTCACCGCGATCATGCATCCGCGAAGCGCTCGGCCAGGTGATGGAATATGCGTACTGGCCTGGGGCTCGGGAGCCGCGGCGCTTGATCGTATCCGGAGAAAACGCGCTCGATGACGACGGTCGCGCATATCTGCGGCAACTGAATGAACGCTTCCGTCTGCCCGTGGCTTACGAACAGATCGTCTTGGAAGAGTGATCCGATGTTCGATGACCTGATCACGCACCGAGCGCCGCCACCAAACCGCGTCGGTATGTGCGACGGCGAGCACGAGCAGCATCTGACGGAAGGCGCCGTGATGGTGGCGTTCGCCATGCACCTGCTGCGCACCGTTCCCGGCTTGCGCGAGGTGTCGATCCATCCCGATGGCGAGCACGGCAAGCGCTTTGATTTCAGCGGCTGGCTCGGCAAGCGCGGCTTTGTGATGACGTCGGGCCTGGGCAAGACGGTCTATGGCGGCACGTATGCCGACACGGACGGCAAGACGATTGTGGTCAATCCCAGCTCGGGGCGAGGTGATGTCGTCGCCGAAAGCGATGGCATGCGCGTCGTGGCGGAGTGCAAGGGCGGCATCGTCAACACGCGGCATGCGGGGCAGCTTTCACGGCTGCGCCAGGGTCTATGCGAAGTGATCGGCCTCTCGCTTGCGACGCCGCTTGTGGAGAGACGGCGCCAGTTTGCGGTCGTGCCGCGGACGAAGGTGACCGAGACATTAGCGGGACGCATGGCGGCGAGGGCCCTGAGCGCCGGCATTGAAATCGCGCTCGTGGATGCGCGGGGCAATGTCTTTGATGTCAGACCGGAAACCGAGGAAGGCCGCCGGGCGTCATGAATTCGCTGCGCCGGCCTTCTTCTGCTTCAACCGCGTGATGTGCGGCTGCATGCGGGTCAGGATCGCTTGCGTGCCGGATTCACTCAGCCACCATTCGCCGCCCGGGGTGATGCCGGCCTTCTTGGCAAGCTCTTCGAATTCGGCGAGCTCTTCCGGCGAGGGCTTGCGTTGCAGGTGAAGCTCCACGAGCGTCTCGCGGTTACCCGAAAATCCGCCATAGGAATGGACGCTCGCTTGGTCGAGATTGCCGAGCTCAAGGGCGACCTCGCGTTGTGAATCCCCCCAACGCCCAAGGCCGTCGTGATAGCCGTCGATGCTGGCTTTGTGGGTTTCGACAGCGGCCTGAAATGCCGGGTCGGCGTGGAGGGCGGTCAGATTGAGAACCACGCTGCCCTTCGGAGGCATGATCTTGAATATGATGCCTTGCAAACCTGCCGGGGGCACGCCGCCCTTGAATGCTTTTGCGATGGCGATGTCGGTCGTCCAGGAGGCGATGGTCTCCGGCAGATGATTGTCGGCGAGCAATTGCCAGACCCGATCGTTTTTGTGGGCCTCCTGTCGGAAGCACGTGGCGGCACAAGTCCGGAAGTACTTAGGCAGTAAGGCCGCGGCGGTCTTCAGGCGCTCACCGCGCTTAACCTTCTGGTCGTGGCTGCCGCCCCGCTGCCAATCCGATACGGCCTGGATGAGGTCGCGGGTGAAAATTTCGGTGGTCATGGGTGTTCCCGGTTCTATTGCATCATATTGAAAAGTGGACGTTTTTGGGTGGAATTTGCGTACGCCGCCAGCTCATATTTAGCTGCATATTGAAAAATAGACATTTATGGGCTATTTTTGAATACGATGCTACAGCCCCGCTCCAGTCTCTCGACCTTCATCACGACCCTCCAATCGGAGGGCCGGATCACGTTCACGCGGGCCGAAGCCATCGCCGCTCTGGGCATCACGGAGGCCGCCTTCCTCAAAGCCGCAGCCCGGCTCCAGAAACGCCACACGCTGTTCAATCCCCGGCACGGCTTTTACGTCGCCGTCCCACCGCAATTCATGAGCTGGGAGGCGCCGCCGCCTACCTGGTACATCGACGCGCTGATGCGCCATGAAGCGCGTCCTTATTATGTAGGCTTGCTCAAGGCGGCCGAACTGCACGGCGCCTCGCATCATGCCGTGATGGAATTCCAAGTCGTGACGGACAAGCAGCTTCGCAAGATCCGGGCGGGGCGCTCTTGGGTTACGTTCTATTTCCGCAAGGATCTGGAGAGCGTCCGCGGGGGCATCGTCGAACGCAAGACAGATACGGGAAAAATGAAAATATCCTCGCCCGAACTGACGGCACTCGATCTCTTTCGCTACATGCATGTCGCCGGTGGCATCGACGCCGTTGCCACCGTGCTTGCCGATCTCGGCGGAAAACTCGATGGCGAGAAACTGGCAGCGATGGCGGCGCACTTTGAGCGCGCTTGCAGCCAAAGGCTCGGATATATGCTTGAGCGGCTCGGACAGGCCGAGCGCGCGCAGGCTTTGCACAATCACCTGTCCTCCGCGCAAGCGCTGCCGTGGGTGACGCTCGAACCGGCAAAGCGCGGCGCAAAGGCTTCGACGCCGAAACCCATTGAGCGTAATGAGCGATGGCGCGTAGCCGTGGAACGCCACCCGGAGGTGGATGAATGATTCCGACGCAGAATATCGTCGCGTGGTCAAAGGTCGCCCCATGGGCCGAGCCGCGGCAAGTCGAGCAAGATCTCATCATCGCGCGGGCGCTCGTCGAGCTGTTCAGCGATCCATTCTTGAGCAAGGAGCTTCGGTTTCGCGGCGGTACGGCGCTCAACAAGCTGCATTTCCCAAAGCCGCTGCGGTACTCCGAGGATATCGATCTGACCCGCACCAAGGAGGGCGCATCAAAGCCTATCTGGGACCGCGTCCACGATTTGCTCGACCCGTGGTTGGGCGATCCTGAGTATCTGCGCAGCCCGGTCGCGCCTGCGCTCCGTTATAGCGTCGCTGCCGAGGACGGCTCGTCGACGATCCGGCTAAAAATCGAGATCAACGAAGTCGAAATCACGCCGCTCGATCCGACCCGGAGCGTGCCTTTCAAGGTCGACAACACATGGTTCTCGGGCGCGGCCGACATTCCTATCTTCTCCACGGAAGAGGTCTTGGCGACGAAGCTGCGGGCCCTGCTTCAGCGCGACAAAGGACGCGACTTGGTGGATCTCGGGCATGCGCTCGACATCTTTCCCAAGCTCAACGCGCAGCGCACCGTCGACATGTTCGTCGAGTACATGAAGAAGAGGCCGCTTCCGCGGTGGGAGGCCGAAAAGCGCATGTTCGAGAAGCTGGATAGGCGCGGATTTCTCGGCGATGTGCGTCCGCTGCTCACGGCGGAAGAGCAAGCTCGCTTCGACGATGCCGAAGGCAAGCGCGTCTTCAAACGTGTGTTCGACGGATTCGTCAGTCTGATTCCCGGCAAGGAGTGGGCGACAACCCCGGATTTGCGCAAGAAGCACGGCCTGGATGGCAGCGCGGAAAAATCCTGAACCCACAAATGTGGATTTGTGGACTCATGCCCCGGATATCCCGGCAGGGGTCTCAAGAATGCGCGAGAACATATCCCGGATTGAGCGCGCTGAAGTCCTGCGGCGTCGGCACCGCGCTGCGGTATTCCGGCGCCTTGAGATCGAGATCGATGAGTTCATGCACGGCGCCGCCCTGCAGGAGGCGCAGCACCTCGCTCAAGGCCAGCGTCGCGGCCACGGTGCCGACGAACGGCGCGCCGACGGCCTTGCCGGCGAGCAGCGTGACGCCACAGCGATCGAGCGCTCCGCTCGCGAGCATGCCCTTGTATGCGGGGCGGTCCTCGACCTGATCGTCGGCCTGCGCGCTGCGCCAGATCTGCGACGCCGGTCGCGACGCCGGAAGCGTATGCAGGCGGATAGCCCGGAAGTCCCGGTGCCCGCGGCCGAGCCCTGCCTCCACCACGAAGTCGAAGCCGACTTGATCGAGCGCCTGGCGTCCCGCGCCGTTGTCGAGCCCGCACAACGCGACGGCGGGCTCATCATCCTGGCGCCGGAACGAAGCGTCGAAGAGGCGCTCGTGGATCACGGTCGAAAAGCCTCGGCGCTCGGCCCAGGCGGCCATGGCGCGCGTCTTCTTGATGTTGATGAGCGTGGAGTCGCTCAAGATCGACGTGCTCTCGGTCGAGGGCGTGATGATGTCGATGTCCTGAAGAACCAGGCTCAGGTCTTGCGGACGGGCGAAGGGCAGGAGCCCGAGCGCCCAAAGATAGGCCTGGCCTAGATGGCCAAGGCCGATGAGCCACAGCCGCGCGGGTAGGAGCGAGAGCACCGGCTCGGTGACGGTAGCGCTAAGCCAGTCGCACGCAGGCGCAGGATCCCAGAGCGACAGACCCACAGCACGCCGTCCCGCGACGCCGACATGGCCGGAGACGTAAAGAAAGGCTTCATTCACGGCGAGCGCGGCGGCGAGCATCGGCGCCAGCGCCATGACGGGCGCCGGCACGGGCGCCGCCTCGGCCGGTGCCGGAACGATCCCGCCGCGCCAGCCGGCGAACACGGCACGCACATGAAACGGCGCGCGCCTTGCGGACGGCGCGCCGCCGATCTCAATCACCGGCGTGCCGGCTGCCGGCTCCCCGATGCTGGCACCGAGGGCCACGATCGCGTCGGCGAGCGTGACGCCGAACGGAAGAGGGACGGCCAGCGGTGCGTCGGGCAGCGGCGCCACGCTCACGCCGCCCAGGAAGACGCGCCGCGCGAGCGCGACGGTGGTCAGCAGGGCCGCCTGGTGATGCCGGTCTCGCGCGGCCTCATCGCCGATACGTAGCGCAAGGCGATATCCAGCGAAGAGCGCCTCGGCTTCGGCTATGCTTGCGGCGGCGCCGCTGTCGAGCGCTTGCTTGACCAAGCGATGCAGCTTGTCGGCGGCGGTGAATGCGGTCATGGCGGCCTCACAGTCCGATGTGGAAGAAGATGCGGCGGGCTGCGGCCGGCACGGTGTGCCAGCGCTTGCCGCCGAGATAGCGGTAGATGCCGACCGACTCCTGCGGCACCGGCGGCCGCGCGAAATCGGGCAGGATGAATGCGATGTGCCCGGCGCGCGAGATCATCGGGTGATCGCGATCGGAGCTGCTCTGCCCCGCGCCGCCGGGATGCACGTGCACGTCGGCGACGACGCTCATGCCACGCCGCTTGCAGATATCCCAGAGCGCCCCGAAATAGCGGCCGTCGAAATGCACGATGCCGGTGTCGAGCGCGTGCGGGTCGAGGTCGTCGTAGAGGATAAAGTCGGTGATGCGGGCGCGACCGTCCGCGCGGTAGCCGAGCAGGAACGCGCCGCTCTCGCGGGTCGCGTTGCGGCCGCGCTCGCGCAGCTTTGCGCACAGGCGCTGCCACAGAAACCACGAGCAGGAGACCTCATGCCGCGGCGCCCACAGGCGGGCAATAATCTGCGCAATTGAGAAGTTCATGAACAAGCTCCAGATACTGATTGATGCCGGCGGCGGGCCGCCAGATTTTCGAGGGCAGCTCGTGCCGCCAGTTGTCGTGGCCGACGATGCTTTCGCGATCGCAGGGCAGGTAGAGCGCGGTGCCGCCCTTCCAGTCGGGGCGGAACACCGTGCCGAGCCGCCCGCCCTTGCTGCGCGGCCAGCGCGCCGCGGGCAGGATGCTGTTCTTCTCGGGGTCCCACGGTCCGCCGGTCGGCGGTTGCTGCGGGTAGCCGGCGCAGTTGAAGCGCAGGACATAAGCGCGGCCGTCGGCCGCGGTGACGGCGATCAGCACGTGCGGCCAAGCGACGCCGACCAGGTGCCAGCGGTCTTCCGCCTGCGCGAGGCGGAAGGCGGGCTTCCCGATATCGGCCCGGAAAGCCCGCTCGTCCGGGAGACTCATCACGCTGCTCCCTAGCCGTTGACGCGCTCGTTGGGGACGAGGTCGAAGGCGATCTTGCACGCCGGGCAGGACGCGATCGTGCCGAGGTGCGTACCAGGATCCGGCCGGTCCTTGGTGCCGGCGATCTGCAGCACGTGCTCGCCGGCCTCCTGCGGCGTCATGCCGAACTTGCGCTCGGCCGCCCAGGTTTTGACCCGCGCCACGGTCGTGCCGGGACCGAAATGGTGGTGCACCGTCTCGCCGTTGAAGGTGACGGCGACCTCCACGTGGCGGCAACGGTGCAGGTGGGCCTTGATGCCGGCGTGGCCGGCATGATCGCGGAGCAGACAGCTCTCATCGATCGGTTCGTCGCGGTCTTCGAGGTAGATCAGGGTCTCCTTATCGAGACCGTGCTTCTCGATGATCGCAATCTTGACGACGGCGAAGCTGTGATCCGGAGCGGCTTCGAAATGCGCGATCTCGCGGATTCCCTCGCCCTGGTAGAAGATGTCGATAGACGTCATGTGCAGCACTCCTTGCTGGGATCAGGAGTGCGGCCCCTTTGCCTTTCTCCGTCCCTTCAAGAGGTGATCGGAAAAAACAGGGAGTACCCGGAAAGGCGGCGCGCGACTTTTTTTAAGAAAGATCGAGCAGTCCCTTCGGCGCTGCCGGGCAGATGAAGAAATGCGGGCAGCGCGGGCAGGTGACTGGATTGATCTCGGTCGGAAAGCTCCCGGCGTTGATGCCGGAGAGCATTCCTTCCGTCTTGTCGCGCCGGTTGCCGAACTTCTCGTCGCTGATCTCGACGAACTCCATCACGCCGTCGGTCAGGTGCAAGGCTTCGACCACGAAGCCGTCCTTGAAGTGCACCTCACCGGCGAGCCGGTAGAGCGTGTATTCAAGCCCGTCATACTCTTCCTTGGTCCGGTACCCGGTGCGCACGCGACGCAAGACCACCTTGCCGTCGAGCATTTCGGCGCGCTCGTTCGGCTCTACCACGACGCGGCCGTTCGGGAAGTCAATCGCAAGCGGCTCCGACTTCTGGAAGCGGCGCCCGGCGCCGGAACGCACCAGCGCGCCGACTAGACGAGAGGCGAGCTGCCGGTAGTCTCCGGCAAAAGCGTGGTCCTTGGGTCCGCGATCCTGCCAGATTGATTCGAATGCGGCCTCCGCGTCGGCCTCGGCGGGTTCGCCCTCCAGGCGCGCCTGCGACATCCAGCGGATCAGCTCATAGAGGCAGTCATGCGTGCGCGCGAAGGCTGTCGCCTTGCGGGCGCCACCGAGTCCCAGCACGTGCGTGTAGAAAAAGCGGCGCGGGCATTTCTGGTAAAGTTCAAGTCGCCGATCGGAGAGGATCCAATCTGGTCCGAACGTGATTACGATGGGCTGCGGTCGCGGGGCATCGGGCGGCAGGGGGACGGTCGGCGGAGACGCCGTCTCGTGAACCAGCCGCAATAACGGCTTGGTCAGAAGCTTGGACGCGGAGCGCTTGTCGCCGTTTGCGTAAAAGCGCGTCTGATAGAGCCGCAGATAGGTGCGCGCGCGCGACATCGCAACGAAGAAGAGACATTCTTCCTCCATGGCGTGCGAACGCTTGGCATCATCCGAAACGCTGCCTTCCGCGCCTGCGATGAGCCCGACCGGAGGCGGGCAGCGTTGACCCGTGTAAGAAGTCGGGAAGCTCCGCGTTGCAAGGCCCGGTACGTGCACCGCCTCGAACTCAAGGCCTTTGCTGCCGTGCACGGTCATCAGCCGGACCGCATCCATGTGGAGGGCAGGGGCGGGAACTTGGCGCAGATCGCGCTCTTCCGCGAGCAGCACAAGCTGGCGGACACGATCCAGGGCGCGCTGAATCGGAAGACCGAACCCAACCGGGCTGTGGTCGCGCAGGAAATTCAAGAACTGCCAGACGGCCACGTTGCGCATGCGCGCCGGAACCGTGGCGGCGCCCGCCATGGTGCGGCCGATATCGGTGCGATCAAGCAGGTAGGTCGTAAGGAAATCCCATGGCTGGCTTTGCGGGGCGAGGCCCTTCAGGTCAGCGGCGAGCCGCCGGAAACCGTTGCCGGCCTCCGCTGACAGGCCGGGCAGGTTGGCGAGCTCGTCGAGACGCTCCACCGAGCGCTTTCGTTCATCGCGCAAGTGGATAAGAGCCGCGTGAATGTCCTGAAGTGGAATGCCGTAGCGCGGCAAGGCTCCCACGCGAACAAGCGCGTCGCCAAAGGGATCCACGGCGAGACTCATCAACGCCAAGAGGTCGCGAATTTCGTCGCGCTCGAACAGACTTCCCAAATGCAGGACCGGAATGTTGCGTGCCTCAAGCGCGGCGGCGATTTCATTCAGGCGCCGGTTGGAGCGACAAAGAACCGCCTGGTCCCGCAGCCGCACGCCCTTGCCCTTCAATTCCTGGATGGCGGCGGCAATGCCTTCTTCTTCATCTTCGTCGTGATCGAACTTGCGCAGATCGAGTCCCTCCGGCCCCATGCCGCGATCGGGGGTCAACGCAAGGGCCAGCATGTCTTTGGACGCGCCCATGTCCTTCGCAAAAGCCGTGAACGCATCAATGACCTGTTGGGTCGAGCGGTAACTGATCCCGAGCTGATCGATGTCGGCCGTCGGAAATAGCTCCGTCTTAAAATTCGCCATGTTGACGGAGGAAGCGCCGCGAAAACGGTAGATCGACTGCCGTGCGTCGCCCACGACCCACAACCGCTTGCCGTCGCCGGCAATGGCTTTCACCAAGCGCACGCTCGCGCGGTTCACGTCCTGGTACTCATCGACCATGACATGGCGGTGGCGTAACTGAACGGCCGCTTGGATCGCCTTGTTGTTTTCGAGGAGTCGGGTTGGCCCCATGATCAAGTCGCCGAAATCCACGGCTTTATGATCGGCCTTGGCGCGCTCGTAGCGTTCGTAGACCGCGGCGATCTCAAGGCATTTCTTCGCGGCGATCTGTTTCTCCTCGTCGTCGCCCGCGTCTTCTTCCATCTTCTTGGCGAGGGCGAGATAACCCTTGTCGTCGTATAGCTCGTCCTTGGCGCGAGAGATTGCGCTCAGAATCTCTTTCAAGATCAGGGCGGGGTCCCAAAGATTGCGATAATGGACCAGCGGCAAGGTCGGCAGGATCTCTTCCAGTACCGCAATCGCGTCGCTGCGATCGAACAGAGCCGGGTCCGGCGGGAGCTTGAACTCCTCATAATGTCGGCGAACGAGATCGAGCCCGAAAGCATGGAATGTGCCGATCCAAATCTTCGGAGCCTTGTCTGGTGCGGCAGCAGCAACCCGTTCGGCCAATTCACCGGCGGCACGGTTTGAGAAGGTCAGAACAAGGATGGACGCGGGATCGACACCTTCCTCAAGTAAGGAAAGGATGCGCTTGACCAATGTCTTCGTTTTCCCCGTGCCCGGACCAGCTTGGAGCTGAAACGGCGTGCCGCGATGCGCCGCCGCGCGATCTTGCGCCGGGTCCGGGCGGGATGGACGGGCGAGTGGGCTGTCCGAGTCATCGTCCGTCGGGGGAGGCGGCAGAAGGATCACATCCAAGATTTGCTGGCGCACGAGCGGCACTGGCAAATCGAGCTGCTTGGCGATGTCGGACGCGCTCAGAGCTTGATCGACGAACATCCGACGCGCGAGCGATCGGGGGAATAGAAACGCCCGTGCAAACACGTTGGCTTGCAGCTCCCGGCGCTCGTGCGCGCCGTAGTCCTCGACGCGCTGCAGGCCGACCGGCGCGGCTTCCATTGAACGCGAGGGATCCACGTCCTCGGCGCTACAGGCGACGGGCCCTGCGTGGATGCATTCGTGTCCGATCTCGTGCGCGACGACGAGCGCGCGCTGCGATTCATTGCCGATGTCCTCGGCGAATATCGTACCGCTTTGATCGTCGAAGACGGCGCGCGCGCCCTTGAGCGCGGGATCGCCCGTCGGAAGCCAAGTCAATTCAAGCTTGAGATGCTTGATTGCGGCATCGACCAGCTCCATAGGCTTCTTGGGCGTCCCGCCGCCTGCCACCTGATGGTGCAGGTCTTCCGCAGCCTTCCGGATGGGGTCGAACGAATCCATTCTCTAGTCCCGAAACGACAGCAATCGGCGTTGCTGCTCTTCGCTTAATCCGGATGTCTTCACTGCTTCTTCGAAACTTTGTCTTGCCGTTGCAGCGGGCTTTCCTTCCGCTTTGTAAAGTTGACGGCCGGCCGCGACGGACTCTTGTGGCGCATAGAGGTGCGCAGCCATTGCGTCTGCATCTTCATCCATCTCCTGAGCGAGATGCCGACAATAGGCTTTTGGAATCGAAATAGGCTCTATCGTCCTATCTCGCAGCTTCGAAAGGAAGGCGCTGTTAACATCGAGTTGTGATACGAGCGCACGAAATTCTTGCCGGTCGAGCGCTGCAAAAGGATTTTCCACGGAAGCCGTCGCGGCGCGTGCGGGCGGGGTCGCCGCACGCGCCTGCCGGCGTTCGAAGAGCTGGTTTTCAAACTGGCTCATGACGCGCGACACCACGTCGCTGATCGCGTCGGCATCGGCGGGGACATCTTCCTCGTCACTCCGGTGCATGAGCGAGTCAATCGCAAGTTCAATGGCGAATTCGGTAAGCGCGTCGGCATACTTCGGGTAGAGGCGCGCGAATTCGTCGAGCAGTTCGGCGTCCGGAACAGCCTTCGCCAGCGACATGGCGTACATGGCGTCTCGCAGGGACGTTTGGGTGGCGGCGGTCATGATCATAGGTCCTCCTTCATAGTCTTGAGCTGCTTGTCGGCGGCAGCGAGGCGGTAGCGAATCGTCCGCTTGTCCACCTTGCAAATCTTTGCAGTCTGTTCCTCGGTGTGCCCGATGATCCGGCGGAGCACGACAGCGCGCTTTTGATCCGGCGGCAGCTTGTCGAGCGCCTTGATCACCTCGGGCAGATAGAGGGCATCTTCTTGCGATGGACCGATGCTCGCCATCCGGGACAGCCGGGCCAACATCTCGTCATCGAGAGCCGGCTCATCCTGGCCGTCGCCGCTTTCCGGCAGATCCGTCAGCTCCTTGCGCTCGGACAGCGCCTTACGGACATGATCGATCCGAAGGAATCGCAACGCCCGTAGAAACTTGCATTCATAGAAGTCCAGTTCGTCCTCGTGCCCTTCCGTGCCGTCTTGCGTGAACATCATCGCGAGATCGCTGAGAATCTCGTGCCGGACCGACTCGGCGTCGCGCATGCGGCTGTCTGGCACGGTGCGCTCGAGATTGGCCTCGGCGCGTTTGAGGAGCTGCGGCATCAGCACCCTCGCGATACGGTCCTCGCCGCGGCGGATGGCATCCCGGAGAAGATGGACGAGACATTCCGACGGCAGGAAGTCGCCGGACTGCGGATTCGTCTCGCGCGCGCGCCGGGAAAGGGTGGCCCAATCCTGGGTCAGCGCGATGTCGATCTTCCGTTCGATACCCGGCGGGCGGGCTAGGTTCTTGTTCAACAGCGGACGTGCCATGTCGCCCCCTTTCAGCAGCGGGTTTACCGGGCGTCCAATTCGTTCGGCCCACCCTTCACTAGGTGATCGAAAAAAAGAGGGGGTACCCGGAAAACTGAACCTGAAAATTTTTGAAGTCAAATGTTATCAAGTAAAATCAATATGTTAGTTGGAGTGATAACATAAATTACGGGAAATAACCGGAGATCACGGGCCGTCATGCGGCCTGGGACCGTGGCGGCGGCGGGCTTGCGGCCGCCGGCAGCGTAACGTCGCTGATCGGGGCGCCCAAAACTTTTTGCGCGACCTCCAGCAGGTGCTCGTGATGGGTGAAGAACAAGACTTGCGTCTTCTTGGCGAGTTCGCCCAAGACGCGGAAGCCGGCTGCCGCGCGCTTGTCATCGAAGTTGATGAACAGGTCGTCCGCGATGAACGGCATCGGCTCGGCATGGTCGAGATAATCCTCGATCGCGGCGATCCGGAGCGCGAGGTAGAGCTGGTCCGCGGTTCCGGTGCTCATACCGCCAACCGGAACCTGCCGGCCGTCGTGGCGCAGGCCGGCGAGCTGCATGTTATCGTGTTCGTCGAATTCGAGCTGCAGCGTTTGGAAAGACCCGCAGGTAAGGATGGCGAACAGCTCGCCCGCGCGCTTGAGCATGGGCGCTTGCTTCTCGCGCCGATAACGATCGATCGCCCATTGCAGCAATACGATCGCGGAGCGAAGGCGCACATACTGCTCGGCAATCTCGGTCATCTCAGCAAGCGCCGCCTGCCGATCCGCGGCGTCCCTCGCCGCCCGATCCTCCCCGCCAATGGCCGCGAAGGCCTGGCGGGCGGTGTTGCGGGCCTCGCGCGCTTCCATCAGGCGATCGCGCAATTCCTGCACTTCGTCGGTGACGGTCTGGTCCTTGGCCGCGATGGCGTCGAGGTCGATGCCCGAGCACTCGGCGGCGAGCTCAACAACCGAAAGACCATCGCCGTCCTGCGTCAGCGCGGTCGTGAGCCGATCAAGCTCCGCGCCGAGCTTTCGCATCTCGTCGGAGCGCTGAATTGCGATCCGTAATTCGTCGGTCGATGAGACACCAGCCTTCTGCTGGAGCTGTGCAATGGTTTCGCGCGCTTCGCGGCTTGATTCACGGCACTCATCGATCTTCTCTTGCAAACCAGCGATGTCGGAATCCTTCGCGACCCTTAGATCCCGCACGCGTGCGGCGTCTACAGCCTGGCGATCGAGCTCCAAGACAGCTTCTTCGGGATCCGTGCCATTCATGCGCGGTGCGATGGCTTGCGCCAAGGCCGCCACGTCGGCCTCGAACGCTTTCACATCGCGCTCAATCTTTTCGATACGCTCATGCCGCAGTTCGTTGATCCGGACTGCCGCCTCGCGCATGTCGTCGATTGCGTTGATCTGCGCTTCGGCCGTCTCAGGCGTCGCTGTCGCGGCGAGTTGCAGTGCATTGAGGGCGGCTTGCCACGCGCTTGTCCACTCCGTCCACTCCGCCTCGACCTTTTCCAAATCCTTGCGTTTGCGCATCACCACGCCCGTCGCCTTGCGGTGCGCGTCATTGAGATCGCGCGCTGTCTTGGCGGCGTTTTCGTGCCGGCGCTCCTGCGCCGCCGCGGCCTCGATGACGAGATGGAGCGGCTGGGCAGCAAGAGACGTTGTGGAAATTCCCAACGCTTCAAGTTCGGCCATGACCAGACGTTTGCCCTCGTCCTCGCGCTGTTGCCAGCCACCTGTCTGCCGTTCAGCCGCCGAAAGCCGCGCGTTCAGCTCCAGGATCTCGGAGCGCGTGCGCAGCCACTCGATCATCACGTCAGGATCTTGCGGCGTGATGGAGCTGCCCGACCACAGCGTGGTCCAGGCAGCATCCAGGGTTGCGCTCTCTTGCGTCAACGCCTGTTCTTCCAGGCCCAAGGATTCCAGAAGGTCGTCCTCCTCGCCGATCTGGCGGCCAATGACGGCAAGCTGCGCGGCAGCGTCGGCGTGCTCGAAGCGCCGATCCGCAGCCACATCCGCACCGCGCATTGCGGCTTCGAACTCCTGCGCCAGGGCGTCGGGTGGACCGAAGGCCGCCATCTCGTCTTCGGAAACCGCAACACCTTCTACATGGTGGCGGCGGATGATTGACCAGCCGGTGTCACGCCGGCCGCGCAAGCGTTCAAGCTCGTCGGCCGCCACGACGTGTTCGTCGGCGATGATGCGTTCATGGGCCTTCTGGTGTCGGACGCGATCCTGCTCGGCATTGCTGATCCGTTCGCGGCAGGTCCGCTGCCGCTGCTCCAGGTTGCGGCAAGCGTCACGATGGGTCTCCACCGAAGTCAGTGGAGGAACCGGCGCCGATTCCAGGACGACAGCATCGGCAACTGCCGGCCGCAGGGCCTTCAACAAGCGTGCAATTGCGGTCCGCGCCTCCTGCTCCTCGCGCTTCGAATTGGCGATCTGGCCAGCGATGTCGCCAAGTTCGCGCACGGCCTTGATGACTGTCGCGAGCTTCGAGACATCTGTCACCGGCCCATGGGCTTCGATTTCTGCTGCGATCTCGCCGAGCTTCTCCTCGGCTTCGGCCAGGGCGCTCTTGGCATTCTCGACCGCACCGGATTGCGCACCGCGGCGGTTGAGCAACGCCCGAAGGACCGAAACCTTGGCTTTGGCCGGGATGCGCGCGATCAACTGATCGATATCGCCACTCCATTCAAGCTCACTGGCGAGGCGATTGAGGGTTGCTTCCGCCGCGGCCAGCTCTGCCCGTCGCTTGGGGAGATCGGCTTTCCCGGCGCGTACCTGGATGCGGCGATCACGGAGCTGCGCGATGTCTTCGGCACGTGTCAGCAAGGCTTCGTCGAAGATCAAGGCCGCGCATACCGCCTCAAGCGCCGCGATTTGCTCGCTCAGGGTCGTGATGCGCGCCGTGGCGGCTGCTTCGTCCTTTGCGGCCTTCTCCAGAATCTTGGAAGCGTCGGCATCAAACGGGATGACCTCGCGAAGCGAGTCCATGGCGCTTTGAGTCTCAGCGCGCTTGCGCACGTCGCGGCAGACCCGGCGGATGCGGCCCAGCTTGAGCAATTCTGCCGACTTGGTCTCGATTTCGCTTTCGATGACGCCGTAAGCTTCGTTGGCGGTCTCGAACGCGCTCTTGAGTGCCTGCCACTTGGTCGTCGTCACGACATCGTCGCGCATCGAGGCTTCGGCAGCCTTCAGACGGTCCTCTGCCTGGAAATACTTTCGGTGCGTCGCGCGGCGCGAGGCCCAAAGCGCGTCGGCTTCGGCCTCCATGGTCTTGAGCGTCTCGCGCAGGCCCGTAATCCCGGCGCTCGCCGAGAACAGCATCTGGCCGACATCGTCTTGCGCTTGCAGGATTTCCTTGCCGCCTTGGCGCAGGCGTTCGTGATCGAGGCTGAACATCCGCGTATAAAATCGGCGGTCGGCGCCAGCAAGAAACGGAGCGAGCGCCCCCTCGCCCGAAGGGATGGGCGTGTCATTGTCGCCCAGCAGCGTGTCCTTGTTGCCCTTGCGGCGGCGCAGCTTGAGCGTATCGCTCCCTTTCTCCAGAAGCGCGCCAACGCGCATGGCGTTGTATTCATACAGGAAGTTACGGGACGAGTTGGCCGGGATGCCGAAGAGCAGGTCTTCGACGCCATTCATCGCCGTCGACTTTCCGGCTTCATTCTCGCCAAGCAGCATCTGAAAGTCCGGCTTGCCGGCCGGCAGAGCGATGATGGCGTCCGTGAAGTGCCCGTATCGAAGCAGATCGAGCTGACGGATACGCATGATTACACCTTCTCTGCTGTGAGACGTGCGCTGAGATACGCACCGCCATGCGCGATCAAGCTTGCGATGTTGCCGTCGATGGCGGCTTTGAGCACGGCGTCGTCCGCATCCGTGCGGATGTCGTGGGGCAGCTTGCGGGCGAGATCGCCGAGATCCGTCGCGAGCCGCGCCTGCAGCTCGGCGTCACTGCCAGCACTCTCGATGATGCGCTGAAGGTCGCCCAACGCGTCCTTGCGTGACGCGGTGTCAGGGCTTGCGGTCGCAACGACGAGACGCTCGATCCATGCGACCTCCTCGCCCAAGCCCAGAGCTGCGGCCTTCGCCTCAGCAAGGAGATGATCTGCCGATGCGAGCAGTTCCCTATGCAGTCCGGTCTGCCCGGTCAGTTCGATTCTGCATGCGAGGAGACGCCCTTGCGCGTCGCGCTCGACGGCCTCTTCGATGGCCTGCCGAACACAATCGACGGCGTCGGCGACAGCGCCGCACTCATTCACCGGAACCGGCAAATGGATCCAGCGCACGCAATCAACATGGAGCGGCGAAATCTCCGCGACCTGGCCGTCCTCGACCGTAACCAGCGAAGCGCCTTTCGGGCCGCTTTCGCGGATGTGGCGGCCCTGCAGGTTGCCGCAGAACACGACATGCGGCCGCTCGTGGAGGATGGCGGCTTGGTGCACATGCGCGAGCGCCCAATAGTCGTAGCCCTTGTTGGTCAGGTCTTCGATGGCGCATGGCGCGTAGTTCGCGTGTCCCGGCATGCCGCCCAAGCCGGTGTGCAAGACGCCGATGTTGAAGCAGCCCGCAATGGGTGACGGATAAGCCGGGACCAGGTTGTCCGTGATGTCGCGCTGCCGGAAGCTCTGGCCATGCAGGGCGACGTTGAGATGCGGCAGCCGGAAGGTCTGAGCCTTGCGTGCCGGGAACACGCTGACATTGGTCGGCAGTGTGAGCTTGCGGGTGATCTGGCTTTCGGCATCGTGATTGCCGTGGAGCAAGAAGACCGGGATCTTGGCCTGCGCCAACCGGCCCATCTGCTTTACGAAGAAGAGTCCGGTCTGGTAGTCGCGCCAATCGCCGTCATAGAGATCACCGGCGATGACGACAAAATCGACCTCGTCCTCGATCGCCTGACCGATAAGGTTCTCGAACGCGGTGCGCGTGGCGGTGCGAATCCGTTCGGCCGCGGCGCCTTGCTGTCTGGCCAGTCCCTTCAAGGGGCTGTCGAGATGGATGTCGCCGGTATGGATGAAGCGAAATGACTGCAAGACAATTTCCTCCCGATCGAACGAAGTGGCCGATCACCAGTGTCGTGGCGGCTTCCGCGCCACTGGCTCGTCCCTATCCGGTGATCGAAATCCGAAGGGGGCACCCGGAAAGGCCGGACAGAAAATTTTGCACAACCTACCTGGAATCGAACATAAAGAGAACGCAATAGTCAATAGATCACCGATATCCACAATATCTAGGGGAAATTTTTAAAACACGATCTGCTTCGGATGCCCGGCACGGCCGAGACCGTTGGAAAAGCCCGGCTACAGAGCAGCCGGGCGTCGCCGCTAACGGCGAATACGGTTATTCGTCGTCATCTTCGGCATCTGTGCTGGCTTCTTCGGTAGAAAGCCCATGGGGTGTGAAGGGCATGCGCGGGGGTGCCGTATCCCACATGAGCGCAACTTCGTCGGCCGTCAGTCCGTAGGCCGAATTAACGAGTTCGGAAAGCTGCTGTTCGAGCGTGAACATTGTCCGGCGCGCGGCCCGAGCAGGTTCAATGGTCGCGCCGTGCTCTCTCTTCAGATCGGCGATATCCCCGGCGGTTAATTTGCGTCGGCGCGGGATTGCGGCCTGAACCGCTGTCACGAAAGTGTCAGGCGTTAACGCATCGAAGTTGAGGAGCGCTCGGCTAGGCTTGGCTATAGCAAAAGTATGCCTGAGCCAGTCCGAGATGGAGCCGGTGGCAGCGCTAACGGTCCTGGTCTCTTGAATTAATCGGTGTACCAGCCCAATGGCTCGTTCTCTGGCGGCGGGCGTGAACTGCGCGATGGGTAGCCTCTCCATCTTATAGCCCATCGGAGACAGAGCCTCATCCTTGAGATGAGTGAGATGCCGCCAGTTGAACCACCACATGAGGGGAGAGTTCAGAATGGCAAGCAAAGAGAGGTCATCGGTCGGAATGATAAACGTCTTGTCGTTTCCGAGGCGTCCTTCGGCGTCAAATGCGTAGGATGCATAGAACTGAATCACCTTGTAGATGATCTTGGGTCTGCTGAACTCCTGCCAATAATCGACGGCGTCTTGAAGCTCATACCATGCGTATGTGCCCTTCTTGCGTCCAGACCATTTTTCGCCGACCCTGCTCGGTTTCCAGTCGTCCGGCCGAGGTTGAAGTCGCGCCTCATATCCTTCTAGATGCCGCTTGACGCTCGGATATGCATCGATGTCGATGCCGCGGCGCGCAAAAATCATCCATAGTCCGTTGTCAATGCATTGCCAGCGCGCAACGTCCTGTCCACGCAGGTAGGGTTTGATGATCTCGTCTGCGGAGCTGTGCTCGGCAACCAAACGATTGCGCGCCGGCGTGTCGATCAGGAAAGCCTGATTGAAGCCGGTTTTCACGCCGTACATTGGCGCTGTGCCGACCTTCTCCGCAAGCGGAATGCCGGTCCCTTTGATTTTATTGAACAGCGCGACAACTGCAGGCGGCTCAATGATCCAGTTGTCCTTCGTGAAGTGACCACGGGGCAGCGGGTAGCTTGCATGTGTAACGGCTTCGTCGAGATGCTTTTCCGGCACGTCGTCACGTGGAATGGCGCAGACGGTCGTTCGCGTAGGTTCGCTCGTCCCGGGCGCAGGCTTGCGCACCACGATCACGGACGGGAAGACGTCCGCGTCCGGGAAGAATTTCTTCGCATGTCCGAAATCGGCGACAAACTCGACCCACGCCTTTGAGGCGAACAAGTCGCGTAATTGCTCCGCATAGCCGGCGCGAAGCCACTTGTTCGTGACGACGTAAGACAGCCGCCCTCCTGGCGCTAAGAGCTTGAGGCCCTGCTCATAGAAGTAGATGTAAAGGTCGGCATAGCCGTCATAGGCGGAAAAGGCTCGCTTAAGCGCCGGTTTGGTCGTACCCAAGAGTTCGTGGCGCACATAAGGTGGATTGCCAATAACGGCGTGAAACCCGCCTTGCAGCTCGCGGCTCTCCCATTGTTTCCACACACCGGGAAATGAGACCTGCCAGTTCTGGAAACGCAGCGCCTTGTCAAAATCGCGCGCGCGATTGAGGAGCGCGGCGAACCGCCGGGCGGGGACTCTTAGGTCTTCGGGGATGCGTCCAAGGATATCTCTCGCTTCCGCGTGGCCTAGCCCAGCATCATCGGGGCCAAGCAGGAGCTTGCCACGGGCAATATCAAACGGATCGCCGAACTGGCCATCCAACCAGGCCCGAATCGCCGCCTCGTCCTCGCGCTTCAAATCAAGCCAGTCGAGCGCGTAGAGGACTTTCAGAAAAGTGTTGAATGGCCGTGTTTCCTGCTCGATGCCGTTGAAGAGTGTCTTAGATTCAACGACCTCCGCGATATCAGCATCGGTGACGCGCTCCAGCTTCTGCATGGCCGTGGCTTGAGCCATTGCCTTCTGCATTGGCTCGTTGATCAGAAGCTGACCGCCCCACTTGGTTAGGCGGTCCATCGCACCCGAAATCCAGGAGCCGAATAAAGAGTTGCCGCAACGCAGGTGGTGGTCAAGGAACGAGAGAGGTGCGCCGACCGTGAAGGTATGCAGCCAAAGGGCGACCTTGGCGAGCTCCACGGCCATGGGATTGAGATCAACACCGTAGATGCAGCGCTTGAGAATGGTGCGCCGAACGATATGACGGTCGTCGAGATGCTCGATCGTAAACGGCCAGCGATGCTGCGTGGCCTGCTTGATAATGTCCTGGCGCGTGGCTTCGATGCTGTTAAGGACAGGTGATCGATACGGAGTATCAGACCAGTCAACGACAGATTCAGCTTCGGCAATCGCGGCAAGCGCGTGATCGGCGAGCCAATCGACTAGGCTGACCAGAAAATGTCCCGATCCCATGGCCGGATCGCAAACGCGCAGCTCCAGGATGTGACTGGCCGGATCAAGGCCCTGCAGTTCGGCGAGCCGGATTTCTGGACGGCGTTTGTCCTTCGCCAAAGCGGAAGAGCGTTCGCGGAACGCCGCGAGCCTTTCTTCGATGAAGGGGCCTACGGCCTTTTCGATGATCAATGAGACCAGGCTGTCGGGCGTGTAATAGCTGCCCGACTCGTGCCGCGCCGCGTCGTCCGCACTGACCGTGACCGCACCGTCTTCGTATTTCAGGCCGTACTCAAGGGTGCGCTCGTAGATGGTGCCAAGCTGCTGGACCGAAAGGTCGCGGTAATTGATGTAACGGGCGCGCCCCTCTTCTTCGCGGTGGGAAAGGCCGAAGATGAGCGCCGCGACAATGCTGTCGGGCAGTTCAACGCTGCTGAGCAACCGGGCACTATCGGCGGCGAAGAGGCCGCCGTTATAGGGCGGGATGCCGAGATCATCATCGCCCGCGGCAATCGCCTTGAACACCGCCCGCAACTTCGGCCAATAGGTCGCGGCCGATGATGAGAAGACCTGCTTTCGCTCCATCCGCTCGGCGATATCCAAGCGCATGGTGGTGAGCGAATAGGATTTATAAGGCTCGCGTTGGTTAGGAAGCAGATCGCGATCCTCAGCGTAGACCACGAACAACAGCCGATAGAGTAGGATGAGCGCTGCTTGGCGGATCTCGTCGAGATACGCATCGCCCACGTGCGCTTGCCGTGCCGGGTCGTGCTTCGCGAGCGCCGTGACCAGTTTCGGGAATAGCTCGCCGAAGACCAGGCGTGAGAGGTCTTTGGTGACCTGCTCTTCCCAAGTCTTGCCGGCCTCGCGCGAGAGATCGTGGAATGTGCGAGGCCCCTCGATCGGCAAGAAGGCGGCCTTGCCAAAGAACAGAATGAACAGGCGCAACACGCGATCGGACGTCAGGCGAGCATCGGCGTGATCCAGAAGGTTGAGTTGGTGGCCTGGCAACTCCAAGGCTTGCGCGAGATCGATTTCAAGGAAGTCTTCTGAAACGGAAAGCGCGCCTTGGAAGTAGAGGCGCCACACATTGCCATTCGTCAGGATTCCGAGGCGGACCTTGTTGTTGGTCTGAACATCGACGCGGCTCAAGTACTGAAGCATCTGCGTGGAAGGCACCCCCTCTTCGCTCGGATCGCGTTTGTCGGCACGATCGAGGGCGCGACTCCAGCGCTTGGCCTCGAGCACCGCGAGCCCATACTGGAATCGTTTCCATTGCTGGGCCTCCGCGATGGCCAGGGATTTGGCCGCGTCGTCGGCAAAGAGCAGCGCGTCGGGCACCTGCTTGCGACCTTTCTGCGACAAGATTTGCTGGACTTGGTAGTCGGACCATCCGAGGGCCTCGATGACCGGGTAGATAAAATCCTTTTCGGTCTCGGCCTCGTTGGGCTTGGCGATCTTGAGGAATTTGCCGGCGATCGTTTTCAGCCCATTGCGAAACTCACCCACGGATTTGTCGGTGAGGGCCTGCCATTGAGCGGTGCGATCGATGCCATCCAGCAGGTAATCGCGAGTGAAGAGATTTCCAGAAATCACGAATCCAATCCCGACAAGTTTTTGATGTTCGTGACGCAATCTACTGAGATATCTGGATTGCGGGGACAGATGATGGAGAGCGGGCGCGACGCCTGGTACCGGACACTCAAACCTGCCGAGACTGTTGCCAGCAAGTGCTGGTTAACGATCGGCACGCGTTAGACTTGGCGCAGTGTTGGAAATGATACCACCTTGTTCTGTAAGCTGCCCGCAGGCATCGAGCAGAGCGACTCCACGTCGCTCGCATTGAGTAGCACGTCCTCGGCAATTTCGGCGGGCAGCTTGACTTTGTTGTCGATCAGCATCTGCACGGCGGAGCCGAGCACGGTTGGCTTTGACAGTGCGAACGCGTTGTCGAGCGGCTCTCGCTTGCGGATTCCGCGGGCGTTCATCTGCTTCCACATGTACTTGACCTGATCGGGGTTTAGGATCCCCAGTTCCTTGCATCGATAGATCATCGCCGCCACTGCCACGCGCCACCGGCCCTTAAGTGATAGGAAGTAGTCAACAGTGGTATTCGCGATCTCACGCGCGAACGTTCGGCGCGGCAGGAGGAAGGCGCCTGCGAATCGATTAGCCTGCTTCTCAAGTCGATCCAGGTTGCGGCTGTTCACCTCGACGCCGTTGTGCAGGGCGAGGTGGCCAAGTTCATGCGCCAAGTTGAAGAGCTTGCGCGAGTTGCTCTCCTGGTCGGCGGCGTAGAGCATGTACGGTCGTCCGCCCTGCCAGCGGGAGACGGCATCCATGTCCTCACAGCGTACCGGCTCCTCGATCACGATAACGCCGTGGTATTCGAGCAGCGGAGCCAAATCCGTGATCGGACCGAAGCCGACATTCCAGAACTCGCGCAGCTGATCAGCGATTTCCTCGATGCGCTCGTTGCCCTCACGTTCGTAGTCGAACTCGATGGCGGGCAGGTGCACCGGAGGCAGTTCGACGTATTCGGCCAGAGACTCCGCGATATAGAACGCCCACTCTAGCCGGCGACCGACACGTAGGCGGTCGGGCCGCTGCATGCGCTTCAAGCTGCGCCACGTCGGCGTCAGGAAGCGCTCGGCGGTATGCTTGCGCGGTGTTGTGAAAAACCCCGGCGGTTGCCGCGTGACGGCGATGATCTTGCTGAACACGTCACCACGTGGGGCGAAGGCACCGGTCTCGTAGGTACCGACAGACTGACGGGTTACGCCGATCGCGTCGGCGAACTGCTCGTCGGTCATGCCGACGGACTCGCGCGCCTCCCGAATCCTCTCGGGAATGATCCTCACAGACATGGGCACGTCCTTAAAGCTTGGTATCGTCGTTCTTTTTCTTCTTGTCGATCATCGAGACCACATTGTCCTTGAGCTTCATCTTAGACTTGGGATCGACCTTGGCTGGTCGTTTCGCGTCCTCCGATTTCTTCTGCACAACGACGGCCATCAGGTTGATGCGGGCGAGCCACTCGTCAGCGTTCGCCGATGGCGCCTGCCAGAGCGCGTGCGAGAGCCGGCCGTCCGGCGCCGCGCGATAGGTCAGCCATGTGTAGAGCTTCGGCGGCGCGAGGCGGACGATCCGTTCCTCCTCGGTCTCGAACAGGTCCGGCATGTTCGACGCCCGCGCGTCCTGGCGGTTCGGCGTGTCCTCCGGAAATCTAGCAGGGTCCTCGGTGCGAACGATATGCCCGTGGCAGTCGCCGCTATAGATGTTGAGCCAATGCCACGTGCCGCGAGGCATGGGCGTCAGCGCGCACTTGAAAGGAAGGTCGCCGGCTTTGCACATCTCCTCAAAGCGCATCAGGATGCCGGCCCGGCGGATCAGGCCGCGCAAGTCGTCGCCGACCCCTGACGAGAACATCAAGGTGCCCTTGATCACGTCGTCGCCGGCGGCGATGCCTTCACGCAGGGCCCGGAGCGTGTTTGCGTAGGTGTCGTAGGGAAACGCGGTGTCCAGACGCTGCTGAAAGGTCTTGGTCTTCATGGTGCTGGGTTTTCCTCTGCCCTGACTCCCGTCAAGGGTATCGCCCCTTTTCCTGTCCTGCGTCAAGTTTAGTGCCCCTTTTTGCGTCAGCCTGTGGATGGCGAAGCGCCGAAACGGCGAAACATCGGCAGATTCAATGGCTTGGGTCTGCGGAAGGAACTGCGAAGCAGCCGCTCGGCGCGCCAAAACTATGGCAACGGCCGGGAGCTGGGTGGATGGCGCTACACTGTCGTCTGATTCTCGCGAAACCCGGTTGGGCGTCTCCCTGGCGGGACCGGGCTGTCGGCTTTGCTGAAGCCCCGCTGCGCGGGTCTTCACCCTTCGGGCTTCCATCCCTGACGCGACGCTTGCAGAGCCGGACGCAGCAGTCGCGCGTTCCGGCGCTGCTTGCGTCGCGAGAGTGAGAGTGCCGGCCGGGTTGGCCGTGACGGGTTGGAAGTCGCGAGGGAGGCTCGCGGCGCCCGTCGCGGAGACCCGCGATGTCGAGACATGCTGTTCAGGCGCGCACCGGCCACAGCCGGGCGAACCTCTATGACGAAATCACCGACAAGATCATCGCCGAGCTGGAGGCTGGGCGTGTGCCCTGGGTTCAGCCTTGGGGGACCACGGTCGCGAGAGCGCCGCTCGCCATGCCCAAGAACGCTTCGACGTGCAGGCAGTACAGCGGCGTAAATGTGCTGATTCTCTGGGGAGTGGTGATCGAGCAGGGGTTCACCGGCCAGAGCTGGCTGACTTTCCGCCAGGCGCTCTCGCTTGGCGGACATGTCCGAAAGGGCGAGCGCGGCACAACCGTCGTCTATGCCGACCGTTTCATTCCCGATGACGAGAAGAAGCGCGCGGCCGAGAGCGGCGAGGACGCCCAGGCGATCCCGTTTCTGAAGCGGTTTACGGTTTTCAATACCGATCAGTGCGACGAACTGCCGGACGAGATCGCGACCGTCGCGCCGCCGCCACCGCCTGGCATGATCGAGCCGCGGGTGGAGACGCTGATCAAGGCGACCGGCATCGACTTCCGCATCGGCGGCAACCGCGCCTTCTACGTCCCCTCCGGAGACTATGTGCAGGTGCCGCCGCCGGCAGCGTATTTCGAGCCGATCAACTGGCACCGAACTGCGCTGCATGAGCTGGGCCACGCGAGCGGCCATCATTCACGCCTCAACCGCGATCTCTCCGGCGCGCACGGCTCGAAGAAATACGCCTTCGAAGAACTGATCGCCGAACTCTGTGCTGCGTTTTCTTGTGCGTCGCTCGGCATCGCGCCGACCGTGCGGCATGCAGACTACATCGGCTCCTGGCTTGAGGTCTTGCGTGAGGACAATCGGGCTATCGTGCGAGCCGCGTCGCAGGCGAGCAAGGCCGCCGACTTCATCCTCGGCTTCCTGCCGGACGAGCATGCACAGCGCGGAATTCCGGTCGATGCGGTCGAAGGGAGGGCGGCATGATCCTCCTCACACCCGATCTGCGCGAGCGCCTGCTCGCCAATGGCCGCCGCTGCGGTCTCGACCACGTGCCAGTGGTCAAGTTCTTCAACCCGCTCGGTATCGGCACCTGGCTCGCGACCGAGCTCGACGAGGATGGCGATACGCTGTTCGGGCTCGCCGACCTCGGAGATCCCGAGCTCGGATCGTTCAGTCTTGCAGAGATGCAGGCCCTGGAGCTTCCGCTCGGCATGGGCATCGAGCGCGACATCCTGTTCGCGGGTGACTATCCGCTGTCGGTCTATGCACAGGCAGCACGGACCGCAGGACGAATCGTGATCGATGAGCGATCGCTGCGCGCCGCGGCCGCCGCTCTGAAACGTGAGGGGTAGTGAGAGTGAGAGGGCGGAGTGGGCTCCGCGACGGGTTGGAGGCCGAGAGAAAGTCTCTTGGCCGCCCGTCGTGGAGAACTGAGATGGCAAAGGCCGTTCAGAAGATCACCCTGTCGCCCTCGCGCGACATTCCCTTCAACAAGCTTGTGCTCAGCCAGTCGAACGTGCGGCGCGTCAAGGCCGGCGTCTCGATCGAGCAACTGGCCGAGAGCATCGCGCAGCGCACGTTGCTGCAGAGCCTTAACGTGCGCGCGGTTCGCGATGCCGATGGCAACGAGACCGGCATGTTCGAGGTTCCGGCCGGTGGGCGCCGCTACCGCGCCCTCGAGTTGTTGGTGAAGCAGAAGCGCATGGCCAAGACGCAGCCCGTTCCCTGCGTCGTCCGCGAAGGTGGCATCGCCGAGGACGACTCGATCGCGGAAAACGACGAACGTGTCGGCCTCCATCCGCTCGACCAGTTTCGCGCGTTCCAGACCCTGCGCAACCTCGGCATGAGCGAGGAAGACATCGCCGCGCGGCATTTCGTGACCCCGGCAATCGTGAAGCAGCGCCTGCGCCTGGCGTCGGTGTCCGCGACGCTTCACGGGGTGTATGCCGAGGACGGCATGACGCTCGAACAACTCATGGCCTTTTCCGTCACGGGCGATCACGCCCGTCAGGAGCAGGTCTGGGAGAATGTCAGCAAGTCCGGCTATGATGAACCGTACCAGATCCGGCGCATGCTCACGGAGAATACGGTACGTGCGTCGGACAAGCGCGCGCAATTCGTCGGCGTCCCTACCTATGAAGCCGCCGGCGGCGCAATTTTGCGCGACCTGTTCGAGCGCGACGATGGCGGTTGGCTGCAGGACGTGCCGCTGCTGGAGCGTCTCGTCACCGAGAAGTTGAAGGCCGAAGCCGAGACCATTGCGGCCGAGGGCTGGAAGTGGATCGAGGTCGCTATCAGCTTCCCCTACGGCTACGACGACGGTCTTAGGCAGCTCGAGGGTACGCCTGAAGACATCACGGCCGAGGAGCAGGCGACGGTCGAAGCGCTTCAAGCCGAGCACGCGAAGCTCGAGGACGAGTATCAGGACGCCGACGAACTTCCCGACGAGGTCGACGTCCGCCTCGGCGAGATCGAGAAGGCGCTGTCCGCCTTCGAAAACCGGCCGCATATCTTCGACTCCGCCGACATCGCCCGCGCCGGCGCCTTCGTCAGTATCGACAGCGACGGCAGCTTGCTGATCGACCGCGGTTACGTGCGGCCGGAGGATGAGGCGTCGGTTGAAGGCGTAGACGCAGATACCGACTCTTCTGACACAGACGGAGCCGCCCCCGACACGTCATCGGCCGGACGGACTGTTATCACGGTTGGCGGCCAGCCGGAGGCGGAGGACGAAGAAGAGGACGGCATCAAGCCTCTGCCCGACCGCTTGGTGATGGAGCTCACGGCCTATCGCACGCTCGCGCTGCGCGACGCCGTGGCGACCAACCCTCATGTCGCGATGACGGCACTGCTGCACAAGCTCTGCCTCGACACCTTCCGGCGGGAGATGCCGAGCGGCTGCCTGCAGGTGTCAGTCCGCCAAGTCCATTTCTCGGCGCCGGCGCCTGACCTGAAGGACTCCGCGCCGGCAAAAGCCATCGCCGATCGGAGCACGGCTTGGGCGGCCGGCATGCCGAAGGACGAAGTTGCGTTGTGGGATTGGCTCGCCGCGCTCGACGACGCCAGCCGCTCCGCACTGCTGGCGCATTGCGTGTCATTCGGCGTGAACGCGTTGCTCGAGAAGGTCGATCGCTACGGCGGCAACGGCGTGTCGGCGCACGGCCTGCGCCACCGGCTTGATCAAGCCGATCGCCTGGCGCGTGCGGTGAATCTCGACATGGTGGAGGCTGGATGGCGGCCGACAGTCGACAACTACCTCGGCCGCGTGACCAAGAGCCGCATCCTCGAAGCAGTGCGCGAAGCAAAGGGAGAATCGTCGGCGCAACTCATCGACCATCTCAAGAAGTCCGAGATGGCGAAGGAGGCCGAGCGACTGCTCGACGACACCGGTTGGCTTCCGGAGCCGCTACGTCTCGACGAGGCCGGCCCCGCATCGCGTGAGCCCGATGCCGCGGCCGAGCCGTTGCCCGAATTCCTTGCTGATGACGAGGACGACGCGGATGAACCCGGCGAGGACGAACAGTCGCACGCCGTCGCTGCCGAATAACGCCTGGTGATTGCATTCGAAGGGTCCGGCGCATCCGCGCCGGGCCCCGTTGTCATGTGTACCCCAGAGGGAGAGGCGGGCCGGGACGAGTTTGAGCCGCCGCGGGTCGAGAGAGCGTCCGGGCGGCCGCTCTGTCCCCGCTCTCCCGAGGCTCCCCATCATGTCGCAATCTTCCAGGTCCGCGATCTCCCTCGCGGCTTCGCCGGTTCGTGCCGCCGCGGATCCCACTTCCGCCATCCTCGAAACCGCACGCCACCTTCTTCCTCATCTCGAATCCGGTCGCCGTGTCGACGCCGCGATACTGCGTGCCGCATTGGAGACTGCTTTCGGCGCCTCCGACACCGATGGCGCCTGGACCTGGAAGACCGCATACGACGCCTGCGAAGCTGCAACGGTCTTGTTCCTGCGCAAGTTCGGTCCCGCCATGCGTACGAAGGCGGTTTCGCCAGCCGCGATGCTGCCAATGCTCGCGAGGGTCACAGCGCTCCTTCCGACGCACACGCGCCGCTCCGAGGAAAGCGAGGCGCTTCAGCAGTTCTCGACGCCGATCGCATTGGGATATGTAGCGGCGGCTGCCGCCGCGGTCACGCCGGCCGACCTCGTCCTCGAGCCATCCGCCGGCACGGGCCTGCTCGCGATTCTCGCTGAACTCGCCGGCGCATCACTCGTGCTCAATGAGCTTGCCGACACGCGCGCCGGCATCCTCGATCAACTCTTTCCCGGACCGTCCGTGACGCGGTTCGATGCAGCGCACATCGACGATCACCTCGATGCCGGCATCGTGCCGAGCGTCGTTCTCATGAATCCGCCGTTCTCGGCGGTAGCTCATGTCGATCGCCGCATGGCGGACGCGGCGTTGCGGCATGTCACATCGGCACTCGCACGGCTGCCCGACGGCGGGCGCCTTGTTGCGATCACCGGTGCGAGCTTCTCTCCCGGGAACTCCGCCTGGACGCACGCGTTCGTGCATTTGCAGGAGCGCGGCCGCATTGTGTTCTCGGCCACGGTCGACGGCACGGTCTATGCCAAGCACGGCACGACAACCGATACCCGATTGACGGTCATCGACCGGCTGCCTGCCAACGACGCGTCGATCTTTCCGCCATCGCTCGGCATGGCTGCGGATGTTACCACGTTGCTAACGTGGATCGGCGAGCATGTCCCGCCGCGCCTGCCGATCGCAGGGCGCATCTCGGCATCGTCGGCGACGCCTTCAGCCATCCCGCGGACGGTGCGCGCCTATGTTGCACAGCGCGCTTCTGCTTCATCATCGTCGATCAGTCCGCAGGCGACCGAGCTCGCGTACGAGGCGGTCGCATGGCGGCCTGCGGAAAGCCGTAAAATCACCGATGCGCTTTATGAGGAATACGCGCTTCAGTCGATCCGTATTCCCGGCACGCGAGCTCATCCAACCAAGCTCGTTCAGTCGGCGGCAATGGCGTCGGTCGCGCCTCCCGTGCCGACGTATCGCCCGCATCTGCCGGTGAACGTCGTCACCGATGGTTTGTTGTCAGACGCGCAGCTTGAGTCCGTCGTCTACGCGGGCGAGGCCCATTCGGATTTTCTCGCTGGCTCGTGGACAGTCGATGAGACCTTCGATCTCGTCAGCGCAGCACCCGACGACGCCGAGAATGCCGTTCGCTTCCGCCGCGGCTGGTTTCTCGGCGACGGCACCGGCGCCGGCAAAGGCCGCCAGGTCGCCGGCGTCCTGCTCGACAACTGGCTCAAGGGCCGCCGTCGTGCGGTCTGGATCAGCAAATCGGACAAGCTGATCGAGGATGCCCAGCGCGACTGGTCTGCGCTCGGCATGGAGCGGCTCCTGATCACGCCGCTCGCGCGCTTCCGGCAGGGCACGCCGATCCGGCTCAGCGAAGGCATCCTGTTCACGACCTACGCGACGCTGCGCTCGGACGCGCGCGACGACAAAGCGTCGCGCGTCCGCCAGATCGTCGACTGGCTCGGGGAGGATTTCGATGGCGTCGTCGTGTTCGACGAGGCGCATGCCATGCAGAACGCCGCTGGCGGCAAGGGCGAGCGCGGCGATGTCGCGGCGTCGCAGCAGGGCCGCGCGGGTTTGCGGCTACAACATTCGCTCCCGAACGCCCGTGTGCTGTATGTATCCGCGACCGGCGCCACCACGGTCCATAACCTTGCCTATGCTCAGCGCCTCGGTCTGTGGGGCGGGGAGGACTTCCCGTTCGCCACACGCTCGGAGTTCGTCGAGGCGATCGAGGCCGGCGGCGTCGCCGCAATGGAGGTGCTAGCGCGCGACCTTAAGGCACTCGGCCTGTACGCCGCGCGATCACTCTCCTATGAAGGAATCGAATATGAGCTCGTTGAGCACAAGCTGACGGATGAGCAAGTCCGCATCTACGACGAATATGCGGGTACGTTCTCGATCATTCACAACAATCTCGACGCAGCGATGCGGGCAGCGAACGTTACCGGAGAGACCGGCACTCTGAACGCGCAGGCCAAGTCCGCGGCGCGCTCTGCCTTCGAGAGCGCGAAGCAGCGCTTTTTCAACCATCTCATCACGGCAATGAAGACGCCGACGCTAATTGCGTCCGTCGAGCGCGACCTGAAGCAGGGTCATGCCGCCGTGATCCAGATCGTCTCCACCGGCGAGGCGCTGACGGAGCGCCGCCTCGCGGAAATCCCGACCGAGGAGTGGAGCGACGTCCAGGTCGACATCACCCCACGCGAATATGTCCTCGACTATCTCGCGCACAGCTTTCCGACCCAGCTCTACGAGCCCTTCACCGACAGCGAGGGCAACCTCTCGTCGCGGCCGGTCTATCGCGACGGCCAGCCGGTGCAGAGCCGGGAAGCGGTTGCTCGCCGGGACCGCCTGATCGAGAGGCTTGCGTCATTGCCGCCGGTACATGGCGCGCTTGACCAGATCGTGCAGCGTTTCGGCACGGGCATGGTGGCGGAGGTGACAGGCCGCTCGCGCCGCATCATCCGCAAGACCGGCTCGGATCGTATCGACCGCCTAGTGGTCGAGAACCGCGCCGGCTCCGCCAATCTCGCCGAGACGCAGGCGTTCATGGATGACGGTAAGCGCATCCTCGTTTTCAGTGATGCCGGCGGCACTGGTCGCAGCTACCACGCCGAGCTGTCGGTGAGGAACCGGCGGCTGCGCATACATTATCTGTTGGAAGCCGGATGGAAGGCGGATGCCGCCATTCAGGGGCTTGGCCGCACCAACCGCACCAACCAGGCCCAGCCGCCGCTGTTCCGGCCGATTGCGACCGACGTCAAAGCCGAAAAGCGGTTCTTGTCGACCATTGCGCGTCGGCTCGACACGCTCGGCGCTATCACCAAGGGCCAGCGCCAGACCGGCGGCCAGGGCCTGTTCCGCGCCGAGGACAATCTCGAGAGCCACTACGCCCGCGATGCGTTGCGCCAGCTCTATCTCCTGCTGGTGATGGGCAAGGTCGAAAGCTGCTCGCTTCAGACCTTTGAGGACGCGACCGGGCTGAAGCTGACCGACGCGAATGGCATCAAGGACGAACTCCCGCCGATTACGACGTTCCTCAACCGTCTGCTGGCGCTGACCATCGACCTGCAGAACATCCTGTTCGTCGCCTTTGAACAATTGCTGACTGCTCGGATCGAGGGCGCGATCGCGTCCGGCACCTATGATGTCGGCCTGGAGACGCTGACGGCCGAGAGCTTCACCGTTACGGATCGCCAGACCATCTATACGCATCCCGGCACGGCGGCAGAGACGCGCTTGCTGACGATCACGCAGCGGCAGCGCAACCGGCCGGTCACACTCGATGACGCGCTCACCTATCTCTCCGATTCGCGCGCCATGCTGCTCGTCAACACGCAGTCGGGGCGCGCGGCCGTGCAGGTGCCGGCCCGCAGCGTGATGCTCGACGACGGCCAGGTCGAACGTCGCGTGCGTCTGATCCGGCCGATGGAGCATCCGGTGTTGTCGCTCGCCGTGATGCCGCAGACGCATTGGAAGGAGGCCGACCGCAACACCTTCGCGCGGGCCTGGTCGGCTGAGCTGACCGATGTGCCGGCGTTCACCGACAGCGAGATCCATATCGTCGCCGGTCTTCTGCTTCCGATCTGGAAGCGCCTCCCGAACGAGTCCACGCGCGTCTATCGGCTCCAGACCGACGACGGCGAGCGGATCATCGGCCGCAGGGTCTCGCCGGCCTGGGCCGCGACTGCGACCGAGACCAGCGTCTCCACGCTCACGCCGGACGCCGCGTTGTCCGCATTGCTCGACGGCAAGACTATCCTCGACCTTGCCGAAGGCCTTCAGCTTCGCCGCGTCCGTATCATGGGCGCGAACCGCATCGAGCTGACCGGCTTCACCGATGCCATGCGCGAGCGGCTCTCCGCCTACGGGCTGTTCCACGAGATTATCTCATGGAAGCTGCGCATGTTCGTGCCGACCGGCGCCGCCGGCATCGATGTCCTGCGCAAAGTGCTCGACCGTTATCCGGTTGCGCGCATTGCCGAACGTGCGGCATGACCATGCCGGGACATGCGGGGGAACTGGCGCGCCGCCTCGCGCGTGAGGCCGAGGCGGTGTGCCGACATTATCTCTCCAGCGGCCGCCGCGAAGGCCGCTACTGGATGGTCGGTGACGTCAAGAACACGCCGGGGCGCTCGATGTTCGTGCGCCTCAGCGGTCCTGAATCCGGCAAGGGCGCCGCCGGCAAGTGGACCGATGCCGCCACAGGCGAGCATGGCGACCTGCTCGACGTCATCGGTCAAACCTGCGACCTCGACGATTTCCGCGTCATCGAGACCGAGGCTCGCCGCTTCCTCAGCCTGCCGCGATCACAACCCGGTCCCGAGTCCGGGCCGCGACTATCGCCTGTGCCGCCCGGATCGCCGGAACCCGCACGACGCCTGATCGCCATGTCGAAGCCGATTCCACGCACACTCGTGGAAACGTACTTGCGCAATCGGAGCATTACGGCTCTGCACGGAACCGGAAATCTCCGTTTCCACCCGCGTTGCTACTATCGGCCCGACCGCGATAGGCCGACTGAGATCTGGCCGGCGATGATCGCCGCCGTCACCGACCTCGACGGTCGCATCACCGGTGCCCACCGCACCTGGCTCGATCCGAACGGGTTCGATCCCATCAGGCTCGGCAAGGCGCCGATCGAATCGCCGCGGCGCGCGATGGGCCATCTCCTCGGCAACGCGGTACGTTTCGGCATCGCTCACGACATTGCGGCCGCGGGCGAAGGCATCGAGACCATGCTGTCGCTTCGCTGCGTCATGCCCGATATGCCGATGATGGCGGCGCTCTCGGCCGCGCACCTCGCTGCCATCCTGTTTCCCGCAACGCTGCGCCGGCTCTATGTCGTCCGCGACAACGATCCGGCCGGCGACGGTGCGTTGGATCAACTCTTCAACCGAGCCAACGCGGCCCGGATCGACGCCGTCGCCTTGTCGCCGCGGGACGACGACTTCAACGCCGATCTGCGCCGCTTCGGCATTGATGCGCTGCGGATGGCCGTTCGGGTTCAACTCGTCCCGGAGAACGTCGCCCGCTTCATGCGTCTGTGAGGTGTGGCCGGAACGGGTGAGCGTGGGGCGGGCGTGTTCCCGCCGGGTCGGCGTGTCAGGCGCTTCCTTCGGAGAGGGCCGCGGCCCACGGCCTTCTTGAGAGGGCGACCTTGCGGCAAGCGGCCCGGCCCGGCAATGGCCGCGGCCGGCTATTTTCCGCCGGCGCTACGCGCCTTTGCATCGCGAAACAAAATAGCCGTCCTCCGCCATCCTCCGCTTCGCTCCGGCCGCTGCGCTTCGCGCCGCGGTGCAGGTCCGGTCCGCCCGCCGCCCTTGGTCGCCATGAAGGCCGCGATGGGCGCGGCCGATCCGACAGAAGGAAGCACCTCATGACGTCCGACCATGACGACACCGGCTACGAGGCGCACGCCGCATCCTCGACCGACACGATCCTCACCGAGCTGCAACTGCACGGCTATCGCCCCTTCCAGGACGAGCCCGATCCGAGACCGCTCCCCGACGCGCGCAATGTCGTTGGCGCTGTCACCGATATCTTCGACGCGCTCGTGGCCACCTTGACCGACACCCGCCTCGAACCGGACCTCGAAGACCTGCTGTGGTCGACCGTCAACCTCTTCCATCGCGCCAACGGCCGCATCGAGCGGGAACTCGATATCAACGAGCAAGCGCAGCGCCGATGTCAGCGCGAGCAGGATGGCTCCGAGATCCAGTCCGTTGAGCTGGAGCGCCTCACCGCCGAGGGCATGACGTTGATCGAGCGGCGCAACGTCATGGAATTCTTTCGCGACCAGGCCGCCGAATCCTTCGCGCGCCACACCGGGTCGCACTGGCATCCGCGCAACGGATCGATGGTCAACCATCGCACCTTGACTGCGGCGATGATCGACAGCCGCGACTTCATCGCGGCCAAGCGCCGCGCTGAAACCGAAGTGATGCTGCCACCCGGCCCGAAGGTCGCCTTCACCGGCGGGCTCGACTTCAACGATCACCGGCTGATCTGGGATCAACTCGACCGGGTCCGTGCCAAGCATCCGGACATGGTGCTCCTGCACGGCGGATCGCCGAAGGGCGCCGAGCGTATCGCTGCCCGCTGGGCCGATCACCGCAAGGTGCCGCAGATTGCCTTCCGCCCTGACTGGGCGAAGCACGCCAAGGCCGCGCCGTTCAAGCGCAACGACGCCATGCTCGAGGCGCTGCCGATTGGCGTCCTGGTCGCGCCGGGCTCCGGCATACAGGCCAACCTCGCCGACAAGGCGCGCCGCCTCGGCATCCCGGTGTGGAAGCTCGGAAAGGGCGGCGCGTGAGCGCCGCCTCAATCGTCGCGAGACTCTCGCCCTTCCGACGATACGCAGGCCGCAATGAAACACGGCGAGGGAGCCGATCCATCGCTGTCGTTGCCCCGCGAATTCTGCTATTCTGCCGACTGCGCCGTGGAGGTGGTGGAAGGCGCAACCCATGCAAATTTTGTCGCGGGAGTATCCACCATGCTCGCACTCGGCATTGTCCTCAACATCATCGGCCTCGGCTTCTTCTGCTGGGTGCTGTTCACACTCGCGATCTACGCGCTGCCGTTCTTTGTCGGCATGACGGCTGGCCTTTACGCGCACGGCGCAGGCGCTGGACCATTTGGCGCGATCGTTCTTGGCCTATTTGCGGCTGCTTTCACCCTTGTTATTGGACAGACGATCTTCTCGCTCGTTCGCACGCCGATCCTGCGTATCGCGGTCGCGCTGATGTTCGCGGTGCCGGCCGCGCTCGCCGGCTATTATGCGACGTTCGGGCTCTCCGGCCTCACCATGACGTCCGATCCCTGGCGGCAGGTTTTGGCCGTGATCGGCGCGGTCGTGATTGGAGTAACGGCCTGGGCACGACTTGCGGCATCCCCGCCCGGCGGACCGAGCGGGCACGGAAGACCGGCACTGTCGTAGGCCCGACGGCGCCGTGACCTGACAAGACGAGTGCGATGCCGTTTCTTCGCCGTAGGTTCTGATCAGAGCAAGGCCGAAGCTCGGATTCTTCAGGCGCGACCTCGCTCGAGATGCTGAGCCTATGGATCTCTTGTCGTAGCGGCGCCCGCCGGACTCCGGCCGACTGAGATCGCGATGGTACTTTGTTCTTCGCCGCGGCTTGTCTTTGGGGATGCGAGACGTTGCCTGGAGCAGGGCAGGACGACTTCAACATCGGCGCGTGCGTGGTCTCGTTGCGGTGGCGTTCGCTGACTTCTCCTTGCCTTTGCCCCGTTCCGAGCAGCGCGTCCATTCGGGTCTCTATGATGGCCTGACCTGGCCGGACACCGGCTTCGCCTCGCTCGACTAGCCGCAATGCCGGCGTTCAACTTTCTTCCCCTGGCGGCTGCGCCGCCATTCCTCGCGAAACAAGAAAGTTGCCCGCCTGGCATCCTCCGCTGCGCTTCGGTCCTTCGGATGCGGCGTCGATCGTCTCCGGCCTGTCGGTCGCCATCGAGACCGCGATGGTCGCGGCTCGGAAACAGAGAGCAAGGAGAACTACTATGGCGAACATCGGCACCTTCACCAAGACCGAGCAGGGCTACGTCGGCGAAATCGTCACCCTCAGCTTCCAGGCCAAGAACGTCCGCATGGTCCCTGAGACGAACGGCAACAACGAGAACGCCCCGAGCCACCGCGTCTATGTCGGCCGAGCCGAAATCGGCGCCGCTTGGGCCAAGCGCTCCAACGAGGGCCGCAACTACCTGTCGGTCAAGCTGGACGACCCGAGCTTCAACGCTCCGATTTACGCGAACCTCTTCGACGAAGAAGGCGGCGAGAGCTACACGCTCATCTGGTCCCGCGCCCGCAAGGCTAACGCCGACTGATCATCCGCTTCCGACGCCCCGCCCGGCACACCGGGCGGGGCTCTTCGCGTGCTTCGCAGGCCGCTGAAAAAGGAAGGATTGCCGTGGGCAGGCTGGCGCTTAAGTCCGATTCACTAGTATACTGGGTGGCAGTATATTAGGTGATCCGGCGACCTCTCACGCATGAGATTGCGCGAGGTCGTCGCCAGGAATCTGCGTCGGTTGCGGCATGCCAAAGGCCTGTCGCAGGAGGAGCTTGCCGATCGTGCGGACATCAACCGGAACTATGTCGGCATGCTGGAGCGCGAGCAGCACGCGGCGACCATCGACATGCTGGAGAAGCTTGCAGAGGTGCTTGAGACCGATCCGATCGAATTCTTCAAGCGTCAAAAATAGCGTCAAAATAGTGCGATCGTTGCATCGGCACGGCTTCACAGAGCCGAAAAATCTCCACGACCAATAGCATCACCATTTGTGACTGGGCGACCTGCTTTTATCGCATGAATGGAACAGTCAACGTGATAGATGGATATCATCCCCGTGATACCGATCCGTTGACGCCCACAAGACCAAGTATTCACGGACGAGAGAGTGCATGTGTGTCGTAGACAAGCGCGCAAAACCGCCTTTCGAAGATCAGCCACCCCAACTTGATCGCGTGGGTCCATACGATCAAGAGCATCTCGCGAGCTACCTCCGCTTGCTTGACGCCGAGGCCGAGGGCGCCGATTGGCGTGAGGCGGTTGCCGTCATCTTCGGTATCGATGCCGAGAAAGAACCTGCGCGTGCCAAGCTCGTTTACGATAGTCATCTTGCTCGCGCACATTGGATGACGAAAAAAGGCTATCGATACTTGTTGAAGCCGCGGATGCAATAATCGCTTCCGATATCTTCGCAGGGTTCCTTATTTTGTAATCAGAAAAATTCCAATACGCGCGCGTGGTCTATCACGGTATTCCAACTCTACGGCTAGCAGAGCGAGCAACGCTTCGGATATTCAACTGGGCTGATCCGCGGGGGCAATCGACGGAGATACAAATGCCGGAAAGATTCGACTGGCGCTCCCCACGCGCCGCCGAAGAGTTGATGCGTCTTAGCCAAGAGCAATTTGCTTCAGAATTTCTCCGCCGCAATCCCGCCTATCGTGAAGACTATCACAACACGCAACACGGAATCATGTTCGACACATTGTCATACCAGGACCGGATGCGCGCTCTCGCGCGTCGCTGGGGGTTGAGCTTTCCCGCTCGTACCGGATAGACACGCCGGAAACAGTCACGCGCTGTGGCGCCCTGAACTTTCTCCGAGCGCCGTCGTCATTACAACCGCGCCCGCAGATTTCGGCGCCGCAAGGATCATCGATGCAGAAGAGCTGTTGCCAATCGGGGTCGGCACAGACGCGGACGACGGACGTCATCTCGTGCTCGATGATCCCGACGGAGCACATCGGCTTTGGCTCGTTGGAGATCGTCGACAGGGCACTGCGTTTCTGATTCCGTTCGATGACAATTTTGGCGCGCGCATTCATGGTCTTCAACGTCTACACCGTCGCCTCTCGGGGCGGCGCGCCGGGCCGCCGTTGCGCAGCCTGAGACTGTCGGCCGCTCAACGCAGCCGGCTTACGCTCCTCATTCGCGCGCTTGATGGCGAACAGGAAGGCGCAACCCGGCGCGAAATCGCCGCCGTGTTGCTAGACGATGAGGCGCGCCACATCCCGGCCATCGAATGGAAAAACGCCCCGTTGCGGAAGAAGATCAATCGCATCGTCGCCAAAGCGCTCGACTTGATGAATGGCGGCTATCTCGCGCTACTGCGTGGTGACCCAGCGCGCGCCAAGCGGTTTCGGCGCCGGTAGTCGGCCCGCGTAGCTCCCACTGCCTTACAGATCCGGCGTTCTCGAGAGGGACGCCACAGGAACATGCCTGGCACGGGTCTCCCTTGGGGCGCCGATCTTCCGTCACGTTAGCCTCCGTTCCGCAGCCTTGCCCGGCGGCTGCCCTAAACGGCACGGAGGCCCATCGTGAACCCGCCATCTACCCGCGTCACGCCACGCTTCGTTCGCACGCACGATGCGGCAGCCTTTCTCGGTCTGTCCGGCCGAACGCTCGAGAAGCATCGCTGCACTGGGACCGGGCCTGTGTTTCGCAAACTCGGCGGTCGCGTCGTCTATGCGATCGAGGACCTCGAAGCCTGGGCTGCCGAGCGCGCACGTAATTCGACCTCCGATCCCGGCTCGCAGCCGGCGTCGCGCGGCACTTTGCCGCCGCGCGGGCGCTCACGGAGCGTTTGAATGCGCCGCTCCGTCGACGATCAGCAACTCGAACTATTCCGCGCAAGGCCCGGCCACATGGCGCCCCGTGACGCGCAAGATCTGATGTCGTGGCCGTTCTTCTCGCTCGCCAAGACGCCGCGCGTCCGTCCGATCGACTTCCGCATGGGCGAGGTCACGATTCTCGTCGAGGCGACGCACGAACACGGCATGGCGACCATCTGGGACGCCGACGTGCTGATCTGGGCTGCCTCGCAAATCGTCGATGCTCGTGATCGGGGGCTGCGTACCTCGCGCCTGATGGCCGCGACGCCGTATGAGATTCTGAGCTTCATCGGCCGCGGCGACTCTGCGCAGAACTACGAGCGGCTGAAGGCCGGACTCGATCGCCTCCAATCGACGACCGTCGCGACTTCCATCCGCCAACCGACAGAGCGCCGGCGGCATCGGTTTAGCTGGATCAACGAGTGGAAGGAGCGCGCCGACGGTGCCGGACGAGCGCGCGGCATCGAACTGATCCTGCCGGACTGGTTCTACGCTGGCGTCATGCTGGACGCGCTCGTCCTCACCATCGACCGCGAGTATTTTGCGCTGACCGGGGGGCTGGAACGCTGGCTCTACCGCCTCGTGCGCAAGCATGGCGGGCGCCAGAACCACGGCTGGAGCTTCGATTTTCGGCACCTTCATCTGAAGTCCGGCAGTCTCTCGCCCTACAAGCGGTTTGCCTTCGAGCTGCGCGACATCGTGCGCCGCCAGCCGCTGCCCGGCTACCAACTCGCCTGCATTCCCGGCGCCGAAAATGAACCGCGCCTGAGCTTCCATCCCGTCGCCATTCCAACTGCGTCCGCGCGACGCCCGCGCGCGCCGCGGCAACAACATAGTGGGGACAAGCTGTGAACCAACCCGTCCTATCAGGAACCCGAATACCCGTCCTATCGGGAACCGCAGACCCGCCCTATCAGGAACCCAAACGGGCCTTAAGCTGCGGCGCCGTCTCGCGAAATCGCGCGTCTAACTTCTCTAACCAAGAATCCTTCGGATTCTTGCTAACGACGCGCACCGCTGTTGATAACGGCGTTGCCACTGCCGAGCGCCGCGGCGCTGCCTCTTCTCGTCACACCAACATCGCGGTGACGCCATGACCCGGCAACCGCGTAACACCAAACTCAAATTCTGGCCGCTCGCCGTCAAGCGTCGGACAAGGACGCGAAAAGCGCCGCGCCAAGCCCAGCGCAAGCGCAACGCCTTATCGGCACGACTGACGATCGACGTCACGCCTGACCTGCGCGCCCGCATCAAGATCACGGCGTTTGAGCGCGGCGTCACCGTCGCCTACATGCTGCGTCTCCTCCTGCTCAGGGCCTTTCCCCGCACCAAGGGAGGAAGGCGATGAAGGGCGTCACGGTCACGGATATCTCGCGCGCGAGCGACGGAGATACGGCGCTCACCTTCGTCGAGCTGACTTGGCACAAGCAGCGCATCGAGAACCGCATCCGCTTCGGCCGGCCAGCGGGCCAGCAGATCCTTGACCGCCACCGTCGTGTCGTCAGCTTCTCTCCCGGCAGTATCTTCTGCTTCGTGCGCTGGGCTGCCAACGAGTACGGCACCATCCTCTCGCGCGCCGACATCGTGCGCGCCGTGGCTGCCGGCGAACGCTATCAGACGCTGCCGTTCGTCCGTCCCGGCGGCGACATCCTCCTGCGCATCGACGGGTGGCCCAAGGTCGAACGAGTGCTCCACACGATCGACGCCGTGGAAGCGCTCGGCATCGATCCGGCCGACGTCGCCCCAGACTACTGGCAGCACGTCCATAACCGTATCTCCGTCAACGAGATGCCGCGCAACTACACGCGGACGCGTCACCAAGCCTGGCTCAAGCGGCGGGAGCTCGGCGTATGACCCGCATCGCTACATTGCTCGCGACCGCGCTTTCCGGCATCACGCTCGGAACGACGGCGTTCGTCGATCCGCCGAAGACGCTGATCTGGAACGTCAGCGCCAGCGCGCCCATCGGCTTCTATGCCATACAGCCAACGGACGATCTCGAGGTCACCGATCTTGTGGCTGTGACGGCGCCGCCGTTGATTGCCGAATACATGGCTGACCGCGGTTATCTGCCGATGGGCGTGCCGATGATGAAGCGCGTCCTGGCGCTTCCCGGCCAGACCGTCTGCCGCGACGGCCTCGACATCATCGCCTATGGCTCGACCATTGGACACGCCCGCGACCGCGACAATGCCGGCCGCAAGATGCCGGTCTGGCAGGGCTGTCGCCGCATCGACGACGACGAACTCTTCCTCATGAACTTCGACGTCCCGGACAGCGTCGATGGCCGCTACTTCGGTCCGTTTCCGCGCCGTTTCGTCATTGGCCGCGCGCTGCCCGTCTGGACCGACGAGGCCGGCGACGGCCGCTTCGAGTGGCGAGCCGCCACGCGCTGACCGGCTCAGGATCCAGTTCACCACCACCAGCAGAAAGGACGACGACATGGCACAGATCGGCAGCTTCATCCGCAACAGAAACGGCTTCTCCGGACGTCTTCGCACGCTCTCGCTCGACATCGAGCTGACCATCGTCCCGGCCGATCATTCGGACACCGAGAACGCTCCGAACTACCGCGTTCACGCCGGCGACGAGGATGGACCGGAGGTCGGCGCGGGCTGGACCCGCACCGGCGAGAAGGCCGGCGAATACGTCGCCCTCCAGATCGACGATCCCGGTTTCCCGCAGCCAATCCGCGCCAACCTGTTCCAGTCCGGCAGCGACCGCTCGGCATTCCATCTGCTCTGGACACGTCCCACAAAACGCGAGGCGCGGAGCTGATCCATGCCGTCGCTACGCGAACCGAATGGCGGACATCAGCACATCCAGAGTGGAATCCTCGTCATTCCTCTGTTCGCGGAAAACTCGACTCATTCCTCCGTCCCGCTCGCGGTCGTGCGGCCGTCGCGCGCAGCGGCGGTCAAGGGCGGCCTTAAGGCCGGCGCTCGCGCCTTGCCCTTGACGGCCGCGAGCACGATGGCATCGGCGCATCGTTCAGCGGGCGGAGGATTCATTATGACGGAGCGAAGGCGATGGACCTCGTAACACTGGTGACCGCGTGCGCGCTCAGCGCCGATCCGAAGCTGATGCACGCGCTGGTCTGGCATCAATCCGGTGGCGAGCCCTGGGCGATATCGGTGCAGGGCGAACCGAACCCCCGCGTCTATTCGAGCATACACGACGCAATCCGCGAAATCCGCGAGCAGTCCGGCGGTAATGTCGTGCGCGTCGGTCTCGCAGGCGTTCCGGTGGCGCCATCGAAGCTCTCGGCATCCGTACTCCTGCCATGTCGCAACGTCGCGATGGCGGCTGTCCAGATCAGCAAGCTTACAGGTCGCTGCAAGAGTCATCCGCGTCTGAAGACCGATCCGACCTTGTGTTCTGTTGCAGTCTATCGCGGCTCCTGGGAGCGGCCGGACCTCAAGTTCGCAACCGACGTATCGGCGTCCGTCGCGAAGGGCGACGCACCGAACTTCGACATGCCGCGCGGAACCAGCACGGAGATCTTCGACACGGCCGATGATCCTCCGTCCGGCACCAGGATGCCGGTCGTCGACATCACATCCGCATTCGCCGAGCAGGCCCGAAGCTGGTCGAGCGCGCTGTTTCCGCCCAAGCCCAAGCCGTCAAAGAGCGAACCCGAAGGCAGCACGGCGGCGCGTTCGCCGTCAGCCGAACCGCCATCGTTAGCTTCGCCTGCTGCACTTCCATTGCAATCCAATGCGCAAGACCGCGACCTGTTCGTGCGTCGCGCGAGTAGCGAGCGTCCACGATGAAGCGTATCGCAGGAAATCGTCAGACAGCGAAGACCGGCGCACGAATGAGTGCGGGCCGGGAGGGCAGAGGCAACACGACCGTTGGAGGGCAAGATAAAAGGCCGCGAGGTGCGGCCCGGTTGGGGGACGGTCGGGACATTGTTTCTGCACCCATTTCACCTGGCGATCCGCGATGTGCGCGTATGTTGCACGATGTGTGCGCACAGCAATTCCTCAATTCCTTCAAAAAAAAGTGCGCCTCGCGGGCTGCCGGCGATGAATAACGAGGACGATTTCCGCATCCGGCCAGGCCGCATCCGCTCGCGGCCCAACATGCGGACCAAACCCTTCATCGCCCAGGCGCTCGCCGCCGCAGAGCGTGCCGGCGGGAATGTCAGCCGGAACGGCAGGATCAAGGCATCGCGGTCCTCGCGCTTTGGCCGCGGCCGCATCGCCAGCGTGCGCGCCAACCGGCTTCTGACGAGCCGGTCGCGGCTTGCAACCGTCAAGACACGCATCGTCCGGCACTCGGGCCGCGGTGCAACGCTCCGGGCGCATCTCAACTACCTTCGCCGCGAGGGTGTGGCGCGCGACGGCGAGCGGGCGCGCATGTTCGGTCCCGAGACAGACGACGCCGTCGTGAAGGCCTTCACCGAACAGTGCGAGGACGATCGGCATCACTTCCGCTTCATCGTCTCGCCCGAAGACGCTACCCAGATGTCCGACCTGAAGGGCTTCGCGCGCGAATTGATGCGCCAGGCCGAGAAAGATCTCGGCGCCAAGCTCGACTGGATTGGGGTCGATCACTGGAATACCGACAATCCGCACGTCCACATCATCCTGCGTGGCCGCACCGATGATGGAAAAGACCTTGTCATCGCGCGGGACTACATCAGCGAGGGCATGCGCGCGCGGGCCCAGGATCTCATCACGCAGGAGCTAGGTCCGCGCTCCGATCTCGATATCCGGCGCAGCCTCGATAGCCAGGTCGAGTCCGACCGATGGACGCGGCTCGATCGCCAGCTTATTCGCGACGCAGGGCGCGGTGGCATCATCGACGTCGCGCCGCTTCCCGATCAGAAGCCCGACGAGTTTCTCGCACAGAAGGTCGGTCGGCTGCGTAAGCTCCAATCGCTCGGGCTCGCCCATCAACTCGGGCCTGGGCAATGGGTAATCGTCGATGAAGCCGAAACAACATTACGGTCGCTCGCCGAACGCGGTGACATCATCAAGCGCATGCACCGCGCACTCATCGAGCAGGGTATTGAGCGCGGTGCGTCGAGCTACGTGCTTGCCGGCGAGAGTCTCACAGGTCCCATCGTCGGCAGACTCCTCGATCGCGGTCTCGACGACGAATTGAAGGGAACAGCCTATGCCGTGGTTGACGCTACCGACGGACGCGCCCATCACATCAAGCTGCCCGATCTCGATGCCGCTAGCGATGGGTCGCCAGGATCGATCGTCGAGCTGCGCCGGTTTGAGGATGCCCGCGGCCGCGAGCGCATCGCGCTGGCAGTGCGCTCCGATTTCGATCTCGACGCGCAGGTGAAGGCGTCGGGCGCGACCTGGATCGACCGCCAGTTGATCGCGCGTGATTCCGCGCTGCTCGGCAACAGCGGGTTCGGCGCCGAGGTCCGGGCCGCGATGGAGAGCCGGGCCGAGCACCTGATCGAGCAGGGTCTGGCGCGCCGGCAGGGGCAGCAGGTCATCTACAGCCGCAACCTCATTGACACGCTCCGGCGGCGCGAACTCGATTCCGTTGGCAGCGAGCTCGCGGCCGACACGGCAATGCCGTTCCGGAAGTTGGCTGGCGGAGAACACGTCGTCGGAGCCTACCGTCAACGCCTCATACTCGCCTCCGGCCGCTTCGCTATGATCGACGACGGATTGGGCTTCCAGCTCGTACCCTGGTCACCGTCGCTGGAGCGCAATCTCGGCAAGCATGTCTCCGGAATCATCCGCGCCGACGGCGGCGTTGACTGGAGTTTTGGCAGGCAGCGCGGCCTCGGCCTCTGAGATGAGCAGCGGGCTGAAGGCACCGATCGGTAAGATCAGTATTTTTTCGCATCCGTGCGCCGTGCTGCGATTGCAGCTCGATTGCCATTGAACGAGCGTGCCTGTGCGATTTTCCTGACGGTATGACTGCCAGTGTCGGGAGACGCCATGACGGCGACCAAAATTCTCTGGGGCCAGATCCTCACTGTCTTCACCATCGTGGTCACAACGACCTGGGGCGCAACGCAATGGACGGCGTGGCGGCTCGGGTTCCAGCCCCAACTCGGAACGCCCTGGTTCGATTTGGCCGGCCTATCGGTTTATCCGCCGCCCGCCTTCTTTTGGTGGTGGTATTTCTATGACGCATACGCTCCCCGCATCTTTTTGGAAGGCGCCCTGATCGCCGCCTCAGGTGGGTTCGCCGCTATCGCCGTCGCGATCGGAATGTCGGTTTGGCGGGCGCGCGAGGCGAAGCACGCCGAGACCTACGGATCGGCACGTTGGGCGGATACCGAGGAAGTCAAGGCCGCTGGCCTGCTTGGGCCTGATGGTGTCGTCCTCGGCAGGTTCGGCAGCGAGTACTTGCGTCATGATGGCCCGGAGCATGTGCTGTGCTTCGCACCGACCCGCAGTGGCAAGGGTGTCGGGCTCGTCGTGCCGTCGCTTCTGACCTGGCCAGGAAGCTGCATCGTCCATGATATCAAAGGCGAGAACTGGGGCCTCACCGCCGGACTGCGGGCGCGCTTCGGCCGCGTGCTCCTCTTCGATCCTACAAATGCGGCCAGTGCCGCCTACAACCCGCTGCTTGAGGTTCGACGCGGCGAATGGGAGGTCCGTGACGTTCAGAATGTCGCCGACGTGCTAGTCGATCCTGAAGGGTCATTGGAGAGGAGAAATCATTGGGAGAAGACCAGCCACTCGTTGCTGGTCGGCGCCATCCTTCATGTCCTCTATGCCGAGAGGGACAAGACGCTCGCCGGCGTCGCCTCGTTCCTCTCTGACCCTAAGCGTCCGATCGAGACGACGCTGGTGGCGATGATGACGACGCCACATCTTGGCAGGCAGGGGCCGCACCCCGTCGTTGCCTCGGCCGCGCGGGAGCTTCTGAACAAGTCCGACAACGAGCGCTCCGGTGTGCTCTCCACCGCCATGTCATTCTTGGGATTGTATCGAGACCCGGTCGTCGCGCACGTGACACGGAGATGCGACTGGGGGATTACCGACATTGTCGAAAACGAGAAGCCAGCCACGCTCTATCTGGTCGTACCACCCTCAGACATCAGCCGGACGAAGCCGCTGATCCGGCTGATCCTCAATCAGATCGGCCGTCGCCTCACCGAGGATATGAATGCGACGAACCGCCGTCATCGTGTACTGCTGATGCTCGACGAATTTCCGGCGTTGGGTCGACTCGACTTCTTCGAATCTGCTCTGGCCTTCATGGCAGGATACGGCCTGAAATCGTTTCTGATCTCACAGTCGTTGAACCAGATTGAGAAGGCATACGGCGCCAACAACTCGATCCTGGACAATTGTCATGTTCGCGTCAGCTTCGCGACCAATGACGAGCGCACCGCCAAGCGCGTGTCCGATGCCCTCGGCACGGCGACTGAGATGCGCGCCATGAAGAACTACGCCGGTCATCGACTCTCGCCCTGGCTCGGGCACTTGATGGTGTCTCGCCAGGAGACCGCTCGGCCGCTCATGACGGCGGGCGAGATCATGCAGCTCCCGGCTGACGATGAGATTGTCATGGTGGCGGGCGTTCCGCCGATCCGCGCCAAGAAGGCGCGCTACTTCGAGGATCGTCGGCTCTCAGAGCGCATCCTCCCGCCGCCGAAATCCGACGAAGCAGAGTCCAAGAGAAAGCCAGACCACTGGTCCACGCTCGCACCCATCCAACCTGTCTCGTCCATCGCTGCCGACAGTCACGGGGGCAGAATCGTAGCGATCGGCGGCGAAGCCGCCGTGGACGGCAAAGCGGCCGGCGATCCGGAGAATGCGGGCTTGCGCCGAGAGCCTGGCCTCGAGCGGCATAAGGATATCGCCCCGGAGCCCTTTAAGCCGGCCATCAATGAGTTCGAGCCTGACCGCGACGAGGGTGACGACCAGGCGGCGCGAGTCGGTACGCTCGCTCGAAGCATGCGTCAGGTCGCGAGGCAGGTTGCTTTGGACCCCGGCGACGGCATGGAGCTGTAGCGTGGAGAAAAAAGCTCGACTGTCGGTCTACCTCGATCCAGACCTAATGCATTCGCTTGCCGACTATGCGGCGCGACGCGACCAATCTCGCTCCCTGATTGCCGAGGCCGCGGTTGCCTCTTTCCTCTCACCCGATGCTGACGAACGCCGTGAAGCTGCCATCGCGAAGAGGCTCGACGGCATCGACCGGCGACTGCAACGGGTCGAACGTGACATCGGCATCACGGTCGAGATGATGGCGGTGTTCATCCGTTTCTGGCTGGCGTCGACGCCGCAACTACCTGAGGCCAGCCAGGCAGCCGCGCGAGCGAAAGCCGGGGAGCGTTACGACAATTTCCTCGACGCGCTGGGTCGACGACTCGCCAAAGGACCAAAGCTCCGCCAGGAGATCGGTGAAGAAGGAAGTTGGCCGTCGGCCGCACCTTGAATATCCCATCGTGCTTGGCCTGATCGGCTACCGACGCGAGAGCGCGTGCAACATCCAAGACAACTGCATCCGGTGCGGCGTTGGTGGGTCGTTGCGCGACCAGCAACTAATGCGAGTAGTTCTAAACTAATGCCCTTGTTAAGACGTCCATATGTCGGTTAGTCTCGTCGGCCCGAACTGACGTCCTGGCTGCTTCAGCCTGTCCGTGCAATTTCGGCGTATTCGGAGGTGCAGGCCCTCCAATGGGGTGGTCTAACGAGGCTCGCTAAGGTGGAGCGCTCTTGCTTTGTCACCAGCGTCTCGGACGGAAGTGTCTCGTCGAGATCGCCGATCCTATTTCCAGGAGGAAATCCTCGTGGCTTCGGCACCGCAACTGCCGCTGACACACAGCTCTGGCTCGAGAAACGAGGAGCGTTGCTTCGGCCGGCGAATCTAGCGAGTGCCCCCCATGTGCGTGGAGGTTCCCCACCTGCGCTACGTCGTAGCGGCAGCCGATCATTCCAGTTTCCGGCGCGCCGCCGCTGTGCTCAACATCACGCAGCCGACATTGAGTAAGCGCATCCGCGAACTGGAAGATCGGCTCGGTGTACTTTTATTTGAGCGTTCGAACGGCGGCGCGCAACTCACGGCGCTCGGCGAAGACTTTGTTGAATCCGCTCGTAGGGTTCTGGCCGAGTTGGAACTGATGGAGAATCGCGCGCGAGCCGGCAAGCGCGGAGAGGCCGGCCGCCTGGAAATCGGTTTCTACACGTCGCTGTCGACGGGGGCGCTGCGCGACGCCATATTCACCTTCGCCGAGCGGCATGCGCAGGTCGACGTCAACGTCACCGAAGACGCCCGCGCAACGCTTATTCCGTTGCTCGATCGTGGCGTGATCGACATCGTGGTCGTCCTCGGCGAGCCTACTAATATGGACTACGCACATATGAGCCTCTGGTCCGAGCGGATCATGGTCGCGTTTCCGAAGGCGCATCCGCTCGCCGCGCGCGACTTCGTCTATTGGACGGACCTGAAGACCGAGCGCTTCCTCATGAGCCGGCGCGATCCGGGCCCCGAGATTCAGGACATACTTCTCAGCAAGCTCGCATCGCCCGGCGACCGCCCTCTTATCAAACAGATCAGGGCGAATAGCGACCACATCCTCAGTATCGTTGACGGCAATCGGGGCATTACCCTGACCTGCGAGTCCTCCACCGGGAATGTGTTGCCAGGCGTGATCTTTCGCGAGGTCCGCGACGGCAATGGACCGACGCGCGTTGGCTATGTCGCCTATTGGCGTCGCAACAACGGCAATCCCGCTCTGAAACAGATGCTGGACCTGCTGCACGCGCGTCCAGGGGTGCCAACACCACGAAATCACACTCCCGCGTGAGCGGGCGAAATCGCCAATCGCCTGTATTTTTTCGCTCCGCTACGATGAGCATCTGACTCTTGTTGCGCGGCCCCGAGTCCTGCCTCTTCTATTCGTCCCCGATGTCCGGCCCAGCTTCACATGCCGGCGCAGCGCCGGGGGCAAAATGGGGAATGCAACTCCCAAGGCAGAAGCGGTCACGCGCGGTGCCCGCATGCTGCGCACGGCGCTCGGGCCGGACATCGCCACATTCCTGGAAGACCCTGCCGTCGTCGAAGTGATGCTGAACCCTGACGGTCGCCTCTGGGTCGACCGTCTCTCCGAAGGTCTGTCCGACACCGGCGCGTCGCTTCTCGCAGCCGATGGCGAGCGCATCATCCGCCTTGTTGCGCATCACGTCGGCGCCGAAGTCCATCCCGGAGCGCCGCGCGTCTCCGCCGAGTTGCCCGGAACGGGGGAGCGGTTCGAGGGTCTTCTGCCGCCGGTCGTGTCCGCGGCGGCGTTTTCTATCCGCAAGCCGGCCGTCGCGGTCTTCACGCTGGATGACTATGCGGCGGCAGGGATCCTGACGGCGGCGCAGGCCGAAATCCTTCGCAAGGCCGTCACTGAGCGCCGCAACATTCTGGTCGCCGGTGGTACGTCGACGGGCAAGACCACGCTCACCAACGCGCTGCTCGCGGAAGTCGCCAAATCGTCCGACCGTGTGGTGCTGATCGAAGATACCCGCGAACTGCAATGCGCGGCGCAGAATCTCGTGGCGTTGCGCACAAAGGACGGCGTGGCCACCCTTTCCGATCTGGTTCGCTCCTCGCTGCGGCTGCGTCCCGATCGCATCCCCATCGGCGAGGTGCGGGGCGCCGAGGCGCTCGACCTCCTGAAGGCGTGGGGTACCGGCCATCCCGGGGGCATTGGGACCATTCATGCCGGCACTGCGCTCGGCGCATTGCGGCGGCTCGAGCAACTCATCCAGGAAGCGGTCATCACTGTGCCGCGTGCGCTGATCGCGGAGACGATCGACATCGTCGCAGTGCTCGCCGGGCGCGGCGCGCAGCGCCGGCTTGCCGAACTCGCTTTCGTCGCCGGGCTGGATTCCGCAAGCGGCGACTACCTCGTCCTCCCGTCCGAAGCGGGCGGAACTTCAACATCTAACGGAGACCAACCATGATCGCGTTGTCCCGCGGTCTGCGCTCGCAGGCCGCAACCTTTACCGCTGCCCTTGCAATCGCCGCGATGACGGCATCGACGGCAAATGCCGCCGGCTCCTCGATGCCCTGGGAAGCGCCGCTTCAGAAGATTCTCGAATCGATCGAAGGCCCAGTCGCGAAGATCATCGCTGTGATCATCATCATCGTCACCGGACTGACGCTGGCCTTCGGCGACACGAGCGGTGGTTTCAGGCGCCTGATCCAGATCGTGTTCGGGCTCTCGATCGCGTTCGCCGCGTCGAGCTTCTTCCTGTCGTTCTTCTCGTTCGGCGGCGGAGCGTTGCTCTGATGCAGAGGGGCGAGCCCATTGCCGGCTTCCACGCGCCGGTCCATCGCGCGCTGACCGATCCGATCCTGCTCGGGGGCGCGCCGCGCGCGGTTGCCATCGCCAACGGCACGCTCGCGGCCGCGGTCAGCTTGGGACTGCGGCTGTGGCTCATCGGCATCGCGCTCTGGGCCATCGGTCATTTCGCCGCCGTCTGGGCAACGAAACGCGATACGCAGTTCGTCGACGTGGTGCGCCGGCATCTGCGTTATCCCGCGTTTTTCCGGTCGTGAGGTTCGGTCATGATGAACCTCGCCGAATACCGCAATCGAACAGCAGCCCTTGCCGACTATTTGCCCTGGGCTGCGCTAGTTGCACCGGGCGTCGTCCTCAACAAGGACGGCTCGTTCCAGCGCACGGCGCGTTTCCGTGGTCCGGACCTCGACAGCGCGACGCCGGCCGAACTCATCGGCACCACGGCTCGGCTCAACAGCGCACTCCGGCGTTTGGGCTCCGGTTGGGCGATCTTCGTCGAGGCGCAGCGTAGCGCGGCGACAGCTTATCCGAACAGCTTCTTTCCCGAAGCCGCGTCCGCCCTGGTCGACCTCGAACGCCGTGAGCAGTTCGAAGCGGCCGGCGTCCACTTCGAGAGCCGCTACTACCTCACGTTCCTCTGGATGCCGCCCGCCGAGGATGCCTCTCGCGCTGAGAGCTGGCTCTACGAGGGCCGCGAAGAGACCGGCGTTGATGCGCATGAACTGCTGAGCGGCTTCATCGACCGCACCGATCGCGTGCTGCAGCTCTTCGAGGGTTTCGTCCCCGAGGTCGAATGGCTCGGCGACACTGAGACGCTCACCTACCTGCACTCGACTATCTCGACCAAGCGCCAGCGCGTTCGTGTCCCAGAGACGCCGATGCACCTCGATGCGCTGCTGGCCGATCAGCCCCTGATCGGAGGACTGGAACCGCGCCTGGGCGACGCTCACCTCCGGAAGCTTACGGTCATCGGATTTCCGACCGCGACCCATCCGGGAATCCTCGACGAACTCAATCGGCTTGCTTTCCCGTACCGATGGTCGACGCGCGCCATCCTGCTGGACAAGACGCAGGCCGTGAAACTGCTCACCAAGATCCGGCGGCAATGGTTCGCCAAGCGCAAGGGCATTGCCGCAATCCTCAAGGAGGTGATGACCAACGAGGCTTCGGTCCTCGTGGACAGTGACGCGGCGAACAAGGCGGTCGACGCGGACCTCGCCCTGCAGGAGCTCGGAGCTGACGATGTCGGCCAGGCCTATGTCACCGCGACGGTGACGGTGTGGGATGAAGACCCCAGCGTCGCGGCGGAGAAGCTGCGGCTGGTCGAGAAGATCATCCAGAGCCGCGACTTCACCTGCATCGCCGAGGGCGTCAATGCGATCGAAGCGTGGCTCGGATCCTTGCCCGGCCACGTCTACGCCAATGTCCGCCAGCCGCCCGTCTCGACGCTGAACCTCGCCCACATGATCCCGGTTTCCGCGATCTGGGCTGGGCCGGAGCGGGACGAGCACTTCGCGGCAGAGCCGCTGTTCTTCGGCCGGACCGAGGGCTCGACGCCGTTCCGGTTCTCGCTCCATGTCGGGGATGTCGGACACACATTGGTGGTCGGGCCGACGGGCGCCGGAAAGTCGGTGCTGCTAGCGCTGATGGCGTTGCAGTTCCGCCGCTATCCGCGCTCACAGGTGTTCGCATTCGACTTCGGCGGATCGATCCGCGCCGCCGCACTCGCCATGCAGGGCGACTGGCACGATCTCGGCGGCGGGCTGTCGGACGGCGCCGAAACATCGGTCTCGCTCCAGCCGCTTGCCGCCATCCACCACACGCCGGAGCGGGCCTGGGCCGCCGACTGGGTCGTCGACATCCTCGCACGCGAGCAGGTCGCGCTGACGCCTGAGTTGAAGGAGCATCTCTGGGCCGCGCTCACCTCGCTCGCCAGCGCCCCGGTCGGCGAGCGGACACTGACAGGCCTCGCGGTGCTGTTGCAGTCCGCGAAGCTCAAGCAGGCATTGCGACCGTTCTGCATCGGCGGCGCCTATGGCCGACTGCTCGACGCCGAGCAAGAAAGGATCGGCGAAGCCTCCGTCCAGGCGTTCGAGACCGAGGGTCTGATCGGCACTGGCGCCGCCGGCGCCGTGCTGGCCTATCTGTTCCATCGCATCGAGGGTCGTCTCGACGGCCGGCCGACACTCCTGATCATTGACGAGGGATGGCTCGCACTTGACGACGGCGGCTTCGCGGCGCAGTTGCGCGAGTGGTTGAAGACGCTGCGCAAGAAGAATGCCTCCGTCGTCTTCGCCACCCAGTCGCTCTCCGACATCGACGGCAGCCCGATCGCGCCCGCCATCGTCGAGAGCTGTCCGACGCGCATCTTCCTTCCCAATGAGCGGGCGATCGAGCCGCAGATCACGGCGATCTACCGGCGCTTCGGGTTGAACGACCGCCAGATCGAGATCATCGCCCACGCGACGCCCAAGCGCGATTACTACTGCCAGTCCCGCCGCGGCAACCGGCTGTTCGAACTCGGACTCGGCCCGATCGCGCTCGCCTTCTGCGCGGCCTCGACCAAGGCCGATCACGCGGACATCGAGCGCGTGATCGCGGAGTTTGGCCACGAGGGCTTCGTTCACGGCTGGCTCGCTGCACACGATCTTCTCTGGGCCGCCGATCTCATTCCCAACCTGATCAACCTGGAGGCATCATGAGCATCAAAAAGTCCCGCCGCTGTGTGACGCTTCTTGTGGCAACCGTCACCATCATCTTGTCGATCGCGCCGGTATCGGCACAGATCGTGTTCGATCCCAACAACTATGCGCAGAACGTGCTGCAGGCGGCGCGCGCGTTGGAGCAGATCAGCCATCAGGTTACGTCGCTGCAGAACCAGGCACAGATGCTGATCAACCAGGCGCGCAACCTTGCGAGCCTGCCGCAATCATCGCTGAATCAAATCCAGCAATCGATCCAGCGCACCCAGCAGCTTCTCGGTCAGGCCCAACGCATCGCCTACGACGTCGGACAGATCGACCAGGCATTCTCCACGACTTACGGGGCGGCCTCAACGACAGCGAGCGATCATGCCCTGATCGACGGCGCCCGCGAACGCTGGCGCAATTCCGTTGCAGGCCTTCAGGACGCGATGAAAGTCCACGCCGGGGTCGTCGCCAATATCGACACCAACCGCGTCGAGATGTCATCGCTCGTGACCGCGAGCCAGTCCGCGACAGGCGCGTTGCAGGCGACCCAGGCCGGCAACCAGCTCATCGCCTTGCAGACTCAGCAAGTTGCCGATCTCACCGCCGCCGTCGCCGCGCAAGGCCGCGCACAGAACCTCGAAGCTGCGCAACGCGCCGCCGCTCAGGAGCAGGGCCGTGAGCAACTCCGCCGCTTCCTCACTCCGGGCGCGGGCTACCGTCCAACCACAGTGCGGATGTTCCAGTGATGAAAACGTGGCTGCGCCACAACGGCGAAGGCCGAAACGAGCGTGATGCGGCCGTCCGCTCCTTTCTGCGCTTCACCACGATCGCTGTTGCCGTCACGGCCATCATCATCGTTATCGGTGAAGCCAGCCGGACCGATGATGCAAGCCGCGATGTTGCGCCCGCAGTCATGAAGAATGATCCGCTTGCGGCCGATCTCGCGCGGTGTCGCGACGTAACGGCTGAGCAACTTGCCGCTGACGACGCCTGCCGCCGCGTCTGGGCTGAGAACCGCCGCCGCTTCTTTGCGCCAACCAACAAGACGGGCGAGGCACACTGATGGGCGGCACCGGCGTCATCGATCATTTCCTCGAAGTCTTCACCCGCTACATCGATTCCGGGTTCGGCCTGTTGAGCGGCGAGGTCGCATTCCTGGCTACGACCTTGATCGTGATCGACATAACGCTCGCTGCACTGTTCTGGAGTTGGGGCGCCGACGAAGACATCATCGCGCGCCTGGTGAGGAAGACGTTGTTCGTCGGCGTCTTCGCCTACATCATCGGCAACTGGAACGCGCTCGCGAAGATCGTCTTCGAGAGTTTCGCTGGCCTCGGCCTGAAGGCGTCGGGCACCGGGTTCTCCGCCGCCGACCTTCTGCGTCCGGGCCGCGTCGCTCAGGTCGGCCTCGATGCCGGTCGCCCGATCCTGGAATCGATTTCCGGGCTGATGGGCTACATCGCCTTCTTCGAGAACTTCATCCAGATCGTCGTGCTGTTGTTCGCCTGGGTGATGGTGCTACTCGCGTTCTTCATCCTCGCGATCCAGCTCTTCGTGACGTTGATCGAGTTCAAGCTGACCACGCTCGCCGGCTTCGTCCTTATTCCTTTCGGCCTGTTCGGTCAGACCGCCTTCCTTGCCGAGCGCGTGCTTGGCAACGTGGTCTCATCTGGCGTCAAGGTGTTGGTGCTCGCTGTCGTCGTTGGCATCGGCTCGACGCTGTTCTCCGAGTTCACCGCCGGCTTCGGCGGCAATCAGCCGACCGTCGAAGACGCAATGGCGATCGTGCTTGCCGCACTCTCGCTGCTCGGCCTCGGCGTCTTCGGGCCAGGTATTGCCAATGGCCTGATCGCGGGCGGCCCGCAACTCGGTGCAGGCTCCGCGGTCGGCACAGCGGTGGCTGCCGGCGGCGCGGTGATGGCCGGCGGCGCAGCGGCCGGCATGGCCGTGAGGGGAGCAGGGGCGGCGATGAGCGCGAGCGCTGCGGCCGCGCGCGGCGGTGCCGCGCTCGCCGGCGGCGCATCAACATCCTACAGCCTCGCCTCGGCCGGACAGAGCGGCGCTTCCGGTATCGCCTCCGGTCTGTCCGGTGTTGCGCGCGCAGGTGCAGCCGCCGCTGCGCGCCCGGTCAGCCGCGCGGCGGGCAGGGCTTCCGGCGCAATGGCCGAAAGCTATCGCGGTGGCGCGCGCAGCACCGCGGCAGCGACTGGCGGCTCATCGACGATGGGCACGATCGGCGGCGCAGCGACCAGTGATGCTCCTCCGACTCCGTCCTCGCCGCCCGCCTGGGCGCAACGCATGAAGCGCCACCAGGCGATGAGTCACGGCGCAACCGCGGCCGCTCACGCCATCCGTTCCGGCGACAGCCACGGCGGCGGCGCTTCCATCTCCCTCCGACAGGATGAACGCTGATGAATGTCTTCCGCAGACCGTCCGTGCGCTACGGCGTCACGCCCGAACCCGAAACGCCCTATCAACGCGCCGCGCAGGTCTGGGACGACCGCATCGGGTCTGCGCGGGTGCAAGCAAAGAACTGGCGCCTGATGGCGTTCGGCTCATTGTTCCTGTCGGCGGGCCTCGCCTTCGGCCTGGTCTGGCAGTCGGCGCGGGGCTCGATCGTGCCGTGGGTGGTGCAACTCGACAAAATCGGCGAGGCGCAGGCTGTCGGTCCGGCGATCGCCGACTACAAGCCGACCGATCCCCAGATCGCCTGGCACCTCGCGCGCTTCATTGAACAGGTCCGCGCCATTCCGGCTGACGCGGTGATCGTGCGGCAGAACTGGCTGCGCGCCTATGAGTTCACGACCGACCGCGGCGCCTCGGCACTCAATGACTATGCGCGCGTGAACGATCCCTTCGCGAAGGTCGGCAAGCGCCAGATTGCCGTGGAGGTCTCCAGCGTCATCCGCGCCTCGCCCGACTCGTTCCGCGTCGCCTGGTTCGAGCGCGCCTATGAGAATGGGCAACTCGCCGGCATCGAGCGGTGGACCGCGATTCTCACCATCGCCCTGCAGCAGCCGCGTGATGCCGACCGTCTGAAGCAGAACCCGCTCGGCATCTACGTCAACGCCATCAACTGGTCGAAGGAGCTCTCGCAATGAAGCCGCCGATTCGCATCTCGCAAAAAGGACTATTCAAATCGCTTCTGCTGATCGGCGCTACAACGCTCGGCGGCTGCGCGCAAAAACTCTTTCCGCCCGACATTACCTATGATGATTTCGTGCCGGCGGTTCAGGCTGCGGAGCCGCCTGCGCCGGTGCAGGTGGTCGAACTTCCGAAGCCGCTGCCGCTTCCAGGTCAGTTGAAGCCCGTCCCGGGCGCCAAGGCGCCGCCGGAGGCGAAGGATCCGAAAGACCGTATCACGCAGGCGAACAAGGCGGCGCGCGTCCAGCCGGTGCGCAACGGCTTCATCAATGCCGTGCAGGTCTATCCGTTCTCGCCCGGTGCGCTATATCAGGTCTATTCCGCGCCGGGGCAGGTGACGGATGTGGCCTTACAGCCGGGCGAGCAGCTTGTCGGCTCTGGTCCCGTCGCCGCGGGCGACACGGTGCGCTGGATTATCGGTGACACCGAGAGTGGGACAGCCGAGACCAAACAGGTCCATATCCTGGTGAAGCCGACACGCCCGGACCTCCAAACCAACCTGGTCATCAACACCGACCGCCGCACCTATCATCTCGAGTTGAACTCGACCGAGAAGACCTACATGGCGTCAGTGTCCTGGCAGTACCCGCAGGACCAACTCATAGCGCTGCGCCGGCAGAACGCGGCGGCGCTCACGGCCCAGCCGGTCGCGACCGGCGTCGACATCTCGTCACTGAACTTCCGCTACGAGATAGAGGGCGACACCCCGGCCTGGCGCCCGCTGCGCGCCTTCGATGATGGAATCAAGGTCTATATCGAGTTCCCATCCGGCATCCGCCAAGGTGAGATGCCGCCGCTCTTTATTATCGGGCCAGGAGGCGATACGGAGCTCGTCAACTACCGTGCCCGCCAGAACTATTACATCGTCGACCGTCTATTCGGCGCCGCCGAACTGCGTCTCGGCGACAAGAATAGCGAACGCCGTGTCCGCATCATTCGCACCGACGGAAGGCGCCGGTCATGACCGACGGAACGAAGAATGCTCCGGACGTCACGCCCGACCTGCGTCTGCGCACCGAACGGCCACGGGTTACGCGACTGTCGCGCAAGGTGCTGATCAGTCTCGGTGCCGTCTCGGGTCTCGCGATTGCGGCGGCGCTGATCTACGCCCTTCAGATACGACGCACCGACCAGGACAGCAGGGAACTCTACTCGACCGAGAACCGTCCGACCGCCGACGGCCTGACCGTTTTGCCGCGCGACTACACCGGTATTCCGAAGCTCGGACCGCCGTTGCCGGGTGACCTCGGCCGGCCGATCCTCAGCGCGCAGAATCAAGGACAACCTATTCCGCCGGGCGGACCGTTGCCGCAGCCCGGCATCACGCCCGAGGAGCAACGACGCTTGCAGGAGATCGAAGCTGCGCGTCTGAGCAAGCTCTTCGCAGCGACCGCGATCCGCGTCTCGGCACCTGTCACGCCAGCAAGCGCGACCGCAGCGCCTGGCACCACGCTCGCAGTGCCGGCGGAAGCCCCGCCGCTCGATCCCAATGCCACGCAGAACATGCAGGATCGCAAACTCGCCTTCGTGAACAACCCCGTCGATCGCCGCACCGTCAGTCAGGATGGCTTGGCCAACCCGGCCTCGCCTTATGTCGTGCAGGCCGGCACCATCATTCCGGCCGCGCTCCTCACCGGCATACAGTCCGATCTTCCAGGCCAGGTCACCGCGCAAGTCACCGAACACGTTTACGATACGCCGACCGGAAAATTCCTGCTCATCCCGCAGGGCGCGCGTCTCATAGGCCAGTACGACAGCCAAATTTCATTCGGACAGAAGCGTGTGCTTCTCGTCTGGAATCGCATCATGTTGCCGGACGGCAAGTCGATCGTGCTTGAGCGCCAGCAGGGCACCGACGCCAGAGGATTCTCCGGTCTCGAAGACGAGGTCGACTATCACTGGTGGGATCTCGCCAAAGCTGCCGCGCTCTCTACCTTGCTCGGTATCGGCGCCGAGCTCGGATCCAGCGGCGAGGAGAGCGATCTCGTCCGCGCCTTACGCCGCGGCTCGCAGGACTCGGTCAACAACACCGGGCACCAGCTCGTCCGCCGCCAGCTCAACATCCAACCCACGCTCACCATCCGGCAGGGTTTCCCGGTGCGCGTGATCGTCAACCGCGATCTCGTGATGGCGCCCTACGGCCAGCTGGAGGCAAGTCGATGAGCAAGCTCAAGCTCGGCACGATTGAAGATGACAAGCCGGTGAAGCTCACGGTCGAGTTGCCGGCCGCGGTCCATCGCAACCTGATCGCCTATGCGGAAGCCATCGGACGCGAGAGCGGACAGGTTGCACCTGATCCGGCCAAGATCGTCGCCCCTATGATCGAGCGGTTCATGGTGACAGATCGAGCCTTCGCGAGAGTGCGGAAAAGCAAAGCGACGTCATAGACTTCCGGCAGCGCTGCTCTGGATACCAACCCAAGGGTCACTTTAAGGCCAGCGCAGTTTCTTACCTGCGCGGAGTCTCGCCGCGGTCTGGCATGGGACTCGCCGCGGAAAAATCCGGATTGAAGAAAAAAGGCGGAAGTCATCGCTCGGCCGCCCCATGACGGGGCAGTGATAGCGACGCCGGCATGAAATGACGGTGATACCCGAAGGGAGTCCTCCGGTGAGCGGCTCATGATGGCGCGAGGGATCATCACCGGAAGGCCGAGTCAAACGTTCCGCATCTTCGCGGCAACGGCTTGGCTGGGTGAAAGCGAAGCCTGAATAGAGCCCGTCCGAAGGGCGCGCCCGCATTCTGGCAAGATCAAAAGTCGTCTGCGGAGATCGCATGTCCGCTCGACATGACCAGCCTCAGTTGCCGTTCGAGCAGGGCAGGCGCTTGGAGCCGTGCCAATTGAAATTATGGTTGATCCTCTAGTCACTAGAGGATGTACCTTCAACGGAGCAATGGGAGTTTGAATGGCGGCCGCAAGCACAGCCGACGCAACTCTGCGACGGGAACAGCAACGAATCCTGCGAAGCAGCGCGCGGCAGCGTTCGTTGTCTGTTCAGCCGTTTTTGCCGCGGCCATCATCTTTCTGCCGCGGCTGGTCCAGCTACCTGGACCGGACCTGGGGTCGCGGTTGACAGCGTGGGCTGGCGCCAATCTTTTTCTTGTTGCATGGGTCATCACGGGGATCGGCATGGTGTCGACCGGCCGGCGCCGTTCGGCAGACGACATTCGGGGATCGGCTTATTCCCCGCCGAGCCCGAAAATTGCGGTGGCGGCCGCCTTCCTCCAGAACACGCTCGACCAAGCCTTTGTCGCTGTCGTCGCTCAGTTCGCGCTTGTGATGCTGCTTCCGTCAGTCGCAATGCAATTGATGGCAGCTTCCGTCCTGTTGTTCAGTATCGGGCGCATCACCTTCCTAGCCGGATACCCTGGAGGCGCCGGGGCCCGCGCGTTTGGCATGGCGCTGACCGCGCTTCCGAGCCTGCTGGCTTTCGCGCTTGGGCTTGGTGCGCTTTTCTACCAACTCGCGCGATGAAGGAAGGCAGTCGGGTGCGTTCGATCATGAAGCAAAAGCTTACGGTCGTCATCGTCAGCGATCGCGTTCAGGTTCGAGAGAACTCATGACCACGACACCCTCCAAAGACTCTTTCATACCGGCGGCCGGATTTCATCGGTTGACGCGGTTCTATGATCCGGCAGTCGCGTTGCTCATGCGCGATCGAGTCTGGAAAGGCCTGCTGATCGGGCAGGTCTCGCCGACAGCCGGCGAGCGCATCTTGGACATGGGTTGCGGCACGGGAACGTTGACGCTGATGCTGCATCAAGCATGCCCCGAATGCGATCTTCTGGGCTTCGATGCAGATGCGAACGTACTGGCAATCGCGCGGGCGAAAGCGGCAGCTGCCAAAGCTGACGTTGAGTTCTGGCAAGGCCGGGCTGATGATCCCACGAACGTGCCGATGCTGCGGTTCGGCAGCTTCGATAAGATCGTATCAAGTCTTTTATTTCATCACCTCTCGAGTGAACAGAAGCGGCGCGCATTCTCCCACTGTCTTCGTCTGCTTCGTCCCGGTGGTGAGCTGCACGTAGCCGGCTGGGGGCGCCCCGCCAATGCGCTTCTGCGCTTGCCGTTTTATCTGATTCAAGTGCTGGACGGTTTCGCCAACACCACAGAGAACGTGCGAGGCCTCCTCCCCAAGCTTATGAGAGATGCTGGCTTCTCCGATGTGGCCGAAACCCGCCGCGTGGCGACGGCTCTGGGTTCGTTGAGCTTTTATCGCGGGCTGAAGTGAAGAGAGCGGGATCGCGCCATAATTACGGTCTAGTCGGACTGTAGCGGAACTGACCGCAGAGAAGGGCTGGCGAATTGGATTGGAAATTTGGCAGGAGATTGATCTGGAGCGTCGCCGTGATGGGCTTCGTCAGCTCCTGCGCGCAGGATGCTTATCGGTCAGCGCGGGCGTTGGCGCCAGTTCCCGCGAAGACGCTTGCGCTCATGTCCGACCAGGGCATGGAGCCCGGCGCGCCAATTCTGATGCGCGCCTTCAAGAAAGAATCTGAAATCGAGGTCTGGAAGCAGGGCCGCGACGGGAAATACGCGCTGCTCAAGACCTACCCGATCTGCCGGTGGTCGGGCCAGTTGGGCCCCAAGATCCGCGAGGGCGATCGTCAGGCTCCGGAAGGATTCTACGAAGTGAGCGCGGCAGCGATGAATCCGAACTCCAGCCTGTTCCTGTCCTTCAATATCGGGTTTCCGAACGCGTTCGACCGGGCGCATAACCGCACGGGTTCGCATCTGATGGTTCACGGCGCCTGCTCGTCGCAGGGGTGCTTTGCGATGACGGACGAGGCGATCAGCGAGGTCTATGCGATCACGCGCGAGGCCTTCGCGGGCGGACAGCACAGCTTTCAGTTTCAATCCTATCCGTTCCGCATGACGCCGGAGAATCTCGCCAAGCACCGCGCCGATCCGCATATCGCCTTCTGGAAGAACCTGAAGGAGGGCTCGGACGTCTTCGAAGCGGGTCGGCAGGCCCCGCTATGGACCGTCGCCAAGGGCCGCTATGCCTTTGAGAGCGACCCGGCGATCGCCGCTGACGTCGCGGCGAAGCGCGCGCTCGACGACCGCAGGGAAGCTGAGCTCGTCGCGAAAGGAACGCCGGCCATCCGTCTCGTGTACCAGGACGGCGGCGGTCATCCATCTTTGCGAAAACTGGCGCTCGCGGCCGCGAATAATCCGTCCTCCGCGGAAGTCGACACGCGCACGCGGCAATCGCTAGGGGACATCAGCCGCCCCGAGGCCCTCGCGGAAGAGCCGCGCGAAATCCCGGCGGTCATCCCGTCTCCTGCAGCGACGGGAACGGTCAGGCGGTAAGATCGCCGCCGCGATATTTAGGTCGCCGGCAGCTCCCGCGCGCCCTGATAGCGGGCGAACACGCGTTGTCCCGACGGGCCGAACGCAATCACATCGTAAGTGTCTGGCGGCGTGCCTTCGACTTCCATCCCGGGAGAGCCGACCGGCATGCCGGGAACCGCCAAGCCGCGAATATTCGGCCGCAGGGACAGCAGCTTGCGAACCGACCCGGCGGGCACGTGGCCTTCAATAATGAAGCCGTCGACTTCTGCCGTGTGGCAAGAGGCGAGTGCGTCCGGCACGCCGAGCCGCGCTTTGATGCGGTTGAGCTGGGCGGTCTCCGTCACGCTGACCTCGAAGCCATTCGCGCGCAAATGATCCACCCATGCTCCGCAGCAACCGCAGTTCGGGTCCTTGTGCACGGTGATGCGCGGCGATTGGGCAAGCGCAGGGCCGCCAAACCGCGCGATGAGGAGCGAAGCAGCGACACCACTGAGAAACACGCGCCGTGAAATCATCGATGTCTCCTCCGCTCGCCTGGGTTTCTTGCGCGTCGGTCAGCGTCTTGCCCGGAAAATGGAAACGCGGCCGATGACGTCGGCTTCATTATACACAAGTTTGACGTGAGAAAATTCGGCCAGCTCAATCTGAGCCGTCCATGTGCCGTCGCTGTGAGAGACCGCTGTATCATGCCCGTAGAGATCATACGTGCCAATCAACGCCAGTGTTTCGCGCTTGGAATACGCCTTATCAAGTTCGGCCAGGTAAAGCGTGCCGCGCGATCGCAGAACGCGCCTCATCTCTTTGAGCAACGCAAGCTTGGCTGGCGGCTCAAGCGGATGCAAAGCCATGCAGCAAACGACTTTGTCAAAGCTGGCGCCGTCGCAACAAATCCGGCCATGTTCGAACGACAACCGCTGAACGCCTTCGATGGTTTCTGGAGCCTGATTGAACGGGTTCACCGAGGTGAGCTTGCAGCCGGGATATTTCGCAAGAAGATCGGCCGATATATTCGACTCCCGGATATGCACTTGAAGAACGCGCGCGCCGCTCCGAGGTGCGGCTTCGTTCAACAGTGCGGCGCGCCACGCACCACCGGTCAACAGGTCTTTGTACTGAAACGTGAACGCGGATTTGAAAATGCGTGACCGGAACGCCTCCCAAAGCCTCGCGATTACATTTTTGTGACTGCTCAAATCAGCGCTCGCTGTCGCGCTGCTTCTATGCAGGAGATCCAATCAATCCTTCGATGACCCGGCACTTTGAGACGCGCTGCCGGCAGCCGCGGCCGATCATCGCCTGAAGCTCGGCCTGCAAGCTCTGCAAATGCCGGATGCGCAGTTCGACTTCGGCGAGACGCGCGCGGGCGATGGTGTCCGCCTGCTTGCAGGATTGGTCCGGATTGTCCTGCAATGCGATGAGCGCCTTGATGTCACCCATGCTGAAGCCGAGATTCCGCGCGTGGCGGATGAAGGCGATCCGCTTGAGGGCCTTGTGGTCATAGATGCGCCGGTTGCTGTCGCTGCGCCGCGCCGCCGGCAGCATGCCCGCGCCTTCGTAATAGCGGATGGTCGGCACCTTGACCCCGGTTAGCCGCGAGACCTCGCCAATCATCAAATTCTGCATGTCAAAACCTCTTGCTCCTCTAGTTACTAGAGGATGTAGGATCCTTTTCGCAACATAAAAGGAGAGCGTCGAGCGGGATGAACATTGCGTCACGCGCCCGAACCATTTTTCTCATTGCGGGTGCGGCCCTGGCGCTTGATCAAGCAAGCAAGTCCATGGCGCTTGCGGCCTTGCAGCCGCATGTCCCCGTGGACGTGACGCCGTCTTTTGCCTTGCGCCTTGGGTTCAACACCGGCGTTTCCTTCGGCATGTTCGCGACCGACGCGAATACGTTCCGCCTGCCGCTGATTGCGCTGACCCTCGTGATCATCATTGCCCTCGTGGTGATGGCGATGCGGGCAACGGCGCTCGAGCGCGTCGCCTTTAGCGCTATCATCGGCGGCGCTGCCGGGAACCTGGTCGACCGCGTCTGGCGCGGGCGCGTGACGGATTTCATTGATGTGCATGTGGCAGGCTGGCATTGGCCCGCCTTCAACCTAGCTGATACGGCAATCAGCTTGGGCGTTATCACTCTTTTGTGGGTCAGCCTCAGGCCGCACGGTCAACAGAAGACGGAAAGCGAAGGATGAGCGAGACACTGACGCTGTCGCGATATCATGTCGGCGGGATGGACTGCTCCGCCTGCGGCGCAAAGGTCGATACGGCCGTGCGGCGGCTCGAAGGCGTTGCGGATGTTTCGGTGAGCGTCGGCGCCGAGATGATGACGCTTACGCACAAGAGCGATGCCGATCTGCAGGTGGTTGAACAGGCGATCCGGCGGCTCGGCTATACGGTCACGCCAGCCGCTCCCGCGGGCGCTGCGTCCACGTCATCGGCTCCCAAGCCACAACAGAGCTGGTGGCGCAGCCGCCGTGCGCTCCTCGTTGGCGCATGCGGGACGGCGTTACTGGCCGCCTACGGCATCGGACATTGGATTCCTGCGTATGAGAAAGGCGCGTTCCTGGCCGCTCTGGGCATCGGGCTGGTCCCGATTGCGCGCCGCGCATTCGCGGCCGCGCGCGGCGGCACGCCGTTCTCGATTGAAATGCTGATGAGCGTGGCGGCGGCCGGCGCGGTTGCGATCGGCGCCACGGAAGAAGCAGCGGCCGTCGTCTTCCTCTTTCTGGTCGGTGAATTGCTCGAAGGCGTCGCTGCCGGCCGCGCCCGCGCCAGCATCCAGGATCTGGCGGCGCTCGTTCCAAAGACAGCGCTTGTCATCGAAAACGGGCAGACGCGCGAAGTGCCAGCCGAAGCGCTCAAGGTCGGTCAGGTCATTTCCGTGCGTCCCGGCGACCGGATTTCGGCGGACGGCGTCATTATCGAAGGCGAAAGCGGGATCAATGAAGCGCCGGTGACCGGCGAGAGCGTACCCAAGCAGAAGAAGCCCGGCGACAAGGTCTTCGCAGGCACGGTGAACGGTGACGCCAATTTGCGCGTGCGCGTGACCGCCGCGGCGCAGGACAACACGATCGCGCGCGTGATCCGGCTCGTCGAGGAAGCGCAGGAAAGCAAGGCGCCCACGCAACGCTTCATCGATCGGTTCTCGACCTATTACACGCCCTCCGTTGTCGCCTTTGCGGCGCTCGTCGCGACAATGCCGCCGCTGCTCGGTGGCGCTGACTGGAATGAATGGATCTACAAGGGGCTTGCGGTGCTGCTGATCGGCTGCCCCTGCGCCCTGGTGATTTCAACGCCGGCGGCCATCGCCGCGGCCCTGTCCTCCGGGGCGCGCCGGGGATTGCTTTTGAAGGGCGGGGCGGTTCTCGAGCAACTGGGTTCGCTCACGGCTATTGCCTTCGACAAGACCGGCACCCTCACCGAAGGCCGGCCCAAGGTGACGCAAATTGTCTCGATCGGGCGCGATGAGCGTCAGGTTCTCTCGCTCGCCGCCGCATTGGAAGCGGGATCGAACCATCCGCTCGCGCTTGCGATCGTCGAATGCGCCAAGGAAACCAGGGTCCCATTGCCGCCCGCCGGAGAATCTCGCGCGATACCAGGCAAGGGCGTCGCGGGGTCCGTCGGCGGTCAGAAAATCTTTCTAGGCTCGCCACAGGCCGCTTCCGCGTTCGCGCCTTTGAGCGACGAACACGCAGCCCTGATCAAGGCATTGAATGAACAAGGCCAGACCGTGTCCGTCCTCATCGCGGGCGATGCTGTGGCTGGCCTGATCGCGATGCGCGATGAGCCCCGCGCCGATGCCCGCGCGGGTCTCGCGTCCTTGCGTGCGGCAGGCATCAGGACGCTGATGCTCACCGGCGACAATGCCCGCACGGCAGAAGCGATCGGCCAAGCACTTGGCATCGAGGTGCGCTCGGAGCTGCTGCCGGAAGACAAGCTGAAAGTCATCAACGAGCTCAAAGCTGGCGGCGAAAAAACCGGCAAGGTGGGTGACGGCATTAATGACGCGCCCGCCCTCGCTGCGGCCGATGTCGGAATCGCGATGGGCGGCGGCACGGACGTCGCGTTAGAGACGGCGGATGCGGCCGTGTTGCACGGCAGGGTCGGCGATGTCGCCGCGATGGTCGATCTCTCCCGGCGCACCATGCGCAACATCCATCAGAACATCACGATCGCGCTTGGCCTCAAGGCCGTGTTTCTCGCAACAACGGTTGCGGGGATCACCGGGCTATGGCCAGCGATTCTGGCCGATACCGGCGCGACCGTGCTGGTCACGGCCAATGCGCTGCGATTGCTGCGCACGCAACATGCGCCACCCCGCCTTGAAGGCCCGGGTTAGCGTCATGGATCGTCCCGGCCAATCACGATCCATGCTTCTTCAAGTCTTCGCGAATCGGTCAGGGCAGGGAGCGCGCATGGCGGAATCGACATTCTCAATCCTGCGCGATGCCCGCCGCGCGACGAAGGGCGGAGCAGAAACGATCGAACGTCTGCAAGCGAAGCGCCTGCACGAGATCGTCGCCCATGCGCGGACGCATTCGGCCATCTACCGCACGCTTTATCGCGACTTGCCCGAGCGCATCGATGATCCGCGGCAGTTGCCGGTCACCAGCAAAAAGATGCTGATGAGCCAGTTCAATGCCTGGGTCACGGACCCGGCGATCACCATCGACGCGCTACGCGGCTTTGTGGATGATCCTGAACGCGCGGGCGAACCATTCCTCGGCCGCTACACGGTTGCGACGACATCCGGAACGACAGGCGCGCGGGGCATTTTCGTGCTCGATGAGCGCAGCCTTGCGGTCACCAACGCCATGGCGCTGCGCATGCTCTCGACTTGGCTTGGGCTTGGCGATGTGTTGCGCATCCTCGCCGGCGGCGTTCGCATGGCCATGGTGATGGGGGGCAGCGGGCATTCGGCGTCGGCGGTTGCAGCTGCGAGGCTGCGCAGGGCCGGCGGCTGGCGCGCAAGCCGCCTGAAGGTCGTTTCGGCCGACACGCCGATGCCGCAGATCGTCGCGGCGCTCAATGAATTCCAGCCTGTGGTCATCGCGCCCTATGCGAGCATGGCCGTGATGCTCGCCGATGAACACGAAGTGGGGCGGCTGCGCATCAATCCAGTCCTGCTCGCGCTCGCCGCGGAAGGTTTGCCCGAAGCGCAATATGGACGCATCGCCAAGGTCTTCGGCGCCAGTGTCGGCAACAGCTACGCCGCAACCGAATGTCCTTACTTGAGTCATGCCTGCGAAGAGGGCTGGCTGCATGTCAATACGGACTGGGTGCGTTTTGAACCAGTCGATGAAAACTTCGCGCCCGTGCCGCGCGGCCAGGCCTCGCACACGGTCCTGATCAGCAATCTCGCCAACAAGACCCAACCCGTGCTTCGCTATGATCTCGGCGACAGCGTGCAGGAACGCCTGGACCGGTGTCCGTGCGGAAGTCCCTTTCCGGCGATCAAGGTGCAGGGACGCTCGGCCGATGTCATGAGCTTTCCGGGACGGCATGGCGGTAAACTCGCCATTCCGCCGCTCGCCTTTAGCCTGCTGCTCGACGGCATCTCCGGGGTCGAGATGTTTCAGATCGTCCAGAGCGAACCCGCGCGATTGCGCGTGCGCTTCGTAAGCGAGCCCGGCGTCGATTCCGACCAAGTCCGGCAAAGGATTGAAGCGGGAATTGCACGGCTCTTGTCGCAGCACAGCATCGCCAATGTGAGCATCGAACGGGGTGCGGAGCCGCCGGAAAAAACGCAGGGCGGCAAATACCGCAGGCTCATTCCCTTCAGCTGAAAAAGAGGCCGACATGCCAGACATCGAGACCATTCGTTACCGCATCACGGGCATGGATTGCGCGTCCTGCGTGGCCAAGATCGAAGGGGCCGCCCGCGCGCAAAAGGTTGATGACGTGCGCGTATCGATGGCATCGCAGGAGATGACGCTGCGCCTCGATCAGAGCGCGACATCCCTGCCGGTGGTCGAGAAGGCCATTACCGGCCTTGGCTACAAACTGGCTCGCATCCCCGAAGACGATGACGACGACAAGATTCCCGACCTGTCCCACGTGACGCTCGCCTATAAGCGCGCGCTATGGCTCGTCGTTATCCTGAATTGCGGCTATGGACTGATTGAGATCGTCGGCGGGTTCATCGCCGGATCGCAGGCGCTGAAAGCGGACGCGCTCGATTTCCTGGGCGACGGCTTGATTTCGTTTCTCGGACTGATCGCAATCGGGTGGGGGCTCGCCGCGCGCGCCAAGGCGGCGTTGCTGCAAGGCATCTTCCTCGGCCTGCTCGGGCTTGGCGTCCTGGTCATGACTGCCTACCGCGTGCTCGTGCTGCATCAGCCTGAAGCCGAGTTGATGGGCATCCTTGGATTGATCGCGCTTGGGGTCAATGTGGCGGCCGCTCTCATCCTGCTTCCGCACCGGCACGGCGACGCCAATATGAAAGCGGTGTGGCTCTTCAGTCGTAATGACGCAATCGGCAATCTGGCCGTCGTGATCGCTGCGGGCCTCGTCGCCTGGACGCAGACGCCATGGCCCGATCTGGTCGTGGCCGTCATCATCGCAGGTCTGTTCTTGCAATCGTCTTACGCGATCATCCGCGACGCGCGGGGCGATCTGCGCACCGCGCACCAGACAAGGTAAAGCGAGTTCGAATTCGTGACCATGCCAGAGTTGTCAGTGATCGGGCTCGCCACGGCGTTCGCGGCGGGCGCGATCTCCTTTTTATCGCCTTGCGTGTTGCCGCTCGTACCCGGCTACGTGTCGTTCGTGGCAGGACGGACGGTCAATGACGGAGAAAGCGCAAAGCCTCTGCGCACGCTTTGGTTGAGCCTCTGCTTCGTCCTCGGCTTCACCACCATCTTCGTGATCCTGGGCGCTGGCGCGAACGTTCTTAACATGCTGCTGGCGCCATATCGCTATCAGGTGACGTTGTTGAGCGGGGCGCTCATCGTGCTGTTCGGCATATTCACGCTCGATTTGTGGCGGCCGCTATGGTCGCAACGCGAATTGCGCGTTCATGCGACCCCGCAGGGAGCAGGGTCATTGCCGGCCTATCTGCTCGGCATGGCGTTCGCCTTCGGATGGACGCCATGCATCGGACCCGTGCTGGGCGCAATCCTCTCGCTCGCCGCTTCGTCGTCGTCACGTGGCGTGGACGGTATGGTGTTGCTGGCCGTCTATTCTTTGGGTCTTGGCGTGCCCTTCATCCTCGCGGCCCTGTTCCTCGGGAAATTTGTAACGCGCATGGGCAAGCTTCGCGTTGCCGGCCGCGTGCTGCGCTATGTCGCCGGTGGCGTGATGATCGCGATGGGCGTGGCGATGATGACCGGCCATCTGACCGACATGGCGTTCTGGTTTCTGGAGACGTTTCCCGCGCTCGGCAGGATCGGCTGACGGATCTGCTTCCGGCGGCACGCAGCGAGATCACTTTGTATGGAGAGAACTAGCAAGACGCATGCGGTGGAAGGGCCGGTTCAGCCGCCGTTCGCAGTCTTGTTCAGAAGTGGCGCCCCAGCGTAGACGAAACTGATAACTACGTTTCCGCTGCGGCCATATGATCCCGCATCCGCCGCTGACCCGCAATCCGCGGCACTACGACAGAGCGCGATATTTTACTGCGATCTTCCATTCATCGCTCTCGACGATCAGGCTCGCTGCGCGTCCACATCTTTGCCGATTTTCGGCATGAAGCGTACGTAGACGAGTTCGCTCAGAAGCTCGACCAACGTCTGTGTGACGATGATTGCGGGAAGTACCGGGACAGCGCTGGGAACTGCGAGACCGAGCGGCAGCACGACGAGTGAGTTGCGGGTTGCGGCGCTGAATGCGACTGCTCGCAAACCTGCTGCCGGCAGTCGGAACAGCCGCCCGACAGCCAAGCCCACGAACGGCGCTAGAGCGGCGAATGCGATATAGATCGGAACGACCTGAATGGCGCTCGCCCTTGCCGCATCGAGCTGAGGGACGACCGAGCAAACGACGACGAAGAGAACGACTGCGGTCGCCGGAACGGGAAGGAGGCCAAGTGCGCCGCCAACGCGAGCCCCAGTCGAGCTCCTACGCGCCCATGCCTGGATGACGCCCGCCAAGAAAAGCGGAACTGCGATCAACCAGACGAATGCATGAACGAAAGGCTCAATTTGGATGAGCCCACGTCCGGCTTCGCCGAGGAGAAGTCCCATATAGACCGGCAGGAGCAGCATCTGCACGCCAAGCAGCAACGGTGTTGCGGCCAGCAAGGCGCGGGCATCGGCCCGGCCGAGTTGAGAGAACGTGACGACGTAGTCGATGCAGGGAGTGAGCAGAACGATTAGTACGCCCAGGCGAAGCAGCGGGTCTGGTGGAAGGAGCCGCACGAGCAACGCCACGGCCACCGGTATGGCAATGAAGTTGGCGACGAGGAGCGCCGACATGAAGCGGAATTCCCTGAATGCCTTGCCTAAGTCGGCCAATGGCACCTGGAGGAACGTCGCAAACAACATCACGGCCAGCGTCGGGCTTATGGCCGACTCAAGAGCGCCCAAGGCGGGGGCCAGCATGGCGGCTGCCGCCGCCACGATCACGGCACCGAAATAGATCGAAACCTGATGCAGTTCGAAGGATTCGCGTGCGCTCGAAGCTGTCATGCGCGCCGCCGCTCCGCGGCCATCGGAGCGGCTTTGCCAAGATCTTCAAGAATGACGCAATCGGGACCAGGGCCACCGGCGCAGGCGACGTTGCAGCTTTCGACGAAGCCGGCGATGCTCTTCTCGAGTTCTCTCAGCTCTTTCAGCTTCGCTCGCACCTCCTTTAGATGCTCTTGGGCCAAGTCTCGGGCTTCAAAGCAGGACCTGCTCCGATCCTGCACGAGCGACGTCAATGTCCGCACCTGCTCGATCGAAAATCCGAAATCCCGGCAGCGGCGGATAAAGGTCAGCCGTCGGACGTCCTCATCGCCATATCGACGCTGATTGCCTCCTTGCGGGTCGGGCCGCGAGAGCAGCCCGATCTCCTCGTAGTACCGTATCGTCGGCGTGTTCGTGCCGGTGCGCTTGGCGAGGTCGCCGATTTTCAATCCAGGCTCGCCTGTGGCGTCTGTTGTGTTCTTCCCTTTGCCGTCCCGGCAGCGATCCTCGGTTCGATCGGTGGTGTGCTTGCCTGGTTCGCAGAAGCCTACCGATGGCTGACCCCAATCGCACTCGTCGCCGTCGGAGCCGGATGGGCATGGGTTGGCTACCAGAGCTGGCGCACGCGCCGCTCTCCTGCTCATTCTACCCTTCTGGTCATGACGTTCGCGACCATCATGATGGTCGCGGCGTGGATCTGGCCGATGTTTGAATCAACGGTCATCGCCTTCGTCGGCGGATAACAGTGACGCCGATCTCGCGGGAACCAAGCATCGTCGGGCAAGCGCCAGGCAAGGTACCAACCGAGAAATTGCTTGCCGCATCGGATGATAGGCGTCGCCGCCTGGACCGGCGTGACGGCTCCGGCACGCGATCTCACTACGACAGGTGCTCTAAGCGACCTGCGGACGCCCAGCCGCGATCACTATCCGGCGCAACATGATAGCTTGGCCACGTCTTTCTCGAATGACAGCGCCGCGAGCTTCAGCCCCTCGACGGTGGTGAGATACGGAAAGATCATCTCCGCGAGGTCATCGACGGTGAGCCCCTGGCGGATTGCAAGCGCGGCGGTCTGGATGCTGTCAGCGCCTTCCGGTGCGAGGATATGCGCACCGAGCAGATGGCCATTACCGGCATCGGCCACGAGCTTGATCAGCCCGCGGGTGTCGCGCGCGGCGAGCGCGCGCGGCACCTGATCGAGACCGATCATCGAGGCGCGAACCGCATGGCCGGCGGCGCGCGCCGCGGCCTCGGTGAGCCCGACGCTCGCCACTTGCGGGTCAGTGAACACGATGGCTGGCATGGCGCTGTTGTCGTAGCGCAGACTGTCGCCGTTGAGGGCGTTCTTGGCCGCGAGCTTGGCACCATAGGCGGCCATGTAGACGAACTGGTCGCGGCCAGTGACGTCGCCGACGGCATAAATGCCGGCCCGGGTCGTGCGCATGCGGTCATCGACCACGATGCCGCCCTTCGCCGAGACGGTGATCCCCTGTTCGGCTAGCCCAAGGCCTTCGATGTTGGGCGTGCGCCCCGTGGTGATCAACACCTGGTCGGCGTCGATCGCAATATCCTGGCCGTCGCGCGTGACCGTCAGCGACACACCGTCATCGGCTTCGCGGACGGCGCGGTAAGCGATGCCGGAGACAACAGTGATGCCTTCGTCCTCGAAATACCCCGCGAGCGCCGCGCCGATCTCGGGCTCGGCCTCGGGGAGCAGACGAGACCGGCAGACAAGGGTCACCTTGACGCCGGCGCGAGCGAACATCTGGGCGAGTTCCCCGCCGATGTAGCCGCCGCCGATCACGAGCAAAGAGCGCGGCAGCTCCTCGAGGTCGAGCGCCGTCGTGCTGGTGAGATACGGCACGGTCTCGAGGCCGGGAATGGCAGGCACTGCCGGCCGCGCGCCGGTCGAGATGATGATCTTGCCAGCGGCAACACGAGCGCCGTCAACTTCGACACCGCCGTCGAGGAGGCGAGCCGGCCCGTCGCGATAGGCGATGCCGTTGTACGCGGGGAGCAGATCGACGTACTTGGCCTGGCGCAGTTCGGAAACGAGGGCGTCCTTCTGACGAACGGTTCCGCGCCAATCTGTCAGTTCGGCTTCAGCGGTAATACCGGCAAAACGTGCCGCCACGCGAGCGTTGTGAAGCGTCTCGGCCGCGCGGATCAGGGTTTTTGACGGCACGCAGCCGATATTGACGCAGGTGCCGCCGATGGTGCCGCTGCCGATGAGCGCCACCTGCGCGCCCTGTTCGGCGGCCGTGATTGCCGCCGAGAAGCCGGCCGATCCGGCGCCGACCACGACGAGATCGTAAGCGCCTCCATTGCGACCGTTTGTGCGGAAGGGGCGGTTCGCGACTGGCGGGCTCTTCGATTCCGGATCGGCGGACGGTCGTGGTGTCACACCTAGCCCGGCAAGGCTCGGCCCGAACAGAGCGCGGCCGGCCTCCAACCCCTCCTCGATCGACAGCCGAAAACCTAGCTCGTCGGCGGAACGCTCGCGGCGCCAGGCAGAGAGATGCTCATCCGAGCAGAAAAACACGGTCGTTTCGCACAGCGAGCTCGCGGCGCATGCGTCTTCGTAGCGAACACTTTGCCACATGACGGCCGTCCGCGGCTCGACGTCGGCCAGCTCCCGCCCTAGGTCGCGTGTAGTGATCCGGATTGGCGCGCCGCAATGGCGGCAGCCCGAGGCGATCGAGACGTCGCGATCGATCATGGCACCGATGCCGAGCGCATCGACCGCACACATGGCATTGAGAACGCGCCCGTCCAGCATGACCTGATGGTCCCTGTCTTGGTCGGTGAACGGATAGGCGCCGACGACTCGCCCGCCGTCGAGAACGACCAGGTCGCGCCGGCGGAGATTTTCGAGCAACGGCGGGACGGCCGCCTCATCGAGTCCTGCACGGTTCGCAATCGCGGCTATGGCCGGGGCTCGCCCGTGTTCGACGTAGAGCTGAAGCAGCGCAACGCGCGCGCGGTCCACGGCGGGATCGTAGCCGCTCCAGCGATTGAGCACATGGCCGGACCCGACCATGACCAGCAGGGCGTCCCTCACTGCGTGCGACGTGACTGCTGACCAGTCCGGGAAAGTTACGCCCGGCCGCACGTGATAGCTCGGCAGTGTCTCGAGCGTAGGGATGACAGCTTCGTTTCGGGACGAGGAGGAGGCACAACATTCGTTCATGGCTTCACGCCCTTCTTGGGAATCGTCGTCTCGCAACGGAGGGCCTTCGAGTGGCGACGATGGAATATCCAAGCGATGAGGCCGAAGCTCGCGATCATCAGCGGAAGCACTACCAAGCCCGTACTGGCTAGCGACGAGCCAAGGCCCGCAAAGGGCAGGCCGAGGGCAAGGAACGGCGCGGCGCAGCAGATCGCGGCGAGGACGGCACCGGCCATACCTGCGCGGATTGCAGTGCGGTCACTCATATTAGCTGCCCTGCTGCCTCAGATGGGCTGGATAGCCCGCGTTCATGCTGGCGGCTGCGATGGTGTCGGCGTTCGTCTTCGCGTCGTCGAAAGTCACGGTCGCGGTCTTCGCCTTGAAGGAGACGGTCACGTTCGCGACGCCCGGGACTGCCGCCATCGAAGTTTTCACGATGTACGGGCACGAGGCGCAGGTCATGTTATCGACGGCAAATGTCACAGTGCGTTCGGTGGCGAACGCGGTCGATGCCGTTATCACCGAGGCGATCAGGGCAAGGACGCTCAAGCTCTTGTTCATGGGGCTGGTCTCCTCTTGGTATCAGGCGCGAAGCAGCAGCGGGGCGACATAGTCGAAGGCAAAGGCGGCGATCACGAGCACAGTCGCAATCCAGAGCGCGAGCTGGACGAGCCGGTTGGGGATGGGGCTCGCGCAAGCTGCACCATCGCCGCAGGCACGCCGCGGCTTCCAGTAAACGAGGTAGAAGCCGTATCCGAGGAGGCCCGCCGTTCCGGCGACGAAGAGCGGTTTGTACGGCGCGAGCGCTGTCAGGTTGCCGATCCAGGCGCCGCCGATGCCGAGGCTGAACAGGATAAGCGGAATGACGCAGCAGGAGGAGGCGGCTATCGCGCCGAGAATTCCGCCCACAGCAACCAGGCGCTGCCGTCCAGCCTCGGTCCGCTCCGACGATGCAGGAACTGCCGTTGCGGACGCGATATCTGACGTTCCAGATCGCCATGCAACCATGTCCGACGTCTCCTTCCTTGCTGAAATCCTCATTGCGCCATAGGATGCGGTCTGTAGTTACTACAGGGTCAAGGAGTTTTTGCGATGCGCGATCACGCTGTGGTGAAGGGCCTGCAGCGGGCTGAACTCGCCCGGCGGACGGGCTGCAACTTGGAGACCGTGCGCTACTACGAGAAGGTCGGCCTTCTCCCCGAGCCGCCGCGCACGTCGACTGGCTATCGCAGCTACGACGCCACGCACGAGCGTCGCCTTCGCTTCGTCCTGCGAGCGCGTGAACTCGGCTTTTCTCTCGATGAGATTCGCGAGCTGCTGCGCCTGGTCGACGAACGCGATCAGCCTTGCGCCGAGGCACGCGCCGTCGCCGCTGCCCACCTCGATGACGTGCGGGCGAAGATCGCCGATCTGAAACGGATGGAGCGAGTGCTGAAGGACGTGGTCGCGCAATGCGCCGACGGCACACGGCAGGAATGTCCGCTGATCGAGGCACTATTCGCCGGTCACGCGTAGGCCAGTCCGGATCACGTGAGCGAACTGCCTACGCTACGCCTCGCCATCCTACGACGCTGTCGTAGTCAGCAATTCTAATGTTCACGTTCGGCCTGGCACGGGGAGTTCCGGTCATGATTGCCGGCGCAGCCGCCGGAACGCTCGCTCACCTGCGGCGATTGGGTCCCCTTACGCGCTGGATTGAGCGGTTCGGCGGAGCTCTCATGCTGGCGGCTGCGGCCTACTTCTACTATCAGGCCTTAATCTATTTCGGTTGGGTGTCCCCATAGCCGCAGTCTCAGCGATGGGCCGATTGAAGCGACCGCCTCGATCGACGTCCAGCTGATCGGAACCCGAAACGGGCGTCTATGGGATGGCAACAGCACCGTTTCGCTCCTATCTTGTGTATATGCGAGCGATGACCCGTACGTTGCCGTTAATGTTGTTGGCCGTCATAGTGATGCTGTCTGCGGACACATCCGGCGGCGTGTGGGTCAACGTTCAGGTTGACGCGCCAGCCGCGGTAGAATCCGTCGTCTTTTCGAATGCTATGCGTATGGAAAAGCCGTGCGATAGCTGCAAGGTGAAAGCTTGCAGCGTCAACGCCATTGCATGCTTCGCATACTGCACTGTCGCGAACGCACTCATTCCTGATTATATCGGACTTTCGCCGGAGCCTTCCCGGACAGTTGTTGCCTCAGCGACTCCAGTAATTTTGGATCACCGCGGACCGCCCGACCCCCATCCTCCGAGACCTGCCGCCCTCAGTTGAGGTGGCCGCGATTGCGGCCGGCGCGGTCGTGTACGCCTCCTGTCGGATATCCGGCGGCTTGCTAGCGATCGGTTGCGCAGTTTCCGGGAGGAAATGATGCCGAAATCTATCCGAACGTTACTACCCATTGGATGCTTTGCCATCGTGGGAGCGATGATGCTGTCCGTTATAGTTGCAGCGAAGGAACCGATCGGTGTCGGTGCTCAACTGGTCAACCAGGAAATTGAAACCTCCTCCGAAGCAAGCAGTGCTGACGCCCGTCGCATCGTCGATGCGCGGTTGCCGCCCTACTCGGCGGTTGGCCGGTTTAGAGGAACGATGCTGTGCACGGCAGCAATTGTTCTCCATCCGAGAATCATCATCACGGCTGGACATTGCATCACTGAAAGAGACGGCACGACTAGGAAATCCAACCTGTTCTTCCAGCCCGGCTTTCAAGTTGGGACCGATCTTGGCCTATTCAAAGCAAAGGTGCGGGCCGTGGGATCGAAACAAAACTTCAAGCGGCAATCCGTCTACGATGCCGCGCAAGACTGGGTGATCCTCGTTCTTGATAGGGCGCCAAAAGGCGTTGAGCCATTTCGCCTAGGCGATCACCCAGTCGAGGCTTTGAAGTCGCGCCAACAGCAGATCGTGATGCCGAGCTACTCGATCGATATTGGCAATGCTGAGGTTCTCAGCGTCGACCCAAACTGCTCAATTCGCGACTTCGTTTGGGACGTGCTCATTCACGATTGCAGGGCACAGTTTGGTTCATCAGGGGCGCCCCTACTGATGCGAGATCGGCTCGGGTACGCAGTCGTCGGCACGCACACCGGCTCAATGTTTGCGAGCGATGACCAGGGCCATGTCGCCAAATTTGTGGGAAACCGGGCGGTTGGCTCCTGGATGTTCGCGGACCCGGCATTGGAACTCTCGCGTCAGCTGAATGGCGAGGTCTCCCAGGACCTGGTTTCCCCTATCTACTGAGGTCGATTCGTAGGAACCGGTGTGCCAGCGACGCAAAAGGTGCGGTCATGACCACTGACCAACTGATTAATCTGCTCGTTGCAGATCTCAACCCGGTCGATCGAGGACGTATTTCGCGCGCGCTGATTCTCGCGATGGTGGTGGGCGCGGCGACAACCTTTGGCGTGATGTTTCTGCTCCTCGGCCCACGCCCGGAGACATTCGGTGGTGAGAACTCCAGTTTTTTAGTGACGAAGCTGCTCTTCGCCGCGGGGGTCGTCGCGACCGCCGCGGTGTTTCTGCCTCAAATTGCCCGTCCTGGCGCTGACGGACGCAACTTTCTCGTGATCGTTTCGCTTCCGTTCATTGCTATCGCGGCACTTGCGTCGATGGCACTTGGGTCCGCTCATTGGTCCACGTGGCGCGATTTGGTTGTCGGAAACACTTGGCTGGCGTGCCTTTTCACGATCCCACTCCTTGCGATCATGCCCTTCTTGGCTCTCGTCTGGGCGCTGCGTACCGGGGCGCCAACTGCATTGACACGGGCAGGCGCTGCCGGCGGCCTTGTTGCCGGCGGCTTCAGCGCCATGGCCTGCTCGCTCCCGTGCCTGGATCACTCGTTTCCGGCCATAGCGGTCTGGTATGGGCTCACGATTGGAATCTGCGCAATCGTTGGGGCGAGGCTCGGGCCCAGGCTGCTGCGGTGGTGAGCGGTATGTACGTTCAACGTGGCCTGGCGCTTCCTTCGTACATAAAGGTCATGGGCTTCGGTCCGCGCATATAGCCGGTTTCAAGCCGCTCGATTCGAAAGCCTGCCTCTTCGATCAGTTCACCGATTGCACGATTCAAGTGGCACCCGCCGCCGACTCGTTGCCAGAGTGGCGTCAGACGATCCTGCCATCGGCGAACGCTGGGGTCCGGCGAACGTCCATGCTCGACGAACAGCAGATGGCCGCCGGGCTTCAAGACGCGGCGCATCTCACCGAGCGCACGCCGCGCGTCCGGGATGCTGCACATGGTCCACGTGGTCACAACAGTATCGATGCTTCTGTTGTACAGCGGGATGGCCTCGGCACTGTTCTCGATCAGTTCGAGGGAAATCGACGTTCGTCGGGCTGCCTCGCGCGCCATGGCGAGCAACTTCGGCGATGGATCGAGGCCGATGACTTGCTCCACCGTCGCACCATAGAATGGTAGATTGAGGCCCGACCCGATTCCGATCTCAAGTACACGACCCTGCGCCGCCGGAAGGACGCGCGCTCGATAGACAGCGAGGTTTCGCTGGCGCATGGACAGATGGATCAGGTGCGGAAGAATATGATCCCGGTACAGGCCCATCGCCATCTCACTCTGCGTCGCTGACTACCCAATCGTTGAAAGCACGGGAAACGTATCGAGCAGCCAGAACGCGAACGTCGACAGATGGCCGGTGATCATGGCCGCGCCCATTATGACCATCACGAGTCCAGCAACGATCTGCAAGCTGCGCCCCAGGCGGCCGATGGACGAGAGCCTTGCAACCAATCGGTCCGTGAATGCTGCCGCCAGTACGAACGGAAGGCCGAGTCCGAGCGAGTACACCGAGAGCAGGGTTATGCCGCTTGCGACCGTGGCCGAGCCGGCACTGACGGTAAGGATGGCGCCGAGTATCGGTCCTATGCAGGGCGTCCAACCGAACCCGAATGCTAACCCAAGCACATATGCGGCGAGGGGTCGCCCGCCTGGCAGGTAGAGGTGGAGGCGATGATCACGCTGCAGCCAGCCCGGCTGGAGCAAGCCAAGTGTGAGCAGGCCGAATGCGATGACGACCGCACCGCCAACGAGGTTCAGTTCGTAGCGATACGAGAGCAACACCTGGCCGAGCGCGGTTGCGCTCGCTCCTAGCAGCACGAAGATTGTCGAAAAGCCGAGGACAAAGCACCCACTCAGCGCCGACGTCTGCAGCCGTAGCGACAGGGTGCCGGCCGATCGCTCTGCGATCGAGTGCCCAGCAACATACGACACGTAGCCCGGCACCAATGGCAGCACGCACGGGGACAGGAAGGAAATGACCCCGGCGGCGAAAGCGGCAGCTATGCCGATGTTCGAGAATTCAATCATCGAGTTAAGTGGCGAGCCAGCATGATTACCTTCATTGTTTGCCTCGCGCCTCCTGAATGAGGGCCCGCAACGTCTTCAGGTCGACCGCACCCCGAATAATCTGGTCACCGATGATAAAGCCCGGCGTTCCATTGATGCGGAGGGCCTGCGCGAGGGCGAGGTTTCTTTCGATCATCGCAGCGATGGCCGGATCGTTCATGTCCGATTTCATGCGCTCCACGTCGACACCAATCTTCGTGGCAATCCGCAAGACCTTCGCTTCATTGGCCACGCCGCGGTCCAGCATCAGTTCCTTGTGGAACGCGACGTACTTGCCCTGCCGATGTACTGCGAGCGCCGCCTTGGCGGAGAAGGTCGAATTCGGCCCCAGTATCGGAAATTCCTTGTAGACCACGCGAAGTTGCGGGTCGGCAGCCTCGGCCTCCGCCATGATGGGCGTTACTTGCCGACAATAAGGGCAGTTGTAGTCGAAAAACTCGACGAGACTGACATCGCCAGTGGGATTGCCGCCGACCGGGCTGTCTTTGTCGCGAAATATCTCGTCGGCGCGTGCCTTGAGCACCGCGGTGGCTTCGCTCTCCTCGGCCGCGCGTTGACGCTGTTCAAAGCGCCGGGCCGCCTCCATGATGACTTCGGGATTGTTGAGGATGTAATCACGGACGCGGCGCTCGAACTCATCTTTGGGCAAGGCCGTGGCCACCTCTACCTTTGGAGTATTGAATCGGAAGCCCGGGTCGAGGGAAACCCATGCGCCGGCCGCAGCGACGACGAGTGCCGGCACGAGCAGCCATCCAACCAGCTTTCGGCGTCTCACGGGGCCGCTCATCGTAGCCCCTCGGTTGGATTGAGTTGAGCCGCGCGACGCGGCCATGCCCACCAGAACGCTGCTGTGGGAATGACAAACCATTGCAGGAGCGGCGAGAGACCGGTCCCGATTCCCGGCAACGTCGGCATCAGGCTGGAATAGGCCCAGCTGTTGCGGACTTCCGTATTGTGCCACTCACTGAAAATCGTATATCCGACGCCTGCAAGGACGGCGGGCGCGGCAACCGCGATATAGCGTTCGTCCGGCCAGCGCCGATTGCCAAACACCAATAACGCACCCAGCAGGGAGGCGCCCGTGATCATCGCATCCCCGCCGGTGCAATGAAGAGCGGCGAACGCGATCTTGTCCGGGGGGTCCTCGTACCAGATCGTGTAAAGCGGCAATTGCACGATCTCCCAGATCAGGTGCGCCGGAATCGCGAACACGAAGTATCGGCGCAGTGCAACGAGCCACAAGGCATCGCCATCGGTAGGATTTCGATGTGATTGAAGGCCGTTCATCGTCCAGCGGCTCCGACTGCATCGAACGCACTGACAGCTGATTTGTGCGCCCGAAGATACGCTTCGAGCGCCGGGCGCCCCTTGTTAAAGAAGGTGTAAGAGAGGGTGATGGCGGTGACGTCTTTGCCTTCGTCGTCCTCCGAGATCGACGGGTCGACGAAGAACGACACCGGAAACTCCTTGCTTTCCCCTGGGAGCAAGAGCTGCTCGGTGAAGCAGAAACACTCGATCTTGTTGAAGTATTTTCCAATCTGAAGGGGTGTTACATTGAAGGTTGCCGTGCCGAGGAGCGGTTCATTGCCGCTGTTGGTCGCTTTGAAGGCCACCAGACGCTCTTCACCAAGCCGCACTTCGACCGGCTTAGGTGCCACAAATTGCCACGCGAGATTTGGTGCGACGTTGGCATCGAAGCGCACGGTAATGATCTTGGCCCCGACAGCGCCCGGTGCCGATGCGGCGACTTGTGTCGTGCCTGCGAAGCCCGTCACCTGGCAAAACAGCCGATAGAGCGGAACTGCGGCAAAGCTCAGCGCAACCATCACAGCGACAGTCACGACGGAAGCGGCGGCAACGGTGATATTGCGGCGTCGCAGATTCGCAGCCCATCGTTTCGTGCGCAGGTCGTACATTGTTAGAATCTCAGCCGTTTCTTGATACTGTCCCAAGTGCTCGGCTGCTCGTGGCCGTGCGGCTTTGCGGCGTCATTGACGAGTGCGTTGATGAACACGACGAGATTGGTCGGTTCGAAGCGCAAGCCGTGGAAATTCGCTCGCCAGCGCCCCTCTCTGTCGATTACGTGCGTCACGATGCCGTGGACCTGATAGCCGTCCTCCTGCTTCATGAACTTGTGGCCGAACTGCTCGGCAAGCTTACGGGTCGCGTCTTCCGGCTGCCCGGCGCGCGTTGTGAGAAAGGCCCAGTTGGCAGGATCGAGCCGATGCTGCTCGCCATAGGCGCGGAGCACGTCGGGCGCGTCATTCTTCGGATCGGTGGTGATGGTTACAAACTGGACCTGCGCCTTCATCGGCGTCTGATTGACCATCGACTGGATTTCAGCGATCCGGTCGGCGTGCAACGGGCACACGTCGGGGCAGCCCGCATAGATGAAGTGCAGGACCACGACTTTGCCGCGCAGGTCGGAGAGCTGAACGGCCTTGCCGTCGGCGTCCTGCAGCGCAAAGTCGGGAGCCGTCTTGTCGACGGATTGGAAATACTTCTCTTTGTCGCCGAGAAGCCTTTCCAGGTCCTTGAGCGAGTGCGACCACGCCGGTGCCCATAGAGAAATTAGCAGCAGCGTGAGCGCCCAACGTTTTACGTAAGCCATTTCGCTTCCTTGCCTCCCAATCAGCGCTTTTCGCTGGGTGCCGACGGGGCCTTCCGCCACTGATCGTTCGGCTGCCGGGAATCGTCGCCCATCATCTGGCTGCAGTGCTCCATCATCCGCATCATGGAGCCCATCATCCCCATCATCCCTCCATTGCCCATCATGCCGCCGCGCCCCATCATCCCGTCGTCGCGGCTGTCATTGGCAAGAAGCGCGGGGGCGGCGGCAAGACTTGCAACGAGAGCAAAAGCGATGAGCAGGACTTTCGTTTGCTTACGCATGGCGGTCTCTCCTTTCTCGGTTTGGTTGCAGATCGATCGTCTGTTCGGGTTTGGCTTCGTTCGTTGCGCTTTGGCAGCAGCCCGCGGCGGCAACGGGGAGATTGGATTCGAGGAGTTGGGGCGGCGCTGCTGCTCCGATTGAATCAGGCGCGTGAGTCAATGAGTTCGTTCCCGTCCGTGGCTTGTCGGTCGCCGAGACTGCAAGCGTCGTAGGCGGGCTTTCTGTTTCAGCCGCATCGCGGATTGGAGCGGAACTCTTCTCGCCTGAACGACACATCATGCAGACGCCGAAGGCGCACATGATCAAGCAAGGCAGCGTGCTGATCAGGATTGGCGCGAGACCGGCGGCGACGAGCCAGCTCCAGTTGAGCGCAAGACCGGCAACGATCGCGATTGCGGCGAGGGTCAGCAACACGCGCGGTCGCCATAGGTAGTAGCGTGCGGCATTGAGCACGTCGCGGGTGAGCGAGGAGTCCTGGCGCTGGGTTGTCGTAGGTGTGGTCATGCGGTTCCTCCTGGTCGGGCTGATGGGCCTGCAATTGGAGCGGTCCTGCCGTCGGCGCGCTCCAGGCGATTCGTTGGTGCGACGGAGCCGGTCTTCTGCGCAATGACGCGTTTCAGGAACTGGACGATGTCTGGCTCGTCCCACTCGGCGGGTCCGACGAGACGTCCAAGCTCGCGTCCATCGCGATCGATGAGCAGGGTCGCTGGAACGCCGACGGTGGCGAGTTCGCGCGTCGCCTTCCCTGAGCTGTCGATGTAGATTGCCAAGTTGCGGATTCCGACATCCGCATAGAACTTGCGAACCGGTCCGAGTCCGGCACGGTCGATGGAGAGCGCAACGACTTCGAAATCTGAACCGCCCAACAGTCCCTGCAACCGGTCGAGCGACGGCATCTCGCGGCGGCACGGCCCGCACCATGTCGCCCAGATGTTCAGCAGCACGATCTTGCCCCGGAACTCGGCGAGGCTCCGCGGCCGTCCTTGGTCGTCTTCGAACGCAATCGAGGCAATCGGCTTGGGCGCTTCATGCTGGATGAAGTTCTTGGGCAATGGCTGCGCCGACGCGATTGCCATTCCCGCAAGCAACAGTCCTGCGGCCAACAGGTGCTGGCCGAAGCAACGCGTCATCAGCGTTCGGTCGAGAGTCATTGCTGCCGTAGCCTCCGAACGAGCGGAAGGATTGTCGCCTCAATGTCCTTGGACGTGAGTGGCCCGATATGCTTGTGAGCGATACGGCCATCTTTCGTGACCACGAATGTTTCCGGAACGCCGTAGACACCCCAATCGATGGCGACTCGGCCGTCGCGGTCGGCACCGGTTCGCGTATAGGGATCGCCCAGAGTGTCGAGCCACCGCGCGGCATGATCCGGCTGGTCCTTGTAATTGAGGCCGTGGATCGGCACGCCGCCGCTGGCCTTCAACTGCATGAACAGCGGATGCTCGTCGCGGCACGCGGCGCACCAGGAGGCGAAGACATTGACAAGAGAGACCTCGCCAGTGAGATCGGCCTTGGAGAGACCAAGGGCGCGACCTTGGACGGGTGGTAGGCTGAACTCCGGCACCGGCTTTCCGATCAACGCCGACGGGATTTCACGCGGATTGTGCGTGAGAGCCCAACCCAGCAAAGCTGCCAACGCGGCGAAAGTCGCCACGGGGAGCAGATACCCCAGATAGCGACGCCGCCGTGTTAGCGTTTCGTCTGCTGTCAGTGTCACATCAGCATTCATGGTTGGTCCGATCGGCGAGGCGAGATTCTCCTGAGCAGCGCTCTGACGAGGAGAATGAGTCCACCCACGACGAGGACTAGGGCGAGCACGCCCGCCGCTGTCCCGGCGTACATTCCGATCTCATAGCTCCAGTCAAACTCCCGCATCGGCGCGGTCATCGGTGCGACCTCCCGCATTCACTCCGTTGTATAGACGCGCGCATCGGCGTCGCTGCCGATTTCATAGATTGTGAAGGGCTCGGTCTTCTGACCGGTCATGCCGGGTGACCCATCCGGCATTCCGGGCAAGGAAATCCCCCGAATGGCCGGCCGCTCGGTCAACAGCTTGTCGAGTGTCTTCAGCGGCACGTGTCCTTCGACGACGTACTTGTCGATGAATATCGTGTGGCAGCCTTCGAGCTTCTCCGGAATGTTGACTCCCGCCTGCCGCCGGATGAGCGAAAGATTGTGCGTGGGCACGACTTTTACCGTGAAGCCGTTGCGCCGCAGATAGTTCGCGTATTGCTCGCAGCAGCCGCACTGAGGATTCTTGTAGAGCGTCGCGGGCGGCCGCTCGGTGCTGTTGGCGGGGCTTACGGCCAGCGCCATCACAAGACCCAGGACCGACATGATGGATCGAAACATTCCGTGTCTCCTATGTTTCACGCGATCCGTGGTCGCGCGGTCGGTTGATCTTCAGCATTTGCTCTGGATGAACGCGCTGATCTGCCCCGGATCGGAAAACACAAGCGACGCGCGGTCGCCCTGCATGCCGGAGCCCGTCAGCACGGGCTTTCCACCTTTCGGCCCCAAGGCGCTGGAGTCGACCTTGAGACGCAGGTTCAGCGCCCAGAACGAATGCTCTTGCTCGTCGGCGGTGGTCACGAAATAGGAGTTCTGGCAGTAGCGAACGGCCGTGACCTGTTGGGCCGGCGTGACCTTGCTCAAATCCTCGGGTGCCTGGCCGCGCGCGAGCGATTCGGGGACAAGGCGCTGGGCCACCACCGCCTTTGCTCCGCCAGGCGCCATGGCGAGGCGAAGGAACGCAATCAGGTCTTGCCGCGTCTTGTCGTCCTCGATTCCGCGAAAGGTCATTTGATTGCCGGCCACGAATCCCGCGGGGTTCGCCAGCCATGCATTCAATGTGGTCTCGTCCCAAAGAAACTCTTGCGCCTTAAGCGCCCTTGAATAGCGCGGGAAGTCCACCACCGACGCGGCCTTCTTGCCCCAAAGGTCCGCCAGACTCGGACCCGTCAGGTGCATGTCTGGTTCGAGCGAATGGCAGGCGGCGCACGCCCGATAGACCATGGCGCCGCGTTGCGGACTTCCTTGCGCATGCGCCGGTCCAACGACGGCCGAAGCGAGGGCGACCGCACCAGCCAGGACGTAGCTCTTCGCGCTCATCGAACTTCTCCCGCTCAGGTGACACGGATTACGCCCATCATGCCGCCGGCTTGATGTTCGAGAATGTGGCAGTGGATCATCCAGTCGCCGGGATTGTCGGCGACGAACGCGATTTCGGCTCGCTCTTGCCGGCTCAGCAGCACGGTGTCCTGCCACTCGCGGTATTTTGTCGGCGTTCCGTCTCTCGTGATCACGCGGAACGAGTGGCCATGCAGATGCACGGGGTGAGGCCACATCGTGTCGTTGACGAGCTCCAGGACGTATGACCGATTGCGTTCCAGCGTGAGCAGGGGATCGTGAACATGCCCTTTGGCCGCAACGCCGTTGATGGCCCAAACCAGGCCGTTGTGCATAAGCGTGCGGATGTCGGCCTGCTTGCCGTCCATCATCGCCATCCGCATCGAGCCCATCATTCCGCCACCCAGCGTGACTTGGTGGCGCTGCGCATCCTTGAGGTTTGGTTCGGGAAGCGGGTTATCCGGCAATCGAACGGGGGCAGCGCCTGCGAGATCGCGCAATGGCGCCTCGTCGGAGTAGACGAGATCCAGCAACCGGTATTCGAGCCCGCGGTAGAATTTATCGATGACGCGGAAGCGCTGTCCCCGCTGCGCCGTCATGTCGAGCAGGAGATCGATGCGCATCGCCGGCCCAAGCACGACACGGCCGTCCGGCGGGGCGTGCGGCTCGACCGGCTGCCCGTCAAGCGCAATGACTTGCGGCCGGTGATCCTCGAACTCAAGGCCGAAGATGCGCGCGTTCGCGCCGTTGATCAGGCGCAGGCGAATGCGTTCGCCCGCACGCACGGCAAAGGTTTCGGGGATGCGGCCGTTGATGGTGACGGTATTCCCGACGCGCCCATTGTGGCTGACGTCATGCATATTGCCGAAGTCGCCGCTGATCGAGGCGTCATCGAGCAACCGCCAATCGGTGAGCACCCAGGTGACGTCGCGATCGACCGGGACCGCTTCGCGCTCCTCGACGATCAGCGCGCCGTAGAGCCCGCGGCCGACCTGGACAAAGCTTCGCTGGTGGGGGTGGTACCAGAAGGTACCCGCATCGGGGCACGTAAACTCGTAAGCGAATGTTTCGCCCGGCGCGATCGGCTTCTGGGTGAGATGCGGAACGCCGTCCATGGCGTTCGGAAGGCGTATGCCGTGCCAGTGCACGGTCGTCTCTTCGGCCAGTCGGTTTTCGACGAGAACGCGGATACGTTCGCCCTGGCGCACGCGGATTTCCGGACCGGGAGTACGACCGTTGTAGCACCACACATCCGTTTCCGGGTGTGGAGGGCCTACGAGCGATGCGCGAGCCGGTGCGGCAACGAGCGTGAACTCCCGCTTTGACGTCTCAGCACCGAGAGCGCTGCGCGGAAGCCATCCCGCGGCGGCGAAGCCCGCGCTTCCTGCGAGCAATTCCCGACGGTTAACAGTCGGGACGCAGATTCTGGACATTGAAGACCCTCCGTGCGCTCGAAACCCGCATGCATGCAGCCCGGTGAGGGCCGCGTGCACCTGAACTCATGGACGCGCGCAATGCGTTGCCGCACGCGCGTCCTCACACGCCGCTCAAAAGCGACGCGCGTTAGCTCAGGCTGGTGGGTCTAGGAGGGTAGGGATCAGGGGGGCCGTGATGGTCCGCGACAGCAGTGATGAAAGGCGCTGTCGGAGATGCCAGGGCACTTGGCGCAATGGAGGGGGCAGACGGCAGGATAGCAGACATCGTGCTGCCGCAGATCGCAAAGCAGGCCATTGGCAGGCCGTCGTCGCCGCCGGTGCAGCCGCTGCACCCGCCCGGCATTGGCATGTCGCTGGTCGATGCCCCCGACATCTTGACGGCCATATCCGAAGCCTGGACGCCCTGTGCTGCGCCTGAAACGACTAGCGTCAGGGCGAGGAGGAGGCCAAGGAAACGGCGAATTTTTTGCGACATCAATTCAATGATAGCAATCCACTAAGGCAAAAGCTAGGTCCGGCACTCGGGCAGCCAGGGACCAAACGTGCGCTCCACTCACGCGTTTGTGAGCCTCTCGTCTGTCGCCATCACCTAGCTACGTGGCTTGAAAAACAGATACTTGGCGAGGGCGGCGACTCCGAGGACAAGGAGAACGAGGAGCCAGGCCACTCCTATCGCCCACCTCATACCATCCATTATTCCCATCATGCCAATGGGAGTTCGCCCAGGGACCTGAAACCGCCCTAGTCAAAATCAAGGGCCACTGACGTTCACCGATCCGAATGCGATGCTAAAGGAATGCGTCGTCGGAACCGATGATCGGGTGGGGCGTCGGCGAACTGTTGGCGAGAGGCGACCTGATCGACCTGTTCCCCGAATGGTACGGCGACTATTGCCGCTTTTCTCATGTCATCCGTCCCGCAAACGTCCGCCTGCCAAGGTCCGGGTCTTCACGGATTCTGCGTCCAGATCGTCGGCAAGCTATGATGATCGGCCTCGCGACGGCGAGACTATTTGCTCGAACATCCGAGATGCAACTGATCGGCAACCAGTCCGACCACTGCGCAGCGTGGCCATTGTTTCGAGTGTGGAAGCGGTGATGATCGGTGCTTGCTGTTTCTTAAGGAGATGGCGCGCCCGACACGATTCGAACGTGTGACCTCCACCTTCGGAGGGTGGCGCTCTATCCAGCTGAGCTACGGGCGCTTCGCAAGCCTGCCTAGCCTGACTGCGTCACGATGGTCAACGAAGTTCGGGCCGGCTTCGAACTTTGTCGCATGATTCCGAAACGTCTCGTTCTTCTTCGCCAGCCTTCGCTGCACTTCGCCGTCAGTTGCTTACGCGATGCTTACGCGAAATTTTTTGCGGTTGGATCGATCAACGCCGATCTCACAAGTCCTTGTTTTTCTAGCGTCTTTCAGTCTCCCTATCCGCACGAACTGGCTTGACATCTGCCTTCGGAGGGCAACGCTCTATCCAGCTGAGCTACGGGTGCTTCCGGCCTGTGAGACCTTGGCGCGTTCATAGTCCAACCCGGCGGTGGCGGCAACCGGGGCGGCGGGTCCCGGACCTTGCATCGGCCGCACGGGGCCGGCCGATCGACCGTGGCGGAACCGGGCGAGCCGTTTTAGGCTGCGGCGCAGGCGTCATACCTCGAATCGCCTCCCACCTGATCCCGCTCGATGTCTATCTTCACCGACCAGATCCTGCTGATCGTCACGACCCCGCTCTATGTCGCGGTGATCGCGTTGGAATGGGGGCTGGCCGCCTGGCACGGCCGCAACACCTATGCGCTCGCCGACACGGCGACCAATGTCTATCTGACCGGGCTCAACACCGTCCTCGATGCCGTGATGGCCGGCGTCACCCTCGCGTTTCTGAGTTGGTTCTACGGCCATCGCCTGTTCGGTTTCGCGCCGGCCGGCGGGCTTTACTGGATCGCCCTCTTTATCCTGCAGGACTTCGCCTATTACGTCTTGCATTACGTCGACCATCATTGCCGGTTCTTCTGGGCGACGCATGTGACGCATCACTCGTCGCTGCATTTCAATTTCACGACCGGCTTCCGGGCCTCGGTTTTCCAGCCGTTTTATCGGATGTTTTACTTCGCTCCGCTGGCGCTCGCCGGGTTCCAGCCCGCCGATATCCTGGTGATGTATGCGGCGATGCAGGTCGTCGGCACCTTCGTGCACAACGATCGCTGCGGCAAACTGGGTCCGCTGGAATGGGTGCTGGTGACGCCGTCGCATCACCGCGTGCATCACGCCTCGAACCCCCGCTATCTCGACAAGAACATCGGCATGACGTTGATCGTCTGGGATCGGCTGTTCGGCACCTTCGTCGCCGAGGACCCGCGCGAGCCGGTCCGTTACGGCATCACCCGGCCGGTCACGAACCGTGGGCCGGTCAATATCCTGCTGCATGAATGGCGCGATATCGCACGCGACGTGCGCGGCGCGCGAAACTGGGGCGAGCGTTTTCGCTATGTGTTTGGCCGTCCGGGATGGTCGCCGCCGGACTCTGTGCCGTCCCCCGCGCGCTCGCGAATCGCCGGAACGCCCGTCAAATAGGCCTTCCCGGCATTCTAAAACATGCTTTTGTGGGGAAATACCCGATTTTACGGGCGAAAAACGATTCACGCGGCGCTGCGAATCTCATAGTGCTGATTCGGGGCGCGATTTGGCGCGCTCAAGGAGCTTGAAAGACATGGCAAAAGCAGCGGCGAAAGCAGCGCCGAAGGCGAAAGCAGGCGCAGTGAAGGCCTCTAAGCCGGTTACCCTCAAGGATCTCGCCAACCGTCTGGCCGAGGACCATGAACTCACCAAGAAGCAGGGCCAGGAGATGCTGACGGACCTCGTCGGCCTCATTACCAAGCACCTGAAGAAGGGTGAGCGCGTGAAGATCGTTGGTCTCGGCGTGTTGCAGGTGCGCAAGCGCGCCGCCCGCATGGGCCGCAACCCGATGACGGGCGAACAGATCCACATCAAGGCCAAGAAGAAGGTTGCCTTCCGCGCCTCCAAGGAGCTGAAGGAAGCCATCTGATCCGGCTTTCGGTTTCTGACGAAAAGCCCGCCGGTTTTGCCGGCGGGTTTTTTGTTGAGTGAGACCGTTGCGGTGGGCTGAGTTTATCTCCGCTCGTCCCCGCGAAAGCGGGGACCCACTCTCAAGCGTGGATTCCCGCTTTCGCGGGAATGAACGGGATAGAGTTTGCTTCGGTCCTGCGAGTTGTACTTCTAGCCCTCGCCGAGCAATTCGCGACGGCGGCGGTCGCTCTCCTCGGCATAGCGGCGCAGCGTATAGGCTTCGCTCATCAGGCCGATCACCTTGCGGTCGGCGAAGCTCGCCACCACCGCGAGCGATTCCGCTTCCTCGCGGTCGAATGCGGCCGCCGCCTCCTTGGCGTTCATGGTCGGCACCAGCATCACGTCGCGCTGGTGCAGCAGCGGCGCGATGCTTTGCACGTCCGGCTTGTCGACGCTGTGCGCTTCGGCGACGATCACCATGCCGGCATAGTTGCCGTCGGGATCGACCGCGACCGCATGCGAAGTCGAGCCGAGCGGGATGCGCTGGCGGAAATCCGCAAGCGGCAGATCGTCGGGCACGGTCTTCACATCGCGGCGCATCATCCGGCCGACGGTGAGATCGCGCAGCCAGCCGACATCGGCGGCGCTGCGGATCGTCTGACCGCGCAGATGGAAGCGCCATGTCGCGAACGAGTAGCCGAACAGTTCGCGGGTGAGCTGCGCCGAGAGGATGACGGCGATGAGCACGGCGGTGGCGAGCCAGAAATCGCCAGTGCTTTCCAGCGCGATGAAGGTCATGGTCAGCGGACCGCCGATCACCGAGGCCGACAGCGCGCCCATGCCGATCACCGCATAGGTATCGGGATTGAGCATGAGGTCGGGCCACAGCCAGTTGCCGCCGGCGGCGAACAGCCGTCCGCCGAGTGCGCCGATCAAGAGCGATGCGAAGAACAGTCCGCCGCGAAATCCGGAGCCGAGCGAGATCACCGAGGCGAGCGATTTCAGCGCGAAGATCAGTGCGATCGTTGTCAGCGGTAGTTCGATCATCGCGGTGAGATGCAGCGCGCCGTGACCGGAGCCGAGCACTTGTGGCGACATCAGCGCCAGTGCGCCGACCAGCGCGCCACCGATCGCCGGCCGCAGCCACACCGGCACGCGCAATGTGGAGCTGACGCGCTCCCACAGTTCGACGCCGCGCATCAGCGTGATGCCGAGCAGTGCCGCTGCCAGGCCGAGGAGGCTTGCGATCAGCATGTCGGTGCCGGCGACGGTGCCGCTGCTGGCGGCGATGATGCCGGTCGGCCGCAGCCAGTGGGTGGCGAGATAGCCATTGAGCGCGGCGATGCCGACCGGCGCGAGGCTCGCCGGTGTGTAGCTGCCGATGATCAGCTCGAACGCATAGAACGCTCCGGCGATCGGCGCGCCGAACGCGCCAGCGATCGCGGCCGCCGCACCGCAGCCGACCAGCAGCCGCAGATCGGGACGGCGCAGCCGTAGCCGCCGGCCGATATTCGAGGCAATGCCGCTGGCGAGCTGCGTGTAGCCGGCTTCAAGCCCGACCGAGGCGCCGACGCCGCTCGACCACATGGTCTGGCACGCGACGATCAGGCTGCCGCGAAACGACATGCGCCCGCCGTGCAGCGCATTGGCTTCGATCGGGTCGACCTCGCCGCCCGGCCGCCAGCGGGCCAGCAACGCGAGCGACAGGCCGAACAGGATGCCGCCGGCGAGTGGCACCAGCGCGCGGAGCGGTTCGATTTCGCGCGCGCCGGAGAGTCGCGCGTCGTGCGGCAGCGCGAACAGTGTCGCGTGCATCAGATCGACTGCCGCACCCATGGCGGCGACGGTTAATCCGGCGACGGCGCCGACCAGCGCCGCCAGCGCGATGATGCTGACCTCGCGTGCGCGGACCAGAGCACGCAGACGCCGTGGGAAGTCAACGGAGAGCGGGGAGATCATACGGCGACACCTGTTGCCGGAGCGGCAAGGTCACTTCAAGAACGCACTTCGGAACGTTCAGTTTGGCAAGCGCGCTGCGACGGAAACGTTCACCCCGATCGTTGTCGCAGCTTGAAACAAGATGGCCGGCGCAGAACGCCGGCCATGGTCGTGTCATCGTTAGCGCATCGGCATCCGCACCGTGCGTCCTTCTACGTTCAGATCCACGGCCGATCGGCTTGCAGCTTCTGTTCGAAGCCGTCGATCTTCGGTTGCTTCGCCTTGGTGAGGCCGATGTCGTCGAGCCCTTCCATCAGGCAATGCTTGCGGTGCGGGTCAATGTCGAACTTGACCACGCCGCCGTCCGGCCCGCGAATTTCCTGCTTCTCGAGATCGACGGTGAGCGTCGCGTTGGAGCCGCGATCGGCATCGTCGAACAGCTTCTCGAGGTCTTCCGGCGAGACGCGGATCGGCAGCATACCGTTTTTGAAACAATTATTATAAAAAATGTCGCCAAACGCGGTGGAGATGACGCAGCGGATGCCAAAGTCGGCGAGCGCCCACGGCGCGTGTTCGCGCGAGGAGCCGCAGCCGAAATTGTCGCCTGCCACCAGGATCTTGGTGTTGCGATAAGCCGGCTTGTTCAGCACGAAATCCGGGTTCTCGCTGCCGTCGTCCTTGTAACGCTGCTCGGAAAACAGGCCTTTGCCGAGGCCGCTGCGCTTGATCGTTTTCAGGTACTGCTTCGGAATGATCATGTCGGTATCGACATTGACCACGCGCAGGGGAGCAGCGACGCCTTCCAGCACGGTAAATTTTTGCATAACGGAGGCCTTTTTCCCTTGAACCCGATGGGCTTTGTCCTGTTTCATAAGGGTTGAGGCGGGCCGGTCAAGCCGCCACAGCATCGAAAGCGATGCGGAACGGGAAGCGTGATATGCGTAAAATTGTAACGATCACCGGCGCGGCGGCCCTGCTGGCTGTGACCGCCGGTTTCTCCGCCGCCCAGGCCGAGACATGGTGCCGCCAGGCCGGCGGCACGTCGATGTGCGCGTTCTCCTCGTATCAGCAATGTGCCTCGGTGGTGCGGACCGCTGGCGGCACCTGCACCCGCTCCGGTTTCCGCGCGGAAACGCGCCGCACCTCGCGCTATGCGTCCTATTCCTCGACGCCGCTGCCGGTGAACCTGCATCCGAGCCGCTTTAGCTGCAGCAACTGATCGGCGTTTATCGTCCGGCGCTCTCGCCCGCCGCATCGGCTGCGGCGCGCTCGATGGCGTACATATCCTCGTCCGACAGCCCGAAATGGTGGCCGATCTCGTGCACGAGCACGTGGGTGATGATGTCGCCCAGCGCCTCGTCGTGGTCGGCCCAGTAGTCGAGGATCGGCCGGCGATAGAGCCACACCATGTTCGGCATCTGCGGCGGGTCGATCTCGGAGCGGAACGGCAGCCCGATGCCCTGAAACAGCCCGAGCAGGTCGAATTCGGTCTGCGCCCGCATGGTGTCGAGCACTTCGTCGGTCGGGAAATCGTCGATGCGGATGATGACGCCCTCGCACAGCGCGCGGAACGTGTCCGGCAGCGTGCGGAAGGCGGCGTCCGCCAGCCGCTCGAAATCGTCCAGCGAGGGGGCCTTGAGGCCGTGCCAGTGCAGCGCGGTGTCGGTCGGTGCGTCTGTCATCCTGCGGTTGTAGGCGAGCCGGTGCGCGGAACCAAGATGGTGGCGCGCCAACGGCGATGAGCGATTGACGCAGCATGAGGGCAGGCCGTGGTCCCGCAAAATGACGAAACCAATGGCGATCTGCCGCGTTGAATCATGGGGCGGCCTGTGACCCGATAGGGGATGGTTCGCGCGGAGGAAGTCTCATGCGTATTGTGTTGCAAGGAACGGCATTTGCGGCGCTGCTCACGGTGATGGCGGCGATTGCGCCGGCGAATGCGGCTGCGGTTTCGCCGACAGCTACGGCGATCACGCCTGCTGTGGCAGGGCCGAGCGCCGTCTCACACGATGCGGTGGCCACCACCGACATGAGCGCGCGGCGCCGTCACTACCGGCATTATCGGCATTACCGGCATCGTTACTACCGGCCTTATTACCGGGGCTATTATCGCCCGTATTACTATCGCCCCTACTACTACGGACCGCGCCCCTATTACGGCGGCTACTACCGGCCGTACTCGTATTACGGCGCGCCGCCGTTCCCGTTCTTTCCGTTCTTCTGGTGAGAGGTGACTTTCGCCCGACACACAACGCAAAGAAAAAGGCCCGCCGGAGCGGGCCTTTTTGTTGTGGCGGAATGTTTTGGCTTAGTGCCAGTCGCGCACGTCGACGAAGTGACCGGCGATCGCCGCCGCCGCCGCCATTGCCGGTGAGACGAGATGCGTGCGGCCCTTGAAGCCCTGACGGCCCTCGAAGTTGCGGTTCGAGGTCGAGGCGCAACGCTCGCCCGGCGCGAGCTTGTCCGGGTTCATGGCAAGGCACATGGAGCATCCCGGCTCGCGCCAGTCGAAGCCGGCGGCCTTGAAGATCTTGTCGAGACCCTCGGCTTCCGCCTGCTCCTTCACCAGACCGGAGCCGGGCACGATCATCGCGTTGACGTTGGCGTTCACCGTCTTGCCGGCGGCGATGCGCGCGACTTCACGCAGGTCCTCGATGCGGCCGTTGGTGCAAGAGCCGATGAACACGCGGTCGAGCTTGATGTCCGTCACCTTGGTGCCGGCGGTGAGGCCGATATAGTCGAGCGCGCGCCGCTTCGACGCACGCTTGGTTTCGTCCTCGATCTTGTCCGGATCTGGCACCGCACCGGTCACCGACACCACGTCTTCCGGGCTGGTGCCCCAGGTGACGAGCGGCGGCAGACGCGACGCGTCGAGGCGCAGTTCGTGATCGAAATGCGCGCCGTCCTCGGTGCGCAGCGTGTCCCAGTAGCGGACCGCGGCATCCCAGTCCTTGCCCTTGGGCGATTTCGGACGGCCCTTGAGATACTCGTAAGCCTTCTCGTCCGGCTGGATGAAGCCGGCCTTCGCGCCGCCTTCGACCGACATGTTGCAGACGGTCATGCGGCCCTCGATCGACAGCGCGCGGATCGCGTCGCCGGCATATTCGAGCGCATAGCCGGTTCCGCCGGCGGTGCCGATCTCGCCGATGATGGCGAGAATGATGTCCTTCGCGGTGACGCCGTCCGGCAATTTGCCGTCGACGATCGCGCGCATGTTCTTGGCTTTCTTCTGGATCAGCGTCTGGGTGGCGAGCACATGCTCGACCTCCGAGGTGCCGATGCCCATCGCCAGCGCGCCGAATGCGCCATGCGTCGCGGTGTGGCTGTCGCCGCACACGACGGTGGTGCCGGGCAGGGTGAAGCCCTGCTCGGGGCCGACGATGTGGACGATGCCCTGCCGCTTGTCGAACTCGTTGTAATATTCGAGCCCGAAATATTTGGCGTTCTCGGCGAGGAACGCGATCTGCTGTTCGCTCTCCGGATCGGGATTCTTCAGGCGGCGGTCGGTGGTCGGCACATTGTGGTCGACGACCAGCAGCGTCTTGTCTGGCGCGTGCACCTTGCGGCCGGCGGTGCGCAGACCTTCAAAGGCTTGCGGCGAGGTGACCTCGTGGACGATGTGCCGGTCGATGTACAGGAGGCAGGTGCCGTCGGGCTGTTCGTCGACGACGTGATCGTCCCACAGCTTGTCGTACAGGGTGCGTGGTTTGGCGGTGGCATTCATGATGGCGCTCGCAGCGAAAAGTGACAGTCAGCGGATGAAAAGCGGAATGGATCGCGGCCGGATGACGGCGCGGCGATCAAAGCCCGATCTGCACGGCGGTCAGCCGGCCAAAGAACCGGCCCGGCAGCCGCGTGTGGTCGGCAAGGATGATGCGCGACAGGGTCAACATTGTAGAACCATTCTATAGCGAAAGCGTCCGGCTGCCACAACGAAGGGCAGCGCAGAGGAGGGGCGCACGAGGCCGCAGTGCTGGCCGCATGGTCCCGATAGCAGAAAGGGGCCTTGCGGCCCCTTTTTGTCGCTCCGCGAATGCGGCGAAATTACTTCTTGGCGGCTTCCTTCTTCGGAGCCTTTTCCTTCTTGGCAGGGGCGGCGGTTTCGCCCTCGATCTTGGCCTTGCCCTCGTGCGCGGCCTTGGCGGCCTCGGCGTCTTCCGCCGCGAAGCCCTCGCGCTCGGCGATACGCGCCGACTTGCCGCGCAGGTTGCGCAGGTAATACAGCTTGGCGCGACGCACCTTGCCGTGACGCACCACCTTGATGGCGTCGATGATCGGCGAATACAGCGGGAACACGCGTTCCACGCCTTCGCCGTAGGAAATCTTGCGGACCGTGAAGGTCTCGTTGATGCCGCCGCCGGAACGGCCGATGCACACGCCTTCATAGGCCTGAATACGGGTGCGCTCGCCTTCCTTGACGCGCACATTGACGAGCACGGTGTCGCCCGGCGCGAACTGCGGCACGGTCTTGCCGGCGGACAGCTTCGCCAGCTGCTCCTGCTCGAGTTCCTTGATGAGGTTCATGGCAATTCTCCATCGGCGGCGCCATCGATCGGCGCGCGGCCTCTCTGTCAATTCCGGGTTGGCGGGGCCTATACGCCATCCCGGCGGGTTTGTCACGTTTTCGGCGGCATTTTTGTCG
>MKWA01000024.1:365516-405148 GCA_001899285.1 Rhizobiales bacterium 64-17
GGGCGGCGCGCGCGGGTCAGCCGTTCCGCCTCGGTTTGGCGCCATTCCGCGATCTTTTTGTGGTCCCCGGAGGTCAGGATGGCCGGAATCGGCCGCCCCTCGAACTCGGCCGGGCGGGTGTATTGCGGGTACTCCAGAAGCCCCCCGGAAAAGCTCTCCTCGGCGGCGGAATCCGGCTTGCCCATGACGCCCGGGAGCAGCCGGACGCAGGCGTCGAGCAGGGTCAGCGCGGCGATCTCGCCCCCCGAGAGCACATAATCGCCGATCGACACCTCCTCGAGGCCGCGCGCCTCGATCACCCGCTGGTCGATCCCCTCGAACCGGCCGCAGAGGACCACGACGCCGGACCCGGCGGCGAGGTCGATGACGCGGGATTGCCGCAGCGGCGTGCCGCGCGGGGTCATCACCAGGCGGGGGCGGCCATCGTCCGGCACGGCATCGAGCGCGCGGGCGATGATATCGGCCTTCATCACCATGCCGGGGCCACCACCGGCCGGCGTGTCGTCGACGGTGCGGTGGCGGTCGGTCGCATGCGCGCGAATGTCCTTCGCGTCGAGCGACCACACCGAGCCCAGAGCCTTGCCGGCGAGGCTGATGCCGAGCGGACCCGGAAACATTTCGGGGAACAGGGTGAGGACGGTGGCGCGCCACACGCTCATGGGCGGCTACTCGTCGTCTTTACTGTCGTCGAGCACGGGCGGATCGACGGTGATGCGGCGCGCGGCGAAATCGATCGCCGGCACAACCGTGCGCGTGAACGGCACCAGCAGCGCATCGCCGGCGGCGGGGCGGATCTCGATCATGTCGCCGGCGCCGAAATTGTAGATCGCGCTGACGGTGCCGAGCGCCGCGCCGTCCGATGTCGCGGCGGCAAGCCCGATCAGGTCGGCGTGATAGAATTCGTCGTCGGAGGGCGGCGGCAGCTTGTCGCGCGCCACATAGAGTTCGACATTGCGCAGCGCCTGCGCGGCATCGCGATCGTCGATGCCGGCGACGCGGACGATGAAATGATCCTTCGCCGCGCGGACATGCGCGATCTCGAAGGTGCGCGCGCCGTCTTTGGTCGATAGCGCGCCGTAGCGGGAAAAATCGGTCTGCTGTTCGGTGAAGGAGCGCAGCGCGATCTCGCCGCGCACGCCATGCGCCGCCCCGAACTGCGCGACGCAGATCAACGGCCTCATGGTGAGGAGCGATGCGCAGCATCGCGTCTCGAACCATGAGGACATATCGTCATCGGCGTTGCCTGACTTGAGCAGGACGCCTCGCCCTTCGAGACGGCTGGCTTCGCCAGCCTCCTCAGGACGAGGCTATCGCAAACGGCTCGTCGGAGATCAGCTCGCGGCCGGCGCCGGCGCGGCGGCCGGAGCCGCAGCGGGAGCCTTGGCGGCTTCTTCGGCGCGCGCCTTGCGCTCCTTGCGCGGCACGGCCTTCTCCGGGTTGTTGCGCTTCTCGCGCTTGCGCACGCCGGCGGCGTCGAGGAAGCGGAGCACGCGGTCGGACGGCTGCGCACCCTTGTCGAGCCACGCCTTGACCTTGTCCATGTCGAGCTTGAGCCGCTCCGGCTTGTCCTTCGCCATCAGCGGATTGAAGTAGCCGAGACGCTCGATGAAGCGGCCGTCGCGCGGCGAACGCTTGTCGGCGACGACGATGTGATAGACCGGGCGCTTCTTGGTGCCGGCGCGAGCCATGCGGATCATGAGGGACATGTGAATTTCCTTTCGTGAGTTCGTTGTGTTCGTGTGAATTGAGCGTGTTCGTTATTTCTTTTTGCCGAGGCCGTGAAAGCCGCCGGGCAAACCGGGAAGTTTTCCGCCGCCGAGGCCGGGGAGATTTGGCAATCCACCAGGCGCGCCGGGGAAATTCGGAGGCAGCGTCGGCGGCAGGTTCGGCATGTCCATGCCGCCGGCTTTCGCTTTCTTCGCCAGCTCCGCCATCTGCTCGGGCGAGGGCGTCGCGCCGCCACCCATGCCCATCATGTTGGCGAGACCGGCGAGCGGGCCGCGCTTGCCGCTGCCCATCATCTTCATCATGTCGGCCATGCCGCGGTGCATTTTCAGCAGCTTGTTGATCTGCTCCGGCGAGGTGCCCGAACCGGCGGCGATGCGCTTCTTGCGGCTGGCTTTGAGCAGATCGGGATTGCGCCGTTCCTTCGGCGTCATGGAATCGATGATCGCGATCTGGCGCGAGAGCAGCTTGTCGTCGAGATTGGCGGCGGCCATCTGGTTCTTCATCTTGGCGACGCCGGGCATCATGCCCATCAGCCCGCCGAGACCGCCCATCTTCTGCATCTGCTGCAGTTGCTGCTTGAGATCGCCCAGGTCGAACTGACCCTTGCGCATCTTCTCGGCGACGCGCGCGGCCTGTTCGGCATCGATATGCGCGGCGGCCTTCTCGACCAGCGCGACGATGTCGCCCATGCCAAGGATGCGGTCGGCGATGCGCGAGGGATGGAATTCGTCGATCGCATCCATCTTTTCGCCGGTGCCGATCAGCTTGATCGGCTTGCCGGTGACGGAGCGCATCGACAGCGCCGCGCCGCCACGGCCGTCGCCGTCGACGCGGGTGAGCACGATGCCGGTCAGCCCGACCTTGTCGTTGAAGGCGCGCGCGAGATTGACCGCGTCCTGACCGGTCAGCGCGTCGGCGACCAGCAGCACTTCGTGCGGATTGGCGGCGCGTTTCACGTCGGCCGCTTCGTTCATCATCTCGTCGTCGAGCGTGGTGCGGCCGGCGGTGTCGAGCAGCACGACGTCGTAGCCGCCGAGGCGGCCGGCTTCGAGTGCGCGCGTCGCGATCTGCGGCGGCAACTGGCCCTCGACCACCGGCAGCGTGGCGACGCCGGTGTCGCGGCCGAGCACGGCGAGCTGTTCCATCGCCGCCGGGCGGCGCACATCGAGCGACGCCATCAGCACTTTCTTCTTGAAGCGCTCGGTCAGCCGCTTGGCGAGCTTGGCGGTGGTGGTGGTTTTGCCGGAGCCCTGCAGGCCGACCATCATGATCGCGACCGGCGGCGCGGCGTTGAAATCAATCGCCTGACCGTCGGAGCCAAGCATGGCGACGAGTTCGTCATGGACGATCTTGACGACCATCTGGCCGGGCGTGACCGACTTGAGCACCTCGACGCCGACCGCGCGCGCCTTCACGCGATTGCCGAATTCGCGCGCCACGTCGAGCGCCACGTCGGCCTCGAGCAGCGCGCGGCGCACTTCGCGCAGCGCCGCATCGACATCGGCTTCCGTCAGCGCACCGCGCCGGGTGAGCCGATCGAGAATGCCGCCCAGTTTTTCCGACAGACTGTCGAACATATCGCCTGGTCCAAACGCATTTCGCGCCCGAGGGCGCATCGCGCTGTCGGGCGGTTGCCTCCGGTCTCCAGGACCGGTCGGCGGAAATCGAAGTCGTTCTCTTGCGAGAGCGCGCCTTCCTAGGCGGGCCGCCCGCCGGAGTCAAGCGCCGGTTGCCTTTGGCTCATCTTAAGGTATTGAAAGAGTGGATGAAATTGACGAGACGCAACATGCTCTGGGGGCTTGCGGCGCTGGGCCTCGCGGCCGGGTTCGGCGGCTGGCTCAAGCGCATGTCGTCCGGCGTCTATCGTGGGCCGGTCTCGGACCATTTCGATGGCGTCCGTTTCGTCGGGCCGCATGCGGTCGAGAGCAATGGAACTTTTGCCTTCTGGCGCTGGCAGTTCACCCGCGACAAGGCGGAATGGCCGGATGCGGTGGCCAATCCGCCCGCGGACAAGCCGCCGGCGAAGGTCACGGCCGGGGCGCGATGGAGCTTCGTCGGCCATGCCTCGCATCTGCTCCAGACCGGCGGGCTGAATATCCTGATCGATCCGGTGTGGTCGGAGCGGGCGTCGCCATTGGCGTTTGCCGGGCCGAAGCGCGTGCGCCCGCCGGGCATCGGCTTCGACGATCTGCCGAAGATCGACGTGGTTTTGATCACCCACGGCCACTACGACCATCTCGACGTGGCGACCCTGGCGCGGCTGCGCGATCGGGACCAGCCGCGCATCGTCGCGCCGCTCGGTCACGACGCAACCATCGGCGGCGCGGTCGAGACGCATGACTGGGGCGCGCGCGTTCCGTTCAACGATCAGGTCGCGGTGACGCTCACGCCGGCGCAACACTGGACCGCGCGCGGGCTGTTCGACCGCAACAAGGCGTTATGGGCGAGCTATGTGATCGAGACGCCGGCCGGGCGGATCTATCATCTCACCGACACCGGCTATGACGATGCGCTGTTCAAGGCCGCGCGCGAGACTTACGGCCCGTTCCGGCTCGCCGTCATTCCGATCGGCGCCTACGAGCCGCGCTGGTTCATGCGCCGCCAGCACGTCAATCCGGAGGAGTCAGTGCGCCTCTTCCGCGATTGCGGCGCGGAGCAGGCGCTGGCGCATCACTTCGGCACGTTCCAGCTCACCGACGAGGCGTTCGATGCGCCGGTGATCGCGCTGCACGCAGCCTGCGATGCGCAGAACGTGCCGCGCGATCGCTTCGTCGTTCCTGCGCCGGGACAGGTGCTGGAGATGTGAATCTACAACCTCTCCCCGCACGCCGGGAGAGGCTGGTCTTTCAGTGCATCAGCTCATAGCCGATGGTGACGCTGATGCGCAGCGTCTCCTCGCCCGGCTGCACCGGCGGCGCGGCGGCGGCGCGCATCACCATCGCTTTCGGCTGGAACAGCGCCGGCGTACCTTCTTCCTGAATGATGACGGCGCGGCCGAGGCCCACGCCCGCCGCCGTCGCATAAATCTCCGCCTTGCGCTTGGCGTCTGCGACGGCGTCCTTGCGCGCGGCGTCGAGCGCCTTCGACGGATCGCTCACCGAGAACGACACGCCGGAAATCTCGTTGGCGCCGGCTGTAATCATGCGGTCGAGTGCGTCGGCGATCTTGTTGATGTCGCGCAACTTGACGTTCACCTGATTGCTGGCCTGGAAGCCGATGATGCGTGCCTTGCCGGCCTTGTTCGGATCCTGCTGCGGATAGATCGACAGCCGCGTGGTCTGGATATCGCGCTCGGCGATGCCCGCCGCCTTGAGCGCGTCGATCACCGCCGTCATTTCCTTGGCGTTGGCGTCGCTCGCCTCCTTCGCGGTCTTGCCTTGCGTGGTCACGCCGCCACGGATCATCGCGAGGTCAGGCGCGACCGAGGCGGTCGCTTCGCCGGTGACGGTGATGACCTTGTCGATCATCTGCGCTTGCGCACGCGCCACGGAAGCGGTCAGCATCGCCGCTGCAACAAGCGCGACGCTGCCGGTGAGAAGGCGATGTGACATCAAACTCATGACTCTATCCCAGGTGCTTTGGTTTTACGGTGTCTTGATTGGAACGTAGATATTGACCACCAGCTTGTCCTCGCTGGTCTTGGAAAGATCAGTGTCGTATTCCTCGATGAACATGTCCTTGGCATCGAGGCCCTTCTTGTCGAGGTCGTTGGTGATCGCCTCGTAAGTGGAATCGAGCGTGTCGTAGGAGCCGCGATGCACATAGCGCAGCGCCTTGCCGCCCGGTGACTTTGTGACGGCGATGTTGCCCGTCGGCGCGTCCTTCGGTGCTTCGGCGACCGGCAGCGCGATCTGGTAATTGAAGCCGAGATCATCGGTCTGGGTGTAGATCGTCATCGCCGGGCCGTTCGGCACGACGTGATGCTGATCGAGCCAGGCGTTGAGGTCCTTGAACTTCGCCGCGAGCGTCTCGAACGCGGTGTCCCAGTTGGCCTGCCCGCTGATGGCGATGATGGTCTTCTCCGGCAGCGTCACGGTTTCGCCGAACGGGTCGCCGGCCTTCAGCGGCGCGGGGCTGGTCGCCGAGGGTGCGGGCGCTGGCGTCGCGGGAGCCGCCGGTGCCGGCGACGACGGCGGGGGGGATTGCGCGCCGGCCGGGGTCAGCAGGGTGCTCGCGCTCAACAGCGCAAAGGCGGCGGCAGCCGCCAGGGTGCGGGACATCTGGCTCTCCATCACTGGCCGGATGAACGGCACGATCCGGGCGATTCGGCGGCAAAGTCTAACATGCGCCTCCCGCCGGCCTCGGCGGGACTGTCGCCGGGGCTCCCGGCTGGCGTTTTGGCGGCGTTTACCCATATAAACCGCCGACAGGCGGCTAAGGGACACCGTGCCGCACTTCGCATCAGGCCTTTTCCATGAGCGCGCTCGCTAATCGCCCCTTCGTCAAGATGAACGGTGTCGGCAACGAGATCGTCGTCGTCGACATGCGCGGCGACGCCGCGCCGATCAGCGCCGCCGATGCGCGCGCAGCGGCGCAACCGGCCGGCGCGCCCTACGATCAGTTGATGGCGCTCTATCCGCCGCGCACGCCGGGCACCGATGCCTTCGTGCGCATCTATAACAATGACGGCTCGGAGGCCGGCGCCTGCGGCAACGGCACGCGCTGCATCGCCTCGATCGTCGCGCACGACACCGGCAAGGATCGCGTGTTGTTCGAGACCGCGGCGGGGCTGCTGCCATCATGGAAGAATGCGGACGGCAGCTTCACCGTCGATATGGGCAAGCCGCGCTTCGCCTGGAACGAGATTCCGCTGGCGGAAGAATTCCGCGATACCCGCGCCATCGAATTGCAGATCGGGCCGATCGACAATCCGGTGCTGCACTCGCCGTCGGTGGTGAGCATGGGCAATCCGCATGCGGTGTTCTGGGTCGATGACGTCAACGCTTACGACCTCACCAAGTTTGGGCCGATGCTCGAGAATCATCCGATGTTTCCCGAGCGCGCCAACATCACGCTGGCGCAGATCGTCTCGCGCGATCACATCATCGCGCGGACATGGGAGCGCGGCGCGGGGCTGACGCGCGCCTGCGGTTCGGCCGCCTGTGCGACCGCCGTCGCGGCGGCGCGGCTGAAGCGCACCGAGCGCAGGGCAACGGTGTCGCTGCCGGGCGGCGATCTCGTCATCGACTGGCGCGCCGACACGGACCATGTGTGGATGACCGGCCCGGTCGAATACGAGCGCGAAGGCCGGTTCGATCCGGCGCTGTTCGCGGCCACCGTTTGAGACCATGACCATCGACGTCGTCACCTTCGGCTGCCGGCTCAACATCCACGAGTCGGAGGTGATGCGCCGTCACGCGGCTGCTGCCGGCGTGAGCGACACGGTGGTGGTCAATACCTGCGCGGTGACGGCAGAGGCGGTGCGGCAGGCGCGCCAGACGGTGCGCAGGCTCAGGCGCGAGCGGCCGGATGCGCGCATCGTCGTCACCGGATGCGCCGCCCAGACCGAGCCGGCGCAATTCGCGGCGATGCCGGAAGTCGATCTCGTCCTCGGCAATCAGGAAAAGCTCGACGCGGCGGCGTGGCGCGCGCTGCCGGATTTCGGCGTCGGGGCCGAGGAAAAGATCGTCGTCAACGACATCATGGCGGTGCGCGAGACGGCGCTGCATCTGGTCGACGGGATCGAGGGGCACACGCGCGCCTTCGTGCAGATGCAGACCGGCTGCGACCACCGCTGCACCTTCTGCATCATCCCCTACGGTCGCGGTCCGTCGCGCTCGGTGCCGATGGGCGAGGTGGTCGCGCAAATCCGCGCGCTGGTCGGGAACGGTTGCCGCGAGGTGGTGCTCACTGGCGTCGATATCACCAGCTACGGCGAGAACCTGCCCGGCACGCCCAAATTAGGTGCGCTGGTGAAGCAGATCCTCAAGCATGTGCCGGACCTGCCGCGCCTGCGCCTGTCGTCGATCGATTCCGTCGAGGCGGACGATGATCTGCTCGATGCGCTCGCCGGCGAGGCACGGCTGATGCCGCATCTGCATCTCTCGCTGCAGGCGGGCGATGATCTCATCCTCAAGCGCATGAAGCGGCGGCATCTGCGCGCCGACGCCATCGCTTTCACGGATCAGGTGCGGCGGCTGCGGCCGGACGTCATCTTCGGCGCCGACATCATCGCCGGCTTCCCGACCGAGACCGAGGCGATGTTCGCGCGCTCGCTCGATCTGGTGCGGGAGTGCGGGCTCACGCATCTGCATGTGTTTCCGTTCTCGCCGCGTCCCGGCACGCCGGCGGCGCGCATGCCGGCGGTGACGGGAGAGATCGTGAAGGAGCGCGCGAAGCGGTTGCGCGCGCTCGGCGCGACGATGCTGCGCAAGCATCTCGACGCGCAGGTGGGACAGATGCGGACGTTGTTGAGCGAGCGCGGCGGCATCGCCCGCACCGAACAGTTCACGCCGGTCGCGCTCGCCGCGCCGATCGCGCCCGGACTACTGATCGACCGTGTCGTGACCGGCCATGACGGCCGCACCTTGCGCGCGGCTTAAGGTTTCGACGAACCCGCACGCCGCCAGCTTCTCCAGCATATGCGCCGGCACCGGCGCTTCCACCGAAACCGGCGGCTTGTTGTTGGAGATCGGCACGACGATGCCGCGCGCATGCAGATGCAACGGCGTGTCGCCATTGCGTTGCGCGCTGCCGTAAACCGGATCGCCGACGATCGGCCAGCCCATCTCGGCGCAATGCACGCGCAACTGATGCGTGCGGCCGGTCAGCGGTTCCAGTTCCAGCCAAGTAAAGCGACCTGTCAGGCCGTTCGCTTCGCCGCGCACGCGCCAGTCGGTCTGCGCCGGCTGGCCGTTCGGATCGGGTTTCATCCACCAGCCGCGCGTGTCGTCGCGCTTGCCGAGCGGCATGTCGATCCGGCCGGTGTCGGTGGCGGGGCGACCCTCCACCACGGCCCAATAGGTCTTGCCGACGCGGCGCTGCTTGAACAGGTCGCCGAGTTTCGCCAGTGCCTTGCGGTGGCGGCCGAGGACGAGGCAGCCGGACGTATCCTTGTCGAGCCGGTGCGCCAAAGCGGGATCGCGCGGCAGGCCGAACCGCAGCGCCTCGAAATAGTCTTCCAGGCTTGCGCCACCCTTCGGCCCGCGATGCACCGACAGGCCCGCGGGCTTGTCGATCACAAGCATCAGCCCGTCGCGATAAAGAAGGCGCGATAACATCTCTTCCGGTGTCATGGTGAAACCGCTATCACAGCCCGGTCATGAGCGACAGTGAACCGAAACAAAGCTGGTGGAAGCGCCTCAGCGGCGGCTTGAAGCGCACCTCGTCGGCGCTCGGCACGGCGATCACCGATCTCGTCACCAAGCGCAAGCTCGACGCCGAATCGATCGAGGATCTGGAAGGTGCGCTGATCCGCGCCGATCTCGGCGTCGATCTCGCCATGCGCATCTCCGACAAGCTCGGTGCGGGTCGCTACGAGAAGGGCATCGCCCCGGAAGAAGTGCAGGCGCTGCTGGCGGACGAGATCGAGAGCGTGCTGACGCCGGTGGCTAAGCCACTGTCGGTTGAGGGCGCGAAGCCGTTCGTCATCCTCGTCACCGGCGTCAACGGTTCCGGCAAGACGACGACCATCGGCAAGCTCGCGGCGCGCTTCCGCGCCGAAGGCAAGAGCGTGATGCTCGCCGCCGGCGACACGTTCCGCGCCGCCGCCATCGACCAGTTGAAGATTTGGGGCGGCCGCACCGGCGCCACCGTGATCGCCCGCGCGCCGGGTAGCGATGCCGCGAGCCTCGCCTTCGATGCCGTCAACGAGGCGAAGACCGAAGACTTCGACGTGGTGTTGATTGACACGGCCGGGCGGTTGCAGAACCGCACCGAACTGATGGGCGAACTGGAAAAGATGGTGCGGGTGATCCGCAAGGTCGACGCCAGCGCGCCGCATGCGGTGCTGCTCGTGCTCGACGCGACGGTGGGGCAGAACGCGCTGTCGCAGGTCGAAGTATTCGGCAAGACCGCCGGCGTGACCGGTCTCGTCATGACCAAGCTCGACGGCACCGCGCGCGGCGGCATCCTCGTCGCCATCGCGCAGAAATTCGCGCTGCCGGTGCATTTCATCGGCGTCGGCGAGCAGGTGGACGATCTGTCGCCGTTCGCCGCGCGCGATTTCGCCCGCGCCATCGCCGGGCTGGAGGATTGAAAGAGCAGCATGCCTGACACATCCGACAAGAAGCAGCTCAATCCCGGCCTGAAATTCGCGCTCGATCTCGGGCCGCTGCTGGTGTTCTTCTTCGCCAATTCGCGTTGGGGCATTTTTGCCGGCACGGCGGCGTTCATGGTGGCGATCGCCATCGCGCTCGCGGTGTCCTACGCGCTGACGCGGCATCTGCCGGTGATGGCGCTGGTCACCGCCGTTGTCGTGCTGGTGTTCGGCGGCGCGACGCTGATCTTCCACGACGAACTGTTCATCAAGCTCAAGCCGACCATCATCTATCTGCTGTTTGCCGGCGTGCTGTTTGCCGGCATTCTGCTGCGCAAGCAGTTTCTCGCCATCGTGTTCGATCAGGTGTTCCACCTGACGGACGAAGGCTGGCGCAAGCTGACGATCCGCTGGGCGGTGTTCTTCGTCGCGCTCGCCGTGCTCAACGAGGTGGTCTGGCGCACGCAGTCGACCGACTTCTGGGTGAACTTCAAGGTGTTCGGCGTGCTGCCGATCACAATGATCTTCGGCGCGTTGCAATATCCGCTGCTGATGAAATACAGCGCCGAGAAGAAGCCGGATTAGTTCGCCAACGCCTTCTCGATCGCCGGCAGCAGCGCGGAGCGGAGATTGTCGGCGCCGATCGGCCCCACCAGCTTGTAGGCGATCCTGCCGTCGCGGCCGACCACGAAGGTTTCCGGCACGCCGTAGACGCCCCATTCGATCGACTCGCGGCCCTTGGGATCGGCGCCGGTGGCGACGAACGGATTGCCGTAGCGGTTGAGGAAACGCCGCGCATTCTCCGGCGCGTCCTTGTAGTTGATGCCGGCGAGCTGGATGCGCGGGTCCTTGCCGAGCGTGGCGAGGAACGGGATCTCGTCATGACACGGTACGCACCACGACGCCCACACATTCACGACAGTCACCTTGCCGACGAACAGGGCGTTGGTGACGCCGGGCACGGTCTTGCTGTCGCGGGTCAGGCCATCGATCGGCGGCAGGTCGGTGTTCGGCGCGACGCGGCCGATCAGCGCGGACGGTAGCCGGTTCGGATCGCCGGCGCCGAGCCGGAACAGAAACAGCGCGGCGAGCGCGAGAAACACCGCGAGCGGCAGCAGCAACAGCAACCGGCCGCGACCGCCGCGCGGTGTGGTCGTCTGGTCGCTCACGACAGGCTCTCCGATACGCCCTGGCGCAACGAACGGCGGGTGATGCCGCGCGCGTCGAGGTCGGCGAGGATGCGCCGCTGCCGGCGATAGTCGAGCCACACCCAGACGATCACCGCGAGCGTGACGATCAGCGCGGCGAGATAAGCGCCGACGATGAAGCCCGCATGCGGGCCGAGCGACGCCATCATGATGCGGCCTCGTTCGCTTGCATCAGCCGCAAGGTGCGCACGCGCCGGCGCAATATTTCGTTGCGCATCGCTGCGAGATGCAAGGCCGCGAACAGCAGGAAGTACGCCACCGCCATCATCAGCAGCGGTTTGAGCAGCGACGGATCGATGGTCGGCGCGCCCATGCGGATCACCGAGGCCGGCTGGTGCAGCGTGTTCCACCAGTCGACCGAGAATTTCACCACCGGCAGATTGATCGCGCCGACCAGCGTCAGGATCGCCGCCAGCCGCGCGGCGCGCGACGGTTCCTCGGCGGTCCAGTACAGCGCAATCACGCCGAGATACATCAGGAACAGCACGAATACAGAGGTCAACCGCGCGTCCCACACCCAATAGGTGCCCCACATCGGCCGGCCCCACAGCGAGCCGGTGATCAGACAGATCAGCGTGAACGCAGCGCCAATGGGTGCGGCCGCCTTGCCGGCGACATCGGCGAGCGGATGCCGCCACACCAGCGTGCCGAGCGCGGCGATGCTCATCACCGCCCAGATGCCCATGGAGAGCCACGCCGACGGCACGTGCAGATACATGATCTTCACGGTCGCGCCCTGCTGGTAGTCGTCGGGCGCCTGCATCGCCTGCGTCAGACCGATGGCGAAGGCGATCACGGCCGCCACGGCGAGCCACGGCAGAACGCGGCTGACCAGCGTCAGGAATTTGGACGGATTGGCGAAATCGCTGATCGGCATCGGTGCTTATAACCCCTCGGCGGCGTGTTTCAGTCCCGCGGCGGCCATCGTCAAGAGCCATTCATTTGCGGCGATTGCGTGTATCGGGCTGTGATCTCGATCAACCATCACTCAAGTCCGTGTCTGATGGCCGCGGCGGCCGCGACCGGCGCGATCACCGCGCTCGCCAGCGACAGCGCGCACAATATCGTGAACGGCGGCCCGAACGGTGCCGGCCCGACGATCACCGCATTGGCGGCGGCGACGCCGAAGATCAGCACCGGAATGGTGAACGGCAGGACGAGCACGGCGAGCAGCACGCCGCCGCGCCGGAGCGCGACCGACAGCGCCGCGCCGATCAGCCCGATGAAGGTGAGTGCGGGCGTGCCGGCCGCGAGCGTCAGCGCGATCGCCGGCATCGCCGAGAACTCCACGTTGAGCAGCAAAGCGAGCACCGGCGACAGGATGACGAGCGGAAGACAGGTGCTGGTCCAGTGCGCCAGCGCCTTGGCGGCGAGCGCGGCCTCGAGCGGCATCGGCGTCATCATCAAGAGATCGAGCGATCCGTCCTCGGCGTCGACGGCGATCAGCCGGTCGAGTGTCAGCAGGCTCGCCAGCAGCGCGCCGAGCCACAGGATCGCCGGGCCGATGCGTGACAGCAGCGCGAGATCGGGGCCGACCGCGAACGGCACCAGCGCGACGACGATCAGGAAGAACAGCGCGGCGATGGCGGCGCCGCCGCCGGCGCGCACCGCGAGGCGCAGGTCGCGCCAGTAGAGGGCGGCGAGCGCGCTCATGCCGCGGCCCCGATGGTTGCGCCGATCCGCAGCTCGCGCGCGCCGTCGATGCCGATCGGTCCATGGGTCGCGGCGATGATCAGCCCGCCGCCGGCGAGATGATCGCGCATGAGTTGCGCCAGCGCCGCCTGCGCGGTGACGTCGAGCGCCGCGGTCGGCTCGTCGAGCAGCCAGATCGGCCGGTGCACGGCGACCAGACGGGCGAGCGCCAGCCGGCGCCGTTGTCCGGCGGAGAGGTAAGCGGCGGGGAGGTCGGCGAGGCCGTCCAGCGCCAGCGCCGCCAGCGCCGCGTCGATGCCTTCGGCCTGTGCGCCGTTCCAGGCGGTCCAGAACGCCAGATTGTCGCGGACGGACAGTCCCGGCTTCAGGGCGTCGAGATGCCCGACATAATGCGCCTGTTCGCCGACGCTCTGGTCCGGCGCCCCGCCGTCCCAGCCGACGCGTCCGGCGGCGACAGGCAGCAGCCCGGCCAGCAGCCGCAGCAGGGTCGATTTGCCGGCCCCGTTACGGCCGGTCACCAGCAGCGCCTCGCCGGCGGCGACCGCGAAACTCACCCCGGTGAACACCATGCGGCCGCCGCGCCGGCAGGCCAGATTGTCGCTGGTGAGCCGCATCAGTTGTGCCCGCCAGCCGCGCATATGATCCATGCGGCGGCGCATGGCGCCGCCGGTGTGCACCATGCGAAGCCGCATAGGCCGCTTGGCCCGCGAAAACACGCTGTCGATAGCTGTTCTGAAAAGCGGCGCATCATGTTGATAGGGCGAGGTGATATGGCGTCCGGAATGAAAAGACCTTATAAGCCGGGCGTTCGCGGCGCCACCGGTCCCGATGCCGCTCTGCGGGCAGATGTCAGAGCCTTAAACATCGGCTTTGGCAACAGCTTGGACGACCTTTCCGCCGCCCGGGTATGCAACCGAACCCAGGATTAATCCCATGACGTCGCTCGATAGTTTCCGCTGCTGCAAGACCCTCAAGGTCGGTAGCAAGACCTACGCCTATTACAGCCTGCCGACCGCCGAGAAAAACGGCCTCAAGGGCATCTCCCGCCTGCCGTTCTCGATGAAGGTGCTGCTGGAAAACCTCCTGCGCAACGAGGACGGGCGCTCGGTCAAGAAGGACGACATCGTCGCGTTCTCGAAATGGGCGCGCAAGAAGACGCTCGAGCACGAAATCGCCTTCCGCCCGGCGCGCGTGCTGATGCAGGACTTCACCGGCGTTCCGGCGGTGGTCGATCTCGCCGCCATGCGCAACGCCATGAAGAATCTCGGCGGCGACGCCGAGAAGATCAACCCGCTGGTGCCGGTCGATCTCGTCATCGATCACTCGGTGATCGTCAACTTCTTCGGTGATAACAAGGCGTTCGGCAAGAACGTCCAGGAAGAATACAAGCAGAACCAGGAACGCTACGAATTCCTGAAGTGGGGCCAGAAGGCGTTCTCGAACTTCTCGGTGGTGCCGCCCGGCACCGGCATCTGCCACCAGGTCAATCTCGAATATCTGGCCCAGACGGTCTGGACCAAGAAGGAGAAGATGACGGTCGGCAAGAAGACCGGCATGTACGAAGTCGCCTATCCGGATTCGCTGGTCGGCACCGACTCGCACACCACCATGGTCAACGGTCTGGCCGTGCTCGGCTGGGGCGTCGGCGGCATCGAGGCGGAAGCCTGCATGCTCGGCCAGCCGCTGTCGATGCTGATGCCCGACGTGGTCGGCTTCAAGCTCAAGGGCAAGCTCAAGGAAGGCGTCACCTCGACCGACCTCGTGCTCACCGTGACGCAGATGCTGCGCAAGCTCGGCGTGGTCGGCAAGTTCGTCGAGTTCTACGGCCCCGGCCTCGACCATCTGTCGGTGGCCGACAAGGCGACGATCGGTAACATGGCGCCGGAATACGGCGCGACCTGCGGCTTCTTCCCGGTCGACAAGGCCGCGCTCGATTATCTCAAGACCTCGGGCCGCGCCGCCGCGCGCGTCGCGCTGGTGGAGAAATATTCCAAGGCGCAGGGCCTGTTCCGCACCTCGACCGCGAAGGATCCGGTGTTCACCCAGACCCTCGCGCTCGATCTCAAGGATGTGCAGCCGTCGATGGCCGGTCCGAAGCGTCCGGAAGGCCGCCTCGCGCTGGAGACGGTGGCGAGCGGTTTCGACACCGCGCTGACCAACGAATACAAGAAGCCCGACGGCCACGGCGAGCGTTTCGCGGTCGAGGGCCGCAAGGACGACCTCGGCCACGGCGACGTGGTGATCGCGGCGATCACTTCCTGCACCAACACCTCCAATCCGAGCGTGCTGATCGCGGCCGGTCTGCTCGCGCGCAAGGCTGCGGCCAAGGGGCTCAAGGCGAAGCCGTGGGTCAAGACCTCGCTCGCGCCGGGCTCGCAGGTGGTCGCGGAATATCTCTCGAACTCGGGTCTGCAGAAGGATCTCGACGCGGTTGGCTTCAACCTCGTCGGCTTCGGCTGCACCACCTGCATCGGCAATTCCGGTCCGCTGCCGGAGGAGATTTCCAAGACCATCAACGACAACGGCATCGTCGCCGCCGCCGTGCTGTCGGGCAACCGTAACTTTGAAGGCCGCGTCTCGCCGGACGTGCAGGCGAACTATCTCGCCTCGCCGCCGCTGGTCGTCGCCTATGCGCTCGCCGGCAGCGTGACCAAGAATCTCGACGAGGAGCCGCTCGGCACCGGCAAGGACGGCAAGCCGGTCTATCTCAAGGACGTCTGGCCGACGACCAAGGAGATCAACGCCTTCATCAAAAAGTACGTCACCTCGGCGATCTTCAAGAAGAAGTATGCCGACGTGTTCAAGGGCGACACCAACTGGCGCAAGATCAGCACGACGGCGAGCGACACCTACAAGTGGAACATGGGCTCCACCTATGTGCAGCATCCGCCGTATTTCGAGGGTATGACGATGCAGCCGGAGCCGACGACCGACATCGTCGATGCGCGCATCCTCGCCATGTTCGGCGACAAGATCACCACCGACCACATCTCGCCGGCCGGTTCGATCAAGCTGACGTCGCCCGCCGGCCAATATTTGTCGGAGCACCAGGTGCGTCCGGCCGACTTCAACCAGTACGGCACGCGCCGCGGCAACCATGAAGTGATGATGCGCGGCACCTTCGCCAATATCCGCATCAAGAACTTCATGATGAAGGGCGCCGACGGCAACATCCCCGAAGGCGGCATGACCAAGCACTGGCCGGACGGCGAGGCGATGTCGATCTACGACGCCGCCATGAAGTACCAGCAGGAGCAGGTGCCGCTGGTGATCTTCGCCGGCGCCGAATACGGCAACGGCTCGTCGCGCGACTGGGCGGCGAAGGGCACGCGGCTGCTCGGCGTGCGCGCGGTCATCACTCAGAGCTTCGAGCGCATCCACCGCTCGAACCTCGTCGGCATGGGCGTGCTGCCGCTGACGTTCGAGGATGGCACCTCGTGGCAGTCGCTCGGCCTCAAGGGCGACGAGAAGGTCACGATCCGCGGTCTCGCAGGTGATCTGAAGCCGCGGCAGAAGCTGACGGTGGAGATCACCAGTGCCAATGGCGATCGCCGCGAGGTTCCGCTGCTGTGCCGCATCGATACGCTCGATGAACTGGATTACTTCCGTAACGGCGGCATCCTGCAATACGTGCTGCGGCAACTGGCGGCTTGAGCCGCCAGCAGCCGGCGGCGCGCGTCGCCGGTTTTGGTCGCCGGGTTTGCCGCGTTGCGTGCGGTACCCGAATGCGGCTCCTGTCACCCGCTCGTGACTGGCGGGTGAAGGCGGGGCGGCCTATCACTAGCGCACCTTGCACCGTGCCTTGATGGAGTCTGCTCCGTTGCCGTTTTTGTCTCGCTTCGCTCTTGCCTTGCTCGCCGGTGCCGCCGCGATGGTGGCATCCGCCGTGCAGGCGGGCGAAGTCCGGGGTGTCGTCGAACTGTTCACCAGCCAGGGCTGTTCATCCTGTCCGCCGGCCGACAAGCTGCTCGGCGATCTGGCGCAGGATCCGTCGCTGGTCGCGCTCAGTCTGCCGGTCGATTACTGGGATTATCTCGGCTGGAAGGACACGCTCGCTTTGCGCGGCCATACCAAGCGGCAGCGCGCCTATTCCAAGGTCCGTGGCGACCGCGAAGTGTTCACGCCGCAGGCAGTGATCAGCGGTTCGGTCTATGTGCTCGGCAGCGACAAGGCGGCGATCGAGCAGGCCGTGACCAAATCGCACGACGGCGGCGCGCTGACCGTGCCGGTAACGGTGGCGGTCAAGGATGGCAGCGTCGATATCACCGCGACGGCAGCGAAGGATATCGCGGCGTCCAGTCCGGTGCTCGGTGAAGTCTGGCTCTGCCCGGTGAGCCGCAACGTGCACGTCACGATCGGCCGTGGTGAGAACAACGGCCACAGCATCGTCTATCACAATGTGGTGCGGCGCTGGGTGAAGCTTGGTGATTGGACCGGTGGGCCGGTGTCGTATTCGCTACCGATGGCGAATGTGACCGGTGGCGACGCACAGATCGATGCGGTCGCGGTGCTGGTGCAGCGCGGCTCCGCGAGCGAGCCGGGCGCGATCGTCGGCGCGGCGCTGGCGCCGCTGCCGTAACAGTTTCTGATGATTGAGAGAGCGTGCCGCGCGCACGCTTCGACCCTTCCCCACGGGACGGGTGACGGAACGCGCATTGAGCAGCAGCCAAAAATAAAAACGGGCCGGTAAAAACCGGCCCGTGAAAGTCTTGGGGATTGAACCGTACGCGGAACGAACAAACCACTCGTGCCATCGGCTCGGACGGAGCGAACTCCAGGGGGCTGGGGGGCTGAGGAATCCGGAGCCCGACCGTCCGAGCCTTAGGCAACTGTCGCTTTATCCCCCCTCAGGGTGACGCCGGCTTGACCGAAATTGGGCATGATTATGATCGCTATAACGTCGGCGTGATCGCGTTTTCACGCGAAAATCGCGCGTTTTGCCACGGTTGGTCGCCGGCGATGCGCCTTGCCGGGACAAGCACCGGTTCCCATGTCATGGCGGGATGGTCCCGACACACGCGCGACGGGTTGTTTCGCGCTTGCTCGCGCCGTGACGCGGGGCGATCATGCGATTCTGTCAGACGGAGGCGCCGATGGCATTCGGTGAGGGTGAGCCCAGTCAGCTCGCCGGGGGCGTGCGGCCGTTTCCAGCCGCCGCTCCCGCGGTTTCCGCTCATGTGACGTTCAACCGCCGCGAGCTGGACCGCATCCTCGGCCTCTACGGGCGCATGGTCGCCGCCGGCGAATGGCGCGATTACGCCATCGATTTCCTGAAAGACCGCGCCGTGTTCTCGATTTTTCGCCGCGCGTCGGAAGTGCCGATCTACCGCATCGAGAAAGACCCGCGGCTGGCGCGCAAGCAGGGCGCCTACAGCGCCATCTCCGCCACGGGGCTGATCCTGCGCCGCGGCCACGATCTCGATCGCGTGCTGCGCGTGCTCGACAAGTCGATCCGGCTGGTGACGCGCTGATCGTCGTTGTCGCGGAACAATAAAAAAGGCCGCCGGGAAACCGGCGGCCTTTGTCGTTGTCGCGTGTAGCTTAGGCGGCGTTGGCCTTGGCCGAGGTGTTCAGCCCGCAGGTCTCGAACGCGGCGCGGATCGCGGTGCGCTCCGCATCGGTGAGCTGCAGCATCGGCCGGCGCACCGGACCACCGGCCTGACCGAGCAGTTCCTGCCAGTACTTCTGCTGCGCCTGCGGCTTCTCCGCCGGGCGCGTCTTCTTCAGCGCCTGACGCACCGGCTCGAGGCTGTCGCGGATCTTGCGCGCTTCATCGACCTTCCCCGCCATGGCGAGGTCGGTGTACTGGCGCATGCGCAGATCGTTCTTGGTCTGCAGCAGATACGGCGGCGACGAGCACAGATAGAGCTTCCAGCCCAGCTCGACGATGTTGTCGAACCATTCCTCTTCCGAGGCGGTCGAGACGATCAGCTTGCCCTTGGTCAGGTTGGTCAGCTCGATATACATCTCACGCGGCACGGAATACTTGATCGCGACGATGTTCGGCAGGTCGGCGATACGCGCGCAGGTCTGCGGCGTCATCAGATAGCCGCTATCCGGATGGCTCCACATGGCGATGCCGATGTCGAGATTGTCGCTGAGATACTTGTAGTACTGGTACAGCGACTCGTCCTGCTTGTGGGTGAAGTGCAGGATCGGCGCATGCACGACGATGTAGTCGGCGCCGCACTTCTGCGCGTGCTTTGCCAGTTCGATCACCGTGTCCATGTTCTGGTCGGAGCAGGACATGATGGTGCCGGCCTTGCCCTGCAACTCGCTGGCGGCGATGTCGAACAGCTTCTTGCGCTCGTCGAGCGACATCGAGAAGAATTCGCCCTGCTTGCCGGCGACGAACACGCCGTCGATCTTCAGGTCGCCGGCCCAATGCCGCAGGTTCGAGCGGAAGCCGGTCTCGTCGATGGCGAAGTCCTGCTTCAGCGGCGTCAGCGCGGCGGCCCACACGCCCTTCATATTGGCCTGGGCGTAAGCCTTGGCGTCCTTCTTGCTGTATTTCATGGCTGCTCCTTTCAGGGATTGGTCGAAGTATAGCGCGGTTCGTTACTTTTCGAGATGGATATTGTGTTCCTTGATGACCCGCGCCCAGTGCGCGCGGTCCTGCTCGATCCGCTTGGCGAAGTCCGCCGGCGTGGTCGGCGAGGGCACCGAACCGAGCGCCTCGAACTTCGCGACGATCTCGGGGTCGTGCAGCACCTCGGCGACCTTGGCGGCGACCTCGTTTGCGACCTTCGGGTCCATCTTCGGCGGGCCGAACAGGCCGAACCAGCTTGCGCCGGTGACGCCCGGATAGCCCTGTTCCGCGATGGTCGGAATATTAGGCGCCGCCTTGCTGCGGGTTTCGCCGACCATGCCGAGCGCCTTCATCTTGCCGCTCTTGATCTGCGGCAGCGAGGCGGGAAGATCGGCGAACAGGCCGTCAATCACGCCGGCGAGCGCGTCGGTCATCGCCGGCGCGACGCCGCGATAGGGGACATGCACGATGTCGGTCTTGGTCGCGTCCTTCAGCACCTCGACGTAGAGATGCAGGATGTTGCCGAAGCCGGCGGAGCCGAGCGTCACCGGCTTCGGTCCCTTCTTCGAGATCGCGACCAGGTCCGCGATGGTGTTGGCGGGATGATCGGCGCGCACCACCAGCGCCGTGCCGTTGACGACCACGTTGGAGATCGGCGTCAGATCGGTGGCCGGATTGAACGAACTCTTCTGCTCCAGCGTCGGCGTGATGGTGAGGAGGCCCGAGGTCGCGAACAGCAGCGTCTTGCCGTCCGGCGGCGCGGCGGCGACCGCCATGCCGCCGAGCGCGCCGTTGGCGCCTGGCTTGTTCTCGATGATGATCGAGGCGCCGAGTTTCTCACGCAGCTTTTCGGAGATGGTGCGCGCGATGAAATCGGCAGGGCCGCCGGCGGCCATCGGCACCACCATGCGCACGATGCCGTCCTGCGCCGCTGCCGGACCGCCGGCAAAGCCGATGGCCAGCAAGGTTGCGCCGGCCGCGAGCATCATGCGGCGCGACAGGCGAGGGGAAAGGGTGCCGGACTTCAAACGGGACATGCGATTCTCCTCGTGGGGTTGAAGGCTGATGATCGTTCTCAAACTCACGCCGCCCACGCCACGTCCTTGCGCAGGCTGACGCCGGGGCCGACATCGTCGGGAATGACGATCTCGCCGTCCTTCACCGTCAGACCCTCGAACGGGTCTTCCATGACGTGCTGGAATTCGGCGAGCTCGCTCGGATAGGTGAGATGCGGCAGCGCCGCGCACAGATGCAGCGCGTGCGCGGTCAGAAGCCGGCTGCCGACGGTGGCGCCCATGCGGCAGCCGATCGCCGCCGCCTCGCACACTTTCGCGGCGGCCAGCACTTTGCGCAGCCCGCCCATCTTGGTGATCTTCATGCTCACGGCATCGACGATGCGGCGCGACGCCAGCGTGAATGTGCTCTGCGGCGAGAACGCGCTCTCGTCCGCCTCGACGGCGATGGAGACGCCGCGCGTCACGGTGGCAAGCCCTTCGAGATCGAACTCGCGCACCGGCTGCTCGATCATGTCGATGTTGAACTCGGCGGCGCGCTCGACGAACGCGATCGCGTCCTTGGCCGAATAGGACATGTTCGGATCGGCGGTGAGCCTCACCTCGTCGCCGATCGCGCGGCGCACCGCGCGCACCCGCGCCACGTCCTCGGCGACATTGCCGCCGACCTTCATCTTCAGGCAGCGATAGCCCTCGTCAACGCGGGCGCGCGCCTTCTCGGCGGTCTGCTCGGGATTCTTCAACGCGAGCATGCGGCAGATCGGAATGCTGTTGCGCACCTTGCCACCGAACAGGTGATACATCGGCACCTTCAGCACGCGCGCGGCGAGGTCGTGCAGCGCGCAGTCGATGCCGGACTTCGCCGGATGATTGGCGGTGATGCCCTTGTCGGTGATGCGGATGTTTTCCTCGATCGCGAGGCAGTCGCGGCCGACGATCAGCGGCACCAGGCGCTTGAGCACGCTCTCCACCGCGGCGTTGGTGGAGCCGAGATGGGTGAAGGCGGCGGCATAGCCATAACCAACCGTTCCATCGTCCGCCTTCAACGCGAGGATGCAGGCATCCCACTTCGGATAGTTCTGCCCGGCGAATTTCCATTCCGGGTCTTCATCCGGAAGGCTGACGGGAATGACGGAAAAACCGCTGATTTTCGGCACGGCGATCCTTGCTGCTCACGGAGGCTTTCAGGCAGGATACGCGAGGCGGGAGAGCCGGCGGCATGAAATCTGCTCGCCAGCCTATAACCAAATGGTTATGGTAGGGCATTGGTGACGCATGGCCCGCCCCGACCCCGCCCGTTCCCGCCGGATCATGGACCGGCTCAAGCTGCGGCATCTGCGGCTGATCGACGCCATCGTCGAGGCACGCAGCCTGTCGGCGGCAGCGGCGATGCTCAACATCACCCAGCCGGCGGCGTCGAAGGGGTTGCGCGAGATCGAGGATCTGCTCGGCCTGCCGCTGTTCGTGCGCAGCGCCCGCGGCCTGACGCTGACCATGTTCGGCCGCTCGCTGGTGGCGCATGGCAAGACCATTCAGTCCGAGGTGCGGCACATCACCGAGGAGCTGGAGGCGGTCGCGGACGGCAATGCCGGCGAGGTGCGCGTCGGCGCCATGCTGGTGAGCCTACCATGGCTGCTGCCGGCGGCGTTGCGGCTGATGCGCGAGCGCGCAGGCCAGGCGCCGGTGCGGATCATCGAGGGCGTGCAGGACGTGCTGGTGCAGGAGTTGCGCAGCGGCGCGGTGGACATGATCGTCGGCCGGCTCGCGCCGATCGACACCCGCGAGCGGCTGACGCAGGAGGTGCTGCTGCACGAGCCGATGGTGGTGGTCGCCGGCGCGCGGCATCCGCTGACGCGACGGGCGGTCAGCTACGCCGATCTCGCCGCCTGCCGCTGGATCCTGCCGCCGGCGGACAGCGTCGTGCACAGCTCGGTGCTGCAACTGTTCGCACAGCACGGTCTCGCCAATCCCGAGCCGTTCGTCGAAACCACTTCTTATCTGATGTCGCGCACGCTGATGATCGAGCAGGACGCGATCGCGGCGCTGCCGCTCGCGGTGGTGCGGCGGGATATCGAGCGTGGCGATCTGGCGATGCTACCGGTGCGGTTTCCGCATGAGCCGCTGGCGGTCGGCGTCGTCACCGTGGCGGAGCGGCGGCTGTCGCCGGCGGCGTCGCAACTGATGTTCTGTCTGCGCGAGGTGGCGAAGGATGCGGTGCCGGCCTTGGTGCCCGCCTTGGAGCCGATGCGGCCGGCACGCCGCCGCCGCTAACGGTCCACCGGGTCGGTCGTGCCGCCGTCGCCGAGCGCGCGCTGCATCAGCAGGCTGTCGCACCAGTGACCGTGCTTGAAGCCGACATCGGGCAGCCGCCCGATCTCGGCAAAGCCGGCGGCGCGATGCAAGGCGACCGAATGCGCCTGATTGGGGGAATCGCCGATCACCGCGATCATCTGGCGCAAGCCGCGTTGCGCGCAGGCCGCGATCAGCGCATCGAGCAGCGCGCGGCCGACGCCGCGCCGCTGCACGGCCGGATCGACATAAACGGAATCCTCGACGGTGAAGCGATAGGCCGGCCGGGTGCGGTAGAGCGCGGCATAGGCATAGCCGGCCAAACGCCCGTCGCAGTCGGCGGCGAGGTAGGGAAATCCGCCGCCGAGGATCGCCTGCATCCGTTTCCCCATCTCCGTTTCGTCGGGCGGCTCCAGCTCGAACGAGGCGGTACCAGTGCGTACCGACGCTCCGTAGATCGCGGCGATGGCGGGAATGTCGGCCGGCGTGGCGGGACGGATGGTGAGGGAGGCGGGTGTGGTCATGGATCGAGAATTCAGATTGATCTGCTGCAGGGCGAAGGGATTTTAACCTCCGTTCGTCCCCGCGAAAGCGGGGACCCACGCTTAAGAGTGGATTCCCGCTTTCGCGGGAATGAACGGGAGAGAGTGTGCTTCAACCCGGCGGATTCACCCCTAGCAAAACGAAAAACGCCCCGGCACGAGGCCGGGGCGCATCTCAGGTCTGTCCTGTGGAACGGCGCGTTAGCGCCGGTCACCCATGAAGCGGAGTAGGAACAGGAACAGGTTGATGAAGTCGAGGTACAGCGACAGCGCGCCCATCACCGCCTTGCGGCCGGCGATCGTGCCGTCGTCGTTGACGTCGTACATCTCCTTGATCTTCTGCGTATCCCACGCCGTGAGACCGGCGAAGATCAGCACACCGACCGCCGAGATCACGAATTCGAGACCCGTGCTCTTGAGGAAGATGTTGACGATCATCGCCAGGATGATGCCGAACAGGCCCATGATCAGGAACGAGCCGATCGGGCTCAGGTCACGCTGCGTCGTGTAGCCGTACAGGCTCAACGCGCCGAACGCCGCCGCCGAGATGAAGAACGTGCGGGTGATCGACGTGCCGGTATACGACAGGAAGATCGACGACAGCATGAGGCCGAGCAGGCCGGCATACAGCATGAACAGGCCGAGCGCGGTCGCGGGCTGCAATCGGTCGACGCGGAAGCTCATGAAGAACACGAGACCGAGCGTCGCCAGCAGCAGCACGATCGACACCGGGCCGCTATAGAGCATCTGGCCGAACGAGGTCAGCACCAGCTTGCCGGCGCCGTTGCTCGTCACCGCGGCGTTGAAGGTCAGCCACGAGACGATGCCCGTGAGCGCCACGCCGGCGGCCATGTAGTTGTAGACGCGGATCATGTAAGCGCGCAGTCCCGCGTCGACTGCGACCGCCGACTGATCGGCGGTGTAGCCCCGCCGTGCGGCGATGTTCCGGTCGAAATCCGACATCGAAGTTCCCTCTCCAAATCCCGGCCCGGAGGGGCCGGTGTGTCGGATGGAAATTTAATGTGCCGGCCGGCTGTGCGCCAGAGCGGCGGGGCCGGATTCGGCTTCCCTTGCCGAAAGTTAACGGCGTTTTGCCGGGGCTTTTGGGCCCGATTTGGCGGCAAAACCGGTGTGGAGAGGCCAACGCGGCGCCAACGCGGCGCTTTGTCGCGAGAGCTTGCCGATTAGAGGTTGCGCAGCACCGGCGCCGGCTTCTGCCCTAGCGCCCGCACGGTTCCGGCAAGGCCAAGCACCACCGTGACGAGAATGGCGGCGGCGGAGGCGGCGAGTGCCGGCAGCGGCTCCCAGCCGAACGGCAGGTTCATCAATTCGGTGACGATCACATAGGCCGAGAGCGAGCCGGCGAGCACGCCGAACACCGCCGTGGCGGCGGCAAGCAGCAGATATTCGAGCGCATAGATCGCGATCAGCCGCCGGCGGGTGGCGCCGAGCGCCTTGAGGATCACCGCGTCGTAGACGCGATGACGATGACCGGCGGCGAGCGCGCCGCCGAGCACCAGCGCGGCGGCGATCAGCGTGATCAGGCTTGCGCCGCGCACCGCGAGAATGAGATTGCCGACGATGGCGCCGACCGCGTCCAGCGCATCCTTGACACGCACGCTGCTGACGCTCGGGAAGGTGTCGGCGACCTCGCGAATGAGCCGCTCCTCCTGCTGCCGCTCCAGCGCCTGTGCCGTGTCCTTCGGGAAGGTCAGCGACGCCATATGCGTATGCGGCGCGCCGCGGAACGCCTGCGGCGAATAGACCAGCACGAAATTGATGCCGAGGCTTTGCCAGTCGATGGTCCGCAGATTGGCGATGGTCGCGGTGATGTTGCGGCCGAGCACGTTCACCGTGATCGGGTCGCCGATCTTGAGGCCGAGGCCGTCGGCGATCTTCTTGTCGAAGGAGACGAGCGGCGGCCCGGCATAGTCCGGTTTCCACCAGTCACCCTCGACCACGCGCGAGCCTTCGGGGATTTTCGTCGCATAGGTGATGCCGCGGTCGCTTTGCAGCACCCAGGCGGCGTCCTGCGATGGATTGAGCTGTTCGGCCGGCACGCCGCGCGCGGAGACGATGCGCCCGCGCAGCATCGGCACCTCGTCGAGTTTGCCTTGCGGCGCGCGGTCGTGGATGAACGCGGCGAAGCGGTCGGCATCCTGTGAGGGAATGTCGAGGAAGAAGAACGAGGGCGCCTTGTCCGGCAGCGAGGCGGAGAACTGCTGGCGCAGATTGCCGTCGATCTCGATCACGGTGACGAGCAACGCAAGCCCGAGGCCGAGCGACATCACCACGGCCGGCGTCAGCGCGCCAGGCCGGTGGATGTTGGCGATCGCCATCCGCCACACGGTGGAGCGCGGTCGGCCGAGCGCGGCGGCACCGCGCATCAGCAGGGTCGCGACGAAGCGCAGCAGCACGAACACCGCCCCGGCGGCGATCACATAGATGATCGCCACCTTGCGGTCGTAGGCCATGCCGACGGCGATGGCGATCAGCGCGGCGGCGGCAATCACCGTTGCGATCATGTAGCGGCGGCGCGGCCAGCGGCGGCCGGTATCGACACGGTCGCGGAACAACGCCGCGACCGGCACATCATGCGCGCGGCCGAGTGGCCAGAGCGCAAACGCCAATGCGACCATCAGGCCGTACAGGCCGGCGAGCGCCAGTTCATGCGGCTGGATGGAGGGTTCGATCGGCAGCGGCGCGATGGCGCGAAACGCCGACGCAACGCCATACGGCAGGATCGCGCCGAGCACGAGGCCGATGGCGCTGCCGACCACGGCGAGCGCCAGCACCTGAATGAGATGGATCGCGAACACCCGCGCGCCGGTGGCGCCGAGCGCCTTCATCGCCGCGATCGACTCGCGCTTGCGGTCGAGATGGCTGCGCACCGCATTGGCGACGCCGACGCCGCCCACCAGCAGCGCGGTGAGGCCGACGATGGTGAGGAATTGCGTGAAGCGGTTGACCGTGCGTTCCAGTTGCGGCGAGGCGTTGGTGCGGGTGCGGATATCGAAGCCGGCATCGTGCAGCGCGGTACGCGCCGCCGCGACCATCGGTTCGAGCGTCGCGTCGCTGTTGCTGCCCGCAGGCAAAGAAACGCGATAGGTATAGCGCACCAGGCTGCCGGGCTGAATGAGCCCGGTGGCGGCGAGGCCGTCCGCGCTCATGATGAGGCGCGGACCGAAGCCGATGCCGCCGGCGAGCTTGTCCGGTTCGCTGGCGAGCGCGGCGCGCAACGCGAATGTCGCGCCGCCGATGGTGATGCGGTCGCCGGCTTTCAACGACAGCCGCGTCAGGAAATCCGGCGCCGCCACCGCGCCATAAACGCCGTCGCGTTGCGCCAGCGCATCGGCGAACGGCATCGCCGGATCGAGCGTCACCGCGCCGGTGAGCGGATAGAGGCCATCGACCGCTTTCACGTCGGCGAGCGCGGCGCGGCCATCGGCGGTGCGCGCCATCGCCCGCATGGTCATCACGGCGGACACGGTGCCGTAACGTTGCAGCACCGTGCGCTCGTTCGGTTCGATCGGCTGGTGCATGCGCGAGAACGACAGATCGCCGCCGAGGATCACGCGGCCCTGCCGCGCCAATCCGTCCGCGAGACTGCCGGCGAGCGAGCCGACGCCGGCGATCGCCATCACGCCGAGCGCGATGCAGGCGATGAACACATAGAAGCCGCTCAGGCCGCCGCGCAATTCGCGCGCGGCGAAGCGCAGCGCGAGAAATCGCGAGGCCGGCGCGGGCGATGACGCGATGACGCTCACAGGCGCCGCACCTTCTGCGCGATCTCGGCGGTGTCCGCATCGTCGATGCGGCCGGAGCGCAGCCGGATCACGCGCTGGCAGCGCGCGGCGAGGCTGTGATCGTGAGTGACGAGGATCAAGGTCGTGCCGCGCGCACGGTGGCCCTCGAACATCAGGTCGATGATCTGCCGTCCGGTCGATTCGTCGAGATTGCCGGTCGGCTCGTCGGCGACGAGGATTTCAGGATGCGGCGCCAGCGCGCGGGCGAGCGCCACGCGCTGCTGCTCGCCGCCGGACAGTTGCGCGGGATAGTGATGCAGCCGCTCGCCGAGCCCGACGCGCGTCAGCTCGTCGCGCGCCTTCTCCTGGCTCTGCGGATCGCCGGCCATGTCGAGCGGCACCGCGACATTCTCCAGCGCCGTCATGGTCGGGATCAGGTGGAACGACTGGAAGACGATGCCCACGTGCCGGCCGCGAAACCGCGCCAGCGCGTCCTCGTCCATAGTGTCGAGCGCCTGTCCGGCGACGTTCACGGTGCCGGCGTTGGGCCGCTCCAGCCCGGCCATCACCATCAGCAGCGTCGATTTGCCCGATCCGGACGGCCCGACCATGCCAACCGCCTCGCCACGGCCTATATGCAGGTCGATATCCTTGAGAATATGCACGCGGGCGGCGCCTTGCCCGAGCGAGAGATTGACCCCCGTCAGCGCGACGGCGGAGCTTTCAGAAGACGGAGAGGTCATGCAGGAGATCCGGTTGCAGCCCCGCTCATATGGGAAGAAAGCCCGTCTGGTCCAGCGGGTGGTGGCGCTGATTGTGCTCACACTTGTGTCAGCGGTAGGGCTGTCCGGTGTCGCTTTGGCACAGAACGCGCCGGTGAAGATCGTCGCCTTCGGCGATTCGCTCACGGCCGGCTACGGCCTGCCGGGGCCGGATGCGTTTCCGGCGAAGCTCGCTGCCGCGCTGAAGGCGAAAGGCGAGACGATCGAGATCGCCAATGCCGGCGTGTCCGGCGACACCACGACCGGCGGGCTCGAGCGCGTCGACTGGTCGGTGCCGGACGGCACCGAAGCGGTGATCCTCGCGCTCGGCGCCAACGATCTCTTGCGCGGCATCGATCCGGCCGTCACCGAAAAGGCGCTCGACGGCATCCTCGCCAAACTGAAAGAGCGCAACATCAAGGTGCTGCTGGCCGGCATGCTCGCCGGCAAGAACATGGGCGCGGACTACGAGACCCGCTACAACGCGATCTTCCCGGCGCTCGCGAAGAAGTACGATGTGTTGTTCTATCCGTTCTTCCTCGACGGTGTCGCCACCGATCGCGCGCTCAACCAGCAGGACGGCATCCATCCCAACGCTGCCGGCGTCGATGTGATCGTCAAGCGCATTCTGCCGACGGTCGAGGAGCTGATCGCGCAAGTGCGGTCAAATCCTTCGCGCGCGGCAAAGAAAACCTGACGATGCCGCGGCTGTTCACCGGTCTCGCGATCCTGCCCGACGTCACGCAGCATCTGTCGCTGATGCGCGGCGGGTTGCACGGTGCGCGCTGGATCGATCCGGAGAACTATCACGTCACCCTGCGCTTCATCGGCGACATCGAGGCGCCAGTGGCGCGCGAGATCGCGGCAACGCTGGCGCAGGTCGATCGCGCGTCGTTCACGCTGCGCATCACCGGCCTCGCGTCGTTCGGCGGCCGCAAGCCGCGTGCGCTGATCGCCACGGTGGAGCCCGAGGCGGCGCTGCTGGAGCTGCAGGCGGAGCATGAGCGGCTGATGCGGCGGCTTGGCCTTCCCGCCGAGGGGCGCAAGTTCACACCGCACGTGACGCTGGCGCGGCTGCGCGACACGTCCAGTCTCGCGGTCGCGGAGTGGCTGTCGCAGCGCGGTTATTTCACGCCGCTCACCGTGCCGGTGTCGCGGTTCGTGCTGTATTCCTCGCGCGCCTCCACCGGCGGCGGCCCGTATGTGGCCGAGCAGGTTTATCCATTGTGGGGTTGAGCTGATTTATCCTGTCTCCCCGTTCGTCCCCGCGAAAGCGGGGACCCACGCTTAAGAGTGGATTCCCGCTTTCGCGGGAATGAACAGAGGAGAGAGCGAGCCTTATGGCAGATGATAACGCTACCCCGCCCTGAGCATCCGCGTCTGCACGTCGAGCATCGCCCGCGTGAGGCTCTGGCTGTCCTCGACCCACTCGCGCAGCAGCGACAGCGGGTTCGGCCGTCGCGGATCGACCTCGCCGATCACGCTGCCGGTCTCGAATGTCAGGTCGGCGTTGAACTTGGCCGCGAGTTGCTGCATGCGCCGGTTGTCGGCGAGGCATTGCATGTGCAGGGTCTTGATGCCGCGGTTGCGCGCCGCGAGCAGCGTGCGCTCCAGCAGCGCGCTACCGACGCCATGGCTCTGCCACGGTGTCTCGATGCTGAGCGCCACCTCCGCAACGGGTGTGACAAGTGTCGCCAGCGGCAAACCGGCACGGCGCATTTCCGCGACGCCGCGCAGCGTGCCGTCGATGAGGAAGCCGTAGACGATGGCGCCCGGCGTCAGCGCGGTGTCGGCATACTGGATCACGCGGGCGTCGGAGACGCCGCCGCCAAAACGGCGCGCGCGGCTGTCGCCGTCGAGCCGCAGCAAATGGTCGCGCAGCAGCGCGCTTTCGCCGATCCACAGTTTGCGGATCGTGCCGCCGTCCGGGAGCGCTTCGATCATGGCCAGTCCTTTCGTTCGTGCCTGGTCGTTATGATTTGTCTTGCGCCCGTCGCTGGTGTCGTTTCCGTCGTTCCCCGTGCGGCGATGCGGTGGTCCGAATCGCCGTGACATGAGCGCTATATTGGTGCATCGCAGCATTTTTGCGACCGCGTTGTGACGCGCCAATAGCGGATGCGGACCGCCTCTGCGTCGCGCGCATGGTGAAGAGGCAGGCATGTGCCCGCTTTTCGCGCGGTTGTGGCGCTTGGCGGATGGTCGCATGTGACATCGCCGCTGCGGCGCGATAAGAACCGGCTTCCGTCGCCTGTTCCCGCCGCCGATGCCCAATTCCCTCAGCGCCCGTTACACCGAACTCGTCAATTCCGGACGGATCGAAGCCGACCCGGCGCAAGTGTCGCTGGTCGCGCATTACGCGCGGCTGGAGGAGCGGATCATTTTGCGCCGCTCGGCGCGCAAGTCCTCGGCGCTCGGCTGGCTGTTCAGCCGCGGCGCGGCGGCGAGCGGACCGATCAAGGGTCTTTACGTGCACGGCGATGTCGGCCGCGGCAAGACCATGCTGATGGATCTGTTCTTCGAGGTGACGCCGGTGCAGCGCAAGCGCCGCGCGCACTTCAACGAATTCATGGCCGATGTGCACGAGCGGCTGGCGGATATCCGCGCCCGCATCAAGAATGGCGACCTGCACGAGAAGACCGATCCGGTGGAGATCGCCGCCGAGGCGATCGCCGAGGAAAGCTGGCTGCTGTGCTTCGACGAGTTCTATGTCAACGACATCGCCGACGCGATGATCCTCGGCCGGCTGTTCACGCATCTGTTCGCGCGCAACGTTGTGCTGGTGGCGACCTCCAACACCGCGCCGCGCGATCTCTACAAGGACGGCCTCAACCGCGCGCTGTTCCTGCCGTTCATCGATCTCTTGCTCAAGCATGTGGAAGTGGTGCGGCTCGATGCGCGCACCGACTACCGACTGGAAAAGATGACCGGCCTGCCGGTCTGGTACGTGCCGGATGATGATGCGGCCGCGCGCGCGCTCGACGAGGCGTGGACGCGGCTGACCGGCGGTGAAGAGGGCAAGCCCGTCACTCTGACGGTGAAGGGCCGCAAGGTCGAGGTGCCGCAGGCCGCGATGGGCGTCGCGCGGTTCTCCTTCGCCGACCTGTGCAGCCAGCCGCTCGGTGCGTCGGACTATCTGCGCCTCGCGCACGATTTCCATACGCTGATCATCGCGCATATTCCGCGCATGGATTACACGCGCCGCAACGAGGCGAAGCGGTTCATCATCCTGATCGACACGTTGTACGATCACGCGGTGAAGCTGGTCGCGTCCGCGCAGGCGGAACCGGACGATCTTTACGTCGCCGACGAAGGCATCGAGCGGCAGGAGTTCAAGCGCACCGCCTCGCGCCTCACCGAGATGCGCTCGCAGTCCTATCTCGGCCTGCCGCATGGTCCGCGCGACCCGCGCCACGCCGCCGACTGGCAGTCGCGCATCGTCGAGACATGAGGCGTCGTTGAAATCCTCGCTCCGTTGACGGGGAGAGGGTGGCGAGCGGAGCGCGCCGGATGAGGGGCTCAACTCCCACCTCGTCATGGCCGGGCTTGTCCCGGCCATCCACGACTTTGTCTCGATGAAAATGAAGGAAGTCGTGGATGCGCGGAACAAGTCCGCGCATGACGTGGAGAGAGAAGCGCCACTCTCACTCCGCCTCATCCTGAGGAGCCGCGCGGAGCGCGGCGTCTCGAAGGATGTGGCGGCCCCAGTCCCGCAGCCGCCCATGGTTCGAGACGCCCGGCTTTGCCGGGCTCCTCACCATGAGGGCTATGTTGCCTCTTGACTTTCTTCCTATATGCCTATAATCCTATCTCCGTCCTGCTCACGAGGGGCGTCATCATGAGGCGTCTTGATGGTGGAGCAGTCCGGCGTGTCGCAAGACCCGACCGGGGTCGCGGGCCGGAGATGTGGCCCGTGCACGATGCGGCGCCCGCGCTGCGGTTCGCACCCGCATGTCCGGGACGCCCTGGGTTTGCCGTCCGCCCCAACTAAGTGGGGCCGCCCGCAAGGGCTGGACGGGGTAGGACGAACGCGGGCCAAAGCCTGCGGGACCATGACGGGGCGCAAATCCTGTCTGTCCGCGCCCCGGAAGCACGGTCCCGGGGAGCGAAAACGCCGCGATGATGGAGCGCCGCAAGGCGCGCGTGTCTCTCTTTAGCGAGGGAGATGCGCTCCACTCCGCCGCGAGGTTGAGTGGAAGGCTAAGACGTTGCGCTTCGCGGCGCTCCGTCCCCCTCATTCATGGAATGAGGGACGAAAGAACTTCCGGCGTCCCCCGCGCCGCAAACAACAGGGGTGATAACGCATGCCTGCTGTCATTGGCGGATAAGCGGGCAGAACACAGTGACCGCAGTAACTGCGTTGTTGTTTTGTTCTAATTTAATATGCGCGGTTAAATCTCCAATAGATCACAATTCATGTTTGATATTCGTATCGGAAGAGCAGAGCGGGTCAATTCCGTTCGTCGGGCAGCACCGGCACCGGATAGAACTCGATTCCCTCTTCGGCGAGTTCGCGCGCTTCTTCCATCGACGCTTCGCCATGAATCGAGCGATGCTCGGTTTCGCCGTAGTGCATCTTGCGCGCTTCCTCGGGAAACCGCGCGCCGACATGGTCGGAGTTCTTGACGATGTGCTCGCGCAACTCCTTGAGTTTGGCGCGCAGCTCGCGTTCCTGCGGCGACGCGATGGTCATGGCGTCGGACGGCGTCGACTCTGGCGCGGTCGCCATGGCGTCAGCGGGCTTCGACGCGGGCCGGTCGAGCATCGTCTCCACCGCCTTGCGGCGCGTCGCGCGCTTCGAATCCGATACCTGCGGCGCCATGATCGTCTTTTCGATCCTGGTGTCGCCGCACTGCGGACACGCGACCAGCTTGCGCTTCACCTGCCGGTCGAACGCGGACGAATCCTGAAACCAGCTTTCGAATGTGTGCCGGTTCTTGCAGTTCAGGGAATAGCGGATCATGCGGGTCTCTTGACGGCGTGGAGATGCGCCGGCTCGCTCATCGGCGCTTCGATCTCGAAGCGGCGCCCGTGTTGCAGCGACGGCACACGCGAGCGCGCGGCGGTCACGGCGGCGGGGTCGATCTCGGCCATGATCACGTCGGGCTCGAGACCGCCCTCGGCGATGACGCGGCCCCATGGATCGACGACGAGCGAGTGGCCGTAGGTCTCGCGGCCATTCTCATGTTTACCGCCCTGCGCGGCGGCGAGGACGAACGCGCCGTTTTCGATCGCGCGGGCGCGCAGCAGGATATGCCAGTGCGCTTCGCCGGTCGGCTTGGTGAAGGCGGCGGGGACGCTGAGGAAGATCGAGCCGGCATCGGCCAGCGCGCGGAACAGTGCCGGGAAGCGCAGGTCGTAGCAGATCGTCAGGCCGAGCCGGCCCCACGGCAGATCGGCGGCGACGCCGAGATCGCCCGGCGCGAAGTTGCGCGACTCGCGATAGCTCTCGCCGTTGTCGAGATCGACATCGAACATATGGATCTTGTCGTAGCGCGCGACGATCTCGCCCGCCGGGTCGATCAGGAACGAGCGGTTGCTGGCGCGTTCGTCGCTGCTCTTGATGGCGAGCGAGCCGACATGCAGATGGATTTTGTGCTGGCGTGCGATCTCGCGCAGCGTGGCGAGCGAAGCATCGTTCTCCTCGCTGGTGATCTGCGCCAGCAGATCCTCGCGCTTGAGCGCCAGGATGTTGGTCATCTCCGGCGTCTGCACGTAATCGGCGCCGGCGGCTTTGGCCTGCGCGATCAATGTCGCGGCCGCGTCGATGTTCGCTCTGGGCGTCAGGCCCGAGCGCATCTGGATCAGGCCGGCCTTGAAAGTGCCGCTGGTGCTCATGGGGTCACGTGCTCACGGTGTCATTTGCGCCGGTCAGCGGTTGGCCAGCAGCGGATCGAGCTTGCCGGCGCGCTCGAGCGCATGCAGGTCGTCGCTGCCGCCCACATGGGTCGTGCCGATGAAAATCTGCGGCACCGTGGTCCGGCCGTTGGCGCGCTCGATCATCTCGTCGCGGCGCTCGTAGTTGCCGGCGATATCGATCTCGGTGAACGGCACGTTCTTGCGCGTCAGCAGCGCCTTGGCGGCGACGCAATAAGGGCAGTAGCGGGTGGTGTAGATTTCGACGGGAGCCATCACGGACCTGTGGGCGAATTTGCAGAATGCGCAGGCGGCGGCAGGCCGTCGCCCTGTACCGCTTTATATGGGCGTCCGGGCAGGGCTCACAACCCGCGCGAACACCAGGACGTCCACATGGGCGGCGCCGGCCCGCGACAGCGCCTTGGCGCAGGCTTCGACCGTGGCGCCCGAGGTCAGCACATCGTCGACCAGAACAACCCGGCGGCCGGCGATCTCGGCCTTGCGCTCCGGCGGCACCCGGAACGCGCCCTGGACGTTCACCGCCCGTTCGTTCTTCGACAGGCCGACCTGCTGCGGCGTGGCGCGGGCGCGGCGCAGCGCGCCATGCAGCACGGGAACCGCAGCGATCCGGGCAATGCCGGCCGCGAGCGCCGCAGACTGGTTGGTTCGCCGCGACCATTGCCGCCGCCAATGCAGCGGCACCGGGACGAGCGCGTCGGCGTCGGCGAGCAGTTCGTGGCCGGCGCGCGCCATCCAGCCGCCCATGATCGGCGCGAGGTCGAGCCGGTCGGCATATTTCAGGGCGTGCACGAGGTCGCGCGCCACGTCGTCGTAGCGCACGGCGGCGCGGGCGCGGTCATAGGTCGGCGGCGATGCGATCGCCTCCATCGAGAGAAGGCCGGGGCCGGGATCGTAGACGAACGGGATGCCGAGACGCGGGCAATAAGGCGGGGCGATGAACGACATCCGCGACCAGCAGGCCGGGCACAGTCCCTCGCCGGCGCCGAGCGGATCGCGACAGGAGGCGCAGACCGGCGGCAAAGCGAGATCGCGCAGCGCCGCCAGCGCGCGGCCGCCGCCGCGCCACAGCGCACGCCAGCGGGGCGCAGGGTGCTCGATCGCATCCGCCTTCGGCATAAAGGCGATGCTAGCACCGGCACCAAGTCGGTGTCATTGCCGCCGCCGCCGTGGCATGGTTCGTGACATGGTGTCCGCCCCGCAATTATTCGACCGCAGGCTGCTCGACTTGCGCCGCCGCCGCGCCGCCCGGCAGACAGGGACGCACGGGACTGCGGACTTCCTCCTCGCCCATGCCGCCGATGATCTGGAATCGCGCTTGTCGGTGGTGACGCGGCGGTTCGAGCGCGCGGTCGATCTCGGCACGCCGGGCGATCATGCGCGGCGCGTGCTCGCGGCGCGCGGCGCGCTGACGGTGCATGCAGCGCATCACGTCGTGCGCGATGGTGGGTTGCAGGTGCTGGCCGACGAGGAGGCGCTGCCATTCGCTGACGGTTCGCTCGATCTCGTCGTGTCGCTGCTGTCGCTGCAATTCGTCAACGATCTGCCCGGCACGCTGGCGCAGGTGCGGCGCGCGCTCAAGCCGGATGGACTGTTCCTCGCTGCTTTGATTGGCGGCGATACGCTCACCGAATTGCGCGAAGCGTTCGCCGAAGCCGAGAGCGTGGTCGAGGGCGGCGTGTCGCCGCGCGTCGCGCCATTTGTCGATGTGCGCAGCCTCGGCGGGCTGTTGCAACGTGCCGGCTTCGCGTTGCCGGTGGTGGATTCGGATCGGCTCACGGTGCGCTACGACAGCGCCTATGACTTGATGCGCGATCTGCGGCGCATGGGCGCGACCAACATCCTGCGCGAGCGCCGCCGTGCGCCGCTACGGCGCGAGACACTGGCGCAGGTGCTGCAGGTTTATTCCGATAATTTCTCGGATTCGGATCGGCGCGTGCACGCAACCTTCGAGATCGTCTGGCTGTCAGGCTGGGCGCCGCATGCGAGCCAGCAGCAGCCGCTGAAACCGGGTTCGGCAACGGTGCGGCTCGCCGATGTGCTGGGCGACCGAAGCGGCGATCCGGGCGGCCGCCGAGGTTCCTGAGATTACGGCAGCGCGTCCTTCACCGCCGTCCACATCGCCTGCACCGAACCGCCGAGCATCGTGATGGTGGTGGCGATGGCGCAGGCGACGCCGCCGGCAACCAAGGAATATTCGATCGCGGTCGCGCCGCGCGTGTCGCCGGCAAAGCGCAAGACGGCGGAGCGAAGACGAGTATCCATCGGCGCGATCCTCATGGTTCGTCGGTGGATCAAAGAAGCGTCACCAGATGCGCCACCAGCGGTTCGTCGGCTGGCGGCATCGGATAATCCCGAAGCCGGCTCGGCTTGACCCAGGTCAGCTCCTGTCCTTCCAGCGGGCGCGCGATGCCCTCCCATCGCCGGCACACATAAAGCGGCATCAGTAGATGGAAGTCCGGATAGACGTGACTGGCGAAGGTCAGCGGCGCGAGGCACGGCTCACTGACGGCGATTCCAAGCTCCTCCCGCAATTCGCGAATGAGCGTTTCCTCCGGCCGCTCGCCGGGCTCGACCTTGCCGCCGGGAAACTCCCACAGTCCCGCCATCGACTTTCCGGGTGGACGTTGTGCCAGCAGCACGCGGCCATCCGCATCGACGAGGGCGCAGGCCGCGACAAGAACAGTTTTCATGCTCACGGCCGTGGCTCCGACACTAGGCAGCAGGGCTTAAGGAGGTTTTGACGATTTTCACAAATGCAACGCGCGCGCCGTTAACGTGTGCTTAACCGTGCGGTCACGACCGGTAGTCGCCGTTGATCGCCACGTATTCCTTGGTGAGATCGCAGGTCAGCACGCGGTCGCGGCCGCTGCCAAGGCCGAGGTTGACCTTCAGCATGATCTTCGGCTCCTTCATCCGCGCCGAGACCGCCGCCTCATCGTAGTTCGGATCGCGCGCGCCCTTGTGCGCGACGCGGATGCCGCCGAACCAGATCGACAGTTTATCGCGGTCGGCCGGCTCGCCGGCCTTGCCGACCGCCATGACGACGCGGCCCCAGTTGGCGTCCTCGCCGGCAATGGCGGTTTTCACCAGCGGCGAATTGCCGATCGACATGGCGATGCGCCGCGCCGAGGCTTTCGATTTCGCGCCCTCGACGGTGATCTCGATCAGCTTGCGCGCGCCTTCGCCGTCGCGGGCCACCTGCTCGGACAGGTCGGCCAGCACCTTGGCGAACGCCTTGCGGAACGCGGTCAGGCGTTTATCTGACGCCTTGCTGATGCGCGGTGCGCCTTTTGCGGCAGCGGCGCCGGTGGCGAATGCCATCAGCGTGTCGGAGGTCGAGGTGTCCCCGTCGATGGTCACGGCATTGAACGTGTCGGTGACGGTCTCGCTCAAAACCTTCTGCAACGCCGGCGCGGCGATCGGCGCATCGGTGAACACGAACGACAGCATCGTCGCCATGTCCGGCGCGATCATGCCGGCGCCCTTGGCAATGCCACCAATGGTGACGGTGGCGCTGCCGAGCTTCACCTTGGCGGTCGCCACCTTTGGAAATGTATCGGTTGTCATGATCGCTTTGGCCGCATCGAGGAACGCGCCCGGTGCAGCCTGCGCGACGAGATCGCCCATCACGCCTTGAAACTTGCGCGCATCGAGCGGTTCGCCGATCACGCCGGTCGAGGCGAGGAAGATTTCAGAGGGCTTGCAGCCGGTCGCCTTCGCGGCGATGTCGGCGGTGAGTTTGGTCGCGTCGCGGCCGCTCTTGCCGGTGAAGGCATTGGCATTGCCGGAATTGACCACCAGCGCGCGTGCCAAGGGACGTCCTTTGCCGCCCTTGAGCATCTTGCGACACCACTCGACCGGTGCCGACGGGCATTTCGAGCGGGTGTAGACGCCGGCCGCGGTCGTGCCCTTGTCCATCAGCACCAGCAGCACGTCGGTGCGGCCCTTGTAGCGGATGCCGGCCGCGGCGGTGGCGAGCCTGACGCCGGCGATCGCCGGCATATCGGGGACGGAGGTGGGCGCGAGCGGGGAAACGGGCGAGGAGGCAGCCATGACGGTCTTCCGGTGGTGGCCGGACGCAGCGGGATCGGCGTCCGCGACTCGTCGTGGTTATCCCATAAGCATCGTGGCCGGAACATAGGTGTTCAAGAGAACGCCTCTATTCCGGCCACGAGAATTCGCGGCAGTATTTTGGTGGTGATTACTTCTTCGCCGGCGCGGCCGGCTTCGCATCCGGTTTGGCGTCCGCCGGCTTCGCGTCGTCCTTCTTGTCGAGCCGCTCGATCTTGGCGCTGTCGCGCAGCTTGGTGACGAGATCGGCCTGCGCCTTGCGGGTGACGTAGGTTTCGAGCTGCGCCTTGACGGCATCGAACTCCGGCGCCGGCTTCTTGCGCTTGTCCTCGACGCGGATGATGTGCCAGCCGAACTGGCTCTTCACCGGGTCTGACACCTGACCCTTCTCCATCTTGAACGCGGCGTCGGCGAATTCCGGCACCATCTGTTCCTTGGTGAAGTAGCCGAGATCACCGCCCTGCGCGGCCGCGCCCGGATCCTTCGACTTGGTCTTGGCCAACTCCTCGAAATTCGCGCCCTTCTTGAGTTCGGCGACGATTTCCTTGGCCTGATCCTCGGTCTCCACCAGGATGTGGCGGGCGCGCACTTCCTGCTCGTCGCCCATCTGCTTGACGGCCTCGTCATAGACCTTGCGCAGCGCGGCGTCGGTGACGGCGGCCTTGCCTTCCTTCTGCAGCATCTCGTCCATCAGCAGACGGTTGCGGTTGAAGGCGAGGCGGCGCTTGAACTCGGCGGTGTCGGCGATCTTCTGCTTCTCGGCCGCCTGGGCGACGACGATCATGTCGCTCAGGAAGGCGACGAGGTAGTCGCGCTTGGCGTCCGGCGCCATCGCCGGAAGCTGGCCGCCGGCCTCTTCCTCGGCGAGCGCGACATCGCTCTGGCGGATTTCGACGCCGTTGACCTTGGCCAGAACGGGGTCGTCCTGGGCCAGCGCCGGCAGCGCAGAAGCGAGCAGGACAAGGGCCGCAGCGGCGGCGGGCAGCGTGCGCGAGAGCATGACGCGATCCATAGGGTTCGACCTGTCGGTCAGGGTTTTGGGCGGTAAGGGACGGCTGTAAAAGTCGGTCCGGTGACGGCCGGCCACGCGGACGGCGCGGGACACTCGCCTAACGATCGTGGCTTTGCAATGGCCGAAGGGGCCGAAGGGAGCGCGATGGGGTCGCGCGGCCGCGCCGGAGGCTTAACCAGGAGCCTGACAATCGGTCAGGCCGCGCGAAACCGGCCGATTGACAAGGGTTTGACCCACTCCTATCTCTCGCCCGGGCCTGTCTCCGCGTGCCTCCACGCACGTCTTTGACGTTGAAAATGCCGCATTTCCGGTCGCTTCCCAGCGACACCCGGTGGGCGGCGGAGGCTCGTTCGGGGTTGGCGGCATCAGATTAGCGGCAAAGGTTAAGGACATTCATGCTCGGCGCAGTGGCCCGCAAGCTTTTCGGTTCGGCAAACGACCGCCGGATTCGCACCTATAACCCCCGCGTTGCCGAGGTCAACGCGCTGGAGCCGGAAATCGCGGCGCTGTCCGACGAGGCGCTGCGGGCGCGGACCGCCGAGTTCCGCCAGCAGCTCGAGGCCGGCAAGAGCCTCGACGACCTCTTGGTCCCGGCCTTCGCCACCGTCCGCGAGGCGGCCAAGCGGACGCTGGGCCAGCGGCATTTCGACGTGCAGTTGATCGGCGGCATGGTGCTGCATGAGGGCCGGATCGCCGAGATGCGGACCGGTGAAGGCAAGACCCTGGTCGCGACCCTGCCGGTCTATCTCAATGCGCTCGCTGGCCGCGGCGTGCACGTGGTGACGGTCAACGACTACCTCGCCAAGCGCGACAGCGAATGGATGGGGCAGATCTACAATTTCCTTGGCCTGACCACCGGCGTCATCGTCCACGGCATGGACGACGAGGAGCGCAAGGCCGCCTATGCCTGCGACGTGACCTACGGCACCAACAACGAACTCGGCTTCGACTATCTGCGCGACAACATGAAGTACCGGCTGGAGGACATGGTCCAGCGCGGACACGCATT
>MKWA01000025.1:0-30011 GCA_001899285.1 Rhizobiales bacterium 64-17
ACAAGTCCGCGCATGACGTGGTGAGAAATGTGCCGTGGTCTCGCCCCTCACCCGGCTCGCGTTGCACGCTCGCCACCCTCTCCCCGTTACACGGGGCGAGGGTTTCACCGGCCGCCTCGTCCTTCGAGACGCGCCGGAGCCTGTCATCGGGCCGCGCTTTGCGCGGACCCGTTGGGCGCTCCTCAGGATGAGGCGGAGTGAGAGGTCGACTCTGCTCTTCCCACCGAAACGGGGCAGGATTCCGCCGAACCCGCCTACCCGGCACGCTCGATCAGCGACGCGGCGGTGCGCAACAGCCGCGCGTCGCGGCCGTCCGCGCCGATCAGTTGCACGCCGACCGGTAATCCTTCCGGACTGGTCAGCAGCGGCACGTTAAGCGCGGGCAATCCCGTCAGCGTCCAGAACGTGCAGAACACCGGATCGCCGGTGGTCGCGAGATCCGGCGCCGGTCCCTTGGCCGACGGCGTGAGGATCGCATCCGCGACCTGCTCGAAAATCTCGGCGAGCGACTGCGCATAACGGCGCCCGTCGCGCACCGCGGCGAGATATTGCGTCGCGGTGATGCCGCGGCCCTCAGCAATCAGATCGCGGAATTGCGGGCTGACCGCACCACGCTCGACGTACTGACCGAGATTGGCGGCCATCTCCACCGCCATGATGACGCGCTGCGCCTCCCATCCCTCCGCGACATAAGCCGGCAGTTCGATCTCTTCCGCGCCGACATCGCGCGCCAGCGCCTCGATGGCGTCGCGGGTCGCGGCATCGGCGCGGTCCCACATCGGCGTGCGCACAAAGGCAAAGCGCGGCGTGATCGGCGGCGGCTCATGCAGCGTCTGGCGGAACGCCGGCGCCGCGTAGCGCCGCGAATCCGGATCGCCCGCGTCATAACCGGCGATTGCATCCATCAGCAGCGCCATGTCCTCGAGCGAGCGGGCGAAGCCGCCGATATGATCGAGCGTGCGCGACAGCGACAGCGCGCCGGTCCGCCCGACCAGACCGTGGCTCGGCTTGAGGCCGAACACGCCGCAGAACGTCGACGGGCGGATCACCGAGCCGTTGGTCTGCGAACCGATCGCCAGCGGCACCATGCCGGCCGCGACCGCGGCGGCGGAGCCGGACGACGAGCCGCCGGGCGTGCGGTTGAGATCGTGCGGATTACGCGTCTTGCCCGGATGGAAATAGGCGAATTCGGTGGTCACGGTCTTGCCGATGATCACCGCGCCGGCGGCGCGCAGCCGCGCCACCACCTGCGCATCGTCGCGCGGGCGATGGCCGGCGAGTTGCGGCGAACCGTACTCGGTCGGCAGGTCGGCGGTGTCGAAGATGTCCTTCACCGCCACCGGAATGCCGTGCAGCGGCCCGATCGGATAACCGGAGAGACGATGCCGGTCGAGCGCCTTCGCCTGCGCCAGCGCGTGCTCCGGATCGAGGCTGACGAATGCCTGCACCTCGTCCTCGACCGCGGCGATGCGATCGAGACAGGCGCGGGTCACCTCCTCGGCGGACACCATGCCGTGAGCGAGATCGACGGAGATTTGGGTGGCGGTGAGCGAAGCGAGATCGGACGGTGGCACGGCAACGATTTCCCGGTGAATGCGGGCGGCATCAAATCACAAGCGGGCGAGCGGCGTAAATGGGGCCACAAGCAAATCCCTGTTCCGCCTCATCCTGAGGTGCGAGCGCAGCGAGCCTCGACGGGCGAGGCGGCCCCGAACTCGCCTCATGTTTGCTAACGCGATCCTGACGGATCGCTTTGGTTCGAGAAGCCCCGCCTCCGCGCGACGCGCTCCGGCGCGTCTCCTCACCATCAGGTTTTCTCAATTCCCGTAGAGATAGTTCGGCAGCCACAACGTCATGCCCGGCCAAATGTACATGAAGATCATGCAGACGATGACGATCAGCATGTACGGCATCATGCCGGCGAAGATCTGATTCAGCGTGACGTGTTTCGGCGCCACGCCTTTCAGGTAGAACGCCGACATCGCCACCGGCGGCGACAGGAACGCCGCCTGCAGGTTCACGAACACCAGCACGCCCCACAGGATCGGGTCGATGTTGAAGTGCTTGAGCATCGGCAGGAAGATCGGGACAAAGATGATGATGATCTCGGTCCATTCCAGCGGCCAGCCGAGGATGAAGATGATCGCCTGCGACAGGATCATGAACTGGGTCGGCGACATGTTGAGCGCCAGCACCCACTTCTCCAGCAACGCCTGACCGCCGAGGATGGCGAACACCGCCGAGAACAGCGCGGAGCCGACGAACAGCCAGCACACCATCGCCGTGGTCTTGGCGGTGAGATAGACCGCCTCCTTGGTGCGCTTCCAGTCGAGCGTGCGGGCGTGGAATGCCAGCAGGAATGCGCCGGCGGCGCCGACCGCGGCGGATTCCGTCGCGGTGGTGATGCCGAACAGGATCACCGCGAGCACCACCACCGTCAGGATGCCGAGCGGCATCACCGACGACACCAGCATCTGCAGGATCTCGAACTTCTCCGCGCCCATACGCCAGTAGTAGCGGACCGTCAGCAGGCCGAGCACGGCGGCGGCGATCCAGAAATACAGATAGAAGCCTTCGGGCGGCCCGGTCCATTCCGCCGCCTTGGCATTGCGCAGATCGATGCTGCCCATCTGCTGCAGGCTTTCGGTCTGGCCCTTCTGCTCGCTCGGGGCCGAGCCGAAACCAAGCTGCTGCGGCGGCTCGTCTGCGGCGGAGGGTTGCGGCGCGCCGAAGCCGAGTTGCTGCGGCGGCTCGTCCGCGGCAGGCGCGGCCGGCGCTTTGGCCGGAGCTTGTGTCCCCATGGCCACCGGGCGCGGCGCTTCCACGTCCGGCTGCTGGTGGATGACGACGTACCACCAGGTCAGCGCGAGCGTGCCGACCGTCAAGGTCAGCGGCACCAGCGCGTAGCCGAGATTGTGCACCAGCATGCCGTAGGTGACGCGGGTGCCGCCGGCGGTGATGCGCAGCGCCTTGCCCGGCGCGGCGAGCGCCCACAGCAACGCGGGCAAGAGCTTCGGCGTATAGGCTTCCTGCAACTCGGCGATCCACGGTCGCACCGGGATCACCTGCGCCGACGGCGGCAGTTGCGGCGCGATGCGCGGATTGATCAGCGCCCAGCCGACGATATAGACGAGATACAGAAACGACAGGAAGAAGCTCGGGAACATCGCCGCGGCGTAGAGCTTCACCACCGACTGCCCCGCCACCGCCGCATAGACGATGATCATCACCGACGGCGGAATGAGGATGCCGAGCGTGCCGCCGGCGGTGATCACGCCGGCCGCGAGCCGCGTGTCGTAGCCGGCTTTGAGCATCGGGTTGAAGGCGATCACGCCCATCAGCACGACGACGGCGCCGACCAGGCCGGAGGCGATGCCCCAGAACGTGCAGACGATCAGCGACGCCACCGCGAGCGAGGCCGGCATGCGCCGGAACGCGAGCTGGATCGAATGGAACATCTTGTCGACCAGCGCGCCGCGCTCCATCACATATCCCATCAGCACGAACAGCGGGATCGAGATCAGAACGTCGTTGGTCATCGCGCCGTAGGTGCGCTGGACCATCAGGTCGAAGACGCGGTTATGGGTCCAGGCTTCGCCGGGCACATAGAAGGCGATGAAGCCGAAGATGATGCCGAGGCCCATCAGCGTGAACGCGGTGGCGAAGCCCATCATGATCACGACCACGATGAGCACGAGCATCAACAGCCCGAGGGCGGGTTCGCTGATCATCATAGCTGCGTATTCCCGCCCATCCCGCGCTGCCGCGCTTCCTCGTCGATCTTCTGCGCCTTCTCGATGGCGATGCGGCGCGATTCCTCGTCGACGAATTCGCTGTTCGCCAGCTGCTCGCCGATCACGTCGGTCTCGGCGACGTCCTCAAGCCGTTCGGGCCAGTAGCCGTCGCGGATGCACATGATGCAGCGGACGATCTCGGCGAGACCCTGCAGCATCACCAGCGCGCCGGCGATCGGGATCACGGTCTTGAAGTGGTAGACCGGCGGGCCGTCGGCGGTGACGTTGGAGTGCTCGGCGATCCGCCATGAATCCGCGGCGTAGTCGGCGCCGGCATAGATCAGCGCGGCGATGCCGGGAATGAAGAACACGAAATAGAGCACCAGATCGAGCGATGCCTGGGTGCGCGGCCGCATCGACGAATACAGGAAGTCGCCGCGCACATGCGCGTTCTGCGCCAGCGTATAGGCGCCGCCGAGCATGAACGACGTGCCGTACAGCATGTTGGTGGCGTCGAAGATCCACGACGTCGGCATGTTCAGGATGTAGCGTTTGAACACTTCGACGCAGACGACGATCATCAGCAGCAGGATCAGCCAGGCCGCCGCCTTGCCGGCCCAGGTGCTGATCTGATCGACGGTGCGCAGGAACCGCTGACCGTTCATCGGGTGATGCTCATTGAGAAAGGCTTTCGGAGACACGCGTTTGGAAAACAGCGACGCGGCGCAAAGCCAATGCCGCGATCCATGTCGCAGTCACGCAGACGACGACGCCATCCGGACAGGTTTTCCGGATGGCGTCTGTGTCATGGCGCGGACTACAGCTTCGCCGCGGCGCCGTTCGGGCCGAAATAGTGAGCATAGGCCATGCGGCGGTTGACCACCGTATCCTGCTCCCACTGCACGGCGCGCTTGGCGAAGGCGATCTGCGACTGCACGATCTCCTTGAACAGCGGATTTTCCGCCGCCTTCTTTTTCACGACCTCGTCGTAGATATCGAGCTGCTTCTGCAGCACCGAGTCCGGCGTCTTGTAGAACTTCACGTTGTCCTTGGTCTGCAGTTCGACATAGTCCTTGGAATAGCGGTCCACCGCCTTCACCGACATGTCGTAGCTCGCCGCCTCGACCGCGTTGAAGATGATCGCCCGCATCTTCTCCGGCAGCGCGTTGTACTTGTCCTTATTGAACATGATCTCGAACTGCTCGGCGTTCTGGTGATAGCTCTGCAACATGCAGACCTTCGACACGTCCGAGAAGCCGAGCGCGCGATCCGACGACGCATTGTTGAACTCGGCCGCATCGAGCAGGCCGCGATCCATCGCCGCGACGATTTCGCCGCCGGGGAGCGCGTTCACCGCGGCGCCGAGGCCTTGGAACACGTCAATGGAGATGCCGACGGTGCGGAACTTGAGGCCCTTGAAGTCGTCGACCTTGGTCACCGGCTTCTTGTACCAGCCGAGCGGCTGCGTCGGCATCGGCCCATACGGGAACGACACGACATTGGCGCCGATCGAGCCGTACAGCTTTTCCAGCAGTTCCTTGCCGCCGCCGTATTTGTGCCAGGCGAGCAGCATGGTGGCGTCCATGCCGAAACCCGGACCCGAGCCCCACAGCGCGAGCGCCGTCTGCTTGCCGTAGTGATAGACCAGCACGCCGTGGCCGCCGTCGAGCGTACCCTTGGTCACTGCTTCCAGAAGGCCGAACGCCGGCACCACCGCGCCCGCGGGCAGCACCTCGATGCGCAGGTCGCCGCCGGTCATGTCGTTGACCTTCTTGGCGTAGTCGAGCGCGTATTCGTGGAAGATATCCTTCGACGGCCAGGTGCTCTGCCAGCGCATGCTGATCGGGCCCTGCGCCGAAACGATGCTCGGAGCCCCGATCGCGGCCACACCGACCGCTGCGCCGCCGAGGAATTTGCGGCGGGTCGCGGACACACTTTTCCTGTCAGCTTGAATCATTGTCGCCCTCCCATGAGATGCCGCCTGTTTCGGTCGGCTTTTTCGTTCGACGATTTCGATCGTTCTATCGCAAATTGTTGTCGCTTCTTAGACGTTAGTCAATCACGGCGGTATCAAACCACCTGAGTTTGTACGCAAAACCCGGATGGGACGGGTTGGGCAACGGCAACCCGGTCGCCATGCCATCAGCCATGCCATCAACACCATCCCGGCGCGTTCATTCCATCGCCGATCCGGGCGCATAGAAAAAGGCCGGCAAAGCCGGCCTTTTCCGCAACGCAGGCTCCCTGGAACCTGTTTAGTGCACGATCATCCCGGTGAAGATGTAAGCCTGCGCCATCACGAAGATGCCGACCAGACAGGCCAGCGCGATCGAATGCCAGAACACGAAGCGCAGGATCGTGCCTTCGTGGCCGAACCAGTTGGTCGCGGTGGAGGCCACCACGATCGACTGGGCGTCGATCATCTTGCCCATCACGCCGCCGGACGAGTTCGCCGCGCTCATCAGGATCGGCGACAGGCCGAGTTGCTCGGACGTGATCTTCTGCAGGTTGCCGAACAGTACGTTCGAGGCCGTATCGGACCCGGTCAGCGCCACGCCCAACCAGCCGAGCAACGTGCCAAAGAACGGGTAGAGCACCCCGGTCCCGGCAAACGCCAGGCCGAGGGTCGCATCGATGCCGGACATCCGGGTCAGCGTGCCGATCGCCAGCATCGCTGAGATGGTGATCAAGGAATAGGCACAGACCTTGATGGTCTTTCCGTATTCCGTGACGATCCGCGCCGGCGAGAAGCCCATGATGAAGCCGGAGATGATCGCGGCGATCAGCATGCCCGAGCCCGTGTAGGTGAGCCAGGTGAACGAGAACACCGCCCCCTCGGGCGTCGGCTTGGCCGCGACCGGCGCCACCTTGTTGATCATGTTGTGCAGGTCCGGCACCGCGTAGTTCCAGGTGGCCCACGGATTAACGTGGCCCTTGAACCAGTTGGTGCCCCACAGCAGCAGGATCACGCAGACGACGATCCACGGCATCAGCGCCATCCAGACCTCGCCGCGCGAGGCCGGCCGCGCCGCCGCAGCGGGTGCCGGACGGCCGACGGCGGAATCGTCCTTCACCCGCAACGCCGCCGAGGTCCAGATTTCCCGTGGCTGCCAGATTTTCAGGAAGCCGATCAGGCACGCCATCGAGATCAGCGACGCGCCGATATCGACGATCCACGGATTGATGAAGTTCGAGATCAGATATTGCGGGATCGCGAACGACACGCCGGTGACGAGGATCGCCGGCCAGATGGCGAGCGCACCGCGCCAGCCGGCAAACACCACGATCAGCCAGAGCGGCACGATCAGCGAGAAGAACGGCAACTGCCGCCCGACCATTGCGCCGAGCAGGAACGGGTCGATGCCCGTGACGCTCGACAGGCCGGCGATCGGCGTGCCGAGCGCGCCATAGGCGACCGGCGCGGTGTTGGCGATCAGCGACAGGCCCGATGCCGCGAGCGGCGAGAAGCCGAGCCCGATCAGGATCGCACCGGTGACCGCGACCGGCGTGCCGAAACCGGACGCGCCCTCGAAGAACGCGCCGAAGCAGAACGCGATCAGCAGCAACTGGATGCGACGGTCATTGCTGACGCTGCCGATGGTCTGTTGCAGCGTCTCGAACGCGCCCTTCTCCACCGTCAGCCGGTAGAGGAAGATAACGTTGAGCACGATCCAGCCGATCGGGAAGAACCCGGTGACGGCGCCGAGCACGGTCGAGCGGATCGACATGCCGGCCGGCATCGTGAAGATGAAGATCGCCACCAGATTGGCGACGATCAAGGCGATGATGGCGGCGATATGCGCCTTCACCTTGTTGGACGCGATCAGCACCAGCAGCGTGACCACCGGCAACGCAGCGGCGACCGTCGAGAGCGCGGCATTTCCAAACGGATTGTAGACCTGGTTCCACATTGGCGTGTTCCTTCGGCGTTTCCCCTGGGGTGTTTCCCCAGGCCGCCGTCGTCAACGCCACAAGTCCGTAACATGGGCGCAGATCGCGCAGCGGCCTTGTTGTTCGAGGCGCGGCTTACCGGATTGTCATTAGGCGGCCGCGCGGCCGGGGGATAAGAAGTCACAGCCTCATCACCGGCAAGAGCGCGGCGGGACGTCCGCAAGCGCCGTTAGCCGGAATTTATCGAGATTTTAGAAGCGCCTGGATTTCGCTCTCAGCAGAAAGTCGATATCAGCAACTCTCCACCGACTTTCGTTGCGCTCTGCACCATTCCGGAGTTCCCCGTGCGCGGATTGCTGTCCACCCTCGCCACCATCTGGCGGATCGCAGCGCCCTATTTCCATTCCGAGGACCGCTGGGCCGGCCGCATCCTGCTCGCATCGCTGATCGCCATCGAGCTTGGCGTCGTCGGCCTGACCGTGCTGGTGAACCGCTGGAACAACGGCTTCTACAACGCGCTGCAGGATCGCGACTGGAACGTGTTCGTCAGCCAGCTCGGCTATTTCTGCGTCCTCGCCGCCGGCTACATCGTGCTCAAGGTCTATCAGCTCTATCTCAATCAGTGGCTGCAGATCCGCTGGCGCGCCTTCATGACGCGGCGCTATCTCGACACCTGGCTCGCGGACGGCACCCACTATCGCATGCAGCTGATCGGCGATGCCGCCGACAACCCGGACCAGCGCATCGCCGAAGACCTGCGGCTGTTCGCCGACCGCGCGCTGCGGATCGGCCTCGCCTTCCTCAACTCGGTGGTCACGATCTTCTCGTTCGTGGTGATCCTGTGGGGCCTGTCGGAAGCAGCCCCGCTGCATCTGTTCGGGATGACCTGGAGCATTCCCGGCTATCTGATCTGGGCGGCGTTGATCTATTCGGTATTCGGCACGCTGTTCGCGCATCTGATCGGCCGGCCGCTGATCCGCCTCGCCTTCCTGCAACAGCGATACGAAGCGGATTTCCGTTTCGATCTGGTGCGCACCCGCGAGCACGGCGAACAGATCGCGCTGCTCAAGGGCGAGACGGCGGAAACGGCGCGGCTGATGGGGCGGTTCGGCAACGTGGTCGCCAACTGGCGCGCGATCATGTCGCGGCAGAAGCAACTGACGTTCTTCGGCGCAGGCTTCGATCAGGCGGCGGTGGTGTTTCCCTACATCATGGTGTCGCCCGCCTATTTCGCCGGCGTGGTGCAGCTCGGCACCGTCATGCAGACGGCTTCCGCGTTCGGCTATGTGCAGCAGGCGATGTCGTTCTTCGTCGGCGCTTATGCCGATATCGCCGACTGGAAATCGGTGATCGACCGTCTGTCCGGATTCGAGCAGGCCACCAAGAAGGCGGCGGCACAGACTGAGGCGGCGGCACAGACCGGCGCGGTTTCGCGGGAAGCGGAAACCGGTTCGCGCGCTGACAACGCGGCGGATCAAACAGCCATTGCCCTGTCGAACGTGACGCTCTCCCTGCCGGACGGCCGCACACTGGTTGCCGTGCCGAACCTTGCCATCAAGACCGGCGAGCGCGTGCTGCTCACCGGCCCGTCCGGTTCCGGCAAGTCGACGCTGATCCGCGCCATCGCCGGCATCTGGCCTTATCGGGCTGGCGATATCGCGCTGCCGCCGCAGACGCGGCTGATGACGGTGCCGCAACGGCCGTATTTCCCGGTCGGCTCGCTCGCCGCCGCGGTGTCCTATCCGGCGCCGGCGGGCACGATCGCGCCGGAACGCGTTGCCGAGGCAATCCGCGCCGTCGGACTGGCGCGGCTCGCCGGCGACATCGCCCGCGAGGAACACTGGAACCGGATGCTGTCGCTCGGCGAGCAACAGCGCCTCGCCATTGCCCGCGCGTTGCTGCAGCAGCCGGATATCCTGCTGCTCGACGAGGCGACCGCCTCGCTGGACGAAGACGCCGAGGCCGATCTCTATCGCCTGCTGGCGGAGCGGCTGCCGCGCGCCACGATCGTGTCGATCGGCCACCGCGCGACCTTGGCGCAATGGCATGCGCGCCGGATCGTCATCGCGCCGAAGGACGGCGCGTTCATGGTGACGGACGCAGGCTGACGGCTGGAGCCTAACGCTTTACCACCACCGCTCCGGCCACGGCACGCGGGTGACCAGCCGGTGCCACAGCCCGGCGAACAGCGCGAGCGTCAGCGCGCCGACCGCGACCGGCAGCAGCAAATAGGTCAGCGGCATGTTGTTGACGACGATGATCAGTGGATCGATCCCCGCCGGCGGATGAAACGTCCGCGTCAGATGCATCGCCACCATCGATAGCCCGACGGCGGCGGCCGCCGCCCAGGCATGCGGCCCGACCAGCTTGAGCACCAGCAGGCCGACCGCGGCGCTCACCAGATGCCCGCCGATCAGCGAGCGCGGCTGTGCCGGCGTCGCTTCGGGCGAACCGAACACCACCAGGATCGAGGTGCCGAACGGAATCAGCAGCAGCGGAAAATGCGTGGTCTCCGAGGCCGTGAGCATTCCGCCGACCGCGATCGCGCCGCCGACGGCAGCAAGGACGATCACCAGCAAGGCGCGCAGATTCGGCATGATGCGTTTGTAACAAAAAAAGGCGGCGGCCGAGTGGGCCGCCGCCTTCGGGAGACACGGTCTCCGGATTTTACTTCAGGCTGTCAAGCGTCAGATCCGCCGACAGCTTGGCGATGAAGGCCGCGCCGCACCAGCGCGAGCCGAGACCGCCGGGATTGATCGCCGTCACGTTGCTCGTGCCGGACGCACCCGGATCGCCGGTGAAGGCGTTGCAATCGCCCTTGCTCAGATTGGTGTCCGAGTAACGCAGGTCGAGGGTGAACACCTTGTAGGTGAAGCCGATACCGACGTTCCAGGTCATGTAGTCCTTGAGCTTGACGCCGAGCGGGAACGTCGCGGTGCCGTAGAACGGATCGGTGGTGCCGAGCCACTGCTGGCCGAGTTCGCCGGAGACATACATGCCGAGGCCGCTGGCGAACGCCGGGAACACATACTTGGCCGTGCCCGACAGATATTCACCGCTGGCACCGAGGTTCAGGAAGTTCGGCGAGTAGTAGAAGTTGACGCCGAGCGTGAGCGGTTCGATCGGCGCGTAGCTCGCCTTGGCGTAGACTTCCCAGAAATCGTTGACCGACTTGATGACATTGCCGTTCGGCAGCGCCGGCGAGCAGCGCGCATCGGTGCCGCCGAAGCAGGTTCCACCCGGATAGTAGTAGTACCAGTAACCGAAATCGAACTGCACCGGGCCGACGGTCGGGCGGATACCGCCGTAGAAATCAATCTCGGCGGCGGCGCGGTTGGCGAAGCTGATGCTCTCACCGGCGATGCCGGCGTACAGCTGCAGGTTCTTGTTGATGTTGTAGCGCGGCTCGAAATAAGCCGCGACCGACGGCTTGTGGTTCGACTGCGTGATGCCGCGGAAGATGTAATCGTTCATCACCGCCGCGCCGAACGCGATGTCCCATGGCGACGGCGGCGGCGCGACCAGTTTCGGCGCCTTCACCGCCATGTCGGCGGCTTCCGCCACCGGCGCGGCCACAGTGGCGCCGAGCGCCGCCAAGGCCATCATAGATACCAGCACTCGCTTCATGAACTCGCCCCCTTTGCATTCAGTCGGTTCGACACACGAACAACGACGACAACACCTGGGGCGAACGTGCGGTGCACGCAGGTGAGTCAGCAAGACGATAAGAACGGCAACTGCTGCCTCCTTGGGCAACAGTTCCGCTTCCGTCACTCGACACCGCAGATTGAATCCGGGTGTGGTGAATCGAACACAGCACGGCCGCGTGCCTACAATTTCGGCAAATGCCGACGACGCAGGCAGTCCTTATTTTACCCGGACGATATTGACATCTGTTTTACCCGGATTAAATAGACCCTCGACCGCAGGGCCGTCGAGTTCGCACAGGTGCCCTGCCCTGACGATGGAGAGCCAATCATGGCAAGAAGCACAGCAAGACATGACACCGCGGCCATTGCCTTCGAGGGGCATCGCCGCATCGCCGAAGGCGCGCTCGCCGATGTCGCGCTCAAAGCCAAGAAAGCCGCCGACCGCGGCGGCAGCGGGCCGGTGCTGCTGTTCAACAGCGAAACCAGCGAACCGATCGAGGTGGATTTCCGCGGCACCGGCAAGGACGTGCTGGCGCGGCTGACCACGCCAACCGGATCAGCGCCGGCGCCCGTCGCCGACGCGCCGCGCGGGCCGGGCCGGCCGAAGCTCGGCGTCGTCCCCCGCGAGGTGACGCTATTGCCGCGCCACTGGGACTGGCTCAGCGCCCAGCCGGGCGGCGCATCGGTAGCGCTCCGCAAGCTGGTCGAGGATGCCCGCAAGACCAGCGGCACGCGTGACCGCAAGCGCGCGCGGCAGGAGGCGGCCTATCGCTTCATGTCGGCGATGGCCGGCAATATGAGCGACTTCGACGAAGCGGCGCGTGCGCTGTTCGCCGGCGACAGCGCGAAGCTGGAACGGCTGACCGCGCCGTGGGCGAAGGACGTGCGCGCGCATGTGCTGAAGCTCGCGGCAGCCATCGGCTGACGGCCCATCGGCGCAAACTCGGCTGCGGCGGAGCGATCCGCCGCAGTTTTTTCGGGGAGGTTTACGAGACCGGTTCGGCAACGGCCCTGGCGGCAGCGGCCGGTGCCGTCCGCGCCGCGTTCACCAGCGCCGGCGGCGGCGGTCCGCCGCTCGCCCAGTCCAGCAGTTCGGCGGTGTGCACCACCGGCACGCCGGTGCCCGATGCGATCTGCATGATGCAGCCGATATTGCCGGCGGCGATCACGTCCGGTTGCGTGCGCGCGATATTGGCGACCTTGCGGTCGCGCAGCCTGGTCGCGATCTCCGGCTGCATGATGTTGTAGGTGCCGGCCGAGCCGCAGCACAGATGCGCCTCGGGCACCTCTTTCACCACATAGCCCATCTTGGCGAGCAGCGCCTTCGGCTCGCGCGTCACCTTCTGCCCATGCTGCAGCGAACAGGCGGCGTGATAGGCGACGGTGAGCCGTTGCGGACGCTGCGGCGACGGCATGTCCACGCCGTAGAGATATTCGGTGACGTCGCGCGCCAGCGCCGACACCCGCGCCGCCTTCTCGGCGTAAGCGGGATCGGTGCGCAGCATGAAGCCGTAATCCTTGATCGTCGTGCCGCAGCCGGACACGGTGACGAGGATCGCGTCGAGCCCCTCGCCGTCGATCTCGCGCATCCACGTATCGATCTGGTTGCGGGCCAGCGCCAGCGCCTGTTCTTCCTTGCCCATGTGATGCACCAGCGAGCCGCAGCAGGTGTCGCCTTCGGCCAGCACCACCTCGGTGCCGAAGCGATTGAGCAGGCGGATCGCCGCGTCCTGGACGTTCGGCGCGAGGATCGGATTGATGCAGCCGCCGAGCAGCGCGACGCGCTGCTTGCGCGGACCGTTCGCCAGGAACACGCGGCGGCCGGTATGCTTCGGAGGCGTCGGCATGCGCGACGGCACCAGCCGCAACATCGCCGCCATCCGCTTGAGGCCGAGCGCCTGCAACACCGGCGCGAACGGCTTGCCGAGCAGGCCCGCGGTCATGGCGATGCGGAAGCGTCCGTTGTACGGCATCACCGCCGCCAGCAGCCCCCGCAGCGCGCGATCGAACAGCGGCCGCTTGTAGGTCTGTTCGATGTGATCGCGCGCATGATCGACCAGATGCATGTAGTGCACGCCCGACGGACAGGTGGTCATGCACGACAGGCAGGAGAGACAACGGTCGATATGCTTGACCACCTCGCGCGTCGCCGGGCGGTCGTTCTCCAGCATGTCCTTGATCAGGTAAATGCGCCCGCGCGGCGAATCCAACTCATCACCCAGCAGCACATAGGTCGGACAGGTCGCGGTGCAAAAGCCGCAATGCACGCAGGCCCGCAGGATCTTGTCGGCTTCCTGGATATCCGGATCGGCGAGCTGCGCCAGCGAGAAGTTGGTTTGCATATCGGAACTCAGTGCCCCGCAACAAAATGCCATACGTGGCAAAGGGACGGCTTGACGATGATACCCCGTGGCTGCGACAGCCATGCCTCATGCCAACACTGCACGACATCGTCGCGCCGGGTCTCGACATCCTCAAGGCGCATCAGGCCTGGGCGGTGCCGCTGGTGTTCGCGCTCGCCTTTGCCCGCTCGCTCGCGGTCGTCGCGCTGATCGTTCCCGGCAACGCGATCCTGATGGGCGCCGGCGCGATGATCGCCGGCGGTTATCTCGACCTCATGCCGGTCGCTCTCGCCATCGTCATCGGCGCGGGGCTCGGCAACTGGCTGTCCTACTGGATCGGCGACACGTTCCAGGACCGCATCCATCAGTTCAAATATTTCCGCAAACGGCCCGACCTGCTGCCACGCGGCGAAGCGTTCTTCAACAAATACGGCGCGGCGAGCATCGTGCTGGCGCGCTTCATCGGCCCGCTGCGCGCCACGGTGCCGATCCTCGCCGGAATGCTCGGCATGCCGGCGGCGACGTTCCAGATCGCCAACTGGGCGTCGGCGGCGCTGTGGGGCGGCGCGATGCTCGGCGCCGGCGCGATGGTGGTCAAAACCGCGACCTGAAAGCGACTGCATCGTCATATCCCTGCCCACATGCGGCCGGGATTGAGCACGCCGTTCGGATCGAAACTGTCTTTCACCCGCTTCGACAGCGCGGCGAGACCGGCCTCCTGCGGCGGAAACACATCGTTCGCCGCGCGCGCCGCGACCGGCGCGCGCACCAGCGTCGCATGACCGCCGATCGCCGCGACCGCGCTACGGATCGCCGCCGCGTCGGGCTCCTCCTCGACCGGCATGCCGACCCAGACGAGACCGCCAGCCCAGTCGTAGAACATCTGCGCCGAGGGCGGGATCAGATCGGCCAGGTCCGCGCCGCGCATCGGCTCGGTGGAGATACGCCACAGCGGCCGCTTGAGGCCCTGCCCGTGCGCAAACGGCCTGGCGTCGCGGATGCTGCGCCACAGCGCACGCGACGATTCAGCCTCAACGAAGCTGACGCGGCCGAACGGCGCGAGCAGCGCCGCCAGCGTCTCGCGGCGATGCTTGACCGACACCGCGAAGCCTTCGACCCGCAGGCAGGTGGAGGCGCCCTCTTCCGGCAACCCGTCGAAATGCGCGGCGATGTGATCCGGCAGATGCGCCGCGCCCGACACATCGAACGACGAGCCCATCGCCGCGGCCATGGCGCGCATGGCTGTTTTATCGTCGAGATCGTGCACGACCACCGTGGTTTCCGTCTCGGCGCACGGCAGCACCTTGATGGTGACTTCAGTGAGCGCGGCGAGCGTCCCCCACGATCCGGCGATCAGCTTGCAGAGATCGTAGCCGGTGACGTTCTTCACCACGCGACCGCCGGTCTTCACCGCGTCGCCACGGCCGGTGACACCCTTGGCGCCGAGGAAATGATCGCGCGCCGCGCCCTGACGGATGCGCCGCGGCCCGGACAGGTTGGCGGCGATGACGCCCCCGATGGTGCCGCCGCCCGCCGCGCCGCCGAACAGCGGCGCATAGTCGATCGGTTCGAACGCCAGTTCCTGGTTGGCCGCGCGCACGGCCTCCTCGATCACCGCGAGCGGCGTGCCGGCCTGCGCGGTCAGCACCAGTTCCTCCGGCTCGTAGAGCACGATGCCGCTCAGACCGGAGAGATCGAGCGTCATATCGGTCTGCAGCGGCCGGCCGATGCCGCGCTTGGTTCCCGCGCCAACCACCTCCAGCGCCGTCTCGTTGGAGACGGCGAAGCGCACGGCATCCTCGACGTCCTTTGCGTCGCGAGGTTTGACGATGTCGGCCATGTTCTAGAACCGCGGAATGTCAGGGAACGGCAGCTTGCCGCCGGAAATGTGCATGCGGCCGAGTTCGGCGCAGCGTTGCAACTGCGGGAATACCTTGCCGGGGTTGAGCAGCCCCTTGTCATCGAACGCGCATTTGATGCGTTGCTGCGCGTCGAGATCAATCTGCGAGAACATCGTCGGCATCAGGTCACGCTTCTCCACGCCGACACCGTGCTCGCCGGTGAGCACGCCGCCGACCTCGACGCACAGTTTGAGAATCTCGGCGCCGAATTCCTCGGTCTTGTCGAGTTCGCCCGGCACATTGGCATCGTAGAGGATGAGCGGATGCAGGTTGCCGTCGCCGGCGTGGAACACATTGGCGACGCGCAGGCCGTAATGCTCCGATAGCTCTCGCATGCGCCTGAGCACCAGCGGCAGCTGCCCGCGCGGGATGGTGCCATCGACGCAATAATAATCGGGCGAGATGCGGCCGACCGCCGGGAACGCCGCCTTGCGCCCGGCCCAAAACAGCAGCCGCTCCTCCTCCGACTGCGACACCTTGCAGACGGTGGAACGGCAGTCCTGGGCGATCTTCTCGACACGGCCAATCAGGTCGTCGACCTCGGCTTGCGGCCCGTCAACTTCGACGATCAGCAACGCCTCGACATCGAGCGGATAGCCGGCATGGACGAATTCCTCGACCGCGTGGATCGCCGGCGCGTCCATCATCTCCATGCCGCCGGGAATGATGCCGGCGCCGATGATGCGGCCGACGCATTCGCCGGCATCCTCCGAGGTGGTGAAACCGACCAGCACCGCGCGCGCCGTCTCCGGCTTCTTCAGGATGCGGACGGTGATCTCGGTGACGACGCCGAGCAAGCCCTCCGAACCAGTGACGACGCCGAGCAGATCGTAGCCGCCGGCGTCGAGATGCTTGCCGCCGAGGCGCAGAATCTCGCCGGTCATCAATACGATCTCGCAGCCGAGCACGTTGTTGGTGGTCATGCCGTATTTCAGGCAGTGCACACCGCCGGAATTTTCCGCGATGTTGCCGCCGATGGTGCAGGCGATCTGCGACGACGGATCGGGCGCGTAGTAGAAACCCTCGTGCTCCACCGCCTTGGTGACAGCGAGATTGGTGACGCCGGGCTCCACCACCGCGACGCGGTTGTCGAAATCGATCTCGCGCACGCGGTTGAACTTGGCCATGCCGAGCAACACGCCGTCGGCGAGCGGCAGCGCCCCGCCCGACAGCGACGTTCCGGCCCCGCGCGGCACCACCTTGATGCCGTTGGCGTGGCAGTAGCGCAGCACCTCGGCCACCTGCCCGGTGGTCTCCGGCAAAACCACGACCATGGGGAGTTGCTTGTAGGCCGGCAGACCGTCAGATTCGAACGGCCGCATCTCCCGCTCGGCGGCGATCACCCCCTCGCCGGGCACGATCTGGCGCAGCGCCGCGACGATTTGCGCGCGCCGGTCCAGCACGGCCTGGTCGACGGGGGGCATCCGAACGGACATATTCAACCTCGACTATATTAGAGATTGTACAACTGGTTATTCCGTGCAGAAAATGGAATATCCGCGGGGCGACCCAATACTCTCAGGAGCAGGTGCGATGAAGGCAATGGCAGTGGCAATAGCAATGGTGGTGGGTTCGGCGGGTTTCGCCGCGGCGCAGGATCTGAGCGCCGGGGAAAACTCGTTCAAGAAGTGCCTGCCCTGCCATGCGGTCGGCCCCGGCGCCAAGAACAAGGTCGGTCCGGAGCTGAACGGCCTCGACGGCCGCCATTCCGGCGAGGCGCCGAATTACAACTATACCGATGCCAACAAGAAGTCCGGCATCACCTGGAACGAGGCCCAGTTCCTTGAATACATCAAGGATCCCAAGGCCAAGATCCCCGGCACCAAGATGGTGTTCGCCGGCATCAAGAACGAGACCGAGGCCAAGAACCTGTGGGCCTATCTCGCCCAGTTCAAGGCCGACGGCAGCAAGAAGTAACCGCCGGGGAGTTCTCCCACGACCAGGACAGCGCGCGCCGCATCTCCAATCGCCAATTATCGCGATACGTTGCGGGATGGCACGCGCGTCCTGATCCGTCCGCTGCATCCTGACGATGCGGCGCTCTATCCGGATTTTCTGGCCACGGTGACGCCGGAGGACATCCGCCTGCGGATGTTCGCGCCGCTGGTGGTTCTCAGCAAGGCGCTGCTCGACCGGCTGACCCGGTTCGACCGGGCGCATGCCTTCGCGCTGATCGCGCTCGACGAGACGACCGGTAAAATGCTCGGCGTGGTGCGGCTGCATAACGACGCCGGCGACGAAGCGGGCGAATTCGCCGTGCTGGTGCAGTCGCGGCTCAAGGGTCAGGGCCTCGGCTGGATGCTGATGCAGCGGATGATCGCCACCGCGCGGCAGCGCGGCATCCACACCGTGCATGGTCAGGTGCTGCGCGAGAACGTCACCATGCTGGCGATGTGCCGCGAGCTTGGCTTCGCCGTCGCCGACGACCCGGACGACGCGGCGGTGGAGCTGGTGACGCTCAACGTCGATGCGGCGGGGTGACGGTCAGTTGGTCGCCGGCATCGCCGCATGCGCCACGAGACCGCGCGCATGGGCATCAACGATGCCGAGCGCGCGCAAGGCGAACAGCGCCATTTCCTGCACCGCCTCCCGGCCTTGCGCCGGATCGTCCGTAACCTCACGCGCCGCCGGACCGAGCAGCCCGTCGATCAGCGCGCCGACCACGGCCGGCGCCGCGCGCGTCACGTCCTGTTCCGGCAGTACATTTTCCGTCATCGCCGCGGTGATGCGCGCGGAGAGTTCGGCCACCAGCGCCTGCCGGTAAGCGCCGCGCGGCGCATCGAATTCGGTGTCCGCCGGCTCGGCGAGCAAGGCATAAGCGAGACGGCGCTGCGCCGACGCGCGCATGGCGAAGGTGACGATCGCCGCCGCCAGCGCCGACAGTGGCCCCGGCGCAACCGTCGCGGCATCACGCATCGCCGCGATCTCGCGCGCCGACACGGTAGCAACCAGTTGTGCGACCAGATCGGATTTGGCCGGGAAATAACGATACACCGTACCGGCGGCGATGCCGGCGCGCTGCGCTACCGGCACGATCTGCACCGCGCGGATGCCGCCCTCCGCCGCCGCATCGCGCGCCGCGTCGAGGATCGAATCCTCGCGCTCGGCAAGACGACGCAGCACATTGGCGGTCTGGCGGTACGGCATGAATGAGTGAATGACGATTCAAACGCAGAACGCAAGAGGTGATCGCCAACCGCGCGGCGGACAGAACCGCGCGGCGTTGTCCTCCCGAACCACTCAGGCTTTCGCCGCCAGCGCCTTTTCGCGGATCGCCGTCAGCGTGGTCGAGGGCGTGATGCCTTCGGCGTCGACCTTGAGATGGATGATCGCCGGTTGACCGGAGTCCTGCGCGGCCTTGAACGCCGCCGGGAAATCCGCGGTTTTCGTCACCGTCACGCCGAAACCGCCGAACGCACGCGCATAAGCGGCGAAATCCGGATTCTTCAGCGCGGTGGCGACGACGCGGCCGGGATATTCCCGCTCCTGGTGCATGCGGATGGTGCCATACATGCCGTTGTCGAATACGACGATGATGACCGGCAGTTCGTACTGCACCGCCGTCATGAATTCCTGACCGTGCATCAGGAAATCGCCGTCCCCGGCGATGCAGACCACCGGCCGGTCGCGATAGAGCGCCTTGATGCCGACCGCGGCCGGCACGCCGTAACCCATCGAGCCCGAGGTCGGTGCAAGCTGCGTGGCGAACGACCGGAAACGGTAGAACCGGTGAATCCAGCCGGCGAAATTGCCGGCGCCGTTGCAGATGATCGCATCCGTCGGCAGCACCGTGCGCAGATGGCAGATCGCCTCGCCGAGATTGACGCTGCCCGGCACCGGCGTCGCCGTCTCGCTGAAGGCGAGATAGTCGGCATGCGCCGCGCGCGCGGTGTCCGCCCAGACCGGCTTCGGCGGCGGCGACAGCGTGGCCAGCGCCGCGCAGAACGCAACCGGCGTGGCGTTGATGGCGAGACGCGGCGCATAGACGCGGCCGAGTTCTTCCGCGCCGGGATGCACATGGACGAGCGGCATCTGCACGTTCGGGATGCCGAACAGCGTATAACCCTGCGACGACATCTCGCTCATGCGGTCGCCGATCATGACGATGAGATCGGCCTCCTTCACCCGCGCCAAGAGCTTCGGGTTGGGGCCGATGCCGAGGTCGCCGGCGTAGCAGGGATGCAGCGCGTCGATCAGATGCGCGCGGCGGAACGTGGTGCAGACCGGCAACGACCAACGCTCGGCGAACGCCATCAACTCATTGCACGCCTCCTGCGACCAGCGGCTGCCGCCGGCGATCACCATCGGCGCCTTCGCCTTGGCGAGCAGCGCCGCCATTTCCTGCATCTCCGCGGCCGCCGGCGCGGTACCGATCTCGCGATACGGCAAGGCATCGGCGACGGCGATGCGCTCCACCAGCATGTCTTCCGGCAGCGCGATCACCACCGGACCGGGCCGACCGCTGGTGGCGACATAGAAAGCGCGCGAGATGATCTCGGGGATGCGCGCCGGATCGTCGATCTCGGTCGCCCATTTCGCCATGGTGCCGAACACCGCGCGATAGTCGAGTTCCTGGAACGCATCGCGTTCGCGCATGTCGCGGCCGATCTGGCCGACGAACAGGATCATCGGCGTGTCGTCCTGCCGCGCGATATGCACGCCGGCCGACGCATTGGTTGCGCCGGGGCCGCGGGTGACGAAGCAGATGCCGGGCCGGCCGGTCGCCTTGCCATGCGCTTCCGCCATGCAGGCGGCGCCGCCTTCCTGCCGGCAAACGATCAGCTCGATGGCGCTGTCATGCAGCGCATCGAGCGCGGCGAGATAGCTTTCGCCCGGCACGCAGAAGGCATGGGTGACGCCGTGCACCGCGAGCTGGTCCACCAGCACCTGACCGCCGGTCCGCATATTGTCCTTGCCGCGCATGCCGCACCTCGTCCTTGACCGGTGCCGTTGTGACCTGCCCGGCCCGGCCTGACAAGGGTGCGGCCAACCGCTCCTCATATGCAAACGGGGCGGCCCCGGACCGCCCCGCGCCGGACTTCGTGCGGCATTCGCGCCTTACGGCACGACGGCGATGCCCTGGATTTCGATCAGGATGCCGGGATGCGCGAAATTCGACACCGTCAGCAGCGCGCTGCACGGAAACTTCCCGTCGGAGAACAGTTCCTGCCGCAGCTTGACGAACTGATCGCCGTGACGCGGATCGTTGATGAACACCGTCATCGTCACGAGATCGCTGAGGTTGCCGCCGACCCGCTCCAACGTCTTCCCGATCAGCGCGAAACAGGTGCGCGCCTGCGCCTCGAAATCGTGCGGGATCGGCTTTCCGTCGAGATCGGTGGTGGTGGTCTGGCCGGCGAGCCAGACCGTGCGGCCGCCGCGCGTCACGATCGCCGGCGAGAATGCGCGTGACTTCTGGAATGGTGTGCCTTCGAGGTGACTGATCTCACGGTCGCTGGTCGTCATCGTGTGGGTGTCCCGGTTCAAGGTCTGGCAAAAGTTCAATAGGTCAGGTGGCGAAGCCCCAAGGGGCGATCTTGCGGCTGATATAGTCCTGGCCCTTGGTGATGACGGCGCCGGCCGCCGCGAGCACCAGCAGGCAGGCGAACACTTTTTCGGTTTCGAGCACCTGACCGGCGCTGATCAACAGATAGCCGATGCCGGTCTGCCCCGAACCGCCGATCATCTCCGCAGCCACTACAAGAATGATGGCGATGCCCATGCCGAGCTGCAGGCCGGCGACGATCGCCGGCACCGAGGCCGGAATCACCACCTTGGCCTGGATCTGATGCCGGCTGGCGCCGAGGTCGGCGGCTGTCTTCAACAGATCGGGATCGACCTGCCGGATGCCGGAATAGCTGCTGATGAGGATCGGCAGAAACGCCGAGAACGCACTGAGCGAAATCTTGTAAAGCTCGCCGGTGCCGAGCCAGATGATCAGCAGCGGGATCAGCGAGATTTTCGGCAGCGGATAAAGCGTCGCGATCCAGGGATCGAGCACCCGCGCCACCATTGGCGACATGCCCATCCAGATGCCGAGGCCGACACCGACCACCGCGGCGACGATGAATCCGGCAAAGATGCGGAACAGCGTGATGCCGAGGTGGTAGAACAGCGAGCCATCCGCGGCCATCTTCCACAACGTAACCAGAATGGCCGACGGCGCCGGCAGATAGATCGGCGGGATGTCCCGCCATTGCACCAGAATTTCCCAGGCGGCGAAGAACAGGATGAAGGAGACGATCGCCGGCAGGTGATAGAACACACCGGCTCCGATCCGATCTGACCAGCTCAATTTCTGCGGCATCCCCGCTCCCGTCCTTCGCTACGCCTGATTGCGTCGATCAACCGAACGGCTTTTCCTTCTCGAGCCGGGCGAGCGCCTCGCCCGCAATCGAACTGTCGAAAATCTGCGCCGCCGGTACTTTCTTGCTGACCATCGAGAACGTGTCGGCCCAGATGTCCTGTTGCGCCAGCACCGACTTTTCGTTCGGGCGGCCGTCTTCCGCGATCCACTCCCAATGCGGCGCGACGGCGTTGAGCAGATTGATGTCCTTCACGAAAATATATTTCGTGATCATCTCGACGATGTTGCGATGTTCCGCCGGCGCGCCGGCCACCTTGTTGAACAACCGTGCGGCATGGATGTGCGCCATCGCGAAACGAACCACCGCATCGCGATTCTTGTCGAGATAGGACTGGCGCGCCGCGACCATCGCGGTTTGCGAATCCGGCAAAATCTCGTCGCGGCTGACGATGATCTTGCCGAAGCCCTGCTTCTGCGCGATGAACGCGAGATGATAGGTGATGTCGGCGACATCGACCTGCTTCTGGCCAAGCTGCTTGACGATGTCCGGCTGGCCCACATTGGTCTGCCAGTTCACGTCCTTCACCGGATCGAGCCCGGCCAGTTTCAGCCCGGTCGCCATGCCGTATTGATTGATGCTGCCGGCGGCGCCGACCGCGACGATTTTGCCCTTCGCGCCCTTGAGGTCGGCAACCGTTTTCATGCCGGCGTCATAGTGATCCTGACGAACCACCGTGGCGGTGACGGCCCGGCCCTTCTTGCCCTGGCCGATGCACAGCAGCGAGCGGATCGGCGCACCGCGGCTCAACGAATTGAACAGGCCCGCGCTGCAGGTCACGACCCCAAGATCAACCTCGCCGGAAATCATCGGCGCATTGATCAGCGACCCATCCGGGAACGATTTCACTTTCGGCTCGATGCCGACCTTGGCGAAATAGCCGAGTTCGGTGGCCATGAAAATCGCGCCCTGATTGATGAAGGGAGATGCCGCGATATTGATCGGGTCGAGCTTGCCCTGGGCAATCGCGGGCCGTGGGAACGTGCCACCCATCAGCGCCAGAGCGCCGGCAGCGGTGCCGGCCTTGAGAAGGGTTCGCCGGGTCGTCGAAGCACGCGTCATCTCACACTCCCCTGTTGATCACGATTGACGATGAGGCCAGTTCAACGCCATCCGGTCCTGCAGACCGGACTGCGCGATGATCGTTTGTGCCCGCCGGCTGGCGGTCGCGAAGATGTCGGCGACCGCCGCCTGCCGCGCGAGTTTGCGCGCGCGCACGACGATCTCGCCATTGACGATGACGGTGTGCGCGTCGGTGCCGCGCGCGGAATAAACGAGACTGGTGAGCGGATTGTTCGCCGGCGTCGCCTGCGGCGTCGCCAGATCGAAAATGGCGATGTCCGCGCGCTTGCCCGTTTCGAGCGAGCCGATCTCATCGTCGAGGCCGAGCGCCCGCGCGGCATTGATGGTGGCCAGTTCGAGGCAGCGTTCCGGCGGCATCGCCGTGGGGTCGAGATGCTTGGCGTTCTGCAACATCGAGCACGCCTTCATCTGCTCGACCATGTCCACCGAGTAGTCGACCATCGGCCCGTCGGAACCGAGCGCGACAGTGACGCCGGCCGCGCACATCGGCGCGATCGGGCCGATGCCGCCGCCGCGCACCGCCTCGCTGGTCGGCGTATAGGCGACGGCCGCGCCGCTTTGCGCGATCATGGCGATATCCGTCGCGGTGCAGTTGATGCCGTGGGCGAGGATATAACGCTCGTCCAGCAGCCCGAGCTGCATCAGGGTCTGCGTGTCTGTGCGGCCGGTCTTGCGCAGCACGCGCAGATAGGTCTTGTCGAACGACAGCGTGCCGGCGGAAATGTGCGTGGTGATCTTGAGATCATGCCGGTCGGCGACCCGCTTGGCCGCGATCAGCATCTCCTCGGATGTCACCTGCTGATCGATGAAGATCGCATTGCATTCGGCGGCAAGGCAAAGCCGCGTGAGGCCGCCGGCGCGCGACCGCCAACGCGGGATCAGGTCTTCCACATACGCGATCTCTTCCTCAAGAGTGCGCGGATGCGCGGGGTTCCCCGGCAGGCGGCACTGGAATTCCTTGCCGATCACCTGGCGCAAGCCCAACGCCTCGCTCGGCGCGGCGATGCGGCCCAGGGTCGTCTCGGTCGATGTCACCCGCAGATGATTGAGCGCGCAGGTCGTTCCCGACAGCAGCATCTCGATGCTGGCGAGCCATGCCGTCAGCTCCATGTCGTCGTCGGTGAGATGCGGCGTGACACGGAACACGACCTGCGGAAACCAGTCCTCGATCAGCAGTCCGTTGGCGACACCCTTGAACAGATGGTAGTAGAAATGCTGGTGCGCATTGATCAGGCCCGGAATGACGATCATTCCCGTGGCATCGATCACCGCATCATAATCGCCCTCGGGCGCGTCCGCGCCGACGCTCTCGATCAAGTCGCCATCGATCACCACCGCGCCGCGCGGATAGACCGCGCGTTCCGCATCGACGGTGACGACATAGCCGCCCTTGATCAGGGTGCGGGCCATCAGGCGCTCTCCGCCATCTGCTGCTCCATCGCCCGCGTCACCTCTTCCCGGATCAGATGGAAGGCATGGTCGAACAGCCGACCGAACTCCGGCGTCTTCACCACATCGAGCGAACGCGGGCGCGGCAGGTTGACCGGGATCACCTCCTTGATGCGGCCCGGCCGCGCGCTCATGACGACGATTTCGTCGCCAAGCAGGATGGCCTCGTCGATCGCATGGGTGACGAACAGCACGGTCTTGCGCGCAGCCTCGAAGATGCGCAGCAATTCGATCTGCATGACGATCTTGGTCTGCGCATCGAGCGCGGCGAACGGTTCGTCCATCAGCAGGATCGGACGGCCCATGATCAGCGCGCGCGCCAGCGCCACACGCTGCCGCATGCCGCCGGACAACTGCCGCGGATAATGCTCGGCGAACGCCTGCAAACCGGTCACCGCGAGCACCTCGCGCGCCTTCGCATAACGTTCGTTGCGGGAAACGCCTTCCATTTCCGGTCCGAACGCGACGTTGTCGATCACCGTCCGCCAGGGAAACAGATTGAGGCCCTGCCACATCATCACCGAATGCTTGCCGACCGGCTGCAGGGCGCAGCTGACAGGATCGCGGATTTCGATCGTTCCGCCGCTGAGGCTTTCCAGCCCGCCGACGAGGCGGATCAGTGTGCTCTTGCCGCATCCGCTCGGCCCCAGCAGGCAGGAGAACGAGCCGGAGGCGAAGCGGTGGCTGACGGGCGCGAGCGCCGCGACCTGATCCCGGCCACCGGCATTCCACACCTTGGCAACCTCGCGAACGATGACATCCATGGCCTGCGTTCCCTGTGGGTCCGATAATGCTAACGTTGAGTATCTTAACGTCAAGATATATTATCGGGCGGATCGATGCAGGAGCAGGCCATGGCGCGCGCGCCCAGGAAGCAGAATTCCGATTCCATTACTCCGATGGTCGCGGCGTGGCGGCGCGAACGGCCCGATCTCGACCCCTCTCCGGTGGAAATCCTCGGACGCGTGCAGCGATTGTGGCTGCATATGCAGCGCCACGCCGTCGGCGGCTGGCTCGAACCGCTCGGCCTCACCTGGGAAAGCTTCAGCCTGATCCTGACGCTGCGCCGCAACGGTCCGCCATTTCAGCTCAACCCGACGGACATCTATCGGGAATCGCTGCTCACCTCGGGCGCCATCACCAACCGGATCGACCGGGTCGAAAAAGCCGGATGGGTGCGCCGGATCAAGGATCCGCACGACCGGCGCGGCGTGTTGGTGGCGCTCACGCCCGCCGGCCGCAAGCTCGCGGATCGCGCCGTCGAGGTGCATTTCCGCGAGATGGCGCGGCTGTTCGGCGATCTCAGCAAAGCGGAAGCTGAACAACTGGCCGGCCTGTTGTCACGGCTGCTGCTGGTGTTCGAACAAGCACCGCCAGCGGCAACAGCATCGCCGATCAAATCGCCCCGCGCGGGAATCCGGCAGCGCGCCGCGGAATGATCACGCCGTCGCATTGGCGCGCTGATGCGCCGGTTTGCGGGCCTGAGACAGATTGAAAGCGGAATTCACCAGCGCGATGTGCGACAGCGCCTGGGGAAAATTGCCGAGTTGACGCCGCGCCGCCGGGTCGTATTCCTCGCTGAGCAGACCGACATCGTTGCACAGTGGCAGCAAACGCTCGAACAGGCAACGCGCCTCCTCGATCCGGCCCATCAGCACATAGGCATCCACCAGCCAGAACGAGCAGGCGATGAACACACCCTCTCCGCCGGCAAGGCCATCGCCGCCCGCGCCCTTGGCGTCCTGAACCGGGTCGTAACGGCGCACCAGTCCGTCGACCAGCAGGGTTTCCTCGATCCGGCGAATCGTCGCCCGCACCCGCGGATCGTCCGGCGGCAGGAAACCGACCGTCGGAATTTGCAGCAGACTCGCATCCATCTCAGTCGCGCCATAGGCGCGCACGAACGCGCCCTGCGGACCGACGCCGTTGGCGCAAACATCGGCATGGATCGCATCGCGGATCGCGTGCCAGTGCGCAACCGGCCCGTCGAGCCCGAACCGCTCCGCCGTGGCGATGGCGCGGTCGAACGCGACCCAGGCCATGATCTTGGAATGGGTGAAGTGGCGCGGCGGGCCGCGCACCTCCCAGATGCTGCTGTCGGGCTCGCGCCAGATTTTTTCGAGCCGCGCCAGCACGGCTTTCTGCAAATCCCAGCCCGACTCGCTCAGGTCGAGCCCGTTGAGGCGCGCGTGATGCAGCGTGTCCATGAGTTCGCCATAGACGTCGAGCTGGATCTGGCTGTGCGCGGCATTGCCGATCCGCACCGGGCGAGACCGCGCGTAACCCGGCAGCCACGGCACCTCCCACTCGGTGAGGCGACGCCGGCCAGTGACGCTGTACATGATCTGCAGGTCGCCGGGCGTGCCGGCGGCGGCGCGCACCAGCCATTCGCGCCAATCGCGCGCTTCCTCGAAATAGCCGGCATTGAGCAAAGCAAGCAGCGTCAGCGTCGCGTCGCGCACCCAGCAGAAGCGATAGTCCCAGTTGCGCACGCCGCCGATCTGTTCCGGCAGCGAGGTGGTGGCGGCGGCGACGATGCCGCCGGTCTCGGCAAACGTGAGCGCCTTGAGCGTGATCAGCGACCGTTTCACCTGTGCCGCCCACGGGCCGCCGATCCGGCACTTCGCCGTCCAGTCGCGCCAGAATTTTTCCGTCGCGGCGAGCATCTGCTGCGGATCGCGCGGCGGCGCCGGCGGATGAAACGACCGGCCATGGGTCAGGGTGAACGGCACCGTCTCGCCGGCCTTGACGACGAAGTCGCCGCGCGTGGTCAGGTTCTCGCCGTGCAAAGACACCGGCGTGCGCAGCAGCACCCGGTCCGGGCCGGCGACGGCGGAGAGCGTGCCGTCCTCCTGCCGCGTCACCCACGGCACAGTGACGCCATAATCGAACCGCAGCACCAGCTCGGTGCACATCCGTACCGCGCCGGATTCGCCACGGACCAGTCGGGTCAGATCGGGATGACCGTCATTGCCCGGCATGAAGTCGATGACGGTGACGGCGCCGTCGTCGGTGTCGAAACGGGTTTCGAGGATCAAGGTGTCGTCGCGGTAGCGCCGGGTGATGCGCGCCGGCGCGCACGGCGCGATCAGCCAGCGGCCATGATCGCTGGTGCCAAGCAGCGCCGCGAAACACGCATCGGAATCGAACCTTGGCCAGCACAACCAGTCGATCGATCCGGAACGACCGACCAGCGCCGCGCTGCGGCAATCGCCGATAATGGCGTAATCCTCGATCCGCGGCATCGCACTCATGATGAAAAGGTGATGACGACCTTGATGTCGTCGTCGCGTTTCTCGAAGGCGTCATGCCAGTGCGCGAGCGGCACGCGGCGGGTGATCAAGCGGCCGAGCCAGGCAGGGTCGGCTTTTGCCAGCGCCTCACGCGCCATATGATAGTGACGCAGATTGGCATTGACCGAGCCGAACACGACGATGTTCTCCAGCACCATCTCGCGGTTGAAGTCGCCGACATCGAAATTCATCAGATAGCCGCCGGACGACACGCCGGTGAGACAGACGATGCCGTCGCGCGCGTTGCGGCGAAGCGCATCGAGAATGACTTTCGGCGCACCGGTGCATTCAACTACCACGTCGGGACACAGATCGCCGAGGTCGCCGGTGTGATAAATCGCGCCGAGCGCGCGCACGAGATCGGGCTTGGGGCCGTGTTCGGCGCGGTCGAGCACATGCACGACATGACCACGCTGCACGGCCATCAGCGCCGCGAGCAGACCGACCGGACCGGCGCCGGTGACAAGCACGGTGCGGCAGCGCCAAGCGAGACTGCGCGCGCCGATCCGCTCGATATGATCCCACGCCTTGGCGACCACGCTCGCCGGCTCGGTGAGCACCGCGAGCAGTCCAAGATCGCTATCCACTTTCACCGCGAATGCCGGATCGAGCAGGAAATGCTCGGCCCCGAAGCCGTCACGCTCCTTGATGCCGCGCTCGGTGTAGCGGCCGTTGCGGCACATATCCCATTCGCCGACCGCGCAGGCCGGACACGGCACCGGATCAGGCCGGCGCACCACGCCGACCACCCGGTCGCCCGCCGCAAAACCGCTCTGCGGCGGCGCGCGCTCGACCACGCCGAGGGACTCATGGCCGATCACCAGCCGGTCATGGCCGGGCGGCGCGGTACCGTAATGCCCGGCGAGGATTTCCCGGTCGGTGCCGCAGATACCAAGTGCCAGCGCACGGACCAGCAGGCGATCCCTGGACGGAGTTGGGGTGGGGATGTCATCGAGGCGCAAGGAACCGGGCGCACCGGGAGAAATCGTGAGTGCCTGCATTCGACTGCATCATAATCGCCGTCGCGCCCCGAGCTATGCACCGGACAACCGTGTCCTGCCCTGCCGGCCCTCTGGTTGTGGCGCGCAAAGCGGTGCATAGCTCGTGACGACAATCGTCTGCCGCCCATTTTGGTTCCTTGATGACCGCCGCCGAATCGTCGTCCCCGTCGACCGCAAGCCGCATCGCGGTGGCGATCATCGGCTATTGTGCGTTCATCAACCTCTATTCACCGCAGGCGCTGCTGCCGCTGCTGCAGCAGGAGTTCGCCGCCAGCGCCGCCGACGTGTCCTATCTGATCACCGTCAGCGTGCTCGCCGTGGCACTCACCGCGCCATTCACCGGCACGGTGTCGGACGTGCTTGGCCGCCGCCGCGTGATCCTGGCCGCCATGGCCTTTGTCGGTCTGCCGGCAATTTTCGGCGCGATGTCGCATTCGCTGACCGAACTGATGATCTGGCGGTTCGTGCAGGGTCTCGCGTTGCCGCCGATCTTCGCTGTCGCCATCGCTTATATCGGCGATGAGTTTCCGCCACGACAAGCGACCGCAGCAATCGGCCTGTACACCGCCGGCTCCAGTCTCGGCGGATTCAGCGGGCGGTTTTTCACCGGCCTGATCACCGACATCGCCGACTGGCGGGTCGCCTTCATCACCCTCGCGCTGATCAACATTACTGGCGCGATCATCGTTTTCTTCCTGCTGCCGCGTGAAAAACGCTTCGTCCGCTCGCCCGGGCTGCTGGTGTCGGCGCGGCAGATGCTGGCGCATCTGCGCAATCCGCGGCTGGTCGCCACTTATGCCGTCGGATTTTGCGTGTTGTTCAATTTCGTCAGCATCTTCACCTTCATCAATTTCCATCTCGCCGCCCCGCCCTATTTGCTGACGCCGAGCCTCCTGGGCGCGATCTTCCTCACTTATCTGATGGGTTCGGTGACGACGCCGCTGGTCGGCCATCTGGTGGCGCGATTCGGCCGACGCAATCTGATGATCGAGTTGGTGTTCATCTGGATGTTTGGCGTGCTGCTTACGCTCGCGACACCGCTGCCGCTCATCATCGTCGGCCTGATGATCTGCGCCGCCGCCGGATTGATGTGCCAGGCGGTCTCGACCGGTTATGTGACGGTGTCGACGCCGACCGGCCGCTCTTCCGCCGTCGGACTTTACGCGACCAGCTTCTATGTCGGCGGTGCCTGCGGCGGCGTATTGGGCAGCATCGCCTGGACGATCGGCGACTACCCCGCCTGCGTCGTACTGGCGGTCGCGGTGCTCGCCATTATTGCCGCGATTGTCGCTGCGTTCTGGG
>MKWA01000025.1:30037-191780 GCA_001899285.1 Rhizobiales bacterium 64-17
CCGCAGCATGGCAGCCCGCCGGCCTGACCGTCTCCGGCCCCGCGACAAACGATTGCAGCCACGCTAGGCTCTCCCGACCAGAACAACAGACCGAGGCGAAAGCCCGGCATGCGGGAGAAATGCTCATGTTCGGTCGCTTTACATCATCCAGCCTGTCGTCCCCGACCTCTTCGTCCCTTTGCACCTGCGGCCAATCGCACGAGACGGTGAGTTTCAGCCGGCGTGGCCTGTTGACCGGCGCTGGCGCGGTGCTCGCCGCTGGCATCGCCGGCGTCCCGAATTTCGTCGCAGACGCCGTCGCGCAGACGGCCACGCCGGCGCACCGCATCGACGTGCACCATCACATTTCGCCGCCGACCTGGCTCGATGCGGTGAAGAGCATGAAGAAGGATAATCCGCCGCTCGCCAACTGGACGATCCAGAAGACGCTCGACGACATGGACAAGGGCGGCGTCGCTGTCGCCATCACCTCGCCGACCACGCCGCAGACCTTCGGCCTCGACGCCGCCGCAGCAGCGCGCGTCGCCAAGGAGAGCAACGAATACGCCAAGAAGCTGGAGGCGGATCACAAGGGCCGGTTCGGCACCTGGGCGATGCTGCCGCTGCCTCATATCGACGAAAGCCTGAAGGCGATCGAATACGCGTTCGATACGCTCAAGGTCGACGGCGTCGGCATCATGACCAGCTACGGCGACAAGTGGCTGGGCTATGCCGAATTCGAGCCGGTATGGGCCGAGCTGAACCGCCGCAAGGCCACGGTCTATACGCATCCGACTGCCGCCAACTGCTGCGTCAATCTGGTGCGCGGCATCGATCCGGCCCTGATCGAGTTCGGCACCGACACGACACGCTCGATCTTCTCGGTGATTTTCTCCGGCGTCGCACAGAAATATCCCGACATCAAATGGATCTGGTCGCATGGGGGCGGCGCGCTGACGGCGTTCTATGAACGTTTCACCGTGCAGTCGATCGCGATCCCGCCCTACAAGGGCAAATTCACGCGCGAGCAGATCGACCAGTTGATCGATGGCTTCTACTACGACACGGCGGCGATCCCGAACGACGTGACGCTCGCCGCAGTCAAGAAGATGGTGCCGGTGTCGCAGATCGTGTTCGGCACCGACTTCCCGTATCGCCGCGCCACCGACTATCTCGACGCGCTGAAAAAGAATTTCAGCGCCGATGAGTTGAAGGCCATCGACCGCGACAATGCGTTGAAGCTGGTGCCACGGCTGAAGGCGTAAACACCGTTTCGGAGACGACGAAGCCCCCGCCCTATCGGCGGGGGTTTTTTTATGCGCAGATCAGCCCGCGCTCGGATGCCAGAGCGGCCGGTAACCGCGCCGCAGCACATCGAGGATCGCTGGCGGCGTTAGCACGTCGACATCGCCGCAGTCCGGACGCGAGCCTGCGTCCGCATAGCCGCTGGGGGACCAGCGCAGCAGACGATTGCCCTTGAGCATCAGCACGGCGCCGTCCGACGCGATCGCCGCACCATCGGGCAATGATTTGACCGGCAAGCGGTGCAGCCGCTTGCCCCGACCGTCGAGACGCTGCGCATGCAGCACGCGGTCCATCGCCTCGGCGCGCGCACGCGTCCCGTTGCCAAAAGCTTGCGCGAACGCAACCGCATCGGCATGGCGGCACTCGAAACACGGACGATGCCCGACCGCGAACGCCGTCGGCTCGTCGAGGAAGAACAGCTCGGTGTAGCTATCGCCCCAGACCGTGCGTTGCCGGTCGTGGAAATCGAGCACGCAGCAAATCCATTGTCGCGAGGTCCAGCGTCGGGTGCCGAGCACGCGCGGAGAGACATGCAACCGGCCGCCGCGATTGCCCATCAGCGTGCCACGCGTCGCGGTGGCGAATAGCTCGCCGAACGGATCGACGCGGGAGGCGCGCGGTGGATTTTCCGTCATGCGGTCCGCTTCGCGGGCGGCCAGCCGAGCAGCGCCGGGCCATAGCTCGCGGCGAAGCCGAGAAACGCGCCGGCCCAACCGAGACCCGCAATCGTCAGCAGCGTGTGGTCGCCGGTGCAGGCGGCAACGATACGCAGCAACGCCGCGACGAACACGGCGAGATAGATCGCCTGCGTCCCTGCCGACGCGGTGAGCGGATAACCGAGATGGCCGAGGCTGGCGCGGGTCATCACCGCAAGCGTCATCATGCCGATCGCGCCGGCGGTCCAGGCATGCAGCCCAGCGCTCACCGGAATCGCGTGGATGCCGTCGAGCCAGATGGCGCCACCGAGCAGCAGGAAGCCCGCCGGCACGAACAGATAACCTATATGCAGCACCAGCAGCAGCTGTTCCTTTGTCGTGCGGTGACCGGCCCAGCGGCTGACGCGCACGAGATGCAGCACACCGGCGAGCAGCAGCAACGTGCCGGTGATGCGTGTGTCCGGCGCTGCGATCCAGCTTGCCAGCGCCAGCGCGGTGAGTACGACGGTCGCGCCATCGATGCGGCCGAACGGTGCGGGCATGCGGCCGGGGTTATGTTTCACCAGCCAGTTGCCGGTGAAAGTCGGGATGATACGGCCACCGATCAGCGAGATCAGCAGGATCAGCGCCGCGATCGACAGTCGCGCTGCCATCTCGGTTCCGGTACCGCGCAACACGCCGACGTGGAACAGGACATTGCCGGCGATCAGCAATCCGATCACCACTACCACGCGCAGATTGCGCCAGTTACCACTGGCGACAATCTCGCGCGCGCCGACCGCGACCAGCGCGACAAGGAACGCGCAATCAATCACCGCCGTGGCCAGTGGCGGCACCAGCGGCAACAGCATCACCGCGCGGCCGGCGGCCCAGAACAGCACCAAGATCGCCAGCGTCGTGCCGGACACAGGCGCCCGGCCGGTCCAGTTGGCGGCGGCGGTGAGCAGGAAGCCGCCAATGACCGCAGCGGCATAGCCGAACAGCATTTCATGAATATGCCAGTCGAGCGGCGAGACTTGCGCTGGCAACGCGATGCTGCCGGAATAAACCGGCAGCCAGAGCAGCACCGCGGCCCCTGCCCACAGCGCGGCCAGCAGGAAGAACGGGCGGAAACCCGCCGCCAGAACCGGGATGGCAAAGACTGATTTGCCAAGGGTAGCCTCGCCACGTCCCGCGTCGGATGTCGTCGTGGTCATATCAGCGCCTCCGAAGACGAGCATAGTCCGACGATCCGGCCGCGCCGAATATGACTTTGATCAAGAGTCGTTCCGTCAAGAGTCTAGAGGCTAAAGCACAGCGCGCAACGCCGCCACGATGGCAAGGCCGCAGAACACGGCGAGCAAATCGTTACGTCGCAGCGCCATCACCAGCACCGCGCCAGCGATGGCAATGCCGGAGGCGAGCCCGCCGCGCACCACGATCGGCAGCACCGTCGCCACCACCACCGCGCCGGGCAACACTTCGAGCATGCGGCGTAGCCGCGGCGTCAACGGAACATGCTCCATCAACCAGAAGCCGCCAGCGCGGATCAGGAAAGTAACGGCCGCCATGGCGGCGATGGCCACCCAGACGCCATAACGGTCGAGATCGATGCCGCTCATGACGGTTTCTTTGCGGCCGTGCCGTCCGGTTCGAGAAAGCCGCCGGCGATGGCGCCGGCGATCGAACCGGCGACGATGAACCACCAGCCCGGTACAAAATGTTGCACGGCAAGTGCGACCGCGCCGGCAATCACCCAGGCGACCCCGCGGCGCGGGCCGCGCCACAGCGGCACCAGCATCACCGCGAAGAACACCGGCATTGCCAGATCGAGACCGTAACGTTGCGGATTAGCGATCAGCGAGCCGAGGAAATAGCCGCCGATCACGGCGACGAGCCACACCAGCAGGAACAATACGGTGGTCGCGCCGTGGACGCCGAGATCGCGGCCGCCCTCGCCGCGATAGCGCATCGAGATCAGCCAGCCCGGATCGGTGAGATAATACAGCAGCGGATAGACCTGCCAGCCCGGCAGCGGCGCGAACCACGGCTGCAGCGACGCGCTCATCAGCAGGAGCCGCGAATTGACCACCGCGACCACCAGCGTCAGCGCGGCGATGGCGCCCCAGGTCATGCTCTGCGGCCAGATTTCCATCGCCACCATCTGCGCGATGCCGGCATAGACGAACACGTTCATCAGCAGCACATCGACGAAATCGAGCCCGATGCGTGCGCTGGTGGTGCCGACCGCGACGCCGAACAACGACATGCCGGCCAGCACCGGCATGCCGAGCTTGAAGCCCTGCCGCCAGCCCTGCCGCGACCAGATCGGAGCGCCGGATGGCGCTGAAGGTTCAACCATCAGAAAATCTTGCCTGAACGAAATGCCGAGGAACACCCGGAACGCACCGGGAGCGGCGCTCAGGCTTTCAATAGCGCACGAACCGCCGCACCGGCAGCCAGCGCATAGTCCGGATCGCCATGCACGAACGCATGCGTGATCGCGCCATCGAGCAGTACTGTCAACTGTCGCGCCTTGAGCGGCGCGTCGGGAAGACCGGCCTCACGCACCGCCGTTTCGAACGATTCCTCGACGCGCTTCTTGTGGGTCGACGCGAGCCTGCGGACCATATGCTGCGGATCGCCGGCGAATTCGGCGGCGCTGCGCACCAGCGGGCACCCTTTCCAGCGCGGATTGGGCGTCTCGCGCGCCACCGACGCAAACACCGCGCCGATCTTGTCAGCAACATCGTCGCCAGCCGCGTCCATGGTCTTTTTCAGCGAGGCGAGGATCGCCGCCTCGCGCAATTCCAGATAGGCGACGACCAGCGCATCCTTGGACGGGAAATAATAATAGAGCGTCGGCTTGGTGATGCCGGCGCGCTTGACGATCGCGTCGATGCCGACATTGCGGATCCCTTCCCGATAGAAGAGGTCCTTCGCGATCGCCAGAATCCGGCCCCTGGTTGATTGTGCCGCCATGACTCGTTTATATACCGATCGGTAGGTATAGGCAACCCGGTGAACATCATGACCGACAGCGTGCTCTACGACGAAGACGGCAGCATCGCGCTGCTGACGCTCAACCGCCCCGACAAGCTCAATGCGCTCGACTACGCCACCGTGGATGCACTGGCGCAACATCTCGACGCGATCGAGGATTGCGCCGATCTGCGCGCCGTGATCCTCACCGGCAAGGGCCGCGCCTTCTCGGCGGGCGCCGACATCGCCGAATTCGCCGGCAGCATGCAGCGCGGAGTCGAGCCGGCGCTGAAGGAGTTCCTCAAGCGCGGTCAGGCGCTGACGGCGCGGATCGAGAGCTTCGGCAAGCCCGTCATCGCCGCAGTCAACGGCATGGCGTTCGGCGGCGGCTGCGAAGTGGTGGAAGCCTGCGCGATGGCGGTGGCGAGCGAGCGGGCGCTGTTCGGCAAGCCGGAGATCAAGCTCGGCATCACGCCGACCTTCGGCGGCACGCAGCGATTGCCGCGGCTGATCGGTCGCAAGCGCGCGCTGAAGATGATCCTCACCGGCGATCCGATCACCGCGGCGGACGCGGCCGAACTCGGCCTCGTCAGCGATGTGGTGCGCCACAGCCAGTTGCTCTCCCATGCGCGCAATCTCGCGCATCGGGTGGTCGCCTGGTCACCGATCGCGATCACGGCGTGCCTGCGCAGCGTCACGCGCGGCGTCAATGTCCCGATCGACGAGGGCCTCGCGATCGAGGCCAGTCAGTTCGCGGTGACGGTGCCGACGCAGGATTCACGCGAAGGCATCGCCGCATTTCTGGAGAAGCGCGCGCCGCGGTTCCGCGGCGTCTGAGCGCGACAAGAGAATGAGGAAGTCGTCCCCACAACGGACGGCGGCCGGATGGCAATCCTCCGCAAGACATTCCGCGTCAAAAAGGACATGGCGGCACCGCCGCAGGCGACCTACGATCCATCACGGATGGATGAGGTGAACGCGCATGACCACACCGGTGACATTGCCCGACACGCCCGCTGCGCCCGGCATCGCTTCGCGCGACGCGGAAACGCCAGACGGGGAATTGCACTGCCGCATCGGCTTGCCGCGCAACTGCTCGTTCCAGCCGAGCGACTGGCAGGTGTTGTCGCGCTGCTGGTTTCCGATCGCGCGCGGCGATGAGGTTGCCGACAAGCCGGTGCGCGCACGGCTGCTCGATCTCGATCTGGTCGTCTACCGCACCAACGGCATCGCGCGGGCGGCGCGCGATCTCTGCTCGCATCGCGGGGCGGCGTTGAGCCTCGGCTGGGTCGAAGGCGACACCATCATCTGTCCGTATCACGGCTTCCGCTATGGCCCGGACGGCGCGTGTCGCGGGGTGCCGGCGCATCCCGATCTGCCGATCTCACCCCGGCTGCGGATCGCCGCGTTTCCGACCGTGGAGAAGTTCGGCCTGATCTGGGCCACGCTCAACGGCGATGACACACCGCTGCTCCCCGACTTTTCCGCCTGGGACGATCCGGACTTCCAGCCGATCCTGGCGCCGACCATCGATATCGAGGCATCCGCCGGCCGGCAGATGGAGGGCTTTCTCGACGTCGCGCATTTCGCCTGGGCGCATACGCAGTCGTTCGGCGACCGCAACAACCCGTTCGTGCCAAGCTACAAGGTGACGCGCACGCCGCGCGGCATCCGCGCGGACTATCTCAGCACCGTGAGCAACTATCCGCGCGGCCTGCAGCATCTCGCACCACCCGACTTCCAATGGCTGCGGGTGTTCGAGGTGTTTCCGCCGTTCTGCGCGCGGCTGATCGTGCACTTTCCGGACGGCGGCCGGTTGTGGATCCTCAACGCCGCCGCGCCGGTCGCGGCGCGCAAGACGCGGCTGTTTTGTCCGCTGGCGCGCAATTTCGACAAGGACGGCCCGGTCGAGGCCGTGCACGCCTTCAATCTGCAGATATTCAACGAGGACAAAGTGATCGTTGAATCGCAGAAGCCGGAAGACCTGCCGCTCGATATCCAGATGGAGGCGCATATCGCCGCCGACCGCACCTCCATCGCCTATCGCAAACTGCTCAAGGAAATGGGGCTCGGCCAGCTTTATGTGAGCTGACGGCGCCGCCAAAACTTCGCCGCGCTGAAAACAAAACCGCCGCCCCGAAGGGCGGCGGTTTCATTGTTCGTCCACACAGGCCGTCAAGCCTGCGGCTGTGGCTCCAGCGGTCCCGCTTCCGGACCGCGCCGGCCTTTACCGGCCGTCGGCACCGCCGAGACGCGCGGGCCAGACGGCTCGACCGCCGCTTCGCGGTTCGGCCGCTTGCCGTTCACCAGATCCTTGATCTCGTCACCGCTCAGTGTCTCGAACTCGAGCAAGCCTTTGGCGAGCGTCTCGAGATCGGCGCGCTTCTCGGTGAGAATCTGCGTCGCTTCGGCAAGACCGGCCTCGACGTAGCGGCGGACTTCGGCGTCGATCTTGCGGCTTGTTTCTTCCGACACGTTGGTCTGCCGCGCCACCTGATAGCCGAGGAACACCTCGTCCTGGTTCTCGCCATACGCGACCGGACCGAGCGCGTCGGAGAAGCCCCAACGCGTCACCATCATGCGAGCGAGCTTGGTGCCCTGCTCGATGTCGGACGCCGCGCCGGACGTAACCTTCTCCTTGCCGAACACCATCTCCTCGGCGACGCGGCCGCCCATGATGATGGCGAGACGCGAGGTCATCTGTTCGAGCGACATCGACAGCTTGTCGCGCTCTGGCAACTGCATGACCATGCCGAGCGCACGGCCGCGCGGAATGATGGTCGCCTTGTGCACCGGATCGGTCGCCTTGACGTTGAGCGCGACGATGGCGTGGCCGCCTTCGTGATAGGCGGTGAGGAGCTTCTCCTCCTCCGTCATCACCAGCGACTTGCGCTCGGCGCCCATCATCACCTTGTCCTTGGCGTCCTCGAACTCGCCCTGCGTGACCATGCGCTTGTTGCGGCGCGCGGCCATCAGGGCGGCTTCGTTGACGAGGTTCATCAGGTCCGCGCCGGAGAAGCCGGGCGTGCCACGGGCGATGGTCTTCAGGTTGACGTCAGGCGCCAGCGGCACCTTGCGCACATGCACCTTCAGGATCTGCTCACGGCCGACCACGTCCGGGTTCGGCACGACCACCTGACGGTCGAAGCGGCCGGGACGCAGCAGCGCGGGATCAAGCACGTCCGGACGGTTGGTGGCGGCGATCAGGATGATGCCCTCGTTCGCCTCGAAGCCGTCCATCTCCACCAGCAACTGGTTGAGCGTCTGTTCGCGCTCGTCGTTGCCGCCGCCAAGGCCGGCGCCGCGATGGCGGCCGACCGCGTCGATTTCGTCGATGAAGATGATGCACGGCGCATTCTTCTTCGCCTGCTCGAACATGTCGCGCACGCGCGAGGCGCCGACGCCGACGAACATCTCGACGAAGTCGGAACCGGAAATGGTGAAGAACGGCACATTGGCTTCGCCCGCGACCGCGCGCGCGATCAGCGTTTTACCAGTGCCGGGCGGGCCGACCAGCAGCACGCCGCGCGGAATGCGGCCACCGAGCCGCTGGAATTTGGTCGGGTCGCGCAGGAAGTCGACGATCTCCTGCAGATCGCTTTTTGCCTCGTCGACGCCGGCGACGTCCTCGAACGTCACGCGGCCGTGCGCTTCCGAGAGCATCTTGGCGCGCGACTTGCCGAAGCCCATCGCCTTGCCGGCGCCGCCCTGCATCTGCCGCGACAGGAAAATCCACACGCCGATCAGCGCGATGAACGGCAGCCAGGAGACCAGCAACTGCACGAACCACGGCAGGCTGTCCTGCTGCGGCCGGGCGCTGATGGAAACGCCTTTGCCGTAGAGCCGCTGCACCAGCGTTGGGTCGTTCGGCGCATAGGTCGAGAACTGGCGGCCGTCGGTGAAATTGCCGTGGATGTCCGGACCCTGGATCGTCACGTCGCGCACGCGGCCCTGATCGACCTCGTTGAGCAGTTGCGAGAACGAGATGTCCTGCGAGGTGGTCCGCTGTCCGGGGTTCTGGAACAGGGTGAACAGAGCGAGCAGGAGAAGAACAATGATCACCCAGAGGGCGAAATTGCGCAGATTCGCGTTCATCCCGGATCCTTCAAAGGCCATTCGGCGCGCCGCAGCCCGCCTCTCGTGGCCGAAATTCGTGGCAGTTTCACGTCCCGTCCGAATGTAGGGAGCGCGCGGCGGACTGCCAAGCGAGAGCCCGCCGATTCCGCACTATTCTAGCGGGATTGAGGGCGCGCCCCATTGCCACGTCCGGGCTTGGTTAAGGGGCGTTTTGCCCCGGAAGCCGCCGGTTTTCGCCGCGCCGGAGCGGTTTCCACGCTGATTCGATCGTCCCGGCAGGTGATCAGCGCCCCGGCCAGCGTCCGCCGCAGCACCCCATCGCGGCCGGCAACGGCCGCCAAGAGGGCCTCGAGCTTGCCGAGTTCGACCGGCCCCTCGTCCCCGGCAAAGGCCACCGCCCGGCCCATCAGCCGCAGCGCCACCTCGGCCGGAAGCCGGTCGAACGACGGGGCCTCGAAGGCGATGCCGGCGGTCCACGGCCTGGTCGAGACGGCAATCTGGGCAGCGTCGACGGCGATCTCCACCGCCTGATCTGCCCGGCGCAGCCGCTGCGCCAGCAAAGCGAGCCGCGCGGCACCGAGCCCCTCGCGCTCCAGCGCCGTCATCAGATCGCGCAGCCGCGGCCGGGTGTAACGCGGATCGCGGTTGGTGGGATCGTCGGCATAGACCACCCGCGCGGCATCGAGGGTGGCGATCAGCCGCGTCTTCGGCAGGCCGAGCAGCGGCCGCGCCAGCAGCAGCGGCGTGGCGCCGGGCGCGACAAGCCCGGTCAGCATCGCCATGGCGCCCAATCCGGTGAGACCGCTGCCGCGCGACAGCCGCATCAGTACCGTCTCGGCCTGATCGTCGCGGGTGTGGGCGGTGAGCACATGGGTCGCGCCGGCCTTGTGCGCGGCCTGCGCCAGCAAGGCGTAGCGGGCGATGCGCGCGGCCTCCGGCACGCCGGTCGCGGGCTTGCGGCCGCTCCAGCGCAGCGTCCGATGCGACACGCCGAGCTGTTTCGCAAGCCGCGCCACCGCGCGGGCTTCGCCGGCGGATTCCCGCCGCAATCCGTGATCGACGGTGACGGCAAGCAACGCTGGCTTCTCGCGCGAGCGCAGCGCGCGATGCCAGCGCGCGGCGAGCCACATCAGCGCCGTGGAGTCCGGACCGCCCGACACCGCGAGCACCAGACCCGGCGCCGTTTCCAGCCCGCGAAACAGCGCGGCCGCTTCCGCGGCGGAGACTGTAGGATTGGCGGTGTGGTCCGCGCGCGCCATCGTGATGCCGGCGGTTCAGGCGTGGGTCAGAATATTGATCAGCTTACCAAACGGATCGCGGACATAGAACCAGCGAACGCACGGCGGCCGGTTCAGCACTTCACGCGCTTCTGTTCCTGCTCGACGCCGCGCTTCACGCCCGCCGAGGCGCGCGGATATTTGCGGCCGACCTCGTTGAGCGAGGCACACGCCATTTCCTTCTGGCCGATGGCGGCGAGCGACTGGCCGAGCCGCAGCAGCGCATCGGGCGCCTTCGCCGACTTGTCGTGATTGCGCACCACGACGAGGAAGTTGTCGGCGGCATCCTGATAACGCTGGCGCTGGAACAGGCTTTCCCCGAGCCAGTATTGCGCTTCCGCCGTCTGGCGGTCGTTCGGATATTTCTTCACGAAATCGCGGAAGGTCTGTTCGGCCAGCGCGTAATCCTTGCGCAGCACATAGCCGTAAGCGAGGTCGTATTCATCCTTCGGCGTGTTCGAGGGCGGCGCGGTCATGCCTGGCGCGGCACTCGCCGGCGCGGGCGCGGTCTGGAACGGCACGCCGCCTGGCGGCGGCGGACCGCCGGCGGCACGGCCGGCCATGGTGGCCAGATCGAGCGGCGCGCCGGCATCACGGCCACCGGGTGCGCCGATCGGCGTGTCGGGCTCACTCGCGGCGATCGGTGGCACCCCGCCACCGGCCACGGCGCCGCCCAGCGGCTGCGATGCGCCGGGCGCATTGGGCTGCTGCGCAGGATCGAAGGCATCGGAGCGGCGGCCCGGCGCCGCCGGCGCGGGACGCCCGCCTTGCGGCGCGGCGGCAGGTGACCCGCCAGGATGGGCGCCGCCTTTAGCGCCAAGCTGCTGGAAGCGGAATTCGTTGTCTTCCTGCATCCGCTTCATCTGCTGTTCGAGCTGCTGGTTGCGGTACTGCAACTGCTCGATCTGGCCGGTGAGCTGGCGCATCTGATTCTGCAGCCGCTCCAGCCGGATCACGAGGTCGGACGCATCCGCGTCCTGTGCCCGCGCCGGACCGGCTGACAATCCAGCGCCCGCCAGCATGACGGCCACCAGCAGCGCCGGCGCCAGACGTGTAAACAATAAGCCGATCATCGCTATGACCTTGGACGAGGTGACGGTGAACATCGGGGCGTTTGAGAAAAAATCCCCCGCGCGGTCTCCACCCCCGAGGACCGGTAAGGAAGCCGGCAGGAGGCCGGCGCGCGCGGAACTAGCATAAGTTGCGCTGCGTCGAAATTGTGACTGAACCTCAAGGACGGATCCATCGGCCCGCGCCAAAAGGAAATGCCCAGGCCGCAAAGCCCGGGCATTCGCCTCCCCCGAAACCGGGCCGACCTCAGGAACTGGCGTTGAGCACCGTCACGGCGCGACGGTTCTGCGACCAGCAGGAAATGTCGTTACAGACCGCGACCGGCCGCTCCTTGCCGTAGGAGATCGTGCGCATGCGGTTCGCCGCGATGCCGCGCGAGATCAGATATTCGCGCACCGACTGCGCGCGCCGCGCACCGAGCGCGATGTTGTATTCGCGGGTGCCGCGTTCGTCGGCGTGACCTTCGATGGTGAAGGTGTATTGCGAATAGCGGGACAGCCACTGCGCCTGATTGTCGAGCGTCGAGCGCGCCTGCGACGACAGATCGGTCTGGTCGGTTTCAAAGAACACGCGGTCCCCGACATTGACCACGAAGTCCTGCTGGCTACCCGGCGTCGCGGCGCCGGCACCACCACCGGCCAGATTGGCCGCGTCATCCGCGTTCTTGGCACAAGCGGAAATCGCCAGCGCTGCCGCGAAGAGCGCGGCGAACCGGACACCGCGAAGAATTTTGCTGCCACTGATCATGCGGGCATTCTCCGTTATCACACTGAACATAAACCCGGATCGCATCGGTCCGGGGATCGCTGACGATCGCGAGTGATCGCTTGTACCTGCAATCGCTTGGGCGTCGTGCGTCCGGTCTAAGCCCCGTTCGTTAAGCGAACGTTCCATCAACCTTGATGGAGCCTTGCACGACACCGCTAAACTTGTCGAAGCGGTGGAAACCGTTCGTTGTGGTTAAAGGCCGGTAAATCCGCAGCGTCAACACGGAACTTCACACTGCTCAGGCGAGTAGCGGCGACCACGCGGGATCCGACGCGAAACTCGGCGTCGGAACCTTCTGCTCGTTGCGGCCGGTGACGTCGATCGTATAGAGCGACGGCCCCTGACCAGGATCGCGGAAGAACATGACGACGCGGCCGTTCGGCGCGAAGGTCGGACCTTCGTTATGGAAACCTTCGGTGAGCACACGCTCGCCGGAACCGTCCGGCTTCATGATGCCGATGCCGAACTTGCCGCCGGCCTGGCGCGTATAGGCGACGAAGTCGCCGCGCGGCGACCACACCGGCGTCGAATACGAGCCTTCGCCAAACGAGATGCGTTGCGCCTGTCCGCCGCCCGCACCCATCACGTAAATCTGCGGCTTGCCGCCGCGATCGCTTTCAAAACAAATGCGCTGGCCATCCGGCGAATAGGACGGCGAGGTGTCGATCGCCGCGGTGTCGGTGAGCCGCGTGGTCTTGCGCGAGCGCAAATCCATCACGAACAGATTGGAGTTGCCGCCCTGCTGCAAGCTCATGATCACGCGCTGGCCGTCGGGTGAGAACCGCGGCGCGAATGTCATGCCGGGAAAATTGCCGACGGTTTCGCGCTGGCCGGTCTCGATGTTGAGCAACAGCACGCGCGGATCGCCCTGCCCGTAGGACATATAGGTGATTTCCTGCGTCGACGGATTGAAGCGCGGCGTGAGCACGAGATCCTCGCCGCGCGTCAGGTAGCGCAGATTGGCGCTGTCCTGATCCATGATCGCGAGCCGCTTGACGCGGCGATCCTTCGGACCGGTCTCGTCGACGAAGACGATACGCGTGTCGAAATAGCCCTTCTCGCCGGTGAGCCGCTCGTAGATCGCATCGGAGATGATGTGCGCGACGCGGCGCCAGTTCTCCGGCGTGGTGAAATACTGCTGGCCGGCGAGCTGCTGGCCGGCGAATACGTCCCACAGGCGGAATTCCGCCTTGAGCCGGCCGTCGCCCTGGCGCGTCAGCCGCCCGGTGATCAGCGCCTGCGCATTGATCGCGCGCCAGTCCGGGAAGCGCGGCACCGCATCGCTGTTGGCGATCTTCTCGATGAACGCCGCCGGATCAATCGGCGCGAACAAACCGCTGCGCCGCAGATTGGCGCTGATGATGCCGGAGACATTGCGCGCCATCTCGCCTTCCGCCGGCGCACCCGCGCCGAAGTCGGTGATCGCCACCGGCATCGGCTGCACATTGCCCTGCGTCACGTCGAGGCGCAGCACCGCGTGAGCGGGCCGGATCAGACCGGCGCCGCCAAGCCCGATGCCAGCGGTCAGTCCGGCGCCCGCCAGCAACAGGCGGCGGCGCGACATTCCAAAAGCAGGAAATTCATTCGACACAGTATCGGCCACGATTTTGCTATCCATCATGAGAGAAATTATCCGCGGAACATCTCACGCGGATCGAACGTCACTTCGATGTCTTTCCAGAGGTCGTAGTTTTCCGGGCGCAGCATCGTATACGGCGCGCCACGGAACACCGCGCGGATGGCGCTGTCGCGCGCCGTCTCGAACAACACGCCACGGCCCGAGGTGAGCACCATCGGCGGCGCGCCGACCGTGCCGTCGCGCTTCAACTGGATGCGCACGCGGATCACATAGTCTTCCGGATTCTGGATGCCGACCGGCGGATTCCACAGCGACATCAGCCGCGCGCGCAGCGCATCGATTTCGCTCTGCGACAGCGACTTGGCATTGCCCTGCGCGGTACCGAGCGACGGTGCATTGGAGAGTTCCTGACCGGCCGACGCCTGACGCTGCGGCGCGCGCTTGTCGAGCAACGCGGCGATCTTGCTGGCGTCGAACTTCGGCTGCTCCTTGACCTCCTGCTTCTTCGGCGGCTTCTTCTTTTCTTCCTTCTTCAGCGCCTCGGCGATCGGGTCGGGCTTCTTCTCCTCGACCTTCTTCTCAGGCGGCTTTTCCGGCGGCGGCGGGGTCGGCTCCGGCGCGGCGGTCGGTTTGATCTCGGGTTTCTTCTCGACGATCTTCTCGACCGGCTCGGGCGCCGGCTTCGGCTCGTCCGCCTTCTTCTCGACCAGCGGCTTCGGCGTCTCTTTCGGCTTCGCCTTCTCGACGCCCTTGGTGATCTGCGAGAACTGCTCGGCGGAGATCACGTCAACGGGAATCGATTGCGGCGCGGCGTCGAGCGGCTTGCCGGAAAACGTCAGCACGCACCAGCCGAGGAACGCGGCATGCGCCCCGACCGACAGTGCGGATGACGTCCGGAAATTCATTTCGACGTGCCCTGCTCCACTTCGGTCACCAGCGCGACCTTGGTAAATCCGGCGCCCGACAACTGGCCCATGACGCGCATGACCGTGCCGTAATCGACCTTGCGGTCGCCCCGCACGAAGATGCGCGCCTCGAAGCCGCCGCGGGCTTCCGCCACCGCCTTGAGCTTCGCAACCAGATCATCGAACGGAATTTCGGCATTTTGCAGGTACACCTTGCCCTTGTCATCGACCGAAACCGTGAGCGGCTCCTTGTCCTGATCGAGCGAGGTGGCTTTCGACTGCGGCAGGTCGACGGCAACGCCGACCGTGAGCAGCGGCGCCGACACCATGAAGATGATGAGCAGCACCAGCATCACGTCGACCATCGGCGTGACGTTGATCTCGGCCATCACCGCGCGGCGATGCCGACGGCGGCGGCCGCCGCCCAGCGCGGGTGTCCCGGCATTCATGGCCATCGCGACAATCCCCTACTGACCCTTAACCGCGCTCATCAATCTGCCGCGACAGGATCGCGGAGAACTCATCGGCGAATCCTTCCAGCCGCTGCGTCTGCTTGTTCACGTCGGCCGCGAACTTGTTATAGAAAATTGTCGCCGGGATGGCGGCGACGAGGCCGATGGCGGTCGCGAACAGCGCCTCGGCGATGCCCGGCGCGACCACCGCCAGCGACGTGTTCTTCGATGCGGCGATCGACTGGAAGCTGGTCATGATGCCCCAGACGGTGCCGAACAGGCCGATGAACGGACCGGCAGAGCCGATGGTCGCCAGCACCAGCAGACGACGCTCCAACCGCTCGACCTCGCGGGCAATGGTGACTTCCATCACCTTCTCGATCCGCATCTGCAGACCGGCGAACGACTTGGCGTGGCTTTCAAAGCTGCGCTTCCATTCGCGCATCGCCGCGACGAACAGCGCCTCCATCGAATGCGTGGTGCGCGACGACAGCGAGCGGTACATCTCCTCGAGCGACTGGCCGGACCAGAACGCCTGCTCGAACCGATCCATGGCACGGCGGTTGCGCGCGTAGAGGAACGTCTTGTCGATGGCGATCGCCCACACCCAGACCGAACACACCAGGAGGCCCAGCATCACGCCCTTGACGATCCAGTGCGCCTGCCAGAACAGCGTGAACAGCGACAGGTCGGCGGAGGTCATCGGCAGAACCGATTGGGCTACGGCCGCGGAATTCATAAGCAAAGATCCTTCATGCAGGTCTGACAGGCATCCGTCGGTTCAAGTCTGACGGTTTCGGGCGGGGCCACACCGGCGACACGCAAGCCGGATGGCGGCCGAGCTGAGCGACCGGGCTCGCTGCAATGCACGAGGAAATGCCGTCCACCACCGGCACCGACAGGAAATCCCCGTCAAACTTGACCAAACTAGGGCCTAACCAGCACCCATCATGGTTAAGGACGGGTTAGCGAGGCAATTTTAGAAGGTTTTTCAAGGGGGAACCCGCCAAACGGCACCCGCGCCCGAGGGCTATCGGCACCCTGGTTTCGCCCGCCCGGCCAACTTGCCGTATACCAGCGGGCATGACCGTCACCCTGTCGCGCCTGCGCAGTTTTATCGCCCTGGCGGAGACCCGAAGCTTCGAAAAGACCGCCGATCTGGTCGGCCGCAGCCAGCCGGCCGTGACCGAGCAAATCCGGACCCTGGAAGAGACGCTTGGGGTCGCGCTGTTTCATCGCCAGACCCGGACCGTCAGCCTCACCCCCGAGGGCGAACTGCTGTTCGACCGTCTGAAGGTGATTCTGCAGGATCTCGACGACCTGATGGACGACGTCGCGAAAGTCGCATCGCTCGAGGTCGGGCAGGTCCGCGTCGGTGCGACGCCAACCCTCGCCGGGCAGATTCTGGCGGAGATCATCGGCTCGTTCCGCAAAAAACACCCCGGCATCCGCGTCGAGTTCATCGACGAGCCGGCCGCGCGCCTCGAGCAACTGGTGCAGGATCAGGCGATCGATTTCTATTTCGGGCCGAAGCCCTCGCTGCGCTCGGGTTTGCGCTTTCAGGTGATCGCCACCGATCCGTTCGTGGCCATCGTGCCGAAGGGTCATCCGCTCGCCCGCGCCGGCTGCTCAAAAGTCAAACAACTCACCGAATACCCCATGCTGCTGATGAGCAAGGGGACGAATGTGCGCGAGCAGGTCGATCAATTCATCCAGCGGCATCGGCTGAAACTTCAACTCGTGGAAGAAGTCACCAACCACTTCACGCTTGGCGGATTGGTGCAGGCGGGTTGCGGCATCACGCTGCTGCCGCGCTCGGCACACCCGGTGATGGCGCATCCCGCGACCGTCGCCGTTGCCATACCGGACGACGCTTTCGTGCGCGTGCTCGGGATTGCCACGCGCGCCGACTATCATGCGTCACCAGCCGCGAGTGCCTTTCTCACGGAAATGGTGCCCGGCATCAAGCATCTGCTGAATCGCCCGGACCGTGCCGACGCGCCGGTGCCCGTCAAATAACACCGGCGTTGCGCAACGCTTCGATCTTGTCAGCCGAATAACCCAGCTCGCCGCGGTAGATGTCGTCGTTATGCGCGCCGATCGCCGGCCCGAGGAATTCGATCGCGCCGGGCGTTTCCGAAAACTTCGGGATGACATTGGGCACGATCGCCTCACCGAGGTCGGGATCGGCAACGCGGATCATCGTCTCGCGCGCCGCATATTGGGGATCGGCGAAGATATCGGTGATGTCGTAGATCACCGAAAACGCGACGCCGTGAGCATCGAACCGCTCCACGACCTCGTCGCGCGTGCGCGCACCGATCCACTCGGCCACCACCTGATTGATCTCGTCGGAATGGGTGACGCGGCTGACATTGGTCTCGTATTTCGGATTGACCGGTAAATCCTTGCGGTCCATCGCGTCGCACAGCCGCAGCCAGACATTGTGGCTGCTCGCCGCCATGGTGATGTATTTGCCGTCGCGCGTCCGATAGGTCGAACTCGGCGCCGCGTAGGCCACCTGATTGCCGCAACGCGTATGCACCACGCCGGTCTTGTCGTACTGGATCGCATCGAAATCCATCAACCGGAACAGCGATTCATAGAGCGCCAGATCGATGACCTGTCCCGGACCGTGCAGGGCATCACGCTGATAGAGCGCCGTGACCACGGAAAATGCGCCGAACAGTCCGGTCACGAGGTCTCCGAGCGGATAGCCCGGCGACATCGGCGGGCCATCCGGGTCGCCGATCAGATGCGTCAGGCCGCTCATCGCCTCGGCGACGCGGCCGAAACCGGCGCGCGTCCGATACGGACCGGTCTGACCGAAGCCGGAGATGCGCAACAGCACCGCCCTGGGCTCGACCGCGCGGATCACATCGTAGCCAAGCCCCCATCGTTCGAACGTGCCGGGGCGATAATTCTCGATGATCGCATCGGCGCCTTTGATGAGATCCTTGAACACTGCCGCGCCCTGCGGCTTGCCGAGATCCAGCGTGACGCAACGCTTGTTGCGCGCGATCGACTTCCACCACAGCGGAATGCCCTGATGGATCGGCTCGAGCTTGCGCTGGCCGTCCCCATGAACGGGATGTTCGATCTTGATGACATCGGCGCCGAGATCGGCGAGCAGCACCGCCGCGAACGGCGCCGCGACCAGATTGCCGGCATCAATGACCCGCACGCCCGCAAGCGGGCCTTTGCCCGGACGCGGGCGTTCCGCCGTTCCGCTCATGACGCCAGCGCCTTGCGGCGGCCGAGGAAGGCGGTATCGCGAATTTCGCGCAGATCATCGTCGTATTGCATGAAAAACGCGGAATCGACTTCGGTGCCGACGCCCTTGGCCTTGGCACGTTCATAAAGCAGCCGGCCCAACGCGGCGAACTGGATGCCCATGCCGACATTGTTGTTGTGATAGGTGATCTGCGCGGCAGTGGAGCGGCCGTGAATGTTCTTCTTCACCAGCAGTTCGCCCACTTCATAGATATCGCCCCATTCCAGCGTGCCTTTGCGCAGATGCGGATAAAGCTCCGGCTGCTTGTCGAGCCGGACGGATTCGCGTGAATTGACGACGATGATATCGCTGCGCAGAACCGTCGTGTCGTCGGTTTCCCGGCGCGGCAGGAAGTAATCGCTACCGATCATGGTGTTGACGTGTGTGCCCGGCTCGAGCCACTGGCCGTCGAACACCGCTTCGTTGGAGCTGGTGGCGGTGGTGACGATATCGCAGCCGCTGACCGCATCGCGCGGATGATCGACCGCAACGGTTCGCACGCCGACCAGTTCGTTGAGCTGTGCCGCGACGCGCTCGCGGCGTTCCTTGCGCGTGCTGTAGACGCGAATCTCCTCGATGCCGGTCACGGCGCAGGTGCATTCGGCCTGCAGCAATGCCTGTGTTCCCGAACCGAACAGCCCCATCACCTTGGAGTCGTCGCGCGCCATCCGCTTGGTGACGATCGCGCTCGTCGCCGCGACTCGGATGGGGTTGAGGTAGAAATCCTGCAGCACCGCCAGGAGTTCGGTGGTTTCGGTGTCGAACAGGAAAACCAGCGCCGAGAACGCGCCCGGAAATCCGAGCCGCGCGTTGCCGCGCTTGCGCGCCACCGAGACGGTCGCGGAATTGATGCGCAACCCCATGGAGCGGATGCCCGGCACGACACCCGCCATCTCGTTGAACCAGTAATAATGGTCCGGCCGATCCTCGCGCGGATGATAGATGCGCCGTCGCGCCAGTTCCTGCGCCGTGCCGCGGCCATGCTCGACGTAAGCCCCCTCGATGGCGGCGATACATTCGTCCGTGCTTGCCAGCCCCGGCAGATCCTTGTTTTGCAGCAACAGTGTCATTCCAACCTCGCGCGCGTCATTCGCTGCGAATGGGCGGGATCAAACGAGACGGGTCAAATCGGATTTACTCCCGCGATCCATCAGAATTTTTTCCGCGCCGTCGGACACGAGATGCCTAGACTGCATCGACGTCACGCACGCCGGCCGAACCGGCGGCCAAGGGGAGGATGCTTGATGCGATACGGCACGCGACGCCGGGAGTGCATGAACACCGGAGCACCCATGCGGCGATGGGTTTCCGCTTTTCTCGGATCAATGAGTATTGCTGCCCTGTTCGCCGCGATGCCGGCGCAGGCCGACGATTATCCTTCGCGGCCGGTACGTGTGGTGTCTCCTTACGCAGCCGGCGGCACGCCGGACACCGTTGCCCGGGTGATCGCCGAGCAACTGCAGACACGGCTCAAGCAAAGTTTCTTTGTCGAAAACCGCACCGGCGCCAATGGCACGATCGCCTCGGAGAACGTCGCCTCTTCGCCGGCCGACGGATATACGCTGCTGCTGGCATCCGATGGGCCGATCATCATCACGCCGTTGCTCAAGGGCGGGGTCGATCCGACCACGCGGCTCGTGCCGGTCAATCTCGCCGCCGAATCCGCCTTCGTCCTGATGGCGCGCAGCGATCTCGGCGTGCGTACCTTGCAGGACGTGATCGCGCTCGCGCGCAAACAGAAACTCACCTTCGGCTCGGCCGGTGTCGGCAGCCAGCACCATCTCGCCGGCGAACTGCTCAAGAGCCGCGCCGGAATCGACCTGATCCACGTTCCCTACAAGGGATCGGCTGAAGCCGTCGGCGACCTTGTCGGCAAGCGCATCGATCTCTTGTTCGGCGGCATTCCGCCGTCGCTGCCTTACATCACCGCCCATCAGGTCGTGCCGATCGCGGTCACGTCGGACAAACGCAGCGTGAAATTGCCGTCGGTGCCGACCTTCAACGAATCCGGTTTCCCGGGATACAAGGTGCTGTTCTGGGCCGGGATCATGGCCCCGGCGGAAACGCCGCCGACCGTCATCGGCAAGCTCAACGAGACGATTTCGGCGGCGCTGAAATCCCCGGAAGTCCTGACCCGGTTCGACCGGATCGGCGCCGATCCGGTGAATCTCGGGCCGGAGGATTTCAAGAAGCGGATCGAATCCGATCGCAAGATGTGGGGCGACCTGATCCAACAGACCAACCTGCGCAGCAACTGACGCGCATCGCCCGCGCAAACAAAAAGGCCGCCCAGCGGGGCGGCCTTTTCGCATCAGTGGTTGCGCGGTTCAGTTCTGCGGCGCGGGATTGTCCGGCGAAGGATTCGGAGTCTGCCGGTTGCGACGCTCGGCCATGAACTGGTCGAACTCGGACTTGTCCTTGGCGAAGCGCAGACGGTCGAGGAACGACCGGAATTCGCGCTGCTCCTCTTCCAGACGGCGCAACGTCTCGCTCCGGTATTCATCGAAGGCATGATTGCCGCTCGACGGGCCGGACCAGAAGCCCCAGTTGCCGGGGGCGCTGCCGAAACCGGTCCCCATGCGCTCACGCATGCGGTCCATTTTCCACTGCATGCGCTCCATCTTGTTCTGCCAGCGACCTTGTCCGCATCCCATGCGACCGCTCCCGATCAGAAAGGCGAGGGTCATCAGGCCGATCGGCCACCACACCATGAAACTCAGGATCAGCAGGGCGATCCAGGCAGGCTTTCCGTAGTGATCCAGGGTGGCGGTGATCGGCATGGCGACATTCCTCACACGTGTGAATGTAAATAACATTTACATAGATGGTTCGGCCCGTCAAGCCCGCAAGGGGTCTGGACGCCGGATTTGCCGGGGTGCGGCAATTTTTTCGGAGGCCGGTGGTGTCCCCGGCGGGAACCGAGCCAGGCCGCATCCCAGTCATACGAAATGGCCCCGCTCCGAACGCCCCGCAAGTGACTGCCGCAGAACGCGCGAGGTTCACCGCGGCGCGGTGATGCCGAGGCCCTTGAGATAGACGAGGAAGCCCGCTTCCAGGAGATCGTCGGCCGGCATCGGCAAGGTGCGCCGCGCCGCGTCGCCGCGACCGAACAGCGAGGCGATGCCGTGCGTCAGGCTCCAGATGTGCAGCGCCACCATCAGCGCCGGTGGGCGTTCTTTCTCCGGTGCCTGAAGCACCAGCTTTTCCGCCGCGCGGCGCAACACCGCGAAAGCGCGATCGCCCGCGTCCTTCAGGCCGGGATCGGCATCGAGCGGCACGCCGGCCTCGAACATCGCCGAATAGTAAGCCGGCTCGCGCCGCGCGAAGTCGAGATAGGCTTTGCCGAGCCGGTCGAACGCCGCGAACGTGTTCGGCTTCCCCTCGTCCCAGGCGCGCGTCAGCGCCGCCTCGAACTGGTCGAAACCGCGCCGCGCCACATCGGCGAGCAACGCATCGCGATCGCGGAAGTGCCGGTACGGCGCCGCCGGGCTGACGCCGGCCCAGCGCGCGGCATCGGCAAAGGTGAAACCGGCCGGGCCTTTTTCCTTGATCAGTTCGAGCGCGGCGCGGATCAGCGTCTCGCGCAGATTGCCGTGGTGATAGCCGCGCGGACCGCCGGGGCCTGCATCACCGGCTCCGCCGTCGCGCGACCCTCCGCGTGTGTCGCCGTGTCCGCCGGATTTCGACCATCGCATGTGAATGGTCTTTACATGAGCCGGAGCGCCGCGTCGATGGCGTTGACGGTCTGCTTTCAGCTTTTGCTGGCTTCGTGGTCCGCGTGCATGGCGATGCGTAGCGGTTTCGGGATCGGCCGCGCTCTGCCGCCCGAGATGAAAGCGACCTGCACTTCCGCGTCCAGCAGCAATTCCTCGCCGCGCATCACGCGCTGCGCCATCATCACCGACGCGCCTTTCACCTCGGCGCATTCGGTGACGATCTCCAGCATGTCGTCCATCTTCGCCGGCTTGCGGAAATTCATGCTCATCTGCCGCACGACGAAGGCGAAGCCCGGCGCTTCCTGCTGCGCTTCCTCGAACAGGCCACGCTGGTCGGCGCCGATCAGCCGCAGGTAATTCGTGCGGCCACGCTCCATGAAGCGCAGATAGTTGGCGTGGTAGACAATGCCGGTGAAGTCCGTGTCCTCGTAATAGACGCGCACCGTCATGTGGTGGCGGCCGTTGCGGATTTCGCCGTCGAGATGCGCGGTCGTACTCATCTGCTCAATCATCTTCGCTCGAGAACAAACCGAACTGCCCGGTGTCACGCGACGGCTCAGCTAAACCGAGATGCTTGTACGCATGCCCGGTCAGCAGCCGGCCGCGCGGCGTCCTTTGCACGAACCCTTTCTGAATCAGATAAGGCTCGATGATGTCCTCGATCGCATCACGCGGCTCCGACAACGCGGCCGCGATCGTATCGACGCCGACCGGACCGCCGCCATAGTTCATGGCGATCATGGAGAGATAGCGGCGGTCCATGGCATCGAGACCGGCGCTGTCCACTTCGAGCGCGCCAAGCGCCTTGTCGGCGATGCGGCGGTCGATCGCTGCGACACCATCCACATGGGCGAAGTCGCGCACGCGCCGCAGCAGCCGCCCGGCGATGCGCGGCGTCCCGCGCGCGCGCCGCGCGATCTCGTTGGCGCCATCGTCGGTGATGCCGACACCGAGCACGCGCGCGCCGCGACGCACGATCAGCTCAAGTTCCGACTCGGTATAGAAATTGAGCCGCACCGGAATGCCGAAGCGATCGCGCAGCGGCGTCGTCAGCAGGCCCGCGCGCGTGGTCGCGCCGACCAGGGTGAACTTGGCGAGGTCGATCTTCACCGAGCGCGCCGCCGGCCCCTCGCCGATGATCAGATCGAGCTGGAAGTCCTCCATCGCCGGATAGAGCACCTCTTCCACCGCCGGATTGAGGCGGTGGATCTCGTCGATGAACAGCACATCGCGCTCTTCCAGATTGGTGAGCAGCGCCGCGAGATCTCCGGCCTTGGCGATCACCGGACCGGAGGTCGAGCGGAAATTGACGCCGAGTTCACGCGCAACGATCTGCGCCAGCGTGGTCTTGCCCAGACCGGGCGGACCGACGAACAGCACATGATCAAGCGCATCCTTGCGCGCGCGCGCCGCGTCGATGAACACCTTCATGTTCGCGCGCGCCTGCTCCTGCCCGACGAAATCGGCGAGCTTCTGCGGCCGCAGCGACGCTTCGAGATCGTCGTCGCGCTTCTGCGCGCTGAGAAGCCGGTCCGCGCTCATAACAGCCTCGCCTTGCGCCCGATCTGCCAGCAGGCGACCGCCGCGAGCAGCATCGGCAGCAGCACGAATTTTGCCGACGCGAGCGACACCGGCAGCGCCGTGTGCAGCCACGCGGCGAGCGCGCTTTCACCGGCAATGGTGTTGAGCAGCGCCGCCGATCCGTAGACGAGAATGGTGGCGGCGAGCGGCGTCGCCAGAGTCGTACGGCCGCCATAGTGACGCGACAGCGCCACCACCAGGCCGATCAACAACGCGAGCACACCACCGAACCCGTAAGCCAGCATCGGTGTCGCGACCAGGATCGCCGGCAGCGAGGCCAACGTGCTCTGCTGGATGGCCATAACAATCCCCAGCGCCAGCGCCACCAGCACACCGCCGATCAGCGGGCCGAGCGCGACGAAGATCGCCGCGACCGGCAGCAGCATCGGGCGCACAGGCATGGCGTCATGGACCGCCGTCACTTCGATAGCTCCTTCAGCCCAAGCCGGATGAGTTGCGCGGTCTCCGGCTGATCGCCCGCATGGCGCGCGGCCGCAGCGATCGCCGCCGCCGCCTGCGGCTGGCCATAGCCGAGATTGACCAGCGCCGACACTGCATCGCGCACCGGCTGCGGCGCGCGCGCCTCGTCGATGGCGCCGGCGAGATGCACCACCGCCGGATCGACCGCGGCGAAGGCCGGGGCCTTGTCCTTGAGTTCGGTGACGATGCGCTCCGCCACCTTCGCGCCGACGCCGGGCGTGCGCGCCACCGCCGCCTTGTCACGTAGCGCGATGGCATTGGCGAGATCGGCCGGCGCCAGCGTGCCGAGCACCGACAGCGCGCTTTTCGCACCGACGCCCTGCACCGTCTGCAACAGGCGGAACCATTCGCGCTCGAGATCGCTGGCGAAGCCGAACAGCTTGAGCTGGTCCTCGCGCACATAGGTTTCGATCGATAAGGTTGCCGCCTCGCCCGGCTGCGGCAGCGCCTGCAAGGTGCGTGGCGAGGCATGCACCACGTAGCCGACGCCGTGCACATCGAGGATCACATGATCCTCGCCGTAGCTGTCGACGACGCCTTTGAGCTTGCCGATCATATGCGCTTGCCGATCATCGAAACGTCCTATTTCGTCACAACGGCGACCGCGGCGCAGCCCATCAGCGCGCCGCCCGTGCGGTTGAACAGCCGCAACGCCCGCGCGCTACGGAACAGGGCGCGCGCCCGCGCCGCGGCGACGGTATAGCCGCCGAGCACCACGGTGAGAATCGCGATGCACAGCAAAGCAAGCTCGGCATATTGCAAAATGCCGACGCGCGCGATGTCGATCAGGTTCGGCACCAGCGCGAGATAGAAGGCGATCACCTTCGGATTGCCAAGCGCGACCGACAATCCGCCGAGGAACAGCCGCAACCGGCTGTCGCGGCGGCAATCGGCCTCGACCGTCGCCGGTTGCGCCGGCGCCGTCCACATTTTCCAGGCGAGATAGAGCAGATAGGCCGCGCCGCCGAATTTGATGACGAGAAAAATCTCGCCGAACACATGAGCGATGGCGGCAAGGCCGAGCACCGCGACGCCGAGCCAGACGAGATCGCCGGCGATCATGCCCGCCGCGAAAGCACCCGCGCCATGGGTACCGGCGCCGATCACGCGCGCCACCAGCGCGATGATGCCCGGTCCGGGCGACGCCGCGGCGATCAGCAGCGCCGCGCTGAACACGCCGATAGCCGTCAAATCCATGGTCCGTCCCCGTCGCTCATCACATTCATCGCGCGACCGCGCGCAACAGCGCCGCACTGCGCCGATGATGCGCGTGGCAGATGGCGATGGCCAGAGCGTCCGCCGCATCCTCGGATTGCGGATCGGCCTTCGGCAGCAGCATGCCGATCATCACCCGGATCTGCGTCTTGTCCGCATGCCCCGCGCCGACGATGGTCTTCTTCACCAGATTGGGCGCGTATTCGGCGATCTCGAGCCCGTGCCGCGCCGGCACTAGCATGGCGATGCCACGCGCCTGCCCGAGCTTGAGCGTCGACGCGCCGTTGACGTTGACAAAGGTCGATTCCACCGCCGCCTCCTGCGGAGCGAACGACGCGATGACCTCGGTCAAGCCGTCATGCAGGGCAACGAGCCGCACGCCCAGTGCCACGCGCTCGCTGGTCTCCACCGAGCCGCAGGCGACGTAAACGAGCCGGTTGCCGTCACTTTCGATCAGGCCCCAGCCGGTCCGGCGCAGACCCGGATCGATACCCAGAATGCGAATCGGGGAACGCATGGGGGCGAAGTTTAAGGAGACGGCCCGGCCGCGCATAGGCGCCCTGCGGCGGAGTGCCGGGGACAATATGGTCTAACCGGTCGCGGCCACGACGCCCCGCTGCTACAGAAGCCGACCGCAATTATTCATCTCCGCGAAGTTCCTCCGATGACCCTGCCCGACAGCACCGTCTTTGCCGCCGTTCTCGCCGATCCGCGGGTGTATGTGGTGATCGGCATCGCCTTCATCACTGGATTCGTGCGGGGCTTCTCCGGCTTCGGATCGGCGCTGATCTATATCCCCCTGACGAGCGCGGTGTTCGACCCGAAATTGGCGGCCGCCACCTTCGTCATCATGGACCTGATCACGGCGTTCCCGTTTCTGCGCGCGGTCGGCCCGCGCGCGGCCTGGCGCGAGGTGCTGCCGATCGCCATCGCCGCCGCGATCGGCGTGCAGTTCGGCACGCAAATCCTGCGCTTCGCCGATCCGGTCAATTTGCGCTGGGGCGTCTGCGTCTTTGTCGCAATGATCGTGGTCGTGCTCGCCTCCGGCTGGCGCTATCGCAACAACCCGACGCTGTGGCTGACCTTCGCGGTCGGCCTTATCGCCGGCGTGATCGGCGGCGCGGCGCAAATCTCCGGTCCGCCGGTGATCATCTACTGGCTCGGCGGCATGCACCCGCCGGACGTGCTGCGGGCGAACTTTCTCTGGTACTTCACGCTGTTCAACGTCGCCGCCACCATCACCTATGCGTGGTACGGCCTGATCACCGCGCAGGCGCTGGCGATCGTCGTCCTGATCACGCCGGTCTGCATGGTCGGCATGTGGCTCGGCGGAAAGTTGTTCCCCTATGCGTCAGAGCGCACCTATCGGCGCATCGCCTATGCGATCGTCGCGTTCTCGGCGATCGCCGGCCTGCCGCTGTGGGACAGTTTGCGGTGAGACAATGAACTGAGCGCACTACGCGCTTTTTTGTTTGCGCATGATCCGATCCGAAAACCGATTCCCGCTTTTCGGGATCATGCGCTCAGTTTCTGCACCAGCGCGTCCGACACCTCAAAGTTGGCGTAGACGGTCTGCACGTCGTCAAGCTCTTCCAGCGTCGAGACCAGCGACAGCAGTTGCTCGCCCTTCTCGTCGTCGACCGCGATGGTGTTCTGCGGCTTCCAGATCAGCTTCGCCTTGCGCGGCTCGCCGAACTTGGCTTCGAGCGCCTTGCTGACATCGCCGAGCGCGTCCGGCTGCGTATAGATGGCATGGCCGCTGTCGTCGGAGACGACATCCTCGGCGCCAGCATCGATCGCCGCTTCCAGCACCGCGTCGGCGTCGGCGACCTTGGTGTCGAACTCGACCGCGCCGACATGGTCGAACATGAACGACACCGCGCCGGTCTCGGCGAGGTTGCCACCGTTCTTGCTGAAGGTGGAGCGCACTTCGGAGGCGGCGCGATTGCGGTTGTCGGTCAAGACCTCGACGATGATGGCGATGCCGCCCGGCCCGTAGCCCTCGTAGCGGATTTCGTCATAGGTCTCCGCGTCGTTGCCGGAAGCCTTCTTGATCGCCCGCTCGATATTGTCCTTGGGCATGTTCTCGGCGCGGGCAGCGAGGATCGCGGCGCGCAGCCGCGCATTCATCGACGGGTCGGGCAGGCCGAGCTTGGCGGACACCGTGATTTCACGGGCGAGTTTCCCGAACAGCATCGAGCGCGCCTTATCCTGGCGGCCCTTGCGGTGCATGATGTTCTTGAATTGCGAATGTCCGGCCATGAATCCTCGGAATGGTCCTCAGAATGGGGTCTTCAGAATGGGCCCTGGGGAAGCGGTCTCAACCGCGCCTTGGATAAAGGGGTCGTGGTGAAATTGTAAAGCCCGTCAGGCTCAGAGCGCCGTTCGCATAGGGGCCGGGTAGAACCGGTAGCCCTCGCCGACCCCCTGACCCAACTTGGCCACATGTCCCACCCCCGGAAACGGGAAGTGATAGGCAATCAACGGGATGCGCTGCGCCGCCAGCATGTCCAGGACCTTGATCCGGGTCGCCACTGCCTGCTTGCCGTCAGTGTCGAAGACAAATTCGATCTTCGGCTTTTCCAGCATCAGCACCGAATGGTGAGCAATGTCGGCGAGGACACAGAGCGAGGCGCTGCCCGAGGTGATCATATAGACGGTGTGGCCAACGGTATGACCGGGCGCGGCCATGGCCTGCACGCCGGGGACCACTTCAGCCCCGTCCTTGATGAAGGTGATGTTGTCCTTCAACGGCAGGAGCTGGCCACGGGTCGGGCCGATCATCGCGCCGATCGCCGGATGCTTGGCCTTACTCTCGTCGGTCCAGAACTTGAAGTCGGACTCGGCCATATAGATTTGCGCGTTGGGGAAGTTCGGCGCGCCGATGTGACCCATCAGTGCCCAACAATGGTCCGGATGCGCGTGGGTGAGGATCACCGCGTCGATGTCCTCGGCGCGGATGCCGGCGGCTTGCAGGGTGTCGAGCAGCCGCCCGCTATTCGGACCCATCGTCTTGGCGCCACCCATGCCGGTGTCGAACAGGACGAGCTGCGAGCCGGTGTTGATCACCAGTGCATTCTGCTCGAGCGTGATGTTGTCCGGATCGAGATAGTTGGCGGTGAGCAGCGCCTTCAACTCATCGATCGGCGTCTGTCCTTTGAAAAAGTCGGGCTTCAGCGGTCCCATTGCCAGCGGACCGTCGGAAATCACCGTGGCTTCGATGGTTCCGACCTTGAAGCGGTAGAACATCGGCGCCTGCGTTTTGATAAGCGGCGCCTTGGCGAACACGGGAGCCGGCACAGCGCCGAGCGCGGCCAGCGCCGCGCCGCCGGCAATCAGGTTGCGGCGCGAGAATGCAAGCGGGCGGGTAAAGGACGTGGTGTCGAGCGCGATCATGGACGGGCTCCAAAGCCGATGATCGCAAATCGTGCGCGCGGCACGTGGCGAACTCAAGACGCCGCCCGCGAACCGCCGCATAAAATTCAGCCGAAGGTCATGCCGACCAGAACGGCGGCTGCACCTGATCGAGGATACCGCCGAGCCGCACCGGCGCGACCTTGACGGCAAGGCCGGTGGCATCGTCGGTTTCCACCGCCAGGGCGCACAGCGTCGCCGGTCCCGAGGCGGCCTCGAACTTGCCGCTCGGAATCTTGCGGATGAACCGCTCCAGCGGCTGCTCCTTGACCATGCCGATCGAGGAATCGAAATCGCCGGTCATGCCGACGTCGGACTGATAGGCGGTGCCGCCGGGCAAAATGCGATGATCGGCGGTCGGCACATGGGTGTGCGTGCCGACGACGAGGCTGGCGCGGCCATCGACGAAAAAGCCCATGCACTGCTTCTCGCTGGTCGCCTCCGCATGCACATCGACGATGATCGCATCCGCCGCCTCGCGTAGCGGACACGCGGCGATCTCGCGGTCCACCGCCAGGAACGGATCGTCGAGCGGGTCCATGAAGATGCGACCCATGACGTTCATGACGAGCGCGCGCTTGCCGTTCTTGGCGTCGATCAGCGCGGCGCCGCGACCCGGCGTGCCGGCCGGGAAGTTCATGGGACGGATGAGGCGTGGCGCGCGCTCAATGAACACCAGCGCCTCGCGCTGGTCCCAGGCGTGATTGCCGAGTGTGACCACATCGGCGCCGGCATCGATGAACTCGTTATAGATCGTCTCGGTGATGCCGAAGCCGCCGGCGGCGTTCTCACCGTTGATGACGACAAGATCGAGTTTCCAGTCGCGGATCAGCCCCGGCAGGCGCTCCAGCACCGCCGTGCGCCCGCTGCGTCCGACCACGTCGCCGATGAAGAGAATGCGCATGTTATCGTTTCCGGAAATCGATCACTTCGCGCTCGGTGAGCACGAAGTCGAGTTGTTCGTCGTGATTCGTCGCCGGCACGCGGTCGATCTCCTGCAGCGCGAAGGCGACGCCGAGCGTCACCACCGATTTCCGGCTGCGCGCACGATGGATCGTCATGTCGAAATAGCCGGCGCCGTAGCCGATGCGATGGCCGGTGCGGTCGAAGCAGGCGAGCGGCACGATCATGATGTCGGGATCGACCTCCGGTGCGTCGGGCTTCGGTTCGCGGATGCCCCACTGACCGGAGGCGAGTTCGTCGCCGGTCGACCAGGCGCGCAGCGTCAGCGGCTTGCCGCGACCGGCGATCACCGGCAGCGCGAGTTGCGCGCCCTCGCCCGCGAGCCTGCGCATCAACGGCAGCGGATTGATCTCCGAGCGCATCGGGAAAAAGCCCGACACGATGGCGCCTTTCGGCACCGCGACCGGCAGCGGCCGCGTCGCCAGGATCTCGGCGGCAGCCATGCGCTCGGGTGCCGGCATGGCATCGCGTCTCGCGAGTGTGGCATTGCGCAATGCAGTCTTCTGCGCGGTAACGTCCGGCAACATCACATCCGTCATCGTGGAATACGGCGCGCATCGCGCGCCGCGAAAGAGAAAGTGCGGGGCCGCAAAAGCCGTTGGAGTCGTGATCCCGGGAACCTACAGAAGTAGGTGGGCGCCATGTGTCCGAACCCACGGGTCCGGCAGGGACAGCTCCCTAAGGAATCGTAAGGCCCCGGGGAATGTTAACTCCTGACGCACCCCGCAGCTCCGCAGCGACAATGTAGTCCTCGCGCGGGTGAGATGCCAGCGGCATCACCCATCATTTGGTCGGTCAATCGCGCAGATCGCCCGACATCCGCACGACAGCCATGGTGGCGGTGATCAGCGCCACATGCTTCTCCTCGCCTTTGTCGATCGCGAACACATCGCCGGAACAAATCACCAGCCGGCGGCCCGGCCGCACCACGCGGCCGACCGCGCGCAGCAATTCGCCGGTCGCCGGCGACATCAGGTTGATCTTGAACTCTGCCGTGAGCACCGCGGCGTCTTCCGGCATGGTCGTCAGTGCGGCATAGCCGCAGGCGGAATCGGCAATGCTCGCCACCAGTCCGCCATGAATGAAGCCGTGCTGCTGGGTGTTGCCCGCCGCATAGGGCAGTTCGATCTCCACATGGCCGGCACGCACCGTGGCCATGCGCGCGCCAACCGTCGCCATGAACGCTTGCCGGGCAAAGCTGTCGCGAATGCGCTTCTCGATCGCCGCCGAATCCATCGCCTATCCGATCGACACGTCGTCGCCGGCGGTCTGGTTGAGCCGCTTGGTGATGCCTTCGATCCGCTCCGCCGCGGAGTTGAATGCATGCACCACCGCCGCCTGCGCCTGCCGCGCGCGGTCGGTTGACAGCACGCGCGCATCCTGCATCGCCGTGACTTCTTCCTCGAGCCGGCGGATGCGTTGCTCGGCATCGCGCAATTCGTCGGCGACCTGAATCGCCGCCATCACCGTGAGCCGCGTATCGCCGATCTCGCCGAACGAGCCGCGCATCGCCTCGATGCGCTGATCGAGCGAGGTCGCGAGCGCAGTGAGGCTTTCCTCCTGCCCGTCGTCGCAGGCGATGCGGAACTGCCGTCCGTTGATGCTGACGCTGACCTGGGCCATCGGCTGCCCCCTTATCGGTCGTTGGCTTCGATCACGGCGCGGATCGTGTCCATCGCCGTGTCGATGCGTTGCGCGATGTCGCGATGCGTGGCTTCCAGCGACTGGCCGCGCGCGGCTTCGCCGTCGAGCGCGGCGGCGAGACGCGACCTGTCGGCAGCGAGCGCCTGCACCTGCTGCGCCAGTCCGTGCTGGCGCTGATCGCTCTCACGATGCCGCTCCACAGCCGCATCCAGCGCGTCGAGCGCCGAAGCGAGACGCTTCACTGCCGAATCGAGGGTGCCTTCGTCGCTCATGATCTTGTTGTCGAATCCGCGTGGGCGATGATGTCGTGCGGGTGATCGCCAAAAAGCCACGAAACCGCAAGCATTTACGCTTGAAAGCTTATGTTCCGCGCGACCGCCGCGTCAACCGCACCCAGCCGTTAGCCCCGGCTATTTACCCCGCCTGTGCATCCCCTTGTGCATGGGACCGCCGCGCCGCGCGGGCCGCGTTGGACTCAAGGCCCCTGCGTGCTAATCCACCGCCACCTCAGAACAGGGCCCAAAGTTACAATGAGTGGATCAGCTTCGTCGGCCGCAGCCGTGAAACCCTCCGTGGACCGCGCCCGGCACGACCGGATGGCGAATGCGATCCGCGCGCTGGCGATGGACGGCGTGGAACAGGCCAAATCCGGCCATCCGGGCCTGCCGATGGGTGCCGCCGATATCGCCACCGTCCTGTTCAGCCAGTTCCTGAATTTCGACCCGGCCGAACCAAAATGGCCGGACCGCGACCGCTTCATTCTCTCGGCCGGCCACGGCTCGATGCTGCTCTACGCGCTGCTCTATCTTACCGGCCACACGTCGGTGACGATCGACGAGATCAAGCGCTTCCGCCAGCTCGGCAGCCGTACGCCCGGCCATCCGGAAAACTTCGTCACCGAAGGCATCGAGACCACCACGGGTCCGCTCGGCCAGGGCATCGCCAGCGCGGTCGGCTTCGCCATCGCCGAGCGCCACATGGCCGCGGTGTTCGGCGACAGCGTCGTCGACCACAAGACCTATGTGCTCGCCTCCGACGGCGACCTGATGGAAGGCATCTCGCAGGAAGCGATCGCGCTCGCCGGCCATCTCAACCTCAACAAGCTGGTCGTGCTGTTCGACGACAACGGCATTTCCATCGACGGCAAGATCTCTCTGTCGGACTCGACCGATCAGGTGAAGCGGTTCGAAGCCTCGGGCTGGCGCGCCGAGCGCATCGACGGGCACGATCCGCAAGCGATTGCCGCCGCGCTGACGCGCGCGCAGTCGTCCGACCGCCCGACCATGATCGCCTGCAAGACGCAGATCGCGTTCGGCTCGCCGAACAAGGCGAACAGCGAAAAGGCGCACGGCTCGCCGCTCGGCGCCGACGAAATCGCCGCGACGCGCAAGAACCTGAACTGGACATCGCCGCCGTTCGAGGTGCCGGCCGACATTCTGAGCGACTGGCGCAAGACGGCCGAGCGCGGCCAGTCGGCCCGCGCCGCGTGGAGCAAGAAGCTCGCGGCGCTCGATGCCGGCCAGCGCGACGAATTCAGCCGCCGCATGCGCGGCGACCTGCCGGCGCAGGCGCTCGCCGACGCGGTGCGCAAGACCAAGGAGACGCTCGCGGCGACGCCGAAGGACATCGCCACCCGCGCGTCCTCGGAATTCGCTCTGGAAGCTTTGGTGCCGGCGGTGCCGGAGATGATCGGCGGCTCCGCCGACCTCACCGGCTCCAACAACACCCGCACCAAGTCGATGAAGGCGATCAACGCCGGCGACTTCTCCGGCCGCTTCATCAACTACGGCATCCGCGAGCATGGCATGGCCGCCGCCATGAACGGCATGGCGCTGCATGGCGGTGTCATCCCCTATTCCGGCACGTTCCTCGTGTTCTCCGACTATTGCCGGCCGTCGATCCGCCTCGCCGCGCTGATGGGCGAGCGGGTGATCCACGTCATGACCCACGATTCGATCGGGCTCGGCGAGGACGGCCCGACCCACCAGCCTGTGGAACACCTCGCCGCGCTGCGCGCGATCCCGAACCTCTTGGTGTTCCGCCCGGCCGACGCGGTCGAGACCCTGGAATGCTGGCAACTCGCGCTGGAAAACCGCGACCGGCCGAGCGTGCTGGCGCTCACCCGCCAGAACCTGCCGCAGTTCCGCAAGGCCGTGGACCCGCAGAACCGTTGCTCCGCCGGCGCTTACGAGGCGGCGGCCGCGTTCGGCAAGGCCCAGGTCTCGCTGTTCGCCACCGGCTCGGAAGTTTCGCTGGCGCTGGAAGCCAAGGCGCTGCTCGACGAGAAGGGCGTTTCGTCGCGGGTGGTTTCAGTCCCCTCGTTCGAACTGCTGGCGGAAGCCCCCGAAGCCGCTCGTCACGCCGTGATCGGCGATGCGCCAGTGAAAATCGGCATCGAAGCCGCCATCCGGCAGGGCTGGGACGCCATTATCGGCTCCGACGGCATCTTCGTCGGCATGACTGGATTTGGCGCCAGCGCACCCTATAAAGAGCTTTATAAGCACTTCGGCATTACCGCCGAGGCGGTTGCACAAGCCGCATTGAGCAAGCTCGGGAAGAAGTGATAGCAAGGCGCGCCAAGAACGCATTCTTGGTGTCACGCCCGGCCCCGCGCCGGGCATCCACGTCTTCCCGCTTGCATATCTGGACGTGGGTGGCTGGGGTTTTCCCGGTCATGACGGGTTCGACAACGCTGGGATTAGACACATGACTGTTCGCGTCGCCATTAACGGATTTGGCCGGATCGGCCGCAACGTCCTGCGCGCCATCGCCGAAAACGGCCGCAAGGATATCGAGGTCGTCGGCATCAACGATCTCGGCCCGGTCGAGACCAACGCGCACCTGCTGCGCTTCGACAGCGTGCACGGCCGCTTCCCCGGCGAAGTGACGGTCAAGGGCGACACGATCAGCGTCGGCAACGGCGCCATCAAGGTCAGCGCCGAGCGCGACCCGTCCAAGCTGCCGTGGAAGGATCTCGGCGTCGACATCGCGCTGGAATGCACCGGCATCTTCACGTCGAAGGACAAAGCCTCGGCCCATCTCACCGCCGGCGCCAAGCGCGTGCTCGTCTCCGCGCCGGCCGACGGCGCCGACCTCACGGTGGTCTACGGCGTCAACCACGACAAGCTGACCAAGGATCATCTGGTCGTGTCGAACGCCTCGTGCACCACCAACTGCCTCGCGCCGGTCGCCAAGGTGCTCAACGATGCCATCGGCATCGACAAGGGCTTCATGACGACGATCCACGCTTACACCGGCGACCAGCCGACGCTCGACACCATGCACAAGGATCTCTACCGCGCCCGCGCCGCGGCGATGTCGATGATCCCGACCTCGACCGGTGCCGCCAAGGCCGTCGGTCTGGTGCTGCCGGAACTCGCCGGCCGCCTCGACGGCGTCTCGGTGCGCGTGCCGACGCCGAACGTCTCGGTCGTCGATTTCAAGTTCGTCGCCAAAAAGAAGACCGACAAGGACGAGGTGAACAACGCGATCAAGCGCGCCGCCTCGCAGCAGCTCAAGGGCATCCTCGGCTTCACCGATGCGCCGAACGTGTCGATCGACTTCAACCACGATCCGCACTCGTCGATCTTCCACATCGACCAGACCAAGGTGATGGACGGCACGCTGGTGCGCGTCATGTCCTGGTATGACAATGAGTGGGGCTTCTCCAACCGCATGGCCGACACCGCCGTGGCGATGGGCAAGCTGGTCTAACAAGAAAATGTCGTGATGGCCGGGCATAGCCGTTCGAAGAACGGCGTTCTTCGAACGCCTATCGTCTCGGCCATTCGCGTTTTTGAAAGGCTTGCATGCCCGGAACCCAACCGGGCATGAAAACTGAGTGAAGCACATGAGTTTCCGCACCCTCGATCAGGCCGACCTCGCCAACAAGCGCGTGCTGCTGCGCGTCGATCTCAACGTGCCGATGGCCGACGGCAAGATCAGCGACGCCACCCGCATCGAGCGCGCGGCGCAGACCATCAAGGAAATCGCGAGCAAGGGCGGCAAGGTGATCCTGCTGTCGCATTTCGGCCGGCCCAAGGGCCGCGATCCGAAGGAGTCGTTGAAGCCCGTCGCCGCCGCGGTGGCGCATATCGTCGGCAAGCCGGTAGCGTTCGCCGACGACTGCATCGGCGAGCCCGCGGAGAAAGCCGTCGCGGCGATGAAGGCCGGCGACATTCTCTGTCTCGAGAACACCCGCTTCCACAAGGAAGAGGAAAAGAACGATCCCGCTTTTGTCGCCGCGCTCGCCAAGCTCGGCGACATTTTTGTGAATGATGCCTTCTCGGCCGCGCATCGCGCGCACGCCTCGACCGAAGGTCTCGGCCACAAACTTCCCGCTTACGCCGGCCGCGCGATGCAGGCCGAACTCGAAGCGCTCGGCAAGGCGCTGGAGCATCCGCAGAAGCCGGTGATCGCGGTGATCGGCGGCGCCAAGGTCTCGACCAAGCTCGACCTCCTGGAAAACCTGATCGCCAAGGTCGATGCGCTGGTCATCGGCGGCGGCATGGCCAACACCTTCCTGCACGCGCAGGGAATCAACATCGGCAAGTCGCTGGCAGAGAAGGATCTCGCCGACACCGCGCGCCGCATCATGGACAAGGCGGAATCAGCGAACTGCGCAATCATCCTGCCGGTCGATGCGGTGGTCGCGTTCCACTTCGAGAAGGATGCACCGTCGCACGCTTACGGGCTCGACGCGATCCCGGCCGACGGCATGATCCTCGACGTCGGCCCGCAGTCGATCGCGCGTGTGAAAGCCGCGCTCGACGACGCCCGGACGCTGGTGTGGAACGGACCGCTCGGCGCGTTCGAACTGCATCCGTTCGACAAGGCGACGGTGGCGGCGGCAAAATACGCGGCCGAACGCACCAAGGCCGGCAAGCTTGTGTCGGTCGCCGGCGGCGGCGATACGGTCGCCGCGCTGAACCATGCGCAGGTCGCCGACGACTTCACCTACATTTCGACCGCGGGCGGCGCTTTCCTCGAATGGATGGAAGGCAAGGCGCTGCCGGGCGTCGAGGTACTGCGGAACAAGTGACGATGGGTCTACGCCAAGGGCGTGCCCCGGAATGATCAGAGGGAGCGAACGATGAATCTCGATGAACTGAACAAGGTCGCGCAGGCGATGGTCGCCCCGGGCAAGGGCATCCTCGCCGCCGACGAATCCTCCGGCACCATCAAGAAGCGGTTCGACGCGATCGGCGTCGAGTCGACCGAGGACAACCGCCGCGACTATCGCGAGATGATGTTCCGCACCGCCGAGGCGATGAAGAACAACATCTCCGGCGTGATCCTCTATGACGAAACGATCTGGCAGAAGGCCAAGGACGGCACGCCGCTGGTCGAACTGATCAAGAAGGCCGGCTCGATCCCCGGCATCAAGGTCGACGAAGGCACGCAGCCGCTGCCGAACTGCCCTGGTGAACTCATCACCGTCGGCCTCGACAAGCTCGCCGGCCGCCTCACCAAGTACTACGAACAGGGCGCGCGCTTTGCCAAGTGGCGCGGCGTGATCGACATCGGGCCGGGCAAGCCGAGCTACACCTGCGTCAGCGCCAACGCACATGCGCTTGCCCGCTATGCCGCGCTGTGCCAGCAGGCGCAGATCGTGCCGATCGTCGAGCCGGAAGTATTGATGGACGGCGACCACAATATCGATACCTGTTACCAGGTGACCGAGTGGGTGCTGAAGGAAACCTTCCAGCAGCTCTACTATCAGAAGGTCGCGCTCGAAGGCATCGTGCTCAAGCCGAACATGGCGATCGCTGGCAAGAAGAGCGCGAAGCAGGCGTCGGTGCAGGAAGTCGCCGAGAAGACCGTGCGGATGCTCAAGAACTGCGTGCCGGGCGCGGTGCCAGGCATCGCCTTCCTGTCGGGCGGCCAGTCCGACGAGGACGCGACCGCGCATCTCGACGCCATGAACAAGATCGGCAACCTGCCGTGGCACCTCACCTTCTCCTACGGCCGCGCGCTGCAGGCGGCGCCGCAGAAGGCGTGGAGCGGCAAGGCGGGCAATGTCGGCGCCGCACAGAGCGCGTTCGCCCACCGCGCCAAGATGAACGGCCTCGCCTCACTCGGCCAGTGGAAGGCCGATCTGGAGAAGAAAGCGGCCTGATCTGTCCGCCGATTGGTGAATGAAAATGGCCCCGCTTGCGGGGCCATTTTTTTATGAAGCCATTCTGCGCCGCAGGTCGCGCGGCGTCTCGGCATAACGCGCGCGGAACGCGCGGCTGAAATGCGAGAGGTCATTGAAGCCATGGCGGTAAGCGATGTCGGAAATGCCGCACGCCGCTTGCGCCGGATCGCTCAGAGCCTGATGGCAGGCCGCGAGGCGGTTCTCCAGCAGCCAGCGGCTGAAGCTGGTGCCTGTCGCCGCGAAACGAAGTTGCAGCGTGCGCAACGATATCTTCAGATGCGCGGCGACCTGCTGCGGCGAGAGTTCGGGATCGCCGAGATGCGCGCGGCAGAAGGCGACGATCGCCTGCATCTGCGCCGTGCCGGGCGCAGTAGCCACATCGTCTCCCGAGGTCGCGAGCGCCAGCAGATTGCACAGATTGTCAGTGAGCAGGTGCGCCTGCGCCGGATCGAGCGGCTCCTCGCCGGCGAGTTGCAGGATGTGGCGGCGCGCCAGATCGGCAAATGGCGACGACGCGGCGATCTTGCCGACCCCGGTCCGCCGCAACCACGGCGCACGCAATTCCAATGTCTCGCGCGGCACGACGGCGAGGATGCGGCTCACCGCGCCAGGAAACGCCACCTGAAACGGCCGAGCGCCGTCGATGATGCCAATCTCGCCCGGCTCCAGCCAGAATTCACGACCGGACTGCATCATGGCGCTGCGGCCGCGCTGCTGGATGCTGATGAGATAGCGGTCGTCGTCCGCCGTCACGAGGTGATGCCGGTCGCGGACGATGGTGTGGGCGGTCGAGCGGAACGACGCGAACCGCAGATCGCCGAACTGGCGGCCGGCGATCGTCGCGCGGAAATCCTGCCGCGGCGCTTCCGGCGTGACGTTCAGCACGGTGGCACACACCGCCTCGCGCCAGAACGCGATGCTGTCGGACGCCTTGACCGTATCCGTCGACCACTCCTGCACTGCTCGCTCCCGTCAGGCTGCCGGCGGCAAAGCCTACACCCTTTGCGCGCCCGGCAAAATCCGGCTGCGCGCTGGTCCAAGACCGCCGGCCGGCGTCAGCCTACCCTGCCGCCATGCAGACGCACTTCACGGCCACGCAGTTACAGGATCCCGGCATCGCCGAGGCCGACACGATCCTGCGCACCTGCGTGCATTACGGCTTCTGCACCAACACCTGCCCGACCTATGTGCTGACTCGCGACGAGAACGAATCGCCGCGCGGCCGCATCGACCTGATCCGGGCCATGCTGGAACGCGGCGGCGTGCCGGACGCGAAGACCGTCGCGCATCTCGATAGCTGCCTCTCCTGCCTGTCGTGCATGACCACCTGCGCGGTGAAGGTCGATTACGCGCATCTGATCGACCGGGCGCGCGTGCATATCGAGCAGCATTTCAACCGTGGCCTCACGGACCGTTTGATGCGTGCGCTGCTCGCCACGGTGCTGCCGCGGCCACGGCTGTTCCTCGCATTGCTGTCCGCAGGACGGCTGGCGAAGCCGCTTGCAGCGCTCCTGCCGGGGCGGCTGCGCGTCCTGCTGACGATGATCCCGGCGCGGATCACGCCCGATGTGCTGACGTCGCAGGTGTTTCCCGCCGAAGGAACGCGGCGCTATCGCGTCGCGCTGCTCGCCGGCTGCGCGCAGCAGGCGCTCGACGGCGACATCAACGCCGCCACCATCCGGCTGTTGCGCCGCCACGGCTGCGAAGTGGTGATCGCGCCGGAGAGCGGCTGCTGCGGTTCGCTGCCGCTGCATATGGGCCGCGAGGCCGACGCGAAAGGCTATGCGCGGGCCAATGTCGCCGCGTGGATGCGCGAGCAGGCGGTGGGCCTCGACGCCATCATCGTCAATGCGTCGGGCTGCGGCACCACGGTGAAGGACTACGGCCATCTGCTCGGCGATGACGACGCGCGGCGAATCGCGGCGCTGACGAAAGATGTCAGCGAATTTCTCGCCGACATCGGCTTGCAGGCCGGACACCTCCCCGCCTATCGCGTCGCCTATCACGATCCCTGCTCGATGCAGCACGGGCAGAAGGTGATCGAGCAGCCGCGCGCGCTGCTGCGCGCCGCTGGCCTGCGCGTCGTCGATGTGCCGGAACGGCATTTCTGCTGCGGCTCGGCCGGCACCTACAATCTGTTGCAGCCGGCGATGGCGAAACAACTCGGCGAGCGCAAGGCCGCGCACATCGTCAGCACCGATCCCGACATCATCGCCACCGGCAATATCGGCTGCATGACGCAGCTCGCGCATCATCTCGGCCGTCCGGTGGTGCATACGGTCGAACTGTTCGACTGGGCGACCGGCGGCCCACGTCCGGCCGCGCTCGATAGCGTCACGCTGCGCGAGCCAGCGCCCGAGATTCAAACCGACAGCGCGCCGGCCGCCAATGCCGGCTTCTGGTGATGGAGAGCGCCATGTCCACCAACCTGCCCGCCAATTTCGATGCCTTCTTTCAGGAGATCGCGCGCAGCCTCGGCGCGGAAGCGGTCAACCGCAGCGAGGAAACGCTGATCCGCTACGGCGAGAACACCATGCCCGGCGGCGACCGCCGCCCGGCCGGCGTCGTCTATCCAGGTTCGACGGCGGAGGTGCAGACCGTCGTGCGCGCGGCGAATACGCATCGCGTCCCGCTTTATCCGGTGTCGACCGGCAACAATATCGGCCTCGGCAGCCGCTCCGCCTCCACCGCCGGACAAGTGATCCTCGATCTCGGCCGGCGCATGAACCGTATCCTCGAGATCAATGACCGGCTCGCTTATGCCGTGGTCGAGCCCGGCGTTACGTATCAGGCGATGTATGACGAACTCGTCCGGCGCGGCAATCAACTGATGCTCGACGTCACGTCCGGGCCGCCACAGGGCGGCATGATCGGCAATTCGCTCGACAAGGGCGCGGGCTACACGCCCTATTTCGACCACTTCGGCTTCTCCTGCGGCATGGAAGTGGTGCTCGGCAATGGCGAGTTGCTGCGTACCGGCGACGGCTCGCTCGACGCCGACACGCTGGTGAACTGGCATACCTCGAAATATTCGTTCGGGCCGATCCTCGACGGCCTGTTCACGCAGTCGAATTTTGGCGTGGTGACGCGCATGGGCCTGTGGCTGATGCCGCGCCCGCCGGCGGTCCAGTCGTTCCACTTCACCTTCCCGGATGACGACGACCTCGCCGAGGTCATTGAACTGTGTCGCCCGCTGAAGCTGTCGAACTTCGTGCCGACCCTGTTTCGTGTCGCCAATGATCTCTATCTCACCGCCTCCGAAGGCGAGAGCCCGGAGGCGCGAAGCGGCCGCTCGCTCAGCAACGACGCGCGCAAGGCGCTGCAGCAGAAACACGGCGTCGGTGCCTGGACTGTGTCCGGGGGATTCTACGGGCCGAACGAAGCCGCCATCGCGCCGATGATCCAGCGCGTGCGCGACCATTTCGGCAAATCCGGCAAGGCGCGCTACATCGACCATCAGCAGGCGCAGAGCGTGCCGACCTTGCAGGTCGCGATCAATGCCTTCTCCGGCAAACCGTCACTGGGCGAACTGGGTCTGCTGAAGTGGCATCCGGGCGGCGGCAATATCTGGTTCACGCCGGGGACGCCCATGGACGGCGCCGTCGCCAACGAATTCCAGACGTTGTGCCGGGGCATCTACGAGCGCCACGGGCTCGATTACACGGTGATGAATGTCTGCGGCGCGCGCTTCGCCCGCGGCCTCCACGTCATCACATTCAACCGCGAGGATCAGGACGAGCGGCAACGCGCGGACGCCTGTTACCGAGAAATGGCGGACGCGTTTGCCGCGCGCGGCGTGTTCGTCGGGCGCGCGCCGCTCGACTACCACGCCCTGCACTTCGGCCAGACCATGCCCGGCTTCCAGAGCGCCTGCAACGCGGTGAAGCGTGCTCTTGATCCCAACGATGTGATTGCGCCCGGCCGTTACGGCATGGCGTAACCCCGCGACGACGCGAAAACGAGTCAGGGCTGCCCACGCCCGTGGGCAGCCCTGTTCGTTGGTGGAACGAAAACGACCTCAGTCGCAGTCTTACCTCAGTATCAATCTTGCCTCAGTAGCAGTCTTGCCGCCTGCGGGTGTCGGTCCCAAGCAGGGTGGTATCGCGCGTCGTGGTGGTCTTGCAGTCCACGCCGGCGCCGGTGGTGGTCGTTGTGGTCTGACTGCGCACGCCACCCAGGATCGGCGACGTCGAATGCTCCGTGGTTGTCGAGGTGGCTGGTGCCTGCTCGATCACGACCGGAGCGCGCTCCTCGACCACGACGGGCGGGTTGCGATGCTCGATCACGGTGGTGGTTTGCGCGGACGCCGCCAGCGACCCGAATGCCGAGGCAGCCAATCCAAGCACGATGACATGCGTTTTCTTCATGGGTGGTTCCCCTGGTTAAAGACTGCCAAGAAAACGCTGAGACCCGCCCCGTGTTCCTGTAAGTTCCCCGTCACTTTTTCGAGGCCATAAGGAACCCACCGTGATCGACCTGTACACTTGGACCACGCCGAACGGCCGCAAGGCTTCCATCATGCTGGAAGAGATCGGCATCCCCTACACCGCCCATGCCGTCGATATCGGCAAGGACGAACAGTTCAAGCCGGACTTCCTGAAAATCTCGCCGAACAACCGCATTCCGGCGATCGTCGATCGCGACAACGGCATGTCGCTGATGGAGACCGGCGCGATCATGATCTATCTCGCGGACAAGACCGGCAAGCTGCTGCCGAAGTCCGGCGAGGCGCGCTACCGCGTGATCGAGTGGCTGATGTGGCAGATGGGCGGCATCGGCCCGATGCTCGGTCAGGTGCATCACTTCGTGAAGTACAATCCCGGCAAGGCGCCCTATGCCGAGGAACGCTACAGCAAGGAAGCAGCGCGACTTTACGGCGTGCTCGACCGCCGCCTGGCAAACCGCGAATTCGTCGCCGACGATTACTCCATTGCCGACATCTCGATCTGGCCGTGGATCTCGCGCTACGAGTGGCAGCAGATCGACATGACGAAATATCCGAACGTGAAACGCTGGTACGAAACCATCGCCAAGCGCCCGGCCGTGCAGCGCGGCTACAAGGTGCCGAAGGATGTGGGTGAAATCCCGATGCCGTGATTGGCGCAATCCAAACCCGACAAAAGCCGGCGCTTCTTGCGCCGGCTTTTTCATTTCAGAGTTTCCGCTTGGTGTCGGTGGCCACTCTGGCATTCAGCATTTCGTCGGGAACCGGAAGGAACTGCGGCAACGATGCGGCAATGGAACCGGTAAATGTCGCGCTGTCGCCGCAACATTTCCCCACAACCTGCATGATCGCGCGCCACAAGCGCGCGCAACGAGGGGATTCACCAGTCCGAATGACATCAGCGCCGGGCGCATGACGCCCGGCTTCAGGATCAATCAACGACATGCGGCATCTGTTCGTTCCCGCCTGCGTCTGCGTCATGACCTTGAGCGGGTCGACCGCGACGGCTCCGATCGCCACCCTCGACAGCTTTGCCGGCACGCCGGAAAAATCCGAATTACGTTTGACGACGGATACCGCCGACACCAAGCAAGCCGCCGACACGCCGCGCGTGCAGATCGCCAGCGCCGACACCACGGTCGAAGCCTGGACCCTGTTCGACGCCGCACGCCGCCACGCCTTCGAACTGAACCGCGCGCCGTCGGCCGAGATCAAAATCCCACCGCTCACGCCGGACGATGCCATCGTCGGCTCGCATGAAAACGAGGATGCCGAATTGCGCGAGGTCGAGGGACCGCCCGCGCCGCCGCCGAAGCCGGTCGTGCATCGCTCGCGCCGCGAGGTGTGCGACGCGCTCGCCACCGCCGCCGAAGCGAACAACCTGCCGGCGCCGTTCTTCATCCGTTTGCTGCTGCAGGAAAGCGGCTTCCGTCCCGGCGTCGTATCGCCGGTCGGCGCGCAGGGCGTCGCCCAGTTCATGCCGGAGACCGCCGCGCGCATGGGTCTCGACAATCCGTTCGACCCGCTGCAAGCGATTCCCGCCTCGGCGCGGCTGTTGCGCAATCTGTTCGAGAAGTTCGGGAATCTCGGCCTCGCTGCCGCGGCCTACAACGCCGGACCGAAGCGCATTCACGACTGGCTCGCCAAGAAGGGCAAGCTGCCCGACGAAACGCGCGGCTATGTGAAAATCATCACCGGCAAGGAAGCCGAGAACTGGCGCGTCACAGCGGCCGCAGGCATCGCCGGGATCAAGCTGCCGCGCATCGCGCCCTGCCAGGAAGAGGCCGGTCTGCATGCCTGGAACGGTCCGTCGGAAATCCCGATGCCGCCGCCCAATCCGGCCACGCGCGGCGACGAGCCGGTGGTCGCCGACGCCACGCCGGCGCGCCATCGCAAGCATGACGTAACGCACGAGTCGAAACCTGAGGTCGTGGCCCATGCCGCCGACACAACGAACCGGGTCGCGGTGAAGGAAAGCCGCGACGGCAAGCGGATGACCGCCGTGATCGACGTCAAGCCTGCGGCGCATACGCCCAAACACGGCAAGCAGACCCAGACCGCCAGTACCGGCAAGCTCAAGATCATGCGGCCGGAGCGGACCACGCTGCAGCTCGCGGCGCAGAAGACGAAGGCGCCGAAGGCCGCGCCGGGCACCGCGACACGCAAGCGCACCGCGGCAGCGGCAGGCAAATCCAATCAGCCGCTCCGCATCGCCAATGCGGGGCGTTAGAGCATGATCCCGAAAAGCGGGAGCCGGTTTTCGGAAAAGATCATGCTCAAACAAAAGGATGAGCGACTAACCTGATTCAACGCAGTTGGATCAGATTGATCGTGAGTGCTCGCTCACCCACAGGGTGACTGCCCTCATTCCGTCCGAATGCGCTACCATGCGAACATCATGGCCAGTGCTTCGAAATCCGTCCCGCCCCGTCCGCAACCCCGGCTGATGCTGGTGACGCCGCGCCTCGATGGCGCGGCGGATGCCTTGGCACGCACGCTCGCCGAGGCGATGGCGGCTGCCGACATCGCCGCCGTTATCCTCTCTCTCGGCGACGGTAGCGAGCGCGACCTGATCAACCGGGTAAAGACAGTGGCGAAGCCGGTGCAGGCCGGCGGCGCGGCGTTGCTGATCGCCGGTCACCCGACGCTGGTGCCGCATGCAGGCGCCGACGGCGCACATGTCACCGAGGTGGGCCAGTTCGCCGATGCGCTCGGTCTGCTCAAGCCCGACCGGATCGTTGGCGCCGGCGGCCTCTCCACCCGTCACGATGCCATGTCGGTGGCCGAAGCCGGAGCCGACTATGTGATATTCGGCGAACCGGATGCGGACGGACGCCGCCCCGCGCGCGAGGCGATGCTGGAACGGGTCGCCTGGTGGGCGGACCTGTTCGAGGCCCCCTGCGTCGGCTATGCGGGATCGGCGGACGACATCGCACCGCTGGTCGCGGCAGGCGCCGATTTCGTCGCGCTCGATCCGGCGATCTGGGTCGCCGCACCAGGGCCGGCGCTCCAGACCGCGACCGCCGGACTTGTGATCGCGGAGCCGGCCTCATGACGCCCCTCTCCAAGCATGCGGGCGTGCTAGCGCTCGCCCTGCTCGCCTTTGCGCCGGCGACCGCACTGGCGCAGGCACCGGCAAAGCCCGCGCCGGCCGCAAAGGATCCGGCTCCGAGTCCGGCCGCAGTGCCGTCGCCGGAAACGACCTATTCCGCCTATCAGCGCGGCTTTTTTCTTACCGCCTTCAACGACGCGACGAAGCGCGCCGAGACCGGCGACGCCAAGGCGATGGCGCTGATCGGTGAAATGTATGCGCGCGGCCAGGGCGTCTCGCGCGACGATGCGAAAGCTGCCGAGTGGTACAAGCTCGCCGCCGATCGCGGCGACCGCGAGGCGTTGTATGCGCTCGGCACCTTCCGCCTCGACGGCCGTGCCGGACCACGCGACCGCGCCGAGGCGATGCGGTTATTCGCACAGGCCGCCAAGCTCGGCCAGCCGAGCGCCGCCTACAATCTCGCCCTCGCCAATCTCGAGCCTCAGGGCAACCTCAAGATCGCCATCGACAACCTGACCCTGGCGGCGCAGGCGGGCCTCTCCGATGCGCAATACGCACTGGCGCTGATGTACCGGGAAGGTCACGGCGTCAAAAAGGATCTGAACGAGGCGATGCGGCTGATGCAGCAAGCCGCCATTGCCGACTATCCCGACGCGATGGTGGAATTCGCCATCGCCCAGTTCAACGGCACCGGCACGGCCAAGAACGAAGCCAACGCCATCGCGCTGCTGACGCGTGCCGCCCGGATGGGCAATCCGGTCGCCCAGAACCGCCTCGCCCATATCTACGTCATGGGGCGCAGCATCAAGGTAGACCCAGCGCAGGCGGTGAAATGGCATCTCGCCGCACGCGCGGGCGGGGTCAGCGACCCGGCCCTCGACGAATACGCCGCCAAACAGACCCCGCAGGTCCGCGGCGAGGCCGAAAAAGCCGCCGCCGTCTGGATCGAATACTACAAGAACAGCCCCCGCACTTGACGCCGCGCCGGGCTGCGGGCAGACCGACGCCGTCATGCTCCACTCCGCACTGCTCAATGTGATGATCCAGGCCGCGCGCAAAGCCGGCCGCGCGCTGAAACGCGATTTCGGCGAAGTCGAAAAGCTGCAGGTCTCGCTCAAGGGGCCGGCGAATTTCGTGACCGCCGCCGACCGCAAGGCGGAAGAGACGATCTATGCCGAATTGAACAAGGCGCGGCCGGGCTACGGCTTCCTCGGCGAGGAAGGCGGCGAGCGGCCCGGCCCCGACAAGAGCCACGTCTGGGTGGTCGATCCGCTCGACGGCACCACCAATTTCCTGCACGGCATCCCGCATTTCGCCATCTCGATTGCGCTGGCGCGCGACGGCGTCGCGGTGGCCGGTGTCGTTTACAACCCGGCGACTGACGACCTGTTCGTCGCCGAACGCGGCAAGGGTGCGTTCCTCAACGAGCAGCGGATTCGCGTCGCCGCGCGCAAGCGCCTGCACGATTGCGTCATCACCTGCGGCCTGCCCCACTACGGCCGTGGCGATCTCGCGCTCGGCACCCAGGAAACCTCCGCCATGCAGGCGGAAGTTGCCGGCCTGCGCCGGTTCGGCGCGGCGGCGCTCGATCTCGCCTGGGTCGCGGCCGGCCGGTTCGACGGCTATTGGGAGCGGAATCTGCAACCGTGGGACATTGCCGCCGGGCTCGTCCTGGTGCGTGAGGCCGGCGGCTTCGTCACCGACATGGTCGGCAAGGACGCGACCTATCTCAACGGCGATATCGTCGCCGGCAACGACACCGTGCTGCGGCAAATGGTGAAGGTGCTCAAGGGCGCACGCTAGCCGGGTACGCGTTCATCGCGCGCACTGACCGGGCAATCCGCTTCCGCAATTTCAACGCATTCCAAGGCTTGATGGCGGGCCTTGAAGGCTGGAACTGCCCCGAGCCATGGCATTTTTCCAAATGTCATAGCTGTGCCATATTGTGAGTCGGCCCCCCTCACAGAGCGATCCTCCGCACCGATGGCGAAAGATTACGATCCGCTCAAGCTCTCCTCACCCCGCATCTATCTGTTCCGGATGCTGGTGTTCGTCATCCTCTGCGGCCTGATCGGCTTCGTCCTGTACAAGCAGGTTGCCGCCGCCTTCATGTCGAACCCCGGCCTCAACGGCCTGATCCTCGGCGTGCTGGCGATCGGCATCATCCTGTCGTTCCGGCAAGTGCTGCGGCTCTATCCGGAAATCTCCTGGGTCAACAATTTCCGCCTCGCCGATCCCGGCATCGCGGTGGAGCGCCCGCCCGTGCTGCTCGCGCCGATGGCGGCGATCCTCGGCGGCCGCATGGGCCGGATGGCACTGTCGGCGCAGTTGATGCGCGGCATCCTCGATTCCATCGCCACCCGCCTCGACGAGGCGCGCGACATTTCGCGCTACATGACCGGCTTGCTCGTGTTCCTCGGCCTGCTCGGCACCTTCTGGGGCCTGATCGAGACGGTCAGTTCGGTCGGCAATGTGATCCAGACGCTGAAGCCCGGCGGCGACGGCGCGTCGCTGTTCGACAGCCTGCGCGATGGTCTTGCCGCGCCGCTGTCGGGCATGGGCATTTCGTTCTCGTCCTCGCTGTTCGGCCTCGCCGGCTCGCTGGTGCTCGGCTTCCTCGATCTGCAATCGAGCCAGGCGCAAAACCGCTTCTACACCGAACTGGAAGACTGGCTATCGACCACCGTCTACGACCATGGCGTCGAAGGCGTCGCCGCGCCGGCCGACATGCGCACCGCCATCGAGCGGCTGCGGGAATCGATCCACGAGACCGGCTCCGGCAAGGTCGCGACCAACGCCATGGCCAATCTGGCCGAAGCGATCCAGGGGCTCGTCAACCACATGCGCTCGGAACAGCAGATCATCCGCGACTGGGTGGAGTCGCAGGGCGATCAGAACCGCGAAATCCGCCGGCTGCTGGAAATCGTCGCGCGCGAGTCGACCAAGCAACGCTAGAGTTGTCGCTTTAGCGTCGGGAGAACATCATGGCTCTTGCCCGCGGCCGCCGCGCTGAAAGCATGAACTACTGGCCGGGCTTCGTCGACGCGCTGTCGACGCTGATCCTCGGCATCATCTTCCTGCTCACGGTGTTCGTGGTCGTGCAGTTCTATCTGCAGCAGGAAGTGGCCGGCAAGGACACCGCGCTGCAGCGGCTCAACGCGCAGATCGCACAACTCACCGACCTGCTGGCAATGGAAAAATCCGGCAAGATGTCGCTGGAGGACCAGATCGCGCAGTTGCGCGCGAGCCTCGCCGCCTCGCAAGGCGAACGCGACAAGCTCGCAGGCCAGTTGCAGGGCGCCGGTGCGGGCGCTGACGCCGCGCAGAGCCGGATCGGCTCGCTCACCGCCGATCTCGACAAGGAAAAGAACCTGTCGCAGCGCGCGCTGGCGCAGGTCGAGGCGCTGAACCTGCAAATCGCCGCGTTGCGCCGCCAGCTCGCTGCGCTGGAGGAAGCCCTCGACGCCAGCGAGAAGAAGGACAAGGAATCACAGAACCGCATCGCCGATCTCGGGCAGCGGCTCAATGTGGCGCTCGCGCAGCGCGTGCAGGAACTGTCGCGCTATCGCTCCGAGTTCTTCGGCCGGCTGCGCGCGATCCTCGGCAACCGCCCCGACATCCGCATTGTCGGTGACCGCTTCGTGTTCCAGTCGGAAGTGTTCTTCGACAGCGGCAAGGCCGACCTGCTGCCGGAAGGCAGCGCGGAGATCGACAAGATCGCCGCGGCGCTGCTTGAACTGGAAAAACAGATTCCGCCGGAGATCGCCTGGGTGATGCGCGTCGACGGCCATACCGACGTACGGCCGATCTCCAGCCCGCTGTTCAAGTCGAATTATGAGCTGTCCGCCGCGCGCGCGATCGCCGTGGTGCGCTATCTCGTCAGCAAGGGCGTGTCGCCGCAGCGGCTCGTCGCCGCGGCGTTCGGCGAATTCCAGCCGATCGACACCGACCGGACAGAGGAAGCCTATCGGCGCAACCGCCGCATCGAGCTGAAGCTGACCGAACGGTGAGCGGCCATCCCCCGGCACTTGCCCCGACGCTGCGGCCGTATCGGCCGTCCGATGAGGATGCCGCGATCGCTCTGTGGCTTAAAAGCTGGCAGACGACCATGCCGCAGATCGACTTTACCGCGCGGCTCGACTGGTGGCGCAAACGCTGGCGCGAGGAACTGGTGCCCGCGGTGCAGATCGTCGTCGCCCACCACGACGATGCGCTCGTGGGCTTCGTCACCGTCGATCCCAGGACGCGCTATCTCGACCAGATCGTCGTCGCACCGGACGCCTGGGGCGGCGGCATCGCCGTGCGGCTGCTCGACGCAGCGCGGGCGCTCTCGCCCACCGGGCTCGACCTCCTCGTCAACAAGGACAATGCCCGCGCCATCCGCTTCTATGAAAAGCACGGCTTTCGGTACGACGGCGAGGACGTCAATCCGACCTCGGGCCGGCCGGTGAACCGCATGGTCTGGCGGCCCGCCTGACGGGATAGGCCCCGGTGGCGCGGCGATTTTTCCCCTGACATGGCGCCGGGAAAACAGGACACTGACCGCACATCACAATGCCCGCCGTCAACGGCGGCGACAAACGGCCTATGGGAGGAACTCATGCGGACATTTTACGCGGCGGCCGCCGCGCTGACCTTGCTTGCCTTGCCGGTGACGGTCGTGGCGCAGACCACGCCGCAGAAACCCGTGCATCTGATCGTCGGCTTCGGCGCCGGCGGCGGCACCGACATCGTTGCGCGTATTTTGCAACAGCCGTTGCAGGAGCGGCTCGGCCAGCCAGTGATCGTTGAGAACCGGCCGGGCGCCGGTGGCACCATCGGCGCGGAAGCCGTCGCGCGCGCCGACAAGGACGGCACCACGCTCGGCCTCCTCGTCAACGGCCATGTCATTACCGGCGTACTGGCGAAGACACCGAAATACGACACCGCCACCGCCTTCGACGCGGTCGGCATGGTGGCGACCGCCGGCCTGATCATCGCCGCGCGGCCGGACCTGCCGGCGAACAATGTGAAAGAACTGATCGCGCTCGCCAAGGCGCAGCCCGGCAAACTGAGCTTCGGCAGCCCCGGCTTCGGCGGCACGCAGCATTTTACCGGCGAATTGTTCAAGCAGATAGCGCAGGTCAACATGCTGCACGTCCCGTTCCGCACCTCGCCGGAACTGGCGACCGCGGTGATCGGCAAGCAAGTCGATCTGCTGTTTGAAACCGTTCCCGCAGTGCTCGGCATGATCAAGTCCGGGCAGCTCAAGGCCATCGCCGTCACCGGCGACGAGCGGTTCGAGGCGTTGCCCGACGTGCCGACCGTGAAGGAGTCTGGTGTGCTGCCCGGCTACGTGGTCACCACCTGGTACGGTCTCGTCGCGCCGCGCGACACGCCGCCGGCGCTGCTCGCGACACTCAACAAGGCGCTGACGGATTCGCTCGCCACCAAGGACGTGCAGGACAAGCTCGCCAAGGCCGGTGCGGTGGCACAGTCATCGAGTGCCGATGCCTTCGGCAAGCACATCGCCGCCGAGGTCGTGCGCTGGGAGAAGGTGCGCGAAGCCGCGAATATCGAGAAGAAATAACAAAGCGTTTTCAAGCGAAGTGGGAACCGGTTCGCGTCAAGAAAACGCGCCAACTTTAAAATTAACTTTAGGCCGCTTCGAACTGCAGGCGCGCCAGGCGGGCATAAAGCCCGCCGGCCGCCGACAACGAGGCGTGGGTGCCCTGCTCGACGATCCGGCCCTGATCGAGCACGAGGATGCGGTCGCACGACAGCACGGTGGCGAGACGATGCGCGATCACCAGCGTGGTCCGATCCTGCATCAGCCGCGACAGCGCCTCCTGCACCAGCCGCTCGCTGCCAGCATCGAGCGACGATGTCGCCTCGTCGAGCAGCAGCAGCGGCGCGTCGCGCAGAATCGCCCGCGCGATGGCGATGCGCTGGCGCTGGCCACCGGACAGCGTGATGCCACGCTCGCCGATCTGGGTATCGAAGCCCTGCGGCATGCGCGCGATGAACTCGGATACCAGCGCCTGCTCGGCCGCGCGCGCGACCTCGGCATCGGTCGCATCGAGCCGGCCAAAGCGGATGTTGTCACGCACCGAAGCGGCGAACACCACGCTGTCCTGCGGCACCAACGCGATCCGCTTGCGCAACTCTGCCGGATCCGCCTGATCGATGTTCACGCCATCGAACGCGATCCGGCCCCGACGCGGATCGTAGAACCGCAGCAACAGATGGAAGATGGTGCTCTTGCCGGCGCCGGACGGCCCGACGATGGCGATCTTCTCACCCGGCTTCACCGCAAATGAAACTCCGTCGAGCACGGTCGTGTCTGGCCGCGTCGGATAGGCGAACGACACCTGATCGAACATCACCTCGCCGCGCGGCGGCATTGGCAGCGCGACCGGCTGCGCCGGCGCTCGAATCTCAGGCTCCACCGCCAGCAGCTCCGCGAGCCGTTCGGCCGAACCCGCAGCTTGCGAGATTTCACCCCAGACCTCGCTCAACTGTCCGAGCCCGCTCGCGGCGAACACGGCGAACAGAACGAACTGCCCGAGCCGGCCCGGCGTCATGTCGCCGGCGATCACGTCCTGCGCGCCGACCCACAGGATGGTGATGACGCTCCCCGTCGCGAGGAAGATGATGATCGCGGTGAGCACCGCGCGGGCCTTGATGGATTGCAGCGCCGCCTGGAACGCGCGCTCGACCGCTGCGCCAAAACGGCCTGCCGCCATTGTCTCGTTGGTGAAGGCATGCAGGATCCGCGTTGCCCCGATCAGTTCCGCCGCATAGGCGGAAGCATCTGCCAGCGTGTCTTGCGCGGTGCGCGAGCGGCGGCGCACGGCGCGGCCGAACGCCACCAGCGGAAACACGATGACCGGAATAGCAAGCAGCACGAACAGCGACAGTCGCGGGCTGGTGATCACCATCATCACCGCCGCGCCGAAGAACAGCACCAGATTGCGTAGCGCGATCGATACCGACGCGCCGACCGCGGATTTCATCTGCGTGGTGTCGGCGGCGAGCCGCGACACCAGCTCGCCGGTCTTGGCCTGATCGAAGAACGACGACGACAAGCGCGTGATATGCGCGAACACGGTTTCGCGCAGATCGGCCACCACGCGCTCGCCGAGCGAGGTGACGAGGTAGTAGCGCGCGGCGCTCGCCAGCGCGAGCACGGCGGCGATCGCCAGCATCACGCTGAAATACTGGTTGATCAGGGCAATCCTGTCGGCGGAGAAGCCGAAGTCGATCATCCGCCGGAACGCGATCGGCACCACCAGCGTCGCCACCGACGCAATCAGCAGAGCAACCAGCGCCGCAGCCGCGCGCCAGCGATAGCGGACCACATAGGGGATCAGGAGCCGCAGCGGCCGCAGATTACGGCGGGAAGCCGCCGCCGTGGCAGATTGATCGCTGGCCGTTTCCGCACTCATCCTACTGCAACCCGATCCCGGCCCCGCAACCGGACGGCATCGCGCCCGCACGCTGGAACCCGTCGCAAAATGCCCCCCAAGCCACGGCAAAACAAGGGATTTTTCCGTCGCAGCGGCGGCTATCCGGCGACTTGCCCACGGCGGCTGGCTCCTGTATAGAGCGCGGCAATTCCATCAACCTCCAGACAAGCGCGCCCTCGCCGCGCGGGATTTGAGCGTCATGAAGGCCGATCTGCACCCCGATTACCACACCATCACCGTCAAGATGACGGATGGCACCGAATTCACCACCCGCTCGACCTGGGGCAAGGAAGGCGACGTGCTGGCGCTCGACATCGACCCGAAGTCGCACCCGGCCTGGACCGGCGGCCAGCAACAGCTCATGGACCGCGGCGGCCGTCTGTCGCGCTTCCAGAAGAAGTTCTCGGGCTTCCTCAAGGAAGACGCCAAGAAGTAACTTCTTGCCGCAACGGCAGAAACGACAAAGCCCCGCTGACGCGGGGCTTTTTATTTTTGGCGGGTTGCCTCGTCGTCGCCGGAGTCTGGTGTCGCGTTTTCTTAACGCGAACCGATACCCACTTCGCTCGAAACCGCTCTAGTGCGCGCTCTGCTCGAAGGCGGCGCGCAGCAGCCCGAGCTGATGGCTCACCGGACTGACCACCGGCGAATGCTCCGTCTGCGCTGCATTGTGCAGAGTCGCATCGAAGCGCCGCACCTTGGTCTGAAGATCATTGGCACGTGCGATCAGATTCTGTAGCCGCTCTGGCAGCAATTCCATCAGATGCGATTCCAGCTTCTCGCCGCCGGCAAACTTGACCTTGTGCTTTTCCTTGTTGGCTTGCGCCAGCGACATCTCGCCCTCACGCACCGCCCGATGCAGCAACAGCCAGGAGGCAAGTTGCATCAACCGCGTGGTCAGCCGCATGCTTTCGGTCGCATAGGCGAGCGCCGCGGTGCGGTCGAGAAGCTTGGCTTCCTTGCGGCCCGGTCCGTCGAGATAGCCGGCGGTCTCCTCGACCAGCGCCATGCCGTCGCGGAACATGTCAGAAAACGCCGGCGAATTGGCCAGACGCTCGCTGAACGACACAGGCGCGCTGTGTTGCAAAGACTTCTCGAACATGCCGGTATGCCCCACCCGCCACTCATTTACCAATCGTTTACGACGTGAGGATGGCTGGCGGCGCGGCGGCTGTCCAGAACTGGCCTGCGGTTATGGTTGCCAGCGCCAAGTTTTGCCCCAAAACGAGACAACATGGTTAAAAAAAGAGCCGCCGAAAGCGGCGGCTCAGTTGATAACAGGGAGGCGTCAAACAGAGTGGACAGGAGCCACTCACGTCCACGAAGATGGACCTCATGATTAATGATCGAGAAACATTAACGACGCGTTAAGTCGAATTTTATCGATCAAATGGGCGTTTTATTCACTTCTTGAAAAACAGATCCGCCGCCGTGCGCGACGCGCCTTTGCGTGCCGCATCGGCTTCGAGACGCGCGATTTCATCCTTCAGCGCGGCGATCCTTTCGCTGAGTTCAGACGCTGACAACAGCGAGAGATCCTGTCCGATCTCGTGCACGATTTTTTTCTTCGGCCGATCGTCGTCATCACTGGCAGCCATGACACCTCGCAACAATCACATCCTCGGCACTGAAGATTTCCGTTGCATGTTAGTCATGCCCCGCCGGGTTGTCACACCGGAAGGAGCGGACTAAGACTGCGGCATCCAATCCCATTTGATCGTGACGAACCGCAAAGGACAGCCGATGACGGCGCTGCCGACCCGCATGACCGCGATTGCCATTCCCGCTCCGGGCGGGCCGGAAGCATTGGTGCCGCAGGAGATCGCGGTGCCGCAACCGGGCGATGGCGAGATCCTCGTCAAGGTCGCGGCCGCCGGCGTCAATCGTCCGGATGTCGCGCAGCGGCGGGGCGTCTATCCGCCGCCGAAAGGCGCGCCGGAAACACCCGGCCTCGAAATCGCCGGCGGGGTCGTTGCGCTCGGCAAAGGCGTGACGCGCTGGAAGATCGGCGACAAGGTGATGGCGCTCGTCGTCGGCGGCGGCTACGCCGAATATTGCCTCGCCTACGAGAACCACGCGCTGCCGATTCCGCCCGGTCTGTCGATGGTGGAAGCGGCCGCGATCCCGGAAACATTCTTCACCGTCTGGCACAACGTGTTCGAACGCGGCGCACTCCAGCGCGGCGAGACGCTGCTGGTGCATGGCGGCACGTCTGGCATCGGCACCGTCGCGATCCAGCTCGCCAAGCAATTCGGCGCGCGCGTTATCACCACCGCCGGCTCGGCAGAGAAATGCGATGCCGCGCGCAAGCTCGGTGCCGACGTGGCGGTGAACTACAAGACGGACGATTTCGTCGCCGCGACCAAGGCGGCGACCGACGGCAAGGGCGCCGATGTGATCCTCGACATGGTCGGCGGTGATTACATCGAACGGAACTACGAAGCCGCCGGCGTCGAAGGCCGCATCGTGCAGATCGCGTTCCAGGGCTCGCCCAAGGCGACGGTGGATTTCCGCCGCATCATGCTCAAGCGCCTGCACCACACCGGCTCGACGCTGCGCTCGCGCTCGGTCGCCGACAAGGGAGCCATCGCCAAAGCGATCGAGCAGCAGGTGCTGCCGTTGATCGCCGCCGGCAAGGTGAAGCCGATCATGGATTCGACCTTCCCGCTGCGGGAGGCCGCCGCCGCCCACGCCCGGATGGAATCCAGCGCCCATATCGGCAAAATCGTCCTGACCCTGTAGATTATGGCGGGTCTGGGGAGACCAACCCATCAGCGGATGACCGCGGCCGCGAAATCGGCACAATGAGACCGCTTAGATCAGCCTCGGGGATTGGGGAACTTTGAAATTTCTTTGAAATCCGAACAACTTATTGCCGGGCCGATGGCCCGGCCGGAGGCCGGGGTTTGAATTTTCTGCGCGCCGCGCTGGCGCCGCTGATCGCGATGGCTCTCTGGGTCTGCGCTGGCCTCGCCGGCGCGCCCGCCTATGCGCTCGACGCCGTCAATGTGCGCACCGACGTGCCGGCCATCGACCTCACCGATGCGGTGCAGCGCCAGCGCACGGAAAGCGACCGCATCCAGGTCTCCACCGCGGCGGGTGCCGACGGGATCGTGCGCCGCATCGAGGTGCGCGCCCGTGAAGGCTCCAACAACTGGGCGGTGTTCGCGCTCGCCAACAACGGCGACGAGCAGATCGACCGGCTGATCGTCGTGCCGCACTACCGCATGGTCGGCTCCGGCCTGTTCTGGCCCGATCTCGGCCTCTCCCGCGTCGTGTCGATCACGCCCTCGTCGGGCGACCGGCCGGACCGGCAGGACGCCAACAACTCCGACATCTTCCGCGTCACGCTCGATCCCGGCACGGTGATCACCTTCGTCGCCGAACTGCGCAGCGACCGGCTGCCGCAGATCTATTTGTGGGAGCCCGACGCTTACAAGGACAAGGTCAACAGCTTCACGCTGTACTACGGCATCGTCATCGGCATTTCCGGCCTGCTCGCGCTGTTCCTGACAATCCTGTTCGTGGTGAAGGGCAGCGTGATGTTCCCCGCCGCCGCCGCGCTCGGCTGGGCGGTGCTGATCTATATCGGCAACGATTTTGGATTCTGGGGCAAGGTGTTCGACCTGTCCGCCCGCGCGGAACGGGTTTGGCGCGCCGGCGGCGAGGCGATCCTCGCGGCGACGCTGCTGGTGTTCCTGTTCGCCTATCTCAACCTCAACCGCTGGCATGTGCGTTACATGCACATCACGCTCGGCTGGCTGGCGATGCTGGCCGCGCTGGTCGCGGTCGCACTGTTCAATCCGCCGATCGCATCCGGCATCGCGCGCATGTCGCTCGGCGCCATCGCCGTGGTCGGCTTCGCGCTGGTCGTCTATCTCTCGACCCACGGCTTCGACCGCGCGGTGCTGCTGATCCCCACCTGGCTCCTGCTGGTGTTCTGGACCATCGCCAGCGCGCTCACCGTCACCGGCGCAGTGACCAACGACATCATCGGCCCCGCTTTGCTCGGCGGCCTCGTGCTGATCGTCATGCTGATCGGCTTCACGGTGATGCAGCATGCCTTCGCCGGTGGCATCACCCAAGGCCCCGTTACCGATATCGAGCGGCGCGCGCTCGCTTTGACGGGCGCGGGCGACATGGTGTGGGACTGGGACGTCTCCGCCGACAAGGTGTTCACCAGTGCGGAGACCGAGCAGATGCTCGGCCTCAAGCGCGGCGCGCTGGAGGGTCCGGCGGTACTGTGGCTCGACGAGCTGCACCCGCTCGACCGCGACCGCTTCCGCACCGCCATCGACAGCCTGCTGGAACAGCGCCGCGGACGCCTGACGCAGGATTTGCGCATGCGCACCGCCGAGGGCCATTACATCTGGTTCGCGCTCAAGGCGCGGCCGGTGGTCGGCTCCGACGGCGAAGTGGTGCGGCTCGTCGGCACGCTGACCGACATTACCGAATTCAAGAATTCCGAGGACCGGCTGCTGTTCGACGCGGTGCACGACAACCTCACCGGCCTGCCGAACCGCGAACTGTTCCTCGACCGGCTCGAAGCGGCGCTCAACTTCTCCCGCACGGATTCGACCATCCGCCCGACTGTGATGGTGATCGATCTCGACCGCTTCAAGCAGGTCAACGATTCCGTCGGCATGGCGGTCGGCGACTCGATCCTCCTGACCATGGCGCGCCGCCTCGGCCGCCTGCTCAAGCCGCAGGACACGCTGGCGCGGCTGTCCGGCGACCAGTTCGCACTGATCCTGGTCTCAGACCGCGAGCCGCCGCGCGTCAATGCGTTCGCGGAAACCCTACGCCGCGCCGTGCGTGCGCCGATCACGTTCAACGATCGCGAGATCTTCCTGACGTCGTCCATCGGACTCGCCATGACCGATGAGCAGCCGCAACGTAATGAAGAGCTGCTGAAAGATGCCGAACTGGCGATGTATCACGCCAAGCGGATTGGCGGCGACCGCATCGAGATGTTCAAGCCGGCGATGCGCTCGCGCAAGACCGACCGGCTGACGCTCGAATCCGAACTGCGCCGCGCCATCGAGCGCGAGGAAATCTCAGTCTATTACCAGCCGATCATCCGGCTCGAGGATCGCGCCGTCGCCGGGTTCGAGGCGCTGGCGCGCTGGGATCATCCGAAGCTCGGCCGCATGGCGCCGGCCGAATTCATCTCGGTCGCGGAAGAAATCGGCCTGATCGTCGATCTCGGCCTGTTCATGCTGGAGCGCACGGCGCGGCAACTCGCCGTCTGGCAGCGCATCGAGCGCGAGGGCGATCCCGTGTTCGCCAGCGTCAACGTCTCGTCACGGCAACTGCTGCGGCAGGATCTGCTGCACGATCTGCGCACGGTGCTTGCCCGCACGCCACTGGTGCGTGGCACGCTCAAGCTCGAACTCACCGAGTCGCTGGTGATGGAAAACCCGGAACACGCGGCGCAGCTTCTCACCCGCATCCGCGATCTCGGCGCCGGCCTCGCGCTCGACGATTTCGGCACCGGCCATTCGTCGCTCGCCTATCTGCAACGCTTCCCGTTCGACACCATCAAGATCGACCAGTCGTTCGTGCGCACCACCCATCGCGGCACGCGGCCGGTGATCCTGCGCTCGATCATCTCGCTGGCGCACGATTTGCGTATGGACGTGGTGGCCGAAGGCGCGGAGACGGATTCCGATGCGGTCGAGCTTTATCAGCTTGGTTGCGAATACGCGCAGGGCTATGCGTTCGGCGAGCCGATGACGGCCGAGGAAGCGACGCGGCTTCTGACCGGCGAACAGGTCGTGGCAGCGGTCGCGCGCTGATCTCGTGAAATCTCAGGCGTGACCGGCGTCGCTCGACAGCATGCCGGGATGGATGCCGATCTTCTGCAAGGCGCGATTGTATTTCTGCTCGACGTTCTGGCCGAACAGCAATTCCGGATCGGCCGGGCAATGCAGCCAGCCGTTGCTCTGGATTTCCTGTTCAAGCTGACCCGGCGCCCAACCGGCATAGCCGAGCGCCAGCACGGCGCTGCGCGGACCTTCACCGCTGGCGATCGCCTTGAGGATATCCAGCGTCGCCGTCAGGCACACGCCGTCGTCGATCGGCAAAGTCGCGTTCTCGACCACATAATCGGCGGAGTGCAGCACGAAACCGCGGCCGGTCTCGACCGGGCCGCCCTTGAGCACGCGAACATTCTCCGCATGGTTCGGCAACTGGATGCCCTCGCCGTCCGGGATCACGTCGAGTTGCACCAGCAGTTCGGGAAAGCTGATATTCGGCGCCGGATGATTGACGATGATGCCCATCGCACCCTCGGACGAATGGGCGCAGATATAGATCACGCTGCGGTTGAACCGCTCGTCGTTCATTGCCGGCATCGCCACGAGCATCTGCCCGTCGAGAAAGCCGCTGGCTTTCTCCAGGCCGCCTTTGCGTGCACCTTTGCGGGGCAATCCTATCTCCAGATGATCGTTCGTGACTCGCCCGATACCGTGCATGTTGGACGAGATCAGGGCCTGCGCAAGGCCATTCGGGCGCGAAATTGCCGAAATCGCACGCATTTCGCCGCTCTCACGATGAATTCAGTGGCAAGTGTCCCCGGCCGCGCCTAAATCGGCCGTCATGACGCGCCCTCTCGCTCTGGCCCTGTGCGGGCTTGCCGCTCTTGCCGCGCCGATGTTCGCACCGGCCTTCGCCGCGCCAGCGGACACGCGCTCGCAGGTCAATCTGATCGGCGGCACGCGCAACGGCGACGGCCCATGGCAAGCCGGCGTGGAAGTGATCCTGGCGCCTGGTTGGAAAACCTACTGGCGCTATCCGGGCGATTCCGGCGTGCCGCCCAATTTCGATTTCAGCAAATCTGACAATGTCGCCTCGGTCGCGCTCGCCTGGCCGGCGCCGCACGCCTTCGCCGACGGCAGCGGCACTTCGATCGGCTACAAGCAGCGTGTGGTGTTTCCGCTCACGGTGACACCGCGCGATCCAAAACAGCCGGTGACGCTGCGGCTCGAACTCGATTACGCTGTCTGCGAGAAGCTGTGCGTGCCGGAACAGGCGAAAGCCGAGCTGTCCCTGCGGACTCCGCCAGCGACGCTCGATCCGCGTCTCGCGGATGCGCGCAAGCGTGTTCCGGTGCAGGCCAAAATTGGCGATACCGCGCCGCTCGCCGTGCAGTCCGTAAGCGTTACTCCCGGCCAGAAACCGCAGGTGGCCGTGACCGTAGCGGCACCCGCCGATACGCCGGTGGAATTGTTCGCCGAGGGGCCGACATCGGCATGGGCGCTGCCCGTCCCGCAGCCGCAGCCCGCGGCCGCCACGCCGCGCCGCTTCACCTTCGATCTCGACGGTCTGCCGAGCGGCGCGACGGCCAAAGGCGCGACGCTGATGCTCACGGTGGTCGCCGGCGACAAGGCGATCGAGGTTCCCGCCCGCCTCGACTAATCCGTCGCGCACGTTATTCTGCGCTCACTTTCCTTTTGCCCTTTTGTCAGTTGAGAGGATGCCATGACGATCAAGGTCGGTGACAAGCTGCCCAGCACCACATTCTTTGTGATGACCGGCGAAGGCCCGAAACCGAAGACCACCGACGAGGTATTCAAGGGCAAGAAGGTCGCGCTGTTCGGTCTCCCCGGCGCCTACACGCCGACCTGCTCCAACATGCACATGCCAAGCTTCATCAAGAACACCGACGCCATCAAGGCGAAGGGCGTCGCCAATATCGTCATGACCGCCGTCAACGATCCGTTCGTGCTGACCCAGTGGGTGAAGGACACCGGCGCCGACGGCAAGGTCGAGGCGTTGTCCGACGGCAACGCGCAATTCGCCAAGGCGATCGGCATGGACTTCGATGCGTCCGGCCGTGGCCTCGGCACTCGTTCCAAGCGCTATTCGATGATCGTCGAGGACGGCGTGGTGAAGACGCTGAACATCGAGGAGTCGCCCGGCGCCTGCACCGTCTCCGGCGGCGAAACGCTGCTGAAGCAGCTTTAAGTCTTTTCTCTGAAAAGCATTCGACGGCCATGCGCGGAAACGTGTGTGGCCATCAGCTTTTGCGCGCGACCTTGATCTCGGCGATCGCCTCGCGCGCCAGTTCGTCGGCCCGCTCGTTGAGATCGTGGCCGGCGTGTCCTTTCACCCAGTGCCACTTGACCTCGTGCTGGCCGAGCGCGGTTTCGAGCCGCTGCCAGAGATCGACGTTCTTCACCGGCTTTTTGTCGGCGGTGCGCCAGCCGTTGCGCTTCCAGCCATGGATCCAGCTCATGATCCCGTTCCGCAGATACTGGCTGTCGGTATAGAGATCGACCGGACACGGCTTCTTCAACGCCTCCAGCGCCGCGATCGCGCCCATCAACTCCATGCGGTTGTTGGTGGTGTGCGGCTCGCCGCCCTTCATCTCTTTCTTGTGGTCGCCGAATTCGAGGATCGCGCCCCAGCCGCCCGGCCCCGGATTGCCGGAACAGGCGCCGTCGGTGTGGATCGTCACGCGACCTGAACTCATGTGAGGCCGTAATCCGCCGCGGTCTTCACGGCGCGGTGGAAGCGCAGCTTGCGGAAATATTCGATCGGGTCTTTTGGCTTCACCAGCGCGCCGGGTGGCACGGCGAGCCAGTCGACCAACCGTGTCAGCAGGAACCGCAGCGCGGCGCCGCGCGCCAGCACCGGCAGCGCGGCGCGCTCCGCCGCGGTGAGCGCCCGCGCCTTCTCGTAGCCCTTGAGCAGCGCGCGCCCCTTGGTGACGTTGAACGACTGGTCCGGCTCGAAGCACCAGGCGTTGAGGCAAATGGCGACGTCATAAGCGAGCGTGTCGGTGCAGGCGAAATAGAAATCGATCAGCCCGGACAAATCCGCGCCGAGGAAGAACACATTGTCCGGAAACAGGTCGGCATGGATCACGCCCTGCGGCAGGCCGCGCGGCCAGCTTTTTTCCAGCGCCGCGAGTTCGGAGGCGATAATCTCGCCGAGGCCGGAATGCACGCCATCGGCGCCGGCTTTCGCCTGCTCGTAGAGTGGCCGCCAGCCGGCGACGGAGAGCGCATTCTGGCGCTGCATCGGGAAATCCTGCCCGGCGAGGTGCAGCTTGCCGAGCGCCTCGCCGACCGCCGCGCAATGCGCCGCCGACGGACGGCGGATCCACATGCCGTCGAGGAACGTCACCATCGCCGCCGGACGCCCCGCGAGCGTGCCGAGCATCCCACCGGCGCGGTTCTTCACCGGCTGCGGACAGGTGATGCCGCGCCGCGCCAGATGCTCCATCAGGCCAAGGAAGAACGGCAGATCGCCCGCCGCGACGCGCTTCTCGTACAGCGTCAGGATGAAATGCGCGGACGAGGTATGAACGAGGAAATTGGAATTCTCCACACCCTCGGCGATGCCCTTGTACGACAAGAGCGTGCCAACGTCGTACCCGGCCAGAAAACGTTCGAGGTCATCGACCCCGACATCGGTATAGACCGCCATGACCTACTCCGCGGCCTGCGGACCGCCGGCGTCACGCAGCGTGCGCGGCAGCGGGAAGAACACGTCTTCATCGGCGGCGGAGATCGTATCGACCTTCACGGCGTAGCGTTGCGCGAAGGCATCGATGATCTCCTCGACCAGCACTTCGGGCGCCGATGCGCCGGCGGTGATGCCGAGCGAGCGGATATTGTCGAACTGCGACCAGTCGAGATCGGCGGCACGCTGCACCAGCACCGCGCGCGGGCAGCCGGAGCGCTCCGCCACCTCGCGCAACCGCTGCGAGTTCGACGAATTCGGCGCGCCGACAACGATCATCGCATCGACCAGCGGCGCGACCTTCTTCACCGCTTCCTGCCGGTTGGTGGTGGCGTAGCAGATGTCTTCCTTATGCGGCCCAACCATCGCCGGGAAACGCCGGCGCAGCAGCGCGACGATCTCGGCGGTGTCGTCGAGCGACAGCGTGGTCTGAGTTACGTAGGCAAGTTGCTGCGGGTCGCGCGGTGCAAACATCGCTGCGTCCTCCAGCGTCTCGACCAGCGACACGGCCCCGTCCGGCAGTTGCCCCATGGTGCCGACCACTTCCGGATGGCCGCGATGGCCGATCAGAATGATCTGGCGGCCGCGCTTGTGGTGGATTTCGGCCTCGCGATGCACCTTGGTCACCAGCGGGCAGGTCGCATCGAGCGCAAACAGGTTCCGCCGCGCCGCCTGGTCCGGCACCGTCTTGGCGACGCCGTGCGCGGAGAATATTACCGGCGCGGTGGTCTCCGGAATCTCGTCGAGTTCCTCGACGAAAATCGCCCCCTTGGCACGCAGGCTATCGACCACATAGCGATTATGGACGATCTCGTGCCGGACATAGACCGGCGGCCCGTAGAGCGACAAAGCGCGCTCGACCGAATCGATCGCCCGCACCACGCCGGCGCAGAACCCGCGCGGCGAGCACAGCAGGACGGTCAGAGCCGGTTTTGCGTCGGTTTCAGGCATCGTTGTCCGTCAAAGGCCGCCAGAGCAGCAAAATCGTCGTCCGGGCGGATTTTTTACCCCCTAAATGGGTCAAATTGTGCCCCGGCACACCTTCCCGACATGGGACGTCCGGTGTTCCGCTGTCAAGCCAAGCACCCCGATTCACGCCTGTTTCTGTTGCGCCCTCAGGCCCGCAACCCTATATTCCGGCCACTTTCCGATCATCGCCGATGGTCTGGTGCTTCGCCCGGAAGGGCGGGCGGAGCGCGGGAAAGCTTTGCGTTAAACGCCGTTCGGAGGCCGACCATGACCCCTGCTCCGCTGATGCCGAAAGCCACCGCCGTGTGGCTGGTCGAGAACACCGCGCTGTCGTTCGACCAGATCGCGCAGTTCTGCAATCTGCATCCGCTTGAAGTGCGCGCCATCGCCGACGGCGACGCCGCGCAGGGCATCAAGGGAACCGACCCGGTGCTGATGGGCCAGCTCACCCGCGAGCAGATCGCCGCCGCCGAAGCCGATCCGAGCATCAATCTGAAGCTCAAGGAGCCGACGGTGCCGCTGACCAGCGCCGCCAAAACCGGCCGCGGCCGCAAGGGCCCGCGCTACACGCCGGTGTCGCGCCGTCAGGATCGTCCGAATGCGATCCTGTGGCTGGTGCGCAACCATCCCGAACTCAAGGACGCGGCGATCATGCGCCTCGTCGGCACCACCAAGTCGACCATCACCGCGATCCGCAACCGGACCCACTGGAACGCGGCGACCCTCGCGCCGATGGATCCGGTGACGCTCGGTCTCACCACCCAGACCGAACTGGACATGGAAGTGAACCGCGCCAACAAGGAAAAGCCGCCGACCGCCGCTGCCGGCGCGACGCTGCTCTCCGCCGCCGAAACCACCGCGCGCAAGGAAGCCGAAGCCGCGGCTGCCAAGAGCGAGAGCGAGGGCAAGCCGGGCGGCGACATCGACGTCAGCGCCGTGTTCGCCAAGCTCAAGCAGCTCGGCGGCGACAAGAAGCCGGACGACGAATAACGCGTCCGTTGTTTTTCGAACACAAATGCCCCGCTCGCGCGGGGCATTTTGCTGTCAGGGTCTTGCCAGTCAGAAGCTGCGACCGTCGACCTTTTTCGGCGACAGCCCGTCGAGATCAATATCGTCGAGGCTGCGGGCATTCACTGCGATCATCTCCTTGCCGTCCGGCGTCTTGCCCTTGGCGAAGGAGAGAATGCCGCACGTCTTGCAGAACAGATGGCCGATGGCGTGCTTGTTGAAGCGGTATTCCGTCTGCGCGCCCTCGCCCTTGAGCAGGTTGAACTTGTCCGGCGTGGTGAAGGTGAGGATCGAACCGCGCTTCTGGCAGATCGAGCAGTTGCAGGTCATGGTGTTGCCGAGATCGACGTCGGCCTCATAACGCACCGCGCCGCAATGGCAGCCCCCACTGTGCTTCTCAAAACCCGCCATCTTGTCCTCCCGTCACACGGGCCCTTGCCCGGTCGATAACGCCCGTCCGCCGATCCGGTTCACCCGCTTTCGGCTGGCGTGCACGCTGGCGCACATTAAAATGACCCCGAATCGGGGCTGAAATCATCATGCTGACAGGCGCACGACGCAATCTGTTGCGGCCGCGTGGCGAGCACGCGCACGCACGGGTCACCAATGTCGAACTGTTCTTCGACCTGGTGTTCGTGTTCGCCATCACCCAGCTCTCGCACACGCTGCTGGAGCACTTCACGCCGCTCGGCATGCTGGAGGTGCTGGTGTTGTTCTTCGCCGTCTGGTGGGCGTGGATCAATGCCTCGTGGGTGACGAACTGGCTCGACCCGGAACAGGTCGTCGTCCGCGTGATGCTGTTCGTGCTGATGCTCGCCGGCCTCGTCATGTCCACCTCGATCCCCAAGGCGTTCGAGACGCGGGGATTGGCCTTCGCGCTCGGCTTCGCGGCAATGCAGCTCGTGCGTGACTTGTTCATGCTGTGGAGCCTGCGCCATCACAACCGCGGCAATTTCCACAACTTCCAGCGCATCTTCACTTGGCACGCTATTGCGCTGGTATTCTGGATCGCCGGTGGATTGAGCGAGCCGCACACGCGGCTGATCCTTTGGCTGATTGCCCTGGCGATCGACAGTGTTGGTCCAATGGCCTTTTTCTACGTCCCCGGCCTCGGCCGCTCGACGCTCGCCGACTGGGACGTCGCCGGCGGGCATCTTGCTGAACGCTGCGGCCTGTTTGTCATCATCGCGCTCGGCGAAAGTGTGCTGATCACCGGCGCGACGTTCTCAACCCACGACTGGAACGCACTGACCATCGCCGCCTTCGTGCAGGCGTTCATCGGCAGCGTCGCGATGTGGTGGATCTATTTCAATATCGGCGCCGAAAAGGCCGCGCACACCATCGAGCACGCTGACGATCCCGGCCGGCTGGCTCGGCTTGCCTATACCTATCTGCACATTCCGATCATCGCCGGCATCGTCGTCTGCGCCGTCGCTGATGAACTGGTCCTGGCGCATCCGACCGGACACAGCGACATGAAACTGCTGATCGCCGGTGTCGGCGGACCGGCGCTCTATCTGATCGGCAATGCAATGTTCAAGCACGCGATCTACAATCGCTATCCGCTGTCGCACATGATCGGCTTGGCGCTGCTCGCTCTCCTCGCATTCGCCGGCACACAACTCGAACCGCTGACGCTGTGCACACTGGCGACGGTGGCGCTGATCGTCGTCGCCGCCTGGGAGACCTGGTCGCTGACGCCAAAAAGCTTCTGACGACAAGAGCGCCCGAAAAACAGGCAGGACAGCCAGACACCACGCGTCCCAAGCACCACAAGGCTGATGTGAAAGAGCGTTGTCTTATCAGCGGCTTCGTGGAAACCGCACAACATATTGCGGTGCGATTTGCATCGGCTGCCCGCCGCGATCAAGTCCGCTTGAACACGTCATTTGACAACGACTCTGTCGCGCGCCCGTCATAGACTGATCCCATCATCAGCACGCGACTCCTTGGGCGCTGGTGGCGGGAAGCACAATGCTTCCGCCCTGCGAGGGAGAAAGACCATGGCGGGCTATCGCGCATATATCGTGGGCCATGACGGCCATTTCAAACGCTCGGAAGAATTCGAAGCGGCCGACGACGCGAGCGCCGTGCGCCGCGCCGAGGATTTCGCTGCCGCCGACCCGGTCGAACTCTGGGAAGGCGCGCGGCGGATCGGCGTGATCGCAAGCCGAAGCGAACCGGTTGCAGCGAAGTAAAGCGCTTTATCGTTACGATTGATCGTCCGTTGCAGCGCCCGGTGCGTTTACCTTCACCGACTCGATTCCCTTGTCACGCGCCGCAGTTGAAGAATACGTCTCGCTCGTGCCGATGATTTCGTGGTTAGCTGCCTTCAGGTTGAACATCGGCTCGCCACTGGCCGCAACCTTGCGCTCGTAGCGTCCATCGTGCGGCGCATTCGTTTTGACCGAAGCGATGCCATTCTGAGCGGCAACTTTTGTTGTGTACATTTCGCTGCGCAGCAGCGGTTCGCCGTTTCCGGCTTGCAAACGGAAATGGAATGGACCGTTGGCGGATTTCTTCAAAACGAACTTCCCAGCCATTGTCTTTCACTCCTTCTGCATTAAGCGGTGTCGTTACGCCGTTACGCCTTTCTCCTTCAGAGCCGCGCCGATCTCGTCCAACGCTTTTGGGTCTTCGATGGTCGCCGGCATCGTCCACGCCTCGCCGTCGGCCATCTTCTTGATGGTGCCGCGCAGGATCTTGCCGGAACGCGTCTTCGGCAGCCGCGGCACGGTGATCGCCAGCTTGAACGCCGCGACCGGGCCGATCCTGTCGCGCACCAGCGCGACGATTTCCTTCTCGACGTCAGCCGGCAATTTGGTCACGCCGGCCTTCAGCACGACGAAACCGCACGGCACCTCGCCCTTGAGCTGATCGGCGATGCCAAGCACCGCGCATTCGGCGACGTCGGGGTGCGACGCCAACACCTCCTCCATGCCGCCGGTGGAGAGACGATGCCCGGCGACATTGATGATGTCGTCGGTGCGACCCATGACAAAGACATAGCCATCCTCGTCCTTGTATCCGGCGTCCGACGTTTTGTAGTAGCCGGGGAATTCGGTGAGATAGGCTTCCTTGAAGCGCGCATCGTTCTGCCACAGCGTCGGCAGACAACCGGGCGGCATCGGCAGCTTGATGACGATCGAGCCCATGGCGCCGGTCTTCACCGGCTTCGTCGCCTCGTCGACCACATCGACGATGTAGCCAGGCATCGGCACCGACGGCGAGCCATGCTTCACCGGCAACTGGCCGAGGCCCACCGGATTGCCGGCGATGCACCAGCCGGTTTCCGTCTGCCACCAGTGGTCGATCACCGGACGCTGCAATTTCTGCTCGGCCCATTCCAGCGTCGGCGGATCGGCGCGCTCGCCGGCGAGGAACAGCGTGCGGAATTTCGACAGATCGTAGTTGCCGATCAGCTTGCCGTCCGGGTCTTCCTTCTTGATGGCGCGAAACGCGGTCGGCGCGGTGAAGAAGGCGACGGCGCCGTGCTGCGCGATCACGCGCCAGAACGCGCCGGCGTCCGGCGTGCCAACCGGCTTGCCCTCATACATCACCGAGGTCGCGCCCTGCAGCAGCGGGCCGTAGACGATGTAGCTGTGACCCACGACCCAGCCGATGTCGGAGCCGCACCACCACACCTCGCCGGGCTTGACGCCGTAGAGATTGAACATCGACCAGTGCAGCGCGACCATGTGGCCGCCATTGTCGCGCACCACGCCTTTGGGGATGCCGGTCGTGCCTGACGTATACAGGATGTAGAGCGGATCGGTGGCGAGCACCGGTACGCAGTCGGCGGATTTTCCGGCGTCACGCGCCTTGCCGCGCAGCTCCATCCAGTCGTGATCGCGGCCGGCGATCAGATCGCACGGCGCCTGCGAACGCTGCAAGATGAGGCACGCCGCCGGCTTCGTCTTGGCGAGCTGGATCGCGTCGTCGAGCAAGGGCTTGTAGTGGACGATACGGCCCGGCTCCAGCCCACAGCTCGCCGACAGGATCACCTTCGGCTGGCTGTCGTCGATGCGCGTCGCCAGTTCCTTGGCGGCGAAGCCCCCGAACACCACGGAATGTACCGCGCCGATGCGCGCGCAGGCGAGCATGCCCATGATCGCTTCCGCCACCATCGGCATATAGATGATGACACGGTCGCCCTTGCCGACGCCGAAATCCTGCAGCACGGCGGCGAGCGTCTTCACCTCGGCAAGCAGTTCGGCGTAGCTGTAGCTGCTGACGAGGCCGGTGAAAGCGGAATCGTGGATCAGTGCCGTCTGGCTGGCGCGGCCGTTCGCCACATGCCGGTCGAGCGCGTTGTAGCAGGTGTTGCAGACCGCGCCGGCGTACCAGCGGCCATAGATACCTTGGCTGGCGTCGAATACTTTCTTCGCCGGTTCGTACCAGTCGATCGCCTGCGCCGCCTCGGCCCAGAATTTCTCCGGGTCGCGCAAGGCCTGCGCATAGGTTTCGGCATAGCGGCTGGTGGTGGCGTCCATGGTTCGTTTCCTCCTCAGCCCGCCTTCCCCCGAGGAGGCGCGCGGCCGCTTCGTCGTTGGAGGCACCTGCTTCGCAGGCCCTCAGGACGAGGCTTCTATTTGCGCTGGGCTGAATTGTGTCGCGCGATGTCGCTTTTTGCAAAGGCCACGGTTATAGGTCCGGCCCCTCCTTTCGGATGACCCCGCGTGGCCCCGTATCTCTCCGATCCGCTGTTCTACGCGGCCGCGATCCCGGCGGTGATTTTCCTCGGCCTCGCCAAGGGCGGCCTCTCCGGCGTCGGCACCGCGGCGACCCCGCTGATGGCACTGTATCTACCACCGCTCGAAGCGGCGGCGCTGCTGTTGCCGATCCTGCTGACCCAGGACGCAATCTCCGCCTATGTCTATCGCCGCGAGTGGAGCGCCGAGACGCTCAAGATCATGCTGCCCGGCGGCCTGATCGGCATCCTGCTCGGCTGGCTGTTCGCAACCTATGTGTCGGACGACGCAATCCGCATCCTGATCGGCGTCGTCGCACTGACATTCGTGCTGAACGTCTGGCTGCGCCGCGCGCCGGTCGAACCCAAGCCCCAGCGTCGTGGGCCCGGCTTGTTCTGGGCCGCCATATCGGGCTTCGCCTCGTTCGCGAGCCAGGGCGGCGGTCCGCCGTTCCAGGTCTATGTGCTGCCGCTGCAACTGCCGAAAATGGTTTTCGTCGGCACAGTGACGATCTTCTTTGCCCTCATCAATGTGATGAAGGTGATCCCTTATCTGGCGCTGGCGCAATTCTCTGGCGCGAATTTCGTCACCTCGATGTTGCTGATCCCGGTCGCGGTGGTCGCCAATTTCGTCGGCATCTGGCTGATCCGTGTCATGCCGACCAAATTGTTCTACCGGATCACCTATATCCTGCTGTTTATCCTCGGCAGCATCATGCTGTGGCAGGGCTTGAGCCATCTGCTGCGCTGATCGGGGCGACCGATGACAAGCTGAGAGACGGCGGCTAATTTGCTCTCCTCTTGGGAGACTACAATGACGCGGGCCACCTCGCCTTACGACATCGATCTCGACCGCAACCCGGCAAATTTCCAGCCACTGACACCGCTCGGCTTTCTCGAGCGCGCGGCGTCCGTTTATCCAGACCACACCGCCATCGTCCACGGTGCGCTGCGGCGAAATTACCGCGACTTCTATGCCCGCTCGCGGCGGCTCGCCTCGGCGCTCGCGCAGCGCGGCATCGGCCGTGGCGACACCGTGTCGGTGATGCTCGCCAATACGCCGGCGATGCTTGAGGCACACTACGGCGTGCCGATGTGCGGCGCGGTGCTCAACTCGCTCAACACCCGGCTTGACGCGGCGATCCTCGCCTTCACCCTCGACCATGCCGAAGCCAAGGTGCTGATCGTCGACCGGGAATATTCCAAGGTGATGAAGGAAGCGCTGGCGCTCGCCAAGGTGAAACCACTGGTGATCGACTACGACGACCCGGAATATTCCGGTGCGGGAGAACGGCTCGGCAGCATCGAATACGAGGATTTTCTGGCGCAGGGCGATCCGGATTTTGCCTGGCTGATGCCGGACGACGAATGGGATGCGATCACGCTCAATTATACGTCCGGCACCACCGGCGACCCGAAAGGCGTCGTCTATCATCATCGCGGCGCCCATCTGCTCGCCATAGGCAACGTCATCACCTGTGGCATGGGCCGGCATCCGGTCTATTTGTGGACCCTTCCGATGTTCCACTGCGACGGCTGGTGCTTCCCGTGGACGCTGTCGATCGTCGCCGGCACCCATGTCTGCCTGCGCTGGGTCCGCGCACCGGCGATGTACGATGCGATCGCGCGCGAGAAGGTGACGCATCTGTGCGGCGCGCCGATCGTCATGTCGACGCTGCTCAACGCGCCGGACAATGAAAAGAAGCCGCTGCCGCATGTGGTGAACTTCGCCACCGCCGCCGCGCCGCCGCCGGAAGCGGTACTGGCGGCGATGAAGAGCGCGGGCTTCAACGTCACGCATGTCTACGGCCTCACGGAGTGTTACGGCCCGGCCGTGGTCAACGACTGGCACGATGCCTGGGACAAGCTTCCGGCAGCCGAACAGGCAGCGCTGAAATCGCGCCAGGGCGTGCGCTATCCGGTGCTGGAGGCACTCGACGTGCTCGATCCCGACACGATGCAGCCGGTGCCGCGCGACGGCACGGCGATGGGCGAAGTGATGATGCGCGGCAACGTCGTCATGAAGGGCTATCTGAAGAATCCGAGCGCCAGCGAGAAAGCCTTCGCCGGCGGCTGGTTCCACACCGGCGATCTCGGCGTGATGCACCCGGACGGCTATATCCAGCTCAAGGACCGCTCCAAGGACATCATCATCTCCGGCGGCGAGAACATCTCGTCGATCGAGGTGGAGGATGCGCTGTACAAGCATCCCGCGGTCGCCGCTGCTGCTGTGGTGGCGAAGCCCGACGAGAAATGGGGCGAGACGCCGTGTGCCTTCGTCGAGCTCAAGCCGGGCGCGCAGGCGACGACAGACGAACTCATGCAGTGGTGCCGGCAGAACCTTGCCTCGTACAAATGCCCGCGCACCATCGTGTTCGACACGATCCCCAAAACGTCCACCGGCAAGATCCAGAAGTTCAAGCTGCGCGATATGGCGCGCGATCTCGCGAAAGTATCGGCATGAGCAACGGGGACGCGCTGCGCGAGCGGATCGAAACGCTGGAGATGCAGGTGGCGCATCAGGAGCGTGCGCTGGAGGAATTGAACGGCGTGGTCGCTGCGCAATGGGCGCAGATCGACGGCCTCACCCGCGAGGTGATGAAGCTTGCCGAAACGGTGCGGCAGACCGCCGCCCAGGTCGCCACCCCGCCTGGCAGCGAACCACCGCCGCCGCATTATTGAGCGCGACACCGCACGGAGTGTAATGGCATCGCCCCCCTATCCAGATACCTATCTGCGATATTACGAAAGATATATCTTGCGTTATGTCTGAATTGAGCCATATAACGATGCATCTAAAGATATATCTTTAGACTGTTTTACCAAGGATAAGGAAATCCAATGCGTTTCGAGTTCCCTGAGCGCGACGACGGCCGCCCCGGCCGGCATCGTGTCCACAAGATGATTCGGCATGAGATGGCCCGGCAGGAAATGGCACGACATGGCCGCCACGGCGGCTTCGGCCGGCACGGGCGACGCGGCCATGGCGGCGGTCCTGGCGGTCTCGGCGGCGACGGCTTCGATGAAATGATGCATGCGGGCCGGCTGATGGCGCAGGGCGACCTGCGGCTGATCGTGCTCGCTTTGATCGCCGAGCAGCCGCGCCACGGCTACGACCTGATCAAGGTGATCGAGGAGCGGACAGCCGACTGGTACAGCCCGAGCCCCGGCGTCGTTTATCCGACGCTGACCTATCTGGAAGAAGCCGGATACGTCACCTCGCAGCCCGACGGCGCCAAGAAGCTCTACACCGTCACCGCCGAAGGCAACGCCTATCTCGCGGAGAACCGCGCGCTCGCCGAGGCCGGCCTGCAACGGCTGACCTTGATCGGCGAGAAGGCGCGGCGCATTCGCGAGCGCATGCGCGGCGACGAGAGCGACGACGACCGCCCGCGCGTACCGCACATGGTCCGTGCCGCGCTGCATAATCTGCGCGACGCGGCCGCCGAACGGCTCGGCAACGATCCCGACGCAGAGGCGAAGATCACGGAGATCCTGGTCCGCGCCGCGAGCGAGCTGCGCAAGCGGGAGAATTGAGGATTACACCACTCTTTGCTCCCTGAGCCTCATGGTGAGGAGCATCGCGCATCAGCGCGTTTACGCGCTATGGCGATGCGCCTCGAACCATGAGGCGGGAGTAGTGCTGTGGCCACCTCGTCCTTCGACACGCGATGCTTCGCATCGCTCCTCAGGATAAGGGCGGGGTGAGAGTTGGGGCTCCGCTACTTCTTCCCGCTGGCCGGCGGCGCTTTCTTCAGCGCCGCAAGCTCGGCGCGCAATCCGGCAATGTCCGCCTTCAGGGTGGCGATGTCGGCCTGATGCGCCGCGATCTCGCGGCCGGCTGCGGTGAGCTTCTCCTGCGCCTCGCGCGTTACCCGCGTGAGCGTCTGCTGCAGGAACTGCACGTTGCTCTGCAGGCAACTGGTGCGCCGATCCATCTGCTTCTCGGCAGTGCAGATTTCCAGCCCACGAATATCCTGCGCGAAAGCCGTCGCCGACAGCGTCGTCATTGCGAGCGACAGCAGCGCACGCTTCATCATCATGTTTGTCATTTGACCGGTTGCGTGGTGTCCGTCCGCGCGGCCGAGCGGGCCGCCGCCTGCGCCGCCCCTTCGGCTGCCGCTTGCGCCGCGGCCCGGCGCTGACGCAGCGCCGACATCAGAATCTGATGCAACTTGTCGAGTTGATACGGCTTCGGCAGGATCGTGAAGCCTTCCGGCGCCGCCGCCTGCGCCGCGGTGCTATAGCCGGTAGTCAAAATCACCGGCAGATCGGGCCGCACCGCGCGCATCTCGCGCGCCAGATCGACACCGTCGAGCCGGCCGGGCATGACGATATCGGAGAACACCAGGTCGATCTCCGCATTGGCCTTGAGGATTTCCATCGCCGTGTCGGCATTCGGCACCGCGATCACGCGATAGCCGAGTTCCTCGAGATTGGTCTTGGTGACGTCGGCGATATCCTTGTTGTCCTCGACGAACAGGATCGTGCCGTCGCCACGCTCCGGCACAACGACTTCGGTTTCCTCCTGCGCGGCAACCGGCTCGGTAGTGCGCGGCAGATAAATCGTGAAGGTCGTTCCCTGCCCCACCGTTGACGACACCATCGCGCCGCCGCCGGCCTGATGCGCGAAACCGTAGACCTGACTGAGACCGAGGCCGGTACCCTTGCCGACTTCCTTGGTGGTAAAGAACGGCTCGAAAATCTTCGGGAGCACGTCGGGCGGGATGCCGACACCGGTGTCCTTCACCGAGACCGCGACAAAATCACCCTGCAGATGCTCGGTGGTCGCCGAATCCACCAGCGTCACATTGCGCGCCGCCATGGTGAGCTTGCCGCCCTCCGGCATCGCGTCGCGCGCGTTGACCGCAAGATTGAGCAAGGCGAGTTCAAGCTCGCCGGGGTCGGCCTTCACCGGCCAGAGGTTCGGCGCAACATCGATGCGGATTTCGATATCGCCACGCAGCGAGCTTTGCAGCATCTCCGGAAATTTCGGCAACAATTCGTCGAGGCGCAGCACCACTGGCGTCACGGTTTGCTGCCGCGAGAACGCCAGCAGTTGCCGCGTCAGCCGCTCGCCGCGACGCGACGCGGTCTCGATCGCGCCGACATAACGCTCCGGCTTCTGTCCGGTGACGAAGCGGCGCAGACGTTCGGCATTGCCGCTGATCACCATCAGCAGATTGTTGAAGTCATGCGCGATGCCGCCGGTGATCTGGCCGATCGCCTCGAGCCGTTGCGCGCGACGCAATTTTTCCTCCGCCGCCTGTCGCTGATCGACCTCGTCCTGCAACTGCACAAGCGCGCGCTGCTCGTTGCGCGCGTGGCGCAAGGCGAGCCATGACACATAGAGCAGGATCAGCGACGCCACCGCGAGCATCGCGCCGAATAGCTGCAGATGCCGGTACCAGCGGTCGGTCAGCACCTGCTGATCGAGACCGAACGACACATAGACCGGATAAGGTGCGACCTTCTTGAAGGCATAGAAGCGGTCGCGATTGTCGTAGACCGAGCGCACATCGAACGTGCCGCTGTCGGCCTGTGCGATCGCGCGGCGAAACGGCGTGTCGGGCCCGAGCGTGACGGAAGTGTCGAGTTCGGGATCGCGGGCGAGATAAACGCCGTCCTCGCGCAGCAACGTCGCCACATGGCTTTCCGCCGGCGCTGCCTCGCGGAAGAACTCCTCGAAATAGCCGGGTTTGAGCGACACATGCAGCGTGCCGATGAAACGGCCATCAGGCGACGACCGCCGGCGGCTCACGGCAAAGGACGGGATCTGCGTCGCGCGGCCGACAAAAGGCTTGCCGATATAGTTGCCGGCATCCTTTTCCTTCTGGATATCGAAGAAGTCGCGCCCGGAGATCCCGGCGTCGCGAATCCAGTCCTGGCTGCCGGCCAGCACCTTGCCCGACGAATCGGCGATCCAGATCGAAGCGACCTGGTCGAACCGCTGGGTGAGCCGCGCCAGGAACGCGCTCACCTCGGGTTGCGCGACATCCTCATCGGAATGCCCGGCGATGCGGTCATCAACGCGGTCGAGCAGCAGGCCGACGCTGTCGAACACCTTGCGCGCATGCTCGTGCATCACCGTGGCGGTGCGCACCACCGACTCGCGGCCGTCGCGCATCACGTCGAGCCGGTTGTAATAGGCCGCGACCGCGAAAATCGCTGCAGGAACGAGGATGGCCGTCACGATCAGCAGATAATACAGCCGAACGTTGGGCCGCCGGGGCAAACGAGTCATGCGGGCAACTTACCGTCCAGGATACCGCCGGGAAAGCGCGCAAAGGCGTGCCAGTCTTCTATGCCGCCGCGATTTGGCCAAAATCCGGCAATGCACAGGTGAGTTCCCTCACCGCGGCCCGGCGCGGTGAGGGATGATTCGGCGAATCAACTGCACGGCAATCCACCATCTCGCGGCAGCGAGCGGCGACCTTGCTGGCTTTACTGTGAAACGGGAAAGAAGACCGCCCGATCAATGCTTCAGGCGTGTGATCTCGTCTTTGATGATGAGTTTCTTCCGCTTGATCTCGGCAATTTCGAGATCGTCGGCACCGGGATGATTGAGGGCCTCGTGAAGCTGGTCTTCCAAGGCCCGGTGCCGCTTTTCGAGTTCAACGAGATGCGATTGCATCGACATCAAGATGTCTCCTCGATCTGTGACTCTCACGCGAAAAGTCTACTCCAAACCGCGCGTCTGTCGACTCGCATTCCGTCGCATCGGAACCGGCGGCGGCAAAACCATGTTTACGGATTATAAACCTTAGCAACGCTTGAACGAGTTCGGGAAAAAAGCGATAATCGCCAACAAGTTGCGCGGCGACAGCGTGGGGATATGCCGCAAGCGCGGAGCGTTGCGGTGGCGGCGTCGAACGACAACGAAACCAACCAGCAGAATGAATTGCGGATTTTGTTGGATCGGCTCCAGCAGGAACACCGCGATCTCGATGCGGCGATTCACGCGCTGCAGGATGCGCCGGGCTGCGACGTGCTGCAGGTGCAGCGGCTGAAGAAGCGCAAGCTCGGGCTGAAAGACCGCATCGGCCAGATCGAAGACCAGCTGACGCCGGATATTATTGCGTAACACGGCGGCTGAGATTTAGCGCTCGCCATCCTTGCGAAGACGCTTGCGCGCATACATCGCGCGATCGGCCGCATCGAGAATTTGCGACGCGGTGAGATCAGCCTTGAGCGGCACCACGCCGGCCGACGCGCCGAGTCCCGCGGACCGTGCCGCCGGCAGATCGAGTTCGGCAATACGGCGCTCCAGGTCGTGGCCCTTCGCCTCGGCCTGATGCACGTCGGCATTCCACATCAGCACCGCGAATTCGTCGCCGGCGAGCCGCGCCACCACATCGGAGGCACGCACATGACGGGTCAGCGTGGCGGCGACCGCGCGCAGCACCGCATCGCCGGCGGCGTGTCCGTGGCCGTCGTTCACCGCTTTGAATCGATCGAGGTCGAGATAGAGCAACACCGCCGATGCCTCGTAACGCGCGATATAAGCGAGCGAGCGTTTCAACTCGCGCTCAAATCCCTGCCGGTTGCGCACGTCGGTGAGCGCGTCAATCTCGGCGCGAAACTCCAGATCGGCGATGCGCGCCGCCGCCATCGCCAGTTCGCGCGACAGCCGGGCATTTTCGGCCCGAAGCCCGTCCAGTGTGTCGGCACGCTGGTCTGCCTCGTCGGTCATGCCTGCACTTCGGCCCCCGGCTCCGATTCGTGTCTCGCGCCAACTGTAATGCGCCGCGCGCGCCGCGACACGCTTGTTCGGCCACGGCTGAAACCCGTACAATCGGCCCTTCCTTTCGGGTCCATTCCGCTCTAGGCAGAAGCCCGAAGCCTTGAGGGAACAATGGCCAGCACGCCGATCGCGATCATCATGGGAAGCCAGTCGGACTGGGCGACCATGCAGCATGCCGCACAGACGCTCGACGATCTCGGCATCGCTTATGAGGCTCTGATCGTCTCGGCGCACCGCACGCCGCAGCGGCTCTACGGCTTCGCCAAGGCGGCCCGCCGCAAGGGCTACAAGGTGATCATCGCCGGCGCCGGCGGCGCCGCGCATCTGCCCGGCATGACCGCCTCGATGACCTCGCTGCCGGTATTCGGCGTGCCGATGCAGACCGCCGCGCTCGGCGGACAGGATAGCGTGATGTCGATCCTGCAGATGCCGGCCGGCATCCCGGTCGGCACGCTAGCAATCGGCAAGCCGGGCGCGATCAACGCGGCGCTGCTGGCCGCCTCGGTGCTCTCGCTCACCGACGCGCGCGTGGCCAAGCGCCTCGACGCGTTCCGCGCCCGCCAGACCGCTGCCGTCGGCAAGCGTCCCAAGAATGAGCGACCGAAAAACGAGAAATGACCGGACGTTGCGCGTGCTGAAACCGGAATCGACCATCGGCATCCTCGGCGGCGGCCAGCTCGGCCGCATGCTCGCCATGGCCGCGGCGCGGCTCGGCTTCCGCTGCCATGTCTATTCGCCGGAAGCGGATTCCTGCGCCTTCGACGTCGCTGACGCGGCGACCGTGGCGGCATATGACGACGAGGCGGCACTGGCGCGCTTCGCCGAAGCCGTCGATGTCGTCACCTACGAATTCGAGAATGTGCCGGCACAGACCGCTGCCGTGCTCGCCGCACACCGGCAGGTGCGGCCCGACCCGCAGGTGCTGGCGAAAACCCAGGACCGGCTGATCGAGAAGCAGGCCATCGCCGCGCTCGGCATCGCCACCGCGCCGTTCCGTCCCGTGGATAGCGCCGCCGATGCGCAAGCCGCGGTGGCAGCACTCGGCCGTCCGGCGGTGCTCAAAACCCGCCGCCTCGGCTATGACGGCAAGGGCCAACGGATGATCATGCCTGACGACGATGCCGCCGCCGCCTTCGCGGCGCTTGGCGGCGTTCCCTGCATCCTCGAAGGTTTCGTGCGGTTCGAGCGAGAGGTGTCGGTGGTCGCCGCGCGTGGCACCGACGGCACCGTGGCCTGCTTCGACCTCACGGAAAACGAGCACCGCGACCACATCCTGCGCCGCTCCATCGTCCCGGCCACCGCCTCGGCGGGGCTGGAGCAGGAGGCGCGGCGGATCGCCGAGCGGATCGCCACCGCCTTCGGCTATGTGGGCGTGCTGGCCGTGGAGATGTTCGCGGTCCGCAACGAGGCCGGCGAGACCCTGGTGGTCAACGAGATCGCCCCCCGGGTGCATAATTCCGGCCACTGGACCATCGACGGGGCCACCGTCTCGCAGTTCGAGCAGCATATCCGGGCGGTGGCCGGCTGGCCGCTCGGGCAGCCGGTTCGCCACGGGCGAGTCGAGATGCTCAACCTGATCGGCGCCGACCTGGACGACGCCGCCCGCTGGCTGACCATGCCGGGGGCCTGCGTCCACCTCTACCGCAAGGGCGAGGCCCGGCCGGGCCGGAAAATGGGTCATATCACCCGGATTTTGCCGGGCTGAACCCCTCGGAAGCCGGCTTCAGGCCGGCACGGACCGATGGACTCTTGATTCCCGATCTGCTACAGCCGCCGCACTCGGAAACTGCCGCTTTTGCGGCGGTTCCTGTCTGTATTTTCCGGGTTGGGGTCCGATGGACCACCGTCCCGATCAATCCGAAGTCCAAACGACCGGAGCAAGGAGCACAGGTGCAAGTTCTCGTTCGTGACAACAACGTCGATCAGGCTCTCAAGGCGCTCAAGAAAAAGATGCAGCGCGAGGGCATTTTCCGCGAGATGAAGCTGCGCGGACATTTCGAGAAGCCGTCCGAGAAGAAGGCCCGCGAGAAGGCGGAAGCGATCCGCCGCGCGCGCAAGCTCGCCCGCAAGAAGCTGCAGCGCGAAGGTCTGTTGCCAATGAAGCCGAAGCCGGCGTTCGGCGCGGCGGCTGGTGGTCGTGGCGGTCCGGGCCGTGGCGGTCCGGGTGCCGGCGCTCCCCGCAGCGGCGGTTTTGGTGGCGGCCGCTGATCGGCCTCGTCACAGTCTGAATTGAAAAAACGCGAGCCGCCCGGCTCGCGTTTTTGTTTTATGGACCCGACAGTCTTCCCGTTCATACCCGCAAAAGCGGGAATCCAGTTCTTCCCTTGCGATACTCACGATGTTGCAAGTCTGGGTCCCCGCTTTCGCGGGGACGAACGGAGGTTGAAGTCGTCACGCACTCAAATTCATCCACACCGCTTTCGGCTCGGTGAAGTTCTCGATCGCGGCGTCGCCGTGCTCGCGACCGAAGCCGGAGTCGCGCGCGCCCCCCATGGCAGCCGCACGTCCGTATAGCCATAGGTGTTGATCCATACCGTGCCGGCCTTCACCGCCTTCGCAAAGCGATGCACGCGGCCGATGTCGCGGCTCCAGACGCCGGCGGCGAGGCTGTAACGCGTGCCATTCGCCTTGCGCAGCGCATCCGCCTCGTCGCTGAAGCGCACGACGCTGACCACCGGGCCGAAAATCTCCTCCTGCGAGATGCGCATGTCGTGGCCGACATCGGCGAACACCGTCGGGCTGACGAAATAGCCGCGATTGCCGACCCGCGCGCCGCCAGTCACGAGCGTCGCGCCTTCCCTGACGCCGATATCGACGTAATCGAGCACCCGCTGCATCTGCGCCTGCGAGACGATCGGTCCCATCGCGGTGGCGCGATCATTCGGTGCGCCGACGCGCACGCCCCTGGCGCGCGCCGCGAGCCGTTCCACCACCTCGTCGTACACGGCGTCCTGCACCAGGACGCGCGATCCGGCCGAGCAGACCTGCCCGGTGTTGAAGAAGATGCCCGAGGCCGCGGCCTTCACCGCCGCGTCGAGATCGGCATCGGCGAAGATCACATTGGCGGACTTGCCGCCAAGCTCCAGCGTCACGCGTTTCAGATTGCCGGCGGCGCCAGCGAGAATCTGGCGGCCGACCGCGGGCGAGCCGGTGAACGTCACCTTGTCGACGTCGGGATGATCGACTAGCGCCTGCCCGGCCGAGCGGCCGAAGCCCGGCACGATGTTGAACACGCCGGGCGGCAGGCCCGCTTCCAGCGACAGTTCGCCGATGCGCAGCGCCGACAGCGGCGTGATCTCCGCCGGCTTGAGCACCACCGTGCAGCCGCAGGCGAGCGCCGGCGCGATCTTCCACATGCCGATCATCAGCGGGAAATTCCACGGGACGATGGCGGCGACGACGCCGACCGGCTCGCGCACCGTATAGGTGAGCGCATCCGGCCGCGCCGGGATCACCTGGCCGTTGATCTTGTCGGTGAAGCCCGCGTAGTAGCGAAGCGTGTCGAGCGCCGCCGGCAGATCCTGCCGCAACACCGCCGAGATCGGCTTGCCGGCGTCGCGGCTCTCCAGCGCGGCGATCTCCTCGCCGTGCTGCTCGATCAGATCGGCGAGCTTGTTGAGGATGCGGCCGCGATCGGCAGCGCGCATGCGGCCCCACGGCCCCTCCAGCGCGCGGCGCGCGGCCGCCACCGCTAGATCGACGTCGTGCTGGTCCGCCTCCGCCACCACGGCGATGACATCCTCGGTCGCCGGGTCGAGGGTTTCGAAGGTGCGACCCGACAGCGCCGCCACCGGACGGCCGTCGATCAGCAGATTGCGGTGGTCGAGGCGAGCATTCATGGTCCTGTTATGCACTCTCGTGCATATCTCCAAATCAACATGACCCCAATAGATTCCGATTAAATCATGCGGTAAATACGAGGCGGGTTGCACAATCGAACTGCCGAAATATGCACAAGATTGCATAATCTCATCATGACGCTGCAGATCGACATCGAGACCGTTTTCCGCTTCCGCAAGGACGCGACCGCGCAGTCCACCGCGGTGATGCTCGATTTCCTGCGCGACATCCGCGAGACCGGAAAACTGACCGAAGCGGCGCGGCGCAGCGGCCTCTCGTACCGCCACGCCTGGAATCTGATCATCCGCTGGTCGGACTTCTTCGGCGTGCCGCTGGTGCAGCGGCGCAAGGGCAAAGGTACCGCGCTGACACCGTTCGGCGACAAGCTGGTCTGGGCCGGACAGCGCATGCGCGCGCGCCTCGGCCCGCAGTTGGAGAACTTGTCGCAAGAGCTCGCGAGCGAGCTCAACCCGTTCCTCGCCGACAATCCAACGATCATCCGCGTGCATGCCAGCCACGGCTTCGCGGTGCCGAAGCTGCGCGAAATCCTCAGCCGTACGCCGGGGATGAATGTCGATCTGCGCTATGTCAGCAACCAGAACTCGCTGGTGTCGCTGGCGCATGACGGCTGCGACCTCGCCGGCCTGCATCTGCCGCGTGGACCGCTGCGCGCCGCCAGCGCCGAGGCGGGGCGGGCGTGGCTGAACAATCGCGAACACTGTGTGATCGGCTTCGTCGCGCGGCAGATGGGCCTGATGGTGAAGCCTGGCAACCCGCACGGCATCGCCGGCATCGAGGATCTGGCGAAGCCGGGCGTGATGTTCGTCAACCGCGACCCGGATTCCGGCACGCGCGAGCTGTTCGAGCGCATCCTGCGCCAGCATGGCGTCAGCGCATCCACCATCGCTGGCTACGAGCAGATCGAGTTCACCCACGCCGCCGTCGCCGCCTATGTGGCGAGCGGCATGGCCGACGTCGCCTTCGGCGTCGAGGCCGCGGCGCAGCAGTTCGGTCTCGATTTCATTCGCCTGCTGACCGAGGATTATTTCTTCGTCTGCCACCGCTCGCTGCTGGAGACCGCCTCGATGCGGGGCATTCTCGACATCATGCGCGGCGAGGAATTCGCGCAGGTGCTGGCGCATCTGCCGGGCTATATGGCGGTCGATACCGGGCAGGTGCGCAGCATCGACGAAGTGTTCTCCGCCAAAACAGCGCGCCGGAAATCGTAGGCCGTTACGGCTCGGGTTTTCCGCCGACAAAACCGCCGACCCGGCCGGTGTGCCGCTCGCGCGCGATGCCGGCATCGCGACCGAAAGGGTGGCCACCGAAACCATGCCGCATCAAGCTTACAGCCCGCGACGCATCGCGGTCGGCATCGCGCGAGGCGATCAGTTGCACCACCGCCTGGGTGATCACCGGGATCGGCACCTCCATGTGCAAGGCATCGTCGACCAGCCAGTTCACCTCGCCGGTGTCCTCCACATAAGGCGGCGTCGTGGCGAGCCCGCCCTGCGCGGCGTACATCCGCTGCATCAGCTCGATCAGCCAGGAGCGGATCACAGAACCGTGGTTCCAGCATTTCAAGATATCATCGACCGGCAGCGGATCGCGATAATGCGCCAGCAAATCCATGCCCTCGCCGATCGCCTGCAACATGCCGAACTCGATGCCGTTGTGCACGAGCTTGACGAAATGGCCGGCGCCCGGCGGGCCCGCATGGACATAACCACCATCGACCGCGAGTGTGCGCAGCAACGGCGCGATCGTCGCCACCGGCTCCGGATCGCCGCCGATCATGAAGCAGGCGCCGTCGCGCGCGCCACCCGGCCCGCCGGACGTGCCGGCATCGACGAAGTGTAGCCCCTCTGCCTTCAGCCGCGCATGACGGCGGATGGAATCGCCCCAGTAGGAATTGCCGCCGTCGGCGACGATGTCACCCGGCGACAGCACCTCGACCAACTGATCGAGCAGGTGATCGACCGGCGGCCCTGCCGGCACATACAGCATGATAAAGCGCGGCGGGGTCAGCAGCGCCGCCAGCGCGCGCAGATCCTTGGCCGGCGCGACGCCCTTCTTCACCAGCGCATCGGAGATGGGATGAGCATCCACACCGGCGACGCCGAAGCCGTGCGCCAAGGCGTTCTCGGCAAGGCCAGCGCCCATCTTGCCGAGCCCGACGATGCCAAAGCGCGAAACAGGATCGGACATGCCGCGATCTCCGAACAGGACATCGCCCCACTCGATAACGCGCGGATCATGCCTTGGTTGCGCGCGGCTGCCTTACAGTCCCGTAACACGCGCCAAAAGAAAACGGCGCGCACAGCCCAATCACCGAGAATTGGGCCGGCGCGCCGCCATCAGACATAAAACGATCAGCGCCGGGCGGCGCGGGTCTTCCTGGCGCTCTTCTTCGCCATCTTGCGCACGGTGCGCGAGGCCGCGCGCCGCCGCGCCGTCCCCTTGCGTTTCGCGGCTGTCTTTTTGGCTTTCCTCTTGGTCTTGCGCTTGACCTTCCGTTTGGCCGCGCCGCCGATGCCGAGATAAGCGGCCACTGCCTTCGAGGAGTGACCCACCGCCTGCACCGCGGCCGACAGCACGGTTGGCGTCACGTTGAACTTTTTCGTCCAGTAGCGGACCTCGTAAGCCTGGCTCAACGAGATCAGCGCGCGATCGCGAGCCTTGTGCGCCAGCTCCGCGAGGTAGGCCTCGACCGCCTTCGCCGAATGGCCGACGCGCTTCACCGCCGCGCGCAGCTTCGCCGGCGTGACCTTGAACTTCCGCGACCAGTAATGAACCTCGTAGGCTTCGCTCAACGAGATCAGGCGCTTGTCGGCACCGCCGCGCTTGCGCTTGTTGTCCGCCATGTGTCTCTCTCCCCCTCGTCTGTCGGTGGCGTCGTCGAACGACACGCCGGGAAAACGATCATACGACGCCCGCGTCACGCGGCGCCCGAATCGAGTGTCGCCGCACAATCGGCAAATGTCCATGCGTGAGCGGCCGATGCCCGCCTAGTCCCGCGCATCCAGCTCGGTGAAGCAGAGCATGTTGTGAAACGGGTCGGCCACCGTGAGATCGCGCGAGCCCCAGGGCGTCGTCTCGAGGCCGGGCTTGGCGTAGCGATAGTTCTTGGCGGTCAATTCGCGATGCAGCGCCGCGACACCCTGCGTGATGATGCGCACACGCGCGCCGGGTGTGGCATCGCCGTGATGCTCGCTCAGATTCAGCACCAGGCCACCGCGCGAGACCTGCAGGTACAACGGGAAATTGTCGCCGAAACGATGTTCGAAATCGACGGTGAAGCCAAGGAAATCGAGATAGAACTCGCGCGCCTTGTCCTCGGAAAAAATCCGCAGCACCGGTATAGCGGCCGTGAACCGGACCGCACCCTGCCGCGGATCGTCAGCCATCTTACAAGTCCGGTTACATCGCTTTGACGATCTGCTCGGTCATCTTCTTGGCATCGCCGAGCAGCATCATGGTGTTGTCGCGATAGAACAGCGGATTGTCGATGCCGGCATAGCCGGACGCGAGCGACCGCTTGATGAACATCACCGTGCCGGCTTTCCAGACCTGGAGGACGGGCATGCCGTAGATCGGCGAGGACTTGTCCTCCTCCGCCGCCGGATTGGTGACGTCGTTGGCGCCGATAACGAAGGCCACGTCGGTCTGCGCGAACTCGGAGTTGATGTCCTCCAGTTCGAACACCTCGTCATAGGGTACGTTGGCTTCCGCCAGCAGCACGTTCATGTGGCCAGGCATACGGCCCGCCACCGGGTGGATGGCGTATTTGACCTCGACGCCTTCCTTCTTCAGCGAGTCCGCCAGTTCGCGGACAGCATGCTGCGCCTGCGCCACCGCCATGCCGTAACCCGGCACGATGATGACCTTCTGCGCGTTCTTCATGATGTAGGCGGCGTCTTCCGCCGAGCCAAGCTTGGCCGGCTTCTGCTCCGCGGTGCCGCCGGCCGCCGCGGTCTCGCCGCCGAAGCCGCCGAGGATCACGGAGACGAACGAACGGTTCATCGCGTGACACATGATGTAGGACAGGATCGCGCCGGACGAACCGACCAGCGCGCCGGTGATGATCAGCGCCGAATTGCCGAGGGTGAAGCCGATGCCGGCCGCGGCCCAGCCGGAATACGAATTCAGCATCGAGATCACGACCGGCATGTCGGCGCCGCCGATCGGAATGATCATCAGGATACCGAGCAGCAAAGCGAGGCCGGTGATCAGCCAGAAATCGAGCTGGCTCTGCGAGACGTAGAAGCCATAGATGAAGAACACCAGCGCGAGTGCCAGCACGATGTTGATGATGTGCCGCGCCGGCAGGATGATCGGCGCGCCGCTCATGCGCGCGGACAGCTTCAGGAACGCGATTACCGAGCCCGTGAACGTCAGAGCGCCGATGGCGACGCCGAGCGCCATTTCGATGAGGCTCGCCTGATGGATGTGTCCCGGCGTGCCGATGCCGAACGCGCCCGGCGCATAGAACGCCGCCGCCGCCACCAGCACCGCCGCCATGCCGACCAGCGAATGGAACGCCGCGACCAGTTCCGGCATCGAGGTCATCGGCACCTTGCGCGCGATCACCGCGCCGATGCCGCCGCCAATGACGAGGCCGCCGACAACGAGACCCCAGCCGACCGCATCGGCCGGCGGATGCGAACCGAGCGTGGTCAGCACGGCGATGGTCATGCCGGCCATGCCGAGATAATTGCCGCGCCGGCTGGTGACCGGGCTCGACAGACCGCGCAGCGCCAGGATGAACAAGACGCCGGCGACGAGGTAGAGAAGTGCGACGAGATCAGCGCTCATGATTATGCCCCCGCGTCCCCGTCACTTCTTTTTCTTCTGATACATCGCCAGCATGCGCTGGGTGACCAGGAAGCCGCCGAAAATATTGATCGAGGCGAAGATCAGCGCGACAAACCCGAGGCCGCGCGCCCACATCGGCCCCTGATCGTTGGTGGCAAGCGGAACACCAACCGCGAGCAGCGCACCGACGACGATCACCGAGGAGATCGCGTTGGTCACCGACATCAGCGGCGTGTGCAGCGCCGGCGTCACCGACCAGACCACATAGTAGCCGACGAAGATCGCCAGCACGAAAATCGAAAAGCGGAAGACGAACGGGTCAACGACGTTGGCAAGCTGGTCCATCGGGACGCTCCGTAAGGCGGGACTGCTGCGGCGGCCTCAGGCCGCCGTCTTCGGCTTGAAATTCGGGTGGATCACCGCGCCATCGCGGGTGAGCGCCGTGCCCTTGACGATCTCGTCGTCCCAGTTGATCGCCAGCGTCTTCTCTTTCTTGTCGATCAGCGAGTCGAGGAAGGTCAGCAGGTTCTTGGCGTAGAGCGCGGAGGACGAGGCAGCGAGCCGGCCGGGCACGTTGGCGTGACCGACGATCTTGACGCCGTCGATCAGCACGACCTCGCCCAGCCGCGCGCCTTCGACGTTGCCGCCGCGCTCGACCGCGAGATCGACCAGCACCGAACCGGGGCGCATCGACTTCACCATCTCGGCACTGACCAGCTTCGGCGCTGGACGGCCCGGGATCAGCGCTGTGGTGATGACGATGTCCTGCTTCTTGATGTGCTCGGCGACCAGCGCGGCCTGCTTCGCCTGGTAGTCCTTCGACATTTCCTTGGCGTAGCCGCCGGCGGTCTCGGCCTGCTTGAACTCGTCGTCCTCGACGGCGATGAACTTGGCGCCGAGCGACTGCACCTGCTCCTTCACCGCCGGACGCACGTCGGTCGCGGTGACGACGCCGCCGAGGCGGCGCGCGGTGGCGATCGCCTGCAGGCCGGCGACGCCGACGCCCATGACGAAGATCTTGGCCGCCGGCACCGTGCCGGCCGCGGTCATCATCATCGGCAGCGCGCGGCCGTATTCCGCCGCGCCGTCGATCACCGCGCGGTAGCCGGCAAGGTTCGCCTGGCTCGACAGCACGTCCATCGACTGCGCGCGGGTGATGCGCGGCATCAATTCCATGGCGAAGGCGATGACGCCGGCATCGGCCAGCGCCTTGAGCGCCGCATCGTTGCCATACGGGTCCATGATCGCGACGACCACGGCGCCCTTCTTGTAGGTCTTGATCTCGGCGTCTGAAGGGCGGCGCACCTTGAGCACGACATCGGCATCGGCCGCCGGATTGTCAGCAATGGTCGCCCCCGCCGCCTCGAAATCGGCATCGAGAATGCCGGAGGCGATACCGGCGCCGCGCGAGACGACGACGTCGGCACCCACCGCCTTGTACTTCTTCACCGTATCCGGCGTCGCAGCAACGCGCGGTTCACCGGCCTCAGTCTCACGCGCGACGGCAATACGCATCGCCTTACCCCCCAGCCCAGTCACCGATCAGTGCGGCGCAGCCATCGTCGAGGCGAACACGAAGATGAGGAAGCACAACACGAACGACACGATGCTCGGGGTCTTGCTGGTGGTCGCCAGCGCCGGGATCATGCCGATGATGGCGATCAGGAACGTGACCAGCGCCAGGAACCAGTGGCCCATGACGCCGCCGACGGCGAGGCCGAGGACGATGCAGATCGTGTGGATCGTCCCCACGGTGGCGAACCGGATGAAGCCCTCATAGGAAGCCTCATGCGCCGGCATGTCGTTGCCGGTGGCGGTTGCGTATTCAACAGTGCCGTGGTCGGCCATCATCAAGCTCCGGATCGTCATCAGCGGGTGAAAATCGGGTCAGGGGTAGCGCAATTAGGCGCCAAGGGCAACGCCGCGAAACCCCCACCGCCGGTGATCGGCACCATGAAAATATGTTGTTGGCGGCCTGTGGCAGCTCATGCCAAGGATCGGTCAAGGATCGCCATCCACAGGCCCGGCCTCGTCTCCCGCATCATGAAAGCCAGCGACATCGCGCTCGCGATCCTGACCTCGGTGATCTGGGGCGTCTCCTTCATTGCCACCCGCTATGGCGTCGACAGCTTCACGCCGGCGCAGCTCACCGCGCTGCGGTTCGCCATCGCCGCGCTGCCGGTGCTGATCCTGCCGCGCCCGGCGGTGCCGTGGGGATTGATGCTGGCGGCCGGCGCGCTCTGGTTCCTGATCCAGTTCCTGCTGCTGTTCTGGGCCTTCCATGAGGGCATGCTGCCGGGCCTTGCCTCGGTGACGCAGCAGATGAGCGCGCCGTTCACGGTGGTGCTGGCGGCGCTGCTGCTGCACGAGCAGCCGACCCGGCGCCAGGTGGCGGGTCTTGTCGTCGCCTTCGGCGGCCTGGTTCTGATCGGCCTATCGAGCGGCGCCGACCTGCCGCTGACCGCGCTGCTGATCACGCTGTGCGCGGCAATGAGCTGGGCGCTCGGCAACATCGTCGTCAAGCAGATGCCGAAAGCCGAAATGGTGTCGCTCACGAGCTGGATGGCGCTGGTGGCGCCGCTGCCGGCGCTCGCGCTGTCGCACGCGCTCGGCGACCCGCCGCTGTGGACGACGCTGGCGGAGGCATCCTGGCGCGGCATCCTGTCGGCGCTTTATCTCGGCACGCTGGCGACAGTCGGCGGCTACGCCATGTGGGGCCACCTGCTCGCGCGGTATCCGGCTGCCGTGGTGACGCCGTTCGCGCTGCTGGTGCCGTGCAGCGGCATCGTCGCCTCGGTGATCGTGTTCGACGAGACGTTCCCGCCGCTGCGCTACAGTGGCATCGCGCTGGTGATGATCGGCCTTGCCGTCATCGTCTGGCGCGCGCGGGCGCCGGCGGCAAAAGTCCCGCCTGCCTGAGTGCGGCCTGCTGACGCGCGGCGACCTGCTTGACGTCGAAGCGTTCGATCATCGCATTGAACATCTCGTAGAAATTCAATTCCGCAGCGAGGTGCAGGAACACCGCGCCGAGCCCGATCGCCGCGCGGTCCATGAACACGAATTCGCGCGGCACCGTCACCGGACCTTTCTGCTTGAGGGCCTGATGCACGCGGAACGCCTCGCGCCGTCCGTAATCCGACGGCTTGACGCCGTCGGCGATGGTGCGCGTGCGGTTGTCGAGCAGCGGGCCGTAGATGAACTTGGCCCAGATGTTGAGCACGTCGATCAGATCGCGCGAGAGGTTGCGGAAGCCCCAGGTCTCGTAGGCATGGACGATCAGATCGTCGTCGCCGCGCTCGAGCCCGTGATAGAGATCGACCACGCCGCCGACGAAGCTCGGCGGGAAGATGCGGATGCAGCCGTAATCGAGCAAATTGATCCCGGCCGGCTTCGCGTTCGCATCAAACACCGAATAATTGCCGAGATGCGGATCGCCGTGGATCACGCCGCACTGGCTGAACGGCAGCCACCACGCCATGAACATCGCTTCCGCCAGACAATTGCGCACCGCGAGCGGATCGTCCTTGTGGGCGAGCAGCTTGCGGCCGTCGAGCCAGTCGAGAGTCAGCAATCGTCCGGTCGACAAGTCCGGCCACGCCTGCGGCACACGCACGCGCGGCTCGTCCTTCAACATGGCGCGATAGAGCGCGACATGCTTGGCCTCGCGGCGATAGTCGAGTTCCTCGCGCAGCCGCTCGCCGATCTCCTCGGCGATCTGGCTGGTGTCGATGGCGCCGTCGAAACGGCGGCGCAGGCTCAACAGCCATGACAGTTGCTGCAAATCCGCTTCGACCGCCGACTGCATGTCCGGATATTGCAGCTTGCAGGCCAGCGCCTCACCGGTGAGCGCGACCGCGCGATGCACCTGCCCGAGCGAGGCTGCCGCCGCCGGCTCATGCTCGAAGCTCCTGAATTTCGCCTGCCAGTCGGCACCGAGTTCGGCCGCCATGCGCCGGCGCACGAAGTGCCAGCCCATCGGCGGCGCCTGGCTCTGCAATTTCATCAGTTCGTTGGCGTATTCCGCCGGCACCGCGTCGGGAATGGTCGCGAGCAGTTGCGCGACCTTCATGATCGGCCCCTTCAGTCCACCGAGCGCCGATGCGAGATCGAACGCATCGCGTCCATGATCGGGCTTGCGGCCGAGCGCCTTCTTCGCCGCAACCCGCGCGGCGACGCCACCGACATTGACGCCGACGCGCGCATAGCGTTTGGCGCGGGCGGTGAGACGGTTTTTTTCCGGATCGCGATCGGTGGGCATGGACAATATCTAGGCGGCGGATGACGCAGCCGCCAGATCGGCGGCGGCACACGCGGCGCGGACCTCGCTGGCGGTGGCAAGCCGGCCGCCCGCCGCGGCGATCAGCCGCGCTGTGTCCTCGACCAGCGCGACATTCGTCGTGCGCGCTCCGAGCGGCCAATCCTCCAGCCCGACACGCACATGACCGCCCCGCTCGACCGCGGCGAGAACGAGCGCGCGCAGATCGACACCGAGACCGGCGATCATCCATGGCGCAGCCGGCGCCGTTTCCCGCAACAGCGCGAGATGCGCGTCAAGATGCGCGGCGCGCGGCGGAAAGCCGAACGCGAACTGATCCGAGAACATGAAGCGATAGACCGGCTGCTGCAGGCCGGGATGCGCCTTCGCCAGCGCCGCGCCCATGCGCGTGAAGCCCGGCTCGTAGATCGCGTAGCTCGGCCGCACATGATGTTCGGCGCAGATGCGCAGACCTTCGAAAATGTGCTCGTCGGGATTCTGATAGACGAAGCCCGGCGCGCGCTGCGCCAGCGCATCGAGCCGCGTGATGTTGACCGAGCCGGGATCGACCACCGCCCATTCAACGAGGTTGCGCTGCGCGAGTTCGCCGAGATGCGCGTAACGCTGCCGCGGCGTCAGCGTCAATGCGCCAGCGAAACCGGAGCCGGCGATGGGAATGGTCGGATAGACGATGGCATCGCAGGCTGCGCGGATGCCGTCGATGATACGTGCATAAAGTTGCCAGTCGTCATGCTGACGGCCGGTGGCCGCATCGTAAGCGTGCAGATGGATGATCGCCGCACCCGCCCGCGCGCAGGCGATGCCGTCGGCGACGATCTCCTCTACCGTGACTGGAATATCCGGCTGGCGGTCGCGACCCCATGGCCCGTTCAGCGCCGCTTCGAGCCAGACCGCGCGCATGACTTAAAGCCCTTCCAGCTCCCCGATCATCCGCTCGATGACGCTGAGGCCCCCCTGCCAGAACGCAGGGTCGCGGGCGTCGAGACCGAACGGCTTGAGCAGCTCGGCGTGGTGCTTGGTGCCGCCGGCGGCGAGCATGTCGAGATAGCGCTCGGCAAAGCCCTCGTCGGCGTGCTCGTAGACCGCATAGAGCGAATTCACCAGGCAGTCGCCGAACGCATAGGCGTAGACGTAGAACGGCGAATGGATGAAATGCGGGATATAGACCCAGAATGTCTCGTAGCCCGGCTTGAGTTCGATCGCCGGACCAAGGCTCTCGTGCTGCACCTCCATCCAGAAGTTGCAGATCTGCTCGGTGGTGAGCTCGCCCTTGCGCCGCTCGGTGTGAACCTTGCGTTCAAACGTATAGAACGCGATCTGCCGCACCACGGTGTTGATCATGTCCTCGACCTTGGCCGCGAGCATCGCCTTGCGCTGCTTCTTGTCCGTGGTCTGGGCCAGCAGTTTCTTGAACGTCAGCATCTCACCGAACACACTGGCGGTTTCCGCGAGCGTCAGCGGCGTCGGCGCCATCAGCGGCCCGTTCGGCGCAGCCAGCACCTGATGCACGCCGTGTCCCAGTTCGTGCGCCAGCGTCATCACGTCGCGCGTCTTGCCCTGATAGTTGAGCATCACATAGGGATGTGCGGACGGCACGGTCGGATGCGCGAACGCGCCCGACTGCTTGCCGTCGCGCACCGGCGCGTCGATCCAGCGCTTCTCGAAGAAATCGTCGGCGATCTCGGCCATGCGCGGCGAGAACGCGCCATAGGCTGAGAGCACGGTGGCGCGCGCCTGCGCCCACGGCACCGGCTTCATCGATGCCTGCGGCAATGGCGCGTTGCGATCCCAGTACGGCAGCCTTTTCTTGCCGTACCACTTAGCTTTCAAAGCATAATAACGATGTGACAGACGCGGATAGGCCGCGCGCACGCTTTCAACCAGCGCGTCGACCACCTCACGCTCGACCCGGTTCGACAGATGGCGTGAATCCGCGACGTCCTCAAAGCCGCGCCAGCGATCGGAGATTTCCTTGTCCTTGGCGAGCGTGTTGGTGATCTGCGTGAACGGCCGCAGATTGGCCTTGAACGTCGTCACCAGCGCCTGCGCCGCCACCTTGCGCTTCTTGCCGTCGTGATCGGCCAGCAGATTGAGCGTCGGCTCGATCGACAGCTCCTTGCCGCCGACCTTGAACCGCAGCGACGCCATGGTCTCGTCGAACAGCCGGTTCCAGGCGGCGCGGCCGGTCACGGACTTCTCGTGGAACAGAAGTTCGACGCGATCCTCGAGCTGATACGGCTTTTCCTTGCGCACATCTTCCAGCCACGGCCGGTAATGCGCCAGCGGTCCGTCGCGCATGGCCGTGTCGAGCACCGCATCGTCGATGCGGTTGAGTTCAAGATCGAAGAACAACAGATGCGACACATCGGCGGTGATGCGCTCGTTCATGTCGCCATAGAATTTGGCGGTGACCGGATCGGTGCTGTCGGTGGCGTAAAGCAGCCCGGCATAAGAGCCGATGCGGCCGAGCACGTCGTCGAGCGCCTCGTAACGCTTGATCGCCGCGAGCAGACCGGGCGCGCCGGGCGCGGCCGCAAGCTCCGCCAGCTTGCCCTTGTAGTCCGTCTCGAATGCCACGCACTCGGTCGCGACACGGTCGAGATCGCGCTTCAATTCCGGGCTGTCGATGCCGGGATAGAGGTCGGCCAGATTCCAGCCGGGCAGATCGCCCAATGCCGGGCTGCGTGTTTTGGTCTTCGCTTTGGCCTTCGCGGCTGACGCCTTCCGGGAAGCGGGTTTGGCGGTCTTGACGGCACGTTTGGCGGAAGCGCGAGCCATGGAATGCAACCTGTGCGGGAAAAACGGGGAAAGACGATGCAAATTATATGGCCTGCCGCCTCCCGCCCCGCAACCGGCGCGGCCGGACAGGCTGCCGCTTAAGCCGTCATTAAGCGTGAGCGGCGAGACTGCACCAATTCGGCACAACGCATGCTGCCTCGTCCCCGGCCCGCCCGGAGCCCACTGCCAGGAGCCTATTGTCATGACCGCCCGCATTCTCATCGTCGATGACGATCCGGTTCAGCGCCGGCTGCTCGAGGCCATGGTGCAGCGCTTCGGCTATGGAACGCAGACGCTCGACGGCGGCGACGCCGCGGCAAGACTCCTGACCGGACCGGAGGCCGCCGGCATCGACGGCGTGGTGCTCGATCTGGTGATGCCGGATCTCGACGGGCTCGGCGTGCTGGCGAAGATGCGCGAGGCCGGCTGCACCATCCCGGTGATCGTGCAGACCGCGCACGGCGGCATCGACAATGTGGTGTCGGCAATGCGCGCCGGCGCCGCGGACTTCATCGTCAAGCCGGCGAGCCCGGAGCGGCTTCAAGTCAGCCTGCGCAACGCGCTGCAGACGCGCGCGTTGAGCGGCGAACTCGCCCGCGTCAAGCGCAGCCGCGAGGGCACACTGACATTCACCGACGTGATCTCGCGCGCGCCGGCGATGCGGCCAGTGCTGCGCGCCGCCGAGAAAGCCGCGACCTCCGACATCCCGGCGCTGATCGAGGGCGAATCCGGCACCGGCAAGGAACTGATCGCGCGCGCGATCCACGGCAGCGGCGCACGCCGTGCGAAGCCGTTCGTCGCCGTGAACTGCGGCGCGATCCCCGAGAATCTTGTTGAGTCGACCCTGTTCGGCCACGAACGCGGCGCGTTCACCGGCGCGACCGACAAGCACACCGGCAAGTTCATCGAGGCCGACGGCGGCACGCTGTTCCTCGACGAGATCGGCGAACTGCCGCTTGCTGCGCAAGTGAAGCTGTTGCGCGCGCTGCAGGAAGGCGAAGTCGAACCTGTCGGCGCGCGCAAGCCGGTCAAGGTGAATGTGCGCATCATCTCCGCGACCAACCGCGATCTCATCTCCGAGGTGAAGGCCGCCCGTTTCCGCGAAGACCTGTTCTATCGCCTCAACGTGTTTCCGGTGTACGTGCCGCCGCTGCGTCAGCGCGCGGACGATATCGCCGATCTGGCCCGGCATTTCCTCGCGCGCTTCGCGGCGGAGGAAGGCAAGCCGGTGCGCGGCATCAGCGCCGAGGCGATGGCGATGCTCGATGCCTTTGCCTGGCCGGGCAATGTGCGCCAGCTCGAGAACACGATGTTTCGCGCCGTGGTGTTGTGCGAGGGCGAGGAGATCGGCGCGGGCGACCTGCCGCAGATCGGCGCGCAGCTTGGTCAACACGGTCACAATGCGTTGAGTACAATTGTATCGATCGTTCCCGAGCAGCACGCGCATGCGGAAATGCAGCCAATGACGGGGCAAATTCAAAACGTCGCCGCGTTTACCATGCCGGACCACGCGCTGCCGCTGATCGACGCACAAGGAGACGTCCGCCCGTTCGACGCGCTAGAACGCGACATCATTCGCTTCGCGATCGCACACTATCGCGGACGGATGTCGGAGGTCGCGAGACGCCTGCGAATCGGACGTTCGACGCTCTACCGCAAACTCGAGGGACTTGGCCTCGACGATGCGCCGACCAGCCTGCCGGCGGAGTAATCTTAACGCCGGCATGCGCAACGCCGTTAAGCTTGCGCGTTAGGGCTATCGGAAGATCGTTGACGACTTCGCTCGAATTTTCGCGGCATTAATTTCATAGTCGCCGCGAAAAGTAAGAGTGAGGCTTTCATGCGCAATGTCCGTTTCGATCGCTTGATGACCGGCACCGCCGTGGTGTTGCTGCTGGCCGGATCAGCCGCTCTTGCCGGACCACGCGACGATCTCGCGAGCCAGCGCCACAGCAACGAACAAGGTCCGATCCGCCGCAATGTCGGCACCATGCTGCCGCCGCCGGCAGCACCCGCCGTGCGCCGCGACAGCGGCGCGACGATCATGACCATTCCGCCACACGCCGCGCGCGCCAACGCGCAGGCGATCGGCGATGAAGCGCGCGCCGCCATTCCCAACAGCCGGCCGCTGATCGCGCCGGCGCCGCAACCGGCGCTGATCCCGGCGTCTGCTCCATCAGCGGTCGCTCCGATGCCGCTACCGGCGGCCACACCCGCGCCGCAGTCAGCGCCCGAACCCGTTCCGGCGCCGGCCGCGACAGCGCCACAACCCGAGCCACGCTCGCCGCTCGATCGTCTGTTCGGTTCGAGCCATCCGCAGATTCCCGATGCGCAGGTTTCCGAAAAGCTGCGCGCCGCGAAATTCGCAAGCCGCGTGCCGAACGCGCATGACCGCAAGGCAATCGAGGCTGCCTATGCGTCGCAGAACTATGCGCCGATGTGGTTCAAGGACGGCGCGCCGACCGAGCGCGCCAAGACCGTGATCGAGCGGCTGAAGAACGCCGCCGCCGACGGTTTCGAGGTCAGAGATTATCCGGTGCCGGATCTCGCCACCATCAACAGTGCCGACGCGCTGGCGAATGCCGACATCCAGCTCACCAATTCGGTCGTCACCTATGCGCGGCATCTGGAGAGCGGCCGCATCGCGCCGACCCGCGTGACCGCGGAAGCAGATTACGGCTCCGGCGCGGCACCGGCCGATCCGGTGGAAATCCTCAAGCGCATCAGCGGCGGCAATATCAATGCCGCGCTCGACCACTACAATCCGCAGCATCCGGGCTTCCGCGCGCTGCGCGCCAAGCTCGCCGAGGTGCGCGCGCACGCGGCGAACGACCGCACCGCCTATATTCCGGAAGGCGGCGTCGTGAAGCCGGGCATGAAAGACCCGCGCATCCCGACGATCCGCGCCAAGCTCGGCGTCCCCGGCAAGGCGGACGACACCACCTACGACAAGGCGCTGTTCCTGGCGGTGAAGCGATACCAGAAGGCCAACGATCTGGTCGACGGCGGCATTATCGGCAACATCACTATCGCCAAAATGAACGGCCCGAAGGCGTCCGAACAACTGCTCGCGGTGCTCGGCTCACTGGAACGCTGGCGCTGGCTGCCGCGCGATCTCGGCCGCAACTATGTGATGATCAATATCCCCGACTACACGCTGCGTGTGGTCAGCAACAACAATCTGGCGTGGAAGACCAACATCGTCGTCGGCAAGCCGCAAACCCCGACACCGCTGCTCACGGCCACGATGGATCATGTGCTGGTCAACCCGTCGTGGTACGTGCCGCAGTCGATCATCCAGAACGAATTGCTGCCGGCCTACGAGAAAGACCCGAAAATCTTCGAGCGCATGGGCCTCGAAGTGCGCAAGGGACCGGACGGCCACATCAACGTCGTGCAGCCGCCCGGCGCCGCCAACGCGCTCGGCCACATCAAGTTCGCGTTCCCGAACAAGTATCAGGTCTATCTGCACGACACGCCGGAGCGGCGGCTGTTCGCGGCGTCCGAGCGCGCGTTCAGCCACGGCTGCATGCGCGTCGAGAATCCGACCAAGTTCGGCGAGGTGATCCTGTCGCTGGCGATGTCGGGGCCGGCGCCGAACCAGCGCCAACTCGACCAGATGTACGGGCAGGACGAAAAGATGTTCAAGCTCGCCAACCGGCCGATGGTGCATCTCACCTATCAGACCGCGTATGTCGACGACGCCGGCAAGCTGGTCGTGCGCAAGGACATCTACGGCTACGACAGCCGCATCCACACGATCCTCACCTCCGACGAGCGCAAGATCGCCGATCAGGCGCCGCCGCAGGACAAGACCCGCGACCTCGCCACCGCCAAGAGCAACCAGGAAGTGCTGCGCCGGGTCGAGCGCCGCGAGGCCAAGAATCCCTTCGACTTCTTCGAGCGGATTTTCCGCTAACAACCGTCCCACGCCGGATCAGCCCGCCGCCGTCCGCGAGTTCCATCTCGCGGATCGCGGCGGGCACCTTTTTGCCATGATTGTCAGCGAGTTATGCACTTCGCCGGCGGGTGGCGCTAAGACCTCATTAACGCAACCCGACGAGACTGCGCCGAAGTTGTTTCCGTGACACGCATGTGCGTTTTCGAGTGCGCGTCGTTCGCGGAATGGTGTGGGACGGCCATTTCTCGCGGGAGTGCACGTGCCGGTTCGGAGCGCGCGCCAGTTTTTGATCTCTTGTTCGACAGCGGCGCTCGCGCGCGCGGCCACCCGTGCGAACGGTGCGGCTGTTGCACGCACCGGACTGCGCATCAGCGCCGCGGCGCTGCTGATCGCGCTCGGCAGCCAGAGCCTGCAGACGGCAATCGCCAACGGCGATACCCGCACCCTCACGTTCCATCATGTCCACACCGGTGAGGACATCACCATCACCTACAAGCGCGACGGCCGTTACGACCAGTCGGCGCTGAAGAAGCTCAACTGGTTCATGCGCGACTGGCGCCGCAACGAATCCGTGGAGATGAACCCGCAACTGTTCGATATCCTGTGGGACGCCTATCGCGAGGTCGGCGGCAAACAGCCGATCCAGGTGATCTGCGGCTACCGCTCGCCCGATACCAACGCGATGCTCCGCCGTCGCAGTTCCGGCGTGGCCAAGGCGAGCCAGCACACGCAGGGCAACGCCATGGATTTCTTCATCCCCGGCGTCTCGCTGGAACTCTTGCGCAATGTCGGCCTGCGGCTGCAGCGCGGCGGCGTCGGCTTCTATCCGACCTCGGGCTCGCCGTTCGTGCATATGGACACCGGCAGCGTGCGCCACTGGCCGCGCCTCACCCACGATCAGCTCGTCAGGATTTTCCCGGACGGCCGCACCGTGCATGTCGGCACCGACGGCCAGCCGCTGAAGAATTATGCGCTGGCGCTTGCCGACATCGAGCGACGCGGCGGCCATGCCTCGAATGTCTCGCTCGCGGCCGCCGGCATAGGCGGCGGCGAGCAGCAGGTCGCGAGCGCGATGGATAACGACGGCCGCACGGTGAGCCGCGGCGGCAATTTCTTCGCGCGGCTGTTCGGCAGTTCCAGCGACGAGGATGAAGCCGCGGCCGATACCACGCCACGCGGCGCGCCGGCGGCGAATCCACGCTCCGCGCCCAGCGCGGCTCCGATGCCGGCGACGGTTGCCACCACCCGCATCGCCAGGGCGGAGACGCCCGACACCACCGCCTCGATCCCGCTGCCCCATGCGCGGCCGGACATTCCGCAGGCGCCGCCGGCGGCTCAGCCGACTGTTCTCGCGTCACTGCCGCTGCCGAAGCCGGCCCCCGGCCGCAGCGCGACCGCTGCGAATCCGCTGGCGCAGATGCCGTTCCGCACCGCCTCGGCCGATCCCGACGTCACCGCCGGGCTGGTCGCCGATCAGGATGCCGATCAAGGCGCCACGTCGCTGCCGCCGATGCTGTCCTACGCCGCGGTCGAACCCGCCGACAGTGCGCGCGACACGCCGCAGGTCGCCGCCGCATCGCAGGCCGCTGCGCCGATGGGCGAACGCCTGCAACGCACCACCTACAAGAACGCACCGCCGAAATCGCCACCGCCCGCCACGGCTTCGGCGCAGTCACCGACGCAACTGTCGGCCTCGATCGCCGCGCGGCGCTATCATGAGCCGTGGCTGCGCGCCGTGCTGATCGCGCCCGATGTCAGCCACTATCTGACCGCGATGCCGATCGGCACGCCGGACGGGCGGCAGCTCGCGCCGGCCATGCAGAAGCCGAGCATGGCGCTGACCGCCACGTTCCGCACCGATCCGAATGATGGATTGCGCACCGACCGCTTCACCGGCGGCGCGGTAGTGTTCATGACCACCACCGCCTTCTTCGGCCGGACCGCGGCGCTGACGCGCTGAGATAATCCCTTAAGCGACCATGCCGAGCGCGTGCAGGTAGGTTTCGAGAACCGCCTGCTCTTCCTGCCGCTCGTTGGCGTCCTGCTTGCGCAGCGCAACGACCTTGCGCAGCGCCTTGACGTCGTAGCCGTTGCCCTTGGCCTCTGCGTAGACGTCCTTGATGTCGTCCTGCGTCGCCTTCTTCTCTTCCTCGAGCCGCTCGATCCGCTCCACGAAAGCCTTGAGCTGTTCCTTGGCGAAGCGGGTGTGCGCGTGCTGGGTTCCCTCGTCGTCTTGTTTGGCCGCTGCGCTGGACGCCATGGTACGCTCTCCCTCGTCGGATATCGGGGCGGAAAGTCCGCCATCTTGAAGGAAGAGGTTTCGGAATCCGGGGGCGAAAGGTCAACGACGCGGCCGGGCAAACCCCCGTCATCCACAAGGCGCGAAATTTAATTGCAGAAATTTAAGTGGCGTCAGTGGCGGTGCGGCGCGCTTTTGTCGAACGCCGCCTGCTGTTCCGGCGTCGCGGCCTTCTGATGCTTCTGCTTCCACTGGTCGAACGGCTCGCCGTAAACGATCTCGCGGGCCTGATCCTTGGTCATCGGCAGCGATTGCGCGTCGGCCGCGTCCTTCATCCAGTTGGAAAGGCAATTACGGCAGAAACCCGCGAGATTCATCATGTCGATGTTCTGCACGTCGGTCCGCTCACGCAAATGCGCGACCAGCCGGCGGTAAACCGCGGCTTCCAGTTCGGTGCGGGTCTTGTCGTCGATCTGATCGGCCATGACGAGAACTCCTTGCCTGTTCCCCGCTAGATAGGCGTTCCGGATGCCGGGGTCCATAACGCGGACGGCCCTTGCGGCAATCAACCCCGCAAACCGGTTGGCCGGAACCGCCGGACGGCTAAAGTGCCCACCATGAATCAGACCCGCCGCCTGCTCACCGACCTGTTCGATATCGCCACGGCGCGGGCGCATCCGGCCCAGTGCCTGCCCGCGCATCTGCCGCCGCCGCCGGCCGGCCGGCTGATCGTGCTGGCCGGGGGCAAGGCCGCCGGCGCCATGGCGGAGACCGCCGAGGCGTTCTACCGGCCACAGATGCCGGCGGAGCGGATCATCGGCCTCGCGGTCGCCCGGCATGGCTACGGACGGCCGACCCGGCTGACCCGCATGATCGAGGCCGGCCATCCGGTTCCCGATGCGGCGAGCCTCGCCGCCGCCGGCGATATTCTCGCGCTGGCCGAGAGCGCCGGTCCGGACGATCTGGTGCTCGCGCTGATGTCCGGCGGCGCCTCGGCCAACTGGGTCGCCCCGGCGAACGGTCTGAGCTTTGCCGACAAGCAGGCGGTCAACCGCGCGCTGCTGCGCTCCGGTGCCGGGATTGGCGAGATGAACACGGTGCGCAAGCATCTCTCGCGCATCAAGGGCGGCCGCCTCGCCCGTGCCGCCGCGCCGGCCCGCATCGTCACACTGGCGATCTCCGATGTGCCGGGCGACGATCCGGCGGTGATCGGCTCCGGTCCGACAGTGCCGGACCCGACCACGCTCGCCGACGCGCGCGCCATCGTCGAACGCTACCGCCTCGACCTGCCGGAGAATGTGCGGCGCGCGCTGAACGATCCGGCCAACGAAAGCCCGAAGCCGGGCGATCCGGTCTTCGCCAATACGACCTTCGCGCTGGTAGCGACCCCGGCTGCTTCCTTCAGCGCGGCTCAGGACGCGGTGCGTGATGCGGGTTACGCATGCGTGTTCCTCGGCGATCAGGTCGAAGGCGAGGCGCGCGACGTCGCCGCCCGGCACGCCGCGATGGCGCGCGACCTGCAGCGCCAGGGCAAGCGCGCCATCATCCTCTCAGGTGGCGAACTCACCGTGACCTTGCGCGGCAAAGGCGGCCGCGGCGGCCCGAACCAGGAATACGCGCTGGCGCTGGCACAGGCGCTCGACGGCAGCTGCGGCATCGCTGCGCTCGCGGGCGACACCGACGGCACCGATGGCGGCGGCGGCAGCGCCGACGACCCGGCCGGCGCCTATGCCGACGGCACCACCGCCGCCCGCGCCCGCGCCGCCGGCCTCGATCCCGCCGTGTTCCTCGCGGACAACAATTCCACCGAATTCTTCAGCAGACTGGGCGACTTGCTGGAGACCGGCCCGACCTTCACCAACGTCAATGACTTCCGTGCCCTCATCGTTGACACGCCCTAGCGGTTCGCGCGACACCCAGCAGCGATGTTGCTGATGTCCGCCGTATCGCTTCCCCAGCCGGCCGAGCGGCGCGTAGCGCGCAAGTGGCAAATGCCGCTTCGGGCGCTCGCGGCGCTGCTCTTGGCGATCGCGCCGCTGACCGCGATGCCGCGCGCGGCCCACGCCGATTTCAACGTCTGCAACTATAGCGGCGGCCGGGTTGGCGTCGCGCTCGGTTACAAGGATGGCGACGGCTGGGTCACCGAGGGCTGGTGGAATCTCTCCGACCGTACCTGCGAGGCGCTGCTGCGCGGCGGACTCGTGGCGCGTTACTATTATGTCTACGCGATCGACTACGATCGCGGCGGCGAATGGACCGGGCAGGCGTTCATGTGCTCGCGCGACAAAGAGTTCACGATCCGCGGCATCGACAACTGTCTGGCGCGCGGCTACGACCGCACCGGCTTCTACGAGGTCGACACCGGCGACCAGCGATCCTGGACCATGCAACTGACCAATTCAGCCAAGACCTCCGATGCGCCGATCGCCGCGCCGCCCGGATTACCGGCCGGCGGCACCAAAGGGGACCGGGCACCCGGCGGGCCGGCGAAACGATGAGACGTCTGCGCCGCGCGAAAATCGTTGCGACCCTCGGACCGGCCTCCTCGACCGTCGAGATAATCACGCGCCTGTTTGAAGCGGGCGCCGACGTGTTCCGCATCAATATGAGCCACACCAGCCACGACAAGATGCGTGAGCTGGTGGCGGCGATCCGCCAGGTGGAAACCGATCACGAGCGGCCAATCGGCATTCTCGTCGATCTGCAAGGACCGAAGCTGCGGCTCGGTACCTTCGCCAACGGACCGGTGATGGTGGCGAACGGCGACCGCTTCGTGCTCGATGCCGACCCGACGCCGGGCGGCGCGACGCGGGTCCATCTGCCGCATCCGGAAATTCTCGCCGCCGCGCAGCCGGGCCACACGCTGCTGCTCGACGACGGCAAGGTGAAACTCGTGGTCGAGGCCACGCAGCCGAACGCGATCGTCACCCGCGTCGTGGTCGGCGGCAAGCTGTCCGACCGCAAGGGGGTGAGCCTCCCCGACACCACGGTTCCGTTCTCCGCGCTCGCCGAGAAGGATCGCTCCGACCTCGAGGCAGCTCTCGATGTCGGCATCGACTGGGTCGCGTTGTCGTTCATCCAGCGGCCGGAAGACATCGCCGAAGCAAAGAAGATCACGCGCGGCCGCGCGCTGATCATGGCAAAGATCGAGAAGCCGCAGGCGGTGCACCGGCTCGCTGAAATCCTCGAGATCGCCGACGCGCTGATGGTGGCGCGCGGCGATCTCGGCGTCGAGATGCCGCTCGAGAAAGTGCCAGGCGTGCAGAAGCAGATGACACGCGCGGCACGGCTCGCCGGCAAGCCGGTCGTGGTCGCGACGCAGATGCTGGAATCGATGATCACCTCGCCGGTGCCGACCCGCGCCGAAGTATCGGACGTCGCCACCGCGATCTTCGAGGGCGCCGACGCGGTGATGCTGTCGGCGGAATCCGCCGCGGGCCAATATCCGGTCGAAGCAGTCGCGCGCATGAACCGCATCGCCGAGGAAGTGGAGAACGACCCGACCTATCGCACCATCATCACCGGCCAGCGCACACCGCCGGAACCGACTGGCGCCGACGCCATCGCCGACGCGGCACGCCAGATCGCCGAGACGCTCGAACTGTCGGCGATCATCTGCTGGACCGGCTCGGGCTCGACCGGCCTGCGCGTATCGCGCGAGCGGCCAAAATCGCCGATCATCGCGTTGTCGCCGAACATCGATACCGGACGGCGGCTATCGCTTGCCTGGGGCGTGCACTGCGTGATCACCGAGGACGCGCATAATATGAGCGACGTGGTGAGCCGCGCCTGCCGCCTCGCGTTCCGCGACGGTTTCGCAAAGCCGGGACAGCGCGTCATCGTCGTCGCCGGCCTGCCGCTCGGCACGCCGGGCGCGACCAACATGCTGCGCATCGCCTTCGTCGGCAACGACGTGGAAGACGTGTGAGCGCGCTCTACTGACCGCTGACCGGCGCGGCTTGCGGCGTGACTTGTGGCGTTATTTGCGGCGGCGCCAGCAGCTTGTCCGGATCGGCGGCGGGCGGTTTGCGCGCCGCGCTGACCGCCGTGATCGCCGCCACCACACGATCCGGCCAGACATGCTGCGGCATGTGGCCGACCTTCTCAAACACCGTCAATGTCGCTTCCGGCAGTTGCGCCGTCAGCGCGCGCGCATGAATGTTGGTTGAAACGACAATATCGCTGTCACCGGCAAGGATCGCCGTCGGCACCGCGATTTCGCTGTATCGCGATTGCTGTGCCGTCACGAAGGCCTGCAACGCGGCGACGTCGCGCGCATTGTCGAGAAAAACTTGCGGCCGCAGGCCGAGATCAATCGCCGCACGGTCACGGTAGCCAGCCGGCACCGGTTGCGGGGTGAACGCCGCGGCGATGCCGGGGCCAATGAACAACTGGGCAAGCGGATAAGCCAGCGTATAGGCGAACAACGGACCCACCACCGGCATCGCGACGATGTTGTAGTAAAGTGCGATGCCGCCGATCCACGGATGCGTCACCGGCGAGAGCAGAACGAGGCCGGCAAGACCGTCGCGATAGGTCAGCGCGTAATTGAGTGCGAGCGCGCCGCCGAGCGAATGCGCCACCATCACCACCCGGCCGGCATTGAGCCGTGTCAGCGCGTCGTGAATGAGCGTGACCTGGCGCGCGAGCCGCTTGCCATCGTCGACCGCCGGCCCATCGCTCCAGCCGAGACCCGGCCGGTCGATCATGATGACCCGGCGGTCCCGCAACCGGTCGCCGAGCGCGACGCGCCAGTCCTCGAGATTGTCGCTGGCGCCATGGATCAGGACGACCGCCGGCTCGCCGGGCTTCGCCGTGCCTTCGTCGAGAACATGCAGCCGCACGCCATTGATCATGACGAGGCGGCCGGCCGGCGGATGCGCACGCTCAATCGCCCGCGCGCCGAAATAGCTATAGAGCGCGCCCGCGCCGAGGATCAGCGCGAGGATCACGAGCGTCAGCAGCGGGATTTGCAGAAGGCGGGGCACGCTTAACATACGATCTCAGGCGAAAAAGGTTGCAAGCGAAGACAGACGCGGTCCGACAAACGCGCCGCCGGCGTCAGATATCGCGTCCTTCGACCTTTTCCTGCAGTTTCTTGACCTGATCGGGAATGTTCTCGAGCCGCGGATAGACCTCGACCGCGCGGCGATAGGCTTCGAGCGCGTGCCGCTCGTCGCCGATCTCCTGCAGAATCAGGCCGAGCCCGGACAGCGCGCCGAAATGGCGCGGTTCAAGCTTGAGCACCTGGATCAGATCTTGCAATGAAGCGCCGTAATTCTTTTGCATGAAATGGACCGTCGCGCGCCGGTTCCAGGCTTCCACGTAATCGGGCCGGATGGTCACGATGGCGTCGAGCAGCTTGATCGCCAGCGCTGTGTCCTTGGCCTCGACCGCACGGCGGACCCGGCCCATCAGCAGATTGGCCGTGTCGCTCGGCGAAATCATCCACAGCATCCAGATGCGCTGCTCGATCGCCTTGGCGCTGGTGTCGTCCGGGGCGACCTTCAGCGCCTCGAACAGAAAATCCAGATTGTGAGTGGGATCCTCGGCCTTCCCCTTCCTGGTCTTGGGGCTGGGGACGGTCTGGGGCGGATGAATCCACTCGCCCTTGGCGTCAGGGGCCGGCGCGCGCTGCGCAAACGCCCATGACGGAGCCAAGGCTGGCAACAGGGCCAGCGCCAAAAGCCATGCAAAAGGCAGCCGGAATCGCATCGGGGACAGACTAGTCTGTCCCCGGAGCAACGCAAACCAATCGGTCATCAAAGGCGCGTGACGCGGTCAAAGCCGCCGCCGCGCTTCAGCCCTGGCGGGCCTTGAAGCGCTTCTGGGTCTTATTGATGATATAGACCCGGCCCTTGCGGCGCACGATGCGGTTGTCGCGATGGCGCGCACGCAATGATTTCAACGAGTTACGGACTTTCATCACACTTCTCGGGTTCGGCTGTTGCCGCGGGTTCTAAGGATTGAGGCCCGCCCTGTCAACGCGCCCGGCCGGGGTTCCCCAGAGGGCTGCCTGGCCTCTCAGGGAGGCCCGCTTCTGGCCCGGTCCCGCCAGCGCATGATGAACCGGGGCAGGAACACCGCCGTAGCCGCCACCGCGAGGAAAATGAGGCCGTACTGGAGCGGGTGCTCGCCGCCCTGCCCGAACGCCAGATGCCGGGCGGCATGGCCGAGCCAAGTGTAAACCACCGTGGACGGCGCCATGCAGATCATGGTGACCACGGCATATTGCCAGAACGGGATCCGGGTCAGCCCGAGCAGATAGTTAAAGACCGTGTAGGGGAAAATCGGCACCAGCCGAATGAAGGCAACGAACCGCCAGCCTTCGGCCTCGACGCTCTGCTTAATCTCGCCGAGCCGGCCGGCGGCGCGGCGCTCGACCCAGTCCCCCGCGAAATAGCGCGCCAGCGCGAACGCCAGCATCGCGCCAACGCTGCCGCCGATGAAATTGACGATACTGCCGAGTACCGGGCCGAATACCGCGCCGCCCAGTGCGTCGAAAAAGCTGCCCGGCACCATGGCAACCGTGGCGATGGCGTAGATGGCGGCGAATCCGACCGGCGCCCAGACGCCGAGATCGCGGGTCAAGCCCTCGAGCGCATCGAGCGTCAGCGCATCGCGATAAAGCCACGCGAGCGCCGCGATGCCGATCACCAGCAGCGCCAGCAGCAGGCCGAGCGTGCGCCGCGAGGTCAGACGTGATGGTGAGATCAGCAGGGACAAGAGGGGCCGTCGATTGCGCCGGAGGATATCGGCCTCGTCCTTAGCGCGCGGCGGGACGGAATCCCAGCCCGCCAAACCGCAACGCATCTGTGCGCGCGGCATACCCGTCATTCCCTCCGGATATCGACATTGCGGCGATCCTGCGGCAGGTTGCGGCGATCATGGCGCGCGCGCCAGCTCCCTTTCATCTCACGACATCGAATGATGACCGACCGCAGCGATCAACCGTCCCTTGCGCGCATGCTGATCGTGGTGGCGCTGCTGTGGCTCATCGGCAATGCGCTGCGGCTGACCATTCTCGCGGTGCCGCCGGCGCTGCCCAGCATTCATGACGATCTGCATCTGAGCGCGACGCAGGTCGGCCTCCTGACCGGATTACCACCGATGCTGCTCGGTCTCGCCGCGGTCCCCGGCTCGCTACTGATCGCGCGGCTCGGCGTGCTGCCGGCGCTGATCGTCGGCCTTGTGCTCGCCGCCATCGGCGGAGCGCTGCGCGGCGTCTATCCGCATATCGCACTGCTGTACGGCATGACCATCGTCACCGGCGCCGGCGTCGCGATCATGCAGGTGACGATGCCGACCGTGGTGCGGCTGTGGATGCCGAAGCGGATCGGCTTCGCCACCGCCATCTACACCAACGGTCTCGTCATCGGCGAGATCATCCCGGTCAGCCTGACCATTCCGGTGATCCTGCCTTGGGTCGGAAGCTGGCAATGGTCATTCGCCGTCTGGAGCGCACCGGTTATCGTGATCGCCGTGCTGGTGTGGGCGTTCGCACCGCGCGTGCAGCAACCCGCGAGCACGCTCGCGGCCGCGCGCCGCTGGTGGCCGGACTGGAACGACAGCCTGATCTGGAAACTCGGCCTGATGCTAGGTGCGGTCAACGCATCCTATTTCGGCTGCAACGCGTTCCTGCCAGACTACCTGACCCATACCGGACAGGTGGAATGGATCAGCCCGGCGCTGACCGCGCTCAATGTCGGCCAGCTCCCCGCGTCGCTGCTGCTGCTCGGCGCGGCAAGCCGGCTGGAGCGCGCGACCTGGCCTTATCTGTTTGCCGGCCTCGGCATTATCGCCGCGCTGTTTTTCGTCGTGTTCGGGCGTGGTCTCGTCGTCGTGGCCGCGGCCTCGGTGATCGGCTTCTTCTGCGCCCTGATCCTGATCCTGGCACTGGCGCTTCCGCCGCTGCTGGCGGCGCCGGAGGACGTGCACCGCGTCAGCGCGGCGATGTTCACCATCAGCTATAGCTGCGCCATCATCATCCCGGTGATCTGCGGCGCGGTGTGGGATTTCACCGGCATTCCGCGATCGACATTCGTTCCCATGGGAATTATGTGCGTGGTCCTGATTGTGCTGGCGCCGTCGGTAACGCATGTTGGGCGGCGAACCTAGAGCGTGATCCCGAAACGCGGATCATCCTCAAACACATGAGGCTCCCATGCGGACGATCCCGGTCGGCGCCAAGGGCACCTACAGCCTGAAGGTCACGCCGGCGCACCTTGCCAACCAGTTCAAGGATTCGATGCTGCCGCCGGTGTTCGCCACGCCGATGATGATCACGGCGATGGAAAACGCCGCGCTCAACGCCATCAAGGCGTATCTCGAACCGGGCGAAAGCGCGGTCGGCACCGCTGTCGATATCCGCCATCTCGCGGCAACGCCGGTCGGGCATCAGGTGACGGCGGAAGCGGAAGTCACCAAGGTCGATGGCCGCCGCGTGTTCTTCACGGTGACGGCGCGCGATGAAACCGAAGAGATCGGCAACGGCACGCACGAACGCATGGTGGTCGATGTGGCGCGCATCCGCAGTAAGCTGGACGCCAAGGCGCCGCGGCAAGGATGACGCTCTTTCCACGTCATGCGCGGGCTTGACCCGCGCATCCACGGCTTAATTTCTTTCCGGGGCAAACAAGACGTGGATGGCCGGGACAAGCCCGGCCATGACACATGGAAAGAGTGAACCCGCTTCAACTGCCCCGCACGCGCGCGAGCATCTGCTCCACATGCGCCACCGGCGTCTGCGGCAGGATGCCGTGGCCGAGATTGAAGATAAACGGCTTGTCCGCGAATGCGGCGAGCACCTCGTCCACCGCGCGGTCGAGAGCCGCACCGCCCGCGAGCAGCACCTCGGGATCGAGATTGCCCTGCACCGGCACGCGTGACTGGATCTCGCGGCGCGCGAAATCGCGATCAATCTCGGTTTCGAGACTGGCGGCATTCACTGTCGTCTCGTCGACGTAGCGCGGAATGCCTTGCCCGGCGCCACGCGGGAAACCGATGATCTTCGCGTGCGGATGCCGCGCTCGCACCTTGGCGACCAGCGCCTTGGTCGGCTGCACGCTCCAGCGCTCGAAATCCTCCGGCGCGAGGCTGCCGGCCCAGGAATCGAAAATCTGCACGCAGTCGGCGCCAGCGTCGATCTGGGCGCACAGATAATCGGCGGACGCCGACACCAGCTTGTCGATCAGGCCGGCGAATGCCTGTGGATGCGCGGTAAACGCTACCTTGGCCGGCCCCTGATCCGGCGTGCCACGACCGGCGATCATGTAAGTGGCCACCGTCCACGGCGCGCCGCAGAAGCCGATCAGCGTCGTCTGCGCCGGCAATGCGGCCTTCACCCGCCGCACGGTCTCGCAGACCGGCGCGAGGCGCGAGGCATCATGCGCGGCATTGACGCTGTCGATCTCTGTGGCACTGGTCAGCGGATCGAGCCGCGGTCCCTCACCCTCGACGAAGCGCACGTCACGGCCGAGCGCATAGGGGATCACCAGAATGTCGGAGAACAGAATCGCCGCATCGAAGCCGAAACGGCGGATCGGCTGCAACGTCACCTCGGCCGCGAGTTCCGGATTGAAGCAAAGATTGAGGAAACTGCCGGCCTTGGCGCGCACCGCGCGATATTCAGCGAGATAACGGCCGGCCTGGCGCATCATCCAAACGGGCGGCGGCGACCGGCGTTCGCCGGAGAGAACATCAAGAAGCGGTTTGCTCACGAAACAAAAATCCGTTCGGACGACACTGCGCCCGAACGGATCATCGTCTCGGAACCGCCGGGCCGGGATGGCCTAGCAGAGACCACGGCGGTGGTCACGCGGCGTCAGAACGAGATCTTCGCCGCCTTGATGATCGGCGCCCATTTCTCGACTTCTGACGCCATGAACGCCTTGGCATCGGCCGGCGTGCCGCCGGACGCCTCGACGCCGAGATTGTCGAAGAAGGTCCGCGCCTTCTCTGACTTGATGTACTCGTTGGTCGCGGCATTGAGCTTGGCGATCACGTCCGCCGGCGTGCCGGTCGGCGCGAGGATCACATACCAGACCGCGGCCTCGAAGCCCCGCAGGCCGGATTCCGATGCGGTCGGCACGTCCGGCAGCTTCGACCAGCGCTTGCCGCCGGCGATCGCCAGAGCCTTGATCTTGCCGTCCTTCACCGTCGGCACATAGGCCGCCATGGAATCCATGCCGACATCGATGTGACCGCCGATCAGATCGGTGATGATCGGCGGGCTGCCACGATATTGCGTGTCGACCAGCTTGATGCCGGCGCGCGCCTGTAACAGCTCGCCGGTGATGTGGCCGAGCGTGCCGTTGCCGGGGAACCCGGCGGTAAGTTTGTCCGGATTGGCCTTGGCGTAGTCGATCATCTCCTTGAGAGTGGAGAACGGCGCGTCTTTCTTCGCGACGACGATCACCGGCGCCTTGCCGATCAGCACGACCGGCGCAAAATCGCGATCCGGATCATACGACATATCCTTGTACATCAGCTTGTTGGTCGCGGCCGGACCCGTGGTCGCGAACAGGAAGGTGTAGCCATCGGGCGCGGCCTTCGCCGCCGCCGCACCGCCGATATTGCCGCCGGCGCCACCGCGATTGTCGATGATGAACGGCTGGCCGAGTTTCGTTGCCAGATGCTCGATCAGGCCGCGGGCGATTACGTCCGAAGTCGTGCCGGCGGTGAACGGCACCACCAGCGTCACCGGCCGCGACGGCCAGGTCTGGGCGCTCGCCGCGGTGGCGGAGAGCAGCATGGCGGCAGCAGCCGCCAGAAAGCGCATGCGCATGATGAATCCTCCCGGCTTTCGTTGTAGTCGTCTTCTCGGAATCAGGGCGCGTATTCGGGGCGCTTCGGCGTGAACACGTCGATATTGATCACGGTCTCGTCGCCGATCACCTCGCCCCAGTGGGTGACGCCGCCGGGAATGACCACCAGGCCGCCCGGCCCGACCTCATGCGCCTCGTCTCCGATGTGAAACAGCATGCGCCCCTCGACGATATAGGCGATCTGCTCGTGCGGATGGCTGTGCGGCTTCGGCTCGTGCTTGGGATGCAGACGGTGCATGGCGATGGTCGCGCCACTGCCCGAGAACGCCTTCTGCTCGACGCCGCGGCGGATTTCCTTCCACGGAATCTGGCTCCAGTCGATCTTGTGAATATCCATGGCACTCTCCTTCTTCTTCAACTCGTTATTTAGCGGGACCGAGCAGCCCGGTCGGGCGCACGAACAGGAATAGCAGCAGGATCGACAGGGCGGCGACATTCTTGAACGCCGAGCCGAGGAATACGATGGCCAGCGCCTGCGCCACGCCGAGCAGGATGCCGCCAGTGAACGCACCGAGCGGCCGGCCGAAGCCGCCGACGATGGCGGCGATGAAACCGGAAATCGCGAACGGCACGCCGACATTGAACGCGGTGTATTGCGTTGGCGTGATCAGGATACCGGCGAACGCGCCGAGCGCCGCACTGAGCGCAAACGCCAGCGCCAGCATCCGCGACACCGGGATGCCCTGCAGCGCCGCCGCGTCGCGATTGATCGAACAGGCGCGCATCGCCTTGCCGGTCTTGGTCGAGGAGAAGAACAGCGCCAGCAGCACGATCACCAGCAGCGAACAGGCAACGATCCAGAGGAACTGGAAATTGACGGCAAGGCCGAGGATGCGCAGCGGCGGCCGGTCGGTGAACACCGGCAGCGTGCGCGGCTGATCGCCTGCCGCGAGCAGCGCGAGCCGCTCGATGACGATCTGCGCCGCGAGCGTCGCCAGGATCATCACGAACATGGTCGAGCCGCGATTCCACAACGGCCGCACCACCAGACGCTCCAGCACCACGCCGGCGAATGCCACCAGCACGATCGCCAGCGCCGCGGCAAGCGGCAGCGGCAGGCCGTAGCGCGCGAACGCGGTGTAGGTGACCATGCCACCCATCATCACGAACGCGCCCTGCGCGAAATTAACGATGCCGCTGGCGTTGTAGATGACGCAGAAGCCGATGCCGATCAACCCGTAGATACAGCCGACGCCGATGCCGCTGAGGATCGATTGCGCGACGAGGTCAAGCATGGGCGGCCTCGCTCTGCGTGCCAAGATAGGCGGCGATCACGTCCTTGTTGGCGCGCACCTCGTCCGGCGTGCCGCGTGCGATCAGCCGGCCGAAGTCGAGCACGGCGATCTGGTCGGTCACGCTCATGACGAGACTCATATCGTGCTCGATCAGCAGGATCGCCGTGCCGGCGGCAGCGATGCCGCGCAGCAGCGCCGCCAGCGCCTCGGTCTCCTGCTTGTTGAGACCTGCGGCCGGCTCGTCGAGCAACAGCAGCTTCGGCTTTGCCGCGAGCGCACGGGTGATTTCGAGGAGCCGTTTCTTGCCGTAAGGCAACACCGCCGCCATGGTGCCGGCCTGATCGGCAAGCCCGGTCTGGCGCAGCAGATCGCGGGCGCGCTCTTCGACCATCTGCTCTTCGTGACGGCTGGCGAGACCCGGCAGCAGCGCGGACAGCAATCCTCCCTGCGTCTGCATATGGAAACCGACCTTGACATTCTCCAGCACGGTCAGGTCGTCGAACAGTTGCACGAGCTGGAACGTGCGCACGAGGCCGAGCCGCGCGATCGCCTCCGGCGGGCGGCCGGTGATGTCCTGACCGTCAAAGATGACTTTGCCGGCGCTCGGCGCAAGGAAGCCGGAAATCACATTGAACAGCGTGGTCTTGCCGGCGCCGTTCGGGCCGATCACGGCGGAAATGCCCTGCCCCGGAATCTCCAGCGACACGTCGTCGGTGGCGACGAGGCCGCCGAACCGCCGCGAGACATGATCGAGACGCAACAGGCTCATGCCGCGCCTCCCTGCCGTGCGGATGTTTGCTGCACGTCCGTTTTCTGCGCAGCCTTGCGACGCCGCCACAGGTCCGGCAGCGAGACCAGCCCGCGCGGCGTGTAGATCAGGATCAGCACCAGCGCGGCGCCGTAAGCGAGGTCCTGATATTCCTTGAAGCCACGGAACGTCTCCGGCAGCAGCGCGACAATGACCGCGCCGAACACCGGCCCGACAATGGTGCCGATGCCGCCGACATACAGCATGGTGAAGGCGAGCACGACCATGTGCAGCCCGAACACCTCCGGACTGACGAAGCCGACCGCATGCACGAACAGCGAGCCGGCCACCGCGGCATAGCCGGCCGAGATCAGAAATGCGAGCAGCTTGGTGCGCGCGACATCGATGCCGAGGGCGCGCGCCGCGTCCTCGCTGCCGGCGACGGCGACAAACGAGCGGCCGAGCCGCGAGCGGCGAATGCCGCGCACCATGAGCAGCGACAGCAATGCGACCACGATCAGGAAAATCAGGATGCCGCGGTCGGAGGTGATGGTCCAGCGACCGACGCCGAGCGGCGCGATGCCGGAGATGCCCATATAGCCCTGCGTCACGGAATCCCATTGCACCGCGACTTCATAGGCGATCAGCCCGATCGCCAGCGTCGCCATCGCGAGATAGTGGCCGCGCAACCGCAGCACCGGATAGCCGACGATCAGCGCGCAAGCGAGCGCGCCGCCGATGCCGAGCACCGCCGCCGGCACCGGATCCCAGCCATAGGTCGCGGTCAGCACCGCCGAGGTGTAGCCGCTGATCGCGGCGAATGCGTTGTGGCCGAACGAGACCTGTCCGGTGAAGCCCATGAACAGATTGAGGCCGGCGACGAACACAACATAGATACAGGCGAACTGCAGCACGGCCATCAGATAGCCGCCGTTGACGAATACGTAGGCGGCGAGCGCCGCGACCGCGAGCCACAGCACCAGCAGCAGCGGATTGCTCCGCGCTTCAGCCCAGATAGAAGTGAGCGAGTTCATCATGCGACTTCACCTGGCGCGGATCGATCTCCGCGGCGATCGATCCGACCGACATTATGTAAGCGCGGCGCGCCAGCGTCAGCACCAGCGGCGCTTTCTGCTCGACCAGAATGATCGGCAGGCCGGCGCGGTTAAGCTCACCGAGCGTCTGTAAAATCTCCTCGATCACGCGCGGCGCGAGACCGAGCGATGGCTCGTCGAGCAGCAGCAGTTTCGGGTCCGACATCAGCGCGCGGCCGACCGCGAGCATCTGCTGCTCGCCGCCGGAGAGCGAGCCCGCCGTCTGCGCCAGCCGCTCCTTGAGACGGGGAAACAGCGTCATCACCCGGTCGTGTCGGCGCGCGAATTCCTGTTTGTCGTTGAGCAGATACGCGCCCAGTTCAAGATTCTCGGCGACCGTCATAGGTGCGAAGATGCCGCGCCCTTCCGGCACCAGCACGAGACCCATCGCCGCCGCCTTGGCCGGGTTGCGGCGTGGCACGGCATGGCCGTGAAACGCCACCGATCCTTGCGTCGGCACCAGCCCCATCAGCGCGCGCATCAGGGTCGACTTGCCCGCGCCGTTGGGGCCGAGCACGGCGACCAGTTCGCCCGCCTCGACGTGCAAATCCACCGGATGAAGGGCCTCGACGTGCCCGTAGCGCGCCGAGAGCCCTTCGACCGAGAGGATCCGCGATGGTTCGACGGCGGCGGTCACTTCACCACTTGAACCTTGCCGTTGATGATCGTCGCGAGCAGCAGCGGATTTTCCGTGATGCCCTGATGGTTGTTCGGCGCGAAGTGGTAGATGCCGGTGGTGCCCTGGAACCCGTCCATGGTTTCCAGCGCGTCGCGCAGCTTGGTGCCGTCAGTCGACTTGGCCTTCGCCACCGCTGCCGCGACCAGCGTCATCGCATCCCAGCCACGGCCGGCCCAGTTCGGATCGCGATCCTTGTACTTGGCGCGCCACGGCTCGAGGAACGTGCCGATCTCCTTCTTCAAGGCGCTGTCCGGCAGCGCGTCATAGACCTGCGCCGGAGATGCGACGAAGAAGAACTTGTCGCCGAGCACTTCAGCCACCGGCCGGAACACGGCGATGTCCTCGAGGCTCGTCAGCATGATCATGTCGAGGCCGAGCTGCTTGATGTTCTTGGCCGCCGTCAGCGTCGTCCCGCCGAGGCCGATCTTGAGGATCGCGCGCGCGCCAGCCGCATACATCTTCTGGATCTGCACCGAGAGGTCGGCATCGTCGGTCTTGTACTGCTCGACGCCGACGATCTCGAGGCCATAGTCCTTGGCTTCCTTCTCCGCCGCGGCCTTCTGCGCGTTGGCGTAAGGCGACGGGTCATGCAGCACGCCGATCTTCTTGATCTGCGTTTTCTTCTGGATGTATTCGAGCCGGGTCTCGACCTCGAAGCGCGGCGGCGGAATGGTGGTGAACGCCCATTTCACGTGATCGGGCTGCTGCGGCAGGATCGAGCACAGCACCATCGGCGTTTCCGCCCGCACGATCAGCGGCGCGGCGGCGAAATTGCCGGCCGACACGCAGCCGCTGACGAATACGTTGACTTTGTCGGACGAGATCATCTTGCGATAGACCGTCACCGCTTCCTGCGGCTCGGACTTGTTGTCCTCGACAATCAGCTCAATCTTCTTGCCGGCGATGCCGCCCTTGGCGTTGAGCACGCCGATCGCCACCTCGACGCCGTCACGCCAGGCGCGATCGACGGTCGCGGCATAGCCGGTCAAGCCGGCGGCCATGCCGACCTTGTAGGTCTCCTGCGCCGCGGCCGGCGCGACGAGCGCGGCCGACAGCGCCAGCGCCGCGGTTGTGGTGAGCAGTTTAAACGACATGGTACCTCCCCTTTGATTGGTTGTTCTCAGTGTGAGCGACCGGACGGCATCTGCAAAGCCCCCGGCCGACCGTCGAAATCAGTCGAAAATGAACTCCCGCATGTTCGGAATGCCGAGCCCCTCGTAGCCGGTGGAGTTCAACTTCAGTGACATCGCCTTGGTACAGGCGCGCAAAAGCTGCAACTGCTCCGGCTCGACCGGATCGTGCACATACTGGGTGGTGCCGACCACCGCGATGGCGCCGACCAGTTCGTTGTCGAAATTGAGGATCGGCGCGGCGACGGCGGAGATGCCGAGCAGCGTCTCGTCCATCGACACATCGTAAAGCTGCTCGCGGATGCGCGCGAGGCGCTGCCGCAGCGCCGGTACGTCGGTAATGGTGTGCGGCGTGAACGACTGCAGCTTGCGCGCAAGGATGCGCTGCTGTGTCGCGGACGGCGTGAAGGCGAGTGTCACCCGCCCCTGCGCCGAGGCATGCGCCGGCAAGCGATAGCCGAGCCGCACGGAGATCGTCACCAGATTGGGACTGTCGACCACCGCATTGACAATGGCGTCGCCGCTCGCCGGCATGCTGAGGACGATCGTCTGATGGGTGAGATCGCGCAGCCGCACCATGTACGGTTCGGCGAGCCGGCGCAGATCGAACTGGTCGATCGCCGCCTGGCCGATATGCACCAGCTTCGGCCCGAGCCGATAGCATTCAGTCTGCGCGTCCTGATCGACGAAACCGAGATGCTTCAGGGTCGAAAGATGACGGTGCATCTTCGCCTTCGCTTCGCCGAGCTGGTTGGCGAGCGCGGTGAGCCGCATCGGCTGACCGGCGGCGGCCAGCGCCTCGATGATCTGCCCGGTCATCACCACCGACTGGATCATGCCCGAACCACCGGCACGATCTTCGTCGCCCGCGTCGATATCGTTCGCGTCCGCCGGTTTGGACGACGGCTTGTGCGCGTCCTTCTGCGTTTCCTTGCGCGGCTTGTCCGTCTGTTTCATCAGCCGGACGTCCATGGATCGAAACCGTTGAGCGGCGGCAGCACCTTCGGCTCATTGCCGGCGTAATCCGGAAACTCGGCATTGGGGGCCAGCGCCCTGTAGCTGCCGCGGAAGAACATCAGCGGCTCGCCGGTCGCCAGTCGCTCGAAGCGCCGCACCAGCCCGATCAGAATGACATGATCGCCGGCCTCGTGATGCGCGTGACGATCGCATTCAAAGCTCGCCAGCGCGCCATTGATGATCGGGCAGCCGTTCCCGGCGATGCTGTAATCGGTGCTGTCCCATTTCTCGCCGGACGACACCGCGAACCGGTTCGACACCGCACCCTGATCGCTCGCCAGCACGCTGACGGCAAAGCGCGGCGCGTGGAGAAAGCCCGCAAGACTGTGCGCCCGCTTCGCGACGCTGAACAAGACGAGCGGCGGATCGAGCGATACCGAGCCGAACGAATTAGCGGTAATGCCGATACGCTCGCCATTGTCGCGCACAGTGGAGATCACCGTGACGCCGGTAGCGAAGGCCGCCAGCGCATCGCGGAAACTCCGGCGGTCGAACACCACCGGCTCCTGCATGATGTCCTGTCCGGTCGCGCTCATGCGCGCGCCTCCGGCACCACGAACTGCTCCCAGTAGCCGGGGCGACTCTGCTGCTCGGCGTAGCTGCCCTGCTGGTCGGCGGCACGGCCGATCAGATCGACGGCGGACATCTGCTTGCGATCGAGATAGGCGGCGAAATCGTCGCGCATCCGCGTGATGACGCCGAAGCCGCCGGTGAATACCGCCGACGTGACCTGCACCGCGCTCGCGCCGGACAACAGGAAGCGGGCAATGTCGAGCCCGGTGCGTGCGCCATTGGTGCCGAGCAGCGGAAACGATTGTCCGACCGCGCGGCGCGACTGCGCCAGCCAGCGGCAGGTGAGCGGCAAGGCCCAAGGCCCGCCGAACGCGGCGTTGGTGCTCAGCGTCGGTGCGAAGCTTTCGATATCCGGCAGGAAAGCGATGAAGCGGCCCATCACCGTCACCGCATCGGCACCCGCCTCTTTGGCCGCCAGCGTGAGCGCGGCGACATCCTCGCTCTGACCGGTGAGCTTGATCCACAGCGGAATCTTCACCGCCGCGCGCACGCGCGAGACGATGGTGCGCACGCGGGCGCTGTCGCGCTCCAAAACGATGGCACCGGGCGCGGCCTCATTGCCGTGCGGCGCGCCAATATTGAGTTCGAGGATGCGCAGGCCCGCCTCCTCGATCCGCTTCGCCATGGCGACGCAGCGATCGAGATCGGCGAGGATCAGGCTGGCGATCACATAGGCGTCCTGCGCCTTCGCCTCGCGGTCGAGCAGGGCGATCATCGCCAGCCACTCATCGAACGACTGCTGCGCGAGGCCGGAGCGGCAGAACAGGCTCGCATCGGCGGGCGGGTTGAAATCCCACGGCAGACGGCGCCATTCACTGTCGAGCAGCGCGTAATCGGTGCGGTCGAGCTGGCGGCGCGCCGCCTCACTCTCGTTGACCGATTTCGACACGACGGCGGCGGCGCCGGCGGCAAGCGCCTGACGGATGCCTTGGGCATACATCAGATGCTCGCCCGACCCGCAGATCAGCGGCGACTTGAGGTCGACGGCGCCGAGCGAAACAGCGGCGCTTACGGCCATACAGACACCTCGCTCGACACAACCATGCGGCGGCTATTCCGCTGCCGACAGCACCGGCCGAAACGGCAACGGCTTTTCCGGATCGTCGCGACGTTCTTCAAGGCCATCGAGCAGTTCCGCGATCCGGTCCACATAAGGGTTCTTGTCATAGATTTCATAAAGCGTACCCGCGAGGCGCACAGGATCGCCGGAATAGTAGCGTTCGTAAAGCTGCTGCCGTCCGGAGAACGACGACACGGCGGCGTCGAAGGCAAGACGGAACAGCTTGATGCGGTAGCGCGAGTCTGCATTCGCCGCCTGGAAGTAGGTTTCGACGTCCTTGCCGACCGGGCCGGTCAATTCCGCATAGGACGGCACGGCAACGAGGCCGCCGGCGCCGAGGATCTGGATGATCTCGCACATGCGGATGAACATCTTCGGGAACATCATGCGCACGGTCCACAGCGGCAGCGCCGCCGGCGTCATGAATCCTTGGGCGTTCGGCGCGGCGTCCACCTCGCTGGCGCGCAGGCAGGACCGCACGAATTCGGTGTACTGGATCATCTCCGCCAGCATGCCCTGCACATGCAGATGCGCGTCGATCTTGGTCGAGCGCGCCATCGAAAACGCCAGCGCCATCATGAACTCGGCCTTCGCGAGGTTCTTGGTGCTGAACTGGTGCATGATCTGCGGCATCGCGCCGGTGCGGTTGTAGAGGCCGTTGCACATCTCCGCATCGCGATAGATGAACACCTTTTCCCACGGGATCAGCACGTTGTCGAAGATCACCATGGCGTCGGTTTCATCGAGACGCGACGACAGCGGATAGTCCATCGGCGAGCCGGGATTGCCGTGGATGACCGACGGCCGGCAGATGAAGCGCAGGCCCTGCGCATTCACCGGCACCGCGAAGCCGAACGCATAGGGCTTCGCCTCCTCGCTGTTGGCGAGATAGGTCGACGGCATCACCAGCAGGTCTTGGGAATAGGCGCACAGCGTCGACACCATGCGCGCGCCATGCACGACGATGCCGGCGTCGGTCTCCTTCACCACCTTCGCCGCCAGATCCTTGTCCTGCTTCTCGACCGGCTTGGAGCGGTCGACCTGCGGATTGATCAGCGTGTGGGTCATCGCGATATCGTTCTCGCGACAATAGAGATAGTAGTTCCAGATATTGTCGGCGTATTTCTGCTCTTTCTGGCCGAACGCTTCCTTGGCGCAGGCGAAGCCGGTGAGCGTGATGTTCATGAAGTCCGGGCTGCGGCCGAACATGCCGCAGGTCGAATCCATCCAGGTCTTCACCATGTCGCGGCGGCGCTCGAGGTCGTTCATGCTCTTCGGCTGGATGAACGACAGGCCGACACGCTCGCCGCTGGTCGGCGACTGATAGGTCATGCGCTCGATCAAATCGTGATGGTGCTGCATGTCGTAGAGTTCGGCCATGGTGTAGGCCGCGCCGGCGAAGCGGCGGTCGGTAGTGACGTCGGTCACCAGTTCGCCGTCGATCCACATCTGGCGGCCGTCCCGCAGGGACTCGAGATATTGCTTGCCGGTCCGGATACCCATCGCTCGCTCCTGGCTCGCGCGCAGATTAATGTTCAGCCGTCGACGCCCTCGAATACGACCAAGCCGTATCCAGTGAGCATCGGCGCGTAATAATGGCGGTGGACCCGCCGCACCTTCTCGCCGAGCGCCGAGCGCATGGCGAGCCACATGATCATCTCGACTGATTCCGCGCCGCCACGCTCCATGTAATCGTGATGGCGCAAGGCGACCAGCGCCTGCGGATCGGATTCGAGCTTGTCGAGGAATTCGTTGTCCCACGCCGGATTCATGAAACCGAAGCGGTCGCCATGCAGTTGATGCGACATGCCGCCGGTCGCGACCACCAGCACGCGCAGGTCTTGCGGATAGGTCTCGACCGCGAGGCGGATCGCCTGACCGAGATGGAAAAACCGCTTCGGCGTCGGCAGCGGATGCTGGATCACGTTGGCGGCGAGCGGCACGAGCGGCGCCGGCCAGCGATTGTCGGTGAGCAGCGGCAGGATCGAGAGAATGCCGTGATCGACCGTCATCTCCTGACAGATGGTCGGATCGAATTCGTCTTCGACGAGGCTTTGCGCCAGATGCCAGGAGAACTCGGCATTGCCCGGCAAGTCCGGGAAATCACGCTTGCCCCAGCCCTCGTCCGCCTGCGGATGCCGGTCCGCGACACCCAGCGCGAAGGTCGGATAGGCGTCGAAGAAGAAGCGGTTCATGTGGTCGTTGTAGACCGCGACGATCAGGTCGGGCTTGAGCTTCTCCAGCCACTCCTTCGCCGGTTCGAAACCGTCATAGAGTGGCTTCCACATCGGGTCTTTCTGCAGACCGCGATCGAATGAATGGGCGATGGAGGGGGCGTGCGAACAGCCGATACCACCGACGATACGTGCCATATCCGTGATCCTCGTCAGTGATCTCTCGGCACGGCGACGCCCTGCTGGCCCGGCCGCGTCTTCATGAACTCCTCGAAGCTTTGGCCGCGCATCTGCGCGCCCATCTTCAGGAGGTTTTCGCCGACCGCGCCGCCGACCTTGATCAGCACGTAGATATTGCCGCCGGCGGCGACGAGTCCCTTCCAGTCGCGCTTGCGCACCAGATCAATCTCGGCGTCGGTCATGCCGAAGCGGCGCATATAGCCGGCCTCGTCCGCCTTGAAGGCATCGCGGTTGGCCGGATCGGTCAGCGACATGGAAAACTTGTTGATGCGATAGCCCTGCCGCGAGCGCGCCCCGGTGAAGACCGAGGTGCCCGCAATGGGGGTATCGCGATACGTGGCGCCTGCCATCATGGCCGTCCTTGTGCTTCCATCCCGCAGGTTTCCCTGCCGACCCTGTGAAAGGGTTCTGTCAGCATGTCATTTTTACGAGACACGCTTCTTTGTTACGGAACAGGCTAACAAACGAAATTTGGAAACGTCAATGACGGAATCGAAATTGACAGGAAAAATCGCTGTTTTTATAGTCTCAGCCAGAAACCTTGTTCCACACTGAGAAACAACAACCGCCTTTCGCGGAACGCCTGAGGGAGCCGAATGCCGAGTTACGCGCTGGCCGTCGATATCGGCGGCACATTCACCGACGTTGTTCTGCGCAGCGACAGCGGCCAGACCTGGGTCGATAAAACGCTGACGACCCCCGAACAGCTCGACGTCGGCTTCTTCCGTGCCGTCGATTCCGCGCTGGCCAAGGCCGGTATCAAACCGGCCGCCGTCACCGACGTGGTGGTGCACGCCACCACCGTCGTCACCAACGCGGTGATCGAACGCAAGGGTCCACGCACCGCGCTGCTGGTCACCGAAGGTTTTCGTGACATCCTGACGATCCGCGACGAACATCGCTACGAGATGTTCGATCCGCAGATCGAATTCCCCGAGCCGCTGGTTGGCTCCGACATGACCTTCGGCGTGAAGGAGCGCGTGCTCGCCACCGGCGCCGTGCTCACGCCGCTCGACACCAAAGCGGCCGAAGCGGTTGCCGATGAACTGAAAGCCAAGGGCGTCGTCTCAGTCGCGATCTCGTTCCTTAATGCCTATCTCAATCCCGCCAACGAGCGGGCGATGCGCGACATCCTCAAGAAGCGCATGCCGAACCTCTATGTCTCGATCTCGTCGGACGTGGCACCGCAGATCCGCGAATATCCGCGCACCTCGACGGTGGTGATGAACGCCTATACGGCGCCGATCACCGGCCCCTATCTCGATGCACTCGTCGCCGGCCTGAAAAAGCGCGGCTTCGGCAACGAGCCGCTGATCATGTTGAGCAACGGCGGCGTGATCGGCGTCGAGATCGCGAAGATCTTCCCGGTGCGCATGGTCGAGTCCGGTCCGGCCGCCGGCGCACTCGCCGCAGCCTACTTCGCCGAAGTGCTCGGCCTCGACCGGCTCCTCTCGTTCGACATGGGCGGCACCACCGCGAAAGCCTGCATCATCGAGGATCGTCACCCGCTGGTGAGCGGTAATTTCGAGGTGGACCGCATCTACCGCTTCAAGTCGGGCAGCGGCCTGCCGATCCTCATTCCCTCGGTGGACATGATCGAGATCGGCGCCGGCGGCGGCAGCATCGCCTCGGTCAGCAATCTCGGATTGCTCAAGGTCGGCCCGCAGAGCGCCGGCTCGACGCCCGGCCCGGTCGCTTACGGCCGCGGCGGCACCAATCCGACCGTCACCGACGCCGATCTCGTGCTCGGCTATCTCGACGCCGACAACTTCCTCGGCGGCGATATGAAGCTCGACCTCAAGGGCGCCGAGAAACAAATGGCCGAACTCGGCAAGAAGCTCGGCACCTCGACGCGCGACGTCGCTGCCGGCATCTACCGCGTGGTCGGCGAATCCATGACCGCCGCGGCGCGCGCGCATGCAGTGGATCGTGGCATCGATTATCGCGGTGTGCCGCTGTTCGCGTTCGGCGGCGCCGGCCCGGTGCACGCCTGCTACGTCGCCGATCTGCTCGAAAGCCCGATGGTGATCTACCCGCCGCTGGCGAGCGTGCTGTCCGCCTTCGGCACGCTGGTGACGCCGCCGCGGCTCGACCTGAGCCAGGGCGCACTGGCGCGGCTGTCCTCGGTCGATTGGCACGGCGTCGACGGCATCATTGACAAGCTGGTAGAGGACGCCCGCAAGGGCCTCGCCAGCGCCGGCTGCAAGCCGGACGAGATCACCTTCAAGTTCGGCGCCGACATGCGCTATTTCGGCCAGCAGAACGAGGTCACCGCCTGGTTCGACGCCGATCCGCGCAAGAAACACGACGCCGCCGCGGTGCGTGAGGTGTTCGAGACGGAATACGAAAAGCTCTACAGCCTGCGGCTGCCGGAAGTAGACATCGAGATCGTCTCCTGGCGGCTGGTCGCGACCGGCCCGCTGGCGTCGCGCGACAGCAAGATTGACCTGAAAGGCCAACCGGCGAAACCGAGCCGCACTCGCAGCGCCCGCTTCAACGGCGACGACGTGCAGGCACCGGTCTATGCGCGGCGCGAGCTTGCGCAGGGCCAGAGCATCGACGGTCCCGCGATCATCGAGGAACGCGAGACCACCATCATCATTCTTCCCGGCTGGCGCGCCACGGTCGACAAGACCGGGTGCATCATGGCGACAAAGGACTGAACCCCATGGACGGCATCGAACTCGAGATCGTCTGGAGCAACATCATCAGCATCGTCAGCGAACAGGCGAAGGCGTTGCAACGCATCGCCTTCTCGCCGATCGTGCGCGAAGCGGGCGACCTCGCCAACGCGCTATTCGACAAGCGCGGCCGCATGGTGGCGCAGGCGGTGACCGGCACGCCGGGCCACATCAATTCGCTCGCCGCCGCCGGCAAACATTTCGTCGAGGCGTTCCCGACGCAGACGCTGCGCGAAGGCGACGTCCTCATCACCAACGACCCATGGCTATCGGCCGGGCACTTCTTCGACATCACGGTGATGCTGCCCGCGTTCCACAAGGGCAAGCTGATCGGCTTCTTCGGCTCGACCATCCACCACACCGATATCGGCGGTTACGGCGTGGGCGCGGGCGCGCGCGACGTGCACGAGGAAGGTCTGTGGATTCCGATGCTCAAGCTCTACGATGCGGGTGAGCCGAACAAGACGCTGTTCGAGATGATCCGCCGCAACGTCCGCACGCCGGATCATGTGTTCGGCGACCTCGCGGCGCAGGTGTCGAGCGCCAGGCTCGCCGGCAAGCGCCTCTCCGCGCTGCTCGACCGGCAGGGTTACGAAGACATCGACGAACTGTCGGAAGAGATCATCTCGCGCTCGGAGAAGGCGACGCGGGAATCGATCCGCAAGCTCAAGGCCGGCACCTATCACGGCGAAAGCTCGTTCGACGTGCCGGGCGGCGACGTGATCACGCTCAAGACCGCCGTGACGATCGATCCGAAGCTCGGCGAGATCATCATCGACTTCGCCGGCAGTTCCGGGCCGAGCCCCTACGGCATCAACGTGGTGATGAATTACACCCACGCTTACTCCACGTTCGCGATCCGCTCCTGCCTCGATCCCGAACTGCCGAACAATTTCGGCAGCCTCGCGCCAATCAAGGTGGTCGCGCCGGAAGGCTGCATCGTCAACTGCAAGTATCCGGTGCCGGTGAATGCCCGCCACGTCGTCGGCATGTATGTGCCGATGCCGATCCTCAAGGCGCTCTATCATGTGATGCCGGAGCGCGTTCTGGCCGAGGGCTCGGGCGCGGTCTGGACCATCCAGATCCAGGGTCGCGACGACCGCGGCGACCCCTTCACCTCGTCGATGTTCAACTATTCCGGCGGCATGGGCGCACGGCAGACCAAACCCGGCCCGTCGGCCACCTGCTATCCGACCGGCGTCGCCGCGGTGCCGATCGAGGTGCTGGAAGCCTCGATGCCGATCCTGTTCACCCGCAAGGAATTGCGCGAAGGCTCCGGCGGCACCGGCGCCTCGCCAGGCGGAGACGGGCAGATCATCCAGTGGACGATGCGGACCAACACGGACTGGCTGCTCAACACCGTGGCGAGCCGCACCGACCTCGCCCCCGAGGGCCTGGCCGGCGGCAGACCGGGCGCGGCCGGACGCTTTCTTGTCAACGGCAAGCCGGTGAGCGAAGCTCGCAAAATGGTGATGAAGCCCGATGACCAGGTCACCCTGGAAACGCCGGGCGGCGGGGGATACGGCGCAGCCTGACACATCTACCGCACCGCTCTCTCGTGACGGCATCTGATGCGTTCAAGACGGAATCAGCTCAAGACTGAATCAACAATGACAAAACAGACCGGGAGGAAACGACAATGCGGAGTGGAAGTATCGCGGCAGGCTTGACCGGCCTGCTGCTCGGGGTGTCGCTTGCCAGCCTCGCGCAAGCGCAGGTCTCCGACGACAAAGTGAAGATCGGCGTGTTGACCGACATGTCCGGCCCGGCCTCGACGCCGACCGGACAAGGCTCGGTGACCGCCGCACAGATGGCCGTCGACGACTTCGGCGGCAAGGTCAACGGCAAGCCGATCGAACTGATCTTCGCCGACCATCAGCTCAAGCCCGACGTCGGCGCCGGCATCGCGCGGCGCTGGTACGACGTCGATCAGGTGGACCTGATCGTCGACGTGCCGGTCTCGTCGGTTGGCCTCGCCGTGCAGAACGTCGCCAAGGAAAAGCAAAAGCTCTTCATCACCCACTCCACCGGCTCGACCGACTTCCACGGGAAGTTCTGCACGCCCTATGCGATCCAGTGGGTGTTCGACACCCGTGCGCTCGCGGTCGGCACCGCCAAGGAAATCACCAAGCGCGGCGGCAAAAGCTGGTTCTTCATCACCGACAACTACGCGTTCGGCCATTCGCTGGAAAAGGACGCGAGCGAGGTGATCAACGCCAACGGCGGCAAGGTGGTCGGCTCGGTGAAGCCGCCATTCGCGGCGCCGGAACTGTCCTCGTTCATGCTGCAGGCGCAGGCATCGAAGGCGCAGGTGATCGGCATCGCCGGCGGTCCGCCCAACAACACCAACGAGATCAAGCTCGCCTCCGAGTTCAACATCATCAAGGGCGGCCAGCAGCTCGCCGGCCTGCTGGTGCTGATCACCGATATTCACGCGCTTGGTCTGAAGACCGCACAGGGCCTCGTCCTCACCACATCGTTCTACTGGGATATGGATGACAAGACCCGTGCCTGGTCGAAGCGCTACTTCGAGAAGATGAACCGGATGCCGACCATGTGGCAGGCCGGCGTCTACTCATCGGTAACGCACTACCTGCAAGCGGTGAAGGACTCCGGCACCGACGCTCCGCTGAAGGTGGCCGCAAAAATGCGCGAGAAGCCGATCGAGGATTTCTTCTCCCGCAACGGCAAGCTGCGCGAAGACGGTCTGATGGTGCACGATCTCGTGCTGGTGCAGGTGAAGACGCCGGAGGAATCCAAGGCGCCGTGGGACTACTACAAGATCCTCGCCACCATCAAAGGCGAGGACGCGTTCGGCCCGCCGGACCCGGCCTGCACGATCGGCAAGTAATCCGGTCACACTCCCAAAGCGGGTTATGGCCCATAACGACGAAAAGCCGCCCTTCGGGGCGGCTTTTTACTGTCGGAACACACCGCAACCGTTTGTTAAGTCCATTGCCGCATCTTGGCCATCAAAGCAGCGATGGGAAGTCGTGCGCTATCGCCTTGCAATCGCGGTTATATTGCCGCTCGCATCTGTGATCTGGTTGAATCGTGGCGTGGATGCCGCTCCTGAGGGGCGGGCCGCCGCGAAGGCTGCGAATTCGTCCGCCGGAGCTTCCAATAATCCAACCAGCCTGGCCAAGCTCAAGGCGCTTTATCGGCGCCCAGCCAAGGCGGAATTCCCGTCAGACAACCCGTTCAGCGAGGCCAAGGCTGCGCTCGGCCGCAAGCTGTTTTTCGATACCGCGCTGTCCGGTCCGCGCACCCATTCCTGCGGCACCTGCCATCAGCCGTCGCTGGCCTGGGCCGATGGCCGTGCCCGCGCGCTCGGGGTGAACGGGCAAACACTGCCTCTGCGCACGCCGACCCTGGTCGATGTCTGGTCGGTGCCGGTGCTCGGCTGGGACGGCAAATTTCCGGATCTGGAATCCGTGGCGTTCACCCCGATCCTGAGCCCCGGCAATATGGGAATGCCGTCGGCCGAGGAAGCTGTGCGCCGGGTCAATGAAAACCCGGACTATAGTCCGCTATTCGCCGACGCCTTCGACACGCCGGAGATCACCCAACGCAAGATCGAGCTGGCACTCGCAACGTTCGAGCGGACCATCACGTCCCGCGACGCCCCTTTCGATCGCTGGATCAAGGGCGACGAACGTGCCATCAGCCGCTCCGCCAAGCGCGGTTTTGTGCTGTTTAACGGCAAAGCCAACTGCGCCGCCTGCCACAGCGGCCCATCCTTCACCGACGGCTCGTTCCACGACATCGGCAGCGCGACCGATGGCGACATCGGCCGCGGCCGCATGTTCCCGAACTCGGAAAAGCTGCGCTACGCGTTCAAGGTACCGACCTTGCGCGAGGTCGACCGGCGCGCGCCCTACATGCACGACGGCGCGGTGGCCTCATTGCAGGACGTGATCGCGCTGTATGACAAGGGCGGGATCGACCGGCCGAGCCGTTCGGACGAGATCCGTCCGCTGCATCTCACGCGGCGCGAGAAAAACGATCTGCTGGCGTTTCTGCGCACCCTGACTGCCAAACCGGACATCAAAGCCCCAGCCTCGGCCGGCGCGAACTAGCGCCACCGGAAGTCAGCGGCCCAATTTCAGCAGAAACAGGGAAGCGCCGCGCCGAGCATGCCGAGGCCGGCGACGAGGCACAGCGCACTGGCATTCTCCAGAGCTTCGCGGCTCACCGTGACGCGCAATGAGGCACCGGCCAGAGCCGGGCTGATCAAAGTTCCAATTATCCCAAGAACGCCGGTCATCAGGCTCCCCTCCACATGTGCTGACTGTACAACGTGTGTCCTGAGGAGCCGTTTCGCGTTTGCCTAAAATTGCAAGCAATCCACGGGAACTTTACCCGGCCTTATGCGCGATCACCACGCGCTATCGTCTCACAATTAACTACAAACCAAATCAAAACCACGCTAAACGCCGTGGCGCGCTATACTAAACAGATCGTAAATCAGTAACCGTGTTTTTCGATGATTAACCATATGATCATCGCGCCTCGGCGCGGCTGGCGGCACTCTCTTCTCACTGTAGCCCTTGGAACGTTGCTGGCGACCGTAACCGCCGAAGCCGCGCAAGCTCACGTCAAATGGTTCTGCGCCTACGATGTCGCCGGTCAGCCGCGAGGCCTCGAGAACGTTCTGTGCGCGGATTTCGAGCTGCTGGTGGCGGCGGCGATGCTGTTCCTGTTGTCCGGCACCTTCCTCGAAGGCACGCCGGTCGGCGTGGCGATGATCAACGGTCTCAACCGCATCACCCAGGTTCTGCGCGACAACACCGAACTGGTGATGCGCGCGGTCGCCGGATTCTTCTTCGTGTCGCTGTGGGCGCTTGGCGGCATCATCCTGACGCCGGAGCTGAAAACCTCATCGACCTGGATTCCTCTGCTGCAGCTCGCGATCGCCGCCGGCATGATGTCACGCGTGACGCTGCCGCTGTCTGGTCTCGGCATTGTCGTGCTGTTCGGCATTGCCGTGTGGAACTACGGTGTATTTCATCTCGCCGACTATCCGATCTTCCTGAGCGTCGCGCTCTACTTCGGGCTGGTCGGCCTGCGCCGCGATCTGTTCGGCGTGCGCCCGGTCGACGTCATCCGCTACGGCGCAGCGATCACCCTGATGTGGGCCTCGATCGAGAAATGGGCCTATCCGGAATGGAGCTTCCCGCTGTTCAACGAGCACTCGCGGCTCGCGCTCGGCTTCGACCCTGAGTTCTACATGCGCGCCGCCGGCGTCATCGAATTCGCACTCGCATTCTCGCTGCTGTGGACGCCGCTGGTGCGCCGCTGCGCCGCGATCATGCTGGCCGGCATGTTCATCAGCGCCTGCTTCGAGTTCGGCAAGATCGACGTGATCGGCCACTCGGCGATCATCGCCGTGCTGTTCGCGATCATCGCGGATGACAAGGTGGTGACGGTGGAGCGCCGGGCGCCGTGGCTGCTGCCGCCGGCTTTCGCCGCCTCGCTCGCGGCGTACCTAATGATCTATTACGCCAGCCACGCGCTGCTGTTCAAAACGGCGATCCTGTAATCGCTCGATCCAGTGCGTCACTGAACGGTGACGACGAGCTTCATCTTGGGATGGATGGCGCATCGGACCGTGAAGGTTCCCGCCTCGGTAAACGCGACCTCGAATCGCGCACCCGGCTTCTGGTCGCCGGAATCGAAGCTAAATGCGGTGGTCCGCAGATAGGCATGATGCAGCAGATCGGCGTCGTCGTTGACGATGGCGATCGACTGGCCCCGCTTGATGGTAATCTCGCCGGGCTGGAACTCCCGGCCCTTCTGCGAGACAGACTGGACCACGTCGGCCAACGCCAGACCGGTGATCGCGCCGCCGGCAAGAGCCATGACAACCGTCACCGCCGCGAGGCGGCGGCATCCGGACAATCCTGAAACCAGGGATTTGGAGCCCTTGAATCGCAAACCCGAGAACCTCCGCGTCGTTTGGGCGCGCCCTCACTGTCGGACCGGCCGGTTAAGCCGGCGTTAACAATCCCATCAAGAAGCTCTTCCTCCATACGCCAATTTAAGGCGTCCCCGGCCATTTTCGGTCTCGATCCCACGGGCAATGGGACGATGGAACCGCGGCCGATGTCGACCGAGATCACCCGATCGCTGCACGCGCGCCTGAACGGGCGCCGCGGGACGATTCGCAGCCGGATTCTGATCGCGTTCCTGGCGATCGGCATGATCACCGCGACGCTCGGGACCTATGCGATCTACGGTATCCGCAACGCCGGCACGCTGGTCACCAAAACGTTCGACGAAACGCTGATGTCAATCAACTATGCGCGCGCCGCGGCGGCGGACTTCGCCGCGATGCAGGCCGCGTTCCTGCGCCGCGAGACCAACAAGGACGAAAAAGCCCGCGCCATCCTCGACGACCAGATCGAGAAGCTGATCGACACGCTCAACGACGATCTTGCCGTGGCGGCCGAGCGCTCGCATTCCAAACGCGCCACGGAAGCCGCGGCCAACGTCAAGGAGGCGGCCGCGACCTGGAGCAAGCTGCGCACCAAGCTGCACGAGAATGCGGCCTCGCCTGACGCCTGGGTCGAAATCGACCGCTATGCCGAGACAGTCAATCAGCAGATCGATCTGTTGGTGAATTACACCGCTGGCGACGGTTTCCTCTATCGCCAGGAAGCGCTCGAAACGGTCGCGCGCGATGTTCGCCTCAACATGATCGGCACGGCGCTCGCCTTGCTACTCGCCGCGATCGTCTCGTGGCTACTGACGAAACGGATCATCGGTCCGGTGGCAGCCGCGTCACGGGTCGCGAAGCGGATCGCCGACGGTGATCTCGATGTCACCATCCCCGTCGGCGCACGCGATGAACTTGGCGCGCTGCTCGAATCCATGGGGGCCATGCGCGACAACATCCGCGCCATGGTGGAGCGCGAGATTTCCGAGCGGCGTTCGGCACAGACGCAACTCGCGGAATCGCTGGAAAGCTCGCGCGAAGGCATCATCCTGCTCGGCCCGAACGGGCAGCTTCGCCTCGCCAATTCGCAGGCTATCGACTATCTGCGCGAAGACCACGAATTGCTCGACCATATTACGTCTGCATTCGGCGCTGACGAGGCGCGGCTGCCTGACGGCCGCTGGCTGCGCGTCAGCAACAACCGCACCCATGACGGCGGCAGCATCGTCATGTTCGGCGATATCACCACACTGAAAGAGCAGAAGGCGCAACTGCGCGAAACCAATCTGCGGCTCGACGCGGCCCTCGACAACATGTCGCAAGGTCTGTGCTTCTTCGACCGCGACAATCGCCTGCAAGTGGTCAATCGCCGCTACTGCGAGATCTTCAATCTGTCACCGCAGCTTATCCGCCCCGGCATCAGCTATGACGACATGCTGATGCTGAGCGTCGCCGCTGGCAATTACGGGGGCCGCACCCTGACGCAGATCGTCGAGGATCGCGAACGCCATCTGCGCAGTGGGGAGGCAGGGCCGTATTTCCAGGAACTCGCGGACGGGCGGGTGATCTCGATCGCGCAGCAAACCACCAGCGACGGCGGCTGGGTCGCTACCTACGACGACGTCACCGAGCAGCGCCGCGCGGAATCCCGCATCGCCTTCATGGCGCGCCACGACACACTCACCGATCTGCCGAACCGGTCACTGTTCCGTGAGCGGGTCGAGAATGCACTCGCGCACTCCAGCCGCGGCATCGGCTTTGCCGTCCTGTGCGTCGGCCTTGATAAATTCAAGGCGATCAATGAAACCCTCGGCCATCCGGTCGGTGACAAGCTTCTGGTCGCGGTCGCGGCGCGCCTGCGCGGCTGCATCCGCGAGGTCGACACTATCGCCCGCCTCGGCGGCGACGAATTCGCGGTCGTGCAGACCCAGGTATCCTATCCGGAGGACGCGGCACTGCTGTCGCGCCGGATCATCAATGCGATCTCCGAGCCGTTCGAAATCGACGGCCACCGGATCACCATCGGCTGCAGCGTCGGCATTTCCATCGCCCCCGGCGACGGTACGTCGAGCGAAAAACTGATCAAGGGCGCCGACGTCGCGCTTTATCGCGCCAAGAGCGAAGGCCGCGGAACCTGGCGATTCTTCGAGGCGGAGATGGACGCGCGCCTGCAGGCGCGCCGCGCGATCGAACTCGACCTGCGCAACGCGCTCGACAACGGCGAATTCGAGGTGTTCCACCAGCCGATCTTCGATCTCGACAAGAACCGGTTCAGCGGCTGCGAGGCGCTGGTGCGCTGGCGCCATCCGGTCAACGGGCTGATCTCGCCGGACAACTTCATCACCATCGCCGAGGACATCGGCGAAATCACCCGGCTCGGCGAGTGGGTGCTGCGCCGCGCCTGTGAGGATGCGAGCCGCTGGCCTTCCGGCATGAAGGTCGCCGTCAACGTCTCGCCGATGCAGTTCCGCAACCCCGGTCTGGTGCTGGCGGTGCGCAACGCGCTCACCGCGTCCGGCCTGCCGGCGCAACGGCTGGAGCTGGAGATCACCGAATCCGTGCTACTCGCCAATAACACGACGACACTCGCCACGCTGCACGAATTGCGTGCGCTCGGCGTTCGCATCGCGCTTGACGACTTCGGCACCGGCTATTCGTCGTTGAGCTATCTGCGAAGCTTCCCGTTCGACAAGATCAAGATCGACCGCTCGTTCGTGCGCGATCTGACCGCGGCGGACGGCTCGAAGATGATCGTGCGCGCGATCATCAACCTCAGCAAAAATCTCGGTATGGTCACGACCGCCGAGGGCGTTGAAACCGACGAACAGCTCGAGACCGTGCGCAGCGAAGGCTGCGACGAGGTGCAGGGCTATCTGTTCGGCCGCCCGATGCCGGTCGACGCGCTGCCGGAAGCTTTCAATACCGGCCGCAAGTCGAAGAAGCGGCCGGTGCTGCGCGCGGTATAAGCCTTACGACCCCTGATCCATCTCGCGGAGCTTGAAGCGCTGGATCTTGCCGGTCGCGGTTTTCGGCAGCGCCTCCACCACCTCGATCCAGCGCGGATATTTCCACGGGCCGACGGTCTGCTTGACGTGTTCCTTGAGGGCGGGCCCGAGGTCTTCCGTGGTCTTTGCCTTGAGCACCACGAAGGCCTTGGGCTTCAACAAGCCCTCGGGATCGCTCGACGGGATCACCGCCGCTTCCAGCACCGCCGGATGGCTGATCAGCGCGCTTTCCACCTCGAACGGCGACACCCAGATACCGGACACCTTAAACATGTCGTCGGCGCGGCCGCAGTAAATGTAACGGCCGTCAGTGTCGCGAAAATATTTGTCGCCGGTGCGCGTCCAGGCCCCCTCGAAGGTGTTGCGGGTCTTGTCGCGCTGGTTCCAGTAGCCGTCCGCCGCCGACGCGCCACGCACCAGCATCTCGCCGATTTCGCCGTCCGGCACATCGTCGCCCTTGTCGTTGACCAGCCGCACCTCGTAACCCGGCACCGCGCGGCCTGACGCGCCATAGCGAAGATCGGCCGGTGCGTTGGACAGAAAGATGTGCAGCATCTCGGTCGAGCCGACACCGTCGAGGATATCGACCGAAAATCTCTTCTTCCACGCGAGGCCAACCTGCTCAGGCAAGGCTTCACCAGCCGAGGTGCAGATCCGCAATTTCGGCGAGCCGATCTCCCCGGCGAGCGACGCATCGCCCAGCATCGCCGCGAACAAGGTCGGCACGCCATAGAAGATGGTCGGCTGGTGTTGCCGCATCAGCGCGAACATGGTCGCCGGTGTCGGCCGGTCCGGATTGAGGATGGTGGTGGCGCCGACCGACATCGGGAAGGTGAGCGCATTGCCAAGGCCATAAGCGAAGAACAATTTTGCCGCCGAGAGACACACGTCGTCCTCGCGGATGCCGAGCACCTGCCGCGCATAGGTGTCGGCGGTCGCCATCAGGCTGCCGTGGACATGGCGCACACCCTTCGGCGCACCGGTCGAGCCTGACGAATAGAGCCAGAACGCCGGTTCGTCGCGATGCGCCGCCACCGTCTCGAACCGGTCGGCTTCAGCCTTCAGCGCCGTCGCGAAGTCCGTATGCGCGTGACCGCTGCCGCCGACCACCAGCACATGTTGCAGATCGGGCAGCCGCGCCAGGATCGGCTCGACCACCGGCAGCAGCGCCGCGGAGATGAACAGCACGCGCGCGCGGGAATCCGCCAGCATGTAGGCGTATTGATCGGTCGTGAGCAGCGTGTTGAGCGGCACCGGGACGACCCCAGCGCGGATCGCGCCGAGGAACACCACCGGAAACTCGACGGTGTCGAGCATGATCATGCCGACCCGTTCCTCGCGCCGGACCCCGAGCCGCTTGAGGAGGTTGGCGAGCCGGCGGGTTTCGGCCTGCAACGTGCCGTAGGTGAGGGTCCGCGCCGGATCGATATAGGCGGGCTTGTCCGCGCGACCCTGATCCACATTACGGTCCAGGAGATCGGTGACGGCATTATAGGCGGTCGCGCTCACGACATTCCCTCCAGAATGGCCGCTACTCCGGGTCGAGGGCGGCGTTTTTGTAATTATATCTCCTATAAAGTGCTTATTCAGGGCTTGGTGTCAATCATACCTTGCATTATCCTGCATACTTACGGCCCCGAACCGAGTCGCTCATTTGCGACGCCATGCTGGGTGCCAGACGTTTGGGGTGTCATGTCCGAGGCCGATCCACGCGAAGCCGGTTTTCTCCAGCAACTCGGCCAGAACGTCCGGCAGACCCGCGCCGTGCGCGGCATGTCGCGCAAGGTGCTGTCACAGACCTCGGGCCTGTCGGAACGCTACATCGCCCAGCTTGAAAGCGGCCAGGGCAATGTGTCGATCCTGCTGCTGCGCCGCGTCGCCGCCGCCATGGGCACACGGCTCGACGATCTGATCCCCGGCGGCGAGGCCCCGGCCGACTGGGCCGTCGTGCGCGATCTGCTGCGTAACGCCAGCAACGAGCAGATCGTGCGAGTGAAGACGATACTCACCGGCGACACGACGCCGATCCGCAACGCGCAAGCGAGCCGCGTGGCGCTGATCGGTCTGCGTGGCGCCGGCAAATCCACGCTCGGGCAATTCGCGGCCGACCGGCTCGGCTGGCGCTTCGTCGAACTCGACCGCGAGATCGAGCGCGAGGCGGGCCTGTCGATGGCGGAGATCTTCGCGCTCTACGGGCAGGAAGGCTATCGCCGGCTGGAGCAGGCCCAGGTGCGCCGCTTCACCGGTGTGCGCGAACCGCTACTGCTGGCGACCGGCGGCGGCATCGTCGCCGAACCGCTGACCTTCGATCTCGTCCTCTCGTCGTTCTTCACCGTCTGGCTGAAAGCGAAGCCGGAAGACCACATGCAACGCGTGCGCGACCAGGGCGACCTGCGGCCGATGGCTGAGGACCGCTCGGCGATGCAGGAATTGCGCGCGATCCTGTTGAGCCGCGAGCCGCTTTATGCGCGCGCGCATGCGGTGGTGGAAACCAGTGGCCTCGACGTGGCGCAAGCCGGCGAAACGCTGGTGCGCACCGTGCGCCAGCACGCTGCCGCGGCGGCGTAAATTACTGCATCAAGCTGACGTGAGCAGCGACGATGCGCCAGCCTTCGGGAAAGCGCACCCAGGTCTGCATCTGCCGGCCGGTGCGGCCCGGCGCGGAGGGACGCTCATAGAGCGTCGACGCCACCGCGACGTCGCGGCCATAAGTGGTGATCACCGTCCGCGATAGTGTGCGCCCGAGCGCCACCGGCGAGCGCGCCGCGCGGAATGCCATGATCTCGTCATAGCCGTAGAGATTTTCGCCGGCACCGTAACGCACCGTGCGCGGATCGTTGCGGAACAGCTCGTCGAGGACCAGCACGTCGTTGCTGACCAGTGCCGTCTCGTAACGCTCGAACGCGGCGCGGACCTCGGCGACAACCTCGGGAATGTCGATCTCCAGGCTCATCAGCGCGGCCGCTCCACCTTGTTGGCGCGCTTCTCCAGAAACGCGACCAGCCGCTCCTTGGCATCCTTCGAGCTTTGTACCACGCCGGTGACCATCGACTCCAGGAACAGGCCCTGATCCGGCCCCATCTCCGCGATGCGCGGCAGTGCATGGATGATCGCGAAATTGCTGAGCGGCGCATTCGACCCGGCGCGACGCGCGATCTCGATACCCTTGGCCAATCCCTCGCCGGCCCCGACCAGATATTGCGAGAAGCCGAACTGATAACCTTCCTGTGCATTCAATGTCCGACCGGTCATCATCAGATCCGTGACGCGGGCGACACCGAGCAGCCGTGTCAAACGCATCGCGCCGCCGCCACCGAGGAAGATGCCGCGCTGGCCTTCCGGCAAACCGTAGAATGTCGTCGGCTCGGCGACCCGCAGATGTGTCGCGCTGGCAAGTTCGAGCCCGGCGCCGATCACCGCGCCGTGCAGCACGCTGATCACCGGCACCCGCGCATATTGCACGTCGTGGAAGGCGTCGTGCCATTCGCGCGAATGGAACGCGCCTTCGGCTGCGTCCTTCTCGGTCAATTCACTGAGGTCGAGACCGGCGGAGAAATTGTCGCCCTCGCCGGCGATCACCACCGCCTTGATGTCGTCGGCGAGATTGCCGAAGAACAGCTTGATGCCGCGCAGCATATCGGTGTTGATGGCGTTGCGCTTTTCCGCGCGCGTCAGCCACAGCACGGCGATCTCATCGCGCCGCTCCGCACGCAACGCATCCGGCAACGTCATCTGCAGCCGGCCCCAGTTTCCGCTCACCTGATGGTCTCCTTGTCCCGCGTCCGAATATGCGGCTTTGTCCATACTTGAAAGTATGGACAAAACGACGCCTGCTTGTCAAATTGACCGCACAGACTATCGCAAGCGACTACAGGCGGCGATGATGACGGCAAAAGCACGGGTCCGCGCGCGTAAACCCACTGGAAAACACACTCATTCCCGTGCCTCCGTGCGGGCGGTGCGACCCGCTGCCACCGACGACCCGCAGGGGCGACTGACTCGCCAGGCGTGGATCGAGGGCGCGATCCAGAAGCTCGCCGGCGACAGCGTCACCGCGCTGCGTGTCGATGAACTCGCCGACGATCTCAAGGTCACGAAAGGCAGCTTCTACTGGCATTTCAAGAGCCGCGAGGATCTGCTCGCGGCGGTGCTCGACCATTGGCACGGGCTCATGACACAGGAGATCGAGGCATTAATTATCGCGCTGCCCGGCGATCCCATCGAGCGGCTGCGCAAGCTGCTGCGCATCGCCATCGCGCCACGACCGGATGTCCCTGGCGGCCCGTTCGAACTGACCTTGCGCGACTGGGCGCGGCGCGACCCCGCCGTCGCCAAAGTCGTACAGGAGGTGGACGAGGCTCGTGCTCGCTTCCTCGCCCGGCTCTATCGCGACGCCGGTTTTGACGCCGACACCGCACAGGACTATGCGATCGCGCAAATGGCGTTCATCATCGGTGGGCGAACGGCGTTCAGCGACGACGGGCCAGCGGCGTTCAGCCGGCGGCGCAGGATTGCCGAAACCCTGTTCCTGCCGAAACGGCCCGGAGATCAATGACGATGAAGGTGAACATCCTCGGCGCCGGACCGGCCGGTCTTTATCTCGCGATCCTGCTCAAACGTAGCGGCATCACAACAGAGATGACGGTCTACGAGCAGAACGCCGCGGATTCGACCTTCGGCTTCGGCGTCGTATTCTCCGACAGTGCACTGGAATTCCTGAAAGAAGACGATCCGGCGATCCACGCGGCGATCACACCGGACCTCGAACGCTGGCAGGACATCACCATCACCCACAAGGGCGAAAGCGTCGCCATCGACGGCGTTGGCTTCACCGCGGTTGGGCGGCTGCATCTTCTGCAGATCCTGCAACGCGAGGCGTTGCGGCTCGGCGTCGATATCCGTTACGGCCATACCGTCCAGTCGCTGGACGAATTACGCGGCGCAGATGTGATCGTCGGTGCCGACGGCGTCAATTCGTTGGTGCGCCGCGCCGACGAGACCGCGTTCGGCACCAGCATTCGTTATCTCTCCAACCGCTTCGTCTGGTTCGGCACCACCAAGCGGTTTGAGACGCTGACGCAAACCTTCGTGAAGCACCGCCTCGGCACCTTCAACGCGCATCACTACCGCTATTCCGATCGGATGAGCACCTTCATCATCGAAACCGATGCCGCGACCTTCGCCAACAGCGGCCTCGCCGCGTCTGACGAGGCCGCGCTCAAGACCGCGCTAGAAGATGTGTTCGCGGACACCCTCGACGGCCATCCGCTGATCTCCAACCGCTCGATCTGGCGGCAATTCCCGGTGATCCACAATACGCGCTGGTCGCGCGGCAACACCGTGATCCTCGGCGACGCGCTGCACACCGCGCATTTCTCCATCGGCTCGGGAACGCGTCTCGCGCTGGAAGACTCGATCGCGCTCACCCGTGCCCTTGCCACTTCCCCGCGCGATATTCCGGCGGCGCTGATGCGCTACGAAGCCGAACGCCGGCCGATCCTCGAACTGCTGGTGGATGCCGCCAACGCCAGCGCCGCCTGGTACGAGACCTTCCCGGACAAGATGCCGCTCGCGCCCTACGATTTCGCGATGTCCTACATCACCCGTTCGGGCCGCGTGTCGCCGGAAAAAGTGGAGCGGATGGCGCCGCGCTTCATGGCGGCGTATCGGGAGCATCATCAAGAATGAAAAACCCTCCGGCAGGCCGGAGGGTTTTGCTTGTCATGATCGTCTGGACCAAATGTCTTATGCCGCCGCGCCTTCCTGCTTCGGACCGCCATCGAAGTCGGAGATGCCGCCATGCGCCGCTGACCACTGGGCCGGCTGATTGAGGAACGCGCGCACCTCGCGCAGCATGCCGCGATCGAAATGGCCGCTCTCTTCCGCGACTTCGAGAACGTCCCACCAGGTGGCGAGATGGTGCAGCTTCACATTCAAGTCACGAAGGTGCCCCTGACTTTCCGGGAAGATATCGTAATAGAACAGCACGAAGCAGTGATCGACCTGCGCGCCGGCCTTGCGCAGCGCATTGCAGAAATTGACCTTGCTGCGCCCATCGGTCGCGAGGTCTTCCACCAGCAGCGTGCGCGCGCCTTCCAGCAGATCGCCCTCGATCTGCGCGTTGCGGCCGAAGCCCTTGGCCTTCTTGCGGATATACTGCATCGGCAACATCAGCTTGTCGGCGATCCAGGCGGCGAACGGGATGCCTGCGGTTTCACCACCGGCGATGTTGTCGATCGACTCGTAGCCGATCTCGGAGAGGATCACCGCCGAGGAAAAGTCCATCAGGCCCGAGCGCAGGCGCGGATAGGAGATGATCTTGCGGCAGTCAACGTAAACGGGGCTGGCCCAGCCGGAGGTAAAGAAAAAAGGCGATTCCGCATTGAAGTGAATCGCCTTGATTTCCAGCATCATCTTTGCGGTCTGGCGCGCAATGGCTTTCTTGTCAGCCGGCGAGGATGAAAAATTACTCATGAGTTCCCCTTCTGAAACCGGAGGATGAAACCGGCGGAGTACTCTGCGCGCCAGATCGCTGCTAGGCCGACCTTGCCCGCAGAAAAACTGTTGTCTTGTCCAGCGATCAAATCTTTATGGCTCTAAGCCATTGACCAGTCAACCTGATCGCCACCGAACAGAGGATGGATTTCCCCCATTTTTTCGATCGGAACATCGTCGCAAACGAACTGCGGCTTTTTCCGGAACATGACCCGCTCCTCGTTCGCCGGCAGGCCATAAAAGGCCGGACCGTTCAGGGAGGCGAACGCCTCGAACTTGTCCAGCGCGCCCTCTTCCTCGAACACCTTGAGATAGGCGGCAAGCGCCGCCGGCGCACCGAACACCCCGGCGCAGCCACAGGCGGCCTCCTTGAGATGGCGCAGATGCGGGGCGGAATCGGTCCCGAGGAAGAAGCCGGAATCGCCGCTGGTTGCCGCTTCCCGCAGCGCCAGCCGGTGCTCCTCGCGCTTGAGCACGGGCAGGCAATACATATGCGGCCGCAACCCGCCGTTGAATAACGCATTGCGGTTGAACAGCAGATGCTGCGGCGTGATGGTCGCGCCGAGCCGCGACCGGTGCGCCCGCACCACCGCCACACCATGCAGCGTGGTGACGTGCTCCATCACGATTTTCAGCGCCGGCACCTTGTCGAGCAGCGGCAGTAGGATCGTGTCGATGAACACCTTTTCCCGGTCGAACACGTCGATTTCCGGCTTTGGCACCTCGCCATGCACGAGGAGCCGCATGCCGGCCTCCGCCATGGCTTCGAGCACCGGGCGGACCTTGTCGAGATCGGTGACGCCGTGGGCCGAATTGGTGGTGGCGTGCGCCGGATAGAGCTTCACCGCGGTGAAGATGCCATCGCGGAAACCGGCGATCAGATCGGTCTTGTCGGTGTCGTCGGTGAGGTAGCAGGTCATCAGCGGCGTGAAGCGATGCCCCTCGACCGCCGCGAGGATGCGCTCGCGATAGGCCACCGCCTGCTTCGCCGTGGTGACCGGGGGCACCAGATTCGGCATGACGATGGCGCGGCCGAAATGCGCGGCGGTGAAATTCACCACCGATTTCAGCACTTCGCCGTCGCGGAGGTGGACGTGCCAGTCGTCGGGGCGGCGAATCGTGAGCGTGGTCTTGGAATTCATCAGCTTGGCGTACCCGTGGATGCGTAAGCATACATCAGTTCGACGCCGCGCATGAAATCGTCGAGCGCCATCGCCTCGTCCGGATTGTGCGATCCGTTGCGGTTACGCACAAAAATCATGCCCGACGGCACGCCGACATTGGCGAACACCGCCGCATCGTGGCCGGCGCCGCTTGGAATGAGTTCGGTTGGATAGCCGAGCTTCTCGGAATATTTCTTCAGGCTGGCGATGATGCCTTCGTCCATCCGCGCCGGCTCGGTGTAGATCCGGTCATCGAACTCGAACTTGACGCGGCGCAGATCCGCGACCGCGCGGCATTCGGAGCGGAACAGCTCGTAGAACCCTTCGAGCGTGTCGTAGCTCTGGCTGCGCACCTCGAACGAGAAAAAAACCTCGCCGGGAATGCGGGCAATGGCGTGCTGTGAACTGTCGGTGCCGAACACGCCGGCCGTGACCACGAGATCGATGCCGCGCTCCAGCAACCGGTTCCAGTGCTCGTCAAGACGCATGATCAGATCGGACACGGCAAACACCGCGTCGCGCCGCAACCAGCGCGGCACCGTGCCGGAATGTCCGGCCTCGCCGCGGCAGGCGACACGGCGGTGCCGCAGATTGCCACGAATGCCGGTGACGATCGCCGTCGGCAGGTCGCGCGCGACCATCACTGGCCCCTGCTCGATATGCAGTTCCAGATAGGACGACACGGAATCGGGCGACAGCAGCACCTCACGCTGCGCGATGGCGTCGACGTCGGCGCCCACCGAAGCCATCGCCTCGCGCAAGGTGCCGCCACCGGACTGGCGCTTGGCGTCGAGATCGGCCGGCGTCAGCAGGCCGAACAGCGCCCGCGAGCCCATATTGGCGCGGCCGTAATAGGCACTTTCCTCGCCGCGCAACGCGAGCAGCCGCACCGGCGGGACCGGGGCTCGGCGCTCCGCGCGCAGCCGGATCAGGCAGAGAAGCCCGGCGATGACGCCGGCGCCGCCGTCGAAATTGCCGCCATGCGGCACGGAATCGACGTGTGAGCCGAGGATGATGCCGGGTTTGCCGAGATCATCGTCCGGCAGCGAAATGGTGAGATTGGCGGCGCGATCCTCGGTGCAGACAAGACCGTATTCGGCGGCGGTCTCGCGCAGCAGCGTTATCGCGGCGTTCTCGCCCGCGGCGTAGCATTCACGGGTGACACCCGGATCGTCGGTCGAGCGCGTGCGCAACTCGTCGAACAGACGCTCGGCGAGTTCGCGCCATTGTCGCGCGTCGATCCCGTCGCGCAGACCGGCGGGCGCGTTCACGGCAGCGCCTCCAGCTTGTCGACATTCATGTCAGTGTCGCGTACCGCGCCGATCAAATCGGCGACCTTGGCGATGCCTTTGCGCTGACAAAATGCTTCGAGGCCGTCGACGATCTCCAGCATGGTGTTCGGCTTGACGAAGGTCGCGGTGCCGACCTGCACCGCGGTGGCGCCGGCGAGCAGGAACTCCACCGCGTCCTCGGTCGAGGCGATGCCGCCGCAGCCGATCACGGGGATGCTCACCGCCTTGGCGCATTGATAGGTCATGCGCAGCGCGATCGGCTTGATCGCCGGCCCGGAATAGCCACCGAGGATATTACCGAGCCGTGGCTTGAACGTTTCGGTGTCGATCGACATGGCGAGGATGGTGTTGGCAACCACCAGCGCGTCAGCGCCCTGGTCCTGCGCCGCGAGCGCGACCGCCGCCACGTCGGCGGTGTTCGGCGTCAGCTTGACCCACAGCGGCAATTTGGTCGCCGCGCGCAACTCCTTGACGACCGCGCTGGTCGAGCGCGACCGCATCGCGAAAGCCTTGCCGTCTTCCTCGATGTTCGGACACGAGATGTTCGCCTCGATCGCGGCGGTGCCGGGGATATCGAGTTGGCGCACGATGTCGCCGAACAGCTCGACCGTCGGCGCCGAAACGCTGACCACCAGCGGCGCGGAGAACCGCTCGTATTCCGGCATGATCTTGTCGATGAAATTCGCCACGCCCTTGCTGGGAATGCCGATCGAATTGAGCATGCCCTGCCCGACCTCGCAGACACGCGGTGTCGGATTGCCGCCACGCAGTTCCGCGGTGATGGTCTTGGTGACCACCGCGCCGAGATGATCGAACGAGAACACGCGGGCGAGCCCTTCGGAGAAGGTGCCGGAGGCTGGCATCACCGGGTTCGCCAGCGTCATCCGGCCGATCTTGACACGCAAATCTACCATGACAGAGCCTCCCGCAACGCGAACACAGGGCCTTCGAGACAGACACGACGCTGCTCGGTGTCGCCGTCCGGCGTCGCGAACGAGCGCACGCAGCAGAAGCACATGCCGAGCCCACAGGCCATCTGCTGCTCCATCGCCACCTCGCCCGGAATGCCATGCTTCTCGCCGACGCGCTTCATCAGTAGCATCAGCCGATTGGAACCGCAGGTGAAGAACGCATCGGCCTTGCCCTGCGCGATCAGCCGCTCCAGCAGTTTTTCGACCGCCGCCGGCTCGCTCGATCCGTCCTCATCGGTCACGACCTCGACTGTCGCGCCACTCTTCGCGAAGCGTTCGACCGACATCACCAACGCGCGCGAACGGGCGCTGAGGATCGCGGTGACGCCGACGCCCTGCTCCGCCGCGAGTTCGGCGAGCGGCGCGAGCGTCGCGAGACCGACACCGCGGCCGAGCACGACGATGTTCTTCCAGTTCGGATCGAGCGTGAAACCGTTGCCGAGCGGACCGAGGATGGCGACGCTATCGCCCGCCCGCACCGTGGCGAGGCCGCGCGTGCCGGCGCCCGTGACCTTGTAGAGAAACTCGACCTGACCTTTTGCCGGCGCAGCGCGATAGACGCTCATCGGCCGGCGCAGATACGGCAAATCATTGCCGGTCGCCGGACAAGCAATGTTGAAGAACTGGCCGGCGCGCGCCTGAGCAGCCAGGCCGTCGGCTTCGAGCACCATGTGAAAGTAGTCGCTGTTAACGGCGGTGTTGGACACCACCAGCGCCTGCGTGTCGGCGACGTCGAACGCCGCTTCGGCCTGTGGAGCGGTCGACGGTGCACGGGCCGGACTCAGCACGGTGTTCTCTCCCATTGGGGAACCCAAAACAGCGGAAAGAACCGAAGCTATCTCATTTTTGAGACACACGCAAGAAACGCGTAATCGGGCGGAATCAGCCTTTTTTCGGAAGAAATCTCTTTTTTTAATCGCGTCCAGGTCATATACTGGTCGTTTCTTCATTTTACTGACACTGTGAGCGAGAATCGGAGGACGGACGTGGAAGAATTGGCGCAATGGCTGAAGTCGCAGCACAAGGGCTTGCGGACGTACAAGACGTTCCAGCAACGCGCCCTTGAGATGGGCGCGCAGCATCGCGACCAATACGCGCTGTATTACCTCCTGGGCATGCTGGTCGGCCGTTTCGTCGACTCGTTCGAGGAGAATCCGCTGACCCTCGACGTCACCGACGAGGCACACCGTCGCCTGGTCGCATTCGCGGACAAGGCTGCCGGCTATGAACGCCTGTCCGCCGACGAGCGGCTGAAGCTGCTCAACGAGATCGCCGGGTCGGAACTCAACTGATCCCGGATCGCGCTGCCGAATTGAGCGGCAGCCGATTAAAGAAAAAAGAGGAGCCTCACGGCTCCTCTTTTCGTTTTGTCGGTGTGGCGGCGCGCTCTATTCCAGCGGCGCGCCCTTGCGCTCGGGAATGAGCAGCGCCGTGGCGATGATGTCGACCACGTACAGGATCGACAGCAGCGCGATCGCCACCGCGAACGAGTAATGCGCGGCGAGCGCGCCGATCACCAGCGGACCAAACCCGCCGACACCACGACCGAGATTGAACAGCACGTTCTGCGCCGTCGCACGCGCCTCGGTCGGATACAGTTCCGACATCAGCGCGCCGTAGCCGCCGAGCATGCCGTTGACGAACAGACCCATGATCGCGCCACCGATCAGCAGGTGCATCGGATCGACGAGTTGCGAATAGACGACGACCGAGATCGCCGCACCGGCCTGATACAGGAAGAAGATCGGCCGGCGGCCGAACTTGTCGGCGAGTTGGCCGAACAGCCAGATACCGAACGCCATGCCAAGAATGGTCACGGCCGTCCACACCGCCGAGCGGGTCAGCGTGTAGCCGAACCGCGTCGACAGATAAGACGGCAGCCAGATCATCACGCCGTAGTAGCCGAAGTTCTGCACCGAGCAGAGGATGAACATGCCGAGACTGATCTTGGTCGTCTCAGCGTCCTTGACCAGCAATGCAAGCGGATTGCCGGTGCGCTTCTGGGTCTTCTCGACGAAGATCGGCGGCTCACCAAGCGTATAGCGGACGATGAAGGCAACGACCGCCGGCAGGATGCCGACAGCGAACATGCCGCGCCAGCCGACAATCGGCAGCAGAATCGGGGTCACGACCGCCGCGAGCAGCACGCCCGCCTGCCAGCCGAGACCGACATAGGACGAAACGCGCGCGCGCTTCGAGGCCGGCCAGGCTTCGGCGGCCAGCGCCATGCCGATGCCGAACTCGCCACCGAGGCCGAGGCCAGCGATGGTGCGATACGCGAGCAGATCCCAGTAGCCCTGCGCGAAGGCACACAGGCCGGTGAAGATCGCAAACAACAGAATGGTCCAGGTCAGCACGCGGATGCGGCCGAAATAGTCGCTGAGGATGCCAAACACCACGCCGCCGATGACCGCGCCGATCAGCGTCCAGGTGACCAGCGAGCCGGATTGCGCCGGCGTGAAATGCAGTTCGGCGGCGATTGCCGACAGCATGAAGCCCAGAATGAGCAGATCGAATCCGTCCATCGCATAGCGGAGGGCCGAACCGAGCAAAGCTTTGCGGGCGTAACTTTCGCGCGTCGCATCGGACGCTTCCGCAGCGGTAACAGACATGGTGTCCACCCCTTCCCTTGATCGCCCCCGACGGCGTGATTGCGACAAAACGTCGCAAGGTATCATTATTGAGACGGCAGCCATCATGGAGTCAAGGGCACGGCTCCGGATCGTCCCCGGCCGTCGCGCCGGGGCGGGTCCGGCTCGAACCGCAACCTGCCAGTGCACAGCGTCATTGGCCGGCTTGCTGCTCTCGCGGAAATCGCCGGCGGCGCAACATACGGCGCTTGCAGAACAATCCCTGCTGCTTCACAGTGCGGTATCAAATTTGAGACTTCGGTTCAGGCAGCGCATGTCCGAGCAATGGCAGGAAATCGGCAATCGGCTGCGCGCCTATCGTCTCGGCAAGAATTTCACCGCCTCCGACATGGCCGAGAAGATCGGCGTCTCGCGGGCGGCCCTGTACCGGCTCGAAAAGGGCGAGCTGGTGAAAATCGAGACGCTGGAGAAGCTCGCCGAGCTGCTCGAAGTGTCGCTGCCGTCGCTGATGGGCGTCGGCGTCGAATATTACAACAACGCCGTCGCCTTCTTCGAGCGCATGCGGCAGCTTGAAGAAAATGTCCTCCAGGTGCTCGGCAATTTCACGCCGATCTCTTTCCTGCTGCTGTCCGACGACTACATCGATCATCTGCGGACCATGCTGCTGGAATCCAACGGCACCGCCAATGAAGACAGGGCCTGGTTTGCCGATTATGTCGAGCGTGTTCTGTCGGTGCTGAAGGAGCGTCGCGGCTCGACACCGAAACGCAATCCCACCGTCGTTAGTGTCATCAATACGCAAACCATCGAGCGGTTTTTGCGTTCGGGACTGATCGGCCGCTATGATCTTAGCGCCGCAGTGATGCGCAAGCGCCGCGCGCTGGCGCGGCGCGAGGTGGAGCGGCTGGTCGAAATTTTCCGCAAGCAGCCGATCGGCGTGCAGATCGGCGTCGTCGAGAATTTCGCGGCCGAACAAACCTTTCAGGTGTTCGAGAAAAGCGACGCCACGTTCGTCACCATGAGCCCTTACCGGCTCGGCGATCATCCGAACATCTCCGCCGGCATCGCCATGGTCACCTCGGCGCCGGAAGCGGTGCGGATGTTCAAAGACAGCATCGTCGAACAGTGGGATCGCGCGCAAAAGGGCGAGGCCGGCGCGCGCTCGCTGGAGGCGCTGCTGGCGCGAACGCCGCTGTAGCAAGCCGCAGCTTCGCATCACGGCGGCCGCGGCGGCCGGAGCCGCAGCGATCATAGGCGCTTTTCCGATCAGGCTGTCAGCCGCGCGCCGCGTACCCTGCCAGCACCACACACAGGCGAAAATCAGCGCGTTTGACAGCATTTCTGCGCTAGTCTAAAATTTGAGATAGTTGCTTGCCACCGGGAGAGCAGCGCGGTTTCCTCACTCAAGAGAGTTTTCACCCATGGCTTCACGACGCGAATTCCTGAAAGTCACGAGCGGCGCATTTGTCGTTGCCGCCTCCGCCTCCCGTGCGTCTGCACAGTCCGCCAAGTTCACCGCCAAGATCGGACACCTTGAATCTCCGACGCAGCCTCGCCATCGCGGCCTGGAAAAGGTTGCGGCGCTGGTGAAGGAGCGCACCAAGGGCGAGGTCGAGTTCAAGCTGTTCCCCGCCTCGCAGCTGGGTAACGCGCGCCAGATGATCGAAGGCACACAGTTCGGTGCGTTGGAATGCACTGTGATGCCGGCCGCATTCCTCGGCGGCTTCAATCCGGTGGTCTCGGTTTTCGATATTCCGTTCCTGCTGCCGAAAGACCCGGCCAAGGCCAATGCGCTGCGCACCGGACCGTTCGGCCAGTTCGTCCTCGATACCTTCACCAGCCGCGGTCTGACCGCGATTGCGCTCTGGCCGAACGGCCGCAAGAGCATCACGTCGAACAAGCCGATTGAGAAACTGTCGGAGTTCACCGGGCAAAAATTCCGCGTGATGGATTCGCGCATCCTGATCGAGCAGTTCGGCGCGGTCGGCGCGAGTGCCATCGCGATCCCGTTCGGCGAGCTTTACACGGCGCTGCAGACCGGCGTCGTCGATGGCGAGGAAAACCCGCTCGATACGATTTCGACGATGAAATTCTATGAGGTGCAGAAGCATCTCGTGGTGTCGGAGCATGGCGCGATGGAAGACGTCGTGCTGTTCAATCCGGCGTGGTGGAAGTCGCTGCCGGAGGGCCATCGCAAGATCATCGTCGACGCCTTCACCGAAATCCGCCCCGAGGTGGAAAAGATGAAGGCCGATGCGCAAGTCGCGGCGCTGAACACCATCAAGTCGTCGGGCAAGACCGAAATTGGCACTCTCAGCGAAGCGGATGCCAAGGCCTGGCAGGCGGCGATGACGCCGAAGTCCGAGCAGGCTTTCATTGCGCGCGCTGGCGGCGAGGGCCAGAAAGCAATCGAGCTTTACAAAGCCGAGTTGAAGAAACTCGGAGGCTGATCGATGACCAGCGCGCCCGGCCCAAAGCCGGGCGCGCTGCGTATCGGACGATCGCGAGCGGCTGGGGCCATCCGGTAACGGAATTGAAATGGGGGCGGCCATGCTGGCTCGCGCACTGACTATTCTTCGTGGTGTCGAAAGAACCTTCATCGCGATCGTCATGGTCGCGATGTCGTTGCTGTATTTCATCAACGTCGTGGTGCGCTATTTCAGCCCGACATTGGCCACCGAATTGGCGTGGATCGACGAGGCGACGCTGTTCGGCCTTGCCTGGCTGGTGTTCGTCGGTTTCGGGCTGGCGCTGGAGCGGCGGCGGCACATCGCCATGACCGCGCTGCTCGACAATATGCAGCCGGCGGCCGCGCGCCTCATCCAGATCGCCATCAATCTCGTTGGGCTGGTCTTCTGCCTGATCTTTACCAAATTCGGCTTCGACCTTGCCCGCTTCATCTACAACAGCGGCCAAATCAGTCCGACGCTCGGCTCGACCATGCTGTGGCTCTACGCCCCGCTGCCGATCGGGTTCGCGCTTCTGGCGCTGCGCTACCTGCTCGAACTCATCGGTTTGCAGAACCGTTTCCTGCTCCGCGACGTCATTCAGGATCACTAAGGGTAACGACGATGACCGTGATCCTCCTCTGCATTGTGGCGGCAATCCTTCTCGTCCTCGGCTTCGAGATGTTCCTCGTCATGGGCGTCCCGACGCTGCTGGCGTGGTATTTCATCTTTCCATCCATTCCACCGGTGGCACTGGCGCAGAAACTGCTCGGCGGCGTCAACGTCTCGACACTGCTGGCAATCCCGTTCTTCATCTTCGCCGCCGACATCATGGCGCGCGGCACCATCGCCAAGCGGCTGACGGATTTGGTCAAAACCAATCTCGGCCATGTGAAGGGCGGGATCGGTCATACGACCGTCGTGTCCTGCATGGGCTTCGGCGCCATTTGCGGATCGGCACCGGCAACGGTGGCTGCCCTCGGCCGGCTGCTGCATCCGGAACTGCTGAAAGCGCGCTATTCGGAGAAATTCGCGCTTGGCCTGATCGCCTCCAGCGCGGAGTGCGCGCTGCTGATCCCGCCGAGCATCACGCTCATCATCTACGGCTGGCTGACCGGCACCTCGATCGCCGACCTGTTCGCCGCGGGTCTCGTGGTCGGCGTCACGCTCGGCGTCGCCTTCATGATCTATGTGCAGATCGTCACAGCCCGCACCGGCGCCGGAGTGTTCCCGAAAGCGTCGCGGCGCGAACGACTGCTGGCGCTGCGGGACGGGATGGTCGCGCTCGGCATGCCGATCATCATTCTCGGCGGCATCTATGGCGGCATCTTCACCGCCACCGAATCCGCCGCCGTCGCGGTGGTCTACGCCCTGCTGGTCGAGATGGTGATCTACCGCTCGTTCGGCTTCAAAGTGCTGGGGGAGATTGCCGAGAGTTCGGCCATCACCGTCGTCGTAATCTTTATCCTGCTGGCGATGGGATCGATGCTGTCGTTCCTCATTACTCTGGCGCAGGTGCCGGCGTTCTTCACGCAACTGTTCGCAGCCTGGAACGTCGACTGGATCATCTTCCTGCTGATCGTGAACATCGCGCTGCTGATCGCCGGCATGTTCATCGATCCGAACTCGATCCTGCTGGTGCTGATCCCGACCTTCTTCCCGGTCGCCACATCGCTCGGCATTGACCCGGTCCATTTCGGCATCGTCGTCTGCCTGAATATCTGCATCGGCATGATCACTCCACCGTTCGGACTCGACCTGTTCGTTGCCTCATCGACACTGCGCCGGCCGGTGGAATTGATCGTGCGCGGCATCTGGCCATTCATTCTGACCAATATCGTGGTGCTGATCCTGATCACCTATATCCCGCAAATCTCGACGGGGATTCTGGCGCTCACCCGTTGAGGCGACGCACGCGCAGCTTCAACGTGCCGCGAGCAAACCACGCGCCAGCGCGATCGCTTGCTCGACCGTCTCGGCGGCGCTGACCCGCGCGCCGCCGATACCGGAAAAATAGCGGCGGCTGTCCTCGCTGTCGTTGAGCAAGATCACCGGCTTCTTCGACTTCAAAGCCAGCGCGATCTCCGACGCCGTCCCCGCGCCGCCGCGCCCGCAAGCGATCACCACATCACTCGACAACACATTGATGGCGTTGCGCGCGCTGCCCATGCCGGTGACAATCGCCACGTCCACCGCTTCGGACAGATGGCTCGTATCAGCCGTCGGCAGCACCCCGATGGTCAGGCCACCGGCCGCGTGCGCACCCTGATTGACCGCGTCCATGATGCCGGCGTCGCGGCCGCCACTCAGCAGCACCCAGCCCTCATTCGCCACCGCCGCGCCGAGCGCGCGGGCCAGATCGATATCCTGCGGACGCGCCGCATCGCCCGCTCCCATCACCCCGATCACAGGACGACGTGCCATCGAACCCTCCTCGGTTGCACCGATGCGCCGTGGCTAGCGGATCGCACGGAAGGCGACCAATCAAATCCGGCCTGATCCACAGCCGTACTGCCCTGCACCGTCAGCATGCCAATCCATCAGGGAAACGCGCGAAACGCCCTTCCTCCGCCGGGCGTGTCGCGTCAAAGTGCGGCATTCGACCTCTGCACCCTCTCCGCTGGAGTGAACAATGCGCGCTGCTGCCCTTACCGGTTCTCTACTCGCCAGCCTTGCCCTGCTGTCCTCGCCGGTGTCCGCGCAGGAATTTCCCGCGCGCACGGTGTCGCTTGTCTCACCGTATCAGGCCGGCGGTACCAGCGACATCATTGCCCGCTCGCTGGCGCAGAAGCTCTCCGAAATCTGGGGCAAGAGCGTAATCGTCGAGAACCGCCCCGGCGCCAACGGCGGCATCGGCGTCACCGCCGTGACCCACGCCGCACCGGACGGCCACACGCTGCTCACCGTCGCGTCAAGCGCGTTGACGCTCAACCCGACCTTCTATTCCAACCTGCCTTATAACGTCGCCACCGATCTGGCGCCGATCACCCGCACCGGCGTCGTCGCCAACGTACTGGTGGTGAACCCCAACGTGCCGGCCAAAACCGTGCAAGAGCTGATCGCGCTTGCCAAGAAGGAGCCAGGTAAACTGAGTTACGCTTCGCAGGGCGTCGGCTCCAACGGCCAGGTCACTGGCGAGCTGTTCAAGCAGCGCACGGGCGTCGACCTCCTGCATGTGCCGTACAAGGGCAGCGCACCGGCGGTGCAAGACCTGCTCTCCGGCAACGTGCAAGTGATGTTCGACAATCTTCCGTCGGTGCTGTCGCTGGTGCGCGCGGGCAAGCTGCGCGCGCTCGCCGTCACTACCGCGCAGCGCGCGCCCCAGCTTCCCGATGTGCCGACGCTCGCGGAATCCGGCCTCGCGAATTTCGACACCAGCGCCTGGTTCGCCGTGCTCGCCCCCGCCAAGACCCCGGCGGAGCTACGCGCAAAGATCGAAAAGGCGGTCGTCACCGCACTCACCGACGCCAACACGCGCAAGAAGCTGGGCGACGCCGGCGTCGAGATCGCCGCCGACGGCGCTGCGGTGCTGCAGAAACGCATCACGGACGAGACCGCGATGTGGCGCGAGGTCATCACCAAGGCCGGCATCCAGGTGAAGTAAAATAAGAAACGCCCGCTAGTCGCACACGAACCGCGCGCTGTTGTGCGCGGCTTCGATCGAGGTCAGCGTGGTGCACAGCCGCGCCATAATGAAATCGAGATCGTCGGGCGAAGCGCCTTCGCGAGAGGTCCCGACAGCATCGAGCAGCGCCGGCAGGCTGTAGCGATCCGGGCCACGCTTCGCCACCCGATCGATATATGTCTCCACGTCCGGACGCTTCGCCTTGCGCGCATCGCCGATGACGAACTCGACGATATCAAGCTCGAAATCCGACGCCTGAAACATCATCCCGCCGAAGCCGCAGGCGGCACAGCCCTGTGCGCCGATATGCTGCGAGCCGATGCGCTGCCACAGATCGGCCAGTTCGCGCGCCGCCAACTCACGCGCCGCATTGGCGCGCTGTCCCTGACCCGCTGCTGCAACCGATCCGCTCACAGTCTTCACCCCGCGATCACCTCGAACGCCTCGCCGGCCGAACCGCCCCGCCGCAACCGCTGACGCAACGCCTGCGTCGCCTCGCGATCGAGCGCGCCCTCCGCCGACACCACCACACCGTAATCCTGGTGCGCGGCCTCCTGCGACACATAACCCTCGCGCACGTCATGCGCCACCTGCTCCGGGTCGCGCTCCAGCGGCGAGCCGAAGCCGCCGCCACCGCCCGACTGCATCAGATAGGCATCGCCTTGCCGCAGCCGCACGCCGAAAATCTTCGCGTTCGGCATATCGGTTTCCCAGTTGCCGTTCCGGCGGATGCCGATGCCGTTTCCGGCGGCTTCCTTGCCACCATGTAGCCCCCACGGCTTGCAATGTACGCGGTCGATGCGCGTCGTCACCGCGAACGGCGACAGCGCCTGCACCACCATCTCCGCGCCGAGGCCGCCGCGATGCTTGCCGGCGCCGGCGGAATCCGTCCGCAAGGCGTAACGCTCCACCAGCACCGGATATTTCGATTCGAGCTGCTCCGACGGACTGTTGTGGGTGTCGCCGTCGTTCATGCAGACGGTGGCGGACACGCCGTCCTCGACGCGCTTGCCGCCCCAGCCGCCGCCGAGCGGCCCGATGCCGACGATGAACAAGCGCCCATCGGTCGGCGAGATGCCGTGAATGTTCGGGAACACGAGATCGGCGTGATGACCGGCGATCACCCGGTCCGGGATCGCGTTGGCCAGCGCCTTGAAGATGGTGTCGATCACCGTCATCGGGAACGTCATCCACACCCGCATCGGGAACGGCCGTTCGGCGCTGATCACACGCCCCATCGGCATGATGACTTTCAGAGACCGGAAGCTGCCGTCGTTGACCGGATAATCGGTCGGTGTCGTCAGGCACTTGTAGGCCACCTGCGCGCAGGCGATGCCGGTGGTGATGCCGGAATTGTAGAAGCCGCGCACCTGCTTGCTGACGTCCGAGAGATCGATGGTCATCTCGTCGCCGCGCTTCTCGACCCTCACCTTGATCGGGATGCGCTGGCCGATATCGACGCCGTCGTCGTCCATATAGGACTCGGCCTCGTAGACGCCGTCCGGAATGTTGCGGGTGTTGGCGCGGGCGATCGCCTCGGAATGGTCCATGATCACCGCGACCGAGCCGAGCACCGCATCCTTGCCATAGCGACGCACCAGTTCGCCGAACCGCCGCTCGCCGGTCGTCACCGCGGTGATCTGCGCGCGCAGATCGCCGAGCGCGCGCTCCGGCAGGCGCACATTCATGGCGATGATGTCGACCAGATCCTGATTGACCACGCCGGCCTTCTGGTACTTGACGATCGGAATCTGGATGCCTTCGGAGAAAATGTCCGTGGTCACCTGACCGAGCGTGCCGCCGACATCGAGCCAGTGCGCCATGCAGCACGAGAACGCGACGATCTCGCCATCATGGTAGATCGGCTGCGTGAAGGTGAAATGGTTGAGGTGCGAGCCGGTGATATAGGCGTCGTTGGTGACGAGGATGTCGCCGGGATGGATGTTCTCCAATCCGAAATGCTTGATCTTCGCCTTCACCGTCTCCGCCATGCCGCGGATGAACATCGGCAGTCCAAGACCAATGGAGATGGTTTCACCCTTCACCGTGAACAGACCAACGGTGAAGTCGAGCGCTTCGTAGATGATGAGGTTGTAGGCGGTACGCGTCAGGTTGGTCTTCATCTCCTCGGTGATGGCAAGGAGACCGTTGCGGATCACTTCGACGGTGACGGCGTCGATCGGCTGGCGGTGCGTGGTCATTTTCAGCTCCCGATCGTCAGAATGAGATTGCCGAAGGCATCGACGCTCATGCGGTCGCCGGGCTGGATCACCGTGGTCGAGGCATGTTCCTCGATCAGCGCGGGACCGGCAATCTCATTACCATGGCGTAACCGTGTCCGCGCATAGACCGGCGTGTCGGCGAAACCGTTGATGTCGCGAAAATAGACCGGCTTCTTGCGAAGCATCGCGTCGGCCTCCGGCTGCGCAGCGCCTTCCTGCACCGAGCGTGGGCTCGGCTTCTTCATCAGCCCGGTGACGGTGAGCCGCAGGCTAACGATATCGCCCGGTTCCTTCGGCGCCGAGGTGCCGTAGCGCACCGCATGCACATCGTCGAACTGGCGCTTGATGCCGGCGCGATCCTTCGCCTTGAACAGTGCCTCGTCGAGATCGACCGTGACGGCGTGCTCCTGACCGACGTAACGCATGTCGGCGGCGCGCGCGACCCTGATCTCGCTCGGCTTCACCGCGGAATCGGCGATGGCCGCGCGACCTTCCTGTTCCATCTCGGCATAGATCGCTTCAAGCTCATCGAACGACACATCGTCGAGCCGGCGGAAGCAGGAGCGCACATAGTCATAACGCAGATCGCTGAACAGCATGCCGTAGGCCGAGAAATGCCCCGGCGAGAACGGGATCAGCACGCGGCGGATGCCGATCTCGCGCGCGATTGCCGAGGCGTGCAGCGGCCCGGCGCCGCCATAGACCACCATGGTGAAGGCGCCGGCGTCGAGCCCGCGCTCGGTGGTCACGGCCTTCACCGCATGCGACATGGTGGTGACGGCGATGCGCAGGATGCCATCCGCCATCGCTGTTTCGTCGAGGCCGAGCGGCGCGGCGACTGCGCGCATGGCCACGCGCGCGGCGTCTCGGTCGAGTGGCATCTCACCGCCGAGAAAGTTGTGTTCGTCGAGCCGGCCGAGCAGCAGATTGGCGTCGGTCACGGTCGGCTCCGCGCCGCCACGGCCGTAACACGCCGGCCCCGGCATCGAACCGGCGCTCTGCGGCCCGACGCGCAGTGACTGGCCCTCGCCGATGCGGGCGATGCTGCCGCCGCCGGTGCCGACCTCGAAAATGTCGATCATCGGAATCTGGATCGGCAGCGCCTTCTCGTAACCGCCGATCAGCGCGCTGCCCGTGGTCAGCGGCTCGCCCTTGCTGATGACGCCGGCCTTTGCCGTGGTGCCGCCCATGTCGAAAGCAATCGCATCGCCGAGCCCCATCTGCGCGCAGATCGCCTGAGCGCCGATCACGCCGGCCGCCGGACCCGATTCCAGCATGCGCACGCAGTCGCGCCGCGCATGAGCGATCGGAAACAGCCCGCCGGTCGACTGCACCGCATAGAAGCTGCCGCGGAAGCCCGCCGCTTCGAGATGGCTTTCCAGTTCGCCGAGATAGGCGGCGACGCGCGGGCCGACATAGGCGTTGGCCGCCACCGTCGAGGCGCGCTCGAACTCGCGGTATTCCTGCGACAGTTCGTGCGACGCCGAGACGAACGCGCCCGGCAATTCCTCCTGCACGATCTCCTTGACGCGCACCTCGTGCGCCGGATTGCGATACGAATGCAGCAGCAGGATCGCCACTGCCTCGATCCCGCGCCCTTTCAGCGAACGCACGAGGCGGCGCACCGCGCTCTCGTCCAGGTCCTTATGCACGGCGCCGTCGGCGCGCAGCCGCTCCGGCACCTCGAAGCGCAGCGAACGGCGGATCAGCGGCTCGTGCTTGCTGAAGAACAGGTTGTAGGCATCCGGCCGGTTGACGCGGCCGATCTCGTAGATGTCGCGGAAGCCCTCGGTGATCAGCAGCGCCGTCTCCGCGCCGGTACGCTCCAATAGCGTGTTGATGGCGATGGTCGAGCCGTGCAGGAACAGGTAAGCGTCCCGCGCCTTGATACGCGCGCCGTTGAGCGTGTCCTCAATGCCGTCGACGAGCTTGCCGTGGGTCGACAGCGCCTTGCCGAAATGCAGTTCGCCCGACGCCTCATCGAACGCCGCGAGATCGGTGAAGGTGCCGCCGATGTCGACAGCGATGCGCAACCGCCCCGCGCCGGCACCACCCGAGACCGCTTCCGAAGCCGCACTCATGATTTATCCTCGTCGCAGGGCCAGCGTGTCGCCAGCCGTTCTTATTTTCGGATTGCGAAAATATTTTCGGATGATAAAGTGCCCGGCGAGAGCGGTGCTGTCAAGGACAGCGCGGCGACACAAGTCAGGATTGACGAGGCGAACGCCATGAAGCGGATCGGGACCATCAAGGACAAGTTCCTGCGGGAAAAATCGCTGACCGTCCCCAAAGCGCGTGGCCCGCAACCGCCGCGCACCACACGCGGGAGCAAGGCTGCCGGAAAAGCCGCAGTTAAAGCGACGCCGCGGGACGGCAAGAGTTCGGTACAATCTCTGGCCAAAGCGTTCCGCCTGCTCGAGGCAATTGCCGCGAACGACGCCGATCTCACCCTGAGTGAGCTTGCCGGCGCCGCCGCGCTCGATCCCGGCACCACGCATCGCATGCTCAACACGCTGGTCGATCTCGGTTATGTCGCGCGCGCCGAAGGCAAGCGCTTCACGCTCACGCTCAAGGTGCTCGATCTCGGCTTCCGCGCCATCGGCCGGCGCGACATCCGCACGCTAGCGCGCCCCCTGCTGCGCACCCTGGTCGGCGAGGTGAGCGAAGCGGCAAACCTTGGCGTGCTTGATGGCAGCGACGTGCTCTATGTCGAGCGCATCCGCGCCGGCATGACACGGCTCGGCGTCGATATCCGCGTCGGCACCTTGATCCCCGCCGCCAACAGCGTGATCGGCTGGGCAATCCTCGCGTTTCTGCCGCCGGCCGACATCACGCGCATTCTCGCGCTGCCGAGCCGGCAGCGCGATTTCCATACGATTGGACAGCCGGCCGATCTCGGCAAACGACTCGCAGCGGTGCGCAAGCAGGGTTACGCACTCGGCGGATCGCTGGTCTCGAACGATATGATCGCGCTGGCGGCCCCGGTGCTCGACCGCGACGGCTTCCCGGTCGCCGCTATCAGCGTCGCCGCTCCCAGCATGCGGATGACGGCCGACGAATTACGCGACCGCGCGCTGGAACCGCTGCGCAAGACCGCGCGGCTGATCGCCAGCGGGCTGGAGGCAAGCGGCGGCACCGTCGGCTGACGCGCGATGACCTCATCCGGCATCGCCGACCGTGCACCGCGCTTTCTTGACTCGTCGCGACGCGGAGACTAACCCAAGAAAAACAAGAAAAATTTTTCGCTATCCGAAAATTAGATCAGAAGCGCCGGGAGATACCACGATGCAACGCCGCCACTTCCTGTTCGCGTCCGCTGCCGCAGTCGGCGCAACCGCCCTGCCGCGCGCACTCGCCGCGCAGCCGAGCGGTTTCCCCAACCGGCCGATCCGCATGATCGTTCCGTTCGCCGCCGGCGGCGGCGTCGATGTGTTCGCGCGGCTGCTTGCCGAGAAGCTGAAGGAAACCAAGGGTTACACCGTTGTGGTCGATAACCGCAGTGGCGGCAGCGGCACCGTCGGCGGCCAGGCCGTGCGGCAGGCAGCGCCCGACGGCTACGCCATGCTGTTCTCGGCCGGCACCCATGTGATGGCACAGAGCGTGATGAAATCCGCTCCCTATGACCCGATCACCGACTTCACGCCGATCGCGCGTGCCGGCGAAGCGCCGATGCTGCTGGTGATGTCGCCGAAACTGCCGCAGAAGAACATCACCGAGATCGTTGCCGACGCGCGCCAGCATCCGGACAACTGGACCTTCGCCACCTCCGCGCTCGGCGCGCCGGGCTATCTTGCGACCGTCGCGTTCAACAAACTCGCCGGGCTCAACCTCACCATCGCGCCCTATCGCGGCACCGCGCCCGGCCTCACCGATGTCGCCGCCGGCCATGTGCAACTGCTGATCGACCCGGTGCTGGCGCTGTTGCCGATGGCGCAGGGCGGCCAGGTGAAGGCGATCGCGCTCACCTCGTCGAAGCGCAGCAATCTCGCACCCGACATCCCAACCGCCGCGGAAGCCGGCATGCCGGGCCTCGACCACGCCTCGTGGTATGGCGTGTGGGGCCCGAAAGGCATGCCCGCCGATCAGGTGACGGCGATGAATGCCGCGATCAACGAGACGATCAAGGCGCTGGCGGCGAGCGGCCAGCTCGCCAAGATCGGCGTCGAGCCGGTGGTCGAAACGCCCGAGCAGTTCGACGATTTCGCGCGCGGCTACCAGAAGCGTGGCGACGAGCTGCTGAAGTCGGTCAACTTTCAGCCGACCTGAGCGAAAGCCGGTCAATCCGCCGGCGTTCCCTCCAGCAGTTGCGTCAGCAGCAGTTCCTTGCGGCGCGACAGGCTGCGCGCCGCGCGATAGACATGGATCGACAGGCTGCGCGACGGCACCGTCGCGCGCAGCGCCAGCAAGCCGGCTTTCGCCTCGAGATCGGCCGCGCCCGCCGGGATCAGCGCGATGCCGAGGCCGGTCTGCACCATCACCTTGATGGTCTCGACATTGTCCACCACCGCCTTGATGCGCGGCCGCAACCCGAGATCGTTGAACATGTTGCCGACGATCTCGCCGTAGCCGATCGACAACTCGTTCATGATCATCGGCTCGTCCACCAGCAGGCCGATCTCGATCGGCCCCGGATGCGACGCCAGCTTATGATCCGGCGGCAGGATCAGCATGATATCGAGATCGAACAGCGGCGTGCTGCTCAGGCCCGACGGCACACGGTCGGGACCGACGTCGGCGATGATGCCGATATCCATCCGCTCATTGTGCAGTTCGTCGAAGATCACCCGCGTCGGCGCGGTCTTGATCTCCAGATGCAGGTTGGCGCGGGGATTGTCGCGCGGGAACAGCCGCGGCAGCAGGATCGGCGCGAGACCCGAGCCGATGCCGAGCATCAGCGTATCGACGCCAACACCGCTCAGACGGCGCGCGATATCGGTGAGGCCGAGCACGTCGCTCGCCACCCGCTCCGCCTCATAGAGAAACATGCGGCCGCGCTCGGTCGACTCGATGCCGCGCCCTGTGCGTCGGAACAGGTCGAAGCCGATTTCGGCCTCCAGAAGCTTCACCTGCTCGGACACGGCCGACTGCGAGATGTTCAGCCGCTCCGCCGCCTTGGTGAAACTGCGGTCCTTGGCCACGGCCAGCGCGTATCGGATTTGCCGAAATTCCACGTCGTCATCCTCGAAGCCCCTCAGAAACTGAGGGAAATTTGCCAATTTCCGCCAGACGTTTCGAGCTGAAGGCCGGAGAAATCTGTTTTTCCGATATTACTATCCCCAAATGCTGTTGGACAGAGGCCCGGCCCCGATAGACCCTTTCCGCCAGATTTCAGCTTTCCTTGTCAGGGACGGTCGACCATGGCGCCACAGGCTTCCTCCAAAGCTCATCTGCGGATCGGCATCGACACCGGCGGCACCTTCACCGACATTGTTTGCGTCGATGCGGCCTCCGGCCACGTCGCCGTGACCAAGGTGCCGAGCACGCCGGCTAATCCCGCCCTCGGTCTCGTCAACGGCGTGCACAAGATCCTCGGCGAGGTCGGCGCCACCACCGACGAGCTGATCGGTCTCGCCCACGGCACCACGGTCGCGACCAACGCGCTCTTGCAGGGCGCGATCGACTCGCTCGGCCTGATTGTCACCACCGGCTTCCGCCACGTGCTGGAGATCGCCCGGCAGGCGGTGCCGGACGGCTACGGCAATTCCTATTTCTGGGTGAAGCCAGAACGGCCGGTGCCGCTCGATCTGGTGTTCGAGGTCGGCGGCCGCATGAACTTCAAGGGCGAGGAACTGCGCCCGCTCGACGAGGAGAGCGTGCGGCAGGCCGCGCGCAGCCTGAAAGCGCGTGGCATCCGTGCCATCGGCGTCTGCCTGATCCACGCCTACGCCAACGACGCGCATGAGCGCCGCGTGCTGGAAATCCTCAACGAGGAATATCCGGACGGCACCATCTCGATCTCGTCGCAGGTGCTGCCGGAATATCGCGAATACGAGCGCACCATCACGACGCTGGTCGATGCGTTCGTGAAGCCGCATATGGAGCGTTATCTCAAGCGCGTGAAGGATGCGCTCGGCGACCAGTTGCGCGACAAGCCGTTCCTGGTGATGCAGTCGAACGGCGGCGTGATGAGCGCCGGCCAGGTGGTGAACAAGCCGATCACCACCGCGCTCTCCGGCCCCGCCGCCGGCGTGCTCGGCAGCGCCGTGATTTCGACGCTCGCCGGCTTCGACAATGTCGTCACGCTCGATGCCGGCGGCACCTCCACCGACTTGAGCCTGATCGAGAACAAGATCGCGCAGCTCACCAATTCCGGCTCGGTCGGTCCGTTCCCGGTGCGCATCCCGATGATCGACATCGAGACCATCGGCACCGGCGGCGGCTCGATCGCCTGGGTGTCGCGCGAGGGGCAGCTCAGGGTCGGCCCGAAAAGCGCGGGCGCCGATCCGGGGCCGATGTGCTACCCGAACGGCGGTTCGCAGCCGACCATCACCGACGCCAATCTCGTGCTCGGTCGCCTTCCCGCCGCGCTGATCGGTGGCGGCATCGCGCTGAACGTGGAGCGCGCGCGTCAGGGCATGGTCGATCTCGCCAAGGCGCTCAATTCCAGCAAGACGCCGGACGAGATCGCCGCGGGCATCATCGAGATCGCCAACTGGAGCCAGGCCAACCGTATCCGGCAGATGACCATTCAGCGCGGAATCGACCCGCGCGACTTCGCGCTGCTGTCGTTCGGCGGCGGCGGTCCGGTGCAATCGGCCGCCGTGGTGCAACTGATCGGCATGAAGGCGTGCATCATTCCGCCGAGCCCCGGCAACCTTGCCGCGTTCGGCCTGCTCGCCGTGGACTGGCGCAACGACCAGATGGTCACGCGCGTCATGCACGAAGATGAGGTCGATCTCTCCGCCGTCGCCGAAATCTATCGCGGTCTCGAAGCCGATGCGGTGGCGCGGCTCGAGGAGGATGGCATCGCCCGCGACCGCATCCGCCTCGTGCGCGAAGCCGACATCCGCTACGCCGGCCAGTCGATGGAAGTGCGCGTCACCGCGCCCGGCGGCAAGATCGACGGCTCCGTGGTCGAAGCTCTCGTCGATACTTTCCACGCCGCACACCGGCGCACCTTCGGCTACGACTACAAAGGCCAGCAGAAGGTCGAGATCGTCAATTTCCGCGTCTCCGGTTTCGGCATGATCGAACGGCCGAGCCTGCCGAAGCTGCCGAAGTCCGACAAGAAAGCCGAATCGAAAGGCACGCGCTCCGTCTATTTCGACGGCGGCCGCCGCGACACGCCGCTTTATGACCGCAAAAATCTGGCGCCCGGCGCCACGTTCCCCGGACCGGCGATCGTCGAGGAATTCGGCTCGACCACCGTTGTGTTCCCCGGCCAGACCCTGACTGTCGATGATCATGGCATCATGATCATCCGCGACGGAAAGTGAGGAGGATCGATCATGACCCTGCACACCGATATCGCCCGCCAGCCTGCCGTGAAGACGCATCCGTGGCCGACCGCGCCGGAGGTGCCGACGCCCGACGTCGATCCGGTGATCCTGCAGATCGTCGAAGGCACGCTCAATTCGATCGAGGCCGAAATCGAATACGCGATCGAGCGCACTGCGCGCAGCCCGATGATCCGCGAGGCGCACGACTATCGCGTCGGCCTGTTCGACCGCTATTCGCGCAAGCTCACCGGCCGCTCCTACTCGGCGATGCCGCAGGCCGTGCTGCGCGACTATCCGCCGGAAACGATGCGCCCCGGCGACGTGTTCCTGATGAACGACACTTATCTGACCGAAGGCTGCATCGGCCATCTGCCCGATCTGTGCTCCACCGTGCCGGTGTTCCATGACGGCGAGGTGGTCGCCTATATTCAGGCGTTCGGCCATCACGACGACATCGGCGGCCGCGTCCCCGGCTCGATGCCCGGCACCGCGCAGTCGGTGTTCGAGGAAGGTCTCGCCGTGCCGCCGATCCGTGTCTACAGCGAAGGCAAGCGCAACGACGAAGCGTTCAAGATCATCCGCCGCAACACCCGCCTGCCGGAGATCCTGTCGGCCGACCTCGACAGCGAAATCCAGGCCTGCATCATGGGTGCGCGGCGCATGGAGGAACTATTCCAGCGCTTCGGCACCAAGACCGTCGAAGCCTGCTTCCAGACGATCATTCGCAAATGCCGCGACACCTTCCGCACCGAACTGATGCCGAAGATCGCCGACGGCGAATATGTCTGGCACGATTACGTCGAGCGCGACGTCGGCGGCACCATCAAGCTGCACAAGATCGTGCTGAAGATGGTCAAGACCGCCGACAAGATGACGCTCGACTTCACCGGTACCGATCCGCAGTCCGACGGCCCGCTGAACTGGCCGGCCGACTATGCCGACGGCGCGTTCCTGGTGAAATGGATCGCGCCGATCCTGCGCAACCTCGCCGACACGCCGGAGCGCGCGGCGGAGATCAACGTCAACGAAGGCGTCTGCGAGATTTTCGACGTGATCTTCCCGCCCAAGGGCACGCTGATCACGCCGATCTGGCCGGCCGCGACCAATGCACGTTCGTTCGTGCTGCTGCGCTGCCTGTCGCTGCTGGCCGGCGTCGTCGCGCAGGCGGTCGATGGCCGCATGCCTGCCGATCAGGAGACGATCCGCTACACCGGCTTCTACGGCACCGGGCTCGACGGCAAGCCGTTCCTGTCGCGCGAGGTGCTCGGCGGCGGCTCCGGCGGGCGCTACTATGCCGACGGCAACGACGCGATCCACATCGTGCCGGATTCGCGCAACCAGCCGGCAGAATTCACCGAGACGAAATTCCCGCTGATCGTCGAGAAGCTCGCGCTCCGCACCGATTCCGGCGGCGCCGGCAAGCGCCGCGGCGGTCTCGGCTACGAGAAACATTACCGTGCGCTGGTGGATTGCCACACCATCGTCACTGCCGACCGTGTGCTGCTCGGCTGCTACGGCGTCAACGGCGGCCAGGCCGGCAAGCCGTTCGTCGTCACGGTCGATCCGAACGGCAAGAATGAACGCCGCCTCGGCGGTCTGGTCGACGGCGAACCGGTCGCGGCCGGCGAGGTGGTGCGCGTCGAAACCACCGGTGGTGGCGGCTGGGGTGACGCTTTGGAGCGTGAGACCGATCTCGTGCAGCGCGACGTGGTGCAGGGCAAGATTTCGCGCGACGCCGCCCGTGATGCCTACGGCGTCGTCATGGCCGGCGACGCGATCGACGAGCAAGCGACGCAGGCGCAGCGTGACAAGCTGCGCAAGGCTCGCACCGCGCCGCTCGCGATCATCGATCGCGGGCCGGGAGCGGCATAGAACTGACCGACAATGCAGGACGCGCCCTCATGCTGACGCTGTATCACGACTGGGACGCGTTCTGCTGCATCAAGGTACGCTTCTGCCTCGCAGAGAAAGGCGCCGCGTGGGAAAGCCGGATCGTCAATCTCCAGCAGATGGAGCAGTTGACGCCGGACTATCTCGCACTCAATCCGAACGGCGTCGTGCCGACGCTGATGCACGATGAGCGCGTGATCGTCGAGTCGACGATCATCAACGAATATCTCGACGAGGTCTTGCCCGGCCCAGCGCTGCTGCCGCGCGACCCCGCGGCACGCGCCGATGCACGCGTCTGGGTCAAGTTCGAGGACGACGTGCTGCACCCGTCGGTGAAAGGACCGACCTATCAGCTGATGCTGCGGCAATCCTTCGCGCGGCTGCCGCGCGCGCTGGTCGAGGAACGGATCGCGCACGCGCCGACGCCGCAGAAGGCCGAATTTCTCCGCAAGGCGCTGACTGACGGTCCGCCCGATCTCGACGCCGTTGCGGCGGCGCGCGCCATCTTCACCCGCTCCATCGACCGCATGGAGCGGCGGTTGCAAGACCATGACTGGTTCGGCGGCGCGGACTTCTCCCTCGCCGACATCGCCATCGCGCCGTTCGTCGATCGCCTCGAGGAACTCAACTTCGCCGGCCTGTGGGACGACAAACCGGCACTGGCCGGCTGGATCGCCCGGATCAAGGCGCGGCCCGGCTATCAGGCAGCCATTCCGAAATCGCATCAGCGGATTCCGGCGCCGCTGGCCGTGTCGGCGTCGTAGCCTTCCGCCGCCACGGCTTATCGTTCGTCAAAACCCGGCTCGCTCGCACTGGCGCCCCTATTCACCTGCGATCTGCAACGGAGATATCGGGGCGCCGCCCAGGAATTGGGCGACGAATTGAGCGAAGCGATGAAGATCGCGCCATATGCTGCATTGCATCAGAAAGGACGCGGCCGCGAGCCATGCGTGATCGGCAGAGGACTATCGGAATTTCCGATTACTCTATCTTCAAACCGTGTTGGACAGCAGCGCCACCCGCTTTGACACTTGCCCGATTAATAGCGGCAGCCGACCGGCCTCACAAAGGCCCGGCCGG
>MKWA01000026.1:0-6183 GCA_001899285.1 Rhizobiales bacterium 64-17
AATCATCGAGGGATGAGAACGACGGGCGCACCCGGCGCCGGCCAAACAATACGGGCGCACCCCCATGCCTGCATGCATGCCGGAGATATCATGCTTGTTCGATTACATCTCGCCCGTCTCGATCACCTGCGGCGCGTAGCCGTCGGCGGCGAGACCCGCGGCGATCTCGCGGGCGTGCGTGGCATCGCGCGTCTCCACCGTGACGTCGAGCTTCGCGCCCTTGGCCGGCACGTCGAGCAGGCCGCGATGGTGGTTGACCTCGAGGATGTTGGCGCCGAGCCCGCCAAGCCGGGTCGCGATCTGGCCGAGCACGCCCGGCCGGTCCGGGATCGTCAGGCGGAACGAGAAGATGCGCCCCTCGCGCAGCAATTCGCGCATCAGCACCGAGGCCATGATGCGCGGGTCGATATTGCCGCCGCTGAGAATGAGGCCGACCTTTTTGCCCTTGAACCGCTCCGGCTGCGCCAGCAGCGCAGCAAGACCGGCGGCGCCCGCGCCTTCCGCCATGGTCTTCTGCAGGATCATGAAGGCATTCACGGCGCGTTCGAGATGCGCTTCGTCGACCAGGATGATGTCGTCGACCAGATCGCGCACGATCGGCAGCGTCAGCGCGCCGACATTCTTCACCGCGATGCCCTCGGCCAGCGTTGGGCCGCCGATTGGCAGATGATCGTTGCGCAACGCGTCCCACATCGCCGGATAAAGCTGCGCCTCCGCGCCGATCACCGAGATCGTTGGTTTCACCGCCCGCGCGGCGATGGCGTTGCCGGAGATCAACCCGCCGCCGCCGATCGGCACCACGATCACGTCGAGCGACGGCTCGTCCTCCAGCATCTCCAGCGCAATGGTCCCCTGTCCGGCGATCACCTGCGCGTCGTCATAAGGATGCACCAGCGTCAGCCCGCGCGTCTGCGCCAGCATGACACAGCGCTCCATCGCGTCCTCGACCGTCTCGCCGTGCAGCACCACCTCGGCGCCGTAGGAACGCGTTGCCGCCACCTTCACGAACGGTGTCGTCACCGGCATGACGATGGTCACCGGGGAACCGAGCCGGCGGCCGTGATAGGCCACCGCCTGCGCGTGGTTGCCCGCCGACATGGCGACGAGGCCGCGATGGCGCTCCTCCTCGGAGAGCGACAGCAGTTTCACCAGCGCGCCGCGCTCCTTGAACGCATTGGTGGCCTGCAGGTTCTCGTATTTGACGAACACCTGCGCCCCGGTCAGCGCGGAGAGCCGCGGCGCCGGCAGCATCGGCGTGCGCAGCACGGCGCCGGCGATGGCGCGGCGCGCCGCCTCGATCTCGGCCAGGGTGATCGTCACGCTCATATCTCCTTGTTCGGGGCCGCTCGTCCCATCCGGCCGCAAGTCGCAAAGTCGTACGCCGCAGCCGTATACCCATCTTGCAGCGGAATCACCTAATCTCCATCTCTGCCGCGGAGGGTTCGTTCATGAGCGACAGCGGTTACAGCGGGACGGCCGACGGAGTCCGGCCGCATGCCTTCGATCCGGCGACCAGTCCGGAACTGTTCGAAGGTGTGCCGGCGCGGCGCGTCATCGCCTTCCTGATCGATTTCGTCATCATTTCCGTGCCGATCGTGCTGGCGGCGATGTTCATCTTCGCCTTCGGGCTGGTGACGCTCGGACTCGGCTGGGCGCTGTTCTGGCTGCTGTCACCCGGCTCGGTGATCTGGGCGCTGCTCTATTACGGCACAACCTTCGGCGGCCCCCGTTCCGCCACCATCGGCATGCGGGTGATGGATATCGAAATGCGCACCTGGTACGGCGCGCCGTCCTATTTCGTGCTCGGCGCGGTGCATGCCATCGTGTTTTGGCTGTCGGTGTCGTTCCTCAGCCCGCTGGTTCTGCTGGTCTGCTTCTTCAACAGCCGGCGGCGGTTGCTGCACGACATGCTGCTGGGTACCGTGGTCATCAACAATCAGGTGCGCGCCGAGATGCTGCGCACCATCCGGTAACAGATGACCCAGCACCCGCGCGACACGCCCCAGTTCTACCTGACCGCCCCCTCGCCGTGCCCGTATCTGCCGGGCGCCGAGGAGCGCAAGGTGTTCACGCATCTGGTCGGCCATCGCGCGCGCGAATTGAACGACCTGCTGACCCACGGCGGCTTCCGCCGCAGCCAGTCGATCGCCTACCGGCCCGCTTGTGAAACATGCCGCGCGTGCATCTCGGTCCGCGTCGTCGTCAGCGACTTCCAGCCGACGCGCAACATGCGCCGCATCCTCGACCGCAATATGGACCTGATCGGCGAGCAGCGCGAACCCGGCCCGTCATCGGAGCAGTATTCGCTGTTCCGCTCTTACCTCGATGCACGGCACCGCGACGGCGGCATGGCCGACATGAGCGTGCTCGACTATGCGATGATGGTCGAGGACAGCCATGTCCGTACCCACGTGATCGAATACCGCCGGCGCAGTCCTGACAGCGCCTTCACCAAGCGCGGCGACGGTCCGCTGATCGCCGTCGGCCTCACCGACGTGCTCAACGACGGCCTGTCGATGGTCTATTCGTTCTTCGATCCGGATCAGGCTGCGCGCTCGCTCGGCACCTTCATGATCCTCGAACACATCGACCGGGCGCGCCGCATGGGCCTGCCCTATGTCTATCTCGGCTACTGGGTCGAGGGCTCGCGCAAGATGGATTACAAGGCGCGCTTCCTGCCGCAGGAGCGGCTGCTCGGCGCCGGATGGACAAGGTTCGAGAAATAACGCGGCGTCAGCCGCGCACGAAATCCACCAGCAGCTTGACGTTGAGCGCGATCACGACGAGCGCGGTCAGCACCGCCAGCGCCGTCACCCAGCGCGGCGCGGTCAGTTCGCCGAGCTTGCGGCGGTCGGCCGTGAACATCACCAGCGGAACGATCGCGAACGGCAGTTGCAGACTAAGCACCACCTGGCTCAGGATCAGCAGTTGCGCCGAGCCCTTCTCGCCATAAAGAATGGTGACGATCGCCGCCGGCACAATGGCGATGCCGCGCGTGATCAGCCGCCGCAGCCAGCCCGGCAGTTTGATGTCGAGGAAGCCCTCCATCACGATCTGCCCGGACAGCGTCGCCGTCACCGTCGAGTTCAGCCCGCAGCACAGCAGCGCGATGCCGAACAACGTCGGCGCGATGGCGGAGCCGAGCAGCGGCGCGAGGAACGAGTGCGCCTGATCGAGTTCGGCGACGTCGAACTGCCCGGTTTTGTGGAACGTCGCCGCCGCGAGAATGAGGATCGACGCGTTGATCAGCAGCGCGAACATCAGCGCGATGGTGGAATCGAGGGTGGCGAGCGTGATCGCCTCGCGGCGTTCCGGCAGGCTTTCTCCCACATGGCGCGTCTGCACGATGCCGGAATGCAGATAGAGATTGTGCGGCATCACCGTCGCGCCGAGGATGCCGAGCGCGAGATACAGCATGTCGGGATTGCGCACGATCTCGACGGTCGGCGCGAAGCCGCGGATCACCGCGCCCCAATCCGGATCGGCCATGGCGATCTGCACGCCGAAGCAGAGCGCGATCACGCCCATCAGCGTGACGATGAACGCCTCGACCCAGCGGAAGCCGAGATTCTGCAGCCACAGCACCACGAACACGTCGAGCGCGGTGATGAGGACACCGATCTCCAGCGGAATGCCGAACAGGAGATTGAGACCGATGGCGGTGCCGATCACTTCGGCGAGGTCGGTGGCGCAGATGGCGATCTCGGCCAGGAGCCACAGCGGCCACGACACCCAGCGCGGAAACGCGTCGCGGCACGCTTGCGCCAGATCGCGCCCCGCACCGATGCCGAGCCGCGCGCATAGCGCCTGCAGCAGGATCGCCATCAGATTGGACAGCAGCGCGACGGTGAGCAGCGTGTAGCCGAACTTCGAGCCACCGGCGAGCGAGGTCGCCCAGTTGCCGGGGTCCATATAGCCGACCGCGACCAGATAGCCCGGCCCGAGGAACGCCAGCAGCTTCTGCCACAGCGTGCCGCCACTGCGGGTGCGGATGCTGCCGAACACCTCCTCCAGCGCCGGTTTCCCGCGCGCGCGCCGCCAGCCGGGCTCGGTCAGGGCGTCGGGACGAACGGGAGCTTCCATCAGGGCGGTTTCCGGGCGGTGGCGGCGCGAAGCAGGTTCCCGCTAAACTACCTTAGTGCGAATAATTTGCAATTGCAGATTGGGTGCCTCGTCGGGTGCGACCACCTATGGAACTTGCGGCGCCAGCCGCGGTTGACGCTCGCACAGCGCCCAGAGGGAACCCGAATGGGAACCCGCGGCGCGCCCGCCGACGACCCGAAAGAGCGACGCATGCCCGTTTTGCCGCTGCCAAGCCGCCCCGCCTGGCGGTTTGCCGTGATCGCCCTGCTGCTGGCGCTGTCGCTCGGGGGCGCCATGACCGTCCAGGCCATCGCGGCGCAAGGGGGTGGCGGCAGCACCGGTCCGTCCGAGACCGTGCTGATCCTGCAAATCATCGCCCTGCTGGTGGTCGGCCGGCTGCTTGGCGAAGCGATGATCCGGGTCGGCCAACCTGCCGTGATGGGCCAGTTGATCGCCGGCATCCTGCTTGGCCCTTCTGTGCTCGGCGCTCTCGCGCCGGACCTGCAGCACGCTTTGTTCCCCGCCGCCAAGGAACAGAAGGCGATGCTCGACGGCCTGTCGCAGGTCGGCGTGCTGTTCCTGCTGCTGCTGACCGGCATGGAGACCGACCTCAAGCTGGTCCGCCAGACCGGCCGGGCGTCGCTCCTCGCCTCCGCCTTCGGCATCGTTGTGCCGTTCGCCTGCGGCTTCGCGCTCGGCGAATATCTGCCGGACAGCATGCTGCCCGATCCGGAGAAGCGGCTGATCACGTCGCTGTTCCTCGGCACCGCGCTGTCGATCGCCTCGGTCAAGATCGTGGCGATGGTGGTGCGGGAGATGAACTTCATGCGCCGCGTCGTCGGCCAGGTGATTCTCGCCTCGGCGATCATTGACGACAGCATCGGCTGGATCATCGTCTCGATCATATTCGGCATCGCGCTCTACGGCGCGGTCGAGCCCATGCATCTGGCGCAGAGCGTGATCGGCACGCTGGTGTTCCTCGGCGTTAGCCTCACGCTCGGCCGCCGCGCGGTGTTCTTCATCATCCGCTGGGTCAACGACACCTTCGTCAGCGACTTCGCGGTCATCACCGCGATCATCGTCATCATGGCGATCATGGCGACGATCACGCATCTGATCGGCGTGCACTCCGTGCTTGGCGCCTTCGTCGCCGGCATCCTGATCGGCGAATCCCCGATCCTGACCAAGCATATCGACGAGCAACTGCGCGGGCTGATCACCGCCTTCTTCATGCCGATCTTCTTCGGTGCGGCCGGCCTGACCGCCGATCTGACGATCCTCGCCGACCCGTCGCTCGCTTTGCTCACCGCCGGCCTGATCGTCATCGCAAGTGTCGGCAAGTTCGGCGGCGCGTTCATCGGCGCCGAACTCGGCGGCCTGACACGGCGCGAGGGCTTCGCACTCGCCTGCGGCATGAATGCGCGCGGCTCGACCGAAGTGATCATCGCCACCGTCGGCCTGTCGATGGGCGCGCTCAGCCAGAACCTGTTCACGATGATCGTCACCATGGCGATCCTCACCACGCTGGCGATGCCGCCGACCCTGCGCTGGGCGCTGTCGCGCATTCCGATGCGGCGCGAGGAAAAATCGCGGCTGGAGCGCGAGGCGCTGGAGGAAAAAGGCTTCGTCCCCAATCTCGAGCGGCTGCTGCTCGCGGTCGACGACAGCGTCAACGGCAAATTCGCCGCGCGGCTTGCCGGCATGATTGCCGGCACCCATGGCATGCCGACCACGGTGATGCAGATCAAGGAAGACGGCAAGGACAACGCCAAGGTCGAGCGCATCTCCAGCGACGAGCAGGAACCGAAAGAGCGCAAAACCAAGTCAAAGGCGGCCGCGGTGAAGGACGACGCCAAAACCCGCAAGGCCGAGAAGGACGCCGAAGACGCCGGCGACCATGTGCGCGCCGCCGCGGAAGAAACCAAGAGCAAGCAGAAGGCGACCGAAAAGAGCGACATGCCGGTCGACGTCATCACCACTGTACACGAGGCGCCGACCACCGAGATCGTCGCCAACGAAGCGCGCAAGGGCTACGACTTCCTGATCATCGGTCTGGAACAGACCAAATCGCGCAACAACGAATTCCACGAGCATGTGTCG
>MKWA01000026.1:6219-29470 GCA_001899285.1 Rhizobiales bacterium 64-17
GTCGAGATGCGCGAGGACGCGGACCACAAACCGCCACGGGCCCGCGAACTCAACATTCTCGTGCCGGTCAACGGCACCGAACCCTCGCGCCGCGCTGCGGAGATCGCCATCACCATGGCGCGAGCGACCAAGACGCCGATCACGGTGCTGTACGTCACCGGCCGCACCGGCAACAAGACGAATCCGCGGCGATCGACCAAGGCGCGCCGCGCCGAGGAAGGCATCCTCAAGGATATCGTCAAGCTCGGCGAGAGTTACAACACCGAGGTGCGCACGGCGGTCGTCGCCAATCTCGATCCCGACGAGGCGATCCTGAAACAGATCACCAAGGGCAAGCATAACATGATCGTCATGGGCGTCGGCCGCCGCCCCGGCGAGACGCTGTTCTTCGGCGACACCGCGACGACGCTGCTGGAAAAATCCAACAGCTCGATCATCTTCGTGGCGAGTTAGCGCATGATCCGGAAACGTGTGAAGCGGTTTACCGAAAAGATCATGTGCCCATAATCAACCACCGCCATTATTGCCGTTGCCGCCCTCGCCCGGCAGCGCTTCCGGCGGACGGCCGAATTTGTTACTGCGCGGGAAGCCGTCCGGCGCGATGCGCCCGGCCTGCGCGCGCTCGCCGCGCCAGTTGGCAAGCTCCTTGAGCGTCGAGACGAAAGCGCGCCCGGCCTTGTCGTACCAGGTGAGACCTTCCTTGGCCGGGAACGTCACCACGTCGGACAGGCCTTTCTCCGCATACTTCTGCAGACGCACGCCGCGACCGCGCGTCATCTCCGGAATCTGGTCGAGCGGGAAGACGATCATCTTGCGCTTCTCGCCGACCACAGCGACGGTGTCGCCGTCAACCGGCGCGATCGCCACGGCGCGATCTGCGCCCTTGAGATTGAGCACCACCTTGCCCTTGCGGGTCGTGCCGAGACACTCGTCCTCCGGCACGACGAAGCCGTTACCCTCGCGGCTGGCGATCAGGAATTTGCGGCCGCCACGATACAGGAATGCAGCGACGACATCGGCATCCTGCTCCATGTCAGCATAAAGCCGCACCGGCTCGCCGTGGCCACGTCCGCCCGGCAACTTGCCGGCATCGAGCGTGTAGAAGCGGCCGTTGGTGGCGAACAGCAGAATCTTCGAGGTGGTCTCCGCCGGGAACGCGAATTTGAGTTCGTCGCCGGCCTTGAACTGCACCGCGGAAAGATCGGTGCCATGGCCGCGCAGCGCGCGAATCCAGCCGCGGTCGGAGACGATCACCGTTACCGGTTCGCGGATCACCATCGCCTCCTCGATCGCGGCGAGGTCGTGCGCCGGCGCTTCGGCGAAGGTGGTGCGGCGGCGACCAAGCTCGGTCTTCGGCCCAAACTTGGCACGAACCTCCTTGATCTCTGCGGCAATCGTCTTCCACTGCTCGTCGGTCGAGCCGAGCAACGACTTTAGCGACTTCATCTCTGCGCGCAGCGCCTTATCCTCGCTGCGGATCTCCATCTCCTCGAGCTTGCGCAAATTGCGCAGCCGCATGTTGAGGATGGCGTCGGCCTGCACGTCGGTCAGCTTGAAGGTCTTGATCAGGACCGGCTTCGGCTCATCCTCGTTGCGGATGATCTTGATCACCTTGTCGAGGTTCAGATAGGCGACGAGGAAGCCGCCGAGCACGTCGAGCCGATGCTCGATCTGGCCGAGCCGATGCTTGGAGCGGCGCACCAGCACGTCCTGGCGATGATCGAGCCATTCGAGCAGCGCTTCCGGCAGGCTGACTACCTTCGGGATGCGGCCCTTGACCAGCACGTTCATGTTGAGGCCGATGCGGCTTTCCAGCTCGGTGAGCTTGAACAGCGACTCCATCAGCAGTTCGGCATCGACGGTGCGCGCACGCGGCTCGATCACCAGCCGCACGTCCTCCGCCGATTCATCGCGCACGTCGGCGACCAGCGGCAGCTTCTTCTCGTTGATCAGTTCGGCGATGCGCTCGATCAGCCGCGACTTCTGCACCAGCCACGGAATTTCCGTGATGACGATCTGGTAGCTGCCGCGGCTGCCGTCTTCCTTCGACCAGCGCGCGCGCACGCGGAACGAGCCGCGCCCGGTCGCATAGGCTTCGGCGATCACCTCCGGCGGATCGACGATCACTCCGCCGGTCGGGAAATCCGGACCCGGCACGAATTTCATCAGCGTCTTCGGCCGCGCATTGCGGTTGTCGATCAGGAACAGCGCGGCGTCGCACAGTTCGGCGGCGTTGTGCGGCGGGATCGCCGTCGCCATGCCGACCGCAATGCCCTGCGAGCCGTTCGCCAGCAGGTTCGGGAACGCCGCCGGCAGGACGATCGGCTCGTCCTCGCTGCCGTCATAGTTCGGGCGGAAGTCGACCGCGTCGGCGTCGATGCCGTCGATCAGCAGCCGCGCCACTTCGGTCAGGCGCGATTCCGTGTAGCGCATCGCCGCGGCGTTATCGCCGTCGATATTGCCGAAGTTGCCCTGCCCGTCGATCAGCGGATAACGCTGCGCGAAATCCTGCGCGAGCCGCACCAGCGCGTCATAGACCGACTGGTCGCCGTGCGGATGGAATTTGCCGATCACGTCGCCGACGACACGCGCGCTCTTCTTGAAACCCGACCCCGGATCGAGCCGCAACTGTCGCATCGCGAACAGCAGACGGCGGTGCACCGGCTTGAGGCCATCGCGCGCATCGGGCAGCGCCCGGTGCATGATGGTCGACAGCGCATATGCGAGATAACGCTCTTCGAGCGCATCGCGCAGCGCGATTTCGTGAATCTCGCCGCGCTCGGGGGGAATCAGTTGCTTGCCCATGGTCAGGGGGTACTTCAGGGCCGCTCGATGAACAACAGATGAATGGCCGCGTCACCGCGCAGGCGTATTCGCAGGGTTATGCTGGCCCTGGCGTTATTGAGAATAACGATGCCGGCCAGCGGAACCAGATCGGCCATGGCGCGTCATCGTGAACCGATACAGGAAGGAGACAAACCATGCGTTCGATTATTCTGACCGCCGTCCTCGCGACCGGTCTCGGCCTCGCCGGCAGCGTCGGCGCGACCGCCGCTCCCGCCTCCAACGGCACGACCGCGATGCCGGAGAGCAGCATCGTCCATCAGGTCCAGCACTGGCGCTGGGGCAGCCGTGGCCGCCACTATCGCGGCGGCAGCCGCGGCTGGCGCAACTGCCACGTCCGCCGCTGGAGCCGCTGGGCGCGCTGCTGATCGCGGCGACAGCCACTTGTGTTGGAAAAGGCCGGACCCGCGTCCGGCCTTTTTCTTCTTTCCGATCGGGGCGCCGGTCAGTCGGATTGCCCGGTCTTTGACGGACGGCGGCCGAGATCCTGCGGTCCCTCGTCGACGACGAAACAGCGGTAATAGTCCGGCCGTGTCCCCTTCGCGCGGCGCGTGGCGCAGCGGTCCAGCGCGTCGAACTCGCGCTCCTCCTTGTAGTTGCGATAGGGCGAGATCATGTAGCGCACCTCGCCGTCCGGCGTGCCGCCGAACCGGTCGATCTGGCCCTTGAGGCTCGGCTGAATCTGCAACAACGCGTTGCGCAGCGTCTCGCCCTCGATGAAGTTGTCCGGCAACTGATCGAACGGTCCGTCGAAGTAATTGTTGACGCGCACATTGTCCTCGTAGACGCCGACGAGGATTTTCCGCTTCAGCCGATGATCGGCGTAATAGATGAAACCGGTGCGCTTGCCGATCCACAAATGCGGCCGGCGCGGATTGGGCAGCAGTTGGTCGGCGACCGGTACGGTCTCGTCGAGCACGAACAGGAAGCTCCTGATCGCAGGATTGAACATCAGGAAAAACCGGATGCCGGAATCGTCGAATACCGGCCCGATGAACTGCTCTCCCGGCGCGACCGCCGTCGCCGGCGGCTTGACGTTGGACAGATCGTTGAGCGCGAACAGCACGCTCTTGTCCTTGTAGGTGAGCCGGTAGAGAAACCGCTCGACCTTTTCCAGCTTCACGCCGTCCTTGGCATCAAGCTCGCGAAACACCGTCGGCGTGTCCTCCAACCATTCGGTGGTCTGTTCGAAATAGCCGAACTGCACCTTGCCCTGATCGCGATTGCTGGCATCGAGCCGGATATTGCCGGCATAGGGAATGCCACCATGCACGAAGCTGAAATAGAAATAGTTCTCGGTCGGATAGACCTTCACCTGCTGCGGCAACGCATTGAGCACATAGGCGAACACCGCCAGCGGATCCTTGACGTCGAGATCGGTCGGCCGCGTGACTTCCTCGATATAGGACTGATGCAGGTGCAATTCCGGCGGCGGACTGGTCTGCGCGGCAGCCGATCCGGCGGCAAAAGCAAAGGAGAGAGTGAGAACCAGAGCAGCCCATCGGCGCATCACGCGACACCTCTTCTTATCCGGCAACTCTTATCCAGCAAGCCGCGGCGTGGTGCCGAGCCGCGCCAGCGCCGCGAGGAATTGCGCCCGTGCTTCCGGCATCGCGAGACCGCGCGGCTCGAACGCATAACGGTTGAGGAAGAAGCCGGTCAGGGCGAAGCCGTCCGCAAGCTGACCGGCATCTGGCGGCGAGGCTTGTTCGCCGAGAAAGGCCGGCAGCCGCAGCATCCGGTCGGCCCACGGCGCACCGGCATCACGCGAGACGGCGCGGCCGGACTTCGGCGACACATAGACGAGTTCTTCGGTCGCGCCGGTGGACGCGCAGGCCGTGAGATCGAGACCAAATCCCAATTCCGCCAGCAGATCGAACTCGAACCGGGCGATCAGCGGCGCCGACGCCACCGCGTCATCGAGGCAATCGAGGATCGATTCCAGCGCCATGTGCAGACCTGGATGCGGATCGCGCTCCGGCAGCAGCCGCATCAGCGTGGCGAGATGCGTCAGCCCGAAGATCGCGTGCGGCAGCATGAAGAACGACGAGGCACGCAGCCGCGTCCCCTCCACCGTGTAATTGCCGAGATGATCCTCGAGCCGCGCGCGCCACAAGACGCTGACGGTGTTGCCGGCCTGCAGGATCGGCTTGAGCCGCGAACCGGAGCCGCCGCGCACCAGGCCGAGATGCCGGCCATGGTCGCGCGTCAGCAGTTCGACGATGGCGCTGCTCTCGCCGTGACGGCGCGTGCCGAGGACGATGCCTTCATCGGTCCATTGCACCGGCGTCTCCACCCGCAAAGGACCGTCTGCGATTCCGGATCATCTAATCAGTCTAGCGCGTTTCCGGGGCGACAGCATGGCGGATCATGTCCCACGCCCTATTCCGTCGGGAATTCGAGGCCCATGCCGCGATAACGCTCCGGATCGTCGCCCCAGCCTTCGCGGACCTTGACGAACAGGAACAGGTGCACCGGCTGCTCCAGCATCGCGGCGATATCCTTGCGCGCGGCCGCGCCGATCGCCTTGATGGTGGCGCCGCCCTTGCCGAGCACGATCTTGCGCTGGCTCTCGCGCTCCACATAGATGGTCTGCTCGATCCGCACGCCCCCGTCGCGCAGTTCCTTCCACTGTTCGGTCTCGACCGTGGACTGATACGGCAGTTCCTGATGCAGCCGCTCGAACAGCTTCTCGCGGGTGACTTCCGCCGCAAGCTGGCGCATCGGCGCGTCGGAGAGCTGATCCGGCGGATAGAGATAAGGCCCCGGCTGCATGCGCGCTGCCAGCGCCTGTTTGAGATCGGCGACGCCGTCGCCGGTCAGCGCCGAGATCATGAAGGTGGTGCCGAACGTGACGCGGTCATTGATGTCCTGCGTCAGTTTCAGCAGCGCATCCTTGGCGACGACGTCGATCTTGTTGAGGATCAGCACCTTCGGCTGCCGCACCTCGGCAAGCTTTGTCAGGATCGCGTCGACTTCCTCGTCGATGCCCTTGCGCGCGTCGATCAGCAGCGCCACCAGATCGGCGTCATGCGCGCCGGTCCAGGCGGTGTTGACCATGGCGCGGTCGAGGCGGCGCTTCGGCGCGAAGATACCGGGCGTGTCGACGAAGATGAGCTGCGCGTCGTCCTCCATGGCGATGCCGCGGATCAGCGCGCGGGTGGTCTGCACCTTGTGCGAGACGATCGTCACCTTGGCACCGACCAGCGCGTTGAGCAGCGTCGACTTGCCGGCGTTCGGCGCGCCGATCAACGCGATGAAGCCACAGCGGGTGTCGCCTTCGGATGGGATTTGGCCCGACATGGTGGTCACGCCTCGAACTTGTCCGGGTTGACGCCTTCGCGTTCCAGCATCGTCGCCGCCGCCGCCTGCTCCGCCGCACGCTTCGACTTGCCGCTGCCCTCGGCATCTGGCTTGCCCGGCAGCACCACGGCCACCTTGAAGACCGGATTGTGATGCGGACCGCTGCGGCCGGTCTCGCGATAGGTCGGTGTCGGCAGGCCGCGCGCCTGCGCCCATTCCTGCAACATGGTCTTGGCATCGCGCAGCGGCTTCGCGGGCTTGACGAGGCGCTCGTGCCAGAACTTCTCGATCACCGCCGCAGCGGCCGAATAACCGCCATCGACGAACACCGCGCCAACCAGCGCCTCGCACATATCGGCGAGGATGGTGGTACGGCGGCGGCCGCCCGCCTGCGATTCCGAATTGCCAAGCAGCATCGCCGGACCGAGGTCCATGGCGCGCGCGATGTCGGCGCAGGTGTCCTTGCGCACCAGATCGGCGAGCCGCCGCGACAGCTCGCCTTCGTTCGCTTTCGGGAAAGCGCGGAACAGCATGTCGGAGACCACGAGGCCGAGCACATGGTCGCCGAGGAATTCGAGCCGCTGATAGCTGGCGATGCGATTGCCGCCGCTCGCCGCGGAAATATGCGTCAGCGCCCGCTCGAGCAGCGTCTTGTCCGTAAATTGATAACCGATCGTGGATTCGACGTCGGTGCGAATCTTCGCCTTACGGCTCATTACGAAACTTCGCCTTACGGCTCATCGGACCATCGTGAACAAACGGCTCCAGCGCACCGAGATCGGCCAGCGCCAGAACTCATAAGCGCGCTCGCCTTCGTGGACGGAGAAGAAAATGAGTTGCGCCTTGCCGACCAGATTCTCGAACGGCACGTAGCCGACCTGCGAGAAGCGGCTGTCGGTGGAATTGTCGCGGTTGTCGCCCATCATGAAGTAGTTGTCGGGCGGCACGGTGTAGACCTGGGTGTTGTCGGCAAAGCCGTTATTGACCAGATCGAGCGTGTAGTAGCTCACGCCGTTCGGCAGCGTCTCGCGCCAACGCTTGACGTGGACCGGGCGCGGCCCCTCGTCGGTCTCGATGTAATCCTCGGCTGGCTCGCGCTTCACCGCCACGCCGTTGATGTGCAGCACGCCGTCGGTCACCTGGATCTTGTCGCCGGGAAGCCCGATCACGCGCTTGATATAGTCGGTCGAAGTGTCCTTCGGCAGACGGAATACGACGACATCGCCCCGCTCCGGCGCCGAGCCAAGAAGGCGGCCGGAGAACAACGGTGGCGACAGCGGCAGCGAGAACTGGCTGTAGCCGTAACTGTATTTCGAGACGAACAGGTAATCGCCGACCAGCAGCGTCGCCTTCATCGATCCGGACGGGATGTTGAACGGCTGGAACAGGAAGGTGCGGATCACTAGCGCGATGATGAGCGCGTGGAAAATGACCTTCACGGTCTCGGCGACGCCGCCGTCTTTCCGTTTGGAACCGGATGTCACGCTCATCTCACTCTCTCATATGGGAAATCGGCGCCCCGCGACCTTTTATCCGGTGCCGGAACACCGCGCAATGAACCGCCATCACAATGCTGCCCCGCAGGCTTGGTGTCTTTTCGTGGCGGTTTCACGGTCTCGGGATGGCGTCCGGGGCGACCCCGGCTGGCTCGGCGGAAATGATGACGAACGCTTGCGCCATCGGACCTTCGTCGGCGATGGTGAGGTCGATCCGCGCCACATGGCCGGGCGGCGTCATCGCTTCGAGGCGGCGCAAGGCGCCGCCGGTGAGCTTCATGGTGGGACGGCCGGACGGCAGGTTGACGACCCCCATGTCCCGCCACCAGACGCCGTTGCGGATGCCGGTGCCGAGCGCCTTGGCGCAGGCTTCCTTGGCCGCAAACCGCTTGGCATAGGTCTCGACCCGATTTTTACGGCGCTCGGCCTTGGCGCGCTCCACCTCGGTGTAGACGCGTTGCAGGAAACGGTCGCCGTGGCGCTCCAGCACCTCGGCGATGCGCCGGACGTCGGTGATGTCCGAGCCGAGGCCGAGGATCATGCCAGCCTCGCCGCTTTACGGCCCCGCGCGATGGCGTCCTTCATCAACCCGATCGCGCTGGGAAGGCCGTCGAATACCGCCTCGCCGATCAGGAAATGACCGATGTTCAGTTCGGCGATGGCCGGCAGCGCCGCGATCCGTTCGGCGGTGTCAAACGCAAGACCATGCCCGGCATGCACCTCAAGCCCAAGTTTCGCGCCGAGCGCGGTGCCCGCGACGATCCGCGACCATTCCGCGGCGGCGCGATCCGCATGACCGTCCGCGATCGCGTCGCACCACGCACCGGTGTGCAACTCGATCACCGGCGCGCGCAGAGACGCCGCAGCTTCGATCTGCGCCGGATCGGCGGCGATGAACAGCGAGACGCGGATGCCGGCGCCGCGCAACTCGTCGATCATCGGCGCAAGCTGCGCGCGCTGACCGGCGGCATCGAGTCCGCCCTCGGTGGTGCGTTCCTCGCGCCGCTCCGGCACGATACAAGACGCATGCGGCGCGGTGCGCAACGCGATCGCCACCATCTCCCGCGTCGCCGCCATTTCGAAATTCAGTGGCTTGTCGATCTCGGCCTTGAGCCGCGCCATGTCGTCGTCGCGGATATGGCGGCGGTCCTCGCGCAGATGCGCGGTGATGCCGTCAGCCCCGGCGGCAATGGCGAGATTCGCCGCGCGCACCGGATCGGGCAGACGGCCGCCACGCGCGTTGCGGATCGTGGCGACGTGATCGACGTTGACGCCGAGCCTCGGAACGGCATGCCCTGTCATGACTTCAGCTTCATTGGGATCAGCCGTTCACCCGTTCGACTTTGGCGACGACCGGCTTGGCGCGCAGTTGCGCGATGATTGCGGTGAGGTGCTTGAGGTCATAAACTGAGAGGTCGATGGTCATGTCGGTGAAGTCCGGCGCGCGGCGCGCCATGCGGATGTTATCGATGTTGCCGTCGTTCTCGGCGATCACTTGGGTGATCTGCGCCAGCGAGCCAGGCGTGTTCGCCGACTGCACCGCAAGCTGCGCCGGGAAGCGTTGCGGCGGACCGTCATCGTCCCAGCGCACATCGAGCCATCGCTCCGGCACATCCTCATATTCGCTGAGTGACGGCGAGTGGATCGGATAGATCGTGATCCCCTCGCCCGGATTGAGGATGCCGACGATGCGATCACCCGGCACCGCGCCGCCGTTCGGCGCGAACCGCACCGGCAGATCGGAATTGATGCCGCGGATCGGGATCGCCGGCGGACCGATCGGGTCCGGCGCGGCGCCGCGCGTCGGTTTGAACCGCTTGAGATTGAACCAGCGGCTGGCGCTGCTCTCGGCCTTTTTCTTGGCGCGCGCCGCGGCCAGTTCTTCCTTGAAATCGGGGTACATCGCGCGCGCGACGTCGGACGCTTTCAACTCGCTGCGGCCGACCGCCGACATCACGTCCTCCACCGACGCGCGCGCGAGTCGCGGCAGCGCCGTGGTGAGCTTATCCTCGACGTAAGCGAGACCGGCGCGCTGGAAAAGGCGCTCGACGATGCGGCGGCCGAGGCCGGCATACTGGCTGCGCACGGCGACGCGGGTCGCGCGGCGGATCGCGGCGCGCGCCTTGCCGGTGACGACCAGCGATTCCCACGCCGCCGGCGGCGTGGTCTGCGTTTTCGAGGTGATAATCTCCACCTCATCGCCGTTGCCCAATTCGGAGACGAGCGGCGCGATCTTGCCGTTGATCTTGGAGCCGACCGCGGTGTTGCCGATATCGGTGTGCACCGCATAGGCGAAATCGATCGGCGTCGCGCCACGCGGCAGCGCGATCAGCGCGCCCTTCGGCGTGAAGCAGAACACCTGGTCCTGGAACAGTTCGAGCTTGGTGTGTTCGAGGAACTCTTCCGGGTTCGAGCCTTCCGACAGCATCTCGACGGTATGCCGCAGCCAGGCATAGGCGCGCGACTCGCGCGCCAGCAGTTCAGTCGGCGAGCCGAGCTGGTCCTTGTAAAGCGCGTGCGCGGCGATGCCGTATTCGGCGATCTCGTGCATCTCGAAGGTGCGGATCTGCAGTTCGACGCGCTGCTTGCCGGGGCCGATCACCGTGGTGTGGATCGAGCGATAATCGTTACCCTTCGGCGTCGAGATGTAATCCTTGAACCGCGTCGGCACCACCGGCCAGGTGGTGTGGACGATGCCGAGCGCCGCATAGACCTCGTCGATCGTCTTCACCAGCACGCGGAAGCCGAAGATGTCGGACAGTTGCTCGAAGCCGATCGATTTGCGCTCCATCTTGCGCCATACCGAATAGGCGCGCTTGCGCCGTCCGGTGACTTTGGCGGCAATGCCGCGATCGGCGAGCTTGTGGGCAAGCTGATCTTCAATCTCCGCGATCAGGTGCTGCTGTCGACCGGCGAGCGCATTGAGCCGCTCGCTGACCACCGCGTAGCCTTCCGGATTGATCTCGCGGAACGCAAGCTCTTCAAGTTCTTCGCGCATCTCGTGCATGCCCATGCGACCGGCGAGCGGCGCATAGATGTCGAGAGTTTCCTGCGCGACGCGGATACGCGCTTCAGGCCGCATATATTGCAGCGTGCGCATATTGTGCAGCCGGTCGGCGAGCTTGACGAGCAGCACGCGCACGTCTGCGGCGATCGCCAGCAGCAGCTTGCGCAGGTTTTCCGCCTGCTTGGCTTCCTTGGTGACAAGGTCGAGTTTCTTGAGCTTGGTCAGCCCCTCGACCAGCATGCCGATCTCGGCGCCGAACAGTTCGTCGATCTCCGCGCGGGTCGTCGCGGTATCCTCGATCGTGTCGTGCAGCAGCGCCGCCGCGATGGTCGCATCGTCGAGCTTGAGGTCGGTGAGGATCGCCGCGACCTGCAGCGGATGCGAGAAGTATGGATCGCCCGAGGCGCGTTTCTGCTCACCATGGGCCTTCATGGCGTAGACATAGGCTCGATTGAGCAACGCCTCGTCGGTATCGGGATTATAGCGGCTGACCCGGTCGATCAGATCCGTCTGCCGCATCAGCTTCGGCCGCCGCTCGGCCGGCGCAACCGGCGACCGTGCCTCCCCGCCCGCGACCGGCCGTCCCCCGGAGGAACCGGGAGCCGTCGAACGGCCAAGATCGGTCTCAAGCGTGCTCATACGATACCCTTGCCGCCCGGCGAGTCATGTCCGGGCGGATCAAAAAGACGATATCACAACGGTTTACCCGTCAAACAAGGCCGTTCCGGCAGCGCGGTAACCCGACCATGAAAAAGGCCCGGCTCATTGGCCGGGCCTTGGTATCCATCGCGGCGCCCGGAGGGCACCGGAACCTTATTCTTCCGCTTTATTCTTCCTCTTCGGGCTGCTCTTCCGGGGGCGCGAGGCCCTCGAGACCCTTGAGAAGTTCCTCTTCGGTCATGCGGTCGACCGTGACCTCGGTATCGTCCGAATCGACGCTCGATCCGGGGGCGGCGCCAACCAGCGGCACGTCGGGTTCCGGCTCGTCGACCTCGACATACTTTTGCAGCGAATGGATCAGGTCTTCCTTGAGATCTTCCGGGGAAACCGTCTTTTCCGCGATCTCGCGCAGCGAGACGACCGGATTTTTGTCGTTATCGCGGTCGAGAGTGATCTGCGACCCCGACGAAATCATGCGGGCGCGGTGGCTGGCGAGCAGCACGAGGTCGAAACGGTTTTCGACCTTGTCGATGCAGTCTTCGACGGTGACACGGGCCATCGGCTCGGGTGCTCCTGAATGGGACGATTTGCGTGGATTTTGGCGTTACGTATCCCCACCCCCGGCAAAGTGCAAGGGCGAAATTCCCTCCCCCTGCAACCGATGCTCGGTTTTCCTGCCGCCAACCCTCTGATATCGCATGGTTTCGAGGATCCGGGGGCGGCATCCTCGCAGACGCATTGCCGACGATCATTGGCCAAGGACCATTGCTTCTTCCGCCACGCGGGATCGTTCGTTTTGAACGAACCGCCGGCACCGACCACACCCCAGCGAGCTCACGGCGCGTCCGCGCCGCACATTCCATTGCCCGCCCAACCGACGAAAGAGACGATCGATGACAGTTCCCGGCGAAAAAATCGCTTTGTTTATTGATGGCGCCAATCTTTACGCGACAGCCAAGGCGGTCGGGTTCGATATCGACTACAAGCGCCTGCTGCGGGAATTCCAGTCGCGCGGCTATCTGCTGCGCGCGTTCTATTACACGACGGTGATCGAGGATCAGGAATACTCCTCGATCCGCCCGTTGATCGACTGGCTCGACTACAATGGCTATAGCGTCGTCACCAAGGCGACCAAGGAATTCGTCGACCAGACCGGCCGCCGCAAGATCAAGGGCAATATGGACATCGAGCTGGCGGTCGACGCCATGGAGCTCGCCCCCAAGATCGACCACATGGTGCTGTTCTCCGGCGACGGCGACTTCCGCTCGCTGGTCGAGGCGGTGCAGCGGCACGGCGTGCGCGTCACGGTAGTCTCCTCGATCTCGACCCAGCCGCCGATGATTGCCGACGAGTTGCGCCGGCAGTGCGACATCTTCCTCGATATCGTTGAACTGCAGGGCAAGATCGGCCGCGATCCCGGCGACCGTCCGCCGCCGCGCGAAGGCAGCCGCGATCCACGCCAGCACACCCCCCAATTCCTGCAGCGGCCGACCCAGCGCAGCACGGCCCCGACCGCTGACGACGACTACGAGGACTGATAGTCTTTCCATCGTGCCGTCGCCTTCTCGCCTCAGCGGAAAACCGGGTCCGGACTGTCCGCGCTGCCCGCGCCTGGTCGCTTTCCGGGAGCAATGGCGTGCGCGCCAGCCGGACTGGCACAACGCGCCGGTCGCCTCGTTTGGATCACGCGACGCGCAGCTGCTGATCGTTGGGCTGGCGCCCGGCCTCCAAGGCGCGAACCGTACCGGCCGGCCGTTCACGGGAGACTGGGCCGGCGATCTTCTTTACGCGACGCTGATCGAATACGGCTTCGCCACCGGCGTCTATGACGAGCGGCCGGACGATGGCCTCAAGCTGGTCGATGCCCGCATTACCAATGCGGTGCGCTGCGTGCCGCCGGAGAACAAGCCGACCACCGCCGAGATCAAGACCTGCCGCGAGTTCCTGACGCCGACCATCGCCGAAATGAAAAAGCTGCGCGCCATCGTCACGCTCGGCCGCATCGGCCACGAGAGCACGGTGCTGGCGCTCGGCGCCGCGCGCAAGGCCGCGCCATTCACCCATGGCGGGCGCGCCGAGATCGGCAAGGTCGCGGTGTTCTCGAGCTATCACTGCTCGCGCTACAACACCAATACCGGCGTGCTGACGCCGAAGATGTTTCGCGCGGTGTTCAAGTCGGTGCGCGATTTCCTCGACGGTTGACCGGTTTCATCAGCGGCGCGGATGCGCCTTGAGCCAGGCGATCACCTCGCCCGCGTTCCGGTCCGGCGGAAACACCGGATAGAACACCTTGCTGACCACGCCATCGTCAATGACGAGCGCCATGCGGCGCATCAGCGTCATGCCGTCGGCCACGAAGGTCGGCGGCCGCATCGCTTTCGTCAGCACCAAATGCTCGTCCGACAACAGCGCGAACGGCAGGTGCAAACGCTGCGCCGCCTCACGCTGATAAGCAGTGTCCTGGGTCGACAGGCCGAATAGATATCGTACGCCGAGTTGGCGCAGTTCGGCATGATGGTCGCGGAAGCCGCAGGACTGCGGCGTGCAGCCCCGCGCGCCGGGGATCGCGTCCCAGCCGGTTGGATTCGGGACGCCGGGAACGCCGGTGCGAGGATAGAGATAGACCACGGTGCGGCCCGGCAGCGCCGAAAGATCGACCGGCGTGCCGTCGGTCGCGGCGAGCGTCACCGCCGCCACCCGCGCGCCAGTGAGATGATCCGCCGCGCCATCATCGATGGGTACCGGCAGATCCTCCGGCAAGCGGTTCGGGTCGGTCGCGATGTCGTTCATGGTTTGCCTCACGTCCGCCGCGCGATGCGCGACGGACGTGTCGGCAGAGCGCGTTCAGTTCACGGGAACGTTGGCAGCTTTCACGACCGGTTTGTATTTGTCGAGTTCGGCCTTGAAGAAGGTACGTGTCGCCTCGGCCTTGCCGCCGCCCGGCTCATAGCCCTGCCCGGTCAGCTTGCCGCGCACGGACGGATCGCTCACCGCTTTGGCGACCGCCTGTTGCAGCTTGTCGACGATCGCCTTCGGCGTACCGGCCGGCGCGACCAGGCTATTCCAGGCCTCCATCTCGAATTTCGGGAAACCGGATTCGGCGATGGTCGGCACATTCGGCAGCGATGGCAGCCGGTGGTCGGCCGTTACCGCGATGGCCCTGAGCTTGCCGGCGGCGATATGTGGCAACAACGGCGCGAGATCGAACTGCGCATCAACCGTGCCAGCGAGCAGATCATTGGTGCCCGGCGCGCTGCCGCGATATGGCACCTGCACCGTTTCAATCCCGGCTTCCGCCGCAAAATAAACCGAGGTCAAATGCTGGCCGGTCCCGGTGCCGGGATTGGCGACTTTCACATGGCCGGGATTCTTCTTCGCATAGGCGACGAAATCGGCCAGCGTCTTGATCGGCAAGGCCGGATTGACCGCCAGCACGAACGGCGACTTCGCGAGCAGCGTCACCGGCTCGAAATCGCGCAGCGGATCGTAGGACAGATTGGCGTAGATCCACGGATTGATGGCGATGACGCCGACCGGAGCCACCAGCAGCGTGTAGCCATCCGCCGGAGAGCGCGCCACCTGCGTCGCGCCGATCGAGCCGCCCGCGCCCGGACGGTTGTCGACGATGAATTGCTGGCCCAGATCGTCCGACATCTTCTGCCCAATCAGGCGGGCGAGAATGTCGGCCGGGCCGCCGGCCGCATACGGCACGATGATCCGGACCGGCTTCGACGGATAATCATCCGACGCCGACGCCTGCGACATGAGTCCCGGCGCGATCAGCGCCAGCACGAGTCCGATGATACGCCACATTGTGTTGATCCTCCCTCTGCCATGCCGGCCATTCCGATGGCCGTGCTTTTTTTGGTGTCAGACCGGAATGCGCCAGACGTTGCGCGCGTGATCTTCGTTCGAAACGTCGAGACGAATGCCGTTCGGGTCGTAATATTTACGCTCGGTCTTGCCGCCGCTCGCCGCGCGGCTGTCAACGATCGAGCCAAGGAATTTGCCGCCACAGGCTTCGACCTGCTTGCTCGCTTCATCGATATCCTTGATCTGGAAACCGATGTGATGCAGGCCGACCTGCGCGTTCGGCGCATTCTTGTTGCGGTTCACGTCGAGGATCGCGAGGCTCACCGTGCCGTCCGACAGCAGAATGCTGTTCGGGAACACATTGACCTCTTCGAGATCGAACGCCTTCTTGTAGAACTCCGCCGTTGCCTTCACGTCCTCGACCGCGATCGCGATATGCCGAATTTTCGCCATGACGTCTCTCCCTGTCAGTGAATGCGATGCCGATCGATCTCAGGCTTTGCGGAACGCCGCATGCGCCTCCGGATTGACCTTGAGACCGATCACCGTGTTGAAGCGATTGTTGGCGTTGTAGATCGCGACGATCTGCGCTGCCTCGAGGATCTGCTCCTCGCGCAATCCGGCACGGCGCAACAGATCGAGATAGCTTTCGTCCGCTTCGGTCGGGCGCGCCGTCAGCCGCCACGCGAATTCCGCAAGCGCCCGCTGCCGTCTGGTGAGCGCGGCGCTGCGCCAGTTGATGGTCAGCGTGTCGACCAGCGATTTATCGAGGCCGTGCCGCTGCAACGCAACCGCATGCGACATCACGCAGACGTCGCACCGGTTTTCGACGCTGACCACCAAAGCGAGCAATTCGCGCTCCTGCGGCGGCAGCGCCGCGTCGTCGCTACGCATCAACCGGTCGAGATAGCCTTGCAGAAGGGTCAGCCGGTCGGCCTCAATCGGAAGCTGGAGGAAATTGCGGACGAAGCCGAGGCGGCGCTGCGAGTCGTCCTGCAACGCCCTGACCTTTGCCGCGACCCTGGCCGGCGCTTTCAGCCGCAGCGCCGACAGCGGGCCTTTGCCGCGTGCCCCTGCTTGTTTCGCGCCCCGCGCGGCAGCCCCACGCTGTCTCGAACCCGCCATCCTTGTCTCCCTTGCCCGTCTCCCTCGCCGTCTGGGTGAGGACGGCATTTTACATTCTATTATTCAGAATGTATTTCTATTATTACTGACGGTAACGACGGCGCCATTGCGCTGTCAACCGGCTCTGTGGAACGGATTTGTCCGAGGCGGCCGATGGACACGACACTGATCAAGGGACTTCATGTGCTGGAGACACTGGTTTCCGGCCGGGACGCGATGGCACTCGCAGAGGTCGCCACTGCGGCCGGTCTGATCAAAAGCAATGCGCATCGCGCGCTCAAGACGCTGATCCATTGCGGCTACGCGCGACAGGACAGCGACGGACGCTATCGCGCCACACTGAAGACGTGGAAGCTCGGCAGCCGCATCTCCGAGCAGATGGATATTCGCGGGATCGCCCGCCCGCATCTGCGCAAGCTTTCGGAACGCACCGGCGAGACAGTGCATCTGTCGGTTCTCGAAAACGGCGAAGTCACTTATCTCGAAAAGATCGACAGCCCGCATCCCGTCGCCGCCTATTCGCGGCTCGGCGGCGGCGGGCCGGCGCATTGCAGCGCCACGGGCAAGGCCCTGCTGGCGTTCGCCAACAACGAGACACGGCAGCGGATCGCGGCGTCGCTGCGCCGCTTCACCGCGCGCACCATTGTCGAGCCGGCCAGGCTCGAGCGCGAATTGCAGACCATCCGCAGGAACGGCTTCGCCACCACCCGCGGCGAGTGGCACGAGGCGGTGTCCGGCATCGCCGCCCCCATTCTCGCGCAGGAACATCTGGCTGTTGCCGCCGTCGGCGTCTCGGGATTATCGGCGCGCGTCACGCCGGCGAAGCTGCGCGAATTCGCGCCGCATGTCGTCGATGCTGCGCAGGCGATCGCCGGCGACCTGGGTTAGCAGCAGCTTCAGAAACCGCAATTAGCCGCGGTCGCGCATCAGCCGGCCGCGCTCGCGGTCCCAGCTCCGCTTCTTCTCGGTCGCGCGCTTGTCGTAGGCTTTCTTGCCTTTGGCGAGCGCGATCTCGACCTTGGCGCGGCCCTTGTCGTTGAAATAGAGCTTCAGCGGCACGATGGTCATGCCGTCGCGCTCGATCGCGCCGATCAGCTTGCTGATCTGGCGCGCATGCAGCAGCAGTTTGCGCGGCCGCTTCGGCGCATGGTTGAACCGGCCGGCCTGGAGATATTCCGGGATATTGGCATTCACCAACCAGATTTCGCCGCCGCGGGCGTCGGCATAGGATTCGGAAATCGTCGCCTTGCCGGAGCGCATCGACTTCACTTCGCTGCCGGTCAGGGCAATCCCCGCCTCCACCACGTCGCCGATCGCATAGTTGAACCGGGCCTTGCGGTTATCGGCAATGACCTTCGGTTTTGGCGCTTTGGAGGGTGAACTGGCCATGAATAAAAAGCCGGCGCGCGCTCGCATGCGCGCGCCGGCGATGTCTCGCTTACTTTGCTTTCAGGATGTCGCGGATTTCGGTGAGCAGCACTTCCTCTTTCGAGGGGGCGGGCGGCGGCTCTTCCGCCTTTTCCTTCTTCAGCATCTTGTTCATGCCACGGATGATCATGAACAGCACCCAGGCGATGATCGCGAAATTGATCACCAACGTGAGGAAGCTGCCCCAGGCCAACACCGCGCCCTGCTTCTTCGCCTCAACCAGCGAGGTGGCGGTGACGTTCTTCGACAGTGCGATGAAGTAGTTGGAGAAATCGAGACCACCGGTGATCGCGCCGATGACTGGCATGATCACATCGGCAACCAGAGAGTTGACGATCGCGCCGAATGCAGCACCGATGATCACACCGACCGCGAGGTCGACAACGTTGCCACGCAGCGCAAATTTTTTGAATTCATCGAGCATGTGCAGTCTTCCTCAGTCCCCTCAGTTGATCAGCCCGGCGTGCACCATCGCACCACGGACCGCCGCCTTCGATGATTCCGCAAGCGGGACCATCGGCAGCCGCACATCGTCGCTGCACTTGCCAAGCAGCGACAGCGCGTACTTGGCGGGCGACGGATTGGTCTCGATGAAGAGATGTTGATGCAGCGGCAGCAGCTTGTCCTGCAACTGCATCGCTGCCGCGTAATCGCCACGCAGGCAGGCACTCTGAAATTCCGAGCACAGCCGCGGCGCAACATTCGACGTTACCGAAATGCAGCCATGGCCACCATGCGCCATGAAGCCGAGCGCGGTGCCGTCTTCGCCGGAGAGCTGGTTGAAGCCCGGCCCCATCGCCGCACGCTGCTGCGACACGCGCAGCACATTGGCGGTCGCATCTTTCACCCCGGTAATGTTCTTGAGTTCAAAGAGCCGCGCCATGGTATCGACCGACATATCGACCACCGAACGTCCCGGAATATTGTAGATGATGATCGGGATGTTGATGGCGTCGTTGATCGCCTTGAAGTGGCGATACATTCCTTCCTGGGTCGGCTTGTTGTAATAGGGCGTGACGATCAGCACGCCGTCGGCACCGGCCTGCTCGGCATGGCGCGACAGTTCGATCGCCTCCTCGGTCGAGTTCGAGCCAGCGCCGGCGATCACCGGAACGCGGCGCTTGGCCTGGTCGATGCACCATTCGACGACCTTGCGGTGCTCATCGTGGGAGAGCGTCGGGCTCTCGCCCGTGGTTCCCACTGGCACCAGGCCATTGGTTCCCTCGGCGATCTGCCAATCCACCAGGTCGCGGAACGCGCGCTCGTCGAGCGCACCGTTTTTGAACGGCGTCACCAGCGCGGTAAATGACCCCCGGAAATTGGACTTCGCATTCTTGGCGGTGGCACTGGTCGATGGGCCGGACATAGCTGCGTTCCTGCGTTCCTTCGCTGTGGCCGGACGGGACATTGCCCGGCCCTTCGGCATCAATACCGGTAAGCGGCCTTTGATGAAAGGGATCAATGGGTTTGATGGGAGTAACCAAACCTCACGGAACTCGTGAGGAGAGCCGTCCGCCCGGAAGTTGCCGCGTTTTCGCCGCGGATTCGGGCTATGGGCGCTTCGGGCTGCCGGCAACTGCCCAAGGTAACCAAGTCGTTAGTGTTGTCGGTCAAGGTAGCCACGAGCCGGACCGAATCCGGCTATGATCTGGCGCGAACGGGGCATCACGGGGTGACTAGCGGTAACGCACTGAAAACGATCGGCTTCCTGGGAACTGTCGCACTCATCGGCGCGACGGGCGCGGCGTTTGCGGCGCCGCTCAAGGGATCGGTCCCGGTGCCGCGCCCCCGTCCGGCTGCCATCCCGAATGCGCCGCTCACACTGCACGCGCCCCAATCCGCGGCGGAGCAGCGGTCCGCCAAGCAGCGTGGCCTTGAGGCTTATGCCGCGGTCGGCACGCCGGCGCAGTTGCAGCGCCCGCTCCTGCCGCGCGCGTTCCGGCAGGCCAGCGTGAAATTCGCTGCAAGCGCCACCGCGACCACGTCGGATTCCGACGTCTCCGCCGTTCGCCGCGTCCTGGAGTATGCCCGCAAGGGCAAGGATGCCGATGCGCTCTCGACCATGAACGGGATTCTCGATCCGGTCGCGCGCAAGCTCGCCGAATATCTCTATCTCCGCAGCGACCGTACCAATCCGAGCTTCGAGCGGTTCGAAGCCTTCGTCGCCGACAATCCAAGCTGGCCCCATATTCCGCTCTTGACCCGCCGCGCGGAAAACGCGCTGTGGGACGACAAGCGTGACGACGCCACGGTCCGCGCATTCTTCGCCGATCGTGAGCCAACCAGCGGCAAGGGCAAGCTGGTGCTCGCCCGCGCAGTATTGGCGCAGGGCGACCGTGCGCGGGCGACCGCGCTGGTCCGCGACGCCTGGCGCAACGATGAAATGTCGGGAGAGGTCGAAAGCCGCGCGCTCGACATGTTCGGTGCGCTCCTCACCGCCGGCGACCATCGCGCGCGGATGAATCTCCGCCTCTATGCCGGCGACAGCGATGGCGGCCTGCGCGCCGCGCAACGGCTCGGCCACAACGACGTGCTGATCGCCAAGGCTCGCATCGCCGTCGGCAAAAGGGGCGTCGATGCGAAAACCGCACTCGAAGCCGTGCCGAGCGCGGCGCGGCACGATCCCGGCTACCTGTTCGCCCGCTCGCAATATCTGCGCAAGAAGGACGAACCCGAGGCCGCCGCCCGGCTGATGCTCGATGCACCGACGGACATCAACCAGATCTACGACGCGGATCAATGGTGGGTGGAGCGGCGGCTGCTGGTGCGCAAGGTGCTTGACGCCGGCGACGCTCGTACCGCCTATCGTCTCGCCGTGAATGTCCCCTCGCCGCCGCGCGGCAATTACCGCGCCGACCAGCATTTTACCTGCGGCTGGCTGGCGCTCCGCTTCCTCAACGATCCCGTGACAGCTGCCAAGCATTTCGCGCGGATTCCGGACGGAACCGACAATCCGCACGCGCTGTCGCGCGCCGGCTACTGGGAAGGCCGCGCCGCCGAAGCGATGGGCCAGAAAGCGCAGGCCCGCGCCTTTTATGAAGCGGCGGCGGTGCATTCGGCGACCTATTACGGTCAACTCGCCCGCGCCAAGCTCGGCCTGCCGGAAGTTGGCCTGCGCCCGGCGCCTCAGTTCAGCGCACAGGAACGCGCGGCCAATAACCGGCTGGAAGTGGTGCGCGCGGTCGATATCCTCTACTCGCTCGACGAGCGGGATCTGGTCGCCTCAATCATGGCCGAACTCGGCGGCCGCGCCACCGACGCCAACGGTCTCGCCGCCCTCGGCGAGCTCGCCGAACGGCACAAGGACGGCCGCGCGCTGGTGCTGATGGGCAAAGCGGCGCATGGGCGCGGCCTGCCGTTCGAGCATTATGCGTTCCCGACCGTCGGTCTTCCCTCCTACACCAATGTCGGTCCGGCGGTTGAGCCGGCGGTGACCTATTCGATCGCGCGCCAGGAAAGCCACTTCAACCAGAAGGTCGTGTCGCCGGCGAATGCCATGGGCTTCATGCAGGTGACGCCGGCTGCCGGCCAGTACATCGCCAAGAAGTTCAAGGTCGTCTACGACAAGATGCGGCTGCTCAAGGATCCCATCTACAATATGCAGATGGGCGCGGCCGAACTCGGCAACCTGATCAACATCTATCGCGGCTCCTACATCATGACCTTTGCCGGCTATAACGCCGGTCAGGGCCGCGTGAAACAATGGGTCGCGGCCTATGGTGATCCGCGCGACCCGAATGTCGATCCGGTTGACTGGGTGGAGCGGATTCCAATCTCCGAGACGCGCAACTACGTGCCGCGCATTTTGGAAAACCTGCAAGTCTATCGCGTGCGGTTCGGCGGCGGATCGCGGCTGCAGATCGATGCGGATATTCGGCGCGGCGGCGAGACCAACTGAGCGTGACGGTCACGCCTGATACGCCGTCCGTGCCGTCTCCTTCGCGTAGCGAAACTGTCGTCACCCATGATGGACTGCGCCTGCATGTCGCCTGCTATGGCAGCGATCATCCGGATGCGCGGACCATCCTGTGCCTGCCCGGCCTGACGCGCACCGGCGCCGATTTCGCGCCGCTGGCACAGGCGCTGGCCACCGATCCGCAGCGGCCACGGCGTGTCCTCGCGCTCGACTATCGCGGCCGCGGACAATCAGACTACGACGCCAATCCGGCGAACTACACGGTGCCGGTCGAGGCCGGCGATGTGATCGGCGTGCTGCAGGGGCTCGACGCCGCGCCAGCGATCATCGTCGGCACCTCGCGCGGCGGACTGATTGCCATGGTGCTGGCGGCAATCCGGCCGGAGTTGATCGCTGGCGTGGTGTTCAACGATATCGGTCCGGTGATCGAGCGTGCTGGTTTGTTGCGGATCAAATCCTATGTCGGCCACATGGGTGCACCGCGAAGCTATGACGAAGCAGCCGCGACCCTGAAGCGTCTGTTCGCCGATCAATTCCCCAACCTCACCGACGCCGACTGGCACGCGGCGGCGCAACGCGGCTTCCGCCCCGATGGCGACAGTCTGATCCCGACCTATGATCCCGCGCTCGCCCGCGGACTGGACGGCCTCACGCCGGACACGCCGCTGCCGGCGCTATGGAACGAATTCGATGCCCTGCGCGGCAAGCCGCTGATGGTGATCCGCGGCGCACTGTCGGACATTCTCTCGCCCGCGACGGTGAACGAGATGCGCCGGCGCCGGCCCGATCTCGACACCCTCGTGGTCGCGGATCAGGGCCACCCGCCGCTCCTGCGCGAGCCGGACGTGATCGCCCGGATCGCGGCCTTCGCCCGGCGCTGCGACGCCAGCGCTTAAGCTTTGTGCCCCGCCTGACGCCCTGCTCCCGGATCGTCTCTCACACCGACGCAAAGAAAAACCCCGGCGGTTTCCCGCCGGGGTTCTCTTGGACTCTTATGCCTTAGATCAGACGATCAGGGCATGAAGTCGCGGTGGACGCGGAAGCGAACCGCCACGTTGTCTTCGTTGCGCGTCGGGACAGCCACGAGGCCGCTCGAAGCACTGGTCAGCTGGGAGTACAACACGTCGACGCCCATGTAGAAGTCCTTGGTGACGTTCCACTGGGTGCGCGAACCGAGCCACCAGGTCGACCAGTTGTTGTCGCAACCAGCGCCGGCAACAGCGGTGGTACCAGCACCGACACCGTTACCCTGCAGCACGCAGAGCATGGCGTTGCCACGATCGTTGTAGCGGACGGCCGCGTAGCCGCCGTACAGCGAGGTGCGCCAGGCCGGGTTCCAGAAGTGCTCGTAAGCAGCGTTGAAGCCCCAGGTCTTGGTCAGCTCGGCGCCGGAAGCGTTACCAGCCGCGATCGTGCCGCCGTAAACCGCATCAGACATGATGCCGTACGCCGCCACATTGCCGGTACCGTTGCCATAGCCCCAGTTGCTGTTCGGGGTGGCGAACACGTAACGGGACGCACCCTCGGCGAAGTTGACCTGCGCCTGGAGGTAGTCGCCGACGCCGATCATCGGAGCATTCAGCTTGATGCCCGCGCCGACCGCGTAGCCCCACTTGTCGCTCGGATGACCACCACCCGTCGGACCCGCGCCGCCGTAGT